>NZ_CP109598.1:0-2400000 GCF_036327775.1 Streptomyces sp. NBC_01498 | reverse complement strand
CACGGACGGCAACACCGGGATACTGGTCAACGTCGCCGTCGGCTACGGCGGCCGGCAGGAGATCGCCGACGCCGTCCGCTCCATGCTCCTGGACCACGCGAGCAAGGGCACCTCCTTCGAGGAGCTGGCCGAGATCGTCGACACCGACCTCATCGCCTCCCACCTCTACACCCGCGGCCAGCCCGACCCCGACCTGGTGATCAGGACGAGCGGCGAGACGCGGCTCTCGGGCTTCATGCTCTGGCAGAGCGCCCATTCGGAGTACTACTTCTGCGAAGTCTTCTGGCCGGCTTTCCGCAAGGTCGACTTCCTGCGGGCGCTGCGCGACTACGCGGCGCGCCACCGGCGCTACGGCGCCTGAGCCCCCGCCCCCCAAGCCCTCCGATACCCCTCCCCGGAATCCGCCCGGCGACCCCTCCCGGGCGGTGTCCGCGCCCGGCGGGCCGCCCCGTCGTCCGAGGTTCACCCGCTGTCCGTCATATGCCGTGGCATGGCGGCGGGCGTTCGAGGGAATATCTCCTCCAGGTCGACGTCCGAGCAGAACCGTCAGCGATGACGGCGGGCGTCGAATCTCAGCGGTCGGCCCAGCCGTCCGCCCGGGAGGCCCTTTGCACCAGGTCGAACGTACGGTGACGCGTACGGGCGCCGTGGAGGGCCGGTCCTCGGCCCGCGCACTTGGGCCCGAGTCCGGTCCGCCGTCCGCCGCCAGGCGGGCGACCACAGCCCGTGACGCCGTCGCATCCCGACCTCGTCCGAGGGGGTATGTCCTTCCGTGGTGACAAGCACAAAGCGCCGCATGCCCGACAGGCGCACCTATGTTCTCGACACCAGCGTCCTGCTGGCCGATCCCAACGCCATGCTTCGCTTCGACGAGCACGAAGTCGTGCTGCCGATCGTGGTGATCACGGAGCTGGAGGCCAAGAGGCACCATCCGGAGCTCGGATACTTCGCCCGGCAGGCCCTGCGCCTGCTCGACGACTTCCGCGTCCGGTACGGCCGCCTCGACGCCCCCATTCCGCTGGGCGACCTGGGCGGATCGCTGCGCGTCGAGCTCAACCACTCCGATCCCGGTGTCCTTCCCGCCGGCTTCCGACTGGGGGACAACGACTCGCGGATCCTCGCGGTGGCGCGCAATCTCCAGGCCGAGGGGTACGACGTCACCGTCGTCTCCAAGGACCTGCCGCTGCGCATCAAGGCGTCGTCGGTCGGTCTCCTCGCCGAGGAGTACCGCGCCGAGCTCGCCATCACCGATTCCGGCTGGACCGGAATGAGCGAGATGGCGCTCTCGGCCGAACAGGTCGATCTCCTCTTCTCCGAGGAGACGCTGTACGTGCCGGAGCTGAGCGACCTGCCGGTGCACACCGGGCTCGTCCTCCAGTCCGACCGGGGCAAGGCCCTCGGCCGGATCACGCCCGAGGGCAATGTCCGGCTGGTGCGGGGCGACCGGGAGGCCTTCGGCATCCACGGCCGCAGCGCCGAGCAGCGCATCGCGCTCGACCTGCTCCTCGACCCGGAGATCGGCATCATCTCGATGGGCGGCCGGGCGGGCACCGGCAAGTCGGCACTGGCGCTGTGTGCGGGACTGGAGGCGGTGCTGGAGCGACGCCAGCACAAGAAGGTGATGGTCTTCCGGCCGCTGTACGCGGTCGGCGGGCAGGAGCTGGGCTATCTGCCGGGCACCGAGGCCGAGAAGATGAGCCCGTGGGCGCAGGCGGTCTTCGACACCCTGTCGGCCGTCGCCGGCCGTGAGGTCATCGAGGAGGTGCTGGGGCGCGGCATGCTCGAAGTGCTGCCGCTGACGCACATCCGGGGACGGTCGCTGCACGACGCGTTCGTCATCGTGGACGAGGCCCAGTCACTGGAGCGGAACGTCCTGCTGACCGTGCTGTCCAGGATCGGGGCCAACTCCCGTGTGGTGCTGACCCACGACGTGGCGCAGCGCGACAACCTGCGGGTGGGCCGGTACGACGGAGTGGTCGCCGTGGTCGAGAAACTCAAGGGGCATCCGCTGTTCGCGCATGTCACCCTCAACCGCTCCGAGCGCTCGCCGATCGCCGCGCTCGTGACCGAAATGCTGGAGGAAGGTTAGTTCTCCCCCTGAATGCGGTGGTTGGCGCCGCCCGGAGAGGCCCAAGGAGCCTAGCCGGGCGGCGCCGTGCCGCGCCGCCATTTCCGTGAAACTGATGTGGCAAACGGGGTGTGAGCTATCCCACGCAACGAAGAATTGCCTTGCGGCGTCGGCGTCCGGCAGAGTCTTGCTTCCGTCAGGCCCCGCATACGACACCCCACGCATCATTCAGGGATGCCGCACCACCACAACTCCACAGTCGACGTCGTATGCCGCCCGTGCTTCATCCGGCTACTCCCGTCAAGGGAGTTGCCGACGGGTCCGTGTCTCCCGTGACATGCGGTACGGAGACCAGTGTCAGGGGCACGATTGCATCCGCGAGGTCACGTACGCGGACGCTGCTGGAAGGAAAACCGTGTGAGCCGGATCTCGGTCCGGGGATTCGCCGTGGCATCAGCTACAGCGGTCACCACCGTCGGCGCAGTCGTGGGTGTGGCTTCGGGCACCCCCCAGACCTCGGACGACAATTTCGAGGCGATCGCAGCTGACACGACACTCCTCGCAGACATCCCCGCGGGTCAGCACGCCCAGGTCCAGACCGCGTCTCTGACGCAGCAGGCCGACGTGCAGGCCAGCGCCGCCGACGCCGCGGCGAAGAAGTCCGCCGAGGAATCGGCTCGTATTCAGGCCGCCAAGGACGCCAAGGCGAAGAAGGAAGCCGCCGAGGACAAGGCGGAGAAGGAGCGCGACGCGAAGCTGGCCGAGGAGCGCGCCAGCCGCTCGGAGACGCGCGAGTCGGCCTCGTTCGCGGTGCAGAGCTCGTACTCCGTCGCCGACGTACAGGCGATGGCCCGGCAGATGGTCCCCGCCGACCAGTTCCAGTGCTTCAGCAATATCGTGAACCACGAGTCCACCTGGAACTACCAGGCCGAGAACCCCTCCTCGGGGGCGTACGGACTCATGCAGGCGCTGCCCGCCTCCAAGATGTCGTCCGCGGGCTCCGACTGGCGCACCAACCCGGCCACCCAGATCAAGTGGGGCCTGAGCTACATGGACAACCGCTACCAGAGCCCGTGCGGTGCCTGGGAGTTCTGGCAGGCCAACAACTGGTACTAGGCCGGCCCCGGACCTGACCGGCCCGGTTCGCCACGCTGCTCCGCTCAACCCCGGGAAGCCCCTCTCCGTCCTACGGTGAGGGGCTTCACGCGTGTACGGTCAGATGCACGACTCCGGGGAAGAAGGATCAGTATGTCGAAACTGCCGGGGTGGCTGGGCCGGGTCGGAGCCGAACTGACACAGCTCGGCGAGAGGTTGGGGGAGCGCCGGGCCGAGGCCACGGCGGACGACGCGCCGGTGGGCGGTGCCGTACGGGACAGCGTGCCGGCCCCGCCGGACTACGCGCCCACCGTCGCGGCCAAACCGGAGCCGACCGCCGCCATTCCCTGGGGCATGCGGGTCGCCGCCGAGGCCGCCTGGCGGCTGCTCGTACTGGCCGCCATGATCTGGGTGCTGATGAAGATCATCAGCGCCGTCGAACTCGTGGTGCTGGCCTTCGTCGGCGCGCTCCTCGTCACCGCGCTCCTCCAGCCCACCGTCGCCCGGCTGCGGTCGTGGGGACTGCCGCGCGGACTGGCCACCGCACTGACGGCCGTCGCCGGCTTCGTCGTCATGGGCCTCATCGGCTGGTTCGTGGTCTGGCAGGTCGTGGAGAACATCGACGTCCTCTCCGCCCGCGTCACCGACGGCATCGACGAACTCAAACGCTGGCTGCTCAACGGCCCGTTCCATGTCACCGAGCAGCAGATCAACGATCTCGCGAAGAGCCTCAGCGACGCGGTCGGCACCAACACCGAGGAGATCACCTCCGCCGGTATCCAAGGTGTCACCGTGGTGGTCGAGTTGCTGACCGGCGTCCTGCTCGCGGTCTTCTCCACCCTCTTCCTGCTCTACGACGGCCGGCGGATCTGGGAGTGGTCGCTCAAGCTGGCGCCCGCCGCCGCCCGTCCGGGACTCGCCGGGGCGGGGCCGCGCGCCTGGCGCACCCTGACGGCGTACGTACGCGGCACGTTGATCGTGGCGCTGATCGACGCGGTCTTCATCGGCCTCGGGATCTACTTCCTCGATGTGCCGCTGGCGGTGCCGCTCGCCGTCTTCATCTTCCTCGGCGCGTTCATCCCGCTGGTCGGCGCGGTGATCTCGGGCGCGCTCGCCGTGGTCGTCGCGCTGGTCACCGAGGGCGTGTTCACGGCGCTGATGGTGCTGGTCGTCGTCCTGGCCGTGCAGCAGATCGAGGGCCACATCCTCCAGCCGTTCATCCTCGGCCGCGCGGTGCGGGTGCATCCGCTGGCCGTGGTGCTGGCGGTGGCGACCGGCGGCCTGGTCGCCGGGATCGGCGGGGCGGTGGTGGCGGTGCCGCTGGTCGCCGTCACCAACACCGTGGTCGGTTATCTGCGCGCGTACAGCCAGGACCTGACGCGGCGGGACGGGCCGGTGCCGCACGGTACGACGGCGCCCGTCCCCGCGCCCGCGCCTGCCGCGCCGATCCCGGCGCCGAGCCCGCCCGCCGCACCCCCGGCGCCGCCGGTCCCGCCCGCTCCGGAGGCGCCCGACGTGTCCGACGCCGGCCAGGACACCTCCGGCTCCGGCATACCGCCCGCCGAACCCCGAAGCGGCAAGGAATGATCTCCGAACCGGAACTGGAGGGCGAGCTCCCGGCAGCGGTCCCGGCTCCGAGACGGGGCGACGGCCACGGGCCCGGTCCGGTACTCGGCCAGGGACTCGACCACGAGCCCGAGACGGTGGACTTCGAGGGGAGTTCCCTGGTCGGAGGGGTGTCCCTGCGCCGCAGCCCCTGGGTGTGGGGGCTGGCCGGGGTGCTGCTCGCGTCCGCCGGGTGGGCGGGCGGCCTGTGGGCGTACAACCGGGCGGGACCGGATTTCCAGGGATACGGGGTCAGCCGCAATCTGTGTGTCGACGCCGAACTCCCGGCGCTGACCTCCCGCATCGGCGCGAAGCGGGACCCCTTCGCGGCGACGGACGAGGACGTCACGCTCGACCAGGCCGTCTGCACGGTCAACCTGGTGCCGCAGCGGCCCTGGGAGCCGAAGGGCCACCGGGGGCCGAGCGTGGGGGCGTACGCCGAGATCACGTACTCCCTGCACAAGAAGACCGATCCGGGACCGCAGTTCGACGCGTCCCTGATCCACCCGGCCGACCAGGGGGCGGGGGAGCAGACCCTGAAGCTCGTCAACGGGGTGGGGGAGCGCGCGTATCTGGTGGGCCGGCCCGGTGACGACATCCCCGTGCTGTGGGTCCTCGACGGACAGGCGGTGTTCTCGCTCACCGTGGGCCAGGTCGTCACGTATGACGACGACGAGGACGGCAAGGGCGACGACGGGAACGGGGCGGGCAGTGGTCTCGACCTCGACCAGCAGGCGCTGCTGCATTTCGGCAGGCTGGAACCCGTGCTGGTCGAGGACATGCTGGCGCTGATGGAGCGGCTGAAGAACGCACGGTGAGCGCGGCCCCGCCGTCGGCGGTGGTGGTCTCAGGCGCCGCCGGAACCGTTCATCACGGCCTCGGCGTCGAGCGTCGTCCCCACGGCCTCGATCACGGCCGCGATCTTGATGGCTTCCTGGACGGTCGCGCGCTCCACCCCCAGTCCGCTGAGCACCCGTTCGTGCGCGTCGAGGCAGAGACCGCAGGCGTTGACCGCAGACACCGCGAACGACCAGAACTCGACGTCGGCCTTCGGGACGTCGGGATGGGCGCGGGCCGTCATCCGCAGACCCGTGCGGAGTTCGCCGTACGCGGGGTCCGAGAGCAGATGCCGGGTCCGGTGGAACACGTTGCTCACCGCCATCAGGGCGGCGGCCGACTTCGCCGCCGTGAACGCGTCGGCGGAGAGGCGGGCCCCGGCCTCGGGCGCGACCTCGCGCAGCACGCGTGCGGAGCGGGCGGCGATCGCGCAGGCCAGGAGCGTGCCCCAGAGCCGCTGTTCGGAGAGCCCGTCCTGTTCGGTCACCGCGTCGAGATTGCGGCGCAGGTCCCGCGCGTACTCGGGCAGTGCGGCCTTCAGTGCGTCGAGTGACATCGGAATCTCTCCTTGAGGGGGTGTCGGCCGGGCCGGATCGGTTCAGGTCGGCTCGGGTCGGTCCGGCCGGGGTCCGTGGGTTGTGTCAGGTGTGCCGGGGGTGTCGCGGACACCGGTGCCGGGACCGTTCCCGGGATCGGCCCGCTCCGGGGCGTCCGCCGGCCGCGCCGCCTTCGGCGGGCGGCCCCGGCGCGGGATCGGCCGCGCGTCGCCCGGGAGCCGGCCCGCCTCCGCCAGGGCCCGGCGGAGCAGGAACTCGATCTGCGCGTTGGCGCTGCGCAGTTCGTCGGACGCCCAGCGTGCCAGGGCGTCGTACACCGCCGGGTCCAGGCGCAGGAGGACCTGCTTCCGTTCCGTCACTGGTAGAGGGTGCCCGTGTTCACGACCGGCTGGGCCGCCCGGTCGCCGCAGAGTACGACCAGCAGGTTGCTGACCATCGCCGCCTTCCGCTCGGAGTCCAGTTCGACGATGTCCTGCTCGGTGAGCCGGGTCAGTGCCGCCTCGACCATGCCGACGGCGCCGTCCACGATCAGCCGGCGGGCCGCCACGACCGCGCCCGCCTGCTGGCGCTGGAGCATCGCCGAGGCGATCTCCGGAGCGTACGCGAGGTGGGTGAAGCGTGACTCGATGATGTGCACACCGGCCGCCTCGACCCGGGCGTGCAGTTCGACGGCGAGCTTCTCGGTGATCTCCTCGGCGTTGCCGCGCAGGGAGAGCCCGTCCTCGTCGTGGGCGTCGTACGGGTACTCGATGGCGATGTGCCGGACGGCGGCCTCGGTCTGGGTGGAGACGAACTCCAGGAAGTCGTCCACCTCGAACAGCGCCTGCGCGGTGTCCTCGACCCGCCAGACGACGACGGCGGCCAGTTCGATCGGGTTGCCGTAGGCGTCGTTGACCTTGAGGACGGCGGTCTCGTGGTTCCGTACCCGGGTCGAGATCTTGGCGCGCGAGGTGAGCGGGTTCACCCAGCGCAGCCCGTCGGTCCGGATCGTGCCCCGGTAGCGGCCGAAGAGCTGGACGACGCGGGCCTCGCCCGGCGCCACCATGTTCAGCCCGCACATGGCGAAGGTCGCGGCGATCGCGAGCAGCACGCCCAGCACGATCAGCGCCACCTTCGCGGCGGTCGAGCCGAGGGTCGCGCCGGTCACGACGAGGGCGACCCCGCCGATCAGGCCGACGAGTCCGAGCAGCAGCGCGAGACCGCCGCCGATGCTGCGGGCCTGGAACTCCCGGACCCGCGGCGGCGGCATCTCGGGCAGGTCGTCCACGAGTGGAGTGCTGGTCCTGGACATGAGGGGTCCCCGTTCGTCGTACGGCGGCGCCACTCGGCGCCGCTATCATTGTGATTACACATTAACGCGTTTCGCAACCCTCCGCCCCTCTCATGAGTCGGTTCCGGTGAGACAGGTGCTGATTGTCACGTCGGATACGACCAGATCGGGGCTGTTTGTCACAGGGGACGGTGTTAGCTTTCTGAGCTGATTCCGGTGATTCCGGTGAATCCGGCAACTGAGACACATGGACGCGGTCCGGCGGGACGAACCCCAGACCGGAGAGCGGAGCGGCGGAGCGATGGGCCGAGCGGAAGCGCGAGGGGCCCGGCGGCGTGGAGCGCGCCGGGCGAAGAGGCAGACCGGGGGCATACGCGGCTTCTTCACGCTGAAGAAGCTGCTCGGTACGTTCCTGGGGCTGTGCCTGCTCGGCATGGGCGCGTTCGTGGTGATCTATTTCCTGGTCCCGGTGCCGACGGCCAACGCGCAGGCCGAGATGCAGAGCAACGTCTACAAGTACGCCGACGGCACGGTCCTGGCGCGGACCGGCGAGATCAACCGCGAGATCGTCGGCCTGGAGAAGGTCCCCAGGGACGTCCAGCGGGCCTTCGTCGCCGCCGAGAACAAGACCTTCTACCGGGACTCCGGCGTCGACTTCAAGGGCACCGCCCGCGGCCTGATGAACACCGTCTCGGGCAAGGGCAAGCAGGGCGGCTCGACCATCACGCAGCAGTACGTGAAGAACTACTACCTGAGCCAGGACCAGACGGTCACCCGCAAGCTCAAGGAACTGGTGATCTCGCTCAAGGTCGACCAGCGGATGGACAAGAACGAGATCCTCGCCGGCTATCTGAACACCAGCTACTACGGGCGGGGCGCGTACGGCATCCAGGCGGCGGCCCAGGCGTACTACGGCGTCGACGCCGCGAAGCTGAACGTCGCGCAGGGCGCGTATCTCGCGGCGCTCCTCCAGGCCCCCAACCAGTACGACTGGGCGCAGGCCACGCCGACCGGCAAGCGGCTCGTCACCGCGCGCTGGAACTACGTCCTGGACAACATGGTCGGGCAGAGCTGGCTGGCCGCCTCGGAGCGCACCGGGATGAAGTTCCCGGTACCGGGGAAGCCCAAGCCCGCGCCGGGCGCCGAGGGCCAGGCCGGGTATCTCGTCGAGGCCGCCAACAGCGAGCTGGAGCGGCAGGGCGTCGACAAGGCCGCCATCGACGCCGGCGGCTGGACGATCACGCTCAGCGTCGACAGGAAGCACCAGAAGGAACTGGTCGAGGCCGTCGACAAGCAGCTGGAGTCCAAGCTGAACCGCGAGAAGAACAAGGTCGACGCGACCGTGCAGGCGGGCGCCACCTCGGTGAACCCCAAGACCGGCGCGGTCGTCGCGCTCTACGGCGGGGTCGGCGCCACCGAGCACTGGATCAACAACGCGACGCGCACCGACTACCAGCCCGCCTCCACCTTCAAGCCGGTCGTGCTCGCCTCCGCGCTGGAGAACGGGTCGAAGACCCAGGACGGCGACCCGATCGGGCTCCGGACGATCTACGACGGGACGAGCAGGCGGCCGGTCGTCGGCAGCGACACGCCCTTCAAGCCGCAGAACGAGGACGACCGGGACTACGGCGACATCACCGTCCAGCAGGCGGCCAACAACTCGGTCAACTCGGTCTTCGCGCAGCTGGTCGTGGACGTCGGCCCGGCGAAGGTGAAGAAGACCGCGCTGGACCTGGGCATGCGGGACAAGAACTTCCCCGAGCGGCCCGCGATCACGCTCGGCACGATGGAGGCGTCCACCTGGGACATGGCGGGCGTGTACGCGACGCTCGACAACCACGGCGAGAAGGTCACGCCGTCGATCCTGAAGTCCGCCCGGCACAAGGACCGTACGGTCGACCTGCCCGAGCGGATCGGGAAGCAGGCGGTCAGCCGCGAGACCGCCGACACCGTGACCTCGGCGCTCACCGGCGTGGTGAAGAACGGTACGGCGCACGAGGCCAGTACGGACGCGTACGAGGCGGCGGCCAAGACCGGTACCTCGGAGGACAACAAGTCGGCGTGGTTCGCCGGCTACACGCCCGAACTGACCACCGTGGTCGCCCTGTTCGGCGAGTCGACCAAGGAGGGCGGCGGTCAGGTCACCCTCACCGGGACGGCCAACTCCGGCCGCGCCAACGGTGGCGGGTTCCCCGCCCGTATCTGGGCCGACTACACGCTGGACGCGCTCGGCGGCGGCTCCGACGCCTCGTTCGACCTCCAGGTCGCCGAGGACACCTACACCCCGCCGCCCCCGCCGCCCACGCCCTCCCAGAAGCCCCCGGAGGACGAGGAGTCGAGCCCGCCGCCCGGCGAACCGGACCCGGGCGGCTCCCCGAGCGACCCGCCGGTCTCCGAGCCCCCGCCGTCCAGCGAGCCGCCCGCCCCGCCGCCCGAGCCGGGCGCCGACTCCGGAGGCGGCGGTGACACCGGCGGCACCGACGGCGGTGCCGACAACGGCGGTACCGGCTCCGGGGGCGGAGGCGGCGACGACGGGGGAGGCGGTGGCGACGACCGGCCACCGGGCTTCAGCCCCTGGTCGCCGTAGGCCCTGCCCGTCAGGCACGCGGAACGGCCGCCCGGTTCCTCCGGGCGGCCGTTGCGCGTACGGGTCCCGGCGCGCTCAGCCGCCGTTGACCTTCGCGGCGATCCGGTCGCCGATCGTCTTGTCGATGCTGCGCCAGTACTGGAACGCCCGGTCGAGGACCGGCCGGCTCACGCCCTGGAGCAGATGACCCGACACGTTCGACACCAGCCGGTCGCGCTGCGCGTCGTCCAGCACCGTACGGACCTGGGTGCCCGCCTGGCCCCAGTCGTCGTCCTCGCGCCGCTTCGTGTACGCCTCGCGCACCATCTCGCCCGCTGCGGCCCAGCCCGCCGGGTCGCCGAAGCGCTCCGTGTCGGCGGCCGGGCCGCCGTAGGAGTTCGGGGCGTACGGCATCGCCGCGTTCGACGGGACGTACCGCATCGGGCCGTCCTTGGCGTACGAGTTGACCGGCGAGTGCGGCCGGTTGGGCGGCAGCTGCGCGTAGTTCGGGCCGATCCGGTACCGGTGGGTGTCCGGGTACGAGAAGAGACGGCCCAGCAGCATCTTGTCCGGCGAGGGGCCGATGCCCGGCACCATGTTCGACGGCTCGAAGGCGGCCTGCTCGATGTGGACGAAGAAATTGTCCGGGTTCCGGTCGAGCGTCAGCCGGCCGACATCGATCAGCGGATAGTCGCCGTGCGGCCACACCTTCGTCAGGTCGAACGGGTTGAAGCGGTAGTCGGCCGCGTCCTCGAACGGCATGATCTGGACCTTCAGGCTCCAGGACGGCGCGTTGCCCGAGGCGATCGACTCGTACAGGTCCCGGCGGTGGTGGTCCGCGTCCGAACCGGCCAGTTCGTCGGCGTCCGCCTGGGTGAGGAAGTCGATGCCCTGGTCGGTCTTGAAGTGGTATTTCACCCAGAAGCGTTCGCCCCCGGCGTTGACCCACATGAAGGTGTGCGAGCCGTAGCCGTTCATGTGGCGGAAGGACTTGGGGATGCCCCGGTCGCCCATCAGCCACGTCACCTGGTGCGCGGACTCCGGCGACAGGGTCCAGAAGTCCCACTGCATGTCGTTGCTCCGCAGGCCGGTGGCCGGATGACGCTTCTGCGAGCGGATGAAGTCCTGGAACTTGATCGTGTCGCGGACGAAGAAGACCGGCGTGTTGTTGCCCACCAGGTCGTAATTGCCCTGTTCCGTATAGAACTTCAGGGCGAAGCCGCGCGGGTCGCGCCAGGTGTCGGGGGAGCCGAACTCACCGGCGACCGTGGAGAAACGGGCCAGCGTCTCGGTGCGCTTGCCCGGCTGGAAGAGGTCGGCCTTGGTGAACTGGCTGACATCGTGGGTCACTTCGAAGACGCCGTACGCGCCCGAGCCCTTGGCATGGACCACCCGCTCGGGGACCCGTTCGCGGTTGAACTGGGCCATCTTCTCGATGAGGTAGTGGTCCTGGAGCAGAATCGGACCGTCGGGCCCGACGGAGAGGGAATTCTCGTCGCTCTCCACCGGGATGCCGGCGTTGGTGGTCGTGTACGGAGCCTTGGGCGTCGACTCGGTCACGAGCGTCCTCCCGTTCGATAGGGGGGTCCCGCGGCCGGAATCACGCACCACGGGACGAAGGCGGTCGTGACGACCGCCTGCCCCAGTCAAACCCGCGGACACATCGTCGGCAACATGTGGCCGGGAGGGCGCGGGTACGCGCCCGGCCTCCCGGCTCCGGCTACGGGCGGGTCGAGATCTCGAACCAGACGATCTTGCCGGTGGACAGCCGGGTCGCTCCCCAGCGCCTGGCCAGCCGGTTGACCAGGAACAGCCCCCGGCCGCCCTCGTCCGTGTCCCGGGCCCGGCGCTGACGCGGCAGCTGCGGCGAGTCGTCGCCGACCTCGCAGCGCAGGACGTCGGTCCGCAGCAGCCGCAGCGTGACGGGCCGCTCCGCGTACCGCACGGCGTTGGTCACGACCTCGCTGATCAGCAGCTCGACAGAATCGCTCAGCTCGTCCATGCCCCAGCGCGAGAGCGCCTTGCGAGCGAGCCGCCGGGCCCGGCCGGGCGCCGCGTCCTCCGGCTCCAGGAACCAGTAGGCGACGTCGCTCGGCGCGATCCCGTCGAAGCGGGCCGCCAGCAGGGCGATGTCGTCGTCCCGGTCACCGGGCCCCAGCACGTCCAGCACGTCGTCGCAGAGCGCCTCCAAAGGAGGCGAGTGGTCCGGTCCGGTGAGCTGGGCCGTCGCGGCGAGCCGCTCCCGCAGCTGCTCGATGCCCGTCCAGACGTCACGCAGCCGCGACTCCACGAGCCCGTCCGTGTAGAGGAGCAGCGTGGCCCCGGCGGGCGCGTCCAGCTCGACGGCCTCGAAGTCCACCCCGCCGACGCCGATCGGGGCGCCGGGCGGCACCCGCAGCACCTCGGCCCGGCCGCCCAGATGGAGCAGTATGGGCGGCGGGTGACCGGCGTTGGCGATGGTGATGCGGTGCGAGACCGGGTCGTACACCGCGTAGAGGCACGTCGCCATCCGGTCGGTGCCCAGCCGCTGCGCCTGCTCGTCGAGATGGTGCAGGACCTCCTGCGGCGGCAGGTCGAGACCGGCGAGGGTCTGGGCGGTCGTTCGCAGCTGGCCCATGATGGCGGCCGAGGTCATGGAGTGGCCCATGACGTCGCCGACGACCAGGGCGACCCGGCTGCCGGGCAGCGGGATCGCGTCGTACCAGTCGCCGCCGACCCGCGCGGTCTCGGCGGCGGGCAGATAACGGGAGGCGAGCCGGACGCCCGTGGGCTGCGGCAGCCCCTCCGGGAGCATGGTGCGCTGGAGTTCGTCGGCGATGTACGCCTCGCGGCCGTAGAGCACCGCCTTGTCGATGCCGAGCGCGGTGTGGGTCGCGAGCTGCGCGGCCACCAGCAGGTCGTTCGCCTCGAAGGCGGGACGCTCGGGTCCGCGCAGGAAGACGGCGGCGCCGATGACGCGCCGCCGGCCGCGCAGCGGGGCAAGGATCGCGCGCCGGCCACCGGGGACGGCCATCTCCTCGCCGAGCAGCTCGGGCAGGGCCGCGCGGGCGGCGGCGGAGTCGCCGAAGACCGGCCGGACCCCGCGCAGCACCTCGGAGAGCGCGCCGCCGGGCGGCACCTCGCACAGCTGCGCGGCGGGCATCACATCGGTCTGCGGGTCGAGGACCGCGACCCGGCCCGCCTCGGACTCCGGCATCTGGATGCCCGTACCGGCCGTGCCGGTGGTGTCGCCGTCGTCGTCGGTCAGCCGCAGCCGGTCCGTACGGCGCAGCCTCAGTACGAAGGGCGCGACCGGGCGCTCGTCGCCGACGGGCAGCGGGTCGCGCAGATAGACGAGGATCGCGTCGGAGAAGGTCGGGACGGTCGCCCGGCACAGGCCGAGGACGATCTCGTCCAGGTCGATGCCCCGCGCGATACGGCGGGTGGCGGCGCCCACGAAGCGCAGCCGGTCGCCCTCGCGCCGCGCGATGCCGACCGCGTCCTGCGGGGGCGCGACCGGGACCGTCGCGGGCGAGGGCACCGGTGGTGCCGACGGCTGCGGTACGGCGGCGGCGGTGGCCTCCTGCCGCGGCCGGGTGCGTTCCTGGGACCGGGCAGCCACGGGCTGCCGGCCTTCATGGGAGGTGGGATGCTCCGTCACGCGTGGGATTCCGTCCGTCCGGGCCGGTGGTGCGAGACAACCGTTTCGACTGGCGATGCCACCCTGCTCCTGGGCGCCCCGGGTCTGAGCCCGCGGGAGCCCGCGCCGCCGGGCGCGCCGGGCACACGGGGTGCGCCGGGCGGCCGGGGCGCGCGTGGCACGGCGGTCGCGCCGGGTATGCGAGGCGCGCCCGGCGCACCGGGTACGGAGGCCGCCGGGACCGCGCGCCGGACACCCGCCGGAACGCCGGGCCGTGTGCGGCCCGCGCCACCGTCCGCCCGGGGGGCGGCCGGTGCCTGGCCGGCGCGCGAGGACAGCGCGGCGGAAGCGGAGTCCCGTACGAGGCTCACCCGTCCGGCTCCGGCGACGCCACGGTGGTTTCCTCCGCGACCGCGCGGGGGCACGGGGGCGTGTGTGCCGGGCGTCGCGCGCCGGGCGGGGTGCGAGGGACACGGCCCCGGGGCGTGGACGTCAGGGCGGCAGGCGTCCTGCACGGCTCCACCCCCTCGGTCGGTGTCCAGCGGCCCATCCGCGGCTGTCTGCTGCCTGCCGCGGCTCGTTCGTCGTGCGAACCATTCTCGCGTGCGTCGTACGTCGTACGGCTCGAAGGTCCGGTGGTCATGACTTTAAGTCAGCTCCGCCGGAGTGCCCCCGCGTTGGTCCGCACAGGACCTCGCGGACGACGATCCTACGGTTGACCCCCAGGGGCGCTTCAAGGGTCTCACGGCGTCGGCTGACCCGTCCCGGCGATCACCAAGGCGATCACCGGGGACATCCGCCGTACCTGCCCTTTTGGCTCATCTGGTCCGGACCTTTGCCGGTTCGGGCTCCCGGTCCCAGCCCTCCGGTAACTCCGGCACCGGCCACCCCGGATCGGGCCGCCAGTTCTCCCAGCCCTCGGAGAACGGCGCACCCCACGCCTTGATCATCTCGACCGCCGCCGCCCCGGCCTCCCGGACCCGCAGCGCCTTGCCCGCGTCCAGCAGCCCGGCCCGCTGGGCCTCGGCGAACTCGTCCTCGTCCCGCCAGAGCCAGCTGCGGTCCGGGTAGACGGAGATGTCGAGGAAGTGGTCCTCGGAGTCGATGCCGCCCGACCAGCGCAGCCGGGGCTCCTCCAGATTCACGTACCAGCTGCGGAACTCCCAGCCCGGTTCCCAGAACAGCCACACCGACCAGGGCTCGTCGCGCCTGGCCAGCTTCAGCACACCCGTGCCCGTCCAGTGGGCGCGCGCCGTGGTGCGCGGGGCCGTGTAGCGGGTGGCGAGAGGTTCGTGGTGCACGGGAGTGCCATCGGCGAGCACCGGCTTGACGCACTCGGTGCCCGGCGCCATCCAGACCGCCAGCAGGTCCTCGGTGTCCCGCACGACGGTCACGGGGCGGCAGATGTGCACATGGGCCGAGCCGTTGTCCCGGTAGCGCCAGAGAATCCGCTCGCCCGGGGCCCAGTGTCGAATGCCGTCCGCTCCTGTCATGCGCAGATCCTAGGGCCTGTCGTGCGGATCGGGCCGGGTCATCCGCAGGACGTCCAGCGCCTCGTCCAGTTGCGCCACCGTGAGAACGCCGCGCTCCACGTAGCCGCCGTCCAGCACGACCTCGCGGATCGTGCGCCGCTCGGCCAGCGACCGCTTGGCGACCCGGGCGGCCTCCTCGTAACCGAGGTAGCGGTTGAGCGGGGTGACGACGGACGGGGACGACTCCGCGTACTCGCGGGCCCGCTCCACGTTCGCCGTGATGCCGTCGACCGTGCGGTCCGCCAGCAGCCGGGAGACGTTGGCGAGCAGCCGGACGGACTCCAGGACGTTGCGGGCGATCACCGGCAGCATCACGTTCAGCTCGAAGTTGCCCGCCGCGCCCGCCGTGGCGACGGTCGTGTCGTTGCCCGTCACCTGGGCGGCGACCATCAGGACGGCCTCCGGGACGACCGGATTGACCTTCCCCGGCATGATCGACGATCCGGGCTGGAGATCGGGCAGATTGATCTCGGCGAGCCCGGTGCGCGGGCCCGACGCCATCCAGCGCAGGTCGTTGCAGATCTTCGTGAGCGAGACGGCGACCGTACGGAGCTGGCCCGAGGTCTCGACCAGCCCGTCGCGCGCGCCCTGCGCCTCGAAGTGGTTCCGGGCCTCGGTCAGCGGCAGCCCCGTCGTACGCGCCACCTCGGCGATCACGGCGGCGGCGAAGCCCGGCGGGGTGTTGATGCCGGTGCCCACCGCCGTACCGCCCAGCGGCAGTTCGGCCAGCCGGGGCAGGGCGCCGCGCAGCCGCTCGACGCCGTAGCGCACGGCCGCCGCGTAGCCGCCGAACTCCTGGCCCAGGGTGACGGGCGTGGCGTCCATCAGATGCGTACGGCCCGACTTCACGACGTCCGCGAACTCCTCGGCCTTGCGCTCCAGCGCGCCGGCGAGCCGGTCCAGCGCCGGGATCAGATCGGCGGTGACGGCGGCCGTCGCGGCGATGTGGATGCTGGAGGGAAATACGTCGTTCGAGCTCTGTGACGCGTTGACGTGGTCGTTCGGATGCACCTCGCGGCCCAGCCGCTCGGTGGCGAGGGTCGCGATGACCTCGTTGGCGTTCATGTGGGACGAGGTGCCCGAGCCCGTCTGGAAGACGTCCACGGGGAAGTGGTCGTCCCATTGGCCCTCGGCGACCTCGTCCGCCGCGCTCCGCACCGCCTCGGCGATGTCCCGGTCGAGCACGCCGAGTTCGGCGTTGACGGTGGCGGCGGCGGCCTTGATACGGGCCAGGGCCTCGATGTGGGCCCGTTCGATGGGCCGGCCCGAGATGGGGAAGTTCTCCACCGCGCGCTGGGTCTGGGCGCGCCACTTGGCGTGCGCCGGGACCTGGATCTCGCCCATGGAGTCGTGCTCGGTGCGGTAGTCCGTCTCGTTCGTCATCGTCGTCGTCCCTCCGATGAAGGTGAGCAATTGTCTTGTTCGAAGTGTTCCCAAGTCCCTTACCCGCCAGTAAAAACCTCTGGTAACACTGAGATCGGGGAGGCCATGCACCGTACGAGAGCCACGTTCCGAAGTACCGCCGCCACGCTCGCCGCGTTCGCGACCGTCGTCGGCGGACTTGTCGCACTTACCCCCGCGGCCCAGGCGTCAGCCCCCGCGGGCGCGCCCGCCGCCGTCCGCGCGGCGACCCCGCTGCCGCCCGCCCTGGAGGCGATCCGCGCGGCCGAGGCCACCGAGCTGTACGGCGACCCCGCCGAGCGCCCGGTCGACCAGCGCAGGAGCGGGCTCGTCTCGCTCGGCGACAGCCAGATATCGGGCGAGGGTGTCGGCACCTACGAGCCGGGCACGGACGGGCCCGACAACTGGTGTCACCGATCGCCCGACGCCGCGATCCACCGCACCGGGATCGCGGCCGACGTCACGTACAACGTCTCCTGTTCCGGTGCCTCGTCCGTCAACATCCGGGTCGGCGGCACCGCGCAGTACGCCGACGAACTCGTGCAGAGCGACAACCTCGCCATCAAGGCGCGCAACACCCGGATCAAGATGGTGCTGCTCGTGGCCGGCGCCAACGACGACCTCCGGTTCGGTCCGGTGATGACCGACTGCGTACTGCGCTGGTTCACCCTCCAGGGGCCGTGCGTCGACAAGTACCGGGCGGGCTGGCAGGCGCGGATCGACGGGCTCGTCCCCAAGGTCGAGTCGACCGTCGGCGACCTGCGGGGCGTCATGCGCGACGCGGGGTACGCCGACGGCGACTACAAGCTCGTCGTGATGGGCTACCCGGGCCCGCTCAGCCCCGACCAGGGCGACAATCCCGGCTACTGGGGAAAGATCCCCGGCGGCTGCACGGTGCACGACGAGGACGCCGCCTGGGCCCGTGACGGCGCCGTCCCCGCCTTCCAGAGCGGCATGCGGAAGGCCGCGCGGAACGCGGGCGCGGTGTACCTGGACAACTCGCGGCTCTTCCACGGCCACGAGGTCTGCCAGGACGACGACTGGGCCCGGGGCCTGTTCGTCGACGTCACCAACCCCTTCCCGCCGAGCGAGAACTCGGTCCGGCAGTCCTTCCACCCGAACGCCGCCGGGCACGGCGCCTTCGCGTCCTGCCTGACGCAGCTGTACGACTCCGGTCTGAGCGAGGCGAGTTGCGCCGACCCGGCGAGCACGGGGCGGCCCGTCCTCCAGCCGGGCAACTGGGACGACGTTTTTCAGCCACTGAAGAACGAGGGGACCGGCACCTGTGTCGACGTCACCGGCTCGAAGACCCGCAACGGCTCCAAGGTCACCGGGGCCGGCTGTGACGACGGCCGTGACCAGGGCTGGTGGTACGACACCGGCGCCGGCGCGGGCGCCCGGTCGCTGCACAGCGAGCTGAGCCACGACCGCTGCCTCGACATCCCGTCGGGCGCGGTCCGCGCGGGCACCCAGGTCCGGCTCTGGGACTGCGGTGGCGGCGCGAACCAGAAGTTCACGCGCGAGGCGGGCACCGTCCGGCCCGCGTTGGCGGGCACGCTCTGCCTGACGCTGGCGTCGGCGCAGGACCCGCTGCGGCTCCAGAACTGCGACGGCTCGGCGAGCCAGCGGTTCGTCTGATCCGCTGATCGGTCGATCGGCCGATCAGCTGTTCCGCGCGGCGGAGCACGCGACGCATCCGGCGTCCGCGTGCTCCGCCGCGCTGCTGCTGTAGCGCCGCCCTGCTGTTCTGTCGCCCTGTCCTCGGCCGCCCTGTCGCTCGGGTGGTCGGGTGGTCGGCCTCACCCGGATGGTCCAGCGGCGCGATTGACGGCGTGGGTCGTCGCGTAAAGTGAACTGTCGATCACGTCAAGTGGTCGATCGTTTCCGCTCCGCTTCTCCTCTTCATCGCCGAGGTGGTCGTGTCTCCTGCGCGGGCGCCGAAGAGGCCCCACCCGCACGCGCCGTACCCCCGTGACCTCGACGCGCGGGTGGCTCAATTCGCCTCCCCGGTCACCCGGATACTGCTGGCCGGCGAAGGTCTCACCACACCGCTGCTCCAGGCGGCCTCGGACGGGCGCCTGCGGGCCCGGGTGTGGTCGCTGCGGGAGGTCGCCGCCGAGCAACTGGACCCGGGGGCGCGCAAGCAGTTGCGGCTCTCCGGCCCCGAGCGGTGCCTGGTACGGCACACCGGGCTGGTGCTGGCCTGCGGCGCCCTGGTGTCCGACAACGTCGTGGTGGCGCGGATGGGCGTGGACCCGAGGGTGGACCGGGTCGTGGGCGACAGGGGACGGCCGCTGGGGTTCGCCCTGGCCGACGCCGGGGTCGTGCTGGAGCGGCGGGTGCACTGGGTCGGGCGGCGGCGCTGGCGCGGCGGCGGCCCGTGCGTCTGCAAGGCGTACACCCTGCACGCGGCAGCCGGACCGCTGGTGCACGTCGAGGAACTGTTCAGTCCGCGGGTCGTGCCGGCCGACGTCCGCCTTCCCCAACTCCCGCAAGGACAGCCGACATGAGCGCCGAGACGGGTCCAGGGCCGAATGTGTTCCGTGCGGCTCTGCTGTCGGCCCTGGCGGCGGGCGGCGGGCGCCCCGCCGTCATCGAGGACGACACCACCCGGTCGTACGCCGATCTGGACCGCTGGTCCTCGGACCTGGCCCGGAGGTTGCGTCGGTCGGCCGCCCGGTCGGCTGACCGGCCGCTTGCCCGGCCTGTTGCCCGGCCGCCGCAGGAGGAGCGGCCGTGTGCCGCCCTGCTGCTGCCCAACGGCGCTTCCTGGCTGGCCGCGTATCTGGCGGTGCTCAAGGCGGACATGGTGGCGGTCCCGTTGAACTACGCCCTGACCGGCGCCGAGATCGGCCGCGTCCTGGAGCACACCCGCCCCCGTGTGGTGCTGTGCGCTCCGGAACGAGAGCCGGAGATGCGGGAGTTGGTGGCCGTGCTGTCGCCGACAGGGGCGCAGCCTCAGGTACGGACGGTCGGTCCGGTCCCGCCCGCCGTCGGCACCCCGACCGAAGCCACGTCCCTGCCGCGCGCCGAACGCGGGCCGGAGGCACCCTGCCTGGTGATGCACACCTCGGGGACCACCGGACGCCCCAAGGCCCTGGTGCAGACCGAACACGCCCTGCACCTCACCACCGGCCACTGGCGCCTCCGGCACCGCACCCCCGACGACGTGGTGGCGCTGCCCATCCCGTTGGCGCACACCTACGGCCACCTGGTGGCCGCCGCCACCCTGCTCGCCGGGGCCGCGCTGATCGCCGTCCCCGAGGCGTTCGACCCGCAGCGCTGGGTGGCCAGGCTGACCCGTCATCGGGCCACCGTCCTGGAGGGCGTACCCGCCCTCTACGCGCGGCTGCTCACCGCCGACGCCCCCGCCGTCTCCGGGGGCAGCCTGCGCCGCTGCCTGTCGGCGGGCCAGGAGGCACGGGCGGAGCTGCGGCGCTCCTGGGAGGAGCGCACCGGAGTGCCCCTGCTGGAGAGCTGGGGCATGACCGAACTGGCCGGTCCCGGCCTGGACCCGCTGCCCGGAACCTGCCGCGGCAGCGCGGGCACCCCGGTACCGGGCCTGGAGACGCGCCTGGTGTTCACCGGAGCGGGCGGTACGGGTCCGGGTGGCGCGGGAGTGGGCGGTACGGGTCCGAGTGGCGTGGGAAGGGACGGCGCGGGTCCTGACGGTTCCGGTCCGGGTGGGGGCGGTACGGGTCCGGGTGGCGCGGGAGCGGGCGGTACGGGTCCGAGCGGCGTGGGAAGGGACGGCGCGGGTCCTGACGGCGCCGGTCCGGGTGGGGGCGGTACGGGTCCGGGTGGCGCGGGAGCGGGCGGTACGGGTCCGAGCGGCGTGGGAAGGGACGGCGCGGGTCCTGACGGCGCCGGTCCGGGTGGGGGCGGTACGGCTCCGGGCGGCGTGGGAAGGGACGGCGCGGGTCCTGACGGCGCCGGTCCGGGTGGGGGCGGTACGGGTCCGGGTGGCGCGGGCGGTCCGGGAGCGGGTGGTGGTGCGGGTGGTACGGCGGGGGAACCGGGCACGGCGGGCGAGTTGTGGGTGCGCGGACCGCAGGTCACCCCCGGCCACCGCACCGGCACCGGCGCCCTCGTGCCGGTCTGCGACGAGCGGGGCTGGCTGCGTACCGGCGACCTGGCGGTCCGGGACGAGCACGGCTGCGTCACGCTGACCGGGCGCCTCAAGGACGTGATCACCACACGCGGCTACACCGTCCACCCCGCCGAGATCGAGGCGGCGCTGCGCGAGCACCCCGGCGTCGCCGACGTGGCGGTGGTCGGCCGGGCCGACCCCGAGCGCGGGGAGGCTCCGCACGCCGTCGTGGTCGCCCACCGCGGCCGCCCGGCCGTCCCCGTCGCGGAGCTGCGCGAGCACTGCCGCGGCCTGCTCGCCCGCCACAAGGTGCCCCGGACCATGGAGTTCGTCCCGAGGCTGCCCGTCTCCGCCACCGGAAAGCTCGACCGGGCCGCGCTGCGCGGGCCCGCCGCCACCGCGGTCGAGGAAGGCTGAACCGCCGTGACATCCCCCGATCGTCCTGTCGTCCTCCTCACCGGGGCCACCGGCGGCCTCGGCACCGCCGTCGCCGCCGCCCTCGCCGCCGACGGGGCGCGTCTGGCCCTGACCGCCCGTACCGCACAGGCCCTGGCGGACCTCGCCGACGAGATCCGGGCCGCCGGCGCCGAGGCGCTGCCGCTTCCGGCGGACATCACCGATCCTCGGGCTGCGGGCGCGGTCGCCCGGCGAACGGTCGACGCGTTCGGCCGGATCGACGTGCTCATCGACAACGCGGGGGTGGAGGGCCCGATCGGCCCGTTCTGGGACCTGCCGCTCGACGACTGGTGGGAGACGGTGCGCGTCAACGTGATGAGCGGCGCGGCGGCGGCGCACGCCGTGCTGCCCTTCATGATCGGGCAGGGCGGCGGGCGTGTCGTCAGCATCAGCAGCGCGGCCGGGCGGAGCCGCTGGCCCACGCTCTCCGCGTACTCGGTCTCCAAGGCGGCGGGCATCACGCTCATGGAGAACATCGCCCACGAGGCGCGGGACCACGGTGTCAGCACCTTCAGCCTGCACCCCGGCATCGTGCCGATCGGACTGACCACCGCCGCTGTCACCGACGACGCTCCCGCCACGCCCTGGCACGCACGCCGGCGTGACTGGCTGCTGCGGCAGCTCGGCGAGGGGCGGGGCACTCCGGTCGAGCGCGCCGTCCGGGCGGTCACCGCCCTCGCCGCGGGGACCGCCGACCACCTCTCCGGCCGGTACCTGACCGTCGACGACGTCCTCGGCACCCCGGAACGGGCGGAGAACGGCCCGGACCTGGCCCCGCGCTGACCGGACCGGACCGGACCGGACCCGACAGGAAAGGACCGGACCGGACCCGCCCGGACCCCGCCCGGACCCCCGGACCCCCGGACCCGACAGGAAACGACCGGACCGGACCGCCCGGTCCCGGCGCTCGGACGACGCGGCGCCGGGTCCCGTCAGCAGTCCGGGCGTCGATCGCCGGCTTCCGCCCTCACGGACACCCCACCACGCCCCTGGCGGAGCGGGACGTTCCGCTACCCGAGGCCCGGCCCCCGCACGGGGATGCTGGTGAACGTCGGCGCGGGCGCGGGCTCGGTGAAGAAGTCGTTGCCCTTGTCGTCCACGACGATGAACGCGGGGAAGTCCTCCACCTCGATCCGCCAGACCGCCTCCATGCCCAGCTCCTCGTACTCCAGGACCTCCACCTTCCGGATGCAGTCCTGCGCGAGCCGGGCCGCCGGGCCGCCGATCGAGCCGAGGTAGAAGCCGCCGTGCGAGGCGCAGGCGTCGGTCACCTGCTTCGAGCGGTTGCCCTTGGCGAGCATGACCTTCGAGCCGCCCGCCGCCTGGAACTGCTCCACGTAGCTGTCCATCCGTCCCGCCGTCGTCGGGCCGAACGACCCGGACGCGTACCCCTCGGGCGTCTTGGCGGGCCCGGCGTAGTACACCGGGTGGTCCTTCAGGTACCGCGGCATGTCCTCGCCCGCGTCCAGCCGCTCCTTGATCTTGGCGTGCGCGATGTCGCGGGCCACGACCAGCGTGCCGGTCAGCGAGAGCCGGGTCTTGACGGGGTGCCTGGTCAGCTCGGCCAGGATCTCGTCCATCGGCCGGCCGAGGTCGATCCGTACGACGTCGCTCCCGTCCTCCTGGTCCAGATGCTCGTCGGTGGTGTCGGGCAGGAAACGCGCCGGGTCGGTCTCCAGCTGTTCCAGGAAGACACCCTCGGCGGTGATCTTCGCGAGGGCCTGGCGGTCGGCGGAGCAGGACACGGCGATCGCGACCGGCAGGGACGCGCCGTGCCGGGGCAGCCGGACGACCCGCACGTCGTGGCAGAAGTACTTGCCGCCGAACTGCGCGCCGATGCCGATCTTCTGCGTCAGCTCGAAGACCTTCTCCTCCAGCTCCTTGTCCCGGAAACCGTGGCCGGCGGGGGAGCCCTCGGTGGGCAGCTCGTCCAGGTAGTGCGCGGAGGCGTACTTCGCGGTCTTCAGCGCGAACTCGGCGGAGGTGCCGCCGACGACGATCGCCAGGTGGTACGGCGGACAGGCGGCCGTACCCAGCGAACGGATCTTCTCCTCCAGGAACTTCATCATGGAGGTCTCGTTCAGGACGGCCTTCGTCTCCTGGTAGAGGAACGACTTGTTGGCCGAGCCGCCGCCCTTGGCCATGAAGAGGAACTTGTAGGCGCCGCCGTCGGCCGCGTACAGCTCGATCTGCGCGGGCAGGTTCGAGCCGGTGTTGTTCTCCTCCCACATGGTGAGCGGGGCCATCTGCGAGTAGCGCAGGTTGAGCTTGGTGTACGCGTCGTAGATGCCGTGCGACAGGGCCGCCTCGTCGCCGCCCTCCGTAAGGACGTTCTGGCCGCGCTTGCCCATCACGATCGCGGTGCCGGTGTCCTGGCACATGGGGAGCACGCCGGCGGCGGCGATGTTGGCGTTCTTCAGGAGGTCGACCGCCACGAACTTGTCGTTGGAGGACGCGTCCGGGTCGTCCACGATCCGGCGCAACTGGGCGAGGTGGGCCGGGCGCAGATAGTGCGAGATGTCGTGCATGGCCTCGGCGGCCAGGGCGCGCAGTGCCTCGGGGGCGACCTTGAGGAACGTACGGCCGTCGGCCTCGACGGTGGAGACGCCGTCGGCGGTCACCAGGCGGTACGGCGTGGTGTCCTCTCCCAGCGGGAGCAGATCGGAGTACGCAAACTCTGGCATTTCGGCCATTCCTCACTCGACAGGCGGCGGCTGGCCTCCATCGGGCAGCGCGCCTCTCAGCCTAAGTCGTGATGCGAGGGGCGGTCGGGGTGAGGTGAGACTCAGTAGGAGGCCGGGGTGTGACGCCTTCCCCGAACCTCCCTCGCGCCGCCCCTAGTCGCGATCTATCGCGTTTCGCTACTCTGGTCCGGTGGACCTCGAAAAGCACCCCCAGAAGCCGGTCGTGCCGGCCGAGCCCGACGCCGGTTTCCGGGCCTCCGACGCCGACCGCGACCGGATCGCCGACATCCTGAAGGAGGCGCTGGCCCTCGGCCGGCTGGACGCGGAGGAGCACTCCGAGCGGATCGACGCCGTCTACCGCGCCAAGACCATGGGTGAACTGGAGCCGCTGGTGAGGGACTTGCCCGCGACGGGCGACGGCGTACGCCCGGTGGGCGCGGCGCACGCGTACGGCCCGGAGGACACGGGCGAGCCCGTCGACTCGATGGTCGCGATCTTCAGCAGTTCGCTCCGCAAGGGCCGTTGGCGGGTGGGCCGCCGGACCAACGCCTTCACGCTCTTCGGCAGCATCGAGATCGACCTGACCGAGGCGATATTCGCCCAGCGCACCACCGTGATCAACGCGACCGCCATCTTCGGATCCGTGGAGGTGCGGGTCCCCGAGAACATCTCGCTGCGCGGCGGCGGCACCGGGGTCTTCGGCAGTTTCGAGGTCAGCACCCTGGAGAGCACCGAGCCGGACGCCCCGGTCGTGGTGGTCAACGGGTACGCCGTCTTCGCCTCCATCGAGGCCAGGCCGAAGCGCGGGAAGTTCATCGCGGACCTCAACAAGCGGCTGCGCAAGCACCTGGGCCACTGACGGGCGAACCACCGACCCGGTTCACCGACGGGCGATCCGGCGGCTGTTGATCGGGCGGCCGTCGAACCGGCGGCCGTCGATCCGGTTCCGGTTCGGCGTCCGCGCGTGCTGCGCTTCCGCGTTCGCGTCGGCATTCGGCTCCGCATCCGCTTCCGGTTCCGTCTCCGGTTCCGTATGGGCGCCCGGCCGGAGGAGGGCGAGGGTCCCGATCGCTCCGCTTTCAGGGCGTATTCGGGCACTTCCGGCGGCGCGGACGTGCGCGGGCGTGGTTCCGAAAGACGTTCCGCGCACCGCATCCAGGAGCCACTCAGTGCTTAGGCGTGCGCACAGCGGGTAGGGACTGCTGCATCGTCTCTCGCTCGCGAAGCCGTCGTCAGGAGTGGACCGTGCTGCCATTGCCGCATCAGCCCCTGCAGGTCGCCGCCGTGCCGCCCCAGCGGAGTCCCGCTCGGGAGGATCAGGCCGGACCCTGGCATTCGGAGGCGGTGTGCCGCCGGGACGAAGCCGGCTTGTTCTTCGCCCCTTCCAAGGAACCGACGGCCGCGCGGCTCGCCCGTGAGGAGGCCGCCAAGCGGGTCTGCGGACGCTGCCCCGTGATGGTCGACTGCCGGGAGCACGCGCTGCTCCAGCCCGAGCCGTACGGCGTCTGGGGCGGGCTGACCGCCGCCGAGCGCCGGGTGGTCCTGGCCCGCCGCAGGCGGCGCGAGATCGAGTTGCGGAACGCGGCGTCGGCCGCGGGCCGGATCGCCGCCGCAGGCTGACCGCCCGGCCGGTCACCGTCCGGGTGCCGGGGCGCCCCTCCGTGCCGGAGGGGCGCCCCGCTCCCGCGTGTGCCGTCGGGCCCGGTCGGCCGGGGAGCCGTTCCGTGCGCCGATTCGCGCGGCCTGGTGGTGTGCGTGGTTCTGCGCGCGGCCTCGTGGTTCGCCGAGGGGCCTCGGGTTTCCGCGAGCCTCGTGCTTCTCCGCGCGGTCAGAGGACTGCTTCGCGCAGTCGGGCTACTTCGCGCGGTCGAAGTCGATCGTGCTGTAGGCGCGCAGCTTCGACAGCCGGTGGGTCGAGTCGATCTGCCGGATCGTGCCGGACTTGGACCGCGTCACCATGGACTGGGTGGTCGCGGTCTCCGAGCGATACCGCACTCCGCGCAGCAGTTCGCCGTCCGTGATGCCCGTGGCGACGAAGAACACGTTGTCCCCGGCGACCAGATCGTCGGTCGACAGCACCCGGTCCAGGTCGTGCCCGGCGTCGAGCGCCCGGCGCCGTTCGGCGTCGTCCTTCGGCCAGAGTTTGCCTTGGATCGTGCCGCCGAGGCATTTGATGGCGCACGCCGAGATGATGCCCTCCGGGGTGCCGCCGATGCCCATGAGCAGGTCGACGCCGGTGCCCTCGCGTACGGCCATGATCGAGCCGGCCACGTCGCCGTCCGAGATGAACTTGATCCGCGCGCCCGTCTCGCGGATCTCCCGCACGATGTCGTCGTGGCGCGGGCGGTCGAGGACGACGACCGTGACGTCCTCGGGAGCCGAGTTCTTGGCGCGGGCGACCCGGCGGATGTTGACGGAGACGGGGGCGTTGATGTCGACGAAGTCGGCGGCCTCGGGCCCGGTCACGAGCTTGTCCATGTAGAAGACCGCCGACGGGTCGAACATCGCGCCCCGGTCGGCCGCCGCGAGTACGGCGATGGCGTTCGGCATGCCCTTCGCGTTGAGCGTGGTCCCGTCGATCGGGTCGACGGCGATGTCGACCTCGGGGCCCGTGCCGTCACCCACCCGCTCGCCGTTGAACAGCATCGGGGCTTCGTCCTTCTCGCCCTCGCCGATGACGACGACGCCGTTCATCGAGACCGTCGAGACGAGGGTGCGCATGGCGTTCACGGCCGCGCCGTCCGCGCCGATCTTGTCGCCGCGTCCGACCCAGCGGCCGGCGGCCATGGCGGCGGCCTCCGTGACCCGTACGAGTTCGAGAGCGAGGTTGCGGTCCGGGGCCTCCGGAGCGACCTCCAGCGGTGACGGCAGTTGATGCTCGGTCATCGGAACGCACCTTTCTGTACGGCGACGGCCGGAAATGAGGGTGCTGCGACTCTATCCGCACATCGAATAAATGAGCAGTGGGGCCCACGTATGAGCGAGAACCCGTGATGCGACCATGGGGAGGTGGCACGTGAGCGAGGTAAACAGACGGCGCGGGACATGTTTCTGTCGATGGCGGTGATCGTCGCTGTCGCCGGGGCCTTCTACCTGGCCAACCCCCATGACGAGGACGCGGATCCGCTCCCGGCGGTCGACTACCGCGTCGAGCTGACGACGGCGCAGCGCGCGGCGCCCTATCCGGTGCTGGCGCCGGAGGGGCTCGCGAAGGGCTGGAAGCCGACCTCCGTCTCGTACGCGCGGCAGGACGGTGACGCCTGGCACCTCGGCTTCCTCGATCCCGACCGCGAATACGTGGCCGTGGAGCAGGCGACCACTCCGGCGAGGCAGTATGTCCGGGATGTCACGCACGACGCCGAGAACACCGGGGAGAGCGAGCGGGTGGGCGGCGAGGAGTGGCAGCGGTGGGAGGGGCCGAAGTACGACGCCCTGGTGCGGGACGGTGACGGGGTGACGACGGTCGTGACGGGTACGGCGCCGCTCGAACGGCTCGTCGAGATGGCGGAGGCGCTGGAGTCCGGCGGGGCGTGACGGACGCGCGCGTCCCGGCGGATGCGCCGAGCGGTCATGGGCCGGGCGGTCATGGGCCGGGCGGTCATGAGCCGGGTGCACCGGGTCTTCCGGGTGCTCCGGGTGTTTCTGGTGTTCGGGCTGTGAACGACGGGGCCGCCACCCGGAGGAGGGTGGCGGCCCCGTCGTGCGCCCGGGGGCCGGGCCGGGGGCGCGTGTGCGCCGTGCGTCCCGGACGCTCGGCCGTCGCGTGCTCGTACGTGCGCGTACGTGTCGGTACGCGCGCGTACGTGGTCCTGCGCGGTCGTGCGCGGTCTCAGACGGTCGTGACGACCTCGTCGAACGACAGGCGCGGCGAGCGGGGGTACGAGGCGTTCTCGCCCGGCTTGCCGATGTTCACGACCATCAGGGGCGTGTGGTCGCCGTCCAGGAACTCCTTCTGGACACCGGCGTGGTCGAAGCCGCTCATCGGGCCCGCGGCCAGACCGGCGGCGCGGATGCCGACGATGAAGTAGGCGGCCTGGAGGGCGGCGTCCATGCCGGCGTTCTGCTCACGGACCGGGCGCTCGGAGAAGAAGGCGTCCTTCGCGGCGGGGAAGGCCGGGAAGAGGTTGGGCAGTTCCTCGTGGAACTCGTTGTCCGCGGCGAGGACGGCGACCAGCGGCGCGGTGGACGTCTTGGCCTTGTTGCCCTCGTTCATGTGCTGGACAAGGCGTTCGCGTGCCTCGGGGGAGCGGACCAGGACGACGCGCAGCGGGGTCTGGTTGAAGGCGGTCGGGCCGAACTTCACCAGGTCGTAGACCGCCTGGATCTGCTCCTCGGTCACCGGCTCGTCGGTGAACGTGTTGGCGGTGTGGGCCTCGCGGAAGAGGAGGTCCTGGGCGGCGGGGTCGAGAACGAGAGACATCGGGGGAGTACCTTCCGGGACGGACAGGGCGACCGAATGATCGATCAGGCGAACGTCGCCAACGTACGCCCTCGGTGTATTAACTTTCAACTAAATCAGTCGATCGGGTGACTCGCTTCACACACTGTTGACAATTCACCGGGTCGTGGCGTGCGGGCGCCACGCGTCCCGGCGTCCCGGGGCCGAGGCATCGACGCGCCGACACACCGGCCGCAGGGTGCCGCGACCGGCTCAGGAGTCGCGGTCCGCAGCGGACGCCCCGGACGCCGGGTCGGTCAGGGAGGCGTCCAGCCGGGCGCGGGCGCCCTCCAGCCAGCGGCGGCACACCCGGGCCAGCTCCTCGCCGCGCTCCCACAGCGCCAGCGACTCCTCCAGTGTCGTACCGCCCGTCTCCAGGCGCCGTACGACATCGATCAGCTCGTCCCGTGCCTGCTCGTAGCCGGGCGCCTCCGCGCCGGCGGCCGGCGCCGTCCCGCTGTCCTTGTTGGCCATGTGATCCACCCTCCGTGCGCTCTACGACAACGACATGTACGCGAGGAACGCGCGGCTCACCCGGTGCCGGTGACCCGCACCGTGAACTCGCCCCCGGACACCCGGGCCCGCAGCTCCTGGTCGTCCGAGACGTCCGCCGGGGCACGCACCACCGCCCCGTCCGGCCGCTGGAGCACCGCGTAACCCCGCTCCAGCGTCGCCGCGGGCGACAGCGAGACCACGCGCGCCCGGGTGTGCGACAGCTCCGAGTCCGCGCGGTCCAGCAGATGCCGCAGCACCCGCCTGCTCCGGTCCGCCAGCGCGTCGATCTCGCTCTCGCGCTCCTCCACCATCCGCCGGGGCCGCTCCATCACCGGCCGGGCCAGCGCGTGGGCGAGCCCGCGCTCCTCCCGGTCCAGCAGCCCCTGGACCGTCCTCAGCGCCCGGTCCCGCAGCCCCTGCACCCGGTCCAGCTCCTCGCCGACGTCCGGCACGACACGCTTCGCCGCGTCCGTGGGCGTCGACGCCCGTACGTCGGCGACGAGGTCCAGCAGCGGCGAGTCGGGTTCGTGGCCGATCGCCGACACGACCGGCGTACGGCAGGCGGCCACCGCCCGTACCAACTGCTCGTCCGAGAACGGCAGCAGATCCTCCACGCTGCCCCCGCCACGCGCCACGACGATCACGTCCACCTCGGGCAGCGCGTCCAGCTCCTCGACGGCCTCGACGACCTGGCTCACCGCGTTGACCCCCTGGACGGCGGTGTTGCGCACCTCGAAGCGGACGGCGGGCCAGCGCCGGCGCGCGTTCTCCAGGACGTCCCGCTCCGCCGCCGACGCCCGGCCGCAGACGAGCCCGACCAGGCGCGGCAGAAAGGGCAGCGGCCGTTTGCGGTCGGCGGCGAACAGCCCCTCGGCGCCCAGCGACTTCTTCAACCGCTCCAGCCGCACCAGCAGTTCACCGATGCCGACCGGCCGTATCTCGGCGGCCCGGAGCGACAGCTGGCCCCGCGGCGCGTACCACTCCGGCTTCGCGTGCACCACGACCCGCGCGCCCTCGGACACGACGTCGGCGATCGCGTCGAAGGTCTGCCGGTAGCAGGTGACGCCCACGGAGATGTCGTACGACGGGTCCCGCAGCGTCAGGAACACGACCCCGGCACCGGGCCGCCGCGACAACTGCGTGATCTGCCCCTCGACCCAGACCGCGCCGAGCCGGTCGATCCAGCCGCCGATGAGACGCGACACCTCACCGACGGGCAACGGGGTGTCCGCGGACGTGTGGAGAGCCATGCACCGAGCGTATCGGCCGCCTATGACAACGCGGACCGACGCCGGGACGCGCGGGCCGGGACTTGTGGGCCGAGGACGCGCGGGCCGGACCGCCGCCGCCCCGGACCGTGCGTCCTCGTTTCCTTGTTTCCTTGTTTCCTCCGACTCTCCCGTGTCCCGAGGGGCACGGGAGCCTGGTTCTGGAGTCCCCCCGTGGACGTCAACAGGCGGTTCGAGGCAGAGGACCCGGCGGGAGTACGGCGAGGAGCCCTGGGACTTCGACACGGCGGAACTCGCCTTCCTCACGGCCCTGCGATCCCGGGCCGCCGACGGGCGGGTGCCGCCGGCTCCCAGCCAGGCCGGACGGCCCGAGGACGAATCGTCGCCCCTCGTCGACGCCTGCCTCCTCGACGAGGAGCGACGGCTGGCGCTCGGCGACTGGGCCGCCCACTTCCACGGCACCCAGTGCGGGCGGGGAAGGTCAGCGACCACCTCTACCACCTCCACGCGCCACCCGCGTGGGACTTCTTCCGGGCCTCCGGCACGCCCGAGGAACTCGCGGAGCGCTGCGCCGACTGGTTCGAGAGCCTGCTGAGCCGCCCGGTCGTCCGTACCGAGTGGCTGGGCGAGGCCGCGACGTACGCGACCCGCTGGGAGTTCGCCGACACGGCGGAGGCCCTGGTGGCGAGCGGCGTCACCCCGCCCGAAGGCCCACCGTCCCGCCGCGTGCGGGTCCGCCCCCGACCCGCCGGACAGGGCCGCACGGAGCTTCGCCGCCTCGCCCCATGACTCCTCCTACAGAGCCTCCCTCTGCGACTCCTCCTAACAGATGCTTCTCCTACGTCGCCTCCGGTGCGAACCCTCCCCTCCTTACGGAGCCTTCGGCGCCACCGCGCGGCGCCGCCACCACTGGACCGCGAACACCAGCAGCCCCAGCGCCAGCCAGATCGCGCCCACCACCTGCGCCGACTCCGCCGCCTCCACGATCACCGCGACCAGGATCCCGGCGCCGATCACCGGGGCCACCACATGCGCCAGCACGCGCGGACGCCCCTCCGCACGCCGTACCGCGAACCACCCGACCACCGAGGCGTGCAGCAGGATGAAGGCCGTCAGCGCCCCGATGTCGACCACCGACACCAGACGGTCGAGACCGTCGTCCCGCCGGGCCGCCCAGACGGCGGCGATCAGCGTCACCACCGCCGAGAGCAGCAGCGCCACGCGCGGTGTCCCGCCGTCCGTACGCGACAGCAGCCGCGGCAGCCGCCGCTCCCGGCCCATCGCGAAGAGCAGCCGCCCGGCGGCGGCCTGCCCCGCCAGCGCCGCGAACGCCGCGCCGATCGCCTTGCTCACCGCGACCAGATCGTGCAGCCAGCTTCCTACGGAGGCGTCCACCGCGTCGTAGAAGGCGGACCCCTGCTTGACCGGATCGGCGGCGAGCTGCGCCGAACTCAGCGGCTCCAGGAGCGCCACGAGATACGTCTGCGCCACGAACAGCACACCGGCGAGCGCCAGACAGAACAGCACGGCCCGCGCCACCTTCCGCGAGCCGCCCGTCACCTCCTCGGCGAACGCGGCGATCGCGTCGAAGCCCAGATACGACAGCACCGCGACCGACACCGCGCCGAACACCGCCGTCAAGGAGAAGGTCACGTCCCCGGTGAACGGCGACAGCCAGCCGCGCGTCGCCCCGTCCCGTACGAGCACCACGATCGCCGACACCACGAACACCAGCAGCACCACGATCTCCAGCGCGAGGACGAAGAAGCCGACCCGCGCGGCGGCCCGTACCCCCCACAGATTGAGCAGCGTCGTGACCACGACCGCGATGCCCGTCCAGATCCACCGGTCCACGGAGGGCACCAGCGCCTCCATCGCGATCCCGGCGAAGAGATACGCGACGGCCGGGATCAGCAGATAGTCGAGCATCGCCATCCACCCGGCGATGAAGCCCGGCCCCTCGCCCAGCCCCTTGCGCGCGTACGCGAAGACCGAGCCGGCCTGCGGGGCGACCCGGATCATCTGCGCGTAACTGAAGGCCGTGAAGGCCATCGCCACGGTGGCCACGACGTAGACCAGCGCCACGGCGCCGTGCGACTTGGCGTCGAGCGTGCCGTACACCCCCACCGGTGCCATGGGCGCGATGAAGAGGAGCCCGTAGACGACGAGATCACGGAACCCGAGCGTGCGCCGCAGCCCCCCGACTCCGTGCGCGCCGGGCGGTGTTCCCCCGGGCGGGGCGTCGGCGCCCGTACGCGGAGCCGTACCGCTTCCGCCGCTACGGCCGCTTTTGCCGGCTCGGCCCCCGCCTCCCGTGTCTCCCGTACCCCTGTCGGCCATCGCGTCCCTCCGTCGATCACACGGGCCCGGTCCCGGCCCGCCGGGCGATCCGCCGCCCCGTCCGGGCGGCCTTACGATGGTGAGCATGACTGCTACGCCCAGCCCGACGCCCGACGCCACCCCGAGTGGAGACGCCGCGCGCCGCACCGGCAAACGCGTGCTGCTCGCCGCGCCCCGCGGTTACTGCGCGGGCGTCGACCGTGCCGTGATCGCCGTGGAGAAGGCCCTGGAGCAGTACGGGGCACCGATCTACGTCCGCCACGAAATCGTCCACAACAAGTACGTCGTGCAGACCCTTCAGAAGAAGGGCGCGATTTTCGTCGAGGAGACGGCGGAGGTCCCCGAGGGATCGATCGTCATGTTCTCCGCGCACGGCGTGGCCCCCGTCGTCCACGACGAGGCGGCCGAACGCAGGCTCGCGACCATCGACGCGACCTGTCCCCTCGTCACCAAGGTCCACAAGGAAGCCGTCCGCTTCGCCAACGAGGACTACGACATCCTGCTGATCGGCCACGACGGCCACGAGGAGGTCATCGGCACCTCCGGCGAGGCCCCCGACCACATCACCCTGGTCGACGGCCCCGAGGACGTCGCGGGCGTCGAGGTCCGCGACGAGTCCAAGGTGGTCTGGCTCTCCCAGACGACCCTCTCCGTGGACGAGACGATGGAGACGGTCGACCGGCTCAAGGAGAAGTTCCCGCTGCTCATCTCGCCGCCCAGCGACGACATCTGCTACGCGACGCAGAACCGTCAGATCGCCGTCAAGCAGATGGGCGCCGACGCGGACCTGGTCATCGTCGTCGGGTCGAAGAACTCGTCCAACTCGGTACGCCTGGTCGAGGTCGCCCTCGGCGCGGGCTCCCGCGACGCCCATCTGGTCGACTCCGCCGACGAGATCGACGAGGCGTGGCTGGACGGCGTCACCACGGTCGGTGTCACCTCCGGCGCCTCCGTGCCCGAGATCCTGGTCGAGGGCGTCCTGGAATGGCTCACCGGTCACGGCTTCGAGGACGTCGAGATCGTCAAGGCCGCCGAGGAGTCGATCGTCTTCTCGCTGCCCAAGGAACTGCGCCGCGACCTGCGCGCGGAGGCCGCGATCCTGGCCGAGAAGTAGGGAAGCCCGGTCATCTCCCCGTAACGTTGCGTCCATGAACGTCTTCGGAGTGGACATCGGCGGCTCGGGCATCAAGGGCGCGCCCGTGGACCTGGAGCGCGGCGAACTGGCAGAGCCGCGACACAAAGTGCTCACCCCGCAACCGGCCACGCCTGACGACGTGGCCGGTTGCGTCGCCGAGGTGGTCGGCCACTTCGGCTGGACCGGTCCGGTGGGCATCACCTTCCCCGGTGTGGTCACGGGGCCGGTCGTACGCACCGCCGCCAACGTCGACAAGAACTGGATCGACCTCGACGCGGGCAAACTGCTCGGCGACCGGCTGAATCTGCCCGTCACGATCCTCAACGACGGGGACGCGGCGGGCGTCGCCGAGATGACCTTCGGCGCGGGCAAGGGCCGGCACGGCACGGTCTTCCTGCTGACCTTCGGTACGGGGATCGGCAGCGCGCTCTTCATCGACGGCCATCTCGTCCCGAACACCGAGCTGGGCCACCTGGAACTGAACGGCCACGACGCGGAGAAGCACGCGTCGACCAAGGCCAAGGAGGACCACGACCTCAGCTGGCACCACTGGGCACACCGGGTGCAGAAGTATCTGGCGCATCTGGAGATGCTGTTCTCGCCGGAGCTGTTCATCATCGGCGGCGGGGTCAGCCGCAAGGCGGACAAGTTCATTCCGCTGATCGAGGACATCAAGGCGGAGATCGTCCCGGCGGAACTCCAGAACAACGCGGGCATCGTGGGGGCGGCGATGATGGCGGCCGAACGCTGAGTCACACGGATCGCGGGCACCGGACGACGAGTCCGGCGCCCGCGATCCGCGCGCGGTGTGTGTACTCACGGCTACGGCTACGGCTACGGCTACGGCTACGGCGATCCGGCCGGCACCGGCCACCGGCCACCTGTCCGGCGTCCGAGGTCCGCACCGCACGGTCCGGCGTCCGAGGTCCGCACCGCACGGTCCGGCGTCCGAGGTCCGCACCGCACGGCCACTTGTCCGGCGCCCGCCGCGTCCCCTACCCCCGCCTGACGACGGCGCCGCCCGCCTTCGTGGCGGCCCCGGCTCCCACCCCCGCGCCCGTCCCCGGTCCGCCCTGGGCACGCACGGCCAGGTCCCGGGCGTGCTGCCGTCGTCCCATCTGACGGATCTTCCGTACGGAGGCGATGACACCGGCGACGAGCGTGCCGCCGTACAGCCAGCCCGCCTGCACGGCGAGAGCCGTCACGACAGCCATCGTCTGCCCGCCGAAACCACCCTCCCCGCCGGAGATCGGGATCGTGCCGAACGCGAAGGCGATCGGCACCCCGATCGGGGCGGTCACCAGATCGGCGCCGCGCACCCAGAGCGCCGTCAGGGCGCTGACCGGCAGGAAGAGCGCCCCGTACACCAGGGGCTCTCCGTCGAACAGCCACTCGTCCAGACAGCCGATCCCGAACATCGTGGCGGCGGCGAAGAGCCCGGCGCCGAGCCCGGTCAGCCGGGGACTCGGGAGTCTGCGCAGGGTGCGTACGACGGGCGGCACCCGGCGCGCGGCCGGGGCGGGAACGCGGGGCGCGGCGGCCTCGGCGACACCGCCGCGCGGACGGAGAGGGCTCTGCGGCGGACGTGGCCGGCGCTGGGGGGGACGTGTCCTGTGCTGCTCCACCGGACCAACCTAGGTCGCGGAGGTACCGGAATCAGGCGATGGACACGCCCTTGGGGCCACCTTGGCGTGGCGTTCGACGGGCACGCGGCGTGTCGGGCCCACGGGCGGCGCGGGGGCGCCGCGCGATGCGGCCGTACGCCGTACCGACTGCCGTCCGGTGCCGGGACGGCCCGCCCGTAAACTGGGGGATCGGCCCCCGTCCGGGCCGGGTCGGCCATCCGGCCGTACAGGCCCGACCAGTCCTCACTCCAGGAAGTCGCCAACGTGTCGCTCACGATCGGAATCGTCGGTCTGCCGAATGTCGGCAAGTCGACCCTGTTCAACGCCCTGACCAAGAACGACGTGCTGGCGGCCAACTACCCGTTCGCCACGATCGAGCCCAACGTCGGCGTCGTCGGCGTCCCCGACCCGCGCCTCGCGGTGCTCGCCAAGATCTTCGACTCGCAGCGGATCCTGCCCGCGACGGTCGACTTCGTCGACATCGCGGGCATCGTGCGGGGCGCGTCGGAGGGTGAGGGCCTGGGCAACAAGTTCCTCGCGAACATCCGTGAGTCCGACGCGATCTGCCAGGTCATCAGGGCTTTCAAGGACGAGAACGTCGTCCATGTCGACGGCAAGGTCTCGCCCAAGGACGACATCGAGACGATCAACACCGAACTGATTCTCGCGGACCTCCAGTCGGTCGAGAAGGCGGTCCCGAGGCTGACGAAGGAGTCCCGCCTCCAGAAGGAGAAGGTCGCCGTCCTCGCGGCGGTCGAGGAGGCCCAGAAGATCCTCGAAGCGGGCACGACACTCTTCGCGGCGGGCATCTCGGCGGGCACCGAGAAGGGCAGGCTCCTCCATGAACTGCACCTGCTCACCACCAAGCCGTTCCTCTACGTCTTCAACGTCGACGAGGACGAACTGGTCGACGAGGACTTCAAGAACGAACAGCGCGCCCTGGTCGCCCCGGCCGAGGCCATCTTCCTGAACGCCAAGATCGAGTCGGAGCTCATCGAACTGGACGACGACGAGGCCCTGGAACTGCTCCAGTCCATGGGCCAGGAGGAGCCGGGCCTGGCCACTCTGGGCCGCGTCGGCTTCGCGACCCTCGGCCTCCAGACGTACCTGACGGCGGGCCCGAAGGAGACCCGCGCCTGGACGATCAAGAAGGGCGCGACGGCTCCGGAGGCGGCGGGCGTGATCCACACCGACTTCCAGAAGGGCTTCATCAAGGCCGAGGTGATCTCCTTCGCGGACCTGGTGGAGGCGGGCTCGGTGGCCGAATCCCGCGCCAAGGGCAAGGCGCGCATGGAGGGCAAGGACTACGTGATGCAGGACGGGGACGTGGTGGAGTTCCGCTTCAACACATAGAAAGTCAATACTCTCTTTTCTGAGCTCATCGGAAACTTGAGAAGGGCTCGCCTCCGAAGGCGAGCCCTTCTCTGTTGACACCGCATCGGTAGCCACTGAGACCGGTATACGAGCGGCTCCTGCCTAACCCTTCCCACCAGAGCGCGGCCGGGGTCTGCTGCAGGTTTATTCGCAGGCAACATCCGCGCTCCTCCTCACAGACTTCCGGATCCCACGGACAGGCCAACGGCCCGCTGCATACCCTGCACTCACCACAGACACCCCAGCGAGGCGCGATGCAGGAGTCTTGGAACAGCGACCGCCGCCGCACAGCGATCGGCCGAGCCGCCCTTTCCGTCCCTGCCCGCCAAGCCCTGGCGGACAGACAACTCGCTCCGGACCGAACAGTCCTTGACTACGGATGCGGGCGCGGCGGAGACGTCAGATCACTGAAACGGCTCGACTGTCGCATCACTGGCTGGGACCCGTACTACAGCCCTGACTCACCCACCGTTCCATCCGACGTCGTCCTGCTCACCTACGTGCTCAACGTCATCGAGGATCCGGAGGAGCGCCGCCAGACACTGCTACGCGCCTGGGAACTGGCGACCGCTGTCCTGATCGTCTCCACTCGCCTCTCGTGGGAGAAGTCCAAGGTCCGCGGTGAGGAGTTCGGGGACGGCCTACTCACCAGCCGCCGCACCTTCCAGCACCTCTTCGGCTCCAGCGAGATCCGCAATTACGTCGAGGAGACCACGGGTACACGCTGCGTCTCCGCGGCCCCCGGCATCGTTTACGCGTTCAAAAACGACAGTGCTCGCCTGAGCTACCTCGCCCACCGCATCGTGCCGGACGCTGAATGGCTCACCTCCGAGGACACCACCACGGCCATCGCGTCACTCATCGACTACGTCGAGCGTCGCGGCCGACCACCCCGCGTCGAGGAGATGCCACGCCCCGTGGCAGAGCTACTCGCTCACCTCAAGCCCGGCGACCTCAAGCGCGTCACCCGTGATTCCGCCGACGCAGACAAGATCAACGAGGGCGGCAAGCGCACCACCCTCAACACCCTGCTCTTCCTGGCCGTCGAGCTCTTCAACGGCCGCGGCCCTTTCAGCAACTTGCCGCTCAGCGTCCAGCTCGACGTCCGCGCATTTTTCTCCTCGTACAAGGAGGCGTGCCAACGGGCGGACCGTCTCCTCCTGAAACTCCGAGACGACGGCTACGTGCGCAGCGCGATGCACGCATCCGCCGTCGGCAAGCTCACTCAGACCGCGCTCTACGTGCACCGCCGCGCGGTCGATCGAATGCCGACCATCCTGCGTCTGTACGAGCACTGCGCATCGATCGCCGCCGGCCGCCCGCAACAGTGGGCCGTCGCCAAGCTCAAGCACCAGGGGCGCGCAGTGAGCTGGCTCGACTACCCAGAGTTCGACACGGATCCTCACCCACGGATCGCGTCGTCGTACCTCGTAGACCTGAAGACGCTCGAGACCTCACACATCTCCTACGCCAACTCCACCAATCGTCCTCTGCTCCACAGGAAGCAGGAGTTCTTGGCGCCCGATGACCCGGACTCCCAGAAGTACCGCCGTCTCACCGACTCGGAGATCAAGGCTGGCCTTTACGAGCACCCTCACCTCATCGGCACCGTGCACGGCTGGGAAGCCGAGCTTATCCGCTGCGGGCGTGAACTGCGCGGCCACCGACTGGTGCGCCGCGCAGTCGACTGATCTCGGGACGCGCACCTCCTTCAGGAGGCGTCCGGCTGCATCCGTGCGACGGTCTCCGCAAGCTCCTCCGGATCGAAGTCGAGAACCTGACTGGGGAACCAGGAGAAGCGCAGCCCGTTCGCGGCGACGTCCTCAGGAAGCCCCATCGCGGTCAGGACGTGACTTGGCGTGTACGAAGCGCTGGTGCACGCCGATCCGGTGGCGACCGCGACCTGGCTCTTCAGCCTCACGATCAGCGCTTCCGCGTTCAGGCCATCGAAGGTCACGTTCAAGATGTGCGGTACCGAGTGATCCGCATCGCCGTTGACCTTGAACCGCGTCTTGCCGAGCGCCGTCAGGATGCGCTCGCGCATGTCGCGCGCCTCCCGCTCCCAGTTCCCCCGTCTCTCCTGGAAAACCTTGGCGGCCTCGTAGAACCCCATAATCAGCGGCACAGGCAACGTCCCCGGACGAAGCTTCCGCTCCTGCCCGCCCCCAAACATGATCGGTTCCAGCGGCACCTTGTCCCAGCCACGCCGCCGCGTTACCAGCGCTCCCACGCCCTTCGGTGCCCCTACCTTGTGGCCGCTGATGCTGATCAAGTCGATGGGGGCCTTCAGATCCTCGGGAAGCTTCCCGTATCCCTGGGCAGCATCCACATGGAAGTACGTCGGCGTCTCCCGCAGCTTCTCTGCGAGCTCAGCTACCGGCTGGATGACGCCGGTCTCGTTGTTCACGTGCATCAGCGAGACCAGGAGGGTGTCCGGACGTAGCTTCTCCAGCACGGCCTCCGTGGTGATCCGGCCCGAAGGGCCAGGCTCCAGGAAGTCGACCTCGAACCCCTTGCTCTGAAGATGCAGCAGGGGCTCAACGACTGCCTTGTGCTCGATGGCGGACGTGATGATGTGGCGGCGCTGACGCTTCTGGCCGTACGGGGCGATGCCCAGGAGCGCGATGTTGTTGGACTCAGTGGCTCCGCTAGTGAAGATGACCTCTTCAACCTTGGCTCCGACCGTTCCTGCCAGGAACGCTCGCGCCTCCTTGACCGCCCTCTTTGCCCTGGTTCCGTATTCATGAGTGCGACTGCCGGCGTTCCCGAAGTCTTCGGTCATCCAGTGGAGCACCACGTCAGCGACCCGGGGGTCGACACGTGTTGTTGCTGCCACATCAAGGTACGCCACCAAATCAGCCACCCACTTCTTGGTCATCCATCTGTTGCCATGTACGTCAATCCGTTAACGTACACGCTTACCTGCTAACACACAGCAGGACGTCACCCTGTATGTCAGCAACAAAAGCAGCTCACGTCATCCCCGCGGGTGGCAATGCATCAAGACGGGCACACCCATCCCGCTGATCGCCTCCACTGCTCCTACTGCGCCCTACGCACGCAGGAGGATGTCTTGATACATCGACCGAGGGACACCAGCGACCGCGAGTACGTTAAAGTTGCCGAAGTGGAGAACGAAGCCGTGGCACCTACGACCCGAGTCGTCACCCCACGCACATCTACCGGGTTCGAGTACACCTTCCCGGCAATTCGAGGCATCCAGGCTGGTCGCGAGTTCTATGTCTCGATGTGCCCGCTACGCCTGATCCCCAAGATCTTCATCTTCGACGAGGAAGAGTTGTCCCCCGAGCTGCGCGCCCAGCGCATCCTCAATAAGGGACGCCTCCCCGCCCTGTCCAAGTACATTCTGGACAACCCGGACGACTACATCTTCAGCGCCCTCACTGCCTCCGTCGATGGAGACATGGATTTCGAGAGCCACAGCCCTGACGGCATCGGCTTCCGGACAGGGCAGCTCCGGATCCCCATGGACGCTCGGTTCTTGATCAACGACGGTCAGCACCGTCGTGCCGCCATCGAGCTCGCACTCAGGGAGAACCCCGATCTGGGCGAGGAAACAATCGCCGTCGTCTTCTTTCAGGACGCCGGGCTTGCCCGCTGCCAGCAGATGTTCGCCGACCTCAACCGGCATGCGGTGCGACCGGCGCGCTCCATTGGCGTCCTCTACGACCATCGGGACACGTCGTCCGTGGTGGTCCGCTCGATGATCAGCCAGTCGACCACCTTCAAGGGTTACGTCGAGATGGAGAAGAGCAACCTCTCGCCTCGGTCCCGGAAGATGTTCACGCTCAGCGCGCTCTACTTCGGAACCCAAGCCCTGTTGCAGGGGCTGGAGATCGAGGGCGACAAGGCCACCGATCTCGCGCAGTCGTACTGGGAGGCGATCGACAAGTCGCTCCCGGAGTGGGCGCAGGTCCGTGCCAAAGAACTCTCCGCGACGGAGATGCGCCGAGACTTCATTCACAGCCACGGCATCGCGCTCCACGCCTTGGGCCGTATCGGGAACTCCCTGTTCCGAGAGTCCACCGCACCGTCCAAGTGGAAGAAGCAACTGGCACCGTTGAAGACTGTGAACTGGACCCGGGTCAATCCCCACTGGGAAGGACGCGCGATCGTGGGAGGCCGCGTCTCCAAGAGCCACCAGAACGTAACCCTGACCGTGAACTACCTGCGTACCCACCTGGACCTGGACCTCAGCCCAGAGGAACAGCGTGTGGAAGACGCCTATCTGCGAGGCGAAGCATGAGCACTCCGCTACCTCTTGGTATCCCCGCCGTTCGCCGACTGCCGTTCGACGGGCGGTCCCTCGACGAGGTCACCACCAAGCTGACCGAGGAGATCCGCGAGCTGTATACTGCAGACGAGGTTCCTTGGGTCATCGGTTACAGCGGTGGCAAGGACTCCACTGCAGTCCTCCAGCTGGTCTGGACTGCTCTCAAGGAACTTCCGGCCGAGAAGCGGATCAAGACAGTTCACGTCATCAGCACGGACACCCTGGTCGAGAACCCTGTAGTGGCCGCCTGGGTCACCACGTCGCTGGAAACTATGGAGAAGGCCGCTACTGAGCAGGGTCTCCCTGTTGAGCCGCACAAGCTGACCCCGGAGATCAAGGACACCTTCTGGGTCAACCTCATCGGCCGCGGCTACCCGGCACCGCGTCCGAAGTTCCGCTGGTGCACCGAGCGACTCAAGATCAAACCGTCGAACTCCTTCATCCGCAACGTCGTGGCGGCCCACGGCGAGGCCATCATGGTCCTCGGTATTCGGAAGACGGAGAGCCAGGCCCGCGCTCGTGCGATGGAGAAGCACGAGAAGCGGCGCGTCCGTGACCGTCTCTCCCCCAACGCGAATCTTCCCAACTCGCTCGTCTACAGCCCCGTCGAGGACTGGACCAACGACGACGTCTGGGAATACCTGATGCAGAAGCCCAATCCCTGGGGCTACAACAATCACGACCTGTTGACCATGTACCAGGGCGCTTCGGAAGACGGTGAGTGCCCGCTGGTCGTGGACTCGACCACGCCGTCCTGCGGCTCCAGCCGCTTCGGCTGCTGGACCTGCACCCTGGTCGAGCAGGACAAGTCCATGACAGCCATGATCAGCAACGACGAAGAGAAGGAGTGGATGCAGCCACTCCTGGACCTGCGGGACAAGCTCGACTCCCCCTTCGGATTCGTCGAGGACAAGGACGACCCCGACTACAACCCGGTCAAAAAGCTGCCCCATGCCCGCCCCGACCGTCCGGCCCGCGACTTCCGCCGGATGAACGGCCAGGTAAACCTCTTCACCCGTCGCAGCGACGGTGAAGACGTAGTCGTCCACGGCCCGTACCTCCAGAACTTCCGGGAGAAGTGGCTCAAGGACCTCCTCGACGCCCAGACCTGGATCAGGGCCCATGCTCCCGAGCATGTTCGCAACATCGAGCTGATCACTCCTGCCGAACTCCACGAGATCCGCCGTATCTGGGTCTTCGACAAGCACGAGGTCGAAGACACCGTGCCGAGGATCTACAAGGAGGCAACGGGCGAGGACTTCCCCGGCGGCGCCCTCGATGAACAGCTCGTGATGGGCGCCGACGAGATGGAGCTCCTCAAGGAGGTCTGCGAGGGCGACGAACTGCACTACGACATGGTGCGTGAGTTGCTCTCCGTCGAGCGCAAGTATCGGACCATGTCCCGGCGCTCCGGCCTCTTCCAGGCTCTCGAATCGGCCGTCCAGAAGGGCTTCTACGAAGACCGCGACGACGCGTTCGCATTCGCTCAGCGCAAGAAGCAGTGGCGCAAAGACGCAGAGACCACCCTGACTTTCGACGAAGAGACCGGCACCGATGCTCCTGCGTAAGATCACCCTCGAAGAGTTCGGGGCGTACCGAGGTAAGCAGTCCCTTGACCTCACCGTGAAGAAGAACAAGCCGATCATCCTGATCGGCGGTCTCAACGGCTGCGGCAAGACGACCCTCCTCGACGCCATCCAGCTCGTGCTCTATGGCCCTCGAGCCCGCTGCAGCAGTCGCGGTAACAAGTCGTACGAGACTTTCCTCCGCGAGAGCATCAACCGGCAGCACGACCCGACCCGCGGCGCGTCGATCACCTTGGAGTTCACCGTCACGGTGGATGCCAAGGAGCACTACTACAAGGTCGACCGGAGCTGGCACACCAGCGGCAAGTCCTTGAAGGAGTTCCTCAACGTCCAAGTGGACGAGAACTACGGCGACAAGGGCCAGGCCACACGCCGTGCACAGCCCGGGCTCAAGTACAGCCGGCATCTCAGCCAGGGGTGGGCTGACCATGTCGAGGACCTGCTCCCGCTGGAAGTCGCGTCTCTGTCCTTCTTCGACGGGGAGAAGATCGAGTCGCTTGCCGATCCCGAGCGCGCGGCGACCGTGATCGAGTCGGCTGTCCACTCGCTGCTCGGTGTAAGCACGGTGGAGCAACTTCGCACCGATCTCCTCGCGCTCCAGCGCCGTCAGAAGCTCTCCGACGAAGAGCAACATCTGATGGACAACATCCACGCTCAGGAACAAGAGCTTGCTTCTGTTCAGGAGAAGTTGGATGTTGCAGCGCAAGAACGTGCCGATCGCGCGAAGACCCTTCGCAAGGCTGAACGTGACCTCGGCTCCCTCGAGGATGAGTTCAAGAAGGAGGGAGGCGGGCTCTTCGAGCGCCGCGTTGAGCTGGACGCCGAACGCAAGCAGGCAGCTGGCCAACTGGCCGACCTACGTATCTCGCTGGTCCAGTTGGCAGCTGGCCCACTTCCCTTCCTCCTCATGGGAACGCAGCTCAAGGAGCTCCGTAAGCAGGCCAAACATGAACACTCTGCGGCAGCGGCCGGGCAGGTGCTTGATGTCCTCACCGAACGCGATGAGTGGCTACTCAAGCTCCTGCCTGAGAGCGTCCGCAACGAAGTGACGGAGAAGCTGGACCAAGACAGGGCGAAGCGCTCGAAGTCCACTGCGCTGAAGGTCAACCTTGGCCTGCCTCACGACGCGCTGGCGCAGATCTCCGTACTAGATGAGGGCCTGGTCCGCGATAAGGCCAGAGCAGCACAACTCCTGGAACAGGCTGCCGCCGCCTCCGAAGAGGTGGACCAGCTGGACCGCCAGCTGGCCGGCGTCCCTGAGCAGAGCAAGGTGGAGGCTCTCCAGGACGCCCGGGACGAGCAGATTCAGAAGGTCGTCCGGATTCAGGAGAGTATCGCCCGCGACGACCAGCGGATCCTTGAGCTGAAGCGACGACGAGAAAACGTCACGGCCGCTCTGGAACGAGCTCACAAGAGCTTCGTTCAGGCCAAGGTCAAGGCCGAAGAGGTCGAGCGAATCATCAAGTACTCGGAGAAGGCCCGCAGCACTCTGGAACGCTTCGGAGAGGCTCTTCTCCAGCGCCACATCAACCGCCTGGAAGTCGCCGTCCTGCAGAGCTTCAAGGAGCTCATGCGGAAACAGGGTCTGGTCCATGATCTGAGGATCGATACCGACAAGTTCACGCTCACTCTGTCCGACGGAGAAGGCGAAGCCCTCGACCCCGGGCGGCTCAGCGCTGGCGAGCGACAGCTCCTGGCCGTGTCCCTCCTGTGGGGAGTGATGAAGGTGGCCGGCAACCGCCTGCCTAGCGTCATCGACACGCCTCTCGGCCGCCTCGACAGCCGTCACCGGGAGCACCTGGTCGACCGTTACTTCCCGCACGCCAGCGAACAGGTTCTCCTTCTCTCCACGGACGAGGAGATCGATGAGTACCTGCTGGGCCGCCTGAAGAACTCCGTCGCCCACACGTACACCCTGGTCCACGACGACTCGAACTTCACCACCAGCGTCGTCGAGGGCTACTGGTGGAACGTAGGAGCCCAGAATGTCGCTTGAGAACATCCGCCTCGCTACCCCGAGCAAGGACCGTCTATCGCGCCTCAAGCACACCACCGGCATCACCCAGTGGAACGTCCTGTGCCGCTGGGCCCTCGCCCTCTCCCTGGCAGATGCCTCCACCCCGCTGGTCAAGGAAGTCGTCACCGACTCCAACGTCGAGATGTCCTGGAAGACCTTCGCCGGCCAGCACGGGGACCTCTACCTCGCGCTGCTGAAGCAACGCTGCGTCGCTGACGGACTGGAGCCGACGGACGAGAACGTCTCCAAGACCCTCACGGTCCACCTTGCTCGGGGGATCGGGTATCTCGGTGCGCACAAGGAGATGACGACGGTCGAGGGGCTGATCGGTTCCGTCGCAGCTGCCTAACGACAACTCCGCCTGCCGAGTGGGCCCGCCACCTTTCACGAATGGCTGGCCCGCTCGGTTTTCCGCAGTTACAACCCTGCGGTGACAATCCTTCAGCTTTGATAGATCACTTAACTGGTCGCGACCTAGGATGTCCCTCATGGCATCGGGTCACGGCAGCACCTCTCTCCAGCTCAACCTCCTCGGCATTGGGGAGATCCTCCGCAACAACCGGCTAGTAGTCCCTCAGTTCCAGCGCTCGTACTGCTGGAAGGTGGACCAGGAGGTGCGGGACTACTGGACCGACCTGAGCCGCGCGATCGAGACGGGGGCCGATGAGGACTACTTCCTCGGGACCATCGTCCTGACGCAGGATGGACCTGACGACCGTAAAAAGATCATCGATGGGCAGCAGCGCCTCGTCACCTCTTCTTTGTTGATTGCAGCCATCCGGGAGACCCTGGAGGGCCTCGGCCACACCCAGGCTCGACGGATCGAGGACGACTTCCTGGCCAGCCAGGCATGGGATGCCGAAGATACGGAGCCGCATCTCAAGCTCAACGAGGAAGATCATCCCCCGTACCACGGGATCGTCACCAGGAGTGGGTTGCCGCTCGCGGCCCCAAAGCGTAACGACTCCGACATCTTCAAGGCGTACCGCTACTTCTGCGCGCGGCTCAAGGAGCTCGCCAGTTTGCACGGCGAGTCGGCCACGAATGAGCTCAAGAAGTGGGTCAAGTACATCCAGCACCGGGCCCAGCTCGCTGTCGTAGAGACCCCCTCCGAGGCCGATGCGTACGTAATCTTCGAGACGCTCAACAACCGGGGCGCCGACCTGACGACGGCGGACCTTCTGAAGAACCATCTCTTCGGGGCAGCCAAGATGCATCTGGACTCGGTGCGGAACAACTGGCACAAGAGCATCGGCGCCCTGTCATTGGCTACCGCCGACGACAAGTTCACCAAGTTCCTGCGCCACTACTGGAGTTCACGGGAAGGAAAGGTCACCGAACGCGACCTGTACGCCAAGATGCGGAAGGAGGTGGTCCAGAGCCAGGACGCTCTGTCGTTCTCCCAACAGCTTCTGACAGGTGCCCGCATCTACGCCGCGCTGTCCGACCCGAACCACGAGCTCTGGCTCGACAAGTGCCCTGGTCGAAAGCCGGCCCTCAACACTCTGGTGCTGTTCAATCTAGTCCCGAACAAGATTCTCCTCCTCGCCGCAGTCGAGCACCTCCCAGCTGGCCAGATCGAGAAGTTGCTCAAGGCTCTGATCAGCTGGTCCGTACGCGGCATGGTCATGGGAACAATCAACCGAGGGCGCTATGAGGACGTCTACTCCCAGATCGCGGTAGATATCCGTAAGGGGACCATCGCGAACATCTCCGAGATCCGCGCCCGCGTGAACGAACTCATTGCTTCCGACATCGACTTCAAAGCTCAGTTTGCCCTGCATACCGTCGGACGCAATGAAGCGAACAAGAACGCCCGGTACTTCCTGGGTGCGCTGGAGAGAACGCACAAAAACGAGGCCGAGCCCGAGTTCATCCCGAACGACAACCCGGCTGAGGTCAATCTCGAACACGTGTACCCTCAGAGCGCGGTCGTCGGCGATTGGTCGGAGTTCATCGCAGTAAGTGGAACTCAGGAGGATGCGGACAAGTGGATCTACCGCATCGGCAACATGGTCCTTCTGCAGGCCAGCGTTAATTCACATATCGGAAATAAGCCATTCAAGAATAAAGCCGAGGTGTTTAAAGCCTCTCAGTTTGCGCTGACGAAGATGGTCGGCGAGTGTCCCGCGTGGACGCCGGAAGCTATCCAGTCCAGGCAGGAAATACTGGCTGGCCTAGCAGTCCGAACCTGGCCACGTTAACGCGCTCAGCCGGACCTTCGCCCTCAAGGTCAAAGGTGGCGCCGGTACACACAGAACGGCACCACCTTCGAATCAGCCTAGTTACCAGTCTAGGGAGGCGCTGGCCAAGATCTCGCCGACGTCGTCCTTCTTCTCCTCTGGAGAGTTCCGGAGCCCCTCGAGGACCAAGTTAGAAATGATGACCTCGAGATCCTGGTGCGGCTGACGGCTTATCAGCGTCTGTAGGTGCGCAAGGCCACCGTTCGCATACTCCTCGAAGATCAGGACTCGCTCATCCTGCCGGTCATTCCCGAGGATCTTTGGGTCGTCCTCATGCTCTACTGCTGCGAGCATGTCGAGAAGGACGTCACCGTAGAGTCGGCCCTCCATCAGTGCCAGACGAATCGGTTCGTCGGACTTCTCGAACGCGACGCGCTCACCCTTGCGGCGCCCAAGCACTGCGGCGAACATCATCGCTTCGACCATGGTCGCGAATGGTCCGGTCTTCTTGTCTGCGAGCTTTTCCAGCAGGGGTTCGTAGGAGTGCGGGCGGCGGAAACGATCCGTGGTAGCCATCAGACGGTCACCTCCTCCAGGACAGTGTGCTCGAATTCGCCGTAGGAAACGTACGGCACTGCACGGTTGTTAATCTCCATGGTCTCTTCTTCAGCCGCCCTGTTCGGCGTGAAGGTTCGCAGCACATACATCCGGTTGGCCGCATGCTGTAGGTTCTCCATGACGTGGCCACGAGCCTGTGACTGCGACAGCAGAGTAACGATCTGCGACGTCAAGGCCGGAAGCGCCTTCGAGATCTCTTCCTGATAGGTGAGATCAAGGCTCCCGAAGGGTGCATCCATCACAACTGGGTAGACGCCACTTCCACTGCTTTCAATCGTCGCCTCATCTGCATGACTCTTTCGGGCATTGATACTCCGGGCCACTTCGGAAACGGCTCCTACGAAACTCAGCCCGAGAATCTGGTTCTCGCCGGTGGAGCGGATGGCCACACCGCTCGGCGCGCGCAACTCCAACTCGAAGGAATCATTGAGTTCGGGGATGTAACTCTTGATGAAGATACGGGAGAAGACTTCCTTAACCTTCTTGTCGAGCTGATCCCGGACCTCTTCTGTCTTGATCGCCAGAATCTCGATCAGCGCGTTTCGAACCGACTCGACCAAACCGACCTGAGTCTGAATCCTGCGAGACTCCTCATTCTTGGCCACCGCAGACTTGTATTGGCGAGCAACGCTCGCCAATTCCTGCTCGATCAAGGCCATACGGTTCTCGGATTCCCTGTGCGCAACACGGGCCTCGGTCTCCTTCTCGCCATACTCCTTGCGGCGCTCGACCAGGCGTTTCACGTCCTGAATGTTCACGCCGTCCAGCTGACGGTCCACGTCTGACCGCTCCGCTTCCAGCTGGCTGATGGCAGCGTCCGCGTTCTGAATGTCAGAAGCGTTCAGGGTAAATTGGTCTAGGAGTTCCTGTCGCTTGTCGCTCATGCTGCGCATCTCGCCGCTGACGTGCATCCAACGATGCTGTACATCCTCAAGACCAGCGTTGTACTTCCGCTTGGTGATCTCCTCGTACTCAGGAGTCCCCTCCTCAACGGTGCGGCCACACATGCACAGCTGTTCTTCGAGAATGTCCTCAATGAAGCTGCGTTGGATGCCGGCTGGCAGCTGCCTGCGCTCACGCATGCGGTCCGCAAGTTCGACGACCTTGTCGTCGAGCCCGCCGGTGAGGGCCAGGAAACCATGTTTGGAAAGCAGTTCACGCTTGCGGCTCTTATGGTCCGCAAGGCGTTCCTTCTCCTGGTTGATACGGCGAGTGAGTCGCTCACGCTCTTTCTGTAGCGGCTCGGCCTGCTCGTTTTGACGCAGAGCGCGGCCAATCGACTCAATTTCCTTCTGAAAGGCACTGATTGCTGCGGAATGGCGGAGCTTATCCTCTTCCTCCACCTTCGCCTGTCCCGCCAGTTCCTCCTGGCGATCCGTGAGCTGTTTCAGCCGAGTATCGCCCTTGGAGTCGATCGCACGGGCAAGCTGACGAGAAGCCTTGGGGAGATCGTCGATGGCCCGCTCAATGGCCTCCAAATTGAGGAGCGTCTTGATGGCCTTCTTGACCCCTTCGTTTTCGTTGTTATCGTCGCCGGAGAACATTTTCTCCATGCGCTCGCCGTTGAAGAAGAAGAACTGCCGCAGCCCCTTGGGAAGGATCTTCTCGATCCGGTCCTGGCCATTCGGCACAGACTTGGCTTCGCCGTCGGGCCCGACCTCGGTGACTGTCAGAGACGGGCTAACCTTCTGCTGTTCGTCCGTCTGCTTGTTGACGGTAACGCTCCGACTCACGGAGAAGCGGATGCCCTCGTGCTCGAAGTCGAGTCGGACCCAGGTCGTCGCTTCCTCCCCAAAGGGGGTCTCTTCCCACTTCTTGTCATGGATCAGCCGGTGTTGCTGTTCGACGTCGTCCGAGAAGGTGTCGTACAGCACCCATCCGAATGCGTTGAGCAACGTGGTCTTGCCCGCGCCGTTGTTACCGAAGATGAGAACGGCCGGCTTGTCCTCTCTGACAGAGAGGTCGAGGACCTGCTCACCGTAGAAGGCGCGGAAGTCCCTGAGGGTCAGCTTGAGCAGCTTCACTTGGTCAACTCCCTCACGGCATCCACAATGCTGGGAACCACCTTCGTCGATTCCCTGATGTGGATGTTCTCGTTTTCGAGGTCGATGACCTTCTGAACGAGGTTCCTAGCAGCCGGCGACAGCTCTTTCAGCACCTCACGCACTGTTCGCGCGGAGGGAGGGCCGGCTGTTTCGTCGCTCACGGGTTACTCCTGATTCAAGTCGAGATGCGGGATAGACGAGGGGGCTTGGCGTGAGGTCTTAGGTGTCGAACAGGCCGTAGCGCTCGCGTACAGGTCGTAGGACGTCGAGGGTGACCGCTTCGTTCTCGGCGAGGTAGGCGAACTCTTCGACGCGAGCGAACTCACGGCGGAGCAAGCTGCGCTCGGTCTCGTACTGAATCGCGTCGCCTCCCGCAGGCGGTACGACGACAAAGTCGATGATGTCCGCCCGGTCCTTCCCAGGTGCCTTCCGTAGTACACGGCCGCGGCGCTGGATGAACTGGCGGGGATTGGACGAACTCGCCATGAGGTAAGCGGTGCGCGACGCGGGCACGTCCACACCCTCATCCAGGCAGCGCATGGACGAGATGATTTGTAGCTCGTTGCCTTCAAAGCGGCGCAGAATGTCCTGCCGCGCGGGTCGTTTCGTTTCGGAGGTATAGCGGGCGGCAGCCAAATGAATTTCGTTGCCCACCATGTCCATCACCTGGTCGATCTGACGCGGCCCTTCGATGCCCTGCTCGTAGAGGAGCGGGTGCTTGCCCTCCGCACAGTAGATCAACTGATGGCTGGTCTCCCGGCGCTTCTCAAGCTCCGTACGCAGGACCTGCAGCTTGCCCCGGGCGTGGCCAATAATGTCCGCACGCTTCTTCAGGAGCCGGCCGAGCGGGCTATCTCGGTCGGCCGTCTCCCTCAAATCCGTACCGGACGCGATAAGTCGGGCGATCTTTGCGCTGGTCTCGGCATAGAGTTCGGCTTCTTCGTCGTCCAGCTCTACAAGAACAGGCGTATAGGTGTAGCGACACAGAGCTCCGCGACCGATGGCCTCTCCAATGCCCATCTCGAAGACGATCTTGCCGAAGTAGTGAGTGAGGGCGTCGGTTCCCTCATCGTCGAACCAGCGTTCCGGCGTCGCTGACAGGCCGAGTCGGTACTGGGCCTTCTCGGGCAGCTGAGTGCGAAGATGCCGAGCGCCGAGATTGTGTGCCTCGTCCGCGATAACGAGAAGTTGGCCCCTGTAAGCATCAAGCAAGTTCTGGAAAGTGTCGCCGCCGAAGGTGGCGTTGGTGGTCACAATGACTCCGCCGCTCATACCTCCCAGACCAAGGTTCTGCAGGAGAGCATGGGCACGTGGGGACCACTTGGTGGACGACTCGTACGCGCGAAGCGGGGTCACACCGAACCATTCGATGTCCTTGGCCCACTGATCGACCAGGTGCTGGAACGGGGCCACGACGATGACGAGCAGCGAAGCGTTGTCATCGTTCTTACGCAAGAACGATCCGAGTTGAGCTGCTGCAGAGAGAGCGGTCAGGGTCTTCCCTGTGCCAGTGGCCATGCGCAAGATGCCGCGACCATGATTGCGGAACCAGTTCTGCACAGCTTCTTTCTGGTAATCGCGCACTGCCAGGCTCTGCGGGATCACGAGCGCTCCGGCCGGCGATTGCGGAGACGTCACGATGGGCACCCCGCTAGTCGGAAGATCGTCCAGCTCGTAGCGACCAGCTGTCGCCATTGCACTGCGCTCGACAACCACCTTGGCTGCCTCGGTGAACGACACGACGCGCAGCGTCGGAGTCCGGTCGTGCCACAGGTCTTCGAAGTCTTTACTTATCCGCGCAGCACGATCGGTGTCCCGAGGATCCCAGCTGCGGTATACCTCGATTGCTTCGAAGTTGCCGATGAGGCCTGATCGGGTCTCGTTCGCGCTCCCCTTGAAGGCGACGATGTCGTGACCGTCCCGGAAGACACCGATCTTCTCGTGGTACATCCCAACACGACCACGCTCTTCGACATACGCCAGCTTGAAATCGACCCGCCCCTCGGCGACCAGACGCCCAAGCTTGCCGAGTCCTCGCGCAGCACGCTGGTCTTCCACCGCCTGCTCAAGGTCGCGCAGAGCGGCTCGGTGAAGGACTTCGCGCAGCTCGTACCCCTCTTCGATGTCCTTGATGTCCGCCGGCTCAAGGTAAGGAGACGCAATGATTCGCATGGTGCCGCCGCGCTCGGTGAAGTCGTCGACGCCCTGGCCGAGCGTGGCAATCACTGAGGCTGCGAAGTAGCCCACGGCCCGGTCGTACGTGGTGGAGGCCGCGAGAGCGGGCAGATAGAAATCTTCGACCAGGTGACTGCGATCGCTTCTGTAGTCAGACTCCATGTTGCACCCACGCAGTCGATGTTCCCCAGCCATCAGGTCAATCCCATCTTGCCCATGAGGTCGTCTACGTCAGGCGCTTCATCGACCGGGCGTCCGGATTCCTCGGCGGTCGCCGCAGGTCGGCTAGCCGGGATAGACACCTCGCTCTCACGGAAGCCCTCCCCGAGGCGACGGACCGTTCCCCCGCGCGTAGCGAAAGGAGGGGAGGACATGGTCTGCCGCAGGCTCGACTCCTTGATCTCAAAGTCACGCCGGAGAAGCCGGATGACCTCGTCGGCAGCGACCGCACCGCCGTGGGCGTCGACCAAGTCCGAGACCAACTCCTTGATCGGCTTGTAGACAGGCATACCCCACTCGACCAGAGCCCACATCGTCTTCTGGCTCCGATTGAAGCGCGGATCCGCCTCGATCTGCTGCCTCAGATAGTGGTTGCCGAGCGTGACCCCAGTCTGCGCCTTCAGCTCATCGATGCTCAGTGGGCGGTCTACCTCGCGAAGCACAGCCTCGATCTTGTCGAGCCTCTCGTTCCCACGCTGTGCTGGACCGCACGCCCCTGCTCTAGCAGAGGTAGTGGGAGCTCCACTCGCCGAGGAGTCAGCGTCGGCGACGACTTCAGTGATGGTGAAGAGGGGTTGTTCTGGGACCTCGGCAGTTGGGGAAGCCGCCCCAGTTGTGTTCTGTAGGTACCAGGACCCCTGATGCGTGATAGCGAAGCGGTCCTCCCCGAAGAGCGCCTTCACCACCTGCTCTTGGGAAACCGCCGCACCAAGGGCTTCCTTAATGAGTGAACTACTCAACCCTTCGGGCCTACCTTCGAGCAAGCCTGCGATCCGGTCGGCGGGGGACGGGTACTCTCCAACGTCACCCAGCGGCGTCTCTCGGGCCGGATCTCCTGCATCCGCCTGCTCGCGCCCCGCTGAGTTGTCTGGATGGCCAGAAACGGGAGAGTCGTCACTCTCCGCAATAGGCGTAGTGGATCCACTCGTTCCGGAAATTGCGATCAAGGCAGATTCTGCAACGGGAGCTGGGCGTAGATCCTCATCCGCTGCATTGGCCTCACAGGGCCTCTTTGTGGATGTCTTGTCGGGAATGACCCACATTCCACCCCCCAGAAACGTCGAATCCCGAAGCCGGCAAACCACCTCACCCAGCTCACCGCCATACATCCCTGCCTTCTGTATAACTTCACCGAGGGTTACGTTCGCAACGGGATTTCCATTTACTTGGAGAAGTGTGGTGAGACGCTGCATGAGCTGAGACAGGTCCTCAGTCGCTTCGACGGTCGGAGTGGCCGTGACCTCGGGTTCCTGAAGGGACCACGAGAGCTGATGGCCATTGCTCTCGAACCCGCAGTAGCCCAGCCAATTACCCAGGTCATCAAGGTGCTCAGGCACTGGCACCGCGCTCGTCTGGAGGAGGCGAGCCGCCGTCGACAGGCTGATGACTTCGTCAAGGCTGAGATCAAGCGCCTGTACGGTCGCATCCTCGCATTCGCGCAGATCGGAGCCGTAGATCCACTGTCCGCTCGTGCTCGTGGTCGCATCGTGCCAGTACATGCCTGTGAGGAGACGCAGGACCGTCAGTCCACCTCCGACGCTCTCGCCGAGCCAGGGGTAGCGGTGCAGGAGCCCGCTGATGACATGCGGCTTCTGCAGCTCAAGTTCAACTTGGGCTATCCAGCCACGCGGAACCGAACTGTCGGCCACGCACTGGTTGAAGCTGTAACAGAGATAGCTCCGGCGCTGCTGTATCGCCTCAGAGGAGATGCCATGCTTTTGGGCCAGTTGCTCCAGTGGCACTGGAGCAACTGCACAGAGAAGCTGCAAGACGATGTCCCGGCTGAGGCTGCTGAGCTCCTCGTACCAGCTGCAGATTGTGTTCATGGCCCTCAGAAAGATCGATGTGAGTCCGATGATCTCTATACCGAGGCAGCCACCCACAGCGTGCGGCGGGGAACAACTGAGGCCACCCTCTGAAGATGTCACTACGTTCTGCCCCGCGTACCCCCCTGCACTGAGTCTAAGTTCCCTCCCAGCACCTCAGCGACAGCGCGGTCGTATCAACGGTACAGGGGGTGCCATAGAAGCGCCTTGAGTCCGTTGATCTTGCATGGCCGCGATCTGCCGTCCAGTTGCCTTCTCGCGTTCCGTGCTGTTCACCGTCGCCCCCGAACAGTGACGGTCAGAGGTCCGCGATGAGTGTGGCCTTGCGTTCGCGGAGGACTTCCATGACGACGGCCGGGAGGTTACCGAGGCGGGCGTATCGGGCTTCGAGGTCGTTGTGGTTGGTGGGGCCGAGCTCAAATCAGGTACGCGTGGTCTGGGTCGGTGAGGTCATGTCGATGTCTCTGGGTCTGGCGGTGTGCGGCGGAGTGGCCCGCGGGGGCTCCGGCTATTAGGTGTTGTCCGGGCGATCATGTTCGGAGCCAGATGGTGAGGGCGGCGGCGGTTGCGGTGCCGAGGTAGACGTAACGGCGTTTGTCGTAGCGAGTGGCTACTGCCCGGTGCTGCTTCAGCAGGTTGATGGCCCGTTCGACGGTGTTGCGTTTCTTGTACCGCTCTTCGTCGAAGCCCGGTGGCCGTCCGCCGCGTGACCCTTTGCGTAGGCGGGCGGCCTGGCTGTCGGTCTTCTCCGGGATCGTGTGCCGGATGCCCCGGCGCCGCAGGTACTCGCGGCACGGCCTGTTGCTGTACGCCTTGTCGGCCGCGACGCTTTCCGGCTTCCTGCGGGGCCTTCCCGGGCCGGGCTTCGGGACGCGGATCTTCTCCAGGACCACCTTGAACTGGGTGCAGTCTCCCCGCTGACCTGGGGTGACGATCAGGGACAGCGGGCGGCAGTAACCGTCCGCGCTCAGGTGGAGCTTGGTGGTGAACCCGCCGCGGGAGCGCCCCAGGCCCTCACCTCCCGCACCACCTCCACCAGGCGGGCGTACAGACTCTGCCACGCGGTTTCGCCCTGGTGTTCTGGACCTTCGCCCCCCTTTGAGGCGGGCGCGGGAGGCGGGGTCGGTGCGGGCGCCGGCCGCGTGCTGATGCGCCCGCACGACGGTGGAGTCGACCGAGATGTCCCAGTCGATCTCACCCGCCGCATCGGCGGCGGCCTGGACCTGCTGGAGCAGACGCTCCCACGTCCCGTCACCCGACCACAGCCGGTGCCGTTCGTAGACGGTCTTCCACGGGCCGAACCGTTCGGGCAGGTCACGCCACTGAACACCGGTCCGGACCCGGTGCAGAATCCCGTCGATCACCTGCCGATGATCCTGCCACCTGCCACAACGCCCGTTGCCGACCGGCAGGAACGGCCGCAGCCGTTCCCACTCGGCATCACTCAGATCACCCCGGCCCATGTCCACATCAACGACCCGGACATGAACTAGTCACATGATCGACCGGACAAGCCCTAGGCGCCGGGGTGGGTGATCTAGGCGGCCAGGGCTGAGTCCGTGATCTCCGTGTCTGGCTTGAGGAGGAGGGTCTGGCGCATTCGAGCCGGTGATGAAGGCCGCGATGACGAAGGTTCGGGGGCGGCCGACACCGGAAGACCTTGTCGGTGATGTGGATGTCGGGGACGTTGAGGGCCGGCATGGCGACCGCGGCACCCATCGTCCAGACCTGGACCGGATCGTCCTGGTGGCCGTTGGTGACGACGATGCGGGGGGCGTCCTCGCGGAGGATCGCCGTCTTGGATCCGGAGGAGAGGGCGCGGGACTCAACTGTCACGTCCTACTGGGTTTCGGCTCAGGAGGTCGGGTTCGGTGGAAGGAGGATCCGGCGGTGTCCGGGAATGACGCGCAGGTAGGCGTCGTCGACGGAGATCTGGACGTCATAGCCGGTGATCGGGGCGAGGTTGTACCGGCCGCGAACGACGACTTCGACCCCGTTGGTGACGGTCCAGCGAGTGACGTCTTCTGCATCCGAGCACTAGAAAACACACTGCCCTGCCGTCCAGAAGCGCAGCTCAATCGGGATCGTCGGCCGCTCACCCAATAGACGAAGGCTCGAAGTTCACCAAGAAGGTCGGATTAGCGACGTAAGTCTTGTCCACGTGTGAGGAGATGGCAACGATTTGAGGGGCCGGATCCAGCTGCAGATCGGGGTATTGGATGGCGAGCGTCTTTCAGCGGTGTAAGCAGGACGCTAAGGATCGGAACTATCCCTGTGACCGCCCAAGGTGCGCCCATGGGTGGACCGTTCGGTACCTGGAGGCGGGTGGCCGAAGAGGGCGGCAGCGGGAGAAGTCGTTTCCGCGGAGGATTGGCCTGGACGGTGCGGACGCCTTCGCCGCTGGCGTCGAGAGCGACAAGAAGGCGCGTATCGGCTTCGATCCCGCGGCGCGGTGCCCTTCCCCTGTCGGTATGGGTCCAGGGGTGGCTTGAGCGGCGAGTCATCGGGGAGTCGACCCGCCGCAACTACGAAGGGTTCGTCCGCAACCATCTCGTGCCACACCTGGGGAACAAGCCCCTGGCAGGGCTGGCACGACGGCACTTTGAGAAGTTCGCCAAGGACATCCACGGATCCGGTGCGGGGCTGGCTGCTGCCACGGTCAATGCCCGCATGGTGATGGTGGCCGCCGTGCTGGAGGCGGCCGTCGTCGACAAACGCATCCCGGACAATCCCGCGCGGGGCATCAGGGTGACTCGGCGGGATGCGTCGGCAGTGGACGAGGACGAAATCCCGACTCCGGCCGAGGTCGACCTCATCGCAGCGCACATCGCGCCGCAGTACCGGCCCACCGTCTACCTTCAGTCCGGAACCGGCCAACGGCCCGGCGAGGCTCTGGCCTTCTCAACCGAATGCCGACGGCCCGGCTCCGTCAGAATCCGTTGGCAGGTCAGCTCAAAGGCCAACCGAGAGGACTGCCGGACGGCCTTCGTTCCCCCGAAGAACCGAGTGGAGGGCGAGTATCGCGACGTTCCGGCTGCCCCTTTCATCGAGCAGGAGATTGACTCTCACCTCGCGAGGTGGAAGCCGCTGCCCGTGGCCTTCATCGGGCGGAAGGGTAAACGGCGGTGCCTTGAGGTCTTCTTCGCGCCGCGTCAGCGTGGCAAGGGTGTGATGCCGACCGCCTCCACCTACGGCTACCACTTCAAGAAGGCGTGCGCGTCGGTCGGCCTGCTCGATGTGGACGGCACGGCGAAGTACACGCCGCATAGCCTGCGACACTTCTTCGCCTCGACTGCCTTGGCTAACGGTGTTCCAATCCACGAGGTTTCGCGCTGGTTGGGCCACCGGTCGGTCAAGACCACGATCGACATCTACGGGAACTCTCAGGAATTGCATCAGGCGGGCGAGAAACTGTAGGTCGCGAGGTCAGGGCGGGGCCTGACGAGGACTCCACCCTCCTGCAACTTGGAGGCCTGAGCTGGGAATTTGGCGATCAGATCCCATCTGATGCAGGATTTGCCCTCTGAGGGGGAGGGTGAAAGTGGGTCTACAGCGACGCGCCGACCTGGCGGGGGCAGCTCACCTGGAACTGGTGTCCGCGGTGGCCCAGCTGCGTCCGCAGGACGCGATGGTCGAAGCGATGGTGCGGGGCTGGAGGGCCCAACAAGCCGCTCGCGGGCTCCGCGAGGACACCGTCACCGCCCGGGAACGACTCGTACGCCGGTTCCTGGAGTACACCAACGAGTACCCGTGGGCCTGGGCTCCTGGCCATGTGGACGAGTGGTCACTGTGGCTGACCAGCGAGAGGCACCTCGCGCCGTCCACGATCCGCAGGTATCAGGGCAGTCTGCGCCTGTTCAGCGAGTTCTTGATCGACGGTCGTTACGGCTGGTCGGTGGCCTGCGAGGAAGCCTTCGGGACTCACCCGGTGGCCATCTGCCACGAGTGGAACACCATCGCCCACCTCAATGACTACGAGGGGCGCCCCGAGGCGAGGCCGTTCACCCGCGAGGAGATCCAGCGCTTCCTCGACTACGCCGACGACCAGGTCGAACGGGCGGTCCGGGCCAAGCGCAAGGGAGCCCTCGCCGCCTACCGCGACGCCACCCTCTTCAAGGTCATCTACGGGTGGGGTCTGCGCCGGACTGAGACATCAAAGCTGGATGTGGTGGACTTCGGGCGGAACGCGAAGGCTCCGCAGTTCGGGCGGTACGGCACACTCAACGTCCGCTACGGCAAAGCGAAGAAGGGGCAGCCGCCGCGTCGTCGGAACGTATTGTCGGTGATGGACTGGGCGGTGGACGCGGTCGCCGACTATGTGGAGAACATACGGCCGCGGTTCGGCTGCGAGGATCACCCGGCCTTGTGGGTGACCGAGCGGGGCGGCCGGGTCAAGCCGGCCGAGATCAACGCCCGGTTCGTCGCCTACCGCGACGCGCTGAAGCTCCCGAAGGCGCTGACGGTCCACTCCGCTCGCCATTCTTACGTCACCCACCTCACGGAGGACGGGGTTGACCGGCGGTTTCTGCAGCAGCAAGTCGGTCACGAGAATGACAGCTCCACCGCTATTTACACCCACGTCAGCGACGACTTCATGAACACCGTGCTCCACAGGGCACTTGCGCCCGCGCTTGCCTCGTTCCCCGCAAACAAGGACCGCTGATGGCCGCGAAGCTCGACTACCACTGGCACTTGCGGAAGGTCATGGCCGACCGAGGGCTGTTCTCCACCACCGACCTCATCCCGCTACTGGACAAGCGGGGCATCACCCTGTCGTCCAGCCAGGTCTACCGGCTCGTCGTCGAGCGCCCCGAGCGGCTCAGCCTGAAGATCCTCATGGCCCTGCTCGACATCCTCAACTGCACGATGGACGACCTCATCGAGCCGACCGCCGCGGCTGGTGCCGAAACCGCTACCCGAACAAAGAAGGCTGTCGGTGCCGAGGCAGGCGTCGGTGACCTGCGACCCAAGCGAGCCCGCATCAGCGGTATCGAGCGGCCGTGACCGCACCCGGGCACCCCGAGCGGGCCGTCTCCGACCCGATCGGGCTCATCGCGGACCTGGTCGCGGCCATCGAACATCAGCTGGAGCCGGACCGGATCCGTGCCGTGGTCGCCATCGTCGCGGGCGGACGCTCGAAGTCACGCCTCCTCGCGGCACACCTCACTAAGCATCCTCACGTGCTGAACGACGGTCGCTCGCCGGCACCCAGGGCCGTCGGCGACCTGCTCATCGCCCTGCGTGAGGCCGGGGCACAGGCGGTCTCGCCGCCGTGTTGCGCCGAATGCGGCAGGCAGATACGAACGCTCCAGCGCCGCGGCCAGGACTGGTACTGCTGGAACTGCGGGCGGCCACAGCCCGAGCCATGTGCTGCCTGCGGAAACACCCGCCGGGTCACTTCACGCGACCGGACCGGGCAGCCACGATGCGCCAAGTGCCCGGACGACGACGGACGCGACCCCATCGCAGTGATCGGCGCCCTGATCGCTGAACTGGATCCGCAGGCCGAACGGGAGACGGTCTCCGAGGCGGTCCGTCGATCGGCACCTCGTCCCTCCTACCAGCGGAAACTTGCCTGGGCCCTGGAATCCCACCCAGCTCTGCTGACCGGCGACGGTCACCTCGCACCCCACCCCGCGACCCTCAAGCTGATCGACCTGCTGCACGAGGCCGGCATCGCCGGGATCGTCCGGCCGTCCTGCCCCGGCTGCCACAGAGCCGTACGCATCGACAAGCCTCTGGACGGAAAGCGGGTCTGCCGCATGTGCATCTCCCACTCCCGCATCGAGGAGTGCTCGGGATGTGGAGCCCGCCGAGAGCCCGCCACCCGCGACGACCAAGGCCGGCCAGTATGTCCGAACTGCCTGGTCAGCGATCCGGCGAACCTGGAGACCTGCATCAACTGCGGCCGACGAAGGGTCGTGAACACCCGCACACCGGACGGCCCGCTCTGCCAAGGCTGCCCCTCCTTGCCCACCGCAATTTGCAGTATCTGCGACGCGGAGAGACCCTGCGGCACCTCCCGGACTACGGGTCGGCCATGGTGCCTGGACTGCCAGCGTCACTCCGCGCCGTGCTCGGCCTGCGGCGGCGTCGCGGCGGTCGTCTCCGGCACCCTCGACCAGCCCCTTTGCCTGGGCTGCACCACGCCTGAGGTCTGGCACACCTGCCCCACCTGCAGCGATCCCGATTACCCGCACCCCGGCCAGTGCGCTCGTTGTCTCATCAACCGGCGCCTCAACGAGCTCCTGGGCCCTCCGTCTGATGCCCTCCACCCCGGTCTCGAAGCCCTGCGGAACAACATCGCCACCACCGAGCACCCGCTCACCGCCAATCGGTGGCTTAACAAGCCGTCCGTGTCTCCGGTCCTGGCCGACCTCGCGGCCGGCAGACGAGCCCTGAGCCACGAGGCCCTCGACGAGCTGCCCGACAGCCCGCCACTCGCCCACCTCCGCCAAGTCCTCGTCGGCGTCGGTGCCCTGCCCGAGCGGGACGAGTACATGGTCCGCCTCGAACGCTTCCTCACCGACCTCCTCGCATCACAGCAAGACCCCGAGCAACGCAAAGTCCTGCACCAGTACGCGATCTGGCACCTGACCCGGCGGCTTCGTCGACGCAACAACGGCCGCCCCGTCACCCCGCAGCAGTTCGCCTCCGCGCGTCAACGCACCCACGCGGCCGTCGCCTTCCTTACCTGGCTTCAGGTTCACGACCTCGCCCTGGATACCTGCCGACAGGCCGACCTCGACCAGTGGCTCACCGACGACTCAGCGACCTACCGCCACACGGCCGGACACTGCGTCCGCTGGGCTCGCACCAACAAGCTCACCACCGTCCACGTCCCCGCTGTCCGCTGGAACGGCCCCACCCAGCCACTCGATGACGAGCACCGGTGGAACGTCGCACGCCGACTCCTGCACGACGACACCCTCAAGCCCGAAGAGCGCCTCGCAGGACTCCTTCTCCTCCTCTATGCCCAAGGACCTTCAGCGATCGGCCGGTTGACCATCGAGGACGTCGAGGCCGGCGCTCAGGAAGTGCGTCTCCGTCTCGGCGACGCCCCCGTTCAACTGCCCGAGCCTGTCGCCGCACTGGCCCGCGTGGTTGCAGCGAACCGCAAGGGTCACGCAACCATCGGGGCCTTGACCCCGTCTCCATGGCTCTTCCCCGGCGGCCAGCCCGGACGGCCGATCAGCACCACACAGCTGACCCAGCGCCTGAACCAGCTTGGGATCCGGCCCAATCAGGCCCGCAGCACCGCGCTCTTCCAGCTCGCCACCGAAATCCCGGCCGCGATACTCGCCCGCACGCTCGGCATCCACGCCGACGTCGCTGTCGCCTGGCAACGTCTCTCCGCAGGCGACTGGGCCAACTACGCCGCCGAAGTCAGCCGCCGATAGCGCTCGGCACCTCGACGATCAGCGCGTTGGCGACGGCCGCCAAGCCGTCACCACGGCCGATCCAACCCAGCCCCTCGGGAGTTGCAGCGCCGAGGAACACCGGGGCACCGAGCGCAGCCGCGAGTACCTTCTGGGCTTCCGACCGACGCGGGCCCAGCTTCGGGCGCTCTCCGATCAGCTGGACCGACACATTGCCGATCTCAAACCCGGCGTCCCTGACCAGGCGAGCAGTCTCGGCCAGCAGCGCCGTCGGAGCGGCACCCTCCCACTCCGGGGCGGAGGTGTCGAAATGGGTGCCCAAGTCGCCGAGATCCGCCGCAGTCAGCAGCGCGTTGCACGCGGCATGAACAACAACGTCCCCATCCGGCTCCCCAGCCAGACCCACAGGTTCATCCGGCCAGTCCAACCCTGCAAGACGCAATGGCCGCCCCGCCACAAACGGATGGATGTCCACCCCAGTCCCGATCCGAGGCAGAGGGAAGCGACTACGGGGAACGTCACCAGACGGCGTCGTCATCGGAACGAAGATCTCCTTCGAGAGCAGCCAGTGGCAGGACCACTCCGACACTACCGAAGGGGCTCCAGCTACCGTCCCCCCGCCTGAGGCCAAGTCATTCGGGCAGTTCCAATACCCGACGTCACCATTACACCTCGTACCCCGCGCCTGGCATCGCTGGCGGGAGGTCCTGCAGAACGCCATGCGTCCGGTATCCCGAGGTTCCTCGGAGTGCGACTCCACCGCCTGATGTGCTGGATGTGATGGGTGAACCCCAACGGTGCTGGATCGGTGCTGGATATGATCACTTGAAGGAACGTTTCTTGAATCCGCTTCAACGTGTAGCGGGCGATACGGCCGCCACGTGGGTGGCGCACCACATCGGCAGCTCACAGGGACCCGACTCTTCGGAGTCGGGTCCCTGAGCTGTCCGTGCCGAGATCGCGCTGGGGATGCCCATGAGATGCCTGTGCGGGAACGCGGGCCGCATCTTCCCAGGAGGTGTTCAGGTCGAGAGAGATGTCCGGAGGGAAGCTCGGAGAGCCGACCGCCTACCTGCTCAGTTCCCGCCCTCGGCGTCCTCGTCCCGTGCGCGAGATGCGGCGGGGTGCGGGCTTTGCGGGGTGTCCCAGACGTACGGAGGCGTTGCGCCACTGTCCCTCGTCCCGAACCAGCCTTGGTCCCGTTCGCCAGTGCCGCTGTCCGACGCCCCCGGGCTGAACGTGCCCGCGCCCACGTCGGCATCCGGGTGCGAGGCCGCGTCGGGGAACGGCGAGCCCTCGGGAGCCGGGGAGCCGGAGGCCCAACGCCCGCTGGCTCCCCCGTCGTCCGAGAGTCCACCCTCCGGCCCCTCGCCCCCGTCCTCCTCGGGCGTCGGGAGGAGGGTCCGTCTGATCTCCTCGGCGGCCTCGTGCAGCCCGGTCGCTTCCAGGCCGCGCATCACACGGTGCACCAGCACCGTGTGCTCGTCCATGTCCGGCTTCACGCCCGCCGCCGCCAGCAACAGGAGCAGCCGATCCGCAACCCCTACTTCCTCCTCACGGTCGAACGTCCCCCCACCCTGGCCCTGTCCGTGCCACAGCGGCCCCCCGGCGGACGCGCCCACGGGCGGGACGAGGAGGTGGCGGAAGAGCTCGGGCACCTCCTCGTCGTTGGCCGCCGCCGTGATCTGGGCGAGCGGGCCGATCATGTCGACCGCCTTCTCGATCTCGTTCTCGTGACGGGCCAGCCACCACACGACCGCACTGCCCGCGCTCTTGAGCACGTCGTCGCCCAGGTAGCGCCGCTTGTTGCGCTCGTGCTGGCGCTCGTACTCCCAGATCTCCTCATCCTTGCGAAGGTCGTCCAGCTTCCGAAGGCGCTCGCGGTCGGCGAGCGTGAGGGTCAGAGTCACATCGGCCGCCAGGGCCTTCACCCGTCCACTCCGGTCCGGGAGCAGCACACCCAGCTCGCCCTCCAGGAGGTACCGCGCGAAGCTCGCCCGGCCGGGATTCTCGTGGCGGACGATTTCCAAGGCCCGGCTGATGACCGAGGACACGGCGAGGGCCGACGAGGCGTCGCTGGACCGATTGGCGTGCTCGGGGACCGGCCGCCACCACACGGTCGCGGAGAAGAGGAAGTCGTAGCCGTCCGTCGCGCTCGGCAGCGCCGCGTCGATCACCCGCGTCTCCTGGTACGGCTGCTCGGCGGGCGCCGCGAGCGGCTCGGATTCCCCGGGCTCGTACGGACCGGCCGGCGTGCGCCCACCGCTGAGTACCGTCATCACGATCAGCAGGGAGCCCGAGGCCGTGACCATGGACATGAAGCCCCACAGCCACGCCGACCAGTTCAGGGCGCTTCCGAGTACAGCCGGTGCGAGGCCGCAGAGGGCGACGAACAGCAGGCTGGAAAAGCGGTGTTTCATCGTTCCTCTTCCGTGGTCCGGTGGCCGGTGCCCGCACGCTCGGCACTCTCCGTGCGGGCGTACTGCGCGTGGTCGATATGCTGCCAGCAGAGGGCGGCGACGGCCGCCCGGGACGGGTGGGGCGTGGGCCCCGCCCACTCGCACGCGATGGCATAGAGACGGTGGAGAGCGGCCGGGTTGTCGCGCGTAGCCCCGACCATCACGCTCAGCGCCATCTCCCGCGCGCTGTCGCCCACCACGGCGTTCAGCCAGCTGCTCACCAGCGGGTTCCAGAGCTCCGTAGGCGACTGGGAGAAGACCGCTTCCCAACCCAGGAACAGGTCCGGCCACGGCGGCGGGTCCGGTGTCCGGTCGCTCCTCAACAGCTCCGTGAGCAGCCGGAGATGGGGATCGGAGCCGTGAGGCGACCGGCGTATCCGGTCCCGCAGGCGGTCGATCAGTAACCGGAAGAGCCGACGGTCGCGGGCGGCGAGGTCGAGAAGTGTCTTCTTGGCCTTGAGTGCCGCCTCCCCCTTCCGTACGGCGAGGTGGTGGAGTCGCACCAGTGCCTGATCCGGGTGCGTGGCGCCGAGACTCTGGAGACAGGCGGTGGTCAGGACGCGGGAGAGGCCGTCCGACAAGGGACCGGACCTTGCACAGTCATACATACGCTTGCGGAACCATCCCCCGAACCTCTCGTGACTGAGACCGAGTTCGAGCGCGGCCACGGCTCGCGGGTCGAGGGACCCCCCGGTCGCGCCGTCCGCCCAGCGCACCACGAGATCGAAGAGGTGGTCGGGCCGCCCGACTGCCAGTGACCGCTCACCGAAGCGGACGACGACGTTCATCCGGTCGTCGGCGCTCAGGCCGTGCAGCCCCGCGGCACGACCGATCCAGTTCTTGAGGTCGTCACGCACCCCGGGAAAGTTCGTCCAGAAGTACGTTCGTACCGCGTCGGCGTAGGCCAGCCGACGGAAGCGGAGTCGTCCGTCCGCGCCCCGCTCGATCTCGAGAGCCGTCAACCGCTCCCCGAAATCCATCCGTCCGAGCTCGGTCGCCGTTTCTTCCGCGTGCCTCACCGTCCTCATCAGACCGTGCCAAGCCTCGTAGACGGTGTCGGCGCGGGCCTCCTCGAACAGCGCCGTCGCGAGCAGCAGGGCTCGCTCGGGCGCGGAGCGGACCGCGGTCACCTGTCGGCCCACCTCGCCGGCGCGGTCGGTTACCGCGTGCATCGCGTGGTCGAGCCACCCCGCGAAGTCGGCGCCGAACCGTCCGCTGTCGCGAGCGGCCCTCACCAACCCCGTGAGCCGTGCCAGTTCCCGCATGGGAGAGCGGTCACAGAGACGCTGGAGATCGGCGCCTCCAAGGTCTGCGGGGCGGAAGGCCATTCGGTCCATACGGAGGTGCCGGGTGACCACGGCGATGCCCCGGGGGCGTCCCAGCGTCACCGTGTCCGGTACGAGTTCCGGCGCGTGGGCGTGCTCCATGCCCGATGGCAGGACGACGACCATGTGGGCCCCCGCCTCCTGGACCTGTGAGCGGTGCATGGCCAGACGGCTCTTGGCCTCCGCGTACACCCCTTCGTCGGCGATGCCGGAGAGGTCGAGGAGGAAGCGGTCCCCCACCCCGGGGGCGAGAGGATCCGCGCCTTTCTCGTTGCCCGCGGCGGGAAGCTCCTCGAACCGGACCGCCTCCTGGTCTGCGTCCCCGTCCCCACCGAGCTCGTGCAGCAGCATGATCGCCGCGGCGCGGCGGCCACTGCCGGGTGGGGCCTCCAGCAGCACCACCGACCCCGGCTTCTCCAGGTGGTCGGCGGCGATGCGATAGCCCGCCGGCGGGGCGAACCGGTCGGCCAGACGCATCCGGTCCTCGCGGACGATCCGGAGGGACCCGACCCCTTTGCGGATCATCCAGTCCGGGCCGTCACCGTAGAAGACGTACTGGGATCCCACGCCGTTGTTCACCGGGCCACGCGGATCGTTGACGGTGACGCCGTCCCGCTCGGTCATCGCTCGTCGTCCGAACGCAGGCGTTCGCGCTCGAAGCGCTGATGGACCGTGCCGCTGTTGTCACCCGCCGTGAACTGGACCCCGGTGTTGTCACCCTGGAAGTGAGGGGCGTTGTACTGGTGCCCCCGACCGGTGTTCACGGGCCCCTGAGGCTCGTTGACGAAGGTGCCCGAGAGGTCTCCGTTGAGGTTCCCGATGCCGCCGCGCACGCGCTGCTCGACGTCACGGGTCCGCATCCTGGTGTGTCCGACCTCCTGGGCCGACTTCTCGCGCGATTCCGCCTCCACCCGCTCTCGCGCCGCACGGGCGTCGCGGTCCACCGCGCCGAGTTCGGGCAGCAGCCGGGCGAGAGCGTCGCCGAGCGCCCTCAGGTCCGGTTCGGCGTTGCGGTGGTCGAACCGCCTGTACTGGCAGTCCGCCAGCTCCCGCAAGTCGTCCGGGAGGATGAAAGGGTCGATCCGTGTCGCCTTTCCGACGAGCACGGGGATCACCAGGATCCCGCGGTCGAGCGCGGCCTGGATCTCACGACGGGTCCAGTCCTGCTCGGCTTCGAGGGCGGGGCGGCCGTCGGCCCCCCGCACCTCCGCCCAGCGCGGGCCGATCACGGCGAGGAGCGCCTGACACTCCTCCACTGCCCGGACCAGTTCCACCGGGAAGCGGTGTCCGGGTTCGATCGAGTCGCTGGCGAAGAAGATCCGCTCGCCGCCGAACCGCCTGATGAGCTCCCGGGCGATCATGGTCGCGGCAGATTCCTCATCGCCTGTGCGGTAGTTGACGAAGACCTCGGGCATAAAGGTTCCCTTCGTAAGAGGAAGACAGGGGTGAACGGGCGAACCCAGGGACTGCGGACCAGGACTCCGGGGCCACGATCCGTCCGGGTCATGAGGTCCCGACCGTGCGACGGCATGGCGTGTCCACGGGAGTGCGTACGAATGGGGCCGCATCGCCCGGCGCGTTACCGGTCGTACGTGACCCGATGAAGCCGGGGCCCGGTGCGACGCGTCGGGGCGGGGGCAGACAGTTCCGCCGGCAGTCGCGGGATGCGCGGGCCCGGAGGGGCCGGGCGGTCCAGCGAGCCGGGCTGCTCGACTCGTTGTCAGGTCGTGGAGTCGGTCAGTCGTGCGCGGGGGCAAGCGCCCGTGCCAGCGCCGGTTGCAGATCGCGTACGGCCCGGCTGCTCCGGAACCGGGAGAGTTCCCGTGCCAGACGCCTGACGTCGCTGTTCACCGTTGCCGACGGCACGGCCGGCATGACGCCCAGGAGTTCCCCGGCGATCATGCACGCGTGCTCGACCTCTCCGGAGGCGGCGTGCGCCAAGGACCTGCGGAAGCCGTACCGGGCGCGGGTTCGCATCGCGTGCGAAGGGAGGCGGCGGCACTCCCGGTCGAGGATCTCGGCGGCGGCCTTGGGGCGACCGAGGTCGTACATGCACCAGCCGGTCGTCATCGCCGCCGGATCACTCACGTGGGTGGTCCCGATCACCGGCTCGGAGCCACTGCGGGCGTCGTCGCTGTCGAGCAGCGCGCGCGCCCTGTCGAGGCTGCGGAGGCAGTCGCGCTCGTCACCGGCGAGCGCGTGTCCCTGCGCCTCCCGTTGCGCCGCGAGTCCCCTGATGCGCGGCGGGAGTTGGTCGCTCTGGGCCCGGCGGGCCAGGGCGATGGTGCCCGCGGCGTCGCCGCCGTAGAACGTGACCAGGGCGCGTCGCACGAGCGCGTAGGAACCGAGGTGCGGATCGCCCCCGGCGCGTGCCAGTTCGGCGGCCTCGGCGGTCCAGCCGAGTGCCGCGTCGCTGTCGCCGGATTCTTGGGCCATCCAGCCGGTGAACTCCGCGAACCGCGAGGCGAGCAGGAGTGCGGGGACCCGAGTGGCGGACGCGGCGTCGGCGGCGAGCCCGGCGACCGTACGCGTCTGCGTCTCCAGCAGAGGAAGCAGGACCTTCGGGGCGGTGGACTGGCCCAGCTTGCGCAACTGGTCGAACTGCACTCGGAAGGACGGAAGGAGAGCGTCGACGGCAGCGGATGTCTGACCACCGAGTCTCAGCCCGAGGCCGATCACCGATCCCGTACCCACCGCGAGGACCGCCCGGCGCCCCACGCGCGAGAGGCTCGGGGTGGAAGGGGTATCGCTGGTGTCCGAGCCGGTCTCGGGGCGGACGACCAGGCTCCGCAGCTCACCGTTCGCGCCGAGGAACGCATCGCACCGCAGGGCCAGTTCGGGGGACGCGGAACGCTTCCCGCATTCGACCTTGCTGAGGTGCCCCTTGTCGTAGTTGAGAGCCACGGAGAACTCGGTCAGGGTGAGCCCCGCTTCCTGTCGTAGTCGACGAAGTTCCGGGCCAAATTGCAAGGTTTTACTCATCTCTGACCTCCCCTTGAATGGCGACCGTGAGAGCCGTGCGCCCTCACGGGGCCTCCGTTCGACGTTCGGCGACCTCCACGAAGGCCGACGGCGAACACCCTTCGTGACGGAGTTGTTTCGCTTCGCATCCGAGAGCGAGTTTGGCACGAGGTGCGTCTTGGAAATCGAGGTTCGGCGGGGTTGCCCGTTGCCTCTTCCGTTCTCCCTCTGTTCCTTGTTGTGGCCGGAGTCGGCCACGACCGGGACAAAGCAATCGAGAAGGGCAAGGGTTTGTGCGGGTCGGCGGTCGCCCCGCCCCCCGTCGTCACCTCAGGGTGAATCACTGGCCCATGCTTGCGGCCGACAACCAACGGTTGCCAGAGTGTCGCTGTCTGTCAACCTGTTGGGGGAGTGGCCCTGTGGCGTTCGGTGAGCAGCCGGCCTATCTGCGCGTCGCCGGTGATCTGCGGCGGAAGATCGTCGACGGTGCCCTGCCACCGAACACCCGGCTGCCCTCGCAGGCCCGGATACGCCAGGAGTACGGCGTCTCCGACACCGTCGCTCTGGAAGCCCGCAAGGTGCTCATGGCGGAGGGGCTCGTCGAGGGCCGTTCGGGGTCCGGCACGTACGTCCGGGAGCGGCCCGTGCCCCGGCGGATCGCGCGGTCCGGGTATCTGCCCCTGTCCGGCGCCAGTTCCTTCCGGCAGGAGCAGGCCGAGGTGGGGGTGAGCGGTACGTGGGAGTCGAGCAGCGACCGCGACGAGGTGGCGCCGGAGATCGCGGCGCGGCTGGGAATAGAGCCGGGGGATCCGGCGATGCGGACGCGCTACGTCTTCCGGGACGCCGGGGAGCCGATGATGCTCTCCACGTCCTGGGAGCCGCTGGAGGTCACGGGGCGGACGCCGGTGATGCTCCCCGAGGAGGGGCCGCTCGGCGGGCGCGGGGTGGTGGAGCGGATGGCGGCCATCGGTGTCGTGGTGGACAACGTCGTGGAGGAGGTGGGTGCCCGGCCCGGACTGGCGGACGAACTCCTGTCGCTCGGCGGGGTGCCCGGCCATGTCGTGATGGTGGTGGAGCGGACGTACTACGCGTCGGGCCGCGCGGTCGAGACGGCCGACGTGGTCGTCCCGGCGGACCGCTACCGCGTCGCCTACCACCTTCCGGTCAAATGACGGCCGGCGTGCGCGGGCGGGCCGGTCCGTCGCGCTCCGGTTCCCGGGGCGGGGCCGTACCGCCTCAACTGGTGCGCGGGCGACGGAAGATGACGAGCGCATACATCCGCGCCCCGCACCGTGCCCTGCCTTGTCATGGCCAGATGTGTACCTCCTTGTGGCCTCCCGCATCCGCTGAGTGAAGGTCAGGCGTACGCTCGGGCATATGCGGATCGGGGTTTCCAGGAGATCGGCCGAGCGGTGCGGGCTGTGGGCGGGAGGGGCGCGATGACCGACGTCGGAGCCGGGCTCCCTTGGCTGGTCATATGTCAGGACGGGAACGGCAACCGGTACCGCGTCGGCCGGTACGCCACCAAGGACGAGGCCCAGAAGGTCGCCGACGGTTTCGGCGCCCGGGGGCACGGCCAGTCCTATCTGGTGGAGCGCCTTCAGCAGACCACCCGCTGACCTGCTTTTCTCCGGCCGCCGGGGTGGATCACGTACCGGGGCGCGGGTTACGCTCCGGCGCATGAGTGACGGTGGGATTGCGGACGGCGCGGCCACGACGGTCTTGATCGACACGGTCGCCTGGGTCCGGGTGGAGCGGGGCAGAATCCTCTGCGCCCGTTCCCGGGGCAAGGATGTCTTCTACATCCCCGGCGGCAAGCGTGAAGGCGCCGAGACCGACCTGGAGACCCTGCTGCGCGAGGTCGGGGAAGAGATTGACGTGGCCGTCCTCCCCGCCACGGCGGTGCATCTGGGGACGTACGAGGCCCAGGCCCACGACCGGCCCGAGGGCGATCTCGTCCGGATGAGCTGCTACTCCGGCGACTACACGGGCACCCCGGCGGCCAGCAACGAGATCGAGGAGATCCGCTGGCTCGGCTACGCCGACCGGGACCGGGTCGCCCCCGTCGACCAGCTTCTCTTCGACGATCTCCGGGCCTCCGGCGAGCTGGCGTGAGTCCGCTCGGCGGAGTCCGCGCCCCGGACCGGCCGGGACGCAGGGCCCGTACGCCGGTTGGGCCGTTCTCGCCGAGCCGGATGCCGTACGCGCCGCACACCGTCCCGTACGCGGCGCGCGCCCGGCCGACCGTGTCCCGCGCCGTCCCGTACGCGATCTCGTGCAGCCGTCCCGCCGGTCGCGTGCTCCGCGCGATGGCTGGGTACATGCCCGGGGGAGAACGGGTAAGACGGTGTGGTTCGAGCCGCCGCTCCCTGGTTAGGAGTGTGAAGGGACGACGATCACATTGGTCTCGGCTCAAAAAGAACGAGACTGTGCTGTGATCGTGAACGCCGTACCGGTCCGGGCCGTAGTGCTGAATACTGCGGTGATGGCCGGTCCGGTGCGTGAGCTGGAGGGGACGGTCGCGTGAGCGAGATACCTGGAACGGCGGACGACGTCGTGTGGCAGAGCAGTCCGCCCGGTTCGATCTATGACTACGTGAGAGTCGCCTCGTTCTCGATCGGTCCCGACGGGCTGGTCGACCAGTGGAGTCTGCGCGCCGCCGAGCTGTTCGGGGTCGCCTCCGAGGAGGTCAGGGGCAAGGACCCGATCGAGGTCTTCGTCCCCGCCGACCTGCGCACCCGTGGGCACCGCAAGATCGCCGAGATACTCGACGGCAAGGAGTGGACGGGCCTCGTCCCGTTCCGGATGCCCGGCGAACGCGGCTCGCACGGCATCGCCGAGGTCTATGTGATGCCCAGTGAGACCGACAGCGGCGAACGGGCCGCGCTCTGTCTCGTCGTGGACGTCCAGGCACTCCGTCAGATCGAGACGGAACTCGCCTCGTCGCAGGCCATTTTCGGCCAATCTCCTTTCGGCTTCCTGCTGTTCGACACCGACCTCACCGTCCGGCGCGCCAACCAGCGCTTCGCCGCCGTCTTCGGCGGCTCCGCCGACGACCACCGCGGGCGCACCGTCCACGACTACCTCTCCCGTTCCGAGGCCGACCGGCTCACCGCCCTGCTCCGCCGGGTCCTGGAGACCGGCGAGTCCGCCACCGACATCCAGCTCGTCGGCATGGCGCCCGGCGGCAAGGACCGCCGGCACTGGGCGGTCAACCTGTACCGCGTGCACAGCGGGGCCGGCCGCCCCATCGGCGTCGCCGGGATCGGCACCGACGTCACACGCCGTCAGATCGCCGCCCGCGAGGCCGCCAGCGCCCGCCGCAACCTCGCGATCCTCAACGAGGCCAGCGCCCGCATAGGCAACTCCCTCGACCTGGAGACCACCGCCCGGGAACTCCTCGACGTCGCCGTCCCCGGCTTCTGCGACCTCGCCTCCGTCGACCTCTACCAGGGACTGCTCACCGGTGAGGAGGCCCCGCCCGGACGCGGCGGCTCCTCCGGCTCCGAGACCGGCGGCGGCAGCGCCACCATGCGGCGCGTCGCCTTCGCCAGCGCCGTCGCCGACGCGCCCCTGCTCGGGATCGACCTGACGGGCGACGGCGGGGCCGAACCCCCCGCGGCGGGCGCCGTCCACCGCTACCCCTTCAATTCCCCCTGCGCGAACGCCCTGCGCACCGGCCGGGTCCAGACCGTGCCCGGCGGCCCCGGCAGCCTCGTCCAGTCCACCTTCGCCGTGCCGATGGTCGCGCACGACACCGTCGTCGGACTGGCCCAGTTCTCCCGTACGAAGGGCAGCGAGCCCTTCGGCGAACGCGACCGCGCCCTCGCCGTGGAACTCGCCGCGCGCGCCGCCGTCTGCATCGACAACGCCCGCCTCTACCGCAGGGAGCACGAACGCGCGCTGATCCTCCAGCGCAGCCTGCTCCCGCCGGGCGACCCCGAGGCCGCCGGACTGGACATCGCCTGCCGCTATCTGCCGGGCAACACCGCCACCGAGGTCGGCGGCGACTGGTTCGACGTCATCGAACTGCCGGGCCACCGCACCGCGTTGGTCGTCGGCGACGTCATGGGCCGGGGCCTGCGCGCCGCCGTCGCGATGGGCGAACTCCGTACGGCCGTACGGACCCTGGCGCTGCTCGACCTCGAACCCGCGGAGGTGCTGTCCGCGCTGGACGAGATCGCCCGGGGCCTCGGCACCCCGAGCGGCGCCCAGCAGGCGTCCCGTGTCGCGCACCGGTCGCGCGACGCCGACCTGTCCGAGGTGTACCTCGCGACCTGTGTGTACGCCGTCTACGACCCGGTCACCCGCCGCTGCACCTTCGCCAACGCCGGACACCCCCCTCCGGTGCTCGTGGAACCCGGCGAGGAGGCACTGCTGCTCGACGTGCCGCCCGGAATGCCGCTCGGGGTCGGCGGGGAGCCGTTCGAGCAGGTCGAGGTGGAGATCCCCGAAGAGGCGCTGCTCGCGCTCTACACGGACGGTCTGGTCGAGTCCCGGGACCACCCGATAGACGAGGGTCTGTCGGCCTTCCGGCGGGCGCTCGGCAATACCGCACGGCCGCTCGAAGACGTCTGCGACCACGTGCTCAACACGCTCGACACCCGGCACGGCGAGGACGACATCGCCCTGCTGATGGCCCGTATCCAGGGGCTGCCCGCCGAGGCCGTCGGCGACTGGCAACTGCCGCGCGAACCGCGCTCCGTGGGCCGCGCCCGCGAGGTCGCCCGCGCCCAGCTCCACTCCTGGGGCCTCGATCCGCTGGTGGACACCGTCGAACTGCTCGTCAGCGAGCTTGTCACCAACGCGATGCGCTACGGCGAGGGCGAGATCCGGCTGCGGCTGCTGCGTGACCGCACACTCGTCTGCGAGGTCTGGGACGCGGGCCTCGTCCAGCCGCGCAGGCGCCGGGCGCGCGACACCGACGAGGGCGGTCGCGGGCTCCAGCTGGTGGGGCTGCTCAGCGCGGCCTGGGGGTCGCGGCGTACCCCGCACGGGAAGACGGTCTGGTTCGAACTCGCGCTGCCCGACGGGGACTCGACGGCGGAGCCGACCGTCGAGCAACTCCTCAGCATGTTCTGAGGCGTGCGCTGAGGCGTGCGCTGAGGCGTGCGCTGAGGCGTGCGCTGAGGCGTGCGCTGAAGGGTGTGCTGACGCTTGTTGTGACGCGCGTGCCGGCTCGGCCGGCGGGGCGGCGTGCGGGCCGGGGCGGGGTGCGACTGGGTGCGGTCGAGCGGGGTGCGGCGGGCTGAGCGGGTGCCGGTGTCCGGTTCGGTGCCGCGGACGGCCGGGCGGCCGGGCGGCCGGGCGTCGTGAGGCCGGTGTCTGTCCGCTGTCCCGTCCACGCGATCGGTGTCCCGTACTCCCGCTGTCCCCGCCGCGCGGTCGGTGTCCCGTGCTTCGGTGTCCCGCCGTCCCGCCGTCCCGCCGTCCCGCCGTCCCGCCGTCCCGTCAGAACCGTGCCCGGCCCGCCATCCGGCCCCGGGTGGCGCCGCCGCCGAAGGCGCCGGGCCCGGTGCCCCGGCCACCGTCGTACGGGCCGCCGAGGACGATCCCGCCCCGTACGGCGCCACCGAGCCCGTCCGCCGCCCCCGGTGCCGCGCCGGGCCCGGCCCCCGTCCCGTACGCCGCCACGTCCCGCTCCGCGAGACCCCGCGCGTCACGGGCCAGCCGGTCCGCGTGCTGCGCCTCCGCCAGTGCTCCCCGCGCGTCCCCCAGCTCCGCCGGCGCCCCGGACCGGCCGAGCCGCCGCCGGGCCTCCGCCAGCCGGGTCCGCGCCCCGACGCCCACCGCACCCCGGCGCGCCGTGAGGTAACCGGCCGCCGCGCCGATCGCCGCGCGGGCGCCGAGCGCCGCCGGGCCGAGCAGCGCCGCCGCCCGCCCCTCACCCGGCGCGCTCCCGCGTATCCCCGCCAGCGTCTCGTCCAGTGCCGCGTCCGCCTCCTCGACCCGGCGCAGCGCGTCGAGCGGGTCGTACGGTCCGGACGCCATCTCGCGCCGTACGTCGGCGGCCACCGCCCCGGCCCGTGCGATCCGCTCCCGGAGGCCGGTCACGGGCGGGTCCTCCGGGGCGTCGTCGGGGGAGTCGTCCTCGGAGGTCTCCTCCAGCAGACCGCGCGCCTCCGCCAGGGCCGTCTCCGCCCCGGTCAGCAGGGCGGGCAGCGCGTCGTCGGCCTCGGCGAGTTCGCCGGAACGCCGTTCCACCGCGCCGATCAGCTCCGCCGCCTGGGCGACGGCGCTCTCCGCCGCCCGTACGTGCACCGCGGCCCGGCCGTGGTCGCCCGCCCGGACCGAGCGCCCGGCGTCACCGAGGCGCGCCGTCGCGAACACCAGCCGGTCGTCGGCCTCCTCGACGGCGCACCCGACGGGGGCCGAGGCCGACTCCGCGTACCGCTCGCGCATCGCGCCGAGGGTCGCGGCGGCTTCCCCGCGCCGCCCGGACACCTCCCGGTACGCCGTCTCGGCGGCGGCCAGCGCCTCCGGGGCGGTGCGTTCCCTGTCGCGCAGCTCGTCGAAGTCCGCCGCCACGTCGTCCAGCCGGGCGCCCGCGTCGGTGCACCGGGCCAGGATCTCGTCCAGCACCCGGCGCCGGGTGTCGTCGCCCGCCGGTGGCGCGTCGTCCAGCTGCTGCCGCAGCCGGAAGGCGGCGGCCAGCTCACCCTCGGCGCCGGTCACGGCGGCGAGGAAGGGCCGCGTCGCCTCCTCGCCGAACTGCGCGGTGGCGAAGCCCAGTTCCTCCCGGCTGGTGTGTACGGCGTCGTCCGTGTCGACGAGGGCCGCCCCCGCGCGCCGTTCCAGCTCGGCCGGCGCGACGTGCGGGCGCTCCGGCACCTCGTGGCCCGGCGGGCCGCCGGGCCGCAGCGTCGTACGGGACACGGCGCGGTGCCTGCGCTTGAGGTAGGTGTACGTGCCGAGGATCACCGCGCAGCACACGAGCACGATCGGCAGGATCAGGGCGACGCCCGAGGTGGTGGAGGACGGCGCGCCGGCCGCGGGAACGGCGTCGGTGGCGGACCGCGCGTGGGCGGACGGGGTGTGGGCGGACGGGGTGTGGGTCGTGGGAACGGCGTCGGTGGCGGACCGCGCGTGGGCGGACGGGGTGTGGGCGGACGGGGTGTGGGTCGTGGGAACGGCGTCGGTGGCGGACCGCGCCTGGGCGGACCGGGTGTGGGCGGACGGCGCGTCGGCTGCGGGACCGGCGTCGGCGGTGGACCGGGCGTGGGCGGACGGGGCCTCGGTCGTGGGAACGGCGCCCGCGGGCCGCGTGTCGGCGGCGGAGTGCGCGTACGCCCGGTCGGGGGAGGCGGTGACCCCGCCCTCCCGGTGGCCGGGGCTGGCCGCCGGGACCGTGATCCGGCTCTGCGACGGCGGGGTGACGGGCTCGGCCGCGCGCGCGTCCGGCGACCCGGCGGGCAGCAGCCACAGGGCCGCCATCGGCAGAGCCGTCACCGGCGGGCCCGGCAGGCTGCGGGCGGCCGTGCGTATCCGGTGGCGGCTCGCGGTCTGCGTCACATGTCGGAGGTTATGTCCGGCCCCGGCGGCCCGCGACCGGACGTACGGCGTCCCCTCGGGCGCCCCGGTCGCGGGGCCCGGCGGCCCGCGACAGGGGCGCCCGAGGGTCGCGGTGACTCAGATGCTGAAGCGCTCCTTGCCCAGCATGGGACGGACGCGGGAGGCGAAACCACCGGTACGGAAGGGGCGCTGGAGCAGCCCGGGGCGCAGTTCCTGCGCGAGCGCGGCGGCGATCATGCCCTGGTCCAGCGCGAGAGCCGAAGCGCTGACATGGCCGGTGCTCACATTGACCGAGTCCCGGAAGCCGTACCCGTCGTGGTACGCGCCGAAGTCGCCCGCGATCGCCTTCAGGTTGGCCAGCGCCTCGGAGCGCGCGTAGGGCAGGGCGAGGAACGAGGCGTGCGGGGTCACCACGCCGTTGGTGTACGCGGAGGCGGGCGGCAGCGGCTCGCCGTGCGTGACATAGGTGCGGTCGGTGTTGGAGGCGTAGCCGTCGATGTTCATACCGATCGCGTCCACGCCGTACTCCTGGTAACCGCCCTCGGGCACCTCGGCGGGGGAGAAGCCCCAGTAGCCGTACTCCGCCTCCTTCAGCCCGTGCTCGATCTGGGAGTGGACGAACCGGCGGTGCGTGGTGCCCCAGGAACGCGGCGACCACTCCGGCTCGGGCACGAACAGCGGTACCATCAGGGCCTCGAACATCGAGCCGCCCCAGGTCGGGACCAGCTTGCGGCCCCGGTAGGTGTAGTGGCCCTGGAAGACCCGGATGCCGTCGACGGTGTCGTAGCCCCCGCCGGGCGGCTGCTCCTGGCCGTTCTCGGGGACCATGGTGCGGAACATGTGCCAGTAGTGGTCCGTGGGCAGGCTGCCGTCCGCTATGCCCAGGTAACTGGCCATGCGCGGCTCGGTGTTGAGCGCCCCGTAGTGGTGCGCGGTGGGCTCGCCGGTGTCGGTCCAGAAACCGCCGCGCAGCTGGCCGGGGCCGGCGACCGGGTCGGCGGCGTCGTACGGCGTGTAGAAGTACGACCAGTCGGCGGTGGACAGCAGCCGGGCGACCCGGCCGCGCAGCCGGCTGTCCGCGTCGGCGGCGATGAGCAGGCCCGTGACCAGCCACGCGTTGTCGACCGAGGAGAGGAAGGGGCGGACCGGGTCGCCGGTGCCGGGCCAGCTGGTGAGGACGGAGCCGTCGTGGGCGTCGTACCAGTTGAGCCAGAAGCCGTGATGGCGTTCCAGCTTCTCGACGGCGGTGACGGTCCGGTCGAGCCGGCGGCGCAGGGTTTCCTGGTCGATGACGCCGAGTCCGGCGGCGGCGACGGTGGACCAGAGGCCGCAGCCGATGTTGGTCGGCGAGGTGTTCCGCGACGGGACGGGCCCGCCCGGCGCGGTGAGGTCGATCTTGTCGGCGGCGAGACCGATGTCGGTCGTCATCGCCTCGATCGAGTGATACGTGTCGCGGAACCAGCGCAGCAGCAGCGGTGTATCAGAGGCATGAACAACATGAGCGCGCGACGCGGCGGTGGCCGGCGCGGACAGGGCGGGTGTGGCGGCGGCGCCGAGGGCCAGGGCGGTGGCCCCGCTGCCGGCGGCGGCGAGAAAGGTACGACGGTCCATGAGAGTCCAGCTCCCCTTGGCGGGTGGGTGTGGGGTGATGGCCGGGGGCGTTCCCCGGCCGGGAGGGTGGCCGCCGCCGTGGCCGGAGGTCCCTGCGGAGGGCCGGCCACGGCGGCGGTTCTGTCACGGGAGCGGACGGCGGTCAGGTGCCGACGACTCCCGGACTGTGGGGGGAATTGCGTGGGGGGAAGTAGGGGGACGGGGGATCGGGCGGGGATACGGGGTCGTGGGTCAGGCGCGGGCGAGGCGCAGGAACCGGATGCCGGGGTTGGGGAGCGGGACGGTCAGCGAGACCGTGCCCGTCTCGTCGGCGACGACGGGCGCCAGGGTCTCGACCGGCAGTGTGTCGGCGGCCCGCAGCTTCGCCCACTGGGGCTCGTCGGGCCAGTCGCCGCCGCCGAGGTCGTTCCAGACGGCCTGGATGTTGGCGTGCCGTTCGTCGACCCGATGCGAGAGGGGGGTGTAGCCGGTGCCCGGCTCAAGTCCGTTGATCCGTACGGTCACTGTTCGGTCCAGGGGCGCGTGGCCGTCGATCTTGGACTGGTCGAGTGTGCCGTTCCAGACGAGGACATCGACGGTGGAGCCGTCGTCGGCGCGGGTGGACAGCGACTCCACCAGTGCCTCGGCGCCGTCGCCGGTCACGGCGGCGGGAATCCGTCCGCCGGTCAGCTGGGAGAGCAGATACAGCGCCCAGAAGCGCGGCTTGCGGAGATTGCCGACCGTGAGCAGGCCGAAGCCGCCGTGGAAGAGCCGGGGCGGCCAGCCCAGTTCCTCGAACTGGTCGGAGGCGACCCAGTAGGCGAGCGCGTCGGTGGACGACAGGGCACTCTTCATGCCGCGCAGGACGAACGGGGCGGCGAAGACGGAGTCGCTGACCCGGTGGAAGTGGGTGGGCGTGACACCCCACTCGGTCCACAGGATCTCCGGCTCGGGCCGGCCGGTGGCCGCGGCGAACGCGCGGGTCATCGGGCGGAAGTCGAGCGGCGCGTTGCCGTAGGTGTGGGTGGAGACGAAGTCGACGGGTACGTCGCGCTCCTGGCAGTACTCCAGCAGCGCGCCGACCCAGCCCGCGGCGGCGGAGGACGGGCCGCCGACCCTGATCCGCTCGTCCACGCCCTTCACGGCGCGTACGGCGACCTCGTAGAGCCGGTGGTAGTCGTCCTGGGTGCCGTTCCAGAAGACCTCCAGATTGGCCTCGTTCCAGACCTCGAACTCCCAGCCCGCGACGGTGTCCCGGCCGTAGCGGTCCTGGAGGTGGACGGTCACTTCGCGGCAGAGGTCGCCCCAGTGCTCCCACACGGCGGGCTTGGAGACCAGGGCCCGGTAGTCGAAGACGGTGTACTCCGGGTCGGCCGCCAACTCCTTGGGCATGAAGGAGAGTTCGACCACCGGCTGAAGGCCGGTCGCCAGGAACCGGTCGTACACCTCGTCCAGGCCCGAGAAGTCGAAGGAGCCGTCCGGCCGGACGGCCAGGGTCTCCGGGAGGAAGGTGCCGTGGGCCCGTACGGAGCGCACGCCGATCTCGTCGCGGACGATTCCGAGCGCCTGCGCGTACTCCGCCGCCACGTCCGAGCCGCCCGCGCCCGGCTTGTCCCAGGTCAGCAGCGAGAAGTGCTCCGCGCCGATCATCCGGTTCCAGACCCCGGGGAGGGGGGTGGCGGCCGCCGCCGCGTCGACGGTGACGGTGACCGGGGGAGGGGTGGTGCCGACGGCCCTGGCGCAGCCGGGAACCGCCTCGGAGAGGGAGCCGGCTCCGCCGTCGGACCAGGTGGCGACCTTGTAGAAGTAGCCCCGGCCCGGTGCGGCGAGGGTGTCGGCGTACGGGGGGTGGGGCACGGCCAGCACATCGCCGCCGAGGTGGTCGAGCGGCAGATAGGGGCCGTCGGGGGTGTCGGCGCGGTGTACGAGATAGCCGAGCGCGCCCGGGACCGGCTGCCAGGTCAGCAGCACATGTCCGGTGCCGTCCTCGGCGGACAGCCCGCCGGGGGCCGGGAGTTCCCCGATGCCGGTGAGCCGCTGGTCGCTGGGCTTCCCGATCCGGGTCTCCCAGTCGGCACGAGCGATGGACTTCTCGGTCATGTCGGTACAAACCTTTTCGTCGATGGGTGCGCGGCGATGGCGCGGTGGCGGTGGAGCCGCGGTACGCGTCGGGAAGACCGGCGGGTGGAGGAGGGAGTGGCTACTTCAGGCCGGTGGTCGCGAGGCCCTGGGTGAAGTGCCGTTGCAGGACCATGAAGACCAGCAGCACCGGCAGGATGATCAGCAGGGAGCCGACCATCAGCATGCCGTTGGAGCCGTCGGACTGGTTGGGGTCGGTGGCGAAGGTGGCGAGCGCGACAGGGAGGGTGTATTTCCCCGGGTCGTTCGTCGCGATCAGCGGCCACACGAAGTTGTTCCAGGAGCCCAGGAAGATCAGGATCGACAGCGTCGCCAGGGCCGGTTTGACCAGCGGCATCGCGATCCGCCAGAAGATGTACCACTCGCGGGCACCGTCGATCCGGGCCGCCTCCAGCAGTTCGTCGGGGATCGACTGCATGAACTGCCGCATCAGGAAGACCCCGAACGCCTGGGCGGCGAACGGCAGGACGAGCCCCGCGTACGAGTCGATCAGCTGGAGCTTGCTCATCAGGACGAACAGCGGAAGGAGCATCAGATTGCCGGGCACCATCAGTGCGGCGAGCACCAGCGCGAAAATCTTGTTCTTGCCGCCGAACCTCAGCTTGGCCAGTGCGTAGCCCAGCATCGAGCAGAACACCAGATTGCAGAGCGTCACGAGGACGGCCACGGTGAGGGAGTTCAGGAAGTACAGCGGCACGTCCAGCTTGTCGAGCAGTTCCCCGAAGTGCTCCGTGGTCCATTCGGTGGGGATCCACACGGGCGGGCTGGCGTTCAGCTCACGGTCCGTCTTGAAGGCGGACAGCCCCATCCACAGGAACGGCGCCACCATCAGCAGCAGGCCGAGCGAGAGGAGCGCGTAGACGGCGGCCTTCCGGAGCCGCGCGGCGGGTGTCGGCCTCGCCGGGCCGGCGGACGACACGGGCCCGGCGGGCTCGTTCGTCCCGGCGGGAGCCGTGGGCGGGGGCGTGGTGGTCGGTGCGGCGCTCATTTCGTGTTGTCCTTCAGCAGACGGAGCTGGAGCACCGTGATCGCCATGATCACGACGAAGAGCACATACGCCATGGCGCTCGCGTAGCCCATGTGGAAGAAGTTGAAGCCCTCGCGGTACATGGAGAGCGACACGGTGAGGGTGCTGTTCGACGGCCCGCCCTGGGTCATCACGAACGGCTCCTCGAAGACATTGAGATAGCCGATGGTCGTGATGACCGTGGTGTAGAGCATCGTGGGCCGCAGCAGCGGCACGGTGATCCGGCGGAACTCCTGCCAGGTGCTCGCGCCGTCCAGCCGCGCCGCCTCGCGAATGTCCGGCGGAATGGCCTGGAGACCCGCGATGAAGAGCACCATGACCGTACCGAGATTGCGCCACACGGCCATCACGATCAGCGACGGCATGGCGAGCGCCTCGGAGCCGAGGAAGTCCGGCGAGGTCAGGCCGACTTCGGAGGCCAGGCCCGCGATCAGTCCGTCGGACGGGTCGAGGACGAAGCGCCAGACGACGGCGATGGCGACGATGCTGGTCACGACCGGGGCGTAGAAACCGACCCGGAAGAAGGTGCGGGCCCGGTCGATGCCGTTGTTGAGCAGGACCGCGACGAACAGGCCGACGCCGACGGTCAGCGGGACGCCCACGACCACGAAGTACGCCGTGTTGAAGAGGGACGTGAGGAACTTCTCGTCGTCCATCAGCTTCGTGTAGTTCTCGAAACCGATGAACTCCGCCGAGAACGGGTCGGTGACATTGCGCAGCCCGAAGTCGGTGAAGCTCATGACGAGCGTCGCGACGATCGGCAGAGCCATGAAGACGGCGAAGAGCACCAGGAAGGGGGTGGAGAACAGCCAGCCCGCCCGATGCTGGACGGCGACGGGCCGCAGCCCGCGGCGGCCCGCGCCGCCGGGCGGGGGAGGGGCTCCCGGACCGGTCTTCACCGGGGCCGCGTGCGCGGCCGGTTCGGTCGTGGTGCTCATGACGACTACTCCACAAGCCCTTCGATTTCGGACTGTGCCTTCTTGGCGGCGTCCTCGGCGGACTCCTTGCCCTGGGTCACCTCGGATATGGCCTCGTCGGCCTTGGAGGAGATCTCGGTCCACTTGGGCAGGACCGGCCAGGACTCGGCGGTCTCCAGTTGCTCACGGAAGACCTTGAAGTGGGGGTCGGCGGCCAGCTTGCCGGACTCCCAGGCGCTGGTGTTGGCGGGCAGGTCGCCCGAGCGCGTGAACCAGTCCGCCTGGCCCTCGGTGCCGGTCAGGTACGTGAGGAACTTCTTGGCCGCTTCCTTGTGCTCGCTGTCCTTGGAGACGACGAGGCTGGAGCCGCCGGCCATGGAGGCGGAGGTCTGCTCGGCCGGGACCTTGGCGATGGCCCACTTGCCTTCGAGGTCGGGGTAGTTGTCCTTGATGCCCGTCATGCTCCAGGGGCCGGAGTAGAACATCGGGACATCACCGCTGTTGAAGTCCTTCAGGACGTCGTAGCCGGGGGTGAAGGTCTTGTTGGAGAGCCCCTTCTCGAAGTACGTGCCGTACTCCGCGAGGGCCTTCACGGTCTCCGGGCTGTCCATGGTGGCCTTGCCGTCGGAGACGATCGAGCCGCCGGCCGAGTACAGGAAGGGGGACAGGCTCTGCACCGCGTCCAGGCCGCTGGGCTGGAGATGGAGGCCCCACTTGGTGCCGGCCTTCTCCTGGAAGGCGGCGGCGGCCTGCTGGAGCTCGGGCCAGGTGGCGGGGGGCTTGGTGAGGCCGGCCTTCTTCGCCAGGTCGGTGCGGTAGTAGAGGGCGCGGGTCTCGACGTACCAGGGGACGCCGTAGACCTCGCCGTCCGCCACGCCCTGCTCCCAGGCGGCGGGGAAGAACGTGTCCTTGCTGAAGGTCTTGGTGTCGACCGGCTCCAGGACGCCGAGTTCCACGAACTCGCCCAGGTAGCTGCTGCCCATCTGGGTCACGTCCGGCAGGGTGCCGGCGGCAGCGGCGGAGACCAGCTTCTGGTGGGCGACGTCCCAGCCGATGGGGGTGACCTTGACGGTGATGTGCGGGTTCGCCTTCTCGTACGCCTCGGCCACGTCGGCGAGCTTCTCGCCCTCGGTGCCCATGGCCCACACGGTGAGGGTCTGCTTCTTGTCGGCGGCGACACCCGCGCCTCCGGAGCTTCCGCATGCGGTGATTCCGGCGGCCATCGTGAGGGCGATGGCGGCAGAGATGGTTCTGGCGGTGCGATGCATGGGGCGGCTCCTCCTTGAGCTCTCCGATGTATGCGCTGCCTGTAAGCGCATACATCACTCTGGTACAGGTGTTCCGCGAATCGCAAGAGGCTTGAGTCACACTCGTACAACGGGCCGGTCGGCCGGAGACCCGTTTCCGCAGGCCGGGCACGCTGTGGGCGCCGGAGAACCGGATGCGGGATTTCCGGTCGCGGCCGGCCGCGAAGGGCCGGAGCCTCCGCGAACCGCTCGACATCCGGGCGTCTGCCCCTCGGAACGGTTTCGACGCGTGCGCCGACGAGGCGGTTCTCGACGGGGCGGTTCCTGGATGGGCGGTTTGCGGGTGGGGCCCGGCTGGCCGGTTGAGGGGGAGCTTGGCCGGCGGGGCCCGGCTCTGCTGCGACCAGGGCCGAAGGTGGCGGGGCGCGTGGGTGCTCGGTACGGCGGGAGACCTGCGGCCCGGCGGCGGGGTGCGGGGACGCGTACGGCGGGAGACCTGCGGCCCGGCGGCGGGGGCGTGGGTGGGTACGGCGGGAGACCTGCGGCCCGGCGGCGGGGGCGTGGGTGGGTACGGCGGGAGACCTGCGGCCCGGCGGCGGGGTGCGGGGACGCGTACGGCGGGAGACCTGCGGCCCGGCGGCGGGGGTGTGGGTGGGTACGGCGGGAGACCTGCGGCCCGGCGGCGGGGGTGTGGGTGGGTACGGCGGGAGACCTGCGGCCCGGCGGCGGGGGCGTGGGTGGGTACGGCGGGAGACCTGCGGCCCGGCGGCGGGGGCGTGGGTGGGTACGGCGGGAGACCTGCGGCCCGGCGGCGGGGTGCGGGGACGCGTACGGCGGGAGACCTGCGGCCCGGCGGCGGGGGTGTGGGTGGGTACGGCGGGAGACCTGCGGCCCGGCGGCGGGGGTGTGGGTGGGTACGGCGGGAGACCTGCGGCCCGGCGGCGGGGTCCGGCCCTGCCGTGACCGGGGGCGCCTGGTGGCCCGGCGGCTGGTTCGTGGGTGACCGGGTGCCTCGGGTACGCCGGGGCCGGGCGGCTCGATCCGGCCCCTGCCCGATCCGGCCCGACCCGGCCCGGTAAGCCGGGACGCCCGTACGGCAGCCTCGCGGCTCGGGGCGCGCCGACCGGATGCCCCGTGCGCCCGGCGACCGCACCCCCGCCGCCCCCGTGACCCGACGGGACGCCGCACCCGATCGGCGCCGTACGACCCGTTCCTGCGACGGAAGCGGAGCCGCCTAGATCATGAGGACGCTGCGGGCGCCGGCAAGGAGTGCGCGGGCGGCTCTGCCGAGAACCGTGCCGTCGGCGACGGCCAGTACTCGAAGGTGCCCCTTCGACCTTCGCCCCGTGGCTCAGCCGCAGCCGCAGCTCGCGCGGTGGACGACCGAGACCGGGAGCATCAGGGAGACCGGGTCGCGTGCGGGGTCGCGGAGGCGGTGGACCAGGAGGTCGACAGCCTCCTCGCCGAGGCGGCGCATCGGCTGGCGGACCGTTGTCAGGGAGGGGCGGACGATCCGGCTCAGCGGGATCCCGTCGAAGCCGGTCACCGCGATCTCCTCGGGCACCCGCACGCCGCGCCGCTCCAGCGCGTGCAGCGCGCCGATCGCCATCTGGTCGTTGGCGAACAGGATCGCCTGCGGCCGCTCGCCCGGCCCGGCCCGGTCCAGCAGCGCGTCCGTCGTCCGTTCGCCCTCGGCGCGGGTCATCATCTCCGCGCGCAGGTCCGGTTCGCCGGTCACCGGCAGTCCCGCCTCCCGGCACGCCTCCTGGTAGCCGCGGAAGCGGGCCTCCGCGTCCGGCGACTCGCGCTCACCGCCCACGAAGGCCAGCCGACGCAGTCCGTGGTCGGCGATGAGGTGGCGGGCCAGTTCCCGCTCGCCGTCGGAGTTCGCGACCTCGATGTGGTCGAGATGGTCGATCTCGCGCGGTCCCGCCAGCATCACCACCGGCAGCCGTCGCGAGATGACCTCCAGGTCCTCGGTGGGCACGGTCTTCGCGAGCACGGCGAATCCGTCGACGCGCCCCGCCACCTTGGCGACCAGGCTCTCCGGACCGCCGACCAGCGAGGCCGCGATCAGCAGCGCGTACCCGTGCCGCCGGGCCGCCCGCTCCATGCCCCGGATGATCTGGTCGGAGTAGAGCATCGCCGCGGAGTCGTCGGCCTCGGCGTCCGCCTCGGCCTGTGCGTCGGTCTCGGCGTCCGGGTCCGCGTAGTCGGGGAAGCAGAGTCCGAGGACGCCCGTGGTCCGGCTGGCCAGACCCCGGGCGTTTCCGCTCGGTACGTAGCCGAGGGCGCGGGCCGCCTCCAGGACGCGGTCGCGGGTCTGGGCGCGGACCGAGTCCGGGTTGCGGTAGACGCGCGAGACCGTCGCGATGGACACGCCGGACCGCTCGGCCACGTCGTACACAGTGGGGGCACTCAAACGATCCGACCGTCCGATCTCGCCGGTCGGCCTCAGGCTTCCGGCTCTTCGCTCTCCAGTGGGCCTCGGCTTACCTGCGCCGGGGCGCGTGTAAGCGCATTCACTCTAGGTGCCCGTCTGTGCGGGAGCAAGGTCGCCCTGTTCGGGAGCGGCCTTGCCGCTGCCCGTCGCGCGCCCCGCCGTGCCTCTGAGCACGGTGAACGAGTAGGCCGCGGCGCCCACCATGACGACGGCCGCGCCGGCGTACGCCAGCCCCATCCCGTGGGTGAACGCGTCCCGCGCCGACTCCAGCACACCCGCGCCCGCCTCCGCCGGGAGCCGGGCGGCCACCGCCGCCGCGCCGCCCAGCGTCTCCCGTACCGCGTCGGCGTCCCCGCCCGGGAGCGCCCCGCCGACCCCGGCCGGCAGCGCGTCGGCCATGTCCCGGCTGTAGACCGCCGCGCCGATCGAACCGAGCGCGGCCATGCCCAGCGCCCCGCCCAGCTCCTGGCCGGATTCGAGCACGGCGGCGGCCGAGCCCGCGCGGTCCGGCGGGGCCGCGCCGAGGGCGAGTTCGTTGGCGAGGGTCATGGCGGCGACGAGCCCGCCGATGTAGACGGCGGCTGCCGCGAGGACGAACCAGAGCGGCGAGTCCGTGCGGATCTGGGTCATCCAGGAGCAGCCGGCCGCCGCGAGGACGAAGCCGCCGCCCATCACGTACGCGCGGTCGATCCGCTGCGCGAGAACCGCCGACACCGGCGCCGCCACGAGCACCCCGGACGCGGGTACGAGACTCCACAGCGCGGCCTCGAACGGGCTCAGCCGCTGCACCGACTGAAGGTACTGGGTGAGGAAGACGGCCGTGCCGACCGTCGCGAACATCGCGAGCACGTTCGCGAACACGGGCCCGCCGAAGGCCCGGCGCCCCAGCAGTTCCAGGTCGATCATCGGCTCGTCGAGCCGCTTCTGGCGGCGTACGAAGGTGTATCCGAGCGCCAGTCCGACGACCACGGCCAGCGCGGGGACCGGCGCGAGCCCGTGGCGGGCCCACTCCTTGACGCCGTAGATGAAGGTGAGCAGGGCGGCGAGCGAGAGACCCGCGCTCACCAGGTCGAACGGCTCCCGCTCCTCGCCGGCCTCGTCCGCCCCGTTCACCGCGCCCGCCGCAGACCGTGACTCCGGCACCAGGAACGGCACCAGCACCAGCAGCAGCGCCATCGCCGGCAGATTGATCAGGAAGACCGAGCCCCACCAGAAGTGCTCCAGCAGCAGCCCGCTGACCACCGGCCCGAGCGAGATGCCGGTGGTCATCACACCCGTCCAGATCGTCACGGCCTGCCCGCGCTGCTTCGGGTCGTGGAAGAGGTTGCGGATCAGCGCGAGCGTCGACGGCATGAGCGCGGCGCCGCCGAGCCCGAGCAGCGCCCGTACCCCGATGAGCGTCTCCGCCGAGTACGCGTACGCGGCGGCGACCGAGGCCGCGCCGAAGACCGCCGCGCCCGCCAGCACGAGCTTGCGCCGCCCGATCCGGTCGCCGAGCGCGCCCATGGTGATGAGCAGCCCCGCCAGCACGAAGCCGTACATGTCGAGGATCCACAGCTGCTGGGTGGCGCTGGGCGCCAGGTCCTGGCTGACGTACGGGATCGCGAAGTACAGGATCGAGATGTCCATCGAGACGAGGAGCAGCGGCAGCATCAGGACGCCGAGGGCGATCCATTCCTTGCGGCCCGCGCGGCCGGGTGCGTGTGAGTTCTCCATGACCGGTACGTAATCGGCTGCGCGCGTACGGGGCAAACAGCTGCCTAGTGCACCGGCCCCGATGCCCTGTCCGTGCGGGGAGTCGGGGGTCGGAGCGCACTAGTACGGTGGGTCCATGGCCGTCGATCCGCCCTACCTCCCGCCGTACCTCCGTATCGCTGCCGCGCTCCGCCGCCGTATCGCCTCCGGGGAGCTCGCCCCGGGCGACCGCGTGCCGTCGACCCGTCGCATCACCCAGGAGTGGGGAGTCGCCATGGCGACCGCGACCAAGGCGCTCACCGCGCTCAACCAGGAGGGGCTGGTCCGGGCGGTGCCCGGCGTGGGCACGGTGGTCGCGGAGCCCGACCGGAGCCGGGGCCGGGGCGCGGCCCCGGGGGAGGGGCTCAGCCGTGGCCGCGTCGTGCGGGCGGCGATCGCGCTGGCCGACGCCGAGGGGCTGGGCGCGCTCTCGATGCGGCGGGTGGCGACGGAGTTCGGTACGTCCACGATGGCCCTCTACCGCCATGTCCCCAACAAGGCCGAGCTGGTGCGGCTGATGTCCGAGGAGGTGTTCAGCGGCGGTCCCTCGGGGCCCGAGCCCGCCGGGTGGCGGCCCCGGCTGACACGGGAGGTCCGCTGGCTGTGGAGCCAGTACGAGCGCCATCCGTGGCTGGCGCGGGCCATGGCCGGGCTCACCCGGCCGATGGCCTCGCCGCACGCGATGAGTTACACGGAGCGGACGCTGGGGACGCTGCGCGGACTGGGCCTGACGCCGTACGGGATGATCCATGTCCATCTCGCCCTGCTGGGGTACGCCCAAGGGGTCGCGATGGCGGTCGAGTTGGAGTCGCAGGCGCGCCAGGACACGGGGATGACGGCCGAGGAGTGGATGGCCGCCAACGAGTCACGGCTGGACCCGGTCCAGCTCGGCGGCGCGTTCCCGGTGCTGACGAGTCTCTTCGGGGACGGCGAGTTCGACCTGGAACTCGGCACGCTCTTCGAGTTCGGCCTGGAGCGGATGCTTGACGGCATCGCGTCGCTGATCGAACGCTCCTCGTAGCCGTAGCCGTAGCCGTAGCCGTAGCCGTAGCCGTAGCCGTAGCCGTAGCCGTAGCCGTAGCAACGGCGTCAGCGGTACGGGCCCCGCCCGGTGGTGCGCCGCGATCAGCGGCGCACCACCCGGACAAGGGACCGGGACAAGGACCGGGGCCCGCGCAAGGACCCGGACAGAGGTCCCGGACCGGGCGCCGGAAAAGACCTACCCGTTCCTGCGGCGGATCTTGTCGCCCAGCCAGACCAGCGGGTCGTACTTCTTGTCGGCCACCCGCTCCTTCAGCGGGATCAGCGCGTTGTCCGTGATCCGGATGCCCTCGGGGCAGACCTCGGTGCAGCACTTGGTGATGTTGCAGTAGCCGAGCCCGTGTTCGTCCTGGGCGGTCCGCTTGCGGTCGAGGCCGGTCTCCTCGGCGGCGTCCAGCGGGTGCATGTCCAGCTCGGCGACCCGCATCAGGAAGCGCGGCCCGGCGAACGCGGACTTGTTCTCCTCGTGGTCACGCACCACATGGCAGGTGTCCTGGCACAGGAAGCACTCGATGCACTTGCGGAACTCCTGCGAGCGTTCCACGTCCACCTGCTGCATCCGGTACTCGCCCGCGGCGACCTCCGGCGGTGGCACGAACGCCGGTATCTCGCGCGCCTTCTGGTAGTTGAAGGACACGTCCGTCACCAGGTCCCGGACGACGGGGAAGGCCCGCAGCGGGGTGACGGTGATCGTCTCCTCGCGGCTGAAGGTGGACATCCGCGTCATGCAGAGCAGCCGGGGCCGGCCGTTGATCTCGGCGCTGCACGAACCGCACTTGCCCGCCTTGCAGTTCCAGCGCACCGCCAGGTCGGACGCCTGCGTCGCCTGGAGGCGGTGGATGATGTCGAGGACGACCTCGCCCTCGTTCACCTCGACGGTGAAGTCCTTCAGCTCGCCGCCCTCCGCGTCGCCCCGCCAGACCTTGAAGGCGGCGTCGTACGAGGTGGCGGGAGCGGCGGCGCCGGACGCGCCGGACGTGGTCGGAGTCGTACTGGCACTCACTCGTGGAGCTCCTCTTCGGCGAGATACTTGACCAGCTCTTCCTTGTCGAACAGGTCGAGCAGGTCGGGACGGATGGGCTCGGTCGTCTTCCGGGAGAGGTCGATACGGGGGAGCGCCGGGTCCGCCGACGGGTCCCGTGCCGTGTCCCGGAGCCGGCAGCGCAGATTGACCCGCCGCCAGTCGAGAGCCATGCCCGGCCAGTCCTCACGGGTGTGACCGCCGCGGCTCTCGGTACGCTCCAGCGCCGACAGGGCGACGCACTCGCTGACCAGCAGCATGTTCCGCAGGTCGATCGCCAGGTGCCAGCCCGGATTGAACTGCCGGTGCCCCTCCACCCCGGCCCGCGCCGCCCGCCCGCGCAGCTCGCCCAGCCGCTCCAGCGCCTGCGCCATCTCGCCCTCGCGCCGGATGATGCCGACGAGGTCGTTCATGGTCTGCTGGAGCTCCTGGTGGACGGTGTACGGGTTCTCGGGCGGGCCCTCGGCCCCGGCCCCGGTCCCGGACGCGCCCGTGGCCGCCGTCTCCGGCTCCCCGGCGCCGAACGGCCGCAGCGCCTCGGCCGCCGCCGCGTCGATCTGGTCCTCGTCCAGCACCGGCCGGACATCGAGCCCCGCCGCGTACCCGGCCGCGTGCTCGCCGGCCCGACGGCCGAAGACCAGCAGGTCGGAGAGCGAATTGCCGCCCAGCCGGTTGGAACCGTGCATGCCTCCCGCGACCTCACCGGCCGCGAACAGCCCGGGGACCCCGTCGGCGGCGGCGGTGTCGGAGTCGACGGCTATGCCGCCCATCACGTAGTGACAGGTGGGGCCGACCTCCATGGCCTCCGCCGTGATGTCGACGTCCGCCAGCTCCTTGAACTGGTGGTACATCGAGGGCAGCCGGCGCTTGATGACCTCGGGCGACATCCGCGTGGACACGTCCAGGTACACCCCGCCGTGCGGTGTGCCGCGCCCCGCCTTGACCTCGGAGTTGATGGCGCGCGCCACCTCGTCGCGGGGCAGCAGTTCGGGCGGGCGCCGGTTGTTGTCCGGGTCCTCGTACCAGCGATCGCCCTCCTCCTCGGACTCCGCGTACTTCTCCTTGAAGACGTCCGGGATGTAGTCGAACATGAACCGCTTGCCCTCGGAGTTGCGCAGCACCCCGCCGTCGCCCCGCACCGACTCGGTGACCAGGATGCCCTTCACCGACGGCGGCCAGACCATGCCCGTCGGGTGGAACTGCACGAACTCCATGTTCAGCAGCGGGGCCCCGGCGAGCAGCGCCAGCGCGTGCCCGTCGCCCGTGTACTCCCACGAGTTGGACGTCACCTTGAAGGACTTGCCGATCCCGCCGGTCGCGAGGACGACGGCGGGCGCCTCCAGGACGAAGAAGCGGCCGGACTCGCGCTCGTAGCAGAACGTGCCCGAGACCCGCTCGCCCTCCTTCAGCACGGAGGTGACGGTGCACTCCTGGAAGACCTTCAACCGGGCCTCGTAGTCACCGAATTCGCGGAAGTCCTCCTGCTGGAGGGCGACGATCTTCTGCTGGAGCGTACGGATCAGTTCCAGTCCGGTGCGGTCACCGACATGCGCGAGGCGCGGGTACTCGTGGCCGCCGAAGTTGCGCTGGGAGATCTTCCCGTCCGCCGTGCGGTCGAAGAGGGCGCCCCAGGTCTCCAGTTCCCAGACCCGGTCGGGCGCCTCCCGCGCGTGCAGTTCGGCCATCCGCCACTGGTTGAGGAACTTCCCGCCGCGCATGGTGTCGCGGAAGTGGACCTGCCAGTTGTCCCCGGAGTTCACATTGCCCATGGAGGCCGCGATGCCGCCCTCGGCCATCACCGTGTGGGCCTTGCCGAAGAGCGACTTGCAGATGACAGCGGTACGGGCACCCCGCTCCCGTGCCTCGATGGCGGCGCGCAGACCGGCTCCGCCGGCGCCCACCACCACGACGTCCCACTGCTCGCGTTCGAGTTGCGTCATTGCTGAAGGCTCTCCCTAGCACTAGAAGAGGCGTGGATCGTCGAAGACCCCGCTGGCGAGCAGATACACATAGAAATCGGCGAGGGCGACGCTGATCAAGGAGGCCCAGGCAAGCTGCATATGACGGTGATTCAGCTTCCCGACCCAGCCCCACAACCGGTAGCGCACCGGGTGCTTGGAGAAGTGCTTCAGCTTGCCGCCGATGACATGGCGGCAGGAGTGGCAGGAGAGGGTGTACGCCCAGATCAGCACGATGTTGACGACCATGAGGAGCGTGCCGAGGCCCATGTGGCCCCACTCGTAGTTCTCGTCACGGAAGGCGAGCACCGTGTCGTACGTGAGGATGAGCGCCACCGGCACGGCCGCGTAGAAGAAGTAGCGGTGCAGGTTCTGGATGATCAGCGGGAAGCGCGTCTCGCCGCTGTACGTCTTGTGCGGCTCGGCGACGGCGCAGGCGGGCGGGGAGGCCCAGAAGCCCCGGTAGTACGCCTTGCGGTAGTAGTAGCAGGTCATCCGGAAGCCCAGCGGGAAGATCAGGATGATCAGCGCGGGGGACAGGCCCCACCAGCTCCCGAACAGCTCCAGATTGGGGCCGCCCTTCATGGGCGCGCAGTTCTCCGCCAGACAGGGCGAATAGAACGGTGAGACGTAGGGCGCCGCGTAGTAATGGGCGTTCCCGAAGGCCCGCCAGGTCGAGTAGACGACGAAGGCGAGCAGTCCGGCGGCCGTCGCGGCGGGCGCCAGCCACCAGCGGTCGGTCCGCAGATGGCGGGCGGGGATGGCGGCACGCGAGGTGTCGTGCACGCCCGTGTTCACTTGGGGTCGTTCCGTGCCTGTTGCCAACGAGGACTCCGTGTGGAGTGGTGTGTGGGATCGGACGGGGGAGGGGTCGCAGGGGCGGGGGACGGATGCGGGAGGCTCGGCGGGAGGGCGGGCCCCGTCAGGGGGCGCGCCGGTTCTGGAGGCCCAGACCCTCGTCGTCGGAGTCGGTCCACAGGGCCGCGTTGTACGGCGTGTCCGGGATGGTGACCACGTCCGCGCGCTCCTGGGGCACGGGCCTGGCCGGTACGGCCGGGACGGCGTCGTTCAGTCTGCCGACCATCCGTTCCAGGTCCGCGACGCGCTGGGCGAGTTCGTCGATACGACGGTGGAGTGCGGTCGGATCTTCCGGCTGGGACATGACGTGCCCTCACTTCCGCAGGGGACCGATGCCATCGGTAACGCGCCTGCGAGTGTCGCGCGCCACATCCCCGCTTGTGAAGGGACGTGCAGGGATTCCCCGGAGCCTGGCCGGGACACGCGGGCGGCTCCGCCGGTTCCGCGCCGCTCCGTTCCGCCGCTTTCCGGGGCCCCGCGGGGGCGCGCTGGGCCGTACGGGTGGGCCCCGCGCGGCCTGTCGCCGTGTCGCCGCGTCCGGCGGGAACCGGTGCCTTTCAGTGGGTGGGCAATAGGTGTGATCATCTGCAAATTCCACACCCTGGACGAAGTTCCACACACTGGATGAAGAGGGAGAAGTCATGTCCCAGGTCGGCCCCCCACGCGGGAGGACATGCTCCCGGACCATCCGCTCCCTCGCGCTGCTCACCACCGGTGTGCTCGCCGTGCCCGTACTCGCCGCCTGCACCCCGGGCGAGAACCGCTCGCAGGCGAAGTCCGCCGCCCAGGACATCGGGTCGGCCGCGCGGGACCGGCTCGCCGACGGCGGGACACTGCGCTGGGCCGTGGACACCGTGCCCACGACGCTCAACGCCTTCCAGGCGGACGCCGACGGCACGACGTCACGGATCGCCGCGGCCGTTCTGCCCGCCCTCTTCACGCTCGACGGGAACGGCCGCCCGCAGCGCAACCCGGACTATCTGGAGTCCGCGAAGATCGTCGAGCGCGAGCCCAAGCAGGTGGTGCTCTACAAGCTCAACCAGCAGGCCGTGTGGAGCGACGGCCGCGAGATCGGCGCGGCGGACTTCGTCGCCCAGTGGCGGGCGCTGAGCGGCAAGGACTCCGCGTTCTGGACCGCGCGCAACGCCGGGTACGAGCGCATCCAGAAGATCGAGCGCGGCGCGAACGACCTGGAGGTCCGGGTCACCTTCAACAAGCCGTACGCCGACTGGAGGGCGCTGTTCACCCCGCTCTACCCGAAGGGCGTGACCGGCGCGCCCAACTCCTTCAACGACGGCGCCCGCGCCTCGCTCAAGGCCACGGCCGGGCCCTTCCGGATCAAGGAGGTGGACCGCGCGGACCGCGAGATCACCCTGGTCCGCGACCCCCGCTGGTGGGGCGGGCGGCCCAAGCTGGACACGATCGTGCTGAGCGCCGTGCCACGCGACAAGCGCGCCGCCGCGCTCGCCGCGGGCCGGCTCGACCTCGCCGAGATCGACAGCCCGGTGGCGCGGCGCATCCAGGCGGCCCGCGACGGCAAGGGCAGCGGCGCGGTGGCGGGACCCGGACCGGCCGAGGCGGTCGCCGCGTACGCCGAGGAACAGCGGGGCCTGCGGGACTACGTCGTACGCAAGTCCCTGGAGCCCGCCTTCACGCAGCTGGCGCTCAACGGGGAGACCGGGCCGCTGGCCGACGAGCGGGTACGGCGGGCCGTCGCCCGCGCGCTCGACCGGAAGGCGCTGGCCGAGGCCGTGCTGAAGCCGCTCGGCCTGCCCGCCGACCCGCCCGGCAGCCATCTGGCGCTGGCGGGCCAGCACGCGTACGCCGACAGCAGTGACGCGCTCGGGGACCAGAACACCCAGGAGGCGCAGGCGCTGCTCGCCGACGCGGGCTGGACACCGGGCGGCGCGCTGAAGAAGGACGACGGTACGAAGGCCGGGGGCGAGGCCGAGACAGACAAGACAAGCAAGACGAAAAAGACGGACAAGGAGTCCGAGGGCAGGACGGACGAGAAGACGACGGACGGGCAGACCGACGGGTCCGGGAAGCGGTCCGAGAAGTTGGCCGAGAACGAGGACGGCAGCGACTCCGGCTCCGGCGCGGACGCTGGCTCGGGCGCGGACTCCGGCGCGGACTCGGGCTCCGGCGCGGGCGCGTCGACCGGTGGTGACGACAAGCCCGGCCGCGCCGCCCCCGTCTCCGAGAACGGCACCCGGGTCATGGCCCCGGCGCCCGGCACCGCCTTCCGGGCGTCGATCCTGAGCCGGCGGGCCGGGTGGCCGGCCGAGGCGGAACTCGGCGCGCAGGACCGGCAGCCGGGCGGCATGGCGGGCGCGTACGCCCCGATCGGTACGGCGGCCCCGTCCTCCGAGGCCCCCTCCGAATCAGAATCAGAATCGGATTCGGAGTCGCCGTCGCCGTCGACGTCGGGCTCCGCCTCCGCCTCGACGCCGGCGCCCGCGCCCGTCCCCGCCCGGCCCGGCTCGCTCGCCAAGGACGGCAAGCCGCTCACCCTCCGGTTCGTCCTGCCCTCCGGGCCCGGGTCCGAGCAGTTGCGTACCGTCGGCGAGAAGATCGCGCGCATGCTCGACCGGATCGGTATCCGTACGGACATCAGCAAGGTCGCCGACGCCAACTACTTCAAGGACCACGTCGCGTCCGGCGACTACGACCTCGCCCTGTACTCCTGGCCCGCGACCGCGTACCCGGCGACCGACGGCCGTCCCATCTACGCCAAGCCCGTCCCGGCCTCCGACGGCTCGCTGCTGGTGGAGCAGAACTACACCCGTGTCGGTACCGACCACATCAACCAGCTCTTCGACCAGGCCGCGTCGGAACTGAACGAGGGCGCGGCCCGCGATCTGCTCCGGAAGGCCGACGCCCGTATCTGGGCGGCGGCCGGATCCATCCCCCTCTACCAGCGCCCGCAACTGGTCGCGGCCCGGCCGGACGTGGCGAACGCCGGGGCCTTCGCCTTCGCCTCCCCGCGCTACGAGGACATCGGCTTCAAGGAGTCGGGCCGCGGCGGCCCGCAGAACCCGACCGCGTCCCCGGCGACGACCACATCGCCCGGCGCGACGATGTCCCCGTCCCCGTCCCTGTCCCCGGGCTCGGAGTCGTCCGCCCCCGCCAAGAAGTCCGTGTCCCGCGAGGCGACCGGCGCGGACACCGCCGAGGCAACCGACGGCGAAAGCGACACGGAGTAGAAGGACAGCGGTAGCGCAGAAGAAGAATCGGAGAGAACCACCAGGTCAGACCGTGGAGACCGGACAACGCGCTTGCCCGCCGGGCCTCCCGGCGGGCAAGATCGTGCCGATCCCCTGACCCGGGCGATTCCACACCCCTCGTCGGCTTCCCGCAGCCGCCCCACCTGCACTCCCCGCGCGCGCTCCCCAGCGCCCCCGCCTCTTCTCGGATCGGGCCCGGAAGTCCCGGCCGCACCAGCCCCGTACGATGGGGTAGGCCGTGGCGTGTCCGCCCGGCAGGCGTACGAGGAAAAACAACGCCGCATCCCACGATCGAGAGAAGCGCCAGCCAGCATGCCCACGCGCCACGACATCCGTAACGTCGCCATCGTCGCCCACGTCGACCATGGCAAGACCACTCTGGTCGACGCCATGCTGAAGCAGGCCGGCGCGTTCGCCGCGCACGCCGCCGAGCACCTCGACGACCGGATGATGGACTCGAACGACCTGGAGCGTGAGAAGGGCATCACGATCCTCGCCAAGAACACGGCGGTGAAGTACCACCCCAAGGAGGGCGGTACGGGTGACCTCCCGAACGTGGTCACCATCAACATCATCGACACCCCCGGTCACGCCGACTTCGGCGGCGAGGTCGAGCGCGGTCTGTCGATGGTCGACGCCGTCGTCCTCCTGGTCGACGCCTCCGAGGGCCCGCTGCCGCAGACCCGTTTCGTCCTCCGCAAGGCGCTCGCCGCCAAGCTGCCGGTGATCCTCTGCATCAACAAGACGGACCGCCCCGACGCCCGGATCGCCGAGGTCGTCGACGAGACGTACGACCTCTTCCTCGACCTGGACGCGGACGAGGACCAGATCGAGTTCCCGATCGTCTACGCCTGCGCGCGGGACGGCGTCGCCTCGCTGACCAAGCCGGAGGACGGCACGGTCCCGTCCGACAGCACCAACCTGGAGCCGTTCTTCACCACGATCCTGAGCAGTGTCCCGGCTCCGGTGTACGACGAGGACGCGCCGCTCCAGGCCCATGTCACCAACCTGGACGCCGACAACTTCCTCGGCCGTATCGCGCTCTGCCGCGTCGAGCAGGGCGAGCTGCGCAAGGGCCAGACCGTCACCTGGATCAAGCGTGACGGCTCGATGTCCAACGTCCGCATCACCGAACTGCTGATGACCGAGGCGCTGACCCGCAAGGCCGCCGAGAAGGCGGGCCCCGGTGACATCTGCGCCATCGCCGGTATCCCGGACATCATGATCGGCGAGACCCTGGCCGACCCGGAGAACCCGATCGCGCTGCCACTGATCACGGTGGACGAGCCGGCCATCTCGATGACCATCGGTACGAACACCTCGCCGCTCGTCGGCAAGGGCGGCAAGGGCCACAAGGTCACCGCCCGTCAGGTGAAGGACCGGCTGGACCGCGAGCTGATCGGTAACGTCTCGCTGCGCGTCCTGGAGACCGAGCGCCCCGACGCCTGGGAGGTGCAGGGCCGCGGTGAGCTGGCGCTGGCCATCCTGGTCGAGCAGATGCGGCGTGAGGGCTTCGAGCTGACGGTCGGCAAGCCCGAGGTCGTCACCAAGGACATCGACGGCAAGCTGCACGAGCCGATCGAGCGCATGACGATCGACTGCCCCGAGGAGCACCTGGGCGCGATCACGCAGCTGATGGCGACCCGCAAGGGCCGGATGGAGACGATGACCAACCACGGGTCCGGCTGGATCCGGATGGAGTGGATCGTGCCGTCCCGCGGTCTCATCGGTTTCCGTACGGAGTTCCTCACCCAGACTCGCGGCACCGGCATCGCGCACTCGATCTTCGAGGGTCACGAGCCCTGGTTCGGCGAGCTGCGGACCCGTAACAACGGCTCGCTGGTCGCGGACCGTTCGGGCTCGGTGACACCGTTCGCGATGGTGAACCTCCAGGAGCGGGGCGTCATCTTCACGGAGGCCGGCACCGAGGTCTACGAGGGCATGATCATCGGTGAGAACTCGCGCGCCGACGACATGGACGTGAACATCACCAAGGAGAAGAAGCTCACCAACATGCGTGCCGCGTCCGCCGACACCACGGAGAACGTGGTGCCGCCGCGCAGGCTCTCGCTGGAGCAGTCGCTGGAGTTCTGCCGCGACGACGAGTGCATCGAGGTGACCCCGGAGACGGTCCGTATCCGCAAGGTCGTCCTGGACCAGAAGGAGCGCGGACGCGCGGCCTCCCGCGCCAAGCGCTGACCGCCGGCCGCGCGCCGTACACCGCACCACCCGTCCGCCGGGGCCGTCACGACGGCCCCGGCGGACGTACGTCACCCCCCAGGACCGGACCCGTGAGAAGCGGCGCCGGAGCCCCGGCGTGTCCACCTGTCGGACCGCGCCCTACCGCCTGGTAGCCCGGTCGACGTAGGCTGTTTCGACCCGACATGGGGCGGAACGCTGTCAACTCGTTTTCCCTCCCCAGACGTCCGGATAACGGGTACCGGTCACCGGAAGCTGCGTTAACAGTCCGTTTCGCGGGTGTCTGTCTGTGCTTACTTTGTCCGGATTTCGGGCGTACGGGGCCGGTCGATGTTGTCAAAACGAGACGCTGTAAGTGTGGTTTACAGGTCAGCCGTACTTAATAGTTGGCTGAGCTCGGGTCAACGGGTCAAGCGCTGTGGGGGCGCCGACTCACGAGCACACACGGTGCACTGAACGACCGCCGTCAGGGGTGTCGGCGTCATGGCAGTGCCCGCCCGTCTTGTTTGTGACAAGTGGACTCATGAGGAGGAACCCATGCGCGGTGTCGAGTGCGCCAGTGAGGCCGGGCCGTCGCCGACGACTCGTGCGAGGGGTTATTGCCAGCGCCGCTCATCCGGTCGGGTCGCGGGCAGCGACCGACCCTTCTGAGACCCGGACCACCGCTCAGCTCGCGTTCCTGGGGTGAAATCCACCCCGATCGACGCTTCTCCAGCCTTTCCGCCGTCGGACACTCCCCGGGCGGGGGGTTCGGCGCGGACACATCCGCTCCGGACACCGGGCAGGCACGGAGGAGTATCGCGCGGCGGACCCGGCGGAACGAGTGCACACCACTCGGCCGCTCATCGTGCCGCAGGACCGCGGGTCACCCGACACCCGTGAATGGACACATCATGACCAGTCCAACAGAGACCGAGGCCAACGGACCCTCGATCACCTTGGACAGCGAGACCGCGATCAAGACGGACACCGCGGACGGCAAGCCCCACACCGGGCAGTCGCCGGGCCAGTTGATGTGGACGCGCTTCAAGCGCGACCGGACCGGTGTGATCTCCGCGCTCGTGGTGATCTTCTACTTCGCCGTCGCGGCGCTCGCGCCCGTCATCTCGGCCCTCTACGGCAAGAACCCCTACACGCTCTACGCGCAGGAGCCCGACTACCCCTTCCTGCTCGACGACTTCGCGATGCCCACGGGCAGCTTCGGCGGTGTCTCCGGGGAGTTCTGGTTCGGTGTCGAGCCCAACCTGGGCCGTGACGTCTTCACCATGCTGATCTACGGCATGCGCACCTCCCTCTACATGGCGCTCGTGCTGACCTTCCTCAGCGTCCTCACCGGCGTGATCATCGGTATGGTCGGCGGTTACTTCGGCGGCAAGACGGACTACTGGCTCGGCCGGGTGACGGACTTCTTCCTCGCGTTCCCCAGCCAGCTGTTCTTCATCGCGTTCATGCCCGTCGTGGTCTCGCTGTTCGTCTCCCCGACGGACGAGACCCCCACCTACCTCCGCTCGGTGGCGATCATCCTCGTGATGTGGTTCCTCGGCTGGATGGGTATGGCGCGCCTGGTGCGAAGTTCCGTACTCACCCTGCGCGAGCGGGAGTTCGTCGAGGCGGCCAAGGTGTCGGGTGCCTCCCGGTGGCGGATCGTCCGCAAGGAGATCCTGCCCAACATCGTGACGCCGATCCTGGTGCAGGGCACGTACATGCTGCCCAGCGCCATCCTGACCATCGCGTTCCTCTCCTTCGTCGGCGTCGGCTTCGTCGAACCGACCCCGGACTGGGGCCGCATGTTCGCCATCGGCGCCAAGATCTACGAGCAGGACCCGGCGTTCATGCTCTTCCCGGGCGCCGCACTCGTGATTTTCGTCCTGGCCTTCAACCTTCTCGGTGACTCGGTCCGCGACGCGTTCGACCCCAAGACCGGACGGTGACGTCCATGAGCGGGGGGCCGCTGCCTCCCCCAGCGCCGGGCAACCGGATGGCCGGGCAGCACTTCTGGATAACAAACTCACAGGTAGGTGCAAGCAGCATCATGAAGCCCATCCGATCAAGCCTGATGCGGACCGCGGTCATAGCCGTGGCCGCCGGCTCACTGGCGCTCACCGGTTGCTCGAACGACGGCGGCGGTAAGAGCAACACCAAGGACGAATCCAAGACGCAGGAGGACGCGGCGGCTCAGTCGGCGCCCGTCGCCTACGGTGACGTCGCCGCGTCGACCGGTCCCGCCAAGGAAGTTCCGGGCGCCAAGCCCGGTGGCAAGATCGGCGTCTACCTCCAGTCCGACCTGACGCACATGGACCCGGGTCAGATCTACGTCAGCGACGCCGGTCAGTTCGCGAACCTGATCCACCGCAAGCTGACGAACTACCAGGAGGACGCGAAGGGCAACCTGACCGTCGTCGGTGACATCGCCACCGACTCCGGCAAGTCCTCCGACGGCGGCAAGACCTGGACGTACACGCTGAAGGACGGCATCAAGGACGAGGACGGCACCGTCATCACGTCCGCCGACGTCCGCCACTCGATCGAGCGGATGTACGCGGAGTTCATCTTCGACGGCCCGAGCTTCATCCAGACCTGGCTGAACGGCCCCGAGTACCGCAAGGCGCTCCCGGACGGCCCGTACAAGGGCAAGCACCTGCCCGACACGGTCCTGGAGACCCCGGACGCGAAGACGGTCGTCTTCCACTTCGACAAGGCCCAGCCGGACCTCCCGCAGGCGCTGGCCATGGCCGGCTACGCCATCGTGCCCGAGAAGCAGGACACGAAGGAGAAGTACGACAAGGCGCCGAAGTCGCTCGGCCCGTACAAGATCGCCGACTACAAGGCCGGCAAGTCGATCACGCTGGTCAAGAACACGAACTGGGACCCGGCGACCGACTCGGTCCGTCACCAGTACGTGGACGGCTACGACTTCACCACCACCGTCGAGGCGTCCAGCCAGACCAAGCGTCTGATCGCCGACCAGGGTGAGGCCAAGAGCGCCATCCAGTTCACCACCCCGGTGGACCCCGCGCAGATCCAGGACGTCGTGGGCGACCCGGCCGTCAACAAGCGCACCATCAAGGGCTACCAGCCCTACGTGTGGCAGCTGACGTTCAACCTGGACCGGGTCAAGGACAAGAAGGTCCGTGACGCGATCACCTACGCGATCCCGAACCAGGCCATGATCCAGGCCGACGGTGGCAAGTACGGCGGCGAGCTGGCCGGTGGCCTGATGGCCCCGACCCTGCCCGGCTACGACGCGTCGTACGACCCGTTCGGCAAGCAGAAGACCCCGAACGGCAACGTCGAGAAGGCCAAGGAGCTGCTGAAGGAAGCGGGCTTCAAGGACGGCACGAAGCTGACCTACGCCTACTCGAACACGCCGCGCGCGCAGAAGCAGCAGGTCATCATCAAGGACGCGCTGTCCAAGATCGGCATCGACGTCCAGGCCAAGGAGATCGACTCCGCGAGCTTCTACGAGCAGATCGGCAAGCTCGACAACGCCTTCGACATGTACATGTCCGGCTGGGGCCAGGACTGGTCCTCCCCGTCGACCGTCATCACGCCGGTCTACGACGGCACGCTGGTCGCCGATGGTCAGCCGAACTACTCGCACATCAACGACCCGCAGGTCAACAGCCTCATCCAGGAGGCCGTGAAGCTCGAGCCCGAGGCCGCTGCCAAGAAGTGGGAAGAGGCTCACCACCGCATCGTGGAAGAGATCAACCCGGCCGCCCCGGTCTACTACTCGAAGCAGCTCATGCTGTTCGGTTCGAACGTCGGTGGCGCCCGCTACAGCACCAACTCCAGCTACATCAACATCAACGAGCTGTACCTGAAGACGCCGTAGTGGCACAGCACGGCTGATTCCCGGGGGTGCGCGCCAGGCGGAGCGCACCCCCGGGACCCTCCACGCCCCTCACGTCCAGCCGCTTCCGAAGAGAGCAGCCACCCGCCATGCTTCGTTTTCTCCTCCGCAGGTTGACCGGTGCGGTCGTCATCATGTTCTTGATCGGCGCCTTCACCTTCTTCCTGTTCTACGCGATCCCCCAGGACTTCGCGGCCCTGTCGTGCGGCAAGAACTGTTCGCCTGAGAACCTCGCGGTCATCCGGGCGAATCTCGGTCTCGACAAGCCCATTCCCACGCAGTTCTGGGACTTCATGGTGGGTATCGTGGCCGGCCGTGACTTCGCCATCGGTCACTGTGCCGCCCCGTGTCTCGGTGTCTCCTTCGACAGCGGCAACTTCGTCTGGGACTCGATCATGGACCGCTTCCCGCTGACGCTGTCGCTGACCGTCGGTGGTCTGGTCATCTTCCTGGTGCTGGGCCTCGGTTCGGGTCTGCTCGCCGCGTGGAAGCGCGGCACCGCCCTCGACAAGGTCGTCAGCGGCGCCTCGATGGTGCTCAGCTCCTTCCAGATCTACTTCCTGGGGCCGATCGTTCTCGGGCTTTTCGTCTACAGCACGGGCTGGATGGAGAACCCCAAGTACGTTCCGTTCACGGAGGATCCGGTCGGCTGGGCCGTCGGCCTGCTGATCCCCTGGGCCGTCATGGCGACGATCTTCACCGCGCAGTACACCCGTATGGCGCGCTCGACGATGATCGAACAGCTTCAGGAGGAGCACGTCCGCACCGCGCGTGCCAAGGGCATGCGGCGCTCGTACGTCTTCTTCCGCTACGCCTGGCGCGGCTCGCTCGCCCCCATCGTGACCATTCTCGGCATGGACCTCAGCGGTCTGCTGGCCGGCGCCGTGGTCACCGAGTTCACCTTCGACCTGGCCGGTGTCGGCCGCCTGGCGGTGGAGTCCTCCCTCACCAAGGACCTGCCGCTGACGATGGGTGTGATGCTGTTCGGAGCGTTCTTCATCCTGCTCCTGAACATCGTCGTGGACCTCGCCTACGCCCTCATCGACCCGCGCGTGCGCCTCGCCTAGGAGAACGACCGTGACCACACTGACCAAGACAGAAGACACCCCGGCCCCGACCGGGTCGGAGGCCTTCCTCTCGGTCCGCGATCTGCGGGTGCAGTTCTCCACCGAGGACGGCATCGTCAAGGCGGTCGACGGCCTGTCCTTCGACGTCGAGCGGGGCAAGACCCTGGGAATCGTGGGCGAGTCGGGGTCCGGCAAGTCCGTGACGAACCTGGCCGTCCTCGGCCTGCACAACCCCAAGAGCAGCACGGTCACCGGGCAGATCCGGCTCGACGGCCAGGAGCTGATCGGTGCCCGCGAGGGCGACCTGGAGAAGATCCGCGGCAACAAGGCCGCGATGATCTTCCAGGACCCGCTGACGGCGCTGTCCCCGTACTACACGGTGGGCCGCCAGATCGCGGAGCCGTACATGAAGCACACCGGCGCCTCCAAGAAGGAGGCGAAGGCGCGCGCCATCGAGATGCTCGACAAGGTCGGCATCCCGCAGCCCGCGACCCGCTTCAGCGACTTCCCGCACCAGTTCTCCGGCGGTATGCGCCAGCGCGCCATGATCGCCATGGCCCTGATCTGCGACCCCGACCTGCTGATCGCCGACGAGCCCACCACCGCGCTGGACGTCACCGTGCAGGCCCAGATCCTGGACCTGCTCAGAGACCTCCAGCAGGAGTTCGGCTCCGCGATCGTCTTCATCACCCACGACCTGGGCGTCATCGCCAACATGGCGGACGACCTGCTGGTGATGTACGCGGGCCGGGCGGTGGAGCGCGGCACCGTCCGCGACGTGCTCCGGGAGCCCAAGCACCCCTACACCTGGGGTCTGCTCAGCTCGATGCCGCGCCTGGGCGGCGACCTCAACGAGGCGCTCATGCCCATTCCGGGCAGCCCGCCGAGCCTGCTCAACCCCCCCTCCGGCTGCCCGTTCCACCCGCGCTGCGCCTTCACCGAGCAGGTGACCGGGGCCCGGTGCTCCGGCGAACGGCCCCCGCTGGCGGACGGACGCGCCGCGGCCTGCCACCTCACGGCGGACCAGAAGCAGACCATCTTCATTGATCAGATCAAGCCCCGGCTTGGCTAGGGAGACGCAGAGACATGAGCGAGAACGTCACTCTGCCGAAGCAGGGTTCAGTCGAGGCGACCGACGGGCGGGGCGAGCCCCTGCTCTCCGTCGAGAACCTCGCCATGCACTTCCCCATCTACGGCGGCTTCCCCTTCAAGCGCCGGGTCGGCGCCGTCAAGGCCGTGGACGGCATCGACCTGTCCATCTACGCGGGTGAGAGCCTCGGCCTCGTCGGCGAGTCCGGCTGCGGCAAGTCCACCACCGGCCGGCTCATCACCCGGCTGCTGGAGCCCACCGCCGGCACGATCACCTACGCGGGTCGCGACATCACCCACGCGGGCCGCCGCCAGATGGCGCCCATCAGGTCCGAGATCCAGATGATCTTCCAGGACCCGTACTCGTCGCTGAACCCCCGGCAGACCGTCGGCACCATCATCAAGAGCCCGATGGAGGTCAACGGCATCAACCCGGCCGGTGGGCGGGAGGCCCGCGCGCGGGAGCTGCTGGAGATCGTCGGCCTCAACCCGGAGCACTACAACCGTTTCCCGCACGAGTTCTCGGGCGGCCAGCGGCAGCGCATCGGAGTCGCGCGGGCGCTGGCGCTGGAGCCGAAGCTGATCGTCGCCGACGAGCCGGTCTCCGCGCTCGACGTGTCGATCCAGGCGCAGGTGGTCAACCTGCTCCAGAAGGTCCGTGACGAGCTGGGCATCGCCTTCCTCTTCATCGCCCACGACCTGGCCGTGGTGCGGCACTTCTCCGAGCGCGTGGCCGTGATGTACCTGGGCAAGGTGGTGGAGGTCGCCGACCGCGAGTCGCTCTACAACCGGCCCCGGCACCCGTACACCCACGCCCTGCTCTCGGCCGTGCCCGAGCCGGACGTCGACTCGGCGAAGAAGGAGCGCATCCGCCTCTCCGGCGACGTGCCCTCGCCGATCATGCCGCCGTCCGGCTGCCGCTTCCGCACCCGGTGCTGGAAGGCCCAGGAGAAGTGCGCGACGGACGAGCCGCCGCTGGTCCAGATCACCGGCAACCGGCCGGGCCACCTGACCGCGTGCCACTTCCCGGAGGAGCCGACCATCGCTCCCCGCGAGGAGGACGTGGTCCTGGACCCGGCGCTGGTGAGCCTCGAAGAGGAGCACGGCGCGCCGAGCTAGTACGCGGGCTCCCCCGCGTACGAGCCCTCCCGCGTACGAGGCGGAACGCGCCCCGCGGCACGCACCGCCCGTACCACCCGCGCGTGTACGACCCGGACACCCCCGGCCGCAGCAGCGGCCGGGGGTGTCGTCGTGGGGCGGTCGTCGCGGCCCGGGGCGTTCCCGGACGGCCGTAGTTAACGCGCGCCCCCGTCCCTGATGGAGTGATATTTGGGCCTAAGCGATATTCGGGACTCAGGAGGAACTCCATGAGCGGAGCCACGCACGCCAAGTGGGCCGCGGGCGCGCTCGCCGTCGCCCTCACCGCGACCGCCTGCGGCGGCGGTGGGGGCAGCGGCAGCGGCGGCAGCGGCGCCGACGGAGTCCTCAGCTCCTCCTGGGGCGACCCGCAGAACCCGCTGGAGCCCGCCAACACCAACGAGGTCCAGGGCGGCAAGGTCCTCGACATGGTCTTCCGGGGGCTCAAGCGCTACAACCCGAAGACCGCCAAGGCCGAGAACATGCTCGCCGAGAAGATCGAGACGAAGGACTCCGTCAACTTCACCGTCACCGTGAAGAACGGCTGGACCTTCAGCAACGGCGAGAAGGTCACCGCGAAGTCCTTCGTGGACGCCTGGAACTACGGCGCGAACCTGCGCAACAACCAGCGCAACGCCTACTTCTTCGGCCAGATCGACGGCTACCAGGCCGTCCACCCCGACTCCGGGCAGCCCACCGCCACCACCCTGTCCGGCCTCAAGGTCACCGGCCCGCAGACGTTCACCGTCAAGCTGTCCCAGAAGTTCTCCACCTGGCCGGACACCCTCGGGTACGCCGCGTTCGCGCCCCTGCCCACCGCGTTCTTCAAGGACCACGCGGGCTGGCTCGCCAAGCCCGTCGGCAACGGGCCGTACGCCGTCGACTCGTACACCAAGGGCTCGCAGATGTCCCTGCGCACCTGGGACAAGTACCCGGGCCCCGACAAGGCGAAGAACGGCGGCGTGGACCTGAAGGTCTACACCGACAACAACACCGCCTACACCGACCTGACGGCCGGAAACCTCGACCTCGTCGACGACGTCCCGGCCTCCCAGCTCAAGAACGCCCCCGCCGACCTGGGCTCCCGCTACATCAACACCCCCGCGGGCATCATCCAGACCCTCGCCTTCCCGTACTACGACAAGGCGTGGAACACCCCGGACGCGGTCAAGGTCCGCACCGGTCTGTCGATGGCCATCAACCGCGAGCAGATCACCGAGACCATCTTCCAGAAGACCCGTACCCCGGCCACCGACTGGACCTCCCCGGTCCTCGGCAAGGCCGGCGGCTTCCAGGCCGGGCTCTGCGGCAAGGCGTGCGACTTCGACCCCGCCGCCGCGAAGAAGATGATCGCCGACGGCGGCGGACTGCCGGGCGGGCGCATCCAGCTCACGTACAACGCGGACACCGGCTCCCACAAGGACTGGATCGACGCCGTCTGCAACAGCATCAACAACACCCTCGGCGACGACCGGGCGTGTGTCGGCCGGCCCGTCGGCACCTTCGCGGACTACCGCAACCAGATCACCCAGAAGAAGATGCCCGGCCCCTTCCGGGCCGGCTGGCAGATGGACTACCCGCTGATCCAGAACTTCCTCCAGCCGCTCTACTTCACCAACGCCTCGTCCAACGACGGCAAGTGGACCAACGCCGAGTTCGACAAGCTCATCGACCAGGCCAACGCCGAGAGCGACACCGCGACCGCGATCAAGAAGTTCCAGCAGGCCGAGGGCGTCGTACGGGACAACATGGCCGCCATCCCGCTCTGGTACCAGAACGGCAGCGCCGGCTACTCGGAGCGGCTGAGCAACGTCGAGCTCAACCCGTTCAGCGTCCCCGTCTACAACGAGATCAAGGTGAGCTGACACCGGACGACCGCCCGGCCCGGCGCACCCCCGCCGCGCCCCGCCGGGCGGTCCCCGCGTCAGGCCCCAGGCCCGACCACGACCCCGGGAGCCCCGCATGGGACGTTATGTGATCCGGCGTCTGCTCCAGATGATCCCGGTCTTCATCGGTGCCACGCTGTTGATCTTCCTCATGGTCAATGTCATGGGCGACCCCATCGCGGGCCTCTGCGGCGAACGGCAGTGCGACGCGGCGACCGCCGCCCAGCTCCGCCGCGAGTTCGGCCTCGACAAACCCGTATGGCAGCAATACGCCACCTACATGGGCAACGTCTTCACCGGCGACTTCGGAACGGCCTTCAACGGCCAGAAGGTCACCGAACTCATGGGCACGTCCTTCCCGATCACCATCCGGCTCACCCTCGTCGCGATCGTCTTCGAGATCATCATCGGCGTCACCCTCGGCGTGCTCACCGGACTGCGGCGCGGCCGGCCGATCGACAGCGGCGTCCTGCTGCTGACCCTCGTGGTCATCTCCGTACCGACCTTCGTGACCGGACTGATCGTCCAGCTGCTCCTCGGCGTGAAGTGGAACCTCATCTCCCCGTCCGTCTCCACCGCCGCCCCCCTCGGCGAACTCATCGTGCCGGGCCTGGTGCTGGCCTCCGTCTCACTGGCGTACGTCACCCGGCTGACCCGCACCTCCATCGCCGAGAACACCCGCTCCGACTACGTCCGCACCGCCGTCGCCAAGGGCTTGCCCCGCCACCGGGTCATCACCCGGCATCTGCTCCGCAACTCGCTGATCCCCGTCATCACCTTCATCGGCACCGACATCGGCGCCCTGATGGGCGGCGCGATCGTCACCGAGCGGATCTTCAACATCCACGGCGTCGGCTACCAGCTCTACCAGGGCATCCTGCGCCAGAACACCCAGACCGTCGTCGGCTTCGTGACCGTCCTCGTCATCGTCTTCCTCCTCGCCAACCTGCTGGTCGACCTGCTGTACGCCGTACTGGACCCGAGGATCCGCTATGTCTGAGCCCACCGCCCCCAAGGACGAAGGAGCCATCGCGCCCACCGGCTTCGGCGGCTCGATGGACCTCGCCACCAGCGACGGCGCCGACCTCGAAGGGCTCGAACAGGGCGGTGGCGAAGGGCCCGGCGAGAAACCCCGCAGCCTCTGGTCCGACGCCTGGCGCGACCTGCGCCGCAACCCCGTCTTCATCATCTCGGGCCTCGTCATCCTCTTCCTGGTGATCATCTCGATCTGGCCCCAGTCGATCGCCTCCGGCAACCCGCTCTCCTGCGACCTCGCCAAGGCCCAGGAAGGCTCCCAGCCCGGCCACCCCTTCGGCTTCACCGCCCAGGGCTGCGACGTCTACACCCGCACCGTCTACGGCGCCCGCGCCTCGGTCACCGTCGGCGTCTGCGCCACCCTCGGCGTCGCCCTCGTCGGCACCGTCCTCGGCGGGCTCGCCGGCTTCTTCGGCGGCTTCTGGGACGCGATCCTCTCCCGCCTCACCGACATCTTCTTCGGCATCCCCGTGGTGCTCGGCGGCCTCGTCCTGCTCTCCGTCGTCACCAGCTCCAGCGTCTGGCCCGTCATCGGATTCATGGTCCTGCTCGGCTGGCCGCAGATCTCCCGGATCGCCCGCGGCTCCGTCATCACCATCAAGCAGAACGACTTCGTCCAGGCCGCCCGCGCCCTCGGCGCCTCCAACTCCCGGATGATGCTGCGCCACGTCCTGCCCAACGCCGTCGCCCCCGTCATCGTGGTCGCGACCATCGCGCTCGGCACGTACATCGCCCTGGAGGCGACCCTCTCCTACCTCGGCGTCGGCCTCAAACCGCCCTCCGTCTCCTGGGGCATCGACATCTCCGACGCGTCCAAGTTCATCCGCAACGCCCCGCACATGCTGCTCTGGCCGGCCGGCGCCCTGGCCGTCACGGTGCTCGCCTTCATCATGCTCGGCGACGCGGTGCGCGACGCCCTCGACCCCAAGCTGCGCTGAGGAGCCCGCCATGTTGCTCGAAGTGCGCGATCTGCACGTGGAGTTCCACACCCGCGACGGTGTCGCCCGCGCGGTCAACGGGGTCAGCTACGCGGTCGACGCGGGCGAAACCCTCGCCGTGCTCGGCGAGTCGGGCTCCGGCAAGTCCGTCACCGCGCAGGCCGTCATGGGCATCCTCGACATGCCGCCCGGCCGGATCACCGGCGGTGAGGTGCTGTTCAAGGGCCGCGACCTGCTCACCACCAAGGAGGACCAGCGGCGGAAGATCCGCGGCGCCGAGATGGCGATGATCTTCCAGGACGCGCTCTCCTCGCTCAACCCCGTCCTCAGCGTGGGCGCCCAGCTCGGCGAGATGTTCACCGTCCACCGGGGCGCGTCCCGCAAGGACGCGCGCGCCAGGGCCGTCGACCTCATGGACCGGGTACGCATCCCGGCCGCGAAGGAACGGGTGAACGACTACCCGCACCAGTTCTCCGGCGGAATGCGCCAGCGCATCATGATCGCCATGGCGATGGCCCTCGAACCCTCGCTGATCATCGCCGACGAACCCACGACCGCCCTCGACGTCACCGTCCAGGCCCAGGTCATGGAACTCCTCGCGGACCTCCGGCACGACCTCGACATGGGCCTCATCCTGATCACCCACGACCTCGGCGTCGTCGCCGACGTCGCCGACCGGATCGCCGTCATGTACGCGGGCCGGATCGTCGAGTCCGCCCCCGTCCACGACATCTACAAGGCCCCCGCCCACCCCTACACCCGCGGCCTGCTCGACTCCATCCCCCGGCTCGACCAGAAGGGCCGCGAGCTGTACGCCATCAAGGGCCTGCCGCCCAACCTCCAGCGCATCCCGTCCGGCTGCGCCTTCAACCCGCGCTGCCCCCGGGCCCAGGACATCTGCCGCACCGACGTCCCCCCGCTCTTCGAGGCCGGCGACAACCGGCACAGCGCCTGCTTCTTCTGGAGGGAGACCCTCGATGGCTGAGCCTCTCCTGGAGGTGCGCGACCTGGTGAAGCACTTCCCGCTCACCCGGGGCATCCTCTTCAAGAAGCAGATCGGCGCCGTCAAGGCGGTCGACGGGGTCTCCTTCGGCCTCGCCGCCGGCGAGACACTCGGCGTCGTCGGCGAGTCCGGCTGCGGCAAGTCGACCGTCGCCCGGATGCTCGTCAACCTGGAACGCCCCACCGCCGGCCAGATCCGCTACAAGGGCGAGGACATCACCCGGCTGTCCGGCCGCGCCCTGAAAACCGTACGGCGCAACATCCAGATGGTCTTCCAGGACCCGTACACCTCACTGAACCCGCGCATGACCGTCGGCGACATCATCGGCGAGCCCTTCGACATCCACCCCGAGGTCGCGCCCCGGGGCGAACGCCGGCGCCGCGTCCAGGACCTCCTCGACGTGGTCGGCCTCAACCCCGAGTACATCAACCGCTACCCGCACCAGTTCTCCGGCGGCCAGCGCCAGCGCATCGGCATCGCCCGCGGACTCGCGCTGCGCCCGGAGATCATCGTCGCCGACGAACCGGTCTCCGCCCTCGACGTGTCCGTACAGGCCCAGGTCGTCAATCTGATGGAACGCCTCCAGGACGAGTTCGGCCTGAGCTACGTCTTCATCGCGCACGACCTGTCGATCGTCCGGCACATCTCCGACCGGGTCGGCGTGATGTACCTCGGGCGGATCATCGAGATCGGCACGGACACCCAGATCTACGACCACCCCACCCACCCCTACACCCAGGCGCTGCTCTCCGCCGTGCCCGTGCCCGACCCGGCGGCCCGCTCCCGGCGCGAGCGGATCATCCTCACCGGCGAGGTGCCGTCCCCGGCCCACCCGCCGTCCGGCTGCCGGTTCCGCACCCGCTGCTGGAAGGCGGTGGAGCGCTGCGCCCTGGAGGTGCCGCTGCTCGCCGTGCCCGCGGTCTTCCGGGACACCGGCGGCCCGGCGGAGCACGACTCGGCATGCCACTTCGCCGAGGAACGGCAGGTGGTGGCGGTGACGACGGGGCCGGGGGAGACGCCCGGGGAAGGTGGCGGCCCCGGGGCGGACGGTCCGGATCCGGACAACGAGATGTGATTGAGACGTCCAGCCCGTTGACACGCAGGAAACGTCACCGACGTCTCGCCGATATACGGACGGGCCACATTGGTCGACGTACGGCCGTGCGGGTGCCGTTGGACCGGCCGGGATCCTGAGATCCCGGCCGGTCGCCCAACTCACCTCGGGGACATGGCGGTTGCCCGGAGCCGTTCGGTGGCACGCGGGCCGCGGGCCGTCCACCTCCCTTTCCCGGTGCGGCGGTTGCCGATGCCCGAGTCCGGTCCGCGACCCGGCGGACGGCCGGCGCCGTCGGGCGGTGCGGCGGGTGCCGGTCGCCCGAGCCCGGTGCGTGGCACGGTGGCGTCCATCTCCCCTTCCGGTGCGGCGGTTGCCGATGCCCGAGTCCGGTCCGCGACCTGGCGGACGGCCGGCGCCGTCGGGCGGTGCGGCGGGTGCCGGTCGCCCGAGCCCGGTGCGTGGCACGGTGGCTGCCCAAAGTCCCTCCGTGGCAAAGAAGTTGCCGGGCCGCCCGAAGCCCGTCGGTGATGCGGCAGATACGCCGGATGCGGTGGATACGGCAGGTGCCTCGGGGGCCCTTGTTCCGGGGGCGTTCTGACGGGACCATCGCGGGGTGACATTCACCCGCGGGGCCAGGATCACCGGCGTGGTGCTCTGCGCCGCGCTCGCCGTCGTCGTGACCGCGTGGATCGTACGGGACCTCCGGGTGACGAACGGGCCCCTCGCGCTCTGGTGGCACTGGGCCGATCCGGGCGCCGCCGCCGTCGCACCCCCGCCCGTGACCACCCCGGCGGACCTCGTGCTGCTGGCCGTGTACGCGGTCGTGGCCGTCACCGCCGGACGCTCGGCCGTCGCCGCGTCCGCGATCTTCGCCACCGGACTGCTCACCGTCGCCGTCCGGCTGCCCCAGCTCTGGGTGCTCGGCTCGTCCTGGACGGACGGCCGCGTCCCGGACGGACTGCGCACGCGCGCGCTGTACTGCGCCGTCGGCGCGCTCGGCGCGGGCGTACTGCTGCTCGTCACGGCCGCCGCCGGGCGCAGGGCGCCGGGGGCCGCGTACGGGCGTACGCCCACCCGGCCCACCCAGGGCGTCTCCGTCGCCGCCTTCCTGCTGCTGGGCTCAGCCGCGGGCGTCTGGGCGGCCTGGGAGGTCCACTGGGGGCTCCGGCTCGGCCTCCGCGCGTATCTCGACCGTCTCACCGGCGAGTCGGCCCTGATGCCGCTGCTGGGCACCCCGCCCGGCTGGCTGAACGTGGTGACCGTGCTGCTCTGCCTCGTGGCGGCGGTGGGCGCGCTCTTCCACACGCCGTTCTCCCGGCCGCTCGGCATGACGGCCGCCGCCCTGCTGCTGGGGGCGGGGGTCCCGGCGCTGGCGACGGCCCTGCGGTACGACCGGCTCACCCACCTCGGCGCCCTGCCGGCGGTCGAACTGCTCACCCTCGTCAGTCTGCTGCTCGGTCTCTGCGCGGGCTGCGGGGCACTGGCCGCGCTCGCCCGCGAGGGCGAGGAGGAGACACCGGGAGCCCGCCCGCCCGGGGCGGCCTGGGGACGCCCGGAGCGGTACGGAGACCCGTACGGGTACGGACAGGGGTACGGCCACCCGGCGGGCGGCGGCGGGAGCGGCGGCGGGTTCGCCCCGCCGCCGTCCTCGGGCCCGCCGCCCCGCAGGTGAGGGCGGCCGGCGCTACTCCCCGGACCCGGACCCGGCTTCGGACCCGACGTCCGTCCCGGACCGCGGCCCGGACCCGGACCCGGCCGTTCCGAGCGACCTCTTCAGGAAGTCCACCTGGAGCAGCAGCAGATTCTCCGCGATCTGCTCCTGCGGCGTCATGTGTGTCACCCCGGTCAGCGGCAGCACCTCGTGCGGCCGGCCCGCCGACAGCAGCGCCGACGACAGCCGCAGCGTGTGCGTCATCACGACGTTGTCGTCCGCCAGCCCGTGGATGATCATCAGCGGCACCGCCGGACCCGCGGCCTCCACCAGCCCGTCGTCCGTGACCAGCGAGTTGGCCGCGTACACCTCGGGCGCCTCGGCCGGATGGCCCAGATAGCGCTCCGTGTAGTGGGTGTCGTAGAGCCGCCAGTCGGTCACCGGGGCGCCCGCGACCGCCGCGTGGAAGACGTCGGGACGGCGCAGTGCCGCGAGTCCGGCGAGGTAACCGCCGTACGACCAGCCTCGGATGGCCACCCGCGTCAGGTCCAGCGGGAACCGCCCGGCGAGCGACTGGAGCGCCTCGATCTGGTCGTCCAGGGTGAGCGTCAGATTGTCCTTCACCGCCTTCTCCCAGCCGGGCGAGCGGCCCGGACTGCCCCGGCCGTCCGCGATCACGACGGCGAAGCCCTGGTCGGCGAACCACTGGGACGTGAGGAGCGGATTGTGCGCGGCCACCACACGCTGGCCGTGCGGACCGGCGTACGGGTCGAGCAGGACCGGCAGCGGACCGTCCACCTCCCGGTAGTGCGTGGGGAGTAGCACGGCGCACGGAATTCGATGTGCGCCCCCCTCCGTGAGCTGGACGCGCGGGCTGAGATTCGGCTGCTGGGCGTACGACGTGACCTCGGCGAGCTGCTTGCCCTCGGCCACCACCCGGACCGCCGCACCGCTGACATCCGGCCGGGCGGAAACCAGCACCACGACCTCGCCCGCGCGGACGGCGGTGTGCACCCCGGCCCCCTCGGAGACCCGCTCGGGCCCCTCCGTGACGGCTTCCCGGGCGCTCTCCCCGGCCGCTGTCCCGGCCGTCGCCCCGGACGGGGCGGCGGGCCCGTACGGGATCCGGTAGACATGGATCTCGCCGATCTCCGGCACCGCGGCGGCCTCGCCCGCCGTCGCCGACACCAGTACGTCCCGCTCACCGACGTCGAGCACCGCCCGCAGGTGCAACTCCGGCCCGGTCAGCGCCCGGTCACCGACGAACAGCACCCGCGCGCCGCCCGCCGCCTCCTCGGTGGCCGGGGTGTCCTCTATCCGCACCAGCTCGCCGCCGGGCGTCAAGGCCGGTGCGCCGGCGATGAGTTCCAGCCAAACCGGGTCCGTCTCCTCGTACAGCGACCGTGTTTCACCGGTCTCCGTGTCGACGGACAGATACCGCTGCGCGCGCTGGTCCCGCGCCTGCACGAGCAGTACGGGATCACCCGCCGACGACCAGTGCACGGCCGCGAGGTACGGCGCGGCGGCCCGGTCCCAGACCACCTCCGTACGCGACCCGTCCAGACCGGTCAGGAAGAGCCGCACGTCGGCGTTGGGGGTGCCGGCCGACGGGTAGGCGACGGCGGACGGTTCGCGCTCGGGGTGCGCGGGGTCCGCGATCCACCAGCGCTGTACGTCGGCGCCGTCCACGCGCGCGACCAGCAGCCGGTCGGAGCGCGGCGACCACCAGTAGCCGCGTGAGCGGCCCATCTCCTCGGCGGCGACGAATTCGGCCAGACCGTAGGTGGTCCGGTCGTCCTCCGGCGCGGCCAGTTCGCGGTCGCCGTCCCCCTCGGCGCCCGTCACCCGCAGCGCGCCCCCGGCCACATAGGCGATGTGCCGGCCGTCGGGCGACGGCCTCGGGTCGATCACCGGCCCCGGCACGGGCAGTTCACGCGCCGTCCCGGCGCGCAGCTCGGCGGTGAACAGCCGCCCCGACAGCGCGAAGGCCGCCAACTCGGCCGCTCCGTCGACCGCGTAGCCGACGATGCCCGCCGATCCCTCCCGGCTGCGCTCCCTGCGGGCGCGCTCCTCGGCCGACAACTCCTCCGGTGAGCCCGCCAGCAGCGTTTCGGGGTCGGCGGCGATCCGCTCGCGCGCCGCACCCGATCTGTCGTCCAGGTCGAGCACCCACAGCCGGTTCGTACGGTCCGTTCCCGAGGTGGAGCGGAGGAAGAGCACCCGTGAACCGTCGGGGGCCACCGTGAAGGCGCGCGGAGCACCGAGCGTGAACCGCTGGGTCCGTGCGTACTGGCGAGGAAAGGAGAGTTGTTGCCTCGAGGTCATACGACCGAACCTAGCGTCCCTCCGGGCCGTCCGTGCGCCCCCGTGTGCTGCCGTGCACCGATCGATGCCTTCCGGCGGATAGTTATGATCCATAGCGTCATGTGGGTATGTACCCGCAGGCACATGCGTGTTGCCTGTCCCGATCGAATATCCGCCGACCATCTGTGGAGGTGAACCGCCGTGGCACTCTCGATTTCGGCGGTGGTGCTGCTGGCGATCGTTGTCGTCCTGCTGATCCGGAAATCCGGACTGAAGGGCGGACACGCGTTTGTCTGCGTCTTACTCGGCTTCTACCTGGCCAGCTCCTCGATCGCACCCACGATCAGTGATCTCACCTCGAACGTGGCGGGGATGATCGGCGACCTTCAGTTCTAGCGCGTCCCGTCCGGCGGTTCCGGGGCGGCCGGTCCGATCGGTCCGGCCGGTCATGAAAAGGGCGGTTCTGGGGCCTGGTCCGTACGGCGGGCCCCGGGCGCTCGGGAGGATCGTTCCGGCGTCCGGGCGGTCCCGGCGTGCCCGTGCGGGCCCGCCTCGTACGCTGTGCGTATGACCGATCTTCCCGACCGTCGTCTGCTGCTGGTCCACGCACACCCCGACGACGAGTCGATCAACAACGGCGCCACGATGGCCAGGTACGCGGCCGAGGGCGCCCGGGTCACCCTGGTGACCTGCACACTCGGCGAGGAGGGCGAGGTGATCCCGCCCTCGCTCGCCGCTCTCGCGCCCGGCGGCGAGCCGACGGGCGCCTTCAGCGCGCTCGGAGCGCACCGCGAGGGTGAACTCGCCGCGGCGATGCGGGAACTCGGCGTGGCCGACCACCGGCTGCTCGGCGGCCGGGGGCGGTTCCGTGACTCCGGGATGATGGGCCTGCCGCAGAACGGCCACCGGGACGCCTTCTGGGGCGCGGACGTGGACATCGCCGCCGGGTACCTCGTGGAGGTGATCCGTTCCGTACGGCCGCAGGTGCTGGTCACGTACGACCCGCACGGCGGCTACGGCCACCCCGACCACATCCAGACCCACCGCGTCGCCACCCGCGCCGCCGAACTGGCCGCCGACGCGGCCTTCCTGCCCGGCCTCGGCGCGCCGTACACGATCGCGAAGGTCTACTGGAACCGGGTGCCGCGTTCGGCGGCCGAGGAGGGCTTCGCCCGACTGCGCTCCTCCGGGCCGGAGTTCGGGGGCGTGGCGGACATCGGCGACGTGCCCGGTGTGGTGGACGACGGCGAGATCACGGCGGAGATCGACGGCGGCGCGTACGCGGCACGGAAGGCGGCGGCCATGCGGGCGCACGAGACGCAGATCGTGGTGGACGGGGCGTACTTCGCGCTCTCCAACGGCCTCGGCCAGCCGCTCCTCAGTACGGAGTACTACCAGTTGGTACGGGGCGCCTCCGGCGCGGAGCCCGGCGCGCGCGAGACGGATCTCTTCGCGGGCCTCGGCGCGGGTCCTGCCGGGGCTCCCGGTACGGGTCCCGGCGCGGGGGTGGGCGCGTGAGCGGGCGCGAGGCCGGACGGGACGGAGCCGGGGGCCGTCCCAAGGCCACCGGCGGCGCGACCCGGGCCGACACCGGTGCGGGCGGCGGAGCGCCGGCCGAGTACGGGGCGTGGCTCACCTCCCCGCCGAAACCCGGCCGTATCGCCGCGTACCTCGCCCTCGCCGTCCTCGGGGCGGTGGTCGGCACGGCGGGCGCCCTCGTCCAGGGCGGCTGGTTCCCCGGCGGTCTGATCCTCGCGCTGGCCGCCTCGGCGGGCCTCTTCCACGGAGGCCGCACCGCCACCGGCTCGCAGTTCGGCGTCGGGGCCCCGGCGGCGGGCTGGCTGGTCGCCGTCATCCTGCTCAGCCTCGGCCGGCCCGAGGGCGACGGCGCCTTCGGCGCGGGCATCGGACCGGTGATCTACCTGCTCGGCGGTGCGGTGGTGGCTGTGATGTGTGCCACCATGTCGCGGTCACCGCAACCGGCCGCGAACTCCGGCCGACTGGGAAAGTGATGCGCCCGTCGCGTAACCGTCGGCCTGAATTGACCCCGTCCGTACGGTCGGTGGAATAAACGCTTCCCCCGCTCGGCGGGTGTGGTCCGGAGCAGGACAGTATGGTGGTGCGCGCTCCGGGCCGTCCCCTGGCCTCCGGCTCGGGGGGACCCACTCAGTTGAGTACCAGTAAGAACGGGCGGCGGAGCCAACCCGGGAGAACCTGCTTTGAGTCGTGAAACTGACAGTTCGTCCTCTGGACCCCAGGGGCGCGGCGGAGCCGCGTACCCCTCGGGGACACCGCCGTACGGATCCCGCCAGTATCCGTCGCTGCACCCTGAGCAGGACGCTCCGGACGAGACATCCACGGCCCCGGCCCCGCCGGACGAGCCGAAGACCGAGACCACACTGACCACGCGCATCCGGATCAACATCCCGGGTTCGCGTCCGATCCCGCCCGTCGTCATGCGTACGCCGATGAGCGACGTGGACGCCGGCCCCCCCGGTGCGGGCGGACCGGCCGGTCCGCCCGCACCGGCGGGCCGGGGCGACGACACGGGCGGCGTGCCACGACCCGGCACCGGACCCGACGGCGCCGCCGACGAGGCCCCCCCGGCGGGGGAGAAGAAGCCCCCGGCCAGCGACTGGTTCGCGCCGCGCAAGGCAGGCGCGCCCGGTGGCATGGGCGCGGGCGCCGCCGTGACGGCGCAGAGCCCGAAGGCCCCCGGTCCGGGCGCCGGCGGCGGTGCGCCCGGCGGGCGTACCGACCTTCCGTACGGCGGCGCCGGCGGGCCCGACACCCGGGGCGGCGCGGGCGTACCCCGCCCGCCGGCCCCCGGGGGCAACGCCTTCATGCCGCCCGGCAGCGGCGGCACACCGGCGTACGGCACGTCCGCGCCCGACGGGCCCACCACGGGCCCCGCGAGCGGGACGTCCTCGCTCGCCTTCCTGGACCTGCCGCCCGGCGCCGACCTGGGCGCCTCGGGCGGACCCGCCGGCCCGGCGGGCGCCGGAGCCGGGGGACCGGCCAGGCGGAACGCGCGCGACGACCGGGACGAACGCGGCGGCCGGCCGCGCATGTCCGACGACACCGCCATACTGACCCCGCAGACACCCGCCCCCGAGCCCCCCGGCGGGCTGACCGCGCACCTCGCGGGCGAGGCGGCCACCACCGGTATCCCGGTGGTGCCCCCGGACAGCCGTTCGCCGTTCCCGCCCGGGGACATGTCGGGCGGCCGGTTCCAGGACGGGCAACTGCCCCCGCCCCCCGGCGCGTCGACCGGGCTCTCGTCCCGGGCCGGCGGACCGGACCTGGCCTCGCCGGACTTCCCCGGCCCGCCCGGACCGGCGTCCGGCGGACCCGGCTCAGCCCCGGCACCCGCGCGGTCGGCGAGCCCGCCTCCCAAGAAGAAGGGCCGCTCCAAGCTGATGGCGGCCGGTGTGGGCGTCGTCTTCCTGGTCGCCGTCGCGTACGGCGCCGGGCTGCTCATGAACCACTCCGACGTGCCCAAGGGCACCACGGTCCTCGGTGTGGACATCGGCGGCGGCACCCGCGACGACGCGGTCAACAAGCTCGAAGCGACCCTCGGCAAGCGGTCGACCGCGCCGCTCCAGCTCTCCGTGGGCGGCAAGAAGCGGGAACTCGGCCCGGACAAGGCGGGGCTGAGCCTCGACAGCCAGGCGACGGTCCGCAACGCGGCGGGCAGCGACTACAACCCGGTCTCCGTGATCGGTTCGCTGTTCGGCGGCGAACGCGTCACCGAGCCGGTGATCCCGGTCGACGAGGAGAAGCTGCGCGTCGCGCTCACCGACCTCGCGGGCGACTCGGGCTCGGCGGCCGAGGGCACGATCACCTTCGAGCCGGGCCAGGCCGTCGCCGTACCGGGCAAGACCGGCACGGCACTCGACGTCGAACGCTCGATGATCTCGGTACGGGACGCCTACCGCGCCCAGGTCGAGACGGGCAAGCCCAACGGCGTCGAACTGCCCATCAGCAGCCGCGAACCGACCATCGGCCAGGCCGAACTCGACCGTGCCATGAAGGAGTTCGCGGAACCGGCGATGTCCGGACTGATCACGATAAGGGCGGGTGGCCGGGAGATCCAGTTCGGCCCCGACCGGTCGCTGCCGCAGATCCTCTCCATGAAGGCGGTCGACGGAAAGCTGGTCGAGGTCTACGACAGGGCCGCCATCGAGAAGCTGCTGGACGGTGTCTTCGAGGGCCTGACGATCACCAGGGCCGACGGCAAGGAGCACCCGCTGAACGCCACGGACGTGGCGCAGGCGATGCAGCAGCCCCTGCTGGGCACGAACGCCGAGGAACGCACGGCGGAGATCGACCTGAACCCGCAGGGTTAGGTTCTGTCGCTCGGATCGGGCCGGATCGGTGAGCGCGCGCCGCGTCGGCGGCCGATGTCACGTGGGTGCCGTGGACCGCACGGCGGAGATCGACCTGAACCCGCAGGGTTAGGTTCTGTCGCTCGGATCGGGCCGGATCGGTGAGCGCGCGCCGCGTCGGCGGCCGATGTCACGTGGGTGCCGTGGACCGCACGGCGGAGGAGGGAGGCACGGCGGATGCCGTGCCTCCCTCCTGTGCTGTCAACGGCGTCGAGGCGTGGTGCCGGGGCGCGCGAGCCCGGCCCGATCCGGACGACAGGCCCCGGAGCGGCCGTGTCCGGACAGCCCCGGCCGGCGCGGCGCCTCACGGTGCCGCGCGCGTACGTCACGTACGAGGCCGGTCCGCCGGACGGACCCCGAGCGACACCCGGAAGCCCGCCCCGCCCTACCGGGCCGGGGCGGGCTTCCGCCGGTCGGGGCAGACGCCGGGGCGGGCGCGCCGGCCCCACCCGGTCGCGGTCAGTTGAGTCTCGCCCGTGCCGCGCGGGCCTTGGCGCGGATCGTGGAGGCCGTGGCCGGTTCCACCGCCTCCACCACCGTCGCGTACTCGTCCAGTTCCGCCGCCCCCGCCAGGAAGTCGCCCCGGCGCACCAGCAGTTGCGCGCGCTCGTAGCGGAGGCGGGCCGGATGGGACGGGAGCAGGAGGCTCAGTTCGACGGCCCACAGCGCCACGTCGCCGCGCTCGGGGCGCGTCGAGGCCCACGCGCGGATGTTGTTCAGGATCCGGATCACGACGTGCAGCGGCTCGGCCGGGTTCAGCATCGACGGCTCCAGAGGGGCGCCTGTCGCCCCCGTGACCATCGTCTCGGTCTCCTGCCGGGTCAGCGGCCGCCCGCCCGCGTACGGGTCCACCAGGACGCTCCGGGCGGGCTCCTCGGGCGTGCCCAGGCCGACGACGAAGTGGCCGGGCAGCGCCACCCCGTACACCGGTGCCCCCGCGCGGCGCGCGACCTCCGTCCACAGCACGGACAGCAGGATCGGCAACCCGCGCCCGCGCCGCAGGACTTCGTGGAGCAGGGAGGACTCCAGCCGGGCGTACTCGCCCGGCGTGCCCCGGAAGCCGAGCCGGGCGCCCAGCAGTTCCTCCAGCGCCCGCGCCCACGCGTGCGGGCCGGTGAGGCCGAAGGGCAGCATCCCGGCGAGCCGGTCGAGTTCGATCTGCGCGGCGTCGAGCCCGGCCTCGTCCAGCGCGGGGTCCGCCTCCGTACCGATGAGGAGGCACAGGAGCGCGACGTCGGGCCGCTCCGCGCGCGCCTCGGCGGCGAACCGGGCGCGCCGGTCCTTCTGGGGAAGAGAGGAATCCATGGCCGGTCGCTCGCTCCTCACGCGGCTCGGAAGTGGTGGTAGTGGTGGTGCGTGGCGAAGCCCAGCCCGTCGTACAGGGCGCCCGCCGCCTCGTTGTCCGACTCGACCTGGAGCCACGCGGCGGACGCGCCCTCCTCCAGCGCGCGGGCGGCCAGCGCCCGCATCACCGCGCTCGCCAGCCCCTGCCGCCGCCGCGCGGGATCGACCTCGACGGCCATGAAGCCCGCCCACCGCCCGTCCACGACGCACCGCCCGATCGCGGCGGGTACCCCGCCCGCCCCGTCGCCCTCGGAAGCCTCCTCGGCGACCGACGCGAACCACACGGACGGCCCGGCGCCGAGCACCGTCAGCACGTGCGGCCCCGGTTCCTGGAAGCGCTGGTAGCGGCGCAGCCACGCCTCGTCGCACGCCCGGTCCAGCCGTACGGCCGTCGCACCGGCGGGCGGCCCGTCCGCCAGCGGCGCGAGCGCGCCGATCCGCAGTTCGGCCGTCACCTCGCGTGTCCAGCCCCGCGCCTCCAGCTCCGCGCAGAGCCGCTCCTGGGTCCCCTCCGCGCCCGTGGCGGTCTGGACGTACGCAGGCAGCCCCCGTTGCCCGTACCAGCTCCGTACGCGCTCCAGGGCGTCGTCCAGGGGCATCTCCGGGCCGCCCAGCGGCAGCACCGAGTTGGCGCGCCGGGTGAAGCCCGCCGACGCCCGCAGTTCCCACTCGCCGAGCGCCTCCCGTTCGACGGGCTGCCAGGCCCGCGCGGCCACCCGCGCCAGCTCCGGGAAGGAGGCGGCGGGGCCCCTCCGCCGGGCCGGCGCCGACGGAACGACCTTGCCCGCGACGAGCGAGGATTCCGCGATGCGGACAGTCTCACCCGTACGCCGTGTGATGAGGACCACATCGCCGTCCCAGGATGTGAGCACACCGACCGTGTCGGTGAACTTCCCCGTGCCGTCGAAGGCCCCGGTCAGGCGGCGGACCGAGACGCGTTTGCCCACGTCGGCGGGGGTGATCCGGACCTCGAGCCGTCCTCCGGCCGTGAATTCCACTGCTCTGCGTGCCCCTCCTGTGCGGATCGTGCCCAGGAACGGAGATACTAGGTGCGGGCATCGACGACGCCGCGCTCCCGCGCGCCCGTGGACGGAGCCGCAGATGGCCCGCCGCGCCCTATCGAGGAGGAACGACAGCGTGACCTACGTCATCGCGCAGCCTTGTGTGGATCTCAAGGACAAGGCGTGCATCGAAGAGTGCCCGGTCGACTGCATCTACGAGGGCTCCCGGTCCTTGTACATCCACCCGGACGAATGCGTCGACTGCGGCGCGTGTGAGCCGGTCTGCCCGGTCGAGGCGATCTTCTACGAGGACGACACCCCGGAGGAGTGGAAGGACTACTACAAGGCCAACGTGGAGTTCTTCGACGACCTCGGATCTCCCGGTGGCGCGTCCAAGCTCGGTCTGATCGAGCGGGACCACCCCGTCATCGCCGCACTGCCGCCGCAGGCCACGAACGACTGACATGCGCGCCCCCGGTCCCGTACGGCAGCCTCGCCGTACGGGACCGAGGTGTTTCCCCGTCGTGCCGAAGTACCGTGTGCCGGAGCCGGAGCCGGAGCCGGAGCCGGAGCCGGAGCCGGAGCCGGAGCCGGAGCCGGAGCCGGAGCCGGAGCCGGAGCCGGAGCCGGCACCGGACCCGGTCTCCGCACCGGAACCGGGCCCGGACATCGCACCGGCACCGGACCTGGCCGTCGGCCGCGCGCCGCAACCCCTCGCACCGAAGAACGAGCACCGTCGAGAGAGTGAGCACCGTGTCCGCAGTCTCATCCCGTCTGCCGGTCTTCCCCTGGGACCGGCTGGAGCCCCACAAGGCCACGGCGGAGGCCCACCCGGACGGCATCGTGGACCTGTCCGTCGGGACACCCGTCGACCCGGTCCCCGAGCTGATCCGTCGGGCCCTGGTCGCCGCGGCCAACTCGCCCGGCTATCCCACGGTGTGGGGCACGGTCGAGCTGCGCGACGCGCTGACGGGCTGGGTCGAACGGCGCCTCGGCGCGCGCGGCGTGACGCACGCCAACGTCCTCCCGGTGGTCGGATCCAAGGAGTTGGTGGCCTGGCTGCCGACCCAGCTCGGTCTCGGCGGCGGTGACCGGGTCGCGTATCCGCGGCTGGCCTACCCCACGTACGAGGTGGGCGCCCGGCTGAGCGGCGCGGAGCCCGTTCCGTACGAGGACCCCACCGCGCTCGACCCGGCGGGGCTGCGGCTGCTCTGGCTCAACTCGCCGTCCAACCCGACCGGCCGGGTTCTCGACAAGGCCGAACTGACCCGGATCGTCGCCTGGGCCCGCGAGCACGGCGTGCTGCTCGTCAGCGACGAGTGCTACCTGGAACTCGGCTGGGAGGCCGAGCCCGTCTCCGTCCTGCACCCGGACGTCTGCGGCGGCTCGTACGAGGGCCTGGTGGCCGTCCACTCGCTCTCCAAGCGCTCCAACCTGGCCGGGTACCGCGCGGCGTTCGTCGCGGGCGACGCGGACGTCCTGGGCGGCCTGCTCCAGATCCGCAAGCACGGCGGCATGATGGTCCCGGCCCCGGTGCAGGCGGCGACCGTCGCGGCGCTGGGCGACGACACGCACGTGACCGAGCAGCGCGCCCGGTACGCGGCCCGCCGCGCCGCCCTGCGCACCGCCCTGGAGAACCACGGCTTCCGCGTCGAGCACAGCGAGGCGAGCCTCTACCTGTGGGCGACGCGCGACGAACCGTGCTGGCTCACGGTGGCGCACCTGGCGGAGCTGGGCATCCTGGTCGCGCCGGGGGACTTCTACGGGCCCGACGGCGCCGCGTTCGTACGGGTGGCGCTGACCGCCACCGACGAACGCGTGGAGTCCGCGGTCAAGCGGCTCGGCTGACGGCCGGAGACGAAAGCCTCCTACGGAGGCCGCCGGAAGGCCGCGTACGACGACGCGAAGGGGCCCGGGGAGTACGACGACTCCCCGGGCCCCTTCACGTGCCTTCCCGCGATCCGCGCGGATCGGCCGATCCGCCGGTCTCAGCCGAGCGGCAGGCTCTTGCCGAGGGCACCGGTGGGCAGGCCCTTGCCCAGGGAGTCCGTCGGCAGGCCGTTCTCGGTGACGGAGGTCGCCGCGTCGCCGAGGGTCCGGCCGGCGCTGCCGGCGGTCTCACCGGCGGCGCGCTGGGCGACGGGGGTCGCGGCCTTGGCGACGCCGCCGAGGGTCTCGCCGGCCCCCGGGACGGACGAGGCGATCGTCTCGCCGCCGACCTCGCCCGCCAGACCGGTCGCCTGCCGGGCGCCGTTGTCCAGCGTGCTGCCGAGCGCGGCGCCGTCCAGCTGGGAAACGCCGCCGAGGTCGGCGGTCTGCGGGAGGGCAGCCGCGCCGGCGGAGCCGGCCGCACCGACCACGGGGGCTGCGCCCGCCGCGATGAGCAGCGCGGCACGGGCGATCCGACGGGTCAGGGGGAGGGACATGGTGCTCCTTCGACGGAGAGGAATGTGTCGTGTCCGGCGATCGGACGCAGTGACAACCCCTCGAAGGGCACCCGAGGTTGCGGTGTGCGGGAGTAAAGAATTGGTAACGCGTCGCATTATCCGCTCCGGATAAAAACGGTCAAAAGATCCTCGGTGCGGCGATCCGGCGAACCGTCACTTCCCTGGCAGGACACGGCGACGAGCGCCATGTGGGGGACCACCCCCGGAGGGCGTGTCACGCCTCCCGATCCGTCGCCGCCGCCCCGTCCGGGTGACCCCGCCGTACTACTGCGCGATACGCAGACGGACGTCGTTTCCGGTGGATTTCTCCGGACCGGACGCGCCCTCGGTCTTCCGCCAGCCCTCACGGGACCGCTCGACGCTCCACACGCGGCCCTCGACGGCGACCTCGGTGATCCGCAGATCGGCGGAGTGCGCCACCGCCCAGTGGGCCAGCTCCCAGCCACGGGCGCCGTCCGAGGCGTCGACCGGTACCGCGACCTCGGCCGGGCCACGGGAACCGGCCTCCTCGCCACCCGCCTGACCGCCGGTCTCCTGCCCGCCGGCTGCCCGCGCGTCGGCTGTGGCACCGTCGGTGGACGCACCGTCCCTCGTGCTGCCTCCCGTCGCGGCCCCGCCCGCCTCCGCGCCGCCCGTCCCGGCATCCTCCGCCGGTGTCCCGCCGGACGCCGACCCGGACGCCGACACCCCGCCCGTGCCGTCCGTGCTGTTCCCGGATCGCCGCTCCTCGCCCTTCGCCGCTCCGGCGTCCGCGTCGTCGGTGCGCGGCAGCACCTCCGGCCCGAAGGCGCGCGTCAGTTCGGCCCGTACCTTCGCCGGATCGCCCGGCTCCGGGACGGCGCCGCCCGTACACGTGAGGGTCGCGGCGGCCCGGCCGGTGAGCGCGGCGGACAGCAGCGCCGCGTCCGGCTCGTGCTTCGCGTACGCCTGCGGGAAACCGCTGCGCTGGACACGCTGCGCCGCCTCCGTAAGAGGCAGCCGCGAATAGCCCGGCACCTCGGCCAGCCCGTCGTAGAACTTCCCCGCCGAGTACACCGGGTCCAGGATCTGCTCGACCGTGCCCCATCCCTTGGACGGGCGCTGCTGGAAGAGACCGACCGAGTCCCGGTCGCCGTACTCGATGTTGCGCAGCGCCGACTCCTGGAGCGCGGTCGCCAGAGCGATCGTGACGGCGCGCTCCGGCAGCCCCCGGGTGGTGCCCACCGCCGAGATCGTGGCCGCGTTCGCCGCCTGGTCCGGACTCATCTCGTAGGTGGGGACGTCCCCGTCCGACGGACCGGCCGCCCGCGCCGTGCAGCGCGGCGGTCCGGCGTCCTGGGAGACGTAGCGCACCACGACGTAGCCCGCCAGCGCGAGGAGCACGGTGAACGCGGCGGTGGTACGCAGCAGTCGGCCACGACGGGAGGGGGAGGCGGTCTCGGACACGCCGCCCACCGTACCGGCCCCGACCGCCGGACAGGACCGGCCCGTCCGACCCCGGCCGCGACCGGCGGGCACCGCCCGCGTCATAGGGTCTGGCCATGCCCGATACGAAGCCGGCGACCACGCTGGATCTCACGCTGGACGGCCCGGGGCTCACCGCCCGGCTCGTCGACATCCCCTCCGTCAGCGGCACCGAGGAGCCCCTCGCCGACGCCGTCGAGAACGCGCTGCGCACCCTCCCGCACCTGACCGTCGAGCGCCTCGGCAACAACGTCGTCGCGCGCACCGACCTCGGCCGGGCCGAACGGGTCGTCCTGGCCGGGCACATCGACACCGTCCCGATCGCCGGCAACGTCCCCTCCCGGCTGGACGACAACGGCGTCCTCTGGGGCTGCGGCACCTCCGACATGAAGGCGGGCGTCGCCGTCCAGCTGCGGATCGCCGCCACCGTCCCGGCGCCCAACCGCGACCTCACCTTCGTCTTCTACGACAACGAGGAGGTCGCCGCCCACCTCAACGGCCTGGGAAAGGTCGCCGCCGCCCGCCCCGACCTGCTGGAGGCGGACTTCGCCGTCCTCCTCGAACCGTCCGACGCGCAGGTCGAGGGCGGCTGCCAGGGGACCCTGCGGATCCACCTCCGTACGGAGGGCGAGCGGGCGCACTCGGCGCGTGCCTGGATGGGGTCCAACGCCATCCACGCCGCCGCGCCGATCCTGGCCCGCCTCGCCGCGTACGAACCGCGCCGCCCGTTGATCGACGGACTGGAGTACCGGGAGGGCCTGAACGCCGTCGGGATCGAGGGCGGCGTGGCGACCAACGTCCTCCCCGACACCTGCACCGTGATCGTCAACTACCGCTACGCGCCGGACCGGACCGAGGAGGAGGCGGTGGCGCACGTACATGAGGTGTTCGCCGGCTGCGGGGTCGCGGAGTTCGTCGTGGACGACCACTCGGGCGCGGCTCTGCCCGGCCTCTCGCACCCCGCCGCGGCGGCGTTCATGGCGGCCGTGGGCGGCACCGCGCAGCCCAAGTTCGGCTGGACGGACGTCTCGCGCTTCGGCGCGCTCGGCGTCCCCGCCGTCAACTACGGCCCGGGGGACGCCCTCCTGGCCCACAAGCGGGACGAGCACGTGGCCGTCGAGCGGATCACGCACTGCGAGAACCGGCTCCGGGAGTGGCTGACCTCCTGAACGCGGCGGCCCGTCGTCCTGAAGAGGCGCGGCCGGAACGGTCGGTACGGCGGGGAGTCGTACCGACCGTCGGAATTTCGCCGTTTGTCACCGCCCTCGCTCTACGCTGGCCGGGAAATGGCACAGCAGCGGAGGGAGCAGTCCATGGGGAGTCCTGAGGAAGCACGGAAGCCGGACTCACAGCGTCTGGGGCCGGTGCTGCGCCGCCGGGACCAGGTCCAGGCGGGCACCACCGACCAGCGGCTGCTGGACACCGAGGGCGACTCCGAATGGGTGCACACCGATCCCTGGCGGGTCATGCGCATCCAGTCGGAGTTCGTGGAGGGCTTCGGCGCGCTCGCCGAACTGCCCAGCGCCATCAGCGTCTTCGGCTCGGCGCGGACCCCCGCCGACTCGCCGGAGTACGAGGCGGGCATCAGGATCGGGCGGGCCCTGGTCGAGGCCGGATTCGCGGTGATCACGGGCGGCGGCCCCGGCGCGATGGAAGCGGCCAACAAGGGCGCGCGGGAGGCGAACGGCGTCTCCGTGGGACTCGGCATCGAGCTGCCCTTCGAACAGGGGCTCAACCCGCACGTCGACATCGGGGTCAACTTCCGTTACTTCTTTGTCAGAAAGACCATGTTCGTCAAATATGCCCAGGGATTTGTCGTTCTGCCCGGCGGACTCGGCACCCTGGACGAACTGTTCGAGGCACTGACGCTGGTCCAGACCCGCAAGGTGACCCGCTTCCCGATCGTCCTCTTCGGTACGCGGTACTGGTCCGGTCTCGTCGACTGGCTGCGGGACACGGTCGTGGCCCAGGGCAAGGCGTCCGAGAAGGACCTGATGCTGTTCCACCTCACGGACGACGTGGACGAGGCGGTGGCGCTGGTGACCAAGGAGACCGGCAAGTAGCCGCCTCCTCGCCGGGTCGCCGCTGGACGCCTCCGTAAGGAGGACGCCGCCCCGGCCGCGCGACGGACCGGACCCGAGGCCCGGGGCCCGGTCCGCCGGACCGGGCCTAGGCCAGTCCCCGGCGGGCGACCGCCGGGGGCCGGTGGCCCGCGATGGACGCCACCATGTCCAGCACCTGCCGGGTCTCGGCCACCTCGTGCACCCGGTAGATCCGCGCCCCCAGCCACGCCGAGACGGCGGTCGTCGCGAGCGTGCCGATCAACCGCTCCTTCACCGGCCGGTCGAGGGTCTCGCCGACGAAGTCCTTGTTGGACAGCGACACCAGTACCGGCCAGCCGGTCTCCGTCAGCTCGCCCAGCCTGCGGGTCGCCTCCAGGGAATGCCGGGTGTTCTTCCCGAAGTCGTGCCCCGGATCGATCATGATCCCGTCCCGGCGTACCCCCAGCTCCACGGCCCGCTCCGCCAGCCCCAGCGTGACCCGGAGAATGTCCGCGACCACGTCGTCGTACGCGACCCGGTGCGGCCGGGTCCGGGGCTCGGCCCCGCCCGCGTGCGTGCAGACCAGCCCCGCGCCGTGGCGGGCCGCGACCTCGGCGAGCGCCGGATCCACCCCGCCCCAGGCGTCGTTCAGCACATCGGCGCCCGCCTCGCAGACGGCCTCGGCGACCTCGTGCCGCCAGGTGTCGACGCTGATCACCACGTCCGGATGGCGCCGGCGGACCTCGGCCACGAAACCGACCGTGCGGCGCGCCTCCTCCTCCGCCGTCACCTCGTCGCCGGGCCCCGCCTTCACCCCGCCGATGTCGATGATCGCGGCGCCCTCGGCCACCGCCTGCTCCACCCGGTCGAGCGCGGGCCGGTCACGGAACGTCGCCCCCCGGTCGTAGAACGAGTCCGGCGTCCGGTTGACGATGGCCATGACCACCGGCTCGTACGGGCCGAACTCCCGCCGCCCCAATCGCAGAATGCCGCCGCTCATCCGCTGGTCACCGCCCGTTCCGCCTGTCCGTTCCGCCGCCGGCGACCTGAGGGCCCGGCGCGACAGACCCTAACTGTCAGTGCCGCATGGCACGATCGGCACCGGACGTTTTCCTGCCCCGGGAGAAGCACGTGTTCTTGTTCCTGCTCATCGCGATGGTCGTCGTGGTCACGGCCGTCACCCTCGCCGTGGTCGGCGGCGGCGACCGTGAGGTGCTGCCCGAGTCCGCGCCCGACCGGCTCGTGGACCCGCTGCCCGTCAGCCGCCCGGTCTCCCGCGCCGACCTGGAGGCCCTGCGGCTGCCGGTCGCCCCCCGCGGCTACCGGATGGCGGACGTGGACGAGGTTCTGGCCCGGCTCGGCGCCGAGCTCGCCGAGCGGGACTCCCGGATCGCCGAGCTGGAGGCCGGTCTGGCCGGCGCCCAGGCGACAGCCGCCGGCCGCCCCGACCTCTTCGAGAACCCGGGCGGGGAGGACCGGCGATGAGTGACGGCGTGGTGACGGGACCGGACGGCGAGTCGCGCTGTCCCTGGGGCCTGTCGACCGAGGACTACGTCACGTACCACGACGAGGAGTGGGGCCGGCCCGTCCACGGCGACGACGCCCTCTTCGAACGGCTCTCCCTGGAGGCGTTCCAGTCCGGTCTCTCCTGGATCACGATCCTGCGCCGCCGTGAGGGGTTCCGCCGGGCGTTCGCCGGCTTCCGTATCCCGTCCGTCGCCGCCTTCACCGACGCGGACGCCGCCCGGCTGCTCACCGACGAGGGCATCATCCGCAACCGCGCCAAGATCGACGCGACCCTCGCCAACGCGCGCGAGCTCGCCGGCTGGTCCGCCGGCGAGCTCGACGAGCTGATCTGGTCCTACGCACCGGATCCGGCCACCCGCCCGGTGCCGAGGACGGGCGCGGACGTCCCGGCGGTCACCGACGAGTCCACCGCCCTGGCCAAGGCGCTGAAGAAGCGCGGCATCCGGTTCGTGGGCCCCACCACGGCGTACGCGCTGATGCAGGCGTGCGGCCTGGTGGACGACCACCTCGCGGGATGCCTGGTCCGCCGGAGTCTCGACCGCTGACCGCTGACCGCCGGCCGCCGGCCGCCGCACCGACCGGCGGCCGTCACCGGGACCGCCCGGTCGTCATGCGGCGGCGGTCACGAAGACCCGCTCACCGGCCCACGTAGCGGGGCTTGGCCTTCTCCAGGAACGCCTGGACCGCGATGCCGTGGTCCTGCGACGCGCCCGCCCGGTTCTGGAGTTCGCCCTCCTTCTCCAGCGCCTCGGCCAGCGTGTGACCCGCGCCGTACGCCAGGGACTCCTTCAGCGCCGCGTACGCCAGCGTGGGCCCCTCCGCGAGCGCCCGCGCGACGGCCAGCGCCTCGGCCGCGAGATCGGCGGCCGGGACCAGCTTGTTGACGATCCCCAGCTCGTACGCCTGCTCGGCACTGATCGACCGGGGGAACATCAGCAGGTCGGCGGCCCGGCTCCCGCCGATCAGCCGGGGCAGCGTCCAGGACACCCCGGAGTCGGCCGACAGGGCCACCCCCGCGAAGGAGGTGTTGAAGGAGGCGGTGTCGGCGGCGACCCGGTAGTCGCAGGCGAGCGCGAAGCCGAACCCGGCCCCGGCCGCGACGCCGTTCACCCCGGCGACGACCGGCTTCGGCATCTCGGCCAGCGCCCGCACGACGGGGTTGTAGTGGTCCCGTACGGTGCTCATCGTCCCGCCGCTGCCGTCGGCCGCGTCGGCCGCCAGCAGGGAGACGTGCTCCTTCAGGTCCTGCCCCACACAGAAGGCCCGCCCGCCGGCGGTGAGCAGGACGGCCCGTACGGCGGAGTCGTCGGCGGCCGTGCGCAGCGCGTCCCGAAGGGCGACCTTGGCGGCCACGTTCAGCGCGTTCATGGCCTCGGGCCGGTTGAGCGTGACCGTGGCGAGCCCGTCGCTCACTTCGTACAGCACCGTGTCGGCCATGATGGGATCTCCTCTGCGACTGTGACTGGCTGTCCCGCTGTCCTGTGCCGCCCCAGCATGGCGGAGATCACCGCGGCCCGGCATGTGACCTGCGTCAAACAATCCCGGACGGCAGGGCCGTGAACAGCGGCGAAGTATCGCAGGCGGATCGCCGAATTGAGTCGTTTTGAGAGAGCGCGTTGCGCAAGCGATGCCGTCCGATGTTGGTCATCGGGTCCCGGCATGCGGGATAATGGCCTGGAAGCAATGTGTTCGATGCCGGTGACACAGCGCCTGTCATGGGGCCGCCGGCTGCGATGAGCTGGTTTCAGGAAGGGGAACGAGCATGGCGGCCATGAAGCCGCGGACGGGCGACGGCCCGCTCGAGGTGACCAAGGAGGGGCGGGGCATCGTCATGCGCGTTCCGCTCGAAGGCGGCGGTCGGCTGGTCGTCGAGCTGACCCCCGACGAGGCGGATGCGCTGGGTGACGCCCTGAAGAAGGTCGTCGGCTGACGCGGACAGAACGCGCATTCCTGTGCTGCCCCGCCGCGGACCCGTCCGTGACGGGGCAGCTTTACGCCGTCCCGCCCTTGCCGCCCGCCGTTCCGTCCCCGCCCGCCGTCCCGCCCTCCGACCGCGGACCCGGCTAGCGGCGCACCGCGCACAGCAGCCCGTCGCCCACCGGCAGCAGCGACGCGACCAGCTCGTCCTGCATCTCCCTTATCGTGCGCAGCAGTTCACGCACCCGGAGCACCTCGTGCGGCTGGGCCGCCGAGTCGACCGTACGGCCGTCGGCGAAGACACCCTCGAAACACACCAGCCCGCCGGGTCGCAGCAGGCGCAACGATTCAGCGAGATAGTCCAGGCACTCCAGCCGGTCACCGTCGCAGAAGACCAGGTCGTAGCCGCCGTCGGCGAGCCGGGGAAGCACGTCGCGGGCCCGGCCGGGGATGAAGCGCGCGCGATTGTTGGTGAATCCGGCCGCCCGGAACGCCTCGCGGGCGAACTGCTGCCGCTCCGGTTCCGTGTCGACCGTGGTCAGCACCCCGTCGGGCCGCATGCCGTTCAGCAGATAGATCCCGGAGACCCCGGTGCCCGTACCGATCTCCGCCACCGCCTTGGCGTCCGCCGTGGCGGCAAGCAGACGAAGCGCGGCGCCCGTGCCCGGTGACACCGAGCGGAGCCCCATGTCCCGGGCCCTGTCGCGGGCCCAGCGCAGTGCCTCGTCCTCGGCGACAAAAGCGTCGGCGAACGCCCAGCTTGTCTGCCGGTTGGCGGTAATGACCCTCTCCTGTCCCCGTAGTTGGCGCACGGTGACTGTATCCGCTGCGCGCGGGAACCCGCTGATGGGACCGGGCGTTGTGAAGGTGTGGGGGGACACATGGACGAAGAGCCGGGACCAGGCGCAAATTCACGCAAAGATTCTTATCCGGAGCTAACGGGCGAGGTGGCTATGGTAGGTGCTCCGCTGGACACCACCAGAGTCGATAGGGGAGGTGCGGCTGCGCCCGCGGATCGGGGAGGAGCGTTCAGGCGCTTTCTCAGGCCGGCCGGTGAGCCGAAATCCGTGACCAACTTCGCTGACCGTTCTCGCTCGACCGACTCCGCAGCTACGGCGACCTTCGCATCGGATGCGGAATCGCAGGCGTGGACGCCTCCCACCTGGGAGGAGATCGTCAGCACGCACAGCGCCCGTGTGTACCGCCTGGCGTACCGGCTCACCGGCAATCAGCACGACGCCGAGGACCTCACCCAGGAAGTCTTCGTCCGGGTGTTCAGATCCCTGTCGACGTACACCCCCGGCACGTTCGAGGGCTGGCTGCACCGCATCACCACCAATCTCTTCCTCGACATGGTCCGCCGCAAGCAGCGGATCCGTTTCGACGCGCTCGGCGACGACGCGGCCGAGCGCCTGGCCAGCCGGGAGCCCTCGCCGCAGCAGGTCTTCCACGACACCCACTTCGACGCGGACGTGCAGCAGGCGCTGGACACCCTGGCCCCCGAGTTCCGGGCCGCGGTCGTCCTGTGCGACATCGAAGGACTGTCGTACGAGGAGATCGCCGCCACCCTCGGCGTGAAGCTCGGTACGGTGCGCAGCCGCATCCACCGGGGCCGTTCGCATCTGCGCAAGGCCCTCTCGCACCGTTCCCCGGAGGCTCGGGCCGAGCAGCGCACCTTCGCGGGCGTCGCCGGGGAGGGCGGAGTCGCGTGAGTGGCACAGGTCCGACCCCCGCTGAGCAGCACCTGGGAGACCGGCTCGCCGCCCTGGTGGACGGCGAGCTGGGTCACGACGCCCGGGAGCGGGTGCTGGCGCACCTCGCGACCTGCGCGCGGTGCAAGGCGGAGGCCGACGCCCAGCGCCGGCTCAAGACGGCGTTCGCCCAGTCCGCGCCGCCGCCGCTCTCCGAGGGCTTCCTCGCCCGGCTCCAGGGGCTGCCCGGCAGACCCGCCGACCAGGACGACGACGAGACCCCCGGCCCGTTCGACGGCTCGGCTTTCGGCGGCGGTGTATTCGGCACGCGCGGCGACGCCTTCGGCTACCGCCCGGCGGTGCCGGGCCACTCACCCCTGCCCGGCGCACCGGTGTCCGGCGCGGGCTTCAGGATTCACGAGGTCGGGCGCGTCGAGGCCGATCGCTCGCCGTGGCGGGGCCGCCGGTTCGCCTTCGCCGCCGCGAGCGCCGTGTCGTTCGCCGCGATGGCGCTGGGCGGTGCGCTGCCCGTGGCCGGCCCGGCCGACACCACGGCGCGCGGGACCGGCGCCGGTGTCACGCCGCTGACCAGGGCGACCACCACGGCGCCCGGCGGTGCGACACGGGGCAGGCAGGGCGGCGAGCGGGCCGCGATCCTCCCGCAGTCCGTCGACAGCGCGCGGGAGCTCGCTCCGGGGACGGCGCGTGAGCCGTTCACCCCGCACCCGTTCCGGTTCGCGGTGCTCGACCACTTCTCCACGCCTCCCCTGATACGTCCGGCGGGCTCCGCGTTCCACCTGGCGGCGAACGCCGGACCGGGCGTCCCCCCGGCCACGCCCGACCCCGGCAGTCTCGCCTCGCCCACCCAGCCCGGCGTGCCGCTTTCGCGGCGTCGGTGACCGGGTCCCTGCGCGGCCGTTCGTAAACCTGGTTGAATCCCTGCACGGGTGCCCTTGTCGGGGCATGGACGAGGCAGCTGCGGGGAGAGCATGGACGACGGCAAGCCCACCGGACCCAAGGCGAAGTGGTGGAGCCGCCCGGCATCGGGACGCGCGATACCGCGGGAGCCCGAGGCGCCGGAGCAGCGGAGCACGGAGGACACCACGGAGCTGTCTCCGGTCACCGACGCCGTGCCCCCGCGCCCCGGTGGTGTTCCGCAGCCCCGACCGGCCGAAAGCACCTCGGAGCGCGCCCCGGGGCCGGGGCCCGAGCCGGACGACGGGGACCATCTGCTCGCCCCGCCCGCGCGTACGCCCTCGACGGTGGACGCGGCGGCGGGCAGCACGACGGGCGACACGACGACGGCCACGACGGGCACGGAGCCGGGACCGTCCACCGTCAGCACGGCTGCCGCCACCACCGGCCCGGGACCGGCCGGCGGGACGGAGTCCGCGAGCGGTGCCCCGGCGGGCCGCCCGCAGCCGCTGCACGACCCCGACCCGTACAGCACCCCGCCCTACGGCGGTCCCGGCCCCTGGGCACCCGCGCCGCCCGTGCAACGGCCGGTTCCCACTCCGGCCGGGGGAACCCCCGTACCGCCGGGCCACTACACCGGCCCTGCGGACCAGGTCCCCCCGGCTCCCCTGCCGACCTCGGGATACGGCGTCCCGCCCCAGGGCCCGCCCCAGGGACCCGGGCTCCAGGGCCCGCCCCAGGGACCCGCGCCGTCACCCGGGCTCCCGCCCCAGGACACCGCCCCCCGCCCCACCCACTGGCTCCAGTACGACCCCTGGGGCGCCCCCGGGCACCAGGAGGCGCTCTCGTACCCCGACCCGGGCGAATCCCGCCCCGGGCGCCGGGGCGTCGGCCTGGTGGGCGTCCTCACCCTCGCGCTCTGCACCGCCGTCATCGGCGGCGGCGTCGGCGCGTACATCGAGCGCAACGGCGGCATCACCAGCGTCGACCTGCCCCAGGCGGGCCGCGACGGCGGGAACCGCCCCGCCGACAGCGTCGCCGGGATCGCCGCCAGCGCCCTGCCCAGCGTCGTCACCCTCCATGTCAGCGGCGGCGGCGAGCAGGGCACCGGCACCGGCTTCGTCCTCGACCGCGAGGGCCACATCCTGACCAACAACCACGTGGTCGATCCGGCCGGCGCCGCCGGCGACATCTCGATCACCTTCAGCGGCGGCGAGACCGCCACCGCGAAGCTCGTCGGCAAGGACAGCGGCTACGACCTCGCCGTGGTCAAGGTCACCGGGGTCTCCGGGCTCAAGCCGCTGCCGCTCGGCAACTCCGACAACGTCCAGGTCGGCGACCCGGTCGTGGCCATCGGCGCGCCCTTCGACCTCCAGAACACCGTCACGGCGGGCATCATCAGCGCCAAGGAGCGCCCGATCACGGCCGGCGGCGAGAAGGGCGACGGCAGCGACGTCAGTTACGTCGACGCCCTCCAGACCGACGCGCCGATCAACCCCGGCAACTCCGGCGGTCCCCTGGTCAATTCGAAGGCGCAGGTCATCGGCATCAACAGCGCGATCCGCGGCGCCGAGGGCAGCGGAACGCCGGACGGCGCCCAGGCGGGTTCCATCGGGCTCGGTTTCGCCATACCGATCAACCAGGGCAAGCGCGTCGCCGAGGAGCTGATCAACACGGGCAAGGCGTCCCACCCCGTGATCGGTGTCACGCTCGACATGGAGTACACGGGCGACGGCGCCAAGGTCGGGGCCAAGAGCGCCGACGGCGGCCCCTCGGTGGAGGCGGGCGGCCCGGCCGCGAAGGCGGGTGTCCGGACCGGCGACATCATCACCGAGGTGGACGGCCAGCGGGTGCACAGCGGCGAGGAGCTGATCGTGAAGATCCGCGCCCACCGTCCGGGTGACGAACTGGCGCTGACCATCCTGCGGGGAGGTAAAGAGCGGACCATGACTCTGGTCCTCGGCAGCGCGGACGGCAGCTGAGTGGCGAATGAAGGTACCCTCCGGCCGGTTCCGCCGGGTACCGTGGAGCGGTCCGGGCCTCGACCCGTCACAGGCCCGGCCGACTCGGTCCCGGCCAGGGGTACGGAGAACACAAGGAGCAGCTAGGTGTTCAATGACATAGGCGCGCTCGAACTGGCGACGCTCGTGATTCTCGCCGTGCTCGTCTTCGGCCCCGACAAGCTGCCCAAGGTCATCCAGGACGTTTCCCGTTTCATCCGCAAGGTCCGCGAGTTCTCCGACAACGCCAAGGAAGACATCCGTTCCGAGCTGGGACCGGAGTTCAAGGACTTCGACTTCGAGGACCTCAACCCCAAGAAGTTCGTCCGCAAGCAGCTGGCCCAGCAGGAGGACGAGCTGGGGCTGAAGGAGATCCGCGGCAGCTTCAACCTGACCAAGGAGATGAACGAGGTCGCGGACTCGGTGCACGGCCGGGGCGACAGCGGTGGCACGGACAGCGGCACGGGTGACAGCGCTCCGCCGAGCCTCACCAAGAGCCCGTCCGGTACCTCTGACCTGCTCAAGAAGGACCTGAGTCCCCGGCAGGCGGATCGCCCCCCGTTCGACGCGGACGCCACCTGAGGCCCTCCCTGCCCGTCCCGCCGGTAACGGGTGGCTATCCTCCATCTGTCCGGCAGTGAGACGCCCGTGAGGGCGGGCCGCTCCGGACCCTGAGACGGAGGAGGCGGTCCGGACAGATGGAGACGACGAGTCGGCTGGGGGCGGAGAGCACGGCCGAGGGCTTTCGGCGGGCCACCTTCCCCTGGTACGGACTGGACGACGCGTTCACCGGCCCCCGATGGCTCATGCAGGTGGGCACGGCGGCCGACGGCAGCGTCCAGCACGGTTCCACGGGGCACGGCGAGGAGCCGTCGGCGAGACCGGACCCGTCGGGCGGTGAGAGGGAACGTTTCGCGGCGGTCGTCACGGTCGCCGCGAGCCCCGTGCGGCGCAGCGGTGACGGTACGGGAGTCCTCGACGCCACGACGGTGTCCTCGGCGGCCTGGCTGGCCGGTTCCGCGCTGCTGGTGTCGACCTGGCCCGCACAGCTCGACCACACCCTGCGCGACGACTGGCTGGACCAGCAGACCGAGACGGCCTTCACCCTGGCCGACGATCTGAACGGGTCCGCCTGGTCGGTGCTCTCACTGCCCGTGGACGGCGTACCGACGCCCTTCCACTACCGCGAGTCGGAGTTCGGCTGGGTGCTCGCCGGCTCGACCGCCGACGGCGAGGCCGGGGGCGGGGTGCACCTCGGCGCGTACGGGCGCGGCATGAGCGCGTACGGCCTCGGATTCTCGGTGATCCAGGACCTCGGCAGCTACCTGGGCGAATAGCCCCCCGGGGCACACGGAAGGGGCGTCCGCCACGGCGGACGCCCCTTCCGTGTGCCAGGAACGGATCAGAACTTGTTGCGCGGCGTCAGACCCAGCGTCATGCCCGCCAGGCCGCGCTGCCGGCCGCCGAGCTTCCCGGCGATCGCCCGCAGCGCCGCGCCCGCGGGGGAGTCGGGGTCGGAGAGCACGACCGGCGTGCCGTCGTCGCCGCCCTCCCGGAGCCGTACGTCGATCGGGATCGAGCCGAGCACCGGCACCGAGGCGCCGGTGGTGCGCGTCAGCCCGTCGGCGACCCGCTGGCCGCCGCCCGTGCCGAACACGTCGACGATCTCGTCGCAGTGCGGGCACGGCAGCCCCGCCATGTTCTCGACCACACCGACGATCTTCTGATGGGTCTGTACGGCGATGGAGCCGGCCCGCTCGGCGACCTCGGCGGCGGCCTGCTGCGGGGTCGTGACGACCAGGATCTCCGCGTTCGGCACCAGCTGCGCCACCGAGATCGCGATGTCACCGGTCCCCGGCGGCAGGTCCAGCAGCAGCACGTCCAGATCGCCCCAGTACACATCGGCGAGGAACTGCTGGAGCGCGCGGTGCAGCATCGGGCCGCGCCACACCACCGGCGCGTTGCCCGGCGTGAACATGCCGATCGAGATGACCTTCACCCCGTGCGCCGACGGCGGCATGATCATGTTCTCGACCTGGGTGGGCCGGCCGTCGGCCCCCAGCATGCGCGGCACGCTGTGGCCGTAGATGTCCGCGTCCACGACGCCGACCTTCAGACCGTCGGCGGCCATCGCCGCCGCCAGATTGACCGTCACCGAGGACTTGCCGACGCCGCCCTTGCCGGAGGCCACCGCGTACACCCGGGTCAGCGAGCCCGGCTTGGCGAACGGCACCTCGCGCTCGGCCGTACCGCCGCGCAGCGACGACGCGAGGTCCTTGCGCTGCTCGTCGCTCATCACGTCGAGCGTGACCTCGACCCGGGTGACGCCCTCGACGGCGGCCACGGCCTCCGTCACGTTCGTGGTGATCGTCTCGCGCATGGGACACCCGGACACGGTCAGATACACGGTCACGGCCACCGCGCCGTCCGCCCCGATGTCGACCGATTTCACCATGCCGAGGTCGGTGATGGGCCGGTGGATCTCGGGGTCGTTCACCGTCGCCAGTGCTGCGCGCACCGCTTCCTCCGCGGGAGCGACGGTTCCGTGCGTCTCGGTAGCCATAGGGAGATGGTACGGCGCCGGGGACACGCGCCGGAAAGCGCGTCGGTGCCGGGGCGGGACGCGACGGACAGGGCGTCAGGGACGGTTGGACCCGTCCCGCCCGCGCCCCGGTTCGGGCGGCGGCAGGACACCCTGGTCGGCCAGGTCCCGGAGCAGGTCCTGGAGCTCCGAGCGGATCCAGTCACGGGTGGCGACCTCACCGAGGCCGATGCGCAGCGACGCGATCTCCCGGGTCAGATACTCGGTGTCGGCGATGGAACGCTCGTTCTGCTTGCGCTCCTGCTCCTGGGTGACCCGGTCCCGGTCGTCCTGGCGGTTCTGGGCCAGCAGGATCAGCGGGGCCGCGTACGACGCCTGGAGGGACAGCATCAGGGTCAGGAAGATGAACGGGTACTCGTCGAAGCGCACCGCCTCGGGCGCGAAGATGTTCCACAGCACCCACAGGATGATGATCAGCGTCATCCAGACGATGAAGCGCCCCGTCCCCAGGAAGCGCGCGATGCGCTCGGAGAACCGGGCGAACGCCTCGGGGTCGTAGTCCGGCAGCAGTCTGCGCCGGGGCGTACGCGGCTGGTCGAGCCGCCCGCGCGGCCCGCGCGCCGGGGTACCGCCTCCCGAGAGCGCCGCCGCCCGCTCCCTGCCGTCCCTGTCCGCCCGCTCAACGGCCACGCGCGGCCTCCTCCAGACCGTCGAACCCGGTCTCCCGCCAGTCCTCCGGCAGCAGGTGGTCCAGGACGTCGTCGACCGTCACGGCGCCCAGCAGCGACCCGCTCTCGTCCACGACCGGTGCGGCCACCATGTTGTACGCGGCGAGATAGCCGGTCACCTCGGTCAGCGGCGTGTCCGGCGCCAGTGGCGGCAGGTCGCTCTCCACGATCGAACCGACCAGCGTGAACGGCGGGTCCCGCAGCAGCCGTTGGAAGTGCACCGTGCCCAGGTACTTGCCCGTCGGCGTCTCGTCCGGCGCCCGGCACACGTAGACCTGCGCGGCCAGCGCGGGCGACAGGTCCCGCCGGCGTACCCGCGCCAGCGCGTCCGCGACCGTCGCGTCCGGCCGCAGCACGATCGGCTCGGTCGTCATCAGACCGCCCGCCGTCCGCTCCTCGTACGCCAGCAGCCTCCGTACGTCGGCGGCGTCGTCGGGCCGCATCAGCGTCAGCAGCCGCTCCTGGTCCTCCTCGGGGAGCTCGGAGAGCAGGTCGGCCGCGTCGTCCGGGTCCATCGCCTCCAGCACGTCGGCGGCCCGGTCGTCCTTCAGCTTCCCCAGGATCTCCACCTGGTCGTCCTCGGGCAGCTCCTCCAGGACGTCGGCCAGCCGGTCGTCGTCCAGGGCGGCGGCCACCTCCGCGCGCCGCTTCGGCGTCAGATGGTGCAGCACGTTGGCCAGATCGGCGGGGCGCAGCCGCTCGAACGTCGCGACGAGGTTCTCCGCGCCCTGCCCGTCCTCCTCCAGCGTGAAGCCGGTGACGGCGGACCAGTCGACGGTCAGCGTCTCGCCGCGCCTGCGCAGCGCGCCGGTCTTGCCGCGCCGTACGAAGACCTTGCCGATCTCCCACTCGCGGCGGGCGGGCAGCTGCTCGACGGCCACGTCGAGGACGGTCACCCGCTCGTCGTTCTCCACCAGCACCACCCGCCGGTCGAGCAGTTCGCCCAGGACCAGCCGTTCGGCGGCCCGCTGTTCGAAGCGCCGCATGTTGACCACGCCCGTGGTGATCACCTGACCTGCGGCGACGCCCGTGACCCGGGTCATCGGCAGGAAGATCCGACGCCTGCTCAGCACCTCCACCACCATGCCCAGGACCCGTGGCGGACGGCCGCCGACGCGCAGCATCGCCACCAAGTCGCGCACCCGCCCGACCTGGTCGCCGTTCGGGTCGAAGACCGGCACACCGGCGAGGTGCGAGACGAATACCCGGGAGGTGCTCGACGCCATCACACTCTCCTCCCGGTCCCGGCAACGGGTTCAGGCTAGCCCGTACCGCCGGGCGCCGCCCCGGCGGATCGGTCCGTACGGTACGGGTGGTTCATGGCCGGGACTCGTTGTCGGCGGGCGCGGCCGTCACCGGTACGCTGCGGTCTGCCGACCCCCCGCCGCGCATGAGAGGCAGTGCGTTCGTGACCCTTCTCCGGTCCTCCGTCCGACTCCGCCGGGCCGTGATTCCCGTAGCACTCTGCGTCGGGATGACCGTCGCGCTCACGGCGTGCGGCGGCGACGAGGATCCGGACGCGGGGACCAACGGGGTCGGGAAACTGCCGCCCGCCGGGATCGAGAAGAAGGCCAAGGCGGCGGCGGCGAGCGCGGACGCGGTGCGCCTGTCGGGCACGGTCGTCACCGGCGGCCGGACGTACAAGCTCAGCATGTCGCTCAAGGAGGCCGGCGGGACGGGCTCCGTCAGCTCGGAGGGCGGCGGCGCGTTCGAACTGCTGCGGGTCGAGGACGAGCTGTTCCTGAAGGCCGGCGCGGACTTCTGGACCCACGCCGACGACAAGGGCGACGACGGGTCGGCGGAGGCGCCCAGCGAGGCCGACGCGGAGGCCGCGGAGAAGCTGGACGACAAGTACGTGAAGGTCCCCGAGGACGACCCGGCCTACAAGCAGCTGCGCGGTTTCACCGACAAGAACCTGCTGCTCGACGGCCTGCTGGGGCTGCACGGCAAACGCGGCAAGGGCGACCGCGCCAAGGTCGGGGGCGTCCGCACCATCGAGGTCAACGGCAGCGAGGGCGCGGGCGGCTCGCTCAAGGTGTCGCTGGAAGGTACGCCGTACCCGCTGCAACTGGCCCGCGCGGGTGACGCGGGGACCCTGACCCTCACCGACTGGGGCAAGGACTTCCCGCTGGAGGCCCCGGCGGAGGACGAGACGGTCGACTACGGCACCACCTTGCCCGGCACCTGAGCCGCGCGGTCGGGGTGCCCGCACCGGTTCACCCGAGCTGCCGGACGGCGCACCTGGGCCGCCCCCCGGCCGGGCACGTGCCCCGCGCGGCCCGAGCATCCGGGCAGCCGGACGAGGGACCTGCGCCGCGCGGTCCGAGCATCCGGCCGCCGGGCCGGGCACATGGAGCCGGCCCCGAGCACTTGAGCCGTCCGCCCCGCCCGCTCCCGGCCCTCGGCCTCAGTCGCGCTTCTTCGCGCGCCGGAACAGCAGACGCGGTACGGCCGCCGGAGCGGGCTCACGCGTCGTCGCGGGTGTCGGCAGCGGCGCCGCCGCGTGTGAGCCCTGCGGCAGGTCCGTGATCGCGTCGCGCGGCTCCAGGCGCAGCACCCGCGACTCGCGCGCCCAGCGGTCGGTCATCGTGTCGAAGTCCGGCGCGTTCAGCCGCTTGCCCTTCAGTTCGGCGACGGCCGCCTCCCACGCCTCCGTACGAGGAGCGAGCTCGGTGACGGACGCGGTCCAGGCCACCAGCCGCCCGCCCTTGTCCTTGCTGCGTACGGTCACCTCGGCCGTGGAGCCGTCCACCAGCCCCGGCAGCGGCTGCTCGCCGTCACCGTCCCCGACGAGCAGCGCGGCGCCGTCCAGCCAGACGTGCCACAGGGTGCGGGCGGGGCCGCCCGCCCGCACCCAGATCAGGCCGGACTTCTTGGTGGCCTCCTCGACCAGGGCCGTGCCGAGGTGCGGGGAGCCGGGTGCGGTGTCAGTCATGCCCGGCAGCCTAGGCCCTGACCGTTACGGCCCCGGCGTGCCTACAGCCACCCGTTGCGCTTCAGCATCCGGTGGATGGTGAGACAGACCACGGCGATGCCGCCCAGCACCATCGCGTAGCCGTACTTCCACTGGAGTTCGGGCATGTGCTCGAAGTTCATGCCGTACACCCCGCAGACCGCCGTCGGTACGGCGATGATCGCCGCCCAGGACGTGATCTTGCGCATGTCCTCGTTCTGCGCGACCGTCGCCTGCGCCAGATTGGCCTGGAGGATCGAGTTCAGCAGTTCGTCGAAGCCGACGACTTCCTCGTGCACCCGGGCCAGATGGTCCGCCACATCGCGGAAGTACTTCTGCACGTCCGGCTCGACCAGCCGCATCGGACGTTCGCTCAGCAACTGCATCGGACGCAGCAGCGGGGCCACCGCCCGCTTGAACTCCAGTACCTCGCGCTTGAGTTGGTAGATCCGCCCGGCGTCCGAACCGCGCGGGCTGCCCTTCGCGGGCGCCGAGAACACATCGATCTCGACCTCGTCGATGTCGTCCTGCACGGCGGCGGCCACCGCGATGTACCCGTCCACGACATGGTCGGCGATGGCGTGCAGGACGGACGACGGCCCCTTCGCGAGCAGGTCGCTGTCCTCCTCCAGCCGGTGCCGCAGCGCGCGCAGCGAGCCCTTGCCGCCGTGCCGCACGGTGATGACGAAGTCCCGGCCGGTGAAGCACATCACCTCGCCGGTCTCCACCACCTCGCTGGTCGCGGTGAGTTCGGCGTGCTCGACGTAGTGGATGGTCTTGAAGACGGCGAAGAGCGTGTCGTCGTACCGCTCCAGCTTGGGCCGCTGGTGCGCGTGCACGGCGTCCTCGACGGCGAGCGGGTGCAGCCCGAACTCGGCGGCGATACCGGCGAATTCACCGTCGGTCGGCTCGTGCAGACCGATCCAGGCGAACCCGCCGCCCTTGCGCACCTCCAGCATCGCCTCGTGCGGCGTCAGACACGGCTCGTCCTTCATCCGGCGGCCGGACCGGTAGACGGCGCAGTCCACGACGGCGCTGGAGGCCGAGGGGTCACGGGTGGAGTCGTACGTGCTGTAGGCGGTGTTGCTCTTGCGCAGGGACGGACGGACCGCCGCACGCAGGTCACGGATCATCGACATGGCTGGCTCCTCACGGAGAGGCCGTCGGCGGGGCGTGGCGCGGCCCGGAACGGGGACGTGCGGCGCGGCCGCGCCGACACGGGGTCGGCGGCGGTGTGCCCTGACGGGGCACGGAACACGACGCGGCGCGCATACGTCCACAAAGCGGGCGGCACCGCGAGGACGCGGTGACGGCGTTCGCTACAGACAGGCAAAAACAGTGCTGGTGCAGTGCTCTTCCGTCGTGCGACAAGCCGCGGGCCTGTACGGGGCAGGGCCTCAGACTGAGGCGGTACAGCGCGAGGAAGAGCGGCTGGTACTGGCCGGGTGACTTCGATCCACCGCAGCCTCACCTCCTCCTGCCGGTCCCCCGTGGGGGACGACGTATGTCGGGACCGGAGAGCGACGCTTCCACGTGCTGTCCCGACCGGCGGCCCAGACTAGCAGCCGTTCGGGGCCAATTCGGTCTCTTGCCCGTTAACACGGCGTTCTATGCTCACCGGATGGCAGAAGTTCTCTCACTGGTCGAGGCCCGGTTGCGCTCGGTGTTCGGCGAACCCGACGCGCGTGCCGCGATGACGTTCGTGGGTACGGACCGGATCGAGGTACTCCGCTTCCTCGACACCGGGGACCCCGCCGGACCGGACGGGGGTGCCCTCGTGCGGTACGCCACGCTCGGCATGTCCGCGCGGCCCATGGCCGACCCCACGGTCGTCGTCCCCGACCCGTCCCGGGGACCGCGCGCCGAACTGCTCCTGACCGTACGCGCGGGGCACGCCGACACCGGCAAGGTGCTGCGCCCCCTCGCCGTCCTGGCGGCGTCGCCCCAGGTCGAGGGAGTGGTCGTCACACCGGGCGCCTCGCTGGACATCGGTGAACCGCTCTGGCCGGGCGCCCCGTTCAGCTCCGTGCTCGTCGCGGAGCCCGGCGGACTGGTCCCCGACCTCGAACTGGACGCGCCCCTCGACCCCGTACGGTTCCTGCCGCTGCTCCCGATGACCCCCAACGAGGCCGCGTGGAAGCGGGTCAGGGGAGCGGCGGCCCTCCAGGAGCGCTGGCTGGAACGGGGGACGGACCCGCGCGACCCCCGGCGCGGGTCGGTGGCGCTGGACTGAGCCCGCGGGACGGGGGCAGGGGCGGTTGTACGTGTGAGCCCCCCGGGCCGGGGGTGTACGCGTGGGCCCTCCGGGGTCGCGGAAACCCGTACGCCGCCGGGAGGAGTCACCGTCCCGTACAGGCCACCGGTATGTGCCGGGGTTCTGTGCCGGACGGGTGATCGTCCTTGACGAGGCGTCGACCAGGGAGGACCGTGGGGCAGCATGAGGGGCGAACCAGGGTGCCCGAAGTGCGCCGGCCGGGTCAGGGCACCCGGTCTCTTCGCCGACTCCTGGCAGTGCGACACCCATGGCGCGGTGCATCCGTTGCAGCCGGTCATACCGCCCAGCGTGGAAGCCCTCGGTGTGGTCGTGAACCGCGCCCGTGTCCCCGTCTGGATGCCCTGGCCGCTGCCCGTCGGCTGGCTCTACACCGGCGTGGCGTACGCGGGTGACGACCGCAGCGGCGGCCGGGCCACCGCCGTCGCCTGCGAGGGCCCCGGCCCGCTGGGCGGCACGGGGGAACTGCTGCTGGTCGCGGAGGAGCTCGGGGTCGGCCTCGGGGCGCGGTACGCGGGCATCGAAGGCCCCGACCCGGGGCCGCACATCTGCGTCGACAAGCCCGCCCACGCCAAACTGCTGGCCGCCGGCCGCCCCACCCCGCTCTGGCAGGTGCCCGAGGCCCCGCCGGACCGCGCGGTCTTCGCGGGCGAGGCGCTCGGGCTGTGGCTCTGGGCGATCGTCTGGCCGGAGCAGGCGGGGCTGCTGATGTACGACGAACTGGTGCTCACCGATCTGCGGGACGCGGGCGCCGAGGTGGACCTGCTGCCGTGCGGGGCGCTGTCCCCGCGCCTGCTGCGCTGACGGGCCCCGGGGCACGGGCCCGGGGCGGCGGGCGGCGGGGCCCGAGGTGGCGGGACTCTTCGGCGCCCGCCACCCGTGTCCGCCGCCGTCCCACCTCCGCCGGGCGCCCGTATCCGCCCCGTCCCCGCCCCTTTCCGCCCGCCACCCGTATCCGCCCCGTCCGCCGCCACCCGGCGCCCGTATCCGTCGCCGTCCCCCGCCACTTGCTGCCCCGTTACGCTGGAGCCCCCTTCCCGCCCCGGCCCCTGGAGTACCCGCCGTGCGCATCGACCTGCACACCCACTCCTCGGCGTCGGACGGTACGGACACCCCGGCCGAGCTGGTGCGCAACGCGGCGGCGGCCGGGCTGGACGTCGTCGCGCTCACCGACCACGACACGACACGCGGCCACGCCGAGGCGCGCGCGGCCCTCGACGCGCTGGACGACACCACCGGCGCCGGGCTCACCCTGGTCCCCGGCGCCGAGCTGTCCTGCCGGACCGGCGACGTGGGCCTGCACATGCTGGCGTACCTCTTCGATCCCGACGAACCCCGCCTGCTGCGCGAGCGCGAGCTGGTGCGCGACGACCGGGTGCCGCGCGCGCGGGCGATGGTGGCCAAGCTCCGGGAACTCGGTGTGCCGATCACCTGGGACCAGGTCGCCCGGATCGCCGGCGACGGCTCGATCGGCCGCCCGCACATCGCCTCCGCGCTGGTCGAGCTGGGCGTGGTGGACTCCGTCGACGAGGCGTTCAGCTCCCGGTGGCTCGCCGACCACGGCCGGGTGCACGTCCCCCGGCACGAACTGGACCCCTTCGACGCGGTCCGGCTGGTCAAGGCGGCCGGCGGTGTCACCGTCCTCGCCCATCCGCTGGCCGTGACCCGTGGCCCGGTCATCTCCGAAGCGGTTCTCGGGCGCCTGGCCGAGGCGGGACTCGACGGCGTCGAGGTCGACCACATGAACCACGACGAGCCCACCCGCGCCCGGCTGCGGACACTCGCCGCCGATCTCGGCCTGCTCACCACGGGCTCCAGCGACTACCACGGCAGCCGAAAGACGGTCCGGCTCGGGGAGTACACCACCGACCCGGAGGTCTACGCCGAGCTCGTCCGGCGCGCGGCGGCAGCGGAACGCCCCCGCACGGATGCTGCTCCGTACGGGGGCGTCTCGACATGAGCCGACCCGAAGAATCCGGCGCGGAACCGGTGTGACCGGCGGATCGGCGGGTTCGGGCGGGTCGGGTCGGGTCGGGTCGGGGAGAGAGTTACGAGGCCGGTGAGTCGGCCGGACGGATATAGAGGCGCTGCCCTGTCGAGGCGGCCTGCTGCACGATCTGGCTGACGGAGGCGGCGTCCACAACGGTGCTGTCGACGGCGCTGCCGTCCGCATCGTTCAGTCGCATGATCTCGAAGCGCATACGGCTTCTCCCTTCGTCTGATCCTCCGTAGGAGAACTGTGGGTGACGGCTGGTCCGTCGGTGATTACATAAGGCCACAACGTCTTGCCCTCTGCAAACATTCCCTACACTAAAGAAAATTTTCGGCTGGCTAACCACCGGCGGGCACTCACCGGTACTCGGGGGCACTGGCGGGTCCCGAGAGGCGCACGGACAATGGACCGCGTATGAGCGAGGCAGAGATCACCCCCGAGACGCCCGACACCCCCGGCGTCGCCGAACTCGGCGCCCGCCTGGAGCGCACCAACGAACTGCTCCAGCGGATGCTCGCCGAGGTCGCCAAGACGCCGTCCACCCACGCCATCTTCGTGGACGCCGGTTACGTCTACGCTGCGGCCGGATTACTTGTCGCGGGCACCGAGGACCGCCGGTCCTTCGACCTCGACACCGAAGGGCTCATCGAGGCGTTCATCGACAAGGCGCGGACGATCTTCGCGGACAGCAGACTGCTGCGGGTCTACTGGTACGACGGCGCCCGCCGGCGCATCCACACGCCCGAGCAGCAGGCCATCGCCGAGCTGCCCGACGTCAAGGTCCGCCTCGGCAACCTCAACGCCAACAACCAGCAGAAGGGCGTCGACTCCCTGATCCGCACGGACCTCGAATCGCTCGCCCGGCACCGCGCCATCAGCGACGCCGCGCTCGTCGGCGGCGACGAGGACCTGGTGTCCGCCGTCGAGGCCGCGCAGGGGTACGGCGCGCGGGTCCACCTCTGGGGCATCGAGTCCGGCGGCGGGCGCAACCAGGCCGAGCCACTTCTCTGGGAGGTCGACAGCCAGCGCACCTTCGACCTGGAGTTCTGGCAGCCGTACGTGACGCGGCGGCCGGTCACCACGTACGAGAACGAGGGCGAGCCGCCGCCCTCGCGCGAGGAGGCGCGTTTCATCGGCGCGCAGATCGCCGCGACCTGGCTGGTCGAACGGGGGCGGGCGGCGATGGCGGAACTGCTGCCGGGCCGTCCCTATCTGCCCGGACCGGTGGACCAGGACCTGCTGATCGAGGCGGAGAGACTGCTCCAGCGCTCGCTGCGCGGGCACTCCGTCCTGCGGCGGGCGCTGCGGGACGGCTTCTGGCAGCACATGGAGAGCCAGTTCTGAGTACGGCCGTGCCGGCCGCCCCGGCTCAGTGCGCGTCCCAGAAGGCGCTGAGCGCGGCGGCGGTACGCAGGGGCTGATCGGTGTTGGGGGAGTGCTCGGCGCCCTCGATCACCGTCCGGCGCGCCTCCAGCCGCCGCGCCATGTCGTCGAACGCCGCCACCGGCCAGACGTCGTCCCGCTCGCCGGAGACCACATGCTTGGGCAGCGGCCGTACGGCGGCCAGCTCACCGACCCGGTCCGGCTCCACGGTCAACTGGCGCCCCGTGGACATCAGTTGGGCCGGGCTGTGGCGCAGCCAGCGGCGCCGCAGCAGTCCGCCGTCCACATCGGCCTCCTCCGGCGGCTCCATGGCCTGGATGGCCGCCCAGACCTGCTCCATGTCCAGGCGCGGGTCGGCCAGTACCTCGCTCAGCAGCCGTACGCGCTCCACCTGCGGGGGCGAGATCCTGGCCGGGCCGGACGAGATCAGCGTCAGCGTCAGGAACGGCGCGGGGTCCGCCAGGACGGCCGCGCGCGCGATCTGCCCGCCCAGGGAGTGCCCCACGAGATGCACCGGCGGCCCGACGGCCTCCGCCTGCGCCAGCACGTCCGCCGCCAACTCCCGCTGCGCGTAGGCGTCCTGGGAGTCGGGCCCGTCGGACTCGTACTGCCCGCGCCCGTCCACGGAGACGACACGGTAACCGGCCGCGGTCAGCGGCTCCAGCATCGCGATGAAGTCCTCCTTGCTCCCGATGTACCCGGGCAACAGGAGCGCGGTACCCCGCGCCACCCCCTCGGGCCGCGCGTCGAGCACGGCGAACTCCCCGCGCCGCGTGACCAGCCGCAGCGCACGGGTACGGGGCGGCGGAGTAAAGGTGCGCGGCCGACTCATCCCACGAGCGTAAGACCCACCAACCTCAGCCGCCTCATCCGCAGGGGCCGGCCTCGTGGGGACGGTGGTTTGGGGTGCGCGGTTGGGACCTGGTCGTGGCCGGGGGAGCCCGGGACGCGTGTATGCGTCGTACGGCGGCGGGGCGGTCGCCGCGGGCGCGCACGCCGGTGAGGCCGGGGTCGTGTCTGGCATCGGTGCGGCGGTTCGGGCGCGGCGGGTGCCCAGGTACGCCGGGCATGTCCGCGTGTGTGGCGTCGGCGTGGCGTCGTGGCCGCGCCGGGTCGGCTTCTCGGAGTGACGGTTGCGGCCCGGCAGGGAGTCGGAACCGAGCCGGACGCGTCCCGCCGTGGCGGAACGGCGGTTGGGGCGCGGGGCTTCGGGGCCTGAGCGGCTCGGGTTCCGGTGCGGTGGTTGCGGCCCGGCAGGGAGTCGGAACCGAGCCGGACACGTCCCGCCGTGGCGGAACGGCGGTTGGGGCGTGCGTACATCGGCGCGGCCCCGGGTGTTGTGGCGCCGTTACGACCCTGCGGGCGCCCCGGAACGCCGACGGCCCGGCACCCCCTGCGGGGTACCGGGCCATCGGCGTACGCCGGGTGTCAGCTGTCGGACGGGGCCGCTGTCGCGCGGGTGCGGCGGCGGCGCGGCTTGGTGGCCGGCTCGGCGTCGGCCTCCGGCGCGACCGCCACGGCCTCGACGGGGGCCTCGACCGAGGTCTTGGCGCGGGCCCGACGGCGGGGCTTGGTCTCGGTCTTCGTCGCGGCGTCGACGGCCACGTCCGTGGTGTCGGCGACCGAGGCGTCGGCCACGGTCTCGACCACGGGCTTGGCCGCGCGCGTACGCCGCCGACGCGGCTTGGTCGCCGCCTCGGGTTCGGCCTCCGCCGCCTCCGGCTGCGCCATCGGTTCGACGAACACGTCACGCGCCGGTTCCGCCACGGTCGCCGCGACCGCGTCCGCCGCCTCGGCGGGCACACCCACGCGCGTACGCCGACGGCGGCGCGGGACACGCGGCTCGGCCGCGTCCGCACCCTCGGCGGTGTCCACCGCCGTGGTCGCGGACGGCTGAGCCTCGCCGCCCTCCAGCGTGCTCCCGCCGCGCGTACGGCGGCGCTGCCGCGGCGTACGCGTACGCGCCGGGCGCTCCTCCGTCACGGCGGTCGCCGTCCGCGCGGACTTGCGGCCCCGGCCGCCCGTCTCGCCCAGGTCCTCGACCTGCTCCGCCGCCAGACCGGCACGTGTCCGGTCCGTGCGCGGCAGGATGCCCTTCGTCCCGGCGGGGATGTCGAGCTCCTCGAACAGGTGCGGTGAGGTGGAGTACGTCTCCGGCGGGTCCGGGAAGCCCAGGTCCAGCGCCTTGTTGATCAGCTGCCAGCGCGGGATGTCGTCCCAGTCGACCAGCGTCACGGCGATACCGGACGCGCCCGCGCGGCCGGTGCGGCCGATCCGGTGGAGGTAGGTCTTCTCCTCCTCGGGCGACTGGTAGTTGATGACATGCGTCACGCCCTCGACGTCGATGCCGCGCGCGGCGACATCCGTGCAGACGAGGACGTCCACCTTGCCGTTGCGGAAGGCGCGCAGCGCCTGCTCCCGGGCGCCCTGGCCCAGGTCGCCGTGGACGGCGCCGGACGCGAAGCCGCGCTGGGCGAGCTGGTCGGCGATGTCGGCGGCCGTACGCTTCGTACGGCAGAAGATCATCGCCAGCCCGCGCCCCTCGGCCTGGAGGATGCGCGCGACCATCTCCGGCTTGTCCATGGAGTGCGCGCGGTAGACCCGCTGGGTGGTGTTGGCGACGGTCGCGCCCGCGTCGTCGGGCGACGTGGCGCTGATGTGCGTCGGCTGCGTCATGTAGCGGCGGGCGAGACCGATGACCGCGCCCGGCATCGTGGCCGAGAACAGCATCGTCTGGCGCTTCGCGGGGAGCAGCTGGATGATCCGCTCGACGTCCGGCAGGAAGCCCAGGTCGAGCATCTCGTCCGCCTCGTCCAGGACGAGGCCGCGCACGTGCGACAGGTCGAGCTTGCGCTGGCCCGCCAGGTCGAGGAGCCGGCCCGGCGTGCCGACGACCACGTCGACGCCCTTCTTGAGGGCCTCGACCTGCGGCTCGTAGGCACGGCCGCCGTAGATCGCCAGCACCCGTACGTTGCGTACCTTGCCGGCGGTCTGGAGGTCGTTGGTGACCTGCTGGCACAGCTCGCGGGTGGGGACCACCACGAGGGCCTGCGGGGCGTTGGTGAGCTGCTCGGGGGTGCAACGGCCCGCCTCGACGTCGGCGGGGACGGTGACACGCTCAAGGAGCGGCAGTCCGAAGCCGAGAGTCTTGCCCGTGCCGGTCTTGGCCTGGCCGATGACGTCCTTGCCGGACAGCGCGACCGGGAGGGTCATCTCTTGGATGGGGAACGGAGACACGATGCCGACCGCTTCAAGCGCTTCGGCCGTCTCGGGGAGGATTCCGAGGTCTCGGAAAGTCGTAGTCAGGGTGCTGCCTCTTCTGTGAGACGCGGCACGAGGCGAACGCTGGGGGTCGTACCGCACCTGGGTACTCGGCCGGCCGTGGATTGGCCGGATGGCGCGGGACCACTGCCGTCGCTCGAGCGCTCTTACCGCTGAGGGGGCCCCTCATCTGCGGTCCTACGCAACTGTGCGTGCGGTCCGCGCGGAGGGCGGTCGGGTCGGAGCCGATCGGGCCACCGACCGGGCATCCTCATGGGGCCTGTCCGGGACGATCTCCCGGTCAAACACTGCGATGGCCCACCGAACACTCGGCAGGCGCATTACCACTGTACCCCGGAATCGCGCACATGTGTCGGACGAATTCGCCGGAACGCTCTGCGGGCACCCGCCGGCCGGGCCCCCGGACGGTGTCCGGGACGGGCTCTGCGCGGGGCGCGGGGCGGGCTATTGTGCGCTCCATGGAGACGTCTGACAACGCCACTGCGCCCGAGTCCGCACCGGGGTCCACGCCCGGATCCGCGCCCGCGCCCGTATCCGGGTCCGGGTCCGCGGAGCCCACCGGGATCGCCGCCCAGGACTGGGCGACGGCTTCCGCCGACCCGAGGTACCGGGCGGCGGTCGTGGATCTGCTGGGAGCACTCGCCTACGGCGAACTGGCGGCCTTCGAGCGGCTCGCCGAGGACGCCAAACTCGCTCCGACGCTGGACGACAAGGCGGAACTCGCGAAGATGGCCTCCGCCGAGTTCCACCACTTCGAGAGGCTGCGCGACCGGCTCGGCGAGATCGACGCCGATCCGACGGGCGCGATGGACCCCTTCGCCGCCGCCCTGGACGACTTCCACCGCCAGACCGCGCCGTCGGACTGGCTGGAAGGGCTGGTCAAGGCGTACGTGGGCGACTCGATCGCCAGTGACTTCTACCGTGAGGTCGCCGCACGGCTGGACACCGACACCCGTGGTCTGGTGCTCGCGGTGCTGGACGACACCGGCCACGGCAACTTCGCGGTCGAGAAGGTCCGGGCCGCGATCGAGGCCGAGCCCCGGGTCGGTGGCCGTCTCGCGCTGTGGGCGCGGCGGCTGATGGGCGAGGCGCTGTCGCAGGCGCAGCGGGTGGTGGCCGACCGCGACGCGCTCTCGACGATGCTGGTGGGCGGGGTCGCCGACGGCTTCGACCTGGCCGAGGTGGGCCGGATGTTCTCCCGGATCACCGAGGCGCACACCAAGCGGATGGCGGCGCTGGGTCTGGCCGCCTGAGACCGCGCGCGAGGCGGGTGCGGCGGGTCAGGAGGGCATCGGCCCGCGCAGGACATGGCTCGCGGGGCGGAGCAGCAGCGACAGCAGGACCGTCCCCACGACCACGGCGCCGACCAGCGTCGCGACGAGATGACCGGGGCCGAGCACCGCGTGCGTGAGCAGCGCGCCGAACAGGGAGCCGAGGGAGCCCGCGGCGAACACCGGGCGGCGCGCGGGGAGCCGGTGGGGCAGCCGCTGGAGCGCGGCCCACGAGGCACCCAGTCCGAGCAGGACCGCACCGAGAGCTTCCAAGATCACCGCTGATCACCTCACCAACCGCGCCGTCCGACCGGGTCGTCCGACCGGGTCGTAGCCCGGTCTACCCGGAGTGCGCGCGGGGCAACCCTCCGCGACCCGAAGAGACGGCGAAGGAGTGGCCGGCCCACCACGAAGGAGTGGCCCGGCGGGAAAATCCCGCCGGGCCACTCCCGTTGTCTCGTGGTGCTGTGCGGACGTTCCGAGGTTCCGACCAGGAGCGTCGGCCTGGAGCGCCGAGCCGACCCGGGACGTGCCCGCCGCCCGGCGCCTGCCCCTGAGGGCGGGCGCCGCTACTCGTCGGAGACGACCTAGAGCGCGCCGAAGCCCACCCGTCGTGTCGTCGGCTCGCCGATTTCCACGTACGCGATCCGGTCGGCAGGTACGAGCACCTTCCGCCCCTTCTCGTCCGTGAGGCTGAGCAGCTTCGCCTTGCCGGCGAGTGCGTCGGCCACGGCGCCCTCCACCTCCGCGGCGGACTGCCCGCTCTCCAGAACGATCTCGCGGGGCGTGTGCTGCACGCCGATCTTGACCTCCACCGCCATGTCCCTCCGAACGGTCAGTGCGTTGCGCGGTCAACCGCGCGGTACGCAGCACACATTAGCCCGGAGAGGCGGTGCTCAGGACGGCGACGGGACATGCCCGCAGCGAACACGGACCGCCGGGGCCGCACGGGCCGTGCGGAAGCGCGTGGTCGACCGGCCGGCGCGAGGGCCCGGCACGCGGGCGGGGCGCCGCGTCAGGCGCCGGGGTGCTGCTCGCTGCCGTGCAGCGGGAATCCGGCGATGCCGCGCCAGGCGAGGGAGGTGAGGAGCTCCACGGCCTTGTCGCGGGGAATAACCGATTCGCTGGAGAGCCAGTAGCGGGCCACCACCTGGGAGACACCGCCGAGTCCGACGGCCAGCATCATGGACTCCTCCTTGGAGAGGCCCGTGTCCGACGCGATCACGTCGGAGATCGCCTCGGCGCACTGGAGCGCCACCCGGTCGACGCGCTCGCGCACGGCGGGCTCGTTCGTCAGGTCGGACTCGAAGACCAGCCGGAACGCGCCGCCCTCGTCCTCGACATAGGCGAAGTACGCGTCCATCGTGGCCGCGACGCGGAGCTTGTTGTCGCTGGTCGACGCCAGGGCCGTACGCACGGCGTGCAGCAGGGCCTCGCAGTGCTGGTCGAGGAGGGCCAGGTAGAGGTCCAGCTTTCCGGGGAAGTGCTGGTACAGGACGGGCTTGCTGACGCCCGCGCGCTCGGCGATGTCGTCCATCGCCGCGGCGTGGTAACCCTGTGCGACGAACACCTCCTGGGCCGCGCCCAGAAGCTGATTGCGTCGAGCGCGGCGTGGCAGGCGCGTGCCTCGCGGGCGCGCCGCCTCGGTCTGCTCTATGGCTGTCACGCCGCCTCCCAGAATCGTTCCGTTGCGCGCTGTGCGCCGCCTTGCCATCGTACTTTTGGGTAACCCGGGTGTGCGTGGTCGGGCCGGAGAATTTCACGGACCGGACGGTCGGTGAGCCGCTCGTCCGTCCCGCCGCGAGAACGGCGGCGGAGAAATGTATCCATTGCTGACAAATCCCGGACCCGGTCCTGAGCGCTCGCTCAGCGGTAGTCGTCCTCGTCGAGGGTGACGATACGCGCCTGCTCGGCGGCGTCCGCCTCGTCGGCCTCCGACGACCCGATGCGGGCCGGTGGATCGTCTTCCGACGGCCGTACCTCGGTGTGCTGCTCCGCGGCGTCGGCCTCCGGCGTCTGCGCGTCCAGCTCCTCCGGGGTGCCGGAATCCGTCCCGGTCGTCGGATCTTCCTCGTCGGTACCGTTCGACAATGTGTCCGGGTCGCTTGGGTTCGCCGTCATGAGGCGCCCCTTCCTCTCCGGTTGTCCTGCGTACTTACGAGGGTAGGATCTCCGCCCCGTCAATGCCATGTGCCCCTGTGACGCTGAACACGCGAACCCCTGCGTGACGGTCTCGTAACATTGCCCGCATGTCTTCGACCGAGCTGCCGGAAACCCTCGCCGCCGCCGTCCCGCGGGTGAGTGCCGTCCGGGTCGCCGAAGGTGAGCGGCTCCGTACGGTCTCCCTGCCGGGGCTGACCCTCCACGTCCGCGCACGCCCCGGGACACGCTCCGGGCTGCCGCGCGCGCTGTACGTGCACGGTCTCGGCGGCTCCTCGCAGAACTGGTCCGACCTGATGCCGCTCCTGGCGGACGTGGTCGACGGCGAGGCGGTCGACCTGCCCGGCTTCGGCGACTCCCCGCCACCCGGCGACCGCAACTACTCGGTCACCGCCCACGCGCGTGCCGTGATCCGGCTCCTCGACTCCGGCGGCCCGGCCCGGGGCCCGGTGCACCTGTTCGGCAACTCCCTGGGCGGCGCCGTCGCGACCCGCGTCGCCGCCGCCCGCCCCGACCTGGTGCGCACCCTCACCCTCGTCTCGCCCGCGCTGCCGGAGATCCGCGTGCAGCGCCAGGCCCTGCCGACAGCCCTGCTCGCGCTGCCCGGCGTCGCGTCCCTCTTCGGACGGATGACGCGCGAGTGGACGGCCGAGCAGCGCACCCGAGGGGTGATGGCCCTCTGTTACGGCGACCCCGGCCGGGTCTCCGAGGAGGGGCTGCGGCACGCGGTGGAGGAAATGGAGCGCCGGCAGAGCCTTCCGTACTTCTGGGACGCGATGGCCCGCTCCGCGCGGGGCATCGTCGACGCGTACACCCTCGGCGGGCAGCAGGGGCTGTGGAGGCAGGCCGAGCGGGTCCTGGCGCCGACGCTCCTGGTGTACGGAGGGCGGGATCAGCTCGTTTCGTACCGAATGGCCCGGAAGGCGTCGGTGGCGTTCCGGGATTCCCGGCTCCTGACGCTTCCGGACGCCGGGCATGTTGCCATGATGGAGTACCCGCGGGCGGTCGCGGAGGCCGCGCGCGCACTCGTCCGCGAATCGGAATCCGGCGGAGCGGCGAGTGAGACGAACCGGCCCGCCGGCCGTACAGACGGTGAGAACGCCGGTGGCGACGACCGCAGTGACGACGACAGTGACAGGAGCTGATCCGGGGCGTGGGACGACACAGCCGTAAGGGCCCCGCACCCCGGCGGTCCGACAGCGGGCAGCGGCCCTCGGCCGCGGGCGGCCCCCCGCCCGGCGAAGGGCCCCCGCGCCCCCAGCCGCCCGCCGAAGGCCAGGACCGGGCCGCACCGGCGTACGGCACCCCCGCGCACGGCGTGCCCCGGGTGCGCGGCGGTCATCCCGAGCACCGTGAGCCCGGCGGCGGCTGGGGCGATCAGCAGCGGTACGGCGACCGGCCGGGAGCCACTCCGGGCCGCCCTCCCTATCCGCAGGGCCCCGGAGGCCCGACGCGGGATCCGATGGGACCGGGCGGGCCCACACGGGGAGCGCGCCAGGACGTGCGGTCGGCGCCGCCCGCGCAGCGCCGGTTCCCCGGGCCGCGACGCGAGTTCGTGGAAGCCTTCGACGCCCCGCCCACTCCGCGCACCCGCCCCGACCCGTACGGCACCGGCCGTGACGCCGACGACGCGCGGTGGCGGCCCGATCCGTACGCCTCCGTCGCCGACTGGGACGACGAGAACAGCCGCCCCGGCGCGGCCTCCACCGCCCTCGCGGGCGACTCCGGGCGCGGCTCCGACCGGGACGGCCCCATGGGGCTCCGGGACGCCGACGGCGCCGGGGAACGGCCCGTCAAGGGCGGTCTGGGGCGCACCTTCACCGGGATCGCTGCCATGGCCGTGACCACCGTGCTCGCCGTCGTGGTGGCCGGTCAGGTCGGCGCCGGCGGGGGCCCCCGGGCCGACGCCCTCCCGGCGGGCGGCCTCGCCCGCGACGGCGAGGGCGCCGCCTCGCGCTCGGACGGGCGGCCGACCCCGCAGGAAGCGCCTGTGGCCAAGGCGCCCGCGCCGCCTCCCACCTTCGGCCAGCTGATGGCCCGGCAGTTCCCGCTGGCCGCCGATCTGAGCGGGCCGGGCGAGTTCGACGCGGTGCCCGGCCTCGCCGGTGCGCCGGGCGAGGGCCGCAAGGTCCGCTATCGCATCGACGTCGAGAAGGGCCTCGGGCTCGACCCGGCGCTGTTCGCGGACGCCGTGCACAAGACCCTCAACGACGAACGGAGTTGGGCGCACGACGGCGCCATGACGTTCGAGCGGATCGCGGGCGGCTCGCCCGACTTCGTGATCACGCTGGCGAGCCCACGAACGACGGCCGAGTGGTGCGCCAAGTCCGGCCTCGACACCACCGTCGACAACGTGTCCTGCGACTCGGCGTCCACCGACCGCGTCATGATCAACGCGTTCCGCTGGGCCCAGGGGGCCAAGACGTACGGCCCCAAGGCGATGCTCACCTACCGGCAGATGCTGATCAACCACGAGATCGGCCACCGGCTCGGGCACGACCACGTGAGCTGCCGGACCCCCGGCTCCCTCGCGCCCGTCATGCAGCAGCAGACCAAGACGCTCAGCCTCGACGGCGTCACGTGCAAGCCCAACCCGTGGCCGTTCCCCGGCAGTTGACGCGTCGGCCGGAGCCTGACGCAGGGTGACCGGATGAGTCCTTATCGCGACCGAACGCAATCGCGGTGGGAAAGTTACGTGCATTCACCCCTTCTGGTGGTGTGACGGACAACCGTCCGCCGTTCCACCGTCATGTCCGCTTACGGTCGTCCCGCTGCGAGTCGCCGATCCAACGGCGGCTTCCCACAAGGGAGATCGGGGGTGTGCTCGTGCGGATCGGACTCCTCACGGACGGTGGGTACCCGTATGCGACGGGTGAGTCCAGGCTCTGGTGCGACCGGCTCGTACGCGGGCTCGCCGGGCACGAGTTCGACATCTACGCGCTCAGCCGCAGCGCCCACCAGGAGGGCGCGGGCTGGATACAGCTGCCGCCCCCGGTGCGGCGGGTGCGCACCGCGTCCCTCTGGTCGGCGGAAGGCGACGGGAGGGCGTACGGGCGGCGCGAACGGCGTCGCTTCACGAGGCACTTCGGGGAGCTGATCACCGCCGTGTGCGCCCCGGACGCGGGCGCAGACGGAGGCACGGACGGCGCGGGTGGCGGCACGGGCGTGGCGGGCGGCGCGAGTGGTGCGGAGCCCGGCACGCGCGCGGTGGGCCGCCCGGACGGCACGGACGGCACGGGCGTGAAGCGTGGCGTGAGCGGCGCGGACGCCGTCGCCCCGCGTGGTGCCCGCGCCTTCGCCGACGGGCTGTACGGGCTCGCCGACCTCGCGCGCGACCACGGCGGCCTGCCCACGGCGCTGCGCTCGGAGACCGCCGTACGGATACTGGAAGCCGCCTGCCACGCCCCCGGCGCGCGCCGGGGCGTGCGCGGCGCCGGTGTCCCCGACTACCTCGCCTTCGCCGACCGGGTGGAACGGGCACTGCGCCCGCTCTCCCTCGACTGGTACGACGACGACGGCCTCGGCACCGCCGATCTGTGCCACGCGACGACCGGCGGTCCCGCCGCCCTTCCCGGACTTCTGGCCAAACGCTTCTTCGGCACGCCGCTCCTGGTCACCGAGTACGGCGTCCATCTGCGGGCCCACTATCTGGCCGCCGGACCCGCCGGGGAAGCGCCCCCGCGCATGCCGGTGCGCGCCCTGCTCGCGGCCTTCCAGGGCAGGCTCGCCGCCGAGGTCTACCGGCAGGCGGCCGTCATCACCCCCGGCAACACCCACGCCCGCCGCTGGCAGGAGCGCTGCGGCGCCGACCGCGCCAAACTGCGCACGGTCTACCCCGGTATGGAGACCGGGCGCTTCCGGTCACCGGCCGCCCCGGACGAGCGTGACCCCGGTGACCCGCACACGCTCGTCTGGGTCGGCCGGATCGAGCCCGCCAAGGACCTGATCTCCCTGCTGCACGCCTTCGCCCACATCCGTAAGGAGGAGCCCTCCGCCCGGCTGCGCGTCGTCGGCGCCGCCGCGCAGGGCGCCGAGGCGACCGCGTACCTCGCCCACTGCCGCTTGCTGGCCGCCCGGCTGTTCCCGGACGAGGCGGCCGACGCGCACCCCGACGGCGGGAGCCCCGTCTCCTTCGAGGAGGCCGGCGGGCCCGGCGCGGCGGAGCTGGCGCAGGTGTACGCGGCGGCCGGGGTGGTCGTCCTGTCCAGCATCGTCGAGGGCTTCCCGGTCAGCCTGGTCGAAGCGATGTTCTGCGGGCGCGCGACCGTCTCCACCGATGTCGGCGCCGTGGTCGAAGTCGTCGGCGGTACGGGGCTGGTGGTGCCCCCGCGCGACCCGCGGGCGCTCGCCGACGCCTGTCTCGCGCTGGTGCGCGACCCCGAGCGCCGCGAACGGCTCGGCGCCGCCGCGCGGGCACGCGCGCTGGAACTCTTCACCGTCGAACAGAACCTGGCGGCGTTCCGCGCCCTCTATCTGGAACTCGTCGCGCACACCCCGGTCCGCCACCCCGCCGGGACGGCGGACACGCGGCATGGCCCGCTGCCGTTCGCCGGCCCGGCGGAGGGCCGCATCCCCGGCCACCGGCCCACCGCCCGGGTGCGGACCGTCCCGATCCCCGGCCTGTCGCCGGTCCCGATGGTGCCCCCCGTGTCGATGTCCCCGCCGCCCGCCACCGTCTCCGTTGCCCCGCCCGCGCGGCCCCGGGCGCCACGCCCTTCCACGGAGGCCGTCGCCGTGGGCGCCGGACAGACCGCGGGGGAGAGCGATGCCTGACACGGACACCACCGGCCCGCGCCCGACCCGCCCCGCCCCGCGTCCGGGCCCCGCCGACCCCGTCAAGACGCTGCTGCACAGCCACCGCGAACTGTGCGCACGCGCCGTCGACCCCCTGGAGATCGCCGCCGGCCTGGAGGCGCACGGCGTCACCGACCGGGCGGCCACCCGCTTCCGGCACCGGAACGTCTTCTCCCTCGCCGAGGAGCTGTACGCGCGCGTCCCCCGCCCCGCCGCCACCGGCCGCGCCACCGAGACCTCCCGGGCGAGCGCCCCCCGCCCGGCACGCGCCGCCGACCCCCGCGCCGTGTGGGCCGCGCGCGGGCTGCTCCCCGGCGCCGTGGCGGTCGTCGGCGTCCTCGCCCTGTCGTACGGAACCGACGGCGCCGGGGAGGGCATCGGGCTCGCGACAGGAGCGGCCGGGGCCCTCGCCCTCGGCGCCGCGCTCACCGTCGCCCTCCGGCGCGGCCCACTTCGCGTCGAGGACCACACCGCGCGCGTTTCCCGCCTGTGGGCGTGCTGGCTGCTGGCATACGTCCTGTACGGCGACGGCCTCACGCACCTGACGGGCGGCGCGGGCGGCGACGGTCCCCGGGGGACACCGTCCCCGGCCGAGGCCGCCGCGCCGCTCGTGGCCCTGGCCCTCGGGGTGGTCCCCGCGCTCTGGTGCGCCCACCTGCTGTCCGTCCGGGCGCGGCACGCGCTCGCCGACAGCCACGGGCTGGCCGACTTCGCCGCGCGTGTCCGGCCCGTGCTGCTCGGTCTGCTCGCGCTGCACGCCCTGGCGCTGACCGCACTGGCCGTCCTCGCCGGACTCGCCCTCGGCGGGTCCCCGGGCACCGGCACCGCCCACCCCGTCGCGACCGTCGCCCTCGGCTCGCTGCTCTTCCTCGACCGGCTGCTCACCGTCCACGGCTTCCCCCGGGCGGCGGCCACCGGCCTGATCACCGCCTGCGCCGTCGAGGCGGCGGCCCTCGTCCTCGCGACAGCGGGCGGCGTCCCCGGCTTCGAGCCGGTCGGCGCCCCCGTCCGGGCCCTGGTCGACACGGGAGGAGCCGGCGCCGTCCCGGCACTCGCCTGCGGCGCCGCCGCGCTCGGACTGCTGATCCACTCCTCCGTCGCCCTCACCCGGGCCTCGGCCCACACCTGACCACCGGGGGACCGCCGCACTCCGGCGCACGCCCCCGCGGTCCGGACCCGTCCCGGACCGCCCCGACCTCCCGCGGAGCCGACGCCGCGGGCGAACCCGAAGCACACGGCAATCTTCCAAGGAGACGACAGACCATGACCCCTCAACCCCCAGCACCGACACGTCGGAACGAAGGGGCAGCGCGATGAGGGTCCTGCTGCTCGGCGCCAACGGCTTTCTCGGGCGCTTCGTCGCCGACCGGCTGCTCGCCGACCCGGCCGTGCATCTGACCGCACTCGGCCGCGGCGACGACGCCGACGTCCGCTTCGACCTCGCCAACGGCAGCCCCGGCGCCCTCACCCGGTTCCTGGACGCCGTCCACCCCGGCGTCGTCGTGAACTGCGCGGGTGCCACCCGGGGCGGCGCCCGCGAGCTGACCCGGCACAACACCGTCGCCGTCGCGACCGTCTGCGAGGCCCTGCGCCGCAGCGGCTGCGGCGCCCGCCTCGTCCAGCTCGGCTGCTCCTCCGAGTACGGGCCCTCCCAGCCCGGCTCCTCGACCGCCGAGGACGCGGTGCCACGCCCCGGCGGGCCGTACGGCGTCAGCAAGCTCGCCGCCAGCGAACTGGTCCTCGGCTCCGGGCTCGACGCCGTCGTCCTGCGGGTCTTCTCCCCCGTCGGACCCGGCACCCCGGCGGGCTCACCGCTCGGCCGGCTCGCCGAGGCCATGCGCCGCGCCATCCAGTCCGGCGACGGGGAGCTGAAGCTCGGCGGGCTCGGTGTGCAGCGCGACTTCGTGGACGTACGCGACGTGGCCCGCGCCGTGCACGCCGCCTCGCTCTCCGCCGCACAGGGCGTCGTCAACATCGGTACGGGGCGCGCCGTCCGGCTCCGGGACGCCGCCGCCGTCCTCGCCAGGGTCGCCGGATACGGAGGCGCCCTGCACGAACTGGACACGCCCCCCGGCCCGCCGCGCGCCCATGTGTCGCACGGCCCGCACGCCACCCTCGGCCCGCCGCGCGGCGAGCACCCGTCGGAGCAGCTGGGCGCGGGGCCGTACCCGTACCCCGACGGCTGCGGCGGCTGGCAGCAGGCCGACGTGCGTACCGCGCGCGACCGGCTCGGCTGGCGGCCCCGGATCAATCTGGAGGAGTCACTGGCCGACATCTGGATGGAGGCGGCATGCCGTATCTGACGACCGCCGGTGGCGGCGCGTCCGTCACCGGCGCCGCCCGTCCCGGTGTCGGCGTACCGGGCGACGCGCACCCGCCTCCCACCCCCGTCGGGCGGGCCGAACCGGCCCGCACCGGAGCGCCGTTGGTGCCCGGGGCGGGCCAGCCGAATCCGGCGTATCCGTCCATTCATGACGCTGCCCGGTCACTGGGACGAAAACGTCTCGCGGACCGGACCGGGTGTCTCGGAATGAGAAGCGGCGTGGCAGTGTTACGGAAGGAACAAACGTACTGACCAATCGACCAATCCCCTGTTGAGGTCCCTGTGTCGCTGCCACCCCTGGTAGAGCCCGCTGCCGAGCTCACCGTCGACGAGGTCCGCAGGTACTCCCGTCACCTGATCATCCCGGACGTCGGGATGGACGGGCAGAAGCGGCTGAAGAACGCGAAGGTGCTCGTCGTCGGCGCCGGCGGGCTCGGCTCGCCCGCGCTGATGTATCTGGCCGCCGCCGGTGTCGGCACGCTCGGCATCGTGGAGTTCGACGAGGTCGACGAGTCGAACCTCCAGCGTCAGATCATCCACAGCCAGGCGGACATCGGCCGTTCCAAGGCCGCGTCCGCGCGTGACTCCGTCCTCGGCATCAACCCCCTGGTGAAGGTCGTCCTTCACGAGGAGCGGCTGGAGTCCGAGAACGTCATGGAGATCTTCGCCCAGTACGACCTGATCGTGGACGGCACGGACAACTTCGCCACCCGCTATCTGGTCAACGACGCGTGCGTGCTGCTGGGCAAGCCGTACGTATGGGGCTCGATCTACCGCTTCGACGGTCAGGCGAGCGTCTTCTGGTCCGAGCACGGTCCCTGCTACCGCTGCCTCTACCCGGAGCCGCCGCCGCCCGGCATGGTGCCGAGCTGCGCCGAGGGCGGTGTCCTCGGCGTGCTGTGCGCGTCGATCGGATCCATCCAGGTCAACGAGGCCATCAAGCTCCTCGCCGGGATCGGTGAGCCGCTGCTCGGCCGTCTGATGATCTACGACGCGCTGGAGATGCAGTACCGCCAGGTGAAGGTTCGCAAGGACCCCGACTGCGCGGTCTGCGGCGAGAACCCGACCGTCACCGAGCTCATCGACTACGAAGCCTTCTGCGGCGTCGTGTCCGAGGAGGCCCAGGTGGCGGCGGCCGGTTCGACGATCACTCCGAAGCAGCTCAAGGAGTGGCTCGACGACGGCGAGAACATCGAACTCATCGACGTGCGGGAGCCCAACGAGTTCGAGATCGTCTCGATCCCGGGCGCCCGGCTGATCCCGAAGAACGAGTTCCTGATGGGCAACGCGCTCCAGGATCTGCCGCAGGACAAGAAGATCGTCCTGAACTGCAAGACGGGTGTCCGCAGTGCGGAAGTACTCGCGGTCCTGAAGTCGGCGGGCTTCGCCGACGCCGTGCACGTCGGCGGCGGAGTGATCGGCTGGGTCAACCAGATCGAGCCGGAGAAGCCGGTCTACTGACCCGCGTCCACGGATCGACGTTCACGGATCCGCGTTCACGGTCCACGTTCACGGATCCACGTGATCCACCCGGGAGGCCGGTCCGCACACGCTGTGCGGACCGGCCTCCTCGGTGTGGGTGCCCGGTGGTGGGCGCCCGGGTCAGGCGCGGACCGTCCCGGACCTCACGTGCAGACGGTCCCGGACTTCGGGACCTTGCCGTCCAGCAGATAGCCATTCACGGCGTTCTGCACACAGTCGCTGCCCGCGTTGTACGCGCCGTGCCCCTGGCCCTTGAACGTCAGCTCGACGCCCACGCCCTTGCCGAGCGCCTTCACCATCGCCTTCGCGCCCGCGTACGGCGTCGCCGGGTCACCGGTGTTGCCGATGACCAGGATCGGCGCGGAACCGGGCGCGCCGACGTCCGTCCGCTCCGACCCGCCCGGCACCGGCCACTTGGAACAGCCCAGCAGACCCCAGCCGAGGAACTCCCCGAAGACCGGTGACGCCGCGCGGAACTCGGGCAGCTTGGCCTTCGTCTGCGCGAGCGTGTAACGCTCCTTGGCGTCCACGCAGTTGACGGCGGCGTTGGCCGCCTGGATGTTGCTGTACTGGCCCTTCTCGTTGCGGCCGTTCATCGCGTCCGACAGGACCAGCAGGAGCGCGCCGCTGCCGCCGTCGGCCTCGTCCAGCCCCTGTTCGAGCAGCGGCCAGTACTCCTTCGAGTAGAGCGCCTGGGCGATGCCGTTGGTGGCCTGGGTCTGGGTCAGCTTGCGGTCACCCAGCCCGGCGATGGGCTTCTTGTCGAGCCGGCCGAGCAGCGCGACGACGAAGTCCTCGATCTCCTGCGGCGTACTGCCCGGCAGCTGACAGGCGTCGCCGCGCTTCACGCAGTCCTTCGCGAAGTTGGTGAGCGCGAGCTGGAAGCCCTCGGCCTGGCCGAGCGAGCCCTGCTCGGGCGTCTCGCTCGGGTCGACCACCGCGTCGAAGACGGCGCGGCCCACGGACTTCGGATACAGATGGGCGTAGACGCCACCCAGTTCGGTGCCGTACGAGATGCCGAAGTAGTGGAGCTTGTCGTCGCCGAGGACCTGGCGCATCAGCTCCATGTCGCGGGCCGCGTTGACGGTGCCGACGAACGGCAGTTCCTTGCCGGACCTCTGCTCGCAGCCGGAGGCGTACCAGGAGAGGCCGTTCACGTACGACTTCTGCTCGGCGGCGGTGTCCGGCGTCATGTCCGTCGCGTAGTACGCGTCGAGCTGCTTGTCGTTCCGGCACTCCACCGGGTCGCTGCGGCCCACGCCGCGCGGGTCGAAGCTGACCAGGTCGTAGCGCGTGCGCAGCTTGTCGTAGTCGGTGCCGAAGGAGGGCAGTCCGCTGACCCCGGAGCCGCCGGGCCCGCCGAAGTTGAAGACGAGCGAGCCGATGCGTCTGCCCGGGTCGCTGGTCCGTCCCCGGACGAGCGCCAGGTCGATCGTGTCGCCGTCCGGCTTCGCGTAGTCGAGCGGGGCGGCCATCGAGGCGCACTCCCACTTCGTGCCGCCGGGCAGCGGCGACGGGGCCGGACCGCCGCCCTCCGCCGCCGACGGGGCGGGGCACGGCTTCCAGTTCAGCTTCTGGGACGTCAGATTCCCGGGGGCGGAGCTGCTTTCGGCCCTGTTGCGGCCTTCCTGGCCGTTCGTGCTCGTGTCCGTGTCGTTCCGGCCGCCCGGTCCGTCGCCGGCCCCGGAGTCACCGTCCGGACCGGAGCATCCGGCGGCGGCCAGCAGGGCGGCGACGGTGACGGCGGTGACCGCGGTCAGGGCCGGGCGGCGCCGCCCGGCGGGAGGGGCGGGCGTGGGGAAGGAGGGCGTCGGCATCTCCCCATGGTGCGCCGGGACGGGGAGCGGCGCGCGGCCCGGGGGTCCGGCCGGGTGGTGGCGAGGTTCCGTACGCCCGCACAGAACAGCCTGCATGCATGGAAATGCCGCCTACGGGGCATGCCGCTCCGGCGACGCGGCCCGTGCCGGGCGCCTCCTTCAGAGAGCCCCCTTGCGCGTCAGGTGGTTGAAGCAGATCCACCCCGGCAGCACCGGCAGCCACAGCGTCATCAGCCGGAACAGCAGAACCGCCGGGGCCGCGACCTCCTTCGGCACACCCGTCGCGATCAGACCGATCGTCAGCGCGCCCTCGACGGCGCCCACACCGCCCGGTGTCGGCGCCGCCGACCCGAGCGCGTTGCCCGCGAGGAACACCACGGCGAGGCTCGCGTAACTCAGCTGCTGGTGCCCGTCGTCGAACGCCCGGATCGAGGCGTCCAGGCACAGCACGAACACACCGGTCAGCAGCAGCATCCCGCCGATGCCGGTGACCAGCTTCATCGGCCGCTGGAGCACGTCGAGCATGCGCGGCACCACCCCCGCGAACAGCGAACGCAGCCGGGTCACCACGAACTTCCGGAGGAACGGGATCGCCGTCACGACCAGCACCAGCACCGCGACGGTCAGCAGCCCCGCGATCACCGTCCTCGACGGCGTGAGCGAGGTCGTCTTCTCCGTACCGGTCAGATAGCCGAAGGTGAGCAGCAGCAGGATGTGCGCGCCGAGCCCGAAGAGCTGCGAGGCACCCACACTGGCCACGGCGAGCCCGGGGCGTACGCCCGCGCGTTGCAGGAAACGGGTGTTGAGCGCCACACCGCCGACGGCGGCCGGGGCGACGATCTTCACGAAGGACCCGGCGACCTGCGCCACGACCGTACGCAGGAAGCCGACCCGTTCCGGGACGAAGCCCAGCAGGCTCATCGCGGCGGCCACATAGCTGATCACCGAGAACAGGGCGGCGGCTGCCACCCAGCCCCAGTGCGTCTGCGCGAAGACATTGCCGAAGTTGATCCCGGCGAGCTGGGTGAGCAGGAAGTACGCCGCGATGGCGCCCGCGATCAGACTCAGGAGCGTACGCGGTCTGATGCGCTCCAGCCGGACCGGTTCGACCGGCGCCTGCGGTCTGATCAGCAGCACCTGCCCCCGGATCTGGGAGAGCAGATCCTCCTCGCGCGCCTCGTCGAGCGCGTCCTCCATGGCTTTTTTCTCGGCCTGCTTCTCCGCGCGCAGCGCCTTGCGGGCCGCCTTGCGCTCGGCCTCCGTGGTCGCCGCCACGGCCGCCTCCGTACGGGAGAGCTTCGCCGCCTCCGTCGCCCGCAGCACCGCGTCCCGCTCCCGCTGGGACCGCTCACGGGCGAGCCGGCGCAGTGTCGTGCGCGTGGAGCGGCTGAGCGCGATGGGCTGGAGGAGCGGCAGACAGTCGGCGACGGCGTCCGGGCCGAGGACGTCCACGGCCGTGGACACCGCCCGCTCCGCGCCGATCCGCAGCCCGACGGTGGTGAGGAGCTGCGCGATGTCCATCCGCAGCACCATGTCGCCCGCGGCGATCTCGCCGCCGCGCAGATCCGTGACGATCACCTTGCCGTCCCGGTCGACCAGCAGCGCGTCGCCGGTGAGCCTGCGGTGGGCGATACGGCGCGACTGGAGCGCCCTCACCTGCTCCCAGGCGCCGCGCACCAGCGCGTCGGTGATCTCGCCGTCCGTCAGCGAATCCAGGGAGCGCCCGCCCACGTGTTCGTACACGAGGATGACGGCGTCGGGGCCGAGTTCGGAGGTGGCGATCAGCTTGGGGGCGTTGGCCCCGGCGGCGATCGCGGCGTACGCGAGGAGCGCTTCCTGTTCCAGCGCCTGGCGCAGGGACGGGATCGAACGGCGGGTGCTGATCGAACGCAGGGTGAGCCGGCGCCAGACCCGGTAGAAGAAGCCCTGTGCCTGCTGCTCGCGGTCGACGACCGTGACGTCCAGCGGGGGGCCGTGGTCGAGGGTCACCAGATAGCGGCGGCCCCGTTCGCCCTGCTCGGTGGTGTCACCGGCCTCGTCCGGTTCGGCGCGCATCGCGCTGACCGGACGGAAACCCACATGGCGCAGACCCGCCATCAGCGTCTGGCCGGTGGGCCGTACGTTCGGCGAGCCGACCGCGTAGAGCGTGCCGTAAGCGACGGTCCAGCCGATCAGCACGGTGAGGATGATCGAGAACGGGGTGGTGTAGCCGGCCACCAGCATCGCGAACGCGTCGAGCAGCAGCACCACCCACAGGACGACCCGCCAGCGGGGTCTGCGGGCCATGCCCACGGCGGTCATGTAGGCGATGACGGGCGCCAGATAGCCGTGGACGGGGTCGGTGAGCCCCGCGCCGGGCTGCGCGCGGGTGAGCGCGTCCTGGATGGAGCCGGGCGCCGCGCGGGCGACCCACAGGTCGGTGGCGAGCGTCACGCCGTGCGCGAGGACGGCGGCGAGCACGCCGTCCGCGATCCGCAGGCCGTCCCGTTTGATCAGCCGCTCGATCGCGAAGGCGACCGGGACGAGCAGCACGGCGATGCTGGAGATCAGCCCGGCGACCTTGACGAGCAGGTCGGGGGCCTGGCCGGTGCCCTTGCTGATGTCCTGTTCGAGACCGGAGGTGGTGCCGTGGGCGAACGCGGAGAGGGCGATGACGACGGCGATCGCCAGGACGCCGATGAGCAGCCGCAGCAGGTCGGAGGGGCGGTGGACGCGGGCGGCGAGCAGCGGCTCGTCGCCGGAGAGCGGGTCGGCGTGGCTTCCGGGGGGCGCGTCGCGGCGGGCCGAGTCCTCGGCCCCGGTATCGGCGCCCGCCTCGCTTCCGGCGCCGGGCCGGGAGCCGGTCGCGGGCGCGTCGTCGGAGGTGCCGGTGCCGGTGCCCGTGTCCCCGCGCGCGTCGCCGCCCGTGTCGCGGTCCATGTCTGCGGCGCTGTCTCCCGCGCTGTCTCCCGCGCCGTCTCCGGCGGCTTCTCCGGTGGCGTCCGCACTCGTGTCACCCGAGGCGCCGGTGCCGGACCGGCCCGCTTCGGTCGAGGCGCGCTTCCGGGCCCCGGCGGGGGCGTCGGGAGCCGGTTCGGGGCGTGGCTCGGCGTCAGGGGTGCCGGCCACCGTCGGAGGCTGCACGTCCTGCTCCTCTGTCGAATCCGTGTCTTCTTGGTCTCGTATCACCAGTCACCGCCCGCATGATGGTGGCACGCCAGGGTGACAGAGGGGGGTATCAGGGTGCATTGGGGAACACCGCGTCGGGCGTGGCGGACGCGGTGGGCGCGGCGGACGGTGCGGGGGTGCGGCCGGGTCCCGGTCGTCGCGCGGGCGGACTGTCGGTGCCGTGCGGCAGGATGGGGCGGATGAGGAGCGACGAACCCGACGAGTCGGCCGCGGCCCTGCCCGACTACGCGGAACGGGTGCTCGACGTGGCCGACCTGATCCCGCCCGGCCGGGTGATGGCGTACGGCGACGTCGCCGAGTGGCTCGGCGAGGGCGGCCCCCGCCAGGTCGGCCGCGCCATGGCGCTGTACGGGTCGGCCGTGCCCTGGTGGCGCGTGATCCGCTCGGACGGCGTGCTGCTCGCCGGTCACGAGCTGACGGCCCTGGCCCACTACCGCGAGGAGGGCACCCCGCTGCGGGAGGCCACGCGTGCCTCCACGGGCCACCTGCCGCGCGTCGACATGAGACGGGCGCGCTGGGACGGCCGCCCGCCCGAATCGGACGCCGACGAGGGCGATGCTGCTCACATCTGACATTTTCTGATATTCCACCCCGACGCGGAAGCTCCAGCGCGTCTCCTGAGGACCGTACGGACGAGCGGGCGCCGCGAGCAGCGGCCCGCGCACCGGATCGCGCGTCTCAGAAGACCCCGTCACCACCAGCACCCCTCCAGGACCGGCGATCCACGTGAGCTCCTTCTCTTCCACCGGACGTATTCCGCACCGTCGGGTACGGCAGCGGGACTCCGCCGCGTACCGGCTCGTGCGTACGGCACCGGCGCCGGCGGATCCCCCTGTGCTGGACGCAGCGCAGCGCCCGGTGGTTGACCACGACCGCGGACCGCTCCTCGTCCTCGCGGGTCCGGGCACCGGGAAGACGACCACGCTGGTCGAGAGCGTGGCCGCGCGGGTCGCGCGGGGCGTCGATCCGGAACGGATGCTCGTCCTCACTTTCAGCCGCAAGGCGGCGGTCGAACTGCGCGACCGCACGGCGGTGAGGCTGGGTGGTGCGCAGGGGCCGCGGGCGACCACGTTCCACTCATTCTGTTACGCGCTCGTCCGCGCCCACCAGGAGGCCGAGCTCTTCACCGAGCCGCTGCGGCTGCTGTCGGGACCGGAGCAGGACGTCGCCGTACGTGACCTGCTCGCCGGCCAGCTCGACCTGGAGCGCGAGGGCCGGGCGCACATCCGCTGGCCCGGCGACCTGCGGGCCTGCCTCACCACGCGCGGCTTCGCCGACGAGGTGCGCGCGGTGCTCGCCCGCAGCCGGGAACTGGGCCTCGGCCCGGACTCCCTGGCGGTCTTCGCGCGCCGTACGGGCCGCCCCGACTGGACGGCCGCCGCGTCCTTCCTCGCCGAGTATCTCGACGTCCTCGACATGCAGGGCGTCCTCGACTACGCCGAACTGGTCCACCGCGCAGTGCTCCTGGCCGAGCGGCCCGAGGTGGCCCGGCAGCTGGCGGACCGGTACGACGCGGTGTTCGTGGACGAGTACCAGGACACCGACCCGGCACAGGTCGCCCTGCTCAGGGCGATCGCCGGGAACGGCCGCACACTGGTCGCGTTCGGCGACCCGGACCAGGCGATCTACGCGTTCCGGGGCGCCGACGTCAACGGCATCCTCGACTTCCCCCTCGACTTCCCGCGTACCGACGGCCGCCCGGCCCCGGTGCGGGTCCTGACCACGTCCCGGCGCTCCGGCGCGGAACTGCTCGCCGCGACCCGGCTGCTGACCGGGCGGATGCCGCTGGGCCGGCTGCCCGCCGAGAAGGTGCGGGCACACCGGGAGCTGGCCGCCGTGCGGGCGGGCGGCCGGGTCGAGGCGTACACCTATCCGACCCCGTCGACCGAGCTGGAGAACGTCGCGGACATCCTGCGCCGCGCGCATCTTGAAGAGGGCGTGCCGTGGCGGGAGATGGCGGTGCTGGTCCGGGCCGGCGGCCGGACCATCCCGGCCGTGCGGCGGGCCCTGACCTCGGCGGGCGTGCCCCTGGAGATCGACGGCGACGACGTGCCGCTGCGTCACGAACCGGCGGTGGCGCCGCTGCTGACGGCGCTGCGCGCGGTCGCGAGGGCGGCAGTCCGCCCGGCGGACGAACGGACGGCGGACGAACGGACAGCGGACGAACGGACGGCGGACGAACGGACGGCGGACGAACGGACGGGGGGCGAACGGACGGGGAGTACGGAGACGGACCCGGGGGCGGAGGCCGGGGACGGGGACGGCGCCGACGGTGAGACCGGGATCGGGAACGCGGCCGGGATCGGGAGCGGCTGGCTCGACGTCGAGACCGCGCTCACCCTGCTCGGCTCCCCCCTCGGCGGCATGGACGCCGCCGACCTCCGGCGGCTCGGCCGCGCCCTGCGTGACGAGGAGCGGGCCGCCGGCACCCGCGTACCCCCGCCGTCCGACGTCCTCCTGGCCCGCGCCCTCGCCGAGCCGGAGCGGCTCGTCACGCACGACCCCGCCCACGCGCGCGGCGCCCAGGTCCTCGGGGCGCTGCTCGCCAAGACGCGCGCCCTGCTGGCGGGCGGCGGCACCGCCGAGGAGGCGCTGTGGGAGCTGTGGGACGGTACCCCCTGGCCGGCCCGGCTGGAGCGCTCCGCCCTGCGCGGCGGCGCCGCGGGCCGCAACGCCGACCGGGATCTCGACGCCGTGTGCGCGCTGTTCGACGCGGCGGCACGGGCCGAGGAGCGCAGCGGAGGGCGCGGCGCCCTCAACTTCCTTGAGGAGATCGACGCCCAGGACATCGCCGCCGACACCCTGAGCGGCCGGGCGGTACGGCCCGACGCCGTCCGTCTGATGACCGCGCACCGCTCCAAGGGGCTGGAGTGGCGGCTCGTCGTCGTCACGGGGGTCCAGGAAGGGCTCTGGCCCGACCTGCGGCGGCGCGGCTCTCTTCTGGAGGCCGACAGGATCGGCCGTGACGGCCTGGCGGAACCCCTCACACCCGGCGCCCTCCTTACGGAGGAGCGGCGCCTGTTCTACGTGGCGGCGACCCGCGCCCGCGAACGGCTCGTCGTCACCGCCGTCAAGGCGCCCGCCGACGACGGCGACCAGCCCTCCCGTTTCCTCACCGAACTGGGCGTCGAGCCCAGGGACGTCACCGGCCGCCCGCGCCGCCCGCTCGCCGTCGCCGCGCTCGTGGCCGAACTGCGCGCCACCACCGTCGATCCGGAGGCCACGCCCGCGCTGCGCGACGCGGCGGCCCGGCGCCTCGCCCGGCTCGCCGCCCTCAGCGACGAGGAGGGCCGGCCCCTCGTCCCCGCCGCCCACCCGGACCGCTGGTGGGGCCTGTACGAGCCGACGCGCAGCGCCGTCCCGCTGCGCGACCGGGACCGGCCGGTCGCCCTCTCGGGCAGCGCCCTGGACCAGCTCGCCAACACCTGCGCGCTCCAGTGGTTCCTCGGGCGGGAGGTCAAGGCGGACGAACCGGCCACCGCCGCGCAGGGGTTCGGCAACGTCGTCCACGTCCTGGCCGACGAGGTGGCCTCCGGCCGTACCCCCGCCGACCTCGACGTCCTCATGGAACGGCTCGACTCGGTCTGGGACGCGCTCGCCTTCGACGCGCCCTGGAAGTCCCAGCAGGAGAAGCAGCACGCGCGCGTCGCGCTGGAACGCTTCCTGCGCTGGCACGTGATGGACCGCGCCGGCCGCACCCCGGCCGCCACCGAGCACGCGTTCGACGTGACCCTGGAGGCGGGCGCGTACGAGGTACGGATCCGGGGCTCCATGGACCGCGTGGAGCAGGACGCCCAGGGACGCGCCTACGTGGTCGACTTCAAGACCGGCAAGGCGGCCCCTACCAAGGAGGAGGTCGCGCACCATCCCCAGCTCGCCGTCTACCAGCTCGCGGTGGCCGAGGGCGCGGTGGACGAGGTCTTCGACGGGCGGCGGCCCGAGCCCGGCGGCGCGGAACTCGTCCAGCTGCGGCAGGCCGCGCCGAAGAAGGAGGGCGGCGAGGTCCTGCCCAAGGTGCAGGCCCAGGGGCCGCTCGCGGGGGAGTGGGTCGGTGACCTGCTGGCCACGGCGGCCGGGCGCGTACTGGACGAACGGTTCACGCCCAGCACCGGCCAGCACTGCGCGCACTGTTCGTTCCGCGCGTCGTGCAGCGCGCGGCCGGAGGGGCGGCAGATCGTGGAGTGAGTGCCTCTCCCGGATGAATCCCTCGCGCACATGCACCCTTCGCGACGCCTCCCGCGCCGGAACGGGAACGGCACGAAGGGCACGGAGTACGAGACGTGCCAGAGGTGCGAGGAGACAACAGATGACCGCGATCACGCGGAAGTTCCTGATGCCGGCGCTGGCGGGAGCCCTCACGGTGGCCGGGGCGGCGGGCTGTTCCACCGGAGGGGCCGCCCGGGTGGCCGAGAACGCCGCCGCGAGGGAGGTGGCCGCCGCCGAGCAGGCGGCGTCCTCCACGGGAAGCGCGCCGGCCGACCCGTTCGCGGGACTGAGCGCGGCCGGGATCGCCCGGAAGGCCGTGACGGCGACCAAGAACGCGCGGTCCCTGCGGCTGACGGCGGAGAGCACGGAGAACGGACGCCGCCTCAAGATCGACTTCTCGCTGGACAAGCGGGGCACGTGCTCCGGAGGTCTGCGCCGCGACGACACCGAGGCGGAGTTCGCCGTGGTGGACGGCGTCACGTACATCAAGGGCGACGACGAGTTCTGGCGGGCCATCGGCTCCGCCACCGGCAACGGCAACGACGGCACCGACCCGGACGCGCGCAGCGCCGACCCCGACGGGAGCGCCCCGCCCGACCGGTCCGACGAACTGGTCCAGCTGCTCAGGGGCAAGTGGCTCAAGATCCCGGCGGGCGGGAGCGCCGCCGCCCAGGGCCTGGGCGGCGCGTGCGACCTGGACGCGATGCTCGACGCCCTGGAGACCGCCGACACCACCGGAGTGACCCGGGGCGACGCCGCCGAGGTCGACGGCCGCAAGGCGGTCACGCTGGTGAAGCGGGGCGCCGAGGGGACCCGGACGACGTTCGTGGCCGCCGAGGGGGCGCCCTATCTGCTGAAGGTCTCCGGCGAGGGCGGCCGGACTCCGGGCACCGTCCTCTTCCGGGACTTCGGCGTGCCGGTCCAGGTCACGGCCCCGCCCGCCGACGAGGTGGTCGACCTGGCGGACATCAGGCAGTCGGCGAGCCCGGAGCCCGGCTTCTGACGCCGCGGGGGCACCGGCCGCCGCCGGACGGAGGCGGCCGACGGGGCGCGGGGCGGCAGGTGTGGAGAGGTGGGGTGCGGGGTCCAAGTGGGCAGGGTCGTCAACGTACGACCGTCTGAACACCCGTTCGCGGAACGGACGGTGAGATCCCGCACCCGGCGGTCGTGACGCCCCGATCTGCCCCATCTGTCCGTCATTCGCCTGTCAGTGGTCCCCGATAGCCTCTCTGAAGTGTCCGCACCCCTCACCGATCCCGCACAGCTCAACGAGCTGCTGGGCATCCCGTTCACCCCGGAGCAGCTGGCGTGCGTCACCGCGCCGCCCGCCCCGCAAGTGATCGTCGCGGGCGCGGGCTCGGGCAAGACGACGGTGATGGCCGCACGCGTGGTGTGGCTGGTGGGCACCGGCCAGGTCGCCCCCGAACAGGTCCTCGGCCTCACCTTCACCAACAAGGCGGCGGGCGAACTGGCCGAGCGGGTCCGCAAGGCGCTCGTACGGGCCGGGGTGACCGACCCCGACCCGCTCGACCAGGACAACCCGCCGGGCGAGCCCCGTATCTCCACCTACCACGCCTTCGCCGGACAGCTCCTCACCGACCACGGCCTGCGGATCGGGCTGGAGCCGACCGCCCGGCTGCTCGCCGACGCCACGCGCTACCAACTCGCCGCGCGGGTCCTCAAGGAGGCCCCCGGCCCGTACCCCCACCTGACCCGCTCGTTCCCCGCCCTGGTCGGCGATCTGCTCGCCCTGGACGCCGAGTTGGCCGAGCACCTCGTACCGGCCGGTGAACTCGCCGCGTACGACACCGAACTGCTCGCCTCCCTCGACGGCGCGCCGCTCACCAACGCCGACCTGCGCAAGGTGCCCGAGACCGCCACCGCGCGCCGCGAACTGCTCGAACTGGTCGGGTACTACCGCAAGGCCAAGCGCGCCCGTGACCTGCTCGACTTCGGCGACCAGATCGCCCTCTCCGCCGAACTGGCCCGCACCCGCCCCGAGGTCGGCCGCATCCTGCGCGACGAGTTCCGCGTCGTCCTCCTGGACGAGTACCAGGACACGTCGGTCGCCCAGCGCCTGCTGCTCTCCGGCCTCTTCGGCTCCGGCACCGGCCACGCGGTGACCGCCGTCGGCGACCCCTGCCAGGCGATCTACGGCTGGCGCGGTGCCTCCGTCGCCAACCTGGACGACTTCCCCGCCCACTTCCCGTCCGCCGACGGCACCCCCGCGGCCCGCTACTCGCTCAGTGAGAACCGGCGCAGCGGCGGCCGGCTGCTGGACCTCGCGAACGGTCTCGCCGAGCCGCTGCGCGCCATGCACGAAGGCGTGGAGGCCCTGCGCCCCGCCCCCGGCGCCGAACGCGACGGCATCGTGCGATGCGCCCTCCTCCGTACCCATGCCGAGGAACTGGACTGGCTCGCCGACTCCGTCGCGCATCTGGTGCGCACCGGCAAGGAGCCCGCCGAGATCGCCGTGCTGTGCCGTACCGCCGGTGACTTCCCCGCCATCCAGAGCGCCCTCGTCGCCCGCGACGTGCCCGTCGAGGTCGTGGGGCTCTCCGGGCTGCTCCATCTCCCGGAGGTCGCCGACCTCGTCGCCATGTGCGAGGTCCTCCAGGACCCCGGCGCCAACGCCTCCCTGGTACGGCTGCTCACCGGCCCGCGCTGGCGCATCGGCCCCCGCGACCTGGCACTCCTCGGCCGCCGGGCCCGGCTCCTGGTGCACCGCTCGAACGGCGCGCCCGACGGGCCCGATGCCGCGGACGAACGGCTGGCGGCGGCCGTCGAGGGCACCGACCCCGCCGAGGTGATATCGCTGGCGGACGCGCTCGACACGTTCCTGGAATCGGCCGGCGGCAAGGACGACGGGCTGCCGTTCTCCACCGCCGCGCGCGTGCGCTTCGCCCGGCTGGCGGCCGAACTGCGCGATCTGCGCCGCTCGCTGGCCGATCCGCTCATGGACGTGCTGCACCGGGTCCTCACCACCACCGGACTGGAGGTCGAGCTCTCCGCGTCGCCGCACGCCCTCGCCGCGCGCCGGCGGGAGACCCTGGGCAACTTCCTCGACATCGCCGCCTCCTTCGCCGCGCTCGACGGGGACGCCACCCTCCTCGCGTTCCTCGCCTTCCTGAGGACGGCGGCGCAGTACGAGAAAGGGCTGGACAACGCCCTGCCCGGCGGCGAGAACACCGTCAAGGTCCTCACCGCGCACAAGTCCAAGGGCCTGGAGTGGGACGTGGTGGTCGTTCCCGGGCTGGTCACCGGACAGTTCCCCAACAGCCGGGCGCGCGACGCGTGGACGTCCCAGGCGAAGGTCCTGCCGCACGCCCTGCGGGGCGACGCGCCGACGCTCCCGGAGGTGCCGGGGTGGGACGCCAAGGGCATCAGGGCGTTCAAGGACGAGATGCGTGAGCACCAGCACACGGAGGAACTGCGCCTCGGTTACGTGACGTTCACCCGCCCGCGCTCACTGCTGCTGGGCTCCGGCCACTGGTGGGGCCCGGCGCAGAAGCGTGTCCGGGGCCCGTCGGACTTCCTGCTCGCCCTGCGCGGGCACTGCGAGGCGGGCCTCGGCGAGATCGAGGTGTGGGCCGACGAGCCGCCCGAGGACGAGGAGAACCCCGCGCTGCTCGCGGCGGCCGTGACGCGCGCGTGGCCGCTGCCGCTGGACCCCGAGTCGCTGGACCGGCGCCGTCGCGCGGCGGACACCGTCCTGGCGCACCTGGACGCGCTGACGGCCTCGCCGTGGGCACGGGAGCCGGCGGGCGACGGGGCGGTGGATGACGGGCCCACGGACGCGTCTGTGTGGGACGAGCCCGTGGAGGTCGTGCCGGTGGACGACGGATGGGCGGGCGACGGGCCGCTGTGGGACGAGCCCGTGGGCGACGGGTCGGTGGGCGAGGGATGGGTGGGCGACGGGCTCGCGGACGCCGGGTCGGTGGACGACCGGCATGCGGGCGACGGGCCGTTGTGGGACGGACCGGCGGGGCCGGAGGACCGGGGGCACGCCGAGCCGGGTGAGGCGTACGAGTGGGGGGACCCCGACGCGTGGGAGCCCGCCGGTCCCGACGCGTGGGGTGAGCCCGCCGACCGGGACCACGACGATCCGGCGGACCGGGACCAGCAGGACGGGTGGGACGAGAGGGACGGACGGGACGAGCAGGACGGGTGGGAACCGGGCCGCCCGGCCCGGCCCCGCCCCGCCCGCCCGCACGACCGGGTGACCCCGACGGCCCCGGTGACCCCGGAGCCCCCGGAGCCCCCGGACGACGACCACGTACCCGCCACCCGGCTGCCCGCGCCCCGTCCCGGGGCAGGCCCGCCTCCTGAAGGAGGAGAGCGCCAGGACCGGCTCACCCCCGAGGAGAGCCGCACCCTCGACTCCTGGGACCGTGACCTCGACGCGCTCTCCGGCGAGCTCCTGCGCGCCCGCGCGCGCGTCCGTGACGTCCCCGTCCCCCCGTCCCTCACCGCCTCCCAGCTGCTGCGCCTGGCCGCCGACCCCGACGGCTTCGCCCAGGAGCTGGCCCGCCCCATGCCCCGCCCGCCGCAGCGCGCCGCCCGGCGCGGCACCCGCTTCCACGCCTGGGTCGAGTCGCGGTTCGACGCGCTGCCGCTCCCGATGCTCGGCCCCGACGAGCTGCCCGGCGGCGCCGACGACGAGCCGGAGATCGCCGACGAACGCGACCTGGCAGCCCTGAAGGAGGCGTTCGACCGCACCCCGTACGCCCGCCGCACCCCTTACCGCGTCGAGGTGCCCTTCCAGCTCACCCTCGCGGGCCGGGTGATCCGGGGCCGTATCGACGCGGTGTACCGCGACGTCGACCCGGTGACGGACACCGTCACGTACGAGATCGTGGACTGGAAGACCGGCCGGGGCCGCACCGCCGACCCGCTCCAGCTCGCCGTCTACCGGCTGGCCTGGGCCGAACCGCGCGGCCTGCCGCCCGAGGCGGTCACGGCCACCTTCCTGTACGTACGCAGCGGCGACGCCGTACGGCCCGCGGGCCTGCCCGGCCGCGCCGGACTGGAACGCCTCCTCCTGCACGGCTCCCACGGAGGCGTGGACGACGGGCCCGGCGGAGGACCGGGCGAGGGCATCGACGGCTTCGGCGACCCGGCCGCCCGTACCGCCACCGGCGCCCCCGGCGGACACCCGCCTTCGGCCCGTCCCGAACGGTGAACGCCCGACGGGACCGCCCCCGGGGCCGGATAGGCTCGACGTATGAGCGAGACCCCGGACAGCGCCGTCCGTACGCACACCCGTGACTACATCCGGTCCCACCGGGCGGCCTTCCTCGACGACCTCGCCGAGTGGCTGCGCATCCCGTCGGTCTCGGCGCAGCCCGACCACGACCCGGACGTACGGCGCAGCGCCGACTGGCTCGCGGCGAAACTCGGCGAGACCGGCTTCCCGGTCGCCGAGGTCTGGGACACCCCCGGTGCGCCCGCCGTCTTCGCCGAGTGGCCCTCCGACGACCCCGGGGCCCCGGTCGTCCTGGTCTACGGACACCACGACGTGCAGCCCGCCGCCCGTGAGGACGGCTGGGCGACCGACCCCTTCGACCCCGTCGTCCGGGACGGCCGGCTGTACGCGCGCGGTGCCGCCGACGACAAGGGGCAGGTGTTCTTCCACACCCTCGGCGTCCGCGCCCATCTCGCCGCCACCGGCCGCACCACCCCCGCCGTCCATCTGAAACTTCTGGTCGAGGGCGAGGAGGAGTCCGGCTCCCCGCACTTCCGTGCCCTGGCCGAACAGCACGCGGACCGGCTGGCTGCCGAGGTCGTGATCGTCTCCGACACCGGCATGTGGTCGGCGGACACCCCCACCGTCTGCACCGGGATGCGCGGCCTCGCCGAGTGCGAGGTCGAGCTGTACGGCCCCGACCAGGACATCCACTCCGGCTCGTTCGGCGGCGCCGTACCCAACCCGGCCACCGTCGCCGCCCGCCTCGTGGCGGCCCTGCACGACGAGCACGAGCGGGTCACCGTGCCCGGCTTCTACGACGGTGTGACGCCGCTCGGCGACACCGAGCGCGCGCTCCTCGCCGAGCTGCCCTTCGACGAGGAGGCGTGGCTGCGTACGGCCAAGTCGCACGGCACACTCGGCGAGGCCGGCCACTCGACCCTGGAGCGCATCTGGGCCCGCCCCACCGCCGAGGTCAACGGCATGGGGAGCGGCTACCAGGGCCCCGGAGGCAAAACGATCATCCCGTCGTCCGCCCGTCTGAAGCTCTCGTTCCGGCTGGTCGCCGGCCAGGATCCGGAGCGGATCGAGCAGGCCGTCACCGACTGGATCGACACCAGGATCCCGGCGGGCATCCGCCACCGGACCACCTTCGCGGCGGGCACCCGCCCCTGTCTGACCCCGCTGGACCACCCCGCGCTCCAGTCGGTCGTCCGGGCCATGGGCCGCGCCTTCGACCGGAAGATCCGCTTCACCCGCGAGGGTGGATCCGGTCCCGCCGCCGACCTCCAGGACGTGCTCGGCGCACCCGTGCTGTTCCTGGGCATCTCCGTACCGTCCGACGGCTGGCACGCGCCGGACGAGAAGGTCGAGATCGACCTCCTGCTGAAGGGCGTGGAGACCACCGCCTATCTCTGGAGCGATCTCGCCGCCGCTCTCCGCTGAACAGACACCCATCCATCCGGGGGAGTTGGAAGTACCAGTGAGCACCACCACCAGCGGCGCGGACATCGCCGCACACCGGCCGATCGTCCTCGCCTCCGACAGCGGCATCGACCGGGCCGCGCACCACCGTCTCGACGAGGCGTGGCTGGCCGCCGCCTGGAGCCACCCGACGACGCGGGTCTTCGTCGTCTCCGGCGGTCAGGCGCTGGTCGACGACACCCCGGACGGCCGGACCGAACTCGTCATGACGCCCTCCTTCGAGGCGCCCCTCACCGAGACCCACCGCTACTTCCTCGGTACGGACGAGGACGGTGTCAGCTACTTCGCTCTCCAGAAGGACTCCCTGCCGGGCCGGATGGACCAGCAGGCCCGCCCGGCGGGTCTGCGCGAGGCGGGGCTGCTGCTGTCGCCGCGCGACGCGGGGCTGCTGGTCCACGCGGTGGCGCTGGAGAACTGGCAGCGGCTGCACCGCTTCTGCTCCCGCTGCGGCGAACGCACCGTCATCGCCGCGGCCGGTCACATCCGGCGCTGCCCGGCGTGCGGCGCCGAGCACTACCCGCGTACCGACCCCGCCGTGATCATGCTGGTCACCGACGAACGGGACCGCGCGCTCCTCGGCCGCCAGGTGCACTGGCCGGAAGGCCGCTTCTCGACGCTGGCGGGCTTCGTGGAGCCGGGGGAGTCGATCGAACAGTCCGTGATCCGCGAGGTGTTCGAGGAGGCGGGCATCCGGGTCGGCGAGGTGGAGTACGTCGCGAGCCAGCCCTGGCCCTTCCCGTCGAGCCTGATGCTGGGCTTCATGGCCCGCGCCACCTCCTCCGAGATCACCGTGGACGGCGACGAGATCCAGGAGGCGCGCTGGTTCTCCCGGGACGATCTGCGCGTCGCGATCGAGTCGGGCGAGGTCCTGCCGCCGTCCGGCATCTCGATCGCGGCACGGCTCACGGAGCTCTGGTACGGAAAGCCGCTGCCCAGACCGCTGAACTGACCCGCGACGACGTACAGGAGGCCGGGGGCTTTGTGCCGGCGCGCGCGGGGAGTCCGCCCCCCGGCGCGCGGAAGTGTCCGGCCGACACGCGGGAGCCCCGCAGACGCACGGGAGCCCCCGCCGAGGCGGGGGCTCCTGCGATGCCGTGCCGTGTGCCGTGCCCGTGGGCTCAGGCGCCGACCTTCTGCTTGACCTGCGCGAGAGACGGGTTCGTCAGCGTCGAACCGTCCTCGAAGAGCAAGGTCGGCACAGTCTGGTTACCGCCGTTGGCCTTCTCGACGAACGCCGCCGAGTCCGGGTCCTGCTCGATGTTGATCTCGGTGTACGCGATGCCCTCGCGGTCCATCTGGCCCTTGAGCCGACGGCAGTATCCGCACCACGTGGTGCTGTACATCGTCACGGTCCCCGGCATGTCGTCTCGCGCTCCTCTGGCAGGTTCGAAATCTCTTCGCAGTGGACTGAACGTACGTGACCTGGTCACCATTCCCGCACTTGTAAGACCAATGTGACTCCCCTGTGGACAACCACGGCACCAGCCCCACGGGACCTGGCAGCATGGCGGGGTGACAGCAGCAACGCACTCCTCACCCTTCCCACAGGATTCCGACGGCGGTCAGATCGTGGCCCCGCCCCGTGACGCCGACGCGGTGCTCGACGGACTCGATCCCGAGCAGCGCCAGGTCGCGACGGCACTGCACGGGCCGGTGTGCGTGCTGGCCGGTGCCGGTACGGGCAAGACCCGCGCGATCACGCACCGCATCGCGTACGGCGTGCGGGCCGGGATCCTCCAGCCCGCCAGCGTCCTCGCCGTCACCTTCACCAACCGGGCGGCGGGGGAGATGCGCGGCCGGCTGCGCCAGCTCGGCGCGGGCGGGGTCCAGGCGCGGACGTTCCACTCGGCGGCGCTGCGCCAGCTCCAGTACTTCTGGCCCAAGGCGGTCGGGGGCGAGATGCCCCGGCTGCTGGAGCGCAAGATCCAGCTGGTCGCCGAGTCGGCGGCGCGCTGCCGCATCCGGCTCGACCGCAACGAACTGCGGGACGTCACCGGCGAGATCGAATGGGCGAAGGTCACCCAGACCGTGCCCGCCGACTATCCGGCCGCCGTCGCCAAGTCCCACCGCGACGCCCCCCGCGACCCGGCGGAAATCGGCCAGGTCTACGCGATGTACGAGCAGCTGAAACGGGACAGGTCGGTGATCGACTTCGAGGACGTCCTGCTGCTCACCGTCGGCATCCTCCAGGACCGCCACGACATCGCCCAGCAGATCCGCGGTCAGTACCAGCACTTCGTGGTGGACGAGTACCAGGACGTCAGCCCGCTCCAGCAGCGGCTCCTCGATCTCTGGATGGGCGACCGGGAGAACCTCTGCGTGGTCGGCGACGCCAGCCAGACCATCTACTCCTTCACCGGCGCCACCCCGGACCATCTGCTGAACTTCCGTACCCGCCACCCGGACGCGACGATGGTCAAGCTCGTCCGTGACTACCGCTCCACCCCCCAGGTCGTGCACCTGGCCAACGGCCTGCTGAATCAAGCCAGGGGCCGCGCCGCCGAACACCGGCTGGAACTGATCTCGCAGCGCGACGCCGGCCCCGAGCCCGCCTACACGGAGTACGCGGACGAGCCCGCCGAGGCCGAGGGCACCGCCCACCGGATCCGCGACCTGATCGCCGCAGGCGTCCCGGCCGGTGAGATCGCGGTGCTGTACCGGATCAACGCCCAGTCCGAGGTCTACGAACAGGCCCTCGCCGACGCCGGTGTGCCCTACCAACTGCGCGGCGCCGAGCGGTTCTTCGAGCGCCAGGAGGTACGGGAGGCGGGCGCCGCCCTGCGCGGCGCGGCCCGCTTCGGCGACAACGACGCCCTGCTGGACGACATCGTCGACCTGCCGTCCCAGGTGCGGGCCGTGCTCTCCACCAAGGGCTGGACCACCGACCCCCCCACCGGCTCCGGCGCGGTGCGGGACCGCTGGGAGTCGCTGGCCGCGCTCGTCCGGCTGGCCGAGGACTTCGTCCGGGCCAGGCCGGAGGCGACCCTGGCCCATCTCGTGACGGAACTGGACGAGCGCGCCGCCGCCCAGCACGCCCCGACCGTCCAGGGGGTCACCCTCGCCTCGCTCCACGCGGCCAAGGGCCTGGAGTGGGACGCCGTGTTCCTGGTCGGCCTGACCGAGGGCATGATGCCGATCACCTACGCCAAGACCGACGAACAGGTCGAGGAGGAGCGCCGGCTCCTCTACGTGGGGGTCACTCGCGCCCGGCTGCACATCTCCCTCTCCTGGGCGCTCTCCCGGGCCCCCGGTGGCCGGGCCTCCCGGCGTCCCACCCGCTTCCTCGCCGGACTGCGGCCCGGCTCCGCCGCGCCGGGGACACCGGGCGCGGCGGCGGGCGGCGCGGCGGAGCGCGGCGGCAGGCGCAAGCGGCGCGGCCCCGTGCTGTGCCGTGTCTGCGGCACGACGCTCACGGACGCGGGCGAGATGAAGCTGATGCGCTGCGAGGGCTGCCCCTCGGACATGGACGAGGGGCTGTACGAGCGGCTGCGCGAGTGGCGCTCCGACCAGGCCCGGCAGTTGGGCCAGCCCGCCTACTGCGTGTTCACCGACAAGACGCTGATGGCGATCGCCGAGGCGGTGCCGGGCGACGACGGCGAGCTGTCCAGGATCTCGGGTGTCGGCGGGCGCAAGCTGGAGCGGTTCGGAGCCGATGTTCTGGCCATCTGCGCAGGTGACGAGCCTGCTGGGGAGGACGCGGAGAGCTGACGAAAACTCGTCGGGAAAATAGTTTGCGCGCGCCCCGCGAATCACCATAGGTTCTTAACCACCGGGACAGCAGGCTTCTCCGAGGCCCTGTTCCCGTGCTCTACTTGTCCGAAGTGGTATCCGGATTTCGACACGCCGAGAGGAGGCGATTCCAGTGATCAGCATCAACAGCCGCTCCGTCAGCACCGCCAAAATGACCGATCTTCCGATCGCCTCTGTCTGCACTCTCGCCGTGCTGCGTGCCGGACTGCTCGCCAGTGATGGATCCACGTTCTTCGCCACCGGTCTGTCCGGCGTCCGCGCCGGCCGGATCAACCCCGTGGCTGTTCCTGCCACGGGCGGCAATGAGCGACCGATCAAGGCACTGGCGGCAGAAGCAGCAGCGACAGAGGCCACCGCCTATGCCGTGGCGGCGGCCGGTGCCGAATCGAAGAAGCAGACCAAGCAGCACCACACGATGTGGGCCATCCGTGGGCCTGAACCCTGGAGTGATCCAGCCTGATTCATGATCAGGCCGGCGCCTTCAGGGCCGCGGAACCCCACCCGGGATCCGCGGCCCTTCTGTTTGTCCCGAACGGGACGGACGGAACGAAGGGGCCTCGGGAGACGAACCACCCGGTACCAGCCGACAACCGGCCAACAGGCCGGACCGAACAGACGAGGAAGACACCGCCGTGCAACTCGAAGCGCACGCCCCGTCCGTACCGCCTTCCGAAACGATCACCCCGCCCTGCGCCACGGAGGACTCCACCTTGACCCCCCTCACCGCGCTCACCGCGCTCGACGACGCCATCGAGAACCTCGGCGTCCCCGTTCCCTGCCGCGCCTACGACCCGGAGGTCTTCTTCGCGGAGTCCCCGGAGGACGTCGAGTACGCCAAGTCCCTCTGCCGCACCTGCCCGCTGATGGAGGCATGCCTCGCCGGCGCCAAGGAGCGGCGTGAGCCCTGGGGTGTCTGGGGTGGCGAGCTGTTCATCCAGGGTGTGGTCGTCGCCCGCAAGCGGCCCCGCGGCCGTCCGCGCAAGAACCCGGTCGCGGCATGAACATCACCGGCACCGTCGACCGCCCCCACACGCACGATCCCAAGAAGCTGGCCCCCATGACCTCTTCCCTGCATGAGCCGTCCGGCTCCGCCACCTCAGCCGTCAGTACCACCGGCGCGAGCGACTCGCGCCAGAACAGGACCCGCGAGATGCAACTCATCCCAGAAGCCATGGCACGCGCGCATATGAGCGAGCGCCTGCGTGAAGCCGACGCGGAACGCCGGGCCGTGCGCCTGGTCGCCGCGCGGCGGATGCAGCGCCGCGCCGAGCGCGTGTCGTTGCGCGCCCGCCGCGCGCTGGCCCTGGCGGTCATGCACTGACCCCCACCGGCCGGGCGCTACAACACAGCTGAATCCCGGAAACCCTCCGCCTCGGGGGCCGGTCCTCACGGACCGGCCCCCGAGGCGCGTTCACCGGCGGACCGGTCGCCGTCTCAGGCGCCCGCGCCCGAGTCCACCTCGTCCTGGGCCTTCTTGCCGGTCTTCTTCCGGGCCTTCTTACCGGGCTTGACGTGGGCCTTGTCCTGAGCCGGGATCCCGGCCGGAATCCCCGCCGTCGCCCCGGACGCCGCTTCATCCGCGACGGGTTCCACCGCCACCGGCTCCTCCGCGACGGCTTCCTCCGCCACCGGTTCTTCCACCAGGAAGCCCGGGAGCCACTCCTCCAACTCCTCGCGCAGCCGCACCGTGGCGTTCAGCTGGCACAGCACCCCGATCGTGCTCAGCGTGACGCGGTGTATCAGCAGATAGGAGGGCGGCAGATTCAACTGCTTCCCCAACTGGTGCGCCGGAGAACGCGGATCGGCGATCCGGGCCGCCTGCGTGCGCATCCAGCCCCGGGTGAACGTGAATTCCTCCGCCTCCGCCGGCTCGATGATCGGCAGCAGATACTCCAGCACCGCTTCCGGGTCGAGGGCGATGGACTCCTTGACGAACCCTTCCGTGCGCAGCAGCTCGTACACCGTCTCCGCGTCGCGCTCCAGCGTCAGCCGCAGCGACTCGCCGATCGTCTCGGGCAGCCCGCCCGGCAGCCGGTCCACGGTGCCGAAGTCCAGCACGCCGAGCCGCAGTTCACCCTCGGCCGCCATCCCTTCCTCCCCGGCACCGGCGGGCGGCAGCAACCGGAAGTTCCCCGGATGCGGATCCGCGTGCAGCAGCCCCGTCCGGGCCGGACCCGAGAAGAGGAAACGCGCCAGCAACTGACCCGCCCGGTCGCGCTGCTCCTCGGTGCCGTCCGTGATCACATCGGCCAGCGGCATGCCGTCGATCCACTCCGTGACCAGCACCTGCTCGCTCTGGTGCACCACGTCGGGCACCACCACGTCGGGATCGTCCGCGAACTCCACCGCGTGCTCACGCTGGGCCCGCGCCTCCAGCTCGTAGTCCAGCTCCTCCGAGACCCGGTCACGCAACTCCGTGATCAGGGGCTTGACGTCCATGCCCGGCACCAGCGGCCCCAGCAGCCGGGCGAACCGGCTCAGCTGCGTCAGGTCCGACAGGAGCGCCTCCCCGGCACCCGGGTACTGGACCTTCACGGCCACGTCCCGCCCGTCGTGCCACACCGCCCGGTGCACCTGGCCGATCGAGGCGGCGGCCGACGGCTTCTCCTCGAACTCCAGGAACAGCTCGCGCCACTCCTCGCCCAGCCGCTCCGCCAGCACCTTGTGCACCGTGCTCGTCGGCATCGGAGGGGCCGCCTCCTGAAGCTTGGTGAGCGCCGCCCGATAGGGGCCCGCCACCTCCTCCGGCAGTGCCGACTCGAAGACGGACAGCGCCTGCCCGAACTTCATGGCACCGCCCTTCAGCTCACCGAGCACCTTGAAGAGCTGGTCCGCCGTGCGCTGCTGGAGCTCCCGGCCCACGATCTCCGCGGACATTCCGCCGATCCGCTTGCCCAGGCCCCAGGTGGCACGACCGGCGAAGCCCAGTGGCAGCGCGGCCAACTTGGCAGTTCGGGTGACCGCCTTCCGGGGAAGATCAGACATGCGCCCCTCCAAATCCCAGACAGCCGAGCCGCGTACGGCGATTACCCCACCATTGTGTCGTGCGGCGCGTCCGCAGGGGTCATACCCTCGCGCCCCGGCTGTCCGGCCGCCCCGCACGGGCAGCCCGGACACGGCCTGATCCGCTCCGCACGCCATTCGAGCAGGGGCTGGGTGATCTCCCAGCGCGCGCCGGTACTCGCCGGCAGCTCCCCGTCCAGGAAGGACAGCGCGTGGGCGACGGCGAGACCGGCCACCGTCGTCGCGAGCCCCAGGTCACAGGCCGGGGTGACCGACGCCCGGCGGCCCGACCGCCACTGGGCCAGCATCAGCGGCCACCCCGGCTCCCGGCCGGTCCGCTCCTCGTGCACACACCCCGCGCACGCGGTACCTCCCGGCAGCACCAAGGGGCCCACCACCCCCGTGGCCTCCACGACTCCCGCGTAGAGATGCGGGGTCCCGGTGCCGATCCAGCGTTGCGCGGACACCGGATCCGGCGCGTACGCCGCCAGCCCGTCCCGGGGGGCGACGATCACCAGCGACAGCCCCGCCCCGCTCCCGCTCGCCGTCGCCGCCCGCACATCGGCATGGTCGGAACGCCCGGCCACCGCCCGCCCGCCCCACCGGTCGGTGTCATCGGGGTCCCCCGCGTCCGCCCCACCCGCACCAGCCGGGCCGGCCTCGTCCATCGGTTCCCCCCGATGGCCACGACCGGACGGGGCCCCGTCACCCGCCGCCCACACCGCTCCCGGCGATGCCGCCCTGCCGGATCTGCCCGGAGCCGAGCGCCGCACCAGCTGCCGGGCCGCCACGTCCCTGCGCTCACCCACCGACTCCACCGGCAGCCCGCCCGGCGCCACGTCCCACGCCTCGGTGAGCCCGCCCTCCAGCACATCCACCTGGCCCACCCCCGCGGCCGAGAGCCCGGACGCGATCACCGCCCCCACCCGGCCGGCCCCGCGCACCTGGACCCGCATGGTGCGCCGCGCCGCCAGCCGCTCCATCGCCGCCCCCGGCTCACGATGTGTGACGGACAGCGACGCCAGATCCGCCCGCAACCGGTCCAGCTCGACCTTCCGGCTCCGCAACGCCTGGGCGGCCCGTCCCCCCGCCGTGCTGTCGTCCAGCAGCCCGGCCGCCGCCAGCCGGTCCACCAGCGCGTCCGCCCGGCCCTCCGGCAACCCCATCCCCCGCGCCTCGTCCCGCAGCAGCTCCAGCCCCCGGGTGCCGTCGAGCAGGTCCAGAAAGCTGCCCGTGGCCGTATCGACCGGACCCACCACCACCGCGTGCGCGGGAGTGATTCCGAACTGGACCGTCTGCCGCTCCCGCCAGGCCCGGCGCAGGGCGGGCTTCACCATTGGATGCATATTCGTCTCCCCCGTGATGCCTGATGTGCGATCCGATTCCAGAATGCAGGGAACCGGTGAGAGCTGCGGAGAGTTATCCACAGGCGTGGGGAATTAGCCGTTCAAATGACGGGTGCATGGAGTGGATCAAGATCAATTGGTTCCCGCGACGGGACTTCCCGCACGGACAGCGGGTAACGTCGACCTGTGTCCGTCGACCCTTCCCCGCCCGTCGCCCAGGAATCCCCACCGGAGCGCGCGGGAAACCAGGAGACCGGCGTGACCGGCCGTGCGCAGCGCGGCCCCGCGACGAGCGCCGTCGAGGTCCGCAGAAGCGCCCGGCGCAACAGGACGGTCTCCGCGTACCGCGAGGGCGACCGCACCATCGTGCTCATCCCGGCCCGCATGTCGGAGGCCGAGGAGCAGCGGTGGGTGACCGTGATGCTCGACAAGCTCGCCGCCCAGGAGAGCAAGCGCGTCCTGGGTGACAACGACCTGACGGCGCGCGCCAAGCACCTCTCCGACCAGTACTTCGAGGGCCGGGCCCGCCCCGCCTCCGTCCGCTGGGTCACGAACCAGAACACCCGCTGGGGCTCCTGCACCCCGGCCGAGGCCAGCATCCGCCTGTCCCACCGGCTCCAGGGCATGCCCGAGTACGTCGTCGACTACGTGCTCGTGCACGAACTCGCCCATCTCCTCGTGCCCGGCCACGGCCCCCGCTTCTGGGAGCTGCTGGAGGCGTACCCCCGCACCGAACGGGCCCGCGGCTATCTCGAAGGGGTCGTCGCCGCCGAGCGGCTGCCGCATCTCCCCGACGCCCCCGGACAGTGATCGCGGCCCTTCGGTGATCGTGTACCGAATGTGTACCGGCTTGGCTCAATGTCGCACCCAGCCGTTAGCCTGACGCGACGTGTTCAGTTCGGGATGGGGGACGGTCGTTACGTATGGCGAGGGAATTCCAACGCGGCCACAAGGCCAAGGTCAGTGACCTCACGCCGGGGACGGATCTGTACGTAGGTGTGCAGATCGCGGGGCCCGGCCTGACGTTCGACATCAGCTGTTTCGGCCTCGACGCCAATGAACAGCTCTCGGACGACCGGTATTTCATCTTCTTCAATCAGCCGAAGTCTCCTGAGGAATCAATCCAGTTGCTCGGCGCGCAGTCCGGCGACACCGAATCGTTCCGCGTCACGCTCGACCGCGTTCCCGCCGCCGTCCGGCGGCTCTCGTTCACGGCCACCGTCGACGGCGCCGGACAGATGTCCCAGGTGGGTCCCGGCTACATACGGATCGTCGCGGGTGGCGAAGAGGTCGTCCGGTACGCGTTCGACGGCTCCGAATTCAGCACCGAACGCGCGCTGATGCTCGGGGACTTCTATTTCAAGGACGTCTGGCGGTTCGCCGCCGTCGGCCAGGGCTTCGACGGCGGTCTCGACGCGCTGCTCAGGAACTTCGGCGGCGAGGTCGCCGAGGAGGAGCCCCCCGCAGCCGCGCCGCCCGCGAGCGCCGCCGTGCCGTCGTTCGCCCCACCGCCCGCGGCCCCCGCGCCGTCCTTCGGGGCCCCGCCCGCACCCCAGGCCCCGGCGCCCCCGCCGTCCTTCGGCGCACCGCCGGGGACCCCCGCGCCCGAGCCGCAGCCGGTGCACGGCGCCCCGACCCTCGCCGCGCCGCTCGCACCGCCCCCCGCTCCGTACGGCCAGCCGCCGGGTCCGCCGGGACCCCCGCAGCAGCCGCAGTTCGGCCAGATCCCGGGCCAGGCTCCCGGTCATGCCCCCGGCCAGTTCCCCGGTCAGGGACAGCCGCCGGGCGCGCCCGCGCCGTACGGTCAGCCGGCGCCGCCTCCGTACGGAGGCCACACCCCCGCCGCGCCGACCCCGGCCGTGCCCCAGACCGGCCCAGGGCTCCAGGCAGCGCTCCAGCCCTACCGCGAGGCCCCCACCGGCCAGCGCTGGACCCCGCAGAACCAGCAGCTCATGCGGGTCGACCTCGGCAAGGGCGACGCACCCGTGCTGGCCCGCCAGGGCAGCATGGTCATGTACCAGGGGAAGGTCGACTTCGGCTACAAGAGCGCCGGATTCGCGGGCCGCATCGTCGGCAACGCGACCGGCCAGGAGATGCAGCTGATGCGCTGCACCGGGCGCGGCCAGGTGTTCCTCGCCGAGGAGGGCGCGCATCTGCACCCCATCGAGCTCCAGGGTGACGCCATCTGCGTCTCCGCGGAGAACGTGCTCGCCTTCGACGAGGCCCTTCAGTACGAGGTTCGCCGTATCGAGGGCCACGGCATCCCCGGCGGCGCCCTGTTCACCATGCAGTTCCAGGGCACCGGCACCGTCGTCGTGAAGACCCACGGCGTCCCGGTCGTGCTGCCGGTGACGCCCACGACGTTCGCCGACGCCAACGCCGTCGTCGCCTGGTCGGCCGCCTCCCAGGTGATCCTCTCCAGCCAGGTCCGGCTGCGCCGCAACGCGTATCCGGGGCACAGCGGGGAGACCGTGAATCTCCAGTTCCGGGGAGCCCCCGGCAACTTCATCGTCGTCCAGCCGTACGAGGTCTGAGGGAGCCCTTCACATGAACCAGCAACTCGCGGGCTTCGCCCCGACCCCCGTCACGGCCCGGATGGAGAATCACGGCCGTTCCATGCTCAAGGTCGCCATGACCAGCGGGCAGGACCTGTACGCGCGCACCGGCTCGATGATCGCCTACGAGGGCTTCGTCCAGTACGAGCCCAACCCGCCCGCCGTACGCCAGATCGCCGGCCAGTGGGTGGCGGGCGAGGGCACCCCGGTCATGAAGTGCGCCGGTGACGGCCTGCTCTACCTGGCCGACTACGGCGCCGACGTCGTCGTCGTCAACCTCAACAACGACGCCCTCTCGGTCAACGGCACCAACCTGCTGGCCTTCGACGCGCACCTCCAGTGGGGCGTCGAGCGGGTCAAGGGCCTGGCGAAGTTCGCCGGCCAGGGCCTGTGGAACGTGACGGTCTCCGGGGTCGGCTGGGTCGCGCTGACCTCCCGCGGCACACCGATCGTGGTCGACTGCGGCCGGGGCGAGGACGAGACGTACGTCGACCCCGACGCCCTCGTGGCCTGGTCGCCCGCGCTCAAGGTCAAGGGCAAGCGCAGCTTCAAGGCCTCGTCGCTGATCGGACGGGGCAGCGGAGAGGCGTTCCAGATGGCCTTCTCGGGCCAGGGCATCGTCGTCGTACAACCGAGCGAGGACAGCACCGACCGCCTGCGGGTCCGGGGCTGAGGGGGAGGGAAGCACCATGCAGAGCCCGCTTTTCGGACTCGCGGAGACGCAGTCCCAGGAACGCTATGTCGTGCAGAACCCGCAGCTCCTGCGGGTCGCGCTCACCGGCCAGGACGACGTCCTCGCCCGCAAGGGCGCGATGGTCGCCTACCAGGGACTCGTCGACTTCGACGGCGAGTACCAGCCCGGGGGGCGGCGGCGTTCCCGCGCGCGCACCGGCGAGGGGCTGGACCTGATGCGCTGCTCGGGACAGGGCACCGTCTACTTCGCCAACCTGGCGCAGTACGTGCATGTCGTGGACGTCGAGCAGGAGGGCATGACCGTCGACAGCGCCTATGTGCTGGCGCTCGACTCCACGCTGCACACCGAGGTCATCGCGGTGGACAGCCAGTACGGCATCTCCGGCTCCGGCAAGTACCAGCTCAACATCTCGGGCCGGGGCAAGGTCGCCCTGATGACCTCGGGACAGCCGCTGATGATGCACGTGACGCCCGACACGTACGTGAACGTCGACGCCGACGCGATCGTGGCGTGGTCCTCCGCGCTGCGGGTGCAGATGCAGGCGCAGACGCACTCCTCGGGGGTCCGGCGCCGGCGGGGCAGCACGGGGGAGGGCTGGGAGCTCAGCTTCCTCGGCCAGGGCTTCGCCCTCGTCCAGCCCAGCGAGGTCATGCCGCCGCAGCACGCGGACATCGGGCAGGGTCTGCGCGCGCAGTACGGCGCGGGCCAGCAGGGCGCGCACGGGCAGAACCAGAACAACGTCTGGAACTAGGGTCTGTCGCCCTGATCAGGCCCGGTCCGCGAAGACCTCTCCCGAGGGCGGGTCTTCGCGGACCCGGCCTGGGCACCCGGATCACCCGGTCCTGTCCGCGGGGATCGCGGGGACCCGCTCCGCCGGGCGGAACCGGATCGCCGCACCCGCGTTCCCTACGCGACGGGGCGGCCTCCTGAAGAGGCCGCCCCGTCGCACACGGTCGTGACCGTCAGCCGGGAACCCGCTCGGAGAGCGCGGCGCGGGTACGGGCCAGCAGCCGTACGACCGACCCGTCGGCGACCCCCGCCACCTCGTCGTACTCGAACCAGCGCAGGTCCAGCGACTCCTCGCTGATCGCCTCCACCGCCCCGGGCGGCGCCGACGCCGCGTACTGGACGTCCAGATGCCAGTGGCAGGGCGCCGGAATCGCGTGCCGGTCGAGCTGTACGGGACCACCCGGCAGCAGCGTCAGTCCGGGAATCCCGGACTCCTCCGTGGCCTCCCGCAGCGCGGCGGCGGCCAGCGACCCGTCGGCCGGCTCGCAGTGGCCGCCCATCTGGAGCCACATGCCGAGCTTCTTGTGAAGGGTCAGCAGGACCCGGCCCCGTTCGGGGTCGATCACCAGGGCGCTCGCGGTGACATGCCCGGCCCCACAGGCTTTCCACATGCCGTCCGGGTGGGCCGCCAGGTGTGCCAGATAGATCTCGCGCAGCTCCGGCTGGCCCTCGTACCTCTTCAGTACGCGGACGGTGTCGTCGTGCAGGTTCACTTCGCGCTGTCGCCCTTGTCCTCGCCCGTGCCCGGGTCGTCCTCGCCCCGGTCGCCGTCCTCCGCCTTCCCGTCGCCCGTCCCGTCGGCCTTTCCCTCGGCCGTCCCGTCGGTCCCGTCCCCGGCCCCGCCGGTCCGTCCCGCGGGCTTCGTCCCGCCGTCCGCCGCCTCGCCGAGCAACTTGTCCAGCTCGGAGAAGTCCGCGTGCTCGTGGTGCACGAAGCCGTCCGGGTCGTCCAGGTCCGAGGCCGTCGGCAGCATGTCGGGGTGCGCCCAGAGCCCGTCGCGGCCGTCCACGCCCCGCGCGTCCGTCAGCGAGGCCCAGAGCCGGGCGGCGTCCCGCAGGCGCCTGGGGCGCAGCTGGAGGCCGATGAGGGTGGCGAAGGTCTGCTCGGCCGGACCGCCCGACGCGCGGCGCCTGCGCAGCGTCTCACGCAGCGCGTCCGCCGAGCTGAGCCTGGTCCTGGCCGCCTCGTGGACCACCGCGTCCACCCAGCCCTCGACCAGCGCCAGCGCCGTCTCCAGACGGGCCAGGGCGGCCTTCTGCTCGGCCGTGTCCTCCGGCTGGAACATGCCCTGCTGGAGTGCTTCCTGAAGCTGCTCGGGGTTGGACGGGTCGAGCTGGCTGACGGCGTCCTCCAGCTTGGACGAGTCGACCTTGATGCCGCGCGCGTACCCCTCGACCGCGCCGAACAGATGGGACCGCAGCCACGGCACATGGGCGAAGAGCCGCTGGTGGGCAGCCTCGCGCAGCGCCAGATACAGCCGCACCTCGTCCTGCGGGATGCCGAGGTCCTTGCCGAAGGCGGCGATGTTCAGCGGGAGCAGCGCGGCCTTGCCGGCCGGGCCCAGCGGCAGACCGATGTCGGTCGAGCCGACCACCTCGCCCGCCAGCGCGCCCACGGCCTGCCCGATCTGCTGCCCGAACATGGCGCCTCCCATGGAGCGCATCATGCCGATCAGCGGCCCGGCCATGGCCTGCATCTCCTCGGGCAGCACGTCGCCCATGGCGGCGCCGACCCGCTCGGCCACCGGGTCGACCAGCTGCTGCCACGCCGGCAGGGTCGCCTCGACCCACTCGGCGCGGCTCCAGGCCACGGTCGATCCGGCGCCGGACGGCAGGGACGTCACGGCGTCGAGCCATACGTCCGCCAGCCGTACGGCCTCTTCGACAGCCGTCCGCTCGCCGGGGCCCACGCTCGCGTCCTTGGTGCCGTCGGGGGTGCCCCGGGAGACCGTCTGGCGGGCGATCTGCTTGGCCATGTCCCAGTTCACGGGACCGCCGTCGTAGCTGAGCATCTGGCCCAGCTGCTGGAAGGCCGCACCGAGGTCGCCCGGGTTCATCGAGCCGAACATCGCGGCGAGCGGGTTGTCCCCGCCCGCGCCGCCGCCCGGCAGGCCGAAGCCCGAGAAGGGGTTGCCGCCACCGCTCCGGCCGCCGCCCTGACCACCTCCGGCGGGGTCGTTCTTCTTGCCGTCGCCGTCCTCTGGCTCCTCCGGCGGAAGGCCGAATCCGAATGGGGTGTCACTCACGGGTTTCCTCGGCTCGTTGGGCCGCCGGCACTCCTGCCGGCGGCGACTGCCCGACACCACCAGCGTAGACATCCGAGGCCGCATCCGGGCTCGGTGCTCCGCCAACGCTCGGCCTGCGGCAGGATGGACGCCACCTGGTACGTACGTGTCATACACGTCCGTACTGAAGACAACCGCTGGAGACGCCCGGTGAGTTCCCCAGATCCACAGGTTCGCGGAGCGCGAAACCGCTCGGCCCCGACCCCGTCGCGCGGTCCCGTCGTGGCGGTCACCGGAGCCGCCTCGGGCGTCGGCGACCTGCTCACCCGGCGCCTCGTGGCGTCCGGTGAGATCAAGCAGGTCATCGCCATCGACGAACGCCGCGGCGAGGTGCCGGAGGCGCGATGGCACATCCTCGACGTACGGGATCCGGCCATCGCGGAGAAGCTGCGCGGCGCGGACGTGGTGGTGCACCTGGCGCTCGACCTGGACCTGGAGCGGGACGCGGCCGCCCGTACGGCCTACAACGTCCGCGGCACCCAGACGGTGCTCACCGCGGCCGCCGCCGCCGGGGTGCACCGTGTCGTCCTGTGCACGTCGGCCATGGTCTACGGGGCCCTGCCCGACAACGACGTCCCGCTGTCGGAGGACGCGGAGCTGCGCGCCACCGCCGAGGCCACGGGCGTCGGCGACCTCCTGGAGATGGAACGGCTCGCCCGCCGCGCGCCCCGCGCGCACCCCGGCCTGAACGTCACCGTCGTACGCCCCGCCGTCCTTGTCGGCGGCACCGACACCGCCCTGACCCGCTACTTCGAGTCACCCCGGCTGTTGGTCGTCGCCGGGTCCCGGCCCACCTGGCAGTTCTGCCATGTGGACGACCTGGTGAGCGCCCTGGAGTACGCGGCGCTCGAAAAGGTCGAGGGCGAGCTGGCCGTCGGCTGCGACGGCTGGCTCGAACAGGAGGAGATCGAGGAGCTGAGCGGCATCCGCCGTATGGAGCTGCCCTCCGCCGTCGCCCTGGGCGCCGCCGCCCGGCTGCACCGGATCGGCCTCACCCCGTCCCCGGCGGGCGACCTCGCGTACACGATGCACCCCTGGGTGGTCAGCGTCGGCCGGCTCCACGACGCGGGCTGGCGGCCCCGCTGGACCAACGAGGAAGTCCTCGGCGCGCTCCTCGAAGAGGTCGCGGGCCGTCACACCGTCGCTGGCCGGCGGCTCGGCCGCAAGGACGCCACGGCCGCCGGTGCCGCCGGCGCGACGGTCGCCCTGCTCGGCGCGGCCGCGGTGGTGCGCCGGGCCCGCAAGGCGCGCCGCCGCCTCTGACGGGCGGCAAGCGCTCCCCGGACCCCCGTCCTGTCGCCGACCTCTCCAGGAGGCGGTGGCGCGGGCGGGCACCGAACAGCGGGTACGGGAAGGCACCACTCCGCGGCGCTCGTGCCGTACGGCACGATGGACCGTATGGCAGGCATCGAGGCACAGCGCACGAAGGTGGCGGACACCCGAACGGCCCGCACCGCGGCCCACCCGGGCGAGCGGGCGGCGCGACACCCAGTCCGGCTGGTGGCGATCCGCGAGACCCCGCTGTCCGTGGACGAGGTCTTCCGGGCGGTCGGCGACGACGCGGCGGGAGGCACCGCCCTGTTCGTCGGAGCGGTCCGCAACCACGACGGGGGCGCCGATGTCGACGCCCTCGGCTACTCCTGCCACCCGACCGCCGAGGCCGAGCTGCGCCGGGTCGCCGAGAAGGTGGCCGCCGCCTTCCCCGTCCGCGCGCTGGCGGCCGTCCACCGGGTGGGCGACCTCGCCGTCGGAGACCTCGCGGTCGTGGTCGCCGTGTCCTGCCCGCACCGCGCGGAGGCGTTCGACGCCTGCCGGCAGTTGATCGACGACCTCAAGCGCGAGGTACCGATCTGGAAACATCAGACCTTCTCCGACGGTACGGAGGAGTGGGTCGGCGCCTGCTGAGCCCGTTCGGCACCCGCCCGAAGCCCTGTCGGCACCCGACGTGTCGCCCTCTGTTCCCATGTGGCCCGATTTGCGTAACCGCACCCCTGCGCGGAGCGTTGAAGCAGCGGATGACTAATCTGCTGATCACTCGGTTCGTACACACACATCGGGTTCATACACAAGGGGTAAGGAGGTACGGATGGCCGCGCTCGCCTGGTTGCTGATTCCGTTCTTCGCCGCCGTCGGCGCGGCGATATGGGGAGGCTGGGCCTCAAGGAACCGAACCATCGGAGATGTCGCCGAACTGGCCGGCTACGCACGCTTCCGGGACGCGATGGCGAAGCCCACTCCCGCCCCGACGGACGCCGCCTGAGCCACCCGCACCGCCCGGTCGACCCCGCCCGTCCGGCGGATGCCCGCCGGGGCGCCCACGCCCCCGTACGGACCGGCCCCGGGGGTGCTCCGACAGACCCTTACCGTACTGTCGTTCCATGCCACGCCGCACCGCGACGATGCTCGCCTCCACCCTCGTCCTCATCGCGCTGCTCTGCGCGGGAGTGTTCATCCCGGTCCCGTACGCGGAGATGAGCCCCGGTCCGACGGTGAACACGCTCGGCAAGGCGAACGGCGAGCCGGTGCTCCACATCTCCGGTCGCAAGACCTATCCCACGACCGGTCATCTCAACATGACGACCGTCAGGGTCACGGGCGCGGACTACCGGATGAATCTGGTCGAGTCGGTCCACGGCTGGCTGTCGCACGACAACATCGTGGTGCCGCACAACACGCTCTATCCGGACGGCAAGACGGAGGAGCAGTCCACCCAGGAGAACGCCGAGGAGTTCAGCCAGTCCCAGGAGAGCGCCAAGGTCGCCGCCCTGATGGTGGAGAACATCCCCGTCACCTCACGGGTCGTGGTCTCCGCTGTGGTCAAGGACAGCCCCTCCGAGGGCACGCTGCACGCCGGTGACGTGATCAAGGCGGTGGACGGAAAGACGGTCACCGCGCCGCCGGACGTCGCCGAGATCGTCACCGAGCACCGGCCGGGCGAGGACGTCGTCTTCACCATCGTCCCCGCCAAGGTCGCCCAGGCCGCCGAGAAGGCCGGCAAGGAGCCCGAGGGCAGCGAGCGGGTCACGATCAGAACGGTGCCGTCGGACGAGGGCGACGACCGCGCCATTGTCGGCATCCAGGCCGGGACGGACCACACCTTCCCGTTCGAGATCGACATCAAGCTGGCCGACGTGGGCGGTCCGAGCGCCGGTCTGATGTTCGCCCTCGGGATCGTCGACAAGATCACCCCCGGTGATCTCACGGGCGGCAGGTTCGTCGCCGGGACCGGCACGATAGACGACAACGGCAAGGTCGGACCGATCGGCGGGATCGGGATGAAGCTCGTCGGCGCGCGGGACGCGGGCGCTCGGTACTTCCTGACGCCGGACGAGAACTGCGCCGCGGCGGCCTCCGACATCCCCGACGGCCTGACCCTGGTGCGGGTGAAGAACATCAAGGACGCGACGGCGTCCCTGGGGAAGATCAGGAGCGGCGACACGGCCGGTCTGCCGAGCTGCTCCACCGGCTGACCTGGACGGTCGGCGGGCTGCCCCTGGCGCTGCGGATCGTCGCCGCCCGGCTGCTGACGCCACGTTCTCGCACGTCCGGACGGGCCGCGGGTGCGGCCCGTCCGGACGTGTCTCGTCAGTGCTCCGTGTGGTCGGGCAGAGGTCGGGCAGCGCTCCGGCAGATGTTCGGGCAGTGCTCCGGCCGTACGAGGTCCTACGCCTCGAAGGTGGCGGCCAGCGCCTCGGCCAGCCCCGGCACCAGGCCGGCGCCGGTCAGCACCTGCGTCGGTGAGTCCTTCTCGCGCAGCCGCAGCGCCGAGTCGCGCGTCCCGTCACGCAGTACGGCGACGGTCATCCGTACCTCCTGCCGGTCCGGATGCGCGGCGACCCAGTCCACCAGCGCGGACTCGTCCAGGTCGTCGGGCACCGACGCCTCGGCGGACGGCGGCAGCATCAGACGCTCCACCGTGATCGCGCAGCCCGCCACCGCCCCGGGCCAGGCGATCGTGGCGAGGAACTCGTCCAGCGGTGTGCCCGCCGGGATCTCGTCCTGCTCGACGGGGGTGAGCGGGGCGGGTGTCGCGTCGTCGTCCAGCCCGAGCTGGCCGGCCAGCTCGGGCTCGTCGGCGCGCAGCCGGGCGGTGTCGACAAGGGCGAAGAGTCTGGCCGGCTGGTCCCAGCCCAGGCCGGAGGCGTACTCGTCGATCTCCAGCACCGCGCGGGTGATGGGGGTCGAGGCGACCGGGCCCGACGCCGGGCGGGGCCCGTCGGACGAGGACGCGGAGGAAGAGGAGGAGGAAAGGTTGGACATGGCCAACATCCTGCCTCCTTCCGACCCCCCTGCGGGAACTAGGTAAAGCCTCAGTAAGTTGCATGAGTGGGCCCTACGATCGCCGGGGCCCGTTTACAGTCGCCGATTCAGTTGTTTTCACACGACCGCGAACTTCGAGGTGCGCACGTTGGCTTTCCAGATGCCGGACCGCGGCGGAGGCCCGACCGGGCCACGGATCAGAGTGGGCCGGCCGTCCAGACGTGCCCGGACCCTGCTCATGACACTGGGCATCCTGGCTGTGCTGGCCATGATGTTCGTCATGTTCGCGGGGTTCTGGACCGACTGGCTCTGGTATCGCTCGGTGCATTATTCGTCCGTTTTCACCACCACCCTCTGGACGAAGATCGGCCTGTTCGCGGTCTTCGGTCTGCTGATGGCGGCGGCCGTCGGCGTCAACATCTGGCTGGCGCACCGGCTCCGTCCGCCGCTGAGCGCGATGTCGCTGGAGCAGCAGAGTCTCGATCGTTACCGGATGGGCATCGCCCCGTACAAGAAGTGGGTGCTGGCCGGGATCACCGCGCTGGTCGGGCTGATCGCCGGCGCGTCGGCCGCCGGTCAGTGGCGCACTTGGCTGATGTGGGTCAACGGCGTGCCCTTCGGTCAGAAGGACCCGCAGTTCCACATGGACGTGCAGTTCTACGCGTTCGACCTGCCCTGGTACCGCTTCATGCTCGGATTCGGCTTCGCCGCCGTGATCCTGGCGCTGATCGCGTCCGCGCTGACGCACTATCTGTACGGAGGGCTGCGCGTCACCAGCCCCGGCGCGCGTGCGACAGGCGCGGCGACCGGTCATCTCTCCGTGCTGCTCGGTCTGTTCGTCTCACTCAAGGCCGTGGCGTACTGGCTCGACCGGTACGGGCTCGCGGTCAAGTCGAGTGATTTCAAGGCCACCGGCAACTGGACGGGTCTGCGGTACGTCGACGCCAACGCCTATCTCCCGGCGAAGACGATCCTGTTCTGCATCGCCGCCATCTGCGCCGTGCTGTTCTTCGCGACGCTCTGGCGCCGTACCTGGCAGCTGCCGGTGATCGGCTTCGGTCTGATGGTGCTGTCCGCGATCCTGATCGGCGGCCTCTACCCGGCCATCGTGCAGAAGTTCCAGGTCCAGCCCAACGAGCAGGCCAAGGAAGCCCCGTACATCGAGAAGAACATCGATGCCACACGGGCCGCCTACGGGATCGACGACGCCGACGTGACGGACTACTCCGGCAAGGGCGACCCCGCGCAGAAGTCGCAGCAGCGCGAGGAGGCCGACTCGGCCGCCAGCTACCGGCTGGTCGACCCGAACGTCGTGTCGCCCGCCTTCCAGCAGCTCCAGCAGGAGCGCAAGTACTACCAGTTCCCGGACACGCTGGACGTCGACCGCTACCTCGGCCCGGACAAGAAGCCGCAGGACACGGTCATCGGTCTGCGCGAACTGAACATCGCCGGTATCCCCAAGCGCAACTGGATCAACGACCACTTCACCTACACCCATGGGTACGGAGCGATCGCGTCCAAGGGCACGGGGACGGTCACCGACGAGAACGACGGCACGGTGGGCGCGCCCGACTTCACGGAGTCCGGGCTGCCGACCACCGGCCAGCTCGGCGAGTACGAGCAGCGGATCTACTACGGCGAGAAGACCCAGCAGTACTCGATCGTGGGCGGCCCGCAGAAGGAGCTCGACTACGAGAAGAACGGCGAGAAGACCACCAGCTACAAGGGCGACAGCGGTGTCGACCTCTCCAACCCGGTGAACCGCGCGGCGTACGCCGTGGCGTTCAACGAGCCGCAGATGGTCTACTCGGGCGCCATCGGCGAGGGTTCGCGGATCCTCTACAACCGCACGCCCAAGGAGCGCGTCGAGGCGGTCGCACCCTGGCTGACCATCGACGGCGACGCCTACCCGGCCGTGGTCGACAACAAGATCAAGTGGATCGTCGACGCCTACACCACGACGAACGGCTACCCGTACGCCTCCCGTACGACGCTGGGCGACACCACCGCCGACTCGCTGACCAACAACCAGCGCGCGGTCGTCGCACAGCAGAACCAGGTCAACTACATCCGCAACTCGGTGAAGGCGACCGTCGACGCGTACGACGGCTCTGTCGAGCTGTACCAGTGGGACACCGAGGATCCGGTCCTTAAGACCTGGATGAAGGCGTTCCCGGACACGGTGAAGCCCAAGACGGAGATCAAGCCGGACCTGCTGGCCCATCTGCGTTACCCGCAGGACATGTTCAAGGTCCAGCGCGAGCTGCTCACCCGCTACCACGTCACGGACGCCGCCCAGTTCTACAGCGGCTCCGACGCGTGGCAGGTGCCCGACGACCCGACGAACAAGGACAACAGCGCGGTCCCGCCGTACTACCTGAGCCTGAAGATGCCGGGACAGTCCGGGCAGAAGTTCTCGCTGACGACGACCTTCACCCCCAACGGCCGCCCCAATCTGGGGGCGTTCATGGCGGTGGACGCCGACGCCAACAGCGACGACTACGGCACGATCCGGGTCCTGAGAGTGACCTCCACGGTCCAGGGACCCCAACAGGTGCAGAGCGAGCTGAACGGTGTACCCGAAGTCGCCACGTTCGTCCGGGACATGAGAGGCACCGACTCGGACATCGAGTACGGCAATCTCCTGACGGTCCCGCTCGGCGGCGGTTTCCTCTACATCGAACCGGTGTACGCGCGCGGCGGCAGCGCGAACTATCCGCTGCTGAAGAAGGTCGCCGTCTCCTACGGAGGCAAGCCGGTCTTCAAGGACAGTCTCTCCGAGGCGCTGAACGCGGTGTTCGGAGTGGACGGCGCCGAACCGCCACCGGAGACGACACCGCCGGGCGACGGTGACACCACGACGCCGCCGGCCACCGGCGACGCCGCGCTCACGAAGGCCATCGCCGACGCCCAGAAGGCGTACACGGACGGTGAGGCGGCCCTCGCGAAGCAGGACTGGGTCGCGTACGGAAAGGCCCAGGAGGCCCTCCAGGACGCCCTGGAGCGGGCCGCGGCGGCGGAGAAGGCCACCACCCCGGCGCCGCCGGCCGAGGCCCCGGCGGACGGGGGCGAGGACCCGAGCTGATCAGCAACCACCCCGCGTCGTGGTACGGTTGGGACACAACGACGCGGGGTGGAGCAGCTCGGTAGCTCGCTGGGCTCATAACCCAGAGGTCGCAGGTTCAAATCCTGTCCCCGCTACTCGAAAGACAGAGGCCCGGATCCGATCAGGATCCGGGCCTCTGTCGCGTGCTGCGCCATGTCGGTGTCTGTTCGTGGTCGGTCCGTGACCGTCCGTCGGGTGAAGTGGAGGGTGAGCGGCGGGAGTTGGCGTGAGAAGAGTTTGAGTTGTCTCTCTGTGGGCATGTCGACAAAACGCTGAAGTGACCTTGCTGGCCGCGCTGTACCGGGTGTACGCGGGTAACAGGTGGTGCAACGATGGACTTTATGGGGGACAGGGCAACTCTGTTGGAGACGGGGTGGTTTGTGCAGCCACGGGCGAAGAGTGCGGCCGACGCGGAGAATTCCGGGGACGCGACCGGTGCCGCGAATGCCGACGGCCCGACGGGGAACGCCGACGCCGAGACCGAGGCGCGCCACCGGCGGGCCGCCGACGCCGGTGACGTCGCGTCCATGAGCGTGCTCGGCTCGCTGCTGCTGCGCCGGGGCGATCTCGACGCCGCCGAGACCTATCTGCGCGCGGCCACCGCCGAGGGCGACCGCGCTGCGGCCAACAACCTGGGCGTTCTCCTCCATCAGCGCGGCTACCCCGAGGAGGCGTCGGGCTGGTGGCGCGTCGCCGCCGTCGCCGGGTCCGCCGCCGCCGCGCACGCGCTGGGCCGGTACTACCGCGAGCAGGGCGACGAGCCCGCCGCCGAGTACTGGCTGCGCCAGTCCGCCGAACAGGGGCACGCGCTGGGCGCGTACGCCCTCGCCGACCTGCTGGAACACCGCAGCGACGTCGGCTCCGAGCGGTGGCTGAGGGCCGCCGCCGAGCAGGGGCACCGGGAAGCCTCGTACCGCCTCGCACGGGCGCTGGAGCGGCGCGCCCGGCAGTCCGCGCGTACCGGCCACAGTGCCCGCGCGGTCGTCGCGGTCAAGGGCGTGACCACGGGCCGGGGCGCGGGCCCCGGCGCGCAGACCGGCGCGCGCAAGGGCGCGGGGGGCAACGGCGGTACGGGTCCCGGGCCCGACGCCGACGCGGGCCAGTCGCTCCTCGCGGAGGCCGCCCAGTGGTACCGGCAGGCGGCGGCGCGCGGCCACCGGCGGGCCGCGCTGCACCTGGGCGCGATCCTGGAGAGCCGCGGCGAGCTGAAGGAGGCGGGACGCTGGTATCTGACGTCCGCCGAGGACGGTGAGGCGCGTGCCGCCTGCGCCCTCGGCTTCCTGCTGCGCGACGCCGGTGACGAGGAGAGCGCCGCCGTCTGGTGGCTGCGGGCCGCGCAGGACGGCGACGGCAACGCCGCCAACGCGCTCGGGGCGCTGCACGCTGCGCGCGGCGAACAGCAGACCGCCGAGCGCTGGTACCGCGCCGCGATGGACGCGGGAGACGTCAACGGTGCGTACAACCTCGGGCTGCTCTGCGCGGCCCAGGACCGCACCGTCCAGGCCGAGCAGTGGTACCGCCGGGCCGCGTACGCGGGCCACCGCGAGGCGGCCAACGCGCTCGCCGTGCTGCTCCTCCAGGCCGACGACCCGACCGGCGCCGAACCGTGGTTCTCCAAGGCGGCCGAGGCGGGCAGCGTCGACGCCGCGTTCAACCTGGGCATCCTGCACGCGGGCCGCGACGACGACCGCGCCGCCCTCCTCTGGTACGAGCGGGCGGCGGCGGCCGGGCACACCGAGGCGGCCCTCCAGGTCGGCATCGCGTGCCTCAGGGACGGCGACGAGCAGGCGGCGGAGCGGCACCTGCGGTGCGCGGCCGGCGGCGGCAGTACGGAGGCGGCCTTCCGGCTGGCCACCCTGCTGGACGCCCGGCAGCCCCCGCCCGGCGCTCCGGCGCTCGGCCAGGGCCAGCCGGCCAAGACCGAGTGCGAGCAGTGGTACGAGCGGGCCGCCGAGCACGGCCACCGCCGTGCCCAGGTGCGCGTCGGGATGCTCGCGGCGGGGCGGGGCGACATGACGGACGCGGCGCGCTGGTACCGGGAGGCGGCGGAGGCGGGCAGCCGCAACGGCGCCTTCAACCTGGGACTCCTGCTGGCCCGCGAGGGCAGCGAGCGCGAGGCGGCGCTCTGGTGGTCCCGCGCGGCGCAGGCGGGCCACGGGCGCGCCGCGCTGCGCCTGGCGCTGCTGGCCGCCCGGCGCGGTGAGCTGGCCGAGGGCCAGCACTGGTGCGCCCGCGCGGTGGAGCTGGGTCCGTCCGAGGTGACGGAGCGCGCGGCGCGGCTGCGCGAGGCGCTGCACCAGGAGCTGACCGCGTGAGCGGCGATCACCGGGCGGCCCCGGGCGGCGGGGTCTGACATCGGCTGCCGGTGCCCGGTGCCCGGTGCCCGGTGCCCGCTCGCCGGTCGCTGGTCGGCTCGTCGGCGTTCGTGGGCCGGGGGAGCCCGGCGGGTGCGGCCGCCAGCCCGTCACGAGGCGGAGGACCCGTGTCGTGCGGGGTCACCTCCCCGGTGCCCCGCGTGAGGTGCTGGGCGGGTGTCCTGCCCCCGCCGAAACGGATTTGCGCTGGTCGACGGGGTCACGTAATGTCAGGTTCACCGACGCGGGGTGGAGCAGCTCGGTAGCTCGCTGGGCTCATAACCCAGAGGTCGCAGGTTCAAATCCTGTCCCCGCTACTCGCAGAGAACGAAGGCCCGGATCCGGTCAAGGATCCGGGCCTTCGTCGTGTTCGGGTCATGGGGCGGGCGCGGGGTCGAGCGGGACGTCCGGAACGTCGTTGCCGGGAGTCAGGCCGCGGCGCAGGTGGGGCAGGTGCCCCGGTACGTCACTTCCACGTCCGAGACCGAGAAGCCGAAACGCTCCGCCGCGGGCAGGTCGGCGAGCGGGTCGCCGGTCGGGTGCACGTCGCGGATCGTGCCGCACCGCGCGCAGACCAGGTGGTGGTGGGGCCGGTGGGCGTTCGGGTCGTACCGCTTGGCGCGGCGGTCCGTCGACACCTCGATGACCTCGCCGAGGGTCACCATCTCGCCCAGGGTGTTGTAGACCGTCGCCCGGGAGATCTCGGGCAGTCGCGCGACGGCACGCGCGTGCACCTCGTCGGCCGTGAGATGCACGTGGTCCCCGTCGAGGACCTCTGCCACCACACGGCGCTGGGCGGTCATCCGCCAGCCGCGTTCGCGAAGTCGTTCCAACAGGTCACTCATGAGGGTCAGCTTAACAGTGAGGGTCCCTAGATCCTGAACGAGTGTCGAGTTGGACTCTTGCTTGACTTAGACAAAGTCCACCGTAGGATCGTGGCAGGCATTCGCCGGGGGACGGATCGGGCAGACGATGACGCAGGAGGCGTACGTGACGCAGGGACCGCTCACCACGGAGGCCGGCGCGCCGGTCGCCGACAACCAGAACAGCGAGACGGCGGGCGTCGGCGGCCCTGTGCTGGTGCAGGACCAGGCCCTTCTGGAGAAGCTGGCCCACTTCAACCGCGAGCGCGTCCCCGAGCGCGTCGTGCACGCCCGGGGCGCCGGCGCGTACGGCACCTTCACGGTCACCCGCGACGTGTCGCGGTGGACGAGGGCGGCGTTCCTCTCCGAGATCGGCAAGCAGACCGAGACGTTCCTGCGCTTCTCGACCGTCGCGGGCAACCTCGGCTCGGCCGACGCGGTGCGCGACCCGCGCGGCTTCGCGCTGAAGTTCTACACCGAGGACGGCAATTACGACCTCGTCGGCAACAACACCCCGGTGTTCTTCATCAAGGACGCCATCAAGTTCCCCGACTTCATCCACACCCAGAAGCGCGACCCGTACACCGGCAGCCAGGAGGCCGACAACGTCTGGGACTTCTGGGGGCTGAGCCCCGAGTCGACGCACCAGGTGACCTGGCTCTTCGGCGACCGGGGCATCCCCGCCACGCTGCGCCACATGAACGGGTACGGGTCCCACACCTACCAGTGGAACAACGCGGCCGGCGAGGTCTTCTGGGTCAAGTACCACTTCAAGACCGACCAGGGCATCAAGAACCTCACCACCGACGAGGCGAACCGGCTCTCCGGGGTGGACCCCGACAGCCACCAGCGTGACCTGCGCGAGTCCATCGAGCGCGGTGACTTCCCGTCCTGGACGGTGCAGGTCCAGGTGATGCCGGCGGCGGAGGCGGCCACGTACCGCTTCAACCCGTTCGACCTGACCAAGGTCTGGCCGCACGAGGACTACCCGCCGGTCGAGATCGGCAGGCTGGAGCTGAACCGCAACCCGGAGAACATCTTCGCCGAGGTCGAGCAGTCGGTCTTCAGCCCGGCGCACTTCGTGCCGGGGATCGGCCCCTCGCCGGACAAGATGCTCCAGGGCCGTCTGTTCGCGTACGGCGACGCCCACCGCTACCGCGTCGGTGTCAACGCCGACCATCTGCCGGTGAACCGTCCGCACGCCACCGAGGCGCGTACGAACAGCCGGGACGGTTTCCTGTACGACGGCAGGCACAAGGGCGCCAAGAACTACGAACCGAACAGCTTCGGCGGCCCGTTCCAGACCGACCGGCCCCTCTGGGAGCCCCTGCCCGTCGCGGGCGCCACCGGCAGCACGGAGGCCCCCAGTCACGCCGAGGACAACGACTTCGTGCAGGCCGGGAATCTCTACCGGCTGATGTCGGAGGACGAGAAGGCACGGCTGATCGACAACCTCGCCCAGTTCATCTCCAAGGTCTCGCGCGACGACATCGCCGAGCGGGCGGTCACCAACTTCCGTCGGGCGGACGGAGACTTCGGCAAGCGGCTCGACACCGCGGTCCAGGCCCTGCGCGGCTGACGGCCCTCGCCGAATGAGGTGGAGGCCGGGTTCCGGGACGGACCCGGCCTCCATCGTTTTTCCCGGCAGTCAGCGCCAGCACTCGCGGCCCGCCGTGCGGGTGCCGGTCCGGGCGGAGTCCGGCCGGCCGGACCGGCGGATCGGACCCTGCGCGGGATCGGCTTCCGCCCGGCAGGAACGCGGGACCCGGATCGACCGGTCGGCCCGGTCGGCCCGTACGCGGCCCGGAGCGGCCCGGCCGCAACGGCGGCCCAGACCGGCCTCAGCCGGTCAGCGCCGCCGGCCGCCGCTTGGCCGGGGCCCAGCAGCGGATGATGTCGCGTACCGACACGATGCCGACCGGCTCCCGGTCGTCGCAGACGATCAGATGGCGAAAGCCGCCGTGCGTCATCGCCTGGGCCGCCTCCTCCAGCGTCCAGACCGGTGAGGCGAAGACGACGTCGGTGGTCGTGTGGGTGCCGGCGAGTTCGACCTCGGGATCCTGCCCGCTGCCGATCGAGATCAGGATGTCGCGCTCGGTGATGATCCCGAGTCCGCAGGTGTCGGTGTCCAGCACGACGGCCGCACCGATACGGCGCTCCGCCATCAGTTGCGCGGACTGGCGGAGTGTGTGGGTGGGCCCGATGGTGAGGACCACCGTGCTCATGGCGTCACGGACGAGCATGGGGTGGAGCCACCTCCTCGGTGAACCGGTCCCTCTGCTGGAGAACGGATTCACAAGTTCACAAGTGGGGGGACTTTCAGAGTGGCACCCCCGCCGTGACGCAACAAGGGGGCGGGTGAGGTGAGGAACCCGGCGTGCGGTGATCGACGTCGCACGCCCCAGGCGCGCCAACGACTCCGATTCCCCCGAATGGCCGAGTGTCCAGGCAACAGAACTTGCCAGGACGGCATCGTCCGGTCGGCGGGACCGTCAGTAGCGCTGGTTCAGATAGCCGAGCAGTTCCTCGTGCAGCAGCCCGTTCGACGCCGCCGCGTTCCCGCTGTGCGGTCCCGGACGGCCGTCCAGACCGGTGAACCGCCCGCCCGCCTCCTGGACGACGATCGACGGCGCCGCCATGTCCCACAGCGACAGCTCCGGCTCCGCGCACATGTCCACCGACCCCTCGGCGACCATCATGTACGGCCAGAAATCGCCGTACCCGCGCGTACGCCAGCAGACCCGGGTCAGATCCAGGAACCCGTCGAGCCGGCCCTGCTCCTCCCAGCCCGTCAGCGACGCGTACGCGAACGAGGCGTCCTCGACGCGCGAGACCTGTGACACGTGCAGCCGGCTCGCCGACGAGAGGCTGCGGCCGGTGTACGCGCCGCCGCCCTTGGCCGCCCACCAGCGCCGCGCCAGCGCGGGCGCCGACACCACACCGACCACCGGCTCGAAACCGCCCTCGCCGGCCACCATCAGGGAGATCAGCGTCGCCCACACGGGCACACCGCGTACGTAGTTCTTGGTGCCGTCGATCGGGTCGATCACCCAGCGGCGCGGGCCGGTTCCCTCGATGCCGTACTCCTCGCCCAGCACCGCGTCCCGGGGCCGCGCACGCTGGAGATTGCCGCGGATCTGCTCCTCGGCCGTCTTGTCGGCCTCGGTCACCGGGGTCATGTCCGGTTTCGTCTCGACCTTCAGGTCGAGAGCCTTGAACCGGTCCATCGTCGCGGCGTCGGCCGCGTCCGCCAGGACATGGGCGAGTCGCAGATCATCGTGGTAATCGGGCATGGTCGTCACAGTATCGACCGCGTCCGAGATCGGGCTACGGGCGGCCGGGGAGCGGGACGGCCGCCGCGGACCCTTGACAGCGTGCGAGCCTGCGTCAACTCTGAGTGCGGAGCCGATCGGCCCGGGAGGCAATGATGCCTACAGCGCGTGAAGCCCTACTCAATTCCGCCCTCGCGGCGGTCACGGACCAGCCCTGGTCCGCCGTCAGGATGGTCGACGTCGCGTCGTCCGCCGGAGTCTCCCGGCAGACCCTCTACAACGAGTTCGGCAGCAAGGACGGTCTCGCCCGCGCGCTGGTGCGGCGCGAGGCGGATCTGTATCTGCACGGCGTCGAGCGGCTGCTGGCCGAGCCCGCGGACCCGGTCGACCGGCTGGTGTCGGTGGCCGAGTGGACGGTCTCCGAGGCACGCTCCAGGCCGCTGCTGCGGGCCCTGCTCACGGACGGCTGGACCGAGCGTCACCCGGCGCCGCGTCCCGTACGCCCCTCGGCCGCCCCGGGCGGGGCGCCCGCCCAGCGCCGCGCGGATGCCGGGCCGCCCGCCCCGGCGGACCTGGTGACGGCGGTGCGGAACAGAGCCGTGGTCGCGCTGGACCCGTCGCGGGGCGACCGGCGGGGGCGCCCGGAGCCCGCGTCCCCGCCCCGTGCGGAGCCGGGGCGTGTACCGGCCGGGCGGCTGCGACGGCCGCGCGTGGACCAGGCCCGTGTCGATCAGGCCCGTGTCGATCAGGCGCGGGCCGAGCACGTACGGACCGAGCAGGCGCGGGCCGATTCCGCGCGTACGGATCCGGCGCGCACCCCGCCGCACCGCAGGGCCGAGCCCGTCCTCCGTACGAAGGACGACTCCGCCGAGCTGGCCTTCCGCTGCGAGCTGGCCGTACGTCTCGCCCTCGCCCACGTCGTGGCACCGGACGGCGAGTCCGTGGGCCGCCTGGTGCGCGCCGCCGTCGCCGGGCCCGCCAACGGCGGCGGAGGCGGCGGTGCGGTCAGTGCTGCGAGCCCGAGAGCTGAAGGCCGATGACTCCGACGATGACCAGGGAGATCGAGACGATCTTCAGCGCGGAGACGAGATCGTCCAGGAAGATCATCCCGTAGATCGCCGTACCGGCCGCGCCGATTCCCGTCCACACCGCGTACGCCGGCCCGACGTCGAGCTTCTTGAGAGAGAGGGTCAGCAGACCGAAACTCGCCAGCGCGAAGGCCGCGAACGCGATGGTCGGCCAGAGCCGGGTGAATCCGTGCGAGAGCTTGAGACAGACGGCGAAGCCCGTCTCCAGCAGCCCCGCGACCACGACCAGCAGCCACGCCATCGTCCTGTGCCTCCCGCATCCCTGACCGCGCGTTTCGACATGCCTTGCGGTGTCTTGTCAGACCTTGCCAGGGAGGGGCCGGTTTTATGTGCTCGACCGGGCGTGGAGGCGGCAGACATCCCGCGATCAGTCGCCCTCGCGCCGCTCCCGGGTGGAGAGCAGCCGGCGCAGCGAGTCGAGCCGCGAGGGATCGGCGTGGCCCTCGGCGACCCAGGCGTCCAGCGCGCAGTCCGGTTCGTCGTGGCCGCACCCGCGCGGGCAGCCCTCCGTCCCCGGCACGAGATCCGGGAAGGCGAGGATGACCCGCGAGGGGTCGACGTGGTTCAGCCCGAAGGAACGGATACCGGGTGTGTCGATCACCCAGCCGTCGGCCTTCTCAAGAGGCAGTGCCAGCGCGGAGGTGGTGGTGTGCCGGCCGCGCCCGGTGACCGCGTTGACCTGACCGGTCGTCCGGCGGCGGTCGTCCGGTACGAGCGCGTTGACCAGCGTCGTCTTGCCGACGCCGGAGTGCCCGACGAAGGCGGTCGTGCGGCCTTCGAGCGCCTCACGCACCCGGTCGGCGGCCTCGCCGGTGGCCAGTTCGTCCCGCCGGGTGACCACGTAGCCGATGCCCAGCGGCCGGTAGGTGTCCAGCAGTTCGTCCGCCGGGGCGAGGTCGGACTTGGTGAGGATCAGCAGCGGTTCGAGCCCGGCGTCGAACGCCGCGACCAGACAGCGGTCGATCAGCCGGGGCCGGGGCTCCGGGTCGGCGAGGGCGGTGACGACGGCGAGCTGGTCGGCGTTGGCGACGATCACGCGCTCGAAGGGGTCGTCGTCGTCCGCCGTGCGCCTCAGTACGGAGCGGCGCTTCTCGATCCGTACGATGCGCGCCAGCGTGTCCTTCTTGCCGGTGAGGTCGCCGACGAGCATCACCCGGTCGCCCACCACGGCGGCCTTGCGGCCCAGTTCCCGGGCCTTCATCGCGAGGACGACGGTGTCGCCGACCAGACAGGTGAGCCGGCCGCGATCGACGGTGAGGACCATGCCCTCCGCCGCGTCCTCGTGCTTGGGGCGGATGTTGGTGCGCGGCCGGTTGCCCTTGGGGTTGGGGCGGCTGCGGATGTCGTCCTCGTCCGGGTTCTTGCCGTAGCGGCGCATCGCGTCAGGCTCCCGCTCCCGCGAGCATCTCGGTCCACATCTGCGGGAAGTCGGGCAGTGTCTTGGAGGTCGTCGCGACGTTCTCGATCTCCACGCCCTCGATCACGAGACCGATGACCGACCCGGCCGTGGCCATGCGGTGGTCGTCGTACGTGTGGAAGACACCGCCGTGCAGCGGGCGCGGGCGGATGTGGAGACCGTCGGCGGTCTCGGTGACGTCACCGCCCAGTTCGTTGATCTCCTTGGTGAGGGCGGCCAGCCGGTCCGTCTCGTGGAGCCGCAGATGGGCGACGCCGCGCAGGGTCGAGGGGCCGTCCGCGAGGGCCGCGACGGCGGCGATGCCGGGGGTGAGTTCGCCGACCTCGCCGAGGTCGATGTCGATGCCGTGGACCCGGCCGCCTCCGGTGAACGTCAGCCCGTGGGGCGTCAGTTCGCAGGAACCGCCCATTTCGGTGAAGATGCGGCGCAGTACGTCGCCGGGCTGCGTGGTGCGCGAGGGCCAGTCCCGTACGGTCACCCGGCCGCCGGTCACCAGGGCGGCGGCGAGGAACGGCTGGGCGTTGGACAGGTCCGGCTCCACGGTCAGGTCCCGGCCGAGCACCGCGCTGGGGGAGACCCGCCAGACGTTCGGCTCGCCGCCCGTCTCCGGCTCGTCGACCTGGGCGCCGACCCGGCGCAGCATGTCGACGGTCATCCGGATGTGCGGGAGGGACGGGAGGGTGGCGCCCACGTGCCGTACCTCGACGCCCTGGTTGAAGCGCGGGCCGGAGAGCAGCAGCGCGGACACGAACTGCGACGACGCGGAGGCGTCGATCTCGACGGCGCCGCCGTCCAGCGCGCCGCCGCCGTGCACGGTCAGCGGGAGCGAACCGCGGGACTCGTCGTCGACCCGGGCGCCGAGCGCGCGCAGGGCGTCGATGACGCCGTGCAGCGGGCGTACGTAGGAGCGCGGGTCGCCGTCGAAGTGGACGGGGCCGTCGGCGAGGGCCGCGACGGGCGGCAGGAAGCGCATGACCGTGCCGGCGTTGCCGACGTCGACCGTGGCCGGGCCGTGCAGGCCGTTGGGGAAGATCCGCCAGGCCTCGCCGGTGTACGGGGCGCCGCCCCCGGCGCCCACCGGGGTCATGGAGCCCGCGGCGGCGGAGCTGGAGGAGACCGTCTCCTCGATGCCGACGCCCATCGCGCGCAGGGCGTCCGCCATCAGGAGGGTGTCCCGGGAGCGCAGGGGGCGGCGCAGCCAGCCCGGCTCGGCGGCCAGCGCGGCGAGGACGAGGCCGCGGTTGGTGACCGATTTCGAGCCGGGCACGGTCACCGTCGCTTCGACGGCTCCGCTCGCGTGGGGGGCGGGCCAGAGGGCAGGGTGCACGGCGCTTTCGGTCATGCTCTTCACTTTAGTGGCTGCTCAACGAGCCTGATCTCGATCAAATACGGGGAAATCAGGGCGTAATAATGAGGTGGTATGAGGACGCGGCACCGGTTCGGGGGTCCGTGCGCGTCGCCGGCGGCCCATGAGTCCCGGCCGCCCCACCGGACGCCGACCGGGTGAGCGCCGGGTCCCCGCCGTGCGTCACAGGCCCAGCAGCCAGGTGCCGCCGCCGATCAGCGAGCACAGCGAGACGGCGTGGAAGAGGAACAGCCACAGCACCGCCGGTACGTGCGTCAGCCGGGAGAGCTGGTCCGCGTCGGAGTCGGGGGCGCCGCCGTGCCGTCGCTTGGACTGGAGCTCGAAGGCGGGCCGTACCCCGCCGAGCAGCAGGAACCAGACGGCGGCGTACGCGAACGCGGCCTGGGTGGTGGGGCCGGTCAGCCACGAGATCAGCAGGAAGGCCGCGCCCGTGACGACGACGGTCAGCGCGCCGTACGCGTTGCGGATCATCACCAGCATGGCCAGCAGCAGGGCCGTGGCCAGCCACAGCAGCAGGGTGATGTGGTGCGCGGCGAGCAGCCAGGCGCCGCCGAGGCCCAGCAGGGACGGCGCCGTGTAGCCGGCCGCCGCGGTGAGGATCATGCCGATGCCGGTGGGCCTGCCGCGGCTGACGGTGAGCCCCGAGGTGTCCGAGTGCAGCCGGATGCCGTCGAGTCTGCGGCCGGTGAGGAGGGCGACGAGGCCGTGGCCGCCCTCGTGGGCGATGGTGACCGCGTTGCGCGAGACCCGCCAGACCGGGTGCGGGCCGACGGCGGCGAGCGCCACGACGGCGGTGGCTATCACCAGCCAGTCGTCCGGGACGGGCTGGGTGCCGAAGACGCGGTCCCACAGCTCGGCCGGCGAGGAGGCCGCGAGGGCGCGGGAGGCGGTACTGATCATCGCTCGGACGACTCCTTAGGAGGATGTGCGTCGTCGCAGTGTGGCACTTGCGCGCATGCCGTGACCCGCCCATACGACCTAGAGGGTTTCAAGCCACGTGCGGTCAAGGGCAGTTCAAGTCTTGACGCCACCCGAAAGCGGCTGCCATGGTCTAGACCTAGTAGAACATGGGAGTGGCCAGGCCCCCGCGACAGTGCTCCACCGGACCGTCACCGGACTTCTGCCGCTGTCGATGCAACTGTTCGTGCACCTTCGCGAGTTCCCCACACGAGTGAGTCCGTCAAGGTCGGAGCCGGTCATGTCGCCGGCGTCGGCCGTCCGGACATCGCCACGAAGGAGTTGTCATGCACAAGAAAACCCGTCTCGCGCTCGTCCTGAGCGCGGCGGTGGCACCGATCATCGCCGTCACCCTGCCCGCCCCGGCCGCCTCCGCGCACGGCTGGATCAACTCGCCCGCCAGCCGGCAGGACCAGTGCAAGACCGGCGTTGTCTCCTGCGGCGACATCAAGTGGGAGCCGCAGAGCGTCGAGGGCCCGAAGGGCCAGACCAACTGCCACGGCGGTGTGGGCAGATTCTCCGAGCTGAGCAACGACAGCAAGGGCTGGCAGCGCAGCAACATCAGCGCCAACCAGACCTTCAACTGGACGCTGACGGCGCGGCACCGCACCAGCACCTGGCAGTACTTCGTCGGCAACACCAAGGTCGCCGAGTTCAACGACGGCGGTGCCCAGCCCGGCGCGTCGGTCAGCCACAACGTCAACTTCGGCAGCATCCGCGGCAACCAGAAGGTCCTGGCCGTCTGGAACGTCTTCGACACCGCGAACGCCTTCTACGCCTGCGTCGACGTCAACATCCGCTGACCCGAGCGGAGTCGTAGCCGGCACATGTCCCTGTCGGGGCCGGGACGCACCCCCGGCCCCGACAGGCTTCGGGTGGCGGCGGCCCCACCCTCCCGGCCGCCGCCACCCGTCCCGGCATACCCCGACCCCCTGCGCGCGTCACCGCGGAGTGGGTAGCGTGATCACGCGTCGAGGCGCCGGATCACGGCGGAGGAGTGGTGCAGCATGTGCGGTCGGTACGCGGCGAGCCGGACCCCGGAGGATCTCGCCGAGGTCTTCGAGGTCGAGGCGTGGGAACCTCCGGAGAACGGGGACCCCCTCCCGCCCGACTGGAACGTGGCGCCTACCAAAGAGGTGTACGTCGTCCTGGAGCGCCCGGTGAAGGGCGCCGACGACCCCGCCCCCGTACGACAGCTCCGCACGCTCCGGTGGGGCCTCGTGCCCTCCTGGTCCAAGACCCCCGAGGGCGGGGCCCGGATGATCAACGCGCGCGCGGAGACCGTGCACGAGAAGCCGTCCTTCCGCGGCCCCTTCGCCTCACGGCGCTGTCTCATACCGGCCGACGGTTACTACGAATGGGTGACCGCGCCGGACGAGCGGCGGCTGGAGGAGCAGGGAAAGAAGAAGCGGCCACGCAAACAGCCGTACTTCGTCACCCCGGCCGACGGCTCGGTGATGGCCCTGGCGGGCCTGTACGAGTTCTGGCGCGACCGGACCCTGCCCGACGATCACCCGAACGCCTGGTGGGTGACCTGCTCGGTCATCACGACCGAGGCGGAGACCGCCCCGCTCGGCGTGGCCCCGGCCGAGGGCCCGGCCTCGCTGTCCGACATCCACCCCCGGATGCCGCTGATGCTGCTGCCCGAGCGCTGGGACGCCTGGCTGGATCCGGCGCGTACGGATCCGGACGGACTGCGCGAGCTGCTGGCGCCGCCGCCGGAGGGGCTGATGCGGGCCTATCCCGTGACGACGGCGGTCAGCAACGTACGGAACAACGGTCCGGAGCTGCTGGAGGAACTGGCGGCGCCCGAGGAGGGCACCCTCTTCTGACCCCCTTCGGGCCCTGATCCTCGTCGGGTCCGATCCGCTGCGGGCTTTCGCTTCGGGCGCGGGCTTCCCCTTCGGGGTTACCGGCCCGGTGTCCGTCCGGTGTGATCCTTGGACTCATGCAGAGCGAGATCGTCGACACCCCGGCGGGCGACGCCCGTATCACCTGGCACCCTCCTGAGGAGGAGACGGCGGCCCGCCTCGTGCTCGCCGTCGGCCACGGCGCCGGCGGCGGCGTCGAGGCCCGCGACCTCCGTGCGCTCGCCGCGGCGCTGCCCGCGCTCGGGGTCACCGTGGCGCTGGTCGAGCAGCCGTGGCGGGTCGCCGGGAAAAGACTCGCGCCCGCGCCGAAGACCCTCGACACGGCCTGGCGGGCCCTGTGGCCCGCCCTCGGGAAATCCGGCCTGCCCGTCGTCGCGGGCGGGCGCAGCGCCGGGGCGCGCGTGGCCTGCCGTACGGCGCGGGAGCTGGGCGCCCACGCCGTACTGGCACTGAGCTTCCCGCTCCACCCGCCCGGCCGGCCGGAGAAGTCCCGCGCCGACGAACTGCTCGGGGCCGGGGTACCGACCCTCGTCGTCCAGGGCGGGAACGACCCCTTCGGGAAGCCGGCCGAATTCCCCGGCGGCGCGCGCGGGCCCCTCGGTGCACCGTACGAGTTGCTGGAGGTGCCGTACGGCGACCATTCCTTCGCCCTCCCCAAGAGGGCGGCGCTCACCCAGGACGAGGCCCTGACCGTCCTGACGGACGGCGTCGGGCAGTGGATCCGGTCACAGTCGGCCCGCTGACGACGACGGACGACCACGGCTGGCGACCCGGCGCAGCCCCCCACGCCTCACCGTCGGCCCCCTGACGGAGCGTGCGCGGGCACCCGGGAATGCGTCGCCGGTGACGGCTGTTGTGGGGGATGTCGGTACACAGAAGCTGGAAAGGAAGTCCGTCGCATGGGTTCGACCCTCTGCACCAGCCGGTCGCGCGCCTCCGAGATGGAGTGGACGGTCCTCTCCGCACCGAGGACCGCGACGGCCCGGTCGTCGGCCGAGACCGCCGCGAAGCCCGCCCCGGCACAAGGTCGACTATTCTCCGATTCGAGCGGGTCCGCCTTCGGGCCCGCCGCAGCGTTGGAGGAGGTGGGTCCGGTCACTGGGACCGACACAGGGACCGACGACGGCCGCAGGGAAGAGTCCGCCGCCGAGCGCAACGCCCGTTTCGAGCGGGACGCACTCGGCTATCTCGACCAGATGTATTCGGCCGCCCTGCGCATGACGCGCAACCCGGCCGATGCCGAGGACCTCGTGCAGGAGACCTACGCCAAGGCGTACGGCTCCTTCCACCAATTCCGTGAGGGAACCAACCTCAAGGCGTGGATGTACCGCATCCTCACCAACACCTTCATCAACTCGTACCGCAAGAAGCAGCGCGAGCCCCAGCGCAGCGCCGCCGAGGAGATCGAGGACTGGCAGCTGGCACGCGCCGAGTCGCACATGTCGACAGGTCTGCGCTCCGCCGAGTCCCAGGCGCTCGACCACCTCCCCGACTCCGACGTGAAGTCGGCCCTCCAGGCGATTCCCGAGGAGTTCCGCATCGCCGTGTATCTCGCCGATGTCGAGGGCTTTGCGTACAAGGAGATCGCGGACATCATGGGGACACCCATCGGTACGGTGATGTCGCGACTGCACCGGGGCCGGCGTCAACTGCGCGGCATGCTTGAGGACTACGCCCGCGAGCGCGGGCTCGTCCCGGCCGGCGCCGGAGAGTCGTCGGACGATCGGAAAGGCTCGGGCTCATGAGTTGCGGAGAGCCGCACGAGACGGATTGCGCCGAAGTTCTCGACCACCTCTACGAGTACCTCGACCGGGAGATGCCGGACAAGGACTGCACCAAGTTCGAGGAGCACTTCGACGAGTGCTCGCCGTGCCTGGAGAAGTACGGGCTCGAACAGGCCGTGAAGAAGCTGGTCAAGCGGTGCTGCGGGCAGGACGACGTCCCGGCCGACCTGCGGGCCAAGGTCATGGGACGCATCGATCTCCTGCGCGCGGGTCACGCCGTGCCGGACGAGGACGTGACGGTCGAGTCGGACCGGGCCACCAGCACCAAGGAGTAGCCGGGCGCCGCGGCTGCGGCGCCCGCTGATCGCACCCGCCCCGCCAGTTCGTCGCGGACTCACGCACTCGCCGATTCACGGAGCTTGCGGACTCACGGACGAGTGAGCTGTACACCTGCGGGGCGCGAAAGGCGCACTCAACAGCGCGCCCCCACGTACGCCGCACTCCCACTTCACCCGATGGTGCGAACCACCGCCGTACGCCCCTGAGCCGCCGCCCAACTCGCTAGCCTGACCCTTTGTTTCAGGCCGGTGCCGAGGGTCGAGCGCGGGGTCGAGGGGCGGGGGTGACCGCGAGGTGAACGCCATTCCGGGAGCGGCACGCGCGTACATCTGCTGCGCGGTGCTGGGCGCCCTCGCGTGCGTGCTTCCCGCCTTCGCGACGCCCGGACCGCGCTCCGGCGGGGACCCCGGCTCCCTGGCGGGACCGGGCGGCCTCTGGCCCGTCGTCCTGCTGCTCGGCGCGCTGTACGCGCTCTGCGAGGCGCCGGCCCGCTGCCGCGTCCTGGGTGCGTCGGTACGCGGCTCCATGCCCGTCGCCGCCGGGTCGTTCTTTCCCGTGCTGCTCGCCGCCGCGTTCCTGCTGCCGCCCGCCGCCGCCGCTCTCGTGGCCCTCCCCGGCGGGCTCTGCGGCCAGGTCGCGCACCGGCCGGCCGGGGTCCGCCGGGTCTGGCGCGCGGCCCAACTCGCCCTCGCCACCTGGACCGCGGCCGGGACACACCGGCTCCTCGGCGGACCGGCCTCCTTGGGAGGCGCCGAGTACCCCGGCCACGGCGCCCCCGGTCAGGGTCTCTCCGGCCTTCCCGACCTCCCGTACGCGCTGCTTCCCGCCGGGGCCGCCGCGCTCGCCTTCTGCCTCGTCCTGACCGTGCTCGACGGCGGCATCCTCGTGACCGCCGAGCGCCGCCCCGTACGCACCGCCTGGCGCGGCCTGCTGTCGCGCTCACTCGCGCCGTACGGGGCGCACGCGCTTGCCGGGCTGGTGATGGCCGTGCTCTGGCGCAGCCCGTACGGTCCGCTCGGCGCGCTCCTCGTGCTGCCGCCGATGTACGTCTCCTGCTGGGTCGTCACCCGGTACCACCGCGAGCGCGCCGCCCATCAGCAGACCATCAGGGCGCTCGTCCAGGCCGTCGACCTCAAGGACCGCTACACACGCGGGCACAGCGAACGCGTCGGGCGCGCGTCGGCGATGATCGCCGGTGAGCTGGGGATGGCGGGGGAGCGTCTGGAAGTACTGCGGTTCGCCGGGATTCTGCACGACGTCGGCAAACTCGGCGTCCCCACACGGGTGTTGCGCAAGGACGGGCCGCTGACCCCGGAGGAGCGCCGGGTCATCGAACTGCACCCCGAGTACGGCCACGAGATCGTGCGCGGCATCTCCTTCCTGGGAGAGGCCCGGCTGGCGATCCTGCACCACCACGAACGGCTCGACGGCAGCGGCTACCCGTACGGCCTCGCGGGGACCGACATCCCCGAGTTCGCCCGGGTGGTCGCCGTCGCCGACGCCTTCGACGCGATGACCTCCCACCGCACCTACCGGCGGGCCCGGCCGGTGGCGACGGCGGTGGAGGAACTGCGGCGCTGCGCGGGGACACAGTTCGACCCGGCGATGGTGCGGGCGCTCGTGCGGGCGCTGGACCGGCACGGCTGGCAGACGGCGGTCACGTCCGACGAGACGAGCAAGACGGGCGGGACGGGCGGGACGGGCGAGACAGGCGGGACGGGCGGGACGGGCGGGACGGGCGGGACACGCGGAGCAGCCGGGGCAGGCGGCGCGAGCGAGATGGACAAGGCGGACGAGGCAGGCGGGACGGGCGGGACGGGCGGGACGGGCGGGACACGCGGAGCAGCCGGGGCAGGCGGCGCGAGCGAGATGAACAAGGCGGACGAGGCAGGCGGGGAGGGCGGGGCGGACGAGGCAGGCGGGGAGGGCGCGAAGGACCGGGCGGGGACGCCGGATGTGCCGCCGCCGGTGCCGGACGCGTCGCGGAGGGCGCCGGACGGGCCCTCCGCGACGCCTTCCCTCCCCGCCGAAGCGCTGCTCACAGGCCCTGCGGACGCCCTCACCGCCCCGCGAAAAAACGTCCCGCCACCGAGCCGCCCGCACGACCCCCGCCCGACACCGAACCCCGGCTTGCCCGGCGTGCCCGGCAGCCGCCGGTGAACGCCGGCCAGGGATGCACCGGCGCCCGCACGGCGCGTGCCGCCCGGTCCGCGACATCCGGTCCGTACTCGTCCGGCGCCACGGCGGGTCACCGGAGCCGTGCGAGCGGGTCCGGCGCTCGCGGAGTGCCCCGCCGCTTCACCCACGGCCCGCGCAGCGCTCCCGCCACCGCGGCGGCCTCCGACCGCCACGGACCCCGCCCCCGCGTGCCCCCACGCCCCGCCACCGCCTCCGGCGGCCACGAATGAACCCCCTGCCCCGCGCCTCCCTCACCGTCGCCGCCGTCCACGGCGCCGCCCTCGCGCTCGCCGGGATCGCCCTCGGGCACACCCTCCGGCAGGGACTCGCCGAGCCCCGCACCGCCCTCGCCTTCGGCGTCCTCATCGCCGTCGGCGAAGCCGTCCACCGGGGCGCCCCTCCCGGCGACCGTGACCACGACCGTGAACGCCCCCGCGCCCCCGTGCCCGCCGGACCGGGTCTCGGGACGGCGGGGGCCCTCGCGTACGCCCTGCTCGGCCAGAACGCGGGCCGCCCGGCCGAGCACGGGGTCCTCCAGACCGTCGCCGTCGTCGGCGCGGCGCTCCTCGTCGGAGCCGTACCGCGTCTGATGACCGGCCACGCCCCCGCGCGCGACCACCTGGCGCGCCTGGTGCTCTCCGTCGGCTTCGTGGCCGTCTGCTTCCGCCCGTTCGCCGCCTCCGGTGCGTGGGGCGGACGGCTCGGCGAGGGCCCTGCCCATGTGCTTCTGCTCCTCCTCCTACTGACGGCGACCGCCGGGTGCGACGCGGTCCTCGCCGCGCTGCTCCGCCGTGCCCGCACCCGCCGGCCGTACGCCGCGCTGCTCCGCGACGAACTGCGCGCCCTGGCGGGCATCGGCTCGGCCGTCCGCGCGACCGCCGCGCTGCTGGCCCTGGGCGTCGCCGTCGCCGGGCCGTGGGCGCTGCCCGTCTTCTGTGTGCCGCTGCTGCTGACCCAGCTGTCCGACCGGCGGTACGCGGCGGTCCGCACCACCTACGGCCAGACCATCACCTCCCTCGCCCGCGCCACCGAGATCGCCGGGCACACCCGCCGGGGCCACGCCCGCCGCGTCGCGGAGCTGAGCCGTGCCGTCGGCCGTGAGCTGGGACTCTCCGGCGCCGAGCTGACCGTCCTCGAACACGCGGCGCTGATGCACGACATCGGCCAGCTCTCCCTCGTCGACCCCGTGCCCGACGGCGCCACCGCCCCGCTGCCGGCCGCCGAGCAGCGCCGGATCGCGCTCCTCGGCGGGGCCGTCGTCCGTCAGACCGGCGTCCCGTCGGCGGTCGCCGTCGTCGTGGAGCGGCAGGCCGATCCGTACCGGGAACAGCCGCTCGCGGCCCGCATCGTCCGCGCCGTCAACGCGTACGACGACCTCACCGGTGCGAGCGGCGGGACCGCTGCCGGACTTGACGCCCTGGAACGGCTGCGCCTGCGCACCGCCCACGACTACCAGCCCGAGGTGGTGGAGTCTCTCGCGCGCGTCCTGTCACGCGGTGGTCTGACCCCTGGTCGGGCTGGGTAACCCATGGGTAAGGAGCGAGTGTCCGACCGGGCATGGTTGGATGCGAAGAGGAGTCCAAGAGGGTGTCCGGGGCGACAGACCCGAGCGACCGGCAGGCGGGAATCGTGAAGATCTTCGGGAAGGTACGGCATCGGCCCTCCGCCTCGTGGCGGCAGGCCACCGACCGCGCGTTCACGCTGATCGGCGACGGACGGTACGAGGACGCGGGTGCGCTGCTCACGCGTGCGGCGGATCTGGAGCCCTGGCTGTCGGAGTCCTGGTTCAACCTGGCTCTGCTGCACAAGTTCCGCCACGACTGGGAGCAGGCGCGGGCCGCCGGGCTGCGCGCCGTCGCGCTGCTCGACAAGGAGACCGGGGCACCCGATTGGTGGAACGTCGGCATCGCGGCCACCGCCCTCCAGGACTGGCCGCTGGCGCGGCGTGCCTGGCAGGCGTACGGCCTTAAGGTGCCCGGCGGCCAGTACACGAACGCGGCGACCGGTGAGCCGGTCGGCATGGACCTGGGCAGCGCGGCGGTACGGCTCTCTCCGGAGGGCGAGGCCGAGGTCGTCTGGGGCCGCAGGCTCGACCCGGCCAGGATGGAGATCCTGTCCATTCCGCTGCCGTCGTCCGGCCGCCGCTGGGGCGAGGTCGTCCTGCACGACGGTGTGCCGAACGGCGAGCGCACGACGGCCGCCGGCTCGCACGGTGCGGCGCGCGCCTTCCCCGTCTTCGACGAGATCGAGCTGTGGGCGCCCTCGCCGGTGCCGACCTGGGTGGTCCTGCTGGAAGCGGCGACCGAGTCCGACCGGGACGCCCTGGAGCGCCTGGCGGCCGACGCGGGCTTCGCCGCCGAGGACTGGTCGTCCTCCGTACGACTGCTCTGCCGGGCCTGCTCGGAGAGCCGCATGCCGAGCGCCGAGGGCGACGGCGAGCACCTCGACCCGCACGACCACAGCGAACCGGGTCACCCGGGGCCGCTCGGCCACCGCACGGAGGGCGAGCTGTGGGTGCCCGAGCGCGAGTGCGGCATAGCCGCGCCGCCCGGACTGGTGCGCGGTCTGCTCGACGGCTGGGTCGCCGACAGCCCGCAGACGCGCGAGTGGCGGGATCTCGAAGAGGTCTGCTGACGCCGCGGGGGCGGCCGCCGGGGCCGTAGGCTGTACGGGCACATCGCGCAGGCGGCGGTGTACAGGCAGCAGCGGGTACCGAGGAAGGCGTACTGCGGACATGACGCAGCAGGAGACGGACCAGAAGACCGAGGGCGGGGCCTCCGGGGCGGAGCGGGAGGACGGGTTCGTCGCGGGCGGCGAGGCGGTCACGGGCGGCGACGGGCTGGTGGACGACGAGGGCTTCGTCGTCGACAGCGAGAACGCGGAGGCCCGCGAGGCGGCGTACCGCGCGCGCGGCACGTCGCGTCCGATCACCGTCGTCGGCAACCCGGTCCTGCACAAGGAGTGCCAGGACGTCACCACGTTCGACGACGAACTCGCGTCGCTGGTGGACGACATGTTCGCGAGCCAGCGGACGGCGGAGGGCGTGGGCCTGGCCGCCAACCAGATCGGTGTGGACCTGAAGGTCTTCGTCTACGACTGCCCGGACGACGACGGGGTGCGGCACGTGGGCGTCGTCTGCAATCCGGTGCTGGACGAACTCCCGCCGGAGCAGCGCAATCTGGAGGACGGCAACGAGGGCTGCCTGTCGGTCCCGACGGCGTACGCGGAACTGGCGCGCCCCGACTACGCGGTCGTGCGCGGCCAGGACGTGCGGGGCAAGCCGATCAAGGTGCGCGGCACGGGCTACTTCGCGCGCTGCCTCCAGCACGAGACGGACCATCTGTACGGCTATCTGTACATCGACCGGCTCGCCAAGCGCGACCGCAAGGACGCGCTGCGGCAGATGGAAGAGGGCACACCGCGGTACGAGGTCGTACCGAACGCCTGAGCACGGACACGGCGCCCGCGCTGAGGCGCGGCGAACACGGCCCCCGGCGCCCGCGCTGAGGCGCAGTGGACGCGGCCCCCGTCTCCGCCTCGGGCGCGGCGAACACGACCCCCGGCTCCGGTGCCCGGCATCGCTGGCCGATGTCGGACGCCGTCGGCGTCCCGGCGTGTGAGCGGCCCCGTCCCGGACATCCGGGACGGGGCCGACGTCATCGTGCGTGGCGGTACCGGGTCGGCGGCGAGGCGTGCCGCCGTCGCCATTGGTCCGACAAATGGCCCTGGTCGGCGGCGGGTTGACGCGCGTCGACCGGTACGCCACTCTCTGCCGTACATCTCGCCTCGATTATGGAGACCCGATGCTCCGACGCACCTCAAGACTCCTGCTCAGCATTGTCATGACCCTGTCGTTTGCCTGGGCAGGCTCACTGGTCACCGCCGGCACCGCGCAGGCGGACGGCTGCTACACGTGGTCCGGTTCCCTCTCTCAGGGAGCCAGCGGCGCCGCCGTGACCCAGCTCCAGATCCGGGTGGCCGGCCACGCGGGCAACGGCGCCGTACTCACCATCGACGGCGCCTACGGCCCGGCGACCGCCGCCGCCGTCAAGCGCTTCCAGTCCGCGTACGGACTGGCCGCCGACGGCGTCGCGGGTCCCGCCACGTTCAACAAGATCTACGAGCTCCAGGACGACGACTGCACGCCGATCCACTTCACGTACGCGGAGCTGAACAACTGCAACTCCGACTGGTCGGGCGGCGCGGTCAGCGCGGCCACCGCCAAGTCCAACGCCCTGCGCACCATGTGGAAGCTGGAGGCCCTGCGGCACGCCCTGGGTGACCAGCCGCTCCGCGTCACCAGCGGATTCCGCTCGCACGCCTGCAACAACGCGGTCGGCGGCGCCAGCGGCAGCCGCCACCTGTACGGCGACTCCGCCGACCTCGGCGCCGGTCCGCACACCCTGTGCGCCCTGGCCCAGAACGCGCGGAACCACGGCTTCAACGGGATCCTCGGCCCGGGTTACCCGGACCACAACGACCACACCCACGTCGACCACCGGCCCAGCCGCTTCTGGTCGGCGCCGAGCTGTGGCATCTGACGCACCCCGTCTCAGGCAGGGGCCTCACGCGACGCGCGTGGGGCCCCTGTTGACGTGTGCGCCAGGGCGGCGGCAGCGGCACCGACCGCGTACCAGAGCAGGTCGGGCGCGTTGAAGGTGGACCCGAGCACCAGCCGTACGATCACACTCTCCTGGGCCGGTCCGGCGGTCACCCCGGTGAGCTGAAGCAGCTCGACACCACAACTGAACGCGAACGCCACAGTCCCCGCGACGACGGGCCGTACCCGGGGAGCGACACACACCACGAGCACGTACACGAGCACGGTGTACAGCGCGACGCCCCCGTACTTGGCGACATCCCCGCCCGCGACGACCCGGAGCCCGAGCCCCGCGCCGACGACCCCGAGGGCGACCACCCCACCGGCGAGGCGCGTCCGCGCGACAAGATCCATGCGACCAGCCTAGGCGGCCCCCGCCGGCCGAGACCGTGGGCGGGCGGCCGGGTTGACCGGCCGTCACCCCGGCACCCCCCCAGCGGTGGCGAAGGACCGGCTCCTCATATGAGGAGCGCGACGAGTCAGCCCGCCGCCCACGCCTCGCGGCGCAGCTCCCAGGTGGCCAGTTCGACGGTCCGGCCGTTGTTCTCGCGCAGCAGCAGGGGGTCGTCCGAGAGCCGGAAGCCCGTCGTGCGCGCCACCGCCGCGCTGGCCTCGTTGGACGGTTCGATGCGCAGTACGGCGCGCCGGACCGATGTGGCGTGGAACGCCTGGGGGAGCAGCAGACGTACGGCGCGTGAGGCCAGGCCCCGGCGGCGGTACGGGGCGCCGATTCCGTAGGCCAGTTCGACCTCCGTGCCGTCCTCCTCCGCCACGGACACCATCACCTCGCCCAGGGGCGCCCGCCCGTCCGTCGTGACGGCGAGCTGGAGCGAGCGGCCCTCCGCGCGGCGTACCACGGCGTGGGCCAGATACGCGCGCGCCGCCGCCTGGTCGAACGGCGAGCGCAGCGGCGTCCAGCGGTCCATCTCGGGGTCGTCGAAGAGGGCCGACAGGGCGGCCACGTCGGCGGCGGTCCACTCCCGCAGCTGAAGGCCCTCACCGGCGGGGAGGGGCAGGGGGAGCGGGGTGGTGAACATGCGGTCATCATGCCGGAGCCCCGTGGCGTGTTCCACGGGGCCCGGCACTCCGCGACTCCGCCGGGCCGGCGGACGCCGACGTAAGCCGTCCTCTTTGGAAGTCGTCGTCGAATTCAGAAGTCGTCGTCGAAGCCGACCGTTCCCTCCACCGCCACCTGGTACGCCGACGGGCGGCGCTCGAAGAAGTTCGTCAGCTCCTGGACACCTTGCAGCTCCATGAACGAGAACGGGTTCTCCGAGCCGTACACCGGCGCGAAGCCCAGCCGCTGGAGCCGCTGGTCCGCCACGCACTGGAGGTATTCGCGCATCGACTCCGTGTTCATGCCGGGCAGCCCGTCCCCGCACAGGTCGCGGCCGAATTGCAGCTCCGCCTCGACGGCCTCCTTCAGCATGTCCGTGACCTGCCGCTGGAGCGCGTCGTCGAAGAGGTCGGGCTCCTCCTTACGGACGGTGTCCACGACCTCGAAGGCGAAGTTCATGTGCATCGTCTCGTCGCGGAACACCCAGTTGGTGCCGGTGGCCAGCCCGTGCAGCAGGCCGCGCGAGCGGAACCAGTAGACGTACGCGAACGCTCCGTAGAAGAAGAGGCCCTCGATGCACGCCGCGAAGCAGATGAGGTTCAGCAGGAACCGGCGCCGGTCCGCCTTCGACTCCAGGCGGTCGATCTTCTCGACCGAGTCCATCCACCGGAAGCAGAACTGCGCCTTCTCCCGGATCGACGGGATCTCCTCCACCGCGTCGAACGCCGCCGCGCGGTCCGCCGGATCGGGCAGATAGGTGTCCAGCAGCGTCAGATAGAACTGGACGTGCACGGCCTCCTCGAACAGCTGCCGGGAGAGATAGAGCCGCGCCTCCGGGGAGTTGATGTGCTTGTAGAGCGTCAGCACCAGGTTGTTCGAGACGATCGAGTCGCCCGTCGCGAAGAACGCGACCAGCCGGCCGATCATGTGCTGCTCGCCCGGGGAGAGCTTCGCGAGGTCCGTGACGTCGGAGTGGAGGTCGACCTCCTCGACCGTCCAGGTGTTCTTGATCGCGTCCCGGTAGCGCTCGTAGAAGTCCGGGTAGCGCATGGGCCGCAGCGTCAGCTCGAAGCCCGGGTCGAGCAGGTTCTTTTCCACGGAAGGGGACGGCATTACTGGCAGGCCTCGCAGGACTCGGGGTTTTCCAGGGAGCAGGCGATCGCGTCGGCGTCCGGCGCCGGCTGCGCGGGCACGGCGGCGGCCACCGGCTGGGACCTCGCCGCGCGGGCGATCCGGGTGGCGGGGCGCGAGCGCAGGTAGTACGTGGTCTTCAGCCCCTTCTTCCAGGCGTACGCGTACATCGAGCTGAGCTTCCCGATGGTCGGCGTCTCCAGGAACAGGTTCAGCGACTGGCTCTGGTCCAGGAACGGCGTACGCGCCGCCGCCATGTCGATCAGGCCGCGCTGCGGGATCTCCCACGCCGTGCGGTACAGCTCCCGCACGTCGGCCGGGATCCAACTGAAGTCCGCCACCGAGCCGTTGGACTCGCGCAGCGCCTCACGGGACTGCGCGTCCCAGACGCCGAGCTTCTTCAGCTCCGCCACCAGGTAGGCGTTGACCTGGAGGAACTCACCCGACAGCGTCTCGCGCTTGAAGAGGTTGGACACCTGCGGCTCGATGCACTCGTACACCCCGGCGATCGAGGCGATGGTGGCCGTCGGCGCGATCGCGAGGAGCAGCGAGTTGCGCATGCCGGTCGTCGCGACGCGGGCCCTGAGCGCGTCCCACCGCTCCGGCCAGTTCGGCGTCACGTCGTAGTGGTCCGGGTGCAGCACGCCGCGTGCGGCGCGGGTCCGCTCCCAGGCGGGCAGCGGGCCCTCGCGCTCGGCGAGGTCGCAGGACGCCTCGTACGCGGCGAGCATGATCCGCTCGGCGATCCGGGTGGAGAGCGCGGCGGCCTCGGCGGAGTCGAACGGCAGCCGCTTCTTGAAGAAGACGTCCTGGAGGCCCATCACGCCGAGGCCCACGGGGCGCCACTTGGCGTTCGAGCGGCCGGCCTGCTCGGTCGGGTAGAAGTTGATGTCCACGACCCGGTCGAGGAAGGTCACGGCGGTGCGGACGCTGTCGTCCAGCCGCTCCCAGTCCAGTTCGCCGCTCTCCGTGACGAACGCGCCGACGTTGACCGAGCCGAGGTTGCAGACGGCCGTCTCACCGTCGTCGGTGACCTCCAGGATCTCGGTGCAGAGGTTCGAGGAGTGCACGACGGTGCCGGGCTCGGCGGTCTGGTTCGCCGTACGGTTCGACGCGTCCTTGAAGGTCATCCAGCCGTTGCCGGTCTGGGCGAGGGTGCGCATCATCCGGCCGTACAGCTCGCGCGCGGCGATGGTCCGGCGGGCCTTGCCCGCGGCCTCGGCGGCGCGGTAGGCGGCGTCGAAGTCGTCGCCCCACAGGTCGACCAGTTCGGGCACGTCCGAGGGGGAGAAGAGCGACCAGTCGCCGTCCGTGTCGACCCGGCGCATGAACTCGTCGGGGATCCAGTGCGCGAGGTTCAGATTGTGCGTACGGCGCGCCTCCTCCCCGGTGTTGTCGCGCAGCTCCAGGAACTCCTCGATGTCCGCGTGCCACGTCTCCAGATAGACGCAGGCCGCCCCCTTGCGCCGGCCGCCCTGGTTGACGGCGGCGACCGAGGAGTCCAGCGTGCGCAGGAACGGCACGATGCCGTTGGAGTGCCCGTTGGTGCCCCGGATCAGCGAACCACGCGCGCGGATACGGGAGTACGAGAGGCCGATGCCGCCCGCGTGCTTCGAGAGGCGGGCCACCTGGTGGTAGCGGTCGTAGATCGAGTCCAGCTCGTCCAGCGGGGAGTCCAGCAGATAGCAGGACGACATCTGGGGATGGCGGGTGCCGGAGTTGAAGAGGGTGGGGGAGGAGGGGAGGTAGTCGAGCCGGCTCATCAGGCCGTACAGCGCGGCGACCTCGTCCACGGCGGCCGGGGAGTCGTCCTTGGCCAGCCCGGAGGCGACACGCAGCATGAAGTACTGCGGCGTCTCGATGACATCGCGGGTGATCGGGTGCCGCAGCAGATAGCGGCTGAACAGCGTGCGCAGGCCGAAGTAGCCGAAGCGGTCGTCGGCGGCGGGGTCGATCAGCGCGTCGAGGCGGGCGGCGTGGCGTGTGACGAACGCGGCCGTACGGTCGGCGATCAGGCCCTCCGCGTGGCCCACGGCGATCGAGGACGAGAACGACACGGCGCCCTGGCCGGCGGCCTCGTCCGCGATGGTGCGGGTGAGGAGACGGGCGGCGAGGCGGGAGTAAGCGGGGTCCTCGGAGATCAGCCCGGCGGCGGCCTCGGTGGCGAGCTGCCGCAGCTCGGCCTCGTCGGAGGCGGCGTTACGACCCCGGAGAGCGGCGGCGGCGACCTTGCCGGGGTCGGTGTCGGGCAGGTCGGCGGTGAGGCCGGTGAGGGTCCGCAGCAGGCCCGTGCCGGGCGCGTCGGCGGTCTCGTGGGCCGCCCCGCCGGACGCAGCGGCGGTGCCCCGTCCCGGCTGGTCCCGTTCCCGCTCTGCCTGGACCCGCTCTTCCTGTCCCCGCTCTTCCTGTCCCCGGTCGGCGATCGCTGAAGCCGGATCGGCTGGCGCGATGGTCACGTGGTGCTCTCCCTCGCTCGGCTCTGGGTCAGGAGAGAAGGGGCACGGCGGCGCGCGCCCGCGTACGCCGTCCCGGATGCGGGCAGCGCGCGGCGCGGCGTCACCGGCCCAACCTCGAGGCCCGGACGTCTCGGCACCCGGCTCGGTCGAACCGGATGCGCCGTCGGCAGGTGCTCGGACTCGCGGGCGCGGCAAAGCGCACCACAGCACACCGTTGCGGGACAGTTCCGGATTTGCACCGGATTCTCCTGCGGCGACAGCAGACTTGAGCATACATGTGGGGCCCGTGGGGAGCGGCACCCCCCACATGTTGTGTCAGAGGTGTTTCGCCTTGCCCGGAAAGAGCCCCTACGGGCCTTGGATTTCCAGGCGGTAGGTGAGCAGCGGCGCGAGCTCCTCGTACGGTGCCCAGTCCCGTTCCGGGGTCCGTACGAAGCCCAGCCGCTCGTAGATCCGGTGGGCGGCCCGCATCTTCTCGTGGGTCGACAGCCGCACCCGTACACACCCCTCGGTGGCCCGCGCGCGCTCCACACAGGCCAGCACCAGCGCCTTGCCGACACCCCGGCCCCGGGCGGCGGACGCCACGGCCAGCATGCGGAACTCGGCCTCGCCCGCCCCGGCCACATTGGCCCACGCGGTCCCGCCGGCGGCGTACGTCACCCCGCCGAGCACTTCCCCGTCCGCCCCGGCGGCCACGAGCACCTCGGCCCCGGCGGCGCGCGCGGCGACGTCCCGCAGGCTCGCCAGATACGGGTCGTCCTCCCCGAAGTCCAGCAGCCCGTCGTCCAGATAGGCCCGCGCGGTGATCTCCCCGAGAAGGCCATGCTCGGCGGCCTCGGCCGCCCGTATCAGAAAGCCGGTCTCCGGCTGTATCACCTGTTTCATGACAGCAGTGTGCGACACGGGACGAGAGGGGCGTTGTCGGAGGTCGCCGCTGTCGTCGGAAGCACCTTGCACGGCTGCATGGTGCGCGGCGATCAACGGCGAAGGGCCGCCGTCCCCTCGTCGGGAGACGGCGGCCCCTCACCGGCTCGCTCAGCAGCAGCGGAACCCTTCCCTCGGGTCCGCCTCCCGGGCGTCCGTGCGGCTCCGTTCGAAGGCGCGCCGGGTCATCGGCTCCGCCGTGGGGTCACAGGCGCGGGTGTGCGCCACGTAGTGGTCGTACGCGGACTCGCCCGTCAGCTCCCGTACGTACCAGCGGACCCGGCCCACCGCGTGGCGTACCTTCGCCGCCGGCGTCATGACGCGCCCGCCCCGCTGGGTGCCTTCGTGCGGGCCTCCGCCGCCGCCAGTTCCGCCTTCTCCTCCGGGGTCGCGAACATGCCCGCCGGCGCGACCAGTTCGGACTTCACGTACGGCGTCTCCGAGAGCTTCACGCTCTCGGGGTGGCGGATCGCCCGGTAGCAGACCCGGCCCGCGTCCGCGATCACGACGATGATCAGGATCGCGAAGAGCGCGCAGAGGACGCCGTCCACCGTGGAGTTGGTGACGACCGTGTGCATGTCGTCCATCGTCTTGGCGGGCGGGATCACCTCGCCGTTCTCGATGCCCGTCAGGTACACGTCGCGCTGGGTGAAGAAGCCGACCTTCGGATCGTCGGAGAAGATTTTCTGCCAGCTCGCGGTGAGCGTGACCGCCGCGTCCCAGGCGAGCGGGACCGCCGTCACCCAGGCCCATTTCAGCCGTCCCGACTTCACCAGCAGCGTCGTACAGACGGCCAGCGCCACCGCCGCCAGCAGCTGGTTCGCGATGCCGAACAGCGGGAAGAGCTGGTTGATGCCGCCCAGCGGGTCGTGCACCCCGACCCAGAGGAAGTAGCCCCACGCGCCGACCACCACGGCGCTGGCGAACCAGACGCCGGGCTTCCAGCTGACCTGGCGCATCGGCTTGTACACGTTGCCGAGCATGTCCTGGAGCATGAAGCGCCCCACCCGCGTGCCCGCGTCCACCGTCGTCAGGATGAACAGCGCCTCGAACATGATCGCGAAGTGGTACCAGAACGCCTTCATCCCCGCGCCGCCGATCACCGACGAGAAGATGTCCGACATCCCGAGCGCGAAGGTCGGCGCGCCGCCCGTACGGGAGAGCAGGCTCGACTCCTCGACGTCCTTGGCCGCCCGGGCGAGCTGGTCCGGCGAGATCGTGAAGCCGAGATTCGCGACGGCCTGGGAGGCGGACTCGACCGTGCCGCCGATGACTCCGGCGGGGGAGTTGACCGCGAAGTACAGCCCCGGGTCGATGACGCACGCCGTGATCATCGCCATGATGGCGACGAACGACTCGGTGAGCATCGCCCCGTACCCGATCATCCGGATCTGGGTCTCCTTCTGCACCATCTTCGGCGTGGTGCCCGAGGCGATGAGCGAGTGGAAACCGGACAGCGCCCCGCACGCGATGGTGATGAAGACGAACGGGAACATCGAACCGGCGAACACCGGACCGTCGCCCCGGCTCGCGAAGTCGGTGATCGCGTCCATCTTCATCGTCGGCAGCGCGACGACCACACCGATCGCCAGCAGCGCGATCGTGCCGACCTTCATGAACGTCGACAGGTAGTCGCGCGGCGCCAGCAGCATCCAGACCGGCAGGACGGAGGCGAGGAAGCCGTAGACCACCATCCAGATGACCAGCGTGCCGGCCTCCAGCGTGAACGTGCCGGCGAGCGAGGACTCCGCGACCCAGCCGCCCGCCACGATCGCGAGCAGCAGCAGCGCCACACCGATCAGTGAGACCTCACTGACGCGGCCCGGCCGCAGCACCCGCAGATACACGCCCATGAAGAGTGCGATCGGGATGGTCATCGCGATGGAGAAGACACCCCACGGCGAGTCGGCGAGCGCGTTGACGATGACCAGGGCCAGCACCGCGAGCAGGATGATCATGATGAGGAAGACCGCGATCAGCGCGGCGGCGCCACCGAACGGCCCTATCTCGTCGCGCGCGATCTGGCCGAGCGAACGGCCGTCGCGGCGCGTGGAGAAGAACAGCGTGACCATGTCCTGGACCGCGCCCGCGAAGATCACGCCCGCGACGATCCAGATGGTGCCCGGCAGATAGCCCATCTGCGCGGCCAGCACCGGACCGACGAGCGGTCCCGCGCCCGCGACGGCGGCGAAGTGGTGCCCGAAGAGCACGCGCCGGTCGGTTGGGTGGAAGTCCACGCCGTTGTCGAGCCGTTCGGCGGGTGTGGCCCGCGTCCGGTCGACCTTCAGCACCCGGTTCGCGATGAATCTGGAGTAGAAGCGGTAGGCGATCGCGTACGACCCGAGTGCCGCCGCCAGCATCCACGCGGCGGAGATGTCCTCACCGCGCGACAGGGCGAGAACACCCCAGCCGACCGCGCCCACCAGGGCGACGAGCGCCCAGATCGCGATCGATTTCGGCGTGAGACGCCCGGACGAGTCCTGTGTGGCACGTGCTGGTGCCGGCTCTTGCATGGCGAGTCGTCCCCTCAGTGGTCACCTGCTGAAACTCGCAGGAAATCTAAGGGACCGTCTCGTCACGCGTCACCCCCCTCGCCCGCACGAACGACACGGCGACGGCGTACGGGAACCAGGGAGGTGACGGTGCGCCAGGGGCTGAACATGCCCCGTTCCACGGGGCGTTCACACACCGGGCCGAAGGTTGGCCGATATCGGCCGTCCCGCCCTTCGTGGTCGATCGCCGGTGGGGCTCCGCTCCGAGCCGGCCGGCGCGGCCCTCGGCCCGAGCGGGTCGTCACCGGCCCCTGCCCCGAGCCCGTCGTCACCCGCCCGCGCTTCCGAGCCGGTCGGCCCCGGCCTTCGCCGCCGATGCCCCCCGCGCGCGCCGTGCGGCCCCGTGCCCCCGTCTCAGTCGGTCGGCCTGCGCAGTCGCGCCACGAACTTGTACCGGTCCCCCCGGTACACCGACCGCACCCACTCCACCGGCTCCCCGGCCGTGTCGATCGAGTGCCGCGAGAGCATCAGCATGGGCAGGCCCACGTCCGTCCCCAGCAGTCCCGCCTCGCGCGGTGTCGCCAGCGACGTCTCGATCGTCTCCTCGGCCTCCGCCAGATGCACCCCGTACACCTCGGCCAGTGCCGTGTAGAGCGAGGTGTACTTGACGAGCGACCGGCGCAGCGCCGGGAAGCGTTTGGCCGAAAGGTGCGTGGTCTCGATGGCCATCGGCTCGCCGCTCGCCAGCCGCAGCCGCTCGATCCGCAGCACGCGCCCGCCCGTGGTGATGTCGAGCAGCCCGGCGAGCGTGTCGTCGGCGGTGACGTAGCCGATGTCCAGCAGTTGCGAGGTGGGCTCCAGGCCCTGCGCCCGCATGTCCTCGGTGTACGAGGTGAGCTGGAGCGCCTGCGAGACCTTGGGCTTGGCCACGAAGGTGCCCTTGCCCTGGATCCGCTCCAGCCTGCCCTCCACGACCAGCTCCTGGAGGGCCTGGCGCACGGTGGTGCGCGAGGTGTCGAACTCCGCCGCCAGGGTGCGCTCGGGCGGTACGGGCGTGCCCGGCGGAAGAGTCTCCGTGATGTCCAGCAAGTGACGCTTCAATCGGTAATACTTGGGCACGCGGGCGGTTCGGGTGGCCGCCCCGCTCTCGCTCTCGGTACTGCCCCCGTCCGTGGCCATGGCCTGCCTTCCCGACTCCTGCGCTGCTGCCGTCACCGGCTCCTCCGTCTGTCGCGGCTCACATCGTGGCACGGTCCGGTCGCGGGTCGTCTGCCCGATCCAGGTGTCGGTCCGATAACGGACGCGACAGCCCTCTTATACACCCTTGACACCCCTAAAGGTCTAGGCCAAGCTCCCCGTACTGGTCTAAACCATTAAAGGCCAGGTCTCAGCCCCGGTGGTACTCGTCGTAATTCTTCGCGGTGGGGAGGGGGTTGCAGCAGTCCCTGAGGAGGGTGTGGCGTGAAGCGCAAGCTCATCGCGGCGATCGGTGTCGCGGGCATGATGTTCTCGATCGCGGCGTGCGGATCGGACGACAGTGGTGCGGCGAAGGACCCGAAGGACCGTAGTGACACAGTCACTGTCTGGCTGATGGTCGACGCGCAGAGCACCTGGCCGGAACTGGTCAAGGATGTCAACGCGCAGTTCAAGGCGAAGTACCCGAAGGTCAAGGTCGACGTCCAGTACCAGCAGTGGGCGGACAAGGCCAAGAAGCTCGACACCGCCCTCGGCGGCGACAAGTTCCCGGATGTCGTCGAGCTCGGCAACACCGAGACCATGCAGTACATCCTCAACGGCGCGGTCGCCGAGATCGACCCCGAGAAGTACGACAACTCGGACACCTGGATCCAGGGCCTCAAGGACACCTGCACCTACGAGGGCAAGCAGTTCTGCGTGCCCTACTACGCCGGTGCGCGCGTGGCGATCTACAACAAGGACATGCTCAAGAAGGGCGCCGGCCTCGACACGCTGCCCACGACCGAGACCGAGATGCTCGCGGCCATGGACAAGGTCGCGAAGGAGAACGGCAAGAAGGACAAGCGCTCCTCCAGCCTCTACCTGCCGGGCCGTTACTGGTACGCCGCCATGTCCTACGTCGCCGCGTACGACGGCGCGATAGCCAAGTACGACGAGGGCGAGGCGCAGTGGAAGGCGTCGCTCTCCACGCCCGAGGCGCAGAAGGGCATCCAGCACTTCGTCGACCTGGTCAAGAAGTACAACAAGGCCGACCAGACGAAGGACGAGCAGGACCACGCCAACGTGATGGCCAACGAGAAGGCGGCCCTCATCTACGGCAACGGCTGGGAGTCCGGCTCCGTCGTCGACGGCGCGAACAACGGCAACCCCAAGCTTGAGGGCAAGATCCTCACCGCCGGAATGCCCGGCCCGAACGGCAAGGCGCTGCCCTCCTTCATCGGCGGCTCCGACCTCGCCATCACCAGCAAGTCCAAGGTCCAGGACCTGGCCGAGGAATGGGTCTCGCTGTTCACCAGCGAGAAGTCCATGGAGGTCCTCGCGGGCAAGAACATCCTCCCGAACAACGAGAAGCAGCTGGAGCCCCTGAAGGCGAAGCCGGAGACGGCCCCGATCGCCAACGCGGTGCCCGACGCGTGGTTCACCCCGATCGCGCCCGGCTGGACGTCCATCGAGAAGGAGGAGGTCCTGGAGAACATGCTCCTGGACATCCTCAAGGGTGACTCCGTGGCCGACGCCACGAAGGCCGCCGACGCCAAGATCGACGAACTGATCAACGAGCAGTCCTGACCCACGCGGTCCCGGCCGGGGCCGTGACCCGCACCCCCGGGTCACGCGCCCCCGCCCCAGGGTCCTGAGCGCCAGGGCCTCCGGCGCCCCCGCCCCCGGAGGCCCGTCGGCTCACCGGCGGGTGGGCGGGGCCCGGTCATCACCGGCCCCCGCTCCCCGCCTTTTTTCGGGCGCGGATTCGGTGCAGAGAATGCAGAGAATCAAACGGAAGGTCAGTCACGTGACTGCTGCCGACACGCAGGAGGCCGCCGGACCCCCGGCGCCCCCGGTACCGCGTGACCCGAAAGGGACACCCGGCCGGCCCGCCCCCGAGAGGGGAACGGACCGGACCACAGGGAAGAGACGCCGCAAGAAGGGCGAACTCCTTCCGTTCCTGCTGATTCTCCCGGCGATCATCGCCATCGCCGCCGTGTACGCGTTCCCGCTCACCAAGACCGTGATCATGTCCTTCCAGGACATGGGACGGCGTGAACTCTGGACGGGGGAGCCGGCCCCCTGGGTCGGTTTCGAGCAGTTCACCAACATCCTCGCCGACTCCGAGTTCTGGTATGTCACCGGCCGCACCGTCCTGTTCATGGTCGTCTGCGTCGGACTCACCATGGCCATCGGCCTGCTGGTCGCCCTGATGATGACCCGGCTGACCACCTGGGTACGCCTGACGCTGACCGCGGCGCTGATCGCCGCCTGGTCGATGCCCCTGATGGTCGCCGCCTCGATCTTCCGCTGGCTGTCCGACTCCGACTACGGCCTGCTGAACACCCTGATAGCCAAGGTCGCCGGCGAGGACTTCCTCGGCCACAACTGGTTCCTCGACCCCTGGCAGGGCTTCGCGATCATCACCCTGCTCGTCGTCTGGGGCGCGATCCCGTTCGTCGTGATCACGCTGTACGCGGCCCTCACCCAGGTCCCCCGCGAACTGGAGGAGGCGGCGGCCCTCGACGGCGCCAACGTCGCCGGCATCTTCCGCTTCGTCACCTGGCCCGTCATCCGCCCGGTCTTCGTCATGGTCACCACGCTCTCGGTGATCTGGGACTTCAACGTATTCGGCCAGATCTGGCTGCTGCGCGGCAACAAGCCCGAACCTGAGTACGAGACCCTCGGGCTCTACTCGTTCTCCAAGGCGTTCGAGTCCACCTCCTTCAGCCAGGGCAGCGCGATCGCCCTGATCACCGTTGTGCTGCTCTCCGGCGTGGCCGTGTTCTACCTGCGTCAGCTGATGAAGACAGGAGAGGTCGAATGAGTACCTCCACCACCGCGCCCGCGCCCCTCCCGGCCCCTGTGAAGACCGGGCAGACGCTGCGCCCGGACCGCAAGAAGAGCCGTACGGTCTACGACGTCCTGGGCCTGCTGTTCGCCGTCGTCATGGCGTTCCCGGTGTACTGGCTGATCATCAGCGCGCTGCGGCCCAACCACGAGATCCGGTCGTACGACCAGACGCTCTGGCCGTCGTCGCTGACCTTCGACAACTTCGTCCGCGCGGTCGACCAGCCGAACTTCGGCACCGCCGTCCAGTCCAGCCTGATCGTCTCGGTCACCGCGGTCCTCGGCGGCATGATCATCGCGACCCTGGCGGCCCTCGCCATCGGCCGGTTCCGGTTCTTCGGCCGCCGCGCGCTGCTGATGGTGCTCATCCTCGTCCAGATGCTGCCGCCGACGGCGATGCTGATCCCCATCTACGCCCAGCTCAACGCGATGGGCGGCCTGGACGAGTACTGGGGCCTGATCGTCGTCTACCTGGTCTCGACCCTGCCGTTCGCGATCATCATGATCCGCGGCTTCGTCGTGAACATCCCGGTGGAGCTGGAGGAGTCGGCCATGGTCGACGGCTGTACGCGCATGGGCGCCTTCCGGCGGGTGATCTTCCCGCTGCTCGCCCCCGGCCTCGCGGCGGCGTCGATCTTCGCGCTGGTCAACGCGTGGAACGAGTACCTCTTCGCGTACATCCTGATCAACGACAACTCCAAGTACACGCTCAACGTGTGGCTGATGACCTTCACCACCGAGCGCGGCACCGACTACGGGGCGCTGATGGCGTCCTCGACCATGATCGCGCTGCCCGTGGTGGTGTTCTTCATGATCATCCAGAAGAAGATGGCGACCGGGCTGACCTCCGGCGCGGTAAAGGGATAACGCCGTATGACCACTCTCACGCACAGCTCGGACACCCTGACCCGCGACGCCCTCACGGTCCTCCAGCCCGGCTTCGTCGGCACGACCGCACCGGACTGGCTGCTGCGGCGGATCGGCGAAGGTCTCACCTCCGTCGGCCTGTTCGGCCGCAACATCAGCTCGCCCGACCAGCTGGCCGCGCTCACCGCGCGGCTGCGGGCCGAACGGGACGACATCCTCGTCGCCATCGACGAGGAGGGCGGCGACGTCACCCGTCTCGAAGTGCGGGACGGATCGTCCTTCCCCGGCAACTACGCGCTCGGCTCCGTGGACGACGTGGAGCTGACCCGCGCCGTGGCACGCGAGCTGGGGTCCCGGCTCGCCGCGTGCGGCGTGAACCTCAACTGGGCGCCGTCCGCCGACGTCAACTCGGACGTCGACAACCCCGTCATCGGCGTCCGTTCCTTCGGCGCCGACCCGGCACTGGTCGCCCGCCACACGGCCGCCTATGTGGAAGGGCTCCAGTCCGCCGGGGTGGCCGCCTGCACCAAGCACTTCCCCGGACACGGCGACACGGCGGTCGACTCGCACCTCGCGCTGCCCCGTATCGACGTGGACTCCGACACGCTCCACGCCCGTGAACTGGCGCCCTTCCGCTCGGCGATCGCCGCCGGTTCCCGGTCGGTGATGAGCGCGCACATCCTGCTCTCGGCGCTCGACCCGGACCGCCCCGCCACCCTCAGCCCGCAGATCCTCACCGGTCTGCTCCGTGAGGACCTGGGCTTCGAGGGCCTCATCGTGACCGACGGCATCGAGATGCGGGCCATCGCGTCGACGTACGGCATCGGACGCGGTTCCGTCCTGGCGCTGGCGGCGGGCGTCGACGCCATCTGCGTCGGCGGCGGCCTGGCCGACGAGGAGACCGTCCTGCGGCTGCGCGACGCGTTGGTCGCCGCGGTACGGGAAGGCGAACTGCCCGAGGAGCGACTGGCCGACGCGGCGGCGCGGGTACGCGCCCTGGCCGACTGGGCGCTGCGGGCGCGGGGGTCCTCGGGGCCGGGCGCGGCCGTACAGGAGGGGACCGCGCCCGGCACCGACGTCGGACTGGTCGCGGCCCGCCGCGCGGTACGGGTGACCGGCACGGGCGCGCCTCTTACGGAGGCGCCCTACGTCGCCCGGTTCGCCCCCGTCGCGAACATCGCCGTCGGCGACGAGACCCCCTGGGGCGTCGCCGACGAGCTGGCCGCGCTGCTGCCCGGCACCGCGGGCGACTCCTACGTCAACGGCGCCGGCGCGGCCGGGGTACTGGCGGCGGCGGCCGGTCGCAGGATCGTCGCCGTCGTACGCGACCAGCACCGGCACCCGTGGATGGGGACCGTCCTGGAGGACCTTCTCCGGGCCCGCCCGGACACCGCCGTCGTCGAGATGGGGGTCGACCACGCCGAGCCCCAGGGCAGCCCGCACATCGCCACGTACGGCGCCGCACGTGTCTGCGGCCGGGCGGCGGCCGAGGCCCTGACCGGCCGGGGCGCCTGAACACGACACCCACGCACACGACGGAGGCCGGGAACCTGGCGGGGTTCCCGGCCTCCGTCCGTCGTGTCCCGGCAGACCTCAGATGCCCTGCCAGTCCGGCTTCGCGGCGTACGTGGCGCGGAAGTAGTCGGCCAGCTTCAGCTTGGACGCGGCGGCCTCGTCCACCACGACCGTGGCGTGCGGGTGCAGTTGCAGCGCCGACGCCGGTACGACGGCGGCCACCGGCCCCTCCACGGTCTGCGCCACCGCCTCGGCCTTCCCCTCGCCGGTGGCCAGCAGCACCAGGTGCCGGGCCTCCAGGATCGTGCCGATGCCCTGGGTGATGACATGGTGCGGGACCTCGTCCGGGCTTGCGAAGAACCGGGCGTTGTCCTCGCGGGTCTGCCGGGTGAGCGTCTTGATACGGGTGCGGGACGCCAGCGACGAGCACGGCTCGTTGAAGCCGATGTGCCCGTCGGTGCCGATGCCGAGCAGCTGGAGGTCCACCCCGCCGGCCTCGGCGAGCGCCCGGTCGTACGCCTCGCACGCCGCCTGGACGTCCTCGGCGGTGCCGTCCGGCCCCATGAACGCGTCCTCCGTGAGCCCGAGCGGCTCGACGACCTCACGCAGGACCACCGAACGGTACGACTCCGGGTGCCCGGCCGGCAGACCGACGTACTCGTCCAGCTGCGCGACCCGGGCCCCCGAGACGTCCACCGCGCCCGCGCGCACCCTGGCCGTCAGCGCCCGGTAGACGGGCAGCGGGGTCGAGCCCGTGGCGACGCCGAGCAGGGCGTCGCGCTTGCGGCGCAGCAGGTCCGCGATGGTCTCCGCTATGAGTTCGCCGCCGGCGACGGCGTCCTGGACGATGACAACTTCCACGCTGCGCCCGCCGATCTGGTGAAGGGTGGTCTTCCGACTCTTGTGGTATAGACCAATCTAGCAGAACGGCCCCCGGCGCCGCCGCTCCTTCGGCCCGGCGGAAGCAGGGTTCTCCCCGCCGACGCGCCCGGGTCTCCTGACGGTCATCCCGGGTCCATCCCCGGTCGGCCCGCGCGCCGGACGGCGTCCCGCGACGCGTGCGTACGGCGCCCGGAAACACCCGCGGGCCGCGGCGCCGGGACGGGACCCTCAGCCCGTCCGGCACCGCAGCCCGGAGTTGCAACGGCCGCGAAGGCCGTGAAGGAGGTAGCGACGCAGTCAGGGCAGAGAGCGCCGGTTACCCCGTTCCGCCCTCCTGTGCGGGGAGAGCGGAAGCTTTTACCTGAACATTGTGGACTAGACCATTCTGATCTGTCCATGGATCGGCGACGGCATTTTCCGACCCACCCCCACCACGTCACCCCGACCGCCCCGGTTCACCCCACGGGTACGCTCGCACCCGTGCCCTCCATGAACGACCTCGTACGCCAGCACACCGCCCTGACCGAGTCCGACCTCGAATGGCTCCATCTGCTGGTCTCGGAGTGGCAGCTGCTCTCCGACCTGTCCTTCGCGGACCTCGTCCTGTGGGTCCCCACCCGCGACGGCGCCCGCTACGTCTCCGTGGCCCAGATGCGGCCCAACACGGGCCCCACGTCCTACCAGGACGACATGGTCGGCCATCTCGTCCCCCGGGGCCGCAGACCGCTCCTGGACGCCGCCCTGGACGAGGGCCGGATCGTGCGGGAGGGCGACCCGGAGTGGCGCGAGGAGGTCCCGGTGCGGGTCGAGTCCATCCCCGTACGCCGCGAGGGCCGCGTCCTCGGCGTCATCGCCCGCAACACCAACCTCCTCACCGTCCGCACCCCCAGCCGACTGGAGCTCACCTATCTCCAGTCCGCCTCCGACCTCGCGCAGATGATCGCCGCCGGATCGTTTCCCTTCCCCGGCCAGCAGGTCGACATGGACGCCTCACCACGCGTCGGCGACGGTCTGATCCGGCTCGACGTCGACGGCGTCGTCCAGTACGCCAGCCCCAACGCCCTCTCCGCGTATCACCGGCTGGGACTCGCGTCCGACCTGGTGGGACACCATCTCGGCCGGACCACCGACGAACTGGCCCCGGCGCGCGGCCCGGTGGACGAGGCCATGGTCAAACTGGCCAGCGGATACGCCCCGCGCGAGACCGAGGTGGAGAGCAGCGGCGGGGTCATCCAGCTGCGCGCGATCCCGCTCAAACCGAAGGGCACCCGGATCGGTTCGCTCATCCTGCTCCGGGACGTCACCGAACTGCGGCGGCGTGAGCGCGAGTTGATAACGAAGGACGCCACCATCCGGGAGATCCACCACCGGGTGAAGAACAACCTCCAGACGGTCGCCGCGCTGCTCCGGCTCCAGGCGCGCCGGATGGACTCGCCGCAGGGGCGCGAGGCGCTCAACGAGGCGGTGCGCAGGGTCGGTTCCATCGCCATCGTCCATGAGACGCTTTCCCAGAATCTGGACGAACGCGTGGAGTTCGACGAGATCGCGGACCGGGTGCTCGCGATGGTGTCGGAGATCTCACCAGGCAAGACGGTCCGCCGGACGGGCCGGTTCGGGATTCTGGACGCGGAGGTGGCCACACCGCTCTCGATGGTCCTCACCGAGATCCTCCAGAACGCGCTGGAGCACGCCTTCGACACGGGGGAGCGCGGCACCGTGGAGGTGCATGCCGTCCGCAGCGGCGGGTCCGCCGCCAAACGCCGTACCGACGGCGGCCGTTCGGACGCCCGGCTGCTGATCACCGTCCAGGACGACGGCCGGGGACTTCCCGAGGGGTTCGACCCCCGGCGGGCCGGCAACCTGGGGCTCCAGATCGTACGGACGCTGGTGGAGGGCGAGTTGGGCGGCGGGTTCGACATGCTGCCCGGCCAGGAGCGGGGTACGCGGGTGATCCTCGACGTGCCCGTGGAACCGCACAAGTAGCCGGGCCGCGAATACCCGGCCGGGCGCGGGACCTCGCGCACAACCGACCCGTGCTCGTACAAGTGACCCAATTTCAACGGGTGTTCACCGAGTGCACAGCAGAGAGCCCCGGACCGTGGTGACGGTCCGGGGCTCTGCCTCAAGCTCTGTGACGTTGCGCATCGGGGGGTACTGCGCGCTGCGTTTCGGGGGCGGGGTCATACGTACTCGCTGTACGTGCCGCCGTGCTCAAGGTGGTGCGGGGCTCAGGCGGTCGCGTTACGCGCCCGGTTGCGAGCGGCACGGCGCTTCATCGCGCGGCGCTCGTCCTCGCTGAGGCCACCCCAGACACCCGAGTCCTGGCCGGACTCGAGCGCCCACTGCAGGCACTGCTCCATGACGGGGCAGCGACGGCAGACGGCCTTGGCTTCCTCGATCTGCAGCAGCGCAGGACCGGTGTTGCCGATGGGGAAGAAGAGCTCGGGGTCTTCCTCGCGGCAAACGGCGTTGTGACGCCAGTCCATGGCTGCTACCTCTCTGGGTGTTACGTGCTGATTGCTTGTGAATGTGAACGCTTTCACGAATCCCCCGACAAGGGAAGGGCCGACTCCCAGACGAACTGGGGTGGTCCTGTGTTTGTTGGGGGGGTTCTGGCACTCAGCGGAGGCCGGTGGTGCGGGCCGTCCCGAGCGCCATGTAGAGATTCGCAAACCTCGGCGGCGGATACAACCCCTTCAGGAAAGTTTTTTTTGATTCCTCGGTGTCGACTCAGTCACAGCCGTACTTCCATGGGGTGGATGCCAGCCTAAACGTTCGAGTGAAAGGACTTTTCTTACTTCCACTCACACAATCACACGCAGTGCACGGCGTACGCCTGTGAACGTCACGCTCGTACGCAGTCCCAGGTGGTCGCCGTCCATCTGGAAGGGCAGTGGGACCTTCGATTGCAAGGTGAAGTCGGTCAGGTCGTGCAGCGAAACCGCGTGCCTGCCGTGCGGTCCGCGATCGGGGGTCGAATTGAGCAACTGCGTCGCATAACGAGCCACCGCCGGAGTCGACAGCCGGCTCAGTCCGAGGACATCCAGAGCGGTGTCGAACGAGGCGCCCGGCGACGCGTACAGCGGACGATTGCCCAGGTAGGAGTAGGGAGCGGTGTTGCAGACTATCGACAGTACAAGATCCGTGACCGGCTTCTCGCCGGGGCGGACGAGGCTGATCATGCCGTGTCTGCGATGGGGCTCGTCGAGGAACTGCCGTACCACCTGGCGCACATAGAGCGCGTGCGTCGAACGCTTACCGCGCTCACGCTGTTGTTCGACCCGGCCGACCACTCCGGCGTCGAATCCCAATCCCGCGCAGAAAGTGAACCAGCGCGCGGGAACTGATTCGTCGTCGGTTCCCGGGGTCCCGGCCGCCAGTCCCAGACCGACCGTGCGTTCGCTCCGGTTACTCAGCGCGTCCAGAATGGCGCCGGTCGCTTCCACGGCATCATTGGGAAGCCCCAGCGCGCGGGCGAAAACATTCGTCGAACCGCCCGGTACGACGGCCAGTCCGGGCAGCCGTTCGGGGTCAGGACCGTTGTGCAACAGCCCGTTGACGACCTCGTTCACCGTCCCGTCACCGCCGAGCGCGACGACCAGCTCTATGTCGTCGGAGTCCGCGGCCCGGCGCCCCAGGTCACGGGCGTGCCCCCGGTACTCGGTCGTCACCGCCTCCAGCTTCATCTCGCTGGCGAGCGCGTGGATGAGGACGTCTCGTGTGCGGGCACTGGTGGTGGTTGCTGCCGGATTGACCACAAGGAGTGCGCGCATACGGACGAGATTACCGGCCACCGGCCGCTCACTCGTTCCGGGGCGGACCGCGCGCCGTCCGGGACCGTCCCCCGGGGCCCGCGGGACACCGCGCACCGGCCGCTACGCTGGCGAGGTGACCAGCAGTGAACGGAACACCCCCGACCCGAGTCCCCGGCCCGGCCGGCTGACCGGCGCCGCCGCCTGCGCCGGGCTCGAAGCCCTCGCGCTCGTCGCCGGCGGCGTCTACATGCTCGTGATGGGTCTGCTCGGGCGCCCCGACAGCCCGCAGCAGGCCGGGATGGGCGGCCTGACCCTCGTCGCCCTCGGTGCCATCCCGCTGATCGCCGCGCGCGGCCTGCTGGGGCGCCGCGCCTGGAGCCGGGGCCCGGCCGTCGCCACCCAGATCCTCGCCCTGCCGGTCGCCTACACCCTGCTCGGCGCCAGCGGCGCGCTGATCCCGGCCGGGATCGCGCTCGCGCTGGTCGCCGTGACGGCCCTGGTCCTGCTGCTCAGCCCGACGACCGCGGAAGCGCTCGGCATCCGCGGCCCGGACCGGGCCCGGGGCTGACGGCGGGAGTCCCGCCACAGGCCCGAGAGCTCCCGGGCCCCGGACCACGTCCCGCCGGGCCCGCGCGTCTCATGCGCCGCGTCTCACTCGTCCACGAGCAGCTTCTCGCGCAACTGCGCCAGCGTCCGGGCCAGCAGACGCGAGACGTGCATCTGCGAGATGCCCACCTCCTGCGCGATCTGCGACTGCGTCATGTTCCCGAAGAACCGCAGCAGCAGGATCCGCTTCTCGCGCGGCGGCAGATCCTCCAGAAGAGGCTTCAGCGACTCGCGGTACTCGACGCTCTCCAGCGCCTCGTCCTCCGAGCCCAGCGTGTCCGCCACCGCCGGTGACTCGTCGTCGGTGTCCGGCACGTCCAGCGACAGCGTGCTGTACGCGTTGGCCGACTCCAGCCCTTCGAGGACCTCCTCCTCGGAGATCCCCAGCCGCTCCGCCAGCTCGTGCACGGTCGGCGAACGGCCGTGCTGCTGGGAGAGTTCGGCCGTCGCCGTCGTCAGCGACAGCCGCAGCTCCTGGAGCCGGCGCGGCACCCGCACCGCCCAGCCCTTGTCACGGAAGTGCCGCTTGATCTCACCCACGACGGTGGGTGTCGCGTACGTCGAGAACTCGACACCCCGGTCCGGATCGAACCGGTCCACCGACTTGATCAGGCCGATCGTCGCGACCTGCGTCAGATCGTCCAGCGGCTCGCCGCGATTGCGGAACCGGCGGGCCAGATGCTCCACGAGCGGCAGATGCATCCGCACCAGCTGATTGCGCAGCAGCGCGCGTTCGGGAGAGTCCTCGGGCAGCTCGCGCAGCTCGATGAACATCGCCCGCGCCCCGCTGCGGTCCTGGGGGTCGTGTTGCCTGTGCTCGCTCATCGTGGCCGCCCGCTCTGCCTGCGCCTGCTCCGCCGCCGTCTGGCCGTCGGGCCCGTCCACCGGATGGGGCCGGGCCTGCTGCTCCGGAATGCCCGACTGCGCGCCGGCCGGGTCCTCCGGGACCTCGTGCCCGTCGCGCGGATCCCGGGGGATCCGCTCCTCGTCACGCACCGGACCGTCCCCGTTCCTCACGCCGGCCCGGGTCCCGCGCCGCGCTGTTTGTACAGGCTGATGGAGACCGTGCGGTCCTCGGCCACCGTCGCGTCCACCTTGCCCGCGAGCGCCGACAGGACGGTCCACGCGAACGTGTCACGCTCCGGCGCGCGTCCGTCGGTCGTCGGCGCCGAGACGGTCACTTCGAGCGAGTCGTCGATGAGCCGGAACACACAGCTGAGTACGGAGCCCGGTACGGCCTGTTGCAGCAGGATCGCGCACGCCTCGTCGACCGCGATGCGCAGGTCCTCGATCTCGTCGAGGGTGAAGTCCAAGCGTGCTGCCAGCCCGGCCGTAGCCGTACGGAGCACGGACAGGTAGGCACCCGCAGCGGGCAGCCGGACTTCGACGAAGTCCTGGGTCCCGGGCTCGCCTGCGATCTGGGACACCCTCACCTCCAAGGTGGCACAAGCTTCTCAGGGCTCCGGGAAGGGAAACTCCCGGAGCCTTGCGGTACGTAGTCGGTACGCAGCCGGTCTGGACTGGCGACGCTATCGCGATCCATGGTCCCGTGTCGCAGGGACCCCCGGGCCGGGGCCGCGCTGTCAGTTACTCATAGTAGGCATATGGGTACGCACAGTGGCTAGAGGGGTGCGGCAACCAATTGCGAAGAACAGGCGGATGGTTGACGTACCCAGGGCTCAGACGATCGAACCGTCCACGTAGCACCAGCGCCAGCTCTCGCCGGGTTCGAAACTACGCATGACGGGGTGGCCCGTCTCCCTGAAATGCTGCGTGCCGTGCCGGTGCGGTGACGAGTCGCAGCACCCCACATAGCCGCAGACCAGGCAGAGCCGCAGCTGTACGTGGTGGCTGCCCGACGCCTGACACTCCCGACAGGTGTCGCTCAACGGCTCGGGCTCGGGGCGTGGGAGGTCGGCGACGTGCTGGCACTCACTCATGATGGCCAGATTACGACGTCGGTGGAGGACAGTGGGATGGACCCGTTGCAGCTGATCGCCCTGGTGGCGGGGAGCGCCGTGATCGCGGCGGCGGCCAGAAGGACGCCCGTCCCGGCACCGCTCCTCCTCGTCACGGCGGGACTCGTCGCCGCGTACGTGCCGGGCGTGCCCAGCTACGTACTCGACCCGCACATCGTGCTGCCCCTGCTGCTGCCGCCCCTGCTGCACATGGCCGCCGTGGACAGCTCGTACCTGGACCTCCGCGCCAATGTGCGGCCCGTCGGTCTGCTCTCCGTCGGCTACGTCCTGTTCGCGACACTCGTCGTCGGCTACCTCGCGTACACCTTCATCCCCGACCTGCCGCTGACCGCCGCCCTGGTGCTCGGCGCCGTCATCGCGCCGCCGGACGCGGTGGCCGCCACCGCGATCGCCCGGAAACTGGGGCTGCCGAGCCGGATCACGACCATCCTCCAGGGTGAGTCCCTGGTGAACGACGCGACCGCGATCACCGCGTTCAAGGTGGCACTCGCCGCGGCGGTCGGGGAAGGCGCGAGCTGGGCCGGCGGGATCGGCGAGTTCGCGCTGGCCTCCTTGGGAGGCATCGGCATCGGAATCGTCCTGATGGTCCCGCTCCACTGGCTCCGTACGCATCTGCGCGAGGCACTGCTCCAGAACACCCTCTCGCTGCTCATCCCGTTCGTCGCCTACGCGGCGGCCGAGCAGGTGGGCGCCTCCGGTGTGCTGGCCGTCGTGGTCGTCGGGCTCTACCTCGGACACCGGTCCTGGCAGGTCGACTTCGCCACCCGGCTCCAGGAGGACGCCGTGTGGAGGATGGTCTCCTTCCTCCTGGAGTCCGTGGTCTTCGCCCTGATCGGGCTCCAGCTGCCCTATGTACTGAAGGGGCTCGGCTCCTACGGAGCGGCGGAGGTCGCCGGTTACTCCGTCGGGGTGTTCGTCGCCGTCGTCGTGGTCCGCTACGTATGGGTCTTCCCGGCCACCTTCCTGCCGCGCCTGCTGTCGCGGCGGATCAGGGAACGGGAACCGGACACCACCTGGAAGGCGCCGCTGATCGTGGGCTGGGCCGGGATGCGCGGCGTGGTGTCCCTGGCCGTCGCCTTCTCCATCCCGCTGACCATGCACGACGGCGACGCCTTCCCGGCCCGCAATCTCGTCCTCTTCCTGACGTTCACCACCGTCATCGCCACCCTCGTCGTCCAGGGCCTCACCCTGCCGCCGCTGATCAGGCTGCTGAAGCTGCCGGGGCGCGACACGTACGCGGAGACACTGGCCGAGGCGCAGGCGCAGAGCCGGGCGTCGGAGGCGGCCGAGCGCCGCTTGGACGACCTGCTCGCCGACGAGCACAACGCCCTGGCCGAACCGCTCGCCAACCGGCTCCGGGACGTGCTGGAGCGGCGGCGGAACGCGGTGTGGGAGCGGCTGGGCACGGTCAACGAGCTGACCGGCGAGTCCGCCGACCGGACCTACCAGCGGCTGTCGCGGGAGATGATCGGGGCCGAACGGGATGTCTTCGTGACACTGCGGGACGAGCGGCGGATCGACGACGAGATGCTGCGGACCCTGCTGCGCCGGCTGGACCTGGAAGAGGCGGTGGCCTACCGGGAGGAGGCCGGCTGACGCCGGCCGGAGTCGTCGCACCCGGGGCCGGATCAGGGTCCTTCGGCGGGCTCCGGGCGGCCGGTGATCACGGCGGCGACCGTGCTGCCCGCCGGGAAGGCGCCCTCCCCGGCGAGGACCGTCAGGCCGTGGAGCAGTTTGGCCACGTAGAGACGTTCGACGGGGAGCCCGTGGCGGTCCTCGAAGTCGGCGGCGAAGGAGTCCAGGCCGGGTGTCGTACGGGCGTAGCCGCCGCCGTGGAAGCGTTCGTCGAGGCTCCACGCGCCGCGCGGGCCGCCGAAGGCCGCCAGCTGGAGCGCCCGGACCTCCCCGGCCAGGAAGCCACCCCGCAGCACGGGGAAGCCGATCGCCCGCTGTCCGGGGGCCAGCCCCGCCGCCAGGCCCGCGAGGGTGCCGCCGGTGCCGCAGGCGACACCCACCACGTCCGCGGCGCCGCGCAGTTCCTCTCCCAGCGCCGTACAGCCCCGCGCGGCAGGGGAGTTGCTGCCGCCCTCGGGGATGACGTACAGCCGTTCGGGAGGCACGGACAGTTCCTCGGCCGCGCCGGTCAGCAGCGACCTCAGGACGGCGGGCTCCGCCTTGCGGCGGTAGGTCGCGCGGTCGGTGAAGCGCAGCCGCATGCCGTCGGCGGCGCAGCGGGCGAGGGAGGGGTTGAGCGGGCGGCCGGCCAGTTCGTCGCCCCGTACGACGCCGACCGTCGTGAAGCCCAGCAGCCGGCCCGCGGCGGCGGTGGCCCGCAGGTGGTTGGAGTAGGCGCCGCCGAAGGTCAGCAGGATCCGTCGGCCGCCGTCGGCCGCCGCGCGCAGATTCGGCACGAGCTTGCGCCATTTGTTACCCGGCAGCGCGGAGTGGATCAGGTCGTCCCGTTTCAGCAGCAGTCGTACGCCGTGCCGGGTGAAGCGCTCGTCCTCGACGGCCGTCAGGGGTGACGGCAGCCGTGGCCGCAGGGCGGCGAGGCCGGGGCCGAGCACGTCGGGGTTCACCCGTCCATTGTCGCGCCGGCCGGCGGGAAGGCCCGGGGGACCTACTTGAGGCGCTCGGCGACGCGTCTGCGCAAACCGGTCATGGAGACACCACGGGGATCGATCTTGCCCGGCTGCCACTCCAGATGGCCGATGACCGAGGGCGCGTTCCAGTCGTGGACGCGGCAGACGGCCGCCGCCGCGGCCTCCATGGCCTCGACCTGGACGGCGGGCCAGGGGTCCGTGCCGTCGCCCAGGTTCTCGCACTCGAATCCGTAGAAGTGCCGGTTGCCGTCCGTGTTCGCCTCGTTGTCGGGCGGCAGGGCCTTCTCGGCGATCACGGCGCGCAGCACGTCGTCGTCGCCCGAGCCCGCGTGGTTGGCCCGCCCGTAGCCGACCAGATGGACCCGGCCGTCCTTGGCGATCACGCCGTGGCACAGCGGTCCGGGCAGCCCCGCGTAGCCGTCGCGGCAGATGCGCACGGTGTTCGCGGTGCCCTTGGTGACCGTGTGGTGCATCATCACGCCGTGGACCGGGCCCCAGGGCCCCACGTGGTTGCGGTTGTGGGTGCGCCAGTCGCCGACCTCGACGACGGTCAGGCCCTCGTTCTTCAGCGCGCGGATGAAGCTGCTCGCAGACATGGGTGTGGCCATGGCCGCCTCCTTGACCGGTATGTGGAACGTCTCGTACCGCTGGCTCCTACCCGAACACCCCGGAGTGGACCATGGATTCGCACGTTGTGCGAGCCGATCCGGTCACTTTCCGCGCTCCGGCTGTCCGGCTGTGACAGAAGCCGTGAATGTGCCCCGACCGCGAAGATCCAGTCCCACTCATTTGTGTGATGGCGTCTCAACTGTGCGTGGTGCAAAGCTTGTTCACGCAGGTCAGCCCAAGATGGAGAGGGAGACTCATGTCGGTTGGTGACGAGGTCCGTACAGTGCAGCCGCCTGCCCAGCAGAGCCTGGGGACGGCTGCGGCGCGGAACCTGGCGACCACCACGAAGACGCCGCCACAGATGCAGGAGATCACCTCGCGGTGGCTGCTGCGCGCGCTGCCCTGGCTACAGGTGCAGGGTGGTACGTACCGGGTGAACCGTCGGCTCAGTTACGCCGTCGGTGACGGGCGTGTGACGTTCGTGCAGACCGGAGACCGGGTGGCGGTCATCCCCGCGGAGTTGGGCGAGTTGCCGGCGCTGCGCGGCTTCGACGACGAGGAGGTGCTGGCCGAACTGGCGAACCGCTGCGAGCAGCGGGACTTCCGCGCGGGCGAGACCGTGGTCATCTCCGGGGACGCGGCGGACCGGGTATATCTGCTGGCGCACGGCAAGGTGGAGCAGGTGGGGGAGGGGCCCTACGGGGACGAGACCGTGCTCGGAGTCCTCGCCGACGGGGCGTATTTCGGGGATCAGGCACTGGTGGACGGCAACGCCACCTGGCAGTACACGGCGCGGGCGGCGACGGCCTGCACGGTGCTGGTGCTGACCCGGCTGGACGTGCTCAACCTCGCGGAGCGGGCGGGGTCGCTGCGCGGACATCTGGACGGGCTCGCGTCCGTCCCGGCGCAGCGGACGAACAAGTACGGCGAGGCGGCGATCGACCTGTCCGCCGGCCATGTCGGCGAGGCCGTGGTGCCGCACACGTTCGTGGACTACGACGCGGCGCCCCGGGAGTACGAGCTGAGCGTCGCGCAGACCGTGCTGAAGGTCCACAGCAGGGTCGCCGACCTCTACAACGAGCCGATGAACCAGACCGAGCAGCAGTTGCGGCTCACCGTCGAGGCGCTGCGCGAGCGCCAGGAACACGAACTGGTGAACAACCGCGAGTTCGGCCTGTTGAACAACTGCGACTACGGGCAGCGGATCCAGCCGTACGACGGCGCTCCCACCCCCGACGACATGGACGAACTGCTGTCCCGGCGCCGTGGTTCGAAGCTGTTCCTCGCCCATCCCCAGGCCATCGCCGCCTTCGGCCGGGAGTGCAACAAGCGAGGGCTCAATCCGGCCACGGTCGATGTCGGGGGCCAGCACGTGACCGCCTGGCGGGGGGTGCCGATCTTCCCCTGCAACAAGATCCCGATCTCGGGCGCCCGGACGACCTCGATCATCTGCATGCGTACGGGTGAGAAGGAACAGGGCGTCGTCGGGCTCCAGCAGAGCGGTGTCCCGGACGAGATCGAGCCCGGCATGTCGGTCCGGTTCATGGGCATCGACGAGCAGGCGATCATCTCCTATCTCGTCACCGCCTACTACTCGGCCGCGGTGCTGGTGCCGGACGCCCTCGGCGTCCTGGAGAACGTGGAAGTGAGCAACTGGCGCTGATCCGGTAGGTACGGGTGGGGCCCGCCGTGACGGACCGGACCCGGACCTGTGTCCGGATCCGCGTGCGTCATCGGTCCGCCGTACGGCCGGGCCCCACCCGTCGCCCTCCGGAACGGCCACCCGTTCCGTCCCGGTTCCCCGTCCGCACCAGAGGAAGTGACCTCGACCATGACCAGCACGGATGCCGTCGTCGACGGCCACGAGGCCGTGGCGCTCCTGGAGCGTGCGCGCAGCGTCGTCCACCCCGAACTCCGGGCGGCGGTGGAGTCGTTACCCCCGGCCGTACGGCGCGTCGCGCGCTATCACTTCGGCTGGCAGGAGGCGGACGGCTCACCCGCGAGCGCCGGCGCGGGGAAGGCGATCAGGCCCGCGCTCGTCCTCGCGGCGACCCGGGCCCTGGACGGGGAGCCGCACCGCGCCGTCCCGGCGGCGGTCGCGGTGGAGCTGGCGCACAACTTCACCCTGCTCCACGACGACGTGATCGACGAGGACCCGACCCGCAGACACCGGCCGACCGCCTGGACGGTCTTCGGGACCACCGACGCGATCATCGTCGGCGACGCCCTCCAGTCGCTGGCGCTGCGGCTGCTGGCCGAGGACCGGCATCCGGCCTCCTCACGGGCCTCGGTGCGGCTGACCAACTGCGTGATCGAACTGTGCGCGGGACAGCAGACGGACTGCGCGCTGGAGTCGCGCGGGCCGAACGACGTGTCGCTGGACGAGTGCGTGACCATGGCGATGGCCAAGACCGGCGCACTGCTGGGGACGTCGTGCGCGCTCGGCGCGCTCTACGCGGACGCGGACGACGAGGCGGTGGTGGCGCTCGACGCGTTCGGGAGGGAGGCGGGGCTGGCCTTCCAGCTCATCGACGATCTCATCGGGATCTGGGGCGATCCGGGGCGTACGGGCAAACCGGCCGGTGCGGATCTGGTGGCCCACAAGAAGTCGCTGCCGGTCGTCGCCGCACTGGTCTCGGGGCATCCCGCCGCCGAGGAACTGGCAGACCTCTACCGGCGGCCGATGGACGAGAGCGCCGTCGCGCGGGCCGCCTCGGCGGTCGAGCGGGCCGGCGGACGTGACTGGGCCCAGTCGGAGGCGGCCGACCGGATGGCGCGCGCCGTCCACCAACTCTCCCTGGCCGTACCGGATCTGGCGGCGGCGGGGGATCTGCTGGCCCTGGCCGAGTATGTGACGCGCCGGACCAGCTGAATCGCGCCGAATCGCCAAGTCGCCTGCACCGAAAGGAGGTTGATCGATCTGGACGGATGAAGCAAGGTAGGCGGACCGTTCGGGGTCGCGCACCCCGGACCGACACCGGGCACCGACCCCCGTAACCCCTTCCGCCGCCCCGCTCAGCAGAGGAACGACGTGCGCAGACTCAGCTACTTCATCGCCGCGTCGATCGACGGCTTCATCGGCGACCCCACCGGCGAGGCGGCCTTCTTCACCCGCTTCGTCGACGAGGAGTACTTCGCCTTTCTCAAGGAGGAGTTCCCCGAGACGCTGCCGACCCAGGGCCGTCGGCCGCTCGGCATCGACCATCTGGAGAACAAGCGGTTCGACACGGTCATCCAAGGCCGACGCAGCTACGACGTCGCGCGGGACGCCGGTGTCACCAGCCCGTACGCGCACCTGCGCCAACTGGTGGCGTCACGGACTCTCACCGCCGAGGACCCCGCCGTGGAGATCGTGTCCGGAGACGTCGTCGCCCGGGTCCGGGAGCTCAAGCGGGAGGACGGGCTCGACATCTACCTCTGCGGCGGCGCCACCCTGGCCGGCGCACTGAGGGACGAGGTGGACGAACTGATCGTCAAGAGCTATCCGGTTCTCCTCGGATCCGGAATGCCCATGTTCGGATCGGATTGCGCCCAGGGGGAGTTCACCCTGGAGGCGCACCGGGTCTTCGGCAACGGAGTGACCGTCAGGACGTACGGCCGGAAGCGGTGACCCACGCGGCGACGGAGGCTCCGCTACCGCTACAGTCCGCGCCATGACAGCGGAGTCGACGGAGTCTTGGGCGGGTTGGTACCGGGACCGCCGCGGGGCGGAGCCCATCACGATCATCGCGGACGGACGGCAGGTCCGTACCCGAATAAGGGGAGTTGCTTACGAGGGGGCCGATTTCTCCGTGCTCGAACCCACGGAGGCGGGAGGGGTGTTGTCGTCCTGCGTTCTGGAATGGGACATACCCATGCCCGTGCACGCGGGGGACACGGTCCAACAAGCCACGCTCAGCTGCCTGCTGACGCTCCGTGACAGGCCCTCGGGCGCGCCCTCGTCGTCGGGCCGCGCGGAGCTGAGCCTCACGCTGCGCTGCGGCGGGGCGGCGTACGACTCCGGCATCGTCGGGGCGGGCTTCCAGGACGCCCTGGACCGGATCCGGCGGCAGATGCCGGAGGACACGGAGTTCGGGGGCAGAATCCTGGTGAACGCCTGACGGCGCCGGCGGCCCATGCGCGGACCGGCGGTCCTGCCCGGACCGGCGGCCTTTCTCGGACCGGCGGTCCTGCCCGGACCGGCGGGCCGTTCCGGGCAGGGCCGGCCGGACGTGCCGGGCGTCGGTGCCCGTCCGATGCCGCGCCTGTCCGATGCCGGCCACGTGCCCCACGCCGTCACCGGCCCGGGAAAGCGCTCCGGGCGCACCGGTACTCGACAGCGAGTACCGGCACGCCCGGTGGGTGCCTGATCCGGTGGGGGGTTCGCGATCTGCCGATCGGCGGATCAGCGACGGATCAGGAGGTCTTGGCCAGTGCGGCGGCGAAGCCGTTCGCCCAGAGGCTCTCGACCTGGCTGCGCTCGGCCGCGTCCGGCTGCGAGTTGGTGCAGGACGTGCCGGGACCGCCGCCCGACATCAGCTTGCTGCACGGGGCGGTGTAGTTGTCCGGCAGGCCGAGCACGTGCCCGGTCTCGTGGGCGGTCACGCGCAGGGAGTCGTACTGCTGGTTCTGCGCGTAGTCCAGGAAGATGTAGCCGCGGCCGTGCCCGTCGGTGCTCGCGTACGAGCCACGCGGGTCGTTGCCCTCTTCGTAGGTGAAGTCGGCGTTGCTGCCCTGCTGGAGCTGCACGTTGCCGACGGAGCTGTTCCAGATCTGGGTGCTGCTGGCTATCTGGCCGGCGAACGACGGCGCGCCGGAGGCGTCGTAGACGACGGTGACGGCGCGGACACCCGGGTTGGCGGCGCGCTTCTCGGCCACCGACTTCATGACGGCCTTGTAGAACGCCTTGGTGGCGGCGGCGTCCTCCGAGGAGCCCTCGTACGCGGCGTACGAGGCGGTGGTGGCGGGCGCGACGCCGGTGGGGGCGGCGACGGCGGCCGGGGTGGCGGTGAAGGCGGTGGCGAACGCGAGGGACAGTCCGGCGATCGCGGAAAGTGCCGTGCGGTGGAATCTCATGTGGGGGGCTCCTACTCGTCCGACGAACGGGTTCGGTAGGCAAGAGTGTTGTGCCTCACAGCGCTCTGGGGATGATGCCGAAGGGCGATAGCACGAGAGCATCACCCGGCGTTCCGGCTCGCCCAATTTCCCGCGAATCCAAGCCAATTACTGCGGTTTGAGTCCCTGGCGTCGAGTACCTGTGCGGGCCTACTCTTCAGTACATGGAGCTGGAGGTGAGGCATCTACGCGCACTGTGTGCCATCGCCGACGCCGGAAGTCTGCACAAGGCCGCCCGGCAGCTCGGCATGAGCCAGCCGTCCCTGACGACGCAACTTCGGCGGATCGAGAACTCTCTCGGTGCCGAACTCTTCTCCCGTGAACGCACCGGCTGCCGGCCGACCCTGCTCGGTCACACCGTGCTCAGCCGGGCCAGACCCCTGGTCGCCGGAATGGCCTCGCTCATCACCGAGGCGAGAGCCGCCGCCGACCGGTCCGCCGGGCCCCGGCTGCGGATCGGCGCCACGGCCAGCCGCGCCCTGGCGGGCTGGCTGCGCAGACTGCGCGAGCGGCTGCCGGGCACCGACATCTCGCTCCAGATGGACGTCTCCGCGAACGCGCTGCTGCGCGAGGTCGCCGGGGGCGGGCTCGACGTGGCGTTCGTGCACGAGGTGGAGGGCTGTCCGCTGCGGGTGCCGCCGGACCTCGAACGGCGGGTACTGGTCGAGCGCGAACCGCAGTTCATCTCACTGGCCCGGGACCATCCGGCTGCGGGCAGCCAGGTCGTGGAGCTGTCCGACCTGGCGGCCGACCGCTGGATGATCGACCCGACCGTGGACGGCGAGTGGGACGGCGTACGCCGCGTCCTGGGCGACGCCGGGCTCAACCCGCCGGTCCTGCACGGGGATTACCTGACGGCCTCGTCACTGATCGCGGGCGGCGAGGCGATAGCGCCCTGCCAGCCGACCTCGGTCCCGCGCGAGGACATGGTCGTACGGCCGCTGCGCGACGACCCGCTGGGGGTGCGGCTGCTGCTGTTCTCGCGGCCGGGGGCGTACGACGGCTCCGGCCTCACCGGCGCGGCGGAGGGCGCCGGTGAGGGACCCGGAGGCGCGGAGGTGTACGCGGACCTGCGGGCGGCCTACCGGGAGGCGGCGTTGCAGGCGGTGGGCTACCGCCAGTGGCTCACGCGCAACAAGAGCCCGCTGTTGCAGGCGTCCGCGTCGGCTGCCTAGGACCGGAGGCGCCCGGGGCCGCGCGCCGGGCGCCCGCGGGGCGGCGCGCCCGGCGCGGAGCCGTTGATGTCTCCGCCGGTGTGTGCGACGGCGCGGCGGAGGATCGACGGGGTGGACGGCCCTGTCGTACGTGGCCGCTCCGACAACACAGGGGGACCTTCCGTGCCCCCTCGGGTCCCCGGGGGAGAGCGCCCGTGCCGGGCGCCGTGACCGTGCGGGACGCACGCCCCACGGCCCGGGACCGGAGGCGCCCGGCGCACGGCCGGGCGCGACACCCGCGGGTCGGCCACGTACGGACCTCGTCGCTGCGCCGACGGCGGCGGGCCGCGTCGGCCCACCCGCGCACGGGCACGGTGCCGGGCGGGAGACCGGGGGCAACCCGCGGAAGCGGGGGCGCCGTCATTGGGGGCCACCCGCGTACGGGCCCGGCCGCTGCGGCGGACAGCGCCGGTACGGGTCACCCGCGCGGGCACACGCCCCTGGCCCCCGGAACGGGTGTCGAGGACCCGGACGACCCGGTCAGTTCTCGGTGAGCATGCCGTCCCGGAGTTTGGCCAGGGTGCGGGCCAGGATTCTGGAGATCTGCATCTGGGAGACGCCGAAGCGCTCGCCGATCTGGGACTGGGTCAGTTCCTGTCCGTAGCGGAGCTCCAGGATCTGGCGCTCCCGGTCGTCCAGCGTGCTCAGGAGCGGCGCGAGACTCTGGAAGTCCTCGACCAGTTCCATGCCGGGGTCGCAGGCCCCGACGAAGTCGGCGACGGACGCGCCGCCGCCACCGGCGCCCGCGTCGGAGTCGGCGGGCAGGTCCAGCGAGTCGGAGTTGTAGCCGTTGGCCGCGACCAGCCCCTCGATGACCTCTTCCTCCGTCAGCTCCAGGTGCTCGGCCAGCTCCCGTACCGTCGGGTCCCGGTCGAGCCGTACCGCGAGCGTGTCCTTGGCCCGCGCGAGCTGGATCCGCAGCTCCTGGAGGCGGCGCGGCACATGCACGGCCCAACTGGTGTCACGGAAGAAGCGCTTGATCTCGCCGACGATGTACGGCACGGCGAAGGAGGTGAACTCCACCTCGCGCGAGAGCTCGAACCGGTCGATGGCCTTGATCAGCCCGATCGTCCCCACCTGGACGATGTCCTCCAGCTGGTCGTCCCGGTTGCGGAAGCGCTGGGCGGCGAACCGGACCAGCGACAGGTTCATCTCGATCAGGGTGTTGCGGGCGTACTGGTACTCGTGGGTGCCCTCTTCGAGCACCTGGAGCTGCTCGAAGAACACCCGCGACAGCTCACGCGCGTCACGCGGCGCGACCTTCCCCGCGTCCTCGATCCACGGAAGATCCCCGACCCGTGGCCCCGTCTGCGGTACGGCTCTTGTGGAACGGCTGGATACGGACATGGTGTCGATCCCTTCCCGGATCAGGCGAACAGAGGTTCGGCGTCGCGACGGGTGCCCCGTCCGGGCCCCGTCATGCGCGTCCCACGCCACTTTTTCCGTCACTGCCCGGACAGACGACCGCACCCGGTCCGTCGGGCGGGCCGGGTGCGGTCGTTGATGCCTGGTGACACGGGTGGTGCCGGTGGTGCGAGCCCGATGAGACGGAAGGTCAGGCCTTCTTCGTCTCCCAGAAGATGGTGTCGATCCGGGCGATCAGGTCCAGGGCCTTCTGGCCCGTGGCCGGGTCCGTCGAGCCCTTCGCCGCCGACAGCGCCTTCAGCGTGTCGTTGACGAGCTGGTGCAGCTCCGGGTACTTCTCGAAGTGCGGGGGCTTGAAGTAGTCGCTCCACAGGACCGAGACGTGGTGCTTGGCGAGCTCGGCGCGCTGTTCCTTGATGACAGTGGCGCGGGCCTGGAAGTGGGCGTCGTCGTTGCCCGCCATCTTTTCCTGGACGGCCTTCACCGACTCGGCTTCGATGCGGGCCTGGGCGGGGTCGTACACGCCGCAGGGGAGGTCGCAGTGGGCGCTGACCTTCACCTTGGGGGCAAACAGGCGGGAGAGCATGGAGCTGTCCTTCCTCGTGATCGTCTTCTCAGGTGGGACATTACTCGGTGAGACCCCGGATTTTGCGAGTGCCCCCTGGGGCTTAGGACAAAAGTCCGGGGTCGAAATGGGACGGACGGCGGAACGTACCGTGTGACCGGGAGGTGTCGGATGGCCGAGCACGGGCGCGAGCCCAGAGCGCTGTTGGGGATCGCGGAGGTGTCGGGACCGTCCATGTATCCCACCCTCAGACAGGGCGATCAGCTGCTGGTGCACTATCACGCACCGGTCAAGGCGGGGGACATCGCCGTCCTGCGCCATCCGCTCCAGCAGGATCTGCTCATCGTGAAGCGGCTGGTCGAGCGGCGGGACGGCGGATGGTGGGTGCTCGGCGACAATCCGGGTGCCGAGGGCGACAGCCGGGTGTTCGGCGCCGTCCCGGCCGAGCTGGTGCTCGGCCGGGTCCGGGCCCGCTACCGGCCGCGCGACGGGGATCAGCGTTCCGTGGCCGGCGCGCTCAGCTGGGCCTTCTCGGCGCTGCGGCCGGTGCTCTGCGACCGCTCCGTCTCCAGGCGTTTGCGGGCCCGGTAGGCGGCCACGTTGGCGCGGGTGGCGCACCGATCGGAGCAGTAGCGGCGCGAGCGGTTGGTCGAGGTGTCGAGGTACGCGTTGCGGCACGGCGCGGCCTCGCAGAGCCCGAGCCGGTCCACGCCGTACTCCGTGAGGTGGAACGCCAGGCCCATCGCGGCGATCGCGGCGTACCCCGCCGTCGCGTTCGACGGGTGCTCGGCGAGATGCAGGTGCCAGCGCGGGCGGCCCTCGTCGTCCAGGAAGTCGTGGCCGGAGATCTGCGGGCTGACGGGGAACTCCAGCAGCAGCGAGTTGAGCAGGTCGACGGCGTGCGTCGCCTCGCCGTCGTCGGCCGCCGTGAAGACCGCGCGCAGCCGGGCGCGTACGGAGCGGAAGCGGGTGACGTCCGCCTCGGTGGCGCGGCGCGAGAGCTGCGTGGACTCGCCGAACAGGGCGCGTACGGCGTCGACGGAGGTCAGTGTGTCCGTACCGCGGGCCGGTTCCTCGGTGTTGACCAGGCGCACGGCATAGTCCGAGTAAGAGGCCAATTCCACTTGTAGTCCTTACGGCAGCGGTCTAAGGTCGGGGTCTGAGATCGGTGTAATGGCTGGTCTTGCGTACAGGGTATTACGGGCCTGCGGGAAATCACGGGAGCGGAGGGTTCCGACGGTGGACACGGAGACGGACGCGGGAGCGGCGGCGAGTGCGGGGACCGGGGCGGGCACGGGCCCGGCGGCGGGACCGCCGCCCCCGGGGCGGGCCGACTGGCGGGCCTGGCAGGACAGCTGGGACCGCCAGCAGGAGTGGTACATGCCGGACCGCGAGGAGCGCTTCCGGGTGATGCTCGACATGGTCGGCGCCCTGGTCGGGCCCGAGCCGCGGGTCCTCGACCTCGCGTGCGGGACCGGCAGCATCAGCGACCGGCTGTTCCGGCGGTTCCCCGCCGCCACCAGCACCGGCGTCGACCTCGACCCCGCGCTGCTCGCCATCGCGGGCGGCCACTTCGCCGGCGACACCCGGCTGACCCTGGTGCGGGCCGACCTCAAGGACCCCGGCTGGACGGCGAAGCTGCCGTACGCGTCGTACGACGCCGTCCTCACCGCCACCGCGCTGCACTGGCTGCACAGCGAGCCGCTGACCGTGCTGTACGGGCAGATCGCCGGCCTCGTCCGGCCGGGCGGCGTCTTCATGAACGCCGACCACATGAAGGACGGCGCCACACCCCGTATCAACGAGGCCGAAAGCGCCCACCGCCACCGGGAGCGGGAGCGCGCCAAGGCCGAGGGCGCGCTCGACTGGGCCGACTGGTGGGCGCTGGCCGCGAAGGACCCGGTGCTCGCGGGGCCGACCGCCGAACGGTTCGCGATCTACGGCGAGCACGCGGACGGCGACACGCCCTCCGCCGCGTGGCACGCCCGCGCGCTCACCGACGCGGGCTTCGCCGAGGCGCGTGCCGTCTGGTCCTCGCCGTCCGACTCGCTGGTCCTCGCGCTGAAGTAGGCGGACACGACGGCGGGGAGGGGCGTGACAACCCGTCACGCCCCTCCCCATCGCTGTTGTCCGCCGCTCAGGGCCTACAGCACCTTCGACAGGAACGACTTCGTCCGTTCGTGCCGCGGATTGGTCAGGACCTCGCGCGGATGGCCCGACTCCACGACCACGCCGTCGTCCATGAACACCAGCGCGTCGCCCACCTCGCGGGCGAAGCCCATCTCGTGCGTCACGACCACCATCGTCATGCCGTCCTCGGCGAGATCGCGCATCACGTCCAGCACGTCGCCCACCAGCTCCGGGTCGAGCGCCGACGTCGGCTCGTCGAAGAGCATCAGCTTCGGCTCCATGGCCAGCGCGCGGGCGATCGCCACCCGCTGCTGCTGGCCGCCGGAGAGCTGCGACGGATAGCCGTTCGCCTTGTCGGAGAGCCCCACCCGGTCCAGCAGCTTCTCGGCCCGCGCCCGTGCGACGGCCTTCGTCTCACGGCGCACCTGTACCGGTGCCTCCATGATGTTCTCGATGGCCGTCATGTGCGGGAAGAGGTTGAAGCGCTGGAACACCATGCCGATGTCCCGGCGTTTCAGGGCCACTTCGGCGTCGCGCAGCTCGTACAGCTTGTCGCCCTTCTGGCGGTAGCCGACCAGCTCGCCGTCGACGTACAGGCGCCCGGCGTTGACCTGTTCCAGATGGTTGATGCAGCGCAGGAAGGTCGACTTGCCGGAGCCGGAGGGCCCGATCAGACAGAAGACCTCGCGCGGCGCGACCTCCAGGTCGATGCCCTTGAGCACGTGCGCCGCGCCGAAGGACTTGTGCACGCCCTCGGCCTTGACCATCGCGGTCGCGCCGTTCGTCGTCCGGCCGTTCACCGGGTTCACGCTGGCGGTCATGCGGTGCCTCCCTTCGGGCGGCCCAGGGACAGCAGGTTGGCCTTGATCCGCTGGAACGGGGTCCGCGGCAGGGTGCGCAGCGAGCCGCGCGCGTAGTGCCGCTCCAGGTAGTACTGACCGATGCTCAGGACCGAGGTCATGAGCAGGTACCAGGCGGCGGCCAGGAACAGCATCTCCACCGGGGCGCCGGACGTCTGCCCGATGTCCTGCGCGTACCTGAGCAGTTCGTAGAACTGCACGGTCGCCACCAGCGACGTCGTCTTCAGCATGTTGATGACTTCGTTGCCGGTGGGCGGCACGATCACCCGCATCGCCTGCGGGATGACGACCCGGCGCAGCGTCTTGGCGTGGCTCATGCCCAGCGCGTGCGACGCCTCCGTCTGCCCCTCGTCCACCGAGAGCAGACCGGCACGGCAGATTTCCGCCATGTACGCGGCCTCGTTGAGGCCGAGGCCGAGCAGCGCCGTGAGGAACGGCGTCATGAAGCTGGCCCAGTAGTCCTTGTAGATCGGCCCGAGGTTGATGTACTCGAAGACCAGACCCAGGTTGAACCAGACCATGAGCTGGACGAGGACCGGGGTGCCGCGGAAGAACCAGATGTACGACCAGGCGATGGACGACATCACCGGGTTCTTGGACAGCCGCATCACCGCGAGGACGATGCCGCCGATGACTCCGATGGCCATCGACAGGACGGTCAGGAGCATGGTCTGACCGACACCCTTGAGGATGCGGTCGTCGAAGAAGTAGTCGGGTACGGCGCCCCAGTTGATCTTTCCCTGGGAGAACGCGTAGACGATCGACGCCAGCAGGGCGAACGCCACGACCGCGCTCACGTACCGCCCGTAGTGCCGCACCGGGATGGCCTTGATGGCCTCCGGTGAGGTGGTCACCGCGGGCGGCGCGCCGGGGGAGCCGTCCGACTTCGATATCTCAACGGACACGGATGCCGCCTTTCGGGAGCCTGCGCGGATCAGGTGCCGGCGTTGATCGTGGCTTCCTTGACCGCGCCGTCCGCGACGCCCCACTTGGCGATTATCTTGTCGTACTCGCCGTTCTCGATGAGCGCGTCGAGCGCGGCCTTCAGGGCCTCGCTCAGCTCGGTGTTGCCCTTGGCGACCGCGATGCCGTACGGGGCGGCCTCGACCTGCTCGCCGACGAGCTGGAAGTCGTTGCCGCCGCCCGAGGTCTTCACCGCGTACGCCGCGACCGGGAAGTCCGACGAACCGGCGTCGGCGCCGCCGGCCCGCAGCCGGGTCTGGGCCTGCTGGTCGTTGTCGAACGGCTCGATCGTGATGGCCTTGCCGCCGCCGTCCACGCACTTCGTCGACTCGGCCTTGGCCAGGTCGTGCGAGACGGTGCCGCGCTGGACGACCATCTTCTTGCCGCACAGGTCCGCCCAGCTCGCGATGCCCTTGTCGTCGCCCTTCTTGGTGTAGATCGAGACACCGGCGGTGAAGTAGTCGACGAAGTCGACGCCCTCGCCGACCTTCTTGCCGGTCTCGGAGTCCACGCCGTCCTGACGGGCCTTGGTGTCGGTCATGGCCGACATGGCTATGTCGTAGCGCTTGGAGCGCAGACCCGTGAGCAGGGTGTCGAAGGTGCCGTTCTCGAACTCGAACTTCACGCCGAGCTGCTTGCCCATCGCGTCGGCGAGGTCCGGGTCGATACCGACGGTCTTGCCCGCGTCGTCCTTGTACTCCACCGGCGGGTACGCGATGTCGGAGCCCACCTTGATGACGCCCTTGTCGGCGATCGCCTTCGGCAGCTTTCCGGCCAGCGGAGCGCTCGCGGAGGCGGTGCCGGAGTCCTTGCCGGAGTCCTTCTTCCCGCTGTCGGTCTGGTCGCCACAGGCGGTCAGCAGCAGCGCGCCGGCGACCGCTATCGCGCCGACCGCGGCGATCCGGGACTTCCCGGCGGTGGTACGACTGGTGAGGCTGGCGGTCATGATGAGGATCCTCCGGGCGGACGAGAGACTGTCACGCGGTGGGCACACGCCATCGAGTGTCGCGACCGAGTGTGATTGATTAGGGCATCTTGCCATTCGGACTGGTCCGTTCAGGGGCCTCGTCATGTCAAAATCGGATAACGGGTGACCCTCGTGTCCCAGTGGACCGGCACATCACGACCGGACCAACCACTGGTGAACCTTCTTCCGGCCGGACAATCTCCGGCTCGTCCTTCTTCTCCGGGTGTTTCGTGTCGTACGGCGGATGTGGCTGGAAACTCCGCTATGAGTCATGTCACCGCGTGGAGAAGGGGCGAACGACGACCCGGCGACGAGGCCCGTCCGGTATGAAGGACAGCTACACCCCTCATCCGGGGCTCAGGGCGCGTGTGCGGCGCGCCCGCGCGTGCGTACCTCCTCCTGTCGGGCGTCACCGGCGCCGGCGACGGAGCACGTACGCGGTGCCAGCCCACCCCTCCGTATCCCAGGAGTGGACACCCTCAACTGATGAAGAGACTTAAGGGGTCAAGAACATGGCAGCGGAGATCGTGAATCCTCGGAGTGAGAGCGACACCGCCGGCGACGGCGGCGAGGCACGCGACCGCATCGGAGACAGCGCCACCGACGAACCCTTCGATCCGGCCTTCGCGCTGCACCGCGGCGGGAAGATGGCCGTCCGGGCCACCGTGCCGGTCCGGGACAAGGACGACCTGTCCCTCGCGTACACGCCCGGTGTCGCCAAGGTGTGCACCGCGATCGCCGAGAACCCGGAGCTGGTCCACGACTACACCTGGAAGTCGCAGGTCGTCGCCGTCGTCACGGACGGCACCGCCGTCCTCGGCCTCGGCGACATCGGCCCGGAGGCGTCGCTGCCCGTGATGGAGGGCAAGGCGATCCTGTTCAAGCAGTTCGGCGGCGTCGACGCGGTGCCGCTGGCGCTCGCCACCACCGACACCGACGAGATCATCGAGACCGTCGTGCGGCTCGCGCCGTCCTTCGGCGGGGTCAACCTGGAGGACATCTCGGCGCCCCGCTGCTTCGAGATCGAGCGCAGGCTCCAGGAACGGCTCGACATCCCCGTCTTCCACGACGACCAGCACGGCACGGCCGTCGTGACGCTCGCCGCCCTGCGCAACGCCGCGAAGCTCACCGGGCGCACCCTGGGCGAGCTGCGCGCCGTCATCTCCGGGGCGGGCGCCGCGGGGATCGCCATCGCGAAGTTCCTGCTGGCGGCGGGGCTCGGCGACGTGGCCGTCGCGGACCGCAAGGGCATCGTCAGCCCGGACCGCGACGACCTGACCGACGTCAAGCGCGAACTGGCCCGGCTGACCAACCGCGCCGGCCTGTCCGGCTCGCTGGAGGCCGCGCTCTCGGGCGCGGACGTGTTCATCGGGGTGTCCGGCGGTACAGTGCCGGAGCCGGCGATCGCGTCGATGGCCCCGAACGCGTTCGTCTTCGCCATGGCCAACCCGACCCCCGAGGTCCACCCCGACATCGCGCACCAGTACGCGGCGGTGGTGGCGACGGGCCGCAGCGACTACCCGAACCAGATCAACAACGTGCTGGCGTTCCCGGGCATCTTCGCGGGCGCGCTCCAGGTCCGGGCCTCGCGCATCACCGAGGGCATGAAGATCGCGGCGGCGACCGCGCTGGCGGACGTGGTCGGCGACGACCTGTCGGCGGAGTACGTGATCCCGTCCCCGTTCGACGAGCGGGTGGCCCCGGCGGTGACGTCCGCGGTGGCGGCGGCGGCCCGCGCGGAGGGCGTGGCACGGCGGTAGCCGCTTCCGCACGCGGGGCCGCCTCGACGGAGGGGCCCCGTGTGCGGGCGGGTGTGCGGGCGGGCCGGCCGCCGGTGGTGCCCGCGCCGGTGGACGTACGCCGTCGCCCCCCACCCCCCCTCGGGCCTCGCGGGAGCGGGAGCCGGCTCACACGTGTGTGTGGTTCCGTGGGCCACGCCGCCGTTCTAGGGTCAAGGTCATGTTCGCCGCCTACGCAGCCCGTATCGACCGCGACCAGCCCCTCGACGGCCTTGAGTTGGGCGAACGCCCGGCTCCCGGGCCGCGCCCCGGCTGGTCCACCGTGACCGTCAAGGCCGCCTCGCTCAACCACCACGACCTCTGGACCCTGCGCGGGGTCGGGATCTCGGAGGACCGGTTGCCCATGATCCTCGGCTGTGACGCCGCCGGGATCGACGAGGACGGCAACGAGGTCGTCATCCACTCCGTCATCGGCCAGACCGGCCACGGCGTCGGCCCCCGCGAGCCCCGGTCGCTCCTGACCGAGGTCTACCCGGGCACCTTCGCCGAGCGGGTCTCCGTCCCCACCTGGAACCTGCTGCCCAAGCCCGCCGGGCTGAGCTTCGAAGAAGCCGCCTGTCTGCCGACCGCCTGGCTCACCGCGTACCGCATGCTCTTCACCAACGCCGGTGTACGGCCCGGTGATTCGGTCCTGGTCCAGGGCGCGGGCGGCGGTGTCGCGACCGCCGCGATCGTCCTCGGCAAGGCCGCCGGGCTGCGGGTGTACGCCACCAGCCGCGACGCGGCCAAGCGCGGGCGCGCCGTCGAACTCGGCGCCACCGAGGCGTTCGAGCCCGGCGCGCGGCTGCCGCACCGGGTGGACGCCGTCATCGAGACGGTGGGCGCCGCGACCTGGTCGCACTCGGTCAAGTCGCTGCGGCCGGGCGGCACCCTGGTGATCTCCGGCGCCACCAGCGGCGACCGGCCCTCGCACCCCGAACTGACCCGGATCTTCTTCCTCGAACTGAAGGTCGTCGGCTCGACCATGGGCACCAAGGACGAGCTGGAGGACCTGCTCTCCTTCTGCGCGGCGACGGGCATCCGCCCCGTCATCGACCAGGTACTGCCGCTCGACCGGGCGCGCGAGGGCTTCGAGCGGATGGCCGCGGGCGATCTGTTCGGAAAAATCGTGCTGACCGGCTGAGGGGGAGCCGTGAACACCCTGCTGCCGCCGCTCGCGGTCGTCGGCTGTCTCGTCGCCGTGCTGGGCGCCTTCGGCCTGCTCGCACGGCACGTCCGGCGCCGGGGGACCGCGGGCGCGGCGATCACCGCGGCCATGGCCTCGTACGACGAGGCGTTCCGGGTGACCGCCTACGAGGCGCATCAGGAGATCCAGGCGCGGGCCGGGTGGCGGGCGCCGCTGCCGTCGCCGGACGGTCCGGGCCGCGCGGTCCGGGCGGATCCCCCGCCGGACCGGCCGTACGGGCGGCGCCCCCGGCCCCGTACCCGCCGCTCCGTACTGCGGCGTTGGGCGCGGCGAGCGCGCGGCTGACCCCCGAGTGTCAATCTGCGTTGACATGACCGAGGTGTCAACGTAGATTGACGTCATGAGTGATGCGACGGATCTCGCCGAACGGGCGGGCGACCGTGACCCACGAGTCGGGCTGAGGGCGGTCGCCGCGCTGCGGCGGCTGCTCGAACAGCTCGAAGCCGTCCAGGTCCGCAGCGCCCGGAACCAGGGCTGGTCGTGGCAGGAGATCGCGGCCCAGCTCGGGGTCAGCAGGCAGGCAGTACACAAGAAGTACGGGAGGCAGTGATGTTCGAACGGTTCACGAAGGGCGCACGGGACGTGGTCACGGGCGCCGTCACCCAGGCCGAGCGCACCTCGGCGTCACGGGTCACCGACGAGCATCTGCTGCTCGCGCTCCTCGACTCGCGGGGCACCCGCTCGGCGTTCGCCTTCGCCTCCCTCGGCGTCCTGGACCGGCGGGCCTCCGTGGAGGCGGGACTGGCCGACGCCCGCCGCCAGGGCGGCATGTCGCCCGCCGACACGGCGGCGCTCGCCGGGATCGGGATCGACGTCGCGCGGATCGTCTCGACGGTCGAGGAGACGCACGGGGCGGGCGCGATGCGGGTCGGCGGGTGGGCGAAACGGGGGTGGACGTCGCACCGGAAGTTCGCCCCCGAGGCGAAGAAGGCACTGGAGCAGTCCTTGCGGATCGCCCTGGGGCGCGGCGACAAGGAGATCTCCGACGCCCACATCCTGCTGGCGCTGACGGTACGGCCGGGGGTGGTGTCGGAGGTCCTGGCGGACCACGGCGCGACACACGGCGCGCTGGAGCGGGCCCTGTTCGGGTGACGCGGTGACGCGGTGACGCGAACGGCGGGTCCGGTGGGTGCGGCGGGTGCGGTGGAGCTGGGGGAGACCCTCACCTCCACCGCACCCTTCCTAACCCTTCCGGCCCCGCAGCAGCGCGTCGATGCGGGCCGCCGCCGTCGACAAGTGGGCGCGGGCATCGGTGAGTTGGGCGTCCGTGATGCCGTGGTCGCGGGCCGTGTCGCGCACGTCGTCGCGGAAGCGGTCCAGCAGGCGGTCCAGATCGCGGGCCGGCTCGCCCGTCGCGGGGACGTCCTCGGCCCACGACGGCGCCTCGTCCGGCGCCTCGGGCGACTCGGCCGTGTCCGGCCCGGGTTGCGGGGGCCATACCGAGCCCTTCGCCAGGCCGCCGAAGTGGGTGGACAGTTCGGACAGGCCCTCCCGCAGGCCCGTCGGCCAGTCGCCGCGCGCGAAGTGGCCCTGGACCTGGTCCTGGACCTGCTTGGCCATCCGCAGCATCTCCTGCCGCGCCGTCTCCTGCGCCTCCTTGGCCTGGCGGCGCGCCCGCTGGGCGTCCTCGCGGGCCCGGCGCGACTCGTCCTTCGCCCGGCGGGCCTGTTCCTTCCACTCCTGCTTGGCGCGGCGCAGCTCCTCCTTGGCCGCGCGCCAGGACTCGCCGTCCCCCGGCCAGTCCTCCCGCTCGGTGCCCGCGCCGGACGGGGTGCCGGCCGACGCGGAGGCCGCCGCCGCGCGCATCTCGTTGCGCAGCCGGCCCGCCGCGCCCCGTACGTCGTCCCGGATCTCCGCGGCGAGTTCGGAGACGGACTCGCGGATCTCCAGCTCCAGATCGGCGAGTTCACCGCCGCGGCCCGCCAACTCCTCGCGGCCCGCCTCGGTGATCGAGTAGACCTTGCGGCCCCCCTCGGTGGCGTGCGTGACCAGACCCTCCGCCTCCAGCTTGGCCAGGCGCGGGTAGACCGTGCCGGCGGAGGGCGCGTACAGGCCCTGGAAGCGCTCCTCCAGCAGCCGGATCACCTCGTAGCCGTGGCGCGGCGCCTCGTCCAGCAGTTTGAGCAGGTAGAGGCGGAGGCGGCCGTGGGCGAAGACCGGGGGCATGTCAGAGCTCCTTCTTGTCGGCGGGCGCCGCGTCGGTCGGGGTCGTGCCGGTCGGCGTTCCGCCGGCCGGGGCCGGGGGGTGGTCCGCGTCGTACGGGTTCGGGTCGTCCGCCGGCGGCCTGCGCAGCAGGGCGATCGAGCCGGACACCGTCACGGCCTTCAGCCGCCCCGTGCCCGCCCCCAGCGTGCCGGTGATCTTCTTCGCGCCCCACTGACCGCCCACCCGCAGGTCCTCGAACGCGTTGGAGACCGAGCCGCTGGCCGTGTTGGCCTCGACCTTCGCGTCGGCCGGGTGCGGGAGCCGGATGGCCACCTCGCCGGAGACCGTGTTGACCTTGATGTCCGTCGGTCCGCCCGCGGGTTCGAGGTCGATGGTCATGTCGCCGCTGACGGTGTCCGCCCGCACCGACGAGCCTCCGCAGTCCACGACGGTCAGATCGCCCGAGACCGAGTGGAAGCGCAGATCGCCGGTGACGGCCTGGGCCTCCACGTTCCCGGTGACGGTCTCCGCGCTGACCCGTCCGGCCAGACCGACGAGGGTGGTGTCCCCGCTCACGCCACGGATCTCCGTACGGCCCCTGACCCCGGAGATCACGGCGCTCGCGCCGACGACGCCGACCTCGACGCCCGCCCCCGCCGGGACGGTGAGGGAGACGACGGCACGGCGGCGATGACCTTTGCCGTCGAGCCAGTTGAGGAGGTTCTGCCAGGGCAGGTCCTGGTAGGCGATGGTGAGGGTGGTGCCCGAGCGGGTGACGATCAGGGGCGGCCCGTCGATCTCCGAGATGTCCAGGCGCGCCCCGCCCTGTTCGGCGAGGACCGCGTCGTCGATTCCGACGATGTTGACGGCGCCGTTCACGACGCGCACGCTGAGCGCCGTCACCGGGTCGTCGAATGTGAGCTTCTTGGGCTCACTGACTTCCCACGTCGACTCTGCCATGGTGCTGACCCCCTGGGACCCGGCCACGACGCAACATATCGCGTCTCTTGTTCGACACGATATATCGTGGGTTGGGGAAGTCAAGACCTATCGCGATGCCTGCCGTGGGGGCCTTGGGCGCGTCACTCGTCCCTGCCGGGCATCAACTCGTCCGTTGCGGGCGTCACTCGTCGTCCTCGTCGTCGTCCAGCCGCGCGAGCCATGTCGCCAGACGTTCCACCGGAACCTCGAAGTCCGGGTTGAGATCGACGAACGTACGCAGTTGCTCGGCCAGCCACTCGAAGGTGACCTCCTCCTCGCCCCGGCGCTTCTCCAGTTCCTCGATCCCGCGATCAGTGAAATACATACGGCCAGCGTAACCACCGGATGGGGAGGGGAGGTATCGCACAGCGGCCCCACGGCGAGCGGCACGGAGCGGGCGGCGGAGGAAGCGGAAACGGGGGAGGAACGACGGTGGACCACGACCGAGACCACGGCGAACAGGGCCAGGACGTGCGGGAGGTGACGCTGCCCGGCGGACAGACCATTCTCGCCAGGGTCGGCGTGCTGCGGCCGGACGAGTCGGTCTTCGACGACGTCGGCGCCGTCGACCGGCTCCGGGCGGGCGTGACCCGTGTCAACGAGGTGATCGCGGCGGTCGGCGCGACCGTGGTGGACGCCGCGCGGGCGGCGGGGCCGAGCGAGGTCAGCGCCACGTTCGGCATCGAACTGGCGATGAGACCGGGCGCCGCCGTGGCGGCCGTCCTCGCCGACGGGGAGGCCAAGGCGTCCATCTCCGTCACCCTCACCTGGCAGCCGGGGCGGGAGCCCGCCGGACCACCGGCCCCCGGGAACGAGCCCGCCGGACCACCGGCCCCGGGGGACGCGCCCCGACCGGAACCGCTCCCCCCTGCCGGATCATCCGGCTAGCCTCGTCCCACGTGTCTCAACTTCGGGGGAACGGGGTACGCATGAAAGACGGTCGGTTCGTCGGGGAGCCGCTGGTCCGGGAGCCGCTCGGCGGCGGTACGGGGCGCGGCGCTCCCGGACGGGCCCCGGCGCCCATGTGCGTACGCGCTCCGGCGCGCGGGCGCGTGGCAGGTCGCGGGCCCGTGCGGGTGGCAGGTCCGGGCGACGTGCCCACACTCCGGTTGTCCGCGTCAGCCCCCTCGTCCACGGAGTTCACGCCCTCGTACGCCGCGCGCTCCCCGCGTGTCGACGCATGAGCTCCCTCGAAGACCCCGTGAGCCGGGGAGTGGTCCGCATCGGGCCCGGTGGGTCCGGGTATGACAGGGGCAGTGCCGGATTCTGGGGCAGCGGATTCTTCGTCGCCCCGGAGTGGGTCGTGACCTGCGCGCATGTCGTGGACAAGAGGGTGGGTGCGATGGAGCGGGAGCCAGGGGGCCCAGTCACGGTCACCACCTACGACGACGACCGGCTGGAGGGCGAGATCGCCCGGGTCCTCACCGGTCACGACCTGGCGCTCGTCCGCGTGCCCGGCGCGGGTTTCGCCGACTGCCTCTGGCTCAGCGACCGTTCGGCGGCCACCCCCGCCGAGGTCGAGCTGTACGGCTGGGCGCAGACGTCGGGGGCGTACGGCGGCGAGGAGTTCCTCTCCACGACGGCGATGGCCACCGGAGGCCGCCGCCGCAACCCGATGTGGCTCCAGAACGGACTGGTCCTGCACGGCTGTTCGGGCGGCCCCGTCATCGACGCCCGGCACGGATCGGTCATCGGCGTCATCAAGGGCAAGGGCCAGGGCGACGCCACCATCGGCCGCGCCGAGTCCGTCACCGCCCTGCGCACCCTCGGCGACCAGGGCGCCGACTCCCTCTGGACCGAGGTCCTCGCCGCCCACGACCGGCACCATCTGCGCCGCTTCGAGGGCTCCGGCGACTGCTGGCCCCGGCTGCACACCCGGCTCGCCGCCGCGTACGGCCAGCCGCACAGCTTCACCTCCCAGTCACGTACACAGCTGTACGGGCTCTTCGCCGACGTCGAACCACCGTCCGGCCCCGGCCAGGTGCTGCACCTGGTCAACGGCGCGAGCCGCCGGCTGCTGCGCAGCCCGCAGCGTATGGAGTCCAACGACCCGCGCACCTGGCGCGAGGGCTCCGGGCTGCTCTACGACCCGCGCGAGGGCACGGAGGCCGGACTGGCGGGCCGGGACCTCGAACAGGAAGCCGTCGTGCTGTACGCGGCGATGGTGTACGCCACGCTGCGGGCGTCCCGCGACACCCCCGGCGCCGGGCGGCTCCGCGACTGGGTCGAGAAGGCCGCCAACGCCCTGGAGACCGAGGTGATCCGCGAGGAGAGCCTGGCGCTCCTCGCCGGCGACCCCGAACCGAAGGACGAGCGGTACGCCGAGCGGCACCCCGCGCCGAACCCCGGCCCCGACCGGGCGGGCGGCCCGGTCCACGACGACGTGCTCGTCGTCATCGAGCCCGAGGTGTACGGCACCCACCCCTGGCGCGTCCAGCTGCTCGACTCCGACGGCGGCACCACCACCGTCCGGTACGACGAGGAGGGCGTCCCCCGCTCCGGCCTGGAGGCCGCCGTACGCCAGGGGCTGAGCGAGGCGCTGGCCCGCGCCGACGCCGGGCAGTACGTCGCGGCCGTCGACTTCCTGCTGCCCCGCGCCCTGTTCGACGAGCCCGTCGACGAATGGCGCTCCCGGCTGCCGCGCGCCGACGACCCGCCCAGCGTGCACACGCTCCCGATCGGACGGCGCCGGGTCGTCGCGCTGCGCGACCAGCTGCGCCGCCGCGACGGCGTGACCCCGGAGTGGAACCGGGGCAGGCGGGCCACCGACCGGGGGCCGCTGGTGGCCGTGCCGCTGTGCCTCGACGTCCCGGACGCCGGTCACTCGGCCGCCGCGCCCGAGGGAGAGGAGGCGGCGTACGCCCGGCTGTCGGTGAGCACGGCGGGCGTCACGGGCGCCACCCTGCCGGTGTACTGCGCCAGTACGGCCACCGGGCGCGGCTCCCGCGTCCTCACCCGCGCCTTCCACGCCGGGCATGTCGCCGTCCTGTTCCGCCGCACCGGCGAGGACGGGCACGACGACTGCGCCGAGTTCTACCGCGAGGCCGCGCGCCTCGTCCACGACGTACCCACCGGGGACGCCCTGCGGGAGCGCGTACGGGTGCTCCGCAACCGTGGCGCCGACCCCGATCAGGGCGACCGGGAGACCGCCTGGGCACGGCACCTCGTCCTCATCTACGATCCGCCACACCGGCCGGCGCTGCCCGACGAACCCCTGCGCGCACCTCGGTCATGACAGCCGCACACTCCCGACCGACGACCTGCCGCGGGCCGGATACGGACGACCAGGCTGGGTACGGAGGTCCACGACGCCGGGCACACTCCGGGCCGACACCGACGAGGAGCCAACAGTGAGCGACTGGCGCATCTACCGGGGAGCGGGACTGCCGCACGACGGTGCGCGGCACTTACCCGATCCGCCCCCCTGGCGGGAGTTCACCGCGCGGGACACCGGCCGCACGGCGGGTACGGACGGCGCGAGCGGCACGGACACGGGCCACCGTACGCACGGTACGCCGCGGGAGGCGGACACCGAGGAGGTCGACAACGCGCGCCGGCTGGGCGTCAAACGCCGCCTCGTGGAGTCGTTCCACCCGCGCCCCGAAGAGGTCGAGGCCGTCAACGCCGCGCTGCAACTGCGCCGTCCGCTGCTCGTCACCGGCAACCCCGGCACCGGAAAATCGACCCTCGCCCACGCCGTCGCCCACGAACTGCGCCTCGGCCGCGTCCTGCGCTGGCCCGTCGTCAGCCGCACCACCCTCCAGGACGGCCTCTACCACTACGACGCCATCGGACGGCTCCAGGACGTCCAGCTCGACCGGGCCGTCTCCGGGGACACCGTGCGCCAGCCGCCCATCGGCTCGTACATCAGGCTCGGCCCGCTCGGTACGGCGCTGCTGCCCTCGCCCGACGGGCTGCCCCGGGTGCTGCTCATCGACGAGTTCGACAAGAGCGACATCGACCTGCCGAACGACCTCCTGAACGTCCTGGAGGAGGGCGAGTTCACCATCCGGGAACTGGAGCGGCGGGTCGAGCGCGAACCCGCCACCGACGTCCTGACCGACGACGGGACACCGGCGACCGTCACCGGCGGCCGGGTGCGGTGCACCGCGTTCCCGTTCATCATCCTCACCTCCAACGGCGAACGGGACTTCCCCGCCGCCCTGTTGCGCCGCTGCATCCAGCTCGACCTGAAACCGCCGGGCGAGAAACAGCTCGCCGCGATGGTGGCCGCGCATCTGGGGGAGGAGGCCCTGGAGGAGGGCGCCGAGCTGATCGAGCGGTTCCTCCAGCGCGAGCCCGGCGAGGTCGTCGCCACCGACCAGCTGCTGAACGCGCTGTACGTGACCCAGCGGGCGGCCGACGCCGAACAGGTCACCCGCAACCGGCTCGCCGAGATGCTGCTCCGCCCGCTCGACCGTCCGAGGTGATGGTGTGACCGCCCCCGGCCCGCCCCCCGGTGCCACGCCCCGCCCGCCCCCGGGCGGGGCGCCCGACCCGTCCGCCGACCCGTCCGCCGACCCGTCCGCGGGGCCGGTCACCGAGCCGTCGGCCGGGACCTCCGGCGCGGCCGACGGGCTGACGGAGCTGGTCGCCCGGCTGCGCGCGGCGGGCCGCGACATGTCGGCCGAAGCGCTGGCCGACGCCCTGTGGCTGGCCCGGCTGACGACCCCCAGGGCCCGGACACCGGACCGTCCCGGCCATGACGGCCCGCCCACCGCCGGGGCCACCGCCTCCGACACCGCCGTCGGCCCGCCCACCGACGAGCAGGCGCCCCCGCCCGAGCCCCCGCCCCCCGGCCCCGAACAGACCGCGCCCCTGTCGCTGTACGCCCCCTCCGGCGCCGAGGCCGTCCCCACCCGCTCCTTCCCGATACGGGCCCCCGCCACCGGGGCCCTGTCCGGACTGCTCGGCCTGCAACGCTCGCTGCGCCCCCTGCGCGGCTACCAGCCGCCCGTCCCCCCGGTCCTCGGTACGGATCTGGACGAGGAGGAGACCGCCGAACGCAGCGCCGCCGACGGCCTGTTGCGCCCCGTACGCCGCCCGGCCGCGCGCCGCGAGGCCGAGATCCAGCTCCTGATGGACGCCTCCCCGACCGCGTCCGTCTGGCAGCCGACCCTGGAACGTCTCCGCCAGGCGTGCGAACGGCTCGGCGCCTTCCGCGACGTCCAGGTGCACTATCTGCACCAGGGCCCGGACGGCTCGGTGATGGCGGGCACCGGGCCCGACCCGCACCAGACCCGGCTGCGCCCCGCCGGCCGGCTCCGCGACTTCTCCGGCCGCCGGCTCACCCTCGTCATCAGCGACTGCGTGGGCCCGCTGTGGCAGTCCGGCGCCGCCCAGCGGCTGCTGTACCGGTGGGCCGAGACCTCCCAGATCGCCGTCGTGCAGCCGCTGCCGCCCCGCCTGTGGGACCGTACGGCGCTGCCCGCCGACCCGGGGACGCTCGTGCACGAGCCGGGAGTGGGGCGCGGCACCCGGTTCCTGCCCGACGAGACGCACGGCCGCGAGACACCGCCCGCCGGGGCGCTCCCGGTGCCCGTCCTGCTGCCGACGGACCGGGTGCTCGGCCACTGGGCCCAACTGCTCGGCGGCACCGGCACCCGGACCATGCGCGGCGCGGCGGGCTGGGTCCTGCCCCGGCACCCGGCACGGCACGCGGCGGGGCCGTACTCCGGGGCACGCACCCCGCAGGCGCGGCTGCGCGATTTCCGCTCCGGCGCGTCGCCCGGCGCCCTCGAACTGGCCGTGCACCTCGCGGCCGTACCGCTCTACCTGCCCGTCATGCAGCTCGTGCAGGAGGCCCTGCTGCCGGACACCGGGCCGATGCAACTGGCCGAAGTGCTGCTGGGCGGGCTGCTGGAGCGGCTGCCGGACATCGCCGACATGCGGGGCCCGCGCTACGACTTCGCGCCCGGCGTCCGCGAACTGCTGCTGGAGATGCTCGACCGGGGCGCCGCCGAACTGGTCCTCAAGTACCTGTCGGAGTACGTCACCCGGCGCTTCGGCAAGGGCATGCGCAACTTCCCGGCGCTGGCCGTCGCCCGCCTCCAGGGACTGGACACCGGCCACCCGGTGGTGCCGGAGGACCCGGACGGCGGACCGCAGGCCGACGAGGAGCTGTTCGCGCAGGTCCCCGCCCGGGTGGTGCGCTGGTACCAGCCCGTACGCCCGGTGCCCGGCCGGCTCGACGAGGCGGAACGGCTGCTGGGCCTCTGGCGCGACCGGCGCGACCGGCAGATGCTCTTCGACGCGCAGGCGCTCGCCGAGGCGGCGCTGGCCGCCGAGGGAGGCGGGCGCTCCCGGCATCTGCTGGGCCGGGTGCTGTTCGCCCGCGCCAACACGGCGGAGGCACGCCGCGACCCCGCCGAGGCACGTCGGCTGCTGGTCCGCGCCGAAGGGCTGTTCACCGGGCGCGAACCGGCCACGGCGGTCGCCCGCGCCGACGTCCGGCACGAACTGTGGCGCCAGGACGGTGACGTCCAGTGGCTGCACGCGGCCGTCGCCGGACTGGTCGAGATGGCCGAGGGAGGAGACCTCGCCACCGAGACGGCGCGCCGGCTGCGGATGGGCCGGGTCCTGCTCGACCTCGCCAGGACCGGACCCGAACGGGAGGAGCCGGCCGGCGCCGCCGCCCGCGAACTGCGCTCCGCCCTGCCCCTGCTGGCCGAACTGGAGGCCCCGCCGCCCCGCCGGGCCGGCGCGCTCCTCGACCTGGTGGCCGCGCTGCGGCTGACCGGCGAACGCGACACGGCGGAACTCCTCTCCCTCACCGACGCGGCCGAGTCGGCCGCCGGGGACAGCGCCCGCCTGCTGCTGCGGGCCCGGCACGAACGCGCCTGGATCCACCGGGAGGCGGGGGACACCGAGGCGGCGGACACCGCGTACCGGCAGGCGGAGCGCGGCGAGCCGCGCGACAGCCGCGCCCGCTGCGAACTCCTCGCCGAATGGGGCGAGATGCTGCTCACCGTGACCGGCCGGCCCGACCGCGCGGAGGGCATCCTGCGCGAGGCGCTGACCAACGTCTCCTCCCGCGCCCCGCTGCGCTGGCGGCTTCATCTGCTGCTCGGTACGGCGCTGCTGGGCCGCTACCGGGGCACCGGGGCGGGCGCCGGTTTCCTGCCCGACGTCTACGAGGGCTGCCATCTGCTGGAGTTGTCGGCCCGCCGCGCCGACGACCCGGTCACCCGGGCCCGCGCCTGGCTGGCGCTGGCCGGCGCGCGGCTCGAACTGCCCGACGCCGACACGCACTTCGCCTCCGTGGAGACGGCCTACGGGCGGGCGCTCAGCGAGGCCCCCGCCCCTTCCGTGATCGCCGCCCGCGCCCTGCACGGCCGGGGCGCCCTGTACGAACGCATGACCCGCCCCTTCGCCGCCCTGGCCGACTACCGCGCGGCCGACCGCCATTGGCGCCGGCTGACGGACCACGGCACCCCGGTCCCGGAGGCCGAGGTCCGGGCGACCCGCGAACGGATCGAGAGACTGAGCCGGTGAGCCGGTGAGCCGGTGAGCCGCTGAGTCGGTGAGCCGCGGACGGCGGACCGGGCCGCCACGCGGGCGCGCCCGGCCGGGCCTGGCACCGTCCCGTACGCGGTGCGCCAACGGCCCGGCGCCGGGGGCGTGTTCGCCCTGCCGGCCCGCCGGTGACGCCCCGGCGTGTGCGACCCGTGGGGGCCTTGGTGCGCCCCGTACGCGCTCCCCGTGGCCCGCCCGGGGCGCCCCGCCCGGCGGCCGGAACCCCAACTACCCCGCTGGGGAACGGGTTTCCGATTCACGGGGGTCGGGAAGAAGAATCCTCACGGCGACGCCTCCCGGAGGCGTGCCAGGAAACACAGCGCCGTCCGCCCCGCAGAGCGGTGCTCGCGGCGTCTGGTGTGTGTGCGTACGCGAGGCGGGACTCGTGTACGTGAGGCGGGACTTTCACCACACGCCCTCGCGGGCATCGGGGAGGAGCAACGTGCTGGAGCAACGTGTGCCCGGATCCGCGGCGCAGATCGGCGGCCCCGAGCTCCCCGATCTCACCGGTGTCGACCTGCGCACCCTCCGGAGACTGGACGACGACGCGCTGACCGCGGCCGTCGAGGACGTACTCCGCTGCCCCGGCTCCTTCACCGACGCGTGGAACGACGGTCCGTGAACCGGCCCGCGCGGCGGCGGGATCCGGCCGGTTTCGCGGCGTGGCGGAGGTGATGGCTCCGGTCCCGGGGGCTTTCGCGGTCCCGCCCGGCGCCCTCGTGCGGCTCGCCGCCACCCGCCAGCGGACGTCCGACCTCGACCTGCTGCACGCGGCGCTGCACAGTCGGCGGCTGGTCCTCCTCAAGGCGCTCCTCGCCCGCGTCGGGCACGGCGGCTTACCGTCGGAGGCCGCCGCCGCGTTCGACCGCGACTGGCGCCTCCTGGCCCGCGCCGAAGCACCCGCCCCGGCCGCCGCCCGGCGGCAGCTCGACTACCCCGCCGTCGGCGGCTGGATCGTCGCCGCCCTCAACACGGACGGACCGGACGCCCTCGCGACCGCCCTCCGCCCCCTCGGGGGCATCGCCGTCGGGACGGCGCTGCGCACCGGGGCCCGGCTCGACACCGTACTGCCCACCGCCGACGGGCACCTGACCCTTCCCGGCATCGGCGTCCACGCCACCCGCACCCGCCACGTCCGGGTCCGCTCCGGCCCGCGCGGGGTCCTGCTCACCCCCCAGGGCCGCCGGACCCGCTCCGTCCTCCTGGGCCCCGGCGGCCGGGGCACCGGGGCCGGCTGGACCTCCCTGGCCGTGCTGCCCGGCAGCGCCGCCCGCCTCGACGACCTCGGCACCGGGCCCGCCCCCGGCCCCGGCACCGACCGCGCCGCCTGGCTCACCCGCTGGCGCGCCGCCGTGGCCCTGCTGGAGGCCGCCGACCCCTGGCGGGCCGGCGAGGTCACCGGGCTCGTACGGTCCGTGGTCCCGATGACCCCCGCCGCCGAGGGCGCCTCCAGCGGCACCCTGCGGGCCGCCCCCTGGGCCGTGCACTCCGCGCTGCCCGGCACCGCGCGACGGTTCGCCGAGGTGCTCGTCCACGAACTCGCCCACAGCAAGCTCGCCGTCCTCGCGGACCTGCTCCCGCTGCACGACGCCGACGCCTCCGCCGTGCACCGCGTCGCGTGGCGCGAGGACCTCCGCCCCCTCGGCGGCGTACTCCAGGGGACGTACGCGCACCTCGCCCTCGCCGACCTGTGGTCGCGGGTCGCGACCCGCCCCGGCGCCTCCCCGGACGCCCGCCGCGCCGCCCGCGCCCGCCGCGCGGAGTACGGCGAACAGGTGGCCGACGCGCTCCCCGTCCTGCTGAACAGCCATCAACTCACCCACCACGGAACCCGGTTCACGGTGTCGATGAAACAGCACCTCCACACCCTCGGCCAGGGCCGGAACACCCCGCACGAGCGGTCCGATTCCCTGTCAGGCGACGGTGACGTTCGGTAACATTTCAGACGCGCCGTCAGGGAATGGCGCGGTTCGATTGAATGAGGAGACGCGCACATGGTCGCTCAGCGGCACCTGACGGGGGACGGCGGCCCCGATCAGGAGTCCCAGCATTTCGTGGTCGTCTTCCCCGGCCACCACCGGCCGTGGGCCACCTGGATCGCCCGCCGGCTCGAAGCCCACGGGCACCGGGTCACCACGCACCGCTGGGACCCGGACCGCGAACAGGCCCTGGAGGACGCCCTCGGCGACCTCCTGCTGGCCAGAGGCCGGGTCCTGCTGGTGCTCAGCGACTGGTTCTTCAAGCTCGGACCGCGCCGCGACGGCGAGTGGAACGACGTGCTGCGCGGCTTCGTCGCCGACCACGCCGACCGGTTCGCGGCCGTCAACCTGACCAACCGCTCCCTCGCGCCGGCCACCGCGGTCCTCCAGCCGGTCGACCTGTGGGGCATCGGCGAACAGGAGGCGGAGCGGCGCCTGCTGACCCAGCTCTCCCTCGAACCGGCGGCCCCCCGCCCGGACATGACGCCCTCCCCGTCCCGCTACCCCAGCGACGCCCCCGCCGTCTGGGGTGAGGTGCCGCGCCGCAACCTCCGCTTCACCGGCCGCGACGACCTGCTCAACCGGGTGCAGGAAGCCCTCACGGAGGTCCAGCCCGGCGCCGCCGTCTGCGCGCTCGTCGGCATGGCGGGCATCGGCAAGACCCAGCTCGCCGCCGAGTACGCCCACCGCTTCAGCGCCGACTACGACGTCGTCTGGTGGGTCAACTCCGACCAGCGCGGCATCCAGCGCGACCGGTTCGGCGAGCTGGCGCCGGCCCTCGGCCTGCGCAGCGGCTCCGAGCCCGGCGAGCGGATCCGCGCGGTGCGCGACGCCCTGCGCCGGGGCGCCCCGCACGGCCGCTGGCTGGTGATCTTCGACGGCTGGGAGGAGGTCGAGGAGGCCGCCGCGATGCTGCCGCGCGGCGGCACCGGCCATGTGCTGATCACCTCGCGCAACCACGGCTGGCGGGCGGTCGGGGACCTCGTGGAGGTGCCGGTCTTCCAGCGCGCCGAGTCGACCGGCTACCTGATGCGCCGGGCCCCGCACATCACGGCGGGCGAGGCGGACGAGGTCGCCGCCGAGTTCCAGGACCTGCCGCTCCAGCTGACCCACGCGGCGGCGCTGCTCGGCGAGTCGCGGATGCCGGCGCCGGAGTACCTCGACAAGGTGCACAGCGGCGAGATCAACCCGCTGGACGAGGCGGCCGAACTGGGCGACTACCCCAGCTCGTCCCTCACGTCCTGGTCGATGCTGTTCAACCGGGTCCGGGAGTCCGAGCCGCGCGCGCTCGAACTGCTCAAGCTCTGCGCCTGCTTCGCCCCCGGCCGTATCCCCATCGGACTCGTCCGCGGCGCCGCCCCCGAGGACCTCCCGGAGGAGCTGCGCTGGATCGCCGACGACACCCCCGACTGGCCGCGCGCCCTGGACACCCTCGCCAACCTGTCGGTCATCACCCGGGATTCACGCAGCCTGTCCGTCTCGACGGCCCGTGACACCGGCTCCCGCCAGGAGTCCGTCCACATGCACCGGGTCGTGCACGGCATCGTCAGCCGGCTCACCGCCGGAGACGACCGCGAGGCCCACCGCGAGGTGGTCCGCCGGGTGCTCGCCGTCAGCGACCCCGTCGAGTACTCCGACACCCGGCAGTGGCCCCGGTACGCCGAGATCCTGCCCCAGCTCGAAGTGTCCGGCGCGCTGGAGTCCACCCGCCCGCGCACCGTGCAGCTCGTCCTCAACTGCCTGCGGTACTGCTACGCCAGCGGGGAGTACACCGTCGGCCGGGACCTCGCCCGGCGGGTCCGCGACAGGTGGGTCGGACTGTTCGCGCCCGACTCGCCGCAGATGCTGGAGCTGACCGCGCAGACCACGGTGATCCTGCGGGCCAGCGGCCGGTTCCACGAGGCGTACGACCGCGACAGCGTGGCCCTCGACCTGCTCCTCGCCCAGCCGGAGCCCGACCCGATCCGGCTGATGAACGCCAACCGGGGCCTCAGCTCCGACCTGCGCTTCCTCGGCCGCTACCCGGAGTCGCACCGGCTCCAGCGGGACGTGGTCGAGGTCTGCCGGGAACTCCTCGGCGAGGACGAGTGGAACACCCTCCAGGCCCAGCACAACCTCGGCGTGAGTCTGCGGCTCCTCGGCCAGTACGAGAAGGCGTACGAGACCGACCTCGACACGCTCCGCAGGCGCGAGACCGTCCTGCGCGCCCGGCACGTCGGCACCCTGCACTCGATCAACGCCTGCGCCCGCGACCTTCGCCTCCTCGGCCGCTACCACGACGCCCTGGCCCGGCAGGAGATGGCCGTACGGACCCAGATCCAGGTCCTCGGCGAACACCACCCGCAGACCCTGTGGGCGCAGCACAACCTGGTCATGTGCAAACGCCGGGCCGGCGCGAAGGGCGAGGACCTCGGCCCGATGATGGCCGATCTGCTGCTGCACCACGAGCGGTCGTACGGCAAGGGCCACCACAACAACCTGATGCTCGTCACCGACTACGGCAACTACCTGCGGGTGCACGGCGATCTGGGCCTGGCCCGGGAACTGCTCACCGAGGCCGAGGACACCTACCGCGCCCTGGTCGGCCAGGCCCACCCCGTCACCACCGGCATGCAGTCCAACATCGGACTGCTCATGCAGGCCGAGGGCGACCGGGACGGCGCGCTCGTCCTCTTCGAGCAGGCGCTCACCGGACTGCGCACCCTGCTCGGCGACGACCACCCGTGGACCCTGTGCTGCGCGCTGAACGCGACGGGCGGGCGCAATCTCACCGGCCGGCTGGAGGAGGCCGCCGAACTGAGCAGGGACACCCTGCGGCGCTCCCGCGCGGCCCTCGGCGACGACCACCCCATGACGCTCTCCAGCCAGACGGCGCTGGCGGCCGACCTGCGGGCGCTGCGCCAGCACGAGGAGGCGGACAAGGTCGAGGAGGACGCGCTCCAGAAGCTGACCCGCACCATGGGCGCGCAGCACCAGCACACCCTGTCGGCGCGCCAACGCGTGCGGCCCTACTGGGACTTCGAGCCGTATCTGGGCTGAGCGCACCCCGTCGCACGGACGAGGGCCCGGCACCGTGGGTACGCGGTGCCGGGCCCTCCCGGTTCACTTCGGGGCCGTCACCCGACGGCCGTCACGGTGTCAGGCGTCGAACACCTCGGCCGCCAGCTGTGCCTGCTCCGCCTGGTGGCGCTTGGCGGAACCGACCGCCGGCGACGACGACGCGGGCCGCGAGATACGGCGCAGCCGCTCCTCGTGCGGGATGTCGGCGCCGACCGCCAGGTCCAGGTGGTCGATCAGGTTGAGCGCGATGAACGGCCACGCGCCCTGGTTCGCCGGCTCCTCCTGCGCCCACAGGTACTTCTCGGCGTTCGGGTACTTGGCGATCTCCGCCTGGAGCTCGGCGCCCGGCAGCGGGTACAGCCGCTCCAGCCGCACGATCACCGTGTCCGTCAGACCGCGCTTCTGCCGCTCGGCGTCCAGGTCGTAGTAGACCTTGCCCGCGCAGAAGACGACCTTGCGGACGTCCGCCGGGTTGATCGTTCCCGCCTCGGCCATCGAGTCGCCGATCACCGGGCGGAAACCGCCGGTGGTGAACTCCTCGATCTTCGACGTGGCCGCCTTGAGCCGCAGCAGCAGCTTCGGGGTGAAGACCACCAGCGGCTTGTGGTGCGGGTTGTGGACCTGCCAGCGCAGCAGGTGGAAGTAGTTCGACGGCAGGGTCGGCATCGCGACCGTCATGTTGTTCTGCGCGCACATCTGGAGGAAACGCTCGGGGCGCGCGGACGAGTGGTCCGGGCCCTGGCCCTCGTACCCGTGCGGCAGCAGCAGCGTGACGCCCGAGGTCTGGCCCCACTTCTGCTCCGCCGACGAGATGAACTCGTCCACGACCGTCTGCGCCCCGTTGACGAAGTCGCCGAACTGCGCCTCCCACATGACCAGCGACTCCGGGCGGGCCAGCGAGTAACCGTACTCGAAGCCCATCGCCGCGTACTCGCTGAGCAGCGAGTCGTACACGTTGTACCGGGCCTGCTCCTCGGACAGGTAGAGCAGCGGTGTGTAGTCCTCGCCGGTCTCCTGGTCCACCAGCACCGCGTGGCGCTGGCCGAACGTGCCGCGGCGGGTGTCCTGGCCGGACAGCCGGACCGGGGTGCCCTCCATCAGCAGCGAGCCGATGGCGAGGGTCTCGCCGGTGCCCCAGTCGATCGTGCCGTCCTCCACCGACGCCGCGCGGCGCTGCATCTGCGGCATCAGCCGCGGGTGCACCGTGATGTTGTCGGGGATGCTGACCTGGGACTCGGCGATGCGCTTGACGACCTCCTGCGAGATCGCCGTCGTGACCGCGACCGGGAACTCGGCCTGGACGTCGGGCACATGGGTCGGCGCCGGGTGCGAGGTGGCCTCGCGGACCTCGGCGAACACCTTCTCCAGCTGGCCCTGGAAGTCCTGGAGCGCCTGCTCGGCCTCTTCCAGCGTGATGTCGCCCCGCCCGATCAGCGACTCGGTGTAGAGCTTGCGCACCGAGCGCTTCTTGTCGATCAGGGTGACCATCTGCGGGTTGGTGAACTGCGGGTTGTCGCCCTCGTTGTGACCGCGGCGGCGGTAGCAGATGAGGTCGATCACGACGTCCTTGTTGAACGTCTGGCGGAACTCGAACGCGAGCCGCGCCACCCGGACGCACGCCTCCGGGTCGTCACCGTTGACGTGGATGATCGGCGCCTCGATCATGCGCGCGACGTCCGTCGCGTACATGGAGGAGCGCGACGCCTCCGGGGCGGCGGTGAAGCCGACCTGGTTGTTGATCACCACGTGCACGGTGCCGCCGGTGCGGTAGCCGCGCAGCTGCGACATGTTGAGCGTCTCGGCGACCACACCCTGGCCGGCGAACGCCGCGTCGCCGTGCAGGGCGACGGGCAGCACCGTGAAGTCCGTGCCCGCCTTGTTGATGATGTCCTGCTTGGCGCGCGCGATGCCTTCGAGGACCGGGTCGACCGCCTCCAGGTGCGAGGGGTTCGCGGCCAGCGACACCTTGATCTGCTCGCCGTCGAGACCGGTGAAGGTGCCCTCGGCACCCAGGTGGTACTTCACGTCGCCGGAGCCGTGCATCGACTTCGGGTCGAGGTTGCCCTCGAACTCGCGGAAGATCTGCGCGTACGACTTGCCGACGATGTTCGCCAGCACGTTGAGCCGGCCGCGGTGGGCCATGCCGATGACGACCTCGTCCAGCCGCGACTCGGCCGCCGAGTCGATGACCGCGTCGAGCAGCGGGATGACGGACTCGCCGCCCTCCAGCGAGAACCGCTTCTGGCCCACGTACTTGGTCTGGAGGAACGTCTCGAACGCCTCGGCCGCGTTCAGCCTGCGCAGGATGCGCAGCTGCTCCTCGCGCTCCGGCTTGGAGTTGGAGCGCTCGATGCGGTCCTGGAGCCACTTGCGCTGCTTCGGGTCCTGGATGTGCATGAACTCGACGCCGGTGGTGCGGCAGTACGAGTTGCGCAGCACGCCCAGGATGTCGCGCAGCTTCATCATCGACTGGCCCGCGAAGCCGCCGACCGCGAACTCCCGCTCCAGGTCCCACAGGGTGAGGCCGTGCTCGGTGATGTCCAGGTCGGGGTGCTTGCGCTGGCGGTACTCCAGCGGGTCGGTGTCGGCCATGACATGGCCGCGCACCCGGTAGGAGTGGATCAGCTCGAAGACCCGCGCGGGCTTCGTGACGTCCTCGTCGTGCGACGCGTCGATGTCCTTGAGCCAGCGGACCGGCTCGTAGGGGATCCGCAGCGCCTTGAAGATGTCGTCGTAGAAGTCGTTCTCGCCGAGCAGCAGCTGGCTCAGGACACGCAGGAACTCGCCCGACGCGGCACCCTGGATGACCCGGTGGTCGTACGTCGAGGTCAGCGTCATGACCTTGGAGATGCCCAGCTTGTTCAGGGTGTCCTGCGAGGTGCCCTGGAACTCCGCCGGGTAGTCCATCGCGCCGACGCCCAGGATGAGGCCCTGACCGGGCATCAGACGCGGCACCGAGTGGACGGTGCCGATGCCGCCCGGGTTGGTCAGCGACGCGGTGACCCCGGAGAAGTCGTCCATCGTCAGCTTGTTGCCGCGGGCGCGGCGGACGATGTCCTCGTACGCCTGCCAGAACTCGAAGAAGTTGAGCGTCTCGGCCTTCTTGATGCCCGCGACGACGAGCTGGCGGTCGCCGTTCGCCTTCACCAGGTCGATGGCCAGACCCAGGTTGACGTGCTCCGGCCGGACCAGGGTCGGCTTGCCGTCCTTCTCGGTGAAGGAGCAGTTCATCGACGGCATGGCCTTCAGGGCCTGCACCATCGCGTACCCGATGACGTGCGTGAACGAGATCTTCCCGCCCCGCGCCCGCTTCAGGTGGTTGTTGATGACGATGCGGTTGTCGAAGAGCAGCTTCACCGGGACGGCGCGCACGGACGTGGCCGTGGGCAGCTCCAGCGACAGGTTCATGTTCTTGGCGACGGCCGCCGACGGGCCGCGCAGCGTCACGAACTCGGGGCCGCCGGACTCCTCCCCGGCGGGCTCCGCGGCCTTCTCGCGCGCGGCGGGCTTCGCGGCCGGCCGGGCGGCGGCGGGCGCCGGCGCGGGAGCCGCGGCGGCGGGCTTCGCCGGAGCGGCGGGGGCGGCGGCCGGCTTCGCCGGGGCCGCCGGCGGCTGGGACTCGGCCCGGGGGGCCTGGGCCTGCGCGGGAGCGGCGGCGACGGGCTTCGCCGGGGCGGGCGGAGCCGTGGTGTCGGCGGCGGACGGGGCGGTGGTCTGCGGGGCGCTCACCGCGGCCCCCGCGGCCGCGGGGGATGCCACGGCCGGCTCCGGGGATTTTTCCGCCGCGCCGGTGCTGCCCGGCTTGTAGTCGGCGAAGAAGTCCCACCAGGCACGGTCGACCGAATTGGGGTCCTGGAGGTACTGCTGGTAGATCTCGTCGACGAGCCACTCGTTGGGCCCGAAGGCGGCGGCAGGGTTGTTCTCCTGACCCGCTTGATCGGTCGAGACGCTGGAGTTACTGGGGGACTGAGACGACACGGCGGCAACCGCCCTCTTCCGCTTCACAAGGTGATGGACAGCGGGAATCAAGGCTACGCCTACCGGACCGGGAGGAGCAGACCGGGCCGGGTCAACGTCACGCAAGTCACACCGGAATGCTGGTTTCGGCGTTTGAATTGGCGGGAAACAAACCCGGTTTCCCTTCCTGCTGTCCTTCGGACCACGGAGACACCGCACCACCGGCCCGGCACGTCCGGCCCGCGTACGAGGCCGGACAACCGTCCCGTCCCGGCCGGATCCCGTGGGAACCGACACGTCCGGTGTCTCCAGTGCGAAACCCTACGTCAACCCCGCGCCCGAGGGATTCCCGGAAGTGTCACCTGGATGAGGCATCCGCGTACGGATTCGGCCACCCCGATGCGCCCGCCGTGCAGATCCACCGCCCAGCTCGCGATCGCCAGCCCCAGCCCCGTACCGCCGTCACTGCCCGGCCCGTGCGGCGACGGCGAACTGCCCCGGTTGAACCGCTCGAAGACCCGGTGCCGCTCCTGCTCCGGGATGCCCGGCCCCTCGTCCTGGATCTCCAGGTCCAGCGACTCGGGACCGTGCCCGCGCCGCGCCCGCACCGTGACCCGGCCGTGCGGCGGGCTGTGCTTGACCGCGTTGTCGATGAGGTTGGCCACCACCTGGTGCAGCCGCTCCGCGTCCGCGTGCGCCGTCAGCTCGGGCGGCGACACATCCAGATGCAGATGTACGTCCGTCCGGGTGTGATTGCCCGAACCGGAACTCAGCCCGCGCTGCGAGGCCGCGAGATTGGCCTCCTTCAGCACCCCCGACAGATACGGCCACACCTCGAAGCGGCGCGCCTTGAGCGGCAGTACGCCGTTGTCCAGCCGGGACAGGTCCAGCAGCGTCTCGACCAGCCGGCCCAGCCGCTCCGTCTGCTTCAGCGCCGTACGCATCGTCTCCGGGTCGGCGGCGGACACCCCGTCCACCACGTTCTCCAGCACGGCGCGCAGCGCGGCGATCGGGGTGCGCAGCTCGTGCGAGACGTTCGCGACCAGCTCCTTGCGGTGCCGGTCCACGGCCTCCAGGTCGTCCGCCATCCGGTTGATGGTGGAGGCCAGGTCGCCCAGCTCGTCGCGGCGGTCCGCGCCGCTGACCCGCCGCGTGTAGTCGCCGTGCGAGATGCCCTTCGCGACGGTGTTCATCTCGTCCAGCGGCGCGGTCAGGCCGTGCGCCACGAACTGGGTGATCAGCAGCGTCGCGATCATGGAGAAGACCGTGATGAAGCGCAGCTCGGTCTCGGTGCGCAGCGCCACCATCAGCAGCCCCGTGGTGATGAGCACGGAGACCACGACGAGCATGCCGAGCTTCGTCTTGATGGAGAACGGCCGCAGCCCGCCGGTCTCGGGCCCGCCCAGCGCCTGATGCCCGGACCGGATACGGGCGGGGCCCTTCCGCGCGGGGCGCGGCGCGCGCGGCGCACGGCCACCGCAGACCGCCGTCCCCCCGGGGCTCTCGGCCCTGTCCTCCCCGCCGACCGGCGACCGGCTCATGGCGCCGGTGTCTCCAGCGCGTACCCGACCCCGTGCACCGTACGGATGCGCTCGGCGCCGATCTTCCGGCGCAGCGCCTTGATGTGGCTGTCGACCGTACGGGTGCCCGAGGCGTCCGCCCAGTCCCACACCTCGGCCAGCAGCTGCTCCCGCGACAGCACGGCACGCGGGGTGTTGGCCAGACAGACCAGCAGGTCGAACTCGGTGGGCGTCAGGTGCACGTCCTCGCCGCGCACCCGCACCCGGCGCTGCGCGTGGTCGATCTCCAGCTCACCGAGGCGCAGGATGCCGCTGCGGGGCGTCACGGCGGCGAGCGCCGCGCGCTCCACCCGGCGCAGCAGGACATGCACCCGGGCCGCCAGCTCCCGCATCGAGAACGGCTTCGTCATGTAGTCGTCGGCCCCGACGCCGAGGCCCACCAGCATGTCGGTCTCGTCGTCGCGCGCCGTCAGCATCAGCACGGGCACGGGGCGCTGCGCCTGGACACGGCGGCAGACCTCCAGGCCGTCGAAGCCGGGCAGCATCACGTCGAGCACCATCAGATCGGGCTGCCACGCCTCGGCGGCGTCCACGGCGGCCGGGCCGTCGACCGCGGTCTGGACGACGAAGCCCTCGGCGCGCAGCCGGGCCGCGATGGCGTCCACGATCGTCGCGTCGTCCTCGACCACGAGCACCCGGCGCTGCGCGCCGGGAGTGGCCGCGACCCCGTTCTGGCTGGTGTGTGTCTGCTCCATCGCCCCGCCCCTGGTACGTTCCGCGATCCGTGTTCCTGGGACTCCCGCCCCGTGCGGAGGCGTATCCCGTGTGTGGGGAGCAGCGTAGAGGCACCGGAGGGGTCCCGGCTACGCAGGGCGAATGCCGAGATGCACCACGTCAGGCACTCCCCGGGCAACTGTGATCTCTTCCGTCCTAACCCCGGTGAAACCGGCATTCCGCAGCGCTTCCTCGAACGCGGGCGAGGGCTGCGCGGACCACACGGCGAGGACGCCGCCGGGATTGAGCCGCTCCAGGCAGGCGGCCAGTCCGCCGGGCGCGTAGAGGCCCGCGTTCTCGTCGGTGACGGTCCAGCCGGGCCCGTTGTCGATGTCGAGACAGAGGGCGTCGTAGCGGTCGATGTGCTCGCCGGTCTCCCGCGCCTCCTCGGTCGCCGTACGGAGGTGGCCGACCAGGTCGGTGTGGAGGATCACCGTGCGCGGGTCGCCGAGCGCGGCGCCGGAGATACGGGCGAGCGGCCCCCTGTGGTGCCAGTCGATGACGGCCTGTTCGCGCTCCACGACCACGATCCGGCCCCAGCGCGGGTCGGCTGCGGCGTGCGCGAGGGAGAAGCCGACGCCGAGCCCGCCGATGAGCACGGTGGGCCGGCCGTCGCGGCGGTCGGGGGCGAGGCTCGCCTGCGCGGCGTCGATCAGCAGCCGCTCGGAGCGCCCGTCGGAGGTGTCCATCAGGAACGTGCCGTTGGCGATGATCTCGTGGACGTCCCCGCTGTCGGCGCCGTCGCCGGGCCGCCGCCGCAGGACGATCTCGCCGTACGGCCCGTCCCGCCGGTCGAGGGTGACGGGGCGGCCGTCGCCGCTGTCGGACAGGGGGCCGGGCGCGGGATCGGACAAGCGGTCGGACAGGCGGTCGGGCGCGGGGTCGGGCACGGGGAAGTCTCCTTGTTCTCTGTTGGTTCTCCGTGTCCACCGCGTTCTGCGCGTTCTGCGCGTTCTGCGCGCCGAGCACGTCGTACGCGCCGCACGCGCCGTGCGCCGTCACGGGGACCGGAACCAGGGCCATCCTCGCGGGGGCGCGGGGGCGCGGCCAAACCGGTTCGGGAGGCGTGTGCCCGGCGGAGGTCCGGACAGTCCGGACGGTCATGGCGCCGGGATCGCTCAGAGCGAACACCCTCCCCCCGTATCGGGGAACAACCCCGGGCTCATAAGCATTGAGTCTGCATAGCTCAACTTTTTGCTGCCGAAGGGGAGACCATGGCTGCCACGTCCACACCGCTCACCCTGCCCGTGCTGCCGCTCGACGACGAGGTCGTGCTGCCCGGAATGGTGGTGCCGCTGGATCTGTCCGACGCCGACGTGCGGGCCGCCGTCGAGGCCGCCCAGGCCGCCGCCCGTGACACCCCCGACGGGGGGAAGCCGAAGGTGCTGCTCGTGCCGCGGCTGGACGGTGCCTACGCCGGGACCGGCGTCCTCGGGACGGTCGAACAGGTCGGCCGGCTCTCCGACGGCGACCCCGGCGCCCTGATCCGCGGCCGGGGCCGCGTCAGGATCGGCTCCGGTACGACCGGGCCCGGCCGGGCCCTGTGGGTGGAGGGGTTGCCGGTCGAGGAGACCGTTCCCGACCCGCTGCCCGGGTCCGTCACCGAACTGATCAAGGAGTACAAGGCCCTCGCCACCGACTGGCTGAAGAAGCGCGGCGCCTGGCAGGTCGTGGACCGGGTCCAGCAGATCGACGACGTCTCGCAGCTCGCCGACAACGCCGGTTACTCGCCGTTCCTCAGCACCGCCCAGAAGGTCGAGCTGCTGGAGACCGCCGACCCGGTCGCCCGGCTGAAGACCGCGACCGACCAGCTCCGCGAGCACTTCGCCGAGCAGGACGTCGCCGAGTCCATCGCCAAGGACGTCCAGGAGGGCGTCGACAAGCAGCAGCGCGAGTTCCTGCTGCGGCGCCAGCTCGACGCCGTACGCAAGGAGCTGTCCGAGCTCAACGGCGACCCCGGCGACGAGTCCGACGACTACCGCTCCCGGGTGGAGGCCGCCGATCTGCCCGAGAACGTCCGGGACGCCGCGCTCAAGGAGGTCGACAAGCTGGAGCGGTCCTCCGACCAGAGCCCCGAGGGCTCCTGGATCCGCACCTGGCTGGACACCGTCCTCGAACTGCCGTGGAACGAGCGGTCTGAGGACGCGTACGACATCCGGGGCGCCCAGCGCGTCCTCGACGCCGAGCACGCGGGCCTGGAGGACGTGAAGGAACGCATCACGGAGTACCTGGCTGTCCGCAAGCGCCGCGACGACCGCGGCCTCGGCGTGGTCGGAGGCCGCAGAGGCGGCGCCGTCCTCGCCCTCGTCGGCCCGCCCGGCGTCGGCAAGACCTCGCTCGGCGAGTCCGTCGCGCACGCCATGGGCCGTTCGTTCGTGCGTGTCGCGCTCGGTGGTGTCCGGGACGAGGCGGAGATCCGCGGCCACCGGCGTACGTACGTGGGAGCCCTGCCCGGCCGCATCGTGCGGGCGATCAAGGAGGCCGGTTCGATGAACCCGGTCGTCCTCCTCGACGAGATCGACAAGGTCGGCTCCGACTACCGGGGCGACCCGGCCGCCGCCCTCCTCGAAGTGCTCGACCCGGCGCAGAACCACACCTTCCGCGACCACTACCTGGAGGTCGAACTCGACCTCTCCGACGTGGTCTTCCTCGCCACCGCGAACGTCCTGGAGGCCATCCCCGAGGCACTGCTCGACCGGATGGAACTGGTGCGGCTCGACGGCTACACCGAGGACGAGAAGGTCGTCATCGCCCGTGACCACCTGCTGCCCCGGCAACTGGAGCGGGCCGGTCTGGAGACCGGCGAGGTCGCGCTGGAGGACAGCGCGCTGCGCAAGCTGGCGGGCGAGTACACCCGCGAGGCGGGCGTACGCAACCTGGAACGCTCCATCGCCAGGCTCCTGCGCAAGGTCGCCGCACAGCACGAGCTGGGCGAGCGCGAACTGCCCCTCTCCGTGGGAGACGGCGATCTGCGCGGCCTGATCGGCCGGCCGCACCATGTGCCCGAGTCCGCCCAGGACCCGGCCGAGCGCCGCACGGCGGTGCCGGGCGTGGCCACCGGTCTCGCCGTGACCGGCGCGGGCGGGGACGTCCTCTTCGTGGAGGCGTCGCTGGCCGACCCGGAGACCGGCGGATCGGGGCTGACCCTCACCGGCCAGCTCGGCGACGTCATGAAGGAGTCGGCCCAGATCGCGCTCTCCTTCCTGCGCTCGCACGGCGCCGAACTGGAACTGCCCGTGGCCGACCTGAAGGACCGGGGCGTGCACATCCACTTCCCGGCGGGCGCGGTGCCCAAGGACGGCCCGAGCGCGGGCGTGACGATGACCACGGCGCTCGCGTCGCTGCTCAGCGGACGTCAGGTCCGTACGGACGTCGCCATGACCGGCGAGGTCTCGCTGACCGGGCGGGTCCTGCCCATCGGCGGGGTCAAGCAGAAGCTGCTGGCCGCGCACCGGGCGGGCATCACCACGGTGGTGATCCCGAAGCGGAACGAGGCGGACCTGGACGACGTCCCCGCCGAGATCCTGGACAAGCTGGAGGTCCACCCGGTGACGGACGTACGCCAGGTGCTGGAGCTGGCTCTCTCGCCGGCGACGGCGGAGAAGGCCGGGACGGCCGGCGAGATCCCCCTCGCCGCGTAGGAACGGACGGCTGAGCGGACCCCCGGCACCCGGTGCCGGGGGTCCGCCGCGTCCACACGGAGGGAGTCGGGCCCCGTTTGTCGCCGCTGGTATAAACCTGCGAAAGAATGACAGTGCTGCGGCGACGGGCCCGGCGGACACCTTCAGGAGCGGGAAAGCGCGCGATGGTCGCTACGAGTGCTGACGTGCACGGAGACGGTACGGCGGGAGAACCCGGCCCGGCCCGGAAGGGCGAGGTGGACCGCGAATTCCTCGCCCTGGAACGCGAACTGGCCGTCTTTCTGCGGCGGGCCAGGGCCAACTCCGGGGAGATGGCCCGCGAGGTCCACCCCGAGCTGGAACCGGCGGCCTACGGACTTCTCGTACGGCTGGAGGAGACCGGCCACCAGCGCGCCACCGATCTCGCCGTCTACTTCGGGGTCGGCAAGGCCACCATGAGCCGCCAGCTGCACGCGCTGGAAGCACTCGGCCTCGTCACCCGCGAACCCGACCCGGCCGACGGGCGCGCCTCCCTGGTCCGGCTCACCGCCGAGGGCGTCGAACGCTTCCGCCGGGTACGGGACGCGCGGCGCGAGCGGTACGTACGCAAACTCGCCGACTGGGACCGCTCCGAGGTCGCCGAACTGGCCCGCCTGCTGCACCACTTGAACGCCCGCGCGGAGAGCTGATCGAGGCCCCCGCCGCGAAGGACACCCCGGCCGTGTAACGCCGTCCGCCGTAGGGCCCGCCGTACCCCCGCTGCGGACCGGCCTGGTGCCGGGTGTACGCGGCGGCGGGCGGCGACGCGACCGCGAGGTGCCGTGCGCGTGTGGCGCGCCGGGCGGGACGTGTCGGGTGGGACCTGTTGGGCGGGGCCCGGGTGGTGCCGTCCCGGTGGCGCCGTCCGCCCGCAGGGACCACCGTGCGCCCCGCTGTGGACCGGCCCCTGCCTCGTCGGCGCGTGCGAGCGGGGTCCGGTGTGCGGGCGCGCGGCGGAGAACCTGCCTCGTGCCGGGTGTACACGGCGGTCGGCTCCGACACGACCGCGAGGTGCCGTGCGCGTGTGGCGCGCCGGGTGGGACGTGTCGGGCGGGGCCCGGGTGGTGCTGTCCGTCCGCAGTACGGGGCCCGACCCCACGCACCGGGCCTACGGCTCGACGTACACGACCGTCGCGTCGTCGTACGGCTTGCCACGCCGGAAGGCCGCCCCGTCCGGGTCCGCCGACTCCGCCGCCCGTACCCGGTCGATCAGCTCCTGTGGACCGCTCTTCCTGACGAGCGCCAGACAGTCCGCCCAGTCGCCCTCCCGGAACACCTCCACCCAGCGCGCCGCCCCGTCCGTCAACGCCACGACGGCGCGCACGTCCGCTGCGGGCGTGCGCCCCGTCACCGCCTTGGCCGCCACGCCCGGGTCCACCGCCGCCGTGAAGAAACCGCCCTTCGCGTTGCGCAGCGCGTCCGTCGCCGCCGCCCGTCGGCGCACCTCGCGCGGAACGCGGTCCAGCCGGTCGTCCACGACCGCCCGCACCTCGCCGTCCGGCGACTCCAGCAGGAGCGTGGAGTCGGACAGCACGAGATGCTCGACGGTGTCCGCGTCCCAGCGCACCATGACGACCGTCGCCTGCGGCGTACGGGGGTGAGAAAGGTCACACGTGTCCCGGTGGGCGTCGGCGGTGCGCCGGATCGACTCCGCCAGGGCGTCGGCCAGGGACAACTCACGACGTGACGCCGACAGTTCGGTCAGTGCCCCGCCCAGGCGCGCGGTGAACCAGGGCACACCGTGCGCGCAGCCGTCGCCGTCCGGCGGAGGCGTCACGCCGTCCAGCGCGATGAGCGTGCCGCCGCTGCCCGCCGAGGGCGCGGCCACGGCCGTCCAGTCCTCGTTGGGTCGCGGATGGCTGCCGGGCGCGGTGGCGATGTCGATACGCATGACCGCCAGTCTGCCCGAGCCCGCGCCAGGCCCCGGGTGCCCTTCACCCTTCCGCGCGCCCGCGCCCGGGACGCACCCCGGCGCGCACCGGTTCCCGCCGCGCGCCGTGGCGTACTCCCGGCGCGCTCCCGGTACGAGGCACCGGGCGCGCGCCTCCCACCGGGGCCGGGAACGGTCCGGTCCGTGACGGTGCGGCCGGGCATCCTGCCAAAGCTCACGCGTAAGTTCCAACCGCCCCACGGTGCACACCCGTAGCGCGCGCCCGCGCGAGTTGTTCGCCAACTCCACCTTGATGTTCACTCGTTCAGGTGGCGGAGCGGCCGATACGCGCCCCCTCCGAGAAACGCTGGAATGGTCGGAAGCCGTGCCAGGGGTTGAGGAGGTCTCCGGATGTGACCGGACGCCGCCTCTGCCTCGTGGGCGGACGAGTCGAGAATGCGAGCACCGGTGCAGAAGAAGCGGCCTCGGGGCAAGAGCGGCACGCGCGGCGGGTCCCAGGGCCCGGCAGGGCCCCGTAAAGCGGTGACGGCCGATTCCGCCGAGGTGCCCGGGGCTCCCGCCGGGAAGCGCGTACGGGTACGGAGCCGGCTGGTCGTCGCGGTCGCCGTCGTCGGCGCCACCGTCGTGGCGGCGGGCATGCCCGCGATCCTGGGTTCCTCCGCCGAACTGAACGACGCCCAGCGCCTGGTGACCCTCGCCGAGCTGAACCGCCAGTCGGCCGTGCTGGCCCACTCCCTCGCCGACGAGCGGGACGACGTGGTCGTCCACATCGCCGCCGGCCGCGAGGAGGCCGCGAGCGGCGAGTCCGACAGCGGCGCGGAGAACAGCGACGGCGGAGAGAACGGCGACGGGGACGAGAACAGCGACGGGGACGAGAACAGCGACGACGCGCCCGGCGCCGCCGCCGCTGCCCGCGTCGACCGGCAGATCGACGAGATCGACGCGTCCGCCTCCCCCGGTCTGCGCCGCGACCTGTCCACCGTCCCGTCCATCCGCCGCACCGCCCTCACCGGCAAGGGCACGGCCCTGGAGGCGTACCAGGCGTACACGGACGTCATCGCCAAGCTCCACGCCGTCGGCGACGAGGTCGCCGAGAAGACACCGCCCGGAACCGCCCAGGGCACCCGCGCCCCCGCCGCCCTCGGCCGCGCCGTCGAGCAGGCGTCGGCCACCCGGGGTCTGCTGCTGGCCGCGCTCGCCGTTCCGGAGCCCCGCAGCGCCGAGCCGGAGTTCGACCCCGTCACGGGGCTGCCCGTCGAGGCGGACGACGCCGACGCCGCCGGGAACGACCGGGCGCGGGACGAGCTGAGCGCCGCCGCCCAGCAGGCCCGCGTCCACGAACTCGCCTCCCTCGCCGACTTCGACCAGGCGGCGGGCGCCGAGGCGCGCGAGTCCCTCGCCACGACCGTCACCGGGCCGGACGTCACCGCGGCGGAGAAGTATCTGACCCGCCTCGCCGACAGTCCCGAACTCTCCGACAGCGACCGCGACGCCAACCGGGAGAAGGTCGAGGCGTCCCTCTCCAGCCGGATCGAGCAGATGCGCGGCGTCGAGTCCGGCATCGGCTCCAGCGGGCTCAAGAGGCTGGAGCAGCTCCGCGACGACGGGGTGACCTCGCTGGAGCTGAGCATCGCGCTCCTCGGCGGCCTGCTGATCGTCGCCGTCGGCGCGTCCACCGCCGTGGCGCGCACACTCACCCGGCCGCTCGCCGTGCTGCGGATCGGCGCCGCCCGGATCGCCGCCGCGCCCGCCACCGAGGAACCTGTCCGCTTCACCGGCCGCAACGACGAGTTCGGCCAGGTCGTACGGTCGCTCAACGACCTGCACGCGCAGTTCCTCGACGTGTCGGCCCGCGCCGAGAAGCTCGACAGCGACCGCACCGGACTGATCGGCGCCCGGCAGTCCGTGGCCGACCAGCGTGCCGAACTCCAGGAGCGCACCGCCGGGATCACCGCTCAGCTGGAGGCGCTGCGGCACACCGTGCACGACACGTTCGTCAACCTGTCGCTGCGCTCTCTGGGCCTGGTGGAGCGTCAACTCGGTGTCATCGAGGGCCTGGAGGAGCGCGAGCAGGACCCGGACCGGCTCGCCGTCCTCTTCCGGATCGACCACATGGCGACGGTCATGCGCCGCCACAGCGAGAACCTGCTGGTGCTCGCCGGACACGAGTACGGGGGCACGTACGCGGGCCCCGTACCGCTCGTGGACGTGCTGCGCGCGGCCGTCAGCGAGATCGAGGAGTACGAGCGGATCACCATCCGTTCGCTGCCGCCCCACGCCCAGCTGGCCGGCTTCGCCGCGGACGACATCAGCCACCTGGTCGCCGAACTCCTGGAGAACGCCACGTCGTTCTCGCCGCCGGACGCCCATGTCGAGCTCTCCGGCTGGCTGTTGGAGAACGGCGACGTGATGCTCTCGGTGGAGGACAAGGGCATCGGCATGCCGGCCGAACGGATCACCGAACTCAACGAGCGGTTCGCCGACCCGGAGGGCTACCGGCCGAAGCCGGCCGTGCCGGGGAAGCAGGCGAAGTCCGGTAAGCCGGCGAAGTCCGCGAAGGCCGTGACCGGCGGTGCCAAGAGCGAGGGCACGGGCGAGGGCACGGGCGAGAACGGCGCGGTCGAGGCCGACGGTAGCGGGCTCGGCCTGCGGGTCGCGTCGCTGCTCGGCACCCGGCACGGCGTCGGGATCAGCTTCCGGGAGAACCCGCAGGGCGGGCTCGCCGCGGTCGTCGTCCTGCCGGGCGCCCTGCTGCCGACCGTCCCGCCGGTCGCCGCCCCGCACCAGACCCCGGCGGCGGGCGCGGCCCCGGCGCTGCGGCTGCCGGGATCGGCGGCGGAGGTCAACTCCAACCAGCTGCCCGGCCGTTCGGACCAGGAAGCGCGGGAGTCCGCCGACGACCCGTACGCGATCGGTCCCGACAGCCACGAGCGCGTCGCGGACATCGCGGCCGACGAGGACGGCGACGACGCCGGTACGGACGTGACAGGCCCGACAGCCGACACGCCGGAGCCCGCCACGGAGCCGGCCTCCGGATCCGCCGCCGCCCTCGCGACCGAGGCTGACGCGGACCCCGTCACCGATCCCGTCACCGACACGGGTCTGCCGAAGCGCACCCCCAAGGTCCTCAAGGCCGACGACACGACGGCCGGCCGGCCCGGTAGCGTCGACGCGGACGCGCTGCGCCGCAGGCTCGGTGGCTTTCACCGAGGAGCCAAGGACGGCAGGCGCGACGCCGACGCCGAGCTCCTGGAGCAGACCGAAGTGACCGTGACGCAGACCGAAGTGACACCGGATCAGAATCAGGACCGTGTTCCGGACGGGATTCAGAACCGGATTCAGGACCAGGATCAGAAGCAGGACCAGAAGCATGCTCAGAGGCAGAAGCGCTCGCCTCGGAACAGTTCAGTACCGCGGCAGCAGAACGCGGCGGAGGGGACCGACGTACGTACGGATGACTCGGGGGAGACTGTCGAGGAGGCACGAAGTTGACCGCGACCGGCACATTCGGACTGAGCAGTGAGGCCCGCAACCTCCACTGGCTGCTGACGAATCTCGTGGAGGAGGTGCGCGGCGCACGCTCCGTCGCCGTCGTCTCGTCCGACGGACTGCTGCTGCTCTCCTCGGACCCCGCACGGCACGAGGCCGGGGACGACGGCGGCCCGCGCGCCTCCAGCGCCGACCTCGCGACGATCATCTCCGGCATCAGCAGTCTCACCCTCGGCGCGGCCGAACTGATGGACCGGGGCGGTGTGAAGCACACCATGGTGGCGATGGCGGAGGGCAGTGTCTTCGTCATGTCGATCAGCGACGGCTCGCTGCTGGGCCTGCACGCCGGCGCCGAGTGCGACATGCACGCCGTGGCGTACCACATGGCGATGTTCGTCGGCCGGGCCGGACACCTCCTCACGCCCGAACTCCGCACCGAACTGCGCAAGTCGATGGAGAGCGCCCGATGACATCGGTGTCGGCGGCCGGACCGGCCCACGGACCGCCCGCGCGCGGACTTCCCGTGCGTGTCCCGGACCGCCGCGTCGCCCGCGTCCGCCCGTACTCCCTGACCGGCGGCAGGACCCGTTTCGGCCATGTGCTGCTGGTCGAGACGTTCGTCGCCGCGCTGGACGCCCCGGACGAGCGCAGGGAACTGGCGAGCGGCGCTCTCACCTCGCGCGTCATGCCCGAGATGCGCGCCATCGTGGAGTTGTGCCGGCGGATGCGGACCGTCGCGGAGGTCTCGGCGCTGCTCAAGATGCCGCTGGGGGTCGTCCGGGTGCTGCTCAGCGACCTGGCGGACCAGGGCCGGATCCGGGTGTACGGGACCGGCCACGGCAGCGACCACCCGGACCGGGCGCTGCTGGAAAGGGTGCTGGGTGGACTCCGCCGCCTCTGACACGTCCGGCGTACCCGGTGTACCAGACGTGTCCGGTGTCCCTGACGTGTCCGCCGGGTCCGGCCCTGTACCCGACGTGTCCGGTGTCCCTGACGTGTCCGCCGGGGCCGGACCGGTCGGCCTCCCCCTGGGCCCCGTCCCCGTTGTGTCCGGCGAGGCCGAAGAGGGCCTGCGCGCCTGGCAGTTGGACCGCACCCGGGCGCCCATCGCCACGAAGATAGTGGTCGCGGGCGGCTTCGGCGTCGGCAAGACGACCTTCGTCGGCTCGGTCTCCGAGGTCAGACCGCTGCGCACCGAGGCCGTCATGACCCGCGCCAGTGAGGCGACCGACGACCTCACGGCCACCCCCGACAAGTCCACCACCACCGTCGCCATGGACTTCGGCCGTCTCACCCTCGACGACGACCTGGTGCTGTACGTCTTCGGCACGCCCGGCCAGCAGCGCTTCTGGTTCATCTGGGACGACCTGGTGCGCGGCGCCATCGGCGTCGTCGTACTGGCCGACACCCGCCGTCTCGCGGACTGCTTCGGCGTGCTCGACTACGTCGAGAACAGCGGCCTGCCGTACGTTGTCGCCGTCAACCACTTCGAGGGCACACCGCTGTTCGACGCCGAAGCCGTACGCGAGGCGCTGTCCGTGCCGCCGCACGTACCCGTGACGGTCATGGACGCCCGCCGAAGGATCGCCGTCGTGGACACACTGCTGGCCCTGGTGGCCCACGCCGCCGACGCGGCACCCGAATAGCCCGGCCGCAGCACGTCGGGCAGCAGCAAACGGAGAACCCGCCATGCGGAAGATACTCGTCGTCGGGGCCGGACAGTCCGGCCTCCAGCTCGCCCTGGGACTCCAGTCGTACGGGTACGAGGTCACCCTGCTGTCGAACCGTACGGCGGACGAGATCCGGTCCGGCCGGGTGATGTCCACCCAGTGCATGTTCCACACCGCGCTCCAGCACGAGCGCGATCTCCAGCTCGCCTTCTGGGAGTCCCAGGCGCCGCGCGTCGAGGGCCTCGGCGTGTCGGTCGGCGCGCCCGACTCGACCCGCGCGGTCGACTGGGTCGGCCGGCTGAACGGCTTCGCCCAGTCCGTCGACCAGCGGGTGAAGATGGCCGGCTGGATGGAGACCTTCGCCCGGCGCGGCGGCCGGCTCGTCATCCACGGGGCCGCCGTGTCCGATCTCGACTACTTCTCCCGGGCCTACGACCTTGTCCTCGTCTCGGCCGGGAAGGGCGAACTGGTCGCGATGTTCGGCCGGGACGCCGCCCGCTCCCCGTACGCCGCGCCGCAGCGGGCGCTGTCCGTCGCGTACGTGCACGGAATGGCGCCGCGCCCCGAACACCCCGGGTTCGACGCCGTCCGCTGCAATCTCGTCCCCGGTGTCGGCGAACTGTTCGTGATGCCGACACTGACCCTGACCGGCCGCGCGGACATCCTGTTCTGGGAGGGCGTACCCGGCGGCCCCGTCGACGCCTTCCAGGGCGTCAAGGACCCGGCCGACCATCTGTCGCTGACGCTGGAGCTGATGGAACGGTTCACCCCGTGGGAGTACGCGCGCGCCACCAAGGTCGAACTGACCGACGCCAACGCCACACTCGTCGGCCGCTACACCCCCACCGTCCGGCACCCCGTCGGACGGCTGCCGGGCGGCGGACTCGTCCTCGGTGTCGCCGACGTCGTCGTGGCGAACGACCCCGTCACCGGACAGGGCTCCAACTCCGCCTCCAAGTGCGCCGCTTCCTATCTGGACTCGATCGTGTCGCACGGCGACCGCGAGTTCGACGAGGCGTGGATGCGGGCCACGTTCGACCGCCACTGGGAGAGCGCGCGGCACGCCACCCGCTGGACGAACGCGATGCTCGCCCCGCCGCCGAAGCACGTGCTGAAGGTGCTGGAGGCGGCGGAACGGCTCCAGCCGGTCGCCGACCGGTTCGCGAACGGCTTCGACGACCCGTCCGATTTCGCCCACTACTTCTACGACCCGGAGAAGGCGGAGGCGTATCTCGCGCGGGCCGCTCGGGCGGAGACCGACCGGGCCGCCGTGTCCGGGGACGCGCCGGAGGGCGGGGACACCCCGGCGGGGGACGGGCGGGCCTCCGGCGGCTGATCCGGTACGGCGGTCAACTTCCCGAAACGGTGCCCGAGTTGTTGCCGGTGTCCGCGCCCTCCGTGGCACCGGACGGCAGCGCCGGGGGTGTGTACGACTCCACGTCCAGCGCCCCGGCCGCCGGGTCCGGCCGCACCGCGCCGAGCAACGGATTCGACGCGAGGGGCGAGACCTTCACCCGCGCTCCGGGGCGCGGGGCGTGGATCACCATCCCGTCACCCAGATAGACCGCCACATGGGTGGCCTTCGGGAAGTACAGGACCAGATCGCCGGGGCGCAGTTCGCTCAGCCGCACCCTCGGCAGTTCGGCCCACTGCCGCTGGCTCGTCCGGGGCACGTCCACCCCGGCGCGCGCCCAGGCGCGTGAGGTCAGCCCCGAGCAGTCGTACGCGTCCGGGCCCTCCGCGCCCCACCGGTACGGCTTGCCGATCTGCTCCGCGGCGTACGCCAGGGCCTCCCGGCCCCCGGCCGACGGCGCCCGCAGGCTCCCGCCGGGGCGCGCGGGCGCGGTGGTCCCGCCGGGGGACGCGGGCGCGGCGGTGCCGCCGGGGCCGAGCGCGCCCGAGGTGACCAGCTTCCGCTGGGCCCGGTCGGTCTCGGCCTTCTCGCGCTCGGCGATCGCCGCGATCTGACCGTCGCTGAGCGAGGCGAGCATCCGCTCCACGTCCGCCAGCCTCGCGCGGACCGCGTCACGCTCCTTCCGCTCTTTGGCGGCGAGCGCCTGCTGGTCGGCGAGGGCCTTGCGGGAGCGGGCCGCGAGGGTGTCGGCGCGCCGCTCGCCGTTGGTCAGCCGCGCCACGGTGGACAGCCGCGTGCGCTGGGCGCGGTCGATCAAATGCTTCTGATCCAAGGCGTGTTGCGGATCGCGGGACAGCAACAGCGCCACGTAGGAGGAGAGTTCGGAGGTGCCCTGGTACTGCTGGCGGGCGAGCTGTCCGGCCTGGGCGCGGCTGCGGACCAGCGCCTCGCGTGCGTCGGTCAGACCCGTGCCCACGTGGCGCAGCTCGGCACGCGTGGTGGCGAGGCGTACCGAGGCGGCGTTGTACGACTCCGTGGCCTCCTCGGCCCGCTGGTACAACGTCCGCAGCTCGGTGAGGAGTTCGGCCACGCCGCGCGGTGATCCGTCGTCGCGGGGAGCGGCGACCGGCCCCCCGGCCGGGTCCGGGCCCGCCCCGGCCCCCGCCTCGCTGCCCGTCCCGGAGCTCGATCCCGTGGACGGCCCGGTGGACGGCCCCGTGGACGGTCCTGCGCTCGGTCCCGTGGACGGCCCCTGGTTCGCTCGCGCGATCCGCCCCGGCCCGGCCCCCGGGCCCGGTTCGGCTCCGGCGGGCGCGGCGCAGGGGACCACCGCCAGGACGGCGAGCGCGGCCGTACAGACGGACCGCAGTGTGTTTCCTGACATGCCCTCACCTCGGTTCACGGGACGGCCTGTTGTCCGGCCTCCCGGTGATGATGGGGCGTCAGCTGTCCCGCTTCCGTGTGCTTACCGCACAATTGGGCGACTTGGCGGCACGCCGTCACCCCCGGAGCGCCGACACCGCCGGCCCCCGGCGTGGCGCCTTGCCACCCCGGGGGCGCGGGGCTCAGTCGACCGGCAGCGCGTAGAACGTCCCGCCGCGCCGGATCACCGCCGTACGTCCCGCCATCAGCGGCTGGTACGCGGGTGTGGCCACGGGTGCGCCGTCGGCGGCGGGGGAGGGGGCGGGGCCGCCCGCGTTCTGGAACTTCCAGAGCCGGGCGCCGTCGCGCTCGGCGAACGCCGTCACCTGAAGTCCGTCGGCCGACAGCACCGTCCGGCCGCTGCCGCTCACCGTGATCCGGGGCACACCGTTCCAGGCGGGGGCCTCGGTCGTGCCCTTCCAGCGCTCCGCGCCGGTCGCCGGGTCGACCGCGTACACCTCCTGGTACCGGTTGGCGACATAGAGCGTGGAGCCGAGGAGTGTGCCGGTACCGAAGGCGAACGGGTTCTGCCCCGGCACCCTGGGCGCGCCCGACCTGCGCCACAACTGCCGTGCGTCGGCGGTGTCGTACGCGTACAACTGGTCGGCCACGGAGACGAACAGCCGCCCCCGCGCGTCGCCGACCGAGCCGCCCGCGGGCGGCACCGCGCCGAACGACCTCGACCAGGCCCGCCCGCCGTCGGCCCGGCTGAAGCAGTGGTACACCGACCGTCCCTTGCCCGCCGTGACCTGGGCGGGCAGCAGCGACGCGGTGTCCTGGCGCAGCACGATGTCCGCGTCCCGTACGGCGATCAGCTGGTACGCGGGGATGGACGAGGCGCGGCCGTTGGAGATCGCCGCGCGCCACAGCTCCTCGTGGGTGCTCAGATCGAAGGCGAAGAGGAAGGTGCGGACCGTGGCCGTCTTCCCCGTGCCGGTGGTGTGCGACCCGGTGAACCACACCTGGCCGTCCCTGGCCCCCGTGACACCGCCCAGTCTCAGTCCGGGTACGCCCCCGATGCCGTCCGCGTAGTCGATCCGGTGCTCGACCTTCCCGGACGCGGTGGTGAGCCAGAACAGTCCGGTCGTGCCCGCGACGAAGGTCAGGCCCCGGGGGGCGGGCAGCGCCGCGTGGAGGGCGGCGGCGTCGGCGTTGCGCCACAGCAGCTTCCCGGTGCGCGCGTCGACGGCGGTGGCGCCGGACCCGCCGGTGAGGACGAGGGTGTGCCCGCCGGTGACGGCCGCGTTCAGCACCTCACCGGCGGCGGCCGGGTGCTCGTACGCCCACAGGGTCTCGGGCGGCAGCCCCGTCAGGCCCGTGCGCCTGCCGCCGCCGGGTTTGTCGTCGGGCTTTCCGCCGGCGGTGGTGTCGGACGGCTCGTCGTCGGCGAGCGCCAGAACACCGCCACCGCCGATCACCAGCCCCGCCGCCCCGGCGACGATCCCGGTCAGCAGCGCCCGCCGGTCCAGGGGCTGCGTCAGTGGCAGCCGCAGCGCGGCGAACCGGCCCGAGCCGGAACCCGCGCCGGCGGCCGAGGGCCCCGGCGGCAGGGCGGGCGGTCCGGACGGCGCGGCCGGTGCCGCCGGGAGCATCGGTACGACCGCGCCCGGCGGCAGCGGCTGCGACTGGTGCGGCACCGGGGCGACGGCCGGGGGCAGCGGGAGCGCGGTCGGTTCGGGCCGGGCGTGCGGCAGCGACAGGGCCGCGGTGGGCCGGTCGGCGCCGCCGCTCTCGTTGCCGGACGCGGCCCGGGGCCGGCCGATGCGGGTGGTGCGGGTGTCGGGCACGCCGTCGGGCGCGCTGCCGGGTCCGGGGCCGGCGGGCGCGCCGGGGACGGCGTCCGAGGGACCGTCCGGCGGGGGATGCGGCGGCTGGTGGAGAGGGGCGTGGAGGGCGTCGACCCAGGTGGCCTGTTCGGCGATCGCCGCCGCCAGGACCCCCGGCAGCCAGCCGCCGGGTACGGCGGTCGCCGCCGCTGCCGCGCCCTCCAGTGCCAGTTCCGCCGCGACGGCCCCGGCGGTCGGCCGCGCGCCCGGCTCCTTCGCCAGGCAGCGCGCCACGAGCGACCGCAACTCCGGCGGCACCCGGTCGAGTTCGGCCGCCCCGCGGGCGATCCGGTCGGCCGCCGCGTCGGGCGGCCCGTCGGTGAGCGGAGTCGTCCCGGTGGACGCGTACGCGAGGAGCAGCCCCAGCACGAAGAGGTCGGCCGGCGGCCCCGGCACCTCGCCGGCGACCTGCTCGGGGGTGAGGTACCCGAGCCGTACGGACAGCCGCCCGCCCTCCATGGCCTCGGCCGACGCCGCCGCGCCCAGCGCCCCGAAGGCGGTGAGGCGCGGCCCGTCGGCGGCGAGGGTCACCGTGTCCGGGGCGAGCCCGTGCAGGACGGCGCCGGTGGCGTGGACACGGGACAGCGTCTCGGCGAGCGCGGCGCCCAGTATCCGCACGGACCGCTCCGGCAGCGGCCCGGCGACGGCGACGGCCTCGCCGAGGGTGAGCGCGGGCACGTAGCCGACGGCCGTCCAGAGCGGGCCCTCGCCGGAGGCGTCCGGGCCGTCCGTACGGGAGTCGAGCAGCGGCTCCACCCAGCCGCCGGCCAGCCGCTCGGCGGTGTGCGTCTCGGCCCGGAAACGCCGCCGGAAGGCGGGCAGTTCGGCGAGCGCGGGCCGGGCGACCGTCACGACGGCGGTGGCGCCGTTCGCGCCGTACGCCAGATACCGCACGGCGCTCGCCGACTCCCGGTACCTGGCCAGCACGGTGTAGGGCCCGACGAGACGTGGGTCGTCGTGCCGCAGCGGTTCCATCACGCGAATGCCCCCTGGTGGCTCTGCCGGGAGGTCGTCTCCGGCCCGCCCGATCCTAGGTCCTGTCCGGCGGATCTTCGTGGATCGGCCCGGGGCGGCCGGTGTGGTGCTTCACGAGGCGCGGGATCGTCCCCGTACCGGGCGTACTTGGACGAGTCCGACCACGATGCGGGGTGCCGTGCCGGGCCGGGCGCCGCGGGCCCGCGAGGATCCGCGGGGATTCGCCGGACAGGGCCTGGGCGGGGCGACACGGTGCCGCCGGGGTGGCCACGCCCGGCCCGTGCGCCCGCGCGGCGCGGCGCGTCCTCCGCCGGGGGGGACGGCTCGCGGCGGGGCTCGGCCCCGGTCGGGCTTGTACGGGGGTCACTTGAGGGCGCGGCGTTGGCGGCGTTCCGGGTCTGCGGGGATCCGCCGGAGCGGGTCTGGGCGGCGCGGGGGCCGCCGAAGTCGGCCAGGCCCCCGTATGCCCCGCGACGTGCGGCTCAGGTTCCGCCGGGGGCGTGGTTCTCGGAGGGGCTCGGCCCCGGTCGGGCTTGTACGGGGGTCACTTGAGGGCGCGGCGTTCCGGGCCTGCGGGGATCCGCCGGAGCGGGTCCGGGCGGCGCGGGGCCGCCGGGGGTCCGGGGCGGCGCGGTGCCGCCGGGGTGGGCCACGCCCGCCCGTGCGCCCGCGCGGCGCGGCGCGTCCTCCGCCGGGGGGACGGCTCGCGGCGGGGCTCAGCCCCGGTCGGGCTTGGACCAGGGCCACTTGAGGGCTCGGCGTTCGCGGCCCTCCGGGACGTACTCGTACTTCCAGCCGCGTTGCAGCCCGAGCCGCTTCGTGTACCCGGCGGGGGCGCGACGGTACGCGAGGACGGTGGGCGGCCCGCCCCCGGCGTCCGGCACGGGGACCTCGTACCACTTGGGCGGCTGCCCGGTGGGGCCGGTCAGCACGGGCAGCACGCGACCGTCGAGCGGCCCGCCGACAAAGACGGTCTCTTCGCTTCTCACCCGACCAGTGTCCCGCAGCCGCCCGGCCTCCCGCCGCGCCCGCCCGGCGTGGACGGTGCTCACCCCTGCGGCGTACCGGCCCCGTGTCCGCCGGGCGCCCCGGCCCACCGCCACGACCTGCGGCTTCGCGGCCCGCGCTGGACCGTTCGACGGAATCCGGCGGCGCGTTCCGGCGAGCCGCTTGACGACGTGTCTGCCATTGATGAAGGCCACGGCTCGGTTTCCCGAGCGGGCGACGGACGCCCGCACCGTGCCATGGAAGCGGAGAAGCCCATCATGCGCGTTGCTCGCATCCTCGCCACCGCCGCCCTGTCCTGCCTGGCCCTGGGCGCGGGTGTGACGACGGCCCACGCCGACGCCCGGCCGGTCCCGTCGGGTCAGCCCGTCCTCACGGTCAGCCCGAGCCCGGCGGTGCGCGGCGCGACCGCCACGCTGACCCTCCGGGGCGGCTGCTCGGCCAGCACCGTGTCGGCCTCGTCCAACGCCTTCACCGGCTCCGTCACCCTCACGCGTACGACGTCGGGCACCTACCAGGGCACCGCCGTCATCCGCAGCAGCGCCACCGCGGGCACCCACACCATCAGCGTCTCCTGCCCGAACGGCACCCCCTCCAGCTTCACCTTCTCCGTCGGCACGACGACCCCGTCCGGCGGCACCACCGGCGGGCTGGGCGGCAGCATCACGGACATGGACGGGACGAAGGTCGCGACGGGCGCGGCCCTGGTGACGCTCGCGGCGGCGGGCGGCACGCTGGTGCTGCGCCGCCGCGCGCGGAGCTGACCGCCCCGGCGGCGGGGCGGGCCCCATACCCGCCCCGCCCCGGCCGTGCGCATCCGCTCCGCCCCCGCGCGTCCGCCCCGCACCGGCGGCCCGCCCCACCCCTCAGGCCAGCAGCCCCGACGACTTCCAGAGCCGCCGCCCCGCCCCGCGCAGCACCCCTATGTCGTCCAGGAAGTCCGTCAGACGCTTCGCGCCCGACTGCATGACCTCTCGGCGGTGGCCGCTGGCCCGGACCTGGCTCACCGCCTCGTGGCGGTTCAGGCCCGCGTTGTCGTAGACCCGGGGGTTGACGAAGCAGACCGAGAAGACCCGGGCCGCCTGGCCTGCGGTGAGGCGGGTCAACTCCCTTTCCCAGCGCGGAGCCGTCACCATCTGGCGGCGCAACTCCTCACGGGCGTAACGCACATGGCGGGCCTCCTCCACCACATGGATCCGGGTCACGCCCCGTACCAGCGGCTGGACGCGCTCGTCCGGGAACGTCAGCCGCTGCATCCAGTCCAGGATCTCCTCGCCCAGCAGCGTCGCGGCGAACGAACCCGGCGTCGTGGACACGGACTTCAGCACGCGCGCCACATTGTGATGGGCACGGGGCACGGGGTACGCCGGGGCGCCGCCCTTCTGGATCATCCGCGCGAACATCGCCGAGTGGCGGCACTCGTCCGCGATCTCGGTGAGCGCGTAGCGGACGTGCTCGCTGGTCACCGGCTTGTCGTAGATGTGCCGGACCAGCAGCTGCATCAGGATGATCTCGAACCAGATGCCGAGCGAGGCGAGCGACGCGGCCTCGTGCCGGGCCAGGTCCATCCGCTGCTCCTCGGACATCCGCCGCCAGAGCGGGGTGCCGTACAGCGAGACCAACTCGGGCGGCCAGTACCACTTTCCGTCCTCCGGCGGGGCGTCCCAGTCCAGGTCCTTGTCCGGGTCGAAGGAGTGCTTGGCCGAGGCTTCGAGGAGACGGCGCGCGACCTGTTCACGGTCGCGCAGCGGCCCCAGCGCGTCATGCGGGAACGGGTTCCCGCGCTCCTCGTCGCGCGGGGCGGTCACTTCGGGGTCGTGTGCTGCGGTCATGGCGGGAAGCACCTCGCGACAGGGGGCCGGCGGGGGTCGGTGTTGCGGGACCGAAGTCGGTGTTACCGGGGGTACGACTCCGGGCCTCTTATAAGACGTCGTGTCAGTAGTCCCCGTCAATCCCCTGTCGGGCCCTCGCCGAATCGGCCCGCCGACTCCCCGGCCGATCCGCTCCGCGCTCCCGGGTCGTCGCGGGCGCCGTCACGGGCGGCGCAGGACGGGCAGGGCCGCCTCGGCCGCCTCCGCGACAGCGAGGAGCCCGGCCTCCGCCCCGCGCTCCGCGACCAGTTGGAGCCCCACCGGGCAGCCGTCGGGCGTGAAACCGGCGGGCAGACTCGCCGCCGGATGGCCACTCAGGTTGAACGCCCAGGTCAGCTCCGTCGAGTAGACGTCGGGCCCCGGACCCCCGTGGCCGTGCGGGCGGTTCGGTGTCACCGGGGTCAGCAGCAGCGGCGTACGCGCGAAGTACGCGTCCAGCCGCCGGTCGTTCTCCTCCCGCACACTCGCGCTCCCGCCCCCGCCCGCGCCGCCCGCTCCGGGTACGCCCCCGCCCCCGTCCCCGTCCCCGTGCAGCGCCAGCCACGCCTCGCGCGGGTCCAGCAGCGCCGGGGCCGCCCCCGGAGACCCGTCGAGCCGTACGACCCCGGCCGCCACCAGCCGGTCCACCGCCGCCCGTACCACCGCCTCCACCGCCGAGTCCGTCCCCGCGAAACCGAGGTCCGGCGAGTACGCGGCGGCCACCGGCCCACGCGGAGCGGCACCCGCCACCCCCGCCGACCCGGCCGCCACCCACCGCAGCCACACCCCCGCGTCCGCCACCCGCCGCGTCAGCACCCCCGCCGTCGCCAGGCCCGTCCGGTCCGGCGACGGCAGCAGCCCCCTCGTCGTCTTCAGCCCGAACACCCCGCACCACGCCGCCGGGATCCGCACCGAGCCCGCCCCGTCGCTGCCCGTCGCCAGCGGCACCATGCCCGCCGCGACCGCCACCGCCGACCCCGCCGACGAACCACCGGGAGTCCGGTCCGCGCGGTACGGATTGACCGTCCGGCCACCGGCCCCGCGCCCCCAGGTCTGCCAGTACGTCCCCGGCCCCGGCACCGCCGTCGAACCGACCGGCACCGCCCCCGCCGCGATCAGCCGCCGCGCCGCGTGCGACCGGATGCCCGTCGGGCCCTTCACCGCGAACGGCAGCCCCGCCAGCGGCAGTCGAGGGTCCACGGCCCGCGCCCGCCGCCTCGCCCCGGTGTGCCACACCTCGATGAAGGCACACAGCCCGGAGTCGAGCCGGTCGATCCGCTCCAGTGCCTCGTCCACCGACCACCACGACTCGCCCACCACACCCTCCAGTCTCTCAGCGCGCCTCCGCCAGCGCCGCCTCCATCACCGCGCGCGCGATCGGCGCCGCGTCGCCGCCCCCGCTGATGTCGCCCCGCACCGCCTCCGCGTCCTCCACCACCACGGCCACCGCCACCGCCGGCCGTGCCGCGCCGTCCGCCCGCGCCCAGGAGATGAACCAGGCGTACGGCGTACCGGAGTTGCCCACCCCGTGCTGCGCCGTCCCCGTCTTGCCGCCCACCGTCGCGCCCTCGATCCCGGCGCTCGTCCCCGTCCCGGTCTCCACGGCGTCCACCATCAACTGCCGCAGCCGGTAGGCCGTGGACGGCTTCATCGCCCGCCCGTAGGACCGTTGGCCCGTCCGGGAGACGGTGTCGCCGTCGGCGTCGAGCGTCCGCTCCACCAGACGCGGGTACGTGAGGTTCCCGCCGTTCGCGACGGCGGACGCGACCATCGCCATCTGGAGCGGCGTCGCCGTCGTGTCGTACTGCCCGATCGAGGAGAGCGCGAGCTGGTCGTCGCTCATCTCCCGGTCGAAGTTGGACACCGCAACCCCGGACGGAATCCTCAACCGCCGGTCGTTGAAGCCGAATCGGCCCACCGCGTCCACCATCCCGTCGAGCCCGACCCGCACCCCGAGCCCGGCCATCACCGAGTTGCAGGACCACTTGATCGCGTACGCCAGCGACTCCTGGTCACAGCCGCGTGTGTCGTTGGGGAGCCTGGTGCGGGTGCCCGGCAGGACGTACGGGTCGGGGACCCCCGTCGGTTTGTCGACGTCCTCGACCGCCCCGGTGTCCAGGGCCGCCGCGGCCGTCACGATCTTGAAGGCCGAACCGGGCGGATACGTCTGGCGGATGGCCCGGTTGAGCATCGGCTGGGCGGCGTCGTCGTTGTACCGCCGCCAGGTGTCCGCCACCGCGCTCCCCGTGCCCGAGAGCCGTCCGGGGTCGTACGAGGGACTGCTGACCAGCGCGAGGATCCGGCCCGTCGCGGGTTCGATCGCCGCGACCGCGCCGCGCCTGCCGTCGAGACCGGTGTACGCGGCGCGCTGCGCCGCCGAGCTGATGGTCGTGACGACGCTGCCGCCGGGCCGTCGGCCGCGGGTGATGTCGTTCCAGAACGGCAGGGGCGCCAGCATCGGGTCGGTCCCGGCCAGGATGCCGTCCTCGGCGTTCTCCAGCAGGGTGGTGCCGTACGTCTGGGAGGCGTAGCCGGTCACCGGCGCGTACAACGGCCCCTGCGCGTACGTGCGTTCGTACCGCAGCTGCTGGCGGGTGTCCCGGGAGCCGGTGACGGGGCGGCCGTCGACGAGGATCCGGCCGCGCGGCTGCTCGAAACGGTCGATGGCGGCGCGGCGGTTGGCGGGGTTGCGGTCGAGGGAGTCGGCCTGGATGACCTGTACCCGGGCCGCGTTGACGAGCAGGGCGGCGAACAGCAGCAGACAGCACGCGGCGGCGAGCCGGATCTGGCCGGTCATCGCTCACCGCCCGTCGCCGTCGTCCCGGTCGAGGGGCCCGTGCCCGGGACGGGCCCCGCGACCACCACCGCCGGCGCGATCACCCCCGCCTCCACCGGTTCCGGGAGCGGCCGGCGCGCCGAGTGGCTGAGCCGGATGAGCAGCGCCACGATGACCCAGTTCGTGACGACCGACGAGCCGCCCTGCGCCAGGAACGGCATCGCCATGCCGGTGAGCGGGATCAGCCCGGTCACCCCGCCCGCGATCACGAACACCTGGAGCGCCACGATCGACGCGAGACCGACCGCGAGCAGCCGTCCGAACGGGTCGCGCAGACCGAGCCCGGCGCGGTAGCCACGGGCGACCAGCAGCGCGTACAGCACCAGGATCGCCGTCAGCCCGAGCAGTCCCAGCTCCTCGCCCGCCGTCGCGAGGATGAAGTCGGACTTGGCGGCGAAGCCGATCAGCACCGACCGGCCCAGCCCCAGCCCCGTACCGAACATGCCGCCCGCCGCGAACGCGAAGAGGGACTGGGCCAGTTGGCCGGGGCCCCGGCCCGCGTCGATGGAGGCGAACGGGTCCAGCCAGTCCTCCACCCGGCCGTGGACGTGCGGTTCGAGCCAGCCCACGGCGACCGCGCCCACCCCGGCCAGCAGCAGCCCGACGGCGATCCAGCCGGTCCGGCCCGTCGCCACGTACAGCAGGATCACGAACAGGCCGAAGAAGAGCAGCGAGGTACCGAGGTCGCGTTCCAGGATCAGGACGACCACGCTGAGCAGCCAGATCGCGACGACGGGGCCCAGCACCCGCCCGCTGGGCAGCTGGAACCACCAGATCCGGCGGCCGGTGCAGGCGAGGGCGTTGTGGTTGGCGGCGAGATACGCGGCGAAGAAGACGGCGAGCAGGATCTTCGCGAACTCGCCCGGCTGGAAGGAGAGTTCGCCGATCCGGATCCAGATCCGGGCACCGTTCACGGCGGGGAAGAAGATCGGCAGGACCATCAGCACCAGCGCGGCGGCCATCGACAGATACGCGTACCGCTGGAGCACCCGGTGGTCGCGCAGGACCACCACGACGGCGATGAACAGCGCGACCCCGAGGGTGGACCAGACGAGCTGCGCGGGCGCGTCCCGCTCGCCCGGCGTCGCCAGGTCCAGCCGGTGCAGCAGCACCAGGCCGATGCCGTTGAGCAGGACCGCGATGGGCAGCAGGAGCGGGTCGGCGTACGGGGCGCGGAAGCGGACCGCGAGATGCGCGACGAGAGCGAGCAGACCGAGGCCCGCGCCGTGGGTGAGGGCGTCGGGCGGGGCGGCGGCGTCGAGGGCGAGGCCGACGGCGGCGTAACCGAGGACGGAGATGAGGACGGCGCCCACCAGGAGGGAGAGCTCGACCCCGCGCCGCTTGGCGACACGTGCTTCGGGCGGGGGAGGGTCCCCCGTCGTTGCGGTCATGGAGCGCAACGTAGCAACCCGACATGCCTTATGTCCGCTTATGTGTAGGCGCGGGGCATGTCGGGTCCCGTCGGGTCCGGGGGTGCGTCGGAGCCGGCGGGCGGCTGTCCGATGTTCTCGGTGGACGCGGCCGAGGTCCAGGCGCGGGCGCCGTCCGTGAGGAGGTGGCGCGGGGAGCGCCGGGGCGCGCGTGGCTCCCGATGTTCGGGACGGAGCAAGGCGCCGAGGGGAATCCACTCGGCGCCCGCCCGTTCTGCCCTATTTTCATCACATCATGCGCACGGTCGTCACGCTGCGTGTCCAGCTCGCCGGACTCAGCGCTGGTACGGGTTCCCGCCCTGCCCCGGCTGCGGCCCCTGGCCGCCCTGCCCGCCCTGGCTGAACGGGTTCCCGCCGCCCTGACCGCCCTGCGCGCCCTGTGCGAACGGGTTGGCGCCGTGCTGCTGGCCGATGCCCTGCTGCGCCTGCGACGCGCTCTGCGCGAGCAGCTGCTCCGCCTGCTCGTTCGGCACCCGGTGCTCCACACCGCAGAACGTGCACTGCGTGTAGTGCTTCGTCGAGTACGGGAACAGCGGCACGAAGAACAGCGTGAACTTGGAGACCCGCTTGCGCAGCGTGTGCGCCGACGGGTTGCCGCACTGGCCGCAGACGAGCGTCAGTATCGCGAGCTGGTAGATGTAGCCCTTGGTCCCAAAGATGATCATGCGTGGTTCCTTCTCTGCTCGTGACGCTTCATGACGCTCGCACCGGGCGCACCTCCATGGTGCACGGTGGCCGCGCCGGCCGTCACGGCACCGGCGGGGTGGGATTCAGGGCAGCCGCCCCGCCCGGTTGAGATTGATCAGCGGGCCGAGGAGATCCCCGTACCGCTCCAGCCGCCCCGCGATGTCGCCGACGCGGAAGACCAGGTCCTCCGGCGCCCCGCAGTTCCCGACCTCCTCCCAGGAGACCGGGGTGGAGACGGTCGGCTCCGGGCGGGCGCGCACCGTGTACGGCGCGGCCGTCGTCTTCGCCGCCGAGTTCTGGCTGTGGTCCACGAAGACCTTGCCGGGGCGCAGCGCGCGGGCCATCCGGTGCACCACCAGCCCGGGAAGCTCGGCCGCCGCCTCGACGGCGAGCGACTTGGCATACGCGGAGACCTCGGGCGAGGGGGTGGGCTCCAGCGGTACGAGCAGATGCAGGCCCTTCGAGCCGGACGTCTTCGCGTACGCGCCCAGCCCGTCGGCCGCCAGCCGGTCGCGCAGCCAGAGCGCCGCCGTGCAGCACTCCACGACGGTCGCGGGCTCGCCGGGGTCCAGGTCGAAGACGATGCGGTCGGCGCGGGCCGGGCTGTCGACCTGCCACTGCGGGGTGTGGAACTCCACGACCAGGTTCGCCGCCCAGATCAGCGTCGCCAGGTCCTCCACCAGCACCTGCTTGGCGATCTGGCCGGCCGAGCGCGGCACGGCCGCCGTACGCACCCAGGAGGGGGTGCCGGGCGGCGGGTTCTTGGTGAAGAAGCGCTCACCGGCGGGGCCGTCCGGGTACCGCAGGAAGGAGACGGGGCGGTTCGCCAGATGGGCCAGCAGGGCGCCGGCCGAGGTCGCGCAGTAGTGCAGGACCTCGCCCTTCGTGGTGCCGGTGGCCGGATAGAGGACCTTGTCCAGATTGCTGAGGGCGATCCGCCGCCCCTCCACCTCCGCGATTGGCGTCATACGATGAGAATCCCACGATTTTCGGATGTAAGGGATTAACCGTGCGATCCATATGGAACGGCGCCATCTCGTTCGGTCTGGTCAACATCCCGATCAAGCTGGTCAACGCCACCGAGAGCCATTCGATCTCCTTCCGGCAGATCCATCTGGCGGACGGCGGCCGGATTCGTTACCGGAAGGTCTGCGAGCTGGACGAGGAGGAGGTCACGTCCGCCGAGATCGGCAAGGCGTACGAGGACGCCGACGGGTCCATGATCCCGATCACGGACGACGACCTGGCCCAGCTCCCGCTGCCGACGGCGAAGACCATCGACATCGTCGGATTCGTGCCCGAGTCCTCGATCGATCCGCTCCAGGTCGGCTCGGCGTACTACATCGCGGCGAACGGCGTCCCCGCCGCCAAGCCCTACACGCTGCTGCGCGAGGCCCTGAAGCGCAGCGAGAAGGTCGCGATCGCGAAATTCGCCCTGCGCGGGCGTGAGCGGCTGGGCATGGTGCGGGTCCTGGACGACGTCATCGCCCTGCACGGGCTGCTGTGGCCGGACGAGATCCGCCGGCCGGAGGGGGTGGCGCCGGAGACCGAGGTCAGCATCCGGGAAGCCGAACTCGACCTGGCGGACGCCCTGATGGACACGCTCGGCGAGGTCGAACTGGAGTCGCTGCGCGACGACTACCGGGAAGCCGTCGAGGAACTGATCGCGTCCAAGGCGGCGGGCGGCGAGCTGCGGGCGCCGGAGGAGCCGGGGGACCGGCGCGGGGGCAAGGTGCTGGACCTGATGGCGGCGCTGGAGGGCAGCGTGCGGGCGGCGAAGCAGTCGCGGGGCGAAGGTGCGGGGGAGGGCGCGGACGAGGATGCGGAGCACGCCGAGGTGACGCGGCTGCCGACCCGCAAGAAGGCGGCGGCCGGGGCGAAGAAGACGGCGTCGAAGTCCACCGCCGGGTCGCGGGCCGGGGCCGGGGCGGCGAAGAAGACGGCCGCGAAGCCGGCGGCCAAGACCGCGTCGAAGTCGGCGTCGAAGGCGGCCCCGGCGAAGGGCGGGGAGAAGACGGCGGCGGCCAAGAAGGCGGCGGGTGCCGGAGCCGCCGCGAAGAAGACGGCCGCCAAGAAGACCACGGCGAAGAAGGCCCCGGCGCGCAAGCGCGCGTCCGCCTGAAGCCTTCCGGGCGGGGAGGGTGGATACTTTGCCGGCCCCGTGGCCCCGTGGCCCCGTGGCCCCGTGGTCGCGTCCGCTCGGTGGCGACGGGGTGGAGGTACGCGGGCTTGCCGTGGTGCGCGCGAGGCCCGCTGCCTCCGGGCGCGCCGGAAGTCGCTGGCCGCCGACCGTCATGAGGCGCCGTGCGGCTCCGGCGCAGGCGTGTGCGCCCCGGCGCGTGAGCCGAGCGCGGCGTCCCCGCACCGGAGGTCTCCACTTGCCCGTCGCCGACCACCGCCCGTCACGAGGTGTCGTGCGGCTCCGGCGGCGGCGCGCGCCCGCGAGGCCGGGCGCCGGTCGGCACCGGAGGTGGCCATCTGCCGTCCGCCGACCACTACGAGGTGTCGTGCACCTTCGGCGCAGGGCCGCCGTGCGCCCCGCCGGGTGGCCCGAGCGCGGCGTCGCGGGCGGGGGCGCCCGGCGCGCCCGCGAGGCCGGGCGTCCCCGGAACCTGAGGTCTTCACCCACCGATCGCTGACCGCCGACCGCTACGAGGTGTCGTGGACCTTCGGCGCAGGGCCGCTGTGCGCCCCGCCGGGTGGCCCGAGCGCGGCGTCGCGGGCGGGGGCGCCCGGCGCGCCCGCGAGGCCGGGCGTCCCCGGAACCTGAGGTCTTCACCCACCGATCGCTGACCGCCGACCGCTACGAGGTGTCGTGGACCTTCGGCGCAGGGCCGCTGTGCGCCCCGCCGGGTGGCCCGAGCGCGGCGTCGCGGGCGGGGGCGCCCGGCGCGCCCGCGAGGCCGGGCGTCCCCGGAACCTGAGGTCTTCACCCACCGATCGCTGACCGCCGTCCGCCGCGAGGCGCCGTGCGGCCTTCCGCGGGAGCGACCGACCCGCCGTGCCCGCCTTCGCGCCCGCCCACCACCCTCGGCCGGACGGCCTATGGATTCTGTTGGATTCTGTGCGACGCACCCTGGCGTATCCGGTGGATTCTGGTGGAGAATCCGAACGCGGGCGCCCCCACAGCCCCACCCCGCTTGTTGTCAACTCGCGCCCCGTGTTCGTCCGTCGGTACCGGCTCCGGGTGAGAGGGACAAGCGATGACGTACCGCAGGGCACGATCCGCCGACCGGCTGCGGGGCGCCTGTGCGACCGCGCTCGCCGGGGTGTTGTGCCTCGGGGCCCCGGCGGCGGCGCGGGACGGCGCGCGGCAGACCGGGCCCGGTGACTCCGGGTGGACGGTGACACACGGCGGGCCCACCGCCTACGTGCGGCTCGACCCCGGCGACGGGTCCCTCACGCTGGCCGTACGCGACGGCGACCGCACGCTCGTGGCGCCCTCGCCCCTCGGTGTCGTCACGGGGGACGCCGACCTGACGCGGGGCCTGCGTCTCGTGGACAGCGCGGAGCGCCGTGTCCGGGAGACGTACACGACCGTGGTCGGCAAGGAGCGGGACCGTACCGTCGACATGGCCGAGTCGCGCCTCACCCTGGAGGGCGCGGGCGGGGCACGGATCGACCTGGTCGTGCGCGCGGCGGACGACGGGGTCGCGTACCGCTACGTGCTCCCCGGCCGCGCGGACGGCGGGAGCGACGTGCTCCGTGAGGCGTCCGGCTTCGTCCTGCCGGACGACGCGCCCGCCCGGCTCAGCGACTACTCCGTCAACTACGAGCAGCCGTACGACGCCACGACCGCCGCCGGGGCCCCGGCCGGCCCGTACGCGTACCCCGCGCTCTTCCGGGTCGGCGACGCCCATGTCCTGCTCACCGAGGCGGACGTGGACGGCCGTTACCCCGCGAGCCGCCTCGACCACACGGCGGGCGGCGGCAGTTACGGCGTGACGCTGGCCGACCCCGCCGTCCCCCTCCCCGCCGAGGGTTCCCTCGCGACCCCCTGGCGGACGGTGATCGCGGGCGACCTGGCCACCGTGACCGGGTCCACGCTGGTGGACGACCTGGCCCCGCCCTCCCGCGTCGCGGACACCTCCTGGATCCGCCCCGGGGCCGTCGCCTGGTCCTGGCTCGCCGGATTCGGCCCGGCGCAGCGCAGCCTGGAGACCCAGCGCCGGTTCGTGGACTACGCGGCGGCGCACGGCTGGGAGTACTCCCTCGTCGACGACGGCTGGAACACCACCGACTGGATGCCGGAGCTCATGGAGTACGCCGAACGGCGCGGCGTGCGCGTCCTGTTGTGGATGCACTGGACGGACCTCGACACCCCCGCCGAGCGCACGGCCCGACTGGACCAGGTCGAGGAATGGGGCGCCGCCGGGCTGAAGATCGACTTCATGGACTCGGACTCGCGCGCACGCATGGAGTGGTACGACGCGATCCTCCGCGAGACCGCCGACCGTGAACTGATGGTCAACTTCCACGGCTCGACGCTCCCGCACGGCATCCAGCGCACCTGGCCGCACGTCATGACGATGGAAGGTGTGCACGGCGCCGAACAGGGCGACGTCCAGGCCGACGACATGGCGACGCTGCCGTACACCCGCAACGTGGTGGGTTCCATGGACTTCACCCCCATGGGCTTCCAGTTCGGCCGGCGCAACAACACCGAGGCGTCGGAACTGGCGCTCTCCGTCGTGTACGAGTCCGGGTTCCAGAACTACGCGGGCAGCGTCGAGGCGTACCGCTCCCGGCCCGAGGTGGCCCGGTTCCTCGAACAGGTCCCGACCGTCTGGGACGAGAGCCGGCTCCTCGCCGGGGCGCCGGGCGAGGAGGCGACGTTCGCGCGCAGGAACGGCGACCGGTGGTTCGTCGGCTCGATCGGCGCGGGCGGCGCCGGGACCCGGCGGGTCCCGCTGACCTTCCTCGGTCCCGGCTCGTGGCGGGTCGACACCGTACGGGACGGCGCGGCCGGACTGGTCCGTGAGACCCGACTGACGGACCGTCACGATGCGCTCACGGTCCCGGTGCCGGCCGACGGCGGCTTCGCCGCACTGGTCTGCCCCGCCGTACCGGACCGGGACAGCTGCGACCGGCCGGTGGACAGCGTGCCGGCCGGCACGCTGTCCGTCACCCCCGAGAGGACCGACGCCCGGCCGGGGGCCACGGTCGGCGTCGAGGCGGAGTTCACGCTGGACGAGGCGGGCCCCGCGACGGACGTCACGCTGGACGCCCGTACCCCCGACGGCTGGGCGGTCGACGGCGCGGGCGCGACGGCGGACGAGTTGACCGACGGCGCCGCGCTGACCGCCTCCTGGCGCCTCACGGTCCCCGCCGACGCGCCGTCCGGGACGACGGAGATCCCGGTCACCGCGACCTACCGGGACCCGTCCTCCGCGCCGGGCACGCCGCCGCTGACGGCGGAGCGCGCGGTGCGGGTCTTCGTGGCGCCCGAGGGCACCGTGTACGTCAGTTCGCTGCCCTTCACCGCCGAGACCAACGGCTGGGGCCCGGTCGAACGCGACACCTCCAACGGCGAGGACGGCGCGGGCGACGGCGGCCCGCTGCGCCTCGGCGGCACGACGTACGACAAGGGCCTCGGCGTGCACGCCCGGTCCGAGGTGGCGGTCGCGCTGAACGGCGCGTACGAGCGCTTCGCGGCCGAGACCGGCATCGACGAGGAGAAGCCGGACAGGGGCTCGGTGGTGTTCGAGGTGCTCGGCGACGGAGAGGTGCTGGCGCGCAGCGGCACCCTGGGCCCGGCGGACCCGCCGTACGCGTTCGACGTGGACGTGCGCGGCGTGCGGCAGCTGACGCTGCGTGTCACGGACGCCGGCGACGGCATCGACTCGGACCACGCGGACTGGGCGGACGCGCGCCTGCGGGAGAGCGGCGCCTGACCGGGCGGTCCGCGCTGTCCGTCACCCGCAGGCTCCCGCCCGGTCCGGCACGAACACGCTCAGCCGGTACGCGGTCGGGTGGCGGGTCCGGCCGCAGAGGGTGTCCAGGCGGAACATCGAGGGATCCTTCACCTCGTGCCCGGCCCTGAGGTGCCCGATCCGACCGTCCAGTTGCCCGGCCCCAACTCCCGCTCCGGCCGAACTCGTTGGCGCTTGCGTGTGCGTCGTCCGGGCATGCCCCGTGACCTCCCGTCCGTCACCACTCCGGCAGCACTCCGCCATCACTCCGCCGTCACTCCGGCATCGGTGTCTTCCTGGCACTCGAATAGGATTTGGCCACAGTGTCACCACTGGAAACAGCCAACACATCTACGGAGTGGAGAGCCAGGTATGCGTGGAGGCAGCGTCGCCGTCGTCGGCGGCAGCATAGCGGGGTGTGCCACGGCCCTGGCCGTGTCGCGCGGCGGGGCCGGGAAGGTCACCGTCTTCGAGCGGGCCGACGCCCAACTCCGCGACAGGGGTGTCGGGATCGCCCTCCACAACGACCGGTACGTCGAGCTGGAGAGCGCCGGATACGTCGCCGCCGACATGCCCTGGGCGCCGCTGACCCGGCGCGTGTGGACCGTGCGGGACGGCGACGCGGAGCACGGACGGGCCGTCGGCGAGCAGCCGTTCCCGTTCCGCGCCTACAACTGGGGCTCCCTGTGGAGCGAGTTGAGGCGCCGGGTGCCCGAGGACGTCGACTACCGCTCCGAGACCCGTATCGAGGCCGTGGAGCCGGACTCCGACGGCGTCACCCTCCGACTCCCCGGCGGACGGAGCGAACGCTTCGACGCCGTCGTCGGCGCCGACGGTTACCGCTCGGTGGTGCGCGAGGCGATGTTCCCCGAACTCCGGCCCACGTACGCCGGTTACCTCGGCTGGCGCGGCACCTCCGCCGATGTCGCCGACCTCCCCTCCGACGGCAACGACGCCCACAACGTGGTCTTCCCCGGCGGCCACTGCATGATCTACCGCATCCCGGACGGCGTCGGTGGCCACCGGCTCAACTGGGTGCTCTACACCGTTCCGCCCGCGCACCTCGACGTGGACCTGAGCACGCCGACTTCGCTGCCGCCGGGCGGTGCCACCGAGGAGCTGACCGCGTACCTCCGCGCGCTCGTCGCCGACAACTTCCCGCCCTACTGGGCGGCCAGGGTGCTGCGTACCCCCGCCGAGACCACGCTCATCCAGCCCATCTACGACCTGGAAGTGCCGCAGTTCACCTCCGGGCGCATGCTCCTCGTCGGCGACGCCGCCAGCGTCGCCCGGCCGCACATCGGCGGCGGCAGCGTCAAGGCCCTTCAGGACGCGACCGCCCTGGAGGCCGCCGCGGTGGCCGGGGGAAGCTGGAAGGAGGTCATGGAGGCGTACGACACCGCCCGTGGCCCCGTCGGCTCCGCCATGGTCGCGCTGGCCCGCCGGATGGGCAGCGCCCAGGTCGAGAACACCCCGGACTGGAGCGCCATGCGCCAGCCGGAGTTCGAGGCGTGGTGGGGCGCCCAGAACAGCGGCTCCGACCGCAGCAGCGGCTTCGGCGGCCACAGCCTCAAGCGTCCCTGAACGACCTGACACGACGTCGGAAAGCGGGAGGCGGGCCGCAGTCGCGGCCCGCCTCACCCATGTCGAACCACCGACCCGCTGTCAGCGCGCCGCCGTCCGCACCGGAGTCAGTTCCAGTGCCTCGTGCAGCGCCGCCGGGTCCCGGCGGGCCTCCGCGCCGTCCATCCGCAGTGTCGTCCGGCCCGAGGTGAGGACCGTCAGCTCACGGGCGCAGCGCGCCGCCTGCGCCGGGCTCGGGGAGACCAGCAGCACGGCGATCCCCTCCTCCGCGAGCGTGACCACCAACTCGTAGACCTGCTTGACCAGTACGGGCGCCAGCCCCTCCGTCGGCTCGTCCAGCAGCAGCACGCTCGGCGAACCGAGCAGCGCGCGTGCCAGGGCCAGCATCTGCTGCTCGCCGCCGGACAGGTCGGTGCCCCGGTTGCCGCGCCGCTCACCGAGCCGGGGCAGCAGGTCAAGGACCCGCTCCGGGGTCCACACGCTGGGCCGGCTCGTGTCGCCCCGGCGCGGCGGCCGGTACGAGAGCCGCAGATGCTCACCGACGGTGAGCCCGCCGAAGACCCGGCGGCCCTGCGGGACGAGACCGATCCCGGCCCGCGCGACCGTGTGCGCGGGCTGCCCGGTCAGGTCACGCCCGCCCAGCCGGACCGAGCCGGCCGACGGGCGGATGAAGCCCGCCACGGTGTGGACGAGCGTGGTCTTGCCCGCCCCGTTGTGGCCCACGATCGCGTGGACGGAGCCGGCGGGGACGGTCAGGTCGAGATCGTGCAGGACGGTGCCGCCGTGGTAGCCCGCCGTCAGGCCGGTGAGTTCCAGCATCGGTGCTCGGTCACCCTCTCGCGTCTGCGGTGGCACGGGTGTCGTCGTCCTGACGGCCACCGGTGGCGTGGTAGGCGTCGCGGACCTCCGGGTGGGCGAGCGCCTCCGCCGTCGGCCCGGTGACCAGGACCCGCCCGGCGGCCAGCACGGTCACCGTTCTCGCGAGTTCCGCGACGACCTCGACGTGGTGCTCCACCAGGATCATCGCGACGCTGTCCGGCAGCCCGCCCAGAATCGTGAGCAGGCGCCCGATGTCGCCGTCGGTCAGCCCGGCCGCCGGCTCGTCCAGCAGCAGCAGGCGCGGGTCGCCCGCGAGAGCCGCCGCCAGGTCGAGCATGCGCCGCTGGCCGTGCGACAGGTCGGCGGCCGGCCGGTGGGCGGCGTCGGCGAGGCCGACGGCCTCCAGATGACGGGCCGCCGACTCCTCGTGCCGCCGGTAGCGCGAAGGCCGCCGCCACGCCCCCCGGCGCAGCGGATGGTGGTGCCAGCCGGCCAGCACGATGTTGTCCAGCACCGACAACTCGCCGATCACCGACGGCTGTTGGAAGCTGCGGGCGATCCCGAGGCGGCTGCGCCTGGCGGTGGCCGTACGGGTGATGTCGGCGCCGTTGAGCGCGATGGAGCCCTGGTCGGGGCGGTCGGTGCCGGCGATCAGGTTCAGCAGGGTCGTCTTGCCCGCGCCGTTGGGGCCGATGACGGCGTGCCGTGCTCCGGGCCGGAGCAGGAGGCTGACGTCGTCGACGGCGGTGAGGCTCCCGTACCGGCGGGTGAGGTTCCGCAGGTCCAGCACGGGTGGCGTGGACGCTTCGGAGGCGGACGGTTCGGTGGTGGGTGTCATGGGGCGACCTTCCCGGCCGGTACGCCGTCGTGGTCGGGCGGGAGCCGGTCGGGGTGCGCGGACCCCGGCCCGGTGGGCCCGGACCCGCCGGAGCCCCGTCCGGTACGCAGCCCGGCCAGACCGCGCGGCAGCAGATAGACGACGGCGACGAACAGCACACCGAGCAGCAGATGCCCGTGGCCGGGCCAGGCGCTGGCCACCCAGTCACGGGTGATGACGATCAGTCCGGCACCGAGCAGCGCGCCGATCACGGACGTGTTGCCGCCGATGACGGCGGCCAGCAGCGCGAACGCCGCGATCTCGAAGCCGACGTCGGCGGGGGAGAGGTACTGCTGGACGGTGACCATCAGCGAGCCGCCGACCCCGGCCAGCGCGCCGGCGCCGATGTGCGCAACCAGCAGGTAGCGCCCCACCGGGTGGCCGGACGCGCGCATCCGGGCCTCGGCGTTGCGGGTGCCCGTCAGCAGCTTTCCGGCGGGCGAGCGCAGTACGGCGACGGTGACGGCGACGGCCACGACCGCGACGACCAGGGCGTAGTTGTAGACCTGGTCCTCCTCGACCATCCCCTCCCCGCCGAACAGCGCCTGGGTGGCCGGGAAACCGACGAGGCCGTCGGCGCCGCCGGTGACGGACTTGAGCTGGTTGATCGCGGCACTGGTCAGCTCGCCGATGGCGAGCGTGATCATCAGAACCGTGGTGCCCCGGGCCCGGATCACGGCGGGACCGGTCACCAGGGAGAACAGCGCGGCGGCGAGCGCCGCGGCGACGAGCTGCACCGGACCGGCCGTCCAGCCCGCGTCGGCGAGGTTGGCCGTGGCGTACGCGCCGACGGCGAACGGAGCGGTCTGGCCCAGCGTCGGCAGCCCGGCGTAACCCGTCAGGATGGCGACGCTGACCGCGAGCAGCCCGAGGGCGAGCGCGGAGCCCGCCAGCGACAGGGTGTACGCGTCGAGCAGCCCCGGGAGGGAGATGAGCACGACGAGCAACACCAGCAGCGGCGCGGCCCGGCGGCCCCGTGAGGCGAGCGGACTCTCGTCCGGACCGCCCCGGAGCAGCCGCGACAGCCCGCCGGCCCCGCCCCGGACGGGCTTCGGCCGGTCCTTCGCGGTGGCGTCGGCGGCGGCGGTGGTGGTGGTGGTGTCGGCGGCGTTGGTGTCGTCGTCGGCGGCGACCGGGCGGTCCGTGGCGTGCGCCGTGGCCCCCTCGCCCCGGCCCTTGAACGAGCCGGAGAGACGGCGGCGCAGCCAGTCCACCGGGTCCGAGCCGCCGCCCCCGCCGTGGGACCCCGCGTTCGCGGGTTCGGTGAACCCCGAACGCAGGATCAGCACGGCGGCCATGGCGGCGAACAGCAGGTACGGCGCCCACTCGGGCACCAGCGAGACACCGAGGGTCTGCACCTCGCCGACGGCGATCGCCGCGAAGAACGTCGTCCACAGCGAGCGCAGCCCGCCGAGGACGACGACCACGAGGGACAGCATCAGCACGGTGTCGGCGGTGCCGGCCCCCGGACCGAGGATCGGCGCGCCGAGCACCCCGGCGGCCCCCGCGAGCGCCCCGGCGGCGGCCAGCACCCCGGTGTGCACGGCGCGGGGGCTGTGCCCGGTGGTGGCCAGCATCTGCGGGTCGTCGGCGGAGGCGCGAACCGCCGCCCCCACCCGGGTGCGGGTGAGCACCCAGGTACCGAACGCCGCCAGGAGCACGGCCATCAGGATGAAGCAGAGCCGGTACGCGGGGTACCGGTGGCCCAGCAGCTCCACCGAGGAGTCGAGCACCTCGGGGACACGTACCGGTAGTTCGTCGGCCCCGAAGAACTCGGTGAGGAGATTCCCGCCGATCAGGGCCAGTCCGAACGTGAGCAGGGCTTGCGCGAGATGCCCACGACGGGCCAGGGGGATCGTCGCCGCGGACAGGCCGGCACCGGCGGCGGTGGCCGCCGCCGTTCCGGCCAGGAGCCCGACGGCGAGACCGCCCCAGGTCCCGTCACTCAACTCGGCACCCGTGTAGGCACCGATCGCGTACAGCGTGCCGTGTGACAGGTTCAGCACGCCCGCGGTGCCGAAGGCGAGACTCAGACCGGCGGCGACCACGAACAGCAGCAGCCCGTAGGCCACTCCGTCCACCGCCGGAACGAGGTGGGCATCAAGGATGTTCATGATCAGCTGCCGAGGGTCGCCAGGTCCTGGACCATGACGTTGGCCAGCTGGTCACCGTCCTTGCGCACCTGTCGCAGGTACCACGCCTGCACCGGGGAGTGCGCCTTGTCGCCGAACTCCCAGGAACCGCGCGGGCTGTTGATCTGGCCCAGACCGCCGATGGCGGTGTTGATGGTCTCGGGCGTGACGTCGCCCTTCTTGGCGGCGTCGGCGATCGCCTGGTCCAGCACGGCCGCCGCGTCGTAGGAGGCCATCGCGAACGTCGTCGGCTGGGTGTCGTGCTTGGCGGTCCAGTCGGCGGCGAACTTGCGGTTGGCCTCGTTGTCGAGGTCGGCCGCGTAGTTGAGGACCGAGTAGATGTCCTTGGCCGCGTCGCCCTGCGCCTGGAGAACGCTGCCCTCGGTCACGAACGCCGTGTACAGCGGGATGTCGGCGATGTCGGACTGCGCGTACTGCTTCGCGAAGTCGATCGCCGCCTTGCCGGCGTAGAAGCAGTAGACGGCCTTGGCGTCCGTCTTGGCGATCTCCGCGAAGTACGGCATGAAGTTCGTGGTCTTCGGGAACGGCGTCCAGGCGGTCTCACCGCTCGGGTTGGCGAGCTTGCCGCCGATCCGGGCGAACTCGTCGGTGAAGCCGCGGAGTTCGTCGTAGCCACCCTGGTAGTCGGGGCCGATCGCGTAGACCGGGCCGTCGACGTTCTCCTTGATGTACGGGGCGATGGCCTTGCCGGGCTCGTCGGAGAGGAAGCTCGTCGTCCAGACGTACTTCATGTCCTTGATCGGCGGACGCGCGTTGGAGCCGAGCAGCGGGATCTTCGCCTGGTTGATCATCGGCAGCACCGCGTTGACCGAACCACCGCCGACGAGGCCGGTCAGGGCGTCGACCTTGTCCTTCTTGATGAGCTTGGTGGCCGCGGGGACCGCGGTGGGCGGACCGTCGCCCTCGTCCGCGACGATCAGTTCGGCCTTGCGGCCGCCCAGCTTGTTGTCGTGCGTGGCCAGGTACAGCTCGAAGCCCTTGCGGAGCTCCGTGCCGACGGGCTCGTACGTGCCCGACAGCGAGGCCACCAGACCGATCTTCACCGTGTCGTCGCCGGCGCCGCTGTCGCTGCTGCACCCGGTGACCGCTGCCAGACCGAGTGCGAGGGCGGCTGCGCCGACCGGCCGGACTCTGCTGCGGCCACGCGAGAGGGATATGTCGAAGAACATGAGGGCTCTCATCAGGAGGAAGGAAAATCGGACGGAACGAAAGAGAACAGGACGCCCGGCGTACTCACCGGACGATGGGGCTTTCGTGGGGGCTTCCGTACGACCCGGACGTCAGCGGGAAGGCTGCGCGTTCGCGTCGCGTACCTGGGGGGTAAGGGAGTCACCGACCTGGTTGATCAGTTCGGACATCATGTAGCTGACCTCACCGATGTCCGCGTCCCTGGTGGTCGTGACCAGCAACGACGCGCCGCTGGAGACGGCCATCGAGAACATGTAGCCGCCCTCCATGGCGGTCAGGCTGTGCTCGACCGGGTCGGTGTTGGTCAACTGGGCCGCGGCGGAGAGAAGGTTGACGACACCCGAGGCGATGGCGGCCAGCCGGTCGGCGTCGTCGCGCTCCACCCCCGTGTAGGCCAGCGCGAGTCCGTCCACGGACACGGCTATGGCCTGCGTGACCTCGGGAATACGTCCGGCGAAGCCGCTCAGAATCCAGCTGAGGTCGGTGGGTGAGGTCGTCATTTCTTGCTCCGTTGAGTGTCGTCGTCGGTGGCGGAGCGCCCGCGGTGGCTCGTGCTCCTGTTGATCCCCTGCGCATAGGCCGCCAGGACGTCGGAGACTTGCCGGGAGTCCCGGCGCCGGGGCGACGGTTTGGGTGCGGCGCCCGATCGCGGATCGGAGCCGTCACGCTTGCCCAGGGTGGGCCACTGCTTCGGCGTGCTGCGCTGGCGCAGCGGCAGCCCTGAGGAGGCGACTCCGGCGATCCGGGCGACCGGCTCGGTGTGTACGGGGTGCGGCGAGGGCTTGCTGGAACCGGCACGCTCGTCGGTCCGGGAGCCGCCCTGCGGGGCCGCGCCCGCCGGGCCGTGCGAGCCGTGCGAAACGTGCGAACCGCCTGCGGCGACCGCCGGTGCGGGGGCCGCGCCCACCGCGCCGATGTCGCCGCGCCGGCCGCCGGAAGCGCCCGCCCCGGCGGGCCTGCGGGCCGACCCGGGGCCGGTGATCGTGCGCGGAGCCTCGTACCGCACACCGGGGCGCTCGCCCGGCGCTCCCTGCACGGGCGGCGCGGACTCCTCCGGAGCCGCGGCCAGGACGTTCGCGGGCAGGGTGACCTCGGCGATGGTGCCCGGTCCCGAGGAGTCACGCAGTTCGACCACGATGCCGTGCCGGGCGGCGAGCCGCGCCACCACGTGCAGACCCATGGAACGCACGTCACCGATACCGGACTTCGGCTCCTGGAGACCCTTGTTGAGCTTGGCACGCCGCTCCGCGGTGATGCCCACGCCCTCGTCGACGATCTGGACGACGGCCCGGTCCCACAGCCGCCACACGGCGACCCCGACCTGCTTGTCCGGGGGCGAGAAGCGCGTGGCGTTGTCGAGGAGTTCGGCGAGGATGTGCGCCACGTCGTGGACCACGCGTGCGGCGATACCGATGCCGGACTCGATGACCCCGAGGGACACCCGGTCGAACCGCTCGATCTGCTGCGCGGCGGCCACGATCACCGTCGAGCAGGAGATGTCCGCGGACCGCACCCGGCCGTGGCCGTAACCACCCAGCACCAGCAGGTTGTTGGTGTTGCGCTCCATGCGGATGGCGAGGTGGTCGAGCGCGAACAGCGTCTTCATGCGCTCGGGGTCGGCCTCGTCGCGCTGCACCGCGTCCAGTTCGGACACCATGACGGTGGTCAACTGGGCGCCCCTGCGGGCGACACCGACCAGCGTCTCGGCGAACTGCTCGTGGATGTGGGCCTGTTGCGCGGCCAGACGTACGGCCTCGTGGTGGACGGCGTTGAACGCCTCACCGACCTCGCCGATCTCGTCGAGGCCGGTGGTCTTCACGGGGTTGCCCGACCGCTCGGCGACCTGCTCGGGCGTGGCGCCGCTGAGCGCGCCGGGCTGGGACAGCTCCGTCATGACGCGGGGCAGACCCGTGTGCGCCACCTCGTGCGCGGCGTTGCGCAGATCCCGCAGCCTGCGGATCATGACGCGGCCGAGCCTGATGGCGACGACGACGGCGCCGACCAGGGTGAGCACCACCAGCGCCACCTCGGCGCCGGCCGTCCAGGCGAGAGTCGTACGGGTCTCGGTGACGGTGGCGAGCACCGACGTGTCGATGCGCTTCTCGACCGAGCGCAGCAGGTTCAGCCGGTCGGCCGACGCCTTCTGCCACTCCTTCGGACCGACGGTGATTTCCTGGTCGGGCGCGGTGCGGCTGACCTCGTCCTCGAACCGGCGGGCCTCCAGGGCCTTCGAGCCGGACAGCGTGCGCTCCAGCCAGGTCCGCCACTGCTGCGGGCCCAGGTCGAACAGCACACTGGTGGCCTCGGTGTAGCCGATGCGGGTGGCGTCGAAGGTGCGCTTGGACGCCTGGGTGAAGCCGCCCGTGGCCTGCGCCCTCATCACCGCGACCTGCTGCTGGCCCATGTTCTCGGAGGCCCGCGAGAGCGCGGCGGCGGCACGGATGCGGTCGGCGACGTCGGCGTCGACACCGTCGGCCTGGGCGATGCCGTCCCGGTAGTCGATCAGGTCGGCGATGACGATCCGGTAGCCGAAGGTCAGCGCCGTGACGGTGGCTCCACCGGAGCGCACCTGCGCCCGCAGGGAGGGCATTTCCTCGACGAAGCGCTCGATGCGGGTCAGCGCGTCCCGCGCGTTGCCCGGAACACCTGCCAACCGGCCGAGCTGTGAACGGAATTGGGCGACACTCTTGTCCGTCGCGCTGGTCGTTTCGCTGAAACCTTCGGCATCTCCCTGGTTGGAGACGAGCGCGGTTGCCGCCGCCCGCTCACGCTGCAATTGGTGGGTCAACTCGCTCACGGACGAGGCGACATCGACCATGGCGGTGAGCCGGTTGGCCTGAAGAGCCTGGTTGGTGGCGGGGGCCAGGGCCAGCACCGCGAAGGTGACGGCCACGACGAGAGGCACGGTGACCAGCAGGACGAGGCGACGATTGATTTTCACTGCGCGGCTCCATCGCCGGAACCGGTGCTGAGTATCGGTGACACGCAGATACCTATTAACGGGTTGGGGGGTGTCGGTGGGGATCGCGAGTAGATCGTGTGCAACGTTACGGAAGGGACTGGCGAGGCCCCCGTGGCGCGGCTTGATCCTATGCTGTAGCACCTCCTTACGGATGCGTACATCCTCGAAAAATGCGGGTGTTCAACCGGCCAGGAACGATCCAACTCGGCCAAACCCGAAGGCGCGCGGCCCTCTCGGAGGGCTAAGCGGAATCCCCGGCTCGACCCCGTCGCACCCCCGTTGACCTGCGCCGGAACGTACCGCTCCGCTCTCGTCGGTCCCTCATCGGAACCTTCTTCCAGGTCACTCGGCGCGGCGACTTGACGTCGGTCACATATCCCCGAATGTCGTTGCCGAAGGGTTAGCTGACGACCCCGGAACGAACCTCTCCGGAACGGCATTTCGGTCAACCGGCACATGCCGGAACGCTCATGCGTGTGTCATGTGCGTGGCTTATGGGGGGAGTTGGTGAGGTTCTGCCGAAGCACTCGCGACAACGGGCCGCGTCGCGTATCAAGTGCGGCCTTCAGGGGCGGTGTTCGGACCGTCGAGTGTCCGGACGGTGAACGGTGAAGGGCGAACAGCCGACTCTGAAGGGCGAACGACGAACGCGAACGGTGAACGGTGAGCAGCGGTCGATCGGCGAACCGCGCGCGGCGAACGACGCAAGCCTGCCGACGACCGACGACCGACGACCGACGACCGACGACCGACGACCGACGACCGACGACCGGCGGACGGCGACTGACGACCGACGACCGACGACCGGCGGACGGCGACTGACGACCGACGGCCGGCGCCTGACAACCGACGACCGACGGACATCAACAACGATCGGCGCACGCGGAACGGAGAAAGGCGAACGGGGCGCGCGCGAAACCTCGAACGGGGAGAGCGCGGGGCGCCGGCAAAAAAGAAGACCTTCTGGACCAGTGTTTCCACTGAGTCAGAAGGTCTGTCCGGAAGTGCCCCCGGCAGGATTCGAACCTGCGCACCCGGCTCCGGAGGCCGATGCTCTATCCCCTGAGCTACGGGGGCGTATCGCCGTGAATCTTTGGCGACGGGTGAAACCTTACCAGCCCCGAGGGGGTCGTCGTGAACAGGTATCGGGCGTGCCCCGCGCCTCCCGAGGCCGGGACCGGTCACCCCCGCACGCACGGAGAAGTCGGCAAAACCCGGACGTGGCCCGGGGCGCCGACCTACCCTCAAGTGGTGTCAGGCGCGTCAGGCCGTGTGCTCGTTGTCGACGACAACCGGGTCATCCGGCAGTTGATCAGGGTCAACCTCGAGCTGGAGGGCTTCGAGGTCGTGACCGCTGCCGACGGTGCCGAATGCCTGGAGGTCGTCCACCGGGTCAGGCCCGACGCGATCACCCTCGACGTCGTCATGCCGCGCCTCGACGGCATCCGCACCGCCGCCCGGCTCCGGGCCGATCCCACGACGTCCCATCTGCCCCTCGCGATCATCAGCGCCTGCACGCGGCACGAGGTGGAGAACGGACTCGTCGCCGGTGTGGACGCCTACCTCGCCAAGCCCTTCGAACCCGCCGAGCTGATCAGGGTCGTCCGCCGGCTGCTCCACCGCGAGAGCCCGCCGCCCCTGGACGACCGGCACGGCAGGGGCCACGCGGGCAGCACCCCCGGAAGCGCGCGGGGCTGACCCCCGGCGGACGGTGCCACGCCGAGCACCGGGAGCACCCGTAGCAGTCGAAGCACCGTCGCGCGGGGCCGGCCCACAGGCTCGACGGTGCCGCGCCCAACCCTTCCCGGATCGGTCGAAGCACCGGGAGCAGGTGGACCGGAGCGGTGCCTCCTCCGTCGCCGGTCCCGGCGGTACGGGCGGGGTTCCGCCTGTCTCAGGCCGTATCCGCCGGTGCCCCCGGGTCCGGGTCCCGTCCTCCGGGCGGGCGGCGCACCCGCGTGAACCCGGCGCGGGCAGCCCGTGCCCCGTGCCGTCGCCCGGGAGCAGGGGGACAAGGGGCGGTCCGTCCTCTGTCGTCGGCGTTCGCCGGGGGTGGTTCCGGCGGTACGAAGGGCGTTCCGCCTGTCTCAGGCCGTACCCCGTCGGACGCCCCCGTCCCCGGGCCCCGTGCCCGCCCCCGGGTCCCGTCCTTCGGTCGGACGGGGCACCCGCGTGAACCCGGTGCGGGCAGCCCGTGCCCCGTGCCGTCGCCCACATCGCGAAACCGGTTCGCGAAGACGCCCCCCTCCCCCCGTACGCTGGTCCCGTGACGCCCGCCGACCTGTCCTCGACCGTGCTGTGCGCCGTGCGCCGCGCGGTCGACGGAGGCACCCTGGCCGGGCCCGTACCGGACAGCGTCCCGCTCGCCCGCCCCGGCCCCGGGGGCAGCGGCGACTACGCGACCTCCGTCGCCCTGCGCCTCGCGGGCCCCGCCCGGCGCAGCCCGCGCGACGTCGCGGAGATCCTCCGCACCGAGATCCTGCGCGCCGCCCCCGGGCTGACCCGCGTCGACGTCACCGGACCCGGCTTCCTGAACTTCACCCTCGCCCCCGGCAGCGGCGCCGGACTCGTCCGCGACGTCCTCGGCGCCGGACTCCGCTACGGACACGGTGACGCCCTCGCCGGGCGCACCGTCGTCCTCCCGCCCGCCGGCGATATCCGCGCCGCCGTGCGCACCGGGGCCGTCCTGCGGCTGCTGCGCGCCCAGGGCGCCGACGCCCGCACCGGCGCCGGCGCCACCGAGCGGCTGCCCGTACGCCCGGTGCCCCCCGCCCTCGCCGGGGACCTCCTCGCCCGCCTCGGCCGCGACGCCGCCCACTGGGGCCTGCTGCGGCCCGCCGCGCACGAGCGGGCCGCGACCGGCGACGACCTCCTCGTCCAGCACGCGTCCAACCCGCTGTTCACCGTGCGGTACGCGCACGCCCGCAGCCGCGCCCTGCTCCGCAACGGCGCGGACCTCGGCGTACCCACCGGCCGGAACACCGGCCGGAACACAAGGCACGACACCGACCACGACGCCGTCGGCGACGACGCCACCGGCCCGGACACCGGCCCCGACGACGCCACCGGGACGTACGGCCCCGGCGCGCGCGCCCTCCTCGACAGCATCGGCGACCACCCCGGCGTACTCGCCGCCGCCGCCCGCCACCGCGCCCCCGACCGGGTCGCCCGCCATCTCGAACGCACCGCGGAGGCGTTCCTGCACTTCCAGGAGACCTGCCGCCCGCTGCCCGCCGGCGACGAGAAACCCTCGGCCGCCCACCGGTCCCGGCTCGCCCTCGCCGAAGCCGCCGGGACGGTGCTGGCCGGTGGCCTCACCCTCCTCGGCATCGACGCGCCCGCACACCTCTGACGCCGTCCGCCGAACCGGACGCGTCCGACCCACCCGAAAGAGCACCAAGACGATGAGCCGTTCCGCACACCCCGCCGGTCCCCGCTACGCCGACGTGCACACCGAGGGCCACTACTCCCCGCCGCCCGCCGACCTCAACGCACTGGACGACAAGGTCTGGTCGAGCACGGTCCGCCGCGACGAGGACGGTGTCGCCACCGTCGCCGGACTCCCGGTCACCCGGCTCGCCGAGGAGTTCGGCACCCCCGCCTACTTCCTCGACGAGGCCGACTTCCGCGCCCGCTGCCGCGCCTGGACCGACGCCTTCGGCGACGGCGCCGACGTGTTCTACGCGGGCAAGGCGTTCCTCTCCCGCGCCGTCGTCCACTGGCTCAAGGAGGAAGGGCTCAACCTCGACGTCTGCTCCGGCGGCGAACTGGCCACCGCCCTCGACGCCGGCATGCCCGCCGAGCGCATCGCCCTGCACGGCAACAACAAGTCCGTCCACGAGATCGAGCGCGCCGTCACCGCGGGCGTCGGGCGCATCGTCCTCGACTCGTTCCAGGAGATCGTGCGCGTCGCGCACATCGCGCAGCGCCTCGGCCGGGTCCAGCCCGTACAGATCCGCGTCACCGTCGGCGTCGAGGCTCACACCCACGAGTTCATCGCCACCGCCCACGAGGACCAGAAGTTCGGCATCTCGCTCGCCGACGGACAGGCCGCGGAGGCCGTACGCCGGGCCCTGAAGCTCGACAACCTCGAACTCCTCGGCATCCACTCGCACATCGGCTCGCAGATCTTCGACATGGCGGGCTTCGAGGTCTCCGCCCGCCGCGTCGTCGGACTGCTCGCCGAGATCCGCGACGAACACGGCGTCGAACTTCCCGAGATCGACCTCGGCGGCGGCCTCGGCATCGCGTACACGCCCGACGACGACCCCCGCGAACCCCACGAGATCGCCAAGTCCCTGACCGCGATCGTCACCCGCGAGTGCGAGTCCGCCGGGCTGCGCACCCCGCGCATCTCCGTCGAGCCCGGCCGCGCCATCGTCGGCCCCACCGCCTTCACGCTCTACGAGGTCGGCACCATCAAGCCCCTCGAAGGGCTGCGGACGTACGTGAGCGTCGACGGCGGCATGTCCGACAACATCCGCACCGCGCTCTACGACGCCGAGTACAGCGTCGCCCTCGTCTCCCGCCGCTCCGACGCCGAACCGATGCTGTCCCGCGTCGTCGGCAAGCACTGCGAGAGCGGCGACATCGTCGTACGCGACGCCTTCCTGCCCGCCGACCTGGCACCGGGCGACCTCATCGCGGTCCCCGCCACCGGCGCGTACTGCCGCTCCATGGCCAGCAACTACAACCACGCGCTGCGCCCGCCCGTCGTCGCCGTCAAGGACGGCCGGGCCAAGGTGATCGTCCGCCGCGAGACGGAGGAGGATCTCCTCCGTCTGGACGTCGGCTGAGCACCCGCCCGAACATCACCGAGAGCTGAGACAGACGTCTCGGATGACGGACGGAGGGGAGAAACTTCCGTCCGGTGCGTGAGACTGGTCCACATTGCCGAGAGAGGGAATCGAGGTCGCATGATGCGTACGCGTCCGCTGAAGGTGGCGCTGCTGGGCTGTGGAGTCGTCGGCTCCGAGGTGGCGCGCATCATGGCGACGCACGCCGACGACCTGGCCGCGCGGATCGGCGCCCCCCTGGAACTCACCGGGGTCGCCGTCCGCCGTCCCTCCCGGATCCGCGAGGGCATCGACCCCGCGCTCATCACGACCGACGCCACCGCCCTGGTCAAACGCGGGGACATCGACGTCGTCGTGGAGGTCATCGGCGGCATCGAGCCCGCCCGCACCCTGATCACCACCGCCTTCGAGCACGGCGCGTCCGTCGTCTCGGCCAACAAGGCGCTGCTCGCCGAGGACGGCCCGACGCTCTTCACGGCGGCCCGCACCCACGGCAAGGACCTCTACTACGAGGCGGCCGTCGCCGGCGCGATCCCGCTGCTGCGCCCGCTGCGCGAGTCCCTCGCGGGCGACAAGGTCAACCGGGTGCTCGGCATCGTCAACGGCACCACCAACTTCATCCTCGACCGGATGGACTCCTCCGGCGCCGGCTACTCGGAGGCGCTGGACGAGGCGACGGCGCTCGGCTACGCGGAGGCCGACCCGACCGCCGACGTCGAGGGCTTCGACGCCGCCGCCAAGGCCGCGATCCTCGCCGGGATCGCCTTCCACACCCGGGTACGCCTCGACGACGTCCACCGCGAGGGCCTCACCGAGGTCACCTCCGCCGACATCGCCTCCGCACGGCGCATGGGCTGCACCGTCAAGCTCCTGGCGATCTGCGAGCGCGCCGCCGACGGGAAGTCCGTCACCGCGCGCGTCCACCCCGCGATGATCCCGCTCAGCCACCCCCTGGCCTCCGTGCGCGAGGCGTACAACGCGGTCTTCGTGGAGGCCGAGGCGGCCGGCCAGCTGATGTTCTACGGCCCCGGCGCGGGCGGCGCGCCCACCGCGTCCGCCGTCCTCGGCGACCTCGTCGCGGCCTGCCGCAACCGGCTCGCCGACACGACGGGGCCCGGCGAGTCCGCGTACACCCGGCTGCCGGTCAGCTCCATGGCCGAGGTCGTGACGCGCTACCACATCAGCCTCGACGTGGCCGACAAACCCGGTGTCCTGGCCCAGGTCGCCACGGTCTTCGCCGAGCACGACGTGTCCATCGACACCGTGCGCCAGCAGAGCCGGCCGGACAGTGAAGGACTCGGCGGCGAGGCGTCCCTCGTCGTCGTCACCCACCGCGCGGCCGACGCCGCCCTCTCGGGGACCGTCGAAGCGCTGCGCAAGCTCGACACCGTGCGCGGTGTCGCCAGCATCATGCGTGTGGAAGGGGAGTAGGACCCATGACGACCGAAGCCAGCAGCGGCCCCGCCGCGGGCGGCGCCCGGCCGGGCACCCACCAGTGGCGGGGCATCATCGAGGAGTACCGGGACCGTCTGCCGGTCACCGGCACCGCCCCGGTGGTCACCCTCCGCGAGGGCGGCACCCCGCTCGTCCCCGCCCAGGTCCTCTCCGAGCTCACCGGCTGTGAGGTGCACCTCAAGGTCGAGGGCGCCAACCCGACCGGGTCGTTCAAGGACCGCGGCATGACGATGGCCATCACGCACGCCAAGGAGGCGGGCGCGCGGGCCGTCATCTGCGCCTCCACCGGCAACACCTCGGCGTCGGCCGCCGCGTACGCGGTACGGGCCGGCATGGTGTGCGCCGTCCTTGTGCCGCAGGGCAAGATCGCGCTCGGCAAGATGGGCCAGGCGCTGGTGCACGGCGCGAAGATCCTCCAGGTCGACGGGAACTTCGACGACTGTCTGACGCTGGCGCGCGGACTGTCCGACAACTACCCGGTGGCGCTGGTCAATTCGGTCAACCCGTCCCGTATCGAGGGCCAGAAGACCGCCGCCTTCGAGATCGTGGACGCGCTCGGCGACGCCCCCGACCTCCATGTGCTGCCCGTCGGCAACGCCGGCAACATCACGGCCTACTGGAAGGGCTACACGGAGTACGCCGCCGACGGCCCCGCGACCCGCACGCCCCGCATGTGGGGCTTCCAGGCGTCCGGTTCGGCGCCCCTCGTACGCGGCGAGGTCGTCAAGGACCCGCACACCGTCGCCACCGCGATCCGGATCGGCAACCCCGCGTCCTGGCAGCAGGCGCTCGCCGCGCGCGACGAGTCCGGCGGCGCCATCGACGAGGTGACGGACCGACAGATCCTGCGCGCCTACCGGCTGTTGGCCGCCCAGGAGGGCGTCTTCGTGGAGCCCGCGTCGGCCGCGTCCGTCGCCGGACTGCTCAAGGCCGTAGAAGAGGGCAAGGTCGACCGGGGGCAGCGCATCGTCTGCACCGTCACCGGCAACGGGCTCAAGGACCCGGACTGGGCGGTCGCCGGCGCGCCCCAGCCGGTCACCGTGCCCGTCGACGCGGTGACGGCGGCGGAGCGGCTGGGACTCGTGTGAGCACCCGCGTACGGTCCGGGCCCGCCCCGGGCCGTACGCGGGCGCCCCACAAAGCGCACCAAGACCCCGCATAGGAGCACAGGAACCCACGCGACACGCATCGTGCGCCTCCTGTGCGCCCTATGTCGCCGCGGAACCTTCCTTCGCTAGGCTGTCCCCACCCGCCCCGCCGCATATGCCGCGGTGTTGTCGCCCACGTGGCCGCCGGGTGCATCCCTCACCACGCCGACGAACCCCCACCGTCCCGCAGCCCGTCCCCGTTCCGCATTCCCGCAGCCACTCAAGGAGAGTCGTCCACGCGATGGCCGGTCCCGCCTTCCGCGCCGCCGCCGTACGGGTGCGCGTCCCCGCCACCAGCGCCAACCTCGGGCCGGGATTCGACGCCTTCGGCCTGTCCCTGGGGCTCTACGACGACGTCGTGGTGCGCGTCGCCGACGCCGGTCTGCACGTCGACATCGCCGGCGAGGGCGCCGACACGCTGCCCCGCGACGAGAACCACCTCCTCGTACGGTCCCTGCGCACCGCGTTCGACCTGCTCGGCGGCCAGCCGCGCGGCCTGGAGGTCGTCTGCGCCAACCGCATCCCGCACGGCCGGGGCCTGGGCTCCTCGTCCGCCGCCATCTGCGCCGGGATCGTCGCCGCGCGCGCCGTGACGATAGGCGGCGACGCCCGGCTCGACGACACGGCGCTGCTGGAGCTCGCCACCGAGATCGAGGGCCACCCGGACAACGTCGCGGCGTGTCTGCTCGGCGGATTCACGCTCGCCTGGACCGACGGGGGAGCCGCCCGCGCCATCCGTATGGAGGTCGCCGGCCCGGTCGTCCCGGTCGTCTTCGTCCCCGACCGCCCCGTCCTCACCGAGACCGCGCGCGGACTGCTCCCGCGCTCCGTCCCGCACGGCGACGCCAGCTTCAACGCGGGCCGGGCCGCCCTGCTCACCGAGGCTCTGACCAGGCGTCCCGAGCTGCTGCTGGCGGCCACCGAGGACCGGCTGCACCAGGAATACCGCGCCCCGGCGATGCCGCAGAGCGTCGAGCTGGTCAACCGGCTGCGGGCCGACGGCGTCCCCGCGGTCATCTCCGGCGCCGGACCCACGGTCCTCGCGCTGACCGAGGACAGTGCGGCCGACAAGGTCGCACGGCTGGCCGGCGAGGGCTGGGCGGCGAACAGGCTGGGCCTCGACGGCACGGGCGCGAGCGTGCTGCCGCTGAGTTCTCAGTGACGGTTCTCAGTGACGGTGGATTGCCGGTGAGTGAGAGGGGGAATGTTTGTTGGAGCCGGTAGTGTTAATCTCAAGTCTGCACCCGACGTCTTTGTGGCTCGGTGCTTCGTGTCCCGATTCGGGACCACCATTCTTCCGGGAGCCTCCCCAACTGCCTGAGCAGCCTGCCTGAGCAGTTCTGAGCACGCCCCGGAACCGGCACGACACCCCTCGCTATGCCCAGGAGAGGGCCGAGCAGGGGGACCTCGCGCCGGACCCATTGCACGTATGCACGTCTTCCGCCGTACCCGGCGGGACCATCGCCCCGATCTCGGCCGGTGATCGACAAGATCACAACCCGCGGTCGGACAGCACGACCGGTCGCCGAGCCAGAAGGCCGACGTCCGCTCCAGGGAAGGACCCTTCGTGAGCGACACCACCGATCTGATGGGCGTGACTGCCGACAACAGCGTCGACACCACCGCGCCCGCCGCAGGTGCTGCCACCGGCACCACCGCACGGCGCCGCCGCTCCGGCACCGGCCTCGACGGCATGGTCCTGGCCGAGCTCCAGCAGGTCGCGTCGGGCCTCGGCATCAGGGGCACCGCGCGGATGCGCAAGAGCCAGCTGATCGAGGTCATCAAGGAGGCGCAGGGCGGCGGTTCCGCCGCGCCGAAGACCGCCGGGACGGCCGAGGGCGACGCCCCGGCGAAGCCCAAGCGACGTGCCACCTCCAAGGCCCGTACGGGCGACGCGGCACCGGCCGCCGACGCCCCCGCCGCCAAGGCGGACACCGCGGACCAGGCTCCGGCCGGCGCGGACAAGGCCGACCGGGCCGACGCGCAGATCGACATCCCCGGCCAGCCCGCCAGTGACGACCAGCCCGCGGGCGAGCGCCGCCGGCGCCGGGCCACCGCGCAGGCGGGCAGCCCCGACGGCCGGACCGAGAACCGCGGCGACGCGGGCACCGACACCGTCGTGGAGGACCGGCCCGACAGCAAGGCCGAGGGCGCCGTCTCCGCGTCCGAGCGGACCGACGGCGACGGACGGCGCGGCGACCGCCAGGAGCGCGGCCAGCGCGGCGAGCGCGGCGGTGACCGCGGCGACCGGCAGAGCCGCCAGCGCGACCGCCGGGGCAAGGGCGACGAGCAGCAGGGCGGCGGCCAGCAGGGCGGCGCCCAGCGCCAGCAGCGCCAGGGCGGCCAGCAGCAGGGCAACAACGGGCCGCAGGACGACTTCGACGACGAGGCGGGCGGCCGTCGCGGCCGTCGCGGCCGGTACCGCGACCGCCGGGGACGCCGGGGCCGTGAGGAGTTCGGCGGCGGCGAGCCGCAGGTCGCCGACGACGACGTGCTGATCCCCGTCGCGGGCATCCTCGACATCCTCGACAACTACGCGTTCATCCGGACCTCCGGCTATCTGCCGGGCCCCAACGACGTGTACGTGTCGCTGGCCCAGGTCCGCAAGAACGGCCTGCGCAAGGGTGACCACGTCACCGGCGCGGTGCGCCAGCCCAAGGACGGCGAGCGCCGCGAGAAGTTCAACGCGCTCGTGCGCCTCGACTCGGCGAACGGCATGGCGGCCGAATCCGGCCGGGGCCGCCCCGAGTTCCAGAAGCTGACCCCGCTCTACCCGCAGGACCGGCTCCGGCTGGAGACCGACCCGGGTGTGCTGACGACCCGGATCATCGACCTCGTCGCGCCGATCGGCAAGGGCCAGCGCGGTCTGATCGTGGCCCCGCCGAAGACCGGCAAGACCATGATCCTCCAGGCCATCGCCAACGCGATCACGGTCAACAGCCCCGAGTGCCACCTGATGGTCGTCCTCGTCGACGAGCGTCCGGAAGAGGTCACCGACATGCAGCGGTCGGTGAAGGGCGAGGTCATCTCCTCGACCTTCGACCGTCCCGCCGAGGACCACACCACCGTCGCCGAGCTGGCCATCGAGCGCGCCAAGCGCCTCGTGGAGCTGGGTCACGACGTGGTCGTCCTGCTCGACTCCATCACCCGCCTGGGCCGCGCGTACAACCTCGCCGCCCCGGCCTCCGGACGCATCCTGTCCGGTGGTGTCGACTCCACCGCGCTCTACCCGCCGAAGCGCTTCTTCGGCGCGGCGCGCAACATCGAGGACGGCGGCTCGCTGACCATCCTGGCCACCGCGCTGGTCGAGACCGGCTCGCGCATGGACGAGGTGATCTTCGAGGAGTTCAAGGGCACCGGCAACATGGAGCTCAAGCTCGACCGCAAGCTCTCCGACAAGCGCATCTTCCCGGCGGTGGACGTCGACGCGTCCTCCACCCGCAAGGAGGAGATCCTGCTCGGCGGCGAGGAGCTGGCCGTCGTCTGGAAGCTCCGCCGGGTGCTGCACGCGCTCGACCAGCAGCAGGCGATCGAACTGCTGCTGGACAAGATGAAGAAGACCAAGTCGAACGCGGAGTTCCTGCTCCAGATTCAGAAGACAACTCCGTCGCCCGGAAACGGCAACGACTGACGTGGCGTCGTTCTGAATCGACGTCGTTCCGGGAACTCCGTCCCGATTGCTCAACGTCCATATGGGTCCGCCCCGTTACTCCGGTGACGGGGCGGATTTCTGTGTGTAATATTCATTCAGCCGTTCCATCCCCCCACACGGCGCCAAACCAATTCCCTTGATTAGTGGGAGATTTGCGTGCGTGTGTCGCGTCATGGCAGACCCTTCTCCGGACTGCGGAGACTGATAGCCGTCGGTACGGCGGCAGTTGCCGTCCTCGCCGGCGGACTGGTGGCCACGGCCCAGGCCGATGACGGTGGCAGCGAGAAATTCCTGCCGCCCAAGGACTCCAAGGTCGTCAGTTCCAAGGAAGTATCCCCGCGAATCATCGGCGGGACGAACACTTCCATCAGCAGCGCCCCCTGGATGGTGCAACTGCTTTTCGAGTTCGACAACGACGGATACTTCTACTTCACCTGCGGCGGCACACTCGTCGCGCCCAACAAGGTTCTCACCGCGGCGCATTGCGTCACCGACGAGTACGGCAACGCACTCGACATGGTCGGCCGGGGCATGATTATGGCCAACACGGCCAAACTCGCCGGCGGTCCGAACGACGAGGGCACCGTGGTCGGCATCAGCCGCTCCTACTACGCCGGCTCGTACAACGCGGACACGATCGACAACGACGTCGCGCTGCTGACGCTCTCCAAGCCCCTGACGGCCACCCCGGCGCAGCCCGCGTCGTACGGTGACACGGCGCGGTACGCGGCGGGCACCACCGCCACCACCTACGGGTGGGGCATGACCGGCTCGGACCCGGACTACGACACGCTGGCCGACACCCTCCAGCGCGTCACCCAGCCGCTGCGGTCTGACGCCGAGTGCGGCGAGAACCTCGACACCGCGGTCGGCATCCCGGGGATGTACAAGCCCGGTCACATGATCTGCGCGGGCAACGGCGGTACGGGAGACAACTCCACGGGCCAGGCGACCTGCCCCGGTGACTCCGGCAGCCCGATGATGGTGAGCGGCCGGATCATCGGCGTCACCTCCTGGGGTGTCGCCACGCAGTCCGAGCTGTGCAACTTCGGTGGCACGTACGACGTCTACACCAAGGTCTCGACGTACATGGCGGCTCTCCAGCCGCGTATCGACGACACCAGCTTCAGCCGCGACCACCGGGCGGACCCGTTCGCGCGTACGACGACGGGCAGCACCGGCTACACCTTCACGTCCAGCGGTGAGAAGCTCACACGCACGGCGTTCGCCGGGTCGTACAGCGCCTACAACTACCTCGTGCAGACCGACCTGAACAGGGACGGCTACGAGGACCTCGTCGCCCGGGAGGCGTCCACCGGTGACGTCTACTGGCTGCACCGCTCCGTGAGCAGCGCGACGTACGTGAAGACGAAGATGTTCTCCAACTGGAAGACCGTCCGCGCGATCGTCGCCCCCGGCGACGTGAACGGTGACGGCAAGGGCGACATCCTCTCGGTCACCTCCGCCGGCACGCTGACGGTGCACCCGAGCTACGGCAACGGCAAGTTCAACACCCCGGTCGAGGTCGGCACCGGCTACCAGGCGTACAACCAGATCCGCGGCCACGGTGACTACACCAACGACGGCAAGGCCGACCTGCTGGTCCGCCGGGGCGGCACGAACGACCTCTACCTCGCGAAGGGCACCGGCAAGTCCACCGCCCCGTTCGAGGCACCGGTCGTCGTCCGGGCCGACTGGTCCGCGTACAACCTGATCGTCACTCCGGGTGATGTGAACGGTGACGGCAAGGCCGACGTCCTCGTCCGCACCCCGGGCGGCAGCCTGTCCCTCCTCAAGGGGACCGGCAAGGCCACGTCCGAGATCTTCGCCGCCCCGGTGAGCCTCGGTACCGGCTGGCAGAGCTACTACACGATCGCGTGACACCGCGGGGGGAGGACCGGCCGACCGGTCCTCCCCCCGTTCCGTACCGCCGCCCGCCGGGCCGGAGCCCTGCGGAATAGATCCGGCACCACCCCGGTTTTGGAGATACGGCCGGTCCTGGCAGACTGGTTCGTCGGCCCCGGTTCACGTACCCGCATCCGCGGTGCGACCCGGCGCCTTCCTCGCCCGGCGAGGACGTTCCCTAGGAGACACCTTGAAGCGCGACATCCACCCCACGTACGTCGAGACCCAGGTCAGCTGTACCTGCGGTGCGTCGTTCACCACTCGCAGCACCATCGAATCGGGCTCCGTCCGTGCCGAAATCTGCTCCGAGTGCCACCCGTTCTACACGGGCAAGCAGAAGATCCTCGACACCGGTGGCCGTGTGGCCCGCTTCGAGGCCCGCTTCGGCAAGGCTGCCGCCGGCTCCGCCAACAAGTAGCGAGCCACCTGCGCCGGTTCTCGGCGCCCCTGCCCTGGGGCGTCGGGACCGGCGCTTTGCCGTCCCGCAGCACTTCCGTACGCAACCCAGGAGCCCCCGAATGTTCGAGGCGGTCGAGGAACTGGTCGGCGAGCACGCCGACCTGGAGAAGAAGCTCGCCGACCCGTCGGTCCACTCGGACCAGGCGCACGCCCGCAAGCTCAACAAGCGGTACGCCGAGCTGACCCCGATCATCGGGGCGTACCGCGCCTGGAAGCGGACCGGGGACGACATCGGGACGGCCCGCGAGTTCGCCGCCGACCCCACCGACCCGTCGGCCGGCGAGTTCGCCGCCGAGGTCAAGGTGCTGGAGAAGCAGCGCGAGGAGCTGACCGACAAGCTGCGGCTGCTGCTCGTCCCGCGCGACCCCAGCGACGACAAGGACGTCATCCTGGAGATCAAGGCGGGCGCGGGCGGCGACGAGTCCGCCCTGTTCGCGGGCGACCTGCTGCGGATGTATCTGCGCTACGCCGAGCGCGTCGGCTGGAAGACCGAGATCATCGACGCCACCGAGTCCGAACTCGGCGGCTACAAGGACGTCCAGGTCGCCGTGAAGACCAAGGGCGGCAACGGCGCGACCGAGCCCGGCCAGGGTGTCTGGGCGAAGCTGAAGTACGAGGGCGGGGTGCACCGCGTCCAGCGCGTCCCGTCCACCGAGTCCCAGGGCCGCATCCACACCTCGGCGGCCGGGGTCCTCGTGACACCGGAGGCGGAGGAGGTCGACGTGGAGATCCACACCAACGACCTGCGTATCGACGTCTACCGCTCCTCGGGACCCGGTGGCCAGTCCGTCAACACGACCGACTCCGCCGTCCGGATCACCCACCTGCCCACCGGTGTCGTCGCCTCCTGCCAGAACGAGAAGAGCCAGCTCCAGAACAAGGAGCAGGCCATGCGTATCCTGCGCTCGCGGCTGCTCGCCGCCGCGCAGGAGGAGGCCGAGCGCAACGCGGCCGACGTCCGGCGCAGCCAGGTGCGGACCGTCGACCGTTCGGAGAAGATCCGTACGTACAACTTTCCGGAAAACCGGATCTCGGACCACCGGGTCGGCTTCAAGGCGTACAACTTGGACCAGGTGCTCGACGGAGAGCTGACGGCCGTGATCCAGGCGTGCGTCGACGCCGACTCGGCGGCGAAGCTCGCGGCGGCCTGACCACCGCCCGTCCCTCTCGGGCAACCCCGACCACGATCCCTCCCCGTCCCTGTCTCAGGAGGAACCAGCGTGCAGCCACCTTCTGGGGGGCCCAGCGACCCCCGGCGGCCCCGCCGCGGGCACGCGCCCCGCAGTCTGCTGCTTGCCGAGGTGGCCCAGGCCACCCAGCGGCTGGCGGACGCGGGCGTGCCGTCGCCCCGGTTCGACGCGGAGGAACTCGCCGCGTTCGTCCACGGCGTCAAGCGCGGTGAGCTGCACAGCGTCGTGGACGAGGAGTTCGACGCCCGCTACTGGGAGACCGTCGCCCGCCGCGAGGCCCGTGAACCGCTCCAGCACATCACCGGCCGGGTCTTCTTCCGGTATCTGGAACTCCAGGTCGGGCCAGGGGTGTTCGTGCCCCGCCCGGAGACCGAGTCCGTCGTCGGCTGGGCGATAGACGCGGTCCGCGCGATGGACGTGGTGGAGCCGCTGATCGTCGACCTCTGCTCCGGATCGGGCGCCATCGCGCTCGCCATGGCGCAGGAGGTGCCGCGCTCGCGTGTGCACGCCGTGGAGCTGTCCGAGGACGCCCTCACCTGGACGCGGCGGAACGCCGAGGGGTCCAGGGTCACCGTGCACCGCGGCGACGCCCTGACGGCCCTCCCGGACTTCGACGGGCAGGTCGACCTGGTGATCTCCAACCCGCCGTACATCCCGCTCACCGAGTGGGAGTACGTGGCGCCCGAGGCCCGTGACCACGACCCGGAGATGGCGCTTTTCTCCGGCGAGGACGGCCTCGACACCATCCGCGGCATCGAACGCACCGCGCACCGGCTGCTGCGGCCGGGCGGCCTGGTGGTGGTCGAGCACGCGGACACCCAGGGCGGCCAGGTCCCGTGGATCTTCAGCGAGGAGGCCGGCTGGGCGGACGCGGCCGACCACCCGGACCTGAACAAGCGCCCGCGCTTCGCGACGGCCCGCAAGGCGTTGCCGTGATCACGGGCACGCCGATGACTCGGGCCACCCCCAGGTCCCTGACGCCGGCCCCCGGACTCCCCGGGTCCGGGGCGGCGAGTGAGCCGAAAGGGCGCGTCGGTGTCGAAAGGGAGAGCGCGCGGAAGCCCCGAGGAACGAGGGGCCGAGCACGGTCGACCGTCGACACCGGCTTCAGCGCCCCGGAGGCGGCGAACCGCGCCACAAAAAATTACGAGAGAGGGCTGTGAGACATGGCACGGCGATACGACTGCAACGACGCGACCGACCGTACGACCGGTCTGCGTGAAGCCGCGTCCGCCGTCCGCCGCGGCGAGCTCGTCGTCCTGCCCACGGACACCGTCTACGGGCTCGGCGCCGACGCCTTCAGCTCCGAGGCCGTCGCCGATCTCCTCGACGCCAAGGGCCGTGGCCGCAACATGCCCACGCCCGTGCTCATCGGCTCGCCCAACACCCTGCACGGCCTCGTCACGGACTTCTCCGAGCAGGCGTGGGAACTGGTCGACGCGTTCTGGCCCGGTGCCCTCACCCTGGTCGCCCGCCACCAGCCCTCGCTCCAGTGGGACCTCGGTGACACCCGTGGCACGGTCGCGATCCGGATGCCGCTGCACCCCGTCGCGATCGAGCTGCTGACCGAGGTCGGCCCGATGGCCGTGTCCAGCGCGAACCTGACCGGACACCCGGCGCCGGAGGACTGCGACAGCGCGCAGGAGATGCTGGCGGACGCGGTGTCCGTGTATCTCGACGGCGGGCGGACCCCCGGCATCGTCCCGTCCTCGATCGTGGACGTGACCGGCAAGGTCCCGCTGCTGCTGCGCGCGGGCGCCGTCGACGCGGACGAGCTGCGCAAGGTCGTACCCGACCTCGAGGTGGCCAATTGACCGCCCCTGAGGGGCGTGGCATAGCGGGACTCCCGGACACCTTCCGCATCCTCCACGTCAGTACGGGCAACGTGTGCCGCTCGCCCATCACCGAGCGGCTGAACCGTCATGCCCTGAGCGACCGGCTCGGCGAGCGGCTGACCGGCGGGCTGATCGTGGAGAGCGCGGGCACCTGGGGGCACGAGGGGGCCTCGATGGAGGCCAACGCGGAGGCCGTCCTGGCGGATTTCGGCGCGGACCCGTCCGGCTTCGTCGGGCGGGAACTGCTGGACGAGCACGTCATCCGCGCCGATCTGGTGCTCACCGCGACCCGGGACCACCGGGCGCAGGTCATTTCGATGGGGCATTCGGCGGGTCTGCGGACCTTCACGCTGAAGGAGTTCACCCGGCTCGTACGGGCCATAGACCCGGCGACGCTGCCCGACGCCCTGGACGAGGGGGTGGTCGAGCGGGCCCGTGCGCTGGTGCGTGCCGCCGCCGCGCTGCGCGGCTGGCTCCTGGCGCCGAACGCGGAGGCGGACGAGGTCTACGACCCGTACGGCGCTCCCATCACCTTCTTCCGGTCGATCGGCGACGAGATCCACCAGGCGCTGGACCCCGTGGTGACGGCGCTCACGGGCGTACCCACCCGGCGCTGACACCGGCCCGCTCGCACACCGTTGAACAGGGGCGACGTACGGTGAGGGGCCCGGCGGGGCTTAAGGTGGGACGAGTTTGTGCAACCATCGCGCCGCCGTGTAAGTCCTTACCTCATGTGGCCACGCGCGTTCCAACAGCCGTCCTGTCGCGAGTTAATCTGTGTGGCCCGGACGGCCGGCGATATCTGTGGGGCAGCCTGTGCGTGATTATCTGCTGACGCTCTGCGTGACGGCCGCGGTGACGTATCTGCTGACCGGCCCGGTGCGGAAGTTCGCCATCGCGATCGGCGCGATGCCCGCGATCCGTGCCCGTGACGTGCACCGCGAACCGACACCGCGTCTCGGCGGCATCGCCATGTTCTTCGGGCTGTGCGCCGGTCTGCTGGTCGCGAGCAATCTGCAGAATCTCGGCGCGGTCTTCGAGCGGTCGAACGAGCCGCGCGCGCTGCTGTCCGGCGCCGCGCTGATCTGGCTGATCGGTGTCCTGGACGACAAGTTCGAGATCGACGCCCTGATCAAGCTCGGCGCGCAGATGATCGCCGCCGGTGTGATGGTGATGCAGGGTCTGACCATCCTGTGGATCCCGGTCCCCGGCGTCGGCACCGTCGCGCTGACGGACTGGCAGGGCACGCTGCTGACGGTGGCCCTCGTCGTGATCACCATCAACGCGGTCAACTTCGTGGACGGCCTCGACGGCCTCGCCTCGGGCATGGTCTGCATCGCGGCGGCGGCGTTCTTCCTGTACGCGTACCGCATCTGGTACGGCTACGGCATCGAGCCCGCCGCGCCCGCGACCCTGTTCGCCGCGATCCTGATGGGCATGTGCATCGGCTTCCTGCCGCACAACATGCATCCGGCCCGGATCTTCATGGGCGACTCCGGTTCCATGCTGATCGGTCTGGTGCTCGCGACGGGCGCCATCTCCATCACCGGCCAGGTCGACCCGGACGCGCTGAAGATCTACGCCGACGGCTCGACCCGTGAGGCCACCCACGCCGCGCTGCCCGTCTTCATCCCGCTGCTGCTGCCGCTGACGATCATCGCGATCCCGGTCGCCGACCTCGTACTCGCGATCGTGCGCCGTACCTGGAACGGCCAGTCGCCGTTCGCCGCCGACCGCGGCCATCTGCACCACCGGCTGCTGGAGATCGGGCACTCGCACAGCAGGGCCGTACTGATCATGTACTTCTGGTCGGCCCTGATCGGCTTCGGTGTGGTGCTGTACTCGGTCCACTCCTCGTCCACCATGTCGACGATGTGGATCGTCCTCGCGGTCGTCGCGCTGAGCGCCCTGGGCCTGCTGCTCCTGCTGCTGCCGCGCTTCACCCCGCGTGCCCCGCGCTGGGCCGAGGCGATCGTCCCGCCCCGCTACCGGCGCCGGGCACGGCCCGCCCCCGCTGAGCCGGCCTCCGCCGCCGGTGAGGCGGAACGGGAGCCGGGCGAGGGCCGGCCGGCCACCGGGTCACCGGTGGCTCACGATTCCGGAACGGCCGGGGAAACGGCGGACGACGGGGTTCCGGCCGCCGGATTGACGCCGCTTCCGGCGGGCGTCAACGGGGCGACCGCGATCGGCCCCCGTTCGGGCTTCCCGGATCGCCGCAAAGCGGACTCGTCGTACTGACCGGTATCCGGTTCTTCCGGCACCCTCGGGCCATTCCCCGCCGAGAATTGCCACGGCAACTCCCTATAGCATGCGGAGTCTCTCCCAATTCGGTGCGGACGCGCCGGTTAATCCTCATGTGTGACGGTGAGCACACGTTCATGGTAAAGACCTCATCAAATAGTTTGTGATACCGTTCACGAGACCCGGCGACAGAGCCGAAGGACCGTAGTGCGACGGTCCGTTGGCCCGAGGACACACTCTCGGACCGGGCCGTCACTCGTCCATGACGACACCATCTGCCCCACCCACCAGCGGAGTTGCCGCCATGCCCTCCAACGACGTCCGGATGCTCCTGCACACCGCCGTACCCACCGCCGCCGTCGGCGTCGTCGCCGCGGTGGTCAGTGGTGTGGTCGCGGGAGGGAAGGGGGCGTTGGGCGCCGCCGCGGGCGTGGTCGTGGTGATCGTCTTCATGGGGGTCGGTCTCATCGTGCTGGAACGCACGGCGCGGTCGCTGCCGCATCTGTTCCAGGGCATGGGACTGCTGCTCTACACGACCCAAGTGCTGGCGCTCTTCGTCTTCGTGGCCCTGTTCCAGGACACCACTCTGTTCAACCCCAAGGCTTTCGCCATCACCTTGCTGGTCGCGACGCTCACCTGGGTCGCCGCTCAGGCCCGTGCCCATATGAAGGCAAAAATCCTCTATGTCGAGCCGGAGAAGACGGGTACGTCGGCATGAGGGGTAGGGGCGGGATAAGTGCCAGTTCGAGATCCTGCTATGGTCCGGTTCCAACTGCGGCATCGAGGGCGCGGGCTCCCCAGTTGACGCCTGCTCTTACGACGCGAGGCTCCGAGCAGCCCGGTCGCCGTTCCCACATCCGAAACACCAGTCCAGTGCCGAACCGCGGCGTCCCGCCGCGCCGACACAACGAGGTTGCCGTACCCATGCGCCATGTTGAAGGAGCCCGCGGTGAGTGCTGACCCGACGCAGGTGCTCGCCTTCGAGACCGACTGCCACATCTTCGACGGCTGTGGCTTCCCGGCCCCCGGCCTGCATTCGTTCCTGTTCAAGCCCATCTGGGGCGACGGGGACAGCAGCTTGTACTTCAACAAGACGATGCTGCTGGCGCTTCTCGGCTCGATCATCATCATCGCCTTCTTCTGGGCGGCCTTCCGCAGCCCGAAGGTTGTCCCGGGCAAGCTCCAGATGATCGCCGAAGCGGGTTACGACTTCATCCGGCGCGGCGTCGTCCACGAGACGATCGGCAAGCGGGAGGGCGAGAAGTACGTCCCCCTGATCGTCTCGCTGTTCTTCTTCGTCTGGATGATGAACCTCTGGTCGATCATTCCGATCGCCCAGTTCCCGGTGACATCGATCATCGCCTACCCCGTCGGCCTCGCACTCATCGTCTACGTGCTGTGGGTCTCGCTGACCTTCAAGCGGCACGGCTTCGTCGGTGCCTTCAAGAACTTCACCGGCTACGACAAGTCGCTCGGCCCGGTGCTGCCGCTGGCCATGCTCATCGAGTTCTTCTCGAACCTGCTGGTCCGCCCCTTCACCCACGCGGTGCGACTCTTCGCGAACATGTTCGCGGGCCACACACTGCTGCTCCTCTTCACCATCGCGAGCTGGTACCTGCTGAACGGTATCGGCATCGCCTACGCGGGTGTCTCGTTCCTGATGGTGCTCGTCATGACGGCCTTCGAGCTGTTCATCCAGGCCCTTCAGGCTTACGTCTTCGTGCTGCTCACCTGCACCTTCATCCAGGGCGCGCTCGCAGAGAACCACTGAGCCCCCTCCCCAGCCCTCAGTCGTCCGGTGGCCAACCCCCATCGGTCCGTGAAAGAGAAGGAAGAACTGGCATGTCCCAGACTCTTGCCGCTGTTAGTGGTTCGCTCGGCTCCATCGGCTACGGTCTCGCCGCCATCGGCCCCGGCGTCGGCGTCGGCATCATCTTCGGTAACGGCACCCAGGCCCTCGCCCGTCAGCCCGAGGCGGCCGGCCTGATCCGCGCCAACCAGATCCTCGGCTTCGCGTTCTGTGAGGCGCTCGCCCTGATCGGTCTCGTCATGCCGTTCGTCTACGGCAAGTGATCTTTCAGATCCGCTCCGTACCACTAGACGAAAGGCACTGATGTGAACCCCCTGGTTCAGCTCGCGGCCGAGGAAGATCAGAATCCCCTCATCCCGCCGATTCCCGAGCTCGTCATCGGCCTGCTCGCCTTCGTCATCGTCTTCGGCCTTCTCGCGTGGAAGCTCCTCCCGAACATCAACAAGGTTCTGGACGAGCGGCGCGAGGCCATCGAGGGTGGCATCGAGAAGGCCGAAGAGGCCAAGACCGAGGCGCAGAGCGTCCTGGAGCAGTACAAGGCCCAGCTCGCCGAGGCGCGCCACGAGGCCGCTCGTCTCCGTCAGGAGGCGACCGAGCAGGGCGCCACCATCATCCAGGAGATGAAGGCGGAGGGGCAGCGGCAGCGCGAGGAGATCGTCGCCGCCGGTCACGCCCAGATCGAGGCCGACCGCAAGGCCGCCGCCGCGGCGCTGCGCCAGGACCTGGGCAAGCTCGCGACCGACCTCGCCGGCAAGCTCGTCGGGGAGTCCCTCGAGGACAGCGCCCGGCAGAGCCGCACCATCGACCGCTTCCTCGACGAGATCGAGGACGGCGCGTCGACGGTCGAGGCGGCCCGATGACGATGCACGGAGCGAGCCGCGCGGCGCTGGCCGCCGCACGCGAGCGTCTCGACGCGCTGACCGACAACACGTCGGCCGACGCGGCGAAGCTCGCCGACGAGCTGACCGCCGTCACCGCGCTGCTCCACCGCGAGGTGTCGCTGCGCCGGGTCCTGACCGACCCGGCGCGGTCCGGCGAGTCCAAGGCCGAGCTGGCCGGCGGACTGCTGCGCGGACAGCTGGGCGGCGACACCGTCGACCTGGTCACCGGCATGGTCCGGTCCCGCTGGTCGCAGCCGCGTGACCTGGTCGACGCGGTGGAGGAGCTGGCGGCTCTCGCCGAGCTCACCGCCGCGCAGCGGGCGGGCGGCCTCGACGACGTCGAGGACGAACTGTTCCGGTTCGGCCGCATCGTCGAGTCCAGCACCGACCTCCGGGCCGCGCTGACCGACCGGGCCGCGACGGCACCGGCCAAGACCGCCCTGCTGGACAGTCTGCTGGGCGGCCGGGCCAACCCGAGCACCCAGCGGCTGGTCACGCGCCTGGTGTCCCAGCCCCGAGGACGTAGCCTGGAAGCGGGTCTCCAGACCCTGTCCCGGCTCGCCGCGGCACGCCGGGACCGGATGGTCGCGGTCGTCACGTCGGCGGTTCCGCTCACCGAGGGCCAGAAGCAGCGCCTCGGCGCCGCCCTGGCCAGGCTGTACGGCCACCCGATGCATCTGAACCTCGATGTCGACCCCTCGGTCCTCGGCGGGATCTCGGTCCGCGTCGGCGACGAAGTCGTCAACGGCACGATCGCGGAACGTCTCGACGAGGCGGCACGGCGGTTCGCCGGCTGAAAGCCGACGGCCGGTATGTGATTTCCGGATTACAGAGTCACTTACAGAGATCAAGAACTGCGGCCCGGTTGGGCCGTGCAGAAATTGCAGAAGATTCCTGGGGGTCGCCCCCAGACCCCCAAAGAACTTCGGGCCCAACAAGGAGAGCAGGGAATCCAGATGGCGGAGCTCACGATCCGGCCGGAGGAGATCCGGGATGCGCTGGAGAATTTTGTCCAGTCGTACAAGCCGGACGCGGCCTCGCGCGAGGAGGTCGGGACGGTCAGCGTTGCCGGTGACGGCATCGCGAAGGTCGAGGGTCTGCCCTCGGCCATGGCCAACGAACTGCTGAAGTTCGAGGACGGGACCCTCGGTCTCGCCCTGAACCTGGAGGAGCGCGAGATCGGCGCGGTCGTCCTCGGCGAGTTCAGCGGTATCGAGGAGGGACAGTCGGTCACCCGTACCGGCGAGGTCCTCTCCGTCGGCGTCGGCGAGGGTTACCTCGGCCGTGTCGTCGACCCGCTCGGCAACCCGATCGACGGCCTCGGCGAGATCGCGACCGACAGCCGCCGCGCCCTGGAGCTCCAGGCTCCGGGCGTCATGGTCCGCAAGTCGGTGCACGAGCCGATGCAGACCGGCTACAAGGCCGTCGACTCGATGGTGCCGATCGGCCGCGGCCAGCGTCAGCTGATCATCGGCGACCGCCAGACCGGCAAGACCGCCCTGGCCGTCGACACCATCATCAACCAGCGCGACAACTGGCGCTCGGGCGACGTGAACAAGCAGGTCCGCTGCATCTACGTCGCCATCGGCCAGAAGGGCTCCACCATCGCGTCCGTACGCGGTGCCCTGGAGGAGGCCGGCGCCCTGGAGTACACGACCATCGTCGCCGCCCCGGCGTCCGACCCGGCGGGCTTCAAGTACCTGGCCCCGTACACCGGTTCGGCCATCGGCCAGCACTGGATGTACCAGGGCAAGCACGTCCTGATCATCTTCGACGACCTGTCGAAGCAGGCCGACGCCTACCGCGCCGTCTCGCTGCTGCTGCGCCGCCCGCCGGGCCGTGAGGCGTACCCGGGTGACGTCTTCTACCTGCACTCGCGTCTGCTGGAGCGCTGCGCCAAGCTCTCCGACGCCATGGGCGCCGGTTCGATGACGGGCCTGCCCATCGTCGAGACCAAGGCGAACGACGTGTCGGCGTTCATCCCGACCAACGTCATCTCCATCACCGACGGCCAGTGCTTCCTGGAGTCCGACCTGTTCAACGCCGGCCAGCGGCCCGCGCTGAACGTCGGTATCTCGGTCTCCCGCGTCGGCGGCTCCGCCCAGCACAAGGCCATGCGCCAGGTGTCGGGCCGGCTCCGGGTGGACCTCGCCCAGTACCGCGAGCTGGAGGCGTTCGCCGCCTTCGGTTCCGACCTGGACGCCGCCTCGAAGGCGTCGCTCCAGCGTGGTTCGCGCATGGTCGAGCTGCTGAAGCAGCCGCAGTACTCGCCGTACCCGGTCGAGGAGCAGGTCGTCTCCATCTACGCCGGCACCACCGGCAAGATGGACGACGTCCCGGTCGAGGACATCAGCCGCTTCGAGAGCGAACTGCTGGAGCACCTGCGCCGCGAGCGCAAGGAGCTGCTCACCAGCATCGCCGAGGGCGGCAAGATGTCGGACGACACTCTTGAGTCCATCGGCGACGCCATCGCCAACTTCAAGAAGCAGTTCGAGACCTCGGACGGCAAGCTTCTGGGCGACGACGCCCCGGCCGGCGTCAACGTCTCCAAGTGACGACGGAAGGGACCTGACTCATGGGAGCCCAGCTCCGGGTCTACAAGCGTCGCATCAAATCCGTCACCGCGACCAAGAAGATCACCAAGGCGATGGAGATGATCGCCGCCTCGCGCATCGTCAAGGCGCAGCGCCAGGTGGCGGCCTCCACGCCGTACGCGACCGAGCTCACCCGCGCGGTCACGGCGGTCGCGACCGGATCCAACACGAAGCACCCTCTGACCACGGAGGTCGAGGCGCCGGTCCGGGCCGCGGTCCTGCTCGTCACGAGCGACCGCGGACTGGCGGGCGGCTACTCCTCCAACGCCATCAAGGCGGCGGAGCGGCTCACCGAGCGGCTCAGGGGCGAGGGCAAGGAGGTCGACACGTACATCGTCGGCCGTAAGGGTGTCGCCTACTACGGCTTCCGTGAGCGCACGGTCGCGGAGTCGTGGACCGGCTTCACCGACAGTCCGACCTACGCGGACGCCAAGAAGGTCGCTGGACCGCTGATCGCGGCGGTCCAGCGGGACACGGCGGACGGCGGTGTGGACGAACTCCACATCGTCTTCACCGAGTTCGTCTCGATGCTGACGCAGACGCCGGTGCAGAACCGGCTGCTGCCCCTCTCCCTCTCCGACACGTCGGAGACGGGCGAGGACCCGGCGAAGAGCGAGATCCTTCCGCTGTTCGACTTCGAGCCGTCGGCGGAGGACGTCCTCGACGCCCTGCTGCCGCGCTACGTCGAGAGCCGTATCTACAACGCGCTGCTCCAGGCCGCCGCCTCCAAGCACGCGGCCACCCGCCGCGCGATGAAGTCGGCGACCGACAACGCCGGGGATCTCATCAAGAGCCTCTCCCGGCTTGCCAACGCGGCCCGCCAGGCCGAAATCACCCAGGAAATCAGCGAGATCGTCGGTGGCGCCAGCGCCCTGGCCGACGCGACCGCGGGGAGTGAAAAGTAATGACGACCACAGTTGAGGCGGCCACCCCGGGAAGCACGGCCACAGGCCGCGTCGCCCGGGTCATCGGCCCGGTCGTCGACGTGGAGTTCCCCGTCGACGCGATGCCGGAGATCTACAACGCACTGCACGTCGAGGTGGCCGACCCGGCCGAGGACGGCAAGCTCAAGACGCTGACCCTCGAAGTCGCCCAGCACCTGGGCGAGGGCGTGGTCCGCGCGATCTCGATGCAGCCGACCGACGGTCTGGTCCGCCAGGCCGTGGTGACGGACACCGGCGCGGGCATCTCGGTGCCCGTCGGTGACGTGACCAAGGGCAAGGTGTTCAACACCCTCGGCCAGATCCTGAACGACCCGGACGGCGAGGCTCAGATCACCGAGCGCTGGCCGATCCACCGCAAGGCCCCGGCCTTCGACCAGCTCGAGTCCAAGACCGAGATGTTCGAGACCGGCCTGAAGGTCGTCGACCTGCTGACCCCGTACGTCAAGGGCGGCAAGATCGGTCTGTTCGGTGGTGCGGGCGTCGGCAAGACGGTCCTCATCCAGGAAATGATCATGCGTGTGGCCAAGCTGCACGACGGTGTTTCCGTGTTCGCCGGTGTCGGTGAGCGCACCCGTGAGGGCAACGACCTCATCGACGAGATGACCGAGTCGGGCGTTCTGGACAAGACCGCCCTGGTCTTCGGCCAGATGGACGAGCCGCCGGGCACCCGTCTTCGGGTCGCCCTGTCCGCCCTGACCATGGCGGAGTACTTCCGCGATGTGCAGAAGCAGGACGTGCTGCTCTTCATCGACAACATCTTCCGCTTCACCCAGGCCGGTTCCGAGGTCTCCACGCTGCTCGGCCGTATGCCGTCCGCGGTGGGTTACCAGCCGACCCTGGCGGACGAGATGGGTGTGCTCCAGGAGCGCATCACGTCGACCCGCGGTCACTCGATCACCTCGATGCAGGCGATCTACGTCCCCGCGGACGACCTGACCGACCCGGCCCCGGCCACGACCTTCGCGCACCTCGACGCGACGACCGTGCTGTCGCGTCCGATCTCGGAGAAGGGCATCTACCCGGCGGTCGACCCGCTGGACTCGACGTCCCGCATCCTGGACCCGCGTTACATCTCGCAGGCGCACTACGACGCGGCCAGCCGCGTCAAGGGAATCCTCCAGAAGAACAAGGACCTCCAGGACATCATCGCGATCCTCGGTATCGACGAGCTGGGCGAGGAGGACAAGCTCATCGTCCACCGTGCCCGTCGCGTCGAGCGCTTCCTGTCCCAGAACACCCACGCGGCCAAGCAGTTCACCGGCCTCGACGGCTCGGACGTTCCGCTGGACGAGTCGATCTCCGCGTTCAACGCGATCTGCGACGGGGACTACGACCACTTCCCCGAGCAGGCGTTCTTCATGTGCGGTGGCCTGGACGACCTCAAGGCCAAGGCCAAGGAGCTCGGCGTCTCCTGAGTCCCCGGACTCGTCGGTGGGGGGCGGTCCTTACCGCCCCCCACCGAACCGCCGATCGTGAACCCCATACAATCCAGACTGACACCCGGCGTCCACGCCGGGTGGTGACCCGAGGAGCCACCCTTGGCTGCTGAGCTGCACGTCGAGCTGGTCGCCGCGGACCGCAGTGTCTGGTCCGGCGAGGCCACCCTGGTCGTCGCGCGCACCACGTCCGGCGACATCGGCGTCATGCCCGGTCACCAGCCGCTGCTCGGTGTGCTGGAGTCGGGCCCCGTGACCATCCGTACGAGCGAGGGCGGCACGGTCGTCGCCGCCGTGCACGGCGGTTTCCTCTCGTTCGCCGACAACAAGCTCTCGCTGCTGGCGGAGATCGCCGAGCTGGCGGACGAGATCGACGCCCAGCGTGCCGAGCGCGCGCTGGAGCGTGCGAAGTCGGCCGAGGACGAGGCCGCCGAGCGGCGCGCCGATGTCCGACTGCGCGCCGTGGCGGTGCGTTGACGCACGGCCCCTGGAATTACCCTCAGCCGCGGCCCGTTCCGGAGTGATCCGGACCGGGTCGCGGCTGAGGCGATGCGGCACCTGTTTCTGTCTGTTCGTACGGGTTACTCGATGAGGCGAGGAGGTCGGTACTGATGGTCCTCGCTCTGCTTGTCTGCGGGCTGGTGGTCGTGCTGGTCGCGGTGGGGCTCTTCGTCTTCGGGCTGCGCCGGCGGCTGATCCAGCGGTCCGGCGGTACCTTCGACTGTTCGCTCCGGTGGAACGTGCCGGAGGAGCCCGATACGTCCGGCAAGGGCTGGGTGTACGGCGTGGCCCGCTACAGCGGCGACCGGATCGACTGGTTCCGGGTCTTCTCGTACGCCCCGAGGCCCCGCCGGAGCCTGGAGCGTTCGGCCATCGAGGTCCTCGCGCGGCGCGCGCCCGAGGGCGAGGAGGAGCTGGCGCTGCTCTCCGACTCCGTCGTGCTCGGCTGTGTCCATCAGGGCACGCGCCTGGAGCTGGCGATGAGCGAGGACGCGCTGACGGGCTTCCTGGCCTGGCTGGAGGCGGCGCCGCCCGGCCAGCGGGTGAACGTCGCCTGACCGCCCGACCGCCTGACCGCCCGACCGCGTGACCGTCCGATCGATCGATCGACCGACGGTACGTACGTGGGAAACGGAAACGACGAGGGGGACGGTGCCCGCCGGCACCGTCCCCCTCGCCGCGTTCGCGGTGTGTGTTACTTCAGACCGTTGCTGATCGCGGTGATCAGTTCGCCGTTGGCGGTGTCACCGGTGAAGTCCCAGAAGAACGCGCCGCCGAGGCCCTGGCTCTTGGCCCAGGCCATCTTGGTCGCGATCGTCGCCGGGGTGTCGTAACTCCACCAGTTGCTGCCGCACTTGGCGTACGCGGTGCCCGCGATGGTGCCGGTGGCGGGGCAGGTGTTCTTGAGGACCTTGTAGTCCTCGATGCCCGGCTCGTACGTGCCGGGGGCCGCGCCCGTGGCCGTACCGCCCGGAGCGGCCTGGGTGACGCCGGTCCAGCCGCGTCCGTAGAAGCCGATGCCGAGCAGCAGCTTCTTGGCCGGGACACCCTGCGCCTTGTACTTGGCGATCGCGTCGGCGGAGTTGAAGCCGGCCGACGGGATGCCCGCGTACGAGGTGAGCGGGGAGTGCGGGGCCGTGGGGCCCTGCGCGGCGAAGGCGCCGAAGAAGTCGTACGTCATGACGTTGAGCCAGTTCATGTACTGCGAGGCGCCGGCGTAGTCGGCGGCGTCGATCTTGCCGCCGCTGGAGGCGTCGGCGGTGACGGCCGCGGTGACCAGGTAGTTGGCACCGAACTTGGCGCGCATGGCCTGCATCATGTTCTTCATCGCGGCGGGGCCGCTGGTGTCGCAGCTCAGACCGCAGGCGTTCGGGTACTCCCAGTCCAGGTCGATGCCGTCGAAGACGTCGGCCCAGCGCGGGTCCTCGATCAGGTCGTAGCAGGACTGCGCGAAGGCGGCCGGGTTCTTCACCGCGTCGCCGAAGCCGCCGGACCAGGTCCAGCCGCCGAAGGACCAGAGGACCTTGACGTTCGGGTTGGCGGCCTTGAGCTTGCGCAGCTGGTTGAAGTTGCCGCGCAGCGGCTGGTCCCAGGTGTCGGCGACGCCGTCGACGGACTGGTCGGCGGTGTACGCCTTGTCGTACGCGGCGTAGCTGTCACCGATGGTGCACTTGCCGCCCTGGACGTTGCCGAACGAGTAGTTGATGTGGGTGATCTTCGAGGCGCTGCCCGACGTCACCACGTTCTTGACGTGGTAGTTGCGGTCGTAGACGCCCCACTCGGTGAAGTAGCCGAGCTTGACCTGGTCGCCGGACGGGGTGCCCGGGTCCGTACCGCCGCCGCCGGTGGTCTTCACGGCGACCGAGCCGCTGACGGGTCCGGTCTGGTCGGCGGTGTCACGCGCCTGGACGCTGTAGGAGTAGCTGGTGCCCGCGGTCAGGCCGGTGTTCGTGTATGTCGTACCGGTGACCGTGGCGATCTTCGCGCCGTCCCGCAGGACGTCGTAGTTCTTGATGCCCTTGTCGTCGGTGGCGGCGCTCCAGCTGAGCTTGGCCGACGTGTTGGTGATCTCGCTCGCGGTGGGCGTGCCCGGGGCGGTCGGCGCCGTGTCGCCGGGGACGCTGCCGCCGTCGCAGGACGCGCCGTTGAGCTTGCAGTTGGAGGGGGAACCGGCGCCCGAGCCGGTGCCGTTGAAGCCGAAGGTGACGGAGGCGCCCGGGTTGAGGGTGCCGTTCCAGCCGAGGTTCTTGGCGGTCCAGTGGTTGGTGCCGCTCTTGGTGACGGTGGCGTCCCAGGCGGTGCCGACGCCGGTGCCGGCGGGGAAGTCCCACTCGACGGTCCAGGAGCTGAGGGTGGTGGTGCCGGTGTTCTTCACCGTCCACGAGCCTTCGAAGCCGGTGCCCCAGTCGGACTTCTTGGTGTACGTGGCGGTCGCCGACGCGGCGGCCTCGGCGGGGGAGGCCAGGCCGACCATGGCGGCCAGGGGGAGGAGCAGCGCGGTGAGGGCCGCGACGGATCTGGATCTGAATCTGGTTCCGCGGGGGTACGTCTTGGTGCTCAAGGGGTACTCCTCGAGTGGGTTCATATGAGTGCGGGGATGGTCCGGGGATGGTCCGTGACACCCGACTCGTGCGACAGGTCGCGCATTAGTCAGTGGCGTGAGAGTAGGGAGGTCTGGACCAATCGTCAATAGGTCCAGACCAAAGGCATGAGGGGCTTCTTCGCGGCCCCCCGCGCCTTCGATGCCCCCTGCACCCACCCACCTGCCGGGCGGTCAGACTCCCAACTCCCGTGCCAGCACGGCCGCCTGGGCCCGGCTGCGCAGGTCGAGCTTGCCCAGCAGCCTGCTGACGTGCGTCTTGACCGTCGCCCCGGCCATGTCGAGACGCGCCGCGATCTCCGCGTTCGACAGCCCGTCACGCAGACCCGACAGCACCTCGCGCTCCCGCCGGGTGAGTACGTCCAGCACCGCCGGATCCGGCGCGTCCGGCGACCGTGCGCCGGACGGAGACGCGAACTCCGCGATCAGCCGGCGCGTCACGGCCGACGCGATCAGGCCCTCGCCGCGCGCCACCGTCCGTACCGCCTCGATCAGCTCCCGCGCCTCGGTGTTCTTCAGCAGGAAACCGGACGCGCCCGCCCGCAGCGCCCCGAAGACGTACTCGTCCAGATCGAACGTCGTCAGGACGAGGACGTCGGCCAGCTTCTCCTCCACCACCCGCCGGGTCGCCGACACCCCGTCCAGGCGCGGCATCTGAATGTCCATCAGCACCAGGTCGGGGCGCAGCTCACGGGCCAGCCGTACGGCCTCCTCGCCGTCCCCCGCCTCGCCCACGACCTCGATCTCCGGCGCGCTGCGCAGGATCAGCACCAGCCCCGCGCGCACCGCCGACTGGTCCTCGGCCACCAGCACCCGGATCGTCATGACGTGCCGTTCCCCTCGCCGACGGGCAGCTCCGCCCGTACCCGCCAGATCTTCCCGCTCCCGGCACCGGTGCCGCTCCCGCCTGCGGTGCCGTCGCGGCCGGTGTCGTCCGCCGGCTCCGGCCCCGCCTCGAACACGCCGTCCAGCAGCGCGACCCGCTCCCGCATCCCGACCAGCCCGGCGCCCGAGCCCGGCGCGCGGGGGCCGGGCCGGTCCCCGTACGGGCTGACCACCTCCACCCACAGCGCGCGCCGCCTCCGGTCCCGGTCCACGCCCAGCCGCACCGTCACCGCGCCGCCCGGCGCGTGCTTCAGCGCGTTGGTCAGGGACTCCTGGACGATCCGGTACGCCGCCATCTCGACCGGCGCGGGCAGCGCCGCCGCCCCGCCGCCCGCCGGCTCCGCACCCCGCCGGTCCTCCAGCGCGAACGAGAGCCCGCTGCCCGCGCCGTTGGTCCGCGCCTGCTCCAGCAGCGCGTCGAGCGCCCCCAGCGTCGGCGCCGGGGCGGGCTCCCGCTCACCGCCCGCCTCCCGCAGCAGCCCGATCAGCCGCCGCATCTCGTCCAGCCCGGCGACGCTGTTCTCGCGGATCACCTTCAGGGCGTCCCTCGTGGTGCGCGCGTCGTCCAGGGACAGCGCGGCGGTGGAGTGGATCGCGATGGCCGACAGATGGTTGGCGACCAGGTCGTGCAGCTCGCGGGCCATCCGCGCGCGCTCGGCGGCCACCGCCTGCGTACGGTCCAACTCGGCCAGCAGCGCGGTCTGTTCGGCCCGCAGCCGGGCGGCCTCGGCGGCGTCGCGGTGGTTGCGCACCAGGACTCCGGTGGTGGCCGGCGCGATGGTGACGGCCCCGGTCACCACGCCCAGCAGCAGCCCCTCGGGCGAGCGCAGCCAGCTCACCCCCACCACGGTCACCAGGACCGTCAGCAGCGCCGTCCCCCAGGGGATGCGCCGGGCGGCGGACGGGCTCCCGTACAGCACCGCCGCGTACACGATGTCGGTGAACATGGCGATGGTCGCCACACTGCCCCGGGTGAACTGGTCGAGGACCAGCGCCAGGACGGCGACCAGCAGGGCCGTACGGGGCATGCTCCGGCGCACCAGCTCGGCCCCCGCGAGGGCGACGACGGGCAGCGGGACCCAGCCGTCGGGCAGCGGGCGCGCGCCCTGGGTGTGGAGCCCGACCGCCCACAGCAGCAGGCCGCCCACCAGGCCGGCGACCGCGATCAGGACGTCCTCGCGGTGCGGGCGCGCAACGACGCTCACCCCACCATCAAACACGTCACCGCGCGCGGGCACCTCCACACGGCGGCCGAGCGCCCGCTGCATCGAAAGATGCAGTCACGTGTCGTCACCGCCGACGACGCCACGGGCCCGGACCGGCGGGAGGCTGGAGGGGAGCCGGAGGGAGACTGCCGTGATCGTCACGCTGATCATCATCTGCGAGGCCGGATTCTGGGTGCTGCTCGGCATCGGACTGGCCCTGCGCTACCTCGCCCGTATGCCGCGCGCCTCGGTCGCGGTGCTGCTGTGCGAGCCGCTGCTGGAGGTGCTGCTCCTGGTCGTGACCGCGATCGACCTCAGGAACGGCGCCGAACCGGACTGGAAGCACGGCCTCGCCGCCGTCTACATCGGCTTCTCGGTGGCTCTCGGCCCCCAGCTGATCAAGTGGGCCGACGCGCGCTTCGCCCACCGCTTCGCGGGCGGCCCGCCGCCGCTGCGGCCACCGAAGTACGGCAGGGCGCGCGCGGTCCACGAGTGGCGGACGGCGGGCAGGTGGGTGGCGGCGTCGGCCGTGGCGCTCGCGCTTCTCCAGGCGGCGGTCCGGTACGTGGGCTCCGACGGCGACATCGGCTCGCTGCGGATGTGGCAGCAGAAGATGCTGTTCGTCATCGGCGTCAACGTGGTGATCGCGCTCGCGTACACGCTCTTCCCGAAGCGGGACCCGCGCGGGCCCGCCCCGGCGGAGCGGCGGCCCCGGTCCCCCGCGAAGCGGTGAGGAGTGTCCGCCGGGGTGGCTAGCGCTCGCCGCCCGGCACCCACAGCACGTCTCCGACCTCCTTGTTGGCCACCCTGGCCAGGATGAACAGGAGGTCGGAGAGCCGGTTGAGATACGTCGCCGTCAGCGGGTTCATGACGTCCCCGTGCGTCTCGAACGCCGCCCACGTCGAGCGCTCCGCGCGCCGTACGACGGTGCACGCCTGGTGCAGCAGCGCCGCCCCCGCCGTACCGCCCGGCAGGATGAAGCTCCGCAGCTTCTCGACCTCCTCCAGGAACCGGTCGCAGTCCGCCTCCAGTTTGTCGACGTACGACTGCTCGACCCGCAGCGGCGGGTACTCCGGCGCCTCGACCACGGGGGTGGACAGGTCGGCGCCCACGTCGAAGAGGTCGTTCTGCACCCGGACGAGGACCTTCACGATGTCGTCCCGCAACTGCCCGAGCGCGATCGCCGTACCGAGGGCGGCGTTCGCCTCGTTGGCGTCGGCGTAGGCCGCGATCCTCGGATCGGTCTTGGCGGTCCGGCTCATGTCACCGAGCGCGGTGGTGCCCTTGTCGCCGGTACGGGTGTAGATACGCGTCAGATTGACCATGCGGCCAGCCTAGGGCGCGCCAGATCGGACCGGGCGGTCCCTCTCCTCGGTCCTGCCGGGACCGCGCCCCCGGGGACACCGACCCGGAATCACATTCTCCCAGCTCCCTCACATGGTGGAGCGCGGAGCGAGAAGGTCCTCAAGTACGCTGTACAGCACGGCTGATGAGGCGTTCCGTCGCCCTTCCGGATGTGATGTCCGTCATGCGCGACGTGACGCGCATCTCTTCGTCACCACAGGGCAGCTCACGACCGATAACCTCCGGCACAGAAGAAATGTAAAGCGCGTGTTAAGCCGCGCGCCGTCCGGAACGGAAATCGAGGGGTACGTCGTGGCCAGGAAGCTCGCCGTCATCGGAGCCGGTCTCATGGGGTCCGGAATCGCGCAGGTCTCGGCCCAGGCGGGCTGGGACGTCGTTCTGCGGGACGTCACGGACGAGGCCCTGACCCGTGGCAAGGACGCGATCCGCGCCTCGTACGCCAAGTTCGTCGCCAAGGGCAGACTCGAAGAGGCGGACGCGGACGCCGCGCTCGCCCGGATCACCACGACCACCGACCTGGACGCGGCGGCGGACGCCGACATCGTCGTCGAGGCCGTCTTCGAGAAGCTCGACATCAAGCACGAGATCTTCCGGGCGCTCGACAAGCTCGTACGTGACGACACCGTCCTCGCCTCCAACACCTCGGCCATCCCGATCACCAAGATCGCCGCGGTGACCGGGCGCCCCGAGCGCGTCGTGGGCGCGCACTTCTTCTCGCCGGTACCGATGATGAACCTCTGCGAACTGGTACGCGGCTACAAGACCAGCGACGAAACCCTCGCCACCACACGGGAGTTCGCCGAATCGGTCGGCAAGACCTGCATCGTCGTCAACCGTGACGTCGCGGGCTTCGTCACCACCCGCCTGATCACCGCCCTGGTGGTCGAGGCCGCCAAGCTCAACGAGTCGGGCGTCGCCACGGCCGAGGACATCGACATCGCGTGCAGACTCGGCTTCGGCCACGCCATGGGTCCGCTCGCCACCGCCGACCTCACGGGCGTCGACATCCTGCTCCACGCGGCCGACAACATCTACACCGAGTCGCAGGACGAGAAGTTCGCGGCGCCGGAACTGATGCGCCGGATGGTGGACGCCGGTGACATCGGGCGCAAGAGCGGGCAGGGCTTCTACAAGCACTGACGGGGTTCGGGCGTTCGCCGGGCCACATCGACCGTTCCGGCCTCACTCCACCGGGTGAATTCGGTATCAGTTCGCTCACGGACGGCAACTTACCCGGCCGCACGGCTGTCAGTAGTTGCACAAAGAGAGCACACGATCGCACGAAGGCGTCATGAACGGGCACGGCACGAAGACGCCGGACCGTACCCGTACGGGCACGGCACCACCGGACGCCCGCACGGATCACACCGCCCGACGACACCGCATCACCACACCGCACCACGACCGAGAACACAGACGCGGAGCACACGGCATTCGGGGAGCGCATATGTACATCAGGGGCGACCACGCCGAGGTGGTCGTCGAGGGCCGCCTCGACGTCCGGAGCGCGGCGGACGCCCGTACGGTCCTGCACTCGGCCGTCGACGACGGATCCGGCGACCTCGTGCTCGATCTGAGCGGACTCGAATCCTGGGACGCCACGGGCCTCGGCGTCATCATGGGCGCACACAGACGGGCCGGCCGGTGCGGGCGCAGGCTCGTGCTGCGCGGGGTCCCGGCGCAGATGCAGCGACTGCTGGTGGCCACGCGGCTGCACCGCATCCTCGCCATCGAGGGCGGGATCGCAGCAGAATCGCTTCCGCGCGTCTGAATCGCGTCACGGGTCGCCGGGTTCGCGTCGGATCACCGTGTCCGCGTCGGGTCACGGCGTCCGCACGGCGTCACCGTGTCCGCATGCCGTCCCGACCGGGGCGAAGGCGGTGTGCGGGATCGGAGAGCGGCCTGTCATCCTGTGCGCCCTGACGTGCCATCAACTCTGGAGAAAAAAGTACCCATGCGCTCAAGGCTTCTTACCGCCGCGGTCCTTGCCACCGCACTCTCCGCCGCCAGTGTGCTCGTGACCGTGCCGAGCGCCGTCGCGGCGCAGCGGTCCAGTTGCGACTACAAGGTCGTGTGGCCCACGGCCGGCGTGTACAACAGCCCGAACCCCAACAGCGTGATCGTGAAGACCAAGCAGGCCGGTGACATCGTCGGCTCACCCGGCCCCGGCTGCGAATACGGCTCGTACGTCGACGGGGCGAACAACGTGTTCACCTACGCGCGCGTCAGCACCGACGCGGCGCCCGACGGCGAGGGCTGGATGCGCTACGAGGCGCTCGTCCGCGTCTGACGGCCGCCTCGCACCCGCACGGACACCGCCGCGCGCCGGACGTGTGCACCGTGGGACAGGCACCGGGCATCACCGCGTTCCGGCGCGGCGCCCACGAGGGTGGCGCATCCCTCCGGACGCGCCACCCTCCTGTGATCCACCGCCCGTACGGACGACGATGCCCGGAACGCTGAAGCGTCCCGGGCAACCCGCGTGAGCGGCGGGGCCGCCGGGTGAGTCGGGAGCCCGCCGTCGCCGACGAGGGTCGGGGCCGGGGCGCGGACGCTCCCACCGGTGGGTGTCCCCTTCCACGCGAGACCACGAGCCGACCGGTCAGGAACGCTCTGCGGCACGCAGGGCCCGCGCCAGCCACTCCAGCGCCTCGGACGCGTCGGGCGACGAATCCTGCCCGCGCACGCGCGCGACGAGCCCGCGGTAGCGCTCCGCCCCTGCCTCGATCCCGGCCTCCAGACTACGCAGCACGGCGGCCCGATCGGCGTCGCCGAACAGCGCGGACAGGATGTCGGCCGCCTCCGGTCCCTCGGGGGCGACTCCGCGTTCCCTGACCTCCTCGACGGTCTGCACGGCCTGCCTCGCCCACCAGATGGACGCCCCGGGGGGACGGCCCTGCCCGGGTACGGGCGTGTTGAGCTCCATCCACGTGCGCAGCCGGGCGCGGAATCCGGGGTCCCGCACCAGTTCGGCCAGTTCGATCCAGGCGTCGACCTGATCGGGTGTGGGATCGTCGGGCAGTTCGACGCTGAACGTGTGCAGGCGGTCCCGCAGGCGCGGCCCGACGTCGAGACCGCCGAACACCTCCTCCTTGAACTCGTCGATGATCTGCTTGCGTTCGGCGGCGGACAGCCGGGCCAACCGGTTCATCAGTGCGGTCTCCTCAGTGGTGGAACCACGTTGCGCGACGGTGGACAGGACGGCCCGGCTCACCTTGAGCGAGCGGATCCGCGCGTCGAGCGCGGCCACGTGCGCGCCGGCGATTTCGGCGACCGTGGTCCGGCCGCCCAGCACCCGGCACACGTCGTCGAGCCCCAGGCCCAGCTCCCTCAGGGTGCGGACCAGTTCGACGCGGGCCACGGACCCGGCGTCGTACAGCCGATAGCCGCTCGCGGAGCGGCCCACGGGCGGCACCGCTCCCTCGTCCGACCAGAAGCGCAGGGTGCGCACCGCGACTCCGGTGCGGTCCGCGAGCCGGCCGATGGTGAGCACGTCGGGGCGTTCGTCGTCCATGGGCGCGATCCTGCACCTTCCAGCCGCCGGAGACTCAAGGCACCTCGGCGCGACATCCCATGAGCGCTTCAGAGCCCCGTCGTCGTCCTGGATCGAGGGCACGCCGGTGCCGGCTTCTCCGTGCGGGCCCGCGCACGGGCCGTCTCCGCCCTCCGGGTCCGGCGCGCCGCGTGCAACTGTTCGGGGCCGGTACGTGTCTAGGGACTACGCACGGCCGTTCTCCTGAAGGACGCCTTCCGTTCAGCGATGACCCGACAGAGGATTCCGTCAATGCAGACCCCGCCGTACCGACGCCGCGTCTCCCGTTCCGCGATCGCCACCCTCGGTGCCGCCGGGCTCGTCGCGCTGGGCGCCGCTCCCGCCGCCGTGGGCGACGAGGCGCCGCCCTCCCTCGTCCTCGGAGAGATCGAGCCGATCACCGGAGTGACACCGGGGAGCCCGGTCGATCTGCCGGTCGTCGTGGTGAACAAGGGCACCACGACCGTCGACAAGGTGTGGATCAAGTACACCGCCACCCGGGGTCTCGCCTTCCCGGAGGTTCCCTCCAACTGCCTGAAGCAGTACGTCGGTGCGTACGACGAGATGCCCGAGCGGTGGATCGCGATCTGCGCGTTCGACCAGGCGGTGAAGCCGGGCGTCGCCTACACACCCCGGAAGCCGTTCGCCGTCGAGGCGGAGAAGCACGCCTTCGACGACGAGATGTGGGTGAGCGTCACGGACTACGAGCCGTCGCCGGACGAGAACAGCACTCCGCTTCCGGGCACCGCACCGGAGATCGAACTGGTCGAGTCGCCGACCGGGGGTACGGGGTCGTCCGCGGACCGGTTCAGGGTGCCCGTCACGTCGGTCAACACGGCCGACTACGAGGTGACGGGCGCGGCGCTGCGGGGGAAGGCCGGCGACACGGTGACGATGAAGGTGACCTTCACCAACACCGGCCCCGGCTGGGTCTGGTCGAGGCCGGGCACTCCGTGGACCTCCGTCCTGGTCACGCTGCCCGCCGGAACGTCGGTCGTCAAACCCGACTTCTACTGCAAGCCCAAGGGCAAGGTGTACAACTGCGGCCTGACGACCCGCCCGACGGAACACCTGGAGACGGCGACCTTCACCTTCACGTTGAGGATCGACAAGAAGGTGGCGGGCGCCAGGGGCTCGGTGGCGCTGAGCAACAGGACGCTGCCGTTCGACCCCGACAAGGCCAACGACACGGCGCCCATCACGCTGGAGGTCACCGGCGGGGAATCAGGCGGTACGGGCGGTTCGACCGGCGGCTCGGACGGTGGTTCGACAAGCGGGTCCACGGGCGGTTCGACCGGCGGCTCGGACGGCGGCTCCGGCTCGACCTCCGGGTCAGGCGGCGGCTCCACCGGCTCGACGGGCTCGACCGGCGGGCCGTCGTCGGCCGGCGGTGCCGGTACGGCCACGACCGGCGGCAACCTCGCGGCGACCGGCACCTCCTCGGCCACACTCCCGATCGCGGGCGCCGCCGCCGTGGCGGCCGTCGCGGGCGCGGGCACCGTCCTCGTGGTACGCCGCCGGGCGCGGCAGCACAGCTGACGGACCGACGACGTGCGCGGGCCCCGTCCCGGGGTCCGCGCGCCTCACGGCCGGTGCGGGCGGCTCACCACCGCCCCGTCCGCGCGACGGACAGCGGCGACAGGCAGACCACCGGCGAGGCGAACGGTCTCCATCAGCATGTGCGGGGCGGCGGCCGACGCGCTGCGCGGGCCCGCCCGGAGGATCACCGCCGTGAGGCGCGGGCGGCCGACGGGCGCGGCACCCCCGGAAGGTGCCGGAGGGCGTCCCAAGGGTCCGGATCGCCGGATCCGACCGGTGCCGCCGCGCCCGACCTGCCCCGATCTCGCCCACACCGCCCCTGAAGCCGCGCACAATCCTCACGAGACCGTGATGTCTCGGACGGGGTGGCACCCCGGCTGTTCCTGAATACTGTCCAGAGGTTTAGGGTTTCGGCCGTCGGCCGACCAACAACCCATACGGCGGGCACCGGACCAGAATTGACAGCGGGGCGTGCGAGGCCGGAAGAGCAACCGCACGCCACGATCTGGGGGGCTTTGACGATGTACCCGACCGACCCGACCGACCCGACCCGTTCGGCGGACCGACGTCCGGCCGGTGAGCTTCCCGCAGGCCCCGCCCACGCGGCACACCCGGCCGGCGGAGACGGCACGGGCCCCGCCGACCCCGCCCGTGCCGAGCGCGCCGACGAACGGCCCGCCGAGACCACCGGCGCCGACCGGCTGTCCCCGTGGCTCACACAGCCCGCCCCCGCCCGCACCGTCGAGCTGATCTCCGGCGACTTCCTCATCACCGTCAACCCGGTCGACGGCAGCGAGATCGAGCCCTGCCCGCCCGGCTCGCAGCCGCCCGCCCCGGTCCGGCTCGGCGCCGACGAACGCGCAGAGCTGCGCCGCGCCGGCCGCCCGCCCATACCGCCGGGCCCCGGCGCGCCCCCGCTCCCGCTGCTGGAACGCCGCGACGAGCGCGACCGGCTCGTCGCGCTGCTGGGCCGGGGACGCTCCGTACGCCTCACCGGATCGGCGGGTTCGGGCCGTACCGCGCTGCTCGAAGCCGTCGCCGCCGACTGCGAGACCCTCGCGCCGGACGGTGTCGTACGGCTCTCCGGCCACCACCGCACCGTCACGGAGCTGCTGTACGAGCTGTACGCGGCGGTCTTCCGCTCCCCGCTGCACCGCCCCGACCGCGCCGGGCTGCGCGACCTGGTCCGGGGCATCGGCGCCGTCGTCGTCGTGGACGACCTGGAGTTCGGCGGCGACACGCTGGACGAACTCCTCGAAGCGGCACCCGAATGCGCCTTCCTCCTCGCGGTCACCCCCGACGTGGACGCCCCCATATCGCGCTCGCCCCTCGAAGAGGTGCTGCTCGGCGGCCTCGGCCGCGCCGCCTCCCTCGACCTGCTGGAACGCGCCACGGGCCGCCCGCTGACCGATGAGGAGGCCAACTGGGCCGGTGACCTCTGGTTCGAGTCCGAGGGCCTGCCGCAGCGCTTCGTCCAGGCCGGGGCGCTGCTGCGCGGGCGGGACCGGCTGCGCGCGGGCCCGGACGCGTACGAGGCGGACGGGGTCCTCGTCCACGAACTGGCGGAGCCCGCGTACGACCGGGGGCCGGGCGACGGCCCCGCCGGGTTCGCCGCCGACGGGTACGACGTACCGGCGCCGCTGCCGACCCTCGGCGAGGGCGCCGCGCCCGCCGGGCTGCTCGCCTCCCGGCTCGGCGACGCCGCGCGGGAGACGCTGCGCTTCGCCGTCGCGCTCGGCGGCGAGGTGCCGCACCAGGCGCATCTGCCGGCCCTCGTCGGTGACACGCACGCGGACGCGGCCGTCGGCGAACTGATGAGTTCCGGCCTGCTCTCCCCGGTCGGCGCCCGCTACCGGCTCGCCGCCGGGGCGGTCGCCCAACTGGAGGCGGAGGGGTACGGCGAGGGGGCCACCGCCCGCGCGCACACCGCCGTCCAGCACTTCACCTGGTGGGCCGGGCACCCGTCCGTCACCCCGCGACGCGCCTCCACGGAGGCCGACGCGCTGCTCGCCGCGCTGACGCCCCTGCTGTCCAGCGGCGAGGCCGGCCACGCGAGCGCCGCCGTCCTGCTGGCCAGGGCCGCGGCGCCCGCCTTCATGGCGGGCCTGCACTGGGGCGCCTGGGAGCGCGCGCTGCGCGCCGGCCAGGAGGCGGCCAGGATCGCCGGGGAGGTCGCCGAAGAGGCGTACTTCCACCACGAGTTGGGCATTCTCGCGCTCTGCGTCGGCAGCCTGGACCGGGCCCGCGCCGAACTGGAGACCTCCATCAGCATGCGCGGGGCCGTGGCCGACCGGCGGGGCACGCTCTCCGGCCGCCGGGCACTCGCGCTGGTCACCGACCGGGAGCAGGGCAACACCCCGGCCGTCTTCCTCGCGGCCGACTACGAACCCCCGGCGTCGCCCGCGCGCGGGACGTCGATGGTCGTCCCCGTCCTGCGGCAGCCGTCCCCGGACGAGCGGCTGACCCTGGTGACACGCCGCGACGGCCCCCGGGCGATCGGCGGCGCGCCGCGCGGTTCCGCCGGGCGCCGCCGTCCGGTGCTGGGCGGCGCCCGCCGCAACCTGGTCGCCGCGGGCGCGGGCGCGGTGCTCGCCGCCGTACTGGGCACGGTCGTCACGCTCGGGGCCACCGGCAACGACACCTCGCCGACGGACCGGGTGCAGACCGACCGGTCGACGGACGACGAGGGCACCGGCGACTACGACGCCGGGACACCGACGGACGCGAGCACCAAGCGTCCGGCCGAACCGGGCAGCGTCCCCGTCAAGGCGGGCCGCTCGACCACCCCGTCCCCGAGCACGAGCGGCGCCACCGAGTCCATGGACCCCTCGGGCACGCCGTCCGACGACCCCTCGGGCCCGGACGACCCGGACCCCTCGGACCCGGACCCGACGGATCCGACCCCCACCCCGACGAAGACGTCGCCGAGCCCGACCCCCTCGGGCTCCAGCTCGCCCCCGCCGACGTCCGGGTCCCCGTCGCCCTCCTCGACCCCGCCCGTCGTCCCGCCGCCCCCGGACACGGCGTCGATGAGCGCCCCGGCGACCCCCTCGTCCCCGGCGTCGGCGTCCATGTCGCCGTCACAGTCACCGTCACCGTCGACGGACGGCACGTCCATCGCTCCGCCGGTGATCTGAGCGGCCCCGGCCCCGCCGACGGCCCCGGCCCCGGCAACGAACGCTCCCGGGGCCGGGGCCGGCGACCGGCCCGGTCGTCGCCGTACGGCCGTTCCGGTTCCCGCCGGGGCCGCGCGGTCATGCCGAGGCCGGGTCCGGCACGGCGTACCCGGCCACGGACGGCCACCGCACCGTCAGCACCACCGACTCCTCCTCCGCGACCCACGAGTGGTCGACACCGCGCCCCCATACGACGTAGTCGCCCTGCCGCTCCAACAGGACACTGCGGCCGGGCAGTTCGACGCGGAAGCGGCCACTCACGAGTACGAGCAGAGCTGTCCGCTCCTCTCCCGCCACCCACCGCGCCCGCGCGTCACCACGGGGATGGACACCCCATTTGATCTCCACGGCCTCGCTGTGGCGCGCATCGCCGATCTCTTTGAAGTGCCCGAGGAGCAGATGCGCACCGCCGCCTCCACCGGCCGCGCACCCTCACCCGAAGCCGCCCCGGCGCGACTGAGTTCACGCGGAGTCGGCGCCGCGGCGCAGCGTGAACCAGAAAGTCGGGACCGGGTTCGTGCCGGGCGTCACGTCGTCCAGCTGCCACCCGGCGAACCTGGCGCGGAGTTCGTCCGCAGTGACGCCGGACCACGAGTCGTCAAACGCCCCGGGCCCGTACCCGAACATCAGCAGACACGCACCGGAGGCGGCGCGCTTGGTGAGGCCGGCTGCGTAGGCTTCGCGGCGGTGCGGTGGAATCCCGCAGTAGCAGCTCAGGTCGAAGAACAGGTCGTACGGACCGGGCACGCCCACCTCGTCGAGACGGGTGGCGTCCCCGCACAGCACCGTGACGTCCGCTCCTGCGGCGTCGGCCTTCTCCCGAGCCTGCCGTACCGCGCGGTCGACCAGGTCGACGGCAGTCACCCGCCAGCCGTGCCGGGCCAGGTACACCGCGTTGGTCCCGGTGCCGCAGCCGAGTTCGAGGACCTGGCCCGGCATCAGGGCGCCGGGCCCCTCTGTCAGGGCCACCAGCTCGGGCGGCGTGATGCCGTTGTCCCACGGCGGCTTGCCGTCCCGGTAGAAGTCCTCCAACACGCGGCGCACAGCCGCCTCTTGGTCAAGCTCCGCAGCTGTCCGAGTCGTACTCATCGTTGCTCCTCCAAGAATCTAAAGTTCAACTCTAGTGACTAACTCTAGAGATAGACTCCCGGCATGGATGCGGTCAAGGGATCCGATGGACAGAACGTCAAGCGCCCCGACAAGAGGGCCGAGCGCTCGCGGCGTACTCGCGAGAAGATCGTCGCGGCGGCGCGGGACCTGTTCGTCGCGCAGGGGTACGGTGCGACAAGCCTTCAGGAGGTTGCGGATCGCGCGGGTGTGGCCGTCCAGACCGTGTACTTCGTGTTCCGAAACAAGCGCGCGCTGTTCAAGGACGTCATCGACACGTCCATCGCGGGCGACGTCGAACCGGTCGCCACGATGGACCGCGACTGGTTCCGCGCCGCGTGCGCCGAGCCCACCGCGGCCGGGCAACTGCGCGCCCACGTACGGGGTGTACGCGACATCCTCGGCCGGGTCGCCCCGATCATGCCGCTGATCGCGGCTGCGGCGGCCACGGACCCGGAGATCGCCGCGCAGTGGCCGGCCGGCCCCGACCCGCGCTACACCGTCCAGCATGCCGCGGCGAAGGCGCTGACCTCCAAGCCCGACGCCCGCCCCGACGTCGACGCCGCCCGCGCCGCCGACCTGTTGTACGGGCTGCTCAGCCCGGAGCTGTACCTGATCTTCGTCCGTGACCGGGGCTGGTCCCCCGACGCCTGGGAGGAGTGGGCATGTGTGGCCCTGACTGCCCACCTCTGCACAGACCACGAGTAGGCCACCGGCCCTTCGGCGACAGCCGCCGAAGCAGAGTCCGCGACCGGCCACGGCTGCGGAAGCTGACCGGGACGCTCACTCCGCTGCACCGTCGTCCGCCCGCCGCGGTGCCGCCGCGTCCAGATCCGTGCCGTGTGCCTCGGCCGGCTCCAGTTCCTCGAACAGACCTCTGCTGCCCTCGCGGCCCCCCAAGGCCGTACACAGCCGTGCACGGCGAGAGGGCCCGGCGCCCGTGACGCGACCCGACTGCTGTCCCCCCTGACGGCTACCATGACCTGCCGGGACCACCGGCGACGTGGAGGCGGACATGGGTGAGAGCGCCGACCGGCCAACTGCCGTGAGATTCCGGCGTGGTGCGGGTTCTCGGTGGGCCTCGGTGTGGCGGCACGTGGGTGCCATGCATCTCAGTGGCGCCGTGTTCGTGCTCACGTTCCTCGTGCCGCCCGCCTGGGTGTGGGACGTGGTGGACGCCGCGTACGCCACGCCGCCGGACGATCCCACCGCCGACGCTCCCTTCCTCGCTCTCGTCGTGCCGCTCGTGATCGTGACCTTCCATGTGGCGGTGCAGATTCCCGCCGGGCTTCTGGGCAGTTGGCTGGGCCGAAGGCGGACGACTCTCGCCGGATACGGGAGCGCCGTCGTCGTCGCCGGTGTGCTGAGTCTGCTTCCCCTGTGGGGCCAGGGATGGGACACCTTCTGGATCTGGCTCGACTTCGTGGCGCGCGGCGCGATCGGGCTGGGCGCGTACCTGTGGGTCGTACGGGCCCGGCCGGCAGCCGTCGCGTCCTCGCTGCCCCGCGGCACCTCGTAGGCGTACGGGGGTCAGGTCCCCGCGAGCGCCGGGACGCACCCCGCACCAAGAGACCTAGTCGCTGTCGAAGCTGTCGCCGCCCGTGTCCGCGGTCCAGTCCGCCGCGTCGTCGCTCCCCTCACCCCGGGCACGGCCCGATGTGCTCGCCCCGGGAGCGCGGGGCGGGGCCGGCCTGGACCGGTGGAGTCGCAGCGCCTTGCGGTCCCGTGCCGGCGCGCGGGCGAGTTCGGCGTCGGCGATGTCGCGGCAGTGGCGGGCGAAGCGGGGCCGGCGCTCCGTGTACGACTCACGCCAGGTCGCGACCGCCCACAGGGTCAGCACCGGCCAGCCGAGCAGCGGCAGGCCCGCCCAGAACTCCGGCTCCTCGATGCCGCCGGGCGCCGGGGCGCCGGAGCGGCCGCCGTGCAGCCCCATACCGAGGACCAGGGGATACGCGAACCAGATCAGACCCACGCGCTGCGACCCGTTGTACTTCTTCACGGGGAGGACATCCTCCTTCACGCGCGCACGGAACGCCCCGAACTCCCCCTCCGTCTGCACCTCGTGGAACCGTGTGCCGGTCGCCGCCCGCGACCGGAGAGCCTCGACCAGGGCGCGGAGGGCCGGATCCGCCGGCTCGGGCGCCGACTCCACCGCGGTGACCAGCCCGTCGTCCGAGACCTCGACGACACCGTCGGCGAGGAGACCGCAGAGCGCGACCTCGGTCGCGTCCGGCAACCAGTGAGACCGCTGGTACGCCGCCCGCACGGGGGAGACGCCCTCGGCCGTGGCCCGGCGGATGAACGCGCGATCGCGGCGGCCCCCGCGCCACCGGATCACCCGCAGCGCGACATCCACGGCGAAGAACGCCCCCAGCCAACCGGCGATGATCAATTCCGACTCCACCGACCAGAACACCGCGCCCCCGCCCCTCCGTCGCTCAGGGAAGTGTGCCCATCACGAGGCGTTCCGGGGAAGTGGGTCGGCCCGTGTCTCGGCACAGGGGGGCGGTGCCTGGCACGACGAAGGGGCGGTGAGTGGCTGCCCGCCGCTCACCGCCCCGCCGCACTCCTCCTCAACAGCCCTCAGAACAAGCGCAGTTTGTCGTCCTCGATGCCCCGCAGCGCGTCGTAGTCCAGGACCACGCAGCCGATGCCGCGGTCCGTCGCAAGGACGCGGGCCTGGGGTTTGATCTCCTGTGCCGCGAACAGGCCCCGGACCGGGGAGAGATGGGGGTCCCGGTTCAACAGGTCGAGATAGCGCGTCAGTTGTTCCACGCCGTCGATGTCGCCCCGGCGTTTGATCTCGATCGCGACCGTCGCGCCGGCCCCGTCCCGGCAGAGGATGTCCACCGGGCCGATCGCCGTGGGGTATTCGCGGCGGATCAGACTGTAACCGTCGCCCAGTGTCTCGATGCGGTCGGCGAGCAGTTCCTGGAGGTGCGCTTCCACGCCATCCTTGATCAGGCCCGGGTCGACGCCGAGTTCATGGGACGAGTCGTGGAGGACTTCCTCCATCGTGATGATCAGTTTCTCGCCCGCCTTGTTCACGACCGTCCATACTCCGACATCGTCTCCCGTGCCCTCTTTGAGGACGCAGGGCGGCGACATCCAGTTGAGCGGTTTGTACGCCCTGTCGTCCGCGTGGATCGACACGCTCCCGTCAGCTTTGACCAGGATCAGGCGGGGGGCGATGGGCAGGTGGGCGGTGAGCCGGCCCGCGTAATCGACGGAGCAGCGGGCGATGACGAGACGCATGGTCCGCAACGCTACTCGACTGCCGACGTCCGCCGCGATTCGCCCCTCAAGCCCCTTTCGTTTGTGGCCGGTTGTGTTCCCATTCGCCTGGTGCGCTCCGGACAGCACGCATACCGTGGATGCAGGAGGTCGCCGTTCGTGCACGCTGCGTCGTCGTCTCCCCCTTCCCTGCCCGTAAGGCCCCGGTTTCTCCGGGGTCGCGAGAGGAGAACCCATGTCGCTCGACGTCTCACCGGCACTGTTGGAGCAGGCCGAGCGAGGCGAGGTCGACGAAGCCGAATTCGTCGACTGCGTCCGGACCTCCCTGCCGTACGCGTGGGAGATGATCAGCTCCTTGGTGGCTCAGCTGAGGGTGGACGGCGGAGAGTTCGCCGACAACCAGACGCCGCCGCCGGACGAGCAGGCACGTGGTCAACTGCTGCGCGCACTCGCCAGCGACGCGATCCGTGGTGCGCTTCAGCGTCACTTCGGGGTACGTCTCGCATTCCAGAACTGCCACCGGGTCGCGGTGTTCCCGCTCGACCCCTCGGTCGACGAGCGGCTCGCCCGTTTCACCTCCATCAGGGGGCAGTTGCTCAACCAGTCGCCGGAGCTCCGGGACTGCTGACGGCTTCGGTGCCCGGCGGATTCCTGGGCCGACACAGGGATCCGCCGGACGGTCCGGGGGCGGACGGGCGTGGTCCGGGGTCCGCCGGACAGTCCGAGCGGCGCCGTACGGTCCGATTCCACGGGACGGTCCGGGCCCGCCTCACGGTCCGGTCCGGGGGCCCACCGCCCGCGCGTCCGGGTCAGCACCCTGACGAACAGGGGGACGCGCCATGTGGGCCCCGCCGTCGCGCCGCCGGGTCAGCACAGTTGGGGCAGCACTTCGGCCCCCATCCTCCTGACGTTCTCCTCCGTCGCCGCGAGGTCCCCGGAGCCCTCCACGAGCAGCGCGAAACGCGTGATCCCGGTCCGTTCCGCCGTGGCCGCGAGGCGGTCGGCGGCGAGCCGGGGCGGCCCCACCGGATGCAGCCCGCACAGCAGCTCCGTGTACTCCACGGGATCGCGCATCGAGCGCGGTCTGCCGTCCACCGTCACATGGGCGCCGAGTCCCAGCCGCAGCCAGCCCGGCATGGCCTTCACCAGCGTCTCGGCCGCCTCGGTCCGACCGTCGGCGATCTGTGCCACGCCCGCCGAGACATGCCCGGCGCGGTCCGTCTCCTCGGGCGTACGGCCCGCCGCGCGGGCGTGGGTCCGCCAGAGGGCCACCATCTCGGCCTTCTCCTCGTCCCCGCAGTGCATCCCGAGCAGCATCGGCAGTCCCCGCTCGGCCGCCAGCCGCACGCTCGCCGGTGATGTGCACGCGACGACCACCTCCGGGCCCCCGGTGTCCCCGATCAGCTCGTCCGGCCTCGGTACGACGGGCACCTCGCGGAACCGGTAGCGCTCGCCGTCCGCCGACACCCGCGGCTCGCGCAGCCACCGCAGCAGCAGGTCGAGGGATTCGGGGAAGTCCCGTTCGTACGCGCGCAGTCCCGACCCGAAGACCTCCAGGTCGACCCACGGCCCGCCCCGGCCCACGCCGAGCGAGAACCGCCCGCCGGAGAGCAGATGCAGCAGCGCCGTCTGCTCGCCGAGGGCCACCGGATGGATGTTCGGCAACACACTGACCGCCGTGCCCACCCGTAAACGCCGGGTGCGTCCCAGCAGCAGACCGGCCAGGGTCACGGCCGACGGGCAGGTGCCGTACGGGACGAAGTGGTGCTCGGCCAGCCAGACCGAGTCCAGCCCCGACTCCTCGGCGACCTCCGCCGTACGCACCGCTCTGTGCAGCGCTTCTCCCTGGCCCTGGCCCGGAAACTGGGCCGCCAGTACAAAAGCCCCAACTCGCATTGTTCTTTGCCTCCTTGTGGCTGACACTGCTCCCCTCTGTCGGCATTAACGTCTGACACGTGCCAAAGGCACGGGCAGTGGTGGACGTTGTTGCGATTGTCCGTCAAGTGAGCCGTGCGGGTGGCCGCGCTCCCCGGGGCGTCCGGTGGCGCCGGGCGGGGCACGCTCGGAGTGGCCCGTACGCTGGAGTGGAACCGCGCTGTCTGCCCCGTGAGGTGTCAAGTGTCCCCGCGCCGCAACCGCCCCCGAGGCGGCGAGAGCCCGACCGACCACGCCGGTGAGGCGACGGACCGGTACGGCGGCTTCCAGCGGACCGAGTCCTGGCAGGGCGAGCAGTGGGCGGTGCGGAACGTGGCCGGCGCGAGCGCCGCGGGCAAGCGCTACCGCTGCCCCGGCTGCGACCAGGAGATCCCGTCGGGCATGCCGCACGTGGTGGCCTGGCCGGAGTACGGGGGCGTGGACGACCGGCGGCACTGGCACAAGGCGTGCTGGAACGCGAAGGACCGCCGCGCCTCCCGGGTGCAGCGGTCCCGCAACGCGCCGCGCTTCTAGGACCTGCCGTGTGGATCCCGCCGGGGCTCGGGTGCCCCGGTGCCGCACCTCGCCGCCGTTGACGGCTCGGGAGGGCGGCACGGCCTCCGCCGTGCCGCCCTCCTCCGCCTTGCGATCCACGGCACCGACGCGACATCGGCCGCTGACACGGCGGGCGCTCACCGATCCGGCCCGATCCGGCCCGATCCGAACGACGGAACCCGGAGCCGGGCCTTCGCAACCGGGGTTCCGGCCCCTCGGGCTTGCGCCGGGGCTCCCCGGCCGCGTTTCCCCGGAGCCGCCCCCGAGGCGAGGGCCGTACCGCCCCGCCCTACACGTCCCGCCGGTCCAGCGCGAGGAAGGCGAGGACCGACGTCACGGCCGTGACGCCCGCCACGATGAACAGCGGGTCCCAGCCCGTCGGGCCCGACCCGGTGAGCGAGGCTTCGTAGAGCACCGCCAGCTGGCTCGGGATGGAGTACTCGAACAGCGCCTGCTGGACGTCGACCAGCGACGACGAGAACATGAACATCGCCATCACCAGCGGCAGCAGCACCACCCCGATCATGACGGTGATGGCGCCCGCCGAGTGCCGTACGAGAGCGCCGACGGCCAGCGACAGCAGCCCCAGCAGGGCCAGATACAGGCCGACGCCGATCGTCGCGCGCACCCACTCCTCGGCGGTGGGCGTCCGGCCGCCCAGCAGCACCACCTGGATGGCGCCCACGACACCCGCCGTCACCGTCGTGATGGTGAAGACGAGCAGGAAGAAGACGAGTGCCTTGGCCGCCAGCACCCGGCCCCGGCTCGGGCACGCGGTCAGCGTGGTGCGGATCATGCCGGTGCCGTACTCGGAGGTGATCGTCAGCACGCCGAGCGTGATGACGCAGATCGAGCCCAGCAGCACGCCGAAGAAGCCGAGCGGCAGCGCCGACTCGCCACCCACCGGACCCTCCGAGAACGAGACGGTCCACGCCGCGAGCGTGCCGATCCCCACCATCAGGAAGATCATCACGCCGAGGGTCCACAGGGTCGAACGGACGGAACGGATCTTGGTCCACTCCGAGGCCAGCGCGTCGCCGAAGGTGGCCCGGCGGACCGCGATCGGCGAGACGTACGACCCCAGGGGCTGCCCGCCCTGCCAGAGGGGGGCCTGCTGCTCGTTCGGGGCGGTCATCGGGCGTCCTCGGCGGGAGTGGTGGCGGGCGGTGCGGTCTCGGTCGTCCCGGCGGGTCCCGGGGCGGGGGCGGCAGGCCGCGAGTCGGTGGCGGTGGCCTCCGGGGCGGGCGCGGCAGCCGTGGCACGGGGCGCGGCAGCCTTGACGGCGGGCGCGCCGCCGTCGGGCGCGGACGCGTCGTCCGCCGCGGTGGCCGCCGTCGTGTTCGTCGTCGCGTCGGCCGTCGGGACGGGCGCGTCCGTCGCGTACGGGTTCTCCCCGGGCGGCGGCGGCGCGTACCAGCCCTGCGTCGGCACCTCGGGCACCACCGGCGGCTCGTACAGCTGCCCCCCGTACCCGGGCGGCTCCGGCGGGGTGAACCCGGTCAGCTCGTCCGCCGTCGACCGGTAGTCCACGGCGCTCTGCGTCAGCCGCATGTACGCCTCCTCCAGCGACGCCTGGTGCGGGGACAGCTCCCAGAGCCGTACGTCCGCCTCGTGCGCCAGGTCGCTGATCCGGGGCAGCGCCAGCCCCGTCACCCGCAGCGCGCCGTCCGGCTCGGACAGCACCTGACCGCCCGCCTCGCCGAACACCACCAGCAGCTTCTCGCGCGCGCCCGCGTCACTGTCGGCGGGGCGGACCCGCGCGAAGTCCGCCGAGTTGTGCGAGATGAAGTCCCTGACGTTCATGTCGGCCAGCAGCTGCCCGCGCCCGATCACGATCAGATGCTCCGCCGTCACGGCCATCTCGCTCATCAGGTGCGAGGAGACGAAGACCGTACGGCCCTCGGACGCCAGCTGCTTCATCAGATTGCGCACCCAGAGGATGCCCTCGGGGTCGAGCCCGTTGACCGGCTCGTCGAAAAGCAGCACCTGCGGGTCGCCGAGCAGTGCGGCGGCGATGCCGAGCCGCTGGCCCATGCCGAGCGAGAAACCGCTCGACCGGCGCCGCGCCACGTCCTGGAGGCCGACCACGCCCAGCACCTCGTCGACCCGGGCCGCCGGGATGCCGGAGAGCTGGGCCAGCGACAGCAGATGGTTGCGCGCGCTGCGCCCGCCGTGCACCGCCTTGGCGTCGAGCAGGGCGCCGACCTGACGGGGCGCGTTGGGCAGGCCCCGGAAGGGATGCCCGCCGACCGTCACGCGGCCGGCGGTGGGCCGGTCGAGCCCGAGGATCATCCGCATGGTGGTCGACTTGCCCGAACCGTTGGGGCCCAGGAACCCGGTCACGGTCCCCGGCCTCACCTGGAAGGAAAGGTTGTACACGGCCGTCTTGGCGCCGTAGCGCTTCGTCAGGCCGACTGCCTCGATCATTCTCCAGCCCCATCGACAGGTCAGTCAGGTGGTCGGGGCAGTGGCCGCTCCGGGCCGAAGGCCCCCGTAAGAGTGAGGAGCGTATCCGGGCCTTGACGGTTCCGGCCACGTCGGCCTGTCGGCACGACGAGGGTGACGAAGCGGAACGGGGTGCAACGGGCGGGCCGGCCGGGGAGCCGGATGCCGTACGGGACGGACTTCGCTCAGGCGTCACGCTTCTTCAGGACGAGATAGCCGCCCGCCAGTGCGGCGATCACCCACAGCACCATGATGCCCATGCCCTCCCAGGGCCCGTAGGGACCCTCGTCGGAGTTCAGCGCGCCGGGCACCACCTGGAGGATCTTGGAGCCCGCCTGGTCCGGGAAGTACTTGGCGACCTCCTTCGCCTTCGGTACGGAGGCGAGGATCTGCGAGACCAGGAAGAAGAACGGCATCAGGATGCCGAGCGACAGCATCGAACTGCGCAGCATCGTCGCCACGCCCATCGAGAACAGCGCGATCAGCCCCATGTAGAGCCCGCTGCCGACGACCGCGCGCAGCACGTCCGGCTCGCCGATGCCGGTCCCGTGCTCGCCGAGGGCGGCCTGGCCGAGGAAGAACGTGACGAAGCCCGTGATCAGACCGACGACCAGGGCCAGGCCCCCGGCGACCAGGAGCTTGCTGAAGAGGAAGGCGCCGCGCCGCGGTACGGCGGCGAGCGAGGTGCGGATCATGCCCGAGCTGTACTCCGAGCCGACGACCAGGACACCGAAGACGACCATCGCCAACTGGCCCAGGATCATGCCCGAGAAGCTCACGAAGGTCGGGTCGAACGTCGCCCGCTCGGCGTCGGAGAGACCGTCGAACGTGGAGTTGAACAGCGCGGACAGCCCGACGCCCAGGGCCACGGTCACGAGGAACGCGACGGCGAGGGTCCAGGTCGTGGAGGCGACCGTACGGATCTTGGTCCACTCGGACCGGATGACCGCTGGTAGCGACGCCATGAGGTCAGGCTCCCTTGCCCTGGTTGTCGTGCTGTCCCCACTGGGGCCCCGGAACGGCGGCCGGCCGCGGGGCATGGCCGCCGCCGTCGTGGGCGTGGTACTCGACGGACTCGGCCGTCATCCGCATGAACGCCTCCTCCAGGGAGGCGCGCTGGGAACTCAGCTCGTGCAGGACCACCTGGTGCCGGGCGGCCAGTTCGCCGATCTCCTCCGTGCCGGCGCCGTCGATCTCCAGCGCCCCGTCGGCCGCCGCCGTGACGGTGTGACCGCCCTCGTGCAGCGCGTCCCGCAACTGCTCCTGCTGCGGTGAGCGGAGCCGTACGAAACTGCGTGAGTTCTCCTGGATGAAATCAGCCATCGAGGTGTTCGCCAGCAGTTTCCCCTGCCCGATCACGATCAGATGATCGGCGGTCAGCGCCATTTCACTCATCAGATGGCTGGAAACGAAGATCGTCCGACCCTGGCCCGCCAGAGCTTTCATCAGGTTGCGAATCCAGTGAATGCCCTCCGGGTCCAGACCATTAACCGGTTCGTCGAACATCAGGATCTCCGGATCACCGAGCAGCGCCGCCGCGATTCCCAGCCGCTGGCCCATACCGAGTGAGAAACCTTTTGACTTCTGTTTGGCCACGGCCGTCAGACCGACGGTGTCGAGAACCTCGTTGACCCGGCTCACCGGGATGCGATTGCTCTGGGCCAGACAGAGAAGATTGTTGTACGCGCTCCGCCCGCCGTGCATGGACTTCGCGTCCAGCAGGGCGCCGATGTACTTCAACGGCTCCGGCAGCTCGCGGTAGTGCTTCCCGTCGATCCGGACCGACCCGCCGGTCGGGATGTCCAGATCCAGCATCATCCGCATGGTGGTCGACTTGCCGGCGCCGTTCGGTCCCAGAAAGCCCGTGACCACCCCGGGCTTCACCTGGAAGGAGAGGTGGTCGACCGCGACCTTCTTCCCGAAATGTTTGGTGAGCCCGTCGACCTCGATCATGCGGACCAACCTAGGGGCGCGCAAAGCCCCCCGCCACTCCGGTGACAGGGGGCTTGCACGATCGTTATGCGGGAAACTCGCCGTTCCCCCGCAGGTCCGACGCTGTTCGCCGTACGGACCGCGCCCCGGGCACGAGGACCGGGACGGGCCGTACCTGGCCGACATCGGCCACCGGCAGGCGGCACGGTCCTGACGGAGCGACCGGTACGCGTGCCGTCAGCGCGACTGCTGCGCCGGGACACCGCGGGAGATGGGCTCGTCCTCCGCGGGCGTACCCGCGGCGGCGACGGCCGCGCCCGTCAGCGTGGCGAGCATCTCGCGCACGTTGGTCAGCTGCGCGTTGATCGAGTCGCGGCGGTTGGTGAGCGCCGCCAGCTCGCGCTCCGACTCGCTGCGGATCCGGTCGGCCTTGGCGTTCGCGTCGGCCACGATGTCCTCGGCCTGGCGCTGCGCCGTCTCCACCGTCTGGCGGGCGCGGCGCTCCGCGTCCGTACGGAGCTTCTCCGCCTCCAGACGCAGCTGCTCGGCGCGGTGCTCGATCTCCGCCAGGCGCTTCTCGGCCTTCGCCTGACGCGAGGCGAGGTCACGCTCGGACTGCTCACGCCGCTTGGCGAGGTTCGTCTCGAAGTCCGCGGCGGCCTGGGCGGCCTTGGCGCGGGTCTCCTCGAAGAGGGCGTCCGCCTCCTCGCGCTTCTGCTGCGCGTCCTTCTGCGCCTCGGAGCGCAGCGTCTGGGCCTCGCCCTTCGCCTTCTCGACGATACGGACGCCGTCGTCCTCGGCCTTCGCCTTGCGCTCGGCGGAGAACGCCTCGGCGTCGTTGCGCACCTGCTGGGCCGCCGACTCGGCGAGCTCACGGTGCTGCTCGGACGCGCGACGGGCCTCTTCACGCAGGTCCTTCGCCTCCTCCTCGGCGAGGCGGAGGATCTTCTCAACGCGCGCGCCCAGGCCGGCGTACGACGGCTCCGCGTCGGTGACCTGGGCCTGAGCGTTCTGCGTTTCGAGGTGGAGCTCCTCGATGCGCTTTTCCAGTGCGGTGATCCGTGCCAGAGCGCTGTCACGGTCGGCGACGAGTTTGGTAATGCGGTCGTCCACCTGACCGCGGTCGTAACCACGCCGCACGAGCTCGAAGCCGAATGGGGAGGAAGTGTCGCTCATGAGGTTCCTGTCGAATGAGACCGGTGAGGTGATAGGGGGAATCCTAGGGGCCGAAGCGGCGTGTCATCGAGCGTATGTCGATTCGGGCCGGAGAATGTCCAGCCTTTTGAGTGGCTAACTGTCGGACGGCTTGCCACCCGAACGAGTAACACCCGCTGTCGCCCCCGCCTTGACGCTACCCCCGCCGGAGCCGCCACCCGACCCCGTCTTGCCACTCGCGGCCGGAGTCTCAAAGGATTCCAACGCTTCCAACACGTCCTGAACACGCGAGATCTCCGTCTGGATGTCCTCGCGTCTGCGTACCAGGACGTCGAGTTCGCGCCGGCCCTCCTCGACGATGCGCTCCGCCTCGGCCTTGGCGTCGGCGCGCGACCGCTCGCCCTCGCGGGTCAGGTCGGCCTTCTTCTGCTCCGCTTCCTTCAGCAGCGCCTCGGCCTTGCGCACCGCCGCGATACGGACCTTGCTCGCTTCCGAACTGGCCTCCGCCACCAGGGACTTGGCCTTCCGCTCGGACTCCGCGTGCTGCTCGGTGGCCGCCTTGACCAGCTTGTCGACGCGTTCGCCCGCGTTCTTCATCTGCTCGGCGGTCTCCCGCCGCGCCCGCTCGTGCAGCTGGTCGATCTCGCCCTCGACACGCGCCCGCAGCTCCTCCGTGCGCTCCCGGATGGCCGTCGAGTCCCGGCGCGCCCCGACGAGCAGCTCGTCGGCGTCCGTACGGGCCCGCTCCACCAGGGAGTTGCCCTCGACCGTCGCGTCCGCCGTGATCCGCGCCGCCTCCGAACGCGCGGCGCCCACCATCGTGTCGGCCTGCGTCTCGGCCTCCGTGGCGGCGCGCAACGCCTCCTCCTGGGCCTTGTTGACGAGCTGGTCGGCCTGCTCCGCCGCGTCCGCGCGGCGCTTGGACGCGTTCGCCCGCGCGTCGTCCAGCAACCGGTCCGACTCCGTGATCGCCTCGGTGACGGTCCGCTCCGCCGACGCCTCGGCGTCCGCGCGGATCTGCGCCGCCTCCGCGCGCAGCCTCTCGGCCGCCCGCTGCGCCGAGTTGACGGTCTCCGCGGCCTCGGCGCGCATGCGCTCCGACTCGCTCGTCGCCTCGCCGACGAGCCGGTCCGCCTGCCCGGCGGCGTCGCCCCGGATGCGGTTGGCGTCGTCGCGCGCCTCCTGACGGGCCCTGGCCGCGTCCTGCTCGGCGGCGGCCAGCGTGTCCGACGCCTCGGTGCGTACCCGCTGCGCGTACTCGGAGCTCTCCGCGCGCAGCCGCTCCGCCTCCGCGACCGCCTCGCCGACGGTGCCCTCGGCGAGCGCCTGCGCGGCGTCCGTCTCCTCCTGGGCGCGGGCCCGCAGCCGTGCCGCGTCCTCCGCGGCGCGCTCGTGCTCCGCGTACGCGTCGGCGCGGACCCGGTCCGCCTCCTCCCGCGCCTCGGACTTCGTGCGCTCCGCCGCGTGTTCGGCGGCGGACCGCTGCGCGGCGATCTCCTGCTCGGCCTGGTCGTGCAGCCCGGCGACCGCGTCCCGTACCTGCTGCGCCGTCTGCTCGGCCGCCGACACCATCTCGGTGGCCCGGAACTCGGCCTCCTCGACCAGCCGCGCCGCCTCCGTCTGCGCCTCGTCCACCCGCTTGCGGGCCGAGGCCAGCAGGTCCTCGCTCTGCTCGCGGGCCCGCTCGCGCTCCTGGTCGGCCTCCGTACGCGCCCCGGCCAGCAGTTCCTCGGCCTCACGGCGGCGCCGCGACGCCTCCTCCCGGGCGGCGTCCAGCGCCTCGGCGGCCTCCGTACCCACCCGCTCGGCGGCGGCGGCGGCCTCGGCGCGCAGCCGGTCCGCGCTCTCCTGGGCCTCCGACTTGATCCGCTCGGCCTCCTGGGCCGCCTCGTCCCGCAGGCGCCCCGCCGTGGCCTCGCCCTCCGCGCGGGACCGGGAGGCGTCCTCCGACGCCTCCGTACGCACCCGCTCGGCCTCCGCCTCGGCCTGCGCCTGGAGCGTACGCAGCCGCTCGGCGGCCTCCGTACGCAGCCGCTCCGCCTCCTCGGCGGCCTCCCGGCGGATCCGCTCGCTGTCCGCGCGCGCGTCCGTCAGCGCCGACTCGGCGCCGCTCAGGCGCTGTTCGGCCTCGGTGTGCAGCCGGGTCAGCTCGTCGGCCGCTTCGGCCCTGCGCGCCCCGACGCCACGCTCGGTCTCCTCGCGCAGCTCGGTGGCGGCCCGCTCGGCGGCGGTCTTCACCGCCTCCGCCTGCTCCTCGCCCTCGGCGCGCAGCCGGTCCGCCTCGGCGCGGGTGCGCTCCAGCGTCTCCTCGGCCTGCCTGCGCAGCGTCGTGGCGCGCTCGATGGCCTCCGTACGGACCCGCTCGCTGTCCGTGGACGCGGTGGCACGCAACTCGTCGGCGTCGGCACGGGCCTTGGTCAGCAGCTCCTCGGCGGTACTGGCCGCCTCCTCGATCTGCTGGACGGCCTCACGGCGCGCCTCGCCCCGGATCCGCTCGCCCTCGGCGACGGCCTCCGAGCGCAGCGTCTCGGCCTCGCCGCGCAGCCGGCGGGCCTCCTCCTGGAGCTCGACCGTCTTGGCCCGGTACTCCTTGGTGTCGTCCTTGGCCGCGCCCTTGAGCTGGTCGGCCTGCTCGGCCGCCTCGCCGCGCAGCCGGTCCGCCTCGGCCTCGGCCTCGCGGCGGATCCGCTCGGCCTCCTCGCCCGCCGCGCGGGTGGTGGCGCGGGCGTCGTCGGACGCCTTGGTGAGGACCTCCTCGGCCGTACGGGCCGCCTTGGCGAGCTGGGCCGCGGAGTCCTCCGCGGCGACCGTACGGGCCTTCTCGGCGGCCTCCGCGACCATTTTCTCGGCCTCGGCACGGGCGTCGGCGAGCGCCTGCTCGGCCTCCGCCTTCAGCGCCTCCGACTCCTTGGTGGCCTCGCCGACGAGCCGGGCGATCTCGGACTTGGCGGTACGGGTGCGCTGCTCGTACTGGGTCTCGGCACCGGCCAGCCGCTTGACCGCGGACTCCTTGGCCTCGGTGACCATCTTCTCGGCCTCGGCGCGGGCCGCGCGCAGCCGGTCGTCCGCCTCCTGTATGCGCTGCTCGGCCGACCGGCTCAGCTCGGTCGCCTGCTGGCGGGCCTGGTCGGACTCGGCCGTCGTCGTCGAACGCAGCTGCTCGGCGTGGCTGGTGGCCTCCTGCGCCTGCGTGGAGGCGGCGTTGAGCAGCCGCTCCGCGTCCTTGCGGGCGCGCTGGAGGATCGCCTCCGCCTCGGCGCGGGCGGTCTCCGCCTCGGCACCGAGCCGCCGGCGGGCCTCCTCGGTGACCCGCGTCGCCTCGGCACGGGCGGCGGCCAGGGACTTCTCGGCCTCGCCGCGCGACTCGTCCAGCAGCCGGCGGGCCTGGGTCTCGGTACGCCCGCGCAGCTGCTCGGCCCAGGCGACGTTCTCGTTGACGTGCGACTCGACGGTCTGCCGGCGCTCCGCCAGCTCCTGGTCGAGCCGCTGGCGGCGCTGGACGGCCTCGGCGTGCAGCTCGGCCTGGAGCCGGGCCTGGTGCTCGGCGTGCTCCTGGAGGATGCGCTGCGTCTGGGCGCGGGCCTCGCGCAGTTCGCGCTCGGCGTCGGTGCGCAGCTGGTCGGCCTGGATCTGCGCGTTGCGGAGCATCTGCTCGGCCTGGTAGCCGATGTCGGCGTTGTCGTAGGAGGGCCGGGAGGCGAGACTGCGGCGCGCCTCGTGCAGTTTCGCGCGCAGTACTTCGACCTGGTAACCGAGGTCCTCGGCGTGCTGGACGGCCTTCTCCCGCGCGGTCTTCAGCCGATCCATCTCGGCTTCGAACCGCGAAAGGTGGTCGTCGTCAGCTCGGTGGCTCTCCTGGCGTTCGTAGCCCCGCACTGCGCGGTCCCATCCGTCCCCTGGTCGCAACTCTGGCAACTCGCATTCGACACCGCCCGACGGGCGAACGGCCCCCGGGGAATGGTGACAGATCATCGGCCGAGGCGCCGCCCCGACCCGGCCCCGGCCCGGAGCGGCCCACTCTACCGGGCCGGGAATCGTTCGGGTCAGTGCTCTGCGGGCTTCCCGGCCGAGGTGACGAGTTCCGTCAGGACGCCGTGACAGTCCTTGGGGTGCAGAAACGTGATGCGCGAGCCCATGGAACCGTGGCGCGGCTCGTCGTACAGAACCCGTACCCCCTTCTCCCGGATCGCCTCCGCGTCGCCGTCGACGTCGGCCGTGCCGAAGGCGATGTGATGCACGCCCTCCCCGTTCTTGGCCAGCCACTTGCCGACGGCCGAGTCCTCGCGGACCGGTTCGAGCAGCTGGAGGTAGGAGGCCCCGCCGTCCGAGGTCTCGTTGATCTTGAGCATGGCCTCGCGTACGCCCTGCTCCTCGTTGACCTCCGTATGGAAGACCTCGAAGCCGTAGGTGGCCCGGTAGAACTCGACGGTCGCGTCGAGGTCGTGGCAGGCGATTCCGATGTGATCGATTCGCGTCAGCATGCGCACAGTGCAGCGCCAACCGCCCGGTTACGCAACGTGCGCGCCGTCACACTCACCGCCGGGTGACCCGGGACCTGTGCGCTCAGTACATTTGGTGAACCCTCGTTAACTCCCGATCGTCAGGCAAAGGGGCCGTTTCTCATGCCGGATTCGCACACCACCACGTCCGTCATCGTCGCCGGAGCCCGTACGCCCATGGGCCGGCTGCTCGGATCGCTGAAGTCCTTCTCCGGCGCCGACCTCGGCGGCTTCGCCATCCGGGCCGCGCTGGAGCGGGCGGGCGTCACGGGCGACCAGGTGCAGTACGTGATCATGGGGCAGGTGCTCCAGGCCGGGGCCGGGCAGATCCCGGCGCGCCAGGCCGCCGTCAAGGCCGGTATCCCGATGAACGTCCCCGCGCTCACCGTCAACAAGGTCTGCCTCTCCGGCCTCGACGCGATCGCGCTGGCGGACCAGCTGATCCGGGCGGGCGAGTTCGACGTCGTCGTCGCGGGCGGCCAGGAGTCCATGACCAACGCGCCGCATCTGCTGCCGAAGTCCCGGGAGGGCTACAAGTACGGCGCGATCGAGATGCTGGACGCGATGGCGCACGACGGTCTGACCGACCCGTTCGAGTCCATCGCCATGGGCGCCTCCACCGAGAAGCACAACACCCGGCTGGCCATCGCCCGGCCCGAGCAGGACGAGGTCGCCGCGCGGTCCCACCAGCGGGCCGCCGCCGCGCAGAAGAACGGCGTCTTCGAGGCGGAGATCACCCCCGTCGAGATCCCCCAGCGCAAGGGCGACCCGGTCGTCTTCGACCGGGACGAGGGCATCCGCCCGGACACCACCGCCGAGTCCCTGGGCCGGCTGCGGCCCGCGTTCGCGAAGGACGGCACGATCACGGCGGGCTCCTCGTCGCAGATCTCCGACGGCGCGGCGGCCGTCGTCGTCATGAGCCGGGCCAGGGCCGAGGAGCTGGGCCTGGAGTGGATCGCGGAGATCGGCGCGCACGGCAACGTCGCCGGCCCGGACAACTCCCTCCAGTCGCAGCCCGCCAACGCGATCCGGCACGCCCTCTCCAAGGAGGGCATCGGCGTCGAGGACCTGGACCTGATCGAGATGAACGAGGCGTTCGCCGCCGTCGCCGTCCAGTCGACCAAGGAACTGGGTGTGTCGCCTGAAAAGGTGAACGTGAACGGCGGCGCCATCGCGCTCGGCCACCCGATCGGCATGTCCGGCGCCAGGCTGGTGCTGCATCTGGCGCTGGAACTGAAGCGGCGCGGCGGCGGCGTGGGCGCGGCGGCGCTGTGCGGCGGCGGCGGTCAGGGCGACGCGCTGATCGTGCGGGTGCCGAAGGCGTAAGGCACGGGCGCGGTACGGACGTTCACGGGCGGGCGGCCCGGGGCGGACGTCCGGTCCGGGTGTCCCGCTGCGGGAGGCCCGGCCGGGCGGCCCCGTGGGGCGGCCCGACCGCGCCCGTCCGGTGGGAATCCTCAGCAAGCACGAACGGAGCGCGGTACGGATGACGGTGGACGTCCCCCAGCTGGTGGCCCAGGCCCGGGAGGGCGGGCCCAGGGCGGTGGCCCGGCTGATCTCACTGGTCGAAGGGGCGTCGCCGCATCTGCGCGAGGTGATGGCGGCGCTCGCGCCGCTGGCGGGCGGCGCGTACGTCGTCGGGCTCACCGGTTCGCCCGGGGTCGGCAAGTCGACGACGACGTCCGCGCTGGTCGCCGCGTACCGGAAGGCGGGCAGGCGCGTCGGCGTGCTGGCCGTCGACCCGTCGTCGCCGTTCTCCGGGGGAGCGCTGCTCGGCGACCGGGTCCGGATGTCGGACCACGCGTCGGACCCGGGTGTCTACATCCGGTCCATGGCCACCCGCGGGCATCTCGGCGGGCTCGCCTGGGCGGCGCCGCAGGCGGTACGGGTGCTGGACGCGGCGGGCTGCGACGTGATCCTCGTGGAGACCGTGGGAGTCGGGCAGTCGGAGGTGGAGATCGCCTCGCAGGCGGACAGTTCGGTGGTGCTGCTCGCGCCCGGCATGGGGGACGGCATCCAGGCGGCCAAGGCCGGGATCCTGGAGATCGGCGACCTCTACGTCGTCAACAAGGCCGACCGCGACGGCGCCGACGCGACCGCCCGTGAGCTGAACCACATGCTCGGCCTCGGTGAGGCGCGCGGGCCCGGCGACTGGCGCCCGCCCATCGTCAAGACGGTGGCGGCGCGGGGCGAGGGCGTGGACGAGCTGGTGGAGGCGCTGGAGAAGCACCGGGCGTGGCTGGAGAAGCACGGAGTCCTCGCCGAGCGGCGGACCCGGCGCGCGGCCCGCGAGGTGGAGACCATCGCCGTCACCGCGCTCCGGGAGCGGATCGCCGACCTGCGCGGCGACCGGCGGCTCGGGGCGCTGGCCCGGCGGATCGTGTCGGGCGAGCTGGACCCGTACGCGGCGGCGGACGAACTGGTGGCGGGGCTGACGGGCGGGTAGCGCGCCTCTCGGCGGACCGTACGCCGGTGTCCCGTCCGTCCGCCCCGGACGCGCGGTGCCGGTGACGGAGGAGGGCTGTCCTCCGCCACCGGCGGTCCGGGCGGTGCCAGTCGCGCTACGGCGCGGTGAGGCGCGGTGGGGCGCTGTACGGCGCTGTACGGCGCGACGTCAGTCGTCGTCGCCGTCGTCACCCCGGTCGTCGCCGTGATCGTCGCTGTCGTCCCCGTGGTCGTCGTCCCGGTCGTGGTCGTCGCCGTCGTCGTCGCGTCCGTCGTCACCCCGGTCGTCGTCACCCCGGTCGTCCGCGCGGTAGTCCCGGTCGTCGTCGTCCCCGTCGTCGACCCGGGCCGCCGCCACCGCGCCGGAGGACATGTCGACCGTCACCGCGTGCGCGCGCCCGTCGTCGCCGCGCACCGTGACGTCCCAGTGGTCGGTCCGGCGGTCGTCGTCCGCGTCGACCGAGGTCACGGCGCCGGGGTGGGTCCGGAGCGCGATCGCCGCCGCCTGCCGGGCGTCGACCTTCGCGCCGCGCACGGCGGCCCGCTCGTTCCGGTCGTCGTCATCGTCGTCGCTGTCGTCGTCGCGGTCCGCTCGGACCGCGCCGGTCGACGCGTCGACGTGCAGGTCGTACCAGGTGCCGTTCCCGCCGATGACGTCGACCTCCCAGTGCCGGGCGGCGGACGGGCCGTCGTCGTCCCCGTCGTCGTCCAGGTCGACGGAGGCCACCGTGCCGGGACGGTGCTTCAGCGCCGCCGCCGCTGCCTGCTCGGCGGTGATCCCCGTACCCGCCGCCGCGGAACCGCCCTTTCCGGCACCGGCACCCGCACCGGCCGGGCCGGCCGCACCGGCACCGTTGTCGTCCCCGGCGCGGTCGTCCCGGTCGTCACCCCGGTCGTCGCGACCGTCGTCACCGCCGCGGTCGTCGTCCCCGCCGCCCGCGCCGTTCAGCGACGCCGACGACACCATGCGCGGCGCCGGCTCCGTACCGCCGTCGGCCGGTCCCGATCCCGTGGCGACCGCCGTGTAGGCGCCGCCGCCGATCAGAGCGGCGGCCGTGACGCAGGCGATGACAAGATTGCGCTTCATGAGGGTTCCTCCCGTGGGTCCGTCGGCCGTCGGGCCGTTTCGCTGGACCTCAATCTGGCTGACGGAAGCTGAAGGCAGCCTGAAGTCACCTGAAGGTTTCTTCAGGTTCGATTTGGGAGGCTGTGCGCATGCGCCTGTTGATTGTCGAGGACGAGAAGCGGCTCGCGGTGTCCCTGGCCAAGGGGCTGCGCGCCGAGGGCTTCGCCGTGGATGTCGTGCACGACGGCCTCGAAGGGCTGCGGCTGGCCGGTGAGGGCGCGTACGACCTGATCGTCCTCGACATCATGCTCCCCGGCATGAACGGCTACCGCGTCTGCGCCGCCCTGCGCGCCGCCGGCAACGACGTACCGATCCTGATGCTCACGGCGAAGGACGGCGAGTACGACGAGGCCGAGGGCCTGGACACCGGCGCCGACGACTATCTGACCAAGCCGTTCTCGTACGTCGTGCTCGTCGCCCGGGTCAAGGCCCTGCTGCGCCGCCGGGGTTCGGCCGGTGCCTCGCCCGTCCTTCGCGTCGGCACCCTCACCGTCGACACCGCGACCCGCCGCGTCCACCGGGACGGGACCGAAGTCGGGCTCACCGCCAAGGAGTTCGCCGTCCTCGAACAACTCGCCGTCCGCGCGGGGCAGATCGTCAGCAAGCCCGAGATCCTGGAGCACGTCTGGGACTTCGCGTACGACGGCGACCCCAACATCATCGAGGTCTACATCAGCGCCCTGCGCCGCAAACTCGGCGCCCCCGCCATCCAGACCGTGCGCGGCGCCGGATACCGGCTGGTGGCCCGGTGACGCGCCCCTTCGCCTCCGTACGGTCCCGGGCCGCCCTCGCCGCGACCGCCGTGGTGGCCGTGGCCCTGGTGGCGGCCGGTTTCGCCCTGCTGTTCGCGCTGAGCTCGAACCTGGGCGGCCGGGCGCAGACCGAGGCCGACCAGTCGGCGCGCGAGATCGCCCAGGAGCTGGCGAACCATGTGGCGCTCGGCGACCTGAACTTCCCGGACAGCAAGGACCATCCGGTCCAGGTGACCGACACGAAGGGCCGGGTGGTCGCCGCGGGGGAGGACATGGAGCGGATCACCGGCACCGGCTTCTCCGCCGTGACCCCGGCCGTACCCCCGCCGACCGCCGCGCCCACTCCCACGCCGTCACCCACCCCCACCCCGACCGGCGGGAGCGACGACGACGACAGCGGCAGCGGCGGTGACGACGACAGCGACAGCAGTGACGACGACGCCGGGGACGACCGCGGGGAGGACGACAGCGCGGCCCCCGGAGACCCCGCCGACGGTACGGTCTCCACCCCCCGCGACCACCGCGACGGAAGCGTGACCGTCGACGGCGAGACGGTCGAGCACCGCTTCGCCACGCGCCAGGTCGACCACGTCGCCGGCGGCCCGTACCTCGTCCACGCGGGCGCCTCGCTCGGCCCCCGGCAGAGCGCCGTCGGCGCCGCCAAGCTCGCGATGCTCATCGGCCTGCCCGCCCTGCTGATCGTCGTCGGCGGGGTGACCTGGCTGGTCACCCGGCGCGCCCTGCGGCCCGTGGAGGGCATCCGGCGCGAGATGGCGGCCATCACCGCCTCCGAGGACCTGAGCCGGCGCGTGCCCGAGCCGGACACCCACGACGAGGTCGCCAGGCTGGCCCTGACGACCAACGAGACGCTCACCGCGCTCGAAGCCTCCGTCGACCGCCAGCGGCGCTTCGTCGCCGACGCCTCGCACGAACTGCGCAGCCCGATCGCCTCGCTCCGTACGCAGCTCGAAGTGGGCGCGGCCCACCCGGAGTTGCTGGACGTACCGGGGGCGGTGGCGGACACCGTACGGCTCCAGCAACTCGCCGCCGATCTGCTGCTGCTGGCCCGGCTGGACGCGGGGGAGCAGGCCGGACGCGGGCGGCTGGATCTGGCCGCGCTGGTGCGTGAGGAGGTCTCGCAGCGGTCCACCGACCGGGTCCCGGTGCGGACCGATGTCCGGGGGAGCGCCGAAGTGGCGGGCTCACGCGGTCAGTTGGCGCGGGTGCTGGGCAATCTGCTGGACAACGCCCAGCGGCACGCGGCCGGTGAGGTGCGGGCGACGGTGCGCCGGGAGGGCGGGCGGGTGGTGCTCGCGGTCTCCGACGACGGGGCGGGTGTGCCGGAGGCGGAGCGGGAGCGGATCTTCGAGCGCTTCGTACGGCTCGACGACGCCCGCAGCAGGGACGACGGGGGCGCGGGGCTGGGCCTGGCGATCGCCCGCGACGTGGCGCACCGGCACGGCGGGACGCTGGAGGCGGGCCGCGCGGAGGCGGGCGGCGCGCTGTTCGAACTGCGCCTGCCCGTCGCGCCACCGGAGCCGAAGGAGCCCGTCGCGGCGCCGGTGCCGGACGGCGCGGCACCGGTCCCGGACAGTCTCGCGACGGGCCCGTAAAAGCCCGCCGCGGCCCCCGGCGCGTCAGCTCTTGGCGCGGCGTCCCCGCAGATGCTCGGCGACCGGCGTGAGTGACTGGTTCAGCGCCGTGAGGGCGTCGCACGGCAGCAGGTCGATGAAGTGCTTCCGTACGGAGGCGACATGGTGCGGGGCGACCTGCTGCATCGTCTCCATGCCGTGATCGGTGAGGACGGCGAAGAGGCCGCGCCGGTCCGACTCGCAGTTCTCGCGGCGGACCAGACCGGAGTTCTCCAGCCGGGTGATCTGGTGCGAGAGACGGCTCTTGGACTGGAGCGTGGCGGCGGCGAGGTCACTCATCCGCAGCCGCCGGTCCTCGGCCTCGGAGAGGTTGACGAGGATCTCGTAGTCGTTGTTGGTCAGCCCGAACGGCTGGAGATCCTTCTCCAGCTGGTGCATCAGCAACCTGCTGACATCGAGGTGGGTGCGCCAGGTGCACTGCTCCGCGTCGCTCAGCCAGCGAGTGGCCGTCTCGGTCTCCATATATTAATTCTACCTAAGATGTTGAAAATTGGACGATGTCGGCGAGTGTGACCCCGGGCACGGGAAAGGCGCACACGTTCGAGGTCACATTCCGCAGACTACCGCTCACAGCCCGAAGCGTCGTTGCAGGTCTCCCAGCTGCCCCGGCATCCTCGGCACCCCGCCCACGGCCCCGCCCGGCTGCCCGCCGGACCCCGGCGCGGCGCCGCCACCCGGCACACCGGGCTCGCCGGGCACCACGCCGCGCGCCGTCTCGGCCATCAGCGCCTCGCTCGACTGGAGGAGCACCGTACCGGCCCCCACGAACTCGAACTGATGCTCCTCGCCCGACGATCCGCCGAGACCGGTCAGCGCCCGCAGCCCGCCCATCACCCCGGTCATGTACGCGTGGTCGTAGTGGTGGCACGGCGACGGGCAGTCCGCCCAGCCCACCAGCGCCTGCGGGTCCACCCGGATCGGCGGCTCCATGAAGACCACCGGACCGTTCGACGCGGCCACGAACTTGCCCGTGCCGATCAGCGTCAGAAAGCCCGGCACGATCGACTGCTTGAGCGCCAGCGACGGCTCGTACGCCAGCAGATTGCCGGACCGGACTGTCAGGTTCCCGTTGTCCAGGTCGAACGAGTTGACGTCGAAGGCCCGGTCGGCGAGCAGCATCTTGCCGCTGCCCTCCGCCACCACCCAGTCGCTCGCGTGCAGCGGCGAGTGGAAGCTGCTCCGCACCAGCCGGTCGAGCCGTCCGTGCCCGATCCCGTTGAAGTCGATCCGCCCGTAGTAGGCGATCATCTTGCCCTTCTGGAGGAACCACTGGCTCCCCTTCAACTCCACACAGAAGGTGTACGCGTTGACGTTGTCGTCACTCGGCAGAGTCATGGGGTCGTGGATCACGGGCGCGCTCACAGCTTCTCCTCCGACGCCTGGACGTACACCGCACCGTTGCCGCTCAGTTCCAGCTGGAACGCCTCGCCCGAGCCCCGGCCCACCATGTCCCGCCACCCGGCGGCGGTGGACAGCTTGTTGCGTACGTCGCCGTGGTGGGCCACGTACGCCTGCGGGTCGACATGGACCGTACGGCCCTGGCCGATGGGCAGTTCGACGATCCCGCCGTGGGCCATCACCGCGACCGAGCCATGGCCCTTGAGGGTCGTGGTGAACAGGCCCTGGCCCGTCATCTGGCCGCGCACCATGCCCATCACGCCGCCCTGCGCGCCCATGAACATGGTGCCCTGCTCCAGCGTCCCGTCGAAGGCGAGCAGCCGGTCCGCCTCCACGTACAGGGTGTCCCCGGCCAGGGCGATGACCTGGATGTGGTGACCGCCGTGGCCGAACATCACCGTGCCGCTGCCCTCGACGGTCATCAGCGGGGTCGCCTCGCCCGCCACCCGGCGGCCGATCATCGACATCAGGCCGCCCCGGCCGCCCGCCGTGTTCGGGGTGAAGGTGACCTCGCCCCGGTAGGCGAGCATCGCGCCGCGCTGGCTGAACATCCGCCGGCCGGGCTCCACCGTGGCCTCGACCATCTTCGAGTTGATCTCCCTGAACGGCATCAGACATCGCCCCCGACGGTGTTGCGCTCGCTCGGCTGGACGTACACCAGGCCGTCGCCCTCGAACCGCATCTGGAAGGCTTCGCCGCCGCCCTCGCCCATCATCGTCCGGAAGGTGACCCCGGACTGGAGGTGCTGCTGGAGATTGCCCTGGTGGGCGACGTACGCGCCGGGGTCGACGGAGAGCGGGTACTGGGGTGTCACCCGCAGCACCACGGCCGCCCCGTCCGACATGATCGCCGCCTGGCCGGTGCCCTCGACGGTCGTCGTGAACAGGCCGTTGCCGCTCGCGCCGCCGCGCAGGCCCGTGAAGCTGGTGCCGGTGCGCAGACCGCCGTCCGTGCAGAGCAGGTTGCTCGCCTCCACGTACAGCTTGTCGCCGTGCAGCGAGACGAGACTGATCTGGCTCGCGCGGTCCGCGAAGAAGCAGGTGCCCTCGCCCCTCACCTCCATCATCACCATCTGTTCGCCGGTGAGGCGCCGGGTCACCATGCCCCGAATGCCCTCACCGCCCCCGGAGAGTTTCTTGAACGCCATCCGGCCGTCGTAGGCGACCATCGAGCCGTTCTTCGCGTGCACAGCGTCGCCCGCCATGTCGACGGCGAGGACCTTGCTGCCTTGGAGTCGGAACTGAGCCACAGGACGAAGGTATCCGGCCCCGGATAAAAATCGGGCAAAGCCTGGTGCCACAATGAGACGCCGCTTGTGCACGCGTTCACAAAGATGATCACGCGCGCGGTGCTCGTGACGCCCCCGACGACGAAGGTGCCTGCCTCGTGGACCTCAAGACCGCCTCATCCCTCCACCGCCTCCGCCTGGTGTCGGCGCCGGAGGCCGTGTCGTTCCTGCTGCTGCTGGTGTGCTCGGTGCTCAAGCGCACGACGGACTTCAACGCCGTACCGGTGATGGGCGCGGTCCACGGCGTGCTCTTCGTCATCTACGTGATCCTCTGGCTGGACGCCTGGCGCCGCGCCACCTGGTCGCTCGGCACCGCCGCCCTGTACTTCGCGCTGTCGGTGCTGCCCGGCGGCGGTTTCGTCGCCGAGCGCAGGCTCCGCCGCGAGGCCGAGGCCGAGGTCGCCGCCTCGCGCGCCCGCCACGAAGGCGCGGTCGGCGCATGATCGTCGCCTTCTCCGTCACCCCGCTCGGGGTCGGCGAGGACGTGGGCGAGTACGTCGCCGACGCGGTCCGGGTCGTACGGGAGTCGGGGCTGCCGAACAGTACCGACGCCATGTTCACCTCCGTCGAGGGGGAGTGGGACGAGGTGATGGACGTGGTGAAGCGCGCGGTCGCCGCCGTCGAGGCGCGGGCGCCCCGGGTCTCCCTGGTCCTGAAGGCGGACATCCGACGGGGCGTCACGGACGCCCTCACCTCGAAGGTCGACTCCCTGGAACGCCACCTGGAGGTCTGACGGGCGGGCCATTCGCTGCCCGCGGGTCGCTGCCCGCGGGTCGCTGCCCGCGGGTCGCTGCCCGCGGGTCGCTGCCCGCGGGTCGCCGGCCGCGGGTCGCCGGCCGCGGGTCGGGGGGCCTTGTTGCCCGCCGGGCTGTTACGGGGCCCGCCCCGCCGCCGGCACGCGGTGCCTGAACCTGTGTCCTGGGTGCTGCTCCGTCGCGCGCGGTGCGGGTGTCCTGTCGGCTGCCCGGCCTCCGGGGTTTCCCCGGCGCCGGTCGCGTGGCCGCGCGCCGCCCGTCGTATGGCCACCGGGCCCCGTTGCCCGCCGGGCCGCCGTTCGCGCCGCGTCCCGCCGCGTGGCCGCCGGGTTGCGGGTGTCCCGCCGCCCCGCCGCCGGCGCGGTGCCTGATCAGCCGCCCCGGGCGCTGCCCCGTCCCGCCCGGTGCGGGGTTTCTCGCCGACCACCCCGCCGCCCGGCCTCCGGTGTCTCCTGCCGTGAGGTCCGTACGCCCACCGGCGGCGCCGGTGCCGCCCGAGAGGCGGCCCACGGCCACCCGACCACGGCCACCCGCCCCCGGCCCGGCCCACCGGGCGGGGTTCCGGCTCTGGGTCGGCCCGGCCCCGCCGCGATCCGGCGTCACGTCCCGGGCGGCGGCCCCGCGCCCCGCCACCCTCCGCGCTGCCGCCGGGTCCCGCCACCCCCTGCCCGATTCCGCGTCAGATGCGCTCCCGTCGGGGTCTCTTCCCCCGCCCCTACCGCCACTCGCACGGCCGTCTCCAGTCGACACGCCGATGAATCTCCACTTTTCTGGGCATATCGACCTCGCTCATCGGCTGGAGGTACCGTGCGGCCCGAAGGCTACGACTACGACACCCACAGCTGCCTCGCCGGTCCGCTCACCGAGCCGGACCGGACGGGCGCCTACCGGGTGCGTTATCGGAGCCTGCTCGCCGAGGAGCCCCACCGGGTGCGGGCCGTCGTCCTGATGGTCATGGCGCCGCTCCTTTCCGCCGTCCTGATGGTCTATCTCGTCTGGCCGACCCACTGGACCGAGCGCGAGGGCGGCGCCCGCTGGCTCGTCGCCTTCGACACGGTGATGCTCGTGTCCATCGGGCTCATCGCCCTCTTCATGCTGGTCAACGTCGCGTCCATCGCGCACGCGACCCTCGTCGCCCGCGACCCCGTCCCCGTCGTCGCCGAGGCCGGCACCCGCGTCGCCTTCGTCACCACGTACGTCCCCGGCAAGGAACCCCTCGCCATGCTGCGGGCCACCCTCGAAGGAGCCGCGCGGCTGCGCCACCGGGGGCCCCTCGACCTCTGGCTCCTCGACGAGGGCGACGACCCGGCCGCCCGGCTGCTCTGCCGCGAACTGGGCGTCCGCCACTTCAGCCGCCTCGGCGTACCGGAGTGGAACCGCCGGTCGGGCGCCCACAAGGCCCGTACCAAACACGGCAACTACAACGCCTGGCTGGCGATGTACGGCGACGACTACGACTACTTCGCCTCCGTCGACACCGACCACGTGCCGCTGCCCAACTTCCTGGAGAGGATGCTGGGCTTCTTCCGCGACCCGGACGTCGCCTTCGTCGTCGGCCCGCAGGTCTACGGCAACTACGACACGGCCGTCACCAAGGCGGCGGAGTCGCAGCAGTTCCTCTTCCACGCGCTGATCCAGCGGGCCGGGAACCGCTACCACGCGCCCATGTTCGTCGGCACCAACAACGCCGTACGCGTCAGCGCCCTCAAGCAGGTCGGCGGCCTCTACGACTCCATCACCGAGGACATGGCCACCGGCTTCGAACTGCACCGGGCGCGGAACCCGCTCACCGGACGGTTCTGGCGGTCCGTCTACACCCCCGACGTGCTCGCCGTCGGCGAGGGCCCGTCGTCCTGGACCGACTTCTTCACCCAGCAGCTCCGCTGGTCGCGCGGCACGTACGAGACGATCATCAGGCAGTACGGCAAGGCGCTGTTCCGGGTGCCGCCCGGCCGGCTCCTCAGCTACACCCTCATGCTCGTCTACTACCCGATGACCGCGATCAACTGGCTCCTCGGCATCCTCAGCTGCGTCCTGTTCCTCTGGCTCGGCGCCTCCGGCACCCAGGTCTCGTCCTCGCTCTGGCTGATGCTCTACAGCGACGCCGCCGCCTTCCAGATCGGCCTCTACCTCTGGAACCGCCGCCACAACGTCTCCCCGCACGAGCCCCGCGGCTCCGGCGGGCTCGCCGGCATGGCCATGTCGGCGCTCTGCGCCCCCGTCTACCTCATGTCGCTGGGCGCGGCCGTGCTGCGCACCAGCGGCCGGTTCGTGGTCACCCCGAAAGGCGGCCAGACCAGCGCCGACCGGTTGCCGACCTTCCGGCTGCACCTGTTCTGGGCCGCCGTACTGACGGTCTCCCTCGCCGCGTCCGTGTACTTCGGCCACACGCACGCCGCGATGCGCACCTGGGCCGTCCTGGCCCTGCTCATCTCGCTCGCCCCGGTCGCCGTCTGGGGCTGGACCACCCTGCGCGGGCGCCGCCGCGCCGTCCGCCTCCCGGCGCCGCAGGTCCAGGACGGGCCGGAGCAGCCGGAGCCCGCGCTCGCCACGACGACAGGAGGGAACTGACCCATGGCCTACCGGCCCTCGCACAAGTTCAAGAAGACGCTGCTCGGCGGCGGCGCCGTCGTGGTGCTGATGTCGCTGAACGCGCCGGCCGCCATCTCCTTCGCCGAGGACAAGTACCACGCGTACCGGATCGCGCAGCCCGGCTACAAGGCGGCGTACGGCTCCTGGGAGGTGCTGGACGTCCCCGAGGAGTACCGCACCAACGCCATCCACGCCGCGCTGCTGCACACCGGCAAGGTGCTGCTCATCGCCGGGTCGGGCAACAACCAGAAGAAGTTCGACGCGGGTACCTTCGACACCGTCCTGTGGGACCCGGCGGACAACTCGTACCGGAAGATCCCCACCCCCGAGGACTTCTTCTGCGCGGGCCACTCCCAACTGCCCGACGGGCGGCTGCTGGTGGCGGGCGGCACCGCGCGCTACGAGGTGCTCGACGGGAAGGTCGACCGGGCCGGCGGCGGGATGCGGGTCAAGAACGAGAGCCCCGACAAGGCGCGCACCTTCAAGAAGGGCACCCGCTTCCGGTCGCCGTCGGGCGTGGAGTACGTCAGCAAGTTCGACGTCACGGTGCCCAAGGCGAAGCGGGACTTCAGCATCTCGTACGCCGCGGGCGGCCGGATGCTGCCCTGGAGGACGAAGGTCACGGCGGGCGAGGCGCGGGTCTTCGTGGAGGCCGTACGGAAGGGCCCGGAGGCGCTGACGACGCAGGCCGCGCAGTACGAGATCGTCGGCCTCAAGGGCAAGGACGCGGACAACACCTACGGCCTGGCGCAGAAGCTGACCACGGAGAAGCAGGACTTCCAGGGCATCAAGGCGGCGTACGAGTTCGACCCGGTCGCGGAGAGGTACATCCGGGTCGACCCGATGCGGGAGGCCCGCTGGTACCCGACGCTGGTCACCCTCCAGGACGGCAAGGTGCTCGCCGTGTCGGGACTGGACGACGTCGGCGCGGTGCTCACCGGGGACAACGAGCTGTACGACCCCGCGACCAAGAAGTGGTCCAAGGGCCCCACACGCTACTTCCCGACGTACCCCGCCCTCTTCCTCACCAAGGGCGGCAAGGTCTTCTACTCCGGCTCGAACGCGGGCTACGGCCCCGCCACGGCCGGGCGCCAGCCGGGTCTGTGGGACCTGCGGACGAACGTCTTCACCAAGGTCGGCGGGCTCTCCCAGCTCGACCGGACGGAGACCTCGGCCTCGCTGGTGCTGCCGCCCGCGCAGGACCAGAAGGTGATGCTCCTCGGCGGCGGCGGGGTCGGCGAGTCGTCCAAGTCGACGGCCCGCACCGCGATCGTGGACCTCAAGGCGGACAGCCCCGCCTTCCGGCCTGGGCCGGACCTGCCGCAGGGCACGCGCTATCTGAGCAGCGTGATCATGCCCGACGACACGGTCTTCACCAGCGGCGGCTCCTCCGACTACCGGGGGCGCGGCGCCAGCGACATCCTCAAGGCGCAGTTCTACGATCCGAGGACCAACACCTTCAGCAAGGCGGCCGACCCGACCGTGGGCCGCAACTACCACTCCGAGGCGCTGCTGCTGCCCGACGGGCGGGTGGCGACCTTCGGCTCCGACCCGCTCTTCGACGACCCGGACAACACCAAGCTCGGCACGTTCGAGCAGCGCGTGGAGGTCTTCACACCCCCGTCCCTCCAGGGCGACCGTGCCAAGGGGCGGCCGGTGCTGGGGGAGGGGCCGGCGGAGCTTGACCAGAACGGGCGGGCCACCTTCCGTACGGAGGACCCCGAGCGGATCGCGACGGCCCGGCTGATGCGGCCCAGCGCCGTCACGCACAGCACGGACGTGGAGCAGCGCTCGATCGACCTCGGGATCACGCGGCGGGACGGCTCGGTGACGGTGGACGTGCCGTCGGACCCGACGCTGGTGCCGCCGGGCTGGTACATGCTCTTCGTGACGGACGAGGACGGGGTGCCGTCCGAGGCGAAGTGGATCCAGGTACGGAACGACCTGAAGGCCCGGAACTGAAGGCCCGGAACCGACGGACCGAAGGCCCGGAACCGAAGGCCCGGAACTGAACGCCCGCGCCCGCCACGGCGCGCACCGTCGCGTCCCTGCGCGTCCGCCCGCCGAACCCGCCCGCCGAACCCGTACGCCGGGCCCGCCGCAAAGGCGTCAGGCGTCCGCCCGCCGGGCCAGGCCCAGCGCGTACTCCGGCCACCACGTACCGGCCGCAGGTCCGCCCCGGCAGGGACCGTCCGAGTCGCCCGGCCGCTTGATCCACAGATACGCGTCGACCAGGGCATCACCGGTCTCGGCGGTCGGCGGCGTACCGAGCGATCTGCCCGGCGGATTGCACCACGCCTCCTCCCGGTCACCCGGGAGGGGGCCCTCGCCGTTGCGGCTGGTGTCGACGGTGAAGTGGGCGCCGTCGAGGAGGCCCGACAGCCGGGTCCCGAAGTCCTTGACGGCCTCGTCCGTCTGGAAGTTGGAGACGTTGAGCGAGAAGCCGTCCGCGCCGCCGACCCCCGCCGCGCGCAGCGGCTCGGCGATCCGCGCCGGGTCCTTGATCCAGGCCGGGTTCCCGGCGTCCAGATAGACCTTGGTGTGCGGCTGCCGCTTCAGCCGGCCGATCGCCTCCCCCAGCAGCTGGTTGCGCTCCGCGTGATGCTCGGCGGGGGTGCAGCCGTCCACGAGGTGCGAGACGGCGTCCGGTTCCAGGACGACCAGGGCGCGGGCGTCGCCGATCGCCCCGGCGAAGGCGTCGATCCAGTCGAGATAGGCGCGCCCGTCGCGGGCGCCGCCCGCCGAGTAGAGACCGCAGTCCCGGTGCGGGATGTTGTACGCGACGAGGACCACCGTGCGCTTGCCGCCCGCGCCCCGTACCGCCCCGCGGATCTCGGGCACCGGGTCGTCCCCGGCGGGCCAGTCGGCGACCGGGCGCTCGGAGATCCGCCGGAGTACCCGGGCGTCGTCGGTACGGCCCTGGGCCTCCCACTCCTCGACCTGCCGGGCGGCGTCGCTCCGGGGGTCCACCCAGAACGGCGAACCGGCGGAGGGAGCGGCCTCGCCCCGGACGCCCCCGTCCCGCACGTCCCGCGCGGGGGTGCCGGACCCGTCACCGGACCCTCCCGAGCAGCCGGTGAGCGCGAGGGCGAGGGCGAGGGGGACGGCGGAGAGCGGGACGCGGCGCGGTGTGCGGCTGGACATCCAGCCCTCCTTGAACGACCGAAGAAGCACAGGACCGGGGCAATCGTGACACAGCGGTCACATTCGGTCGCGTTGCGACACCGACGGGCCGTCCCGGACACCCGGTGGCCCCCACGCCCCGGCCGGAGTACCCCGGTCCCCGCCCACCGCCCCCGCGAATCGGGAGGAGGGGCAGACCGTCCCTCCGTCACTCGATAGGGTCGACGGCGTGTCCAAGCCGCTCAGCCTCGCCTTCGATCCCATCGCCCGAGCCGACGAGCTGTGGCGGCGCCGCTGGGGGCCCGTGCCGTCCATGGGCGCGATCACCTCGATCATGCGGGCCCACCAGATCCTGCTCGCCGAGGTCGACGCGGTCGTCAAACCGTACGGACTGACCTTCGCCCGCTACGAGGCCCTCGTGCTGCTCACCTTCTCCAAGGCCGGTGAGCTGACCATGTCCAAGATCGGCGAGCGGCTGATGGTCCACCCGACGTCCGTCACCAACACCGTCGACCGGCTGGTCAGGTCCGGTCTGGTCGACAAGCGCCCCAACCCCAACGACGGCCGGGGCACCCTCGCCTCCATCACCGACAAGGGCCGCGAGGTCGTGGAGGCGGCGACCCGGGACCTGATGGAGATGGAGTTCGGCCTCGGGGCGTACGACGCCGAGGAGTGCGCGGAGATCTTCGCGATGCTGCGCCCGCTGCGGCTCTCCGCGAAGGACTTCGAGGAGAGCTGAGCGGAGAGCCGAGCCCCGGCCCGGCGGCCGTAGGGGCCCCTCGGCGCGGTGGCGTCGGCGCCGCGCGCGGGCCGGGGGCCGGTCGGCACCGGAGCCCCGCCGTCCGCCGGGGTGCCCCGGGTCGTTAGGCTCGTCGCCATGAAACAGAGCATCCTGACCCGCTACCGGGTCATGGCGTACATCACCGCCGTCTGGCTGCTGGTCTTCACCGTCGCCATCGTCCTGAAGTACGGCTTCGACACCGGCGACACCATGGTGATCTCGCAGATCCACGGTGTGCTCTTCATCGTCTACGTCGTCTTCGCCTTCGACCTGGGCTCCAAGGCGAAGTGGCCGTTCGGGAAGCTGCTGTGGGTGCTGGCCGCCGGCTGTATCCCGGTCGCCTCGTTCCTCGTCGAGCCGAAGATCACCCGCGAGGTCCAGCCGCTGATCGTCCGGGACGAGACCGCCCCCGTCGAAGCCTGAGGCCCCTGAGGTCCGCGGTTCGGACCGTGCCGGGCTCGCGTGCCCCGGCGCCACGCCCCGCCGCGTTGTCGGTGCGGGGGGAGCCAGGGCCTCCGCCCTGCCTCACTCCTCCGCCTTGCCTCACTTCTCCGCCTTGTGATTCACGGCACCGACGTCGCGGCAGCCGCTGTCGCGGCGGGCGCTCACCGATCCGGCCTGATCCGAATGACGGACCCCCGCCGCCCCCCGCCACCGCTCGCCGACGGCCGCCGCCCGGCGGTTCCCGGCGTCCGCCGTACGCCGCGAGGAAACTCGTGGCGTTCAGCGTTCGACTTTTACTAGGACGTCCTAGTAAATTCGACAGCATGGACCCTCACGCGCACGCCGACGCCGCAGCCATCGAGGAGGGCCGCCGGCGCTGGCAGGCCCGTTACGACAAGGCCCGCAAGCGGGACGCGGACTTCAGCACGCTCTCCGGCGACCCGGTCGACCCGGTCTACGGGCCGCGGCCCGGTGACACGTACGAGGGATTCGAGCGGATCGGCTGGCCGGGGGAGTACCCCTTCACACGCGGGCTGCACCCGACCGGCTACCGGGGCCGTACGTGGACGATCCGCCAGTTCGCGGGGTTCGGCAACGCGCGCCAGACGAACGAGCGCTACAAGACCATCCTCGCCAACGGCGGCGGCGGTCTCTCCGTCGCCTTCGACATGCCGACCCTGATGGGCCGCGACTCCGACGACCCGCGCTCCCTCGGCGAGGTCGGCCACTGCGGCGTCGCCATCGACTCCGCCGCCGACATGGAGATCCTCTTCGGCGACCTCCCGCTCGGCGACGTCACCACGTCCATGACCATCAGCGGCCCCGCCGTCCCGGTCTTCTGCATGTACCTCGTCGCCGCCGAGCGCCAGGGCATCGACCCCGCCGTCCTGAACGGCACGCTCCAGACCGACATCTTCAAGGAGTACATCGCCCAGAAGGAGTGGCTCTTCCAGCCCGAGCCCCATCTGCGGCTGATCGGCGACCTGATGGAGCACTGCGCGGCGTCCATCCCCGCGTACAAGCCCCTCTCCGTCTCCGGCTACCACATCCGCGAGGCCGGGGCCACGGCCGCGCAGGAGCTCGCCTACACCCTCGCCGACGGCTTCGGCTACGTGGAGCTGGGCCTCTCGCGCGGCATGGACGTCGACGTCTTCGCCCCCGGCCTGTCGTTCTTCTTCGACGCGCATCTCGACTTCTTCGAGGAGATCGCCAAGTTCCGCGCCGCGCGCCGGATCTGGGCCCGCTGGATGAAGGAGGTCTACGGGGCGCAGACCGACAAGGCGCAGTGGCTGCGCTTCCACACCCAGACGGCGGGCGTCTCGCTCACCGCCCAGCAGCCGTACAACAACGTCGTACGGACCGCCGTCGAGGCCCTGTCGGCGATCCTCGGCGGGACCAACTCCCTGCACACCAACGCCCTGGACGAGACCCTGGCGCTGCCCAGCGAGCAGGCCGCCGAGATCGCGCTGCGCACCCAGCAGGTGCTGATGGAGGAGACCGGCGTCGCCAACGTCGCCGACCCGCTGGGCGGTTCCTGGTACGTGGAGCAGCTGACCGACCGTATCGAGGCCGACGCGGAGAAGATCTTCGACCAGATCAGGGAGCGCGGTCTGCGGGCGCACCCCGACGGGCGGCACCCCATCGGGCCGATCACCTCCGGCATTCTGCGCGGCATAGAGGACGGCTGGTTCACCGGCGAGATCGCCGAGTCCGCCTTCCAGTACCAGCGCGCGCTGGAGAAGGGCGAGAAGCGGGTCGTCGGCGTCAACGTCCACCACGGCTCGGTCACCGGTGATCTGGAGATCCTGCGGGTCAGCCACGAGGTCGAGCGCGACCAGGTGCGGGAGCTGGCCGACCGCCGGGCGGCCCGTGACGACGCCAGGGTCCGTACGTCGCTGGACGCGATGCTGGCCGCCGCGCGCGACGGGTCGAACATGATCGGCCCGATGCTGGAGGCCGTACGCGCGGAGGCGACCCTGGGCGAGATCTGCGGGGTGCTGCGCGACGAGTGGGGCACCTACACGGAGCCGCCGGGCTTCTGACCCGGTAAGAGGGCCGGTCCGGGGCCGGGTCCCGGGCCGGACGGTGCACCGGCGGTCCGGGTGCCGGCCGTCCCGGGCCCCGCGCCCAGCCCCGCCACCAGCAGCAGCGTGAAGCCCCGCGCCCACTCCTCGTCCACCGGCTCCGCGCTCACCAGGGTCCGGTGCGTCACGGCCCCCGCGATCACGTCGAAGACCAGGTCGGCGTGGCGCGCGGACGCCGCCGGGTCGCTCTCGTACGGCAACTCGCCCCGTTCCTGGGCCCGTTCACGGCCCCGGAGCACCAGCCCCTTCTGCCGGTCGACGATCGCGGTACGGATCCGGGCCCGCAGCGCGTCGTCCCGCGTCGACTCGGCTACCACCGCCATGAGCGCCGTCTTGGTCTCCGGCCGCTCCAGCAGCGCGGCGAACTGGAGCACCACACCCTCGATGTCGGCCGTCAGGCTGCCCCGGTCATGGATCTCGATCTCGTCGAAGAGCACCGCGACCGCGTCCACGACCAGCTCGCTCTTGTTCGCCCACCGCCGGTAGAGCGTCGTCTTGGCGACGCCCGCGCGCGCGGCGACGTCCCCCATCGACAGCTTGGACCAGCCCAGTTCCACCAGGGCCGCCCGGGTGGCCAGCAGGATCGCGGCGTCGGCCGCGGCGCTGCGGGGGCGGCCGGAGCGAGGGGGAATTCGGTGGCGGCGGCTCAGCATGCGAGCGACCATACCCGTCGGTAGGGAAAACGCCGTGAGTCAGTTCACGGGCTGAAATCTCACCCGCACGGGGCCCCTTCCGGTTACGCTACGACCCGTAGCGAAAGGCCGTCCCCGAGGGGCGGTTCCGGAGCGACAGCCACTGACGCGGGGTGGGGACCCCGTGTCGAACCCCGGTCTCCCACGGGGGACTTGCCCCGCACGTGTTCAGGTCATGCGCGGGGCGCGTACCGGTCCGACGCCCCTGTCCGTCCGTACGCCCCGCTCCCTGCGGGGAACGCGGCGACGGGCGCCGTTCCGCGCGTCCGGCGCGGCGCCGGTCCCGACTGTCCGGTTGCTTTTCACTTGCGGGCGCCGAGAGGGGAGGATGTACGCATGCAGCCTAGGAACATGTCCATGAGCGGTGTCGTCGATCTCGCCGCGGTGAAGGCGGCCGGTGAGGCCAAGGCCAAGGCCGAGCAGGCCCGCGCGGAGGCGGCCCGCCGGGGCGACACCGGTGCCGTGTCCCCCTCCAGCCTGGTGATCGACGTCGACGAGGCGGGCTTCGAGCGCGATGTCCTCCAGCGTTCCACCGAGGTCCCGGTCGTCATCGACTTCTGGGCCGAGTGGTGCGAGCCGTGCAAACAGCTCAGCCCCGTGCTGGAGCGGCTGGCCCGGGAGTACGGCGGCCGGTTCGTTCTGGCCAAGATCGACGTCGACGCCAATCAGATGCTGATGCAGCAGTTCCAGATCCAGGGCATCCCGGCGGTCTTCGCCGTGGTGGCCGGTCAGGCACTGCCCCTCTTCCAGGGCGCCGCCCCCGAGAGCCAGATCCGGGAGACGCTGGACCAGCTGATCCAGGTCGGCGAGCAGCGCTTCGGGCTCACCGGCCTCACCGTCGACGCCGACGCGGAGGACGGCCCGGACGGCGAACGGCCCGAGCCGGTGGAGCAGGCGGGGCCGTACGACGCGCTGCTCGAAGCCGCTGTTCGCGCGCTGGACGCCAACGACTTCGACGGCGCCGCGCAGGCGTACCGGAACGTGCTGGCCGACGACCCCGGCAACACGGAGGCCAAGCTCGGGCTCGCCCAGGCCGAACTCCTCGCCCGGGTCACGGGGATGGACCCGCAGCGGGTCCGCGAGGACGCGGCGAAGCGGCCGGACGACGTGCCCGCGCAGATCGCCGCGGCCGACCTCGATCTGGTCGGCGGTCATGTGGAGGACGCCTTCGGCCGGCTGGTCGAGGCGGTACGGCGCACCGCGGGTGAGGACCGGGACGCGGCCCGGCTGCGGCTGCTCGAACTCTTCGAGGTGATCGGCTCGGACGACCCCCGGGTGACCGCCGCCCGTTCGGCACTTGCCAGGGTCCTTTTCTGATCCTTTCCGGCCCGCCGCGTGTCGGTCGGCGGGCCGGTCGCCGTGCCGGCCCCGCGTTCCGGGGCGGCGTACGGCGATGTGTCGACTCGGCGACAGCGACACCCCCGCTTTGCCAAAACTTGGCAAAGCGGGGATGCTGTTACTGCGAGTAAATCAACAGGCGTGGTCTGCCCGGTTGTTGGTGATATTCGTATTTTTGCCGGGGCGTTTTGAGGCACCCTGTGTGGCCGCCCGGCGCCGCCCCGCCGTGCCCGGACGAACCGCCCGTTACCAGCCAGTAACGAACCCCCTTGTGTCGGGGGCGTGAATACACCACGATCGTCCACGCTCGGTCCAACAACGCACCGGCTCGGCGATCCGGCCGTGACCACCGCCTGTTGGAACCCCACCGGGCGGGTCGGCGGAGCGGTGGCGCCGGCCCACGGGCAGGGGGGTTCCCGCCGACCGGCGGGGCCTGCCCGGCGGCCACGTGAGACGCGTGGTCCAGTGGTTGTCGCTCGGGGGTGATCGTCGGTGAATCCGGCGCGGCTCGTTCCGCGTGAACGCAACGACATTCTCCTTCCCGAGGACATAGCACTTCTCCCGTCCCGGAACGGGTCCACGCCCGGTCCGGAGATGTACGTCCGAGAAGGAGGAAACAATGGAGTCCCAAGCACGTGGCGGGACCAGATGGAAGCGGTTCGCCGTCGTCATGGTGCCGAGCGTGGCCGCGACGGCCGCGATAGGTGTCGCGCTGGCACAGGGCGCGCTCGCCGCGTCGTTCAGTGTGTCGGGGCAGAGCTTCAAGGTCTCGGCCGGTGAACTGGTCGGCCAGGACTTCGTGCAGTACGGAAGCCTCGCCGACGGCACCGACCTCAAGGGCAACAAGACCCTCAACCCGGTGGCCGTTTCCGGGTTCAGCTCCGCCACGATCACCAACATGTGCCAGTCGGTGGTCACTCCGGACGTCCCGGTCTTCGGCAGTATCAGCCTTGAGCTGCGCGCCGGCCGGGGCGACGGCAAACCGGTCCGGGCGACCAATCTGTATCTGGACATCGCCCAGCTCGAAGCCGACGCCAAGTTCAAGAACATCGACATCGGTGTGGCGGCCGGCGACACGAGGATCCAGCCGGGGACCGAGAAGAAGGTCAATCCGTTCGGCTTCGCCCAGCGTGCCGAAGAGGCGACGCTGACCGATGTGAAGCAGACGGCGTGGGCGACCACGGCCGGCACCTTCGAGCTCAGCGGTCTGAGTCTGAAGCTGCACAAGGGCGTCAAGGAGTGCTACTAGACCCTGACCGGGTCCTGAGCACTTCGCCCTCCGGGGCGGGCGCGCCACGTGCGACACGGTCGCGTCCGCCCACTTCCCCCTCTCTCACAGCAACACCGGTACCAGGGAGCTGTTGTCCATGAGCGCCGAGTCTTCGGAGCCGCGCGGCCGATTCACGTACTGGCGGCTGCGGTTCCGCGCCTGGCGGGGTACTCGGCCGTTCTGGGCGGGCCTGTTGACGCTCCTCAGCGGAGTCCCGATCGCCTACTTCCCTTACGCCGAACTGAGGCTGGGCCATCTCTCCCTGACGATGGCCACCACCGCGGGCGCGGGCTCGCTGATCATCGGGGTGCTGCTCGCCACGCTGGGTCTGACGATGTGGTACCAGAGCATCGTGCGGGTCTTCGCCGGTGTCGCCACGATCCTGCTGGCGCTCGTCTCCATCCCCGTGTCCAACCTCGGCGGGCTCGGGATCGGCGCGTTCCTCGCCCTGATAGGCGGCGGGCTCTCCATAGCCTGGGCGCCGGGACTGCCGCCGGCGCCGGAGGACACGCACCCGGACCACGGGCACACCGACCACGGACATCACACCGATCACGGCCACGACGCGGACCACGGACATCACGCCGACCACGGGCACGCCGCCGTACGGCAGCAGACGTTCGTGCCCGGCGACCCCGTCGGCCGGGGGATCCCGGACGGAGGCGGGGACGACCCTTTTCTCCCCGCCCCGCGTGACGGGGAAGCGGAACTGACCGACACGACTGCCCAGTCCAACGGCGGGAGGAACAGTGCGGGGTGACGACACGCGGCTGGACGAGGCCGGAGAGGGGCGGGCCCGCCGGAGAACCGGTCCGCGGCACGCCGCCCCGAGAAAGTCGCTGCTGACCAAGCTCCACATTCCGGCCGGGAAGGCGTTCGCGCTGGCCGCGATGCCGACGGCGGTGTTCGTCGGGATGGGCCTCACGCCCCGGCTCGCCCTCGCCGACGACAACAAGGACATCCCGTTCGCGCCGGGCCCCTGCGTCACCCGTTCCGACGAGCCGCCGGAGGAGTCGGCCTCGCCGTCACCGTCCCAGGAGCCGTCGGGCGGGCCCTCGGACGGCGCGCCCGGTGATCCCTCCGGGGAGCCCACGGACGGGCCGCGCCCGCCCACCGGTGGCGACGGCGGTACGGAACCCTCGCCCGGCGAGACGCCGCCCGCGTCCGACGTGCCCGGCAAGCCCGCGCCCGACAGGCCCGAGCCGGGCCCGTCGGAGACCAGGCATCCGCTGGACCCGCTGGGCCTCGGAGACGTGCTGGGCGGCCTGCTCGGCGTACCGGACAAGGAGACGGCCGAGCCGGCCGACCCGGAGCCCGAGCCGTCCGCGCCGGACACGCCCGCGCCGGACGACCCCGGTGCCGGGAAGCCGACCGGCCCGAAGCCGGAGACCGGCGGGACGGGCGGGACCGGTGGCGGTGACAGCACCGAGGACGCCATCAGGGACGCGGCGGACCAGGCCGGGGCGACCGTCGAGGAACTGGACGAGGACGCCAAGGGCCTGGAGGCGCGCGAGGACGACGACATCCCCGAGGGCGCCGGCGGCAAGCCCCGCTTCCCCTGCCCCGAGGCAGACCCGGAGGCGCTGGCCGCCGCCGAACTGGAGCCCGGTATCCCGCTGTTGCCGGACGACCCGTGGAAGCTGGAGAGCACAATGCTCACGCTGAACGGGCTGAAGTACCACGGCATCGTCGAGGTCAGGACCGCCGGCGGGAAGATCAAGAAGGCCCTGAAGTTCACCGCCTCGGAGGTGGACATCAAGGACCTGCACCAGAAAGTCGTCTACCCGGCGGACCGTACGGCGCACGTGGCCAGCCGTCCCGGCTCGACGTCGACCATCCGCGACGGCCAAGTCACCATGTACACCGAGAAACTGACGGGCAATCTGTTCGGGCTGATCCCGATCACGTTCAGCCCCGAGACCCCGCCGCCGCTCGACATCCCGTTCGCGTTCTTCACGGAGGTGGAGGTCATCCAGGCGGGCCAGTTCGGCGGCACCCTCACCGTCCCGGGACTTCACAACTACCTGACGGCGTAGGCCGTGCGGCGACGGTCCCCGCGCGCCTACGGGAACACGAAGCGGGCCGCACGAGTCGATCGTGCGGCCCGCTCCCCGTTCTCCGTACGGCTCCGGCGGCCCCGGTCCGGCGGATGTCCGCCGACCCGGGAGCCGGCGGGCTCAGCTCTCGTCGTCGGGCGCGGCGCCCAGGTGGTGCACCCGCACCATGTTCGTCGTGCCGGGCACACCCGGCGGGGAACCGGCCGTGATGACCATCGTGTCCGACTCGCCGTAGCGCTTCATCTTCAGCAGCTCCGCGTCCACCAGGTCGACCATGGCGTCCGTGGTGTTCACGTGCGGCACGACGAAGGACTCGACACCCCAGCTCAGCGAGAGCTGGTTGCGTGTCGCCTCGTCCGTCGTGAAGGCCAGGATGGGCTGACAGGCGCGGTAGCGCGACAGGCGGCGGGCCGTGTCGCCGGACTGGGTGAAGGCGATCAGCGCCTTGCCGCCCAGGAAGTCCGCGATCTCGCACGCCGCGCGGGCGACCGAACCACCCTGTGTACGGGGCTTCTTGCCCGGCACCAGCGGCTGGAGGCCCTTCGACAGCAGCTCCTCCTCGGCCGCGACGACGATCTTCGACATCGTCTTGACCGTCTCGATCGGATACGCGCCGACGGACGACTCCGCCGACAGCATGACCGCGTCGGCCCCGTCCAGGATCGCGTTCGCCACGTCCGACGCCTCGGCGCGCGTCGGGCGGGAGTTGGTGATCATCGACTCCATCATCTGGGTCGCCACGATCACCGGCTTGGCGTTGCGGCGGCACAGCTCGATGAGGCGCTTCTGCACCATCGGGACCTTTTCCAGCGGATACTCGACCGCCAGGTCGCCGCGGGCCACCATGACGCTGTCGAACGCCGCGACGACGGCCTCCATGTTGGCGACGGCCTGCGGCTTCTCGACCTTGGCGATGACGGGGACCCGGCGGCCCTCCTCGTCCATGATCTTGTGCACGTCGTTGATGTCGTCCGCGTCCCGCACGAAGGACAGCGCGATCATGTCGCAGCCCATCCGCAGGGCGAAGCGCAGGTCCTCGACGTCCTTCTCCGAGAGCGCGGGCACGTTGACCGCCGTACCCGGCAGGTTGATGCCCTTGTGGTCGGAGATCACGCCGCCCTCGATGACGAGCGTCTTGACCCGGGGGCCCTCGACGTCGGTCACCCGCAGCTCGACGTTGCCGTCGTTGATCAGGATCTGGTCGCCCTTGCCGACATCCCCCGGCAGGCCCTTGTAGGTGGTGCCGCAGATGCCCTTGTCCCCGGCGACATCCTCGGTGGTGATGACGAACTCGTCGCCCCGCACCAGTTCGACGGGGCCCTCGGCGAAGGTCTCCAGCCGGATCTTCGGGCCCTGGAGGTCGACCAGGACGCCCACGGCCCGGCCGGTGGCCTCGGCCGCCTTCCGGACGCGGTGGTACCGCTCCTCGTGCTCGGGGTGGGACCCGTGGCTCATATTCAGTCGGGCCACGTTCATGCCGGCCTCGATGAGCGACTTCAGCTGCTCGTACGAGTCGACCGCGGGGCCTAGGGTGCAGACAATTTTGGAACGGCGCATACGGCGGATCCTATCGGTTTGTTTCGCCTCGGAATATTCCGGCTGGTGGAAAATACAAATGGGCGGGGTGGCGCTCAGGCGTCGACCAACGCGAAGGTCTGGCGGGCGATCTCCATTTCCTCGTCGGTCGGTACGACGGCCACGGCGACCCGCGCGTGCGCCGGCGACACCAGACGCGGCTCCCGGGACCGTACGGCGTTCAGCTCCGGGTCCACGACCAGCCCCAACGCGTCGAGACCGGCCACCGCGGCCTCCCGGACCGGCGCCGCGTTCTCGCCGACACCCGCCGTGAAGACCACCGCGTCCACCCGGCCCAGCACCGCGTAATAGGCGCCGATGTACTTCTTCAGCCGGTGGACATAAATACCGAAGGCCAGTTCCGCCGAGGGATCACCCGCGTCGACCCGCCGCCGGATCTCCCGCATGTCGTTGTCACCGCACAGTCCGGTCAAACCGCTCTTCTTGTTGAGCAGATGGTCGATTTCGTCGGTGCCCATTCCGGCGACCCGTTCCAGATGGAACACCACCGCCGGATCGACGTCTCCCGAGCGCGTACCCATCACCAGCCCCTCCAAGGGGGTCAGCCCCATCGAGGTGTCCACGCACCGGCCGCCCGCGACGGCCGACGCGGACGCCCCGTTGCCCAGATGCAGCACGATCAGGTTCACGTCCTCCGGCGCCCGGCCGAGCAGTTCGGCGGCCCGCCGGGAGACGTACGCGTGCGAGGTGCCGTGGAAGCCGTAGCGCCGGATACGGTGCGCGTCCGCCGTCGCCACGTCGATCGCGTACCGCGCGGCGTGCTCCGGCATCGTCGTGTGGAACGCCGTGTCGAAGACCGCGACCTGCGGCAGATCGGGCCGCAGCGCCCGCGCCGTCCTGATGCCGGTGATGTTCGCCGGATTGTGCAGCGGTGCCAGCGGCACCAGCCGTTCGATCTCCGCCAGGACGTCGTCGTCGATCACCGTCGGCGCGGTGAACACCGGTCCGCCGTGCACGACCCGGTGCCCGATCGCCGCGAGCGCGGGGGAGTCCAACCCCACACCGTCCCGCGCCAGTTCCTCCGCGACGGCCCGCAGCGCCGCGTCGTGGTCGGCGATCCGCCCCGTACGCGACCGCTCCCCGCCGTCCGCCGGGGTGTGCGTCAGCCGGGACGCACTCTCGCCGACGCGTTCGACGAGACCGGCGGCGAGACGGGTGCCGTCCCGCATGTCGAGAAGCTGGTACTTCACCGACGAGGAACCGGAGTTGAGGACGAGGACTCGGGCGGCCTGCGAGGTCACGGGCGAAAAGCCTTTCACGGAAGGGAGGTTGACGGAGCCGCCGCGGAGCTTCCACGGAGCCCCCGCGGCGTCGCGCGCCGCCGCCGCCGCCCCACGGCGTACGGCCGTACGGCGGTGACGGCGACGGTCTTCACGATGTCCTGGACCAGGACTACGCGTCGTCGCCGCGCGCCTGAACAGCCGTGATCGCCACGGTGTTCACGATGTCCTGGACCAGCGCGCCGCGCGACAGGTCGTTCACCGGCTTGCGCAGCCCCTGCATCACCGGGCCCACCGCCACCGCGCCCGCCGAACGCTGCACCGCCTTGTACGTGTTGTTGCCGGTGTTCAGGTCGGGGAAGATCAGCACCGTCGCACGCCCCGCCACCTCCGAGTCCGGCAGCTTCGTCGCCGCGACGCTCGGCTCCACCGCCGCGTCGTACTGGATCGGGCCCTCGACGCTCAGCTCCGGCCGCGCCGCCCGCACCAGCTTCGTCGCCTCGCGCACCTTGTCGACGTCGGCGCCGGAGCCCGAGGTCCCCGTCGAGTACGACAGCATCGCGATCCTCGGCTCCACACCGAACCGGGCGGCGGTCGCCGCTGCCTGGATCGCGATGTCCGCGAGCTGCGCGGCGTCCGGATCCGGGATGACCGCGCAGTCGCCGTACACCAGCACCCGGTCGGCCAGGCACATGAAGAAGACCGACGAGACACTGGTCGACCCGCTCGTCCTGATGATCTCGAACGCCGGGCGGATCGTGGCCGCCGTCGAATGGACGGAGCCCGACACCATGCCGTCGGCCAGCCCCGCGTCGACCATCAGCGTGCCGAAGTAGTTCACGTCGGCCACCACGTCGTACGCCAGCTCCACCGTCACACCCCGGTGCGCGCGCAGTTCCGCGTAACGCTCGGCGAACCGGCGCCGCAGATCGTCCGTGGCCGGATCGATCACCTGGCTGCCCGCCAGGTCGATGCCGAGGTCGGCGGCCTTCTTCAGGATGGTGTCGACGTCCCCGAGCAGCGTCAGGTCGCACACGTCACGCCGGATCAGCACATCGGCCGCGCGCAGCACCCGCTCCTCCGTGCCCTCCGGCAGCACCACCCGGCGGCGTACGGCGCGGGCCTGCTCCAGCAGGTCGTGCTCGAACATCATCGGCGTCACCCGGCCGCTGCGTGCCACCGACATCCGCCGCAGCAGATCGCCGGTGTCCACGTACCGCTCGAAAAGGCCCAGCGCCGTCTCCGCCTTGCGCGGCGTGTCGGCGCCCAACTTCCCCTCCAGCGCGAAGAGTTCACCGGCGGTCGGGAAGGAGCCGGCGGCCACCGAGACGACCGGGGTGCCGGGCGCCAGCCGGTGGGCCAGGGTGAGGACCGAGTCCGCCGGCCGCTCGTCCAGCGTCAGCAGCACCCCCGCGATCGGCGGCGTACCGGCCGAGTGGGCGGCCAGCGCGCCCACCACCAGATCCGCCCGGTCGCCCGGCGTGACCAGCAGACAGCCCGGGGTCAGCGCGCCCAGCAGATTCGGCAGCATCGCGCCGCCGAAGACGAAGTCGAGCGCGTCGCGCGCCAGCCCCGCCTCGTCACCGAGCAGCACCGTGCCGTCCAGCGCGCGGGTGATCTGCGCGACGGTCGGGGCGGCCAGCGCCGCCTCGTCGGGGAGCGTGTAGCAGGGCACCGGCAGCTGCGCGCCGAGCTGCGCGTCGATGGTGTCGCGGTCCTCCGGGGCGACCCGGTTCACCACCGTGGCGAGGATGTCGCAGCCCAGCGCGGCGTAAGCGCGGTGCGCGTTACGGGCCTCGGCCTGGACGGACTCGGCGGGCTGCCCCTTGCCGCCGACCACCGCTATCACCGAGGCACCGAACTCGTTGGCGAGCCGCGCGTTGAGCGACAGCTCGTCGGGCAGCTGGGTGTCGGCGAAGTCGGTCCCGAGCACCAGGACCACCTCGTACTCCCGCGCCACCTCGTGGAAACGCCGGACCAGCCGCTGCACCAGCGCCTCGGTCCCGCCGTCGGCCTGGATGCCGGCGGCCTCCGCGTACCCGAGGCCGTAGACGGACTCCGGGGTCTGCGCGAGCCGGTAGCGGGCGCGCAGCAGGTCGAAGAGGCGGTCGGGGCCGTCGGCGTGCACCAGCGGGCGGAAGACACCGACGCGGTCGACCTGGCGGGTCAGAAGCTCCATGACGCCCAGCTCGACGACCTGGCGGCCGTCACCGCGTTCGATCCCGGTCACGTAGACGCTGCGTGTCACGCGTGCTCTCCTGTTCGACGTAAAGGGGGAGGAGGGGGTGGCGGGGGTCCCCCGGCAGGGTGGGGCGGGGAGAAAATTCCTGTTTCCGCCGGGACGCCCGTTAGGGTGGCAAAGCCCTCTTGACGATACCGGTGGGGGTGGATACGGCGCCTCCGCGACGGGTAGGCGGTACGGCCCCCGGACCACTCCCTTGAACGAGCAGGAGACACAGCGCGATGCGTATCGGAGTCCTCACCGCAGGCGGCGACTGCCCCGGCCTGAACGCCGTGATCCGCTCGGTCGTCCACCGCGCCGTGACCGGTCACGGCGACGAGGTCATCGGTTTCGAGGACGGCTTCAAGGGCCTGCTCGACGGCCACTTCCGCCCGCTGGACCTCGACTCCGTCAGCGGCATCCTGGCCCGCGGCGGCACGATCCTCGGCTCGGCCCGGCTGGAGCGCCGCCGGCTGCGCGAAGCGGCGGAGAGCGCCGACGAGTTGGGCCGTACGTACGGCATCGACGCGCTCATCCCGATCGGCGGCGAAGGCACACTCACGGCGGCCCGGATGCTCTCCGACGCGGGGATGCCGGTGGTCGGCGTACCGAAGACCATCGACAACGACATCTCCTCCACCGACCGCACCTTCGGCTTCGACACGGCCGTCATGGTCGCCACCGAGGCCATCGACCGGCTCAAGACGACGGCCGAGTCGCACCAGCGCGTCATGGTGGTCGAGGTCATGGGCCGGCACGCGGGCTGGATCGCGATGGAGTCCGGCATGGCGGGCGGCGCGCACGGCATCTGCCTGCCGGAGCGGCCGTTCGAGGTCGACAGCCTGGTGAAGATGGTCGAGGAACGGTTCGCGCGGGGCAAGAAGTTCGCGGTCATCTGCGTCGCGGAGGGCGCGCACCCGGCGGAGGGCTCGATGCACTACGCGAAGGGCGCGATCGACCAGTTCGGCCACGAACGCTTCGAGGGCATCGGCAACCGCCTCGCCGGCGAACTGGAACGCCGCCTCGGCAAGGAGGCCCGCCCGGTGATCCTCGGCCACGTCCAGCGCGGCGGCACCCCGACCGCGTACGACCGGGTGCTGGCCACCCGCTTCGGCTGGCACGCGGTGGAGGCGGTCCACAACGGCCGCTTCGGCCGGATGACGGCGCTGCACGGCACCCAGGTGGTGATGGTCCCCCTGGCGGACGCGGTGACCCGCCTCAAGACGGTCCCGGAGAACCGGATGTTCGAGGTGGAGTCGGTCTTCTAGCCCTCCGGCAGCACCTCGTGGTCCCGCGCCGACGGCGCGGGGGCGGGCCCGGTGCGGTGGAGCCCATATCCGGTCGCGTGAGGCGGTCGGACGCTGTCACCCTGCCCCCATGGACGACGTGGAAGTGCTGCTCATCGGGGGCCGGGCCGGGGTCGGGAAGACAACGGTGGGGTGGGAGGTCTCGGCGCAGCTGCGCACGGTGCCGGTCCCGCACGCCGTCATCGAGGGCGACTGCATGGGGCAGGTGCATCCGGCCCCGGAGGGCGACCCGGACCGGTCGGAGATCGCCGAGAGCAACCTGACGGCCGTGTGGGCGAACTTCGCCCGCCGTGGCTACCGTCGACTGATCTACACGAACACCGTGAGCGTGCTCCCCGAGGCGACGGGCATGTTCCGACGCGCCATGGGGACCGGGGTACGGATGACACGGGTCCTGCTCACCGCCACCGACGCCACCGCCCACGAGCGTCTGGTGGGCCGCGAACTGGGCTCCGAGCTGGAGCGGGAGCTGGAGGCCGGCATCCGCAAGGCACGGCTCCTGGACCGGCGAATCCCGGCGGGGACCGTACGCGTGGCGACCGACGGGCGGTCCGTCGCGGACATCGCCCGCGAGGTGGTGACCGCCACCGGCTGGGCCGGGCGGCGGTGAACCGGGGAGCGGCGAGCCGGGCACGACAACCCGGCTCTCCCGCGACCACGACCGGGTGGGTCCGGGCGTGGGCAGCTGCCCCCGCCCGGACCCGGTGGTCCGGCCGGCGTTACGCGGCTCCGGCGGTGGCTTCCAGGCGGGTGCGCAGCAGCTCCGGGTTCACGCCGTTCTCGGTGAGCAGGGCCGTCGTCGCGTCGTCGCCCGTGGCCAGCAGGGCCGTCAGGATGTGGGTGGTGCCGACCGTGCGGTCCTTGCGGTCGGCCGCGAGCAGGCGGGCCGCCGCCACCGTCTTGTCCGTCGCGACCGAGCGCTTCGGGCCGGACGGGACCGCGGCCTGCGGTGACGGGCCGGCCGCCGCCGCTGCCGCGCGGAACAGGTCGGACTCGTGGACACCCGCCGAACGCAGCGCGTCGGCCGCCGAGTTGACCGGGAGCAGGTCTTCCGGCAGGGAGAGACCGGCGACCGTCAGGCCCCGGTCCAGGGCCAGGACGGCGAGCAGCAGGTCCACCGGTTCGGTCTCGGTGCGGCCGTGGCGTACGGACTGGCGCTGGGCCTCGTTGCAGAGCACCAGCACGACCGGGGACCCGTCGCCCGACGTGCGCGCCAGCCACGTCATCATGCCCCGCGTCCACCACACGCCCCGCTCGCCCAGCAGCCCGGCGCTCCGCAGGACCCTGACCGCGCCGCGTGCCCCCGCCGCCTCGGCGGGCCAGGGCTCGCCGCCCGCGCGGACCGCCTCGGCCTGGGCGTCCAGCGCGGCGGCGGACGCCGCCATGTCGACCCGGCGCAGCGACAGCGCCTCCAGTGCCCGGCTCTCACGCACGTCCAGCAGGGCCCGAGCCAGATGCCGCTCATGGGCGTCGGGCGCGCCCTCCTCGCGGGCCAGCCGCAGGGCGCCGAGGAGCGTCCGCCGCAGAGCCTCGGAGGGCCGGGGCGCGGGCGCCGCGTCCTCGCGCCGGGAGCGGTTCGCGCTCCACAGCGCCTCCCGCCAGACGGCCGTCACCTCGACTTCGTCGTCCTCGGGTACGGCACCGACACCCTCGTCACCGGCGTCGTCGCGCGCCCAGTTCTGTTCGTCGCGGGCCCGGATCTGCCCGCGTATCGCGCCGGACTCCCGGCCGCCGGGCACCAGCGCGGCTCCCGGCTCCTCGGTGTCGCCGAGCAGCGCGACCAGCAGATGCTCCGTGCCGACCGCCGGGCTCGGGCGTTCGGCCGCGTGCCGTACCGCGTGGGCCAGCAACTCGACCGCGTCCCAGGCGAATTCGGTCGTCGTGACGGCGGTCCGGCGCTGTTCCATGGTGCTTCTCCCCTTGTTCGACTACGGCGAACTGTGTGGGGAAGGACGTGTTCCACCTGCCTCATGGTTCAGCCGCGTCCGAAATCGGCCCGCGCGCAGCTGAGTTGACTGCCTCAGCCCTTCACCGCACCGCCGAGCGCGAAGCCGCCGCCCAGCCGGCGCGAGATCAGGATGTAGAGCAGCAGTACCGGTGTGGAGTAGAGGATCGAGAACGCCGCGAGCTGGCCGTAGACCACCGACCCGTAGTTGCCGAAGAACGTGAAGATCGAGACGGACGCGGGCAGTTGGTCCGGGGTGAGCAGCAGCATGAAGGGGACGAAGAAGTTTCCCCAGAGCTGGATGAACGTGTAGATCATCACGACCGTCGTCCCCGGCCCCATCAGCGGCAGCACGATCCGGGCCAGCGTCTGGAGCATCGAGGCCCCGTCCGTCCACGCCGCCTCCTCCAGGACCGTCGGGACACCGTCCATGAAGTTCTTCATCAGCCAGATGGAGAAGGGCAGTTGGGACGTCGCGAGGAAGAGCGCCGTGCCGTGCATCGTGTCGACCAGATTGACCTGGACGAACAGCCCGTACACCGGGACCATGATCGCGGTGATCGGCAGACAGGTGGTGAAGAGGATCGTCAGCAGATACGGGCGGCTGAACCGTGAGCGGTAACGGGACAGCGGATACGCCGCCAGCGCCGCGCACGCCACCGTCAGCAGCGTCGCACTGCCGCACAGCAGAAGGCTGTTGAGCATCGGTGTGAACGTGATCTCGTCGGTGAGAACGGCACCGAAGTTCTCCGTCGTCGGCGACGACGGCAGCCGTACCCGCAGATCCGCCTCCGCGTCGAGCGACGACAGCAGCAGCCACAGCAACGGGAGCAGGAAGGCCGCGGCGACCGCGACGAGCGCGGCGTCCGAGGCGAGCCGGACGCGAGTGGCGCGCCTCATCACACCTCCACCTTGAGCAGACGCACATAGACCACCGAGAACAGCGCGCCCACGAGAAGCAGCAGCAGCGCGACCGCCGTGCCGTAACCGATCAGGCTCTTGAGAAACGCCGTGTCGTACATGAACACGGGCAGCGTCTGGCTGCGATTGCCCGGCCCGCCGCGCGTCATCGCCCAGATCAGCCCGAAGACGGACAGCGTGGAGAGCGTGTTGAGCATGAGGTTCGTACCGATGGAGCGCCGGATCATCGGCAGGGTGATGTGCCACAGCCGCCGTGCCCCGCTGGCGCCGTCGACCTCCGCCGCCTCCGTGATGTCCTTCGGGATCTCGGACAGCGCGGCGGAGTAGATCAGCATCGAGAACGCCGTGCCGCGCCACACGTTGGCGAACGACACGGCCAGGATCGGCAGGGTGAACAGCCAGTTCTGGGAGGGCAGTTGGAGCCAGTCCAGGATCGCGTTGAGCGTTCCCTCGCGGCGGAAGAACGCGTACAGCAGGAACGCCGCGACGATCTCCGGCAGGATCCACGCCGCGATCACGACGGCGCCCGTCAGGGTCCGCACCGGCCGTGACGCGGCCCGCATCAGACCGGCCAGGGCCAGCCCGATCGTGTTCTGGCCGAGGATGGACGAGACGACGGTGAAGACCAGCGTCAGCCAGACCGCGTTGCGGAAGTTGTCGTCCGCGAAGGCGCGCCGGAAGTTGTCCAGGCCGACGAAGTCCGACGTGGACGAGCCGGTCAACTGCGTGTTGGTGAAGGCGATCCAGACGCAGTAACCGATCGGCCCGGCGAGGAAGAGGAGCAGCAGGACGGTCGCCGGGGCCAGCGGCAGCCAGCGCAGCGCCCGCGCCCCACGCCCGTACGTCCCGGGTTCGGCCCTCGCCCGCCCGTTCTGTCCGTGCCCGTTCTCTCCGTGTCCGTTCCCCCCGCGGCCTTTCGTTCCGTCCCGGCCGGAGCGGGGCGAACGGCCGCCCACGCGACCGCCGTTGGGAGCCTTCTCCACCCCGCCACCGCCGTGCGCGCCGACCGCGCTCACGGCGTCACGACGCGCGGCGCCGCCGTCACCGCTTTCCCCGAGCCCACCCCGGCCGGGCTCATTTCTCGACCACCGCGCCCTCCGCGATCGTCTTCACCTGCTCGTCGTACGCCTTCGCCGCCTCCGCCGCCGACGCGTCCCCCGTCGTCACCGACTCCATCGCCTCACCGATGGCGGACGACACCTGCGGATACACCGGGAGCGCGGGACGGTAGTGCGTCACCTCGACCAACTGGGTGAAGAAGTCGATCCCGGGCATCGACTTCAGATACCCCGGGTCGGCCGCCACGTCCTTGCGGACGGCGATCTGCGCGCCGACGACGTCCCACTCGACGGCGTTCTCCTTCGTCTGCTGCGTCTTGATGAACTCGAAGGCGAGATCCGGGTTCTGGGACTTCTGCGGGATCGACCACGCCCAGCCGCCGGACATCGACACACTGCCGGGTGCCTGCCCGTTCTGTGTCGGCATCGGCGCCTGCGCCAGCTCGGTGGACCACTCGGGCCACTCCTTGGGGCCCTCGTTGATCCAGTTCTGACCCATCCAGGAACCGTCCAGCGAGATCGCCAGCTTGCCCTCGGGGAAGAACTCCGTCGCCACGCGCGTACCGATGTTGGGATCGAGCGCGTCGGAGACGTCGGGCCCCAACTTCTCGGCGTACACGGTTCGTACGAACTCCAGCGCGTCCTCGAAGCCCTTGCCGCCCGCGACCCACTTCTTCTCCGCCGGGTCGTACAGCGGGTCCGCGCCCGTGCCGTACAGCAGCATCTCGAAGCCCTGCATCACCGCGGCCTCGCCGGGGCCCTTGCCGGTGTAGACGTTGAGCGGGATCGCCTCCGGCACCTCGCGTTTGACGGTGCGCGCGGCGTCCAGGACCTCGGCCCAGTTCCGGGGCCGCCAGTCGGCCGGCAGACCCGCCTCGGCGAAGATCTTTTTGTTGAACCAGAGACCGCGGGTGTCGGTGCCGTCCGGGACGCCGTACGTCTTGCCGTCCTCCGCCTTCGCGGCCGACTTCGCCGTGTCCACGAACTGGTCCCAGGTGTCCCACTTCTCCAAGTACTCGTCCAGCGGCCGGAGATAGCCCGCCTTGATGTCGGAGTTGATCCGGAAGGTGTCCTCGTAGACCACGTCGGGCGCGGTCTTCGGGGAGCGCATCATCTGCTGCGCCTTGGTGGCGTAGTCGTTGTCCGGGGCCTGGATCGGGATCAGTTCGACCTTCTTGCCCGGATTGGCCTTCTCGAACTCCTTCTTCACGGACTCCAGATAGGTGTCCTTGAAGCGGATCTTGTTGTCCGTCGATCTGTTGTAGGCCACCTTGACGGTGTCCGGATCGCTGCCGGAACCGCCACCGCACGCGGTGAGAGCACCGGCGGCGAGGACCGTGACGAGGATCAGTGGGGCGGTGGGGCGCACGGGCACGACCTCCTCGGTTTGCCGCGAAGAGCTGCCCGGCGACCGTAGGACCGGGCCAATCGGAAGGTCAATCCCCGTGCACCGCCCACTCCTACGGGCCACGGCGGATCACTCCGGCGTGTGCTCCGCGCGCGGCACCAGCGGACGGACCTCGGCGGCAGTGAACCGTACGAAGCCCTCCGGGTCCGGTTCGTCGGCCGTCGGCTGGAGCACCACCGTGTCCGCGCCGGCCTCCGCCAAGTCCCGTACGACCCCGGCGATGTCGCCGGCCGAGCCCGCGACCCCGTGCGGACCGTCGGGGCCCCAGACATCGGTCCCCTCGCCCAGGGAGTCCAGTTCGGCGCGCAGCCGCGCGGCGGCGTCCGGGCCGGTCGCCGTGTGGAGATACACGACGACCGGATGGCTGCCGGTGCGTCCGGCCGACTCCCGCCCCTCGGCGATGAGTTGGCGGGCCCGGCGTACCTGGGCGGGCGACGTGCCGCCGGTGAGGATCGTGCCGTCGGCGGCCTCGCCCGTCAGCCGCATCGTGCGCGGCCCGGTGGCACCGGCGAACACGGCGGGAGGGGTGGGGGAGTTGGACGGCGGCCAGTCGAGCGCGACATCCCGCAGTGTCACGTACCGCCCGTCGGTGGTCACCCGCTCACCTGCCAACAGCGCGCGCAGCGCCACGAGATGCTCACGCAGCAACGTCAGGGGCGACTCGACACGGGTGCCGGTCTGCGCCATCCAGTCCTGTACGCCGTGGCCGACGCCGAGCAGGGCCCGCCCCGGGAACAGCCGGTGCAGGGTCGCGGCCTCCATGGCGGTCAGCGCGACGTTGCGCAGGGGTACGGGGAGCAGACCGACCCCGACGCGCAGCCGCTCCGTCCAGGCGAGGGCGGCGGAGGCGCTGGCGATACCGCTCTCCAGGAAGCAGTCCTCCCAGAGCCACAGCTCGTCGAGGCCCGCGTCGTCCGCGACGCGGGCGAGGTCGCGGAGTCGTTCGGGGGGCAGTTGGGGGCGGAAGACGGCGCCGAGAACAGTCATGACGGCATTGTTCACGGCGCGGGGGTCCCGCGCACCGCCGGGCGCCGTGGGCGCGGGTGGGTATGTGGACGGGGACGCGGGGTATGCGGGGGACGCGGGCGGGCGGCACCGTACGCCGGGACCCGTGCGTGGGCGAGACGGGGTCAACGCACTCCATCCGGGGCGTCGTTGACGGGCGTCGTCACCGGGGCGGCGACCGGTGCTCGGTGCCGGGCCGGCTGTCCGGTACCCGCTACCGGCCGGAGGCGATCCACCGGTACTGAAGCTCGGGGCGGCCGATCTGGCCGTACTGGGGGCTGCGGTCCGCCTGACCCGCGCCCACCAGATGCTCCAGGTAGCGGCGCGCGGTGATCCGGGAGATACCGAGACCGGCCGCCGCCGCGGTGGCGGTCAGCCCCTCCGGCGCGTCGCGCAGCGCCCGCGTCACCGACTCCAGCGTCGGGCCGCTGAGCCCCTTCGGCAGCGACGCGGGCTGGGGCGCCCGCAACGCGCCGAGCGCCCGGTCCACCTCGTCCTGCCCGCTGGCCTCACCGGCGGCGGCCCGGAACTCCGCGTAACGGCTGAGCCGGTCCCGGAGGGTCGCGAAGGCGAAGGGCTTCAGTACGTACTGCACGACGCCCAGCGACACCCCTTCGCGTACGACGGTCAGATCGCGCGCCGACGTGACCGCGATGACGTCCGCGTGGTGGCCGGCGGCCCGCAGACCGCGGAGCAGTTGGAGGCCGTGCCCGTCGGGGAGATACAGGTCGAGGAGGATCAGGTCGATGTCCGTGCGCTCCAGCACCCGGCCCGCCTCGACGCGGGAGTGCGCGACCCCGGCCACCTCGAAGCCGGGCACGCGGCCCACGTACAGCTGATGGGCGTCGGCGGCGACCGGGTCGTCCTCGACGACGAGCACACGGATAAGGCGCGGGGCACCGGCGTTCGGAGTGCGGGTCATGATCCGCCGTGCTCCCCACCGTCGGTCGCGGCACCGGTCGTTGTCGGCGGCGCCGGGTTCGCGGTGGCCGCTGTCCCGGCACCGGCCATCGGCGGCGTCGGGTTCGCCGGGGCGGCGTCCGCCTCCGGGGCCGGGTCCGTCGCGCGATCCGCAGCGGAACCGGCGCTCGTACGAGGAGCCGCACCCGTGCTGGTGCCCGCCCCCGTCTCCTTACGCGGATCGCTATCCACACCCGTACCCCTGCGCGTGTCCGTACGCGGGCCGGAACCCGCACCTCTGCCCGTGTCCGTACGAGGTCCGGGATCCACACCCGCCTCCTTGCGCGGGCCGGCCCCCGCCCCCGTCTCCTTACGCGGATCGCTATCCACACCCGCACCCCTGCCCGTGTCCGTACGCGGACCGGGTTCCGCCCCCGTACGCGAAGCCGCACCCGCACCGGTATCCGAGCCCACACCCGCACCGGCCCCCGCCCCCGCACCGGTATCCGTACGCGTACGCGCGCCCAGCGGCAGCCGTACGGTGAACACCGCACCGCCGTCCCGCCCCGGCGTCAGCTCCACCGTGCCGCGCGCCCGGTGCACCGCCTGGCGTACCAGGGCCAGGCCCAGTCCGCGCCCCGCGCCCCGGGTCGACCAGCCGCGCCGGAACACCTCCTCCATGTCACCGGGCGCGACCCCCGGCCCGGTGTCCCGTACCCGCAGCAGCAATTCGCTGTCCCGCACCCGCGCGGTGACCGTGACCCGCGACTCGTCGGTGCCCCGCGCGGCGTCCACCGCGTTGTCGATCAGATTGCCGAGGATCGTCACCAGGTCGCGGGCGGCCAGCGACGGCGGCAGCACCCCGTCGTCCATCCGGCTGTCCTCCGCCAGCACCAGCTCCACGCCCCGCTCGTTGGCCTGCGCCGCCTTTCCCAGCAGCAGCGCCGCCAGCACCGGCTCGGCGACCGCGCCGACGACCCGGTCCGTGAGCACCTGCGCCAGTTCCAGCTCCGCCGTCGCGAACTCCACCGCCTCGTCCACCCGCCCCATCTCGATCAGCGACACGACCGTGTGCAGCCGGTTCGCCGCCTCGTGCGCCTGCGAGCGGAGCGCCTGGGTGAACCCCCGCTCCGAGTCCAACTCGCCCGACAGTGCTTGGAGTTCGGTGTGGTCCCGGAGCGTCGCGACCGTGCCGCGCCGCTCGCCGCCGATCACCGGACGGGTGCTGACGACCACGATCCGGTCGGCCGTCATATGCACCTCGTCCACACGCGGCTCCGACGCGAGGAGCGCGCCGACGAGCGGCGCGGGCAGCCCGAGTTCGTCGATGGTGCGGCCCACGGCGCTGTCGTCCAGACCGAGGAGTTCCTGGCCGCCGTCGTTGATCAGCGCGATCCCGCCCCGCGCGTCCAGCATCAGCAGCCCCTCGCGCACGGCGTGCAGCGCCGCCTCGTGGTAGTCGTGCATCCGGCTCAGCTCGGCGGCGTTCATGCCGTGGGTGTGCCGGCGCAGCCGCGCGTTGATCACGTACGTGCCCACACCGCCCAGCACGAGCGCGCCCCCGGCGGCCAGCGCCAGGACCTGCACCTGCCCCTCCAACTGGCTGGAGATCCGGTCCACGGTGATGCCGACACTGATCAGACCCGTGATCCGCCCGCCGTCCACGATCGGCGTCACGGCGCGGGTGGAGGGCCCGAGGGTGCCGGTGTAGGTCTCGGTGAAGGTCTCGCCGCGCAGCGCGGGCGCCGTGGTGCCGATGAAGGGCAGCCCTATCAGTGCCGGATCGGGATGGGTCCAGCGCGTCCCGTCCGGCCGCATGATCGTCACGAAGTCCACGCCGGTGTCCACACGGACGCGCTCCGCGTACGGCTGGAGGGTGGCCGACGGGTCGGCGGACCTGATCGCCTCCCGTACGGAAGGGGAGTCCGCCATCGCCCGCGCCGTGGCCGTCACCTGGCGCTTCGCGGTCTCCTCGGCCTGCGCCCGGTCGGTGAAGTAGGCGAACAGCGCGCATCCGGCCACGACCGCGGCGACCAGCACGACCTGCATCGCGAAGAGCTGGCCCGCGAGGCTGCGGGGACGGGGTAGCTGCATGGCACAAGTCTGCCTGGCCGAAATCGTATGAACGAAATGCACGTAAGGGTGACCGGGGTCACAGGCTGGTGGATAGTCGCCGGGACCCCCTCGGGACGAGGACGGTCATGTAGGGACAAACGAGTCAAGGAGGACCCGTGGCCGCTACTCGGGACCGTACCCATTATCTGTATCTGGCCGTGATCGCCGCAGTGGTTCTCGGAATCGTGGTCGGATTCGCTGCCCCGGGGGTGGCCGTCGAGCTGAAGCCCATCGGAACGGGCTTCGTCAATCTCATCAAGATGATGATCTCCCCCATCATCTTCTGCACCATCGTGCTGGGCGTCGGATCGGTCCGCAAGGCCGCGAAGGTCGGCGCCGTCGGCGGTCTGGCCCTCGGCTACTTCATGGTCATGTCGACCGTCGCGCTGGCCATCGGCCTCGTCGTCGGCAACATCCTGGAGCCCGGCGCGGGCCTGCACATCACCCAGGCCACGGCCGACGTCGGCGCCGCGCAGGTCAACGGCGACGCCGAGACGACCGCGGAGTTCCTGGTCGGCATCATCCCGACCACGCTCGTCTCCGCCTTCACCGAGGGCGAGGTCCTCCAGACGCTGCTCGTCGCGCTGCTCGCGGGCTTCGCGCTCCAGGCCATGGGCTCCACCGGCGAGCCGATCCTCCGTGGCATCGGGCACATCCAGCGCCTGGTCTTCCGCATCCTCGCGATGATCATGTGGGCGGCCCCGGTCGGCGCGTTCGGCGCCATCGCGGCGGTGGTCGGCGAGACCGGCGTGGACGCGCTGAAGTCGCTCGCGGTCATCATGATCGGCTTCTATGTGACCTGCGCGCTGTTCGTCTTCGTGGTCCTCGGCGCGCTCCTGAAGTTCGTCACCGGCGTCAACCTCTTCGCGCTGCTGAAGTACCTGGGGCGCGAGTTCCTGCTGATCCTGTCCACCTCGTCGTCGGAGTCGGCGCTGCCGCGTCTGATCGCGAAGATGGAGCACCTGGGTGTCAGCAAGCCGGTCGTCGGCATCACCGTGCCGACCGGTTACTCCTTCAACCTCGACGGCACCGCCATCTACCTCACGATGGCCTCGCTCTTCATCGCCGAGGCGATGGGCGACCCGCTCTCCATCGGTGAGCAGATCGGCCTCCTGGTCTTCATGATCATCGCGTCGAAGGGCGCGGCGGGTGTCACCGGCGCCGGCCTGGCGACCCTGGCGGGCGGCCTCCAGTCGCACCGGCCCGAACTGGTCGACGGCGTCGGCCTGATCGTCGGCATCGACCGCTTCATGAGCGAGGCGCGCGCCCTGACGAACTTCGCGGGCAACGCGGTGGCCACGCTCCTCGTCGGTACGTGGACGAAGGAGATCGACCGGGCCAGGGTGGACGAGGTGCTGGCGGGCCGGATTCCGTTCGACGAGAAGACCCTGGTCGACGACCACCACGGGGCGGACGAGCGGCCGAGTCTCACGAAGGAGTCCGACGGGCCGTCGGAGGCCCCGGACCCGCGCGACGAGACACCCGCGAAGGTCTGAGGACCGGCACCACCACGTATCACCGCCCGACCAGGGCCGGGAGCAGATCCCCCTGCTCCCCGGGCCCACGATGACCGGCCCGTACGGAGACGTCCGTACGGGCCGGTCACTTGTGTCTCCTCGTCCCGGGTCCGGGCCTACCGGGCACCGTGGTCGGCGGCATCGAGGCCGGCCTCCGCGCGGTCCAGCCGCCGCAACGTGTCCCGTTGCGCGAAGGGCTGGGCGAACTGCCCCAGCGCGCCCAGCAGAAGCAGCGTTCCGGTCAGGAACTCGCCCTCCAGGAACCTCGGTACGGAATTGAGCAGGAAGACCGCGCCCAGCGCGACGAACATCCAGCGGAACCGCCACAGCCTGGCTGTCGCCGGGCGCTGTTTCGCCAGCAGCCGCCGCATCGCGGTCCGTTCCGACGGGTCCCGGGGGATGTCCCCCTTGCGTATGCGCCGCGACAGGGAAACGAAGCTCGCGTACGGCACCCCGCTCTCGCGTGCGGACCCGCGGTTCACGGCCCGCACCAGGAGGAAGCAGCAGCCGACGATCAGGGGTACCAGCACCCCGGCGACGACGACGGTGGTCGCACCCCCGTCCCCGACACCCAGACCCACTCCGCACAGCACCAGCAGAACCACGAGCAGAGCCCCCGGGAGCGCGGGCCGTTCCGACCACGAGGCCCCGCCCCGGCCGGTCGTGTCGTCGGTGCCGCCCGGGTCGTTGTCGCGGTTCACGGTGCCGCTCATGCCCGGTGCCTCATGTCGTCGTGCCGGGTGCCCGAGGTCGCGCCCAGCCGCTCCGTCAGCCGCGCGTACCGCGCGAAGAGGCGGCGGTTCCACAGCGCCACCAGGACCAACAGGGCGGCGACCACCACGACGACGGCTGCCGCGACCACCTCTCCCAGCAGCAGGAAGAGGACGATGAGCAGGACCGCTCCCACCCCCGTCACCGGGAGACCCCACCGGCCCGTCGGACGCAGCTGCTCCTCACGGCGCCGTACCAGGACCGCCATCTCCCGGCGTTCCTCCGGGTCTTCGGGCACGTCCTCCTTCTGGATGCGCCGGTCGAGGTCGGGCACCCGGTCCGGGTCCGCGCCGAGCGCACGGGCGTCCTTGCGCCGGCGCCAGATGGCTGTCGGCGTGAGCAGCGCCGTGTAGATCAAGGCGCCCATCGCCGCGTCGAACAGGCCGCCGTCCCGGTCGGTCAGCAGACGTATCCCCGTCATGAGGAGGAACGTCAGTGGGACCGCCACCCACCAACGGTCCAGCCACCAGCGCCACCCGTGCCGGTTCTCGTGCGAATGCGTCATCACGACTCCGCCCACCCCAGGTTCGGAGCACTTCTGCCGTCCGCGCTCCCGGACTTGGCGGGTACCCCCGTTTGTCCGGTACGCACGGCAGCGGGCCCCGCACGGAGTGTGCGGAGCCCGCGGCGTGGACCGGTCGGTCGTCTCAGCCGTACGGGATACGGACCACCGACTGGTTGCCGATGCCGAGCGTGCCCGCGCCGTTGCCGATGGCGTTCCAGACCTCGATCCGCACCTTCCCGTTGACCAGGTTCCCGTGCGAACCGGTCGACGCCTTCAGTCCGCCGGCCTGCGTGTAGTGCTCGAAGCCGGGCACCGGGTCCGTCGCGAAGTAGTGGTACGTCTCCGTACGGTCCCAGCTGCCGTCGCCCGTACGGTCGTAACTCACCCGCACCTGCTGGCCGTTGCCCACCGCCGTACCGGAGTCCGCGAAGAGGTCGAACTGGGTCGCCCCGCCGTTGTAGGCGCGGGTGATGCCGCCGGAGGTGAAGACCTGCGGGTTGTACGGCGTCCCGTCGCGGTTGACGCCGCCCGCCGAGACGACGGTGGCGTTCGCGCCGGACGCGGCGGCGTCACCGAGGCCGCCACCGGTGCGCGCGTACAACTGAGAGGAGCCGGACGGCGGGTCGGTGGGCGGGTCGGTCGGGCCGGAGCCGCCGCCACGGGTCCAGACGCCGACGTAGTCGACGAGCATCGGCCGCCCCGGCACGGTGGCCGCCGTCGGTGTCGGCCCGCCGAGCGCGTCGGGGAACGCCCCGCCGATCGCGACGTTGAGCAGGATGAAGTACCCCGCGTGATTGGTCATGTTGGTCCACGTCGTCGCGTCCAGCTGGTTCTGGGTGACGGTGTGGTAGAGCTGGTCGTCCACGTACCAGCGCAGCGCGTTGGGCGAGCTGGAACGGTCCCACTCGAAGCGGTACGTGTGGAAGGCCGACTGGCAACTCGATCCGGGGCAGGGGCGGTTGGCGCCGAGGCCGGTGGTCTCGTTGCACGGGCCGCCGGGGTTGACGCCGCAGTGCAGCACCGCCCAGACGGAGTTGATGCCGTTGACGTTCTCCATGATGTCGAACTCGCCGATGGCGGGCCAGTTCCAGTAGTTGCCCCGGTAGGGCGCGCCGAGGGCCCAGAAGGCGGGCCAGTAGCCGGAGGCGGCGGCGCCGGTCACGTTCGGCATCTGAATCCGGCCCTCGATGCGCAGGGTGCCGCCCGCCGGTGCCTTGAAGTCCGCGCGCTTCGTCTCGACCCGGGCGGACGTCCAGTTGCCCGCACCGTCCCGGAGCGGGGTGATCCGCAGGTTCCCGCCGCCGTCGAGACTCAGGTTCTGGGCGTTCGCGGTGTAGTTCTGGATCTCGCCGGTGCCCCAGTTGCCGGGGCCGCCGGGGTAACCGTGCCCGGTGTCGATCTGCCAGTTCGCGGCGGACGGGGGCGCGCCGCTGCTCCCGTTGAAGTCGTCGCTCCACTGAAGGTTCCAGCCGGGCGCGGGCGGTACGTCGCCCCGCGCCGTCCCGGCGCTGGACAGCCCGACGAGCCCGGCGACGGCGACGGTCATCGCGAGCAGGGCGGCGAGGAGAGGCGTACGGGGTCTTCTTCCGGTGCGGCTGCTGGTGCGGCTCGTTCTCAAGGAACACCTCCGGTGCGGATGGTGCCGAGATGTGTCCGGCTCTGGCTGCGGCGAGAGCCCTGCTGAGAGCGCTCTCACCTTCGTTGTTTAGATGAACCCCGACACCCCGTCAATGTCCCCGGCGCGTTGAATTCCCGAAGCCTCGAACCGGAACTCCCGGACCAGAAGCCCCGGCCGTAGGTCCCTCACCCGGGGCCGGGGCCGGGGCCGTGCCGCGCGGGAGTCTGTCGTCAGACCTCACCGAGCGCCGCCTCGACACGGCGGCGCAGGGCGACGGCACGCGGGTCGTCGTACCTCCGGACCAACTCCCGCGCGCCCGCCCAGTGCCGGGCGGCGGCCTCCGGGTCGTCCGCCGCGACGGCTCCGGCGAGCCCGTCGAGCGCGACGGCCTCCTGCCACCCGTCCCCCAACTCGCGGTGGACCACGGCGGCCCGCCGGTGGAACCGCCCGGCTTCCGCGTGCCGCCCGAGCCCGCGATACGTCAGCCCGGTCCCGTACCAGGCGAGCGCCTCCCGGCTGCGGTTGCCGAGCCTGCGGTGGAGCACGGCCGAGCGCTGGTAGGAGACGAGGGCGTCGTCGTACGTCCCGAGGGAGCGCTGGGCGTCGCCGAGGGCGAGGAGCCAGAAGCCCTCCAGCCGGTCGTCGCGGAGGGCGAGCGCGATGTCCATCGCCCGCTGGGCCGAGCGCAGGGCCTCTTGCGGCTGCCCGTCCTCCAGTTGGAGGCAGCTCACGACCCGCAGGATGTTCCCCTCACCTCGTGGATTGCCCAGTGCACGGTGCGCGGCCAGGGCTTCGCGGGCGACGGACGACGCCTCCACGAGGAGTCCGGCGCTGTTGTGGGCGGATGCCAGGTTGGACAGCGCGATCGCCTCCCACGACGGCGACCCCGCCTGCTGGAAGAGCCGCACTGCCCGTGTGAAGTGCTCAGCCGCCGAGGTGAGTTGGCGGGTGCGCAGGTGGACGAGGCCGATCAGGTTCAGCGCTGTCGCCTCGCCGGCGGCATCGCCCGTCTCATGGCGGATCCGGCGTGCGCGCCGGTGGAACTCCAGCGCCTCGGCCGGCCGGTCCACCCGCACATGGTCCTTGCCCAGCTGGGTGAGGAGCAGGGCTTCGGTGTTCCGGTCGCCCGACCGGCGGGCCGCGTTCAGCGCCAGGTCGCCCACCGTCAGCCACTCGCCGACCGGTGCCGACGAGGGACGGGCGTTCCACGAGGCCACCGCGAGCCGGCAGGTCCTCCGGTCGTCCGTTCCGGCTGCGGCGCGGATCGCCCGAAGGAGGTTGGTGTGTTCGCGTCCGGCCCAGTCGATCGCGGAGCCGTAGTCGGAGAACGCCACGGCGGGCACACCGTCCGACGGCGGGAGGGGCACGTGGCGTTCGTCCGGGTTGATCCAGCTCTGGGCGGCATCCGCGCCGTACAGATACCAGTCCAGCAGGCGGTGCAGCGCGGTCTCCCGCTCCCCGGCCGGGTCCTCGTGGTGGGCCTGGTCGCTCGCGTACGCGCGGAGGAGATCGTGGAACTCGTACCGGTCGGGCGCCCGCTGCTCCAGCAGATGGGCGTTGACCAGCGAGTCGAGCAACTGCCGCGTCCGCGGAACGGGAAGAGCGGCGAGGACGGCGGCGGCCTGGATCCCGAACTCCGGACCGGGATGCAGACCGAGCAGACGGAACAGCCTGGCTGCCTGCTCCGGCAGAGCCCGGTAGGACCAGGCGAAGACGCTGCGGACGGCCTCCGCCTCCTCGTCGTCACCCGTACTCAGCGCGTCCCAGAGGGCCGACTCGTCCCGCAGGTCGTTGATCAGGTCGTCCAGGCGCAGATGTGGCCGACTTGCCGCGCGCTCGGCCGCTATCCGCAGCGCCAGTGGCAACCGGGCGCAGAGATCGGCCAGTTCGGTGAGCTTCTCCAGGTCGTCCGCCGGGCGGTAGCCGGCGGTGACAGTGCGCAGCAGTGCCACCGCCTCCTCCTGGGGGAGTGTCCCGAGCGTGATCCTGCGGGCGCCGTCGCGGACGGCCGGCCCGGAGAGCCGGCTCCTGCTGGTGACGAGGACCAGACAGCCCGCCCCGCCCGGGAGCAGCGGACGGACCTGCCGGACCGTCGCCGCGTTGTCCAGGACCACGAGCATCCGGCGGTCCGCCAGCAGCGAGCGGTAGAGAGCCGCCGCCGCGTCGAGACTCTGCGGCACCGACCCGGCCCGGACACCGAGGGCGGTCAGGAACCGGTGCAGCGCCTCCTGGGCGATCACCGGCTCCCCGGGGTCGTACCCGCGCAGGTTGACGTAGAGCTGCCCGTCCGGAAAACGCTGTCGCACCTGGTGCGCCCAGCGCAGCGCGAGCGAGGTCTTGCCCGCTCCGGCGGTGCCCGCGATGACGCAGACGGAGATGACGAGCGGGGCACCGTCCTCGCCCGGGACGACCGCGTTCAGCTGGTCGAGTTCCTGAACCCGGTTGACGAAACCGGATGCGTCGGCGGGGAGTTGACGGGGGCCCGGGGCCGGAGTTCCGTCGTCCCCGTGGGAGGCCCGATGGAAGTGGATGCCGCCGCTGACGCTCCCGGCCTGTACGACATCGCGCGACGACCCCGACAGTTCGTTCGCCGGCCGGCCGGGGCGCTCCTCGTTCTCATGGGCGCTGATCGTCTACTCCGTCCGGCTGGTCGGCGCGGGGAGGTGGGCGACGGACCGGGCGAAGTACGACGCGATGTCCTCGCCCGACGCGTACAGAGAGGCGACGAAGTGCTCCCACGCGGCGACCACGTCGGGCCGCGTGAAGCGGATCGCCCCTTGCGGATGCCCCGTGCCCGAGTACAGAACGTTGAAGAGGGTCCGGCCGCCGAGGATCACCACTTCCGGAAGTGGCCGCGGCCCCTCCGCCGCCGCGACGGATTCGGCGCTCACCACACGCACGCGCGTGCCGAATCCGGCCTGTTGCCGCAGGGAGTGCAATTCCCACTGGACATAGGGAGTCAGCGGCGCTTCGACCACGCGAACACGGTGGAAGACGTGCCCGCGCGCCGCTTCCTGCCGGGCCGCCGCCGCGAGGCTGTCACCACGCTCCCGCATGAGCCGCAGGGACTCCTCCCATTCGCCGCGCCGCAGGGCGTCGCGGCTCGGGCTGCCCTGCTCCTCGAAGTGCTGCCGTCGCTCCAGCTTCCAGGAGTTGACGTGACGGAGCGCGGCGCTGCGTTCGCGGAAGTCCGCGCGGTACTCCTCGCGGACGAGTCGTTCGCCCTGTTCCGGCAGGAGAACGGGGACATGCGGCTCAGACATCGGCGATGTCCGCCGTCGCCGCGCGGAGGGTGCTTCCCGGAATCACGACCAGACGCTCGTCGGCGGCAAGCGTGACGCCTTGTGGCAGAAGCGGAGCGTAATGGCTGGTCAAGTCTCGTCCGATGACGGCGACATCACCGTTGTCGAGTCGCCAGATGTCGGGGCACTCGTCGTTCCCGTCCGAATTCCCCAGCTCCTCCGGCGACTTGCCGAGCCGCCTCTCGAACAGGGCGGACGGATCCGCCTCCCAGGCACGGGCCATGCCTACCTCCGCACAGTGTGGGTCAGAGCGCCGGCACACCACATTTTACGCCCAGTTAACTACGGAGAGCAACCGCCGGCGAGGTCCGGCCCCTCACGTCCCCACCGTTGCCTCCGCGACCACCACGTACAGCGTCACCGTCGCGAGGAAGGGCCCCGAGGCGAGGTGGTCGAGCCATTCCCGGGCCGACTCCGGGGACAGATAGCCGGCGGCCACGGCTCGTTCGGTGTTGCGCTGGAGGCCGAGGACCTGGTCCGCCGACCGGACGTCGCGGAAGACGGATGTCATCGGGGCGACCGTCGGTACCGAGAAGCCCGCCTCCGCGGCGAGGCGCGGGAGTTGGCGGCCGAGGACGCCGTTGCGGACGACCTTGTCCGTCACATGGCGGGTGTACGCGCGGGCGGTTTCGATGTCCGGGTGGTCGACGCACAGCGAGTCCCAGTCCGGTTCGCCCATCACGAGCCTGCCGCCCGGACGCAGGACGCGCCGGATCTCGGCCAGTGCCCGTGCCGGGTCATCGACGTGCTGGAGTACGCGGTCGGTCCGGGCGCGGTCGACGCTGCCGTCCGCGAGCGGAAGTGCGTGGATGTCGCCCAACCACACGTCGACGGCGGGCAGTTCCTCGGTACGGGTACGTGCCCGCGTGACCATCTCCGGGTTGGAGTCGATGCCGATCACCCTGCCCGACGGGCCGGCCGCCGTGGCCAGGGTGGTGAGGTCGGTGCCCGGTCCGCAGCCCAGGTCGAGAACGGTGTGGCCGGGCCGGGTGGCCAGCGCGTCCAGCATGACGGTCTTGTACGAGCGCCCCGCCTCCGAGGCGGCGACCCGGTCGAGGTAGCCGATCTCGTCGGGGACCGCGCTCTCGAACACCCGCCCGGACAGGCGGGCCATGGAGTGTGCCTCCCGGTCCAGCAACTCCCGCCCGGCGGCGGTGAGACCGACGGGCCGTTGGCGGCCGGTGCCTTCCAGGGGCTCCACCAGCCGGTGTGCCTCCAGCCGGGCCAGGGCGCCGTAGAGGCTCCCGGGTCCCAGTCGCCGGCCGGACAGCTTCTCGATGGCCGTGTTGATGGCGTACCCGTGCAGTGGCCCGTCCGTCAGTGCGCACAGCACAAGCATCTGGGCGTCGTTGGTACGCATGAGGTCTCCAGCCGTGGGGATCGGTCCCGGTGGTCCGTCCCGGTGGTCTCTCCCCGGGATGCGCGCCCATCATGCTACGTGTCGCGTAGTACGCGCAACGTAGTACGTGCGATGTAGTACGCCCCGGCTGCAACGACGCCCGGCTTCGGCCTGAGTGACGGTCCGGGCGGCGGTCCGGGCGGCGGTCCGGGCGGCGGACCCGCGAACCCCGCCGTTGCCTTGACGTCGGCGTCAAGGATTACCGTCGGGGACATGCGCATCGGTGAGCTGGCGGAGCGGGCGGGGACCAGTACCCGCGCCCTGCGTTACTACGAGTCGCGCGGGCTGCTGCCCGCCCGGCGTGCGGGGAACGGGTACCGCACGTACGACGAGGACGATCTGCGGCTGATCCGGCAGATCCGGACCCTTCAGGACTTCGGGTTCGGTCTGGAGGAGACGCGGCCGTTCGTCGAGTGTCTGCGGGCCGGGCATCCCGCCGGGGACTCCTGCGCCGCCTCGCTCGACGTCTACCGGGCCAAGCTCGCCGAGCTGGACGAGCTGATCGGGCGGCTCGGTTCGGTACGGGACCTGGTCGGCGAGCAGCTCGCCCGCGCCGAGGCGGTCCGGGCCGCCGGGCCCGTACCGGAGCCGATGTGCGAACTGACCGGACCCCACGGGGTGGACGAGGGAGACGACGGATGATCCAGGCAGAGGGCGTCGCCGCGGTGACGGACGAGAGCTTCGGCGGCGAGGTGCTGGAGGCCGGCCTTCCGGTGCTGGTGGAATTCACCGCGGACTGGTGCCCACCGTGCCGGCAGCTCGCGCCGGTGCTCAGTGCCGTGGCCGCGGAGACCGCGGGGCGCCTCAAGGTCGTCCAGCTGGACGTGGACACCAACCCGGGGACGACGAACCGCTACGGCGTCCTCGCCATGCCCACCCTGCTCGTCTTCCGCGACGGTGAGCCCGTCGCGTCCATGGTCGGCGCCCGGCCCCGGCGCCGGCTCCTCCAGGAACTCGAAGACGTGCTCTGACCCCGCGCCCCCGGCCCCGCCCCTATAAACGCGCACAAAAATACCCCGGTACCGAATTGACGGCCGGGGTATTGCTCTGCGTATATTTGGTGTTTCGCGTTTCGACTGTTTCGCGTTTCGGCTTTCTCACTCTGAAAGTCGAAGAAGTCAACAAGGCAGAGACTATCGGACAGGGGCCGAATTGTCAACCGAGGAATTGCAGAACGAACAGCAATTCGTCACGCTCCTCCATGAGCGTCTCGACGCGCTCAGGGAAGAGGCCGAAGCCGCCGTGCGCGCCTCCGCCGGGCAGGTCGGTACGGGTCGGCAGGCCATGGTGGAACGGGACGTACGGGTCGCCGAGCACACGGGCAGCGTGAGCACGCTCAATGCCGTGGAATCCGGGCTCTGTTTCGGCCGGATCGATCTCAAGGACGGCGCCACCCATCACATCGGGCGCATCGGAATACGGCAGGACGACATCGAACGCACCCCGCTGCTCATCGACTGGCGCGCCCCCGTCGCCCGGCCCTTCTATCTCGCCACCGGTCATTCCACGATGGGGCTGCGCCGCCGCCGGCACCTCACCACCGAGGGCCGGCGGGTCACCGCGCTGCACGACGAGATCATGGATCTCGGCGACACCACCCGTACCGGTCACGAGGACCCCGACGGTGACGCCGTGCTGCTCGCCGCCCTCGACTCCGCGCGCACCGGGCGGATGGCCGACATCGTGCGGACCATCCAGGCCGAACAGGACCGGATCATCCGCGCCCCGCACCGGGGAATCCTCGTCGTGGAGGGCGGCCCCGGCACCGGGAAGACCGCCGTCGCGCTGCACCGTGCCGCGTATCTGCTCTACGCGCACCGCGAGCAGCTCGCCCGTCGCGCCGTGCTGATTGTCGGCCCCAACCCGGCGTTCCTCGCGTACATCGGCGAGGTGCTGCCCTCCCTCGGCGAGACCGGCGTGCTGCTGGCGACCCCCGGTGAGCTGTTCCCCGGTGTACGGGCGACCGCGACCGACACTCCCGCCGCCGCGGCCGTCAAGGGCCGTGCCCGGATGGCGGACGCGCTGGCCGCCGCGCTCCGCGACCGGCAGCGGGTGCCCGATCCGCACATCGAGATCGCGCACGACGACGGCACGCTGTACCTGGACCGCGCGATGGCCGAGGACGCCCGCGCCCGTGCCCGCGACGCCGGTCTCCCGCACAATCTCGCCCGGCCGCACTTCGCGTTCTCCGTCATCGACTCCCTCACCGAACAGCTCACCGAGCGGCTCGGCGCCGACCCCTACGGCGGCCCGAACCTCCTCGACGCCGCCGACATCGCGCAGTTGGGCAAGGCCATCGCCACCAGCCCGGCCGTGCACGCCGCGATCGACGAGCTGTGGCCCACCCTCACCCCGCAGCGGTTCCTCACCGACTATCTGGCCGAGCCCACCCATCTCCCGGACGGCGACGGCGAGTTGATCCGCCGACCGGCCGGTGGCGGCGACCCGCGCTGGACCGACGCCGACGTCCCCCTCCTGGACGAGGCCGCCGAACTGCTGGGCGAGGACGACGCCGCCGCGCGCGCCGCCGCCGAGGCGGAGCGCCGCGAACAGATCGAATACGCGCAAGGGGTACTGGAGTTGAGCTACGGCTCCCGTACCTACGAGTTCGAGGACAAGGACGAGGAGGACGCCGAGGTCCTCCTCGCGCACGACCTCATCGACGCCGAACGCCTCGCCGACCGCCAGGAGGAGACCGACACCCGCAGCGCCGCCGAACGTGCCGCCGCCGACCGCACCTGGGCCTTCGGTCACATCGTGGTCGACGAGGCGCAGGAACTGTCCGCGATGGCCTGGCGGTTGCTGATGCGCCGCTGCCCGGCCCGCTCGATGACCCTGGTCGGCGATCCGGCCCAGACGGGCGACGCGGCGGGCTGCGACTCCTGGCGGCAGATCCTTCGGCCGTACGTCGGTGAGCGCTGGGAGCACACGCGGCTCGGCGTCAACTACCGTACGCCCGCCGAGATCATGGCCGTCGCCGCCGAGGTCCGGCGGCTCGCGGACCCGGCCTTCCAGCCGCCGCGCTCCGTCCGCTCGACCGGGACCGGCCCCTGGGTACGGGAGGCCAAGCCGGACGACATGGTCCGTACGGCCGCCGCGAGTGCCGTCGAACACGCGGCCTCGTACGCGGCGGAACACGGCGGCGGCGGACGGCTCGCGGTGATCGCGCCCGGCCCGCTGCTGCCCGCGCTCGCCGCCGAACTCCCCGACGCCTCCTGGGGTGTCGCCCCCGATCTCACCCGGCCCGTCGTGCTGCTCGACCCCCGGCAGGCGAAGGGGCTGGAGTTCGACACGGTGATCGTCGTGGACCCGGAGGCCGTACTGGACGGCTCCCCGCGCGGGATCAACGACCTGTACGTGGCGCTGACCCGGGCGACGCAGCGACTCGGCATCGTACGGAATGTCACCGTTCCGCCCCGGCTCGCGTACGAGAGCGCCACCACCGGCGCCATCGGGGGGTGAACCCCGCCCCCGGACGGGCACGGTCGTCATGTCCACACCGGGGGGAGCCGACGGGGGAGACATGCGCCGTACGAGAAGCAGCGGGCCGCGCGCCCACCGGACCGTCGCCGGGATCCTGGTGGCGCTCCTCGCCGTCCTGGTGACGGTCGTCGCACTGGCGCTGTCCGTCCACCACGGGGCGGACCCGTGCGACACCGCCCCGGGTCCCCGGCCGAGCATGCGCTGCTGAGCCGGGAACCCGGGGCGTGTCCGGTGGGCCGTGCCTCGGCGGGATCGGTCCTGCGGGCCGGGCCCGGTGGACCCGGGTCCGGTCCGCCCGGACCGGCCCGGGGATCACACCGGCCCACCCCGCACACGGGCCTCCCGGTCGGGTCACACCGGCTTCAGCCAGAGCGTCGCCAGCGGCGGCAGGGTCAGCTGGACGCTCGACGGACGGCCGTGCGCCGGGACCGCCTCCGGCTTGAGGGTGTCCACGTTGAACACGTCCCCGCCGCCGTACCGGCCCGCGTCCGTGTTGAGGACCTCCGTCCAGCCCGAGACGCCGTCCGGCACCCCGACGCGGTACTGGTGCCGTACCACCGGCGAGAAGTGGGAGACGGCGAGCAGCGGCGAGCCCTCGGCGTCGAAGCGCAGGAACGCGAACACGTTGTCCTCGGCCGCGTCCCCCGCCACCCAGGCGAAGCCCTCGGGCACCGTGTCGCGCTGCCAGAGCGCCGGGGTCCCGCCGTAGACCGTGTTCAGGTCGCGCACCAGGTCCCGTACGCCCCGGTGGTCGGACTCCGCCCCGTACGACGGGTCAAGGAGCCACCAGTCCGGGCCGTGGCTCTCCGACCACTCCGCGCCCTGCGCGAACTCCTGCCCCATGAACAGGAGTTGCTTGCCCGGATGCGCCCACATGAAGGCGAGATAGGCCCGCAGGCCGGCCCGCTGCTGCCACCAGTCGCCGGGCATCTTGGAGACCAGCGACCGTTTGCCGTGGACGACCTCGTCGTGCGAGATCGGCAGGACGTAGTTCTCGCTGTACGCGTACACCATCGAGAACGTCATCTCGCCGTGGTGGTACTTGCGGTGCACCGGCTCCTTGGAGACGTAGTCCAGGGAGTCGTGCATCCAGCCCATGTTCCACTTCAGGCCGAAGCCCAGCCCGCCGAAGCCGCCCGCCCCGGCCAGGTGCGTGGCCCGGGTGACCCCGTCCCAGGCCGTGGACTCCTCGGCGATCGTGACGATCCCGGGGCAGCGGCGGTAGACCGTCGCGTTCATCTCCTGGAGGAAGGCGACGGCGTCCAGATCCTCCCGGCCGCCGTGCTCGTTCGGCGTCCACTGGCCGGCCTCGCGCGAATAGTCGAGGTAGAGCATCGAGGCGACGGCGTCGACCCGCAGCCCGTCGATGTGGAACTCCTGGCACCAGTACACGGCGTTGGCGACCAGGAAGTTGCGCACCTCGGTGCGGCCGAAGTCGAACTCCAGCGTGCCCCAGTCCGGATGCTCGGCGCGGGACGGGTCCGCGTGCTCGTACAGCGGCCTGCCGTCGAACCGCGCCAGCGCCCACTCGTCCTTCGGGAAGTGCGCCGGCACCCAGTCCACGATCACGCCGATGCCCGCGCGGTGCAGCGCGTCCACCAGGAAGCGGAAGTCGTCGGGCGTGCCCATGCGGGAGGTCGGGGCGTAGAAGCCGGTCACCTGGTAGCCCCAGGAACCGCCGAAGGGGTGTTCGGCGACCGGCATCAGCTCGACGTGGGTGAAGCCGAGGTCCTTCACGTACGCCGGGAGCTGGACGGCCAGCTGACGGTACGTCAGCCCCGGCCGCCAGGAGGCGAGATGCAGCTCGTACACGGAGAACGGCGCCTCGTGCACGGGCAGTTCGGCGCGGCGGGCCATCCACTCCTCGTCGCGCCACACGTGGTGCGCCTCGGTGACGATCGACGCGGTCGCGGGCGGGACCTCGGTGCGGCGGGCCATCGGGTCGGCGCGCAGCGTGTGCGATCCGTCGGGCCGGGTGATGTCGAACTTGTAGAGCGCGCCCTCGCCGACACCGGGCAGGAACAGCTCCCACACACCGGTCGAGCCGAGCGAACGCATCGGATAGACCGTGCCGTCCCAGTAGTTGAAGTCCCCGGAGATCCGCACCCCCTGCGCGTTCGGCGCCCAGACGGTGAAGCGGGTGCCCGTGACGCCCTGGTGGACCATCGGGTGGGCGCCGAGCGCGCGCCACAGCTCCTCGTGCCGGCCCTCGCCGATGAGATGCAGGTCGAGATCGCCGAGCGTGGGCAGGAAGCGGTACGGGTCCCGCGTCTCGACCTCGTCGGCGTCCGCCCCGTCCGCGCCGTACCGCACGAGCAGCGAGTACGCCGGCACCTCGCGCCACGGCAGCAGTCCGGAGAAGAAACCGTCGCCGTCGTCGTGCAGCGGGACGCGCAGGTCGGTGCCGACGACCGTCACGGCCGTCGCGTACGGGCGCAGCGCGCGGACGACCACGCCGCCCCGGGCGGGGTGGGCGCCGAGGACACCGTGCGGGTCGTGGTGCGTCCCGCCGAGCAGCCGGTACCGGTCGGCGTCCGCGAGCGGCGGCGCGGGCTGTACGACGGGGCGGCCGGCACCTTCGCGGGACCCCGGGGCTCCGGTGGAGTCGGTACGCCCGGCGGCGCTCGGCTCCGGCCCGTCGGCGGCGCCCGTCGCGGACCCGGCCGCCCGCACGGACTTCGCGGGGCTCTCCGAGGGCGCCGGGCTCGCCGAGCGCGCCGGTGCCGATCCCTGCGGCTGCCGCGGCTCCTTCCGCGCCTTCGGAGCCTTCCCGGAGCCCCCCGGCTTCGCCGCTCCGCCGGCCTTGGCGGGTTTGCCGGACTTCGCGGCCTTGCCGGGCTTGCCCGGCTCGGTCCCCGGCGTCCGCTTCCCCGGCGGCTCGTCGCGGGTACGGCGCGCGTCGGCAGGTCCGGTCTCGCCGGCCGGGGCCGGGACGCCGTCGGCGGGGCGCCGGGGCTGTGGCTCTGAGGGGTTCTCGGACGGCGGGCGGGGGGTCACGGGGCTGCCTCCTCGGCGGGACGACGGGGAACGGGTGAGCCGGTGGGCCGACGGGTCGGCCCACCGGGCTCCGGTTGCGGGCGGGGCGGCCGGTACGCGGTGGTACCGGGCCGTGCCGGGCGGCACGGACGTGGATCGTGGGCGGGCGGTGGCCGACGGCCGCCGGTCTCGGCGAGGCCGGTGTCAGGGGCGGTGGGCGGCCAGACGCTGGATCGCCGCCATCGGGACGGCCAGCCAGTCGGGGCGGTTCCTGGCCTCGTACAGCACCTCGTACACCGCCTTGTCCGTCTCGTACGCCCGCATCAGCGCCGCGTCCTCGCGCGGGTCGACGCCCGCCGCCTCGGCGTAGCCGTCGCAGTACGCGGACCGGCAGCGTTCCGCCCAGCCGGGGTTCCACGGCTCGTGGGAGCGGGCCGCGTAGTCGAACGAGCGCAGCATGCCCGCCACGTCCCGCACCGCGGGCTGGGGGCGGCGGCGCTCGGTGAGCGGCCTGGCCGGTTCGCCCTCGAAGTCGATCAGCGACCACTCGCCGTCCGGGGTGCGCAGTGTCTGCCCCAGGTGCAGGTCCCCGTGGACCCGCTGGGCGCGGGTGATGCGCGCGACCCCGGAGCCGGGGCCGCCGCCGTGCCCGTGGCCCAGCCCGGCCAGCGCGTCGAAGGCGGTACGCAGCCCGGCGACGTACGGCAGGAGCGCCGGCACCGCCTGCGCGGTGGCCTCCAGCCGCCCGGACATGGCCTCGGCCAGATTCGCCGTCTGCTGCGGCCCGAGGGTGACGGTCGGCAGCGCGGCGGCGAGCGCGAGGTGCACCTCGGCGGTGGCCCGCCCCAGCGCCCGCGCCTCGTCGGTGAAGGGGCTGCCTGCGGCCAGCGCCCGCAGGGCCAGCTGCCAGCCGTCCTCGGACCCCTTGAGGAACGGCTGGAGCACCCCGAGCGTCAGCGGTTCACGCCCGCTGTCGTCGCCCACGGCCTCGAACCAGGCCACCGGCGACGGGACCCGGCGGCAGCCCTCGCCCGCCAGGGCCAGCGGCAGCTCCAGATCGGGGTTGGCCCCGGGGTAGACCCGGCGCAGGATCTTGAGGATGTACTCCTCGCCGTAGACGAGGGACGAGTTCGACTGCTCCGCGCCGAGCGGGCGGGGCGCCAGCCCGGCGGGGATCTCGACGGCCCGCTCGAAGCGCAGCGGTCCGAGTACGGAGGGTGTGCGCAAACGTTCCAGCAGCAGGTCGGCGAGGTCCGGGTCGTGCAGTGCCTCGTAGATGACGCGGCCGGTCAGCGGCCCTTTGGCGGCGACGCCGACGCGGGCGGCGGCGAGCCGGGGCGGCAGGGTGGACCGTACGCCCAGCAGGAGCTGGTAGCAGTCGTCGGTGGGCGGTGCGGGGACGGACGGCGCGTCCGGCTCGGGGGTGGAGCGCTGTTCGACCCGCACCAGCAGATGGAGCAGGCTCGGCCCTTCCCCGGCACCGGGCCCTTCTCCGGCGGGGGCACCGGAAGCGACGGTCCCGGGGGGCGTCAGCTCGGTGGCGGAGACCGCCGAGAAGCCCGTGATGGGGCGGCCCTTCCCGGCGAACCAGCGCTGTCGCGGCAGCCACTCGTGCAGCAGGGGTGCGAGGGAGCCGACCAGTCTTTCGGCCCCGGCGGGCGGGAACGCGGCTCCGGGACGTGGTGAGCTCCGGGTGGATGCAGCCTTCGACATGGCATCGCGTCCTTTCCCCGGGGCACACCACAGGATGCGCAGAGTGTCCCGGATTACGGCAACGGAGTCCGGCTGTGCGGGACGTGTCGGGTCAGGATGGTCCGTACGGACCGACGGCCCGCCCGGCGTGGGAAGTCCTTCGTCGGACTCGATGTCGTGGAGGGTGCCCCGTGCGGGGCGGCAGTAACCGACCGCCCCGCACTTGTTCGTCATCAGGCCGGTGAGGGGTCCTGACGGAGCCGGAACCAGTAGAAGCCGTGGCCCGCCAGGGTCAGCAGATACGGCCAGTCCCCGATCGCCGGGAAGCGCACCCCGCCGATCAGCTCGACCGGGTGGCGCCCGCTGAAGGCCCGCAGATCCAGCTCCGTGGGCTGTGCGAAGCGTGAGAAGTTGTGCACGCAGAGCACCAGGTCGTCACCGTTGCCGTCCTGCGACGGCGCCTCGCGCAGGAACGCGAGCACCGCCGGATTCGTCGACGGCAGTTCGGTGTACGAGCCGAGACCGAAGGCCGGGTTCTGCTTCCGGATCTCGATCATGCGGCGGGTCCAGTGCAGCAGCGACGACGGCGACGCCATCGACGCCTCGACGTTGGTGACCTGGTAGCCGTAGACCGGGTCCATGATCGTCGGGAGGTAGAGCCGGCCGGGGTCGCAGGACGAGAAGCCCGCGTTCCGGTCCGGGGTCCACTGCATCGGGGTCCGTACCGCGTCGCGGTCGCCGAGCCAGATGTTGTCGCCCATCCCGATCTCGTCCCCGTAGTAGAGGATCGGGGAGCCGGGCAGCGACAGCAGCAGGGCGGTGAACAGCTCGATCTGGTTGCGGTCGTTGTCCAGCAGCGACGCCAGACGGCGCCGGATGCCGATGTTGGCGCGCATCCGCGGGTCCTTGGCGTACTCCGCGTACATGTAGTCGCGTTCTTCGTCCGTGACCATTTCGAGGGTCAGCTCGTCGTGGTTGCGCAGGAAGATGCCCCACTGGCAGCCGGTCGGGATGGCCGGGGTCTTGGAGAGGATCTCGGAGACCGGGTAGCGGGACTCGCGCCGTACGGCCATGAAGATCCGCGGCATCACCGGGAAGTGGAACGCCATGTGGCACTCGTCGCCGCCCTTGGCGTAGTCGCCGAAGTAGTCGACGACGTCCTCCGGCCACTGGTTGGCCTCGGCGAGGAGCACGGTGTCCGGGTAGTGCGTGTCGATGATCTCCCGGACCTCGCGCAGCAGCGCGTGCGTCGCCGGCAGGTTCTCGCAGTCGGTGCCCTCCTCCTGGTAGAGGTACGGCACGGCGTCGAGGCGGAAGCCGTCGATGCCCAGGTCCAGCCAGAAGCGCAGCGCGGAGATGATCTCCTCGCGGACGGCCGGGTTCTCGTAGTTGAGGTCCGGCTGGTGCGAGAAGAAGCGGTGCCAGTAGTACTGCTTGCGGACCGGGTCGAAGGTCCAGTTGGACGTCTCGGTGTCGACGAAGATGATCCGCGCGTCCGGGAACTGCTTGTCGTCGTCGGCCCAGACGTAGTAGTCGCCGTACGGCCCGTCGGGGTCCTTGCGGGACTCCTGGAACCAGTCGTGCTGGTCGCTGGTGTGATTCATGACGAAGTCGATGATCACGCGCATGCCGCGCTGGTGGGCGGCGTCGACGAACTCCACGAAGTCGGCGAGGTCACCGAACTCGGGCAGCACGGAGGTGTAGTCGGACACGTCGTAACCGCCGTCGCGCAACGGTGACTTGAAGAACGGCGGCAGCCAGAGACAGTCGACACCCAGCCACTGGAGGTAGTCCAGTTTGGCGGTGATGCCCTTGAGGTCTCCGATGCCGTCGCCGTTGCTGTCCTGGAACGAGCGCACCAGGACCTCGTAGAAGACGGCTCGTTTGAACCAGTCGGGGTCACGGTCCTTCGCGGGAGTGTCCTCGAACAAGTCGTGGACGGGCTCATTGATGATCATGTTGTGGGTGACCCTCCGATCGGCGGGGACGGTCGCAGAACGACGATGTGCGCGGGTGTCACACCCGGCTCCAGGCGCACGTAGTTGGCCCTGCCCCAGTGGTAGATCTCTCCGGTGAGCTCGTCGCGCACCGGCACGGTCTCGTGCCAGTCGAGGCCGAGTCGCGGCATGTCCAACGAGACCGTTGCCTCCTGGGTGTGGTGAGGGTCGAGGTTCACGACGACCAGTACGACGTCCGACCCCGGACCCGACCGCTTGCTGTAGGCGATGACGGAGTCGTTGTCGGCGTCGTGGAAATGGATGTTCCGCAGCTGCTGGAGCGCCGGATGGCGGCGCCGGATCCGGTTGAGCGTGGTGATGAGGGGGGCGATGGTGCGCCCCTCGCGCTCCGCCGCGTCCCAGTTCCGGGGGCGCAGCTCGTACTTCTCCGAATGCAGATACTCCTCGCTCCCGGGTTTTGCCGGGGCGTTCTCCAGGAGTTCGTATCCCGCGTAGACGCCCCAGGACGGCACCATCGTCGCGGCGAGTACCGCGCGTACCTCGAATGCCGGACGGCCGCCGTCCTGAAGATAGGCGTGCAGGATGTCGGGCGTGTTGACGAAGAAGTTCGGGCGCATGTACGACGCGGCCTCGCCCGACAGTTCGGTGACGTAGTCGGTGAGTTCCCGCTTGCCCGTACGCCAGGTGAAGTAGGTGTACGACTGCTGGAACCCGATCGCGCCCAGGGTGTGCATCATGGCGGGCCGGGTGAACGCCTCGGCCAGGAAGATCACATCGGGGTCGGTGGCGTTGATGCCGTCGATCACCCGCTCCCAGAAGACCACCGGCTTGGTGTGCGGGTTGTCGACGCGGAAGATCCGTACGCCGTGGTCCATCCAGTACCGCAGCACCCGCAGGGTCTCCGCGACCAGACCGTCCATGTCGCTGTCGAAGGCGATCGGATAGATGTCCTGGTACTTCTTGGGCGGATTCTCCGCGTACGCGATCGTGCCGTCCGCGCGGTGGTGGAACCACTCCGGGTGTTCCTTCACCCAGGGGTGGTCGGGCGAGCACTGGAGGGCGAAGTCCAGCGCGATCTCCATGCGCAGCGACGCGGCCTTCGCCACGAAGGCGTCGAAGTCCTCGATCGTGCCGAGGTCGGGGTGGATCGCGTCGTGGCCGCCGTCGGCCGAGCCGATCGCCCAGGGGACACCGACATCGTGCGGGCCGGGGGTGAGGGTGTTGTCCGGGCCCTTGCGGTGCGTGGTGCCGATGGGATGGATCGGCGGCAGATAGACCACGTCGAAGCCCATCGCGGCGACGGCCGGCAGCCGCTCGGCGGCGGTCCGGAACGTGCCGCTGACGGGGGCCTCGCCCGGGGTGACGACGGCGCCCTCGGAGCGCGGGAACAGCTCGTACCAGGAGCCGTACAGCGCCCGCTCCCGCTCCACCTGGAGCTTGACCGGCTTCGACGCCGAGACCAGCTCGCGCAGCGGGTGACGGGAGAGGACCTCGTAGGTCTCCGCGGTGAGGGCGGCGGCGAGGCGGTCGGCGGGGGAGCGTCGCGCGTCGCGCAGGGCGTCGGCGGCGGCCAGGACCGTCTCCCGGCCCTCGCGCTTGGGGACACCGGCGGCGGCGCGTTCGTGGAGGGCGGCGCCCTCGGTCAGGACCAGATCGATGTCGATGCCGGCCGGGATCTTGATCTCGGCGGCGTGCCGCCAGGTCGCGAGGGGGTCGCTCCACGCCTCCACCCGGTACGTCCACCGGCCCTCGGACGTCGGTGTGACGTCGGCGCCCCAGCGGTCGGTGCCGGGGGCCAGTTCGCGCATGGGGGTCCAGGGGCCGGGCCGGCCGTCCGGGCCCCGCAGGACGACATTGGCGCCGACGGCGTCGTGGCCCTCGCGGAAGACGGTCGCGGTGACCTGGAACGTCTCTCCGCTCACCGCCTTGGCCGGGCGTTTGCCACAGCTGACGAGAGGGCGTACGTCCAGGACGGGAATGCGACCGATCATGTGATCACCTGGGGGCTGGGCGGACGAGGCAGGCAGGGCAGGACGAACGGACGGGGGACTTTTGCCATGGTGTGATGTTATTTGTAGCTGTTCTGTTGGTGACTGGCGGGCTGCGGGCATGGCCGCTCCTGTCCGCGTTCACTCCAATAGTGGTAGAAAGCCATGGAATCGGATGAAACGCTCGCGCTTGCCGTGCTTACCGCTTGAGCCTTCCCACGATTTTCCGGTCCACAATCGGTGGTTCGTTAAGACCTGGGCAACTCTGGGGGCGTGGCCGGAAACGGTCGGAACGCACGGGGGCGCGGGAGCGCCGTGCGGGCGCCGTGAAGGGCGCCGGGGGAACGGGAGCGCCCCGCCTCCGCGCGGCACGGGCGGCCGATGCGCGGGGACGGGGCGGGAGCGGGGCGCACGCCGGGGTGCGGGGCGCGGTCGGTGGACGGGACCGGACCGGGGCGGGTCGGTCGCGTCTCGTCGGTGGGGCCGGTCGAGCCGGGTGGTGTTGGGCCAGGTCGGTCGGGCCGGGTGGTGTTGGGCCAGGTCGGTCGCGCCGGGTCAGCTCACGTCCGCCGTCGACCACACCTGCCACGGCTGCCGCGTCACCCACTCGTCCACCGGTGCCGGCTTCAGGGCCAGCGCGTTCGCCGCCCGCCCCCCGTCGCTCCCCATCAGCAGCGGGTCGGTGCCCGTCGCCATGTAGTGGTAGATGCCCGCGACCCCGGCCGCCGCCTCCGGCCCGGCGACCTGGGACAGCGCCTGCTCGAACACGGTGGGCGGCAGCGGCAGATAGCGCACCTCGCGGCCGAGCCCGGTGGCGAACGCCGACGCCAGCTCGTCACCGGTCAGCGACTCGTCGCCGCCGATGTCGAAGGTCTCGCCCTCCACCCCGTCCACGGTGAGCGCCGCGTGGACGGCCTCCGCCAGATCCCGGTGCGAGATCCACGCGGTGGGCGTGGCCCCGGGCAGCGGATAGGCCAGGACCCCCTCGCTGACCAGCGCCGGGCCGTTCCACGGGCTGAACAGGTTGTCCAGATAGACCGGCGGCCGGAGCACCACCAACGGCACGCCGCTGGCCCGCAGTTCCTCCTCGGCGACCCGGCGCGTCTCGAACGCGGCCACATTCGTGGACACGTCGGGGATACGCGTGTTGGAGTTGAAGACCAGGCGCCGGACCCCCGCCTCCCGCGCGGCCTCGCCGACATTGCGGGCGTACCGCCGTACCTGCTCCGTCCCGTACACCAGCGGCATCACCACCGAGGCGTGCGTCGCGCCCTCCATCAGCCGCCGTACGGCGGGAAGATCGGCCAGGTCACCGCCGACGAAGGAGGTTCCGGGCAGCGGTGGGCGGTCCGGTTCGGCGGCCCGGGTGAGGGTACGGACCCCGTGTCCGCGCTCGGTCAGCAGGCGGGCCACGGCACCGCCCTGGAACCCGGTGGCCCCCACGACGGCGACGCGCATCGGAATCTGATCGGACATGTGTCTGAAGGCCCTTCGATAAGGTGTGTCCGCTGTCGATGACGGCTCTTTCACAAGGCTGGCGGCGGCGGGTTCGGCCGATCAATTAACAAACCGGGGCGGGGGTTGAAGGATCGTCCATGGAACCGATGGAGCCCATCAAGACCGAGAGTGACGATCTCCTGAGCGAGCTGCTGAAGCCGCTCCGGCTCACGGGGGTCTTCGACAGCCGGTGGCACGTCAGCGCGCCCTGGGCGATCGAGGGCGACGCCGAGCAGAGCTGCGCGATCCTCCACTACATCGTCGAGGGCGGCTGCTGGGTGACCGGCGAGGGCCAGACACCCCTGGAGATCCGGGAGGGTGATCTCGCCGTCTTCCCGACCGGCGCCGCCCACCGCATCGCCGACCGGCCGGACCGGGAGGGCGGACTGCGGCTCGGCGCCGTCCTGCCCGAGCGACTGCCCGGCACCTCGGGCGAGTTGAAGATCACCGGCGGCGGGCCCGAGAGCCGGCTGCTCTGCGCCGGACTGCACTACGACGCGAGCGCCGCCACCGGCCTCTACACGGCGCTGCCGTGGGCCCTGGTGCTGGACCGCACCCAGGTCGACAACGAACCGCTGCTGCGCGACACGCTGCGGCTCCTCGCCTCGCCGACCCGCCCCGTCGGCCCCGGCGACCGCCTCATCACGCTACGCGCGTTCGAGATGGCGCTGGTCCTGGCGCTGCGTCCGCTGCTGCGGGAGATCGCGGACAATCCGTCGTCGCTGCCGGTGCTCAGCCATCCGGGGATCAGCAGGGCGATGGTGATCATCGCCACACGGTTCGCCGAGCCGTGGACGATCGAGTCCCTGGCGCGGGAGGTCGGCATGTCCCGCTCGGCCTTCACGGCCGCGTTCCGCGAACTCGTCGGGGAGGCCCCCGCGCGGCATCTGACGGGCCGTCGGATGCAGGAGGCGGCGCGGCTGCTCGGGGAGACGACCCTGCCGCAGTCGGCGGTGCCGCAGCGGGTGGGATACCGCAGCGCGGTCGGTTTCCATCTTGCGTTTCGCAAGTGGTTCGAAAAGACGCCGGGGGAGTACCGCAGCGGTACGGTGCCGGTCGCCCCGTAGCCGCCGAGGTCGTGGTCTGGCCGGTTATTAAGGACCGCTGGACGGTCGTTCATTGCTGACGGAGCTTGCGCCGGGAAAGGCTCTCCCAGGAAGTGGAACGGCGTTTCCCGCGTTCCCGGTGCGCCGGGTGCGTCGGAGGCGTTGGATGTGCCGGGTGCGTCAGGGGTGTTGGATGTGCCGGGTGTTTCGCGCGTGCCGCATGAATCGTTTTGATCCGGACGAGGAGAGGCGAGGAGAAGCTGTGACCAGATCGGGCCAGGAGTACCTGGAGTCGTTGCGCGACGGCCGTACGATCTGGCTGGACGGCGAACGGGTCGAGGACATCACGCTCCATCCGGCGTTCCGCAACACCGCGCGCTCCTTCGCCGGGCTCTACGACCTGGCGCACGACTCCGCGCACACACCGGTGCTCACCCGGGACGGCGCGCACCTCGCGTACACGGTGCCGCGAAGCTACGAGGACCTGGTGGCGCGCCGCCGGGCGTACAAGGTGTGGGCCGAGGCGAGCTTCGGCTTCCTGGGGCGTACCCCGGACTACATGGCGAGCGGCGCGGCCGGATTCGCGGCGGCGCCGGGCGTGTTCACCACCGACACCTTCGACGGCGCGGCGAACGCGCTGGCGTTCCACCGCCGGCTCGCCGGCGGCGACCTGTTCCCCACCTTCACGATCACCAACCCGCAGGGCGCGCCCAGCCCGTACGACGCGGCGGGCGGCACGGCGCAGGACGACCCGGTGGTGCGGGTCGTCGCCGAGAAGGACGGCGGGATCGTCGTGCGCGGCGCGAAGATGATCGGCACGGCGGCGGTCTTCGGCAACGAGGTCGTCGTCGGCACCATCGAACCGCTCGCGCCGCGCGACGTCGACCGCGCCGTCTGCTTCTCGATCCCCCTGGACACCCCCGGGCTCAGCCTGATCTCCCGGGTCTCGTACGAGGGGGCGGCGCGGAGCGTCTTCGACAACCCGCTGTCGTCGCGGTTCGACGAGAACGACACGCTGCTCGTCTGCGACGACGTCTTCGTCCCGTGGGAGTCCGTGCTCACCTACCGGAACGTCGACGCGAGTTTCGGCATGTGGTGGCGGACCCCGGCGTACGTGAACTTCGTCCACCAGGCCGCGACCCGCTTCTGGACCAAGCTCGAATTCCTCTCCGGACTCGCGATCCTGCTGACGAAGTCGAACGGGACCCATCAACTGCCGCCCGTCACCCAGGCCGTCGGACGGCTGCTGGGCATGGTCGCCCAGGCGAAGGCGTTCGTCCTGGCGGCGGAGGCGTCGTACGAGGAGGTCGACGAAGGGCGCGGCGGGGTGATGCCCGGCAAGGACATCTCGCTCGCACAGCGCATCATGGCGGGCGAGCTGTATCCCCGGGCCGTTCAGGAGATCAAGCTCCTCGCGGGCGGCGGGGTGATCCAACTGCCCGCGTCCGGGGAGGACTTGCTGCACCCGGAACTGGGCCCGCTGGTGCGGCGCTACACCGGGGCGGCGGGCCGGCCGGCCGAGGACCGGGTCAAGCTGCTGAAACTGGCCTGGGACGCGCTGGGTTCGGAGTTCGCCTCCCGCCACGACCAGTACGAACGCTTCTACCACGGCGCCCCGCACGTCTACTTGACACAGCAGGCGTGGGAGGGCGACACGGCGTCCTGCGAGCGACTGGCCCAGTCGTGCCTCGACGGCTACGCGCTCGGCGGTGATCCCGAGGGAACGGGTCCCCGGTGACCGGCACGGGGGGAACAGAGGGGAACGGGCGGACGGGGGAGCCGTCGCGGCGGCGGTCCGACGCGGTTCCGGCCGAGGGTGGTTCGGTGGCCGGTGCGGCGCATTTGAACTCGGGCCCCGTCGAAGGGGTTTCGGGGATTTCCCCGGCCGGTTCGGTCGGGCCTTCGCCCATGGGGCGTGGACCCCGGACCACCAGCGGTACGGAACGGTTCGGCCTCGCGAAGCCCGACGACGAACCGCCGGTCCCGGGCGGGCAGGAGGCGGCGACGGTCCGTGCCGCCGCCGCCCCCGGGAGCGACCGGGCCGACGGCGGTCGTGGACCGGGGCGACGGCCGGACCTCGACACGGCTCGCAGCGAGGGTGGTTCGCGTGGCGGCCCTGCCGCCGTGCCCGGCGGTCGCGGCTCGCGCGCGGCCGGCGGCGCCGACCCCGTCGGCCGGGCGGACGGCAACTCCGGCACCGTGGAGGGTGGTTCGGGAGTCGCTCGTGCCGGTTCGTCCGGTGGTCGTGGCTCCCGTACGGCCGAGGGAGCGGGCCCGGTCGGCCGGGCGGACCTCGACCCCCGCTCCGTCAGCGGTGGTTCGGCCCCCGACCCCGCACGTTCGTCCGACGGCCCGCGCGCCGGCCGTACCGAGGCGGGTCGCCTGGTCAAGCCCGGTGATCCGCTTCCGACTTCGGATCACGGGCCCGGACACGGGGCGATACGTGCCGCCGACGGCCGTGGGGGGACCGACCCGGTGGGCGGCGGTGCCGGATCCGGCCGGCGGCCGGGGCTCAACGGGCGTCCCTACCACGGCGATCCCACGCACCCGGCGCCGCCCGCCGCCCACGGCTCCGGCCTTTCCCGTACCTCCGGCCCATCCCGTACCTCCGATCCCGCTCCGACCTCCGGCCCCGCACCGGCCGGACCCTCAACTCCCGGCGCCACGGGGTTTCGCGCCCCCGGCCCCGTGGCGCCGGGACCCAGCCATCCAGGACGGCGGAGCCCCAAGGCCGCGCTCGCCCTGCTCGCCTCCACCCAGTTGCTGCTCATCATGGACACCGCGATCATCAACGTCGCGCTGCCGTCCGTCGGGCGGGACCTCGGTGCCGGGTCCGCCGGGCTCTCCTGGGTGGCCAACGCCTTTCTGATCACCTTCGGCGGACTGCTGCTCCTCGGCGGGCGCGCCGCCGATCTGCTCGGCCACCGCCGGGTCTTCCTCACCGGCCTCGGCCTGCTCGGCGCCGCCTCCGCCGCGGGCGGCATCGCCGGGTCCGCCGGGATGCTCGTCGGGGCCCGCGCCGTCCAGGGCGCGGGCGCCGCCCTCGCCGCGTCGGCGGCGTTCGCCCTGCTGCTGAACCTCTTCCCGGACGGCCCCGACCGGCACAAGGCACTCGGCGCCTTCGCCGCGATGGGCGGTCTCGGCGGCGTACTCGGCACCGTCCTCGGCGGCGTGCTCACCGACCTGCTCAGCTGGCGCGCCACCTTCTGGCTGAACGTCGCCGGCGCGCTCGTCCTCGCCGTTCTCGCCGTCCGGCTCCTCGACGGCGGCACCCGGGGCGCGGCGCACGGCTTCGACATCGGCGGCGCGGTCACCGCCACGGGCGGGCTCGGGCTCCTCGCGTACGGACTCGTCGGCGCCGGCGAGGCGGGCTGGACCGGCGTGAGGACGCTGGGCGCGTTCGCCGGCGCGGCCGTTCTCCTGCTGGCGTTCGCCGCCGTGGAGAAACGAATGTCCCGCCCGCTCGTGCCCCCCGCCGTCCTGCGGCGCCGCACCCTGCGGCTCGCCAACTGTCTCGCCGCGCTCGCCCAGACGGCGCTCTTCCCGATGTTCTTCGTCGTCAGCCTCCACCTCCAGAGCGTCCTCGGCCATCCCCCGCTGCTCGGCGGGCTCGGCCTGCTGCCGCTCTCCCTCGCCGTCGTCGCCACCGCCCCGCAGACCGGCCGGCTCATCCGCCGCCTCGGTGCGCGCCCCACCATGACCCTCGGCTTCACGCTGCTCCTCGCCGGCCTGCTCTGGCTGGCCCTCGGGCTCTCCGCCGACGGCACGTTCCTCTCCACCGTCCTCGCGCCCAGCCTCGTGCTGGGCGTCGCGCTGCCGCTCGTCGTCGTCACCACCAACGTCGCCGCGACCGCCGACGCCGCGCCCGGGGAGACCGGGCTCGCCTCCGGACTCGTCAACACCAGCCAGCAGTTCGGCTCCGTGGTGGGCCTGGCCGTCCTCGTCGCGATCGCCACCGCCCGTACCGACGCGCTGGCCGCGAGCGGCGCGGCCGGCCCCGTCGCCGAGACCGCGGGCTTCCGGGCCGCCCTCCTCGCCGGCGCCGCCCTCGCCGCCTGCGCGGCGCTGCTCAGCCTGCGGCTGCGGCTGCCCGCGCCGGGCCCCGCGCCTTCGCACCAGGACCGGGTGGGTGGCGCCCGGGACTAGATCCATGACGAGGCGCGAGTGCGCAGGCGGGGCGAGGCCCGGTCGACGGTCGAGGTCCGGACACGGGCCGTGGGGGGATCGCGGCGGCGGGGTGAAGGAGCAGCCGGTACCGGCCGGGGACGCGGACACGACGCGGCCCCGGCCGCGACGGCGTGACGCCGCCCGTCCCGTGGACCACCACCCGACCCGACCCACGCCCGAGGGGGGCCATTCCATGACGTTGTACGACCTAGTCGCGCCCGCGATCGAGGCGCGCTGTGAACCGCGCTATCGCATAGCCCGTATCCGCGCGGCCGACCCGCTCGGCGCCGACGCGATACTCGCCGCCGTACCGGCGATGAACCGGGACGCGGACGTCCCCGCGCTCACCGTCGCCCTGCGCACGCTCCTCCCCGACCACGACCGCGCCGCCTCGCTGGGCGTGGTCGAGTCGCTCGCCGCCGTACGCGACCTCGGTCTGCTCCTCGGCTCGCTCAAACGGCACGGCGTCGAACCGCTCGCCGCCGTGCCCGAGGCCCTGCCCGTCCTGGTGGAGCTCGGCCGCCGCACCGACATGGTGCCGCGCGACACGGTGCACCACTACACGACCTGGAATCCGCTCGGCGACCGCCAGCGCATGTACACGGGTGAGCGGATGGAGGCGCACCTCCAGAACGCGGTACGGATGGTCTTCCCCGCCCTGGTCGCCGCGCTGGGGACCTGTACCGAACTGGCGGGACTCGAACCGTACGACCCCCGCTTCGCCGAGGTGCTGGACCGGACCGGCCAGCACGTCCAGGCCATGGTGGACTCGATCGACTTCACCGTCGCGCAGGTCACGCCCGAGTTCTTCGCGCGGGAGCTGCGCCCGTACTTCGAGGAGATCGACGTCGGGGGCCGCGACTACCTGGGCCCGGCCGCCGCGCAGGTGCCGCTGTGGCTGGTCGATCTGACGCTGTGGCAGAGCGACCGGAGCAGCCCGGAGTACGACGCGTTCCTGGACGAGTCGGTGCGCTACAGCCTGCCGTCGTGGCGGGCCTTCCACGCGGCGCACCGGGGCTCGACCTCCGCCGTGAGCAAGCTGTCCGCCGCGATCAGCTGGGAGTCGACGCCGCTGCTGCCGCAGGGGCTGGCGGCGTCGGCGGTCTCGCTGGCGCGGGTGCTGCGGATCCTCAAGACGTTCCGGGCCCGGCACATCGGTCTGGCGCGCAAGGCGTACAGCGACGAACTGCGGCTGTACGAGGCGGGCAGCGGGGGCGCGCCGATCGAACTGCTGCGGTCCGTGCTCGACCTGACACGCGACAACGAGACGCTGGTACGGCAGGCCAACGTCCGCGTTCCCCTCTCCGCCCCCACTCCCGCAGTGCCTGTACCCGAGCCCGTCGCCGTGGCCGCCGCGGCACCGCTTCACGAGGAGAGATACCGCGCATGACCCGGATACTGATCGCGGGCGGCGGCATCGCCGGTCTCACCGCGGCGCTCTCCCTGCACGCGGCCGGGTTCGACGGGATCACCGTCGCCGAGGCGGCTCGGGAGATCCAGCCGCTCGGCGCCGGGCTGAACATCATGCCCAACGCCGTACGCGAACTCGACGCGCTCGGGCTGCTCGGCCGGCTCGACGCGTGCGCCGTACGGACCCGGGAGCTGCGCTACTACCACCGCGCGGGCGGGCTGATCTCGCGGGAGCCGCGCGGCCTGGGGGCGGGTTACCGCTGGCCGCAGCTCTCCATCCACCGGGGGGAGCTGCAACGCGTGCTCGCGGACGCGGTGCGGGAACGGCTCGGCCCGGACGCGGTGCGTTCCGGGGTGCGGGTCGGCGGCGTGGAGACCCTGCCGGACGGGCGGGCGCGGGTGCTGCTCGCGCACCGGGGCGGGACGGGCGAGGATGTGCCCCCGGGTTCGGCCGGTTCGCCGGGCTCCCCCGACTCGTCGGTCTCCTCGGACTTCTCGGACTTCTCCGAGACTGTGGAGCCCGAGGTGCTGATCGGCGCGGACGGCATCCGTTCGGCGGTCCGCGCGGCGCTCAACCCCGCCGAGGGCGAACCGCCGTGGAACGGGCTGCTGGTCTGGCGCGGTGTCTCCCGGGTTCCGGCGGACCGCGTGCACACGTTCATGTTCATCGCGGGCGACGACCGGCAGAAGGCGGTGGTCTACCCGATGACCCACCCGGACGGGGCGGAGGACGCGGACGGGTCCGGCGGGGCGGAGGGGTACGTCCTCGTCAACTGGGCGCTCGCGATGCCCGCCGCGGACATCGCCGATGCCGGGCGCGGTGACTGGAACCGGCCGGTGCCGGTGGCGAAGTTCGCCCACCACTACGCGGGGTGGGAGTTCGACGGCGTCGCGGTCCCCGAGATCCTGGCGGCGGCGGAGCGTGCCTTCGAGTACCCGATGGTGGACCGCGAACCGCTGGACCGGTGGACGTACGGCCGTACGACCCTGATCGGCGACGCGGCCCACGCGATGTACCCGATCGGGTCGAACGGCGCGACCCAGTCGATCGTCGACGCGCGCGCCCTGGCCCACGCGATGGCGACGCACCCCGACCGCGCCGAGGCCCTGCGGGCGTACGAGGCGGAGCGCCGCCCGGCCATGACGGAGCTTCAGCGGGCCAACCGCCGGCAGGGCCCCGAGGTCGTCATCGGCCTGGCCCACGCCCGCGCCCCCCAGGGCTTCACGGACATCGCCGAGGTGATCCCGCCGTCCGAACTGGCCCGGATCGCGTCGCGGTACGCCGAGACGGGAGCGTTCGACCCGGCATCGGTGAACGCGGGGTCCCCGTACGAGCTGCCGGAGACCACGCGGCGGTGACGGGTCGACCGTGACGGGGCGAGGGCGACGCGGCGGGGGTGACGGGGTGACGGGGCGGGTGGCACCGGGGCCCCGGCGCCGTCACCCCGGTCCGCGCGGCACACACCCCCCTCCTGTGCGCTCGTGCGCCGTCGCTGGGGCCGGGTGCCGGGCGCTACCGTCAGGGTGATGGCGGGGCGCACAGCGTGGTGCGGTCCGTCGGCCCCGATGTCCCCTGCGAAGGTGGAACACGTGAAGGCAATCCGTCGATTCACCGTGCGCCCCGTCCTGCCCGACACCCTGCGACCACTCAGCGACCTCGCGCGCAATCTGCGCTGGTCCTGGCACCCCGAGACCCGCGCGCTCTTCGAGGCCGTCGACCCCGGGGGCTGGGCCGCCGCCGGCCGTGACCCGGTGCGGCTGCTCGGGGCCGTGTCCGCCACCCGGCTGGCGGAGCTGGCCGGGGACCCGGTGTTCCTCGACCGGCTGGGCGGTGTCGCCCGTGACCTCGACGCCTATCTGCGCGACGGCCGCTGGTACCAGGAACAGAGCGGCCAGGGCGCCGAGCTGCCCGCGGCCGTCGCGTACTTCTCACCCGAGTTCGGTGTCACCGCCGCCCTGCCCCAGTACTCCGGCGGCCTCGGCATCCTCGCCGGGGACCATCTCAAGGCCGCCAGCGACCTGGGCGTACCGCTCGTCGGGGTCGGACTGCTCTACCGGCACGGCTACTTCCGCCAGTCCCTCTCCCGCGACGGCTGGCAGCAGGAGCACTATCCCGTCCTCGACCCGAACGAACTGCCGCTCAGCCTCCTGAGGGAGGAGGACGGGCGGCCCACCCGTGTCGCGCTCACCCTGCCCGGCGGCCGGTCGCTGCGGGCCTGCGTCTGGCAGGCGCGCGTCGGCCGGGTGCCGCTCCTGCTGCTCGACTCGGACATAGAGGACAACGGCCCGGCGGAGCGCGAGGTGACCGACCGTCTCTACGGCGGCGGCAGCGAACACCGGCTCCTCCAGGAGATGCTGCTCGGCATCGGCGGCGTCCGCGCCGTCCGCGCGTACTGCCGGCTCTCCGGCCACCCCGAGCCCGAGGTCTTCCACACCAACGAGGGCCACGCGGGCTTCCAGGGCCTGGAGCGCATCCGTGAACTCGTCGACACGGGGCTCGGGTTCGACACCGCGCTGGAGGCCGTCCGGGGCGGGACGCTGTTCACCACCCACACCCCCGTGCCCGCCGGCATCGACCGGTTCGACCGCGGCCTCGTCGCCCGCCACTTCGGCGACGACGGAGAACTGCCCGGCGTCGCCGCCGAGGAGGTGCTGGATCTCGGCCGGGAGACCTTCCCCGGCGGCGAGCCGAACCTCTTCAACATGGCCGCCATGGGCCTGCGGCTCGCCCAGCGCGCCAACGGCGTCTCCACCCTGCACGGCGCCGTCAGCCGCCAGATGTTCGCCGGGCTCTGGCCGGGCTTCGACCCGGGGGACGTACCGATCACCTCCGTCACCAACGGCGTGCACGCCCCGACCTGGGTCGCGCCCGAGATCGCCGCGCTCGGTACGGGAGCCGGAGGGAGGACGGGAGCCGGGGGGAGTACCGGAACCGGCACAAGCCCGGCCGCCGTCGGCGTCGCCGGTGTTCCCGACGCCGACCTCTGGGCCGTACGCCGCACCCTGCGCGAGCAGTTGGTGCACGAGGTGCGCGACCGGCTGCGCGCCTCCTGGCACCAGCGCGGCGCGGCCGACGCCGAACTGGGCTGGATCGACGGCGTCCTCGACCCCGACATCCTGACCATCGGCTTCGCCCGGCGCGTCCCCTCGTACAAGCGCCTCACGCTGATGCTGCGCGACCGCGAGCGGCTGACGGAGCTGCTGCTCCACCCCGAGCGGCCGATCCAGATCGTCGTCGCGGGCAAGGCGCACCCGGCGGACGACGGCGGCAAGCGGCTGATCCAGGAGCTGGTGAAGTTCGCCGACGACCCGCGCGTGCGCCACCGCGTGGTCTTCCTGCCCGACTACGGCATGGCGATGGCGCAGAAGCTCTACCCGGGCTGCGACGTCTGGCTGAACAACCCGCTGCGCCCGCTGGAGGCGTGCGGCACGAGCGGGATGAAGGCGGCGCTCAACGGCTGTCTCAACCTGTCGGTGCTGGACGGGTGGTGGGACGAATGGTTCGAGCCGGACTTCGGCTGGGCCATCCCGACGGCCGACGGTTCCGCCTCCGACGAGGACCGGCGCGACGTGCTGGAGGCGAACGCCCTCTACGCGCTGATCGAGGACCGGGTCGCGCCCCGCTTCTACGACCGTACGCAGCCGGGCGGCGACGGCGGCGCGGACACGGACAACGCCCCCGCCCTGCCGGGCCGCTGGATCGAGATGGTCCGCCGCACCATGACCACGCTCGGCCCGAAGGTGCTCGCGGACCGCATGGTGCGGGAGTACGTGGAGCGGCTGTACGCGCCCGCCGCGCACGCCCACCGCGCCCTCGACCCGGCGACGGCGGGGGAGCTGGCCGACTGGAAGAACCTGGTCCGGGCGGCCTGGCCGGCGGTGGCCGTGGACCATGTGGAGGCCGTGTCGGCGACCACGGCGGGCGGCAGCGCCGAACTGGGCTCGACACTCGCGCTGCGGGTGCGCGTCACCCTCGGCCGGCTGCTGCCCGACGACGTCGAGGTGCAGGCCGTCGCGGGCCGGGTGGGCGCCGACGACACGATCGCCGACGCGCAGGTCTTCCCGCTGAAACCGGCGGGCGGGCCCGACGACGCGGGCCGCTGGGTGTACGAGGGTCCGCTTGCCCTCGACCGTACGGGGCCGTTCGGCTACACCGTCCGGGTCCTGCCGACGCATCCGATGCTCGCCGCCGCCGACCTGGGGCTGGTCGCGCTGCCGACCGAGGCCACGGGGGAGGGCGCGGGCGTACTGATGCGGTGAGTTCACCGGTCCGACGTTCAGGACCGAAGGGCCCCGGCGGACGCCGACAGCGTCCGCCGGGCCCTTCGCGTGCGCGGCCCCGGGGTCGAATCCATTGGTCCAGACCTTGACGTGCTCATGGGGAAGCTCTAAGTTCCTGACTCACCACGGATTCACAACTCCGCCCATCGTTCACATGGATGAATCAACGTCCGATGCGGTCGAGTTGGAACACCCCCGACCGGAAGGCACCCCCCATGCGTCCCGGAGTCATCCCCAGAGTCCTCGGCCTGTCCGCCGCCCTCGCCGGTCTGATCGGCGCGGCCTTCACGGCCCCCGCGTCGGCCGGCGACCGGCCGGCGGCACCGCCGGCCGCCGCCACGGCCCTGCCCGCCGCCGTCGCGGCCCCCGCGACCTTCACCCACCCCGGCGTCGGCGTCAGCCGGCCCCAACTCGACTTCGTACGCGGCAAGGTGCAGGCCGGCGCCCAGCCCTGGAAGGCCGCCTACGACCAGATGCTGGGCAGCAGGTACGCCTCCCTGTCCCGGGTGCCCAAGCCCCGCGCGGTCGTCGAGTGCGGCTCGTACTCCAACCCCAACAACGGCTGCACCGACGAGCGCGAGGACGCCATCGCGGCCTACACCACCGCGCTGGCCTGGTACATCAACCGTGACGACCGCTACGCCCGGAAGTCCATCGAGCTGATGGACGCCTGGTCCAACACCATCCGCGACCACACCAACAGCAACGCGCCGCTCCAGACCGCGTGGGCCGGCTCCTCGTGGCCCAAGGCCGCCGAGATCATCAAGCACACCTACAGCGGCTGGCCCAACTCCGGCCGCTTCGCCACGATGCTGCGCTCCGTGTATCTGCCGGAGATCATCAACGGCTCGGGCTCCAACGGCAATTGGGAACTCAGCATGAACGAGGCCGCGCTCGGCATCGCGGTCCATCTGGAGGACCGCGGCGCCTACGACAAGACGGTCGGCATCTTCCGCAACCGTGTGCCCGCGTTCATCTATCTGCCCTCCGACGGCGCGCTGCCGAGGACGGTGCCCGGCAGCGGCCTCGACACGCGCGACGAGATCATCGGCTACTGGCACAACCAGTCCACCTTCATGCAGGGCCTCGCGCAGGAGACCTGCCGCGACCTGACCCACACCGGCTACGGCCTCTCCGCCATCTCGCACGTCGCCGAGACCAGCCGGATCCAGGGCCAGGACCTCTACCCCGAGGTGGGGGACCGGCTGCGGCACGCGTTCGGGCTGCACACCAAGTACCAGAACGGCGAGCCCGTCCCCGGCAACCTGTGCGGCGGCAGTCTCAAGGACAACCTCGGACCGATCAGCGAAGTCGCCTTCAACGCGCTGGGCAACCGGCTCGGCAACGCCATGACCAACACCCAGCTCTACACCGAGCGGATGCGCCCCCAGGGCACGAACAACCTGTTCGTCGCCTGGGAGACGCTGACGCACGCCAACAACCCCGCGTGAACGGGTAGGCACGGGTGGAGCCCTGACGAACCGTCAGGGCTTCACCCATGTCCCGGACTCGTGGTCGCGCCGGTGGAGCCCGTCCGCCGCCGACGCGCTCGTACGGAACGGCCGGCCCCCGTCGTCGATCCGGGTGAGCCCCGTACGGCTCCCGGCCGACCAGCGCACCTCCAGATACCAGTCGCAGTCGCAGCCGTCGGTGCTCGCCTCGACCTTCAGCACGAGCGGATCGTCCGCCGTCACCTGGTACGGAAGCCGGGTCGCGGGCAGCGGCCCGTTCTCGTCGGCGCCGTCGACGGGGCGCAGCACCGGCCGCGGCGCGTCGAGGTCGGCGGTGAACACGGCGGGGGTGACCGACCCGCCGCAGCCGTCGCTCATGTCGTACGCGTTCCACGCGAGCGGCGCCCGGCGGCCCACCACCCGGACGAAGGCCTCCTGGACGACGACCGGGCCCGCGCCGGCCGCCGCGCGCACCGTGGCCTGGGTGATCGACTCGTCGCCGTGCACCGCGCCGAGTGCCGTCGCCCACTGGCGGGCGTCCTGGGCGGCGGGCGGCGGCGGTACGGCGGAGGGGGCGCGGTTGATCAGATACGTATGGCCGCAGTCCAGCTTCCACTTGTGGCTGTCCGCGCTCCAGACGAGGGGCTTCGCCGGGCCGGGCCGGGCGCCGGGCTCGTCCTTGCCGGGCAGGCCGTCGGCGCCTCGCGCGCCGGTGCCGCCACCGCCCCCGGCCCTGCCCGAGCCGGTCGCGCCGGGCGACCCGGACGGTGAACCGCTCTTGCCGCCGGCGGACGCCGAGGGACCGGCCGTCGCCGACGGGGCGCCCGACCGGGCGGACGGCGCCACCGGGTCCACCGGGCCGTCCGGGCCCGGATCGACCGGCCGGGGGCCGCTGTTGTCGCTCCGTGAGTCCGGGTTGCCCAGGTCGGCCGCGACCACGACGGTCCCGCCGAGGACGGCGACGACGGCGAGCGCGGCGCTCACGATCTGACGGCGGCGCAGCCGGGAGGCACGGAGCCGGGACGGGGGCGGGGCCGTGGCGGCGGACGGCGGATCGAGTTCGTCCGCGTCCGCGTTCCCGTCCGAGTGCGCATTCCCGTCCCTGTGCTCGGGTTCAGCGCCGGGCCCGGGTGCGGGTTCAGGTGCGGGTGCGGGTTCGTGGCCGGTGTCTTCGCCCGGCCGCCGCTCCGGTTCCGACGCCGGTTCCGGCTGTGCCGCGCGTACGGGTTCCGCCGCGCGTACGGGCTCCCCGGCGGAGGCCACGACCGCCGCCGTGCCCTGCGGCTCCCCCGGCCCCTCCTCCTCCGTCCGCGCCGTGTGCGCCCGCAGCCACAGCCGGTGCAGCTCCACCCGCTCCGCCGCCGTCGCGCCGACCACCCGGGCCAGCCGCTCCACCGGCGCGTAGTCCACCGGCAGCGCGTGCCCGTGGCAGTACCGGTGCAGAGTCGAGGCGCCGAGGTGGAGTTGGGTGGCGAGCGACCCGTAACTGCGGTCCGTTCTCTCCTTCAGCGCCCGCAGCCGCCCCGCGAACTCCGCCGTCTCCGCCGGGATCTGCTCCGACCGGCCCATGCCACGCCCCCTACCGCCCGCCACGCCGTTCCGCGGTCATTCCAGGCACTTGTCATTTCCCCAGGCCAGGGTACGCGTCGGCGTTCCACCCGTTCCGCACTTCAGGCGGGTTGTTGCCGCCGGACGGATCACCGCCCAGTCTGGGATCACCGGCCGGTCAAGCCGGTACGAACAGCACGACCAGGGGGGATCCACACCATGACCACAGGCAGGAACACGAGAGGCGGCACCGCCCGCCGGGGGCTCACGGCTCTCGCGGCCACGGCCCTCGCCGGGGCTCTGGCGCTCTCGGTGTCCGGCGGCGTCCAGGCCGCGCCGAAGACGCCCGCACCCGGTTTCCTCGCGGCCAAGGACATGCCGCAGGCCCCGGGCAACGCCTGGAACGCGGGGGCGGTGACCGCCGGCGCTCCCGAGTCGGACCCGTTCTGCCTCGACACGGTGCTGCCCGCCCAGGGCACCACCTGGCACCGGCAGTTCCACACGGACCTCGACACGGGCGGCGTCCAGGTGAGTGTGCGGGCGGCGAACGCCGCCGCTGCCGAGAAGCTGGCCGCGCGGGCCGGGGCGGCCGTCGCCGCCTGTGCGGCCGACTGGCTGCGCACCACTCCCGGCGGCACGGCCTCGTGGGACGACTACGGCACGATCGCCGTCGAGGAGGGTGCCCGTGTCGTCGGGGTCGCCATCTCGATCCCGGACGCCGGGCTGGGAGTGCATCTGCTGGGCGTCGGCCGGGACGGCGACACCGTCACGATCGTGTCGTGGGGCCGGATGGGGAAGCTGAGCGACGCACCGGTCGCGGCTTTCAAGAAGACCACCACCACGGCGGTGAACAAGCTCCGTTAGGGGCTGACGCCGGGTGGAGGGCGCGGGCGACGGGGGAAGCGGCTGCCCGGCCCGGGGGATCGGTGACAGTGGGGAAGCGGGGGAGCCGTCGCGGCGTGGTCGGCGACGGTCGGTCTCCTCACTGTTCACTCGACCACGATCCTCCGGGCCGTGAGCCGGTCGTCTGTGACACACGGCCGGCGGACGGACCCCGCGGCGTACTCCGTGACCGGAGTACGCCCGGGAGTCCCCGCCGGCCGGTTCCCGGCCCGCCCCCTCGGGCGCGCTTCGAGGGGGCGGCCGGGAACACGCCCATGCACGACGCGGTGAGGCCGCCCGGATCCTTCAGGATCCGGGCGGCCTCACTCACTTCGGCGGGCCGTGCCGCGCGGTGCCGTTGCCGGTGCCGCGCGGCTCAGCCCAACTCATCTCGCCGCGACTCGACTTACGGGTTACGGGTTACGGGAAGGTGAGCTTCACGCTGTTGATGCGGCCGGTGTCCTGGGCCGCGACGTCCTGCACCCGCAGCTTCCAGGCGCCGTTCGCCACCTCCGACGACGCGTTGACGGTGAACGTCTCCTGGACGTTGTCCGCCGAGTCGGCGCTGCTGGAGTTCTTCAGCCGGTAGGCCGTCCCGTCCGGGGCGAGCAGGTCGATGACCAGGTCACCGCGCCAGGTGTGCGTGATGTCCACCGCGACCGGGAGGGTGGCGGGCGCGTTGCCCGTACGGCCGGTGACGTTGACGGTCGAGGTGACCGCCGCGCCGTTGTCCGGGATCGCGACGGCCGTGTTGTTCTCGAAGACCGTGCCCGTGTTGCCGCCGCCACCGGGGCGGGAGCCGACCGCGATGCCGGCCCACGCGTCGGCGACCGACTTGTACTCGGCGCTCGTCGTGCCGTACAGCTCACCGGCGACCGCGAGCGTGCCGGTGCGGGCCGCCGCGTAGTTGGTCGTGGAGGTGAACTTCGTGGTGAGCGCCTTGAACCAGATCTGCTCGGCCTTCGCCCGGCCGATGCCGGTCACCGGCAGCCCGTCGGAGGTCGCCGAGTTGTAGCTGACACCGTTGATGGTCTTGGTGCCGCTGCCCTCGGAGAGCAGGTAGAAGAAGTGGTTCGCCGGACCCGACGAGTAGTGGACGTCGACGCTGCCGATACCCGAGTACCAGTAGTCCTTCGACGCGCCGTCCTTGCTCGGCTTGTCCATGTACCGCAGCGGCGTGCCGTTGCCGTTGATGTCGATCTTCTCGCCGACGAGGTAGTCGCCCACGTCCGAGGCGTTGGCGGCGTTGAACTCAACGCCCGCGGCGAAGATGTCCGAGGTCGCCTCGTTGAGGCCGCCGGACTCACCGCTGTAGACGAGGCCCGCGGTCACCGAGGTGACGCCGTGCGACATCTCGTGCGCGGCCACGTCGATGGAGGTCAGCGGCTTCGCGTTGCCCGCGCCGTCGCCGTACGTCATGCAGAAGCAGCTGTCCTGCCAGAAGGCGTTGACGTAGTTGTTGCCGTAGTGCACGCGGGAGTACGCGCCGACACCGTCGCCCCGGATACCGGAACGGCCGTGCACGTTCTTGAAGTAGTCCCACGTGAGCGCGGCACCGAAGTGCGCGTCGGCGCCGGCGGTCTCCGCGTTCGAGGCGAGGCCGTTGCCCCAGACGTCGTCCGTGCCCGAGAAGAGGGTGCCGGTGCCCGAGGAGCCGCGGTTCAGGTTGTACGTCTTGTGGTTGCCCCGCCCGGTGTCGGTCAGGGTGAACGAGGGCGCCGTGCCCAGCGTCACCGTGCCGCTGTACTGGGTGTTGCCGGTGCCCTCGTGGACGCCCTGCCACTCGAAGAGCTTCTCGCCGGAGGCCGCGTCGGTGACGACGTGCAGCTCGTTCGGCGTACCGCCCTCCTGGACACCGCCGACGACCGTCTCGTACGCGAGGGTCGGCTTGCCGCTCGCCATCCAGACGACCTTGCGCGGAGCGCGCTCGGTCGCGGCCTTCGCCGCACCGTCCGCCTTCGCCAGGGACAGCGCCTGCTTCTCCGCGGCGGCGGCCGGGATGTCGGCGCTCGTGTCGACGGAGGTGAGGGCCGCCCGGGACGCCTTGGAGACGCCTTCGGTGGCGCCCGCCTTCGAGGTGGCGACGACGAGGTCACCGCCGAGGACGGGGAGACCGGCGTAGGTGCGCTCGTAGCGGGTGTGCGTGGTGCCGTCACGGTCCTGGACGACATCGCGTACGACGAGCTTCTCCTGGGCGCCGAGGCCGAGTTCGTCGGCCGTGGCCGCCTTGGTGGCGTTGGCCTCGCGAAGCAGCTCGGCGCGCTCGGCGGGGGAGAGCGACTTGGGGAGCGCGCCGGGGTCGGCCTTGCCGGCGACCGGTGCCGCCGGGGCGGTCGGCGCGGCGGCAGCGCCGCCGGCCTGGACGCCGACGGCGAGAAGGGCTGTGACTGCGATCAGAGCGCCGGTCGCGGTGATGCGGCGGCTGGGCGTGGGTCTCACGCGAACTCCTTCTGCGAGGGGGGTACCGGACCACACTCGGGTGGGTGGTCAGGACAGTGCGTCAGAGCAGGGTCGAGCACAGGCGGTGAAGCACGAGATGCGAAGCCGAGGTGCACGAGATGCGAAGCAGTGGTGCGCAGAACGCAGGAAGAGTGGCAGGAATCCGGTCTGTCTGTCAGGAGCGCGTCAACAAGTTGGCCGGAAATCGTCCGCTGCGCGAACCGCGGTGTTCGTTAAGCGAAATCTGCGGTGATGTTGCGGGGGTGTTACGCGGACGTACACGGGGCGACCGTGACGATTTCCGGACTCACCCCGGTGAGCGGGCTCCGGTCCCGGTCGCCGTACGGGCATCGGCGGTCGGGACCGCCTCCGCGAGGAACCCGTCGAGGCGGTCGGCCGGGAGGAAGCGCACGGTGCTGTCGCCGCGCCGTGCGGCGGGCTCGCCGGGGAGGCCGGCCGTCGTGCGGAACGACGCCATCTCGCCCTACGCGGAACGAAGTTGACGATCCATCGGCAGCGCACCGCCCGGGTCCCCGGCGGCCCCCGGAGAAGCGACGCCGACGGGCGTGTCCGTCGTCCGGGACTCCCCTGCGCGCGTGTGCGGACCCTGGGTCTCGGAGCCGGACCGCCCGCCCTCCCGGAGCGCCGCGCGCACGGCGGTGGGAGCGGTGCGCACCTCGTCGTGCCCGAGGAGCAGCTGGAACGCGTGCCCGGTCATCGGTACGACGTCGGACTCCCGCTCCCGGGACACCGACCCGGGATCCCCGAGCACCCACTCGATGTCCAGATCCGGCCGTCGCCGGTCGGCCTGGATCAGCCTGCCGTCAGTCTTCAGCAGTCAGCCGTGAGTCTTCAGCTCTCAGTTCCGGCCCCGCCCTCGGCCCTCGGCCCTCGGCGGTCCGGATTCGGCGTCACGGCCGCTGACACCGCTCGGAGGAGTGCTCCGGGCCCGGCGCCCCGCGGCCTCCTGACGCTCCAGTCGCTCGCCCACCCGCGTCACGCTCCGGCACCTCTTCCCCCGCACTCTTCGTCGTGCGCCACCGCCCGCCCACGCCTGCCCCGCGCCCACGCCTGGCCGGCGCCCACGCCTGCCCGGCGGGCGGGCAACGGCCCGTCAGGCACCCGCATTTCCGTCCGCGTCAGGCCAGGCTGTCCCGCCAGGCGCGGTGCAGACCCGCGAAACGGCCCACCCCGGCGATCAGTTCGGACGGGGAGCCGTCCTCCACGACCCGGCCGTGGTCCATCACCAGCACCCGGTCGGCGATCTCCACCGTGGACAGCCGGTGCGCGATCACCACCGCCGTACGGCCGCCCAGCACCGTGTCCATCGCCCGCTGCACCGCCCGCTCACCCGGAATGTCCAGCGAACTCGTCGCCTCGTCCAGGATCAGGACGGACGGGTCGGCGAGCAGCGCGCGGGCGAAGGCCACCAACTGGCGCTGACCGGCCGAGATCCGGCCGCCCCGCTTCCGTACGTCCGTGTCGTACCCCTCCGGCAGACCGCTGATGAAGTCGTGCGCGCCGATCGCCTTCGCCGCCCGCTCGATGTCGTCGCGCGACGCGTCGGGGCGGCCGATCGCGATGTTCTCGGCGACCGTGCCCGAGAAGAGGAACGCCTCCTGGGTCACCATCACCACCCCGCGCCGCAGGGTGAGGGTGTCCAGATCACGCAGATCGGTGCCGTCGAGCAGCACCCGGCCCTCGGTCGGGTCGTAGAACCGGGCCAGCAGCTTCGCCAGCGTCGACTTGCCCGCGCCCGTCGAGCCGACGACGGCGACCGTCTGCCCGGCCGGGATCGTCAGGTCGAAGCGGGGCAGGACCTCACCGCCCGTGCGGTACGCGAAGCTGACCCCGTCGAACACGACCTCCCGGCCCGGATGGCCGCTCGTCAGCTCCGGCAGCGGGCGGGACTCCGCCGCCTCCGGCACGGACGGCGTCTGGGCCAGCAGGCCCGCGATCTTCTCCAGCGAGGCCGCCGCCGACTGGTACGAGTTGAGGAACATCCCGAGCCGGTCGATCGGGTCGTACAGCCTGCGCAGGAACAGCACCGACGCGGCGAGCACCCCGAGGGCCAGCGTGCCCTCGGCCACCCGGTAGGCGCCCCACAGGACGATCCCGGCGACGGCGGTGTTGGCGACGAGCCGGGACCCCACCACATAGCGCGCCATCTCCAGGAGCGCGTCGCCGTTGGTGCGTTCGTGGTGGTGGTTCAGCTCGTGGAACCGGGCGTCGTTCGCGTCCTCGCGGCGGAACGCCTGGACGGGGCGGATGCCGTTCATCGTCTCCGCGAACTTCACGATCACCGCCGCGATGGCCGTGGACCGCCTGCCGAAGATGGTCCCGGCCCGGTGCTGGTACAGCCGCACCAGCGCGTACAGCGGGACGAAGGAGAGCACGGCGAGTCCGCCGATGCCGATGTCCAGATAGAGCAGCATCGCCGAGATGTAGACGAAGGCGAGGACGACCCCGATGAGCTCCTGGAGCCCCTCGGAGAGCAGTTCGCGCAGCGATTCCACGTCGGCGGTGGAGCGTGAGATCAGCCGGCCCGAGGTGTAGCGCTCGTGGAAGTCCACGCTCAGCGCCTGGGCATGGCGGAAGATCCGGCCCCGCAGATCGAGGAGCACGTCCTGGTTGACCCGGGCCGAGGAGCGGATGTAGGCGTACTGGAAGACGCCGGACCCGGCGGAACAGAGGAGATAGCCGACGGCGACGGCGATCAGCGGGCCGTTGTCGTGGGCACGGAACGCGGGTACGCCCCGGTCGATGGCGTACGCGACGAGCAGCGGCCCCGCCTGCACCGCCGCCTGCTGGAGCAGCAGGAACAGCGCGGCGAGGGCGACCCGGCCGCGCCGGGCGCGCAGCAGCGACCGGAGCAGCGCGCCGGTGGCTCCGGGCGGGGCGGGCAGGGCGTCCTGGGCGAACGGATCGTCATCCCCGGGGGCGGGCAGATGCTCGGCGGCGGAGGGCGCGTCGGTCGGTGAGCCGGGCGGCGCGTCGGTCGGTCGCGTGGCCGGTCCCGCTCCCTCGGCCGGTACGGCGGTGCGTACGCCGGCCGGTCCCGGTGCCACCGGCACGGTGACGGTGGTGCCGCTGCCGGGGCCCGCGGTCTCCTCCGGCCGGGACGGGCCGTCGCCCGTGGTCGTCGGCGACGACGTCATCGCATGCTCCCCTCGACGGCTTGCGCCTCTGTGTCGCTTTCGTCACATTCATCGTTCTCCGGCGCGGCACCGTCGGCCGTCTCCGACCCCGCTCCGGGCGCCGACCCCGCTCCCGGCCTCGGCTCCGCCTCCGTGCCGGGCTTCGCGGCCACTCCCGGCTCCGCGTCCGGCTCCCCGTCGGCCCCCGACATCAGCCACGCGTACTCCGCGTTGCTCCGCAGCAGTTCGTGATGGGTGCCGACCGCCGTGATCCGCCCGCCCGAGATCAGCGCCACCCGGTCCGCCAGCATCACCGTCGACGGCCGGTGCGCCACCACCAGTGCCGTCGTCTCCTCCAGCACCCGGCGCAGGGCGGCCTCCACCAGGGCCTCCGTATGGACGTCGAGCGCGGACAGCGGGTCGTCCAGCACCAGGAAGCGCGGTCTGCCGACCACCGCCCGCGCCAGCGCCAGCCGTTGCCGCTGGCCGCCGGAGAGGCTGAGCCCCTGCTCGCCGACCTCCGTGTCCACCCCGTGCGGCAGGTCCTGTACGAAATCGGCCTGCGCCACGTCCAGCGCGCGCAGCAGCGCGGCGTCGTCGGCGCTCTCGGCGCCCATCCGGACGTTCTCGGCGACCGTCGCGGAGAAGAGCGTCGGCTCCTCGAAGGCCACCGACACCAGCTCGCGCAGCCGCCGCCGGGGCATCAGCGTCACGTCCTCGCCGTCGAGCGTGATCCGCCCGCCCGTCGCCTCGTGCAGCCGGGGCACCAGCGCGGTCAGCGTCGTCTTCCCCGAGCCCGTCGCGCCGACGAGCGCCATGGTCTCGCCCGACCTGATGTGGAGGTCCACCTCGGACAGGACGGGCACGGACCCGGTCTCCGCGTCGGGATACCGGAACGACACGCCGTCGAAGCGCAGCCCGTCGGACCTGGCCTCGCCGTCGGGCTCCCGGGCCACCTTGGCGTCGTCCACGGCCGTGTCGTCCGCCGCCGGTCCTGCCGGGTCCGCCGGGTGCGTCCTTCCCGTCCGGTCCGCCGTCTCCTCCTCGGTGTCCATCACCTCGAAGTACCGCTCGGTCGCCGTCGCCGCCTCCTGGCTCATCGCCAGCAGGAAGCCGATCGACTCCACCGGCCAGCGCAGCGCCAGCGCCGTCGACAGGAAGGCGACCAGCGTGCCCGTGGACAGCTGCCCGTCGGCCACCTGGACCGTGCCGAGCACCAGCGCCGCGCCGATCGCCACCTCGGGGATGACCGTGATCAGCGCCCAGATGCCCGCCAGCAGCCGGGCCTTGCCCAGCTCCGTACCGCGCAGCCGCTCGGCGAGCGCCCGGAACGCCAGCGCCTGGCTGCGGTGCCTGCCGAAACCCTTCACGATCCGGATGCCGAGGACGCTCTCCTCGACCACCGTCGTCAGATCGCCCACCTGGTCCTGGGCCTTGCGCGCCACCAGGAAGTACTTCGCCTCGAACATCGAACAGAGGACGACCAGCGGCACCACGGGCAGCATCAGCACGAGCCCCAGCGTCCACTCCTGCATCAGCAGAATCAGAAAGCCGACCAGGATCGTCGTCGCGTTCACCACCAGAAAGGTCAGCGGAAACGCCAGGAACATCCGCAGCAGACTCAGGTCCGCCGTCCCGCGCGACAGCAGCTGCCCCGACGGCCAGCGGTCGTGGAAGGCGACCGGAAGCCGCTGGAGATGCCGGTAGAGATCCGCCCGCATCGATGCCTCGACCCCCGCCAGCGGCCGGGCCACCAGCCACCGCCGGAAGCCGAAGAGAGCCGCCTCCACGATCCCGAGCAGCAGCAGCCACAGCGCGCCGAGCCAGATGCCGTCCTTGTCGCGGTCGGCGATCGGCCCGTCGACCATCCACTTCAGTACGAGCGGGAAGACCAGGCCCAGGCAGGACGCCAGCACGGCGACCAGCGCCGCGGCGGACAGGCGCACGCGGACGGGCCGCACGTACGGCCACAGCCTGAGCAGCGAGCGCACGGCGGAACGATTCGGGACGGCGGAGCTGTCCGTGGCGGATACATCTTCGGAGGTCGGCATCAGGGGCGAGCCTACGTTTCACCACTGACACTGCCCACCGATTTCCGGCTGACCGGACCATCAACCGATCGGTTGACCCCAGGTCGGGCGCGACGGCCGATACCGTCATTGGGCCGTCCGGGTGGATCCTGCTGTCATGGCGATTGTCGAAGTCAACGGTCTGCGCAAGTCGTACGGGGGGAAGCCCGCCGTCGACGGTGTCGGGTTCACCGTCGAGGAGGGCGAGATCTTCGGGATCCTCGGCCCCAACGGCGCGGGCAAGACCACCACCGTCGAATGCGTCGAGGGGCTGCGGGTCCCCGACTCCGGCACGGTCCGGGTCGCCGGGCTCGACCCGGTCCGCGACCACCGGGAGGTCACCCAGCTCCTCGGCGCCCAGCTCCAGGAGAGCGAACTCCAGGCGAAGCTGACGGTGCGCGAGGCGCTGGAGCTGTACTCCGCGTTCTATCCGAAGCCCGCCGACTGGCGTCCACTCGCCGCCCGTCTCGGGCTGGAGGAGAAGCTCTCCACGCGTTTCGGGAAGCTCTCCGGTGGCCAGAAGCAGCGGCTGTTCATCGCGCTGGCCCTGATCGGCGGGCCGCGCGTGGTGGTCCTGGACGAACTGACCACGGGCCTCGACCCGCGCGCCCGGCGTGACACCTGGAGCCTGATCGAGGAGATCAGGGACTCCGGTGTGACCGTGCTGCTGGTCACCCACTTCATGGAGGAGGCCCGGCGGCTCTGCGACCGGATCGCCGTCATCGACCGGGGGAAGGTCGTCGCGCTCGACACCCCCTCCGGACTGATCGCGCGCTCGACCGCGTCCACCGTCATCGCCTTCACCCCGTCCCGGCCGCTGCGCGACGAGGAACTGTCCGCGCTGCCCGGCGCGGCCTCCGTACGGACGGAGAGCGACCGGATCGTCATCAACGGCACCGACGAGACCGTCAACGCGGTCATCACCCTGCTCGCCCGCCACCAGGTCACCGCCCACCAGCTCCGCGTCACCGAGGCCACGCTCGACGACGCCTTCCTGGACCTGACCGAAACCGGCCCCGATTCCGCCGTCGGCACCGAATCCGTGACCGGCACCGGGCCCGGGACGGGGACCGGAACCGATCCCGGCACCGGGTCGGGAACGCCCGCCGGGACCTCCTCCCACGCCCCGTACCCCGAGAAGAGGGTCTGACATGGCCTCCGCGTCCACCGCCGTCCTCAAGACCGAGGCCCGTCTGCTGACCCGCGAACCCGGTGTCCTCTTCTGGATCGTCGCGTTCCCCACCCTGCTGATGGTGATCCTCGGCCTGATCCCCGGCTTCCAGGACCCGGACGCGGCTCTCGGCGGCCGGCGGGTCATCGACCTGTACGTCCCCATCGCCGCCCTGCTCGCCGTGATCATGGCCGGGCTCCAGGCCATGCCGCCGATCCTGATCGGCTACCGGGAGCGCGGCATCCTGCGCCGTATGTCCACCACCCCCGTACGGCCCGCCACCCTGCTCACCTCGCAGCTCGTTCTGCTGGGCGCCGGCGCGCTCGCCTCGGCGGCCCTGGTCATCGTCGTCGGCCGGATCGCCTTCGGCGTGGCACTGCCGGAACAGCCCGCCGGTTATCTCCTCGCGCTGGTCCTCGCCACCGCCGGCGCCCTCGCCATGGGCGGCGTGGTCTGCGCGCTCGCCCCCACCCAGCGGGCCGGACAGGCCATCGGCTCGGCCCTGTTCTTCCCGTCGATGTTCACGGCCGGGGTCTGGCTGCCGGTCCAGACGATGCCCGACCTGATGCGCGACATCGTCTCCTGCACACCGATGGGCGCCGCCTCGGAGGCCCTGGACACCGCGATGCGCGGCGGCTGGCCGCACTGGGCGGACCTGGGCGTCCTCGCCCTCTGGGCGGTCGTCCTGACCGCCGGCGCCGCCCGCTGGTTCCGCTGGCAGTGACGGGGACCGGGCGGGCGGCGGGCGCGGGCGGCGGGAGGATCCTCGCCCGCCGCGCACCGGCCGGGACGGAGCGGGGCACCTCGAACCGGGAGATCGCCGCCGAGCTGTTCATCAGCGAGGCCACGGTCAAGACGCATCTCACCCACATCTACGGCAAGTTGGGCGTCAAGGACCGGGCCGCGGCCGTCGCCGTCGGCTACGAGCGGGGCATCCTCGGCTGAGTGCGCGCCTCCCAGCGTCCCTCCGCGCCTCCCAAGGAGGAGGCGTCCCCCCGCTTACCTCCTGAGGAGGCGGGGTCGTTCAGCCCCGTACCCGCAGCAGCAGCACCGACCGCGCGGGCACCGTCGTCACCGTCCCCGCGTCCAGCACCGTCCCCGGCTCCTCCTCCTGGTCCTCGTACGAGGTGTCCACGACCACCTCGTACGACCGCGCCCACGGCGGGCCCGGCAGCGCGAAGTCCACCGGCTCCGCGCCCGAGTGGAGCACCGCGAGGAAACTGTCGTCGGTGATCTTCCGCCCCCGTGCGTCCCGGCCGGGGATGTCGCGTCCCGACAGGAACAGGCCGAGGGTGGAGGCGGGCGCGTACCAGTCCCCCTCGGTCATCTCCTTCCCGTCGGGCCGGAACCACGCCAGGTCGCGCAGCCCGTCGGGGGCCTGCGCGCGGCCGGAGAAGAACGCGCGGCGCCGCAGCACCGGATGGGTGTTCCGCAGGGCCAGCAGCCGCCTGGTGAGCCGGTGGAGGCCGTGCGGGCCGGGCCGGTCGAGCAGGGACCAGTCGATCCAGCTGGTCTCGTTGTCCTGGCAGTACGCGTTGTTGCTGCCGCCCTGCGTACGGCTCATCTCGTCGCCCGCGACGAGCATCGGCACGCCGGTCGACAGCAGCAGGGTGGTGAGCAGGTTGCGCTGCTGCCTGCGCCGCAGCGCGTCGATCGCCGGGTCGTCGGTCTCGCCCTCCGCGCCGCAGTTCCAGGCGCGGTTGTCGTCCGTGCCGTCCCGGTTGCCCTCGCCGTTGGCCTCGTTGTGCTTGTGCTCGTAACTGACGAGGTCGCGCAGGGTGAAACCGTCGTGCGCGGTGACGAAGTTGACGGAGGCGTACGGCCGCCGCCCGCCCCACGCGTACAGGTCGCTCGACCCGGAGAGCCGGTAGCCCAGATCCCGTACGTCGGGCGTGGCGCCGCGCCAGAAGTCCCGTACGGCGTCCCGGTAGCGGTCGTTCCACTCCGTCCACAGCGGCGGGAACGCCCCGACCTGGTAGCCCCCCGCGCCGACGTCCCACGGCTCGGCGATGAGCTTCACCCGACGCAGCACCGGGTCCTGCGCGATCACCGCGAGGAACGGCGACAGCATGTCGACGTCGTGCATCGAGCGGGCCAGCGCCGCCGCCAGGTCGAAGCGGAAGCCGTCGACCCCCATCTCGGTCACCCAGTACCGCAGCGAGTCCGTGATCAGCCGCAGGACCTGCGGCTGGACGACGTCGAGGGTGTTGCCGCAGCCGGTGTAGTCCGTGTACCGCCGGGCGTCCTGCTGGAGGCGGTAGTAGCCCCGGTTGTCGATGCCGCGCAGCGACAGCGTCGGGCCCAGCTCGCCGGCCTCCGCGGTGTGGTTGTAGACGACGTCGAGGATGACCTCGATCCCCGCGCGGTGCAGGGCCCGCACCATCCGCTTGAACTCGCGGACCTGCTGCCCGCGTGTGCCGCCCGCGGCGTAGCCGGCGTGCGGGGCGAAATAGCCGATGGAGTTGTAGCCCCAGTAGTTGCGCAGACCGCGCCGCAGCAGATGGTCCTCGTGCGCGAACTGGTGGACCGGCAGCAGCTCGACCGCCGTCACCCCGAGCCGTACGAGGTGGTCGATCGCCGCCGGGTGGGCGAGGCCCGCGTACGTCCCCCGCAGTTCGTCGGGGATGCCCGGATGGCGCATGGTGAAGCCGCGCACGTGCAGCTCGTAGATGACCGAGTCCGCCCAGGGCGTCTTGGGGCGCCGGTCGTCGGCCCACTCGTCGTCCGGCGCCTCGTCGTGGACGACGACGCCCTTGGGGACGTACGGCGCCGAGTCGTGCTCGTCGCGCACCGTGTCGGCGACCTGCCGCTGCGGCCAGTCGCGCACATGGCCGTACACCTCGGGCGGCAGCCCGAAGTCGCCGTCGACGGCGCGGGCGTACGGGTCGAGCAGCAGCTTCGCCGGGTTCCAGCGGGCGCCGGTCCAGGGGTCCCAGCGGCCGTGCACCCGGAAGCCGTACCGCTGTCCGGGGCGTATCCCGGGCACGAAGCCGTGCCAGATCTCGTGGGTCAGCTCGGTCAGCGGGAGCCGGGTCTCCACGAGGCCGTCTCCTGGGGAGGGCGCGTCGTCGGCGTCTCCTCCTACGGAGGGCGCCGCCGGGGGAGCGTCGTCGAAGAGGCACAGTTCCACGGCCTCGGCGCCGCCCGCCCAGAGGGCGAAGTTGGTGCCCGCGACCCCGTCGGGGCCCACGCGGTAGCGCGCCCCGAGCGGTGTGGGCGCCCCCGGCCAGACGTCGGGCGGGGGAGCGGCGGACGCGCCGGCCCGGCGGGCGGCCCCCGGGGCCCGCCCGGCCCCGGGCGTGGCCTCGGTCGTGCCCCCGGTCGGGCCCGCCCCGGCCCGGGACGCCGCCCCGCCCGCCCCCGTGCCCGGCGTCCCGCCCGCCGTCCCGACCTCTTCCACCGGATCTGTCACGTGACCCATCATCGGATCCGGGACCGGTTCCCGCACGGTCTCCTGCTCGGCTGCGCTCGCCACTGTGAGGCCCTCCCGGCTCGTCGGCCACGCCCGTACGGCGGCCCCGGCGTCCCGGCCGTGGCTGCCCCGCGCGTGGTCCTTCCCAGGTTCTGCCCGCCGGAAGGCCCGCACTCACGTTTCCCTCCGAGGGGGGTCGTCGTTGGGCGGGTCGTGACACACGTACTGAAGCGCGCAAGGACCGGCCTCGTCACCGCCCTGACCTGGGCAGGACTGATGGCGGGGCTCGCCGGGGCGGCGGGCTGCGCCGTCGGCGGGACCTTCACCGAGAGCAAGGCCCCGGCGAGCGGGGACACGATCCGGATCACGCCCCGGGACGGCGCCGGGAACATCCGGCGCGACGACCCGGTCGAGATCCGGGTCCCGGACGGCTGGCTGGAGCGGGTCGAGGTCGCGCGGGTCGAGAACGCGCGGCGCACGGCCCTGCCCGGCCGGATCTCCGACGACGGGCGGGTGTGGCGACCGGCGGCGGGCGCGGACCTGGTGCTCGCCGCCAAGTACCGCGTCGAGGTGGTCGCCGTCGACGGCCGGGGCCGCCGCTCGGCCCGCCACTCGACCTTCACCACCGCCGTACCGAAAAGCCGGTTCATCGGCTACTTCTCGCCGGAGAACCGGTCGACCGTCGGCACCGGCATGATCGTCTCCTTCGACTTCAACCGGGCCGTCGTGAACCGCGCCGCCGTCGAGCGCGCCATCCGGGTCACCTCCGACCCGCCGGTCGAGGTCGTCGGCCACTGGTTCGGCGACCGGCGCCTGGACTTCCGGCCGCGCGCGTACTGGAAGCCGGGCACCCGGGTCGGGGTCGACCTGCGGCTGCGGGACGTCCAGGCGGCGCCGGGGGTCTTCGGCATCCAGCGGAAGACCGTGGGCTTCACGGTCGGCCGCTCCCAGGTGTCGCTGGTCGACGCGGAGGAGCACACCATGGAGGTACGGCGCGACGGCGCGCTCGTCTCGACGGTGCCGATCACGGCGGGCGCGGCCAAGACCCCCACGTACAACGGGAAGATGGTCGTCACGGAGCTGTACGACGTGACGCGGATGAACGGCGCCACGGTCGGTTTCGGCGGTGAGTACGACATCAAGGACGTGCCGCACGCGCTGCGGCTGACGACGTCGGGGACCTTCCTGCACGGCAACTACTGGGCCACACCGGACACGTTCGGCTCCCGCAACATCAGCCACGGGTGCGTCGGGCTGCGGGACGTGAAGGGTGGCAGCGCGGACACCCCGGCGGGCTGGTTCTTCGACCGGACGCTCGTCGGCGACGTCGTGGAGGTGGTCAACTCCCGCGACAAGACCGTCGCTCCGGACAACGGACTGGGCGGCTGGAACCTCGACTGGCCGAAGTGGAAGGCGGGTTCCGCCCTGGCCGGCTGACGCGCGGACGCCCCGCGATTCCCGGCGCACCCACCCCCACCTGCGCGACCGTCCGTGATTCCAGGGGACGTTGGAACGGAACGGTGACAATCCCGGGGAGTCCCGTACGGCCCCCGGTGTGATTGTCTAGCGCCGTGCGCGCGAGCAAAGCGCGCGGGGGTACGGAGCCCGGTCGTGCGTCCAGGCACCCGGCTCCGAGGCCGTGGCGGGGCCAGGCCGTGTGAGGGGAGACGACCATTGAACGGGCAGCCGATATCGGGGGCATCGGCGACAGCCGGCCGTGGACGGGGCAGGGGACCGACGGCGTTCGCGCTGGGGAGCCTGCTGCTGTTCGTGACGGCGTGCGGCGGGGGCGGCGACTCCGGCGCGAGCGGTGACGCCAAGGGCGGCAAGGACGGCGGCAAGGTCGAGAACGCCGCCTCCCAGGCGGTCGTGACGATCGCTCCGAAGGACGGCGCGACGTCGGTCGCGACGAGCGGGGCGCTCAAGATCGGCGCGGCCAAGGGCAAACTGACGACCGTCACCGTCAAGGACAGCAAGGGCAGAGCGGTCGACGGCACGATCGCCGCCGGCGGTACGGCGTGGCAGCCGGCCCGCCATCTGGCCGGCGCCACGAAGTACACGGTGCACGCGATCGCCAAGGACTCCGAGGGCCGGGTGTCGGCGAAGGACACCACCTTCACCACCCTCGTACCGAAGAACACCTTCATCGGTCACTACACGCCCGAGGACGGCTCGACGGTCGGCGTCGGCATGCCGGTGTCACTGAACTTCACGCGGGGGATCACCGACCCCGGGGCCGTCGAGAAGGCCATCAAGGTGACGGCCGTGCCGGAGGTCCCGATCGAGGGCCACTGGTTCGGCAACGACCGGCTCGACTTCCGGCCCGAGAAGTACTGGGCGGCGGGCACCAAGGTGACCGTGGAGCTCAACCTCGACGGTGTCGAGGGACGGCCCGGGGTCTACGGCAAGCAGGCCAAGACGGTGTCGTTCACCATCGGCCGCTCGATGGTCTCCACGGTCGACGCCAAGGCCAAGACGATGAAGATCGTCAAGGACGGCAAGCAGATCAGGAAGATCGACATCACGGCCGGCGCCCCGGCGACCACCACGTACAACGGTCAGATGGTCATCAGCGAGAAGCACAAGGTGACGCGGATGAACGGCGCCACGGTGGGCTTCGGCGGCGAGTACGACATCAAGGACGTCCCGAACGCCATGCGGCTCTCCACGTCCGGCACCTTCGTCCACGGCAACTACTGGGCGTCGCCCGGGACGTTCGGCTCGCAGAACGTCAGCCACGGCTGCGTCGGACTGCGCGACGTACGGGGTGCCTACGACAAGTCGACGCCGGCCGCGTGGTTCTACGACCGGTCGATCATCGGCGACGTGGTGATCGTGAAGAACTCCAACGACAAGAACATCGCCCCGGACAACGGCCTCAACGGCTGGAACATGCCCTGGGCGGAGTGGACGAAGTAGTCCGCCGCGGGGCTCTCCCCCGCCCCGGCCCGACGGGCCCGGCACACCCCACGCGGGTGCGCCGGGCCCGTGGCGTACCGCCCCGCGACGACCCGTCGCACCGGCCGGCGCTGGAAATGCGGGGCGACGCCCGTCGTACGCAGCAGCCCGCGACGACCCGTCGCACCGGCCGGCCCGCCCGGCCCGGTGCCCGGCGGCCGACCCGTACCGGCCGACCGCCACCGGCCCGCCCGCACTGGCTAACCTCCCAGGTATGTCATCTGTGAATCTCGAAGTCTCCGGCGGCGTCGGCACCATCCGGCTCGACCGTCCGCCCATGAACGCGCTGAACATCGCGATCCAGGACCGGCTCCGTGACCTCGCCGCGGAGGCCGGCCGCCGCGACGACATCAGGGCCGTGGTCCTCTACGGCGGGGAGAAGGTGTTCGCCGCCGGCGCGGACATCAAGGAGATGCGCGACATGGACCACGCGGCGATGGTCGTACGCTCCCGGGAACTCCAGGAGTCGTTCACGGCCGTGGCCCGGATCCCGAAGCCCGTGGTCGCGGCCGTCACCGGTTACGCGCTGGGCGGCGGCTGCGAGCTGGCGCTGTGCGCCGACTTCCGGATCGCCGCCGAGGACGCCAGGCTGGGGCAGCCGGAGATCCTGCTCGGGCTGATCCCGGGTGCGGGCGGCACCCAGCGCCTCGCCCGGCTCGTCGGCCCGTCCAGGGCCAAGGACCTCATCTTCACCGGCCGTCAGGTGAAGGCGCCCGAGGCGCTCGCGCTGGGGCTGGTCGACCGTGTCGTACCGGCGGGCGAGGTGTACGAGCAGGCGCACGCGTGGGCCGCGAAGCTCGCGCAGGGGCCGGCGCTCGCGCTGCGGGCGGCGAAGGAATGCGTGGACGCGGGCCTGGAGACGGAGCTGGAGACGGGGCTGGCGATCGAACGCAACTGGTTCGCGGGCCTGTTCGCCACCGAGGACCGGGAGCGCGGCATCCGCAGCTTCGTGGAGGACGGGCCGGGCAAGGCCACGTTCCGCTGACGGCGGGGCGGCCGGGGCCGGTTCGCTCGGCCTCCGGTGCGCACGGCTCCGCACCTTGCCGGTGACGGAGCCGCGCGCGGAGGAGTCGCGCGGGGAAGATCCGCGCGGGGAGGAGTCGCGCGGGGAAGATCCGCGTGTCGACGGATCGGTGCCGACCGACCGATGGTGGTTCGAGTGTCGGCGGAACAGTGCCGGCGGGGTCGATGAATCGACAGCGAGGGCACGTGCGTCAACCTGGTGCCCGGCTCGGCTCCGCCTTAAGTCCACCTTAAGGCGGGGCCGTTGATCACTTCCGGTGATCACTCGTGTGTGGGGTGTCATCGCAGATCAGGGTGGGTAATGAGAGCGGATCAGTGCCGGGGGCATATGCCGCGCTGGCCTCGGCGGACGGGGCTCCGAGGGGTCCCGATTCCCCCGGAATGCCTCCGAGGGCCCGTCTGGGCAGCCATGATGGACCCATGGCGGGCCTTGAAGGTGTGGAACAACCGCGGCACGGCGGCGACGTGGCCGCCACGCGATTGACGCCCGCCGTCGAGGACGAACAGGCACGCGGAGTCCTCGAACTGTTCGGCAATCCGACGGAGGGCGAAATCCGCCTGGCCTCCCGCCCCGAGAACGCCTTCGCGGCCCGCCGGCTCACCGGCATCGTGATGCTGCACCAGTGGTCGCTCCCCCCGCAGATGGCCGACGACGCGGTCCTGCTCGTCTCCGAGCTGGTCGGCAACGCCGTACGCCACACCGGGGCGCGCATGTTCGGCCTGCGCATGGCGCGCCGCCGGGGCTGGATCCGGGTCGAGGTCCGGGACCCCTCCCGCGGACTGCCCTGCCTGCTGCCGGTGCGCGAGCTGGACACCAGCGGCCGGGGTCTGTTCCTGGTGGACAAGCTCTCCGACCGGTGGGGCGTCGATCTGCTGCCGCGCGGCAAGACGACCTGGTTCGAGATGCGGGTCGCCGACCGCCACCCGTGAGGGATCCCCAGGCCGGACCCCCGCCGGGACCGCTACGACGTGCCGATAATCTGACCTTCGTCAGTAGGTACGAGTAAGGGGCGGAAGCAGTGGCGGACATCGAAGAGGCGCGCAGGGCGTTCGACCGGTTCGACGCGGACGGCGACGGACTGATCACCGCGTCCGAGTACAAGAGCGCGATGGCTCAGCTCGGCGACTTCCACGTGACGGAGACCGTCGCCCAGGCCGTCATCAACGCCCACGACTCCAACAGCGACGGACTCCTCACCTTCGAGGAGTTCCTCGCGTCCCGCGCCAAGGACTGAGCGTGCCCCGGGCGCGGCCCCGTCCGGCTCACGGCGCCCGCACCGGGCGCCGTGAGCCCCGGCGGACGGACCTGCGGTGAGGGCCACGGCCGGACTCGTCCTCGGCGCCGGGTGCTCGCTGCTCGTCCTGCTGTACGGCGTGGACCTCGCCGCGCGCGGCACCGGTGAACTGCGCATACCCGCCGCCGGAATCACCTCCTTCCTGCGCGCCGCCGTCTTCACCGCGCTCGCGCTGCACCTCGGCGAACTCGCCGGTGCCGCGCTCGCCCGCCCGGCCCCTGCCGGAACCCTGCCCCGCTCCCTGGCGCTGCCCGCCGCGCTCGCCGGGGCCGCCGCCTCGGCCGGCCAGATCGTGGTCCTCGCGGCCGTCAGCGACCTCGACCTCGCGGCGGCGTACGGCACCCGCGACGGCGTCCCGCTGCTCGTCATGGCCAACGGCTTCCTGCTCGCCGCCTGGTGCGCCGCCGCACGCCGCCCGCGCCCGGCGCTCCTCGCGCTCGCCGCGGTGATCGTCGCGGAGGCGGTACGCGCCCATCCGGAGCCGTACTCACCGGAGTTGGGCACGGCGCTCACCGTCGTGCATCTGACGGCCGCGTCCCTGTGGGCCGGCGGCCTCTGCCACGCCCTGCGCACCGTGTGGCTGCGGCGGGCCACCCCGGCGGACGCCCGCGCCGTGCTGACCCGCTACGCGCGCGGCGCCGTCTGGACGCTGGCCGTGCTTGCCGCCACCGGCGCCGTCTCCACGCTGCGCCGGCTGCCCGCCGACGTGGTGCTGACGTCGGCGTACGGCCGCGTACTGATCGCCAAGCTCGCCCTCGTCGCCGTGGCGAGCCTCCTCGCCCTCGCGGCCCGCCGCCGGCTGCTGGGCGGCGGTGACACGCACGGCGCGGCCCGTGCCGAACTGGCCGTCCTGGCCGCCGTGTTGCTGCTCTCCGCCGTCCTCACGGTCGTCCCCGACCCGCACTGGATCAGCACCCGCTGAGCACGCCGACAGGGCGCTCCGGGGCGTGGACGTGCCGATCCGTGCCCCGGTGCGGCATCCTCGGGGGGACCCAGTGGACGAGCACGACACGCAGTACGGCGAGGGATCCGGAACGTGAACGCAGACAACGTGAACATGCTGGCCTTCGTCCGGGCACGCCTGGACGAGGAGGAGCACGTCGCCCGGGAGGCCGGCGGCGAGCACTGGCGGTGCCCGCCCGAGGCGCCCGGCGAGGTCCACGACCGCACGGGCGGCATCTCGTTCAGCGTCCGGACACAGGGGTACGACCGCCACATCGCCCTCCAGGACCCGGCCAGGACGCTGCGCCGGATCGAGACGAGCCGGGTGCTCCTCGGCGAGTACGCGGAGGTCGCGCACCTGGACGTCGACCGCCCCGAGCACGACTACCCGTCCGGCCGCGCCGTGGGGCTGGGCTTCGTCGTCCGGCAGATGGCCGCCGAGCACGCCGGGCACGGCGACTACCAGGCACGGTGGCTGCCGAGGTTCACGGGTTAGTGTTCGGAGAGCCCCGCCGGGCGGGTGACGGGGGAGCCCCGCCCGGCGCGTGACCGGGGGCCCGGCGGGCGAACCGGGGCGCGGCAGCCCGGCCGCCGGGCCCCGGTGCGCCCCCGCGTCGCCGGAGTCGGCCGCGTACGCCGACACGCTGACGGCCACTTAAAAGATCATCATCTCCGCACGGTCGACCCGGGCACCGCACTGCCCCACGAACGTGTGAAACCGGGCCCCGGGCCCCCTTCTCCGGCGGTCCGGGGCCCCGGCATGGCCTAGATTGCGGGCGTAATCATCAGCATTTTTCTGGGTATGCCCCGCCGGCCCCTGCGGTTCGCGTCGGTGGTCGGTGACTGAACTGGAGTTGGTGTGGCAGCACAGCCCGGATATGACGTCGACGCCCCGCTGGAAAGCGGCGACGACGCCTATCAGAACGAGCTTCCGGTACGCCGCAAGGAACCCGGGAATGTCGTCATCAGATGGCTGACCACCACCGACCACAAGACCATCGGCACGCTCTATCTGGTCACCTCGTTCGCCTTCTTCGTGCTGGGCGGGGTGATGGCCTTGGTGATGCGCGCCGAACTGGCCCGTCCCGGAATTCAGATCGTCTCGCACGAGCAGTTCAACCAGGCGTTCACGATGCATGGCACGATCATGCTGCTGATGTTCGCGACGCCGCTGTTCGCCGGATTCACCAACTGGATCATGCCGCTCCAGATCGGCGCCCCCGATGTCGCCTTTCCCCGGCTGAACATGTTCGCCTACTGGCTCTACCTGTTCGGCTCGATCATCGTGGTCTCCGGTTTCATCACCCCGCAGGGCGCCGCCGACTTCGGCTGGTTCGCGTATTCGCCGCTGTCGGACGCCGTCCGCTCACCCGGTATCGGCGCGGACCTGTGGATCATGGGGCTGGCCTTCTCCGGCTTCGGCACGATCCTCGGCTCGGTCAACTTCATCACCACCATCGTCTGCATGCGCGCCCCCGGCATGACGATGTTCCGGATGCCGATCTTCTGCTGGAACGTGCTCCTGACGGCCGTTCTGGTGCTGCTCGCCTTCCCCGTACTCGCGGGCGCGCTGCTGGCGCTGGAGGCCGACCGGAAGTTCGGCGCCCACATCTTCGACGCGGCCAACGGCGGCGCGCTGCTGTGGCAGCACCTGTTCTGGTTCTTCGGGCATCCCGAGGTCTACATCATCGCCCTGCCGTTCTTCGGCATCGTCACCGAGATCATCCCGGTGTTCAGCCGTAAACCGATCTTCGGCTACATCGGCCTGGTCGGCGCCACGATCGCCATCGCCGGCCTCTCCGCCACGGTCTGGGCCCACCACATGTTCGTCACCGGTGGTGTGCTGCTGCCGTTCTTCTCCTTCATGACGTTCCTGATCGCGGTGCCGACCGGGGTGAAGTTCTTCAACTGGATCGGCACGATGTGGAAAGGCTCGCTTTCCTTCGAGACACCGATGCTGTGGTCGGTGGGATTCCTCGTCACCTTCCTCTTCGGCGGTCTGACGGGCATCATCCTGGCGTCGCCGCCGATGGACTTCCACGTCTCGGACTCGTACTTCGTCGTCGCGCACTTCCACTACGTCGTGTTCGGCACGGTGGTGTTCGCGATGTTCGCCGGATTCCATTTCTGGTGGCCGAAGATGACGGGAAAGATGCTGGACGAACGGCTCGGGAAGATCACCTTCTGGACGCTGTTCATCGGTTTCCACGGCACGTTCCTCGTCCAGCACTGGCTGGGCGCCGAAGGAATGCCCCGCCGTTACGCCGACTATCTCGCCGCCGACGGATTCACCACGCTCAACACCATCTCCACCATCAGCTCCTTCCTGCTCGGGCTGTCGATGCTGCCGTTCTTCTTCAACGTCTGGAAGACCGCCAAGTACGGCAAGCTCGTCAAGGAGGACGACCCGTGGGGCTACGCCCGTTCACTCGAATGGGCGACTTCCTGCCCGCCGCCCCGGCATAACTTCCTCACCCTGCCCCGGATCCGCTCCGAGTCCCCGGCGTTCGACCTGCACCACCCGGAGGTCTCCGCCCTCGACGACGCGCACAACGACGGCCGCAGGGACATCGTGGAGCCCGGCGAGGGCGTCCTCCCGCCACTGGGGGACGACAAGGGCCGGTCATGACGGGCGGCACCTCACCGTCACCGGGCGAGGCATCGGCCGGAATCCAGCAACTGGAGGGCTATCTGCTGGCGCAGAGCCGGGTGCGGGAGGCGAAGGAGAGTGCCGTGGCCTTCGCCGACCGCATGCCGTGGCTGACCACGGCGCAGCACGAGGAGGTGGTCGGCCTCTACACCCAGGACCACATCGACATCTCCCGCCGCGCCCTGGAACTGGTGGTGGCCCGCGCCGCCGAACTGCGTGCGGAGTACTCGGCACGCTACGAGCAGCTGAAACGCCGTCTGCTCTGTCTGAGCCTCGCCACGCTGCTGGGCGCGAGCTGCGTCCTCCTGTGGCACGCGCCGCGCTGAACGGGCCCGAGGCGCCTCACAGCGACCCCCGGGCCCCCGACCGCGACGGGTCGTGGCCCGTCCGCATCAACTGCTCCGGTCCCGGCGCGCCGTCCTCCCCGGGTGCGAAGTCCTCGACGCTCTCGACCACGTCGTACATCACCCGTACGTCGTCCTCGGTCAGCTCGTCGCGCCGCTTCTGAAGGATCGCGAGCACCCGCAGCCCCCTGCGCGTCCACGGAGAGTCCGCGTCACCGCCCGCGTCCGTCCGGAGAACCGCGCCGATCTCCTGCGAGGTCATGTTCACCACCTCGTGGAATTCGGTCCAGAGGGTTTCGAGTTCGAGTGCGGAGATGCCGGCCATGTCGTTCACTCCTGAGGTCGTTGCCGCGGCGGACGGAGTCCCTCCCCCCGGTACGTCGCTACCGCGTCTACCCGCCGCACGCGACCCGGACGCACCCACCCGGCCCCGCCACCCTCAGCACTCGATGATGTTCACCGCGAGCCCGCCCCGGGCGGTCTCCTGCTGCGTGGCCTTGGGGTGTCCGCCGCCCTGGTCACACTCCCGAGCTGCGATCCCGGGGCGACTCCGGTGACGGGTTCGGGCGGCGGGGACGTCACTGGGACGTCACGGGGACTCCGCGGACACGGCCCGGGAGTCGCCCGGCAGGGTGAAGACGAAGCGTGCCCCGGGGGTGTGGCCGGGGTCGAGGGCGATGGTCCCGCCGTGGTATTCGACGATCTTCTTGCACAGGGCCAGACCTATGCCGTTGCCGGAGTACCGCTCGCGGGTGTGCAGACGCTGGAAGACGACGAAGATGCGGTCGGCGAACTCGGGCGCGATGCCGATGCCGTTGTCCTCGACGGCGAACTCCCAGGTGCCGTCGGTCTGCCGGGCGCGGAGGTGAATGCGCGGGACGCGCTCCGGTGCGCGGAACTTGACCGCGTTGGTGATCAGGTTCTGGAACAGCATGCCGAGCTGGGTGCGGTCGCCCCCGACGGTGGGCAGCGGGTCGTGGGTGACGAGCGCGCCCGTCTCCTCGATGCTCTGGCTCAGTGCGTAGAGCGTGCGGTCGAATACGTCTTCGAGGTCGACCGCACTGTGGTCGGTGAGCAGCCTGCCGACGCGCGAGAAGGCCAGCAGGTCGCTGATCAGCCCCTGCATGCGGTTGGCGCCGTCGACCGCGAAGTCGATGTACTGCCGTGCCCGGTCGTCGAGTTGCGCGGAGTAACGGCGTTCCAGCAGCTGGCAGAAGCTGGCGACCTTGCGCAGGGGTTCCTGGAGGTCGTGGGAGGCCACGTACGCGAACTGTTCGAGCTCCGCGTTGGATCGGCTCAACTCCGCCGCCTGTGAGGCGAGTTCGGCGGTGGCGGCGTCACGGTGCAGCAGTTCGGCCGCGAGCCGGGCGCGCATGGCCTCCACGTCCGCCGCCAGCGCCCGCAGATCGGCGGGGCCCGATCCGGCCACCGGGTGGTCGAAGTCCCCGGCGGCCACGGTGCGTACGTCGGTGGAGAGCCGGTCCAGATGGTCGGTGATCCCCCGGCGCAGGGCGACGACGACGCTGCCGGCCAGGGCGAGGATCACCAGGGCGATCGCCGCGAAGGTCCAGTTCCGCAGGGCGCGCGCGCCCAGCAGGTCCGCGCGTGCGGAGGCACGCTGGTTCTCCAGATGACTCTGCTGGGCGGTCAGCGCGGTGCGGAGCGGATCGAAGAGCGCCTTGCCCGCCTCCGCCTGCTCCTGGATCCGCGCGGGGTCGCTCACGGACGACGCGGCGGGCTCGGCGACCCGGGACCGCCAGCGCTCGGCGAGCCGCCGCACCTCGGCGAGATCCCGGAGTGTCTCGGGGTTCCCGGCGCCCAGTTCACGCAGTTGCCGTTCGGCGGCCCTCTGGCGGATCTGCCCCGTGCGGTACGGCTCCAGGAACTCGGGGCGCCCGGTCATGGCGAAGCCCCGGACACCGGTCTCCTGGTCGATCAGCGCGCTTTCCAGCCGGACGGAGGCGATGAGGGCCGGCGAGGAGCTTTCCACGAGATGGTTGTTGATGGCGGTGGAGCGCGCGAAGATCCACGAGCCGCACAGGACGAGCGCCAGCAGCAACACCAGTGCCACCGTCGTTCCGGCCGCCACCCACCGGCGGGTCGTCCAGCTCCTGAAACCCCCGGTCCGGGTCCCGAAGGGGCGGGATCTGTCCAGGTCCTCGTCGTCCACGGCGCGTACTCCTCGCTGCTCCCGGGCCACGGAGACGCCGAGTCGCACGGAGTGTACCGTTGTCCGACAACAACAGTTGTCATCGGCTGGACGGACGAGCACTACCATGCGTGTCATGCCTGCCGATGCCACCACTTCCGCCGAAGAACGCGAACTGAGCGAGCTGGCGGAGGAGGCCGTGACCGAACTGGTGCGACGCATGGTGGGCCGGCTCCCCGCAGCGGCGGACCGTGGGCGGCACCCGGAGGCCGCACCGGAAGGCTCCCGCGCAGAACCGGCCGGCGGCGATTCCCTGGCCCACCTCCGCGCACTGGCCTATCTCAACCGGGCCGTGAACCGATGCGCCCGGCAGGAGGCCGCCGCAGCGGCCCGCGCGGGCGCCAACTACCCCCAACTCGGGGCCGCTTGGGGAATCAGCCGACAGGGCGCGCGGCAGCGCTGGCCCGGACTTGTCTTCACCGCCCGGCCCGCCTCGCGACCACTGCGCACCGATGAGCACAGGAGTTCCACCGTGAATCCCTTCACCGCCGACCGGCCCTACAGCGTGCTTCTGGTCGAGGACGACCCGGCGGACGCCATGCTGATCGAGGACGCCCTCGTCGAACGGGGCATGGCCCGCGACATCGCCCAGGTCTCCGACGGCGTCGCGGCCCTGGAATACCTGCGTGACTCCGGCAACGGGCGTCCCGATCTGATCATCCTCGACCTGAACATGCCGCGCATGAACGGCAGAGAGCTTCTCGCGGCCCTGAAGAACGACACCGACCTGGGCAGCATTCCGGTCGTCGTCCTCACCACCTCGGCCGCCCCGGACGACATCGCGGGCGCGTACCGTCAGCACGCCAACGCCTACGTGGCCAAGCCCATCAACCTGACCGAGTTCATCGAGGCCGTCCAGGGGATCGACGACTTCTTCCTCGAAACAGCCACGCGCCTGCCCCGCTCGTGACCTTGCCCTGGTCGCCTCGACGGCCGCCGGGCGCGCGGCGTCGGTCAACGCCTCCGGCAGCCCGTCGGCCCGCGTCCCCGGCGGATGGTCCGGCACGCCCACGGCAACGCCCTCACCTGGCACCGCCTCACCGAGAGCCGCCGGACAATCACGCCATGACGACCGTTGTCAGCCGCACCCGTCGCGGTGGGTACGAGGGGGCGCCGGACGGACGCCGGTGTCCGCCGGTCCGGCGGAGCCTACGCAGGTGGTGGGCCGCGGGAGAGCGGCGGTGACGACGGCATCCTCCGCCCGCCCGCCGGAGGCGTCGATCACCGGAGGCGCCGCCCCCGCCCCGGTGGCGTCCACCCGGGATCCCCTCAACACTCGATGATGTTCACCGCGAGCCCGCCCCGGGCCGTCTCCTTGTACTTGACCTTCACGGTGTCCGCCGTGCTGATCAGGCTCCTGAGCTGCGGTTTCAGGGCGATATTGGTGACCAACTCGGCCAGCAGGGACTTCTCAGGGACTTTACGCCCGGTGTTGGTGAACCAGGAGTCCATGGCCGCCAGACCGCGCTGCCCAGCCCCGGGCATGAAGCCGCTCTTCCAGAGCGTTGGTCGGCACCTCCGGATTCCGCCAGGGGGAGGGTGCAAGCGATCGAAGGGAAAAGGCGGAAGTGCGCGAGCGCGCGCGCCGCCAGGTTGGGGGAGAGCGGCACCTCCCGCGTCTTGCCTCCCTTGGGCAGACAGAAGTAGGGACGGCCCCTCGCGTCCCACCGGAGCTGACGCCGGATGTGCACGACCATGTTCTTGAAGTCGAAGTCCTCTCTGTCGGCCCGAACGCCTCGCCCTGGCGCAGACCGAGCCCCAGTCCCAGGTCCACGGCGAACCGGTAGCACTCCTGGAGCTACGCCATCTTCGGCGTCATCATCGGATTTACCACATGGGGATGGGCGCTGAAGATCAGGAAAGCCGTGAAGGTGATCCGGAAGGCTGGAATCAAACGAACGTACCGGTTGCTCAGAGCTTTTCGAAACAAGCCCAAGCGTAACTGGAAGAAGGTGGCGGGTGTCCTTGGCAGGGCCATAGCCACTTTCATGGGAATTTCTTCCGTCCAAGAAGACTGCGGGGCAGTCCTCTAGCAGCACCCAGCCGCCCCGGAGACTCCGACGGAGTCTCCGGGGCGGCTCCGAGGAGACTTATGCTTATCGATGCATGGAAGGCAGCAGCCGTCATGTCGCTGGTCGTCGCGACGGTCACTCTCGCGACCTACTGCTTTCTGAAACTCCGGACCAGACGGGACCCCCGAGCGAGAAAGACCCTGGGGTTCGAACTCCCGCTCACTGTCTTCGTGGGATCGGTCCTGGGATGTCTCATAGGCGAGTTGGTGACAGGGAGGCATCCCGTTGCAGACCTCGACGAAGTCAAGACACTGCTGATTCCGCTCCTTTTCGGCATGACCAGCCGATCCCTCATTATGTTCTTCCTGAAGGACGAGAAGGGCGCCACGAGCGCCGCGAAGTACGCGCCGGGGACCTTTTCGCTGCTCATCGGCGTACTTATCGCCGGTGGCACCACATACCTCGGTGCTTGAACCGTCGCCAGATCACGAGAGCCCGGGGGCACGGTCTGTCTTCCCGCGACACGCACCCCGCCGTCGTCCGTGATCGTGTTCGGCGCTGACCGTCGAAGTCGGCGGGGGGGGTGCCCCTATGGGTTTGGTCAAGCTGATCGGGTGGGTTGGGGTTCGTAGAAGGTGCCGTCGCGGAGCATGGCGAAGAGGACATCGGCCCGGCGTCGGGCGAGGCAGAGCAGGGCCTGGGTGTGGTGCTTGCCCTGGGCGATTTTCTTGTCGTAGTAGGCCCGGGAGGCCGGGTCGCCGAGGGCGGCGAACGCGGAGAGGAAGAAGGCTCGTTTGAGCTGTTTGTTCCCTCTCCGGGAGGGCTGTTCGCCTCGGATCGACGAGCCGGAGTTGCGGGTCGCCGGGGCGAGCCCGGCGTAGGCGGCGAGGTGGGCGGCGGAAGGAAAACTGCTGCCGTCGCCCACCTCGATGAGGATCCTTGCTCCGGTCCTGATTCCGACGCCCGGCATCGAGATCAGGACCTGGGAGAGAGGGTGGGCCTCCAGCAGTTCCTCGATCCGCCCGGCCAGGAGCTTGCGCTGGTCGAGGACTGCGGTGAGCGAGGCGGCCAGGCTCGGGACGATCAGTGCGGCCGCCTCGGTGCCGGGCACCACCACGGTCTGCTCGTCCAGCGCGGTGAATATGTCCTCGGCCAGTCGCTCGGCCATGCGCGGTGCCTTCGGCCGCAGCAGCGTGACCAGCCGGCGCCGGCCTGCCTTGCGGATCTGGGCCGGTGACCCGAACCGTTCCAGCAGGGCCAGGACGGCCGGGTGCTGCAACCGCGGCCCCAGGACCCGTTCCAGGGACGGGTGGATCTGGGTCAGCAGGCCGTGGAGCCGGTTCGCGACCCGGGTTGCCTCGCCCGTCAGGTCGTCGTCGAATCCGACGATCATCTCCAGCTCGGCGATCGTCTCGTCTTCGAGGTCGACCGAGCGCAGGGTGTGAGGCATCGCGCGGGCGGCGTCGGCGATGATGAACGCGTCCCTCGCGTCGGTCTTGGCCTCGCCGGGGTAGAGGTCGGCGATCCGCCGCATCGTCAGGCCGGGCAGGTAGGCGACGGGGCAGCCCATGTCCCTCGCAACCGCCAGCGGCAGGGCTCCGATCGAGGCCGGCTGGTCGACCACGACCAGCACCGTTCCGTGCTTGGCCTGGAGTTTCGCGAACAGCTCGCGGAGCTTGGGCTCGGTGTTGGGCAGGCGTCTGTCGAACGCCTTCTTCCCGGCCGGGGTGACGGCGGTGGCGTGGTGTTCGCCCTTGCCGACGTCCAGGCCGAGATAGACGTCGATGTCGCCGGTCTCGATCACGTGCATCCTCCGGTCGTGCTTCTGCCCGGCCTCGCCCACGGCACCGATCGCCACATCCACATTACGAAGAGCCTCCCGACCTGCGAACAGGCCGGTGGTCATGCCCCTAATCAGCGGTCAGTCAGTGCCTCCGGGCTCGGTGACACCACCCCCCGGATCATGGTTAACAAGGGGGGAAGTCATGCCGGGCCCGGAGGCCGGTAGCCCCGTTGCGGGACCACCAAAAAGGTAATGGGGGGGGGCGCCGGCGGTCGCCGGCTGCGTGCAGGCGAAGCCTCGTCTGGATGGTCCTACACGACATGCGGGTGGGCGTACGACAAGGCCGCCCCGGCCGGGGCGGCCTTCTGTCGTGCTCAGAGCTTGGCGAGGTGGTTCGAGAGCTTGAGCGCGGCGGTTGCGACCGTCAGAGCGGCACATAGGCCGGTCACCTCGTGGAGGGTCGGGCGTACGAGATGCGGCCAGTAGTCCGGCGCGGCGGGCCAGGAAGCGAGATCTACCTCGGTGGTGGTCAGGCCCAGGTAGGCGTTGACGTCCCAGCCGACGAGGGAGGCGGGCGCCCAGTGGAGACGGATACGGCCGAGGGAGAGTCTCGGTGTTCCGGCGGGCAGCCAGGTGACGTCGAGCGGACCGTCGGGCCGGTCCGAGACGCGCTGCACCAGGGCGCCGCGTACGCCGTCCGGCATGGGGCGTACGGCCAGGTCATGCAGCGGGAAGTTGGACGTGGGATGGGGGCGTGAAGGGATGGGTGCCTCCGGGGAGTTAACGGAAGGGGTCAGGCCCAGTCGAGCACGGTGGCCACCTCCGTGGGGAGGTAGCCCTTCTGGCCGTCGTCGGCGCTGTACGCCTTGCCGTCCCGGACGACGACGTCGGCTCCGGCGTAGTGGGCGAAGGGAAAGTCGGGGTTGACGGCGAGGCGGATCGGCAGGGCGTCGTCGAGCCGCTGGAGTTGCTGGAGCAGGTAGCCGACGGTCGAGCGGTGCGACAAGGAGGGACCCCGAGGACAGGACGAGGAAACGGATGAGCCAGTGACGGCTTCGTCAGGCTGCTTTGAGCTGGAGGAGTTCCTGGAGAACGGCGGGTCCGTCGTCGTCGTGGCTGGGGCGCAGCAGCCACCGGTGTCGCCGTAGGCCGCTCAGGGCTCCGCCGGGCCGGAACGGCATTCGGTGAACCGGGCAGGGAGTCGACCAGCAGCAGGCTCAACAGGGCGCCGTCGAAGACCCGGTAACGCACCAGGTCCACCCGCTCTGGCAGCCACTGCACTGCCACCCGGTCATGATGCGAGAACCCGGCCGCGATGCACACCATCCGCCGACGCCGCCAGCCAACCGACTCCGCCGCCTCCGCGCCCAGCACCTTCCGCACGAGCGCCTCGAACTCGTGCCGCGCCGACTCCAGCCACGACAGGTACGAGACCGCCTGCGACAACACCCCGCTGTCGGAGCCCTTCTTGAACTCGATCACCACCGGGGCGCCGTTCTCGTCCAGCCTCAGCGTGTCGATCCGCCCTCGATGCCACGGACCCGTCGCGTACTCCGACGCCAGAAACCGGATAACCAGCATCCGCTCCAGACCGGCCTCCACCCGCCGCTGCAGCTCCACCTCCAATGCCACCGTCGAGCCGGACAACTCGACATCCCGTCCGTCGGCATCCTGCCGAAACAGCATCAGGTCAGCCACCAGCGTCCCCTTCCGCGATCTGTACAAGGGAGGGAATCGAAAGGGTCCGACGCGTATTCCGGAATGAGAGGAGAGACGCGGTTGGGAGGGGGACAACGTGCATTCGCACTCGGTGGTTGGTGTCCCGGTGCAAACAGCGCTGACGAGCTCGGATGCGTCAGCGGCAGACACGACGGTGGCTACCGAACCCCCGGCTGCGCTGGCCGGTGCGAACTGCCGGAGGCTGGTCTCTCATCGGCTAAAGCCAGCTGAGAAGTAGCAACTGGGGCCCCGTCGTAACGAGGAGCGGCGGGACGGCCCGTGACAATTCGATCAGCCGATGATGGCGACTGGTGCGTCCCAGGCGTTGCGGTCGACGTTGATGGTGTGGCCGCCGCGAGTTTCCTTGCTGTTGGCCTTGTACTGGTGGCCGCGGCTGTGGTTGGTGTACAGCTTCGGGTCCCAGGGCCAGTCCTTGGTGGTGGTCTCCTGGCCGTTCCACAGGGCGTACCACAGGTTGCCTGGCAGGTCCGTGCGGTCCTTGGCGGTGGCGATTGCTTTTGCGCTGGAGCTGCTGAAGCCGTAGAGGCCCGCGCGGTAGGTCTTGGCGCGCAGGGTCTTGGTGAACGACCGCACGTAGGCGAGGGTGGCGTCGTTACATGCCTTGTCGGCGATGTCGTAGGACTCCATGTTGAGGTAGATCGCGCTGCCAGCCTTCATGCCGAGCGCCGACGCCTTGGTGACCGCGTCGTTGGCATTGGCGGCGCCCACCGAGGCTGCAGTGGCCGCGGTGAATCTCTCCTTGTTGAGGCTTTTCTGGCAGGGCGGCTGTGCGCCGACATACAGAGGGATGATCCGCCAACCGAGGATGTTGACCGAATTCACCCAGGGCTTGGTGAGATTTGGCTGGGCGCAGCCCCGGTTCTTACCGCCGATGTAGACGGCGACGCCGCCGTAGTGCGCGTCCTTCTTCCACGCCTTCATCGCGGTGAGCGAGGGAGCCGTGCAAGCGTCGAAAGCTCGCCCGGTGTAAGTCTTCTGTGCGGGCCACGCCGTGGTGGCCATCGAGGTCTGCGCCGCGATCCCGGAGCCGGCCACGACGACGATACCGCTCACCGAAAAGGCGATGTAGCGGCCCTTTTTGGACAGCCGATGCTTCGGCATTTCCCCACCCCATAGAAATCAGATGCCGGATTCCCGTATGGCGCTCACTCTATCCTCAGGCGGCACAACCGCAGCAACCTGCCAGGGGGCGTTGAAGCCCTGACAGGAGCCCTGGCGGTGAACGTCACTACGCAGGCTGACTGCGGGTTCTCGGCGTACGAGCGACGGCTAGGCGCCGCAGGAAACCGGGATCGGCCTCCATCCCGAGATACGCAATCCCATCGGCCCGTGAGCTGGCGAATCGTCGCCCACTTTAGCGGCTGGTCGGTGAAGGAGTCGAGCTCGAATCGGCGGGAACGACGGTACCGATGAGGTCTGCCCGCCAGAGGACGATCTGCGTTGTACCGAAGCCGTACCACCTACTCCGCGGACGCTTCGAAGTCGTGAGTCCTCTTCTGTCCACCACCGGAGACGTTTCTCATCGTCAGCGTGGACGCTGTACGGAGCTGTGGTGAGGGCCGCTGGTCGGCCGTTGACAAGCCAGGCCACTGAATGGTCCAGCCAACGATGGTCCAGGTCGAACGAATTGGTGCACATGTCGTGGGGCGGCGTCTGCTGACACGTCGCTGGAGCCAGCGAGGACAACACCCAGACGCGCTCTGCCGTAGGCCGTGGTCCTCGGCCCAGGCGGCCAGGGTCTCCTGCGCTGCGCGCTGGGCTCGGTCGGCGATCTCGAATCTAGACCGTACTTCTCTCGGAACGCGTCCATTCGCCGGAGAGAGGCGTTCTTACGCGGAGCGTCGCATGGGGTACCGGGTACTGCTCTGCAACTCGGACATGTCTGAGTCATTGCGTACGCGTGCATCGGAGAAAAGGGGAGATCGGACTTGGAATTCTTGTTTCCGCTGGAAAATCTCGGGTTCATTCTCTTGGAGGAGATCAGGATGGCGGTGCGCCGAGTCGGTCCCAGGGGACCCAGTAGGCGCGAAGGGGCGGGCCGGCGGGGCTGCCGCCGATGCGCGAGAGACCGCAGGCTTTCCATCGTGGTGCGTTTCGATCCACGAAAGACCGCCCTGGCCAACTTGAAAAAGTGGGTGGGCCCTCACACCGCCTTGGCCGAGGAGCGGGAGCAATTCTCCGCCGCATTAGCCGCACATCGAAGAAGGCCGCCGTAAGCGTGACTTTGCCGACGTCCTCCACGAACTGATGGAAGAGTTCCTACGGCTCAGCCAAATGGAAACCCGCCAGTAGGCCGGGCGAGAACTCGGAACTTTCCTACACCAGCTTTTCACCCTCTTCGATCTCGAGCCAACACTCGCCTACAATCTGATGGGCGAGCAGATCGACGGCGCGATCTACTACAACACCGATCACTACATCGTGGAAGCAAAGTGGCTGGGCGGCGCAGTCGAGGCGGAGCGCATGACAAATTTCGACGGCAAGGTTCGCCGAAGGAGGAAAAACGCCCTGGGCCTGTTCGTGAGCATCAACGGCTTCTCGAACGGCGGAAAGGAACTCTTCAAACGTGGCACATCCTTCATCACCATGGACGGGCACGACCTCTTTTGCGTGCTTGAGGCTCGGATTCGCTTGGACGACCTGATCAGCGCTAAGCTCCTGCACGCCAACCGTACGGGTGACTGCTACTTCCCGGCGTCGGAGATGCACATCTGACGCCCAGTCCCCTGTGAAAGAGGATTCGAGACCTACGGATTACAAGACCGTGAGTGTTCGTGCCGTGTGGTGCCTGGTGGTGTGCAGAGCGACGTTTTACCTGATCAGAGTATGTGCAACTGATTGACCCGTGCCGCCTCGCATTACGTTGTTCAAAGGCGTCCGGCCACCGACTGGCCACCGGCTGATCACGAACAGCCGTCTCATGAGGGCGCTAGGCGGGTTGTAGGTCTTACACAGTCCCCGCTGCGACCGATCCAACTCCTGCGGGAGCATCTTCACGAGATCTCATCAGCAACGGGCAAGAGTCATCATGATGGGGTGTAGTCACTACCCCAAAATGCGTGCCCGTAGCCGGGTCTCCTTGACCGCAAGACTCGCAAGAGCGAGCGGCTTACTCGGCCACGACGGTCTAGACCGTCTGATTCGGAAGTACCGACACCAGAGCCATGTGAAACAACCATGAGTCATAGCACGTCCCCTTAACGTGTGATTTTCTGCATCTAGAAAGGCCCTCGATGGGCAGGAAGTCGCGGGCGAACCCCGGCAAGCCGGAAGAGTCAGCCGACAATCAGATGGAGCTGTTCGGCGCCACGCCCTCGCGGGTCTCGAAGCGACCCTCAGGGCCTCCTCCACGAAGCAAGATCCTTAACGGTCTGGTCCTCGGTATCGCTCGACAGACCGGCCGCCACTACGGTGAGATCAACGCCAGTTTGAACCCCGGACGACGCCCGTCTCGCCTACGTTGCCGTTACCCGTGCAAGAAGGCATCTCGACCTGCTGCTTCCCGGGCAAGGGCCAATAGACTTTCGGCGTCCACCTGCCTGACGAGATTGGGGAACGTATCCAATCTGGAGATGTCCGTCATCAACTCAACGGTGAACTCTCGGTAATCCGCTTCGCGATCCATCAGCATTTTGACGAGCTGAGCCGAGGTCTGCCGCTTCGGTGCGGTGAAGTCGAGGACCACTAGCAACTCAGGGTGCTCGCGCAGTCGGCGACGTAGATCTTCCTGATAAGGAATCTTGTTCCAGTTGATCGTGGTAAGCGCCTCGATCAACGCGCCGTACGCGTCGGGGTGGATCTTCTTCACAGTTTCTGACCGCGCTTCTGCCATGGCTCGCACCCCCCAGTGGCCCGACGGCTACTCTGCCGTCCTTAAGGCCGTCAGATTGTATTCGCCCGAACCGGGCGACTGACGTGCCCGGACGGGGAGGACGAGGCGCCGGAGACCCGGAGACCACCCTGCAGATCCGCCCGGTGATCGTTCGCCCAGGGACTTTTCAGGGACTTTCGCGTCTGTCCCAGGGCCGATCCAGGGACTTTCCGCCGTGCAAGCAGGGAAGGCCCTGACAGCGCTGAAAGATATAAACGCACTGGTCAGGGCCCATCCGCCTAGCACTCGATGATGTTCACCGCGAGCCCGCCCCGGGCGGTCTCCTTGTACTTGACCGACATGTCCGCGCCGGTCTCCTTCATCGTCTTGATGACCTTGTCCAGGGACACCTTGTGGCTGCCGTCGCCGCGCAGCGCCATCTTCGCCGCCGTCACCGCCTTGACCGCCGCCATGCCGTTGCGCTCGATGCACGGGATCTGTACGAGGCCGCCGACCGGGTCGCAGGTCAGGCCGAGGTTGTGTTCCATGCCGATCTCGGCGGCGTTCTCGACCTGCTCGGGGCTGCCGCCCAGCACCTCCGCGAGCGCGCCCGCCGCCATCGAGCAGGCCGAGCCGACCTCGCCCTGGCAGCCGACCTCGGCGCCCGAGATGGACGCGTTCTCCTTGAAGAGCATGCCGATCGCGCCCGCCGCGAGCAGGAAGCGGACGATGTCGTCGTCCTTCTCGGCGTCCGTGTGCCCGGCGGCGGCGAAGTTCAGGTAGTAGTGCAGCACGGCCGGGATGATGCCCGCCGCGCCGTTGGTGGGGGCGGTGACGACCCGCCCGCCCGCCGCGTTCTCCTCGTTGACCGCCATCGCGTAGAGGGTGATCCACTCCATCGCGTGCGCCGCCGAGTTCCCCTCGGCGCGCAGCTGACGGGCCGAATTGGCCGCGCGGCGGCGGACCTTGAGGCCGCCGGGCAGGATGCCCTCGCGCGTCATGCCCCGGTTCACGCAGGCCCGCATGGCCTCCCAGATCTCCAGCAGCCCGGCCCGGATCTCGCTCTCGGTGCGCCACGCCTTCTCGTTCTCCAGCATCAGCCCGGAGATCGACAGGCCGGTCTCCCGGGCCAGCCGCAGCAGTTCGTCACCGCTGCGGAAGCGGTACGTCAGCACCGTGTCGTCCAGCTTGATCCGGTCCTCGCCCACGGCGTCCTCGTCCACGACGAAGCCGCCGCCGACGGAGTAGTACGTCTTCTCCAGGAGGACCTGCCCCTCGGCGTCGTACGCGGAGACCGTCATGCCGTTCGCGTGGTACGGCAGCGCCTTGCGCCGGTGCAGCACCAGGTCCGCGTCGAAGTCGAACGGGATCTCGTGCATCCCGAGCAGACTGATCCGGCCCTCGGCCCTTATGGCGTCCACCCGGGCGTCGGCGGACTCGATGTCGACGGTGCGGGGCGACTCGCCCGCCAGGCCCAGCAGCACCGCCTTGGGCGTCCCGTGGCCGTGGCCGGTGGCGCCGAGCGAGCCGTACAGCTCGGCCCGTACGGAGGCGGTGTGGGCGATCACGCCCTCGTTCTTCAGCCGCCGCGCGAAGAGTGCCGCCGCGCGCATGGGGCCGACCGTGTGGGAGCTCGAAGGCCCGATGCCGATCGAGAACAGGTCGAAGACCGAGATGGCCACGGAGGACTCCTTGCGGGGGTGGTAGACGCCGTTGTCTGCCGGGGTGGTGCAGAGAACCGTACGTAGGGAAGGAACGGTGCGGGGCACCGCACACGCCGGTCGGGCGCGCGCGGTGCCCCACGGCCGCGGTCGTGGTGACTACAGGCCGGGGTACAGCGGGTGCTTCGCCGCGAGCGCGGTGACCCGCGCCGCCAGGGCGTCGCGGTCGAACTCCGGCTTCAGGGCCGCCGCGATGACGTCCGCGACCTCGGTGAAGTCCTCGGTCGTGAAGCCCCGGGTGGCCAGCGCCGGGGTGCCGATCCGCAGGCCGGAGGTGACCATCGGCGGGCGCGGGTCGTTCGGGACGGCGTTGCGGTTGACCGTGATGCCGATCTCGTGCAGCCGGTCCTCGGCCTGCCGGCCGTCCAGCTCGGAGTTCCGCAGGTCGACCAGGACCAGGTGCACGTCCGTGCCGCCGGACAGGACGGAGACGCCGGCCTCCGTCACGTCGTCCTGGACCAGCCGCTCGGCGAGGATACGGGCGCCGTCCAGGGTGCGCCGCTGGCGCTCCTTGAACTCCTCGCCCGCCGCCACCTTGAACGAGACCGCCTTGGCCGCGATGACGTGCTCCAGCGGACCGCCCTGCTGGCCGGGGAAGACCGCGGAGTTGATCTTCTTGGCCAGCTCCTGGGTGGAGAGGATCACGCCGCCGCGCGGGCCGCCCAGCGTCTTGTGCGTGGTCGTGGTCACGACATGGGCGTGCGGCACCGGGTTGGGGTGCAGGCCCGCGGCGACCAGACCGGCGAAGTGCGCCATGTCGACCATCAGGTACGCGCCGACCTCGTCGGCGATCCGGCGGAACGCCGCGAAGTCCAGCTGGCGCGGGTACGCCGACCAGCCGGCCACGATGAGCTTCGGCCGCGACTCCTTGGCCAGCCGCTCCACCTCGGCCATGTCGACCTGACCGGTCTCCTCGTCGACGTGGTAGGCGACCACGTCGTACAGCTTGCCGGAGAAGTTGATCTTCATGCCGTGGGTCAGATGCCCGCCGTGCGCCAGGTTCAGGCCCATGATCCGGTCGCCCGGCTTCAGCAGCGCGAACATCGCCGCCGCGTTGGCCTGCGCGCCCGAGTGCGGCTGCACGTTGGCGTGCTCCGCGCCGAACAGCGCCTTGACCCGGTCGATCGCGATCGTCTCGATGACGTCGACGTGCTCACAGCCGCCGTAGTAGCGGCGGCCCGGGTAGCCCTCGGCGTACTTGTTGGTCAGGACGGAACCCTGCGCCTCCATGACGGCGACCGGGGCGAAGTTCTCCGACGCGATCATTTCGAGCGTCGACTGCTGGCGGTGGAGCTCGGCGTCGACGGCGGCGGCGACGTCGGGGTCGAGCTCGTGGAGGGAGGAGTTGAGGAGCGACTTCGAAGACATCACAGTCCCTGGGGTCTCAGTTGCCGGAGAATTCGGTGTACTCGTCGGCGGAGAGCAGGTCCTTCGGCTCCTCCGTGACACGCACCTTGAACAGCCAGCCGCCCTCGAAGGGTGCGCTGTTCACCAGCGAGGGGTCGTCCACGACGTCCTGGTTCGCCTCGGTGACCTCTCCCGACACCGGGGAGTACAGGTCGCTGACCGACTTGGTCGACTCCAGCTCACCGCAGGTCTCGCCCGCGGTCACCGTGTCGCCGACCGCCGGGAGCTGGGCGTACACGACGTCGCCGAGGGCGGTCGCCGCGAACTCCGTGATGCCGACCGTCGACACGCCGTCCTCGGCGGTCGACAGCCACTCGTGCTCCTTGCTGTAGCGCAGCTGCTGGGGGTTGCTCATGTCGTGAATTCTCCTGTACGCGGGGGAGTGGTGGTGAACACATGTCTTGCGGAGTGAGACGCGGGCACGGCGGCCCACGGCTCCCGGGCGGTTACTTCCGGCGCTTGTAGAAGGGCAGGGCGACGACGTCGTACGGCTCGACCGTGCCCCGGATGTCCACCCCGACACCGGCCGTGCCCGCCGCCGCGTACGGGGCCTCCACGTACGCCATGGCGATCGGGAGGCCCAGTGTCGGTGACGGCGTGCCCGAGGTGACATGGCCCACCACCTGACCGCCGGACACGACCGGGTAGCCGGAGCGCGGCACCCGGCGGCCCCGGGCCACCAGGCCGACGAGCGTGCGCGGGGGCGCGGTCGCGGCGCGCTCGGCGGCGGCCTCCAGCGCCGTACGGCCCACGAAGTAGCCCTCCTTCTCGAACTTCACGACCCGGCCCAGACCCGCGTCGAAGGGCGTGAGACCGGTCGTCAGCTCCTGCCCGTACAGCGGCATCCCGGCCTCCGTCCGCAGGGTGTCGCGGCACGACAGCCCGGCCGGCACGAGCCCGACGGGCTCCCCCGCGGTCATCAGGGCCTGCCACAGCCCTTCCGCGTACCGGGGCTCCACGAACAGCTCGAAGCCGTCCTCACCCGTGTAGCCGGTACGGGCGATCAGCGCGGGCACCCCGGCGACGACACCGGGCAGCCCGGCGTAGTACTTGAGCCCGTCCAGATCGGCGTCGGTGAGCGAGGAGAGGACACCGGCCGACTCGGGGCCCTGGATCGCGAGCAGCGCGTACGCGTCACGGTCGTCCCGCACCACCACGTCGAAGTCGGCGGCGCGGCCGGTCAGCTCGTCCAGCACCACCTGCGCGTTGGAGGCGTTCGCGACGACCAGGAACTCGGGGGACTCGCTCGCGTCCAGCCGGTACACGATCAGGTCGTCCAGGATGCCGCCGTCCTCCTGGCAGATCATGGTGTAGCGGGCGCGGCCCACGGCGAGGGTGCCGATGTTGCCGACCAGCGCGTAGTCCAGGGCCTCGGCGGCCTGGGTGCCGGTGACGGTGATCTCGCCCATGTGGGAGAGGTCGAACAGCCCGGCCTTCGTACGGACGGCGAGGTGCTCCTCGCGCTCACTGGCGTACCGCAGCGGCATGTCCCAGCCGGCGAAGTCGGTCATCGTGGCGCCCAGCGAGCGGTGCACGGCGTCGAGCGCGGTGAGGCGCGGGGCGTCGGGACCGGCCGCTTCGGGGGCGGGGGTGTGAGACGAATTGCTCATAGGTGTGGCTCCCAGGGCATGACAGAGAGGACAATCCTCCCCATCTGTCATCGGAACCTGAGAGGTTCATCACGACCGGACGGACACGCACGCACGTACACGCACGGGTACGGAGGTCATGACTTGCACCTTGGGTGGAACCGCCCCGGCGGCGGTTCGCTTTTCAGATCTGCCTCGTCCGCGCGGTACTGGGCCTGAGAGATTCAAGGGAGGAACTTGCTCCTTCGGCGCCCGGCACCCACGGTGACCAGGACTCTCCCGCGCGGATTCGAACGGCCGGTATGGAGTTGGCGCGCACATCATCGCACGCGACGGCGGCCGGGGGGAGGGAGGGCGCCCGGAAAACGCTTGGTACCGCATTACCAGTTCTTTACACTTCAGGGGAAGGGTTCATCGGCCACGGCGATGGACCCGACAGGGGGAGGGGCGATGACGTTGCAGCGGTCCCGTGCAGGCGCGTTCGCGACGACGGCGGGGGTGCCGGCCCAGTCGGCGGTGGTCCCCCGCAGGGCGCCGGCGCTGGTGGTGCCGGTCATCAGGGACCTCCGTGAACGGGGGCGGCGGGGGCCCCGGCGCCTGACGTTCGCCGAGGGCGACCTGGTCGTCGTCTCCGGACTGCCGGGCAGCGGGAAGTCGACGCTGATCGGCCGGACCGCGGCCGGACGGGGCATCGACTCGCAGGACACCCGCGACCGCTGGGCGCGGCGGCTGCCGGCGCGACTGCCGTACGCCGTCTACCGGCCGCTCGTACGCCTCGCGCACTACGCCGGGCTGCGGCGCGCGCTGCGCTCCGGCGCGAGCGTGGTGGTGCACGACTGCGGCACCCAGGCGTGGGTACGGCGCTGGCTGGCGCGCGAGGCACGGCGGCGCGGCAGACGGCTGCACCTGCTGCTGCTGGACGTGCCCCCGACGACGGCCCGCGCGGGCCAGCGCGAACGGGGCCGGGGAGTCTCCGGTTACGCCTTCGCCCGCCACCGCCGCGCGATCTCCCACCTGGTCACCCACGCGGAATCGGACCGCCTCCCACGCGGCTGCACCTCCGCGATCCTCCTGGACCGCACCTCGGCGGGCACCCTGACGGGGATCGACTTCCCGGGGAACTGACGCGCGAGGGGCGGCTTCGTCGTCCACGGCGGCAGCGGCAGCTACGTCCCGCCCGCACGCGTGACGGACGACGGATCCGCCGGTGGCCGGCGCGGTCGGATCTCGGCGGCGCGTCGCCGGCGTCGTGCGCCGGGCGCCCCGGCGGACTGCGCCGCTGCGTCCGGCGGGAGCGATGCGGACGCCGTCCGGACGGCACACCGGCAACTGGTCCCGCCTGTCGGCCGCTGGCGCGTCGCCCCCGTCGCACGCCGGGCGCTCCCGGCGGATCGTGCCCCCGCGTCCGGCGGGTGCGGCGCGGACGCCGCCCGGACGGCTCGTCGTCCGGGCGGCAGCGGCAGCTGGTCCCGCCTGCATGCGGGACGGCGACCTGGTCGGCCGCCGGCGGACGGATCACGGCACCGGCCCGCAGCGGCAGCCCCCGAACCGGCCCCCGCCGGGGGTCCGGACCGGGCCGGCCGGGTCGGCCCCGTACCGGCCGCCCCGCACCCGCACCCCCTCGGCCACTGCGGCAGCGCCCCCGTGGCGCTAGGGTTCTGCGCGAACGTGTGCGCGATACGGGAGAGTCAGTGAACACAGCATGGCCGGGCAACGAGCTGGAGGAGGTGCTCGCCGCCTCGGTCGGGGTCGGCGGGGCCGGCGGGCGGCTGGTCGAGGTGCTCGGGCGCAGCCAGATCTGGGTGCCCCTGCCCAACGGCGGCGGGCCCGACAGCCGGAGCCTCGATCTGCCCACCCTGGAGATCGAGGGCGCCCCCTATGTCCCCGTCTTCAGCTCCGAGCAGCAGTTCCTCCAGTGCGTCGGGGCCCATATGTCCTTCACCGTCGCCCCGGCCCGCGAGTTCGCGCGCGGGCTGCCGCCGCAGCTCGGCATCGCCGTGAACCCCGGCGGTGCCGTCGGCGCCCCGCTGCCGCCGCCCGCCGTCGCCGAGCTGTGCCGGGTGGGCCGTACGCCGCTCGACGGGCCCGCGAACGGCGGCCGGGTACGGCTCTTCGAGCCCGACTGGCAGCAGGACCCCGTGGACTTCCTGACGGCGGCGGCCGAGGAGTTCGAGGCGGCCGGTGTCGTTCTCACCGCCCGCCGCGCTCTCGCCAGCATCGAGGGCGAGCCCCCCGTACTCTTCGTCGGCGTCCAGGTCTCCTCCTGGGAGGGCGCCGGGAGCGGCGCGCCCATGGACGCGCTCGGCCGGGCGCTCGGCCGGGTCCGGGCGGGCTGGCCGGTCAATCTCGTCCTGCTGGACGCCGTGACGGACCCGGTCGCCACCTGGATGCTGGAGCGGGTGCGGCCCTTCTACCAGCGGACGGCCGTTCCGCCGGGGTGACACGCCGTCGAAACCGGCTCCGGAACCGGCCATGACCCGCCGGACTAAGCTGGTTTGATGGCCGGACCGGTACGGGCCTGAAGCGGGGAGGCCGGTCCGAATGGTGGACGACGAGGGGCGGGACCAAGAGTGAGCGCGTCAGGCACCGCGGCGACGGGGCAGGTCGAGCACATGCTGCGCCAGGTGACGCCAGGGCGCTTCGACGCCTACGAGGCACTGCTCCAGGCACTCGCCGACGGCCCGTCGGGCCAGGTGTGGATGCTGCTCTGGCACGGCCGGCCGGGCTCCCCCGACGCGCAGTACGGGAACATGGAGGTCGACGGTCTCGGCTACGCGCCCTGCGTCACCTCCGCCCAGGAGCTGTCCGTCAGTGGCTGGAACCGCGCGCACGAGGTCGTCACCGGCCTCGACGTCGCCCGCGCCCTCTACCCCGAACGCTGGGGGATCTGGCTGAACCCGCACGCGGCGGGCGGCGGCGTCGGCATCCCCTGGACCGACCTGCGCCGCATCGCCACCGGCCTCGACCGGATGCCCGCCGGACCGCTGCGGCTGTCCGAACCGGCCGTCGAGATCCCGCAGTTCTACGCCCTGCTCACGCAGAACGCGCACCGCACCCACGCCGTGCGGTCGCTGCGCCGTGCCTGGGTCCATCCCGCGCTGGGCGCGCCGTACCTCGCCATCGGTCTGGATCTGTACGACACCAGTCCGGGCTCGGTCGACGCCGTCCGCGCGATGATGCAGCAGTCGATCGGCGCGGTCCCCGAGGGCCTGCCGGTCTCGACCGTCGCGATGTCCGACGAGTACGACCCGGTCACGATGTGGCTGCGGGCGAACACCCGGCCGTTCTACGACCGGGAGGCCCACGGGGCCCCGTCGCCCGCGTCCGGTTACGGCTACCCGCCGACCGCTCCGCCGGCCTACTGACCCCGCCCGCGCGCCGGAGAGCGCCGGAGAAGGCCGCTGCCGGGGCGAGCCGGCCCGACCGGTCGGTGGATACCGAGAGTGACGGCCAAACATGGCCAAATCCGCCCCGTGCTTCCGCTCAGCAGTCGACAACGTCCGGATAACGGTAGCTGTCTGACTCCATCACGTTTGGGCAAACATTCCCTTTACCCCCTGGCGGGTGATCACTAACGCAATGAAGACTCCCGGCAGCGGGGACCATCGGTCCCCTGTGCGAGCGGCACAGCATCGCTCCACGGGAAGCCCCTGACGGACGCTTCCGCGAACACCGGCACCGATGTGTGCGCCAACTGATGCGAGACAGGCCGTGACCACGGCTGGTACGGGGCCGGCCACCGCCGGCCAGGAGGGGTCGAAGACGTTGTGACCGCACCGATCGAGACCACCAAGTCGGCTGCCGAAGTGCAGCCGGAGGCAGTGCTCACGGGCGCCAAGCAGAGCCAGATCGAAGGCCGCTCACTCGGCCGAATAGCCTGGACGCGCTTCAAGCGCGACAAGGTCGCCGTGGCGGGCGGCATCGTTGTCATCCTGCTGGTCCTGCTGGCGATCCTGGCCAAGCCCATCCAGGACATCTTCGGTCTCGACCCCAACGAACTGCACCAGGACCTCGTCGATCCGCAGCTCCTCGCCCCCAAGGGCGCCTGGGGCGGGATGAGCTGGGACCACCCCCTCGGCGTGGAGCCCGGTCTCGGCCGTGACCTGCTCGCCCGGATCATCGAGGGCTCCTGGGTCTCGCTGCTCGTCGCCGCCGGAGCGACGCTTCTCTCCGTGGTCATCGGCGTGGTCCTCGGCGTCGTCGCCGGTTTCTACGGCGGCTGGGTCGACGCCTTCGTGAGCCGGCTGATGGACACCTTCCTCGCCTTCCCGCTGCTGCTCTTCGCGATCTCCATCTCCGCGGCACTCCAGGACGGCGCGTTCGGGCTGAGCGGGCTGCCCCTGCGGATCGGGGTGCTGATCTTCGTGATCGGCTTCTTCAACTGGCCCTACATGGGCCGGATCGTGCGGGCCCAGACCATGAGCCTGCGCAAGCGCGAGTTCGTCGACGCGTCGCGGAGCCTGGGAGCGAGGGGACCTTTCATCCTCTTCCGGGAGCTCCTGCCGAACCTCGTGGCGCCGATCCTCGTCTACTCGACGCTGCTGATCCCCACCAACATCCTCTTCGAGGCCGGTCTGAGCTTCCTCGGCGTGGGCATCGCCCCGCCGCAGGCGTCCTGGGGCGGCATGCTCACCACCGCCGCCGACCTCTACACGGTCGACCTGCACTACATGCTCGTGCCCGGCATGGCGATCTTCATCACCGTGCTGGCCTTCAACCTGCTGGGCGACGGGCTGCGTGACGCACTCGATCCCCGCAGCAAGTAACCCCCCGTACCACCAGCACCATCCACAGCGGCCGACCTTCAGCTCCGTGCCGTATCCATTGATATAGAGGGGCTTTCCTCAGGATGAAGACCAAGAAAGCGACAGCTGTCCTGGCGACAGCCATCGTGCTGGCGCTCAGCGCGTCGGCTTGCGGCGGCTCGGACAGCAAGGACGAGAACAACGACAGCAAGGGTGGTTCGGCAGCCGCCGACGCCGGTCTGACGTCGATCGTCAACACGTCGGACAAGAAGGGGGGCACCGTCACCTTCGAACACTCGGACGTGCCGGACTCCCTGGACCCGGGCAACACGTACTACGGCTGGGTGCAGAACTTCTCCCGGCTGTACGGCCGCACGCTCACCACCTTCAAGCCGGCCGCCGGCGAGGCGGGCCTGGAGGTCGTTCCCGACCTCGCCGAGTCGCTGGGCGAGCCGAGCGCGGACGCCAAGACCTGGACGTACAAGCTCCGTACGGGCGTCAAGTTCGACGACGGCAGCCCGGTCACGTCCAAGGACGTCAAGTACGCCATCGAGCGCAGCAACTTCGCGCCCGAGGCCCTCTCGAACGGTCCGACCTACTTCAAGGCGTACCTGGAGGGCGGCGAGGCGTACAAGGGTCCCTACAAGGACAAGGCCCCCGAGGGCCTGAAGTCCATCGAGACCCCGGACGACCAGACCATCGTCTTCAAGCTCAACAAGCCGTTCGCGGACATGGACTACCTGGCCTCCTTCTCGCAGACGGCCCCCGTGCCGCAGGCGAAGGACAAGGGCGCCGCGTACGTCCAGCAGATGGCGTCGTCGGGCCCGTACAAGTTCGAGTCCTACGAGGAGGGCCGCGGCGCGACCCTCGTGCGCAACCCGCACTGGGACAAGGCCACCGACCCGATCCGCCCGGCGCTCGCCGACAAGATCACCATCAAGTTCAAGGTCAACCCGACCACGGTCGACCAGAACCTGATGAGCGGCAACATCACGGTGGACGCCGCGGGCACCGGCCTTCAGACGAAGACCCAGCCCAAGGTCCTGACGAACCCGAAGGAGAAGGCGCGTACGGACAACTCGTACGCCGGCGCCACCTCCTACATGGCGCTGTCGACGAAGGTCAAGCCGTTCGACAACCCGGACTGCCGCAAGGCCGTCCAGTACGCGCTCGACAAGTCGTCGGTCCAGGCCGCGCTCGGTGGTGACACCAAGGGTGACGTGGCGAGCACGCTGCTCCCGCCGACGGTCAACGGTTACCAGAAGTTCGACCTGTACCAGACCGAGGGCAACAAGGGCGACGTCACCAAGGCCAAGGCCGCTCTCGCGGACTGCGGTCAGCCGAACGGCTTCACGACCAACCTGACGGCCCGTTCCGACCGCCCCGACGAGGTCCAGATGGCCACCGCCATCCAGGCGTCGCTGAAGAAGGTCGGCATCAACGCCGAGATCAAGCAGTACCCGTCCGGCAAGTACTTCAGCAACTTCGCCGGTGTCCCCAGCTACGTCCACGAGCACAAGCTCGGCATGATGATGATGGCGTGGGGCGCCGACTGGCCGACCGGCTTCGGCTTCCTCGACCAGATCGTCAACGGCTCCGCCATCAAGCCCTCGGGCGGCAACAACCTGATGGAGCTGAACGACCCGGGCGTCAACAAGGCCCTCCAGGACGGTATCGCCGAGACCGACGCCGCCGCCCGTACCAAGGCGTGGGGCGAGGTCGACAAGCTGGTCATGGAGAACGCCTCCGTGGTGCCGCTGGTCTACCGCAAGAACCTGCTGTACCGCCCGGACAACGCGACGAACGTCACCGTGACCCAGGCGTACCTCGGCATGTACGACTACCTGCTGATCGGCTCCACCACCTGATCCACCGGTAGAGCCCCTTTCAACCCCCGAATTGCCTGAAAGGCAGGTGAAGGCTTCGGGTCCGCCGGCCGGGTCACCCCCGGCCGGCGGCCCGGCGCCGATCGGCTGTGACTGCGTACATCATCCGACGCGTGATCGCCGCGGTAATGCTGTTGCTGGTGGTCAGCGCAGTCACCTTCGCGATCTTCTTCCTTGTCCCACGGCTCGGTGGGCAGACGATCGACCAACTGGCGGTCCAGTACGTCGGTAAGGACGCCAACCCCGACTCCGTCGCCGCCGTCAAGGCGAACCTGGGGCTCGACCAGCCCCTCTACACCCAGTACTTCGACTTCATCAAGGGCATCTTCGTCGGCGACGAGTTCACCTTCGGCCCGGACCCGTCGATCTGCCACGCCCCCTGCTTCGGCTACTCCTTCAAGACGCACGTCGAGGTGTGGCCCCAGCTGATGGAGCGCGTGCCGATCACGTTCTCCCTCGCCGTCGGCGCCGCCGTGATCTGGCTGCTCTCCGGTGTCGCCATCGGTGTCCTCTCCGCGCTCAAGCGGGGCTCGGTCTTCGACCGGCTCGCGATGACCGCGGCCCTCGCGGGCGTCTCGCTGCCGATCTTCTTCACCGGCATGCTCGCGCTGGCGGTGTTCACCGTCCAATGGCCCCTGTGGGACGGCATCAACTACGTCCCGTTCACGGAGAATCCGGCGGACTGGGCCTGGAACCTGATCCTCCCCTGGTGCAGCCTCGCCTTCCTCTACTCCGCCCTGTACGCCCGGCTCACCCGGGCCGGGATGCTGGAAGTGATGGGGGAGGACTACATCCGTACGGCACGGGCCAAGGGCCTGCCGGAGAGCACGGTCGTCGCCAAGCACGGACTGCGCTCCGCGCTGACGCCCATCGTCACGATCTTCGGCATGGACTTCGGTCTGCTGCTCGGCGGCGCCGTCATCACCGAACAGGTCTTCTCCTTCCAGGGCATGGGCCAGTACGCCATCGCCTCGGTGAAGGACGCCGACCTGCCGATCGTGATGGGCGTGACCCTCTTCGCCGCCTTCTTCATCGTCGTCTGCAATCTGCTGGTGGACCTGGTGTACGCCGCCATCGACCCCAGGGTGAGGTACTCGTGAGCCAGGTTTCCAAGGAGCAGTCGGCCGTACGGGTACCCGGTCCGGCGTCCGCGCCGGGGGAGCCGTTCCTCTCCGTACGCGACCTGCGTATCCACTTCGACACCGACGACGGTCTGGTGAAGTCCGTCGACGGCGTCAGCTTCGACGTCCACGCCGGCAAGACCCTCGGCATCGTGGGCGAGTCCGGCTCCGGCAAGTCGGTCACCTCGCTCGGTGTGATGGGCCTGCACCGCTCCGCCAACGCCGCCATATCCGGCGAGGTCTGGCTGGACGGCGAGGAACTGGTGGGGGCCGACCCCGACCACGTACGGCGGCTGCGCGGCCGGAAGATGGCCATGATCTTCCAGGACCCGCTCTCCGCGATGCACCCGTACTACCGCATCGGCTCGCAGATCGTGGAGGCGTACCGCGTCCACCACAAGGTCCCCAAGAAGACCGCCCGCACCCGGGCGATCGAGATGCTGGACCGGGTCGGCATCCCCGAGCCGCAGAAGCGGGTGGACAGCTACCCGCACGAGTTCTCCGGCGGTATGCGCCAGCGCGCCATGATCGCCATGGCCCTGGTCAACAACCCGGAACTGCTCATCGCCGACGAGCCGACCACCGCCCTGGACGTCACCGTCCAGGCCCAGATCCTCGACCTCATCAGGGATCTCCAGAAGGAGTTCGGCTCCGCCGTCATCATGATCACCCATGACCTGGGGGTCGTCGCCGAGATGGCCGACGACCTGCTCGTCATGTACGGCGGGCGGGCCATCGAACGCGGCCCGGCGGAGCGGGTGTTCTACGAGCCGCAGCACCCCTACACCTGGGGCCTGCTCGGCTCGATGCCCCGCATCGACCGTGAGCAGACCGAGCGGCTCATCCCCGTCAAGGGACAGCCGCCGTCGCTCATCAACGTGCCTCAGGGCTGCGCCTTCAACCCGCGCTGCCCGTACGCGGACGTGCCCAAGGACGGCGTCACGCGCACGGAGCGCCCCGAGCTGAAGCTGGTCGGCCCCGGGCACCACTCCGCCTGCCACATGTCGCAGGAGGAGCGGACCACGATCTGGACCGAAGAGATTGCGCCGAAGCTGTGAGCGCCGACGCCGTGAGCAACGCAAAGGACACCGCTGTGGCGGACAGGCCCGTACTGGACAAGGACACGGCGGGTGAGCCCCTGCTGAGGGTGGAGGGGCTGGTCAAGCACTTCCCCGTCAAGAAGGGGCTGTTGCAGCGCCAGGTCGGCGCCGTCAAGGCGGTCGACGGGCTGTCGTTCGACGTCCGGGCGGGCGAGACGCTGGGCATCGTCGGCGAGTCCGGCTGCGGCAAGTCGACCATGGGCCGGCTGATCACCCGGCTCGACGAACCGACCGGCGGGCGCATCGAGTTCCAGGGCCACGACATCACGCACATGTCGGCGGGGAAGATCCGTCCGCTCCGCCGCGACGTGCAGATGATCTTCCAGGACCCCTACTCGTCGCTGAACCCGCGCCACACGATCGGCACGATCGTCGGCGCGCCGTTCCGGCTCCAGAAGGTGGAGCCCGAGGGCGGCGTCAAGAAGGAGGTCCAGCGGCTGCTGGGCCTGGTGGGTCTGAGCCCCGAGCACTACAACCGCTACCCGCACGAGTTCTCCGGCGGTCAGCGCCAGCGCATCGGTATCGCGCGGGCCCTGGCGCTCAGCCCGAAGCTGGTCGTCGCCGACGAGCCGGTCTCGGCGCTGGACGTGTCGATCCAGGCGCAGGTGGTGAACCTGCTGGACGACCTCCAGGACGAGCTGGGCCTCACGTACGTGATCATCGCGCACGACCTCTCGGTCATCCGCCATGTCTCGGACCGGATCGCCGTCATGTACCTCGGCAAGATCGTCGAGCTGTCGGACCGCAAGTCGCTGTACGAGCGGCCGATGCACCCGTACACGAAGGCGCTGCTGTCCGCGGTGCCGGTGCCGGACCCGAGGCGGCGCGGCGTCAAGAGCGAGCGCATCCTGCTCCGGGGCGACGTGCCGTCGCCGCTCTCGCCGCCGACCGGCTGCCGGTTCCACACCCGCTGCTGGAAGGCGACGGAGGTGTGCCGGACGGTGGAGCCCCCACTGATCCAGCTGGAGCCGGGCCACGAGGCGGCCTGCCACCACCCGGAGAACGCGCCGGACCAGATCCCGGACGACACGACGGTGCTCGCCTCGGCGCGCGAGGCGATCGCGCTCGTGGGCGACGCCGTGGCCGGGGGCGCCGCCGCCCGGGAGGCGGCTGCCGGTGACCCGGTGGCCGGAGACCCGACGACGGCCCCGGTGGCCGGAGACCCGACGACGGCCCCGGAGGTCGCAGACCCGACGACGGCTCCGGAGGTCGCCGAGCCGCCCGGTGGGTTCACCAAGGAGTAGCCGGCCGCGCCGTACCCCCGGCGCAGGTGCCCGAGCCCCCTGTTCCGCATGGTCCACCATGCGGAACAGGGGGCTTCTCGCGTCGTACGGAGGTTTTCCCGTTTGATCTGCCCAACTGCGTGTGACCTGGGATGACTTGACTGGTTGGAGCGCGATGCCCCGAACTCGGGGCATTTGTCGACCGTCCGGATCTCAGGTCTGCAACTCCGCATTGCGACCTGTTCATTTGGCACTTTCTTGACTGTAATGTTCGGCCGTCAAGACCGAGCCTCGACTCGTCGGATCCCTGGGGTGGACCAATGCGAATATTCAAGTCCAGAGCCGCTGGAGCGGTCGTCACGGCACTCGCCGTCGCGCTGATCGCCACCGGCTGCTCCAGCGAGCGCGACGAGAAGGGTGGCGCCGCGGACGGCGCCAAGGACACCTTCGTCTTCGGCGGCCCCGGCGACCCCGGTTCGCTGGACCCCGCGCTCGCCAGCGACGGCGAGACCTTCCGGGTCACCCGCCAGGCGTTCGAGGCCCTGCTCGCGCACGAGTCGGGCGGCAGCGAACTGGCCCCCGCGCTCGCCGAGAAGTGGTCCAGCGACCCGTCCGGCAAGGTCTGGACGTTCAACCTCCGCAAGGACGTGACCTTCCACGACGGCGAGAAGTTCAACGCCGCCGCCGTGTGCGCCAATTACGACCACTGGTTCAACTGGAAGGGCACGTACCAGTCCAGCGCGGTCTCCTACTACTGGCAGACCATCATGGGCGGCTTCGCGAAGAACGAGGACCCCGAGACGCCGAAGGCGAACTACAAGTCCTGCACCGCGACGGACGACAGCACCGCCGTCATCGAGGTCAACGAGCCCTCCGCGAACCTGCCCGGCGGCTTCTCCCTCCAGGCGCTGGCGATCCACTCGCCCAAGGCGCTCCAGGAGTACGCGAAGCAGGACGCCACCGCCAAGGGTGACGCCATCACCTACCCCGAGTACAGCCAGGTGGCGGGCACGGTCGCGGGCACCGGACCGTACAAGATCGCCAAGTGGAACAAGGGCAACAAGGAAGTCACCCTGGAGCGCTTCGACGGCTACTGGGGCGCCAAGGCGAAGATCAAGAACCTGGTCTTCCGCACCCTCGACACCGAGGACGGCCGCCGCCAGGCCCTCCAGGCCGGTGACATCGACGGCTACGACCTGGTCGCGCCCGCCGATGTGAAGACCCTGGAGAGCGCGGGCTTCCAGGTCCCCACGCGTGACGTCTTCAACATCTTCTACGTCGGCATGAGCCAGGAGAAGAACAAGGCGCTCCAGAAGCCCGAGGTCCGGCAGGCCATCGCGCACGCCATCGACCGCGAGAACCTGGTCAAGACCCAGCTTCCCGAAGGCGGCGTCGCGGCCACCCAGTTCATGCCCGACACGGTCGCCGGCTACTCGGACGCCGTACAGAAGTACCCCTTCGACACCAACAAGGCCAAGCAGCTCCTCGGGGACGCCGACGAGAGCGGCCTGAAGATCGAGTTCTGCTACCCGACCGAGGTCACCCGCCCGTACATGCCCGCTCCGCAGGACATGTTCGAGCTGATGAAGGCCGACCTGGAGAAGGCCGGCATCACCGTCACGCCCAAGCCCATGAAGTGGGCGCCGGACTACCTGGACGCCACCGAGGCGGGCAGCTGCGCCCTGCACATGCTGGGCTGGACCGGTGACTTCAACGACGGCTACAACTTCATCGGCACCTGGTTCGCCGAGTACGACAAGCAGTGGGGCTTCAAGGACAAGAACGTCTTCGCCGCGCTGAAGGCCGCGTCGACCGAGACGGACGCGACCAAGCGCGTGGAGCTCTACAAGAAGGCCAACGAGACGGTCATGGCGTACCTGCCGGGCGTGCCGATCTCCTCGTCGCCGCCGGCGATCGCCTTCGCCGACGACGTCAACCCGCCGAAGGTCTCCCCGCTGACGCAGGAGAACTTCGCCGAGGTGTCGTTCAAGTAACCCGACTGTCAGGGTCCGCCCGGCCGGCGGCGCACCACAACCCCGGCCGGGCGGACCCTGGTCCACGTCCGGCGTTCCGACCACGCCGATGCCCGGCGTCGTGCGTCCCCGGCGTACGGCGCCGGTGGACGTCCCACGGCCGTCCCGCTGTTCTCGACCGTTTCGGACCACTCCGACCGTTCCCGACTGTTCCCAACCATTCCTGACCGTTGTTCTCGACGCACCGAAGAAAGGGGCACGCGGGGTGCTGCGACTTGTCGCACGACGACTGCTACAGCTGATACCCACCCTGCTCGGCCTGTCGGTTCTGCTCTTCCTCTGGCTGAACCGACTGCCCGGCGGACCCGCATCGGCCATCCTGGGCGAGCGCGCCACCGAGGCCGAAGTGGCCCGGATCAACCGGGCGTTGGGACTCGACGAGCCCGTATGGGTCCAGTACGGACGGTTCCTCAAGCGGATCTTCCAGCTGGACCTCGGCACCTCCACCCAGACCGGCCAGCCCGTGTGGGACGAGTTCACCCTCCGCTTCCCGGCGACCGTCGAACTCAGTGTCGCCGCCATCCTCATCGCCGTCGTGGTGGGCGTCCCGCTCGGCTACTTCGCCGCCCGGCGGCGCGGCAGCTGGCTCGACGTGACCGCCGTGTCGGGCTCGCTGCTCGGCATCTGCATCCCGGTCTTCTTCCTGGCCCTGCTCCTCAAGGGCCTCTTCGCCGTCAACCTCGGGATCTTCCCCAGCTTCGGGCGCCTGTCCACCGGCATCGACGCCACGAGGGTCACCGGATTCGCCGTCCTGGACGGCCTGTTGACCGGTGAGTTCGACGCCTCCTGGGACGCGATCACCCACTTGGTCCTCCCCGCCGTCGCGCTCGCGTCCATCCCGCTCGCCGTCATCGTGCGGATGACCCGGGCCAGCGTGCTCGAAGTGCTCGGCGAGGACTATGTCCGTACGGCGGAGTCCAAGGGCCTGGACAAGCGCGTCGTACGCGTCCGGCACGTCCTGCGCAACGCGCTGCTGCCGGTCATCACCGCCGTCGGTCTGCTCACCGGAAGCCTGCTGTCCGGCGCGGTCCTCACCGAGTCGGTCTTCAGCTTCGGCGGGATCGGCTCCTTCATCCGCACGTCGATCGACGCCCGCGACTACCCGGTGCTCGTCGGCTTCATCCTCTTCATCGCGCTGGTGTACGTCCTGATCAATCTGCTGGTCGACGTGGCGTACAGCCTCATCGACCCGAGAGTGCGGGTGCACTGACGTGAACGCCATCCCCAACGTGACTCCGAACATGACGAAGAAGGCCGACAAGATCGACCGGCTCGCCCAGCTCACCGAACGGACCGAGACCACCTCGGGCGCCGGTCTGTGGCGCGAGGCGTTCCGGCGGCTGCGCACCAGCAAGACGGCGCTCATCGGCGGCGCGGTCATCGGTCTGTTCGTGCTCATCGCGATCGTCGGCCCGTGGCTCGCCCCGCACAGCCCCACCGCGCAGAACTGGCGCGGCGAGGTCTTCTCCAACCAGGGACTGTTCGTCGGCCCGCGGGCCGAGAACTGGTTCGGCCTCGACCACCTCGGGCGCGACGAGTTCTCCCGGATGCTCGTCGGCGCCCGCCAGACGCTGCTCGTCGGCGTGGTGTCCATGCTCATCGGCCTGGTGTCCGGCGCGCTCATCGGCGCCCTGTCCGGCGCTGCGGCGACGCTCGGCGGCGAGCCCGGCAGGCGGCTCGACACCGTCATCATGCGGGTCACCGACATCATGCTCGCGCTGCCCTCGCTGCTGCTGGCGGTCTCCGTCGCGGCGGTGCTCGGCCAGTCGCTGACCACCGTGATGATCGCGGTGGGTGTGGTCCAGGTACCCGTGTTCGCCCGCCTGTTGCGCGGCTCGATGCTCGCGCAGGGCGGCTCGGACTATGTGCTGGCGGCCAAGGCGGTCGGCATCCGCAAGCGCCGTATCGTCCTCACCCAGATCCTGCCCAACTCGCTCAGCCCGGTCATCGTCCAGGCGACGCTCAGCCTCGCCACCGCGATCATCGAGGCCGCCGCGCTGTCCTACCTCGGCCTCGGCACCCCGGACCCGGCGATCCCCGAGTGGGGCGTCATGCTGTCGCAGGCCCAGCGCTTCTTCGACAACGCGCCGATGATGTCGGTCTATCCGGCGGTCGGGATCATCGTCACCGCCCTCGGCTTCACGATGCTCGGTGAGGCGATGCGGGAAGCTCTCGACCCCAAGCTGCGAGGCTGAAGTCCCATGTCACTTCTGTCAGTTGACGCACTGTCGGTCACCTTCGCCGGGCACACCACGGGACCGCGGCGGGGCAAGGGCCGGGACCAGGCGCCGCGCGGCACCAGGGCCGTCGACGGCGTCTCCTTCGACGTCGCCGAGGGCCAGGTCGTGGGCCTGGTCGGCGAGTCCGGCTGCGGCAAGTCCGTCACCGCGCTCGCCCTGATGGGGCTGCTCCCGCGCAAGGGAGTGAGCGTCGGCGGACGCGCCGAGTTCGACGGCGTGGACCTGCTGACCCTCGGCGAGAAGAAGATCCGCGACCTGCGCGGCAGCCAGCTCGCCATGATCTTCCAGGACCCGCTCTCCTCCCTCAACCCGGTCGTCCCCATCGGCGTCCAGGTCACCGAGATCCTGACCCGCCACCGCGGCCTCAAGGGCGAAGCCGCCCGCAAGGAGGCCGCGTCACTGCTCGACCGCGTCGGAATCCCCGACCCGGACCGGCGGTTGAAGGAGTACCCGCACCAACTGTCCGGCGGTATGCGGCAGCGCGCACTCATCGCCATGGCGGTCGCGTGCGCGCCCCGGCTGCTGATCGCGGACGAGCCGACGACGGCCCTCGACGTCACCATCCAGGCGCAGATCCTCGAACTCCTCAAGGAGTTGGTGGACCAGGAGGGCACCGCGCTTCTGATGATCACTCACGACCTGGGCGTGGTGGCCGGGTTGTGCGACCAGGTCAACGTCCTCTACGCGGGGCGTGCGGTGGAGACCGCGGGCCGCCGCGAACTGTTCGCCCACCCCACGCATCCGTACGCGCACGGCCTGCTCGGCTCCATCCCGCGCCTCGACGCGCCGCGCGGCGAACCGCTGCGGCCGATCCGGGGGTCCATCAACGACAAGATCGCGTGGGCCGACGGCTGCGCGTTCGCGCCCCGGTGCGACTTCTACACGATGGAGTGCCTGACGGGCACACCCGAACTCACCGAACCGCGCGCCGCCGGGCACCAGGTGCGCTGCGTCAACCCGGTCCTGCCGGCGAACGCGACGGTGACGGCGAACGCGCCGACGACGGCGGCGGCGACGGCGACGGACCTGGACACGGCCGACGACGACGCCGACACCGGTGCCCACGGCCCGGTCGGTCCGGCCGACACCGACGGCGACACCGACATCGACGGCCCGGTCGGTCCGGCTGAACCCACGGCGGAGGTCTCCTCATGAGTCTGCTCGAACTGGACGGCGTCAAGGTCCACTTCCCCGTCAGGAAGGGCGTCTTCTTCGACCGTACGGTCGGCCACGTGTACGCCGTCGACGGTGTCTCGCTGAAGGTCGAGGCGGGCCAGACGTACGGCCTCGTGGGCGAGTCTGGCTGCGGCAAGACGACCCTCGGCCGCGCCGTCCTGCGCCTCGTCGACATCACCGACGGCGCGGTCGTCTTCGACGGCACGGACCTGGCGAAGCTGCCCGACGAGGAGATGCGGAGCATCCGCCACCGGCTCCAGATGGTCTTCCAGGACCCGCTCGGCAGCCTCAACCCCCGGCAGAACATCGAGTCGATCCTCTCCGAGGGCATGGCGGCGCACGGCATCGGCGCCGACCAGGACGAGCGGCGCGAGCGGATCAAGAAGATCCTCGCGGAGGTCGGCCTGCCGGCCAACGCGCTCTCCCGCTACCCGCACGAGTTCTCCGGCGGCCAGCGCCAGCGCATCGGCATCGCGCGGGCACTGGTCCTCGAACCGGACGTGATCATCTGCGACGAGCCGGTCTCCGCGCTGGACGTCTCCATCCAGGCGCAGGTCATCAACCTCCTGGAGGAACTCCAGGAGTCCAAGGGCCTGACCTATCTGGTCATCGCCCACGACCTGGCCGTGGTCCGCCACATCTCGGACGTCATCGGGGTCATGTACCTGGGCTCGCTGGTCGAGGAGGCCCCGAGCGACGCCCTGTACGCGGGGCCGAAGCACCCGTACACCCGGGCCCTCATGTCGGCGGTCCCGGTGCCGGACCCGGACGTCGAGGACCGCCGCGAGCGCATCCTGCTCCACGGCGACCTGCCGTCCCCGGCGGCCCCGCCGGCCGGCTGCCGCTTCCACACCCGCTGCCCGTGGAAGCAGGAGACCCGCTGCGCGACGGAACGCCCGGAACTGACGGTGCTGACGGACGGCCACCGGGTCGCCTGCCACTTCGCGGCCGAGATCGAGGCCGGGACGGTGGAACGGACGAGGGCGACGGGCATCGAGGCGGTGACGGAGACGGAGCCGGAGGCCCTGACGGAACTGGTGTGAGACGCGGGGGGTGACGCCGGGGGCCCGGTGAGGCACCTGGCGTCACGGGGGCGTGAGTCGACCGGTCGGGACCGGGTGGCCACGGAGCCGTGTGAGCAGGCCCACGGGGGCGGGCCGGCACGGGGCCCGGGGGTGCGCGGTAGAACTGTCGCGTGCTCCAGGAACTGTTCACGCCCTCGGTCCAGCACTCGCTCGACCTCGCCGGCATCTTCGTCTTCGCGATATCCGGGGCCCTGCTCGCCGTCCGCAAGAACTTCGACGTCTTCGGCATGGCGGTCCTCGCCGAGGCCACCGGACTGGGCGGCGGCCTGCTCCGGGACCTGATCATCGGAGCCGTACCGCCCGCGGCCGTCACGGACCTCGGCTACTTCACGATGCCGCTGGTCGCCACGGTGCTGGTCTTCTTCCTGCATCCGCACGTCGAACGCATCCAGGGCGCGGTGAACGTCTTCGACGCGGCGGGGCTGGGCCTGTTCTGCGTGACCGGCACGGTGAAGGCGTACGAGTACGGGCTCGGCCTCACCGCGTCCGCCGTGCTCGGCCTGGCCACGGCGGCGGGCGGCGGTGTGGTGCGCGACATCCTCGCCAACGAAGTGCCGTCGCTGCTGCGCTGGGACCGCGACCTGTACGCGGTGCCCGCGATCGTCGGCGCCACGACCGTGGTGATCTGCATCCGGTTCGACGCTCTGAACGGCGTCACGAGCGGGCTCGCGGCCCTCATGGCCTTCGTGCTGCGGCTGCTGGCGATGCGCTTCCACTGGCGGGCCCCGCGCGCGTACAACCGGCGCTCCACGGCGACGGAGGAGCCGACGGAATCGCGACCGTGAGCGGGCGGGCGTCGAGGCGCGGTGGGCGGGGCGTGGGCGGTCGGGAGCGAGGCGGGTGGTCGAAAACTTAAGCTACCGCTTAGTAATGCCTTGTTGTACCGTTCTGTTCATGGCACAGGCAGCGCAGGCATCCTCCGCGGACAGCGAGTTCGACCGCGACACCTCCGTCACCCTTCGCGAACCGGGCGTCTACGACGCCGACCTCTCCCCGGGCTGGGCGATCCTCTCCGCCGTCAACGGCGGCTATCTGCTGGCGATCGTGGCCCGCGCCCTGCGCGACGCGCTGCCGCACCCCGACCCCTTCACGGTCACCGCCCACTATCTGACCCCGTCGAAGCCCGGCCCGGCGGTCGTCCGTACGGAGGCGGTACGCACCGGACGTACCCTCGCCACCGGCCAGGCGTCGCTCTACCAGTACGAGCCGGACGGCACGGAGGTCGAACGTGTCCGGGTCCTCGCGGCCTACGGCGCGCTGGACTCCCTCACGGACGACGTCCGTACGTCGGTGAAGCCGCCCACGCTGCCGCCGCCGGACCAGTGCCTCGGTACGGAGGACGGGCCGGCGGCCTTCCCGGGCGAGTCGGGCTTCGCGCACCGCGTGGTGGTGCGACTGGACCCGGAGACGGCGGGCTGGGCGTTCGGCGCCCCGTCCGGCCGGGGCGAGGTACGCGGCTGGTTCTCGCTGGCCGACCACCGCGAGCCGGACCCGCTCTCGCTGCTGCTGACGGTGGACGCCTTCCCGCCGACCGCCTTCGACCTCGGGCTGATGGGCTGGACCCCGACGGTCGAGCTGACCACCCACATCCGGGCCCGCCCCGCGCCCGGACCGCTGCGGGTCTTCGTCACCACCCGCAACCTCGCGGGCGGCCATCTGGAGGAGGACGCGGACGTCTGGGACAGCGCGGACCGCCTGGTCGCCCAGTCCCGGCAACTCGCCAGGGCCCCTCGCGGGGCTGGGGCCCCGGGCGCGCGGTAGGGCGTACGGGGACGGGCGGGGGGACCCGGGCGGGGGACACCGGGCCTTCTGCTCCTCGCCGCGCAATGTTGGTCCACTCGCGGAGCGGTCGGCGGGGGCGGCCCGTTCCAGGCCGCGTGCCGCAGCCGCGCACCGCACGGCGAGGGCCACGCTCTCGCGCCGGGCCGCTCTCGCGCCGGCCGCGTGCGTGGCCTGGCGGTCGGCCCGAACCCGACCCGGACCCGGAGCGGAGCCGCGCGGACAGTCGTCCGCTCCGGCGCCGTCGATGATCCCGCCGCGCCCGCCGCGCCCGGCCCGCCCGTCCCGCCCGCCGCGCCCGTCCCGCCCGCCGCGCCCGGTGCGCGGTCGTGCAGTCCGTCGCCCCCGGCTCCCGGTCGACGCGGCGGCTCGTTCCAGGCCGCGTGCCGCAGCCGCGCACCGCACGGCGAGGGCCACGCGCTCGCGCCGGGCCGCTCTCGCGCCGGGCCGCTCTCGCGCCGGGCCGCTTTCGCGCCGGCGGCGTGCGTGGCCTGGCGGTCGGCCCGAACCCGACCCGGACCCGGAGCGGAGCCGCGCGGACAGTCGTCCGCCCCGGCGCCGTCGATGATCCCGTCCCGCCCGTCCCGCCCGCCGCGCCCGCCGCGCCCGGTGCGTGGTCGTGCAGTCCGTCACCCCCGGCTCCGTGGTCCGCGGGGGCCGCGACCAGGAACGGGAGTCCGTCGTGGGAGGGGCCCGCCCGGGGCGGGCTCGGGTGCCTGTCGGCCCTCGCGCCGGGCCGTCCGCAGGCCGCCGCCTCGCGGTAATGCCGCCCGTCGCTCCCGGCCCGGGACTCCGTCGTCCGCCAGGTGGTCCGTGGGGTCCGCGAGGGCCGCGACCAGGAACGGGAGTCCGCCCGGGACGGGCCCGCCCGGGTGTGGTCCCCCAGTGCCCGCCCGCCCCCGCGCCCTGCCGCGCCCCTCCACGCCCCGCCCTCCGTGATCCGCCGTCGGCCCGGCTCGTAGAATCGTGCGCACCATGGCCTATCTCGATCACGCCGCGACCACCCCGATGCTGCCCGAGGCGATCGAGGCGATGACCGCCCGGTTCGCCGAGACCGGCAACGCGTCCTCGCTGCACGCCGCCGGGCGGCGGGCCCGGCGTACCGTCGAGGAGGCGCGCGAAGAACTCGCCGAGGCCCTCGGCGCCCGGCCCAGCGAGATCGTCTTCACGTCGGGCGGCACGGAGGCCGACAACCTCGCCGTGAAGGGCCTCTACTGGTCCCGCCGCGACGCCGACCCCGCCAGGACCCGGGTGCTCGCCAGCCCCGTGGAGCACCACGCGGTCCTCGACGCCGTCGACTGGCTCGGCGAACACGAGGGCGCGAACGTCGAGTACCTGCCCGTGGACCGTTACGGCAGGGTCTCGCCGGACGCCCTGCGCGAGGCCGTCGAGCGCGACCCCGACGACGTGGCGCTGGCCACCGTGATGTGGGCGAACAACGAGATCGGCACCCTCCTCCCGGTACCCGAACTCGCCGAGGTCGCGGCGGAGTTCGGCATTCCGCTGCACTCGGACGCCGTCCAGGCGTTCGGCCAGACGGAGGTGGACTTCGCCGCGTCCGGACTCGCCGCGATGACCGTCTCCGGGCACAAGATCGGCGGCCCGTACGGGGTCGGCGCACTGCTCCTCGGCCGCGAGTACACCCCCGTCCCCGTCCTGCACGGCGGCGGCCAGGAGCGCCACGTACGCTCCGGGACCCTCGACGTCCCGGCGATCGCCGCGTTCGCCGTCGCGGGGCGGCTCGCCGCCGAACGGCGCGACCGGTTCGCCCGCGACATCGGCGCCCTGCGGGACGAGTTGATCGCCTCCGTACAGAGGGCCGTCCCGGACGCCGTCCTCGGCGGTGACCCCGTCCACCGCCTCCCCGCCAACGCCCACTTCAGCTTCCCCGGCTGCGAGGGCGACTCCCTGCTCCTGCTGCTGGACGCGCAGGGGATCGAGTGCTCGACCGGGTCGGCCTGTACGGCGGGGGTCGCCCAGCCCAGTCACGTCCTGCTGGCCACCGGCACCGATCCCGAACTGGCGCGCGGCACCCTGCGGTTCTCCCTCGGCCACACCTCCACCGAGGCCGACGTCAAGGCGGTCGCCTCGGCGATCGGCCCGGCGGTCCGGCGCGCCCGCACGGCCGGGCTCAGCTGACGCGTCGGACCCTCGCGCCGGGCCTGACGCGGGCCGTGGTTCAGCGGGTCCGGTAGCGCGCGTAGATCAGTCCGCTGTCGAAGGCGCGTTCCTCGACCAGGTCGAGATCGAGGCGCACGCCGTCGGGGAAGAACCGCTTGCCGCCGCCGACCACGCTCGTGGTGAGGAACAGGTGGTACTCGTCCACCAGGCCCGCCGCGATCGCCTGGGCCGCGAGGTTCGGGCCGTTGACGGTGATGTCGTGGTCCGACTCGGCCTTGAGCCTGCGCACCGCGTCCGGGTCGAAGCGCCGCTCGATCCTGGTCCTCTCGCTGGACACCGACTCCAGGGTCGTGGAGTACACGATCTTTTCCGCCGCCTGCCAGTCGCGGGCGAACTGGAGGATGTGCGGCGGCCGGTCGGGCAGGGTGTGCGCGGTCTCCCAATAGACCATCGTCTCGTAGATCCGCCGGCCGTAGAGGTAGGTGCCGACGGGGCGGAAGAGGTCGCTGATGAAGGTGTGCACCTCCGGGTCCTCGGCCCCGGTCCCGAGACCGCCCTCCGCCGCCTCGGCGTAGCCGTCGAGCGAGGTGATCATCGAGTAGATGAGCTGTGCCATGCGCGTCTCCTTGGGTCCGGGCGCGTCGGTCCGCCGACGCTCCCGGGGAGTGTGACCCCCGTACGCCCCGGAACTCATCGACCGCCCGGCCGACAGGCCGAAGGGCCGGTTCCGTCGACCGGCCGGACCCCGTGCCCTCCTAAGGAGGGAGCCTCAACTGCCGGACGGCGCCGGGGTGCTGTCCGGATTCGCCCGCGCCCGCTTCACCAGCGTCATGTACCGGTCCCAGTCCCAGTGCGGTCCGGGATCCGTGTGGTCGGTGCCCGGCACCTCCACGTGCCCGATGATGTGCTTGCGGTCGACGGGTATCGCGTACCGCTCGCAGATCCCCGCCGTCAGCCGCGCCGACGACTCGTACATCTTGTCCGTGAAGTCCTCCGGCCGGTCCACGAAGCCCTCGTGCTCGATACCGACACCGCGTTCGTTGTACGAGCGGTTCCCCGCCTGGTACGCCACGTCCAGCTCGCGGATCATCTGCGCCACATGCCCGTCCTTGCGCACCACGTAGTGCGTGGCGGCCCGGTGCGCCGGGTCCTTGAAGACCTTCAGTGCCGTGCTGTAGCTGCCCTGCACGACATGGATGATCACCCGGTCCACGGTGTAGTCGTCGGGCCGGTCCGCGCGGCGCCAGTTCGCCGACGACGCCGCCACCCACTCGGCGCCCGCGTGGTCCAGCTCACCCGGTGTGCGCGGCTTCTCCACCCCCGGCACCCGGTACCACATCCGCGTGGCCTCGTCCTGGCCCGCGACGACCGCCAGCGTCCCGCCGCCCACCACCGCGGCGGCGCCGCCGATCAGCAGCGCCCGCCGCCCGATCCGCGGCCCCTCGCCGCCCGGAGCCGTACCCCCGCCGCCGCCCGCACCACTGCCCGCACCTGTGGGTCCACCGCTCACGGAGCCCCGCCTTCTCTTGCCCATGGACCGACAACGCATACTCGCGCGACTCTGGTTCCCCGGCACCCGTACGCTGGTAGGGCTATGACTCAGACACCCCAGCGCCCCCTCCGCGTCCTCGCCGCCATGTCCGGCGGTGTGGACTCCGCCGTCGCCGCCGCCCGCGCCGCCGAAGCCGGTCACGACGTCACCGGCGTCCACCTGGCGCTCTCCGCGAACCCGCAGTCGTTCCGCACGGGCGCGCGGGGCTGCTGCACCATCGAGGACTCGCGCGACGCGCGCCGGGCCGCCGACGTCATCGGCATCCCCTTCTACGTATGGGACCTCGCCGAGCGCTTCCGTGAGGATGTCGTCGAGAACTTCGTCGCCGAGTACGAGGCCGGGCGCACCCCCAACCCGTGTCTGCGGTGCAACGAGAAGATCAAGTTCGCGGCGCTGCTCGACAAGGCCCTCGCGCTGGGCTTCGACGCCGTCTGCACGGGCCACTACGCGACGGTCGTCACCACCGCCGACGGGACCCGTGAACTGCACCGGGCGAGCGACATGGCCAAGGACCAGTCGTATGTCCTCGGGGTGCTGGACGAGCGCCAGTTGGCGCATGCGATGTTCCCCCTGGGCGACACCCTCACCACGAAGGACGAGATCCGCGCGGAGGCGGAGCGGCGCGGTCTGGCCGTCGCGAAGAAGCCCGACAGCCACGACATCTGCTTCATCGCGGACGGCGACACCCAGGGCTTCCTCGCGGCCCGGCTCGGCAGCGCCGAGGGGGACATCCTGGACGAGTCCGGTGCCCGGGTCGGCACGCACGACGGGGCGCACGGCTTCACCATCGGGCAGCGCAAGGGCCTGCGGATCGGCCACCCGGCGCCGGACGGCAAGCCGCGCTACGTGCTGGACATCTCGCCCGTCGACAACACCGTGACGGTCGGCCCCGCCGCCGCCCTCGACGTGACCGCCCTGACGGCCATCAGGCCCCGCTGGTGCGGCGGTGCGGCTCCGGCGGGGGCCGCCGCGTACACGGCCCAGCTGCGCGCCCACGGCGACGAGACACCCGTGACCGCCGAACTGGTCGACGGGACGCTGCACGTCGACTTCACGGAGCCGGTACGGGGCGTGGCGCCCGGCCAGGCGATCGTGCTGTACGACGGCACCCGCGTGGTCGGCTCGGCGACGATCGCGACGACGCGCAGGCGAACGGAAGCCTTGACCGGTTGAGCCCGTGGCTCCGGTCGAGCCGGTCGAGTTGAGTCGCTGACCGACTGACCGACTGACCGACTGACCGACTGGCCGGGCTGCTTGGTCGACGGGCTGAACGGTTGAACCGGCTGAACCGGCCGATCCGCCCCGATCGGCCGACTCGCACGCGCCCCGCGGATCCGGCCGAGGAACGGCCCGGCCGGTCGGCCACAGCGGTCGCGCACTACCGCGATTTTCCGTCACCCGTTATACAAGCGTGACCAGACGGACCCTTGTGACTCCCACGGCGCCTGTCCCAAGGTCATGTATGCGCATACAGGCAGCGCATACATGCCGCCGCCTGCCGTCCGCTCCTGCTCTCCCCCAAGGAAGTACGACGCCATGACGCCTGTTCCCGCCCCCCGCCGCCGCACCGTCCTGGGCGGAGCCGCCCTCGGCACGCTCGCCGGCGCGGGCCTGTCCGCCCTCGACGCCCACGCCGCGACAGCCGCCCCGGCGGCGCCCGCCGGTACCGCCCCGGCCGGCCCGGTGTCGTACCGGAACAAGCAGCTTCTCGTCGCCGGCAAGCCCGCGCTCGTACTCGCCGGGGAGATCCACTACTTCCGCCTGAAGAAGGCCGACTGGCAGTCCAGGCTCGACAAGGCCAAGGCCGCCGGGCTCAACACCATCGCCTCCTACATCCCGTGGATGTGGCACGAACTGCCCGACGGCACCATCGACGTCACCGGCCGCAGCCGCCCCGAGCGCGACCTCGGTGCCTTCATCGACCTCTGCCACCGCAACGGCTTCCTCTTCGTCGCCCGCCCCGGCCCCTTCACCATGGCCGAACTGAAGGGCGAGGGTGTCCCCGAGCGGGTGCGGAAGGACCACCCCGAGATCATCTCCACCGGCTGGAACGACGCGCCCGCCACCACGCCCACCGTCGACTACCTCGCGCCCGCCTTCCTCAAAGAGGCGCGCCGCTGGTACGCGGCGGTCATGCCGGTCCTCGCGAAGCGGCTGCACGGCGCCGGGGGCCCCGTCGTCTCCGTACAGCTCGACAACGAGATCGGCATGCTGGCCTGGGTCAGCAACTCGCCCGACCTCACCGACCATGTGACGGCCGACTTCGACGGCTGGCTGCGCGAGGAGTACGGCAACGGGCTCGGCGACCGCTACCCCTTCGCGGGCGAGGACCTGGCCGGGCGCCGCAAGGCGATCCGCAACCCGAAGGACGCGTACGGCGCGGCCCTGATGCACGACCTGGGCCGCTTCATGCGGGGCCGTTTCGCCCGTTACGTCGCCGAACTGCGGTCCGCCGCCGAGGAGTACGGGGTCACCGGCGTCCCGTTCGTGATCAACATCCACGGCACCTCCGACAGCCGCGCCGAGCCCTTCCCCATCGGTATCAGCCAACTGATGGAGACCTACGGGGGTGTCGAGGGGATGATCTCCGGTGCGGACTTCTACCTCGGCGATCTGACGCTGCGGAACGTCACCGACCTGTATCTCGTCAACGCCTTCATGGACGCGGTCAACGACAAGGACCAGCCGGTCACGGCGCAGGAGTTCGACGCCGGGCACGCCGACTACGGGCAGAACCTGGACAGCCAGACCAGCCCCTCGGGCGTCGACCTCAAGACCCGTCTCTGTGTCGCGCAGGGCGCGAAAATGATCAACTACTACCTGTTCGCGGGCGGGTTCAACCCCAAGCTCGACAGGCCGACGGGCGACGGGAACGACCGGATCGGCATCACGGGCGAGCGGCACGGCTTCGCCGCCCCCGTCGATCCGGAGGGCCGCCCGGGGGTCAGCTACGCGCCGACGCGGCGGACAGTACGCGCGATGGGCGGCCTGGCCGACGTCCTCGCGCCGATGCGGACGACGTACGACGACGTGGCGCTCGGTTTCGTCCCCGATCACTATCTGACCGAATACCACCCGCCGGAGCTCGAATCCGTCCAGCGCGTGCTGGACGAGGCGGTGAACACGCGCGGCGCGGGGCCGCGCGGCTCGCTGGCGCGCGCGATGCTGCTCGGCGGTTTCCGCTACCGGGCCGTCAACCTCCAGGCGGGCGACCTGGACCCGGAGGCCGTACCGGTCCTCGCACTGGCCACCGGCGAGCATCTGGGGGCCGAACTCCAGCGGCGTCTCGTCCGTTACGTCGAGGCCGGCGGCAGACTGCTGCTGTCCGGGCGGCTGCCGGTCAAGGACATGGCCGACAAGCGCTGCACGGTGCTCGCGGACGCCCTGGGCCTCACCGCCGGCTCCACGCTCACCGACGCGAACCGCTTCTGGCTGTCGGTCACCGCCCACGGCTGGGCGGCGCCGCTTCCCGAAGTACGGCTCTCACGCGCCCAGTTGTGCGAGGCGGCCCGGGGGACGACGGTGCTGCGCGAACTGACCACCGGCAAGGGCTGCGGCTTCGACATCCCCCTCGGGCGGGGCCGCGCCGTGGTCATCACCACCGACTACCAGTGCGACCTGACCTTCTGGAACCGCGCCTTCCGGGCCCTGGACGCCGCCCCCGCCCTCCGGCACAGCGCGACCGGCCCCGGCGTCTTCCTGCTGACAACGGCGGACGGCGAGCGCGGACGGCTGCTGCACGCCTTCAACGTCTCCTCCGGTTACGACCAGGACTTCACCGTCACGGAGCACGGCAAGCCCCTCTTCGGCGGCGAGAAGCTGCGCCTTCCCGGCAGTACGGCGGCGATCCTGCCGCTCGGGCTGAACGCGGGCGGTCTGCGCCTCGCCTACGCCACGGCGGAACTCACCGGCGTCGCCGACGGGACGGCGACGTTCCGGGCGCTCGGCGGTCCGGGCGCGGAGTCGGTCGTCGCGGTGGAGGGGAGGGCGCGGTGCGACGGCGCCCGTGTCTCGACCGAGGGCGGCCGGACCGTACTGCGGGTACGGCGGACGGAGTTCACCGTGCGCCGCGCCTGACGCACCGCGACGGCGGTCACCCCCGCGTGGCCGCCGTCCCCGCCGCCCCGCCCTCGCGTCCACCGTTCTCACGCCGCTTCGGCGAAGAACTCCGCGAGGACCGGCGCCAGTACGTGCGGGGCCACGGTGTGCACCTGCCCCGTCAGGGTGCGCTGCCGCCCGCGCGGCAGCGCGTCCGCCACCGCCCGCGCCGCCGCCCGGGTCGGCGGCGGACTCGCGCCCCCCTCCACGACCATCGCCCGCGCCGTGATCCGCGCGAGCCGTTCCACCGGCACCGGCCCGGGGCCCACCACCGCGTGGTCGTAGACCAGGGTGTGCGCCAGTGCCGTCAGGCCCTGCCACATCGCCGCCCCACGCATCCTGGCCACCTCGTCGGGCGTTGTCCCGACCATGGCCAGGGACAGTTCGACCGCCTCGTCCCGCAGCCCGCGCGCCAGCAGATCGCCGAGCCGCGCCGGATAGCCCGCCCGCGCCGTCGAGACCGCCGCACCGGCCTCGTACGGAGGCTCGTACACGGCGAGTTGGGTGATCGGCAGCCCCGTCGCCGCCGCCTCCAGTGCCAGCGCGGCTCCCGAGGACGTTCCGTACACACACGCGCTGCCGCCCACCTCCTCAAGGAGGGCGGCGAGATCCGCGATCTCGTGCTCCACCGCGTACGGCGCCCTGTCGCCGCTGCCCCCGCGCCCGCGCCGGTCGTACGTCACGACGCTGAAGCGCGGTGCGAGGAGCGACGCCAGCGGCGCCTCCGTCTCCGCCGTGCTGAACGCGCCGCCCACCATGATCACCGGGGGCCCGTCGCCGCCCGTCCGCCGGTACGCGATGAGGGTGCCGTCACCCGACGTCGCACTTCCCACTGAGTTCATACGGGTACAGACCGGAGGCCCCACCGGAACTCATCGCTCGCGGCGCGGACCGGGAGGAACTTCTTCAGGAAGGCGCCGCCGCCGCTGTCCCGGCGGGCGTCGTTCAGCCCGGGACGACCTCCGTCTCGTAGAAGCAGAAGTGGTCCTTGATCGCCGCGACCTCGTCCTTCGGCTGGGGGTAGGCCCAGACCAGGTCCTGCGCGTCCGGCAGCGACCAGTACGAGGCGTCGCCCTTGAACGGGCAGTGGGTCGTCGTGTCCGACGGGCTCAGCAGCTCCGTACGGACGTCCTCCGGCGGCAGGTAGTAGCGCACCGGCAGCCCGGTCTCGCGCAGCAGCAGCGGCCGGCGGCTCTCCGCGACGACCTGCCCGTCCCGTACGACACGCACGTGCTCCGTGCCCTGGTCGACGGTGATGGTGTGGCCCTTGGCCATGACGATCGGCTCCTTCGGTCGGCGGGCGGGGGCCCGTCGGTGCGGACCTCCTTACTACTGTCAGCAACGGCCGGACACGCTCTCTTCCCGGAGAGGTCACCCGGATACCGTGGTGTCATGAACATCTGTGTCTTCCTCTCCGCCGCCGAACTGGACGAGCGCTACACCCGCCCCGCCCGAGAGTTCGCCGAACTCCTCGGCAAGGGCGGTCACACGCTCGTCTGGGGCGGTTCGGACGTCGGGCTGATGAAGGTCGTCGCCGACGGGGTCGAGGAGGCCGGAGGGCGGCTCGTGGGCGTCTCCGTCGGCTTCCTGGGCGCCTCGATGCGGGCACGGGCGGACGAGATGGTGATCGCCGCGGACCTCGCCGAACGCAAGGCGCTGCTGCTCGCCAAGTCCGAGGCCGTCGTCATCATGGTCGGCGGCACCGGCACGCTGGACGAGGCGACCGAGATCCTGGAACTGAAGAAGCACGGCCTGCACGACAAGCCGGTGGTGCTGCTCAACACGGCGGGCTTCTACGACGGTCTGAAGGAGCAGTTCCTCCGGATGGACCGCGAGGGCTTCCTCCCGCTGCCCCTCACCGACCTGGTGTTCTTCGCGGAGGACGCGGTCGGTGCCCTCGCCTATCTGGAGGAGTCCGCCGGAATGAGCTGACCCGGCGGGCACGCGCGCGCGTGCCCCTGGGCGGCGCCCTACCGCCCCATCCGCCGCCTCCTGTGACCGCCGCGGGAGCGCCCAGGTGGCGCCCCGGCCGCTCCGTACGACCGGCCCGTGGGGTGATGCGAACATGACCCCATGGCTACCCATCTGATCACCGGCGCGGGCTCCGGCATCGGCGCCGCCGTCGCGCGCCGGCTCCACGAGCGCGGCGACGACCTGCTGCTCTTCGCCCGCGACGCCGGCCGCGCCAAGGAACTCGCCGCCGCCCTCCCCGGCGCCCGTACGCTCGTCGGCGATCTCGCCACCCCCGACCGGCTCTCCTGGGCGCTCTCCCACCAGACGCTCCCGGACCGGCTGGACTCGCTCCTGCACATCGCGGGCGTCGTGGACCTCGGCCCCGTCGGCGAACTGACCCCCAAGGCGTGGACCGGTCAGCTGAACGTGAATCTCGTCGCCCCCGCCGAGCTGACCCGCCTCTTCCTGCCCCAACTGCGCGCCTCACGGGGCCAGGTGGTGTTCCTCAACTCGGGCGCCGGACTGAACGCGCACGCCACCTGGGGCGCGTACGGCGCCTCCAAGCACGGCCTCAAGGCGCTCGCCGACGCCCTCCGTGAGGAGGAGCGGCCGAACGGCGTGCGCGTCACGTCCGTCTACCCGGGCCGCACCGCCACCCCGATGCAGGTCCGGGTGCACGGTCAGGAGGGCAAGGAGTACGACGCGTCCCGCTGGATCGACCCGGAGTCGATCGCCACCACCGTCCTCACCGCCCTGGACCTGCCGCGCGACGCGGAGATCAACGACCTGACGGTGCGGCCGGGACGGTGAACGTGACGGAGAACGGGAACGGACCGGACCCCAGGGGCGCGCACGGCGACCGGGACCGGGGCGGCAACGGGGAAGGAGACCGGGACGGCAACGGGAGCCGGGACCGCGAGCGGAACCGGAGCGAGGCGCCGGCCTCCGGCGTCCCGGCGGCCCCGCCGTGGGGCGCGGCCACCGGCGTCGGCTCCCTGCCCGGCGACGAGGCGCGCGAGACCGCCAAGAGCGTCACCGGCACCTTCGAGGACTTCCCGCACCTCGCCGAACTGCCCGCGCGCGGCCCCGGCGCCGACATGATCGGCCGCACCGCCGGACTCCTCGTCGAGGTCTTCGCCCGTGTCGAACCCAGCGGCTGGCGCATCGGCGACCGCCCCGGCCGCGACACCCGCCGCGCCCGCTCCCTGCTCGGCGAGGACCTCGACGCGCTCGAAGAGTTCGCCCAGGGATACGAAGGCCCCCTGAAGATCCAGGTCACCGGCCCCTGGACGCTCGCCGCGGCCCTGGAACTGCGCAACGGGGAGTCGGCGCTCAGCGACCCCGGAGCCTGCCGCGACCTGACCGGCTCCCTGGTCGAAGGGGTGACCGCGCACCTCGCGGACCTACGGCGCCGGGTGCCGGGCGCCCGGCCCGTGCTGCAACTCGACGAGCCGTCCCTCACCGCCGTCCTGCGCGGACACATCAGGACGGCCAGCGGCTACCGCACCCACCGCGCCGTCGACCGGCAGGTCGTGGAGGACGCGCTGCGCCAGGTCATCCGGGTGAACGACGGGCCCGCCGTCGTCCACTCCTGCGCCCCGGACGTGCCGTTCGCGCTGCTGCGCCGGGCGGAGGCGGCGGCCGTGTCGTTCGACTTCTCTCTGCTCACCGAGCGTGACGACGACCCGATCGGGGAAGCGGTGGAGGCGGGCGTGCGGCTCTTCGCCGGGGTGGTGCCGGGCACCGACGGCCCGTTGTCCGACCCGGGAGGTAGCGTCATGGGCATCAGAACGCTGTGGCGCAGGCTGGGGCTGGATCCGGGGATTCTCGCGGAGTCCGTGGTGATCACTCCGGCGTGCGGACTGGCGGGTGCTTCGCCCGCCTACGCCCGTGCCGCCATGGCGCACTGTGTCAGGGCGGCGCGATCCCTCGCGGACAACCCTGAGTGACATTCGAGACAGGCTCGCGCTGATCCGGTGCGCGCGGCGACGTGGTGGGAACGGGAGGACGAGACGGTGGCTGGCGAACAGCGGACGACGGTGCCCGCGGCGGCGCGCGAGAAGCACGCGCATCTCGCCGAGCAGATCGAGGAACACCGGTTCCGGTACTACGTGAAGGACCAGCCGGTCGTCAGCGACGGCGAGTTCGACACGCTGCTGCGTGCCCTGGAGGCACTGGAGGAGGAGTACGCGGAGCTGCGCACGCCCGACTCACCGACCCAGAAGGTCGCGGGGGCCTACGAGACGGAGTTCACCGCGGTCGAGCACCGCGAACGCATGCTCTCCCTCGACAACGCCTTCGACGAGGAGGAACTGGCCGCCTGGGCGGACCGGGTCGCCCGGGAGGTCGGCGCCCCCGGCTTCCACTTCCTGTGCGAGCTGAAGGTCGACGGACTCGCCGTCAATCTGACGTACGAGCAGGGCAGGCTGACCCGCGCCGCGACCCGCGGCGACGGCCGCACCGGCGAGGACATCACGCCCAACGTCCGGACGATCGCCGAGATCCCGCACCGGCTGACCGGCGACCGCGTCCCGGAGCTGGTCGAGATCCGCGGTGAGGTCTACTTCCCGATGGAGGGCTTCCAGGAGCTCAACGCCCGGCTGGTCGCGGCCGGTGACAAGCCGTTCGCCAACCCCCGCAACGCGGCGGCCGGTTCGCTGCGCCAGAAGGACCCCCGGATCACCGCGTCACGCCCGCTCCACATGGTGGTGCACGGCATCGGCGCGCGGCAGGGCTTCGCCATCGACCGGCTCTCGCACGCGTACGAACTCCTGGAGGAGTGGGGCCTGCCGGTCGCCCGGCACAACAAGGTGGTCGAAGACCTCGCCGGGGCACGGGAGTTCATCACCCACTTCGGCGACCACCGGCACTCGGTGGAGCACGAGATCGACGGCGTCGTGCTCAAGCTGGACGAGATCCCCCTCCAGGGGAGACTCGGCTCGACCTCCCGCGCCCCGCGCTGGGCGATCGCCTGGAAGTACGCGCCGGAGGAGGTCAACACCAAGCTGGTCGACATCCGGGTCGGTGTCGGACGCACCGGCCGGGTCACCCCGTACGCGGTGGTCGAGCCGGTCCATGTCGCCGGTTCCGAGGTCGAGTTCGCCACCCTCCACAACCAGGACGTGGTGAAGGCCAAGGGCGTCCTCATCGGTGACACGGTCGTGCTGCGCAAGGCCGGCGACGTCATCCCGGAGATCCTCGGCCCGGTCGCCGATCTGCGGGACGGCAGCGAGTACGAGTTCGAGATGCCGGAGGTGTGCCCCGAGTGCGGCACGGGGCTGCGCGCCATGAAGGAGGGCGACATCGACCTCCGCTGCCCAAACGGCCGTTCCTGTCCCGCCCAGTTGCGCGAGCGGCTGTTCTACCTCGGCGGGCGCAAGTGCCTGGACATCGAGAACTTCGGCTACGTGGCCGCCGCCGCGCTGACGAAGCCGCTGGAGCCGCCGACACCCCCGCTGCTGGACGAGGGGGACCTCTTCACCCTCACCGTGGAGCAGTTGCTGCCCATCAAGGCGTACGTCCTCGACATGGACACCGGCCTGCCCAAGCGGGACCCGGAGACGGGTGAGGAGAAGATCGCCACCGTCTTCGCCAACCAGGAGGGCGCGCCGAAGAAGAACGCGCTGGCGATGCTGGAGCACATCGAGGCGGCCAAGCAGCGCCCGCTGGCCCGTGTCATCGCCGGGCTGTCCATCCGGCACGTGGGCCCGGTCGCCTCGGTCGCGCTGGCCCGGGAGTTCCGGTCCGTCGACCGTATCGAACAGGCCACGGAGGAGGAGCTGGCGGCCGTGGAGGGCGTCGGCCCGACGATCGCCGCCTCGCTCAAGGAGTGGTTCGCGGAGGACTGGCACCGCGAGATTCTCCGCAAGTGGCGGGAGGCCGGGGTCCGGATGGAGGAGGAGGGCTCCGACGAGGACGAGGGACCGCGCCCGCTCGCGGGCCTCACGGTGGTCGTAACGGGCACCCTCGACCACCACACCAGGGATGGCGCGAAAGAGGCCCTCCAGACGCTCGGAGCGAAGGTGACCGGCGCCGTGTCGAAGAAGACCGCCTTCGTGGTGGTCGGTGACAACCCCGGGTCCAAGTTCGACAAGGCGATGCAGTTGAAGGTGCCGGTCCTGGACGAGGCGGGCTTCGCCGTCCTCCTCACGGACGGCCCCGACGCGGCGCGGGAAGCCGCTGTACAGGCGCCGGAGGCGGCCGAGGAGGGGACGGCGAAACCGGACAAGGACACCCCCGCAGACGCCTGACGGAGCGTCTGCGGAGAACGGGGAAGAGTGACCGAACGGGCACAACGAGCAGTCGTAGCTCACCCGTTCGGCGCATACCAGATGGATCCGGAAGGGCGGGTTGCATTCGGGCAACAGCGGGAGAGCGCTGCCCGCTCACCCCGTTCGCGGCCTACTGTTGGGGGGTACGCCTGTCGTGCACGGCTGCGTGTGGGAGATCAGTCGTGGTGGCATGACAACGTGCCATCGCGTGATAACGGCACTGCCGGCTGTGAGAGGGACGGGAATGAAACCGACCGAGAGCGCCGCCCCGGTCTCACGCCCGCGCGGATTCGCGGGACTTGGAGGCACGTCGGCCCGTGTGCCTCTCGCCGTGGTGGCGGTCGCCGCCGCCGTACTGGCACTCGGCATCGCCCAGCACCTCCGGGACGGGCAGGCGCTCTTCCCGGACGGCACCACGGGCTGGTCGCTCGCCGTCCTCACCGGCATCGTCGTCGGGCATCTCGTCGCGCTCGGCCGCGACCGCTGGTGGGGCGGCACGGGCTCCGGCGCCGCCCTGACCCTCGCGGTGCTGCTCCTGTACGGCTGGGTGGCCGCCGGGCTGGTCAGCCTCGCCGTCGTGGTGCTGGTCGGAGTCGCCCGCAGACACCGCTGGCGCCAAGGCGCGCTGCACGGCGCCGTGGACATCCTCGGCATCGGGGCGGCGGCCCTGGTCCTGCGCGCCTTCGGCCACGTACCGACGGTCGCGGAGCCCTGGCTGCCCCTCCACTGGGGGATCGGCACCGTCCCCGAGATCGTGCTGGCGGCAGCGGCATATCTGGTGGTGACCCGGCTGCTGCTCTGGTACGCGCGGACCCCGGGCGCCGGCGGGCTGCCGACCGTGGCCCGCACGGCCCTGCTGCGGCAGTGCCTGCTCGCCGTCGCGCTCCTCGGCATCACCCCGCTGATCTGCGTGGTCGCCGTGGCCCGGCCGGTGGTGCTGCCGCTGTTCGCGGTCCCGCTCGTCGCGCTCGACTCCACGCTCTGGATCGCCAGGGCGCGGGCCGAGGAGCAGTTGCGCGACCCGCTGACCGGGCTGCCCAACCGGCAGTGGCTCCTGGAGCGCACCTGGGCCGCGCTGGAGGAGGCCAAGACACTCGGAGAGCGCTCCGCACTGGTCCTGATCGACCTCGACCGGTTCCGCTCCGTCAACGACACACTCGGTCATCTCGCGGGCGACAGACTGCTGTTGCAGATAGCGGAGCGGCTCAAGCAGGCCCTGCCGCGCGGGGCGGAGGCCGCGCGGCTCGGAGGTGACGAGTTCGCCGTCCTGCTGCCCCTGGTCGACTCCACCACCAGCGCCCAGCGCGTGGCCCGCCATCTCGCGGCCGAACTGTCCTCACCGCTCGACCTGGACGGACTCACGCTCGTCCTGGAGGCGAGCGCGGGCGTCGCCGTCCACCCCGAGCACGCGGTGGACGCGGAAGGGCTGCTCCAGCGCGCCGACGTGGCGATGTACCAGGCCAAGCGGGACCGTACGGGCGTGGAGGTGTACGAGTCGAAGCGCGACTCCAACACCCCCGACCGGCTCGGCCTGCTGGGCGATCTGCGGCGCGCGCTCGACGCGGGCGACGTGGAACTGCACTACCAGCCGAAGGTCCGGTTCGACGGGCAGGTCGTCGGCCTGGAGGCGCTCGTACGGTGGGTGCATCCGGACCGGGGGAGAGTTCCCCCGGACGAGTTCATCGCGATCGCCGAGTCCTCGGGCCTGATGCCGCATCTGACGGAGTACGTCCTGGAGTCGGCCCTCGCGCAGGTCGCCCGCTGGCGCGCCCAGGGCCTGTACGTACCGGTGGCCGTCAACGTCTCGCCACGTGACGTCCACGCCCCGGGCTTCGCCGGGGCGGTCGCCGCACGGCTGGCCCGGCACGGGGTCCCGGCCGGCGCGCTCCAACTGGAGATAACCGAACACGTACTGCTGGAGGACCCGCAGCGGGCCGCCGACACCATGGCGGGACTGACCGCGCACGGCGTCAAGATGTCCCTCGACGACTTCGGCACGGGCTACTCGTCACTGGTCCATCTGCGCCGCCTCCCGGTGAGCGAACTGAAGATCGACCGTTCCTTCGTGGCCCGGCTCGCCATCGACAACGAGGACGCGGAGATCGTCCGCTGCACCATCGACCTGGCGCACTCGCTGGGCCTGGTGGTCGTCGCCGAGGGCGTCGAGGACGACGAGACCTGGGAGCGCCTGCGCGACCTGGGCTGCGACGCGGTCCAGGGCTGGCTGGTGGCCGCCGCGATGCCGTCGCACGAGGCGACGTCCTGGCTGCTGGCCCGCGGCGAGACGGGCTGGCGCCGCCCGCCGACCGTGCCGGCCCTGGAGCCGCCGCGCAGCGACACCTCGGGGACGTCGAGCCGCGTGGTGAAGTAGCCGCGGCGTACGCGTCCGCGAAGCCGCCGTGGCGCCCCGCTCGTACGCCGTGGGGTCCGCGCCGGGTACGCCCCGGACGGCTCCGTCCGTGAGCGGCGGGCCCCGCGTCCGTACGCCCCGACGTCCATGCCCGCAGGCCCGATGTTCCGTGCCCGTACGGTGAGTTGGCCGGGACGGGGCGGCGTCACGTACGCCCGCCGGGGCGGTGCCGGGACCGCGGGTCCGGGCGTGCTTCGGTAAACCGTTTCGTGGGCACGGTGCCGGGACCCATAGGATTGGGCCAAAGTCCCGACACTCACCCAGAGGATCGCTGCATGCCTGGCATCACGCGCGAGGAGGTCGCCCACCTCGCACGGCTGGCGCGTCTGGAACTGAAGGGCGAAGAACTCGATCACTTCGCCGGTCAGCTCGACGACATCATCGGCGCGGTCGCCCGCGTATCCGAGGTCGCCGACCAAGACGTACCGCCGACCTCCCACCCGCTGCCGCTGACCAACGTCATGCGCGCGGACGAGGTACGCCCGTCGCTCACCCCCGAGCAGGCGCTCTCCGGAGCCCCGGCCCAGGAACAGCAGCGTTTCAAGGTGCCGCAGATCCTGGGGGAGGACTAACAGCCATGACGGACACCCAGACCGACATCATCCGGCTCACCGCCGCCCGGATCGCCGAGAAGGTCGCCTCCGGCGAGCTGACGGCCGTCGAGGTCACCGAGGCCCACCTCGCCCGGATCGGGGCCGTGGACGAGAAGGTCCACGCGTTCCTCCACGTGGACCGCGAGGGTGCCCTCGCGCAGGCCCGCGCCGTGGACGAGAAGCGGGAGCGGGGCGAGAAGCTCGGCCCGCTGGCCGGCGTCCCCCTCGCGCTCAAGGACATCTTCACCACCGAGGGCATCCCCACCACCGTGGGCTCCAAGATCCTCGAAGGCTGGATCCCGCCGTACGACGCGACGGTCACCCGGCGTCTCAAGGAGGCCGGGGTCGTCATCCTCGGCAAGACCAACATGGACGAGTTCGCCATGGGGTCCTCCACCGAGAACAGCGCCTACGGCCCGACCGGCAACCCCTGGGACCTCACCCGTATCCCCGGTGGTTCCGGCGGCGGCTCGTCGGCCTCCCTGGCGGCGTACGAGGCCCCGCTCGCCATCGGCACCGACACCGGCGGCTCCATCCGCCAGCCGGCGTCCGTCACCGGCACGGTCGGCGTCAAGCCCACCTACGGCGGCGTCTCCCGCTACGGCATGGTCGCCTTCTCCTCCTCCCTCGACCAGGGCGGCCCCTGCGCCCGTACGGTCCTGGACGCGGCCCTCCTGCACGAGGTCATCGCCGGGCACGACCCGCTCGACTCGACCTCCATCGACGCCCCCGTCCCCCCGGTGGTCGAAGCCGCCCGCAACGGCACGGTCGCCGGGATGCGCGTCGGCGTCGTCCGCCAGTTCTCCGGCGAGCACTACCAGGCCGGCGTCATGCAGCGGTTCTCCGAGTCCGTCGACCTCCTCAAGGAGCTCGGCGCGGAAGTGGTCGAGCTGGACTGCCCGTCCTTCGACCTCGGCCTCTCGGCGTACTACCTGATCGCCCCCTCCGAGTGCTCCTCCAACCTCGCCCGCTTCGACGCCATGCGCTACGGCCTGCGGATCGGCGACGACGGCACCCGGTCCGCCGAGGACGTCACCGCCCTCACCCGTGAGGCGGGCTTCGGCGACGAGGTCAAGCGGCGCGTCATGCTCGGTACGTACGCGCTCAGCTCCGGCTACTACGACGCGTACTACGGCTCCGCCCAGAAGGTCCGCACCCTGATCGTGCGGGACTTCGAGAAGGCGTTCGAACAGGTCGATGTGATCGTCTCGCCGACGACGCCGACCACCGCCTTCCCGATCGGTGAACGCGCCGACGACCCGATGGCGATGTACCTTTCCGATCTGTGCACCATCCCGACCAACCTGGCCGGAAACGCCGCCATGTCGCTGCCCTGCGGCCTGGCGCCGGAGGACGGTCTGCCGGTCGGGCTGCAGATCATCGCCCCCGCGATGAAGGACGACCGTCTCTACCGGGTAGGCGCGGCGGTGGAAGCGGCGTTCGTGGAACGCTGGGGACACCCGCTGTTGGAGGAGGCTCCGTCGCTGTGAGCGCAATGACCAAGAAGGCCAAGGGCTTCAAGAAGTCCAAGTCCGGCATGTACCTGTCGATCGGCACGACCGCGTTCGGCGCGGTCAGCGTTGTCAAGCAGGCCAGGCTGGCCCGTCAGGACAACGACACCCTGCGGCTGATCGACGCCGCCGTTTCCGCCGCCGCCATCGTCACCGGCATCGCCCTGCTCTACCGCGAGCTGAAGCGACTGGGCGACGACGACGTCCTGCTGGGCTGACCGGCCCAACGCGCGACCGGGGCCTTCGGACCGGAGGCCCCGGCGCGGTCGCCCACACGACTGACACGGGACTGGGAAGGGGGTGACACGAATGATCACCCGGATCGAGCTGGAGGGATTCAGATCCTTCCGGGACTGCGCCGTCGACCTGTCCCCGTTCACGGTGCTGGTGGGGCAGAACGGCTCGGGGAAGACGAATCTGCTGGAGGCGGTGGATCTGGCGGCGCAGGTGCTACGTGATTCCACCGCCACATGGTCGCCCGAGGGGAAGGCCCACCTGACCGCCGACGTCCGTCCGGGTGGCAGCAGAGGGGGCCGGGTCGTGGACCTCTTCCACCGGTACGGGGAGGGCGGTGCCGCCAATCGGTTCGGTATCGCGGTCTGTTTCCTCCAGACCGACCCTGATCGCGGCCTGCGGCACCTCAGACTCGACCTTCACATTTCCCGCGACGACGCGTCGACGCTTCCCACCGCGCGAGGAACCGTCACACCGCTGCCCGACGCCCCCGCCCGCTGGGGACTGAGCGAGGCGCAGGAGAGCCAGATCCGACGGAACGGCGGGAAGGTTTCCGGTTTTGGCACCCGGTGGTACGGGCTGGCACCGAACGCCGGTGGGGCACGGCTGGACGCCGATCTCCACGACGACGGGCCCCTTGCCCGTGACGCGCACAACCTCGCCGCCGTACTGGGGCGTCTGCTCGGCGAAGGGGCAGCCGACAGCCGGGAGGCGCTGCTGCTGAAGGCCGACGCCGTCGCCGTACTGCCGGGACTGACCGATCTGCGTGCGACCCCCGACGTGGAGAGGGGAACCTGGGAGCTCGACCTGACTTACCGGGACGCGCCGCCCATCCCCGCCCGGCTGGCCTCCGACGGGACCCTGCACGTCCTGTCGGTGCTCGTGGCGGCCCACGACCGCGGCCTCCGGGAGGGCACGTTCAATCGCTGCTCCACGCTGATGATCGAGGACGTCGAGAACGGTCTGCACCCCGGCCAGGTCAAAGAGCTGGCACGACGGCTCCGCCGCTGCACCGGCCCGGAGACGCTCCAGCAGATCATCGTCACCACGCACTCCCCGGTCGTCCTGGCCGCCGTCTACCCGGAGCACCCCGGCGACGTGCTGTTCACCGACACCGTCACCAGGGTCGGCGGCGGTGAGGCCCCCTCGCGGCACAGCCGGATCCGCCCCCTGGCCGAATCGGGGGAGCGCGGCACGTACGTCCCCGAGCGGGAAGCGCGCCAGTATCTGGAGACCGCCCAGGCAGGCGGCCGGTGAGCCGGTACCTGACGGTCGGGATTCTGGCGGAGGGCCCCGAGGACGAGATATTCCTGAGCACCGTCGCCGTACGCCAGCTCAAGCAGCTGACCGCGCGGCACGACGACCCCTTTGACGTGAGCGACACCCCCCTGCGGAGCCGGTACAGCACCGCCCGTACCGCGCACGAGCAGATCTGCGCCGAGGCCGCCGACCTCGCCGGGGACTGCGACCTGCTGCTGATCCACAACGACCACCGGGAGCGAAACAAGATCGAGAAGATCCGCCAGGACGTCGTGCTGCCGTCCCACTGCCGCATCGTCCCGGTGGTCCCGGTGCGGGAGACGGAGGCATGGCTGCTCGCCGACGGTCACCTGCTCCGCTCGCTGCCCGGAGTGACACCGGCGTGCGTCCCCGCCGACGCGCGTGACATCGAGAGGACCGCGGACCCCAAAGCACTCCTCGCCCAGGTCCTGCCGGGCGGCGACAGCCGGGAACTGGCCGAGTTCCTCGGCGAACGAATTGATCTGGACCGCCTCCGAACCCTTCCCGCGTACCAGATGTGGTGCGCCGAACTGACAGCTGCCTTGAAGGAGTTGCGTTTTCTGTGACCGCCACAACGACTCTGGTGTCCTACGAGGACGCCCTCGCGACGTACGACCCCGTCATGGGCCTGGAGGTCCATGTCGAACTCGGCACCCGGACGAAGATGTTCTGCGGCTGCTCGACCGAGCTGGGCGCCGACCCCAACTCGCAGACCTGCCCGACCTGTCTCGGCATGCCGGGAGCGCTTCCGGTCGTCAACGCCATCGGTGTGGAGTCCGCCGTCAAGATCGGCCTCGCGCTGAACTGCGAAATCGCGGAGTGGTGCCGGTTCGCCCGGAAGAACTACTTCTACCCGGACATGCCGAAGAACTTCCAGACCTCCCAGTACGACGAGCCGATCGCCTTCAACGGGTATCTGGACGTCCAGCTGGACGACGGCGAGATCTTCCGGGTGGAGATCGAACGCGCCCACATGGAGGAGGACACCGGGAAGTCGCTGCACGTCGGCGGCGCCACCGGCCGTATTCAGGGCGCCTCGCACTCCCTCCTCGACTACAACCGCGCCGGCATCCCGCTCATCGAGATCGTCACCAAGCCGATCGAGGGAGCCGGAGCACGCGCGCCGGAGGTCGCGAAGGCGTACGTGGCGGAGCTGCGCGAGCTGATCAAGGCACTGGGCGTCTCCGAGGCCCGGATGGAGCAGGGCCAGATGCGCTGCGACGTCAACCTGTCGCTGCGCCCGCACGGCCGGGAGAAGTTCGGCACCCGTTCGGAGACGAAGAACGTCAACTCGCTGCGGAGCGTGGAGCGGGCGGCCCGTTACGAGATCCAGCGGCACGCGGCGGTCCTCGACGGCGGCGGCACGATCATCCAGGAGACCCGGCACTTCCACGAGGAGGACGGTTCCACCACGTCCGGCCGGGTGAAGGAGGAGGCCGAGGACTACCGGTACTTCCCCGAGCCCGACCTCGTCCCGATCGCGCCCGCCCGCGCCTGGGTGGAGGAGCTGCGCGGCACGCTGCCCGAACTGCCCCGGGTGCGCCGCAACCGGCTGCGCGAGGAGTGGGGCGTGTCGGAACACGACATGCAGTCGATGCTCAACGCTGGCGCGGTCGACCTGATCACCGCCACGATCGAGGCGGGCGCCCCCGCCGACCAGGCCCGCAAGTGGTGGATGGGTGAGCTGGCGCGCCACGCCAACGAGACGTCCACGGACCTCGCGGCGCTCCCCATCGTCCCGGCGCAGGTCGCCCGGGTGGCGGAACTGGTCACGGCGGGCGACCTCAACGACAAGCTGGCCCGGCAGGTCCTGGAGGGCGTCCTCGCGGGTGAGGGCGACCCGGACACCGTCGTGGACAAGCGCGGACTGAAGGTCGTCTCCGACGAGGGCGCGCTCGGTACGGCGGTGGACGAGGCGATCGCCGCCAACCCGGCGATCGCCGACAAGATCCGCGCGGGCAAGGTCGCGGCGGCCGGCGCGCTCGTGGGCGCGGTCATGAAGGCCACCCGGGGGCAGGCGGACGCGGCCCGGGTCCGCGAGCTGATCCTGGAACGGCTGGGCGCCGAGGGCTGAGACGGCCGGGGCCGGTGGACCGGCGGGGGCGCGCCTTACGGGGCGCGCTTCCGCACCACCGGCCCCGCCGTGGGTGTCAGGGCAGGATCTGGGGCTTTGTGTCGGAACGCTCCGGTGCGCCGGGCGGGCTGTACGGCGTGTCAGGTGCGTTCCCAGCCTCGCCGTGTGTCGCAGGGCGGGGCTTGGGGTTGTGCCCCGGCAGTGGCACGATTCGGGGCCCTGGGCGGGCCGTACGGTGTGTCGCGCTTTCTCGGTCCCGCCGTGTGTGTCAGGGCAGGGCCTGCGGCTGTGTCTCGGAACGCTCCGGGGCGCCGGGCGGGCCGTACGGCGTGTCAGGAGCGTTCCCAGCCTCGCCGTGTGACGCAGGGCGGGGCCTGGGGCTGTGTCCCCACAGCGGCACGATTCGGTGCGCCGGGCGGGCCCCGTACGATGCGTCGGGCGCGCTCCCGGCCCTGCCCTGCGTCCCCCGGCAGGACCCTGACCACCGTGCGAGCCACGCCGCGACGCGTCGGGTGCTCCCGGCCCCGGACCGCTCGGGCCGTACGTTGGGCGGGTGCCGCGCGGTGCGCGGGGTGTGTGCCGACGTCCCTCCGCCCACCGGTCCGCAGTACACCGGTCTGCGGCACGTGACCCGCCCGCAGGTGCGCGCCCGTTCCACCCGCACGTGCCCCCGCCCCTGACCGCCCGCCCTACCGGCACCCCGGCCCACCACCCGCACCACGAGAAAGGCACCCGGCGCCGCCCGTGAACAGCCTCGTCGCCGAGATCGTGTCCGTCGGGCTGCTTCTCGGCGTGCTCGCCTTCGCCGTCGTACGGCCGCGAGGTCTGCCCGAAGCCGTCGCCGCGCTGCCCGCCGCCGGGCTCGTGGTCGTCCTCGGCGCCGTCTCGCCCGCCGACGCGTGGGAGCAGACGCACAGCCTGCTGCCGGTCGTCGGGTTTCTCGCCGCGATCCTGGTGCTGGCCCAGCTCTGCGACGACGACGGGCTGTTCGAAGCGGCCGGGGATCTCGTCGCCCGGTTCTGCGGCGGGAGCCCGCGCCGGCTGCTCGGCGGCGTGTTCGGCGTCGCCGCCGTCACCACCGCCGTCCTCAGCCTCGACGCCACGGTCGTCCTGCTGACGCCCGTCGTCTTCGTGACCGCGAGCCGCGTCGGCGCCCACCCGCGCCCGCACGTCTACGCCTGTACCCATCTCGCGAACTCCGCGTCGCTCCTGCTGCCGGTCTCCAACCTCACCAACCTCCTGGCCTTCACCGCCAGCGGCCTCTCCTTCACCCGGTTCGCCCTGCTGATGGCGCTCCCGTGGCTGGCGGCGATCGCCGTCGAGTACGTGGTGCTGCGCCGCTTCTTCGCGACCGACCTCGCCGCCGGGGCGCACCCTCCCAAAGAGGACGCGCCGCCGCGCACCGTACCGACGTTCACGCTCGTCGTCCTCGGCCTGACCCTCGTCGCGTTCGCGGTCACGTCCCTGCTCGGCATCGAACCGCTCTGGGCGGCCTTCGCCGGTACGGCCGTCCTCGCCGTACGGGCGCTGCGCGGACGCCGCACCACCCTGCCCGCGCTCGTCCGCGCCGCCTCGCCGCTTTTCTGCCTCTTCGTGCTGGCGCTGGGCATCGTCGTCAAGGCCGTCGTGGACAACGGTCTCGACACCGGCATCGACCGGATCCTCCCGGCCGGTGACTCCCTCACGACCCTGCTCGTGATCGCCGCCGTCGCCGCCCTCCTGGCCAACCTGATCAACAACCTGCCCGCCATCCTCGCCCTGCTGCCGGTCGTGGCGCCGATGGGCCACGGCCCCGTGCTCGCCGCGCTCATCGGAGTGAATCTGGGGCCCAACCTCACGTACGTCGGTTCGCTCGCCACGCTGCTGTGGCGCCGTGTCCTGCACGAACACGACTCCGCGCCGTCGCTGGGGCAGTTCACCCGGCTCGGGCTGCTCACCGTGCCCGCGACACTGATCGCTTCGACCGTCGCCCTCTGGGGCACGCTCCAGTGGTGACTGACGTGAAGACCACGGCCCTCGTCTGGATCACCCCCGCCACCTGGCCCGCCTGCGTCGACGCGGCGCGCCGACGGGCCCCCGACGACCATGTCGTCCTGCTGCACGTCGGCGACGACCGCATCGCCGCCGAGGCGCACCGCGCCTACGCGGGGCTGCTCGGCCGTGGCCACGGACCCGAACGCGACCCCGGCAGCCGCCTGGAGGCCCTGTCCGGCGCGGCGGGCGCCGACCTCCTGGAGAAGGCGGCGCACCGGCTCGGCCGCCCCTGTGAACTGCTCGACCGGCACGGGCGCCCGCAGGAGGAGGTCGTCCGCGCGGCGGCCGACGCGGACCTCCTGATCTGCGCCCGCGACGGCGACCCCGACCACCCGGGCCCGCACAGCCTGGGCCCGGAGTCCCGCTTCGTGGTCGACCACGCGCCCTGCCCCGTTCTGCTGGTGTGGCCGTACCGGGACTGAGCCCGGCGGCGGTGGGCCGGCGTCGCGGAAGCCGCGCCCCCCGGGCGGTGCCGGCCGCTGGGACAATGCCCGGATGAGCGCACAGAACAGGGACGAGGTGCTGGCCGAGGCCGTCGGCCTGCGCACACGGGGCGAGGCGGAGCGGGCTCGCGAACTGCTGGTCGCCCTCGCGGACCGCTGCCCGGACGACTCGGAGGTCGCCTATCAGACCGCCTGGACCCACGACACGCTGGGCCGGGAGGCGGAGGCCGTCCCGTACTACGTACGCGCGCTGGCGGGCACGGACCTCCCCGACGAGGACCGGCGGGGCGCACACGTCGGTCTCGGCAGCACCTTCCGGGTCCTCGGCCGCTACGAGGAGGCCGTGGAGACCCTGCGCGCCGGGGTGGCGGAGTTCCCCGACGACGGGGCGCTGCGGACGTTCCTCGCGATGGCGCTGTTCAACACCGGGTGCCACGACGAGGCGATGCGGCTCCTGCTGGAGCTGCTGGCGACGACCAGCGACGACCCGTACGTACGGAGCTACCGCAGGGCCATCGGCCACTACGCGAAGGATCTGCGCGAGGTCGTGGCCGACGGGCCCTGAGAGGACCCCGAGGGCCCCTCACGGGTACAGGTCGCGGCCGTACGTCGACGGGTCGTCCAGCGCGCCGAGGACCAGGTCCGCCAGGTCCGCGTAGGTGGTGCGGGGCGCGAGACCCCGGCGCGGGACGAAGGAGCGCGGGCGGTTGCCGCGCGACGGTCCGTGGTGCAGCGCCCCGGACCGTACGACCGTCCAGTCCAGGCCGCTGGTGAGGACCACCGCGTCCTGGGCCTCCCGTTCCCGCAGGAGGGGGCGGGCCGTCGTGCGGTAGAGGACGGCGATGACCCGGCCCGATGCACCGCGTACGTGGGAGCCGTAACCGGCCTCGGAGACGACGATCAGCCGTCGTACGCCCAGCTTCCCCATCGCGTCCACGATGAGTTCGGTGCCGCGCGAGTACAGCGGGGTCGTCCGGTTGCCCTTGAGGCCGAACGCCACCACGGCGGCGTCGGCCCCGGTGAGGGCGTCCGTCACCGCGCTCTCGTCGAACGGGCTGCCGGTCACCACCCGGTCGACGGGGGCGTGGCCAAGCCGCGCGGGCTCCCGCACCTGGGCGGTGATGCGGTGCCCGGCGCGGGCGGCGGCGGTGAGGAAGGCTCGTCCGGTACGCCCGGTGGCGCCGAACACGGTGACATTCATGGGCAGGCTGTCCCTGTCGTCTTCATGAGGTGGGTTCATGCGGTGGGGCTTCATGGGCGGTGGCGCGGGGTGTCGTCGTCGCTCGCGGTGGTGTGGAGCCTTTGTGGAGCCTACGAGGACTTCTTCAGGAGGTCGACGCCTCGGCGCGAGAGGGAGGCGCCGGCCCTCGCCACGGGTCCGGCGGTGCCGCCCGCAACACGCCGCTGGCGCCCGGACGCGCAGAGGCGCCCGATCTCCGCGACGGGGCGCGGGAGTTCACGGTCGAGGGCCGGAGCGCGGCGTCCGGCGGCGCCCGAGGGCCCTCGGGAACGAGCGTGCGAGCACCTCCGGCCGAAACGGAACGTCCGGCTCCCTTTGATCGAACGCCAGGTCACCATCGTGTGAGTATCCCCACCAAACATTCCGACGATCACGATTCGATGACAGAGTTGGCTCTCCGGACGACCCAGGGAGCAGACCGTTGGCAACACTCGCGCGGTGGTGCGTCGGACACCGGCTCCTGGTCGTCCTCCTCTGGCTGCTCGCCCTCGGCGCCACCGCCACGGGCGCCGTCGTCGCCGGAACGTCGTACTCCAACGACTACGACGCCCCCGGCACCGAGTCCGGCCACGCCGTCGCCGTCCTGGAGAAGGCGTTCCCCGACCGGGGCGGCGACGCCGACACCGTCGTCTGGCACACCGAACGGGGCTCCGTCCGCGCCGACGACATCGAACTGCGCATGGGCGTCGCGCTGGGCGAGATCGCCGAACTGCCCGGAGTCGCGGGCGTGCTGAGCCCCTACGTCATCCCCGGCGGTGCCGGGGCGTCCGGCGGCGCCACCGGACCGGAGGACGGCGAGGGCGCCCGTCAGATCAGCGAGGACGGCCGCACCGCGTACGCCGTCGTGACCTTCGAGCAGCAGGTCGACGACATCCCCGCCGCCCAGGCGCGGGCCCTCGTCGACACCGCGAAGAAAGCGGCCACCGACGATCTCCAGGTAGAACTCGGCGGCAGCGCCGTCGCACTCACCGAGGGCACCACCGCCCACACGGCGGAGATCGTGGGCGTCGCCATCGCCGCCGTCGTCCTCTTCCTCGCCTTCGGCTCGTTCGCGGCGAGCCTGCTGCCCCTCGCCACCGCGCTCGTGTCGGTCGGGACGGCGTACGCGGGCATCGCGCTCCTCGGCCAGGTCATGACCGTCGCGGACTTCGCCCCGATGCTCGGCCTGCTCGTCGGGCTCGGCGTCGGCATCGACTACGCGCTGTTCATCGTCACGAGACACCGCAAGGGCCTCAAACAGGGCCTGACGGTCACCGAGGCCGCCACGGAGGCCGTCGCCACCACGGGGCGCGCCGTCGTGTTCGCCGGGGCCACCGTCTGTGTCGCGCTCCTCGGCATGCTGGTGCTGCGGCTGGGCTTCCTGAACGGCGTCGCGATCGCCGCCTCCCTCACCGTCGCGCTCACCGTCGCCGCGTCCGTGACGCTGCTGCCGGCCCTGCTGTCGTACACCGGCGCCCGCGCGCTGAACCGGCGTGAGCGGACCCGGCTCGCCGCACACGGTCCGCTGCCCGAGGCGCCCACCGGCTTCGCCGCCCGCTGGTCCGCCTTCGTGGAACGCCACCCCCGGCTCCTCGGCGGCGCGGCCGTGGTCGTGATGCTGGTGCTCGCCCTGCCGACGTTCTCGCTCCACCTGGGCACCTCCGACCAGGGCAACAACGCCGCCACCAGCACCACCCGGCAGGCGTACGACCGGCTCGCCGACGGCTTCGGCCCCGGCGTCAACGGCCCGCTGACCCTGGTCGCCGAGTTGGACGGCGCCGACGACCGGCTCGCGATGGACCAACTGCCGGACACGCTGCGCGAGTCGGCGGGCGTCGCCTCGGTCGGGCCGATCGTCTTCAGCGGCAGCGGGGACCGGGCCCTGCTCACCGTGGTCCCCACCTCGGCACCCCAGTCCAAGGCCACCAGCGACCTTGTCGACCGCCTCCGTACGGAGGTGCTGCCACGCGCCCAGGACGGCACCTCCCTGGAGGTCTCCGTCGGCGGCATCACCGCCGGTTACGACGACTTCGCCGATGTCGTCGTCGGCAAACTGCCCCTGTTCGTCGGCGTCGTGATCACCCTCGGCTGTCTGCTGCTCCTGCTCGCCTTCCGGTCCGTCGGCATCCCACTGAAGGCGGCGCTGATGAACGTCGCCGCCGTCGCCTCCTCCTTCGGGATCGTCGTCGCGATCTTCCAGTGGGGGTGGGGCAGCGAACTCCTCGGCCTCGGCAGCGCGGGGCCCGTGGAGCCGTTCCTGCCCGTGATCATGGTCTCGGTCCTCTTCGGCCTCTCCATGGACTACCAGGTCTTCCTGGTGAGCCGGATGTACGAGGAGTGGCTCGCGACCGGCGACAACCGGCGGGCCGTACGGGTCGGCCTCGCCGAGACCGGCCGGGTGATCAACTCGGCCGCCGTCATCATGATCTCGGTCTTCCTCGCCTTCGTCCTCAGCGGGGACCGCGTCATCGCCATGTTCGGCGTCGGGCTGGCGGCGGCGGTCGCCCTGGACGCCTTCGTCCTCCGTACGCTCCTGGTGCCCGCCCTGATGCACCTGCTGGGCGGCGCCAACTGGTGGCTGCCGAAGGGGCTCGACCGATGGCTGCCCCGGATCAGCATCGAGGCGCCCGCGGCCCGTCCCACCGGGTCTGGGAGGATCCCGGCGGGGCGCGACGAGCACGTCGCGTACGTGAAGGGCGCGGAGCACGCGGATCGTGCGGAGGGCGCGGCGCGGTGAGCGGCCGCACCCGGGCCCGACGAGTCCGCGACTTTCGGGACATCCACGACGTCGGGGCCGCCCGCAGGGCCCGCGAAGCGCCACAGGCCGGAGGAGAAGAAGGATGTTCGCCGTATCACTGGGGGACGACGGGGCGGAACTGAGACCGCTGGAGCCGTGGCAGGCGGAGGAGTTCCTGGCCCACATGGACCGCGCACGGGACCTGGTGGACCAGCATGTGCGGCTCGCCCAGGTCGTGACCGACCTCGGCTCGGCGCGGGCCATGCTCGTCCGGTACGCCGAGAGTCAGGCCGCCGACGGCGGACGCCTCTACGGCATCTGGCTCGACGGCACCCTCGTCGGCGGCGTGATGTTCCGGCTCTTCGACGCCGACGCGGGCACCTGCGAGGTCGGCTGCTGGCTAGAACCGGCGGCCACGGGGCGCGGACTGGTGACCCGCGCGGTCCGGGTCATCGTCGACTGGGCGGTGGAACGCCGCGGCATCCACCGTGTGGAGTGGGTGGTGTCGTCGGCCAACCTGCCGAGCGTGCGGACGGCCGAACGGCTCGGTCTGCGCCGCGAGGGGGTACTGCGGGAGAGCAGCGTGCACCACGGGAAACGGCAGGACAACGAGATCTGGTCGGTCCTCGCCCCCGAGTGGCGTGAGCTGCGGGGGACGACCGGCTGAGCGAACTCTCATGGATCTCTCATACGGGCCCCCTACCGTGCGGCGCATGAACCCCACGAGCAAGTCAGAAGAGTCCGTCGGCGCCGGAGGCGCCACCGAGACGGAACGCGCTGTCCCGGCCGCCGCCGAGACGCACGACGCGCCGGGCCCGAGCCTGGCGAAGGAGCCCGGGGGGAGTCCCGCGGCGGACAGCGCCGGGGAGAGCACGACCGACGTCACGGCCGCCGACGCCTATGCGGGTGACGTGGTGGCCGGCGAGGACGGGGAGAGCCCGGACGAGGACCTGGACGGCGCGTACACCCCGTCGTCGGCCGGCGGTCTCGCCGCGGCCTCCGCCGCGCTGATCTCCGTCCTGCTGTCGGTCATCTCGCTCATCGGGACCTGGTCCGGCAAGGTCGTCTCCGAGCGCGAGACGCTCCAGGGCCAGATCGAACTGGGCCAGACCGGCACGGCGGAACAGCAGATCTCCGAGATCTACGGCGACGCCTGGCACGCCGTCGCGCTGACGAACGGCGTCTTCGCCGCCCTGGCCCTGGCCGCCGGTCTGCTGGCCTTCGGGTTCCCGCAGCGCACGAGCTGGGTCCGTCCGTTCGCGGTGGCGGGTCTCGTCCTCGCCTTCCTCGGCCTGCTGGTCTCCCTCGGCATGTACTTCGACCTCTTCCTCTCCCTGCCGGAACCGCCGGACGCGCCGCAGCCCGCGGGCTGACGCGGACGGGCCGGGCCGGACGGGACAGCCCGCACAGGCGCGACAACAGGACCGGCACGACAAGGGGGGCACACACCTGTGTGCCCCCCTGTGCCGTGGGTCAATTCGCGCCCGAGGTGCACGCGTCCGATGTCGCCACGGATTCGGTCGCCGGCGATCCGCCGATCCGGGACCCCTTCCCCCGTGGCACAGCCGCCTTCCGCCGTCCCGGCCTCCCGGCCGACGCACCCACAGGCCGATTCCGCTGCCGAGCAGCCGCGTGGGACCCGCTCGGGCGGTCGATCCCCGGGTGGGCCCCGAGTCACTCGCAGGCAGGGCCCACCTCGCCTCCCGGCGGCCCCTACGTCACGTCCACCCGCAGAATCCGGTCGTCCCCCGGCTTCGGGGTGCCCCGGCCGTCCGTGTTGTTGGTCAGGAGCCACAGCGCCCCGTCGCCGGTCGCCAGCACCGTGCGCAGCCGCCCGTACTCGCCCTCCAGGAACGCCTGCGGGGCCGCCGACGCCTTCGGCCCGGCCAGCGGGATCCGCCACAGCCGCTCGCCGCGCAGGGCCGCCATCCAGATCGACCCCTCGGCGAAGGCGATCCCGCTCGGGGACGCGTCGCGGGTACGCCACTCCTCCACCGGATCGACGAAGCCCGCCTTCCCCGCCTTGCCCTCGGCCTCCGGCCAGCCGTAATTCTTCCCCGGCTCGATCAGATTCAGCTCGTCCCAGGTGTTCTGGCCGAACTCCGACGCCCACAGCCGCTTCCCGGAGTCCCAGGCGAGCCCCTGCACATTGCGGTGGCCGTACGTGTACACGACCGAGTCCGCCTCCGGGTTGCCGTGCGCCGGCTCACCCTCCGGGGTCATCCGCAGAATCTTCCCGCCCAGGGACTTCTTGTCCTGCGCGAGGCCCGTGTCGCCCGTCTCACCCGTGCCCGCGTAGAGCATCCGGTCCGGGCCGAACGCGATCCGGCCACCGTTGTGGATGGTGCCCTTCGGGATGCCCCGCAGCACCGTGTCGGGCGCGCCCAGTTGCCGGCCCACCGGCCTCTTCGGGTCGTACAGCATCCGGGCGATGCGATTGTCGGAGTCCGTCGTGAAGTACGCGTACACATAGGTGTCGGCGGCGAACGTCGGCGACAGCGCCAGGCCCAGCAGCCCGCCCTCGCCGCCGGGGGAGACCCCGGGCACCTCGCCCACCTCGGTCTTCGCGCCGGTCTCGGCATCGACCCGGGTGATCGTGCCCGCGTCGCGCGAGCCCACCAGCAGATCGCCCTCGGGCAGCGCGGCGATGCCCCACGGCGATTTCAGGCCCTCGGTGAGCGTGGACACCACCTTCGCCGAGCCCTTCGCGGGCGGCGCCGACGGCTTCGCCGCGCCGTCCGGGGACGCCGACCCGTCCGACGCCGACGGGGAACCCGTCGGGCCCTCGGCCCTCGGCGCCTCGTCGGAGGACGAGCACGCGGTCGCCACGAGCAGCGCCGCCGCCACCAACAGGGCCGTCACTGGAGCACGTTGCACGGTCTTGGATCCCTTCGACTGACGCCGTCTCCACGGTGGAACCTCCGCGGCACCGGTCAAGGTTCCCATCCACCCGGTGTCAGTGCCACGACTCCCACGCCGGGGGCGGCGCCGCGATCTCGGCCAGATCCGCCGGTGACAGCTCCAGCTCCGCCGCGCGCGCGTTCTCCACCGCCCACCGCTCCCGCTTCGCCCCCGGAACGGGCACCACCTGCGGGCCGCGTGCCAGCACCCACGCCAGCGCCACCTGCGCCGGGGTCGCCCCGTGCCGCTCGGCGACCCGCCGCAGCCCCGCCACCACCGGCTGGTTCGACGCCATCATCTCGGCGGTGAAGCGCGGATGCCTGGCCCGTACGTCGTCCGGCTCGAACCCCTGCCCCGGGGTGAGCGTCCCGGTCAGATAGCCGTTGCCCAGCGGCATCGCCGCCAGGAATCCCACCCCCCGCGCCGCGCACCACGGCAGCAGCCGCTCCGCCGCCTCCCGCGACCAGACCGACAGCTCCGCCTGCACCGCGCTCACCGGGAACACCTGCTGCATCCGCTCCAGCAGCCGAATCGTTCCGCCGTACCGGTCCGCGCCCGTACGGCGCGACGCGGACGCGTCCACCGCGCACATCCCCAGCGCCCGCACCTTCCCCGCCGCCACCAGCTCCGCCATCGCGCCCCAGGTCTCCTCGACCGGCACCTCCGGATCGGCGCGGTGCAGCTGGTACAGGTCGATCACATCCGTCCGCAGCCGCCGCAGCGACGCGTCGCACGCCCGGCGCACATAGCCGGGGCGGCCGTTGGCGACGAGATGCTGATCACCCACCAGCAGACCGCACTTGGTGGACAGGAAGACGTCGCCCCGCCGCTCCTCCAGCACCCGCCCCAGCAGCAGCTCGTTGGTGAACGGGCCGTACATGTCGGCCGTGTCCAGCAGCGTCGTACCCGCGTCGAGCGCCGCGTGCACCGTGCGCGACGAACGGTCGCCCCGCCGCTCGGACGCGGTGTAGGCCCAGCTCATCGGCATACAGCCGAGTCCGACGGCGCCCACCGTGAGTGCCGTCGCACCGATCGCCCTGCGCTCCAACTGCCCTGCCCCTCCCGCCGCTTCACACGCCCGCTCCCGCCGGACGCACCGCCGCCGGACACCCACCAGCTAACCTCATGGCCCCGCCGGCGCCGCGACACCCCGGCCCCGTCCGCGCCCGCCCGCACGGCGCCCCTCCCCGCCGCCGGGGCACCGGGCCCTTCTTCGCCCCCGGGGGCGTCGCATAGCCTCCTGACCATGACTCCAGACGTGTGGCTGCCGATCCCCGCCGACGAGATAGAAGGACTCCCCGGGGACCTGGCCTACCGCCACTGGGACGGCGGCGCGGACTACCCCGCCGACCCGGCCGACTGCGCCTTCTACGTCGTGCCGTACATGAAGGGCATGGACGTCGCGCTCCGGCCCCTCGCCGCCATGACGTCCGTACGCGTCGTCCAGACCCTGTCGGCCGGGATCGACCACGTCACACCGGGACTCGGCACACTGCCCGCCGGCGTACGCCTCTGCAACGCCCGAGGCGTCCACGAGGCCAGCACGGCGGAGCTCACCCTCGCGCTGATCCTCGCCTCCCTGCGCGGCATCCCCGGCTTCGTCCGGGGCCAGGACGCCGAGGAGTGGCGCTCCGGCTTCTACCCCGCGCTCGCCGACAGGTCCGTCCTCATCGTCGGCTACGGCTCCATAGGCGCGGCCGTCGAGGACCGGCTCACGCCCTTCGAGTGCGCGCGGGTGGCGCGCGTGGCGCGCTCCGCCCGTGCCACCGAGCGCGGCCCCGTGCACGCGCTCGCCGATCTGCCGGACCTGCTCCCCGAGGCGGACGTCGTGATCATGACGACGCCGCTCACCGAGGAGACGAAGGGGCTGGCCGGAGCCGAGTTCCTGGCCCGGATGAAGGACGGCGCCCTGTTCGTGAACGTCGCGCGCGGCCCCGTCGCCGACACCGGGGCGCTCCTCGCCGAACTGGAAAGCGGAAGGATCCGGGCCGCTCTGGACGTCACCGATCCGGAACCCCTCCCGGCGGGCCACCCTCTCTGGCATGCTCCGGGTGTCGTCATCAGCCCGCACGTGGGCGGCTCCACCTCGGCCTTCATGCCCCGTGCCAAGCGTCTGCTCGCCGATCAGCTCACCCGCTACGCGGCGGGGGAGGTTCTGCGCAACGTCGTGCTCACCACCGGCTGAGCCCGCGCGGATCCGCACCCAGGGATCGACAACTCCCCTGCTCGTCACAGAGAGTAGGAGAACTATGTCCCTGAGTGACGAGTCTGGTGTATCGTCCCGATCTGGGGGCCGCGCCGCGCGAGGGGCGGCGTGGCGGAGCGATCAGAATCCGAGGGGGGCGACGGGCGATGTACTGCCGATGGACGAACGATCCGACGCGGAAGGGCCACCCACGACGGGCCGAGGGCCCGCCGGCACGCGGCCCGGCCGCGACCACGCACGGCCCGGCCGGGAAGGACCGCGCCCCGGCGGCGCGCGTCCTGCCGGCCCCAGGCACGGCGCCCCGTATCGGGACGACGGCCGCCCCGCGGGCGACCGGACCCGGCGGCCCGGCGGTGACGGCGACGCGCTCCGAGGTGACCCCGTGACCGCCCCCGAGGCCCTCATCGGCCGCCCCGACACCTCCGGCGGCACGAACGGCACCGACAAGGACGCCGACGGCGGCGGCCTCCTCGCGCAACTCCTCCTCGCCCTGATCTGCGGCGGCTACGCCACGGGCGCGGCCCTCGGCTGGGGCTCCCGCGAAGTGGCCCTGATCATGGGCGACTTCGGCCTCAGCGTCGCCGCCCTCATCGCGGCGGTCTCCTGCTTCCTCTACGCCCGGGGCAACGACAGCCGCTTCCGCCCCGCCTGGCTGCTCTTCTCGCTCTCCTCCGCGATGGCCGCCGGCGGGAACGCGGTCTGGGGCTGGTACGAGGTGGTCCTCGACCGCCCCGTGCCGAGCCCGTCCCTCGCCGACCTGTTCTTCCTCTGCTTCGCGCCACCGGCCATCGTCGGCCTGCTCGTCCTGGCCAAACGCCCCGTCAGCAAGGCCGGCTGGGTCTGTCTCGGTCTCGACGCCTGGCTGATCGGCGGCTCGCTCCTCACCCTGTCCTGGAGCCTCGCGCTCGCCCACACCACGCACTTCGACGGCGAGACCGTCGCCCACGCGGCGCTCTCCCTCGCCTATCCGCTGCTGGACATCGTGCTCGTCAGCATGGTGCTCGCCCTGCACTTCCGGCGCTCCACCGGCAGCCGTACGGCGATCAACTCCGCCATCGCCGCGCTCGCCCTCACGGTCGTGTGCGACGCGCTGTTCACCTCCCCGCTGCTCCGCGAGAGCTACCGCTCGGGCCAACTGCTCGACGCGGGCTGGTTCGCCGGGTCGCTGCTGCTCGCGTACGCGCCCTGGGGCGTCCGCAAGGCCGAGGAGAGCGCCCCCGCGCACGTGCGGGCGCCCCGGGGACCCCGGAACTCCGGCAGGCCCATAGCGGGCTCCCTGGCGGCCCTCACGCCGTATCTCGCCGCCGCCGTGTGCACCCTGGGCATCCTGTACAACGTCATCGAGGGCCGGCGCGTCGACCGCGTGGTGGTCCTCACCGGCTGCACGGTCGTCCTGGCCCTGGTCGTCCGGCAGGGCATCATGCTCGTCGACAACATCGCGCTCACCCACGAACTGGCCCAGAAGGAGAACCACTTCCGTTCCCTGGTCCAGGGCTCCAGCGACGTCATCATGATCGCCGGACCCGAGGGCACCCTCGACTACGTCAGCCCGGCCGCCGCCGGTGTCTACGGACGCGAGGCGGACGGTCTCGTCGGCGCCCCGCTCGAATCGATCATCCACCCGGACGACCGCGGCCGGGTCAAACGCGAGGTACGGCGCTTCCTCGCCGCCCCTCCCACGGAGGAACCCACCACCCGCATCGAATGCCGCTTCGCTTCCGGCACCGGCGACTGGCTGAACGTGGAGTCGACGGTCAACCGCCACCAGGGCGGCCTGATCCTCAACAGCCGCGACGTCACCGAACGCGTCCGGCTCCAGGCCCAGTTGCAGCACAACGCCGAGCACGATCCGCTCACCGACCTGCCCAACCGCGCCCTGTTCACCGAGCGGGTCCGCCGCTCCCTGTCCGGCCGCCGGGTCCACGACCCCGGCACGGCGGTGCTCTTCATCGACCTCGACGGCTTCAAGGGCGTCAACGACCGCCTCGGCCACCAGGTCGGCGACGAACTGCTGATCCACGCCGCCCGCCGCCTCCAGGAGTCCGTACGGGCCGGGGACACCGCCGCCCGGCTCGGCGGGGACGAGTTCGCCGCGCTCATCCTCGGCGACGGCACCGACGACCAGACCGCCCGCGAGTACCAGGTCCACGAGATCGCCGACCGGCTGCGCCTGCGGCTCTCCCAGCCGTACCGCATCGACGGCAACGACGTCCGGGTCGCCGCCTCCATCGGCGTCGCTTTCGCCGAGCCCGGCACCACCCCCACCGACCTCATGCGCAACGCCGACCTCGCCATGTACCGCGCCAAGGCCGGCGGCAAGAACCGCGTCGAGCTGTACGCGCCCCAGATGCAGGCCGACGTGGTCCGCAGGACCGAACTGGCCACCAAGCTGCGCACCGCCCTGCGCGACGGCGAGTTCGCCCTGCTCCACCAGCCCGTGGTCGACCTGGCCACCGGACAGATCTCCGCCGTCGCCGCCCAGGCCCGCTGGCGCTCCACCCAGGGCATCCTCTACACACCCGCCGAGTTCCTGCGCGGCGCCGACGACAGCGACCGCACCGCCGAGTTAGGACGCTGGCTCCTGGAGGAGGCCGTCAAGCAGGCCGCCGAGCGCGCCCGCGCCGGCCACGCCACACCGGTCACCGTCCGGCTCTCCGCCCGCAGACTCCTCGACCGCTCCCTGCCGCTCGGCTCCATCGAGGCACTCCTGACCCGCCACGGGCTGCCCTCCGGAGCCCTGCTGATCGAACTGGCCGACAGCGATCCCCGGACCTCCCTGGACGAGCTGGAACGCCGTCTGGTCGCCCTGCGCCGTCTCGGCGTACGGATCGCGCTGGACGGCTTCGGCAGCGGCTACGCGGCGATCAACGCGCTGCGCCGGCTCCCCGTCGACGTACTGAAACTCGACCGGGGGCTGGTCGAGGGCGTCGTGGAGTCCGCCCGGCTGCACAAGATCACGGCCGGACTGCTCCGGATCGCCTGCGACCTCGGCATGGTCTCGGTGGCCGAGGGCGTGGACCTGCCGGAACAGGTCACGGCACTGCGCGCCATGGGCTGCACCCACGGGCAGGGCACGGCGTTCTCCGGCCCGCTCGACGAGTACCGGCTGCGCCGCGCCCTGGTCCGGGGCGGTTTCGCCGTCCCCGGGGTCCCGCCGCTGCCGGTGCTGACCGCCGGATCGCTGCCCGTGCGGCGTACGCGCGCGGCCACCCCCGACATGATCCCGCGCCCCCTCAACCGTCCTACCCTCCGCTCAAATGTTGAGACGCCAGTCCCACCCACTTGACAGTGGCGGCGCGTCGGAGGGAGGGTCAATGCCATGCGCACCCGAATTCTCGTACTTGGACAGCGCGTCGGCTGACACAGTGACCGTCATCGGTTCTGTAGACCGCACCGACGCGCTCCCCTCGCCTGCCTCCCGGCACGAGGGGTTTTTTGTTGCACCGGCACCGCCCAAAACCACGCAAAAACCCTCAGCCTTGAGAAGAGATTGACGATGACCGAGCAGGCCACCGGGGCCCACCCGACGCCGCGCGCCCGTAGTGGCGGACCCTCGTCCGCCACCGTTGAGCACGTCACGGGCGCGCAGTCCCTCATCCGCTCTCTTGAGGAAGTGGGGGCCGACACCGTATTCGGCATCCCCGGCGGCGCGATCCTCCCCGCCTACGACCCGATGATGGACTCCACCCGGGTCCGGCACATCCTGGTCCGCCACGAGCAGGGCGCCGGCCACGCGGCCACCGGGTACGCGCAGGCCACCGGCAAGGTCGGCGTCTGCATGGCCACCTCGGGCCCCGGCGCCACCAACCTGGTCACCCCCATCGCCGACGCGCACATGGACTCCGTGCCGCTCGTCGCGATCACCGGCCAGGTGGCGAGCAAGGCCATCGGCACGGACGCCTTCCAGGAGGCGGACATCTGCGGCATCACGATGCCGATCACCAAGCACAACTTCCTGGTCACCAAGGCCGAGGACATCCCGCGCACCATCGCCGAGGCGTTCCACATCGCCTCCACCGGCCGTCCGGGCCCGGTCCTGGTCGACATCGCCAAGGACGCCCTCCAGGCGAAGACCACCTTCAGCTGGCCGCCCACCCAGGAGCTCCCCGGCTACCGCCCCGTCACCAAGCCGCACGCCAAGCAGATCCGCGAGGCCGCCAAGCTGATCACCCAGGCCAAGCGGCCGGTGCTGTACGTCGGCGGCGGGGTCATCAAGGCCCGTGCCACCGCCGAACTGCGGATGCTCGCCGAGCTGACCAACGCCCCCGTCACCACCACCCTGATGGCGCTGGGCGCCTTCCCCGACAGCCACCCGCTGCACGTGGGAATGCCGGGCATGCACGGGTCGGTCACCGCCGTCACCGCGCTCCAGAAGGCCGACCTGATCGTCGCCCTCGGCGCCCGCTTCGACGACCGGGTCACCGGCAAGCTGGACAGCTTCGCCCCCTACGCGAAGATCGTCCACGCCGATGTCGACCCCGCCGAGATCGGCAAGAACCGCGCCGCGGACGTGCCGATCGTCGGTGACGCCCGCGAGGTCCTCGCCGACCTCGTCCAGGCCGTCCAGGCCGAGCACACCGACGGCAACACCGGTGACTACAGCGCCTGGTGGCGCGACCTGAGCCGCTGGCGCGAGACCTACCCGCTCGGCTTCGACCAGCCCGCGGACGGCAGCCTCTCGCCGCAGCACGTCATCCAGCGCATCGGCCAACTGGCCCCGGACGACACCATCTACGCGGCGGGCGTCGGCCAGCACCAGATGTGGGCCGCCCACTTCATCGACTACGAACAGCCCGCCACCTGGCTCAACTCCGGCGGCGCGGGCACGATGGGCTACGCGGTCCCGGCCGCGATGGGCGCCAAGGCCGGCCGCCCGGACCGTACGGTGTGGGCCATCGACGGCGACGGCTGCTTCCAGATGACCAATCAGGAACTGACCACCTGCGCCCTCAACAACATCCCCATCAAGGTCGCGATCATCAACAACGGCGCGCTGGGCATGGTCCGCCAGTGGCAGACCCTGTTCTACAACCAGCGCTACTCCAACACCGTCCTGCACGCCGGCCCCGATGTCGCCTCCGGCGGCTCCTTCGAGGGCGCGGGCCGCGCGGAGGACGCCAAGCCCAACGGCGGCACCCGTGTCCCGGACTTCGTGAAGCTGGCCGAGGCCATGGGCTGCGTCTCCATGCGGTGCGAGTCCCCGGACGAGCTGGACGCGGTGATCGCCAAGGCGAACTCCATCAACGACCGCCCCGTGGTGGTCGACTTCATCGTCCACGAGGACGCCCAGGTCTGGCCGATGGTGGCCGCGGGCACCTCCAACGACGAGGTCCTGGCCGCCCGGGGCGTGCGCCCCGACTTCGGCGACAGCCTGGACGACTGAGCCGGATGCCGAGAGCGAGAGAAAGAACGACGATCATGTCTTCCAAACACACCCTCTCCGTCCTGGTGGAGAACACCCCCGGCATCCTCGCCAGGATCGCCGCCCTGTTCTCCCGGCGCGGCTTCAACATCGACTCCCTCGCGGTGGGGGTCACCGAGCACCCCGACATCTCCCGTATCACCATCGTGGTCAATGTCGAGGACCTGCCGCTCGAACAGGTGACGAAACAGCTCAACAAGCTGATCAACGTCCTGAAGATCGTCGAGCTGGAACCCGGCGCGGCGATCCAGCGCGAACTCGTCCTGGTGAAGGTCCGCGCCGACAACGAGACGCGCTCCCAGATCGTGGAGATCGTGCAGCTCTTCCGCGCCAAGACCGTGGACGTCTCGCCCGAGGCCGTCACGATCGAGGCCACCGGATCGAGTGACAAGCTCGACGCCATGCTGAAGATGCTGGAGCAGTTCGGCATCAAGGAGCTGGTCCAGTCCGGCACGATCGCCATAGGGCGCGGCGCGCGTTCCATCACCGACCGCAGTCTGCGGGCGCTCGACCGCAGCGCGTAGCCCGCGCGGGCGGGCGGGAGCCGGGGCCGTACGCCCGCGATCCCGCGCGCCCGTGCCGGTCCGCCGGTCGCCGGTTCGTATGCCGAGACCGTGAGACGGCCTTTGCCCGCCCCGCCGTACGGTGGGGCGGGGCACACAGCGAAACCTCAGTTTGCACACCAAGGAGAAGACCCAGTGGCCGAGCTGTTCTACGACGCCGATGCCGACCTGTCCATCATCCAGAGCCGCAAGGTCGCGGTCATCGGTTACGGCAGCCAGGGCCACGCCCACGCGCTGTCGCTCCGTGACTCGGGTGTCGACGTCCGGGTCGGCCTGCACGAGGGGTCCACGTCCAAGAAGAAGGCCGAGGAGCAGGGCCTGCGCGTGGTGACGCCCGCCGAGGCGTCGGCCGAGGCCGACGTCATCATGATCCTGGTGCCGGACCCGATCCAGGCGCAGGTCTACGAGGAGTCCATCAAGGACAACCTGAAGGACGGCGACGCCCTCTTCTTCGGGCACGGCCTCAACATCCGCTTCGGCTTCATCAAGCCGCCCGCGGGCGTCGACGTCGCCATGGTCGCCCCGAAGGGCCCCGGCCACCTGGTCCGCCGCCAGTACGAGGAGGGCCGCGGCGTGCCGTGCATCGCGGCCGTCGAGCAGGACGCCACCGGCAAGGGCTTCGAACTGGCCCTGAGTTACGCCAAGGGCATCGGCGGCACCCGCGCCGGCGTCATCAAGACCACCTTCAGCGAGGAGGCCGAGACCGACCTCTTCGGTGAGCAGGTCGTTCTCTGCGGTGGTACGTCGGCGCTGGTCAAGGCGGGCTTCGAGACCCTGGTCGAGGCGGGCTACCAGCCGGAGATCGCGTACTTCGAGTGCCTCCACGAGCTGAAGCTGATCGTGGACCTGATGTACGAGGGCGGCCTGGACAAGATGCGCTGGTCGGTCTCCGAGACCGCCGAGTGGGGCGACTACGTGACCGGCCCCCGGATCATCACGGACCAGACCAAGGCCGAGATGAAGAAGGTCCTCGCCGAGATCCAGGACGGCACGTTCGCCCAGAACTGGATGGACGAGTACCACGGCGGTCTGAAGAAGTACAACGAGTACAAGAAGGCCGACAGCGACTCGCTGCTGGAGAGCACCGGCCGCGAGCTGCGCAAGCTCATGAGCTGGGTCGACAACGACGAGGCCTGAGACGACGCGTTCCCGGTGCCGGACCCGAAGCGCGGGCCCGGCACCGGGGGCCGCCCGCCCGGCCGACGCCGCCCCGCCGGGGGCCGCGACACGGCGGCTCCAGAGGGGGCCTCGTGGCGCCGTCGAAGGGCGCACGCGGGGCCCGCCCACGTACGGGTGACCTCCCCGCCGAGGCGGAAAGCACGTACGAGTGATCTGCCCGTCAAGGCGGAAAACCTCCGCCGCCCGCACCACTACACTGCTCGATACACCCGCGTCAGGCCCACAACGTCGTGCGTCTTCCACGCGATCAGGCCCGGACCAGGGCCTGTCACCCTCCGCCGCCTGCGGCCGTCGGGACGGCCGTCCGCAATGGACTTGTGAGGACCTCACGTGAGCTCGCGTTCCAATGAAAAGCCGGTTGTACTCATCGCCGAGGAGCTGTCGCCCGCCACCGTCGACGCGCTCGGTCCGGACTTCGAGATCCGCCACTGCAACGGCGCCGACCGCGCCGAACTGCTGCCCGCCATCGCCGACGTGGACGCGATCCTCGTCCGCTCCGCGACCAAGGTCGACGCCGAGGCGGTGGCCGCGGCCAAGCGGCTGAAGGTCGTCGCCCGCGCCGGAGTCGGTCTCGACAACGTCGACGTCTCCGCCGCCACCAAGGCCGGCGTGATGGTCGTCAACGCCCCCACCTCGAACATCGTCACGGCGGCCGAGCTGGCCTGCGGTCTGCTGGTCGCCACCGCGCGCCACATCCCGCAGGCCAACACCGCGCTGAAGAACGGCGAGTGGAAGCGCAGCAAGTACACGGGCGTCGAGCTGAGCGAGAAGACGCTCGGTGTCGTCGGTCTCGGCCGTATCGGTGTGCTGGTCGCGCAGCGCATGTCGGCGTTCGGCATGAAGATCGTCGCGTACGACCCCTACGTACAGCCCGCGCGGGCCGCGCAGATGGGCGTCAAGCTGCTGTCGCTGGACGAGCTGCTGGAGGTGTCGGACTTCATCACCGTGCACCTGCCGAAGACCCCCGAGACCCTGGGTCTGATCGGCGACGAGGCGCTGCACAAGGTCAAGCCGACGGTGCGCATCGTCAACGCCGCGCGCGGCGGCATCGTGGACGAGGAGGCGCTGGCCTCCGCGCTCAAGGAGGGCCGCGTCGCGGGCGCCGGTCTGGACGTGTACGCGAAGGAGCCCTGCACGGACTCCCCGCTCTTCCAGTTCGACCAGGTCGTCTGCACCCCGCACCTCGGCGCGTCTACGGACGAGGCGCAGGAGAAGGCGGGTGTGTCGGTCGCCAGGTCGGTGCGGCTCGCGCTCGCCGGCGAGCTCGTGCCCGACGCGGTGAACGTGCAGGGCGGCGTCATCGCCGAGGACGTACGGCCGGGCCTGCCGCTCGCCGAGAAGCTGGGCCGGATCTTCACGGCGCTGGCGGGCGAGGTCGCCGTACGCCTGGACGTGGAGGTCTACGGCGAGATCACCCAGCACGACGTGAAGGTGCTCGAACTGTCCGCGCTGAAGGGCGTGTTCGAGGATGTCGTGGACGAGACCGTGTCGTACGTGAACGCGCCGCTGTTCGCGCAGGAGCGTGGCGTCGAGGTGCGGCTGACGACCTCCAGCGAGTCGCCGGACCACCGCAACGTGGTCACGGTGCGGGGCACGCTCTCGGGCGGCGAGGAGGTGTCGGTCGCCGGCACGCTCGCCGGACCCAAGCACCTCCAGAAGATCGTGGCGATCGGCGAGTACGACGTCGACGTGTCGCTGGCCGACCACATGGTGGTCCTGCGGTACGAGGACCGTCCGGGTGTCGTCGGCACGGTCGGCCGGATTCTCGGCGAGGCGGGGCTGAACATCGCGGGGATGCAGGTCTCGCGCGCGGAGGAGGGCGGCGAGGCGCTGGTCGTGCTCTCGGTCGACGACAACGTGCCGCCCGCGGTGCTGGCGGAGATCTCCGACGAGATCGGTGCCGCGTCGGCCCGCTCGGTGGACCTGACCGACTGACGCGCGGTTGATCGGTCAGCAGGTTGACCGGTGGGCGATTGCCTGGCGATCGGCGGGCATCGGGCCGACTGGCGGGCGATCGCCCGGCGTCGGGTTGATTGGTGGGCGATCGCCAGGCATCCGGGCCGGGCGCCGACCGGCGGGCGACCGGCTGACCGGTGAGGATCGCTTGACGAGCGGGTCGCGCCGGGCAGGCCGACCGACGGTCGGAGTGCTGACGACCGGCTCGCTGATGGCCGACTGGTGAGCGATCGTCTGATGATCGGCCGACGTCGGGCCGGGCGCCGACCGGCGGGCGACCGGCTGACCGGTGAGGATCGCTTGACGAGCGGGTCGGGCCGGGCAGGCCGGCCGATGGTCGGAGTGCTGACGACCGGCTCGTTGATGGCCGGTCGGTGATCGGCCGAACCGACCACCGAACAGGCGGACTTGAGGTCTGCCGACGAGTGGCCGACCGCTTGCACGTCCGGCCGGCTGCTCTGCCGACCGGCGGATCGTAGAACGCCGCCGAGGGGCCCGGGATTCTTCCCGGGCCCCTCGGCCGTTTCCCCGCTGCTTCGCAGCTCCCGGCGGACACGGCCCGGACCGTGCGGCACCGTCCCTCCCGCCGCGACCCGCCGCCCCCCCGCGGACAGACAGGCCACACCTGCGATCCCAGGGAGCAGGTGCCGGCGAACCACCACCGCCCCCGCCCGGCCGTCAGTCGGTGCCGATCAGCGGCCGGGCCGACGTGTCCTCCTCGGGAACACCCGCGTCCGACCTCGTCCCCTCACCGGCCGACGTGCCCATAGCCGCCCGGCTCGCTCAGGGCCCGAGCCGTGCCGCCTTCAGCGCCATGTGCAGGAGCAGCCGGTCCTCGCCGGCGGTCAGGTCGAGGCCGGTGAGCTGTTCGATGCGGGAGAGCCGGTAGTAGAGGGTCTGGCGGTGGATGCCCAGCTCCGACGCCGTACGGCCGGCCTGCCCCGCGTGATCGAGATAGACCTCCGCCGTGTGCGTCAGCTCCGTGTGCGCGGGCGTCAGCAGCGGGCGCACCGCCGGGTCCGCCTCGGCTGCCGGGGCCAGCGACGTCAGGAGCCGGTACGGGCCGATGTCCGCCCACCGCGCGACCGGGCCGAAACGGGGCTGCGCCGCCGCCGCGCGGGCCGCAGCCAGCGCCTCGTGCCAGGCGTCCGGAAGCTGGGCCAGCCGGCGGCGCGGCTTGGCCGCCCCGGCGGTGGCGCCCGGACCCGCGACGTCCCGCAGCCGCGACGCCGCGTCCAGCGTCGGCGCCAGCGCGTCGGTGGAGCGGAGCCGTACGAGCAACGCCAGCGCGCTCGGCACCCCCGGAGCGTCCCCGGTGGCCCCGGGAGGACCGCCCGCCTCCCGGCGGGCCACCCACGGATCGGGCAGCGTGCACAGCGCCGCGGTACCGGCGACCGCGCGCACCGCCGGGTCGGCGCCCCGCCACGGAGTCACGCACACCACCACGTGCGTCCCGTCCGCGCCCGGCCCCAGCGCCGCACGCAGCGCCTCCACCGCCATGTCCCGCTGCCAGCCGTGCTCCGCCGTCAGCACGGCCCGGAACTCCCGCGCCAGGTCGGCGCCCGCTTTCGCCTCCTCCGCCAGCAGCGCCCCGATCCGCCCCGTCACCTCCATGGCCGCCGCCAATCGGTCGTCGGCGGGGCCGCCGCCCTGGCCGGAGTCGTCCAGCAGCCACACGTACCCGAGGACCGTGCCCCGGTGCCGTACGGGCAGGCAGATCCGCCCCCGGAACACCCCGGCGTCCGGCGCCGCCGGGATACGGACGGGGCCGGTCGCGCGCGTGATGCCGAACCCCTCGAACCAGTCCCTTACCGCCGGGGTGGATCTGCGGGTCAGGATGGACCGCGTTCTGACGGGGTCCATCACGCCCTCGTCGTCGCTGTCGTGCACCCCGAACGCGATGAGCCCGAAGTCCCGGTTCTCCAGCGTCAGCGGCATGCCGAGCAGCGCCGAGATCTCGTCCACGAGCTGCTGGTAGTCGTCCTTCACCAGGCCATTCTCCCACCGCTTTTCAGACATGTGTATGAGATCGGGGCCACGGATGCGTGACAGGTGTCGATGGCAGAGGATCGGACCGGTCCCTAGATTTCACAGTGGTTCTCCGTGCCGACGCCGGGCGTTCGCGCCCCGTACGGCCTGCAATGTCGATTCCGTGGAGGTGCCCTGTGCTGGGTCCCGTGATCCTCGCCGCGTCGCGCAGTGACCTGATGCGGCGCGCCGTCTCGGCCGCTCCGGTCACCAGGCCCGTCGTGGACCGCTTCATCGCGGGCGAGACCGTCGACGGGACGACACCGGTCGTCCGTTCCATGACGGCCGGCGGCCTCGACGTCACCCTCGACGTCCTCGGTGAGGACATCACCCACCCCGCCGAGGCCCTGCACGCACGCGACGCCTACCTGAAGCTCATCGAGGCGCTCGCCCCGCTCCGGCTCGGCCCGCGCGCCGAGATGTCGGTGAAGCTGTCCTCCTTCGGACAGGCCCTGCCGGGCGGCCACGACCTGGCGCTCCGCAACATCACCACCGTCGTCGAGGCCGCCACCGAGATCGGCACCACCGTCACCCTCGACATGGAGGACCACACCACCGTCGACTCGACGCTCGCCATCCACAGCACCCTGCGCGAGCGCTTCCCCGAGACCGGCGCCGTCGTCCAGTCGTACCTCTTCCGTACGGAGGACGACTGCCGCGCGCTCGCCGCGTCGGGCGCCCGCGTACGGTTGGTGAAGGGCGCCTACAAGGAGCCCGCGCGCGTCGCGCACCAGGACAAGGGCGCGGTCGACAAGGCGTACGTGCGCTGCCTCCGGACGCTGATGGCGGGCGACGGGTACCCGATGGTCGGGTCCCACGACCCGCGCCTCGTCGCGATCGCCCAGGACCTCGCCGTACGGGCCGGGCGTGAGCGGGACGCGTACGAGTTCCAGATGCTCTACGGCATCCGGGAGGCCGAACAGCGCCGGCTCGCCGCCGAGGGCCACCGGGTGCGTGTCTACCTCGCGTACGGCACCGACTGGTACGGCTACTTCATGCGCCGGCTGGCCGAACGCCCCGCCAACCTCGCCTTCTTCCTGCGCTCGCTCGCCACCCGGGGCTGAGCCGCAGCCCTGACCGCGGCCACCGCCCGCGACTGCCGACCACCGACAGCCACCCCGATCGCCGCCCCCGACCGCCGACCGTGAACCGTCTACTGAAGAAGGAGATTCGGCCACCATGGACGCTGTGACCCAGGTCCCCACGCCGGTCAACGAGCCGGTGCACGGCTACGCCCCCGGTTCCCCGGAGCGCGCCCGTCTCGAAGTCAAGCTCAAGGAGCTGGCCGACCACCCCGTCGACCTGCCGATGACCATCGGCGGCGAGCGGCGGATGGGCGGCGGCGAGCGCTTCGACGTCGTCCAGCCGCACAACCACGGCGCCGTCCTCGGTACGTACGCCAACGCCACCGAGCAGGACGCCCAGGACGCCGTGGACGCGGCGCTCGCCGCCGCCCCCGGCTGGCGCGCCCTGTCCTTCGAAGACCGTGCCACGATCATCCTGCGCGCCGCCGAGCTGCTGGCGGGGCCGTGGCGCGAGACGCTGGCCGCCTCGACGATGCTCGGCCAGTCGAAGACCATCCAGCAGGCCGAGATCGACACACCCTGCGAACTGGTCGACTTCTGGCGCTTCAACGTCGCGTACGCGCGCGGCATCCTCGCCGAGCAGCCGCCGGCCAACTCGCCCGGCGTGTGGAACCGGTTGGACCACCGGCCGCTCGAAGGCTTCGTCTACGCGATCACGCCGTTCAACTTCACCGCGATCGCCGGCAACCTGCCGACCGCCCCCGCGCTGATGGGCAACGTCGTCGTCTGGAAGCCGTCGCCGACCCAGACCCACGCCGCCGTGCTGCTGATGCGTCTTCTTGAAGAGGCGGGGCTGCCCAAGGGCGTCATCAACCTGGTGACCGGCGACGGACTGGCCGTCTCCGAGGTGGCGCTCAACCACCCCGACCTGGCGGGCATCCACTTCACCGGCTCGACCAAGACCTTCCAGCACCTGTGGAAGACCGTCGGCAACAACATCGAGAAGTACCGTTCGTACCCCCGCATCGTGGGCGAGACCGGCGGCAAGGACTTCGTCGTCGCTCACCCGAGCGCCGACCGCGACATCCTCAGGACGGCGCTGACGCGCGGCTCGTTCGAGTACCAGGGCCAGAAGTGCTCGGCCTCCTCGCGCGCGTACGTCCCGGCCTCGATCTGGAACGACGGCTTCAAGGAGGAGTTCGCGGCCGAGGTCGACGCCCTCCCGATGGGCGATGTCACCGACCTGTCGAACTTCATCGGCGCCGTCATCGACGAGCGGGCCTTCGCGAAGAACAAGGCCGCCATCGACCGCGCCGCCGCCGACCCGACGTGCACGATCGTCGCCGGTGGCACGTACGACGACTCCGTCGGCTACTTCGTCCGCCCCACGGTTGTCGTCTGCACCGACCCGGCCAACGAGGTCTTCACGACGGAGTACTTCGGCCCCATCCTCGCGGTCCACGTCTACGAGGACGCCGACTACGACGCGATGCTTGCGCAGATGGAGTCCGTCTCCGCGTACGCGCTGACCGGCGCCGTGATCGCCGGTGACCGCGCGGCGGCGGCCCACGCCATGGCGGCACTCCGCTACGCGGCCGGGAACATCTACATCAACGACAAGTCGACCGGCGCCGTGGTCGGCCAGCAGCCCTTCGGCGGCGGCCGTGCCTCCGGCACCAACGACAAGGCGGGCGCCGCGCAGAACCTGATGCGGTGGACCCTGACCCGGGCGATCAAGGAAGCGCTGATCTCCCCGACGGACTACCGCTACCCGCACATGGGCTGAGCCCCCTGTCCGGGGGCCGTCCGTCCCCATGAACCCCGCCCCCGAGCCGGCCCCGAATCCGGTTCGGGGGCGGTGTCTTCTTCAGGAGGGCGGCGTTCGGCGCACGGGTTCAGTGCGCGCGCGGTGCGCTCGGGCGGGGCGCTCAGGACGCGCTCAGGACGACGTCAGCACGACGTCAGGACCGAATACGCCGACGGCCCCGCCTCTTTACGGAGGCGGGGCCGTCGGCAGTGGTGGCCGTGGCGGTCTCAGACCTTGCGGTAGCGCGCCATGCCGAAGGAGAACATTCCGAAGAGCACCAGCCCGGCCGCGACCAGTGCGAGCAGCCAGGGACCGGCGGGCGTCTCCGTGAACGAGCGCAGTGTGTCGTCGAAACCCTTGGCCTCGTCCGGCTTGTAGTCGACCGCCGCCTTGACCACGAACCAGCCGAGCGCCGCGAACAGCAGCCCGCGCGCCAGTCCGCCGCCGACCCCGGTCACGTCCATGAACCGCTTCGCCCTGCGCGACATCTGCCCGAGCTTCAGATGCTTGTGGTACGACCGCTTCGCGGCGCGCACCCCGATCCACAGCCCGGCACCCAGGATGCCGACACCGGCCGCGCCGACGAGCCACTGGCCCGCCGGGAGCTCCATCGCCCTGGCCGTGATGTCCTGCGACTGCTGGTCGCCGGAGGAGCCGCCCTTGTCGCCCGCGGCGAAGGAGAGGACCGAGTAGGCCACGAAGCCGTAGAACACGAAGCGCGCGGCCGACAGCAGCCGCTTGCTCGCCTTGCCGCCGTCGGGGCCCGAGGCGCCGAACAGTGCCTCCGAGAGCCGCCACAGCGCCATGCCGACCAGCCCGATCCCCAGGGCCCACAGCACGACGGAGCCCATCGGCTTCTCGCCGATCTCGGCCAGCGCGCCGCCGCGGTCGGCCTGCTGGCCGCTCCCGCCGGAGGCGATCTGGAGCGCCAGCAGGCCGATCAGCAGATAGATCACACCGCGCGCGGCGAAACCCCAGCGTGCGGCGGCGTCCATAGCCGAACTGTTGGCCGCCTGGCGGCCTTTGCTCCGCCCTCTGAGCGACAACGCTTGTACGTTCATATGGCACCCTCCCCTTCGTCCGTCGAGTGCCCCCGGTCCGGGCGCGGAAACGGGACGCGCCCCGCCCTCAGCTCCACCCCGCCACGATCAGCGACAGCCCGGCGGCGAATCCGGCGCCCAACAGGGCCAGGTACGCGCCGTAGTGGCGGCGGAAACGGCACAGCAGCAGACCGAACGCGCCGAAGGCCGCGCCGACCGTCAGCGTCCGCGAGCCGCGCGCCCGCGCGGAGTGCGCGAGCCAGTCGGCCGCCGGCACGTCGGCGCGGCCCGCCTCGGCGGCGTACACCTTGAACGGGACTCCGTTCCACGGCTGATGGCGTACGGCGGAGGCCGACTCCGCAGACAGCTCCTGCCGCACCTGGGCGCGCATCCGGTCCGTGGTCAGCGGTGCGGGCAACTGGAGCCCCGTATTCGCGAGTTGGAGAGCCAGCAGCCCGCCGGCCAGGCTGCCGGCGAGCGCGGCGAGGGAGAGCCGCGGGGCGGCCCGGGGAGCGGCGACGCACGCCGCGCCCAGCAGCAGTTCGGGCATCAGCGGCCAGCTCAGCGCCTCCGCGAACGCCCAGGCGAAGGCGAGCGGCAGCCCTTTGCGGGCCGTGGCCACCGCCGCCACCCGGCGCCGTACGGGGGAGTCGCGCAGCCGCTCCTGGCGGGCGCGGGCGTGCAGTGCGGACACCGCCGCCCGTGCCTCCTCCGGCGTGGCCGACGACGGCAGCGGCGCACCGATCCGTACCCGCACCGGCGACGGGCGCAGCCGCCCGTGCTTGGGCAGCAGCCGCTCCGTCCCCGTGATGCCCACCGGTACGACCGGGACGCCCGCCCGTTCGGCGAGGATCAGGGCGCCCCGGTGGAAGGCGCCGACCGTGCCGTTCGCTCCCCGGGTGCCCTCCGGGAACAGGGCGACCGCCCGGCCGGCCCGCAGCGCGTCCGCCATGGACAGCAGATCGGCCGTCCCGCCGCCGGTGCGCCGCACCGGGAATCCCGCGGCTAGCACGCGGCAGACGCGGCGCCGCCACGGCGAGGCGAACCAGTAGTCGGCCGCGGCACCGACGGCGGGCCGGTGCCGCGCGTCGAGCGCCGCGAGCAGCGCGGCGGTGTCCGCGTGCGAGGAGTGGTTGGCCACAACGACGCACCCACGGGGCGGCAGTTGACCCTGAACCCGTATGCCGCCGGTGAGCGTGAGGACGATCCACCACAGCGCGCGGCGCAGGCCCGCGCCGAGGAGCGACAGAGAACGGGCCGGGGTCGGCGTCCCGCCCGGCGAGCCGGAGCCCGTACGCCGCCCGCGCCGCCCCCGCCGTACCCCGTCGCGGTCGCGCGCCGTGCCGCGCCGCCGCCCCCGCGCGGCCCGCCCGCGCCTTTCGCCGGACCGGTCGGCCGCCCGCGCGAGACCACGCCGCCGCCGGTGCCCGTCAACCGTCCGGCGCCGCTCCCGCCCCGTCGCCGACCGCGCCGCCGCCCCGGCCCGTGCCCGTACCGTCATGCCGTCACCACCATCGCGAGCAGAAGGGCCACCAGCAGCGAGTCGACGCGGTCGAGCAGTCCGCCGAAGCCCGGCAGCCAACTCCCCGCGTCCTTCACGCCCGCCTCCCGCTTGACCATCGATTCGAGCAGGTCACCGAGGACACAGCCGGTCAGCACCGCCGCCCACAGCGGCGGCGTGAACGCCCCGACGGCGGCCAGCGCGAGCGCCGTCGCGACCGCCGCCCCGAGCACTCCCGCCCAGGTCTTGCCGGGGGAGAGCGGCGACAGCGACCGGGCGAGCGGGCCGCGCCGGCCCAGTGCCGTACCGCCGCACCATGCCCCGACATCGCCGAGCGCCACCGCCAGACCGACCGCGACCGCCGTCCCCTGGAGCAGTACGAGGCCCGTGAGCGGCACCGCGATCCACAACAGGCCGAAGACGGTGCGTGCGGCGCGGGTGAAGCCCCGCTCGTGGTCGCCCGCCAGCAGCGCGGGCAGCGCCGCCGCCAGGAGGAGCGGCGCCACCACCCTCAGGTCCACCGTGCTCGGATCCGTCGCACCGGGCACCAGCCACGCCAGGGCGGGCAGGACGACGGCGGCCACGGTCAGCACGGCGAGTTCCGCGCGGGGCAGCCCCGCCAGCCGTACGTATTCGCCCACCGCCGTCACCCCGAGCGCCGCGGCGAGCGCGAACGCGCCCCCGGTGCCCAGGAACAGCGCCCCCAGGAAAACGGGCGCGGCGATCGCCCAGGTCCGCCACCGTCTGCGCAGTTCCGCCCGCATCGCGACGCGCGACGGCAGCGCCGCCACCGCTACCCCGCTCACCCCGAGAACCCCGGCGACCAGCGGCACGGCGCGCCCCACGGCCTCGCCCGTGGTCATGACCCCGCTCATGCGAGGCGCCGCCAGATCCAGCCGAACCGGACCGCCGCGGTGAGCGCCGAGCCCGCCGCGATCACCAGGAGCACCGGCACCGCCCAGCCCGTCGCCGACGCGACGACGACGAGCAGGCACCGTTCGGTCTTGCCCACGGGGCCACCGTTACGGCGCGGCGCTCCCGCCGCCGCACCCGCGAGGGACACCCAGGACGGCGACGTCGCGGCCAGCCCCGCCACCGCGACGAGCCAGAGCGGCGCCAGGGTGAGGAAACCGGCCAGGACGACGAGGTCCGCGGCGCGGTCGCCGAGTTCGTTAAGGACGGCGCCGCGCCGCGTCGTCCGGCCGGTCTCCCGGGCCAGCGCCCCGTCCAGATTGGCGAAGGCCAGCCGGGCGGCGAGGAGGACGGCGACCAGGAGCGCGGCGACCGGCCCGGCGGGCAGCCACGCCACGGCGGCGCCCGCACCGGCCGCGCAGACGACACCCGCCGCCGTGAGCGTGTCGGGCGACACCTCGCGGCGGACGAGGGCGGCCCGCGTCCCGGAGAGCCGGGACGCGTACCAGGGCTTCAGTGCGTAGAGGCCGTTCATGGGCCCAACTGTCGCGACGTACCGGCCTTTTCACCACGGAACAGCTACTCAACCGGGCACTGAGTACGTGCGCGGGCGCCCCTTCCTGGGAGAGTGGGAGCCATGTCGGTTCCCCTGCGCACGGCGCACACCTTCGAACTCGACCCGGCCACCCTCGCCGAGGTCCGGGACCTGCTGGACGACGCCTTCGACGGCGGCTTCAGCGACGAGGACTGGACGCACGGGCTCGGCGGCGTCCATGTGCTCGTACGGGACGGCTCGGGCGCGCTCGTCGCGCACGGCAGCGTGATCCAGCGCCGGCTGACGCACGCGGGACGGTGGTACCGGGTGGGCTACGTCGAGGCGGTCGCCGTCCGCCCCGACCGGCGCGGAAGCGGGCTCGGCGGACGGGTCATGGAGGTACTGGAGCGTGTGATCGACCGGGCCTACGACATCGGCGGCCTCTCCGCGTCCACCGCGGGTGCACCGCTCTACGCGTCGCGCGGCTGGCACCGTTGGCGGGGCCGTGTCGAGGGGCTGAGCCCGGACGGGGTGGTGCGGCTTCCGGAGGAGGAGGGTTCGACCTACCTCTGGCCGGTGCCCGGCGGCGAACTCCCTTCCTCCGAAGACGCGTTGGTCTTCGACTGGCGGGACGGCGACGTGCTGTAGGGATGCTGCGGACGGCAGTGCCGGATGCCGCACGGGACGTCCTCAGCTCAACTGCCCGCCGCCTGCCCACCTGTGCCGCAGCGCGCCCGCGCACCGGGGTGCCGCGCGTCGCCTCGCGCAGGACGTTCAAGCCGTGTCGCCGCTCGCCGCGCGGTCGTCCTCCGTGCCGTTGACGATGTCCCTCCGCAGACCGGCCCACGCCGCGATCGCCCCCACTACGGCCGCCGGGACGAACACGGCCGCGTGGAACTCCACCGCCCCGGAGCCCAGCAGGAGCGCCACGAGTGCCGTACTCACCGCCCCGGTGCCCAGCAGCACGCGCGCCTTCCGGCCGGTGTAGAAGCCCCGACGGGGCCGGGCGGGCGGTGCGACCACCGTCGCCGCCGGTCCCGTGCTCGCCGCCCCGGGGCGCTTGAAGTACAGGTAGTACGTCCATCTCCCGCACGGCTCCCAGCCGTCCGGGGCGAGTTCGGCCTCCACCGCCCCGCGTTCGCGGTCGAGAAGTACTTCGCGCCGGTACTCCCAGCGCAGCGCCGTACCGACGGGGCGGCGGCACACGAAACGGCCGAGGCGGTCGAGCCGTTCGACCTCCCAGCCCTGCGCGCCGTGGAGGCCGAGGAGTCTGCGGTCGTTGTAGATGTCGGTGGTCCACGTCCAGGTCTCGGCACCGGCCTCCGGTCCACCGGGCCCGTCCCCGAGGTCGCCGCCGCTTTCCCCGCCGTCGCCGTCGCTGTCGGCGCGCCCGGTGAGCCGCGCCGCGAAGACCTCGACGGGGCCGAACTCCTCCTCGGCCGTGGAACCCGTCTCCGCGAGATACGCGCGCAGATCGGCGACGGTGACGGCGACCTCACGCTCGGCCACCCCACCCGCGCGCAGTGCGGCGGCCAGCCCCTCGAAGTACCCGTCCCCGCCCGCTGATCCGCCGCCTGATCCGGCCCCTGGCCCGCTCATGCGGCCGCCCGCCGTTTCGTCGGCAGCCCCGCCCACAGCTCCGCCCGTCGACCTGGCCGCCGCTCCCGTCGTGGACCCCTTCGTGGACCACGTCGTGGACTCCTTCGTGGATTCGTTCGGGTCATCCATCACGCCCCCTCGGTGCTGCTCAGCATGTTCCGCACGGTGGTGTGGAACTCCAGCCAGTTGCCGCTCTCGGTCGCGAGCCGGCGTCGCCCCTCGTCCGTCAGCCGGTAGTAGCGCCGCCCGGGTCCGCGCCCCGTGGCGCGGAACTCGCCGACGACCAGCTCCGCCTCTTCGAGCCGGTTGAGCACGGGATACAGCGTCCCGCCCTTGATCTCGCCGAGTCCGGCGCCCGCGAGGGCCTTGGAGATCTCGTACCCGTAGCTCTCACCGCCCGTGAGACACGAGAGGACGAGGAGGTCGAGGACCCCTTTGAGCCAGCTGGATCTGCGGTCTGCGGCCATGCCCGCATTCCATCACCCCCATAGGTAGGAATGCAATCTAGATGGCGATGCCGATCAATGTGAGCCGTCTCAAATAGTAGGACGTCCGACTAACTGTGGAGACAGAACGGCCCAGCTCCTCTAGCTTTGTAGAAGCCGAACGACTCGCTCGATCAAGCGAACGGCGGACGTGAGCGAACGCCCTCACGCAGGCAATCCCTGCGGGCGTGCTCCCCGCCCATCCGGCACCTCGAAGATGCCTCATGCGGATTCCCCCGCCGTATGCCTCAGCTCTCTCAAGGAGTCGATCACCATGGCCGAGACGACAGTCCGACGAGTCCGTCACCGTGTCCGCAGCAGTGAGTCCGACCGCAAGAACGCCGCGGCGGCCCTCCAGCGCGCCCTCGACCGCAGGGACAACGGCGGCTCCACCGGCCACTGAGCCGGCGCGAGCCCCCTCCCGGTCCACCGACCGGTCCACCGGTCCACGCCCGCCGCTCATTGCTCCACGCGGGGCGCTCCGCGCTCCCTGCTCACACGCGACGAGTGTCCGAATCGTGGACCACACATGTCAGGCACTGGGACGCGCAGTAGGGTGCCCGTCATGTCTCGCAGCATCAATCTCGCAGTGATCCCCGGTGACGGCATCGGCCAGGAGGTCGTGGCCGAGGGCCTGAAGGTCCTCGGCTCCGTGCTCCCGCCGGATGTGAAGCTGGAGACCAAGGAGTACGACCTCGGCGCCCGGCGCTGGCACCGCACCGGGGAGACCCTCCCGGACGCGGAGCTCACCGCGCTCAAGGCGCACGACGCGATTCTCCTCGGTGCCATCGGCGACCCGTCGGTGCCGTCCGGGATCCTGGAGCGAGGGCTGCTGCTCAAGCTGCGGTTCGCCTTCGACCACTACGTCAATCTGCGCCCGTCCAAGCTCTTCCCGAACCAGGCCACACCGCTGGCCGGCCGTCCGGACATCGACTTCGTCGTGGTCCGCGAGGGCACCGAGGGCCCGTACACGGGCAACGGTGGTTCCCTGCGTACGGACACGCCCGCCGAGGTGGCCACGGAGGTCAGCCTCAATACGGCGTACGGCGTGGAGCGTGTCGTCCGCGACGCGTACGAGCGTGCACGCTCACGCCCCCGCAAGAAGCTGACGCTGGTTCACAAGAACAACGTCCTCGTGTACGCGGGCCACCTCTGGAAGCGGATCTTCGACCGGGTCGGCCAGGAATATCCCGACGTCTCCACCGACTATCTGCATGTCGACGCCGCGACGATCTTCTTCGTCACCCGGCCCGAGCGGTTCGACGTGATCGTCACCGACAACCTCTTCGGTGACATCCTCACCGACCTCGCCGCTGCCGTGACCGGCGGCATCGGCCTGGCCGCGTCCGCGAACATCAACCCCGACCGGGCGTTCCCGTCCATGTTCGAGCCCGTCCACGGTTCGGCGCCGGACATCGCGGGCCAGGGGAAGGCCGACCCCACGGCCACGATCCTCTCCGTCGCGCTGCTGCTGCGGCATCTCGGCTTCGACGCCGAGGCCGTCCGTATCGAGGAGGCCGTGGCGGCCGACCTCACGGCGCGCGACGGCGCCACCCGCAGCACCGCCGAGATCGGCGACGCGCTCGTCGTACGAGTAGCGGGCTGACCCGCCGACGACTTCCACAGCCGCCGGGTCACAGCACCCGGCGGCTGTGCTTTGCTGCCACCGGGTGTCACCATCATTCGTAGGGCCGCATTCACCCCGTTTCATGCCCCGATCCGCCGCGCGCGACAATCGTGCCGGGCCGCGGCACCAGGGAAAGCTCGGACGTCCTAGTACTTGTAGCGGCGTGAGCGCGGTCCGTCACACACAACCGGTGAAGGACAGAAAACATGACCACGCCCCCGACGACGTCGCCGACGATCGCGCTGAAGCCCTCCTCGACCCCGCTGTCCGACGCACAGCGCGAGGCGATCCTGGCCGCGCCCGGCTTCGGCCGCCACTTCACCGACAACATGGTGACCATCCGGTGGACCGAGGGCCGGGGCTGGCACGACGCACAGCTCGTCCCGTACGGTCCGCTGTCGCTCGACCCGGCCAACATGACCCTGCACTACGCGCAGGAGATCTTCGAGGGGCTGAAGGCGTACCGCCGCCCCGACGGCACCGTCGCCACCTTCCGGCCCGAGGCAAACGCGCGCCGTTTCCAGGTCTCCGCGAGCCGGCTGGCGATGCCCGAGCTGCCGGTCGAGACGTTCGTCGAGGCGTGCGACGCGCTGGTCCGGCAGGACCAGGCGTGGGTGCCTGCGCACGGTGGCGAGGCGTCGCTCTATCTGCGGCCGTTCATGATCGCGACGGAGGTCGGGCTCGGGGTGCGGCCCTCGAACGAGTACCTGTTCCTGGTCATCGCCTCCCCGGCCGGTTCCTACTTCCCCGGCGGCGTGAAGCCCGTCTGCATCTGGCTCTCCGAGGACCGGGTGCGCGCCGTCCCGGGCGGCATGGGCGACGCCAAGACCGGCGGCAACTACGCGGCGTCCCTGCTCGCCCAGGCCGAGGCGGCCGAGAAGGGCTGCGACCAGGTCGCGTACCTGGACGCCGTGGAGCACAAGTGGATCGAGGAACTGGGCGGGATGAACCTGTACTTCGTGTACGGGAACAGAATCGTCACTCCTGAGCTGACCGGCTCGCTGCTGGCGGGCATCACCCGTGACTCGCTGCTCAAGCTCGCCCACGACCACGGCTACACCTCGGAGGAGCGCCGCATCTCCATCGACGAGTGGCGCCGCGACACCGAGAACGGCACCCTCACCGAGGTTTTCGCGTGCGGTACGGCCGCCGTCATCACCCCGGTCGGCCACGTCAAGTCGGCGAGCGGCGAGTGGACGCAGTCGAACGGCGAGTCCGGCGAGGTCACGTCCATGCTGCGCGCGGCGCTGCTGGACATCCAGACGGGGCGGTCCGAGGACACCCACGGGTGGATGCACCCCGTGGCCAAGGACTGACCTCCGATCCCGCTCACGGGGTCTCGGGGCCCCGTCCAGCCGCCCCCGTCCAGCCGTTCAGCCGCCCCGCCCCGCCCAGCCGCCCGCGTCTCGGCGCGGGCGGTGCGGCAGGGGCGGCGCCGGCGGCGCCGGTGGCCGGGGGCGCGCGGGCGGCGGCAGTGGTCGGGGCCAGGTGCCAGGTCGCTCGGGCCTCGCTGAGCACGCCGATCGCCGGCCCCCCGCGGGCCCAAGTCGGGCGACGTGTTCCCGAGTTGACCGGGGCCTGGCCGGCCCCGCCGCCCTGGTCCGGTACGCCTAGGTCCCCGGTACGGTCGGCTCATCGCCCCGTCACCCCCGCCCCGCGCGGGCCCAAGTCGGGCGACGTGTTCCCGAGTTGACCGGGGCCTGGCCGGCCCCGCCGCCCTGGTCCGGTACGCCTAGGTCCCCGGTACGGTCGGCTCATCGCCCCGTCACCCCCGCCCCGCGCGGGCCCAAGTCGGGCGACGTATTCCCGAGTTGACCGGGACCCGGCCGGCCCCGCCGCCCTGGTCCCCGTAGGCCCCGGTGCGCGGCACGCCCCCGGTACGGCCGGCCCCACCGCCCCGGCGCGTCCCGCCCGTCCCGCGCCCCGTCCCCCGATACGACCGCGCGCGGCAGGCTCCGCCGTACGACCGTCGGCCGGTACGACCACCGAACGACCGCGGTACGGGCCCCGGGTACGTCACCCCCCCGCCCCCTCCTCCCGCCCCGCCCCACCCTTCCCGTCGTCCCGCCGACCCCGCTGGGCGACACCCGTACCGCCCGCATCGTGAGACGGGGGCTCTCACGGTGGCGCGAACGTGCCACACTGCATTCGTGTTCTGCTTCGCCATGATTATCGGCAACAGGCGCGCCGGTCCGCAGTGACCGCCCCGTACCACCAGGTACGCGGTGGGCATCGTGCCCCAGACCCGCGCGCAGACCTCTCGCACCCGCGAGGGGTTTTTTCGTTTTCCGGCCCCACCCCGGCCGGAACGGGACGCACGCGGCGACGGGGGCAGTGGAGCCAGACCCTCCCTCACTCAACAGGAGCCACAGAGTCATGACCACAGAGCCAACGGTCACCGACGACAGTTTCCATGTCTTCGACACCACGCTGCGCGACGGGGCCCAGCGCGAAGGCATCAGTCTGACGGTCGCCGACAAGCTGACCATCGCCCGGCACCTGGACGACTTCGGGGTGGGATTCGTCGAGGGAGGCTGGCCGGGCGCCAATCCGCGCGACACCGAGTTCTTCGCCCGTGCCCGCGACGAGATCGACTTCAAGCACGCCAAGCTCGTCGCCTTCGGCGCCACCCGCCGCCCCGGAGCCAAGGCCGCCGACGACCCGCAGGTCGCGGCGCTCCTCGACTCCGGCGCCCCGGTGGTCACCCTCGTCGCCAAGTCGCACGACCGGCATGTGGAACTCGCGCTCCGCACCACGCTCGAAGAGAACCTGGCGATGGTCGCCGACACCGTCTCCCACCTGCGCGAACAGGGCCGGCGCGTGTTCGTCGACTGCGAGCACTTCTTCGACGGTTACCGCGCCAACCCGGAGTACGCCAAGGCCGTCGTCCGCGCCGCCTCCGAGGCCGGCGCCGATGTCGTCATCCTCTGCGACACCAACGGCGGCATGCTCCCCGCCCAGATCCAGGCCGTGGTCGCCACCGTCCTCGCCGACACCGGCGCCCGGCTCGGCATCCACGCCCAGGACGACACCGGCTGCGCCGTCGCCAACACCCTCGCCGCCGTGGACGCGGGCGCCACGCATGTGCAGTGCACCGCCAACGGCTACGGCGAGCGCGTCGGCAACGCGAACCTCTTCCCCGTCGTCGCCGCGCTGGAACTCAAGTACGGCAAGCAGGTGCTGCCCCCCGGCGCGCTCGCCGAGATGACCCGGATCTCGCACGCCATCGCGGAGGTCGTCAACCTGACCCCCTCCACCCACCAGCCGTACGTGGGTGTCTCCGCCTTCGCGCACAAGGCCGGGCTGCATGCCTCCGCGATCAAGGTCGACCCCGACCTCTACCAGCACATCGACCCCACCCTGGTCGGCAACACCATGCGGATGCTCGTCTCCGACATGGCGGGCCGCGCCTCGATCGAGCTCAAGGGCAAGGAACTGGGTGTCGACCTCGGCGACGACCGCGATCTGGTCGGCCGCGTGGTCGGCCGGGTCAAGGAACGTGAGCTGAAGGGCTACACCTACGAGGCGGCCGACGCCTCCTTCGAGCTGCTGCTGCGTGAGGAGGCCGAGGGCCGGGCGCTCACCTACTTCCGTACGGAGTCCTGGCGCGCGATCGTCGAGGACCGCCCGGACGGCTCGCACGCCAACGAGGCGACCGTGAAGCTGTGGGCCAAGGGGGAGCGCATCGTCGCCACCGCCGAGGGCAACGGTCCGGTCAACGCGCTGGACCGGGCCATGCGCGTCGGCCTGGAGCGCATCTACCCGCAACTGGCCAAACTGGAGCTGGTCGACTACAAGGTCCGCATCCTGGAAGGCAAGCACGGTACGGAGTCCACGACCCGGGTGCTGATCACCACGGCGGACGGAACCGCGGAGTGGTCGACGGTCGGCGTGGGCGAGAACGTGATCGCCGCCTCCTGGCAGGCCCTGGAGGACGCGTACACCTACGGACTGCTGCGGGCCGGGGTCGAGCCGGCCGAATAGGGCGTGACGGGAGATACCCACGGGATCCCACGGTGGATCCGCGCGGTGCGTACGGGGGCCGGTGACCGAAAAGGGTCACCGGCCCCCGTACGTATGAGGAGGCACTGAGGAGGCACCCGGCGCCGGGGCGTGAGCCGAGCATGAGCGCCGATGTGAACTCCGGTCAAGAGTTTGAACATTCAGAACCTGAACGCATAACCCCCTCTGGATCCCCAGGAGTCGCCTCCCGAGCAATTTCGGTGTGAAGTCTTGACGGTGTTGGTCTGGACCGGTTAACTCACCGCTCAAAATTGGAACCGGTTCCGGTACCGGTACCGGAACCGGTTCCGACCAACGATTCGAGGCCCTTCGATGCGTGTCACCATCGCGGATGTCGCCCGCGCGGCAGGTGTCAGCAAGACGACCGTGTCGCGGGTGATCAACACCAAGGGCGAGGTCGACATCGGAACGGCCGCCCGGGTCCGCGACGTCATCGCATCTCTTGGATACGTGCCCAGTTCGGGCGCCGTCGGACTGGCCCGCGGCAGCAGCCGTACGGTCGGGATGCTGGTGCCCTCACTGACCTGGCCGTGGATGGGTGAAGTCCTCCAGGGCGTGGTCGACACGGTGGAGGCCGCCGGTTACGGCCTGCTGCTCTTCACCATCAACCGCGGCGCGGACTCGGTCGAGCGTTTCACCACCCAGGTCTCCGCGCGGGCCTTCGACGGACTGCTCGTCGTCGAACCCGAGAACACGCTCGACAGGATCGCCGCGCTGAACCGCAAGGGTCTGCCCGTCGTGCTCATCGACGATCGCGGCAGTCACCCGGACGCGTTTCCCTCCGTCGTGACCACCAACCACGAAGGAGGTGCGTCCGCCGCCCGCCACCTGCTGGCCGACGGACGCGGCAGGCCCCTCGTCATCACGGGGCCGGAGCACTTCGGCTGTGTACGCGACCGGCTCGGCGGCTTCCGCGAGATCCTCCCGACCGACCTGGTCGCCGTGGGGGACTTCACGGAGCCCTCCGGACGCCTCGCCGTCGAGCGACTCCTCGCGGCGGGCACCCCGTTCGACTCCGTCTTCGCGCACAACGACATCAGCGCGGCCGGAGCGCTGAGGGCGCTGCGCGCGGCGGGGCGGTCCGTACCGGACGACATCGCCGTGGTCGGCTTCGACGACATCCCGATGGCCCAGCACACCGAACCGCCCCTCACCACCGTCCGTCAGCCCACCCGGCGGATGGGGGAGACGGCGGCGCGGATGCTGCTCGGGCATTTGGGAGGGCAGACCGCACCGGACGAACCGGTCGTTCTTCCAACCGAGTTGGTCGTACGGCAGTCGGCGCCGGCCGCCACCCGCGACCGCGTGGCCACGGGGTCGCCGGAGGCACCCGGGGCGAGCGTCCGGCCCGCCGGCCCCGTACCCGCGTAACACCCGCCCCGTATTCGTCACTTGACGGGGCGTCAGCACGGCCCGCACCAGCACTGCGCACTCCCCGTACACCCGGCACACCCAGCACGGCGGACGTACCGGCACCGCGCGGATCAGCACGACGCACCTCGGCACAAGGCACCTCGGCACGACGCACCTCAGCCCGGTCGCACAGCGCTCGTCGCACCACCCGTACAGCAGCAGATCGATACACCCGCACACCCGCACCCCCGTACGCGAGCAACACCCGCACGCGAGCAACACCCGCACGCGAGCAACACCCGTACACGAGCAACACCCGCACACGAGCCGGGCACCGCACCTCGCCCGGCCCCAGGCCCTCAGCCCCACGGGCCCGCCGTCCCACAGAGCCGCAATTCCCTTTCTGGAGTCGCCATGTCCGCACACCGCAAGCTCCGGGCGCTGGCCGCCGCCACCGTCGTGGCCGCGCTCGCCGCCGGATGTTCCTCGGCCAACTCGGATGCCAACCGGTCCTCAGGCAGCGCCTCCGGCGTCCTCAACATCGGTATGCCGAACGGCCCGCAGACCAACAACAGCAACCCGTTCCTCGGCACCTCCGCGGGCGCGTCGCTGGGCTACCGCTACATGATCTACGAGCCCCTGGTGATGACCAACCTGGTGCGCCCCAGTGAGAAGGGCGAGCCCTGGCTGGCCAGCGAATGGAAGTGGGAGGCCAACTTCACCAAGGTCACCTTCACCATCGACGAGCGGGCCAAGTGGTCGGACGGCAAGCCGCTGACCGCCGAGGACGTGGCGTACACCTTCGAACTGATCAAGAAGTACCCGGCGCTCAACGGCAACGGCGTGCCCTACGACGGCATCACTGCGGCGGACGGCAAGGTCGTTCTGACCTTCAAGGACTCGCAGTTCGTCAACCAGAACAAGATCACCACGACCTTCATCGTGCCCAAGCACATCTGGGAGAAGGTCAAGGACCCGGCGACGTGGCCCAACCGTGAGCCGCTCGGCTCGGGCCCGTACAAGCTCAAGACCTTCACCCCGCAGACCACCACGCTCGACACCACGTCCTCCTACTGGAAGGGCAAGACGCAGGTGAAGGAGCTCCGCTTCACCTCGTACAACGACAACAGCGCGCAGACCACCGCCCTCGCCAACGGCAAGTCCGAGTGGTCGTTCGTCTTCATGCCGAACTACAAGCAGCTGTACGTCGCCAAGGACCGGGAGAACAACAAGCTCTGGTTCCCCTCCGGACTCGGCATCCACGGCCTGTGGTTCAACACCACCCGGGGCCCGCTCGCCGACCCCGCGCTCCGCAAGGCCATGGCCATGGTCGTCGACCGCAGGGCCATCCACATCCAGGCCCAGGCCACGCTCTACCCGGAGATCACCAACCCGACCGGCATCCCGCTGCCCGCCGGTGAGTCCTTCATCGCCCCCGAGTACAAGGGCGTCACCATCAAGCCCGACGTCGCCGGCGCGAAGAAGGTCCTGGACGAGGCGGGCTACACGCTCGACGGCAGTGTCCTGAAGGACCCCGACGGCAAGGCCGTGAAGCTCACCTTCACCGACCCCGCCGGCTGGAACGACTACATCACCGGTCTGTCCATCATCAAGGACAACATCAAGCCCCTGGGTATCGAGGCGCAGGTCAAGACCCAGACCGCCGAGGCGTGGACCTCGGACGTCAACAACGGCAAGTTCGACGCCACGCTGCACTGGACCAACTCCGGTGCCACGCCGTACGACATGTACCAGAACATCATGGACGGCGCCCTGCTCCAGCCCGTCGGCAAGAGCGCGCCGCTCGGCAACTTCGGCCGGTTCGACAGCCCCGAGGCGACCAAGGCGCTGAAGGAGTACGCGAACGCCACCGAGGACTCGGCGCGCACCACCGCGCTCAACACCCTCCAGAAGATCATGGTCGAGGAAGTCCCGATGATCCCGACGGCGGCGGCGCCCATCGGCGCCGAGTACTCCACCAAGAACTGGGTGGGGTGGCCGACCGAGGCCGACCCGTACGGACCGCCGCAGCCGACCCAGCCCAACGCGCTGGACGTCGTGCTGCGTCTCAAGCCCGCTAAGTGACGAGGCCGGCCGATGACCAACCACGACCGAGACCTCGCTGAGAACCGCTCCACCCACGACGACGACATCGTGCTCGAAGCGCGCGGCGTCACCAAGCACTTCCCCGTCAGACGGACTGTCGGCGACCTCCTCGCCCGGCGGCACCGCACCGTCCACGCCGTGGACGACGTCTCGCTGCGCCTGCGGCGCGGCAGCGTCACGGCACTGGTCGGTGAGTCGGGGTCGGGCAAGTCGACGGTGGCCCGGCTGCTGTCCCAGCTGTATCCGCTCACCTCGGGCGAGATACGGCTCGGCGGTGCCCCGGTCACGGCTGGTCGCGGCCGGTCCTTCCGGGCGTACGTGAAGCAGGTCCAGCTGATCTTCCAGGACCCGTTCGCGTCGCTCAACCCCGTGCACACCGTGCGTTACCACCTCACCCGCTCGCTGAAGATCCACGGCAAGCAGGCCACCGAGGCGGAGGCGTGCGAACTGCTGGAACGGGTCCAACTGCTGCCACCTCTTCAGTACTTGGACAAGTTCCCGCACGAGCTGTCCGGCGGTCAGCGCCAGCGTGTCGCCATCGCTCGGGCGCTGGGCGCCGACCCCAAGGTGCTCCTGGCCGACGAGCCCGTCTCGATGCTCGACGTCTCGATCCGGCTCGGCGTACTGAACCTGCTGCGTGATCTCAAGGAGCGCCTGCACCTGGCGATCCTCTACATCACGCACGACATCGCGTCCGCGCGGTACTTCGCGGACACGACACTGGTGATGTACGCCGGCCGGATCGTGGAGGGTGGTGACAGCGAGACCGTCACCCAGCAACCCGCGCACCCTTATACCCAGTTGCTGATCGCCTCGGCGCCCGACCCCGACCGGATCGCGGACGAGGAGGACCAGGAGGAGGCCGGGAGCGGCGAGCCGCCCTCGCTCATCTCCCCGCCGGCGGGCTGCCGCTTCCACCCCCGCTGCCCCAAGGCGATGGAGCGCTGCCGCACCGAACTGCCGCCGCGCTTCGCACTCGACGGCGGCCAGTGGGCGGCGTGCTGGCTGTACGAGGACCGCCCCGTCACGACGGCCGTGCCGGGCGCCCCCGTGAGTACCGACACCCCCGCGGGCACCGACGCTCCCGCGAACCCCGGCGGTCCCGAGGCCACCGGCACCGGGGCCACCGGCACCGGGGCGACCGCGTCGTCCGGGACCCCCACGAGCACGACGGAGGTGACGGCGAAGTGAAGTTCGCACTCCAGCGGATCCTGTTCTACGCCGTCACGGCGTGGGCGGCGATCACCATCAACTTCCTGATCCCGCGAATGATGCCCGGCGACCCCGTCCAGGCCCTGATCGCCCGTTTCCAGGGCCAGCTCGACACCAGCGCGATCACCTCCCTCAAGGCCCTCTTCGGCCTCGACAAGGAACGCACCCTCTGGCAGCAGTACACCGACTACTGGAGCCAGCTCCTCCAGGGCGACCTCGGGCTCTCCTTCACCTTCTTCCCGACACCCGTCAGCGAGGTCATCTCGCAGTCGCTGCCCTGGACCCTGGTACTGGTCGGACTCACCACCCTGCTCAGCTTCCTGCTCGGCACCGGCATAGGCGTCTACAGCGGCTGGAAGCGCGGTTCGTGGATGGACAGCCTGCTGCCCGTCACGACGTTCATCTCCTCGATCCCTTACTTCTGGCTCGGGCTCATCGCCATCGCCCTGTTCGCCGTGAAGTGGCCGATCTTCCCGGCCGCCGGGGGCTACGACAGCTCACTGGTGCCCGCGTTCGACGTGCCGTTCATCTCCAGCGCGCTCTACCACGGCTTCCTGCCCGGCGTCACGATCATCCTCAGCGCCATCGCCGGCTGGATCCTCGGTATGCGCAACATGATGGTGACTGTCTCGTCCGAGGACTACGTCATGGTCGCGCAGGCCAAGGGACTCTCCGAGCGCCGGGTGATGTTCTCGTACGCCGCGCGCAACGCGATCCTGCCCAACATCTCCGGCTTCGCGCTCTCCCTCGGCTTCATCGTCGGCGGCACGCTGCTGGTGGAGATGGTCTTCTCCTACCCGGGCATCGGCTACCAGCTCTTCCAGGCCGTCGGTGCCAAGGACTACCCGCTGATGCAGGGCGTCTTCCTGATCATCACGCTCTCCGTACTCGCGGCGAACCTGCTCGCCGACATGGTCTATCTCTTCCTCGATCCGCGCACCCGGAAGGAGAGCTGAGCCATGTCCATCCCCGCGACAGAGGTCGCCGTGCTCGACGCGGCTCCGGCACCCACCCCCTCCAAGCGAGCCAGGCTGCGCTTCCTGCGCGGCGGCAAGACCCTCACCGGTCTGTCCATCCTGGGCTTCTTCACCCTGCTCGCGATCATCGGGCCGTGGATCGCCCCGTACGACCCCGACATGATGAGCGACAAGCTGCTCCAGCCGCCGTCGGGCGACCACTGGTTCGGCACCACCCAGACCGGTCAGGACGTGCTGTCACAGATCCTGGTCGGCACCCGCGGCGTGCTCCTGGTGGGCTTCGTCGCCGGTTTCTTCGCGACGGTCCTGTCCGTGCTGATCGGCGTCACCTCCGGCTTCCTCGGCGGCGTCATGGACGAGGTCCTGTCGGCGCTCTCCAACATCTTCCTCGTCATCCCCGCGCTGCCGCTGATCATCATCATCGCCAGCTTCGTCTCGGACGCGGGAGACCTGCTGATCGCCGTCGTGATCGCCTTCACCTCGTGGGCCTGGGGCGCGCGGGTGCTGCGCGCCCAGACGCTCTCGCTGCGCAAACGCGACTACGTCGAGGCGGCCAGGGCCACGGGTGAGCCGACCTGGCGGATCGTCGGCTTCGAGATCATGCCGAACCTCACCGCCGTGATCGCGTCCGGCTTCGTCGGCACCGTGATCTTCGCCGTCCTGCTGGAGATCACGCTCGCCTTCATCGGCGTCGCGGACATCTCCAACTGGAACTGGGGGACGGTCCTGTTCTGGGCACAGTCCAACCAGGCGCTCGCGCAGGGCGCGTGGTGGTGGTTCGTTCCCGCCGGACTCTGCATCGCGCTGCTCGGCACCGCGCTCGCGCTGATCAACTTCGGCATCGACGAGTTCGTGAACCCCCGGCTGCGCACCGAGACCGGCTCCTCGCGGACGATCCGGATGCGGGTCGGCTTCACACCTGTCGCGCGCACGGACCGCGCCGACGGTGCCGTCGGCACGAAGCGCGCCGCCGCCCCCGCGACGAACGGCGCCGCCCCCCGTACGAACGGCGCTGCCGGTACGCCGCGGGACGCCGTCCTCACGAAGAACGCCGCACCGGCGAACGGGGCCGCACCGCCCGTACCCGCCGCCCCGCCGTCCGCCCCGTCCTCCGCGGGCACGCCCGACCGCACGGCTGACCGCACGCCCGACAAGGAGGCCCGCTCATGACGACCGGTCGCCCCGTCCTCACCATCAGCGGCCTCAACGTCGACTACGGCACCGGCCCCGGCGCCGTCCACGCGCTGCGCGACATCGACCTCACCCTGCACCGCGGCGAGGTCCTGGGCCTGGCCGGCGAGTCGGGCTCGGGCAAGTCCACGCTCGCGTACGCCGTCACCCGGCTGCTCTCCCCGCCCGGAGTGATCACCGGCGGCGACGTCCACTACCAGCCGCCCGGCGACGGCGCGGCCCCGGTGGACCTGCTGGCCCTCACGCCGCAGGAGTTGCGCGCCTTCCGCTGGCAGGAGCTCTCGATCGTCTTCCAGGGCGCGATGAACTCCCTCAACCCCGTGCACACGGTGCACAGTCAGCTCACCGACGTACTCCGGGCACACCGCCCCGACATGCGGTCGGCCCAGCGCACGGCGCGCGCGGAGGAACTGCTGACCCTGGTCGGCATCTCCCGCGACCGGCTCGGTGCCTTCCCGCACCAGCTCTCCGGCGGCATGCGCCAGCGCGTGATGATCGCGATGGCCCTCGCCCTGGAGCCGGAGATCGTCATCATGGACGAACCGACCACCGCCCTCGACGTGGTGATGCAGCGTCAGATCCTGCGCAAGCTGGTCGCGCTCCGCGAGGAGCTGGGCTTCTCGGTCGTCTTCATCACCCACGACATCTCGCTGCTGGTCGAGTTCTCGGACCGGATCGCGATCATGTACGGCGGGCGGATCGTCGAGGAGGCGGGCGCCGCGGAGATCTACCGCGACCCGCGCCACCCGTACAGCGACGGCCTGCTCCATTCCTTCCCCGCGCTGCACGGGCCCCGCCGGGAGCTGACCGGCATCCCCGGCTCACCGCCGCACCTCACGGCGATGCCGACCGGCTGCGCCTTCCATCCGCGCTGCGGCAAGGCGTTCGACCCGTGCGCGGAGCACGTACCGGTGCTGTCGCCGCCGGACGGCGCGGAGGGCCGCACCGTGGCGTGCTGGCTGCACCGGTCGCCGCCGGCATCGGCGTTCGCGTCGGACACGGCCCCGGAGCCCGCACCGGCGACAGGACCCGCGCGGGACGAAACCACCAGAGCCACAGCCGAAGCCGATGCCGGAACCAACCCCGAATCCGGGACCGGCACCGAATCCGGAGCCGCTCCCGGGTCCCCGGAACCGGCCGGGGGCCCCTCGGCGGCGCGCTCCGGCTGATCCGCGCCCGCCCCGTTCCCACCCGCCTCGTGTTCCACGCGCCCGGCGCCGCGCCCGCGCCGTGCGCTCCCCTCTGAACCAGGAGACCCATGAACGCCACTCCCGTCCAGGACCTCGCCCGCCCCGTCGCGGCGATCAAGGGCCTGCCCGCCGACTTCCGGTGGGGCGTCGCCACCTCCGCCTACCAGATCGAGGGAGCGGCTGCCGAAGACGGCAGGACCCCCTCGATCTGGGACACCTTCTGCCGGGTCCCGGGCGCGGTGGAGGGCGGTGAGCACGGCGACGTGGCGTGCGACCACTACCACCGGATGCCGGCGGACGTGGAGCTGATCGCGGGCCTCGGTGTCGACACGTACCGCTTCTCGCTCGCCTGGCCGCGTATCCAGCCCGGCGGGCGGGGGCCGGCCAACGCGAAGGGCCTGGACTTCTACAAGCGGCTCGCCGACGAACTGCACGGCAGGAACATCACCCCGTGGATCACGCTCTACCACTGGGACCTGCCGCAGGAGTTGGAGGACGAGGGCGGCTGGCCGGCCCGCGACACCGCGTACCGCTTCGCCGACTACGCCGCGCTCGCCTACGAGGCGCTGGGCGACCGCGTCGAGCACTGGACCACGCTCAACGAGCCCTGGTGCTCCGCCGTGCTCGGGTACGACGCGGGCGTCCACGCCCCCGGCCGCAAGGACTTCGGCGACTCGATCCGCGCGGTGCACCATCTGCTGCTCGGGCACGGCCTCGCCGCGCAGCGCATCCGCGACGCCGCCGGCGACAACCCGCTGGAACTCGGCATCACCCTCAACCTCGGTACGGCCACGCCCGAGACCGACAGCGAGGCCGACCGCGAGGCGTGCCGCCGCGCCGACGGCCAGGGCCGGCGGCTCTACCTCGACCCGCTCGTGCACGGCCGCTACCCCGAGGACGTCGTCGCCGACCTGGCGCTGCGCGGCGCCGAACTGCCCGTCCAGGACGGCGACCTGGAGATCATCGCCCAGCCGCTGGACGTCCTCGGCGTCAACTTCTACCGGGGCGCCCTGTTCTCCGGCGTCACCGAGACCGGCTCCCCCGTGGACGCCGACGGGCTGCCGGTCACCCGCGGCGTGGAGCGCGACCTGCCCCGTACCGCCATGGACTGGGAGATCACCCCCACCGAACTCACCGATCTCCTCCTGGGGCTCCAGGAGGACTACGCCGTCCCCACCGTCATCACCGAGAACGGAGCGGCCTTCGACGACACCGTCGCCGCCGACGGCTCCGTCCCCGACGCGGACCGGACCGCGTATCTCGCTGACCACCTCGCGGCCGTCGCCGAGGCGCGCGCACAGGGCGCCGACGTACGTGGCTACTTCGCCTGGTCGCTGATGGACAACTTCGAGTGGGCCTACGGCTACGACAAGCGCTTCGGCATCGTCCGCGTCGACTACGACACCCAGGTCAGGACCCTCAAGGACAGCGCCAAGTGGTACCGCGACACGATCGGACTCACCCGCGAGGCCCGATAGGTCCCACCGGACCCCCGGCACCCCCCGGCCTCCCTCCCGCCCCGGCCACCGACGCGCCGGGGCGGGGGAGGGGCCGTACCGGCGCGGGTACGGCCCCGCCTCGCCCAGCGCCGCCTGCCCACGGACGCCTCGCCCCGTCCCCGCCCCGTACCCGATCCGTCCTCGTTCCGTCATATCTCCGACCGCTCGGATCGTGCCGTACGGCGGTACCGTCGTGGATATGAGGACGAGGCTTTTCACCACTCTGTCCGGGTTGCTGCTCGCCTTCACGGGCGCCGCCGTCGTCGCGGCACCGGGCGCGCAGGCAGCCACCGGCCCCGACGCGGTGGCCGCGGCCTTCGAGAAGGGCCCGGTCTACGTCGACCCGCGCGCCTCCGGCCAGCTCTCCCGGTCGGACGCCGACGCGCTGACGAAGAAGATCAAGGACGCCGGCAAGCCCGTTTTCGTCGCCGTCCTGCCGAACACCGCCGACTTCGGGCCGGACAACACCCTGCTGGACCGGCTCCGCACCGAGACCGGGGTGTCCGGCGTCTACGCCGTCCGGCTCGGCGACCGGTTCGACGCCGCCGCCGACGCCCGGGTGCTGCCGCCGGCCACCGTCCGTTCGCTCACCGACGGGGCCCGGGGCACCGGCCCTGTCGCGGCGTCGACGGAGCTGAACAACTTCGTGGACCAGGCGCTCGCCGAGTCGCGCGGCAGCGCGCCGCCGAGCTGGGACGGCGCCTCCGGCGACGACGGGGGCAGCACCGCGACCGGGCTGATCACCCTCGGCGGTGTCGTGGTGCTGGGCGGCGCCGGTATCTACGCGCTGCTGCGCCGCAACCGCCTCCGCCAGGAGGAGCGCGACCGGCAGGCCCTCGCCAGGCTCCGGGTCGTCGTGGACGAGGACATCACCGCCTACGGCGAGGAACTCGACCGGCTCGACTTCCACCCGGGCGAGAAGGGCGCCGACGACGCGATGCGCGCCGACTACGAGCGGGCGCTGGACGCGTACGAGAAGGCCAAGTCCCTCATGGACGGCGCCGGGCACCCCCGGGACGTACGCGCGGTGACCGAGGAGCTGGAGGACGGCCGGTTCTCCCTCGCCTCACTGGCCGCGCGGCGGGAGGGCACGCCCCTGCCGGAGCGCCGTCCGCCGTGCTTCTTCGACCCCCGGCACGGCCCGTCCGTCAAGGACGTGGACTGGTCCCCGCCGCCCGCCGGTGCCCGCCGTCCGATCCCGGTCTGCGCGGCCGACGCGGCGCGCCTGGAGGACGGGGACGACCCGATGACGCGGATGGTGCAGACCGAGTACGGTCCGCGCCCCTACTACGACGCGGGCCCGGTGTACGGCCCCTGGGCGGGCGGCTACTTCGGCGGCGGGGTGCTCCCCGGCCTGCTGGTCGGCACCCTGCTCGGTTCGGCCCTGACCGGCCCCGCCTACGCCGCCGACTACGGAGGGGGCGACTACACCGGCTACGACGGCGGTCCGGGCGGCCCCGACGGCTCGGGCGGCGGTGACTTCGGCGGCGGCAGCGGTTTCGACGGCGGCGGCTTCGGCGGGGGAGGGGACTTCGGGGGCGGCGGCGGTTTCGACGGGGGCGGCGGCTTCTGACACGTACCGCCGCCCGCGTACCGAGGTCCCGCCCACGTCGCGGTACGCGCCCGGCGGTGCGCACGCCGCCCCTGGGCCCCTGCGCACGGCCCGGCCGCCCGGTCAGCCGGCCTGCGGCTTGTTCCGGATCGCCGAGATGTCGAAGACCAGCTTGACCTTGTCGCTGACGACGACGCCGCCGGACTCCAGCGCGGCGTTCCAGGTCAGCCCCCAGTCCGAGCGCGAGATCGTGGTGCCGCCCTCGAAACCGACGCGCTCGTTGCCGTACGGGTCGGTCGCGCTGCCGTTGAACTCCAGGTCGATGCTGAGCGGCTTGGTGACGTCCTTGATGGTCAGATCGCCCGTGATGCGGTACCGGTCGCCGCCCAGCTGCTCCGCGGCGGTCGAGCGGAAGGTCATCCGGGGGAAGTTCTCGACGTCGAAGAAGTCCGCGCTGCGCAGGTGACCGTCCCGGTCCGGGGCGCCGGTGTCGATGCTGTTCAGCTCCACGTCGATGGACGCGGTCGAGTTCTCCGGCTTCGAGCCGTCCAGGCTCAGGGTGCCCTCGTGCGTGCCGAAGACGCCGCGGACGTTGGTGACCATGGCGTGGCGCACGGTGAAGCCGATGCTGGTGTGCGTCGGGTCGATGGTGTAGTCACCGGTCAGCGCGGCCAGCTCGGGGTTGACCTCGGCGACGGCGGTGGCGGAGCCGGTGGTGGCGGCGGACTCGGACTTGCGGCTGAAGAGGGACATGGCATCTCCTGGTGCGGTAGTTGTTTAAGGTTCAACTGACGTCAGCGTAGACCCGTCTCGTTCAAATTTCAACATCTTCCGCCGATCGGGTGACCGCCGCCCATCGGGTGACCCCGTCGACCGGGTTCGCGCCGACCGGGTTCGCGCCGACCGGGTTCGCGCCGACCGGGTCGACCCCGGGCGCACACGACAGTGCCCCGTCACCCCAGGGAGGAGGGGTGACGGGGCACCGCCGGGAATGGCCCGGCGCCGTGGCTCAGGAACCGACCGACACGGTGAAGCGCACCGGGTTCCCGTCGTGCGCCGCGCCCGAGACGTCCGGCTCGCCGTCCGGCCGTACGTCGTCGTACGGGAACGCGTAGCCGATCGGGGTGTTCTCGTGCAGCAGCCGTGCCCAGTGATTGGTGGACGGGTCCCGGTAGTAGTCCGCCGCCGTGGCGCCGTTCGGCTGGTCCGGGTGGGTGAGCAGCGTCGAGCGGTTGAAGCCGGCCGCCAGCCGCGCCAGGAGCCCCTTCTTGTCGTCCGAGTCGCCCGGGTTGTTGGTGAAGGGGCCGTGGTTGCAGGTGAAGATGTCCTTCGAGACCGGCCGCGAGAAGGTGTGGCCGCCCGCGAAGGTGAGCGTGTCTCCCGCGACCCGGCCGGCCAGCACGCCGCGCCCGCCCTGGAGGTCGATCTTCAGGTCCTCGGCGGCGTACTTCTGCCAGACCTGCTCGATGTAGCCGTCGAAGACGTCCCGGAACGGCATCTCGTCGGGCCGGTCGAAGTACGGCGCCATGGCGTTCTGCGGGGCGATGACCCGCAGCACCTGGCCGTCGGCGCCACGGGTGATCAGCGAGTCCCACGGCTGCCCGTCGGCCGCCGCCTGCGCCGTCAGTCCGTCGGCGATCTTCTGGAGCGCGCCGTCGGGCAGCGGGGCGACCTCGTGCGTCGCGTCGCCCTCCAGGGTGATGCCGATGGGCAGCGCGGTCACCAGGTCGACGTAGCTGATGTTGGAGTACAGCTGCTGCGGGTTGAAGGTGAACTCGCAGAACGACCATGTACGGCCGTAGTTGGGGTCGTCCTCGCTCGCGAACGCGGGTTCGACCAGGGACGGGCCCGGGTTGAGGAAGAAGTCCAGCGTGTCGTCCCGTACGAAGTAGACGCGGGCGCCGTACATCTGGGGCAGCGTCATCGTCACCGCGGCGCCGCCCGCCGCGCCCAGCGGAATGGCGCAGTCGGCCGGCAGCGGGGTGTTGGCCTCGGCGGGCGACTCCGGCCGGTAGACACTGCCGTCGGCGCGGAGCAGCACCCAGCGGTCGGTGCCCTGCTCGTGGCCGGTGACGTACGCGTTGACCGAGCCGGGCAACGACTTGTTGACCAGGGCCAGTTCACAGGTCTCGGCGGCGTTGGCGCGGGGGCTGAGAGCGCTTCCCCAGGCGGGGTAGGTGAGCGCCGTCGCCGCGGCGGCCGTGCCGGTCAGAAACATCCTGCGCGAAATCACGGAAGTTCTCCTGAGATGTGGGGGGATCGCGGCCGGGCGCGGCGTGTGGGGGGCACGCGCCCGGGTCTGCGTCCCCCACTCTCGTCACGTGTCCGGGACGCGTCAAGGGTGTTGCTGAGAGCGCTCTCATTCGTTCGAGGGTCTTCACATCGGCCACATCGGCCACAGCGGCACCGGCGTCCGTCACCCCGCCCGCCACCCGACCGTGGCCGACCCCACCCGCCGCCCGCGATCGGGCCGCGCCGTCCGCCCGCCCGCACCCGGCCCCGTGGCCGCCCCCGCCCCCGGCCACGCCCCGACTCCCCACACCCCCGCGACCGGCCGCCGCCCGACATCCACCCGACATCTGGAGGAACCTCACAAGCACGAGGGGTATCAGGCTGTCGAACCGGGCCCCGCACGCCCCGGTTCTGTCCGGCTCCACCAGGAATCCGGTCAGGAGACTGTGCGGAGTCGACGGCGGCTTTTTCGCTCCGTTCTTCGTAGGGTCGATACATGACCGTTGTGGACCAGACGCCGAGTGAGCCCGTCGACGCCCGTGGGCGCGTGGCCGAGTTGCACTCGCTGCGGCAGCAGGCACTGAGCGGCCCGAGCGAACGCGCCACCGAGGCGCAGCACGCGAAGGGCAAGCTGACGGCCCGCGAGCGCATTGCGCTGCTGCTCGACGAGGGCTCGTTCCGAGAGGTCGAACAGCTGCGCAGGCACCGGGCCACCGGGTTCGGCCTGGAGGCCAAGAAGCCGTACACGGACGGTGTGATCACCGGCTGGGGCACGGTCGAGGGCCGTACGGTCTTCGTCTACGCGCACGACTTCCGGATCTTCGGCGGCGCTCTCGGTGAGGCCCACGCCACCAAGATCCACAAGATCATGGACATGGCCATCGCGGCCGGTGCCCCGCTGGTCTCGCTCAACGACGGCGCGGGCGCCCGTATCCAGGAGGGCGTCTCCGCGCTCGCCGGCTACGGCGGCATCTTCCAGCGCAACACCCGGGCGTCCGGTGTCATCCCGCAGATCAGCGTGATGCTCGGCCCGTGCGCCGGCGGCGCCGCGTACAGCCCCGCCCTCACCGACTTCGTGTTCATGGTCCGTGAGACGTCGCAGATGTTCATCACCGGCCCCGACGTCGTCAAGGCGGTCACGGGCGAGGAGATCACCCAGAACGGTCTGGGCGGCGCGGACGTGCACGCCGAGACGTCGGGCGTCGCGCACTTCGCGTACGACGACGAGGAGACCTGCATCGCGGAGGTCCGCTACCTCCTGTCGATGCTCCCCTCCAACAACCGGGAGAACCCGCCCGCCGCCGAGTCCGAGGACCCGGCCGACCGCCGCTCCGACGTGCTGCTCGACCTGGTACCGGCCGACGGCAACCGCCCCTACGACATGCGCAAGGTCATCGAGGAGCTCGTCGACGACGGCGACTTCCTGGAGATCCACGAACGCTGGGCGACCAACATCATCTGCGCGCTGTCCCGGCTCGGCGGCCAGGTCGTGGGCATCGTCGCCAACCAGCCGCAGTCGCTGGCGGGCGTCCTGGACATCGAGGCGTCCGAGAAGGCCGCTCGCTTCGTGCAGATGTGCGACGCCTTCAACATCCCGATCGTGACGCTGCTGGACGTGCCCGGCTTCCTGCCCGGTGTCGACCAGGAGCACGGCGGCATCATCCGCCACGGGGCGAAGCTGCTCTACGCGTACTGCAACGCCACCGTCCCCCGGATCTCGCTCATCCTGCGCAAGGCGTACGGCGGTGCTTACATCGTCATGGACTCCCAGTCCATCGGCGCCGACCTCACCTTCGCCTGGCCCACCAACGAGATCGCGGTGATGGGCGCGGAGGGCGCCGCCAACGTCATCTTCCGCAAGCAGATCGCCGACGCCGAGGACCCCGAGGCCATGCGGGTACGCATGGTCAAGGAGTACAAGGCCGAGCTGATGCACCCCTACTACGCCGCGGAGCGCGGGCTGGTCGACGACGTCATCGACCCGGCCGAGACCCGTGAGGTCCTCGTCTCGGCCCTCACGATGCTCCGTACGAAGCACGCCGACCTGCCGTCCCGCAAACACGGCAACCCCCCGCAGTGAGCGCGCCCCCGCGGGGTGCGGCGGCCCTGCCGCCCACGCCGCCGCCCCCGGCACAGCCGCCCGCCCGCCGAGAAGACGGAGACACGAGCCCGATGAACGATTCCGCAGACGTCACCCCGCTCCGCGCCGACAGCTCCCTGCTCCGCGTCGAGAAGGGCCAGGCCGGCCCCGAGGAGCTGGCCGCCATCACCGCCGTCCTGATGGCCCGCGCCGCCGCCCGTACCGGCGCGGACACCGCCCCGTCGCACCGTGGCCGCTCGACGGCCGGCTGGCGCCGTCTGGAGCGCACGCCGGGCTTCCGGGCCCCGCACAGCTGGCAGGGCTGAGCACGGGGCGCCCCGGCGCCCGTACGTACGACAGGAGCCCCGCACGGACCACCGTGCGGGGCTCCGGCACGTCGCCGTCCGTGTCGGTGCGTCTGTGCCGGTGCGCCCGTGTCGGTGTCGGTGTCGGTGTCGGCGGCGGCGACGGTGTCGCGCTCGGAGCCCCGCACGGGCCGGCGGGCGGGGGAACGGCGAAGGCCCCGCACTCCGAGGAGTACGGGGCCTTTCGCGGCATCGGTCCGGACGCGCGCGGCCCGGACGGACGGAACTAACGCAGCCGCGCCATGAGGGCGTGTTCGACCAGGGTGATGAGTCCGCTCTTGGCGTCCGCGCGGTGGCGGGCGTCGGTGGTGATGATCGGGGTGTCGGGGCCGATCTGGAGCGCCTCGCGTACCTCGTCGGGGGTGTAGGGCTGGTGTCCGTCGAAGCCGTTGAGGGCGATGACGAAGGGGAGGCCGGAGTTCTCGAAGTAGTCGACGGCGGGGAAGCAGTCGGCGAGGCGGCGGGTGTCGACGAGGACGACGGCGCCGATGGCGCCGCGTACGAGGTCGTCCCACATGAACCAGAAGCGGTCCTGTCCGGGGGTGCCGAACAGGTACAGGATCAGGTCCTGGTCGAGGGTGATGCGGCCGAAGTCCATGGCCACCGTGGTGGTGGTCTTGTCCCCGGTGTGGGTGAGGTCGTCGATGCCGGCGGAGGCGCTGGTCATGACGGCTTCGGTACGCAGCGGGTTGATCTCCGAGACGGCGCCGACGAACGTGGTCTTGCCCACGCCGAAGCCGCCCGCCACCACGATCTTCGCGCTGGTGGTTGAGCGGGCTGCACCGCCGCTAGAGCTTGCGAAGTCCACTGAGCACCCTTTCGAGCAGTGTCACATCTGGTTGGCCCCCGGCGGTCTCGTCGCCGCCGGGTTGGTGAATGGCGACAAGTCCGGCCTCCGCCAGGTCGGCTACGAGGATCCGGGCGACGCCCAGGGGGATGGAGAGCAGTGCCGAAATCTCGGCGACCGATTTGATCTCGAAACAGAGTCGGCAGATCCGCTGGTGCTCGGGCAACTGCCCTTGCAGCCGCGACGGATCGGCCGTCGTGCTGACCAGTGCCTCGATGGCGAGCTGGTACCGCGGGCGCGTCCGGCCGCCGGTCATGGCGTACGGACGTACCAACGGGTTGTGCGTGGCGTACTCCGGCTCCTGACGGCGCCTCGGCTGTGCCTGCTGACTGTGTGGCTGTCCCTGACCGTACGAGGGCCGCTGGCCGTACGGCTGTTGAGACCCCTGATCGTACGACGCCTGCCGCCCGTACGGCTGTTGGGGTCCCTGACCGTACGACGGCTGCTGTCCGTACGGCTGTTGGGGCTGCTGGTACGGCTGCCCCAGCGGGTCGTACGACTGCCCGCCGCCGTCCCACTGCCCGCCCCGGCCGCCGTTTCCGCCCGGCGTGGAGGGGGAGTTGAAGTGGTTCCGGGCATGATCACCCGGTACCTGTCGGCCACCCTCGTAAGGATGTCCGCCTGGGGGTGTCGCCACCGTTTCCTCCTCCGACTCCGGTCGCCGGTAACTGTCGTGTGGAGTCGCGCCACGAACCCTATGGTGCAATGGCGCGAAACGCACTGTCTGTCTGTTAGTTGAGAAGACTTCCCTGGAGTTCGGCGCGCAGGTCCGGCGTCAGCACCGTTCCCGCCCGGTCGACGAGCAGAGCCATTTCGTAACCCACCAGGCCGATGTCGGCGTCGGGGTGCGCGAGGACGGCCAGCGAGGAGCCGTCCGAGACCGACATGAGGAACAGGAAGCCGCGCTCCATCTCGACCACGGTCTGGGTCACGGCACCGCCCTCGAAGATCCGGGAGGCCCCGGCGGTCAGCGAGGTCAACCCGGAGGCGACAGCAGCCAGTTGGTCGGCGCGGTCCCGCGGGAAACCCTCGGACATGGCCAGCAGGAGTCCGTCGGCGGAGACCACCACGGTGTGGGACACCCCAGGGGTGTGGTCCACGAAGTTGGTGATCAACCAGTTGAGATTCTGCGCCGCCTGGCTCATCGGGCTCACACTAACGCTCCTGGTGGTAGGTACCGCCCGGGCCTCGGCCCGGTCCGTTCGTATCCGTCCCCGTTTCCGTCGCTCCGGTGTTGCCCGCGTTGGCGTCGCGGCCCCGCTGGACGCCCCGCCGCAGGCTGCTCAGCCTGCCACGGATGTCCTCCGGCGCTCGCGAGACCTGGGGCCCCGTCTGCGGCGTCGCCTCCGCCGTTCCCTCGATCAGGTTGGCCTTGGGAACGCGCCGGGGAAGACCCGACGGGGTGATCCCGCCCGCCTTGGGCTCTCGGAGCTTCTCGGCCCGCTGCCACCGCGCGTCGTTGGTCGAACGCCAGTCGTCGCTGCCGTCCGCGTCACTCAGCCCGTTCCGCGACTGCGGGGTCGCCGGTGCGTACGTCGTCTCGTGGGTGTCGTTCTTCCGATGGGTCCCGGGGGACGGTGTCCGCCGGTCGGCGCCCGCCGGCTCCTCCGGCGTACCGGCCGGCCGAGGGGCACGGCCGAAGAGATCGACCCCGCCGTTGTCGTGTCCGTTCTGCTGTCCGTCGCCCCCACCGGTGGTCTCCCACGACCCCGGCCCCGGCTTCGGGGACTTCGCCGGACCGCCGCGGCGCGGCAGACCGGCTCCGGTCAAGGTGTGACTGGTGCTCGGGGAGGGCCCCGGCCGTTCGAATTCTACGCGGTCCCCGGAGTCCGGCGCGGCGCCGTTCGGCGATTCCGCATCGGGCTGCCCCGCCGACTCGTAACCGCCCTGATAGCCACTCGGGTCACTCCAGCCACCCTGGTTGGCCTGCGGCGCGAACAGGTCCCCGGAACCCGCACCGTTCGACCGCGCGGCGTCCTGGCCCGCCTCCGGATAGGGGCCGCCCAGCGGGTCCTGCTGCTCCGGATAGCCGTCGGGGGTGCCGTACCCCTCACCGCCCGCCGGGTAGCCGCCCCCGGTGCCGTACGCGTCGTAGCCCGCGCCCTGGTAGCCCTGCCCGGCCTCGGCGCCGTTCCGGTCGGCGGCGTAGCCGTTCTGCTCGTACGGCGCCTCCTGCGGGGCGAACTGCCCGTCCGCCCCCTCGCGGTACTGCCCGTCCACCTGGTCGCCGTACAGCGGCTGCCCGGAACCCGGCAGCCCCGGGGCGGTGCCCCCGCCCAGCGCCGCACGGCGCTCGTCGCGCATCAGGGAGCGGTTCACCGGGTCGAGACTGCGCGGGTCGGCGCCCGGTGTCCCGGAGCCGTCGTCGTAGCGCGAATCGTCGAAGCCGAGTTCGGCCGCCGTCAGCATGGGCGTCGAGAACGCCCCCGACTCCGGCTCGAACGCCGCGCCCCGCTGCTCCGGAATGATCTGCGAGACCGTGAAGTCGTCCGGCGGAAGCTGCTCGCCGCCGCCACCGTGGGTGATCGCGTCCGGGAGCATGACCAGCGACGTGGTGCCCGCCTGCTCGCCCGAGGGCCGCAACTGCACCCGTACACCGTGCCGGTCCGCCAGCCGGCCGACCACGAACAGACCCATCCGCTGGGACACCGCGGCGTCCACGGTGGGCGGGTTGGCCAGCTTGTGGTTGATGTCGGCGAAGTCGTCGGCGGTGAGACCGATGCCCTTGTCGTGGATCTCGATCATCACCCGGCCGTCCGGCAGCCGGGTCGCCGTCACCCGCACCTTGGTCTGGGGGGAGGAGAACGTCGTGGCGTTCTCCAGCAGCTCGGCGAGCAGATGCACGAGGTCGGTCACGGCCTGACCGTGGATCTCGGTCTCCGGCACCCCGCTCAGCTCGATGCGCTCGTACGACTCCACCTCGGAGGAGGCGGCGCGCAGCACGTCGACCAGGGGCACCGGCTGGTTCCACCGGCGGCCCGGCTCCTCACCGGCGAGGACCAGCAGGTTCTCGCCGTTGCGGCGCATACGGGTCGCGAGGTGGTCCAGCTTGAAGAGGTTCTCCAGCTGCTCCGGCTCGGCCTCGTTGTTCTCCAGCTCCGTGATCAGGGTCAGCTGGCCCTCGATCAGCGACTGGTTGCGCCGCGACAGATTGGTGAAGATCGCGTTGACGTTGCCCCGGAGCATGGCCTGCTCGGCGGCCAGCCGGACCGCCTCCCGGTGCACCTGGTCGAAGGCGCGCGCGACCTCGCCGATCTCGTCCCTGGAGTCGATCGGGATCGGCTGGACCCGGGTGTCGACCCGGCCCGGCTCGGTCCGGGACAGCTGGTCGACCAGCATCGGCAGCCGCTGCTCGGCGATGCCGAAGGCCGCCGTACGGAGCTGGCGCATCGACCGGCTCATCTGCCGCGCCATCATGCCTGCCAGCACGAAGGCGGCCAGCAGGGCGATCACCACGATCGCGCCGTTGAGGACGGCGTCGTTGCGGGCGCCGTCGGCGATCTGCGCCGCGTCGCCGACCGCGTTGTCGACCAGGTCCTTCTCGATGATCGTGTAGCCGTCGAACTCGGCGGTCGTCGCGGCCATCCACGCTCCGGGCGTGACGCCGCGCTCCTCCAGCAGGGCCGGGCTGTCACCGGTGGCGATCGCGGCGACCATGCCGTCGACCACCGAGCCGTCCACGGCCGGCGGGGCGACGAACTTCTCACCCGCCGCCGCGGCCTGCTGCCGCGCCGTCGCCAGCCGCTTGGCGCCCTCGACGGCCTGGGCCGTCATGACCTTCCGGAGCTTGGCCGTGTCCGCGTCCGTACCGCCGGAGACGTACTCGGCGAGCGCGATGTCCTCCAGGTACGCGTACGACGAGAACGCGATCGACTGGCCCGCGCGGACCGCCGGCTTCTCGCTCGGCCGCACCAGGAGGTGCAGACCGATGGACCGCTGGAGCGAGGCGGCGGCCTTGGAGAGCTGGATGGCGTAGACGGTGCGGCCGTAGCTGGTGATGTTGCCGGTGCCGAGACCCAGTTCGTTGGAGAACTCCATGAGGGAGTGCTGGACCAGCACATAACCCTCTTCGGTCGCCACCGGGCCGCCGCTGCGCCCGGACTTGTCCGGGGTCTCGACGCCCGCCGTGTACGCGGTCTGGCGGATCGCCTCCAGCTTCGGCTCCTCGCCGCGGAAGAGGCGCAGCCGCCGCTCCAGGCCCGCCGTGTCCGGCATGGACCGTACGGCGCGGTCGAAGCCGGCCTTCGCCGCGTCGGTCGCCGCGCGGGCGTCCACGACCGCCTTGGCGTCGCGCTGGTTCGTCAGCAGCGGCTGAGCGGTCAGGTCGCGCTCGTTGAGCAGGGCCTGGCCGTACTCGGACGCGGCCCGGACGACCAGCGCGGTGCGCTCCGCGTCCTGCGCCTCCTGCCAGGTGTCGACGGACGCCTTGACCTGGAAACCGCCCATGACCAGGCCGACCAGGACCGGTATGAGGAGGATCGCGTTGAGCCGGGTAGGCACCCGCCAGTTGCGTGGCGCCAGCCGGCTGGTACTGCCGGGGACCGGCGGCTTCCCGGACGCGTCCGCAGGCGGCCCCGCCGTTCGCCGCGGCGGGGTGAAGTTGCCCCGTGCCGCCCGTTCCGCGGTGCTCGTCTTGCTGCGCCTCACTCGACCAACAACCTCTCGGCGTCGGCACCTGCTGCTGTGCCGTTTTTCGTTCAGGGCTGTACTACTCGGGAGTTCATCGAATTCCAGCACGTGAGGCGGCCCCGTTCCAAACAGCGGAAATCAGCCACTCCGACCAGCCCATACCGCCGATAAATCGGGCATAAAGAACGAGCCTCGTCAAAAGACGAGGGCGACATGAGCACAGGGATACCACCCGAACGCGTCGGGTGTCCGAGAGGCGTGAATTCTCTCTCGAAACGTTATGAACACCAGCGCGGGCTATGTCGAACGACACAGCCCGCGCGGGGTTTCGGCTACGGCAACCGCCGTACGGATACGTCTACTTGAGCCGCGCCATGAGGGCGTGCTCGACCAGGGTGATGAGTCCGCTCTTGGCGTCCGCGCGGTGGCGGGCGTCGGTGGTGATGATCGGGGCGTCCGGCCCGATCTGGAGCGCCTCGCGTACTTCCTCGGGGGTGTAGGGCTGGTGTCCGTCGAAGCCGTTGAGGGCGATGACGAAGGGGAGGCCGGAGTTCTCGAAGTAGTCGACGGCGGGGAAGCAGTCGGCGAGGCGGCGGGTGTCGACCAGCACGATGGCACCGATGGCGCCGCGTACGAGGTCGTCCCACATGAACCAGAAGCGGTCCTGTCCGGGGGTGCCGAACAGGTACAGGATCAGGTCCTGGTCGAGGGTGATGCGGCCGAAGTCCATGGCCACCGTGGTGGTGGTCTTGTCCCCGGTGTGGGTGAGGTCGTCGATGCCGGCGGAGGCGCTGGTCATGACGGCTTCGGTACGCAGCGGGTTGATCTCCGAGACGGCGCCGACGAACGTGGTCTTGCCCACGCCGAAGCCGCCCGCCACCACGATCTTCGCGGAGGTCGTGGAGCGTGCCGCTCCGCCGCTAGAGCTTGCGAAGTCCACTGAGCACCCTTTCGAGCAGTGTCACATCCGGCGTTCCGCCGGCCTCTCCGTTACCCGGCTGGTGGATGGCCACCATGCCGGCCTCTGCCAAGTCGGCCACGAGGATGCGGGCCACACCGAGCGGCATGGACAGCAGCGCCGACACCTCGGCGACGGACTTCACCTCACGGCAGAGGTGGCAGATCCTCTGGTGCTCGGGAAGCAGACCGGCGAGATGCGCCGGGTCGGCCGTCGTGCTGACCAGTGCCTCGATGGCGAGCTGGTACCGCGGGCGCGTCCGGCCGCCGGTCATGGCGTACGGACGTACCAACGGCTGGTCGCCCTCAAGTCCGTAGGACGCGTCGACTGAGGCGCCGTACGGATCGTGAGAGGCGGGTGGCGGGGTCATGAATCCTCCGGGCGTGACAGCAAGAAGTCTGCGTGCCGTCTGACTGGGCCGGGGTGGGGCCGGTTCGCGGCCTGACGGTGGTTGGCGCTGTGGGCGGTACCTGAGAGCCTCAGTGCAGCAGGCTCCCCTGGAGCTCGGCGCGCAGGTCCGGTGTCAGCACCGTGCCTGCCCGGTCGACCAGGAGGGCCATCTCGTAGCCCACGAGGCCGATGTCGCAGTCGGGATGCGCGAGCACCGCCAGCGACGAACCGTCGGAGACGGACATCAGGAAGAGGAACCCGCGGTCCATCTCCACGACGGTCTGGGTGACCGGGCCGCCCTCGAAGATCCGGGAGGCCCCGGCGGTCAGTGAGGTCAGCCCGGAGGCGACGGCCGCGAGTTGATCGGCACGGTCCCGCGGGAAACCCTCGGACATGGCCAGCAGCAGTCCGTCGGCGGATACGACCACTGTGTGGGACACCCCTGGGGTGTTGTCCACAAAGTTGGTGATCAACCAGTTCAGATTCTGCGCCGCCTGGCTCATCGGACTCAACTAACGCTCCTGCTGGTGAGAGGGGCCGAGGTTGAAACTGCCGGTCGTCGAGCTGTCGGCGGTTCGGCCGCCGGCCTGACGACCCTGCTGAATGCCCCGGCGAAGGTTGGTCAGCCGGCCGCGTACGTCGTCTGGCGCACGCGAGACCTGCGGACCGGTCTGGTTGCTCTGCTCCTGAGCGGTTCCCGGTACCAGGTTGGCACGAGGGACCCGCCGAGGCAGACCTGAGGTGGTGATCCCGCCCGCCGCGGGCTTCTTGACCCGCTCGGCCTGGCGTACCAGCTCGTCGTTGGGTGACGTGCGCCAGGAGGACGTGACGGCGCCGTTGCCGTTGGCGCCGCCGTTCGCCGGCTGCCGTTGCGGCATCGGGGGAGGGGAGGAGACCGACGGGTCGGCCAGGCCCTCCGGGGAGTGCGGCGGGAAGGGCTGCCGGGGCGCGTCGGACTGCGCCGCCTGGGCGCTGTGCTGCCCGTGGAACCAGTTGGTCTCCAGCGTGTCGAACAGCGGCGTACGGCCGTCCCCCGGCCCGGCCGGGGGCAGTGCCTCCGGCTGCGGTTGCGGGGGAAGCGCGCCGAGGGGCGGGCGCGGTGCGCCGAAGTCGGCACCGTTCACGCCGTTCTGGCCGAAGCCCTGGCCGTAGTCCTGACCCGGACCCTGGGTCCTGCCGTAGTCCTGGCCCTGGTCGGCTCCCGGACCACCCGGTGCGGGCGGCGGGGTCCGGCCGAAGAGGTCGGAGCCGGGCGCGGACGCCGGGGGACGGGGCGCGTCGAAGTCGGGGCGGGGGAACGCGGCCGTGGACGCGGCGTCCTGGCCCTGCCCCTGCTGCCCCTGGTTCTGCCAACCGCCATTGACGTCGCCCGAGTTGAGCACGGGGTGGGAACCGGTGTCACCGAATCCGCCCGCGCCGCCCGCGCCGTTGTTCAGGTCCGGTCGCGGACCGTCGAAGTCGGGACGCGGGAACTCGGCGGTGGAGCTGGGGCCCCGGCCGCCCGGTCCGGGCGGCGGCACGGCGAACTGACCCGTGTTCTCGGTCTCCTCGTGGCCGCGCGGCGTGTCCTGGGAGAACCGCCGCTGTCCCGGCTGCTGTTCGCCGGACCAGCCGGAGGCGGCGGGACGCTGCGGCGGGCGCGGCGCGCCCCCGGGCAGCTCCGCGCGGGGCCCGCCGGGCGGCGGCAGCTGACGGCCGCGGTCGACCGGCGGAGGCCCGCCCGCCGGGCCCGTGGCGCCCTGTGCGAAGGCGTCGCGGTCGCGACCGCCGGGGCCACCGGGACCGCCCCGCCCGTTCGGGCTGGACAGGCTCTGACCGGGCCGGGCCAGCCGGCCACCGGCCTGCGGCACCGGGCCGTTCGGCCGGCCACCGGGGGCCGCCTGAGGATTCGGACGACCGGGCGCGGCCTGGTCGCGGGGGCTGCTGCCGAACAGGTTCGGCTGCCCCGACGGCAGTTCCGGGCCCTGGCCCGGCCCCCGGCGCTGCGGGTCCTGCGGCGGACCGGACTGCGGCCGGGTGGGCAGACCGTTCTGTGCCCCGTTCCGGGCCGGCAGCGCGGCACGGGGCCCCGTACCTGCGCCGACCTGGCCACGCTGCGGCGGGGTGCTCAGCCGGCCCGCTCCGGCGGCGCCGCCCGCGAGTCCCGCGGCGATGCCGGACTGCTGGCCGCCACCGGGGCCGCCCTGACCGGCGGACACCGGTCCGCCCGCGCCGTTCTGCGCGCCGGCGCCGGGGCGCGGCGGAGGCTTCCGGCCGCCGTTGGCGACATCGACGGGCAGCATGACGAGCGCGGTGGTGCCGCCGGAGTCGGACGGGCGCAGCTGAATCCTGATGCCGTGCCGCAGCGACAGCCGGCCGACCACGAACAGACCCATGCGGCGCGACACCGAGACGTCCACGGTGGGCGGCGAGGCGAGCCGTTCGTTGATCGCGGCCAGGTCCTCGGGGGAGAGGCCGATGCCGGTGTCGTGGATCTCGACGAGCACCCGCCCGTCGGGCAGCGCGTGACCGGTGACCCGGACCTTGGTCTGCGGCGAGGAGAACGACGTCGCGTTCTCCAGCAGCTCGGCGAGCAGGTGCACAAGGTCGTTGACGACGCGGCCGGCCACCTCGGTGGTGGGCACCGAGGCCAGTTCGATCCGCTCGTACTGCTCCACCTCGGAGGCGGCGGCACGGAGCACGTCGACCAGCGGCACGGGGCGCGTCCAGCGGCGGCCCGGCTCCTCACCGGCGAGGACCAGCAGGTTCTCACCGTTACGGCGCATACGGGTCGCGAGGTGGTCCAGCTTGAACAGCGAGGACAGCTGGTCCGGGTCGGCCTCGCGGGACTCCAGTTCGGAGATCAGCGACAGCTGACGCTGGATCAGGCCCTGGCTGCGGCGCGACAGGTTGGTGAACATCGCGTTGACGTTGCCCCGCAGCAGCGCCTGCTCGGCGGCCAGCCGGACCGCCTCGCGGTGCACGTCGTCGAAGGCCGCGGCGACCTTTCCGATCTCGTCCCGGGAGTGCACACCGACGGACTCGACGGAGGTGTCCACGTCCTGCGGGTCGGTCTCGGAGAGCTGCTTGACCAGCTCGGGCAGCCGGTCCTGGGCGACCTTGGTGGCCGTCTCCTGGAGGCGCCGCAGCGAGCGGATCATGGAGCGGGCGACGACGAACGCGCCGACCAGCGAGACACCGAGGACGAGCAGGATCAGCGCGCCGTTGACGAACGCGTCCTGCTGCGACTTCTCGCGCAGCTGACGCGCCTTGTTCTCCATCTCGCCGAGCAGCGTCTTCTCGATGGTGTTCATCGCGAAGATCTTGGCGGTGGCCTGGTCGGTCCAGTCCAGGTACGAGCGGTTCGGCAGCCCCGCCATGCCGCCGGAGACGCCCAGCACCCGCTGGGCGTACTCGTCGGCGGCGTTGATCTCGGGGTTGCCCTTGCCGCTGAGCGGTTGCGTCAGCTCCTCGGCGTCGCCGCCCATCGACTCGTACAGGGCGTCGAACGACGCGAGGGCGTTGGTGCCCTTGGTGGCCGCCGCGAGACCGTACAGGCGGTCGTTGTCGTTGAGATCGCCCTTCTGGTCGGGGTCGGCGGGCAGCGCCGAGGCGATGATCGCGCGCTGGATCGAGGCGTACTCCTTGGCGGAGGAGAAGGCCGCCAGGGCGCGGGTGCGCTTGATCATCTCCGGGTTGTTGGTCGCCTGCGCCATGTCCTGCGAGAGGCTCAGCAGCGCGTCGATCAGACCGCTGTACGCGTCGACCGTCAGGGAGTGCGACGTCTCCGTGGCGTACGCGTCCTTGCGGATCTCCTGGATCTTGTTGACCTGGGTCGCGATCTGGCTGACGTTGGCGCGGATCGACTCCAGCGCCTGGTCGCCGTCGGTGTTCCCGATGTCCACGGTGGCGGCCAGGAACGCCTTCTTGGCCCGGTCCGTGGTGGTACGGCCGTTCTGGATGGCGAAGTCCGTGGCGTCCGTGCCGTTGGTGAGCGGCCCCGCCGACTCGTCGCGCTCCGCCTGGAGCGCGGTGGCGAGGGCGGTCGCCTCCTTGGTCATCTTGGTCAGCAGCTGCATGTGCTCCAACTGCTGCATGTCGTTGAGGGATTCGTTGATACGCAGCCCGCCCAGGGTGGTCGCCGCGACCACCGGAAGGGTCAGCAGTGCCACCAGACGGGTGCTGATGCGCCAGTTGCGCAGCGCTATTCGCGAACCGGCGTCGGTCGACGCCGACTTGGGCGCGGAGTTCGGGGCGTCGCCGCCCTGCGCCGTAACGGGCTGGGCACCCCGGTCACCACCCTTGCCGGCCGGTCCCGGGCCCGGGTTCTGGGCGTGCTGGGGCGAGGAGCCGCGGTCGGTTCCGCCGCGGGGCTCCTGCTCCGCCGCAGCGCTGCTATCCCTCTTGAAACGTCCCTGCACTAGCGTCGCAACCTCTGGACCAGGCGTCCCTCCGCAGAACGGCGGAACGGTGTCGGCGTCGTGGAGCGCAGAACGCGCTCCAAGGTGGTCGTATGAGTGACCGGCGATGCTCCCCTTCCCCGCATGCCACTCGGCGCCGCGTCGCGCCTCTTACGCGCCGGCCTCTTAAACCCGCGGCGGTGCTCGGAATTTCAGCACAGAGCAGGATCTCCAACAAGGGCCGCGTACCGGGCTGTGACCTGTGTGACGCGTTGTGAGGAAAGTGTGACGATCGGTAGAGCGGGTTCAGGGAGGAAGTGGACGTACCGGAACGAGTCCCCGGGGGGTGAAGGGTGCCCCAGTCCTGATGATCAGGAGCGGAATGAAGCGTTCGATAAGGCAATGTCCGTTTCCATCGGTCTCGACCACTGCCCGTGATGGGCGAATTGCCCGGCAGGTCGTGAGCAAACTCACATGGAGATCGTTGGGTGGTCCAGTCTTCCGCGGGGAATCTCGTGTTTAGCCTGACGCTTTACAGGGACGGCACATCCGACAACTGGTGCTTCCTGAGCACCCGTACCCCGACAAGGTCTGAAGCAACCGATGAAGATGACGAAGATGTTCCGCAACACCGCCAACCCCCGCCGCACCACCCTGGCGAACCTGACCGACGCCGGCGAACTTCTGCCGCCCGCGCCGCCGGAACACTCCGTCGACCTGCCGGTCCGCACGGCCAACCCGCGCCGTACGACGCTGATCGACGCCCCCGTCGCCCCGTAAGGACGGACGCCCCCGCGGCGCCGGGGACAACATCGTAGATCCGGGCCCGGTACGGAGACCAGGACACCGCCCCCGGCGGCGCCGCACCGCGCCGGCCTCGGCGCCCTACCGGCCGGCCGCCGCGCGGCACCGCGTCGGACCCCACCCCTCACCGCGCTAGCCTGGGACGTCAGTCTCCGGTCGGATCAGCCAGCAGCAAAGTGAGGGGCGACAGCTACCCGTGCGCATCGCCAGATTCTCCATCGACGGCAATGTCGCCTTCGGCGCGGTCGAGGAGGACGGCACCGGCGGCAGGGCCGCCGGCCTCGTCCTCGACATCATCAAGGGCATTCCGTACGCCGACTTCGAACTCTCCGGCACCAAGGTCCCGCTGAGCAAGGTCCGGCTGCTCCCGCCCGTGCTCCCCAACAAGGTCGTGGCCGTCGGCCGCAACTACGCGGCGCACGCCGCGGAGATGGGCAACGAGGTACCCGAGGCACCGATCACCTTCTTCAAGCCCACCACCTCGGTGATCGGCTCCGGGGACGCGATCGAGTACCCCTCGTTCTCCTCCGACGTCCACCACGAGGCCGAACTCGCCGTCGTCGTCGGCCGCATGTGCCGCGAGGTCCCGCGCGAGCGCGTCAAGGACGTCATCCTCGGATTCACCTGCGCGAACGACATCACCGCGCGCGACACCCAGCGGCGCGAGAAGCAGTGGGCCCGCGCCAAGGGATTCGACACCGCCTGCCCGCTCGGCCCCTGGGTGGAGACCTCCGTCGGCCTGGACGCCGTCCGCGACGGCCTCGCCGTCCAGTGCACCGTCAACGGCGAGCAGCGCCAGCTCGGCAGCACCCGCGACATGATCCGCTCCGTCGAGGACCTCGTCGTGCACATCTCCGAGGCCATGACCCTGCTTCCGGGCGACGTCATCCTCACGGGCACCCCCGCGGGGGTCGGCCCCCTCAACGTCGGCGACGAGGTCGCCGTCACCATCGAAGGCATCGGCACTCTCACCAACAAGGTGATCAAGCGTGGCTAACGCGACCGTCCGCGTACGTTTCTGTCCCTCGCCGACCGGCAACCCCCACGTGGGCCTGGTCCGCACCGCCCTCTTCAACTGGGCGTTCGCCCGCCACCACGGCGGCACCCTGGTCCTGCGCATCGAGGACACCGACGCCGCGCGCGACTCCGAGGAGTCGTACGAGGCGCTGCTCGACTCGCTGCGCTGGCTCGGCCTCGACTGGGACGAGGGACCCGAGGTGGGCGGCCCGCACGCCCCGTACCGCCAGTCGGCGCGCATGGACATCTACCGCGACATCGCCGACAAGCTGCTCGCCGCCGGCCACGCGTACCCCTGCTACTGCACCACCGAGGAGCTGGACGCCCGCCGGGACGCCGCGCGCGCCGCGGGCCGCCCCTCCGGGTACGACGGCCACTGCCGCGACCTGAGCGCCGAGCGGAGGGCCGCCTACGAGGCCGAGGGCCGCACCTCCATCGTCCGCTTCCGGATGCCCGACGGGCCGATCACCTTCACCGACCTGGTCCGCGGCGAGCTGACCTTCACCCCGGAGAACGTGCCCGACTACGGCATCGTCCGCGCCAACGGCGCGCCGCTCTACACTCTCGTCAACCCCGTCGACGACGCGCTCATGGAGATCACCCATGTCCTGCGCGGCGAGGACCTGCTCTCCTCCACGCCCCGTCAGATCGCCCTCTACCAGGCGCTGATGGGGCTCGGCGTGGCCCATTTCGTGCCGCAGTTCGGGCACTTGCCGTATGTGATGGGCGAGGGCAACAAGAAGCTCTCCAAGCGCGACCCGCAGTCCTCGCTCAACCTCTACCGCGAGCGCGGCTTCCTGCCCCAGGGGCTCCTCAACTACCTGTCCCTGCTGGGCTGGTCGTTCGCCGCCGACCAGGACGTGTTCTCCGTCGCCGAGATGGTCGGCGCCTTCGAGATCACCGACGTCAACGCCAACCCGGCCCGCTTCGACCTGAAGAAGGCCGAGGCGATCAACGCCGACCACATCCGTCAGCTGGACGTGAAGACCTTCATGGAGGCGTGCGAGCCCTGGCTGCGCGCCCCGTACGCCAACTGGGCACCGGAGGACTTCGACCGGGCGGCCTTCGAGGCGATCGCCCCGCACGCGCAGACCCGTGTGACGGTGCTCTCGGACATCACGGCCAACGTCGACTTCCTCTTCCTGCCGGAACCGGTCGAGGACGAGGCGTCCTGGACGAAGGCGATGAAGGGCGACCCGGCGGGCCTGCTGACCACGGCCCGCGCGAAGCTCGCGGAAGCGGACTGGTCGAGCGCGGAGTCGCTGAAGAACGCCGTCCTGGTGGCCGGCGAGGAGCACGGCCTCAAACTCGGCAAGGCCCAGGCCCCGGTCCGCGTCGCGGTCACCGGCCGCACGGTGGGGCTGCCGCTCTTCGAGTCCCTGGAGATCCTGGGCAGGGAGCGGACACTGTCCCGCATCGACGCGACGCTGGCGAAGCTCGCGGCGTAAGCAGGCCAGGAGGTACGGCGCGGGCCCGCCGCCCGCGCCGTACCGCACGGGCGTCGCTCGCGCCGTACCCCGTCGGCCTGGTCGGAGAGTCACCAGGTCGATCACATTGATCATGACGTGGCGGTTGGACACGACGTACGTCACGAAACCTCCGCCGAACGTCGCCGACCAACTGTTGTCCCGATCGCTCGTCGCGGGCGCCCCGTACGGGTTGACGGCCAGTCGCTTCTCCAGGGCGGACAGCGCGACGAGTTGGGGCCCGGTGAGCGCTGCCCGACGGCGGGCCGCCCGGTTCGCGTAACGGATCGTGCAGGCGCTCATTCGCACCTCTGGGCGTCCACCGGGTTGTTCTCGGCGTCGTAGGCCCTGCCTTCCGCGTCCCAGAAGACCATTCCCTCGGTGTTGCCCTCGGTCATCCGCCTGACGGTGTGCTCCACGTCGTCCAGGTACCCGGGGGTGGCGCAGGCACGGGCGAGCGGGAACCACTTGTCGACGACATCCGTCAGCGCCGGCAGGTCGAAGTCGGTCGCCGTGCTCGGCCATTCCTGCTCGAACGCCCGCAACCAGTCCGGCCGTCTCCGCAGAGCCGCGCGGACGGCTCCCGGGGTCTTCTCGCAGACATTCGGATCCACATCGGGGACCATGGTCAACTTCCTCGTGCAGGAGGGGTGAGGCGGGAGCGCCACGCTAGGTCGCCCCGCGCCGGGACGAGCCGCCCACCACATGACCCCACCCCTCCGAGGGCGGGTGCGCGCGGCTCTGTCGTACGGTCGGGGCATGCCTATCCGCGCCGTCGTCTGGGACATCGACGACACCCTCTTCGACTACACGACCGCGGACCGCACCGGTATGCGGCTGCATCTCGTGGCCGAGGGGATCGCCGACCGGTTCGGCGGCGTCGAGCGGGCGCTGGAGCGCTGGCGCGAGATCACCGACGCCCAGTGGCTCCGGTTCGCCGACGGCGCGACCACCTTCCAGGGACAGCGCCGCGACCGGGTGCGGGAATTCATCGGCGCGCCGACGCTCGGCGACGCCGACGCGGACGCCTGGTTCGACCGCTACGTCGCGCGCTACGAGTCCGCCTGGAAGCTCTTCCCGGACGCCCTCACCGCCCTCGACGCACTGGCCCCCGACTACCGCCAGGCCGTGCTCTCCAACTCCAGCATCCACAACCAGGACCGCAAGCTGCGCGCCCTCGGCGTACGCGACTACTTCGAGACCGTCCTGTGCGCGGCCGAGCTGGGGGTCTCCAAGCCCGAGGCCGCGGCCTTCCACGCGGCGTGCGACTCCCTGGAACTCGACCCCGCCGAGGTCGCGTACGTCGGGAACGAGCCCGACATCGACGCGGGCGGCGCCTCCGCCGCCGGACTGGCCGGAGTCTGGCTCGACCGGGGCCGGCTCGGCGGGCGGCCCGAACTGGTGACGATCACCGGTCTGGACCGCCTTCCCGCCCTGCTGCGCGGCGATACCCGTTTTGGAGCGCCGTCGCCCATCGGGTAATGTTCTTCCTGCGCCGCCCGGAAACCGCAAGGTCCGACCGGAAGGCGCAAACCCAAACAAAGCCCCCCATGTCGGGGGTTGAGTTTTGGTGGGCTATGGTGTAATTGGCAGCACGACGGTTTCTGGTTCCGTTAGTCTAGGTTCGAGTCCTGGTAGCCCAGCGCAGAGTTCTTCTGCAACGCCCCCGTTGTGTAGCGGCCTAGCACGCCGCCCTCTCAAGGCGGTAGCGCCGGTTCGAATCCGGTCGGGGGTACAGATCCTTCTCTCCGATTTCTCCGGGTCGCACCCGGACATCTCGATGCAGGATCGCTAGGGCCCCCGTTGTGTAGCGGCCTAGCACGCCGCCCTCTCAAGGCGGTAGCGCCGGTTCGAATCCGGTCGGGGGTACGCAGAAACGCAGGTCCGAACACCCTTGGGCTATGGTGTAATTGGCAACACGACGGTTTCTGGTTCCGTTGTTCTAGGTTCGAGTCCTGGTAGCCCAGCTCAATGCTCCACCCGCTGGCCCCCGTTGTGTAGCGGCCTAGCACGCCGCCCTCTCAAGGCGGTAGCGCCGGTTCGAATCCGGTCGGGGGTACGTGACGAGAAGGCTCCTTGCTGAGGCGGGGGGCCTTCTCGCATGTCCGGCACTCCAACTCGGAAACATGTCGCCCGAGTTGACCGTCCCCCGGCGGGCGTACGGTGACGGGCCCCGCCTCCGTACTCCGGACCCGTCACTGCCTCCCGCCGCCCCGTGGCGCCCGCCCCGTACCCGAGACACCCGCCCCGTACCGCGTGGCCGCTCAGCCGGACCGGCGCAGCGCCTCCGACAGGCGGGCCGCCGCGTCGATGATCGCCTGCGCGTGCATCCGCCCCGGGTGCCGGCTCAGCCGCTCGATCGGCCCGGAGACCGAGACCGCCGCGACCACCCGGTTCGAGGGCCCGCGCACCGGCGCCGACACCGACGCGACGCCCGGCTCACGCTCGCCGATCGACTGGGCCCACCCCCGCCGCCGTACGCCGGAGAGCGCCGTGGCCGTGAACCGTGCCCCCTGGAGGCCCCGGTGCAGCCGCTCCGGCTCCTCCCAGGCCATCAGGATCTGCGCCGACGAGCCCGCCTTCATGGTGAGCGTCGAGCCGACCGGCACCGTGTCCCGCAGACCGGACAGGCGCTCCGCGGCGGCCACGCAGATCCGCATGTCACCCTGGCGCCGGTAGAGCTGCGCGCTCTCCCCGGTCATGTCCCGCAGATGTGTCAGCACCGGTCCGGCCGTCGCGAGCAGGCGGTCCTCGCCGGCCGCCGCCGCCAGTTCCGCGAGTCGCGGCCCGAGAATGAACCGGCCCTGCATGTCCCTCGCCACCATCCGGTGGTGTTCCAGGGCCACGGCCAGCCGGTGGGCCGTGGGCCGCGCGAGCCCGGTCGCGGCGACCAGCCCCGCGAGGGTGGCCGGACCGGACTCCAGGGCGCTCAGCACCAGAGCCGCCTTGTCGAGAACGCCGACTCCACTAGAGTTGTCCATGAAACGATACTCGCGTCTCACTCTGTGAAACGCAAGTTCAATTTTCCGGGGAACTTGTCAACCTGTAGGGACGGGCCCGCACCCGAAACCGGGTTCGCAGCCGACACGGGCGCGCGGGACACCGGCGCCGGCCCCACATGTCTCCAGGACCGCCGGCGGCGCTGCCGGCCGAAGGGAAAGCGATGGGTAGGACACTCGCGGAGAAGGTCTGGGACGACCACGTCGTCCGGCGCGCCGAGGGCGAGCCCGACCTCCTCTTCATCGATCTGCACCTGCTCCACGAGGTGACGAGCCCGCAGGCCTTCGACGGTCTGCGGCAGAACGGCCGACGGGTGCGGAGGCTCGACCTCACCATCGCGACCGAGGACCACAACACCCCGACGCTCGACATCGACAAGCCGATCGCCGACCCCGTCTCGCGTATCCAGCTGGAGACGCTGCGCAAGAACTGCGCGGACTTCGGCGTACGGCTGCACCCGCTGGGCGACGTCGAGCAGGGCGTCGTCCATGTCGTGGGCCCCCAGCTGGGGCTGACCCAGCCCGGCACCACCGTCGTGTGCGGCGACAGCCACACCTCCACCCACGGCGCGTTCGGCGCGCTGGCCTTCGGCATCGGCACCAGCCAGGTCGAGCACGTACTGGCCACCCAGACGCTCCCGCTGGCCCGGCCCCGCACCATGGCCATCACCGTCGAGGGCGAACTGCCCGCCGACGTCACGGCCAAGGACCTGATCCTCGCCGTCATCGCCCGTATCGGCACCGGCGGCGGCCAGGGCTACATCCTCGAATACCGCGGCTCCGCCATCGAGAAGCTCTCGATGGAGGCCCGCATGACCATCTGCAACATGTCGATCGAGGCCGGCGCGCGGGCGGGCATGATCGCCCCGGACGAGATCACCTTCGACTACCTCCGGGGCCGCGACCACGCCCCCGAGGGCACCGACTGGGACGACGCCGTCGCGTACTGGCGCACGCTCCGCACCGACGACGACGCCGTCTTCGACGCCGAGGTCTTCATCGACGCCACCGAACTGGCCCCGTTCGTCACCTGGGGCACCAACCCCGGCCAGGGCGCGCCGCTGTCGACGCACGTCCCCGACCCCGCCTCGTACGAGGACGCCTCGGAGCGGCTCGCCGCCGAGAAGGCCCTGGAGTACATGGGGTTGACCGCCGGGCAGGCGCTGCGGGACATCACCGTGGACACGGTCTTCGTCGGTTCCTGCACCAACGGCCGCATCGAGGACCTGCGCTCGGCCGCCTCGATCCTGGACGGCCGCAAAGTCGCCGACGGCGTACGGATGCTGGTGGTCCCCGGCTCCGTACGGGTCGCGCTCCAGGCCGTCGCGGAGGGCCTGGACAAGGTCTTCACCGGCGCGGGCGCCGAATGGCGGCACGCCGGCTGTTCGATGTGCCTGGGCATGAACCCCGACCAACTGGCGCCCGGCGAGCGCTCCGCGTCGACCTCCAACCGCAACTTCGAGGGCCGGCAGGGCAAGGGCGGCCGGACCCACCTCGTGTCGCCGCAGGTGGCCGCCGCCACCGCCGTACTGGGCCACCTGGCCTCGCCCGCCGACCTGTCCGACACCCGCACCCCCGTGGAGGCATGAGCGGTCATGGACGCTTTCACCACACACACCGGCCGTGCCGTCCCGCTGCGCCGCGGCAACGTCGACACGGACCAGATCATCCCGGCCCACTGGCTCAAGAAGGTCACGCGCGACGGCTTCGAGGACGGGCTGTTCGAGGCGTGGCGCAAGGACCCGGACTTCGTGCTCAACCAGCCGGAGCGACAGGGCGCCTCGGTGCTGGTCGCCGGACCGGACTTCGGCACCGGCTCGTCCCGGGAACACGCCGTGTGGGCGCTTCAGAACTACGGCTTCCGCGCGGTCGTCTCCTCCCGGTTCGCCGACATCTTCCGCGGCAACTCCCTCAAGAACGGCCTGCTGACCGTCGTCCTGGAACAGCGCGTCGTCGACCACCTGTGGGAGCTGACCGAGGCCCATCCGGGCACCGCGGTGACGGTGGACCTCGAAGCGCGCCAGGTGCGCGCCGAGGGCCCCGACGGGACGACACTGACGGCTGATTTCGACCTTGACGAGAACGCCCGCTGGCGTCTGCTCAACGGACTCGACGACATCGGTCTCACCCTGAAGAACGAAGGGGACATCGCCGCGTACGAACGCTCCCGGCCCTCCTTCAAACCTCGCACAATTGCCGTCTGATCAGCGCTTTTCCTCGACTGCGCCCCCTGCCTCCGGGTAGGGGGCGCAGTGCGTTGTTGGGACCCTGTCGGGCGACAACTCGCCCCAGATGGCACAATCGGTGCATGGAACGCGACAGCCAACTCGACCTTTACGGAGTGGTCGCGCACCGGCTCAAGGAAGCGCACACAACCGTGCGCGCACTGCAAGTCCCGGAGGGCGTACGGATGGCGCTGAACCGGAAGCTGCTGGTCATCACGGCTGCGACCAAACACGATCTCTTAGACGCGGCCCGTCGTCTGGACCGCTTGATGAAGGACCTCGACGAGGGTCGATTCCCGGAAGGCGACTGAAGCCGCGGAACTCCGCGGGGTCGACTTCGTTGCGGCACTAGGGTGATTAGCCCGTTTCGTGTTTGATTTGCGGTATATATCTGCCTAACGTGCGGAAAAGCTTGAACACTTTCGTTCTGGCAATGTCTCCGAAGGGGAAGACGTGAACAAGGCGCAGCTCGTAGAAGCAATTGCGGACAAGGTCGGCGGACGCCAGCAGGCGGCCGACGCGGTCGACGCGGTACTGGACGCGGTTGTCCGCGCCGTCGTCGCGGGTGAGCGGGTCTCCGTCACCGGCTTCGGTTCGTTCGAGAAGGTCGACCGTCCGGCCCGTTACGCGCGTAACCCGCAGACGGGCGAGCGGGTGCGGGTCAAGAAGACGTCGGTGCCGCGTTTCCGCGCGGGGCAGGGCTTCAAGGACCTGGTGAGCGGCACGAAGAAGCTTCCGAAGAACGACGTGGCGGTCAAGAAGGCGCCCAAGGGCAGCCTCTCGGGCGGTTCCCCGACCCGGACGACCGCCAAGGCCGCGGCCAAGAAGGCCACCGCCAAGAAGGCGACGGCGAAGAAGACCGCCGCCCGGAAGACCGTGGTCGCGGGCACCGCCAAGAGGGCCGCCAAGAAGACCTCGGCCACCGCCCGCAAGACGACCACGAAGAAGACCACGGCCGCCAAGAAGACCACCGCCAAGAAGACGGGCACGGCCAAGAAGGCCACGGCGAAGAAGACCGCGCCGGCCAAGAAGGCGACCGCCAAGAAGGCGCCGGCCCGAAAGGTCGCCGCACGCACCACCACCGCCAAGAAGGCCACCGCGAGGAACAACTGAGCGGTACGCGGTCGCAGGGCCTGTTCACGCGCCGGGCCGGGCTCCCCTCGGGGAGCCCGGCCCGCGGCGTTGGGCGGCGCGCCCCGCCGTCCTCAGAAGCTTCAGAAGGTCTGGAGCGTCACCAGCGTGACGGCCCCGCTGTTCCCGCCCTCGCGTTCGATACGGACCCGCTGGCCCGGCCGCAGCAGCCGCAGGCCGCCCGCGTCGAACGCCGCGGCGTCGAAGTCCACCGGAGTCCCGTCGTCGAGCAGCACACTGCCGCTGCGGGTCTCGGATACGAAGGTGTACGCGGTCGCCTGCATGCCCGCCAGCGTATCGGTCGCCCTACCCGCCGCGCGGCACCGATCGGCGAGGACGGTCGGGCGGAACGGATCAGGGGGCGGGCCGGGTCCCGGGAGCGGTGACACCCGCCCCGCCGGCGCCCGGAACGGGGCCGGGAACCGCCCGCTGCCGGGCCGTGTACGGGCCCAGCCCGAGGGCCGAGGCGGCCAGCAGGTCCTCTCCCGTATCGACGTCACGCCGTACGGAATCCACACCGGCCAGCACAATTTCCACCGCCCCCGCGGACAAATGCCGGAGCCGTGAAGCGCCACCGAATGCCGGATTCAATTCCGATCCGGCCCGCGCGGCCAGCAAAGTGGTACCGATTTCGGCGGCGTCCGCGAGAAATGCGCGCGGGAAATCCCCGGCGGTGGCCAGCACCCGCGCCAGTTCCGCCGGACGCAGCGCCGGCAGATCGGCGTTCAGGGCCGCGACGGCGGCTCGGGGCCGGCGCTCCCGCACCACCCGCGCGCCGTGCGCCAGCGCGGCGTTGAGCCCGGCGGCCGGGCTGTCGGGGACGGCGCGGGCGCCCAGCGCGGTCAGTTCGGCCGCCGCCAGCGGGTCGTCCGTGACGACCACCACGTCGCGTACGACGGGGCAGGCCAGCGCCGCGGCCACGGTGTCCTGGGCGAACGCCAGCGCCAGCCGGGGCCGCAGCGGCTCGCCCGTCGACCCGGCGAGCCTGCTCTTGGCCACCGCCAGCGGCTTGAGCGGGACCACCAGGGACCAGGGGGCGGTCGGGTCGGTGTTCGTGGCGTGCGCTCCGTCCTTACGCGTTCAGCCCTCGTATGCGCCCTATTGTGGCCCGACCGCGGCGTACGGCGCGGAGGGGAGCCCGCCACGCGCCGGGAAAGGCCGACCGATCCCGCAGTTCCGCTCCGCGCGCCGGGGCGTACGGTGTCCTCGACAGAGCAGAGGCATGGGGCGACACTTGACCCCCAGCAAGGCCGGCCCGAGCCAGGCCACAGAGAAAGGTGTCCGAGTGCCCCGCCCCAGAATCGGCTTCTGGTACCGCCTGGCAGCGGTCATCGCGAAACCGCCGTTGGTCGTTCTGTTCAAGCGGGACTGGCGGGGAATGGAACACATTCCGGCGCACGGCGGATTCATCACCGCGGTGAACCACAACTCGGCTCTGGACCCCCTCTCCTACGGACACTTCCAGTACAACACCGGGCGGGTGCCGCGACTGCTCGCCAAGGCCGGACTCTTCGACGTCCCCTTCGTCGGGATGATGCTCCGGGGCACCGGACAGATCCCGGTCTATCGCGAGAGCTCCAACGCACTGGACGCCTTCCGGGCCGCCGTGGACGCCGTCGAACGCGGGGAATGCGTCGCGTTCTATCCCGAGGGCACCCTCACCCGCGACCCCCGCATGTGGCCGATGACCGGCAAGACCGGGGCCGCGCGCGTCGCCCTCCTCACCAAGGCGCCCGTCATTCCCGTCGCCCAGTGGGGCGCCAATCTCGCGATACCGCCGTACGCCAAGGTGAACCGGGTCCGCCTCCTTCCGCGCCAGACACTGCGCGTACAGGCGGGCCCGCCGGTCGACCTCTCCCGTTTCTACGGCAAGGACCCGACGCCCGAACTGCTCCGTGAGGTCACCGAGGTCATCATGGCCGCCATCACCGAACTGCTCGCCGAGGTACGCGGCGAACCGGTGCCCGCCGCACCGTACGACCACCGCAGGATTCTGGAAGAGAAGCGGCGCAAGGCCGCGGAAGAGGGGTTGAAGTGACGCGCGTCGCGGTCTTCGGGACGGGATCGTGGGGCACGGCGTTCGCCATGATTCTCGCGGACGCGGGGTGCGAGGTGACGCTCTGGGCCCGCCGCGCCGAGGTCGTCGACGCCGTCAACAACACCCGCTCCAACCCGGAGTATCTGCCGGGCGCCGAACTGCCCTCCTCGGTGCGGGCCACCACCGACCCGGCGGAGGCGGCCAGGGGCGCCGAGTTCACCGTCCTCACCATCCCCTCGCAGACACTGCGCGCCAATCTCGCCGACTGGGTCCCGCGGCTGCCCCCGGACACCGTCCTCGTCTCGCTGATGAAGGGCGTCGAACTGGGCACCGCGAAGCGCATGAGCGAGGTGATCGGCGAGGTGGCCAAGGCGCCGGCCGACCGGGTCGCCGTCCTCACCGGACCCAACCTGGCCGGCGAGATCGCCGCCAGGCAGCCCGCCGCGGCCGTCGTGGCCTGCACCGACGCGGCCGTCGCCAACCGGCTCCAGGCGGCCTGCCACACCCCGTACTTCCGCCCGTACACCAACACCGACGTGGTCGGCTGCGAACTCGGCGGCGCCGTCAAGAACGTGATCGGCCTCGCGGTCGGCATCGCCGACGGCATGGGACTCGGCGACAACACCAAGGCGTCACTGATGACGCGCGGTCTCGCCGAAACCACCCGGCTGGGGCTGGCGATGGGCGCCGACCCGCACACCTTCTCCGGACTCGCCGGAATGGGCGATCTGATCGCGACGTGTTCCTCGCCCCTCTCGCGCAACCACACCTTCGGCACCAACCTGGGCCGCGGCATGACGCTGGAGCAGACGATCGCGGCCAGCAAGCAGACCGCCGAGGGCGTCAAGTCCTGCCAGTCGGTGCTGGATCTGGCCCGGCGGCACGACGTCGACATGCCGATCACGGAAACCGTCGTGAGCATCGTCCACGAGGGGAAGCCCCCGCTCGTCGCCGTGAAGGAGCTGATGGCGCGCAGTGCCAAGCCCGAACGCCGCTGACTCCGCGCCGGTCAGCGGGTAACCTCATCGCGATATGAGCAGCGAGAACCTCCCCCAGAACCCTGAGCGGCAGCCCCGCAAGCCGCGTGTGGCGGTCGTCTTCGGCGGCCGCAGCTCCGAGCACGCCATCTCGGTGGTCACGGCCGGCGCCGTGCTGCGGTCCATCGACCGGACGAAGTACGACGTGCTGCCCATCGGCATCACCCCGGACGGGCGCTGGGCGCTCACCGCCGACGAGCCCGGCCGGATGACGATCGCCGACCGCAGGCTGCCGAGCGTCGAGGAACTGGCCGAGTCGACGGACGGCACCGTCGTCCTCTCCGTGGACCCCGGCAACCGCGAGGTCGTCTACAGCGAGCAGGGCTCCGTGCCCAAGGCGCTGGGCGAGGTCGACGTGGTCTTCCCGGTGCTGCACGGCCCGTACGGCGAGGACGGCACCCTTCAGGGGCTGTTGGAGCTCTCCGGCGTCCCGTACGTGGGCGCGGGGGTCCTGGCGTCGGCCGTCGGCCAGGACAAGGAGTACATGAAGCGGGTGTTCCTCTCGTACGGGCTGCCCGTCGGGCCGTACGAGGTGATCCGCCCGCGCGAGTGGGAGCAGGACCCGTCCGCCGCCCGGCGCAAGATCGTGGACTTCGCCGCCGAGCACGGATGGCCGCTCTTCGTGAAGCCCGCCCGCGCCGGTTCCTCCATGGGCATCACGAAGGTCGACGCCCTCGACGGGCTGGAGGCCGCGATCGAGGAGGCCCGGCGCCACGACCCCAAGATCCTGGTCGAGTCGCTGCTGCGCGGCCGGGAGATCGAGTGCGGGGTACTGGAGTTCGAGGACGGGCCGCGCGCGAGCGTGCCCGCCGAGATCCCGCCCGTCACGTCGCACGAGTTCTACGACTTCGAGGCCAAGTACATCGACGCCGCCACCGGTCTGGTGCCCGCGCCTCTTACGGAGGAGCAGACGGCCGAGGTACGGCGGCTGGCCGTCGAGGCGTTCGACGCGGTGTCCTGCGAGGGGCTCGTCCGCGCCGACTTCTTCCTCACGGAGGACGGCCGGTTCGTCATCAACGAGATCAACACCATGCCGGGCTTCACGCCGATCTCGATGTATCCGCGGATGTGGCAGGAGAGCGGCGTGGACTACGCGGAGCTGATCGACCGCCTCATCCAGGCGGCGCTGCGCCGCCCCACCGGACTGCGCTGAGGATCGGCCCCGGGGCCCGGGGCCCGTCCGCCCGGCGCGGCGCGGTTCGGTACGGGGCTCACGGGACGGGGCCCGCGCGGGGCGGGGTCTCCGAGGCTGGTTTCTCAGAGGCTGGGGGGCACCGTGTCGGCGACCGGTGCCGCGAAGTCCGCGAGCGGGCCGATGTCGTGCCGGAAGCGTTCGTCCAGGGTGACCTCCACGTACGCCTCGCGGTAGGTGGTGGTGAACCGCGGCCCCGAATCCCGCTCCTCGACCAGCCAGTTGACCCCGTCGACGTCCACGGCGTCCGCCTGGGGGTCACTCATCCGTTCCGGGCGGGGGACGCCGCACCGCAGTACGATCGCGGCGTCCCCCCACCCGGCCGTCAGCGCGGAACCCGGCTCCGGATCGCTCCGGTCGTGTCCCGCCACGGTCGTCGGCAACTCCTTGTCCAGTGCGCGGCACAGCGCCGCCTCCTCGGCCGGAGGGCCGGGAACCGGCACCGCGGGCGAGGCGTCCGGGGAGAAGCAGCCCCCGGTCACGGCGAGCAGGAGGACGGCGGGCAGACGGGCGAGTCGGGGGCCGGATAGCCTGCGCGTCGAAGGGGTCACCGGCCAAGCGTAGACGGGGGCTACAGGTGCACGACCGGGCAGGTCAGGGTGCGGGTGATGCCGTCCACTTGCTGGACCTTGGCGACCACCAGGCGGCCGAGGTCGTCCACGGTGTCGGACTGCGCCCGCACGATCACGTCGTAGGGGCCGGTGACGTCCTCGGCCTGTATCACGCCGGGGATCTTCGCGATGGTCTCGGCGACGGTCGTCGCCTTGCCCACCTCGGTCTGAATGAGGATGTACGCCTGTACCACGGAACCTCCAGGGCGGCCACGAGGATCTTGTGGGGGGAAGGGACGCCACGGTATCGCGTCACCCAGTGCCGCGGGGAGACCCGGGCACCCGGCGGCACCCGCGGTGTGAGGCACGGAGCGGTGACACCGGCGTGCGCGTCGGCGCCACCGGCGGCGACGGCGGTCCGCGACCGCGGGCACGCGGCCGACGCAGGGGGCCGGAATCCCGGCCGGAGAAGCGGCACGGCCGGATCGGCCGGCCGCACGACGAGAGGTGGGACTCGGTGAAGGGCACCGTGGGCGAGTTGGGGGAGTTCGGACTCATCAGGGAGCTCACTTCCCGGCTCACCACCACTCCGGCGGTCCGGCTCGGGCCGGGCGACGACGCCGCGGTGGTGGCCGCACCCGACCGCAGGGTCGTGGCGAGCACCGACATCCTGCTGGAGGGGCGGCACTTCCGGCGCGACTGGTCGACCGCGTACGACGTGGGCAGGAAGGCCGCCGCGCAGAATCTCGCCGACATCGCGGCGATGGGGGCGGTCCCGACGGCGCTGCTGCTCGGCCTGGTCGTGCCCGCCGAACTTCCCGTCACCTGGCCCACCGAGCTGATGGACGGCATCCGCGACGAGTGCCAGGTCGCGGGCGCCGCGGTGGTCGGCGGCGATGTCGTACGGGGCGAGACGATCACCCTCGCGATCACCGCGCTCGGCGACCTGCGCAACCACGAGCCGGTGACCAGGGCGGGGGCGCGGCCGGGCGATGTGGTCGCGTACACCGGGTGGTTGGGCTGGTCCGCGGCGGGGCACGCGGTGCTGTCGCGCGGCTTCCGGTCACCCCGTGCCTTTGTCGAGGCGCACCGGCGTCCCGAACCGCCGTACCACGCGGGGCCGGCGGCGGCGGGGCTCGGCGCGACGGCGATGACGGACGTCAGCGACGGCCTCGTCGCGGACCTCGGGCACATCGCCGACGCGAGCAAGGTCCGCATCGACCTGCGGTCGGGGCTGATCGACATCCCGTCGCAGATGAACGACATCGGGCAGGCGGTGGGGGTGGATCCGCTCCAGTGGGTGCTGACGGGGGGCGAGGACCACGCGATCGTCGCGACGTTCCCGCCGGACGCCAAACTGCCCGCGCGGTGGAAGGTGATCGGCGAGGTCCTCAACCAGTCGGCGCTGCCTCAGGTGACGGTCGACGGGGCGCCGTGGACGAGCAAGGGCGGCTGGGACCACTTCGGCGACTCGGAGTAGCGGAAGGGCACGGGGCGGGCCACGGGGCGGCACGGGGCGGATTCGGCGGTACGGGGGAGGGGCGCCCCGTCGGCCAGTAGATTCGGGGCATGCCGACATCCTCCGAGCCCTCCGAGTCCGCCGGGCCCGCCGCGTATTCCGCGTCCTCGGCCGGGTCCGCGCGCGCTCCGTCGGGTCGGGCGGCCCCCCGTGTTCGGGCGCGTGTCCCGGCCCGTGTCCTCACCGTCGCCGGGTCCGACTCGGGCGGCGGCGCGGGCATCCAGGCCGACCTCAAGACCATGCTGGCGTTCGGTGTGCACGGCATGAGCGTCCTCACGGCCGTCACGGCGCAGAACTCGCGCGGCGTGCAGGGCACTTGGGAACTACCCGTGGAGGCGGTACGCGCCCAGTACCGCAGCGTCGTGGACGACATCGGCGTCCAGGCCGTCAAGACCGGCATGCTCGCGTCGGCGGCGCTGGTGGAGACCGTGGCCGGACTTCTCGCGGGGACCGACGCCCCCGTGGTGGTCGATCCGGTCGGCGTCTCGAAGCACGGGGACCCGCTGCTCGCGGCGTCGGCACTGGACTCCGTACGGAAACGGCTGCTGCCGGCGGCGACCGTCGCCACCCCCAACCTGGACGAGGTGGCCCAGCTGACGGGGGTGGAGGTACGGGACGAGGACGGCATGCGGCGCGCCGCGGGCGCCGTACTCGGCTTCGGACCGCGCTGGGTGCTGATCAAGGGCGGGCATCTGCCGGGGGACGCCGTGGACCTGCTCACGGACGGCGGTGAGGAGCACTGGCTGCGGGCGCCGCGCCACGACAACCGGCACACGCACGGGACCGGCTGCACGCTCGCCTCGGCGATCGCGGCGGGCCTGGGGAGCGGGCAGGGGGTCCTGGAGGCCGTCGTCGCCGCGAAGGAGTATGTGACGGGCGCCATCGCGGCCGGGTTTCCGCTGGGCGGCGGCATCGGCCCCGTGGACCACGCCTGGCGCTTCCGCTGAGGGGCGGCGTCGGGCGCACGGAGGTAAGGAGCGCGGGGTGCGCGGAGCCCGGGGTAGGGGCTCAACTACCGGAACACGGTGCCGCAGTTGAGACCCGGAGTTGAGCGCGGAGTCACGGAGGCACGGGCCAGGGAGTCGCGCGGTTGCGGCACCGGGGGCGGGTGCCCGCGCGGGCACGACAAAAAGCCGGTCCACCGAGGTGGACCGGCTTTCAAGGCAACCGCAGGGGCTGCGCTACGACGAGAACGTCAGCGCGAGACCTTGCCGGCCTTGATGCACGAGGTGCAGACGTTGAGCCGCTTCGGCGTCCGACCGACCACGGCACGCACGCGCTGGATGTTCGGGTTCCAGCGACGGGACGTACGGCGGTGCGAGTGCGAAATGTTGTTGCCGAAGCCCGGCCCCTTGCCGCAGACGTCGCAGTTGGCAGCCACGGGTCACTCCAAAGACTTCAGATGCACTTACGGTGAATTCCGGCGTGGCAGACTCAGTGTCTGAGATCGGCTGCGCCGGGGGAGAAGGCCCGACTCTCGCCGGGCAACCGGAGGAGCATACAACGCGCCAGCCGGTTGAACGAAACTACCACGACCGGACCCGCCCTCGTCCCGCCCCCCTTCCCACCTGCCACGACGGTCCGGGCGGACTACTCTGCGGTGCAGCTCACAGTCCAGGCCGCCAAGGAGGACCCCCAGGTGCCGCAGACCCTCGACGCCGCAGCGGTGCGTACCTGGTGCTCGCTGGCGCTGGACGCCCTGGGCCGGGACCGTGAGGAGATCGACGCGATCAACGTCTATCCGGTCGCCGACGGGGACACCGGCACCAACCTCTATCTGACCGTGGAGTCCGCCGCCCAGGCCGTCGAGGCCGTCTTCGACGCGCACGCGACGGGGGTGTCCGTGCCGGACCTGCCCGACGCCGTACGGGCCATGGCGCACGGCGCGCTGATCGGCGCACGGGGGAACTCGGGCACCATCCTTGCCCAGTTGCTGCGAGGCATGGCCGAAATCCTGGGCGAGGGCGAGGGCGAGGGCGAGGGCGAGGGCGAGGGCGAGGGCGGTGCCGGAAGGCGGGCGCGGGGTGACGGGGCGGGCGCGACGGGCCGCGACGGGGCGCCGCGGGGCGGCGGGGACCACCTCGCCAGAGCGCTGCGCCGGGCGGCCGGGCTGGCCCGCGAGGCCGTCGCCCATCCCGTCGAGGGAACGATCCTCACCGTGGCGTCGTCGGCGGCGGATGCCGCGGCGCGCGCGACCGAGGACGCTGAGGACGCCGCGGACGGGAGCGGGCGCGCGGACGCGGACGGCGGCGCGGTGTACGGCGCCGGGCCGGTGCTCCACGCCGCGTACGCCGCCGCCCGTACCGCCCTCGACGCGACCCCCGGCCAGCTGGCCGTCCTCGGCCGCGCCGGCGTCGTGGACGCCGGCGGACGGGGCCTGCTCGTCGTCCTGGCCGCGCTCGTGGAAGCGGTCACGGGCGACGCGCCGTCCCCCGTCGCACCGGGCCCGCGCCCGCACGACCTCCCCGCCGTCGTGGAGTCCTGCGACGCCGACGACGCCCCCGCCGGCCCCGCCTTCGAGGTGATCTACCTCCTGGAGACGGACGAGGCGGGCATCGCCCGCGTCCGCCGCAGGCTCGACTCCCTCGGCGACTCCCTCGTGGTCGTCGGCGGCGACGGGCTGTGGAACGTGCACGTGCACGTCGACGACGCGGGCGCCGCCGTCGAGGCGGGTGTCGAGGCGGGCCGCCCGTACCGGATCCGTATCACCCACTTCGGCGCCGCCGCCGGACACCGGCGGGAGCGCGCACAGCGCGCCGTCGTCGCCGTCGTCCCCGGCGAGGGCCTCGCCGGGCTCTGCGCCGAGGCCGGGGCCACGACGGTGCTCGCCCGCCCCGGAGAGCCGCCCGCCAGCGGCGAACTGGTCGACGCCATCCGCCGCGCCCACGCGCACGAGGTGGTGCTCCTGCCGAACGACACGGAACTGCGCCACACCGCCGCCGCTGCCGCCGAACAGGCCCGCGCGGAAGGCATCCGTGTCGCCCTCATCCCGACCAGGGCAGCCGTGCAGGGCCTCGCCGCGCTCGCGGTGCACGTACCGGACCGCCGCTTCGACGAGGACGTGGTGGCCATGACCTCCGCGGCCGGCGCCACCCGCTACGCCGAGGTCGCCGTCGCGGAGCGGCAGTCCTGGACCATGGCCGGTATCTGCCAGGCCGGCGACCTGCTGGGCCTGATCGACGGCGACGTCGCGGTGATCGGCACCGACCTCACCGCCATCGCCGAGACCGTCCTGGACCGGATGCTGTCGGCGGGCGGCGAACTGGTCACCCTCGTCCTCGGCCAGGACGTGCCCGGCACCCTCGCGGAGCGGCTGGAGCGACACGTACGGGGCGGGCACCTCGCCGTGGACACGGTGGTCTACCAGGGCGGCCGTCAGTCGGCGCCGCTGCTGATCGGCGTGGAGTAGGGGCACCGGGTTGCGCACCTCGCCCATGTACCGAAGGCGGCGTGACGCACCCGCCTCCGTAAGGAGGGAGGGCCGCCACCGCGCGTACGGGGCGCCCGGCGTACGGCTTGCACGGGGGGCCGTACCTGTGACGATGGGGGGTAGGCGCACCAGGACAGACGCGCGTACCGCCCGAGGTGAGAGGCCCACCGATGGACGACCTGACCGCACTCGCCCGCCATCAGATCGACGACGCGCGCGCCAGCGCCCACGGCCGCAGCGCGCATCTCTTCCTCCACGACGGACCGCTGCGGCAGACGGTCATCGCCCTCACCTCCGGCGCGTCCCTCGACGAGCACAACGCGCCCCCGGCGGCCAGTCTCCAGGTCCTCCACGGCCGGGTGCGGCTGACGAAGGAGTCCGGCGACCAGGACATGATCGCCGGCCAGGTGGGCCCGATCCCGCACGAGCGGCACGGTCTGAAGGCCCTGGAGGACTCCGCCGTCCTGCTCACCGCCGTCACCCGCGTCCGGCCGTCACAGGGCTGACCCCGCCCTCGACCGCCCCTGAACCGCTGTCGACCGGCCGTCGACCGCCGTGGGACTGTGGCCGACCCGCCGCCGAGGCACCCCGACCCGCCGGGCAACAGGGAGTTGTCCACAGGTGTGCGACGGATGTCGGTGACGTGGTGTGCAATGGATCGTGTGTCCGCGCTGGATGAATCACTCACGAAGACCCTCGGCCCCGCCACCGCGAAGGTGATGGCCGAGCAGCTCGACCTGCACACGGTCGGTGATCTGCTGCACCACTACCCGAGGCGGTACGAGGAGCGGGGCCGGCTCACCCGTCTCGCCGACCTTCCCCTGGAGGAGGACGTCACGGTCGTCGCCCAGGTCGCCGACTCCCGCGTCCTGAAGTTCAACGGCGGCCGGGGCCAGCGGCTGGAGATCACCCTCACCGACGGCAGCGGCCGGCTCCAACTGGTCTTCTTCGGCCGGGGCATCCACAAACCGCACAAGGAGCTGCTGCCCGGCAGCCGGGGCATGTTCGCCGGCAAGGTCTCGATGTTCAACCGGAAGCTCCAGCTCGCCCATCCCACCTATGTGCCGCTCGGCACGGACAGCGGCGACGAGGCGGTGGACGACTTCGCGGGCAAGCTGATCCCGATCTACCCGGCCTGCCGGGGACTGGAGTCCTGGAAGATCACCAAGGCGGTCGACGCGGTGCTGCCCAGAGCCGCCGAGGCCGTCGACCCGCTGCCGCCGACGCTCCGCGCGGGACGCGGCTTCGTCACCCTCCCCGAGGCCCTGCTGAAGATCCACCGGCCCCATACCCAGGCCGATGTCGCCGAGGCCAGGGACCGGCTCAAGTGGGACGAGGCGTTCGTGCTCCAGGTCGCCCTCGCCCGGCGCCGGCACGCGGACTCCCAACTCCCGGCGGTGGCCCGCCGGCCGGTGGCCGGTGGCCTGCTCGACGCCTTCGACGCGACGCTGCCCTTCACCCTCACCGAGGGCCAGACGAAGGTCACGGACGAGATCTTCGGCGATCTGGCGACCGAGCACCCGATGCACCGCCTCCTTCAGGGAGAGGTCGGCTCCGGCAAGACGATGGTGGCCCTGCGCGCGATGCTCTCCGTGGTGGACGCGGGCGGCCAGGCGGCGATGCTCGCGCCGACCGAGGTTCTGGCCCAGCAGCACCACCGTTCGATCACCGAGATGATGGGCGAGCTCGCCGAGGGAGGCATGCTAGGCGGCGCGGAGAACGCCACCAAGGTGGTGCTGCTCACCGGCTCCATGGGCGCGGCGGCGCGGCGGCACGCGTTGCTCGACCTGGCCACCGGTGAGGCCGGGATGGTGATCGGTACGCACGCGCTGATCGAGGACAAGGTGCTGTTCCACGACCTGGGCCTGGTTGTCGTGGACGAGCAGCACCGTTTCGGTGTCGAGCAGCGTGACGCGCTGCGCTCCAAGGGCAAGCAGCCGCCGCATCTGCTGGTCATGACGGCGACGCCCATCCCCCGTACGGTCGCGATGACCGTCTTCGGCGACCTGGAGACATCCGTCCTGGACCAGTTGCCCGCCGGGCGTTCCCCCATCGCCACCCATGTCGTCCCGGCCCAGGACAAGCCGCACTTCCTGGCCCGCGCCTGGGAGCGGGTGCGCGAGGAGGTCGGCAAGGGGCACCAGGCGTACGTGGTCTGCCCCCGGATCGGTGACGGCGAGGACGAACCGAAGAAGAAGGCGGCGGCCAAGACGGCCACGGCGGGCAAGCCGGCCAAAACGGGGGGCGCGGAGGGGGCGGACGCGGACAGGCGCCCGCCGCTGGCCGTGCTGGACATCGCGAAGCAGCTCGCCGCCGGACCGCTGGCCGGCCTCCGTGTGGAGGTGCTGCACGGCCGTATGCAGCCCGACGACAAGGACGACGTGATGCGCCGCTTCGCCGCCGGCGAGGTGGACGTGCTGATCGCCACGACCGTCATCGAGGTCGGCGTCAACGTCCCCAACGCCACGGCGATGGTCATCATGGACGCGGACCGGTTCGGCGTCTCGCAACTGCACCAGCTGCGCGGCCGGGTGGGCCGCGGCTCCGCCCCGGGGCTGTGCCTGCTCGTCTCGGAGATGCCGGAGGCGAGCCCCGCACGGGCCCGGCTCGGCGCGGTCGCCTCGACCCTCGACGGCTTCGAGCTCTCCCGTATCGACCTCGAACAGCGGCGTGAGGGCGATGTCCTCGGCCAGGCCCAGTCCGGGGTCCGCTCCTCGCTGCGGATGCTCGCCGTCATCGAGGACGAGGAGATCATCGCGGCGGCCAGGGAGGAGGCCGTGACCGTGGTCGCCGAGGACCCGGAGCTGGACGGCCTCCCGGAGCTGCGTACGGCCCTGGACGCCCTGCTGGACGCGGAGCGGGAGCGGTATCTCGACAAGGGCTGAACGGGGCCGCAGGGCCCCGTCCGGCGTCCCACGGCCCCGCCCGGTCCCGGCGGGTGCTCCCGGCGGGCCGGGCCCGGAGCCACGCCATATCGTGGGGGGAGCGCACGCACCCTCGCCCGCCGCCCCCACGCCCCACGCGAACCCGCCGCGTGACCTCCCCGTACCCGCGTACGTCCCCGAACCGAGGAGCCGACCCCCTCATGACCCGCGTGATCGCCGGCGCCGCCGGCGGACGCCGTCTCGCCGTCCCCCCGGGCAACGGCACCCGCCCCACCTCCGACCGAGCGCGCGAGGGCCTCTTCTCCACCTGGGAGGCGCTGCTCGGCCCCCTCGACGGTCTCCGGGTCGCCGACCTGTACGCCGGCTCCGGTGCCGTCGGCCTGGAAGCACTCTCCCGGGGAGCCGCGCACACCCTCCTGGTGGAGGCGGACGGCCGGGCGGCCCGCACCGTACGCGAGAACGTCCGCGCCCTCGGACTGCCCGGCGCCGACGTCCGAACCGGCAAAGCCGAGCAGATCGTGACAGGACCGGCCCCGGAGACCCCGTACGACCTGGTCTTTCTCGATCCGCCGTACGCCGTCACCGATGACGATCTTCGGGAGATCCTCCTCACACTCCGCTCGAAGGGCTGGCTCAACGACGCGGCCCTCGCCACCGTGGAGCGCAGCACCAGAGGTGGGGAGTTCACCTGGCCGAGGGGCTTCGAACCGTTGCGGGCGCGCCGCTACGGCGAGGGCACTCTCTGGCACGGTCGCGCCGCCGCACCGGAAGACGCCCGATGACCGGACCGGAGAGCGAGGGAATTCAGTTGCGCCGCGCCGTCTGTCCGGGGTCCTTCGACCCCATCACCAATGGTCACCTCGACATCATTGGCCGAGCCTCCAAGCTGTACGACGTCGTGCACGTCGCCGTGATGATCAACCAGTCCAAGAAGGGGCTGTTCAGCGTCGACGAGCGGATCGACCTGATCCGCCGGGTCACCGCCGAGTTCGGCAACGTCGAGGTGGAGTCCTTCCACGGCCTCCTCGTCGACTTCTGCAAGGAGCGCGACATCCCGGCCATCGTCAAGGGCCTGCGGGCGGTGAGCGACTTCGACTACGAGTTGCAGATGGCCCAGATGAACATCGGCCTCTCCGGCGTCGAAACCCTTTTCGTCCCGACCAACCCGATCTACAGTTTTCTCTCCTCCTCGCTGGTCAAAGAGGTGGCGACCTGGGGTGGCGACGTGTCCCACCTGCTGCCCCCGCTGGTGCACGAGGCACTGTCCCAGCGCCTCGCCGAGCGGTGACCGACGGGGCACGGAACGGGGCGCCCGGCGCGGCCGGGGGCCGATGAACCGTCATCCGGTGCCGGACGCGCACCGACTGGCCGTACAGTCGTTGCGTCCGTCTCCAACCCGGCTGTAGAGAGTGGCGAGCACACGGTGGACGTGCAGAAGAAGCTCGACGAGATCGTCGACGCGGTGGGGAACGCCCGTTCCATGCCCATGTCGGCCTCCTGCGTGGTCAACCGCGGCGAGCTGCTGTCGCTGCTCGAAGAGGTGCGCGAGACCCTGCCCGGCTCGCTCGCCCAGGCGCGCGAACTGCTCGGCGGCCACGAGCAGTTGTCCGAACAGGCCCGCCAGGAGGCGGAGCGCATCGTCGCGGCGGCCCACGCGGAGCGGTCCACGCTGATCTCCGAGACCGCGATCGCCCGTACGGCGCGGGAGGAGGCCGACCGCATCCTCGCCGACGCCCGCAGGGACGCCGAGGAGGTCCGCGCCGAGGCCGACGACTACGTGGACTCCAAGCTCGCCAACTTCGAGGTCGTCCTCAACAAGACGATCGGCTCCGTCGACCGGGGCCGTGAGAAGCTCCTCGGCCGTGGACCGGGCCTCGACCAGGAGGGGTACGCGGACGAGGACGCCCCCGAGTACAGCGCCGACCCCGACACCCTGATCCGCCGCGCCGACGACTACGTCGACGCCAAGCTCGGCGCCTTCGAGGCCGTCCTGTCCAAGACGCTCGAAGCGGTCGGCCGGGGCCGGCAGAAGCTGCACGGCAGGGTCGCCAGCGACGACCTGGGTCTGCACATGGCGGAGCAGGACGCGGCGGGACCCCAGGGCCACACCAGCGACGCGGACTACCTCTCCGGCCTCGCCGACGTGTCGGGGCACCAGTCGCTCCGCGGCACCGGGGGCCCGGCGCGCCAGGCCCCGGCCGCCCCCCCGGAGCAGCCCGCCCCGCTCGCGATCCCGGCGCAGACGGCGGCCGCGGGGCAGTACGCGGACCCCGCCGCCCAGCAGTACGCGGACCCCGGCTACGGCGGCTACCAGCAGCAGGACGCGTACGCCTACCAGCAGCAGGACCCGTACGCGTACCAGCAGCCCCAGCAGCCGGTCTACGACCCCGCCGCGTACGACCCGAACTACAGCCAGGGCTACGGGCAGAACTACGACCAGGCCGCGCAGGGCTGGCAGCAGCAGCCCGACGGCACGCAGACGGGCCACGCCGACCAGCAGCAGGCCCAGGGCGGGCTGGACGAGACCAGCCTCTTCGACACCAGCATGATCGACATGGAGCAGCTGCGCCGCTACGAACAGGGCCGCTGACCGGCCGCCCGGCGGTCGCGGGGCGCCGTACTGCGGTCGCGGGGCCGTCGCGGGACGCGTACCCGGCGCGCGAGACGGCCGCCGAGGGGCCCCGTCGGACCGGATTGGGCCATCGGCGACCGGTCAAGTATCCTTGCCCCTTGGTCGCGTGATGCCCGCGATCAGGCCGCCCGCCTCGCTCCGCGACATGGCGGCCCCTCCACGAACCGAAAGCAGGAACAGCCCTGAACGCCCGCCTCGACCACCGCGACCCCCTCGTGTTCGACACGCACGAGCTGGGTCGGCGTCCCGGCGCGCTCAAGCGGCTGACCCGCTCCGCGGCGGCGCCCAAGGACTTCGGTATCGACGGTGTCGTCGGGGTGCCGGACGGCGCTCCGATGGAGCTCAGGCTCCGCCTCGAATCGGTCATGGAGGGCGTGCTCGTGACGGGCACCGCCCGAGCGACCGCCGAGGGGGAGTGCGTAAGGTGTCTGGAGCCGGTGCGCCTGGATGTGGCAGCGGACTTCCAGGAGATGTTCTCGTACCCTGACGCCGACGACCGGGGCCGCAGCAAGCAGGCGGAACCGGCCGACGACGCCGAGGACGACGAGGACCCGCTCTACATCGAGGACGGACTGTTCGACCTCGAACCCGTGCTGCGCGATGCGGTGGTGCTCGCACTGCCGATGCAGCCGGTGTGCCGGGAGACCTGTGCCGGGCTGTGTTCCGACTGCGGAATCAGGCTGGACGAGAACCCGGACCATCACCACGACGTCGTCGACATCCGTTGGGCGTCGCTGCAAGGACTCGCCGAAACCATCACGGACGGCGAGAAGGACAACATGGGCGGCGCCGACGCAGGCGCCGACGAGAAGCAGGAGAAGTAGCCGTGGCTGTTCCGAAGCGGAAGATGTCGCGCAGCAACACGCGCCACCGCCGGTCGCAGTGGAAGGCTGCGGTCCCCACCCTGGTTTCGTGTGAGCGTTGCCAGGAGCCGAAGCTCCAGCACATCGCGTGCCCGAGCTGCGGCACCTACAACAAGCGCCAGGTCCTCGAGGTCTGAGCGGCTGGTGAGAGGCTCGATGTCTGAACTGTCCAGCGCCAAGAAGGCAGACAATGTCAGCACGGCCTCGTCCCACACGCTTCTGGAAGGGCGGCTCGGCTATCAGCTGGAGTCCGCCCTTCTGGTGCGTGCGCTGACCCATCGCTCGTTCGCGTACGAGAACGGCGGGCTGCCCACCAACGAACGGCTCGAATTCCTCGGGGATTCGGTGCTCGGGCTGGTGGTCACCGACACGCTGTACCGCATCCACCCGGACCTGCCCGAGGGCCAACTGGCCAAGTTGCGGGCCGCGGTGGTCAATTCGCGTGCACTGGCGCAAGTGGGGCGCGGCCTCGAACTCGGCTCCTTCATCCGGCTCGGCCGTGGTGAAGAGGGCACGGGAGGGCGGGACAAGGCGTCCATCCTCGCCGACACCCTGGAAGCGGTGATCGGCGCGGTCTATCTCGATCAGGGCCTCGACGCGGCGTCCGAGCTGGTTCACCGGCTCTTCGACCCGCTCATCGAGAAGTCCTCCAACCTCGGTGCCGGCCTGGACTGGAAGACCAGTCTTCAGGAACTGACCGCGGCGGAGAGTCTCGGCGTCCCCGAGTATCTCGTCACGGAGACCGGCCCGGACCACGAGAAGACCTTCACCGCTGCCGCCCGCGTCGGTGGTGTCTCGTACGGCACCGGCACCGGCCGCAGCAAGAAGGAAGCGGAACAGCAGGCGGCGGAGACCGCGTGGCGGTCCATCCGCGCGGACGCGGACGAGCGCGCGGCGGCGGCGAAGACCGCCGTCGAGGCGGGAGCCGCGGCCGACGGTGGCGATGCCGCCGGCAGAGAAGACGCGGCCGAGGCCCCGGCGCTGTCGGCGTCGGAATCCGCGGACGCGACCACGTCCTGAGCCGAGCTGTTCGGTTCCCTTCACGGTGCGCCCCTTGTGTCGATACGGCACGAGGGGCGCGACTCGTGACCGCGCCGTCCGGCGGCTCCGCGCCGGGTCCGGGACCGTGCCCGTGCCCGTGGCTGTGCGCGTCCGCCGGCCCTCGTCCGTTTCACGTCCCCAACTCCCGCCCCGTGTTCGGCCAATTGAGCCCGAGGCCGACCGTCCCGCCCCGTCTCATCCCCAGCCGAGCGTTCCATCCGATCCGATCCGATCCGATTCGCCCCGCCGCTGACTGTCTGAAGGAGCACCGTGCCCGAGCTGCCCGAGGTCGAAGTCGTCCGGCGCGGACTCGAACGCTGGGTCGCCGGGCGGACGGTGGCCGAGACCCAGGTGCTGCACCCGCGCGCCGTACGACGCCACCTCGCGGGCGGCGAGGACTTCGCCGCCCGCCTCAGCGGGCACCGTCTCGGTGTCCCCCGCCGCCGGGGCAAGTACCTCTGGCTGCCGCTCGCCGACACTGACGCCTCGATCCTCGGGCACCTCGGCATGAGCGGTCAGCTGCTCGTCCAGCCGGAGTCCGCCCCGGACGAGAAGCACCTGCGGATCCGTATCCGCTTCGCCGACGACCTCGGCACCGAACTCCGCTTCGTCGACCAGCGCACCTTCGGCGGTCTCTCGCTCCACGAGAACACCCCCGACGGGTTGCCCGACGTCATCGCCCACATCGCGCGTGACCCGGTCGACCCGGAGTTCGACGACGCCGCGTTCCACACGGCGCTGCGGCTGCGGCGTACGACGATCAAGCGCGCGCTGCTCGACCAGTCCCTGATCAGCGGCGTCGGCAACATCTACGCCGACGAGGCGCTGTGGCGCGCCAAGCTCCACTACGAGCGCCCGACGGCCACGCTGCCCCGGCCCCGCTCGGTGGAACTCCTCGGCCACGTAAGGGACGTGCTCGACGCCGCGCTCGCCGTCGGCGGCACCAGCTTCGACAGCCTCTACGTCAACGTGAACGGCGAATCGGGCTACTTCGACCGCTCCCTGGACGCCTACGGCCGTGAGGGCGAGCCCTGCCGCCGCTGCGGCACCCCCATCCGGCGCCGCCCCTGGATGAACCGGTCCAGCTACTTCTGCCCGCACTGCCAGCGCCCGCCCCGCCCCGCTGCGTAGCGCCCGCAACCCGCCCCCACGCCGCACCCCGATGCCTGCGCCGCCGCAACGTCGGCTCGGCGTCGTCGCGTAGCACCCGACACCTGCGCCGCCGCGATGCAGGCCCCCGCCCCGTAGCACCCGACGCCCGCGCCGCCGCAACGCCGGCTCCGCGTCGTCGCGTCGGCCCCGCGTGTCGTCGCCTCCGGCGGCCTTGGCCACGAAACGCGCGAGACCCGCGACACGGTGCTGTCGCGGGCCTCGTTGGGTCGTCGGTCGCCGGGTCGTCGGTCGATGTCTCCCGACACCGGCGGTACGTGGGGCGCTACGGGGCGGCTAGAAGCCGAAGTCCTGCGTCCACCAGGGGCCGCCCTCGGCGACGTGGGCGCCTATGCCGATGGTCGTGTAGTCGCAGTTCAGGATGTTGGCGCGGTGGCCCTCGCTGGCCATCCAGGACGCCATGACCGCCTGGGCGTCGGCCTGGCCCCGGGCGATGTTCTCGCCGCCCAGGTTCGTGACGCCTGCCTGCTCGGCGCGGTCCCAGGGGGTGTCGCCGTCCGGGTCGGTGTGGTCGAAGAAGCCGCGCTCCGCCATGTCCTTGCTGAACGCCTCCGCGAGGCCGTTCAGCGCCTCGTCGGCGCGCAGCGGCCGGCAGCCCACCTTCGCCCGCTCCTCGTTGACCAGCGCGAGGACCTCCGCCTCGGCGGTGGACGGGGCGGACAGCGACGGGCGCGGCGCCTGCGGCGTCTGCGGCGTCGTGGCGCGGTCCCTGGTCTCCTCGGGCGTCGGCGTGGTGGTGGAGGGCCTGGTGGTCGTCTCCTGGCTCCGGCCGCGCGTGGGCTCGCCCTCCGGCGCCGTCGTCCGCCGCTCCGGGCTCACGGACGCGGACGGCTCGTCCGGCGTCACCGGCGCGGTCCTCGGCGGCTGGGCCGGCCGTTCCGCGGTCTCACGGGTCGGCGCCGTGGAGGCACCGTCGGTCGGCTCGGCGGTCGCCCCGCCCTGCTGCTCCAGCTCGGGTGCGCCCGCCGTACGTACCTGTTCGCCCGGCAGGTTGCCGCCACTGACGGTGAACTGCTCCCCGCCCGGCAGCAGCCCGGAGGTCACGGCCACGGCACCGATCGCCATCGCGGCGGAGGCACCGAGCAGTCCGGTGCGTACGGGGGCGACGATGCCCCTCTTGCGGCTTCGGCCACTGCCCCGGTGCCGACCTGCCGCACCGGCCGCGTGGTCCTCAGCGGCGGGTGCGCCGGCCGAGCGACTATGGCGTCCCATCTGCTGTGCCTTCCTCGATGAGCCCAGGTGCCGGAGATCGCTCCCGCACCGGTCGTGACGACGGTGGTCTTCACCCGTTCGGGCGAGGCCCATTTCGACGGGACTGTACGCCAACCGGGGTGGGGGCGACGTGCTCACGTCGGGATTGGCCCATTAGCTTTCACGCATGAGTGAAGATGCACGGATCACCGTGTGGGTACGCGGTCGTGTTCAGGGAGTCGGCTTCCGCTGGTTCACCAGGGCAAACGCTCTGGAGATCGGGAGCCTGGCGGGCTTCGCCCTGAATCTGGACGACGGCCGGGTGCAGATCGTCGCCGAGGGGCCACGTGATAATTGCCACCGTTTGCTGGAGTGGCTGCGCTCCGACGACACGCCCGGACGGGTCGACGGAGTCACTGAGATCTGGGGCACACCACGCGGCGGATACGACACCTTCGCCATCCGCTGACCGCTCCGGGCCGGAGATCCGCCCGGACATGACCCGAACGCTCGCGATCATTCGGCGTCGATCTTGAACGGGCCGGACGCGCCGATTCGATATCTCCGCGAAAGGCCGTCCGGCCTGCCCGTATGCCTCATGAATGTGCACCGGGCAGGAATTCGCCGATGGTTGCCAAGAACGGCCGCCCATGCCAAGCTGCCGCGTTAACAACGATCTCCACGCCCTTCCGGGGCCGCAGGAGAGACGCCGTCCCACCGCACGCGGACAGGCGCCCCTGGGCCATCCGGTGATGACGGGCTGTGATCGTGTTGACCGTCAAACTTTTTGGTGAGACTCTGGAAGCCCCGCGCACCTTGGCTGTTTGGCAGTAAGAATCACAGTGCGGAACAACCTCTGCCAGGCAGTGCGGGTGCGGAAATCCCTCAGACCCACACCGCTTCGGTCGGTCACTCAGTGTGGAGGCCCATCCATCATGGCAAAGGCGCTTCTCGGTTACGTCGGCGGTTCTGACCCGCGACTCCTCGCCGAGATGCGACGGCTTCAGCAGCGTGTCCAGGACCTCGAATCCGAGCTCGTACGGATCCAGTCCGAGAACGACACGCTGAGCGCTGCCGCCGCACAGCACCAGGGCGATTCGCCGTTCGACGGCATCGACCTCGACGTACCCCGTGCGGAGCCCGCGCTCACCTGACAGCAGCCCCCGTCGGGGTCAGGTGAGAAACACTCCCGCAAGAACATGCAAGGGACGCTTCGGCGTCCCTTCTTTCTTTCCCCCGCCCTGTCACCCGTTCTTCTCTCGTCTGATGTGCCCTGCTCATTCAGCGGTGAAACGCCGTAGGGAGATGTGAGGACGGTAGAGTCCGGCGGCGTGCACCTCAAGGCCATGACCCTGCGCGGGTTCAAATCCTTCGCCTCCGCCACCACGCTGCGGTTCGAACCCGGCATCACGTGCGTCGTGGGTCCCAACGGATCGGGCAAGTCCAATGTCGTGGACGCGCTTTCCTGGGTCATGGGGGAGCAGGGGGCCAAGTCACTGCGCGGCGGCAAGATGGAGGACGTGATCTTCGCCGGGACGACCGGGCGGCCACCGCTCGGACGCGCCGAAGTCTCCCTGACGATCGACAATTCCGACGGCGCTCTGCCCATCGACTACGCCGAAGTCACCATTACGCGGATCATGTTCCGCAACGGCGGAAGCGAATACCAGCTCAACGGGGACACCTGTCGGCTGCTCGACATCCAGGAACTCCTTTCCGACTCCGGTATCGGCCGCGAGATGCACGTCATCGTCGGCCAGGGACAACTCGATTCCGTCCTGCACGCCGACCCCATGGGTCGCAGGGCTTTCATCGAGGAGGCCGCGGGTGTTCTGAAGCACCGCAAGCGCAAGGAGAAGGCGCTGCGGAAACTGGACGCGATGCGGGCCAACCTCGCACGCGTACAGGACCTCACCGACGAACTGCGGCGACAGCTCAAGCCGTTGGGGCGACAGGCCGCGGTGGCACGGCGCGCCGCGGTCATCCAGGCGGACCTGCGTGACGCCCGGCTGCGCCTGCTCGCCGACGATCTCGTGAAGCTGCGCGACGCCCTCCGTACGGAGATCGCCGACGAGGCGGCGCTCAAACAGCGCAAGGAGGAGGCGGAACTGCGCCTCAAGGACGCACTGGCACGTGAGGCGGAGCTGGAGGACGAGGTACGGCGCCTCGCGCCGAGGCTGGGGCGCGCGCAGCAGACCTGGTACGAGCTCTCCCAGCTGGCCGAGCGGGTACGGGGCACGATCTCGCTGGCCGACGCCCGGGTCAAGAGCGCCACCGCCCCGCAGGAGGACGAACGGCGCGGGCGGGATCCCGAGGACATGGAGCGAGAGGCTGCCCGGATCCGGGAGCAGGAGGCGGAGCTGGAGGCCGCGCTCGAAGCGGCGGAGCACGCCCTGGAGGACACCGTCGCGCACCGCTCGGACCTGGAGCGTGACCTGGCGGCGGAGGAGCGGCGTCTCAAGGACGTGGCACGCGCCATCGCCGACCGGCGCGAGGGACTGGCCCGGCTGCACGGGCAGGTGAACGCCGCCCGGAGCCGCGCCGCCTCGGCGCGGGCGGAGATCGGCCGGCTCGCTGAGGCCCGCGACGGGGCGCGGCAGCGGGCCGTCGCCGCCCAGGAGGAGTACGAACAGCTCAAGGCCGAGGTCGACGGTCTGGACGCCGACGACCGGGAACTGGGGGAGCGGCACGACGAGGCCAAGCGGACCCTGGCGGACGCGGAGGGCGCGCTGTCCGCCGCACGCGAGGCGGCCACGGCCGCCGAGCGGGAACGCGCCGCCGTCTCCGCCCGCCACGACGCGCTCGCCCTCGGGCTGCGCCGCAAGGACGGCACCGGCGCGCTGCTGGGCGCACGGGACCGTCTCTCCGGTCTGCTGGGTCCCGCCGCCGAACTGCTCACCGTCACGCCGGGCTTCGAGATCACGGTGGCGGCGGCGCTCGGCGCGGCGGCCGACGCGATCGCGGTGACCGACGTGGGGACGGCGGCGGAGGCGATCCGGCTGCTGCGCAAGGACGACGCGGGGCGGGCCTCCCTGCTGCTGGGCGGCGACCGGTCGGCGCGGCCGGCCGGCGTACCGGGACAGGCACCGCCGTCGTACGTCCCCGGAGACGGGGCCCCGGCCGCCGTGGCCCCGACGGGGCGCTCCGTCACGGCGCCGGGCGTGCCCGGACAGGGCGGGGCCGACCAGGCCGCCCCGTCCCCGGGGACGGACGGCGACGGGAGCGGGGGACGCGCTCCGTACGGCGCCGTCCCCGGCCAGGCCGACGGGGCGCGCGACGTCCCCGCCGTCGCGGCCGGCGACCCCGCCCGCCCCGTGCACGCGACCACCGCCACCGACCTGGCCGTCCCCCTCGTCATGGACCTGGTGCGGGGCCCCGACGCGCTCGTGGGCGCCGTACGGAGCCTCGTCCGCGACATGGTCGTCGTCGGCACCCTGGAGGAGGCCGAGGAACTGGTCGTCGCGCACCCCGGGCTGACCGCCGTGACGGCGGAGGGCGATCTCCTCGGCGCGCATTTCGCGCACGGGGGCTCCGCCGGGGCGCCCAGCCTGCTGGAGGTACAGGCGTCGGTCGACGAGGCCGCCACCGAACTGGCCGAACTCGCCGTACGGTGCGACCACCTGGCCGAGGCCCAGCGCCTGGCCACCGCTCGCCGCGCCGAACACGCGACACTGGTGGAGGAGTTGGGGGAACGGCGGCGGGCCGCGGACCGGGAGAAGTCCGCCGTCTCCGGCCGCCTGGGGCGGCTCGCCGGCCAGGCCCGGGGCGCCGCGGGCGAGGCCGAACGCACCGCTGCCGCCGCCGATAAGGCCCAGGACGCGCTGGACCGGGCGACCGAGGAGGCCGAGGAGCTGGCGGAGCGCCTGCTCGTCGCCGAGGAGGCCCCCGCCGAGGAGGAGCCGGACACCTCCGTACGGGACCGGCTCGCCGCCGACGGGGCCAACGCCCGTCAGACCGAGATGGAGGCGCGCCTCCAGGTCCGTACCCACGAGGAGCGCGTCAAGGGCCTCGCGGGCCGCGCGGACTCGCTCGACCGGGGCGCCCGCGCCGAGCGCGAGGCACGGGCCCGCGCGGAGCAGCGCCGCGCCCGGCTGCGCCACGAGGCGGCCGTCGCCGGGGCCGTCGCCTCCGGTGCCCGGCAACTCCTCGCACACGTCGAGGTGTCGGTCGTCCGCACCGACCGGGAGCGCGCCGCCGCCGAGTCGGCGAAGGCCGGACGCGAACGGGAACTCGTCGCGGAGCGGAACCGGGGCAGGGACCTCAAGGGCGAACTCGACAAGCTCACCGACTCGGTGCACCGGGGCGAGGTCCTGGGCGCCGAGAAACGCATGCGGATCGAGCAGCTGGAGGCCAAGGCCCTGGAGGAGCTCGGCGTCGAGCCGGCCGGCCTGATCGCCGAGTACGGCCCCGACGAGCTCGTACCGCCCTCCCTGCCCGCCGAGGGCGAGGAACTCCCGGAGGACCCCGAGCACCCGCGCAACCAGCCCCGGCCCTACGTACGGGGCGAGCAGGAGAAGCGCCTGCGGTCGGCCGAACGGGCGTACCAGCAACTCGGAAAGGTGAATCCGCTCGCCCTGGAGGAGTTCGCCGCGCTGGAGGAGCGGCACAACTTCCTCTCGGAACAGCTGGAGGACCTGAAGAAGACCCGCACCGACCTGCTCCAGGTCATCAAGGAGGTCGACGAACGGGTCGAGCAGGTTTTCACGGAGGCGTACCGCGACACGGCACTTCAGTTCGAGGGCGTCTTCTCACGGCTCTTCCCCGGCGGTGAGGGCCGCCTCGTCCTCACCGACCCCGACAACATGCTCACCAGCGGGGTGGACGTCGAGGCCCGGCCGCCCGGCAAGAAGGTCAAGCGGCTGTCCCTGCTGTCGGGCGGCGAGCGGTCCTTGACCGCCGTCGCGCTGCTGGTGTCGATCTTCAAGGCGCGGCCGAGCCCCTTCTACGTGATGGACGAGGTCGAGGCCGCGCTGGACGACACCAACCTCCAGCGGCTGATCCGCATCATGCAGGAGCTCCAGGAGAGCTCCCAGCTGATCGTGATCACGCATCAGAAACGCACGATGGAGGTCGCCGACGCGCTGTACGGCGTCTCGATGCAGGGCGACGGCGTCTCCAAGGTGATCAGCCAGCGCCTGCGCTGACCGCCCCGCCGGACCGCCGGCTACGCACCGGGACGGCGCCCCGGTCACCCGCTCCGCCGACCGGCCACGGTCGGGTGGTGCGCGCCGGGGAGCTGTGCCCCACTGGAAGGGCTTTTCCCCCTGCCCGGTGCCCCGTTCCGGGCGGCCCACAGGAGCCCATGTGACGAGCACAGCGCAGTCGCCGCGGTCCGGGCGGCCACCGGCCCGCCCGGAGCACCTCGGCCATGTCGTCTTCATCACCGCCGCTGCCGCCATGGGCGGCTTCCTCTTCGGCTACGACAGTTCCGTCATCAACGGCGCCGTCCAGGCCATCAGACAGCGCTTCGACATCGGCTCCGGCGCGCTGGCCCAGGTGATCGCCGCCGCGCTGATCGGCTCGGCCATCGGCGCCGCGACGGCCGGCCGGATCGCCGACCGGATCGGCCGTATCCGCTGCATGCGCATCTCGTCCGCGCTGTTCACCGTCAGCGCCGTCGGCTCGGCACTGCCGTTCGCGCTCTGGGACCTGGCCATGTGGCGGGTCATCGGCGGATTCGCCATCGGCATGGCCTCCGTCATCGGCCCCGCGTACATCGCGGAGGTGTCGCCGCCCGCGTACCGGGGCCGGCTCACCTCGTTCCAGCAGGCCGCGATCGTCCTCGGCATCGCCGTCTCGCAGCTGGTGAACTACGGCATCCTCAACATCGCCGACGGCGACCAGCGCGGCACCATCGGCGGCCTGGAGGCCTGGCAGTGGATGCTCGGCGTCATGGTCGTCCCCGCGATCCTCTACGGCGCGCTCTCCTTCGCGATCCCCGAGTCGCCCCGCTACCTGATCTCCGTCGGCAGGAACCGCGCGGCCAGGGACGTGCTCGCCGAGGTCGAGGACACGGGCGTCGACCTGGACGCGCGGGTGCGGGAGATCGAACGCAACCTCCACAAGGAGCACAAGCCGACATTCAAGGACCTGCTCGGCAGGGTGGGCTTCCTGCCGGTCGTCTGGATCGGGATCGGTCTCTCCGCGCTCCAGCAGCTCGTCGGCATCAACGTGATCTTCTACTACAGCGCGTCGCTGTGGCAGTCCGTCGGGATCGACCCCACCAGCTCGTTCTTCTACTCGTTCACCACCTCGATCGTGAACGTCATCGGCACCGTCGTCGCCATGGCCTTCGTCGACCGGATCGGGCGCCGTCCACTGCTGCTGATCGGCTCGGTGGGCATGACGGTGTCGCTGGCCCTGGCCGCGTGGGCGTTCTCGTACAAGAGCGGCAGCGGCACCGACATCTCCATCCCGGGCACCCAGGGCACCGTGGCGCTCCTCGCCGCCCACTTCTTCGTACTGTTCTTCGCGCTGTCGTGGGGCGTGGTCGTCTGGGTGCTGCTCGGCGAGATGTTCCCGGGCAGGATCCGGGCCGCCGCGCTGGGTGTCGCCGCGTCGGCGCAGTGGATCGCGAACTGGGCGGTCACCGTCTCGTTCCCGACCCTGTCGGACTGGGATCTCTCGGGGGCGTACGTGATCTACTCCGCCTTCGCCCTGGTGTCGATCTTCTTCATCCTCAAGTGGGTGCCCGAGACCAAGGGCAAGACGCTGGAGGCCATGGGCTGACCCGCCCGACCCGCCCCGTACGGGGGATTCGCCGCCCCGTACGGGCCCGGCATCTCCCCGTCGGCCCAAGCCGGCCGGCTCCTGCGAAGATGGCCGGGTGGACATCGTCATTCTCGCCGTAGTCATCGCCCTGGTCGCCGTCGCCGTGATCAGCGGGCTCGTGGTCAGCGGCCGCAGGAAGAAGCAGTCGCCGCCCTCGGCACCGTCGAGCACGCCGACCGTCACGACCCCGCCCGCGGAGCCGCACGTCGGCGACGAGGCGGGGCCGCCCCGGGAGGAAACCCGCCGCACCGTCGAGGAGGTGGGTCTGCCCGGCACGGCCGACGCGACCGCGACGCCGCCCGCCGTCGAGGACCCCGTCGTGGGCGCCCCGCCCGTGGCGATCGAGGTCCCGGAACCGTCCGCGGGCCGGCTGGTCAGACTCCGCGCCCGGCTCGCCCGCTCCCAGAACACCCTCGGCAAGGGGCTGCTCACGCTGCTGTCGCGCGAGCACCTGGACGAGGAGACGTGGGAGGAGATCGAGGACACCCTGCTCACCGCCGACGTGGGGGTCGCACCCACCCAGGAGCTGGTGGAACGGCTGCGTGAGCGGGTCCGCGTACTCGGTACGCGGACGCCCGACGAACTGCGGGCGCTGCTGCGCGAGGAACTGCTCGCCCTCCTCCGTACGGACTTCGACCGCGCCGTGAAGACCGAGAGCGGTCTGGACACACCGGGCGTGGTGATGGTCGTCGGCGTCAACGGCACCGGCAAGACCACCACGACCGGCAAGCTGGCGCGCGTCCTGGTGGCCGACGGCCGGTCGGTGGTGCTCGGCGCCGCCGACACCTTCCGCGCCGCCGCCGCCGACCAGCTCCAGACGTGGGGCGAGCGCGTGGGCGCCCGTACGGTGCGCGGCCCCGAGGGCGGCGACCCGGCGTCGGTCGCCTTCGACGCGGTCAAGGAGGGCATCGCCGAGGGCGCCGACGTCGTGCTCATCGACACGGCGGGGCGGCTGCACACCAAGACCGGTCTGATGGACGAACTCGGCAAGGTCAAGCGCGTCGTGGAGAAGCACGGTCCGCTGGACGAGGTGCTGCTGGTCCTGGACGCCACGACGGGGCAGAACGGCCTCGTGCAGGCGCGGGTGTTCGCCGAGGTCGTGGACGTCACCGGCATCGTGCTGACGAAGCTGGACGGTACGGCCAAGGGCGGCATCGTGATCGCGGTGCAGCGCGAGCTGGGGGTGCCGGTGAAGCTGATCGGGCTGGGCGAGGGGCCGGACGACCTGGCACCGTTCGAGCCGGAGGCGTTCGTCGACGCGCTGATCGGCGGCTGAGCGACGCCGTACGGGGCGCGTGGGAGACCATCCCGGCGCCGCAGCACCGTACGGGGCGCAGCGAGGCGCCGTACGACAGAAAGGGCCCTTCCGCGCGGCGAGCGTGCGGTGGGGCCCTTCGTACGGAGGTGGCGCGCGGGCACGCGGGTACGGAGGTGGCGCGGACCCTTCGTACGGAGGCGGCGCGCGGACATGCGGGCGCGGAGGTGGCGCGGACACCTCCGTACGGAGGTGGCGCGTCGGGTACGTCGCCGGGGCCGCGCGGCCGGCGGTCTCTCGGCTGCGCGGGCGGGACTCAGTCGCGTACGGGCGAGCGGTGGCACACGTACGCCAGGGTGCCCAGCAGCAGCCGCGCCCGCGGCGGATCCGCGGCGGTGTCCGGCACCGGCGGGCGGAGCCAGCGGACGGGCCCGAGGCCGCCGAGGTCCGACGGCGGGGCGGTGACATGGTCGCCGGCGCCCAGGCAGCGCAGATCGAGTCCGGCGTCGTCCCAGCCCATCCGGTAGAGGAGCCGGGGCAGTTCGGCCGCGGCGCCCGGCGCGACGAAGAAGAGCGCGCGCCCCGTCGGGGTGACGGCGACGGGGCCCAGCGGCAGCCCCATCCGCTCCAGCCTGACCAGGGCGCGGCGGCCCGCCGTCTCGGTGACGTCGAGGATGTCGAAGGAGCGCCCCACGGGGAGCAGTACGGCCGCTCCGGGCGTCTCGGACCAGGTCCTGGCGGCATCGTCCAGGGTGGCACCGGCGCGGACCTCCAGGGCCGGGTCCAGCGGATGCGCGCCCGGTGCGCGGCAGTCGGCGGCGCCGCAGGAGCAACGGCCCGCCGTCGCGCGTGCGCCGGGGACGACGTCCCAGCCCCAGAGCCCCGTGTACTCGGCCACCGTCGTGCACTCGGCACCTCGGCCACGGCGCCGCGAACCGGCCCGCATCTCCCGGATTCCGCCGATCGTGAAGACCATGTCCCCTCCAACGGGTCGAGCTCGTGGGTAGTTACGACGCGGAATCCCGCCCTGATCCTCCGTCCGCCCTGCCTTTCCGCGGCTCTCGCGCAGCTATCCCGCAGCTGTCGTGCGGGCCTGTCACGCGGTCGGAGCGGCCTCGTCGCGATCCCGCTCCGGCCTCGTGCCGATCCCGCCCCGGCTGCCGCGCGCCGACGGCGCGAGCGGGTTCGCGGACGGTGCGCCCCGTGGCGCGCACGCCCCCGTGCGCCCGGTGCGGGCCCCTCCGCCGCTTCCTGATCGACGCGTGTCAAGTGAATCGCGCCTGGCCACAGGCGAGTTCATTCGAAGGGGTGGCGAATGGTGGCGTTTACGGATTCCCCTTCACGGGAGGGGTGATCGTAGGATTACTTTGAGTACGCGAACGGTGGGGGGCTTCGTACGTTCGTCGTTGTGCCGCGGGCAACTCGGTTTCCCGTTCGAAGACGCGCGATCCCCGGACAGGCGAACGTGACTGACGGCATTCTGGTAGAAGTTCGCGCGACAGGGCTTCAGCGGATGGGGGCGTTCCAGTGGGCGGCAGCGGCGCAGGCGGTACGGCTGCCGGCAAGCGCCCGAACGAGCAGCTGACCTCCTGGTTCGGCCGCAGCGGCTGGTCCAAGGGCGAACTCGCGCGCCAAGTGAACCGCAGGGCCCGCCAGCTGGGCGCCCACCACATCAGCACCGACACCTCACGCGTACGCCGCTGGCTCGACGGCGAACAGCCCCGGGAGCCCATTCCGCGCATCCTCTCCGAACTGTTCTCCGAGCGCTTCGGCGTCGTCGTCGCGGTCGAGGAACTCGGGCTGCGCGCCGCGCACCAGTCGCCCTCGGTGTCCGGCGTCGACCTGCCCTGGGCCGGCCCCCAGACCGTCTCCCTCATCAGCGAGTTCTCCCGCAGCGACCTGATGCTCGCCCGGCGCGGCTTCCTGGGGACGTCGCTCTCGCTCGCCGCCGGGCCCGCCCTCGTGGAACCGATGCAGCGCTGGCTGGTGCCCACCTCACCGGCCGACCAGGACGAGCCGCCCGCGCCGCGCCGCGCGTCCCGGCTCTCCGCCGCGGAACTGGATCTGTTGGAGGCCACCACCGCGATGTTCCGTCAGTGGGACGCGCAGTGCGGCGGCGGACTGCGGCGCAAGGCCGTCGTCGGCCAGCTCCACGAGGTGACGGACCTGCTCCAGGAGCCGCAGCCCGAGGCCGTCTCACGGAGACTCTTCCGCTGCGCGGCCGAACTGTCCGAACTGGCCGGCTGGATGAGCTACGACGTGGGCCTCCAGCCCAACGCCCAGAAGTACTTCGTCCTGGCCCTGCACGCCGCCAAGGAAGCGGGCGACAAGGCCCTCGGGTCGTACATCCTCTCCTCGATGAGCCGTCAGATGATCCATGTCGGCCGCCCCGACGACGCGTTGGAACTGATCCACCTCGCCCAGTACGGCAGCAGGGACTGCGCCACCGCCCGTACGCAGTCGATGCTGTACGCCATGGAGGCGCGGGCCTACGCCAACATGGGCCAGCCCGGCAAATGCAAACGCGCGGCGCGCATGGCGGAGAACACCTTCGCCGACGCGGGGGACGACGGCCATCCGGAGCCCGACTGGATCCGGTTCTTCTCCGAGGCCGAACTCAACGGCGAGAACGCCCATTCCTACCGGGATCTCGCCTACGCGGCCGGGCGCAGCCCGACGTACGTCTCGCTCGCCGAGCCCGCCATGCGGCGCGCCGTGGAGCTCTTCGAGAAGGACGACGAGCACCAGCGGTCGTACGCGCTGAACCTCGTCGGGATGGCAACCGTCCACCTTCTCAAGAGGGAACCCGAGCAGTCCACACCTCTGATCGAGGAGGCGCTGGACGTGGCCAGGAAGGTGCGTTCCGAGCGCGTCAACACGCGGCTGCGCAAGACGGTGGCCATCGCCACGAGGGACTTCGGCGACGTCTCCGAGATCGGCGGGCTCACCGAGCAGCTGGCGGAGGGGCTCCCGGAGGCCGCGGAAGCCGTCTGAACGGCCCGTGGAGCGCGTCGCGGCCCCGCCCTGGTCTCCCAGGGGCTCCGGGGGTGCGGAAGGGCCCCTGGCGGCCCGTACGCCGCTTCGTGCCGCCGCGCCGGCGCCCCGTGCGCTGCCGGATTCTCCCAGTGCCACGCTCCGCGACACGGCAGTTCATCCAGGCGTAACACTCCGGACCACTTCGTCACTGACGCGAAACATTGGGTGGCATTGTCCGAAATCACCCCACGTCAATCTCCTCACCACCAGTCGGCCCACAGAACCACGAGCATCCGCACGGGCCGTATTTTCCACCCACGAGGAGACGCCGGCCTTGAATGGCGCAGATACCGCATTCGTATTGATCAGTGCCGCGCTCGTCATGCTGATGACGCCCGGCCTGGCCTTCTTCTACGGCGGCATGGTCCGGGTGAAGAGCGCCCTGAACATGCTCATCATGTCCTTCATCTCACTCGGCATCGTCAGTGTGCTGTGGGTGCTCTACGGGTACTCACTCACCTTCGGTGACGACATCGGTGCGGGACTGCTCGGCAACTTCGACCACATCGGTATGAAGGGCATCACCGCCGAGACCCTCACGGGCGGCAACGAGGGAATCCCCGTTTTCGCCTTCGCCCTCTTCCAACTGATGTTCGCCGTACTGACCCCGGCGCTCATGAGCGGCGCACTCGCCGACCGCGTCAAGTTCACCGCCTGGGCGCTGTTCATCACCCTCTGGGTCACCGTCGTCTACTTCCCGGTCGCGCACTGGGTGTGGCAGGCCGACGGCTGGCTCTTCAAGCTGGAGGTGATCGACTTCGCCGGTGGTACGGCGGTGCACATCAACGCCGGTATCGGAGCGCTCGCGGCCGTACTCGTCGTCGGCAAGCGCATCGGCTTCAAGAAGGACCCGATGCGGCCGCACAGCCTGCCGCTGGTGGTGCTCGGCGCCGCGCTGCTGTGGTTCGGCTGGTTCGGCTTCAACGCCGGCTCCGCCCTCGCCGCCAACGGCACGGCAGCCGTCATGGCCTTCAACACGCAGATCGCCACCGGCGCGGCCATGCTCGGCTGGCTGATCTACGAGCGCATCCGGCACGGCGCGTTCACCACGCTCGGCGCGGCCTCAGGAGCCATCGCCGGTCTCGTGGCCATCACCCCGTCCGGCGCGCACGTCAACGCCTTCGGCGCGCTGCTCATCGGTGTCGTCGCCGGTGCGGCGTGCTCGTGGGCCGTCAGCCTCAAGTACAAGCTGGGTTACGACGACTCCCTCGACGTGGTCGGCGTCCACCTCGTCGGCGGCGTCATCGGCACCCTGCTCGTCGGCGTACTCGCCATCGACGGAGTCGGCGGCGCCTCGCAGCTCGGCAAGCAGGCCATCGGTGCCTTCTCGGTGATGGGGTACTCCTTCGTGGCCTCCTGGATCCTGGCCAAGATCGTCGATGTCACCATCGGCTTCCGGGCCTCCGAGGACGACGAGACCAGCGGTGTCGACATGGCGTTCCACGCGGAATCCGCCTACGACTTCAGCGCGGTGGGAGGCTCGCCCTCGGGCCGAGGCAGCCTGACCACTCCTGACCCGAACCTCGCCGCCGCTGCGCGCAACAAGAAGGTGGACGTATGAAGCTCATCACCGCAGTCGTCAAGCCACACCGACTGGACGAGATCAAGGAGGCGCTCCAGGCATTCGGCGTCCAGGGACTGACGGTCACCGAGGCGAGCGGCTACGGCCGCCAGCGCGGCCACACCGAGGTCTACCGGGGCGCGGAGTACACCGTCGACCTGGTGCCGAAGATCCGCATCGAGGTGCTGGTCGAGGACGGCGACGCCGAACAGCTCATCGAGGTCGTCGTCAAGGCCGCCAGGACCGGCAAGATCGGCGACGGCAAGGTGTGGAGCGTGCCGGTGGACACGGCCGTCCGGGTACGTACCGGAGAACGCGGCCCGGACGCTCTCTGACCCCGCCGGACACGGGTCGGGACTCCGCCGCCGGACCCGGGGCCAGGACCCCGGGGCGGCGGACCGGGGTCCCGGCCCCAGGGGTCCGATGGCGGCGCGTGCTCGGTGAGCGGGCACGCCCCGGGCGCCGGGCGCACCCCCGCCGGGGTGCGCCCGGCGCCGCTCGCGTTCCGGGAAACCGGTCGCGAGCCGGAGCCGGCCGCCCAACTCGCGACAACGTCGCGCGAGTTGCTACACCGAGCGCGCCCGGAGAACGGGCGCGCAGCGACACCGGGCGCCCGTACACGGGGCGCCCGCCGAAAGACGGGACCTGCCGGTGACCACCCCAGAACAGACAACCGGACAGCCGGACCCGGGACCCAGCGGCTACGCGGCGGCCCGGCTGCGCCTCCTTCACGAGAAGGAGCAGCCGGGGCCGCCGCGCCGCGCCGCCCTGGCACGCCTCACCGACGACTGGCTGCACGCCCTGTTCACCGCCGCGGCCCGCGCCGCGGGCGTCCAGGGCGCGGCCCTCGTCGCCGTCGGCGGCTACGGCCGCGGCGAACTGTCCCCCCGCAGCGACCTCGACCTGCTCCTCCTGCACGACGGCAACTCCGACCCCGCGGCGATCGCCGCCCTCGCCGACCGCGTCTGGTACCCGGTGTGGGACCTCGGCCTCGCCCTCGACCACTCCGTACGGACGACGGCGGAGGCCCGCAAGACCGCCGGCCAGGACCTCAAGGTCCAACTCGGGCTCCTCGACGCCCGCCACATCGTCGGCGACCCGGCGCCCACCGCCGCCCTGCGCACCGCCGTCCTCGCCGACTGGCGCAACCAGGCACCCAAGCGCCTCCCGGAACTCGACGCGCTCTGCCGCGAACGCGCCGAGCGCCAGGGCGAGCTCCAGTTCCTCCTCGAACCCGACATCAAGGAGGCACGGGGCGGGCTCAGGGACGCCACCGCGCTGCGCGCCGTCGCCGCGTCCTGGCTCGCCGACGCCCCCCGTGAGGGCCTCGCCGACGCCCGCCGGGCCCTCCTCGACGTACGCGACTCCCTGCACCTGACGACCGGCCGGGCCACCGACCGGCTCGCCCTCCAGGAACAGGACGCCGTCGCCGAGGACCTCGGCATCGACGACGCCGACGAACTCCTGCGCCGCGTCTACGAAGCCGCCCGCACCGTGTCGTACGCCTCCGACGTCACCTGGCGCGAGGTCAACCGCGTCCTGCGCTCCCGCGCCGCCCGCCCCCGTCTCCGTGCCCTCCTCGGCGGCGGCAGGTCCGCCGCCCCGGAACGCACCCCGCTCGCCGAGGGCGTCGTGGAGCAGGACGGCGAGGCCGTGCTCGCCAGGACGGCGCGGGTGGACCGCGACACCGTGCTGCCCCTGCGCGCCGCTGCCGCCGCCGCCCAGTCCGCGCTGCCTATCTCGCCGTACGTCGTCCGCCGCCTCGCCGCAGCGCCACCGCTGCCCGTGCCGTGGCCGGCCGCGGCACGCGAGGAGTTCGTCACGCTCCTCGGCGCGGGAGAACCCACCGTCGCCGTCTGGGAGGCGTTCGAGGCCGAAGGGCTCATCACGCGCCTCATCCCCGAGTGGGAGCGCGTCCGCTGCCGCCCGCAGCGCAACGCCGTGCACACCTGGACCGTGGACCGCCACCTCGTGGAGACGGCGGTCGAGGCGTCCGCGCTGACCCGGCGCGTGAGCCGCCCCGACCTCCTCCTGGTCGCCGCACTGCTGCACGACATCGGCAAGGGCCTGCCGGGCGACCACTCCGTGGCCGGTGAGCCCGTCGCGCGCTCCGTCGCCCTGCGGATCGGCTTCGACCGGGCCGACGCGGAGGTCGTCGCCACCCTCGTACGCCACCATCTGCTGCTGGTCGAGACGGCCACCCGCCGCGACCTGGACGACCCGGCCACCGTCAGTCACGTCGCCGAGAAGGTCGACTCGATCTCCACCCTCGAACTGCTCCACGCGCTCACCGAGGCCGACGCGCTCGCCACGGGGCCCGCCGCCTGGTCCACGTGGCGCGGATCGCTCGTCACCGACCTCGTGGGCCGCGTCGCCGCTGTCCTGGCGGGTCGGGCGCCCGTACCGCCCCGCCCCGTCGTCACCAGCGCGGAACAGGAGCGGCTCGCCGTCGAGGCGCTGCGCACCGGCGGCCCCGTCCTGTCCCTCCACACCCAGCCGGAACCTCCCCAGGAGGACGACGAACCGGAGCCCCTCGGAGTCGAACTGCTCATCGCCCTGCCCGACCGCCCCGGCGTCCTGCCGGCCGCCGCCGGGGTCCTCGCGCTGCACCGTCTGACGGTGCGGGCCGCCGATCTGCGCATCGTCGAACTCCCCACGACGCTCGGCGAGGCCTCCGACGTCCTGCTGCTGAGCTGGCGGGTCGCGGCGGCGTACGGCTCCCTGCCGCAGGCGACGCGGCTGCGTGCCGACCTCGTACGCGCCCTGGACGGTTCGCTGGACATCCCGTCCCGGCTCGCGGAGCGCGAGGCGGCCTATCCCCGGCGGCGCGGCACCCAGGCGCCGCCGCCCCGTGTGACGGTCGTGCCGGTCGGTTCGGAGCTGGCCACCGTCATCGAGGTACGGGCGCAGGACGCCCCCGGTCTGCTGCACCGGATCGGACGGGCCCTGGAGGAGGCGGCGGTACGGCTCCGCAGCGCGCACGTGTCCACACTGGGCGCGAACGTGGTGGACACGGTCTACGTCACCCGCGCCGACGGTGCCCTCCTTACGGAGGGGGAGGCGACGACCGTCGCCAAGACGGTGGAGGAGGCCCTGCGCGCGTGACCGGGCGCGTGGCCGTGCCGTCGCCGTAGCAGGGGTGGCTCCGGCGCCGTACGGGGCAGGGGCCCGGGGGCGGAGCCGCCCCGTACCGGCTCCGGGTCAGGCCCCGTACGGGCCTTCGCACCGGGCAGCGCCCCCGTGTTCGCCCCGGCCGGATACTCTGGAGGGCAACCCACTCTGCCCCCGACCCCTGAGGACCTACGAGCGCCGTGTTCGATACCCTCTCCGATCGCCTCTCAGCGACTTTCAAAACCCTCCGCGGCAAGGGGCGGCTGTCCGAGGCGGACATCGACGCCACCGCACGCGAGATCCGCATCGCGCTCCTCGAGGCGGACGTCGCGCTCCCCGTGGTCCGCGCCTTCACCGCGAAGGTCAAGGAGCGGTCGCGCGGCGAGGAGGTCTCGCGGGCGCTCAACCCCAGCCAGCAGATCATCAAGATCGTCAACGAGGAGCTCGTAGGCATCCTCGGCGGCGAGACGCGGCGGCTGCGCTTCGCCAAGCAGCCGCCGACCGTGATCATGCTCGCGGGCCTCCAGGGCGCGGGCAAGACGACCCTCGCGGGCAAGCTGGGCCTCTGGCTCAAGGGCCAGGGCCACTCCCCCCTGCTCGTCGCCTGCGACCTCCAGCGCCCCAACGCCGTCAACCAGCTCTCCGTGGTCGCCGAGCGCGCGGGCGTCTCCGTCTACGCCCCGGAGCCCGGCAACGGCGTCGGCGACCCGGTCAAGGTCGCCACGGACTCCATCAAGTACGCCAAGGACCGGGTCCACGACGTCGTCATCGTCGACACCGCCGGCCGCCTCGGCATCGACGAGGAACTGATGCGGCAGGCCGCGGACATCCGCGACGCCGTCAGCCCCGACGAGGTCCTGTTCGTCGTCGACGCGATGATCGGCCAGGACGCGGTCAACACCGCGGAGGCGTTCCGCGACGGAGTCGGCTTCGACGGCGTCGTGCTGTCCAAGCTGGACGGCGACGCGCGCGGCGGCGCCGCGCTCTCCATCGCGCACGTCACCGGCAAGCAGATCATGTTCGCCTCCAACGGTGAGAAGCTGGACGAGTTCGACGCGTTCCACCCGGACCGCATGGCGTCCCGCATCCTCGACATGGGCGACATGCTCAGCCTCATCGAGCGGGCCGAGCAGACCTTCAGCCAGGCCGAGGCCGAGAAGATGGCCCAGAAGCTGGCGAAGGGGCCGAAGGAGTTCACGCTCGACGACTTCCTCGCGCAGATGGAACAGGTCCGCAAGATGGGCTCCATCTCGAAGCTGCTCGGCATGCTGCCCGGTATGGGGCAGATGAAGGAGCAGCTCAACAACATCGACGAGCGGGACGTCGACCGTACGGCCGCGATCATCAAGTCGATGACGCCTGCCGAACGCAACGAGCCGACGCTCATCAACGGCTCGCGCCGGGCGCGGATCGCCAAGGGTTCGGGTGTCGAGGTCAGCGCCGTGAAGAGCCTGGTGGAGCGGTTCTTCGAGGCGCGCAAGATGATGTCGAAGATGGCTCAGGGCGGCGGGATGCCCGGCATGCCGGGCCTTCCGGGCTCGGGAGGCGGCCCCGGCCGGCAGAAGAAGCAGCAGAAGCAGGCCAAGGGCAAGCGGCGTTCCGGCAACCCGATGAAGCGCAAGGCCGACGAGCAGGCCGCCGCCACACGGCGCGAGGAGGCGGCGCAGTCGGGCGGCGCGTTCGGCCTGCCGCAGGCCGGGGCGGACAAGAACTTCGAACTGCCCGACGAGTTCAAGAAGTTCATGGGCTGAGCGGCTGGGTGGCCGGGTGGCTGGGTCTGCTGAGCGGGCCGAGGCCCTCGGCCTCGGCCGGAGCCGCGACGGCGCGGGCCACGTCCGCCGTGGTTCTCAGTCCCGGCTGTCCGGCCGTCGTCCCGCGTCTCAGGGGCCGGCCGGCTACAGCGGCCCAGCCGAACGGCCGGAGGACCCGCTGAGCAGCGTCTCACCCGTCGTGAGCTCGGCCGGATCCAGGCCGAGGGCCGCCGCGGCTGTCGCCCCGACGTCCGCCAACGTGGCGGCGTCCGGGAGACGTTCGATTCCCGAGGCGTCCGGGCGGTGCATCAGGACCGGGACGTACTCACGTGTGTGATGGGCGTGACCGACCGTCGGGTCGTTGCCGTGGTCGGCCGTGACGATCAGGCGGTCGCCCGGCCCCGTGAGCAGCCCCGTCAGCTCGGCGAGCCCGACGTCGACCTGCTCCAGGACGCTCCCGAAGCGCTCCGTGTCCTGCTGGTGGCCCGCGAGATCGCTCTCCTGGACATTGGCGACCACGAGGCCGCCCCGCCCGCCCCGTACCGCGCCCCGTCCCGCTTGTACGGCGCTCCGCACCGCCGACAGGGTGTGCTCCAGTACCTCCGCCGTCGCGACGGCGGGGCGCCGTACGGCGGCGTCACACGCCAGGATGTCCGCCGCCTTGCCGACGAGGGTGACCGGTAGACCCGCGCGGGCGGCGACGTCGGGGAGTTGCCGGGTGTGGTCGAGGGAGGCGCCCAAGTGCCGCACCTGGAGGCCCCCGTTGCGGTAGAAGCCGCTGGCCGGGGTGTCCAGCCCGACGGTGCCGCCGTCACCGTCCCGTACGTACGCGGTGAGCGTCCGGTCCGCGTGGCCGCCGACGGCGATCACGCGGGCGACCGGCGCCACGGCCCGCACCGTGCGGGCGACGGACAGGATGCGGTCGAAGGACACGTCGCTCAGCCGCCCCGAGGCGTTCCAGTTGATGCCGGGATCGGCCTCCAGGTTGTCGTGGACGAGTACGGCCCCGTCCACGAGCAGAAGCGGCCGTTCCCCCAAGGGTTCGACCAGGTGCCCCGCGGCCTTGAGCGCGCCGCTCACCTCGTCGAGGTGCCCGGCGAGCGGTGCCACCGTGACCCGGCTGAAGTCCGCCCCCATCATGGTCTGATGCCCGGCGAACGTGTCCGCCCCCGGATAACCCAGCGCCGCCCGGCCCACGGCGACGGGGCGGTCGGTCCGGCGCGCGAGGTCCGGATGCGGACGGACCAGGCCGAGGCCCAGCGCGCCGAGAGCGGGCAGCCGGAGCGGCCGGCCCAGTGCCGCACGACAGTGGTCGAGAACGTGGCCGCAGGTGTCGGCGCTGAGATCGCCGGGGCGCAGCGCCCCGGCGTCCGGCATCGCGCCGACACCGAACCCGTCGATGACCACGATCACCAGGGTGCTCATGCTGCGGTTCACGCTCCTGCTCCGGGGTGCGGGTGCGGGTGCGGTGCGGGGCCTCACCGGACCCGGCCCTGGGCGTCGTAGAGACCGGTCAGCCTCGGCTTCCCGGTGGAGAGCCCGGCGACGACCGCGACGGTCGAGCGGGTGACGAAGATCTGGGTGCGGAAGGCGAGGACGGCGGTGTCTCCGACCTCAACATCCGCGGCGTGGCGGGGGCGTTGGAGCAGCCGGTAGTAGTCGATGTTCTCCGCCGGCGCGTCCAGTACGGGCAGTCGCAGTCCGGCACGCGGCAGCAGGGCGTCACGGATGCGGGCACGCGGGTAGAAACCGCCGCCGTGGAGCGCCGGCCGCCCGTCCGCCAGGGTGTGGGCGACCTCGCTGACGTACACGTACGCGGGCCGCTCGGGCTGCCGGCGGTCGATCGCGTGCAGGGGGGTCGTCCCGGTCAGGGCGTGACCCGGTTCACCGTGCGTGGCCCCGAGCTCGGCCAGCAGGGGGAGGGTGGCCACGCAGGTGGCGCTCGGCGCGCTGAGCTTCAGACCCTCGTGGCCCCGCGCGGCCAGCAACTCGCGCGACGTGATCGCGAGTTGGAAGTTCTGGGTGGGGGCCGGGGCGCCGGTCAGCGGATCGCACAGGACACAGGGGAACGCGGTGACGCCCGCGATCCTGATGCCGGGCAGTGCCTCCGCCGCCGTCGCGAAGTCGGTGAGCCCGGCGAGCGGCACACCCCCCTCCTGCCCCGGATAGACCTTGTCGGTGCCTTCCAGCCTCACGAGTACGTCCTGGACGAATCCGAGGCGCCGGGCGGCGTCGGAGACGGCGCGCGCGTTGGCCAGGTCGAACACGGTCACCGTCTCGGGCCGCAGGCCGAGCACGGCGGGCAGTTGACGGGGCGGGATCTGTACGAGGTGGCCGACGTTGCCTGCGCGGGCCCCCGCATCGTGCAGCAGCAGCGCCTCGTACGGATCGATCGCCGCGAACCGGGGGATGTGCCGCGCGATCGCCCGGACCAGGGCCGGGTTGCGGCCGATCTGCTTGACCACGAACCAGAGGCTGAGGCCGAGCCGTTCGGCCTCCCCGGCCAGCAGCGCGGCGTTGGCCTCCACGGAGTCGGCGTCGATCACATACGTGTCGGGAGGAACGGCGCCGGAGCGGTGCAGCGACACCGCCACGTCGACAAGTTCGGGATTGCGGGCCAGGACGGCGTCCAGGAACACGGGTCAGTCCTTCAGGTCGTGCAGCGAACGCCGCAGGATCTCGATCACCAGGTCGGAGCCGGCCCGCATCGGGTTGATCCGCACGGTCCGGTCGGCGAGTTCAGGAGCGTCGTCGATGGACGAGCCGGACATGCGGTAGAAGAGCGGGGCGATCTCGTAGCGGGAGTTGGAGCCCACGGGGTACGGCGCGGCGCCGTACCGGGCGGCGACGGCGGGCAGTTCGCCCGCGACGGGGCGCTCCAGCAGTACGAGCAGGCAGCGGTCCTGCGCGTTGGCGATCCGGACCTCCGCCACGCCGGGCACCTCCCCGGCGGCGAGCCGCTCGGCGATCTCGGCGCCGACCTGCGACTGGACGGCCCACATGACGGGGACGTGGGTGAGCGCGCGCAGGGCGTCGAGGGCCTGGTTGCCCTGCACCTGGCCACCGCCCGAGTAGTTGTCGGCCCGTACCCTCTCGACGATGTCGGCCGTCCCGACGACGGCGCCGACGCCCTCGGGGCCGTGCAGTTTGAAGAGGGAGAAGCACGAGGCGTCGGCGCCCAGCTCAACTCCGCACGACGGGGCGCGCATGACCGCGTAGTTGTCGTCGACGATCGTGCGCACCCCGGCCGCCCGGCAGACCGCGACGACCTCCCCCGCGTCGTACGAGTCCGCGAGCCGCTGCCTGCTGTGCTGGACGTACGCCCACCGGAACCCACCCGACTCCAGGGCCCGACGGAGCGCCCCGCCGTCGTTGAAGTCCGCCTCGACGGTGCGGACCCCGAGCCCGCGCAGCGTCACCGCGGTCGTGCGGTAGACCGGCGCCCGGTGGATCAGCAGCGGGTCGCCGGGGCCCACGGCGCCCTGGAGCGCGGCGCGGATGGCCCCGGTGCCCGCGCCCTGCACCAGCGCGGCGTCCTCGGCACCGAAGAAGTCCGCCAGCACCGCCTCGACCCGGGCAGTGGTACGGGGCCGGCCCAGCTCCGGCACCACGCCCGCGTCCGCCTCGAACAGCTGCTGACCCTCGAACCGCGCGGCAACGCACTCCAGCAGCCGGAACTGCTTCCGGACCGCGTCGTCCAGCGCGATCGTCGCCAGGGGGAAGGTCCGTGGCAGTCGTACGGCCATCTCAGTTCTCCTTCGGGTCCGCACCGGTCAGGAACCGCAGCGGATTGCGCCGTGTCATCAGGTCGATCAGGTCTTCGTCCACCCCGGCCGCGCGCACCCGGGGCAGAAAGGACCGGAAGAGATGCCCGTAGCCGTGGCCGCCCGCCGACCGGAGATAAGCGTGCCGGGAGATGTCGCAGCTGAGCAGGACCCGGTCGGCGTGGCCCGCCTCCAGCAGTGCCAGCAGGAGGCGCAGCCGCGTGGTGTCGCTCTGGTAGCTCTCCTTGCCGACGGTGTCGAAGGCGACGTACGCGCCGCTCGCCGCCAGCTCATGGTGCACGGACGGGGCGTCGAGCAGGTCCTGGTGTCCCAGCGAGATCCGGTGCGGGGGCAGTCCGGCGCCGGTGAGCAGTGCCAACTGGGCGAGACCGCCCCGGCCGAGCTGCGCGTGGGTGGCGACCGACAGGCCCGTGGCCACGGCGGCGTGTGCCGACGCCAACAGGACACGGGTCTCGGGCGCGGTCGGTGCGTCGCCGTGGCTGCCGATCTCGCCCAGAACGCCGGGCCGGACACCCGTGCCGCCGAACCCGTCCTCAACCTCCGCTACGAGGGTCGCGGTCAGTTCCTCGACGCCCGCCCCGTCGAGCTCCGGCGGGTGGAACGGCTCGTAGTACCAGCCGGTGGCGGCCACCACCGGTACCCCCGACGCGGCGGAGATCCGGGCCAGGGCGTGCGGACGGCGTCCCATGCCGCGGCAGGTCAGCTCGACGACCAGGCCGAGGCCGTACTCCTCGCGCAGGGCCGCCAGTTCCGCGACGACAGCGGGGCCGTGCCGCTCCGCGTCGAGAACCGCCGCCCCGTCCCCGGCGCGGTCGAGATCGAGGACCAGATGCTCGTGGGCGAGCACGGGGCCCCGGACGGCCGAGACGGCCAACGGGCCGGTGACGGTGCGCAGATGGCGCGGTTCACCCGGCGGGCGCGCACCGTCACCAGGACCACGGCCACGGCCAGGACCCCGTCCGATGCCGAGATCTGTGCCGTGGCGGAGGTACGGGGCGGAGCCGAGGCCCGGGTCGGGACGCTGCTCCATGGTGCGTGGTCCTTCCGTTGGGGGTGGGCGGCCAAGGGGGCTCGGAGCCGCCCTATCCCTTGATCGGGGTGAACAGGTCCAGCCAGTGGAGGATGTTCAGGAGTACTCCTCCGACGATGACCGCTGCGGGCGCCGCCGCCATGCGCACCACGGGGCGGCCCATCGACTCGTTCAGCAGGTAGAGCCCGCCCACGACGAGGATGCCGAGGCCCCCGCCCATGACGTTGGCGGCCATCAGCGAACCGAAGAGGATCGCGAGCCCCAGGGCGTCGCCGATCGCACTGCGCAGATATTCGGAGGAGTCGCGCACGCTGGGCAGTTTCCCGAGGAGCCTGCCGATGGCGGAGAGAGCGAGCACCTCGACGGCGAAGACCACGGCGCCCACGACGGCGGCGAGGAACGGGTTCGGCATGAGATAGCCGAGGGGGTACACGAAGGTGAACCCGGCGATGCCGTACGCGCCGGAGGCGAGCGCCGTCGTCGCGATCAGCGGTACGAAGCCGAACGCCCGGTAGAAGTCCACCTGGGCGGCTTCCGCGTAGTCCCCCTTGGCGATCAGGAAGCTCGTCGCCTCGCCGCCGGCGAACACATGTGACTGAGCCAGCACACAGACGCCGGCCCCGAGCAGCATGAACAGCGGCAGATGGCGGCGCAGCCGCAGTGCGCTCGCGCCGAACAGCGAGGCCATCGGGTCCGCCACGTCGTCGGCCGCCCTGTCGTCGGCCGCCCCGTGGTCCTTGCCCGGCTCGGCGGAGCCGCCTGTCGCAGTTGCTGTGGCCTTCGCCGGCTCGCCGACCGTCTCAGCCGTGGTCGTGGTCGTGGTCCTGGTCGTGGTCGTGGGCGCGGTCGTGGTCGTCCCGGCCGAGGCTGAGGCCGACGACTTTGCCGCCTCGGCCCGGTCCGCCTTCCGCTGCGTCATGTCCTTGTTGACCGCGAAGCCGATGAGTGTCAGCACTCCGACGGCCATCGCGAGGGAGCCGGGAAAGATGTCGGGCCAGACCTTCATCGTCGTCACGACGATGACCAGTTCGACCACCGCCGCTATCGCGCCCCGTCGCCGCCCGAACTGCTTGGTGATCGCGAGCACCGGAAAGAGCGTGAACAGGAAGAGGATCGGCGTCGACATCTGCTGGAGCGCCGTCAGGAAGTCGACGGGCAGGTCGTGGGCGAGGCCGTTGGCCCCGTTGAGGCCGAACACCACGATCGCGCCCCACGCGCCGCCCAGCAGCGGAGCGATCCATTTCCTGGGCGACAGGATGCCCAGGACGTCGGTGGGCAGGAAGACCAGCCACGGGTTGAGGACGCCGGTCGACAGCGCCATCGGGGCGCCGAGCCCGAAGATGAAGCCCGCGGAGAGCCCGAAGGACACGGCGGTGGTGGCGTTGCGCGTGGACCGCCCCTGGACGAGGTCCAGCATGAAGGGGCGTACACCGTCGTTGAAGACGGCCAGCGCCATATGAGAGATGAACGCGGTCAGCGCACACAGCGCCACCACGGTCAGTTGCTGGGCCGGCGAGAGGTCGAGGTGTGTCGAACTCGCTGCGAGGACGCTGCTCACGGAATCACTCCTCCATGCCCGGCGGGGCCTGGCACCGCGCGGGGTCGTACGAGTACTGCCGAGCCGCTACGGGCTCGCTACGGGGCCGTCAGCCGCGTGCGGCGACGGCGCGGGCCATGAGCGGGGCGATCACGTCGATCTGGTCGACGGCGAAGCCGAAGACCCGCTTGCCCTCCGCCAGCAGGGCGTTCACCTCGTCCTCGGTGGGGACGGAGCGGCCGAAGGTGTGACAGGCGGGCTTGCCGAGCAGCGCGAGGAGCACCCCGAGCGAGGCTCCGGCACCTGTGTGGCAGGTGCCGAGGTAGTAGTCGGCCTGACCGCCGCGAAGTTTCATCGCGGCGTCCATGTCGTTGGAGGTCGTGATCTCGATGCCGTCCAGGCCGAGGGCTTTGACGGTCGCCGTGACCTCGGTCTTGCCGACGCCGCCGGTGAGGATCTTCGTCATGGCTGTTTCCTTCTCAAGTCGCGCGACGTGATGGGGGAGTTCGGGACGGCGAGTTCCGGTCGAGCAGGGCGAGGTGCAGTCCCAGGAAGTTGATCTCCGAGTCGGGGAGGGGCGTGCCGAGCTCCGATGCCGCGCGTCGGGAGACGGCGCTCGCCCGTGTCACCGCCTCCGGATGCCCCGCGAGTTCGGCGGCGATCTCGGCGTCGGTGGTGAACTCCGTGATCGGTTCTCCGTCGAGCAGTCTGGTGAGGGCCATCATGAGGTGACTGGTGAGCGTGCCGGCGGTCTCCTCGGTGACGGTGCGGCCCTCGGCGGCCAGGGCGTCGAGTTCGTTCGTCACGAACGTGACGACCTCGGGCCGGACCTGACCGCCCTCGCGGAACAGGCGGATACGGAGGGCGAGCCGGTCGTCCATGCTGGTGGTCCCTTCGTCGGAGCAACACAACAGTAACCAGTATTTTGGATTTTGAGCAGAGGCTCGACTTCTTCTTTCCCCGGGCGGCGCGACGCTCCGGCCCGGGACGAAGCCGCGGGCACGCCGGTGTGAGCCGGCCCCGTACCGCGTGAGCCCGCCCGTACTTCGCGAGGCCGCCTCGTACCGCGTGAGTCCACCCCGTACACCGTGAGCCCGCCCCCTGCGGCGCCGACGAGGAGGAGCGCCGGGGTCAGTACGACGGGGCGCGCTCACCGCGCAACACCTCGTTCTGACAGGTGGTGATGACCGACAGGTCGAGGCAGTCTCGTACGGCGCCGAGCGCCTTCGCCCCCTCGGTCCTGCCGATGATCGCGGCGCTGGAGTTGCGCAGTGACAGGTCGCGGGTCATTTCCTCGCCCAGGGGCAGCACATCCACGCCGGGGCCGAGGCGGTCCTGGACCTCGTCGAGGTTCCACAGGGTGGCGTCGACCCGGTCGTGCGCGAACAGGTCGCGCAGTTGCATGTACGACGCCTCGACCCACCTGATGTCGGAACGCCCCGCGAAGACACGCTCCACGAGGGCGCGCTGGTCCTCCGAGGCATGGTCGACCGCGACGCGCAGGCCGACCGTTTCCCGCGTCGCCCCGCGGCGCAGCAGTAGCCCGTGGGCCCCCACGTACGTCGCGGGACCGAGGTCCGCGATGAGTTCCACGGGATGCTCCGCGATCAGCCGGTCGGCGGCGAACCGCGAGAGGACCACCAGGTCGACCTTGCCCTCGATCAGCGCGGTGGTCCGGGCTCCGGCGCCGCGCATGAACGTGATCGCGAAAGGCGCTCCGGCCCGCTCGAACGCCGCGCGCAGACCGGTCGCCAGTCCCTCGTACCGGTGCGAGTAGGGCAGCGGCATCGCCGCCAGGAGAGTGCCGAGCCCGGAGAACCGCCAGAGGACCGAACGGTCGGAGCGGACGAGGAAGGTGCCGAGATGGCCGCGTGCGGTCGTACCGATCGCGCCCGCCGTTTCGAGGAGTTGGAGGGCGGCCTGGACGGTGCCGTTGCCGACTCCCAGCTCCTCGGCGAAGTCACGGACACGGGGCAGGCGGGTGGCCGGCTCGTGATTGAGCAGGAGAACGGCGAGTTGTCGGGCGGCGAGGCCGTTGCGGCTCAGTAGGCGTTCGTCGATGCCGGTCACGGACAGGGACAGTAATCAGGATTCTGGATGCTGCCAAGGTCGACCGGCCAGGGACGACCGACTGAGAGGACCGGCCGAAGGGCGGCCTTCTCCCGCCCCGCGCCTGGCCGCCGACCGGGCCAGGTGGCCGACCCCACCCACCCCGCGCCCCCCGCCCCGCGACGCTGCGGCCTCCGTCCCCCGGCGTGCGAGGCGTCACGGCGTACGAGGCGCCACGGCTTATGAGGCGCCGCGGCGTACGAGGCGCCACGGCTTATGAGGCGGGCCCGTCCGTCAGGGCGTGCGCGCGATCAGGTAACGGAAGACGTTGGGCATCCATACGGTGCCGTCTCCCCGGACATGCGGGTGGAGCGCCTCCGTTATCTCCTTCTCCACCTGCGACTGGTCCGTCGCCCGTACCGCGGCGTCGAACGCCCCGGTCGACAGCAGCCCGCGCACCGCGCTCTCCATCCCCGCGTACCCGAACGGGCACGACACCCGCCCCGAACCGTCCGGCTTCAGCCCTGCCCGCGCCGCCACGTCCTCCAGATCGTCCCTGAGCGGCGGACGGTAGCCACCCCCCTTGCGCAGCCGTTCCGTCAGCCGCCCGGCGACCCGCAGCACGTTGGACGTCGCGCACCGTTCCGGCGGCCCCCAGCCCGCCAGCACGACGGGGGTTCCCCGGTCCGCCACGGACGCCGCCTCGGCCAGCGTGGGTCCGAGACCGTCCGCGTCGCCGGCGGCCACACCGATGGGCTGGAACGCCGTGATCACGTCGTAGGCGGGGCGCTCCGCCTCCAGGACGGCTGTCGCGCCGCCGGTCAGTACCCGCGCCCGTGCTCCTGCCCCGTCGCCGCGCACCCCCGACGGCGGCACGGCGTGCGGTGCCGTGTGGTCCGCGACGCGTCCGTCGTGGACGAGCCGCTCACGGGCCAGGGCGACGCGTTCCCGGTCGGCGTCCACGCCGGTGACCTCGGCGCCCCGGGCGGTGGCGATCAGCAGGGCGAGCCCGGAGCCGCAGCCGAGGCCCAGCAGCCGGGTGCCGGGGCCCACCTCAAGACGCTCGTACACCGCTTCGTAGAGCGGTACCAGCATCCGTTCCTGGATCTCGGCCCAGTCACGGGCGCGCCCGCCCGCCTCCGTAGGAGGCTCGGTCGCGGTCGCGTTCACCTGGTGCTGCTGGACGAGCGTACGAGTCATGGATAGCGCCCCAATCCGGCGAGAGTCCCCGTGCCCTGATTGACAGCCCCCGTGTACGTGCGCACCTTCGTTCCCCGTATGCCAGGGAACTCCCCATCCGTGCCCGCGTCCAGTGGTTCGCGGGCAATCCTTGCCTGCTCCGGTTGTGCGCCCCGGCGCACGGAAATCGTCTCTCGCCGGACATGGTCGGCCCACGCTCCGAGCCTCCGTCGAAACGCCCCTGGCCGCGCCCCGTGCCGGGCCCCGTGAGCCGTCATCGTGCGCGGGCGCGGAGCCGGCACAGGCAGGATGGGGCGGTCCACGGGGCCGACGACCGTGCGCTCGGGGGCGTTGGTGGTGAGGGGGCCGAAGGGGTGACGCCGCCGGGGCGTGACTGCCCCGCCCTTGCCTTCGACCGCCCCGCTCCCGGCCCCGACCGCCCCGCTATCCGCCGAATCCGTGCCGTCTGCCCCGAGCGGACCCCGATGCCGGGGATCGGCGGCGCGCCCGTTAGTGTCGTTCGTGCGGTTCTGCCCCCATGGCCGCCTCGTCACCGCCCCGTGCCGGTGTCCCGCCCCGTGCGGCGCCCGCGAGTCCTGTACGGCGGCCCGAGCGACGCCACCCTGTCACCACCCGCGCCGGCGGCGGCCGGGACGTGGCCCCGATCCGGTGTACGTATCCGGCCTACGCGTCCAGGCGTACCCCGTACTACGTACCGCCTTGTGACGAGAAGAGAAACTTCTCCGCACATCGACGCACCCGCCCTCGTCAGGACGCATCAATGGCAACTGACGGGTACGTGCAAAATATTTGAGATGCCCCGGAATGGAACCCGGGAGGGTCCCGGCTCGTTGTTCACGACGTGAGCACGACACCACCTGTCCTCGCCGCAGAACTGGCGCAGGCGTGGGCCGAGATTCAGCGGCACCACACCGAGCTGCCCGATCTTGCCGCGCCAGAGTCCCTGATCGGAGAGTCGTCGTCCGCCTGCGGCGCCGAGCTCTCCTTCGAGCGACTGCTTCACGAGGCAGTCCATGGCATCGCCGCCGCCCGGGGTGTCCGCGACACCTCCCGGGCCGGGCGCTACCACAACCGCCGATTCCTCGCGATCGCCGAGGAGTTGGGCCTGGATCATTCCGAGGAGCCGCATCCCAGCAGTGGCTTCTCGCTTGTTTCGCTCAACCCCGAGGCGAGACGGCGCTACCGCCCCACCATCGAGCGGCTCCAGCGCGCCCTCGCGGCGCACACGGTCGCGACGACGTCCGACACCGAGCGCAGCTTCCGCGGCCCCGCCGCGCGGCACGGCTCGTCGGGTGGCGGGGTGCGCGTCAAGGCGGTCTGCGACTGCGGTCGTAACGTACGCGTCGTGCCGTCGGTCCTCGCGCAGGCGCCCATCGTCTGCGGCGGCTGCGGCAAGCCCTTCCGTATCCCGGAAGTGGTCGCCGCTGCGAGCTGAGTGAGCCGGGCAGGCGGGGCGGGTCGAGTGGTCGGGGCAGTGCCGGGCAGTCTGGTCGCGCCGAAGGCCGTCGCGTCCGCCCCGCCCGGCGCTGCCCCGTCCCGGTTCACGGAGATCGGCGGCCCCGTCGGGCGGGGCACGGCGCGCCCGACGCGTGTGGCACAATGGCCAGCTGTACTCGACAGCCGCACAGGACCCCTCTCTCCTCCGGCTGACGCGTCCATCGGGCACGCGAGTACCGCAACCCCACGCGGCATGTCGCTGTGCCCAACCACGCCAAGATCCAGGAGAGACCACTTCCGTGGCAGTCAAGATCAAGCTGAAGCGTCTGGGCAAGATCCGTTCGCCTCACTACCGCATCATCGTCGCCGACTCCCGCACCCGCCGTGACGGCCGGGCCATCGAGGAGATCGGCCTGTACCACCCGGTGCAGAACCCGTCGCGTATCGAGGTCGACTCGGACCGCGCGCGTTACTGGCTCTCCGTCGGCGCCCAGCCGACCGAGCCCGTCCTCGCGATCCTCAAGCTCACGGGCGACTGGCAGGCGCACAAGGGCCTGCCCGCGCCGGCGCCGCTGCTCCAGCCGGAGCCGAAGGCCGACAAGCGTGCCCTCTTCGAGTCCCTCGCCAAGGACGGTGACGAGCCCAAGGGCGACGCCATCACCCCGAAGGCGAAGAAGGCCGACAAGAAGGCGGACGAGGCCGACGCTTCGGCGCCCGCCGCTGAGCCGACCGAGGCCTGAGCATGCTCGAGGAGGCTCTCGAGCACCTCGTGAAGGGCATCGTCGACAACCCGGACGAGGTGCAGGTCGCCTCGCGCACCCTGCGCCGTGGCCGGGTGCTCGAGGTACGGGTGCACCCCGACGACCTCGGTAAGGTGATCGGCCGCAACGGCCGTACCGCGCGCGCCCTGCGCACCGTCGTGGGCGCGATCGGCGGCCGTGGCATCCGGGTCGACCTCGTCGACGTGGATCAGGTCCGCTGACAGACTGGTGAACCGGCAGAGGCCGGGAAGGGCCTCGGCCCTTCCCGGCCTCTGCCGTCTGCGGGGCGTGGCTCCGGTACGTCGCGGCACCGGAGCTGTCCTGCCGACCCGCCCCGCCCCGTGGCACGCGCCGCCCCGCCGCCCGGCGCCCGCCGTTCGCGCCGGGAACGCGTACGACGCCGGGGAGGGCACCGGAACGGCTCCGGGGCCGAGCGGCCCCGGAGCGGCAGGAGTCCCACCCAGCAGTCGCGGAAGCCACCGCAGTAGTTACAGCAGGTTCGAGAACAGGGGCGTGTGCAAGTGCAGTTGGTAGTCGCGCGGATCGGCCGTGCCCACGGCATCAAGGGCGAGGTCACCGTCGAGGTACGTACGGACGAGCCCGAGCTGCGGCTCGGCCCCGGGGCCGTACTCGCCACCGAACCGGCCTCCGCCGGCCCCCTGACGATCGAGACCGGGCGGGTCCACAGCGGCAGGCTGCTGCTGCGTTTCGCCGGGGTCGGCGACCGTACGGGTGCCGAGGCACTGCGCAACACCCTGCTCATCGCCGAGGTGGATCCGGAGGAACTGCCGGAGGATCCGGACGAGTACTACGACCACCAGCTCATGGACCTGGACGTCGTCCTGCCGGACGGCACGGAGGTCGGCCGGATCACCGAGATCACCCATCTCCCGTCGCAGGACCTGTTCATCGTGGAGCGGCCGGACGGCACCGAGGTCATGATCCCCTTCGTCGAGGAGATCGTGACCGAGATCGATCTGGTGGAGCAGAAGGCCGTGATCGATCCGCCCCCCGGTCTCATCGACAACGACTTCGCTGTCGCCGTCCCCGACGACGACGGCGCACCACAGACCGGTGACGGCGCCGCTCCGGCCGAGGGCGACGCCGCCGACGACCGGGGCGTTGACGGGGGTGGCGACGGTGCCGGGGGCCCCGACGGTGCGGGCAGGGGCGCGGCGTCATGACGCGCGCCGCCATGTTCCGCGCCGACGTGATCACGATCTTCCCGGAGTACCTCGACCCGCTGAACGTCTCCCTCGTCGGCAAGGCCCGCGCCCGTGGCACCCTCGACGTGGGCGTGCACGACCTCCGCGCCTGGACGTACGACCGGCACAACACGGTCGACGACACCCCGTACGGCGGCGGCCCCGGCATGGTCATGAAGACCGGCCCCTGGGGCGACGCGCTCGACCAGACGATCGCGGACGGTTACGAGGCGGGCGCGCACCGCCCCGTCCTGGTGGTTCCCACGCCCAGCGGCCGTCCCTTCACCCAGGAACTCGCCGTCGAGCTGTCCGAACTGCCCTGGCTGATCTTCGCGCCGGCCCGGTACGAGGGAATCGACCGCCGCGTCGTGGACGAGTACGCGACGCGGATACCGGTGTACGAGGTCTCCATCGGCGACTACGTCCTGGCCGGCGGCGAGGCGGCGGTCCTGGTCGTCATGGAGGCAGTCGCCCGGCTGCTGCCCGGCGTCCTGGGCAACGCCGAGTCCCATCGCGACGATTCGTTCGCCCCCGGGGCGATGGCCGATCTGCTGGAGGGCCCCGTCTACACGAAGCCCCCGGAGTGGCGTGGGCGATCGATCCCGGACATTCTGCTCAGCGGTCACCACGGCCGGATCGCCCGCTGGCGGCGGGACGAGGCGTTTCGCCGTACGGCGCTCAACAGGCCCGACATGATCGAGCGTTGTGACCCCGCCGCCTTCGACAAGAAGGACCGCGAGACGCTCTCCATCATGGGCTGGGCCCCCGAGCCCGGTGGCCGATTTTGGCGCAGGCCCGACACCGTGGAATGATGAGCCACTGCCGTACGTCCGGTGCGCGCCCCTGCCACAGGGGGAACGACGCCCACCCGACGCGAACGGCACTCCGAACATTCCTCACGAGATTCCGTTGATGACCTGTGGCATCAGCGAGGAAGCAGACCATCATGGCCCACCTGCTCGACACCGTCGACGCGTCGTCGCTCCGCAGCGACCTCCCCCCCTTCCGTCCCGGCGACACCGTGAACGTCCACGTGCGTGTCATCGAGGGCAACCGCTCCCGTATCCAGCAGTTCAAGGGTGTCGTCATCCGCCGGCAGGGCTCGGGCGTCCGCGAGACCTTCACGGTCCGCAAGGTCTCCTTCTCCGTCGGCGTCGAGCGCACCTTCCCCGTCCACAGCCCGATCTTCGAGAAGATCGAGCTCGTGAGCCGTGGTGACGTACGTCGCGCCAAGCTCTACTACCTCCGTGAGCTGCGCGGCAAGGCCGCGAAGATCAAGGAGAAGCGCGACAACTGAGCCCCGGGCTCGACTCGCACACGGTTCCTACGGACCGCCGGATAAGCTCTGGGCCCGATGGACACCGAACCACAGCACTCGGAGCGCGACCCCTCATCACCGCCCGCCACAGGGACGGATGAGGGGTCGCGCTCCGTGCGCGTACCGGGACCCGGGGTACTTCCTCGTGCTCTTTCGTGGCGCGGCGCCCTCATGTTGGGCGTCCTCGGTACGGCGGCTCTGCTGCTGTTCAGCGCCTTCGTCGTGCAGCCCTTCCTGATCCCCAGCGGCTCCATGAAGCCCGGTCTCCAGGTCGGGGACCGGGTTCTGGTCAACAAGTTGGCGTACCGTTTCGGTACCGAGCCGCAGCGTGGTGATGTGGTCGTCTTCGACGGCACCGGATCCTTCGTCCAGGAGCCGGCGCCGGAGAATCCCCTCGCCGCCGCCGCCCACGGGGCGGCGGCGGCCCTCGGTCTCGCCGAACCCGCCGAGACCGATTTCGTGAAGCGTGTGATCGGCGTGGGAGGCGACCGGGTGGTCTGCTGCGACGAGGAGGGCAGGGTCGAGGTGAACGGCCGGGCGATCGACGAGCGGTACCTGTACGTCGGCGACTCGCCCTCCCGCGTGCCCTTCGACATCGTCGTCCCCTCCGGCACGCTGTGGATGATGGGCGACCACCGCAGCAACTCCCGCGACTCACGTGACCACTTGGGCGAGCCGGGCGGCGGCACCGTACCCCTCGACAAGGTCGTCGGACGGGTGGACTGGATCGGCTGGCCGCCGGCCCACTGGACCTCCCGGGAGCCCACCGACGCCTTCCGGGACGTACGAGGCCCGGACGGCGCCCATGGGTAACCGAGGCCGGCCCGGGGGCCACCGGGGCGACACCCGGCTGCCGACGGGCACCAGACCCACGTCAGGACGCGCCCTGCCCGGTCGCGCGGAGCGGCGCAAACTCGCACGCAGGGTGAAACGGCGCCGCCGCCGCTCCGCGATGACGGAGATTCCGCTGCTGATCACCGTGGCGCTGTTGATCGCGCTGGTGCTCAAGACCTTCCTCGTCCAGGCGTTCGTGATCCCCTCCGGTTCCATGGAGCAGACGATCCGGATCGACGACCGGGTGCTGGTGGACAAGCTCACGCCCTGGTTCGGCTCCCGCCCCGAGCGCGGCGACGTCGTCGTGTTCAAGGACCCCGGCGGCTGGCTCCAGGACGAGGCGGAGGTGCCGCCGGACGACCCGATCGTCGTCAAGCAGGTGAAGCAGGCCCTCACCTTCATCGGACTGCTGCCGTCCGCGGACGAGCAGGACCTGATCAAACGCGTCGTCGCGGTGGGCGGCGACACCGTCGAGTGCTGCGACCAGGACGGGCGGGTCGTCGTCAACGGCGTACCGCTCACGGAGCCGTACCTGAACCCCGGCAACCCCCCGTCGAAGCTCGACTTCCAGGTGAAGGTGCCGACGGGGCGGATCTTCGTGATGGGCGACCACCGGTCCAACTCGGCCGACTCGCGCTTCCATCTCGACGAGGAGTTCCGCGGCACCGTCTCGGAGGGCGAGGTGGTCGGACGGGCCGTCGTCATCGCCTGGCCGTTCAGCCACTGGCGGCGGCTGGAGGAGCCGGAGACGTACGCCTCCGTACCGGACGCGCGCGCCGTACCGACCACGGCGCTCGGCCCGTCGAATAGTGTGTCCTCCCAGGATCCGAACGGAATGATCCTGCTCCCGACCCCTGCGGAACTCCCGCTCGTTATGGGAGTGGTGGGCCTGCTCCGTCTCCGGAGCGGGCAGTTGCACGGAGTGAGGAGTGGATGTGGGGGATTTGGCCGTCGGCGCACGATCCGGACACGGTGAGCCCGAGGACAGGCCCGAGCAACTCGTGGAACCTTCCGTCGGTTCCGCCGGGTTCGCCGCGGGGACCCCATCCGCGGGCGCGTCCGGGGAGATGAAAGGCCACACGGTGGAGCGGCCGGACGGTGCACCCGGGACCGGTGGGCCCCGGGACTACGACGGGGCGGATGACGGGACGGACGACGGGGGGCCGGACGAGAGGAAACCGCGCTCGTTCTGGAAGGAACTGCCCCTGCTGATCGGCGTCGCCCTGCTGCTCGCCCTGCTGATCAAGACCTTCCTGGTCCAGGCGTTCTCGATCCCCTCGGACTCGATGCAGGACACCCTGCAACGCGGTGACCGTGTGCTCGTGGACAAACTCACCCCGTGGTTCGGGTCGGAGCCCGAGCGCGGCGAGGTCGTCGTCTTCCACGACCCGGGCGGCTGGCTCGACAGCACCCAGGCCCCCGAGCCCAACGTGGCGCAGAAGTTCCTCAGCTTCATCGGCCTCATGCCCTCCTCGGAGGAGAAGGACCTCATCAAGAGGGTCGTCGCGGTCGGCGGCGACACGGTGGAGTGCGTGAAGGGCGGCCCCGTCCAGGTCAACGGGAAGGCACTGGACGAGAAGTCGTTCATCTTCCCCGGGAACACCTCCTGCGACGACGAGCCGTTCGGACCGATCAAGGTCCCGGACGGCCGGATCTGGGTGATGGGCGACCACCGGCAGAACTCGCTCGACTCCCGCTACCACCAGGAACTGCCCGGTCAGGGCACCGTCTCCACGGACGAGGTCGTCGGACGGGCGATCGTCATCGCCTGGCCGCTCGACCGGCTGTCGACGCTGCCGGTGCCCGACACCTTCGACCAGCCGGGTCTCAGCGCCGCCTCCGTGGCGACGTCGGGGGCCCCGGCCGTGCTCGGTGTCGCGGGCGCCCTGCCGCTGGTGTTCTGGCGCAGGAAGAGGCTGACCGGCGGTCGTACCGCCGGGTAGGGTGCCGTCCCAGGTCGCCGATCCGGCGATGATCATTCTCCGGAACGGGGGACGGCCGGGATGACCGGGATGACCGGGAGCGTTGCGGGACGGACGAACGGCGGCCACGGCCGCCTCGGCAGGGTGCTGTCGGGGCTGGCCGTGGCCGTCGGCTGTGTGCTCTTCCTCGGCGGGTTCGCCTGGGGCGCGGTGGAGTACCTGCCGTACACCGTGCCGACGGACTCGATGGATCCGACGGTCAAGGCCGGCGACCGCGTCCTGGCGCAGCGGATATCCGGCGACCAGGTCCGGCGTGGCGACGTCGTCGTCTTCAAGGACGCAGAGTGGGGCGACATGCCGATGGTGAAGCGGGTCGTCGGTGTCGGGGGCGACAAGGTCGCCTGCTGCGACGCCGAGGGGCGGCTGACCGTCGACGGGAAGGCGGTCGAGGAGCCGTACGTCGGGCGGACGCCCGGCGGGCTCGCGTCGACCACCCGCTTCGGGGCGACGGTTCCGAAGGGGCAGCTGTTCCTCCTCGGCGACGAGCGCGGCGGGTCGCTGGACTCCCGGGTCCACCTCCAGGACCAGGGGCAGGGTTCCGTGCCCCGGTCGTCGGTGACGGCGCGGGTCGACGCCGTGGCATGGCCGCCGAGCGGCATGGTCGGGCGCCCGGCGGCATTCGCGGCACTGCCCGGCGGGGTGTCGGAGCCCGGCCCGGTGCGGCTGCTGGTGGGCGCCGTGGTTCTCGGGGCGCTGCTGATCCTGGGCGGTGCGGCGTACGAACCGGTCGCACGGCGCCTCGGCGGGGCGCGGCGTACGGGGCGGACCGGCGGGGAGGTCCCGACCGGTGCCCGGTGACATGCTCCGGAAGGTCTCACGGGTCGTACTGCTGGACCCGTACGACCGCATTCTGCTGATGCACGGGTACGAGCCGGGCGACCCGACCAAGGAGTGGTGGTTCACTCCCGGCGGCGGGCTGGAGGGCGACGAGACACGGCAGGAGGCCGCGCTGCGCGAGCTGGCCGAGGAGACGGGGATCACAGAGGTCGAACTGGGGCCGGTTCTCTGGCACCGTACCTGCTCATTTCCGTTCGACGGGCGGCGCTGGGACCAGGACGAGTGGTACTTCCTGGCACGTACGGCGCAGACCGATACCAACGCCGAGGGGCAGACGGAGCTGGAGCGGCGCAGTGTCGCGGGCTCGAGGTGGTGGACCTCCGCCGAACTGTCGACAACGCGTGAGACGGTGTACCCGACCAGGCTCGCCGGGCTGCTGCGCACGCTGCTCGACGAGGGTCCTCCTGGTGCGCCGGTGGTTCTCGCCCCTGAGATCGTCTAGGGGCGGCGGGGCCCGACGCACAATGGTGGGGACGGACGGCTGAAGGGGAACATGCCATGAGCGCCGAGGACCTCGAGAAGTACGAGACCGAGATGGAGCTGAAGCTCTACCGGGAGTACCGCGATGTCGTCGGGCTGTTCAAATACGTGATCGAGACGGAACGGCGTTTCTATCTCACCAACGACTACGAGATGCAGGTGCACTCGGTCCAGGGTGAGGTCTTCTTCGAGGTCTCGATGGCGGACGCGTGGGTCTGGGACATGTACAGACCGGCCAGATTCGTCAAGCAGGTGAGGGTTCTCACGTTCAAGGACGTGAATATCGAGGAGCTGAACAAGAGCGACCTGGAGCTGCCGAGCGGTTGAGGCCGTTGAAGCCGTTGAGGCGGTGGACGGTACGCGGCACGGTTGATGCGGTGCCGGCGGTGAGGCCTGGTGCCGGCGGTGAGGGCGGTGAGGCGCGGTTGGGGTCGTGCGTCGGCCCGGGGTTGTTCCTGGTGGCTTTCGTGTTGGCTGAGGTGGCTGCTGTGATTCGTGTGACGGCTGGTGCGCTGGTGGGTGGCGGAGTTATCCACAACCGGTGAGTTGTCCCCAGGCATCCACCCACCGCTGAGCCGCGCCCCCAGAGTCGGTGCCGGAGGTGGTGCCGACATGAACGCGACGGGGGCACTCGGGCGGTACGGCGAAGGGCTGGCCGCGCGGCGGCTGGCAGCGGCGGGAATGACCGTCATCGACCGCAACTGGCGGTGCGGCAGGACGGGCGAGATCGACATCGTGGCCCGCGACGGGGACGTGCTCGTCGTCTGTGAGGTGAAGACCCGCCGGGAAGGCTCCTTCGAGCATCCGATGGCGGCGGTGACACCGGTCAAGGCGGAGCGGCTGAGACGCCTCGCCGCCTGCTGGCTGGAGGCGTGCGGCGGACCGCCCCCGGGCGGAGTACGGATCGATCTGATCGGTGTGGTGCTGCCCAGACGCGGCGCTCCCGTGGTCGAGCACGCGCGAGGGGTGGTCTGATGGGATTCGCGCGTGCCTGTTCGGTGGCGCTGGTGGGCGTCGAGGGCGTGGTGGTGGAGGTCCAGGCCGACCTCGAACCGGGAGTCGCCGCCTTCACCCTGGTCGGGCTGCCCGACAAGAGCCTGTCGGAGAGCCGGGACCGGGTCCGGGCGGCCGTCGTGAACTCCGGCGCGGAGTGGCCGCAGAAGAAGCTCACCGTGGGGCTCAGCCCGGCCTCCGTACCCAAGAGCGGATCCGGTTTTGATCTCGCAGTTGCCGCCAGTGTGCTCGGGGCGGCCGAACGCGTCGACCCGCGGGCCATCGCCGACCTGGTGCTGATCGGTGAACTGGGGCTCGACGGCAGGGTCCGTCCGGTACGGGGCATCCTCCCGGCCGTCCTCGCCGCGGCCGAAGCCGGCTACCGGCAGGTGGTGGTGCCGGAACAGACGGCCGGCGAGGCGTCGCTGGTACCCGGGGTGTCGGTGCTCGGCGTACGGAGCCTGCGCCAGCTCATCGCCGTGCTGACCGGCGAACCGGTGCCCGAAGAACCGACGGTCACCGAGGACGGGCGGCCCGATCCGATGCTGGCCGGGCTGATCGTGCCCGGCGCCGGCGTGGGGACGGGCCTCGCCACACGCCTCGGACAGCACGACGGCCACGGCCCGGACCTCGCCGACGTCGCGGGACAGCGGGCCGCCCGCACGGCCCTGGAGGTCGCCGCGGCGGGCGGACACCATCTGCTGCTGCAAGGGCCGCCCGGAGCGGGCAAGACGATGCTGGCCGAACGCCTGCCCGCACTGCTGCCACCCCTGACCCGCCAGGAGTCCGTCGAGGTCACGGCGGTGCACTCGGTCGCCGGAATCCTGCCGCCGGGTGAGCCTCTCGTCCGTGCGGCTCCGTACTGCGCCCCGCACCATTCGGCGACCATGCAGTCCCTCGTCGGCGGTGGCAATGGGCTCGCGAGACCGGGAGCGGTCTCGCTGGCGCACAAGGGAGTGCTCTTCCTGGACGAGGCGCCGGAATTCTCCGGCAAGGCTCTCGACGCGCTGCGCCAGCCCCTCGAGTCGGGCCAGGTGGTGATCGCGCGCAGCGCCGGAGTCGTACGGCTGCCCGCCCGCTTCCTGATGGTGCTCGCGGCCAATCCGTGCCCCTGCGGGCGGCACACCCTGTACGGCGCCGGGTGCGAATGCCCGCCCTCGGCGATCCGCCGCTATCAGTCGCGCCTGTCCGGGCCGCTGCTCGACCGGGTCGACCTGCGGGTGGACGTTCAGCCCGTGCACCGCGCCGACCTCATGGGCCGGGGCGGGCGGGGCGAGACCTCGGCCGTCGTCGCCGAACGGGTCGTGGAGGCCCGCCGGAGATCGGCGGAACGGCTCGCGGGGACCCCGTGGACCGTCAACAGCGAGGTGCCGGGCCACGAACTGCGCACCCGGTGGCTGACCGCGCCCGGGGCACTCGACGCGGCCGAACGCGACCTCGAACGGGGGCTGCTCACGGCTCGCGGCCTCGACCGGGTGCTGCGGGTCGCGTGGACGGTCGCGGACCTCGCCGGGCGGGAGCGCCCCGACGAACGGGACGTGGGCGTGGCACTGGAACTGCGCACCGGCATCGCCCGGGGCGCCGGCGCCGTGATCAGGGGCGTCTCATGACCGCGGAGGCCGACGCGGACGAGCGACGGGCGCGGGCCGCACTGACCCGCGTGATCGAGCCCGGCGACGAGAACGGCGGACGGTGGCTGCGCGAGTACGGCGCCCGAGGGCTGATGCAACTCCTCACCGCTCCCGAGGGGACCGACGACAGAGCTCTGGGGGGCGTCGGCCCGCGCCGCGTCAGCGGCCTGCGGGCCCGCGCGGCGGCAGCCGCTCCCGAGCGGGACCTGTCGGTCGTCGCGGGGATCGGCGGCCGGTTCGTCTGTCCGGGCGACCGGGAATGGCCGACACAGCTCGACGACCTGGGCACGTCGCGGCCCATCGGGCTCTGGGTACGAGGCACGCCCGACCTGCGACTCTGGGCCCTGCGCTCCGTCGCCGTCGTGGGAGCCAGGGCCTGCACCCCGTACGGGGCTCACATGGCGGCGACCATGGCGTCCGGTCTGGCCGAGCGCGGCTGGGTGGTCGCCTCCGGTGCCGCGTACGGAGTGGACGGAGCCGCCCATCGGGGCGCGCTCGCCTCGGACGGCGCCACGATCGCCGTCCTGGCCTGCGGGGTCGATGTCGTCTATCCGCCCGGACACGCGGAACTGGTGCGGCGCATCGCCGAGCAGGGTCTCGTCGTGGGGGAACTGGCGCCCGGAGACCATCCCACCCGCAGCAGGTTCATCCTGCGCAACCGTGTCATCGCGGCGCTCACGCGGGGAACGGTCGTCGTGGAGGCCGAGTACCGCAGCGGCTCCCTGGTGACCGCCCGCTGCGCACAGCGGCTCGGACGCTTCACCATGGGCGTCCCGGGCCCGGCGACGAGCGGGCTCTCCGCAGGGGTGCACGAGATGCTGCGGAACGAGGGCGTGCTGGTCACCGACGCCGCCGAAGTGGTCGAACTGGTGGGGGACATGGGGGACCTGGCCCCCGCCCGGCGCGGGCCCGTCCTGGGCAGGGACCTGCTCGATCCGCCCGCCCGGCGGATCCTGGAGGCGCTGCCCGGCCGGGGTGCCCTCGGCGGGCGGGACATCGCGCGCGAGGCCGCGACGACGGTCGACGAGGCCCTCGGGAGGCTGTACGAGCTTCACTCACTCGGGTTCGTCGAACGGCACGGGGACGGATGGCAGTTGACGCCGCGGACGACACGTGACGACGGGACGCGGCGAGCCGGTCCTTGACCGGGGTCCCTCGGGTGAAAAAGTGAGCCGAATGACCCACGCAGTTCTCCCGGCGGCCCTCCCGGCGTCGCGACAGCGGCTGATACCCGTGACGCCGGGGCCGGACCGTACCGCCGCGGCGGCGTCCGACAGCGCCGGTCGGGACAAGCGCCGCAGCCGCCTCTTCGCGCACCGCGACCGTACTGTCACGCTACGCTCACCTGGAATCCGCGCCAGACACAGCCCCAGACGTACTCCTCTCACTTCACGGCAGAACGGCTCAAGGCAACGCATGCCCCAGCACACCTCCGGGTCCGACCGTGCGGCGGCGCCCCCCGTGGTGCCTCCCGCGGCCCGTGGCGACGTGCGACCTGCCGCGCCCACGGCGCTCGACACGTTGTGGCGGTCGTACAAGACCACGGGCAGTGAGCGGCTGCGTGAGCAGTTGATCCTGCACTACTCACCGCTGGTGAAGTACGTCGCCGGCCGGGTGAGTGTGGGACTGCCGTCCAACGTCGAGCAGGCCGACTTCGTCTCCTCCGGAGTCTTCGGGCTCATCGACGCGATCGAGAAGTTCGACATCGAGCGGTCGATCAAGTTCGAGACCTACGCCATCACGCGCATCCGGGGCGCGATGATCGACGAACTGCGCGCGCTGGACTGGATTCCGCGCTCCGTACGCCAGAAGGCCAGGGCTGTCGAGCGGGCCTACGCCACGCTGGAGGCGCAGCTGCGGCGCACCCCGTCAGAGGCCGAGGTGGCGGCCGAGATGGGGATCGCCGTCGAGGAACTGCACGCCGTTTTCAGCCAGTTGTCACTGGCGAACGTCGTCGCGCTGGAAGAACTGCTGCATGTCGGCGGGGAGGGCGGCGACCGGCTCAGCCTGATGGACACACTGGAGGACACGGCGGCCGACGACCCCGTCGAGGTGGTCGAGGACCGCGAACTGCGCCGACTGCTGGCCCGCGCCATCAACACCCTTCCCGAGCGCGAGAAGACCGTGGTCACCCTCTACTACTACGAGGGCCTCACCCTGGCGGAAATCGGCAATGTCCTCGGTGTCACCGAGAGCCGGGTCAGCCAGATCCACACCAAATCGGTCCTCCAGCTCCGCGCGAAACTGGCCGACGCGGGACGCTGAATCGTCCCTGCCCCGCCTGCGCGCGCGGGGTCCGCCGTACAGTGGGCGGGTGCCCAGGATTCGAGCGGCCTCCGTGGCCGAGCACCGGACCATGCAGCGCGGCGCCCTGCTGGACGCCGCACGCTCCCTCCTGTCCGAAGGCGGCACGGAGGCGTTGACCTTCCCCGCCCTGGCCGAGCGCACGGGGCTCGCCAGATCGTCGGTCTACGAGTACTTCCGGTCGCGCGCTGCCGTCGTGGAGGAGCTCTGCGCCGTCGACTTTCCGGTCTGGGCCGCCGAGATCGAGTTCGCCATGGCCGAGGCGACGACCCCCGGGGACAAGATCGAAGCGTATGTGCGCAGCCAGTTGGGACTGGTCGGTGACCGTCGACACCGAGCGGTGGTCGCCATCTCCGCGAGTGAACTCGACGCCGGTGCCCGGGAGAAGATCCGGGCGGCGCACGGCGGGCTCATCGCGATGATCGTCGACGCCCTTTCGGAACTGGGACACGAGCAGCCGAGGCTGGCCGCGCTCCTCCTCCAGGGCGTCGTGGACGCCGCCGTGCGGCGGATCGAGCTCGGCGTGGCCGAGGATCCCGCGGTGATCGCCGAAGCGGCGGTGTCCATGGTGCTCCGAGGCGTACGCGGTACCTGACTCCCGTACGGCTCCGCCCGCGCACCCACGCGGCCGCCGCGAGCAGGGCGGCGGCGTGCAGCGCGTCGCCCGCCAGTGCCGCGGTCTCGTCGGCCGCGATCGAGACATCCTGCGGACGGTGAGTCCCCGGCTCTCCCACGGGTCCGCCCGACGTCCGTGCGGCGGCGGGCTCGGGCACGCCGAACACCGGCAGCAGTCGGGCCGGCCCACGGTCGAGAAGGTCGTCGGGCAACAGGGAGAGCGGGTCGAGATAGTCCGTGCCCCGCAGCAGGCCCCAGTGCAGACACCCGCCCGCGCAGTGGAAGGGCCCCGGTCCGAGGACCGCGACGACCTGGCCCGCCGCCACCTCGTCGCCCTCCGCGACAAGCGCTGTGACCGGCTCGTAGGTGGTCCGCAGCGGCGGCTGCCCGGTGCCGTTCAGCGTGATCGAGAGAACGCCCCGTCCCGCCACCTGGCCGCTGAAGGACACCCGCCCGGGAGCGGCGGCACGTACGAGAGATCCAGGAGCGGCGGCGAGGTCCACCCCGCGGTGGCCGGGGCCGTACGGCGTGGCCGGTGGCTCCCATCCGCGCAGAACGGTCGGCCGTGACCCCACGGGCCAGGCCCGGTCCCCGCTGACGCCCTCGACGGTCGTACCGCTCCCGGTCTCCGTACCGAGCGGCGCGTTCCCGGCGGTGGGATTCGTGTCGGCGGGGCGGGCGGGGCCGGAAGCGGCCGGAGGCGGTTCGGGGCGGCCACCGGCGCCTGCGCCCGGCCCCTCGTGATCAGACGCCCGCGCGTCGGACGAGGGCCCGAAGAGGACGGCCGCCACCACCCCCGCGAGGGTGGCGACCCCGGCGGAGACGCATCGGGAGAGGATTCCCGGCCCGCGAGTCCGGCTTGGCCGGGCGGACGTATGAATGTGCAGTTCGTGGACAGTGATCATGCCGACCACGCTGCCTCAATCCGCGAATCCAAGTGGATCATGCTCGGATCCTGTGGATAACCGGCCCATTGTGTATATCTCCGTCACCCTCGCACTCCGTCGCCGGGCGCTGTGCGGGTCCCGTACACTTCCTGTGGCGATCCGGGTCACCGGATCGACTTCGCACGCCCCGCCACCGGCCTCTTCGCCGGTGTTCGCGCTTCTCGGTCCTTCGTGGCAAAGCGCTCCGGGGCGTCAGGCGCGACTGCCGTCCGGCGGACGCGACAACCGAGTACCTCAAGGAGTACGGCCATGGCCGTCGTCACGATGCGGGAGCTGCTGGAGAGCGGCGTCCACTTCGGTCACCAGACCCGCCGCTGGAACCCGAAGATGAAGCGTTTCATCTTCACGGAGCGCAACGGCATCTACATCATCGACCTGCTCCAGTCGCTGTCGTACATCGACCGCGCCTACGAGTTCGTCAAGGAGACCGTCGCCCACGGCGGCTCCATCATGTTCGTCGGTACGAAGAAGCAGGCCCAGGAGGCCATCGCCGAGCAGGCGACGCGGGTCGGCATGCCGTATGTCAACCAGCGCTGGCTGGGCGGCATGCTCACCAACTTCTCCACCGTCTACAAGCGCCTTCAGCGTCTGAAGGAGCTGGAGCAGATCGACTTCGAGGACGTAGCCGCCTCCGGCCTCACCAAGAAGGAGCTTCTGGTCCTCTCCCGCGAGAAGGCCAAGCTGGAGAAGACCCTCGGTGGTATCCGCGAGATGCAGAAGGTGCCCAGCGCCGTCTGGATCGTGGACACCAAGAAGGAGCACATCGCCGTCGGTGAGGCGCGCAAGCTCCACATCCCGGTCGTCGCGATCCTCGACACCAACTGCGACCCCGACGAGGTCGACTACAAGATCCCGGGCAACGACGACGCGATCCGCTCCGTCACCCTGCTCACCCGCGTGATCGCCGACGCCGTCGCCGAGGGCCTCATCGCCCGCTCCGGCGTCGCCACCGGCGACTCCAAGCCGGGCGAGAAGGCCGTCGGCGAGCCGCTCGCCGAGTGGGAGCGTGACCTCCTCGAAGGCGACAAGAAGGGCGACGCCGAGAAGCCGGCCGACGCCGCCGACGCCGAGGCTCCGGCCGACGTCCAGTCCTCCGCCGAGACGGAGAAGGTCGCCGACGCCGAGTCGGCCGCCGCTCCGGTCGAGGCCGCAGAGGCTGCCGAGGCCACCGAGGCCACCGAGGCTCCCGCAGCGGACAGCGACAAGGGCTGACCTCAACGATTCGGTTGCTGACGGCGGGGGCTTCGGCCCCCGCCGTCCACCCGTAGATCTTCGACTTCCGAGAGAGATTCACAGACATGGCGAACTACACCGCCGCTGACGTCAAGAAGCTCCGCGAGCTCACCGGCGCCGGCATGATGGACTGCAAGAAGGCGCTCGTCGAGGCCGACGGCGATGTCGACAAGGCCGTCGAGGTCCTCCGCGTCAAGGGCCAGAAGGGCGTCGCCAAGCGCGAGAGCCGCAGCGCGGAGAACGGCGCCGTCGTCTCCCTCGTCGCCGACGACAACACCTCCGGCGTGCTGCTGGAGCTGAAGTGCGAGACGGACTTCGTCGCCAAGGGCGACAAGTTCCAGGCCGCCGCCAACGCGCTGGCCGCGCACGTGGCCGCGACCGGCCCCGCCGACATCGACGTACTGCGCGCCTCCGAGATCGAGCCCGGCAAGACCGTCCAGGCGTTCGTCGACGAGGCCAACGCCAACCTCGGCGAGAAGATCGTCCTGGACCGCTTCGCGCAGTTCCAGGGCGAGGGCAGCTTCGTCGGCACGTACATGCACCGCACCATGCCCGACCTCCCGCCGCAGGTGGGCGTTCTGGTCGAGCTGGCGAAGGGCAGTGCCGACGACGCCACGGCGGCCGCCGTCGCCAAGGATGTCGCCCAGCACATCGCCGCTTTCGCGCCGAAGTACCTGACCCGTGAGGACGTCCCGGCCGACGTCGTCGAGAACGAGCGCCGCGTCGCCGAGGCCACCTCCCGCGAGGAGGGCAAGCCGGAGGCCGCGCTGCCCAAGATCGTCGAGGGTCGTGTCAACGGTTTCTTCAAGGAGGTCACCCTCCTCGACCAGCCGTTCGCGAAGGACAACAAGAAGTCCGTCAAGAAGGTCCTGGACGAGGCCGGTGTCACGCTGAAGCGCTTCGCGCGCATCCGCGTCGGCGCCTGACGTTCCGGACACCGTCCCGGGGCCGAGCTCCCCGGGACAGCGCAGTCGTACGCGATCGACGGTGGACCCCGCTAGGGTCTACCGCAGCCGCCGGCCGGACACGCGCCGGACGGCCGCAGATCTGACGAGGAGGCCATTGCCGCTAGGGACACAGACCCATCGGCAATGGCCTTCTTCGTATGTGCACGAGGAGATCCCCATGAACAAGGGCGCGGACGCCACCCAGTCCACCGACGACAACGACGACCCCGGCAAGAAGGCCGGGCGTTTCATGCTGAAGCTGTCCGGTGAGGCGTTCGCCGGCGGGGGAGCACTCGGCGTCGACCCCGACGTCGTACACGCCATCGCCCGTGAGATCGCCGCCGTCGTACGCGACGGGGCGCAGATCGCCGTCGTCATCGGCGGAGGCAACTTCTTCCGCGGCGCCGAGCTCCAGCAGCGCGGCATGGACCGGGCCCGCTCCGACTACATGGGCATGCTCGGCACGGTGATGAACTGTCTGGCACTCCAGGACTTCCTGGAGAAGGAAGGCATCGACTCCCGTGTCCAGACCGCCATCACCATGGGGCAGGTCGCCGAGCCGTACATCCCGCTGCGCGCCGTACGGCACCTGGAGAAGGGACGCGTCGTCATCTTCGGCGCCGGCATGGGGATGCCGTACTTCTCCACCGACACCACCGCCGCCCAGCGTGCCCTGGAGATCGACGCCGAGGCGCTGCTCATGGGCAAGAACGGCGTGGACGGGGTCTACGACTCCGACCCCAAGACCAACCCCGACGCGGTGAAGTTCGACGCGCTGGAGTACGGCGAGGTGATCACCCGTAACCTCAAGGTCGCCGACGCGACCGCCGTCACCCTCTGCCGCGACAACGCCCTGCCGATCCTTGTCTTCGAACTCCTCGCCGAGGGCAATATCGCGCGCGCCGTCCGGGGTGAGAAGATCGGCACGCTCGTGAGCGACCAGGGCACCCGGGCCTGAACTCCGGCTGCCCCGCGCGGGGATGGACAAAGCCCTGCCGGTCGGACACCGTGCAGGAAGAAGACGCGACGCAGGTTCCGCGGGCCCACTGAGCACACCGGGCCCACTCAAGACACGCAGGAGCAAGTGGTGATCGAAGAGACCCTCCTCGAAGCAGAGGAGAAGATGGAGAAGGCCGTCCTGGTCGCCAAGGACGACTTCGCCGCGATCCGCACCGGTCGTGCGCACCCGGCGATGTTCAACAAGATCGTGGCGGACTACTACGGTGCCCTGACCCCGATCAACCAGCTGGCGTCGTTCTCGGTGCCCGAGCCGCGCATGGCGGTGGTGACCCCGTTCGACAAGAGCGCGCTGCGCAACATCGAGCAGGCCATCCGGGACTCCGACCTCGGGGTGAACCCGAGCAACGACGGCAACATCATCCGCGTGGTGTTCCCCGAGCTCACGCAGGACCGCCGCAAGGAGTTCATCAAGGTCGCCAAGACCAAGGCGGAGGACTCCAAGATCTCGATCCGCTCCGTGCGCCGCAAGGCCAAGGAGACGATCGACAAGCTGATCAAGGACGGGGAGGTCGGCGAGGACGAGGGGCGCCGCGCCGAGAAAGAGCTCGACGACACCACGGCGAAGTACGTCGCCCAGGTGGACGAGCTGCTCAAGCACAAGGAAGCCGAGTTGCTCGAGGTCTGATGAACGACTCTTCCTGGGGGGCCCCGCCGACCACCGGCTACTGGGGACCGCCTGACCAGGGGGCTGCCCCGGCGGGTCCCGCATACGATGAGCTTGACGCACAGCAGACTCGGCCCATGCCCATCGTGCCCGACGTACCCGCGAGCGGCGGGGCCCAGGATGACGACCGGGGGGCTGCTCGGCCGGGTGGCCCCCTGTTCCGTGACGAGATGCCGCAGGAGCCCATGTCCGCCCCTCCACCGCCCCCGCCGAAGAAGCGGGCGGGCCGCGATCTCCGTGCGGCCATAGGGGTCGGTGTGGGGCTCGGCGCGGTGATCGTGGCGTCCCTGTTCATCGTGAAGGCCGTCTTCATCGGCGTGATAGTGGTCGCCGTCGTCGTCGGGCTGTGGGAGCTGACCTCCCGGCTCGACGAGAAGAAGGGCATCAAGGCGCCCCTGGTCCCGCTCGCGGTCGGGGGCGGGGCGATGATCGTCACCGGGTACGTACGGGGCGCGGAGGGCGCCTGGGTCGCCACCGCGCTCACCGCCCTCGCGGTGCTCGCCTGGCGCATGACGGCGCCGCCCGAGGGCTATCTCAAGGATGTGACGGCGGGCGTCTTCGCGGTGTTCTACGTCCCCTTCCTCGCGACGTTCGTCGCGATGATGCTGATGGCGGACGACGGGGCGCAGCGCGTGCTCACGTTCCTGGTGCTGACGATCGTCAGCGACACCGGCGCGTACGCGATCGGCTGGCGTTTCGGCAGCCGCAAACTGGCACCGCGGATCAGCCCCGGCAAGACCCGCGAGGGGCTTCTCGGGGCCGTGGGATTCGCGATGGCGGCGGGCGCGCTGTGCATGGAGTTCCTCGTCGAGGACGGCACCTGGTGGCAGGGACTGCTCCTCGGTCTGGCCGTCGCGGCCAGTGCCACGCTCGGGGACCTGGGCGAGTCGATGATCAAGCGGGATCTCGGCATCAAGGACATGGGGACGCTGCTGCCGGGGCACGGCGGCATCATGGACCGCCTCGACTCGCTGCTGCCGACCGCTCCGGTGGTGTGGCTGCTGCTGGTGGTGTTCGTCGGCTCGGGCTGAGCCGTTTCCGTACCGGTTACCCTGGTGAGGCCCGCCGTCCCGGACGGCGGGCCTCACCGCGCTCCGCGGTCGCGGGGCCAGGCACCTGAGGTCTCCTGGCACCGGCAGTGTGCCCGCGCCCTCCCTCCCGCAGCCGGCGGGGAACACCGGCCTCGTCGTACCGAGGAGAAAACAGCTCATGGCCCCGCCCATTCCCGGAGAACTCACCTTCGTCGCGCCCCGCGGCGCCAAGAAGCCACCGCGGCACCTCGCCGACCTCACGCCGGAGGAACGACGTGAGGCCGTCACGGCGCTCGGCGAGAAGGGGTTCCGGGCCAAGCAGTTGTCGCAGCACTACTTCGCCCGGTTCGCGCACGACCCCGCCGAGTGGACGGACATCCCCGCCGCCGCGCGGGAGAAGCTGGCCACGGGGCTGCTGCCCGATCTGATGTCCGTGGTGCGGCACATCTCCTGCGACGAGGACACGACCCGCAAGACGCTGTGGCGGCTGCACGACGGCACGCTCGTCGAGTCCGTCCTGATGCGCTATCCGGACCGGGTCACCATGTGCATCTCCTCGCAGGCCGGCTGCGGCATGAACTGCCCGTTCTGCGCCACGGGGCAGGCGGGACTGGACCGTAACCTGTCCACCGCCGAGATCGTCCACCAGATCGTGGACGGCATGCGCGCGCTGCGTGACGGTGAGGTCCCCGGCGGCCCCGCCCGGCTGTCCAACATCGTCTTCATGGGCATGGGCGAGCCTCTCGCCAACTACCGCCGCGTCGTCGGGGCGATCCGGCGGCTCACCGACCCCGAGCCGGACGGTATCGGCCTCTCGCAGCGCGGCATCACCGTCTCGACGGTGGGCCTCGTGCCCGCGATGCTGCGCTTCGCCGACGAGGGCTTCAAGTGCCGGCTCGCGGTCTCGCTGCACGCCCCCGACGACGAGCTGCGGGACACCCTGGTACCGGTGAACACCCGCTGGAAGGTGCGGGAGGTGCTGGACGCCGCCTGGGAGTACGCGGAGAAGTCGGGCCGCCGGATCTCCGTCGAGTACGCCATGATCCGCGACATCAACGACCAGGCGTGGCGTGGGGATCTGCTGGGCCGGCTGCTCAAAGGCAAGCGGGTGCACGTCAATCTGATCCCGCTCAACCCGACGCCCGGCTCGAAGTGGACCGCCTCCCGCCCCGAGGACGAGAAGGCGTTCGTCGATGCCGTGGCGTCCCACGGGGTGCCCGTGACGGTGCGGGACACCCGCGGTCAGGAGATCGACGGGGCGTGCGGCCAACTGGCGGCCACGGAGCGCTGAGCACGGCTGTGCGGCCCCGTCGGGGGCACCTGTACGCTGGGGTCCGAACGAATCACATAGTCCGACAGGGGAGCGCCACAGCGCTGAGAGTGCGGCAGAGGCTCGGAAGAGTCCCACCGTCGCAGACCCTCTGAACCTTGCCCAGGTCATTCTGGGTAGGAAGTTCGGTCATCACTCAAGCTGTTGTGCCCTGCCCTGCTCCGGTCCGCCGGTGCGGGGCGGGGCCGCGTCTTCTCCTGGAGACCCCAGGAGGATTGCCGTGCGTAGCACGAAGAAGCTGGCGGCCGGCGCCGTCGCCGCCGCGTTGGGCGTCTCCACGCTCGCCGCCTGCGGCGGTGGGTCCGAGGACTCCTCGTCGCCCGACGGGGCCACGTCCACGAGCGTGACACTCGTCGCCCACGACTCGTTCGCCGCCTCGGACTCCGTACTGAAGAAATTCACCGAGGAGACGGGCTACACCGTCAAGGTGCTGAAGAGCGGCGAGGCCGGCGAGGCACTCAACAAGGAGATCCTCACCAAGGGAGCGCCCCAGGGCGACGTGTTCTTCGGAGTCGACAACACGCTGCTGTCCCGTGCCCTCGACAACGGTCTGTTCGCGCCGTACGAGGCGAAGGGCCTCGACCAGGTCCGCACCGACGTACGGCTCGACGACGCGCGGCACCGTGTCACCCCCGTCGACACCGGGGACATCTGCGTCAACTACGACAAGAAGTACTTCGCGGACAAGAAGCTGGCGCCGCCGGAGACCTTCGCCGACCTGACGAAGCCCGCCTACAAGGACCTCCTCGTCGTCGAGAACCCCCAGCAGTCCTCACCGGGCCTCGGCTTCCTGCTCGGCACCGTCGCCGCGTACGGGGACGACGGCTGGCAGGACTACTGGAAGAAGCTCAAGGCCAACGGCGCGCAGGTCGTGGACAGCTGGGAGCAGGCGTACAACGAGGACTTCTCCGGCTCGGCGGGCGGCAGGAAGGCGAAGGCGGAGCGTCCGCTCGTCGTCTCGTACGCGTCGAGCCCGCCCGTCGAGGTCCTGTACGCCGACCCTCGGCCCGCGGAGGCCCCGACAGGCGTCGCGGCGGGTACCTGCTTCCGCCAGATCGAGTTCGCCGGCCTGCTCCAGGGGGCGAGGAACGAGGCGGGCGGCAAGGCACTCCTGGACTTCCTGCTGACCAAGACCTTCCAGGAGGACCTGCCGCTCACCATGTTCGTCAACCCGGTCGTCGACGGTGCGAAACTACCCGCGCTCTTCACCGACCACGGGGCGGTCGTAGACGATCCCCAGACCATGGCCCCGGAGCGGATAGCCGAGAACCGCGACGCGTGGATCCAGTCGTGGTCCTCACTCGTAGTCAAGTAGGCGCGGACGCCGCGCGGAAGGGCGGGCGGCGACCGCGGACGGTCGGGAGCGACGCGGTGCGCGGCGCACACCGACGGGGCCGCGCCGTACGCCTCGGCCTGATGGTGGTGCCCGTCGCCTTCTTCGCCGTCTTCTTCGCCTACCCCGTCGCGGCGATCGTCGGCCGGGGACTGAGAGCGGACGGCGCCTGGCACTGGGGCAGGTTCGGCGATGTGCTGGGCCGGCCCGACATCGGGCAGGTGCTGTGGTTCACGACGTGGCAGGCCGTTGTCTCCACCGTCCTGACCTTGCTGATCGCGCTCCCCGGCGCCTACGTCTTCGCGCGCTTGGCGTTCCCCGGCAAGCAGCTTCTGCGCGCCGTCGTGACGGTGCCGTTCGTGTTGCCCACCGTCGTCGTGGGTACGGCGTTCCTCGCGCTGCTCGGACGTGGCGGGCTGCTCGACGAACTGTGGGGCGTGCGGGCGGACACGACGGTGTGGGCGATCCTCCTGGCGCACGTCTTCTTCAACTACGCCGTGGTCGTCCGCACCGTGGGCGGTCTCTGGGCGCAACTCGACCCCCGTCAGGAGGAGGCCGCCCGGGTCCTGGGCGCCGGGCGGCTCGCGGCGTGGTGGCGGGTCACATTGCCCGCGCTGGGCCCGGCCGTCGCCGCGGCGGCGCTGATGGTCTTCCTCTTCACCTTCACGTCCTTCGGCATCGTCCAGATCCTGGGTGGTCCGGCGTACTCCACCCTCGAGGTGGAGATCTACCGGCAGACCGCGCAGTTGCTGGATCTGCCCACCGCCGCAGTCCTGACGATCACTCAGTTCGCCGCGGTCGGCGCGGTCCTCGCGCTCCATGCCTGGACCGTACGGAGGCGTGAGACGGCCCTGAATCTGGTCGACCCCGCGGGGACGGCGCGCAGGCCGCGCGGAGCCGGGCAGTGGGTGCTGCTCACCGGGGTGCTCGGCACCGTACTCGTGCTGATCCTGCTGCCGCTGGGCGTGCTGGTCGAACGGTCCCTCGACGGCCCCGCCGGCTATGGCTTCGACTACTACCGGGCGCTCCGTTCGGTGGAGGCGAGCGGTGGGACGTTCCTCGTACCACCGTGGGAAGCCGTCGGGAACTCCCTGCGCTACGCCCTGACGGCCACCGCCGTCGCACTTGTCGTGGGCGGGCTGGCGGCCGCGGCACTCACCCGGCGGGCGGGGCGTATCGTACGGGGTTTCGACGCGCTGCTGATGCTCCCGCTGGGTGTCTCCGCCGTGACGGTCGGCTTCGGTTTCCTGATCACGCTGGACAAGCCGCCGCTGGACCTGCGGGCGTCCTGGATCCTTGTGCCGCTCGCCCAGGCGCTGGTGGGGGTCCCCTTCGTCGTACGGGTCATGCTTCCCGTACTGCGGGCGGTGGACGGGCGGCTGCGTGAGGCCGCGGCCGTTCTGGGGGCGTCGCCGCTGCGCGCCTGGCGGGAGGTGGATCTGCCGATGGTGCGCATGGCGGTGCTGGTGGCCGCCGGGTTCGCCTTCGCGGTCTCGCTCGGCGAGTTCGGTGCCACGGTCTTCATCGCGCGGCCCGACCGGCCGACACTGCCGGTGGCCGTGGCGCGGCTGCTGGGGCGGCCCGGTGACCTCAACTACGGGCAGGCGATGGCGCTCAGTACGGTCCTGATGGTGGTGTGCGCCGTGTCGCTGCTGGTGCTCGAACGTATCCGTACCGATCGCTCCGGAGAGTTCTGATGGCCCTGCTCACCCTTGAGGACGTGACCGTGCGGTTCGGGCGGCGTACGGCGCTCGACGCGGTGGACCTGGAGGTCACCGAGCGGGAGATCGTCTGCGTACTCGGCCCGAGCGGCAGCGGTAAGTCCACTCTGCTCCGCGTCGTTGCCGGCCTTCAGTCCCCGGAGACGGGACGGGTGTCACTGGAGGGCACCGACCAGGCGGGGGTGCCGGTGCACCGGCGTGGCGTCGGGTTGATGTTCCAGGACCACCAGCTCTTCCCCCAGCGTGACGTCGCGGGGAACGTCGCCTTCGGGCTGCGCATGCGTGGCGAACAACGCGGTGAACAGCGGCGACGTGTCTCCGAGTTGCTCGACCTCGTCGGTCTTCCCGGCAGCGAGCGCCGCGCCGTCGCGACACTGTCCGGCGGAGAGCAGCAGCGCGTCGCCCTGGCGCGCGCGCTCGCTCCCCGGCCCCGGCTCCTGATGCTCGACGAACCACTGGGGCAGCTCGACCGGAGTCTGCGCGAAAGACTGGTGGTCGAACTGCGCGGCGTGTTCGGCGCGTTGGGTACGACGGTGCTCGCCGTCACACACGACCAGGGCGAGGCATTCGCGCTCGCGGACCGGGTCGTGGTGATGCGTGACGGGCGTGTCGCCCAGACCGGCACCCCCGTGGAAGTCTGGCAGCGCCCCGCCTCCGCGTTCGTGGCGCGTTTCCTCGGCTTCGACAACGTCGTCGCGGCCACGGTGCGCGGCGTCGACGCCGACACCGCCTGGGGCACGCTGCCCGTGCCGGCCGGCTCGCCCCAGGGCCCGCGCACCCTGCTGGTACGTCCCGCCGGCGTACGGCTCGGGGGCCCCGGGACCGGACTGCGCTGCACCGTCGGCGCACGCACCTTCCGGGGCAGCCACGTGGCTGTCCTGCTGCGCCCCACCGACGGGCCGGAGTTGGAGGCCGAGTGCGGCTTGCGCGACGTGCCCGACGAGGGAGCGACGGTCGGGGTCGGCTTCGTCGCGGAGGACGTGGTGGTCCTGGACGAACGGGAACCGGAGCGGGCCGACCCCTGATGCCCGACGACGGTCGGGACCTCAACAGGCCACGACGGGGCGGCTTGTTGAGGCGACCTCCTGCCCAGTCGATCGGTCAAGCCGAGAGCCGGGCCAGGGCCTCGGGCGCTTCCGCCACGGAGTCGACCAGCGCGATACGGGATTCCATCGAGCGCTCCCGGGCCAGCGACATGAGCAACGGCCACGCCGGCAGCCGCTCCGTCCAGTGGGCACGGTCGACCAGGACCATGGGCGTCGGTTCGCCGCGTGATTGGTAATAGTTGGGCGTCGCGTTGTCGAAGATCTCCTGGACGGTGCCCGCGGCGCCGGGCAGGAAGACGACTCCGGAGTTGCAGCGGGCGAGCAGGCCGTCCTCGCGGGTCGCGTTGGCGAAGTACTTCGCGATGTGGCCGGCGAAGGCGTTCGGGGGTTCGTGCCCGTAGAACCAGGTGGGGATGCCCACGGAACCGTCGCCCCCGGGCCAGCGGCCCCGTACCTCGAACGCGGCGCGCGCCCAGTCGGAGATCGACGGGCTGAACGACGGCGTCTTGGCAAGGATCCCGAGGGCCTCGTCCAGCATGGCGTCCGGATGCGGGGCGGCGTACGCGCCGAGGTTGGCAGCCTCCATGGCGCCGGGGCCGCCGCCGGTGGCCACGGTCAGCCCCGTACGCGCCAGTTCACGTCCGAGCCGCGCCGCCCCGCCGTACGCGTCCGTACCCCGTGCCATGGCATGGCCGCCCATCACACCGACGACCCGTGCGCCGACGAGGAGTTCGTCCAGCGCGTCGGAGATGGCGTCGTCGTGGACGGACCGCAGCATCGAGGCGAGGATGTCGCCGTCGGCCTTGGTCCGCTGGAACCACTCGTAGGCGAGGGCGTCCGGCGTCGCTTGGTACCCGCCCGTGTCCAGGTTCTCGAAGAGGTGCTCGGGTGTGTAGAGCAGTCCCCGGTACGGGTCGAAGGGGAGATGCGGGACGGGAGGGAAGACCAGGGCCCCGTCCGCGCGTATCTTCGCCGTGGCGTCCGGGGCCATCGGGCAACCGAGGAAGACCGTTTCGGACGTGTCGGTGGACAGCAGAGCGAGCGTACGGTCCGTCAGGTCGACGGACTGGACACGGAAACCGCTCAGTGTCCCACTCAGGATCACCTGGTCGAACTCGCCCAGGGTCTCTATCTCGCGGTCCAGGCCGTCCGCCCGGTGTTCCCAGCGCCCCGGGGCCCTTTCCTCCGCTGCCGGCTGTGCTTCATGTCCGTCGTGTCCTTCGCCGTACGCCATGCGGACACGATAGGCCCCTCGTACGGACGCAGAACCGCAGTTCGAGCGTGCAGGCCGGCGCGGAGTGCCGAGACGTTGTTCAGCCGGTGAGCGGCACCGCGGCCAGTGCCGCGACCAGCCACGTCAGCGGACCGAACACGGCGAGCAGCGCGCCTGCCCGCAGCGCCGACGCGGTGCGCAGGAGCCCCGCCGGGGCGCCCACCCGGACCAGCGCCGCCGTCGTCCCGGTGCGGGCGTGCCTGGCCTCAAGGAGCGCTGTCGCCAACGTCGCCACGGTGCACCCCACGACGAGCGTGGCACCGAGGCCCGTGAGCGGACCGAACGGACGCGGATCACCGGGGCCGTACAGCGTCGCGGCCGCGAACCCGCCGGACACGACGGCGCAGACGACGCCCAGCGGGCGGCCGATGCGTACCGCCTCGTCCATCAGGACACGCCCCGCGAGCAGTCTCGTCGCGCCCGGACGGAGCGACTGGAGGAGCCGGCCGCAGAGGTGCGCGATACCGGGACCCGCCAGGGCCAGGCCGAGCGCCGTCAGCGACCAGCCGAGCAGCACACCGGCCGGGCTCCCGTCGAAACGTCCCGGCAGCGGCAGCGGGGCTCCCGACCCGCCCCGGCTCGCGTACGTCTCGACGGCGAGCCCGGCCGCGGTCAGAGCCACACCCCAAGGCAGCCCCGACGGGGCGGGCTTGGGCGTCGTCGCGTGCTCGTCGGACTCGTCGGCCGGCCCCGTCCCGCGCGGACGCAGGGCGACTCCCGTGGCGACCGCGGCGAGGACCGGGACGACGGTGAGCAACGTGAGGACGGCGGCCAGCGGCAGTGGCCGCCCGGCACCGAGGAGGTCCGACGCGGCGCCGTCGAACGGCAGCCCCGTGAGGTCGCCCCGCAGATGGAGGAAGAACAGCAGCGCCACCACACTGCCGAGCGTGCAGGACAAGGCGGTGGACGCCGCGGTCAGCGCGGTGAGCTGCGCCCGGCCGAGGCCCACCGCCGAGAGGCCGGAGCGCGGCCGGGTACTCGGATCCAGACGGGCCACCGCGACGGCGAACTGCACCGTGGCGCCGAGCGGGAGCAGACACCACAGCAGGCGCAGCGACGAACCGGCGGGATGGTCCACGGCCCACCCGAGCGTGCACAGCAGCAGGAAGCCGACCCCCGCCGACGCCGCGGCCACGAGCAGTCTGCGCAGCAGGACGAGGGGGCGGCCGCCACGGGCTAGACGGAGAGCGAGCACGCTGCCTGGCCTTCCGCCTCGGCCGGCCCCGGGGCGCCCACACGGCGGCCGTCGGCCAGGACGACGGTGCGGTCGGCGAGCGACGTGACCTCGTCGTCCAGGGTGGCGATCACGACGGTGATGCGGTGCGAGCGCGCCGCCGTCGTCAGGGTGCGCAGGACCTGCGCGCGCTCGGCGGCGTACAGCGGGGCCGTGGGTTCGTCGGCGAACAGTACGGCCGGCGCGCCGACGAGGGCGCGGGCCACGGCGACGCGCTGGCGCTGCGACTGGAGCAGGGCGTGCGGACGTCTCCGGGCGCACGCGCTGATGTCGAGCCGCTCCAGCCACTCGAGGGCCGCGGCCTTCGCCGCGCGGCGTGAGGAGCCGCGGAGCAGCAGCGGCAGCGCGGCGTTCTCCCACGCGTTGAGCTCCGGGACCAGGACCGGGTCGGAGTCGATCCAGCCGAAACGGTCGCGCCGGAGCCGTTCGCGCAGCACGGGAGGCATGGTGTGGACGGCGGTGCTGTTGAACCAGACCTCGCCGTCCTCCGGGACGATCTGACCCGAGAGACAGCGCAGCAGAGTCGTCTTTCCGCTGCCGCGCGCGCCGCTGACGGCGAGGATCTCGCCCTCGCGCACACCGAGCGAGACGCCGCTGAGCGCGGGTGAGCCGCTGTGCGAATGGTGCAGTGAACGCGCCCAGAGCACGTCGTCGTCCGGCGGGGCAACCATGGCGTACACCTCGGTTCGGTCGGGCTCGGTGACGAGCTGACGTACCGCGCCCCGTTCGGGCAGAACGAGGCGAAGCCGATCGGTACTGCACCGTAAGGATCGACAACGAGGTGAGTACACGGCACGCGGCCCGGGCGCCGCCCTTTGCACTCGAACGGGGGCACCCGGGCCGTCAGGCGGCGGAAGAGCGCGGGGCAACGACGCGGAGCGGGGCGCCCCGTACGCAGCGCCGTCACCACGGGCTCGTCGGCGTCCCACGGAACGCCGCCTCGCCTCGTGGGCCCCGCCTTGGACGCCCCGCCCCGTACGCCGCGGCGATCAGAGCTTCGTCCACGCCTCCGTGAGGACGGTGCGCAGAATCTGCTCGATCTCGTCGAACGTCGACTGATCGGAGATCAGCGGCGGCGCCAGCTGTACGACGGGGTCGCCGCGGTCGTCGGCGCGGCAGTAGAGCCCGCTGTCGTACAGGGCCTTGGAGAGGAAGCCGTACAGGACGCGCTCCGTCTCCTCGTCCGTGAACGTCTCCTTGGTCGCCTTGTCCTTGACCAGTTCGATGCCGTAGAAGAAGCCGTTGCCCCGTACGTCGCCGACTATCGGCAGGTCGTGGAGCTTGCGCAGCGTCGAGAAGAACGCGCCCTCGTTGTCGAGCACGTGCTGGTTGAGGCCCTCGCGCTCGAAGATGTCGAGGTTGGCGAGCGCGACGGCTGCGGAGACCGGGTGGCCGCCGAAGGTGTAACCGTGCAGGAAGGTGTTGTCACCTTCGTAGAAGGGCGCGGCGAGGCGGTCGGAGATGACGCAGGCGCCGATCGGTGAGTAGCCCGACGTCATGCCCTTGGCGCAGGTGATCATGTCCGGTACGTAGTCGAACTTGTCGCACGCGAACATCGTGCCGAGCCGGCCGAAGGCACAGATGACCTCGTCGGAGACGAGCAGCACGTCGTACTGGTCGCAGATCTCGCGGACCCGCCGGAAGTACCCCGGCGGGGGCGGGAAACAGCCGCCGGCGTTCTGCACGGGCTCCAGGAAGACGGCGGCGACCGTGTCCGGGCCCTCGAAGAGGATCTGCTGCTCGATCTGGTCGGCGGCCCAGCGGCCGTACGCCTCCGGGTCGTCGCCGTGGATCGGGGCGCGGTAGATGTTCGTGTTGGGCACCTTGCGCGCACCCGGGACCAGTGGCTCGAACGGGGCCTTGAGGGCCGGCAGGCCGGTGATGGACAGTGCCCCCTGCGGCGTGCCGTGGTAGGCGACGGCGCGCGAGATGACCTTGTACTTGGTGGGCTTGCCGGTCAGCTTGAAGTACTGTTTGGCGAGCTTCCAGGCGGTCTCGACCGCCTCACCGCCGCCGGTGGTGAAGAAGACCTTGTTGAGGTCGCCGGGCGCATGGTGGGCCAGCCGCTCGGCCAGTTCGATCGCCTTCGGGTGGGCGTAGGACCACACGGGGAAGAAGGCGAGTTCCTGGGCCTGCTTGTAGGCGGTCTCCGCCAACTCGTGCCGCCCGTGGCCCGCGTTGACCACGAACAGGCCGGACAGGCCGTCCAGGTAACGCTTACCCTGGGCGTCGTAGATGTAGGTGCCCTCACCACGCACGATGGTGGGCACGGGTGCGTTCTCGTACGACGACATGCGGGTGAAATGCATCCACAGGTGGTCGTAAGCGGTTTTGGAGAGGTCCTTGCTCACGGCTATCGGGTTCCCCACATGTAGGTCTGCTTCTTCAGCTTGAGGTAGACGAAGCTCTCGGTGGAGCGCACGCCGGGGAGCGCGCGGATCCGTTTGTTGATGACGTCCAGCAGGTGGTCGTCGTCCTCGCAGACGATCTCCACGATCAGGTCGAAGGAGCCCGCGGTCATCACCACGTACTCGCACTCGTCCAGTTCCGTCAGCGCGTCCGCCACCGTGTCGAGGTCGCCCTCGACCTTGACGCCGACCATCGCCTGGCGCCGGAAACCGACGGTCAGCGGGTCGGTCACGGCCACGATCTGCATGACGCCCTGGTCAAGCAGTTTCTGGACGCGCTGGCGTACGGCCGCCTCCGAAAGGCCCACGGCCTTGCCGATCGCGGCGTAAGGGCGCCGTCCGTCCTCCTGGAGCTGTTCGATGATCGCCAGGGACACGGAGTCGATCGCCGACGACGATCCGCTTCCGTGCCCGTTCCTGGGGTCTGCGCTACGACTGGCCACCGGCTCACTGTGCACCGCGACTCGTCCGTCTCGCAACCCTGAAGCGATGATATTCGTTGTTCGGAGGTCTCGATATGACTGAATCCGAAGTTGAGAGGTGTTGGGCCTGTCGAATGCGTCGGCCGAGCGCTTAAGGTGGGGTGTCTCACCCATCGGACATCCGGCATGACTTCTGTAAGGAGGGGTGGCAGTGACCACCGAGCTGCGCCGTCTGCGTAACTACATCAACGGGGAGTTCCGGGACGCGGCCGACGGACGGACCATCGAGGTGGTCAACCCGGTCACGGGGGAGGCGTACGCCACGTCCCCGCTGTCCGGCCAGGCCGACGTCGACGCCGCCATGGAGGCCGCCGCCGCGGCGTTTCCCGCGTGGCGCGACACCACCCCGGCCAAGCGCCAGAGGGTGCTGCTCAAGATCGCGGACGCCTTCGAGGAGCGCGCCGAGGACCTCGTCGCGGCCGAGTCGGAGAACACCGGCAAGCCGCTCGAACTGACCCGCACCGAAGAGATCTCGCCGATGGTGGACCAGATCCGGTTCTTCGCGGGGGCGGCGCGGATGCTCGAAGGGCGCTCGGCCGGCGAGTACATGGAGGGATTCACCTCCATCGTGCGCCGTGAGCCGGTGGGCGTCTGCGCGCAGGTCGCCCCGTGGAACTACCCGATGATGATGGCGGTGTGGAAGTTCGCCCCGGCGCTCGCGGCGGGCAACACCGTCGTACTGAAGCCGTCGGACACCACCCCCGCCTCCACGCTGCTGATCGCGGAGATCATCGGCGCCATCGCGCCCAAGGGCGTCTTCAACGTCATCTGCGGCGACCGTGACAGCGGGCGCGCCATGGTCGAGCACCCGACTCCGGCGATGGTCTCCATCACCGGCTCCGTACGGGCCGGGATGCAGGTCGCCGAGTCCGCGGGCCGGGACGTCAAGCGCGTGCATCTGGAGCTGGGCGGCAAGGCGCCCGTCGTCGTCTTCGAGGACCTCGACAGCGAGGCGATCACCAAGGCCGTCGAGGAGATCTCGGTGGCGGGCTTCTTCAACGCCGGGCAGGACTGTACGGCGGCGTGCCGGGTGCTGGTGCACGAGGACGTCCACGACGAGTTCGTGGCGGCGCTGGCCAAGGCCGCCGCCGAGACCAAGACGGGGGCTCCGGACGACGAGGACGTGCTGTACGGGCCGCTGAACAACGCCAACCAGCTCAAGCACGTCTCGGGCTTCATCGAGCGGCTGCCGGCCCACGCCAAGGTCGAGGCGGGCGGTCACCGGGTCGGGGACACGGGGTACTTCTACGCGCCGACCGTCGTCTCGGGGCTCAAGCAGGACGACGAGATCATCCAGAACGAGGTGTTCGGGCCCGTCATCACGGTGCAGTCGTTCTCGGACGAGGCGCAGGCGCTGGAGTACGCGAACGGGGTCGAGTACGCCCTCGCCTCGTCGGTGTGGACGAAGGACCACGGGCGCGCGATGCGGATGTCCAAGAACCTGGACTTCGGCTGTGTCTGGATCAACACGCACATCGTGCTGATCGCCGAGATGCCGCACGGTGGCTTCAAGAAGTCCGGCTACGGCAAGGACCTGTCGGCGTACGGCTTCGACGACTACACCCGGATCAAGCACGTGATGACGTCGCTCGACGCGTGAGCGGCGTGAGAGGGGCGGACTGCTGAGGCGCGCCCGCTGGCGGTGTGCTTCGGTCCTCAACTCGCGGAGACGTCGCACGGGTTGGCGCCCGACGCGTGGGCGGTGCGAGGCACCTGGGCCGGTGAGACTCCTGCCGCAGTGCCCGTGGGCGCCAACTGGCTGAGACGTCGCACGGGTTGTGGCCCGGGGTTGGCGCTCGATGCGTGTGCGGTGCGAGGGGCCGGGCTGGTGGGGCGCGTGCTCGCGGTGTGCGTGGGCGCCAACTGGCGGCGACGTCGCCCGGGTTGGCGTTCGACGTACGCGTGGTACGAGGTGCCTGGGCCGCTGAGGTGCCTGCTGCGGTGTGCCTGGCTCGGCAATCGGCAACTCGCGGAGACGTCGCCCGAGTTGGCACACGCGCGGGGCGGAGGGCGGGCCTGTTCGCAGGTCCGCCCTCCGCCCTATCCGTCGTCCGTCGCCTCCGCGCGGGGCCGTATGTCCCTCGGAGCCCAGTCCCGCCGCGACGGGCTCCGTCGTCCCGCAGCCGCCGGCGGCTGCGGTTACGCCCCGACGGGGCACCCCGCTGCCTGACCGCCGGTGGTTGCGCCCGCCCCGTCGGCCGCCCGCCTACCGGTCTACGCCCCGGTCGGCCGGTCCCGGCCGAGGACCTTCGTGAGCGTGTCGATGCGGTTGCTGGTGATCGAGTCGACTCCCGCCGCGACCAGGCGTCGCATGCTGCGCCGGGTGTCGGCCGTCCAGGAGGACACCAGCATCCCGTCACGGTGGACCCGCTCCGTCAGTTCCCGGCTCACCAGACCGAAGCGGTAGTTGAGCCAGCGGGGCCGTACCGCCTCCACCAGTACGGGGCGCGGCGGGGACAACGACTGCCACGTCATGGCGATCTCGGCGTCCGGGTCGGCGGCCCGTACGGCGAGCATCGCGTCGGCGCCCGCGCAGTAGTACACCCGCTCCGCCGCGCCGCAGGCGCGCACCGTCTCGACCACCCGGCGCACCGTCGCCGCCGTGGCCCCCGGCAGGTCGACCATGAGGCGGGCGTTCCCCACCGTTCCCGGTGCCAGGAGCACTTCCTGGAGTGTCGGTACGCCGCCCCGTGTGACCGTGCCCACCTCGGCATGGGTGAGCGCGGAGACGGCCAGGTCGTGCCCCCACAGCCGTTCCAGCGAGGCGTCGTGCAGCAGGACCGGTACGCCGTCGCGGGTGACGCGTACGTCGATCTCGACGGCGTCCGCGCCCCGTTCCAGGGCGGAGCGGACCGAGGGAAGTGTGTTCTCGCGGACGCGGTACGGGTCGCCCCGGTGTCCCACGGCCACGACCGCCAGCAGGGCGTTGCTGGGCCGCGCGTCCTCCACGCCCCCGTCGCCCGTGGCGTCGGGGCTGATGCCCGTACCGCCGCCCAAGCTGTCCGTACCGCCCTTGCCGCCAGCGGGGCCCCCTGCGGCCGTCACTTGGCGAGCCACTGCGCCGTGTACGTGTCGATCTCGGCGTTCAGCCGCTTCTTGCCCGCCGGGTCGAGGAACGAGGCCTCGACGGCGCCCTTCGCGAGCTCCGCCACCCCCCGCTCGTCCAGCTCCAGGAGCCGCGCGGCGACCGCGTACTCGTTGTTGAGGTCGGTGCCGAACATGGGCGGGTCGTCGCTGTTGACCGTCACGAGCACACCCGCGGACACCAGCGTCCTGATCGGGTGCAGTTCGATGTCGGTGACCGCGCGCGTGGCGATGTTGGAGGTGGGGCAGACCTCCAGGGGGATGCGGTTCTCGGCGAGGTACGCCATCAGCTCCTCGTCCTGGGCGGAGCTGATGCCGTGACCGATCCGCTCCGCGCGCAAATCCTTCAGCGCGTCCCACACCGTGCCGGGCCCCGTCGTCTCGCCCGCGTGCGGCACCGAGTGCAGCCCCTCGGCGATCGCCCGGTCGAAGTGGGGCTTGAACTGCGGCCGGGGCACGCCGATCTCCGGCCCCCCGAGACCGAACGACACCAGGCCCTCGGGCCGGAGGTCGACGGCGAGCCGCAGGGTCTCGTCCGCGGCCTCCAGGCCGGCCTCGCCCGGAATGTCGAAGCACCACCGCAGGACGACGCCGAACTCCGCCTCCGCCGCCTTCCGCGCGTCCTCGATGGCCTCCATGAAGGCGACCTCGGGGATACCGCGCCGGGTGGAACTGAACGGGGTGATCGTCAGCTCGGCGTAACGGACGTTCTGCCTGGCCATGTCGCGGGCGACCTCGAAGGTCAGCAGCCGGACGTCCTCCGGCGTTCGCAGCAGATCCACCACGGAGAGATACACGTCGATGAAGTGCGCGAAGTCGGTGAACACGAAGTAGTCGGCCAGCGCCCCGATGTCGGTCGGCACCTGGGAGCCGGGGTGCCTGGCCGCCAGCTCGGACACGATACGGGGCGAGGCCGAGCCCACGTGATGGACGTGCAGCTCGGCCTTGGGCAGCCCTGCGATGAAGGGATGAAGGTCGGTCATCGGGTCCTCCGCGTGCTGGGCGGCGGCGGAAGGGATGCCGCCGTCCGCCGGGCAGGACGTCCCCCTGCCCAGGGCCGTTTCCGGACGGTGGCCATCGTAGGCGGGGCGCCGGAAGCATCCGGCATTGGCCTTAGCATGACGGAATCACGATGGGGGAGGACCATGTCAGACAGCAGCGCGCAGCCGCCGGGGGGCGGCGGGCCCCGCGATCCCTGGGCGCCGCCGGAGCGCACGGTGCCCCTGGACAAGCCGGCCCGGACGCCGCACGTCCAGGATCAGCCGCCGGTCAGGCCCGTGTACGACCAGCCGACCGTCACCGCGATACCCGGCGCGGCCCCGCCGGGCGCGCCCGTTCCGGCGCCCTTCCCGGGGCCGGGGCAGGCGGGACAGGCTCCCGGGGCCGTACCGCCACCGCCGACCGCCCCCGGAGGACCGGCCCCGGCGCCCACCGGTCCGTACGGCTACCCGGGAGCGCCCGCCGCGCCCCAGCACACCGGCGCGGGCTACCCCGGCTATCCGGGTTACGGCTATCCCGGATACGGCCACACAGGCTGGCAGCCCCCGGCGGCGAACGGCATGGGTGTCGCCGCGATGACGCTGGGCATCCTCTCGATCTGTCTGTTCTGCGTCTACGGCATCGTCGGCGTCATACTCGGCACCCTCGCCGTGATCTTCGGAGTCGTCGGCAGGAAACGCGCCGAGCGGGGCGAGGCCACCAACGCCGGTCAGGCCCTCTCGGGGATCATCACCGGCACCATCGGCATCGTGCTCGGCGCGATCACGATGGGCCTCATCATCTGGGGCATCACCGACGCGATCAACAACGAGGACGACGACTTCGACTACGACAGCGGCATCGACGACTACTCCGCGATCCTCCTCGTGGACGCCGGCCGCTGACCGCGCGGCGGGGGACGGCCGGCGGCCCCCGGCGCGGCGTCAGGCGCCGGCCGCCTCCTCACGGAGCCGTTCACGCGTCTCCATGAGCGCGAAGCCCAGCAGATTGAGCCCCCGCCAGCGCGCCGGATCCTGTGCCCGCTCGTCACCCTCGGCCAGTCCGATGCCCCATATCCGGTCCATCGGGCTGGCCTCGACGAGCACCCGGTCGCCGGTGCCCAGCAGATAGTCGCGCAGCCGGTCGTCCTGCCGGAACTTGTGAAGGTTGCCCTCCACGACGATGCCGGACCGCTCGCGCTGCCACACGGCCTCGTCGAAGCCCCGCACCAGCCGTCCGGCCTTCTTGGCCTGCGCCGGACCAGGAGCGGTCAGCGCCACCCGCTCCGCGTCCGCGTCGCCGAAAAGCCGGGCCTTGGCCGCCATCATCCAGTGCTCCGCCGTCGCGTACTCCACCCCGTCGACCGTGAACGACGACTCCCACCACTGGCTGAGACAGCTCGCGCCGATCACGCCGTCGGGCCGCGGGGCGGGTCCCCAGAAGTACACGTACCTGACCTTCTCCCCTCGCCCCGTACGGTCGGCCAGCGCGCTCACCGTGATCATCTCCATGGCACGGGAGTCTGCCAGCCACCACTGACAGTCCGTCTGCCGATTTACGGGAGGCAGCGACACAAGGTCAACCGATTCCGTCGCGTAACCAAAAGGCAACAACGGAATCACTTGTTGGACGCCCCATGCTCTGTCAGTATCGGCACTCAATTCAGGCCAGAACAACACTGACGGCTTCGGGTCGACCGTGGCGACGGCCGGGAACACGGCCGGAAGGACGGAGAGCGCCATGGGCAACCGTTTCCCCGCGCGGGAACGCTTCGCGGACGGTGCGCAGTTCATCGACGGACGGCTGCGCCCCGGAACCTCGGGCCGCACGCACACCGTGGTCGACCCGGCGACGGGCGCGGACGTGCTCACGTACGAACTGGCGGGGACGGCCGACGTCGACGCGGCCGTCGCCGCCGCGCTCGCCGCGTACCCGGGCTGGGCCGGCGCCACGCCGGGGGAGCGTTCCGACGCGCTTCAGCGCTTCGCCGCCGTACTCGCGGAGCGGGCGGCGGACTTCGCGGCGGCCGAGTCGCTCCAGTGCGGCAAACCGATCAAGCTGTCCACGGAGTTCGACGTACCGGGGACCGTCGACAACGCCGCGTTCTTCGCCGGCGCCGCACGTCATCTGGAAGGCGCGTCGGCGGGGGAGTACAGCGGCGACCACACCTCCTACGTACGCCGTGAACCGCTCGGTGTCGTGGGCTCTGTCGCGCCCTGGAACTACCCGCTCCAGATGGCGGCGTGGAAGATCCTTCCGGCGGTCGCCGCGGGCAACACGATCGTGCTGAAGCCGTCCGAACTCACTCCGCTGACCTCGCTGATGTTCGCCCAGGCGGCGCGGGAGGCGGGCATCCCCGACGGTGTGATCAACATCGTCAACGGCGCGGGCGCCGACGTCGGCGAGCACCTCGTCGGCCACCCCGACGTCGTCATGACCTCCTTCACCGGCTCCACCGCCGTCGGCAGGCGCGTCGCCGAGATCGCCACGGCCACCGTCAAACGACTGCACCTGGAACTCGGCGGCAAGGCCCCGTTCCTGGTCTTCGACGACGCCGACCTGGAGGCCGCCGTCCAGGGCGCCGTCGCGGGCGCCCTCATCAACACGGGGCAGGACTGCACCGCCGCCACCCGCGCCTACGTCCAGCGGCCCCTCTACGAGGCCTTCGTGAGCGCCGTCGCGGCGCTGATGGAGACGGTGCGCCTCGGCGACCCGTTCGCCCCGTCGACCGACCTGGGGCCGCTCATCTCGCACGCGCACCGCGACCGCGTCGCCGGCGTCGTCGACCGGGCACGCGGCTACGCCCGCGTCGTCACCGGCGGCTCGGCCCCCGACGACGCCGCCCTGGCCGACGGCGCGTACTACCTCCCCACACTCGTCGTGGACGCCCCACAGGACAGCGAGATCGTCCAGTCGGAGATATTCGGCCCCGTCCTGGTCGTCCTGCCCTTCGACTCCGACGACGAGGGGCTCCGCCTGGCCAACGACACCCCGTACGGCCTCGCGGCGTCCGTCTGGAGCCGCGACGTGTACCGCACGGGGCGCGCCACCCGTGAGATCAAGGCCGGCTGCGTGTGGGTGAACGACCACATCCCGATCATCAGTGAGATGCCGCACGGCGGCTACAAGGCGAGTGGTTACGGAAAAGACATGTCGTCGTACTCGTTCGAGGAGTACACCCAGGTCAAACATGTGATGTACGACAACACCGCGGCCGTCCGGAAGGACTGGCACCGCACCATCTTCGGGGACCGTCCCTGACCCTCCTCCCCTCTCCTCACCCGAAAGGGCACCGCCCATGGAGCAGTACGAGCCCGACCGTCTCTCCGCGGCCCAGACAGCCGCGACGCGTCGCAGCCTCAGCAACGGACGGGGCGCGCTCAGCCGCCGTTCGCTGCTGCGCGCCACCGGCGCCGGGGCGCTCACGATCGGCGGCGTGGCAGGTCTCGGCGCCTGCGGGATTCCTCCCGCGAAGCGCGAGGGCGGGGGTCCCGCGTCCACGGACCACTCGGCGAAGGAGAAGCGCGTCGTCTTCTCCAACTGGACCGAGTACATGGACGTCAGCGAGGACGAGAAGAGCTATCCGACCCTGGAGGCGTTCACGAAACGCACCGGGATCCAGGTGAAGTACACGGCGGACATCAACGACAACGTCGAGTTCTTCGGCAAGATCCAGCCGCAGCTCGCCGCCGGCCAGGACACGGGGCGCGACCTCATCTGCGTCACCGACTGGCTCGCCGCCCGCATCATCCGGCTCGGCTGGGCGCAGAAGCTCGATCCCTCCAACCTCCCCCACGCGTTCGCGAATCTGTCCCAGCAGTTCCGCTCGCCGGACTGGGACCCGGGGCGCGCGTACTCCTATCCGTGGACCGGGATCCCCTCCGTGATCGCGTACAACCTGAAGGCCACGGGGGGCCGCAAGATCGAGTCCGTCTCGCAGCTTCTCGACGATCCGGACCTCAAGGGGCGGGTGTCGATGCTCTCCGAGATGCGGGACTCCATCGGACTGACGCTGCTCGACATGGGCAAGGACCCGGCGTCGTTCACCGACGACGACTACGACGGCGCCGTCGCCCGGATCCAGAAGGCCGTCGACAAGAAGCAGATCCGCCGCTTCACCGGCAACGACTACACGGCGGACCTCAGCAAGGGCGACATCGCGGCGTGCGTCGCCTGGGCGGGCGACATCGTGCAGCTCCAGGCGGACAACCCGGACATCCAGTTCGCCATACCCGAGTCCGGCTACATGATCTCCAGCGACAATCTGCTGGTCCCCGCCAAGGCCCGGCACAAGACCAACGCCGAGAAGCTCATCGACCACTACTACGAGCTCCCCGTCGCCGCGCAGCTCGCGGCGTACATCAACTACGTCTGCCCCGTCGAGGGCGTCCGTACGGAGCTCGCGAAGATCGACGAGTCGATGGCGGCGAACCCCCTGATCCTTCCGGACGCCGAGATGGCCTCGAAGTCCCACGCCTTCCGCTCGCTGAGCGGTGAGGAGGAGACGGCGTACGAGGAGAAGTTCGCCAAGCTCATCGGCGCCTAGGCCCCGTCCGGCGAAGATCCGCCGGACAGGAACCGGGCCCAGGCCGGGTCCGCCGCCTCCCCGCCGACCGCCTCGCAGGGGCCCCGCAGGGGTCCAGCAGGCCCCGTCCGCTCCGTGCTCCGTTTTCCCCCAAGACTCCGGGATCGTTATCCATGACTGAGACCGCATCCACCGACCGGGGCGGCGACGACGTCCGCCTCACCGGGATAAGCAAGTCGTACGGCTCCTTCCACGCCGTGAAACCCCTCGACCTGACCGTTCCCGAGGGCTCGTTCTTCGCCCTCCTCGGCGCCTCGGGCTGCGGCAAGACCACCACGCTGCGGATGATCGCCGGCCTGGAGGACCCCACCACCGGATCGGTCTTCCTGGGCGACAAGGACGTCACCGGCCTGCCGCCCCACAAGCGCCCCGTCAACACCGTCTTCCAGAGCTACGCGCTCTTCCCCCACCTCGACATCTACGAGAACGTCGCCTTCGGCCTGCGCCGGCGCGGCGTGAAGTCGGTGAAGAAGCAGGTCGGCGACATGCTCGACCTGGTCCAGCTCGGTGACTTCGCGAAGCGCAAACCGCACCAGCTCTCCGGCGGTCAGCAGCAGCGCGTCGCCGTGGCCCGCGCGCTCATCAATCACCCCAAGGTGCTGCTGCTCGACGAGCCGCTGGGCGCGCTCGACCTCAAACTGCGCCGTCAGATGCAGTTGGAGCTCAAGCGCATCCAGACCGAGGTCGGCATCACCTTCGTGCACGTCACGCACGACCAGGAGGAGGCCATGACGATGGCCGACACGGTCGCCGTGATGAACGCGGGGCGGGTCGAGCAGCTGGGCGCCCCGGCGGAGCTGTACGAGAACCCGCAGACCACCTTCGTCGCCAACTTCCTCGGCACCTCCAACCTCATCGAGGCCGACGTCGCGGAGAAGTCCGGCGACCAGGTGGTGGTGACGTCGGCGGGCGTCGCCCTGAGGCTGCCCGCCGAGCGCTGCCCGGCGGGGGTCTCGGACGGTGGCCGGCTGCTCGTCGGCGTACGCCCCGAGAAGATCTCCCTCACGCACGCCGACGACGAGAGCACCGTCCCCGCGGGCCGCAACCGGATCACCGGCCGCGTCGTCGACTCCAGCTTCATCGGAGTCTCCACGCAGTACGTCATCTCCAGCCCCGTATGTGGGGAGTTGGAGGTCTACGCGCAGAACATCGAGCGCGACGGACGGCTCGCTCCGGGCGCCGAGGTGGTCCTGCACTGGAACCCCGCCCACACCTTCGGGCTCGACGCCGCCCAGGACATCGACGCGGGCGTCAAGACGGTGGACGAGGAGGCGTCGTGACCACCACGGAGGCGCCACCGGCGCCCGCCGCACCGCCGCCCGCCGCCGACCCGGCCGTCCGCGCCGTCCCGCGCCGCCGGCGCCTCGTGCCGTACTGGCTGCTGCTGCCCGGCATCCTGTGGCTGCTGGTCTTCTTCGCGCTGCCGATGGTCTACCAGGCGTCGACCTCCGTGCAGACGGGCTCGCTGGAGGAGGGCTTCCAGGTCACCTGGCACTTCCAGACCTACTGGGAGGCGCTCCAGGAGTACTACCCGCACTTCGTGCGCTCGCTGCTGTACGCGGGCACCGCCACCGTCCTGTGCCTGGTGCTCGGCTACCCGCTCGCGTACCTCATCGCCTTCAAGGCCGGCCGCCGGCGCAACCTGCTGCTGGTCCTGGTCATCGCCCCGTTCTTCACCAGCTTCCTGATCCGCACGCTCGCCTGGAAGACGATCCTCGCGGACGACGGCGCGGTGGTCGGGGCGCTGGACACCCTCCGGGTGCTCGACGTGACCAGCTGGCTCGGCTGGACGGCCGACGACCGCGTCCTGGCCACGCCCATGGCGGTCGTCTGCGGCCTCACGTACAACTTCCTGCCGTTCATGATCCTGCCGCTCTACACCTCGCTGGAGCGCATCGACGGCCGGCTGCACGAGGCGGCCGGGGACCTGTACGCGAGGCCCGCGACCACCTTCCGCAAAGTCACCGTCCCGCTGTCCATGCCGGGCATCGTCTCCGGCACGCTGCTCACCTTCATCCCGGCGAGCGGCGACTACGTCAACGCGGAACTGCTCGGTTCCACCGACACCAAGATGGTCGGCAGCGTGATCCAGAGCCAGTTCCTGCGGGTGCTCGACTATCCGACCGCCGCGGCGCTCTCGTTCATCCTCATGGCGGTCGTGCTGGTCGTGGTCACCGTCTACATCCGCCGTTCAGGGACGGAGGACCTGGTCTGATGCGCTGGATCCGACGCAACGCTGTCGTCGTCGCGGGGCTGCTCACGCTCGCGTACATGATTCTTCCGAATCTCGTCGTGCTGGTGTTCTCCTTCAACAAGCCGAAGGGGCGCTTCAACTACGCCTGGCAGACGTTCTCACTGGACGCGTGGAAGGACCCGTGCGGCGTCGCGGACCTCTGCGAGTCGCTGACGCTCTCGTTCCAGATCGCCGTCTGGGCGACGATCGGGGCCACGGTACTCGGCACCATGATCGCCTTCGCCCTGGTGCGTTACCGCTTCCGGGCACGCGGCGCGGTCAACTCGCTGATCTTTCTGCCGATGGCCATGCCCGAGGTCGTCATGGCCGCCTCGCTGCTGACCCTGTTCCTGAACATGGGGGCGGAGTTGGGCTTCTGGACCGTCCTCATCGCGCACATCATGTTCTGCCTCAGCTTCGTGGTGACGGCCGTCAAGGCACGGGTGATGTCCATGGACCCGAAGCTGGAGGAGGCGGCGCGCGACCTGTACGCGGGGCCGGTGCAGACCTTCGTACGGGTCACCCTGCCGATCGCCGCGCCGGGCATCGCGGCGGGCGCGCTGCTCGCCTTCGCCCTCTCGTTCGACGACTTCATCATCACGAACTTCAACGCCGGATCGTCGGTCACCTTCCCCATGTTCGTCTGGGGATCCGCGCAGCGCGGCACACCGGTGCAGATCAACGTCGTCGGGACGGCGATGTTCGCCGTCGCGGTACTGATGGTCATCGGCGGCCAGTTGATCAGCGACCGGCGCAAGAAGGCCGCGACACCCTGAGCGGAACCCCCTGATCGGACCCACCGAGCAGGACTCGAAGGAGTTGGAAGACATGGCCCCTGGTGCCATGCGTACAGCCGCCGCCTCACTCACCGACGCGCAGCCCGTCGCCCACTGGCTCGACGACCCGGGCAGGCCGGGCGCGGTGCCCGCCCTCGCGGGCGACGAACGCTGCGACCTGCTCGTCGTCGGCGGCGGCTACAGCGGCCTGTGGACCGCGCTCCTCGCCAAGGAGCGCGATCCGCGCCGCGACGTCGTCCTCATCGAGGGCCGGGAGGTGGGCTGGGCCGCCTCCGGCCGCAACGGCGGCTTCTGCTCCGCCTCCCTCACCCACGGCCTCGCCAACGGTCTCAGCCGCTGGCCCGGCGAACTGCGGGCCCTCGAAGACCTCGGCCACGGCAATCTCGCCGGCATCGAGGCCGCCGTGGAGCGCTACGGCATCGACTGCGACTTCGAGCGCACCGGCGACATCACCGTGGCCACCGAGCCGCATCAACTGGACGGTCTGCGCCGGTTGCACGAGGAGGCGACGGCGGCCGGCCTCACCGGTCTGGATCTCCTGGACGGTGACGAGGTACGCGCCGAGGTCGACTCGCCGACGTTCCTGGGCGGTCTGTGGGACCGGCGCGGCGTCGCCATGCTGAACCCGGCGCGGCTGGCGTGGGGGCTGAAGCGGGCCTGCCTCGACCTCGGCGTACGGATCTACGAGAACACCCCCGGCCTGCGACTGGCCCGCTCCGGCCCCGGCATGGCCGTCGGTACGCCGTACGGCCGTGTCCTGGCCCGCCACGTCGCCCTCGGTACGAATGTCTTCCCCTCACTCGTACGGCGCGTGCGGCCGTACACGGTGGCCGTCTACGACTACGCGCTGACCACCGAACCTCTTACCGAGGAGCAGCTCGCCGCGATCGGCTGGAAGGGGCGGCAGGGGCTCAGCGACTCGGCCAACCGGTTCCACTACTTCCGGATCACCGCGGACAACCGCATCCTGTGGGGCGGTTACGACGCGGTTTATCCGTACGGAGGACGCGTCGATCCCGCCCTCGATCACCGCCCCGAGACGTATCTCAGGCTGGCCTCGCACTTCTTCCGGTGCTTCCCTCAGTTGGAGGGGCTGCGGTTCAGTCACGCGTGGGGCGGCGCCATCGACACCTGTTCACGGTTCTCCGCCTTCTTCGGTACGGCGCACGGCGGGCGGGTCGCGTACGCGGCGGGGTACACCGGCCTCGGCGTCGGGGCGACCCGCTTCGGGGCGGACGTCATGCTCGATCTGCTGGCGGGGGAGCGGACGGAGCGGACGGCGCTGGAGATGGTCAGGACGAAGCCGGTGCCCTTCCCGCCCGAGCCGGCCGCCTGGGCGGGCATCGGGCTCACCCAGTGGTCGCTGGCCCGCGCGGACGACAGGGGCGGCCGGCGCAATCTCTGGCTGAGGGCCATGGACCGGGTGGGCCTCGGCTTCGACAGCTGACCCTCCGTACGGCTGACTCTCCGTACGGCTGAGCCTCCGCCACGCCCGACCTCGGTGAGGAGGGCGTCGTCCCCGTCGCAGTACCGCACCCTCGGCCGCCCCGTGGGGCCGGTGCTGTGATCCACATCACCGACGGCTGTCGCCCGACTCGCGTCATCGTCCGGCGGGACCCGCCTCTCCCTCTGTGGACGCACTGTCCCTGGACGCACTGTCCTGCAACGTGGAAGCGGAGGCCGCATGATGACCGACTCGATGGCCCACACGGGGGCGAGGAGCGCGCTGGGGTGGCTGGCGTCGGTGGCGCCCGATCCCGGCGCCTGCCGCCGGGAATGGGAGCGGAACCCGCACGGGATCGCCCTCCTTCCCGCAGGCAAGCGGTGGGACGTCCTGATCCTCCCCGGTGAACTGGGGCGTTCGACGCTCGGCGTGCTGACCCGGCTCGTCGACCGGCCGGGCCCCGTCCTGGCCGATTTCGGTGACGCGCGCCTCGGGTTCCTCGTTCCGCCGGGCACCGTCGGGTGCTGGATCGGGACCGGGGTGCGGGGCGCGGGCAGCGGTACATGGATCGTCGTCCCGTATCCGGGGCGGGGCGGCAGCGGCGTCCGCTGGGTGGTGCCGCCGGACGGGTCGGGCACGCTCACCGATCCGCCGGTGCTGGAACTGGCGATGCACGAGGCGGCGGCCGGGATCGCCGGGGGTACGCGGGGATCCGGGGCCGGGGGCGGCGGGCGCGGTGTCGCCGGGGGCGGCGCCCGCGAGGGCTGACCGCCGGGGCCGGGGGCGGAGGGCGGAGAGCGGAAGGCGGAGGACACGGGGCCGAGGTCTGGAGGGCCGGAGGACCCCGGCCCGGTGACGGGCGGGGACGGGGCCCGGCGCGGGGACTGTTCGACGGGCAGCGGCACCGACGGCCTGTGGAGCCGTAGCACGCCGGAGGGCCAGAGGTCTTGACAACCCGATTGGTCTGGACCATGTTGGCCCGGCTCGATGTGTCCGACATTCAATTCCGCCATGCCCGGAGGCAGTTGTGGAACGCAGCAGACGCCGTTCTCGGTACCCCAGACTCGTGGCCGCCCTCGCGGCGGCCGTACTCACCGCCGGCGGCCTCGTGGTCACCACCGGGACGGCGCGCGCCGCCGACGTGGACGTCGCCGTCAACGGCGGCTTCGAATCAGGGCTCTCCGGCTGGAGTTGTACGGGCGGCAGCGGCACGATCGTCGGCACCCCCGTGCACGGCGGCGCCGCCGCGCTCAAGGGCACCCCGGCGGGCAGCGACAACGCGAAGTGCACCCAGACCGTCACCGTCCGGCCCGACTCGGCGTACACGCTGAGCGCGTGGGTCCAGGGAAGCTACGTCTACCTCGGCGCCTCCGGCATCGGCACGGGCACCGGCGACGTGTCGACGTGGACGCCGTCCGCGCCCAGCTGGCAGAAACTGACGACGTCCTTCCGCACCGGCCCCGCCACCACGTCCCTGACGCTGTACACCAACGGCTGGTACGGCACACCCGCCTACCACGTCGACGACCTCACCCTCGTCGGACCGGGCGGCCAGACCGGGCAGCCGCCGGCCACGCCCACGGGGCTCCGGACCTCCTCGGTCACCGCGTCGTCGGTCGGCCTGTCCTGGTCGCCCGTGACGGGCGCCACCGGCTACACGGTGCACCGTGACGGCGCCCCGAACGTGAACGTCACCGGCACGTCGACCACCGTCACCGGGCTGAGCCCCGCGACCGCCTACCGTTTCCAGGTCTCGGCCACCAACGCGGCGGGCCGCTCCCCGCTCTCCCCCGCGATCACCGCCACCACCTCGGCCGGCAACGGGGGCGAGGGCGGCGCAGACCTCCCCGCCCACGCCCTGGTCGGCTACCTGCACTCCAGCTTCGCCAACGGCTCCGGCTACACCCGCATGGCCGATGTGCCCGCCTCGTGGGACGTCATCAACCTCGCCTTCGGCGAACCGACATCCGTCACCTCCGGCGACATCCGCTTCAGCCTCTGCCCCGTCGCCGAATGTCCGAACGTCGAGTCACCCGCCGAGTTCAAGGCCGCCATCAAGGCCAAGCAGGCCGCCGGCAAAAAGGTCCTGATCTCCATCGGCGGCCAGAACGGCCAGGTCCAGCTCGCCTCGACCGGCGCCCGCGACGCCTTCGTCAGCTCCGTGTCCAAGATCATTGACGAGTACGGCCTCGACGGTCTCGACATCGACTTCGAGGGCCACTCGCTCTCCCTCAACACCGGCGACACCGACTTCCGGAACCCCACCAGCCCCGTCGTCGTCAACCTGATCGCCGCCGTGAAGAGCCTCAAGGCCAGGTACGGGGCGGACTTCGTGCTCACCATGGCCCCGGAGACGTTCTTCGTCCAGCTCGGCTACCAGTTCTACGGCTCCGGCCCCTTCGGCGGCCAGGACCCGCGTGCCGGGGCGTACCTCCCGGTCATCCACGCCCTGCGCGACGACCTCACCCTGCTGCACGTCCAGGACTACAACTCGGGGCCGATCATGGGGCTCGACAACCAGTACCACACCATGGGCGGCGCCGACTTCCACATCGCGATGACCGACATGCTGCTCACCGGCTTCCCCGTGGCCGGCGACAGCACCAGGGTCTTCCCGCCCCTCGCCCCGAGCCAGGTGGCGATCGGTCTCCCCGCGTCGACCCACGCGGGCAACGGCCACACCGCCCCGTCGGAGGTCAACAAGGCCCTGGACTGCCTGACGAAGAAGACCAACTGCGGTTCGTACCAGACACACGGCACGTGGCCCGCGCTGCGCGGGCTGATGACCTGGTCGATCAACTGGGACCGCTTCAACCAGTGGGAGTTCTCGCGCAACTTCGACGCGTACTTCGGGAGCTGAGCGCCGCCCCGTCACGGCTGTCGGCCCACCGCAGGGCCGCCACCGACGGGGCCCACAGCAGGCCGCAGAGCAGCCAGCTCCCGAGCACGTCCAGCGGCCAGTGGTAGCCCCGTAGCACCAGTCCGATGCCCGTCGCCGCACCGAGCACCACGGCGACGGGCATCGCCCGTACGCGCCCCGTACGGGGCCCCAGCAGCAGCGCGACGCCGCAGTAGGCGACCGTCGCCGTCGCGGTGTGGCCGGACGGGTAGAAGCCGGACTCGGCAGTGAGCGGCCCGGTCCGGTCGATCCAGAGCTTGAACGGCACCACGAGCAGGGGAACGGCGGCCATGGCAAGCGCCACGGCCGCCGCCCGCGCACGGTGCCCACGCCACGCCGCGTACCCGACGGCGACGGCCAGGACGGGGAGAGCGACGGTGACGTTGCCGAGATCGGCCAGGAACTCCGTCAACCGGGCGGGGCCCTGCCCGAAGGCCGTACGACCCAGGCGTTCGTCGGCGTCACGGAGCGGACCGCCGGCTGCGACCTGCCAGGTGACGAGCCCGAAGAGGACGGCGCAGAGGGCCGACACCACGAGGGGACCGAGCCGACCGGTGGGGCCGAGGAGGCGGAAGAAGCCGAGGGGGCCGTCGGGGCCGGTGCGCCGGGAGAGGGAAGTCGGCCGCCCCGGAACAGGGGGGGTAGTTCCGAGACGGCCGCCAGGACCGGGTCGCCGCGCGCCCCGGGGGGTGTGGGGCGGGCGGCCGTCCGATCGGTGAGGAATTCCGGAGCTGGGTGCTCCAGTGCGTCCGAGGACGCGGTCCGGACGGTGCTGGGGCAGCTCCGTCGCGGGCTCGCCCGCAGTCTCCTGCGAGCGGGGTGTTTCTCTCATCTGCCGGAACCGTACGTCAGCGCCGTGAGGACCGACAGCGGGAAGGGGAACCCGCCATCGGCCCCGCACAGCTTCTTCACAGGCCCCGCCCGGGCCCCCGCCCCGGGGCGGGGCGGGGGCCCGGGCGGCGGCACCGTCGGATCAGAGACCGGCGAGCGCCTGCTCCAGGATGTCCAGCCCCTCCGTGAGGAGGTCCTCGCCGATGACCAGCGGCGGCAGGAAACGGAGCACGTTGCCGTACGTGCCGGTGGTGAGCACCAACAGCCCTTCCACGTGGCACGACTTGGCGAGCGCGGCCGTCGCCTCCGGGTTCGGCTCCTTGGTGTCCCGGTCCTTGACCAGTTCGAGGGCGAGCATCGCGCCACGGCCCCGTACGTCGCCGATGACGTCGAACTTCTCCGCCATCTCCTTGAGCCGGGGCTTCATGATCTCCTCGATGCGCCTCGCCTTCGAGACGAGGTCGAGCTCGCGCATCGTCTCGATCGCACCGAGCGCAGCGGCGCAGGCCACCGGGTTGCCGCCGTACGTACCGCCGAGGCCGCCCGAGTGCGGGGCGTCCATGATCTCCGCCCGGCCGGTCACGGCGGCGAGCGGCAGGCCGCCCGCGATGCCCTTCGCCGTGGTGATCAGGTCGGGCACGACGCCCTCGTCCTCGCACGCGAACCACTGCCCCGTCCGGCAGAAACCGGACTGGATCTCGTCCGCCACGAACACGATGCCGTTGTCCCTGGCGAACTTCGCGATGGCGGGCAGGAAGCCCTTCGCCGGCTCGATGAAGCCGCCCTCGCCGAGCAGCGGCTCAATGACGATCGCCGCGACGTTCTCCGCGCCGACCTGCTTGCTGATCTCGTCGATGGCCTGGGCGGACGCCTCGGCGCCCGCGTTCTCCGGACCGGTCGGCCAGCGGTAGCCGTACGCCACGGGGACCCGGTAGATCTCCGGGGCGAACGGACCGAACCCCTGCTTGTACGGCATGTTCTTCGAGGTCAGCGCCATCGTGAGATTCGTACGGCCGTGATAGCCGTGGTCGAAGACGACGACCGCCTGGCGCTTGGTGTACGAGCGGGCGATCTTCACCGCGTTCTCGACCGCCTCGGCGCCCGAGTTGAAGAGCGCGGACTTCTTCGCGTGGTCGCCCGGCGTCAGCTCGGCGAGCTGCTCGCAGACCTCCACGTACCCCTCGTACGGCGTGACCATGAAACAGGTGTGGGTGAAGTCCGCGAGCTGCGCCGTGGCGCGGCGTACGACGGCCTCCGCGGAGGAACCGACGGACGTCACCGCGATGCCGGACCCGAAGTCGATGAAACGGTTGCCGTCCACGTCCTCGACGACCCCGCCACTCGCGCGGGCGGCGAAGACAGGCATCACGGACCCCACACCGGCGGCGACCGAGGCGGTACGGCGGTTCTGCAGCTCCACGGACTTGGGACCGGGGACGGCGGTCACGATGCGCCGCTCCTGCGGGATTGAGGTCATGAGGGGCTCCTGGGGGTGGTTCCGGACGCTACGTGTCTCGTGTTCTCGGATCTGGGCTTCACTTCGCAGGCTAGGGGCGGAGCGGGGCGGCGGGCATGCGCCGTTCGGGAGTGTCGGCTGCGTGTCCTTGTCCGTCCCGGACATAGGGGCGCGCCGGACCTCTCCGGGCACGCCCGGGCGCCCGGTCGACACTCCGTACGGCCGGAACGGTGAACTCCCCCTACGTGGGCACTAGATTGAGGCGTGTACAGGGCGGACCTGGCTGGTCAGGGGACAGGGGTTCATGAACACCGACGGCACGCACGACCCGCGCGGCACACGAGCCAATCCGGTGCCCCGTCCTGCGGGGCCACCGCCCCGGCCCCCCGCACCACCGTCGGCGCCGCCCGCCGCTCCCTGGGGAACGCCGGACGTCCCGCCGTCCGAGGGCTCCGCCCCCCCGGAGCACCTGGCCGCCGCGCCCGCCTCCGCCGCCCCGGCGCCGCCACCGTCGCCGACGCACGCCCCGGCCCCGGGCATCGGCGCCTCCGTCGCCGACTGGCTGCGCATCCCCCGCCCCCAGGCCGAACCGGGCGTCTGGCGCCTCGGCCACCGCCCGCGCCCGCCGGAGGAACCCGATCAGGTGCCGGCCCGGCAACTGTTCAGCGGCGCCCTCGTCGCGTACCTCTGCGGCTGGCTCGTCTGGTCGCTGCTGTGGAACGGCTACCTCGGCGGCTGGTGGATCTTCGGCGACCGCTGGTGGCTCCTGCCGATCCAGTGGCTCACCCCGGAGAGCTGGCGGTTCCGGGACAGCCCCGACGTCGAGCTGTACGTCGCGGCCAGCTATCTCTACTACGCCCTGGTCATCGGCCTGCTCGCCGTCGGCTTCGGCCGTATCGGCAACTGGAACGAGGTCTGGCGGCGCTACGGCGTGCCGCTGTGGCCGCTCTTCGTCCTGCTGCCGGGTTTCTGGCGTGAGATGCCGCGCACCGTCGACTGGCTGACCTGGGTGTCGAACGTCTACTACGTGCTGCTCGTCGCCGCCGTCGTGGCCGTCCTCGGGCGGGCCGGCACCTGGCCCCCCGTACGGCGCCGCCTCGGGACGGCCACCGAGGCCGATACGCCCGCGCCGCTCCCGGCCGACGCCGACCCCGCCGACTGGCCCGACCTCCGCGCCGCCGGACTCACCGACGCCGCCGCCACGCTCGCCGCGGCCGTGCGCCGCGGCACCCTCGGCGACGTCGACTACGCGCGGATCCGCCGCGCCTGGCAGGGCGTCCGCGCCCGCCCCGAGCGGCTGCCCGCCTTCAACGACACCGTCCGGGCCCACGGAGCGGGCGCCTGCGCCCACCCGTCCGGGGCCCGCGACCTACCGCTGCGCACCGCGAACCACGACCTCGCCACGGGGCAGGTCAGGATCGGCACCGCGGCGGACCATCCCCGCAACCCGTATGCGCGGCGCACCACCGGCGTCGCCCTCGAACCGGGACTCCTGGGTACGTCGCTGCTCGCCGTGGGGCCCGCCGGCTCGGGCAAGACGGTGCGGCTCGTCCGCCCCGTCGTCGAGTCGCTGTGCCTCCAGGCGCTCGCCAACCGTGCCGCAGTCGTCGCCGTCACCGCCTACGGGGCCGCGTTCGCCCCGGACGACTCCTTCGACCTCGTGATCGCCGTCGGCCGCCCCGACGCCACACACGACCTCGACCTCTACGGGAGCACCGACGACCCCGACGAGGCCGCCAGGACGCTGTCGGAGGCGCTCGTGGGCGATCTCGCGGCCGGTCTGCCCGGCGGCGACAGGCGCCGGGCCGCGACCGCCCTCGCGCAGCTCGTCGGCCCGTACCGCGCCGTCCACGGGCACTTCCCCGCCGTCCCGGAGCTGCGCGAACTGATCGGCGGTTCCCCCACGGCCCTCCAGGCACTGCGGACCGCGCTGGAGTCGTCCGGCGACACCGGCGCCGCCGCCCAGCTGCGAGAGCTCGACGCGCGTGAGCGGCAGTCGGCGCGCGGCGACGACATCGGCGTACTCCTCGCCGAACGCCTCGCCTTCCTCGACCGCCCCGCCTTCGCCGACTTCTTCCGTACGGACGGCAACGGCAGCCGCCGGGCCTTCTCACCACGTGCGATCGAACACCCCCTGAGGGTCAGGATCGACCTCCCCGAACGGGGCCATGCCGAGGCGTCACGGATCATCGCCCGGCTCCTCCTCGCGCAGTTCACCGACGCCGCCCTCGCACGGGCCGACCGCTCACTCTTCGCCTGCCTCGTCCTGGACGACGCGACGTACGCCGTGACGGGCGACTCCGTGCGCGCCGTCCAGCGGCTGCGTTCCGCGAACGCCGGGGTGGTCCTCACGCTGCGTACGTTGGAGGACGTGCCCGACCCGTTGCGCGGCCCGCTCCTCGGTGCCGTCGGCTGCCGCATGGCGTTCTCCGGGCTCGGTCCCTGGGACGGCGGGCGCTTCGCGGAGAGCTGGGGCACCGAGTGGGTCCAGACCCGCGACGTCACCAACCGGCAGATCATCTCCGACGAACCGCTCACCAAGGCGGTGCACTTCATGCGCCGCCTGGTGACCGGCAAGGCGGCCACCGCGGAGGCCGTCACCGTGCGGGAGGTCGAGCGGGAACGGTGGTCGGCCTCCGAACTGGCCCACTCCGTACCGGCCGGCCACGCCGTGCTCTCCCTGACCACGGTCGGTGGCGAGCACGCGCCACCCATGCTGGTGGACCTCCGTACCTGAGCGATCGCGGACGACCGGAGCGCCCGCGCCGGGAGCGCGTCCTCTCCAAGAGGCGGCGGCGCCGCTCCGACCTCCGTAAGGAGGGGACGTCGTCGACGGAGGGAAGGAGACGTCGGAGACGGCCCGCCCGGGAAGCGCAGGACCTGGGGCCGCGAACGGGCCCGCCGTGCGCCTACTCGCGCGGACCCGCGTCCCCGTTCTCGTACACCCTGGCACCATTGGGGTAAGCCGTTGCTACGGGACGGCGAAAACGTCCGCTCGTCCTCCTCATGAAGGTCCTACGGTCCGCCATGCCGCCCACGCTCGCCTCGCTCATCCAGCACTCGGCGCTCAAGCTCACCGTGCGCGCGGGGGAGGACCGGCTCGACACACCGGTGCGCTGGGCACACGTCAGCGAACTCGAAGACCCGGTGCCGTACATGGACGGCGGCGAACTGCTGCTCGTCACCGCCGTCACACTGCACGCCGAGGACCCCGAGGCCATGCGGCGCTACGTGCGACGCCTCGTCGGCGCCGGTGTCGTCGGACTGGGCTTCGCCGTCGGCGTCAACTACGAGGACATCCCGGACGCCCTGGTCGACGCGGCGCGGGACGAGGGCCTGCCGCTCATCGCCGTACCGCGCCGTACGCCCTTCCTCGCGATCAGCAAGGCCGTCTCGGCGGCGATCGCGGCGGATCAGTACCGGTCGGTGACGGCGGGCTTCGAGGCACAGCGGGAGCTGACCCGCGCGGCGCTCTCCGAAGGTCCGACGGCGCTGCTGTCACGCCTCGCGGCGCACGTCGACGGCTGGGCCGCGCTCTACGACGCGACCGGCGCGGTGATCGCCGCCGCGCCGGACTGGGCCGCACGCCGGGCCAGCCGCCTCCGGCCCGAGGTGGAACGGCTGCGGAAGCGGCCGGCCCCCGCCAGCGCCGTGGTAGGCGACCCGGACGACCGGGTCGAGCTCCAGTCCCTGGGCTCCGGCCGACGGGTACGGGGCGCGCTCGCCGTCGGTACGGGGGCGGCCCTGGGCACGGCGGAGCGGTACGCGGTGCACTCGGCGGTGGCTCTGCTGACGCTCACCACGGAGCGGTCGCGCGCGCTCCAGGAGGCCGAGCAGCGGCTCGGGTCCGCGGTGCTGCGGATGCTGCTCTCGGGGCAGCCCGACCACGCGCGGGCGGTGGCGGGAGACCTGTACGGGGGGCTGCTGGACGCCCCGTTCCGGCTGCTCGTCGCCGAACCGGCCGACGCCGCCTCCGACGTCCGGGATCCCACGGCGACCCATCCGCTCCAGACCCTGACCGACACGCTGGAGGCTTCGGCGGCGCACGGAGGGGAAGCGGTGCTCGCCGTCCCCGACGGCGAGGAACGGCTGGTCGTGCTCGCGGCGGACGGGGGAGCGGTCACCGCCGCCTGCGAGACGTACAAGGAGCAGCAGGCCGACGACGCGGGTGTCGTCATCGGTCTCTCCGCCCCGACGGGGCCGATCGCGGCCGCCGGCGCGTACAAACAGGCCGAGCAGTCGCTGTCCGTCGCGCGCCGACGGGGCCGCGCACTGGTGGAGCACGAGGAACTGGCGGCCGGGTCGCTGTTGCCGCTCCTCGCCGACGACGCGGTGCGGGCCTTCGCCGACGGCATGCTGCGCGCGCTCTACGAACACGACGCCAAGGGGCGCGGCGACCTGGTGGCCTCTCTCCGGGCCTGGCTCTCGCGCCACGGCCAGTGGGACGCCGCGGCGGCCGACCTGGGTGTGCACCGGCATACGCTGCGTTATCGCATGCGCCGTGTCGAGGAGATCCTCGGCCGGACACTGGACGACCCGGACGTCCGTATGGAGCTCTGGCTGGCCCTCAAGACCACCTCCGCGACACCGCCGGGAGCCCAGTCCGCCTGAGCCAGCCGGGCCACATGCCCGCCCCGGCGAATGTCCGTCCGGCGTCACCCGGTCCTATCGCCCGCGTGGCCCCGTGACCGGCCCGACCCGCCCAGGCCCGACCCGACCAGGCCCGACCCGCCCAGGTCCGGCCCCCGCCCAGGTCCGGCATACGGGCATGCCGACACGGACATCCGCGTCGCGCACCACCGGTCCCAACTGCCGCGACGTGTTCGGAAGTTGTGCCGCCGGGCCCGCCGCCGGGCCACCACCACCGCCCTGCGGTGGGCCGAGCGACCCCGTCGAGGTACGGCCGCCGCGCCCTCCTGCCGCCGCCCCGTCACCCCTCCCTTCCCACGTCCCTCCCCCAACACCCCGCCCCGTCGCCCGTGCCCCGTCCGCAGCGCCCCCTCGGCCGCGCCCCGGCGACCCACCCCGACGCCACGTGTGCCAAAGCGTCACAGCCCGTCCCCGCCACCACTCCACCCCGGACAAATCACGTCGACGGTCACCACCCCTACGGTGGGAGGGACAGCTTCACCCATCTCGGAAGGGCCGGGACCCGCAATGCCGAACGAAACCGTGGCAGCCACCCATGCCTTCTGGCTCGCCGGACGCCCCGCCACCGGTGAGGAGACCTTCGACGTCACGTCCCCCTGGGACGGCCGGCTCGTCGGCAAGGTCGCCGTCCCGACGGAGGCGCAGGTCGAGGAGGCCGTCGCCGCCGCGTACGCCGTGCGTGACGAGTTCGCCGCGACGCCCGCGCACGTCCGGGCCGCCGCGCTCGACCATGTGTCGCGTCGCCTCGTCGAGCGCACCGAGGAGATCGCCCGTCTGATCTCCGCCGAGAACGGCAAGCCCATGAAGTGGGCACGCGGCGAGGTCGGCCGCGCCGTGTCGGTGTTCCGGTTCGCGGCGGAGGAGTCCCGCCGGTTCAACGGCGGCGAGGCCCAGCGACTCGACACCGACGCCGGCGGCACCGGGCGCCTGGCGCTCACCCGCCGCTTCCCGCGCGGCGTCGTACTCGGCATCGCGCCGTTCAACTTCCCGCTGAACCTCTGCGCCCACAAGATCGCCCCCGCCCTCGCGGTCGGCACCCCGATCATCCTCAAGCCCGCCCCGGCGACGCCGCTCTCCGGCCTGCTCATCGGCGAACTGCTCGCCGAGACCGAACTGCCTGCCGGTGCCTGGTCCGTGCTGCCCGTCGCCAACGACCGGATGCCCGCCCTCGTCCAGGACGAGCGGCTGCCCGTGATCTCCTTCACCGGCTCCGACAAGGTCGGCTTCGCCATCATGGACTCGGTCCCGCGCAAGCACTGCACCCTCGAACTCGGCGGTAACGGTGCGGCAGTTGTGCTCGCCGACTACAACAGCGAGAAGGACCTCGACTGGGCGGCCACCCGCATCGGAGCCTTCGCCAACTACCAGGGCGGCCAGTCCTGCATCTCCGTGCAGCGCGTCGTCGCGGACGCGTCCCTGTACGAGCGCCTCGTACCGAAGATCGTCGCGGCCGTCGAGGCACAGGTCACCGGGGACCCGTCCGACGACGCCACGGACGTCGGCCCCCTCGTCAACGAGGACGCCGCCAAGCGGGTCGAGGAATGGGTGGACGAGGCCGTGCGCGCGGGCGCCACGCTCCTGGCCGGCGGCAAGCGGGACGGCTCCTCGTACGCCCCCACCGTCCTCGCCGACGTCCCGGCGGACGTCACGCTCTCCTGCGAGGAGGCGTTCGGCCCCGTCCTCACACTCAGCAGCGTCGACGGCGAGGCAGCGGCGTTCGCGACGGTGAACGACTCCAAGTACGGCCTTCAGGCAGGTGTCTTCACCCACGACGTGCAGGCCGCGTTCCGCGCCCACCGGGCGCTCGAGGTCGGCGGCGTGATCGTGGGCGACGTCCCCTCGTACCGGGCCGACCAGATGCCGTACGGCGGCGTCAAGCGCTCCGGCGTCGGCCGCGAGGGCGTCAAGTACGCGATGGACGACTACACGTACGAGCGGGTGATGGTTTTCACGGGCCTCGCCCTCTGAGAGGACCGTGCCCCGCACAGCCGCCCCGTCCGGACTGCGTGCCGGCGGAACGCGTGCGCCTCTGTACGAAGGAGTGAGGGCCGGGAGCGCCGCGCGGCGCTCCCGGCCCTCACCGTGTACGCCCCCGGACCCCGCCCCACCGCCCCGACGGTGTGCGGCCGGACTGGCTGGGCCCCTGGTAATCGGGTAGATACGGACGAGTAGTACCGGCCGGTACTTAACCCACCAGGGCGTCACCACACCGCCTTGGCCGGTCGGGCCCATCGACCCGACGTTCGCGGCGAGGTGAGTTCCCGATGTCCGCTCCATCCGATTCCTTCGACACGGCCCAGGCCCCGGAGCCCAAGGTCTCCGAACGCGAAGCACGACAGGTGGCCGAGGCCGCCCGAGAGCAGGGCTGGCGCAGGCCCAGCTTCGCCAAGGAGCTCTTCCTCGGCCGTTTCCGGCTCGATCTCATCCACCCCCACCCCGCACCCGCCGCGGAGGACGTACGGCGCGGAGAAGCCTTCCTGGCCACGCTGCGGGACTTCTGCGAGACCCGGATCGACGGTGCACGGATCGAGCGCGAGGCGCGCATCCCCGACGAGGTCGTGGCCGGCCTCAAGGAACTCGGCGCCTTCGGCATGAAGATCGACAGGAAATACGGCGGCCTCGGCCTCACCCAGGTGTACTACAACAAGGCCCTCGCCCTGGTCGGCATGGCGAACGCGTCGATCGGCGCGCTGCTCTCCGCGCATCAGTCGATCGGCGTACCGCAGCCGCTCAAGATGTTCGGCACCCAGGAACAGAAGGACGCGTTCCTGCCGCGTCTCGCCCGTACCGACATCTCCGCCTTCCTCCTTACGGAGCCCGACGTGGGATCCGACCCCGCCCGGCTCGCGACCAGCGCCGTACGCGACGGGGACGACTACGTGCTGGACGGCGTGAAGCTCTGGACGACCAACGGCGTCGTCGCGGACCTGCTCGTCGTGATGGCCCGCGTACCGAAGTCCGAGGGGCGCCGGGGCGGTATCACCGCCTTCGTCGTCGAGGCGGACTCGCCCGGCATCACCGTGGAGAACCGCAACGCCTTCATGGGCCTGCGCGGTCTGGAGAACGGGGTCACCCGCTTCCACCAGGTGCGGGTCCCGGCGGCGAACCGTATCGGCCCCGAGGGCGCCGGTCTCAAGATCGCGCTCACCACGCTCAACACCGGCCGCCTCTCGCTGCCCGCCATGTGCGTCGGCGCCGGCAAGTGGTGCCTCAAGATCGCCCGTGAGTGGACGGCGGCGCGCGAACAGTGGGGCAAGCCCGTCGCCCACCACGAGGCGGTCGGCGAGAAGATCTCGTTCATCGCGGCGACGACGTTCGCCCTGGAGGCCGTGGTCGACCTGTCGTCCCAGATGGCCGACGAGGACCGCAACGACATCCGTATCGAGGCGGCGCTGGCCAAGCTGTACGGCTCCGAGATGGGCTGGCTCATGGCGGACGAGCTGGTCCAGATCCGCGGCGGACGGGGCTTCGAGACGGCGGACTCCCTGGCGGCCCGGGGGGAGCGCGCCGTGCCCGCCGAGCAGGTCCTGCGCGACATGCGGATCAACCGGATCTTCGAGGGCTCCACGGAGATCATGCATCTGCTGATCGCCCGCGAGGCGGTCGACGCCCACCTGGCGGTGGCCGGCGACATCATCGACCCGGACAAGACGCTGTCCGACAAGGCGAGGGCGGGCGCGGGGGCGGGCGCCTTCTACGCGCGCTGGCTGCCCAAGCTCGTCGCGGGGCCCGGTCAACTCCCCAACTCCTATGCGGAGTTTCACCCCAAGGGGCACCCGGATCTCGCGGCGCACCTGCGCTACGTCGAGCGGTCGTCGCGCAAGCTCGCCCGCTCGACCTTCTACGCCATGTCGCGCTGGCAGGGCGGCATGGAGACCAAGCAGGGATTCCTCGGCCGCGTCGTGGACATCGGGGCGGAACTGTTCGCGATGAGCGCGGCCTGCGTACGGGCCGAGATGCTGCGCACCACGGGGGACCACGGCCGTGAGGCGTACCAGCTCGCCGACGTCTTCTGCCGGCAGTCGCGGATCCGTGTGGAGGAGCTGTTCACGCGGCTCTGGTCCAACACCGACGACATCGACCGCACGGTCGTCAAGGGCGTGCTGTCCGGGACGTACGCGTGGCTGGAGCAGGGCATCGTCGACCCGAGCGGTGACGGCCCCTGGATCGCGGACGCCACACCGGGCCCCTCCCGGCGGGAGAACGTCCACCGGCCGATCGACTGACCGAACACGGACCGGGCCGCGTCCTCCTCACGGAGGGCGCGGCCCGGCCATGACGGGGCGTCGGCTCAGCTGAACGGGTCGAGCGTGAGGAACGCCTCGCGCGGGTCGCCGTCGTGCACCAGCGACTCGTGGGCCCCGACGTCGTCGAAGGCGAAGGCGTACGCCTTGCCGTCAACCATCTGCTCGTGGATCTTCCGCGCGTAGTGGTTGGTGACGGAGTCCTTGTAGAAGTCCGCCGCGCTCGCGTCGGGCTGGTTGGGGTTGGTCAGCAGCGTGGAGCGGTTGAACCCCGCGCACAGGGTGCGTGAAATCGGGCCCCGTACTTGGTCGTTGGGCGCGTCGAGCAGCTTGTAGCAGCCGAAGATGCTGTCGGCGTCCGGCTTCTGGAACGACGTGACCACGGCGCCCGAGGTGTTGGTGAAGTTCATGACGTTGCCGGAGACCCGGCCGACGTACTTGACGTTCGGCTGATTCGTGAACGGGGTCACCGTGAGTGGGGAGTTGGCGTACTTCGCCCACACCCGGTCGATGTAGTCGTTCATGACGCCGGCCGGCAGGGCGCCGGACGCGACACCGTGACCGGGCGCCAGAGCCCGCAGGACGGTGCCGTCCGACCGGGTCCGGATCAGTCCGGCCCAGCCGCCCGGCTGGCTCCTCAGCGAGTTGAAGAAGCCGTTGTAGCCGCCCGGCTTCAGGTGCCCCGTGGTCTTGGTGGTGCCGTTGGGAAGCTTGACCCCGACGGCGTACGGCGCCGAGAACATGTCGACCTGGGTGCTGTTGATCCACAGACCGGAGTCGTTGAGCGTGTACTCCGACCAGTTGAAGAGGATGTTGCTGTTCGGGTCGCTCGGATTCTGTACGGCGGGCTGTACCAGGCCGCCGGTGGCGAGCCGGAAGTCGAGCTTCTGCCCGTACGAGAAGTAGACCCGCCCGGAGAACTTCGGCAGCCGGATCGTCATGCTCTGGCCCTGGGCCGGGCCCGCGATCGAGGCGTCGGGCGCGGGGGTCGGCGGGTTGCCGCCACCGGGCCAGGCGTGGAAGGTGCCGCCGGCGTCGGCCCAGCCCTGTCGGCCGGACGAGAGCTCCGTACCGAGGTTGTAGATGTAGACCTGTTCGCCGCGGCCGGAGTTGTTCGTGATGGTGAACGGAATGGTGCTGGGGACCGCGGCCTCGGCCGGGACCACGGCCTGGGCCGGGGTTCCCGTGGTCAAGGCCGTGAAACCGGTGGTGACAACCACCGCGGCGGCCAGCGAAGCCAGCAGCTTGCGTATCGCAGGCACTCGCTCTTCCTCCTCGTCAGGTGAGTCCGTGTGGGGACAGTGGGGGGCGGAATCTGACGTACGGACGCCGCCGGTGAGGCGGGGTACCACCGAAGGGCCGGACGGCGGACCGGAAGCCGGAAGTGGGGAGACCGGAAGCAACCGCGCTGCCCTTCAGGTACAGACCTTTCTGAGAGCGCTCTCAGAATTGCGCCACCCGTATGGCGTGTCAATGAGGAAGTCACAACTCGCGGAAGACAACTTCACCCGGAGCGGTCGCCCGGCCCGCCCCGTGGGCGAGCTGACGGCCCGTACACGGCATAGTTTGCCGTGATGTGACCCTATGCGCGCGCAACTTGCCCGGCCGGGCGGGCGGTTCGTCAGGCTCTCTCGGCCGGACGAGCCTGACGAAACCGGGGCAGCAACGGGGCACCCGAGGGGACGGACGGCCGACGGGGCCGTCGACCGACGACGGGGGCAGGCATGGTCGAGGCACGGACCGAGGAAAGACCGGCGGGTCGGCGCGCGTGGCGGCGCCCCGTGGCGGCGCTCGCTCTCGCCGGTGCCGTCCTGACCGGTGCGGCGGCCTGCGGCGACGGGGCGGGCGACGGCGGGAAGGGCGGCGGGAGTGCGCGTACGGACGGCAGGGCGTCCGGGGCCGCGCCGGGCCCCTCGGGCGCGTCCACGGCCTCCGGCGCGTCCGGCGGCACCGGGGCCCTGACTCTGCGCGACCTCACGGCCCTCGCGTTCACCGACGGCGAGAGGATGGGCAAGTACGCCGCCGCCGAGATGATCCTCGGCACGCCCATCGATGAGGACTACACGGCCGACCCCGCTGTCTGCCAGCCCTTCGTCAGCCTCACCGAAGGCGCCACCGCCTTCGATCCCGTGTCCGAGGTCAACCGCGAAGTCAGCGCCGTCGAGGACATGTGGGGCGGAACGATGGTTGACGTTCAGCTCCGCTCCTACGACGGAGACGAAGCCGCCTCCGTCATGAAGGCGATCGGTGCCGCCGAGAAAGCGTGCGCGGGCGGCTTCGTGGAGGAGCGGGCCCTGGCCGAGGGCCAGTACCTGAAGGCGGAGCCGGTTCCGGCACCGGACGTCGGCGACGAGGCGCGGGCGTACCGCTTCACGATCCTCGATGTGAAGGGCAGGCTGAAGCTGTACGAGTACCTCACCGTCGTACGCTCCGGCCCCACCACCCTCTCCTTCCGCGCCGAGACCCTGGACACCAAGGACTTCGGCGGGGTGCCCGACGAGGTCGTGGCGGCACAGTGGAAGAAGTTCGAGGCAGCCGCGACGGACTGACCGGCGGGCCGTCCCGCCGCACCGTCGCGCGTCACCCTCTCCCGCAGAGCCCCGCCGACCGCGTCCCCGGGGCGTCCGCGCCCCGTGTCGCGCACCGCGCCGCCCCGATGACGCGCCCCGTTTTCGCCCCTCACCGTCCGCGCCGTGGCCCGATGCGGCAAGAATGGGGCCATGAGCGACAGTCCAGCCCCCCTCGCCGACCCCCATATCGCCTTCGACGCGTCCGAAGGCCGCCGGGACATCGTCGTCCTCGGCTCCACCGGGTCCATCGGCACCCAGGCGATCGACCTGGTCCTGCGCAACCCCGACCGTTTCCGTGTCACCGCGCTGTCCGCCGCAGGCGGGCGCGTCGGACTGCTCGCCGAACAGGCGCGCCGGCTCCGGGTCCGCACCGTGGCGGTCGCCCGTGAGGACGCCGTGCCGACGCTGCGCGAGGCGCTGGGGGCGGAGTACGGCTCCGAACCCCTCCCCGAGATCCTCGCGGGGCCGGACGCCGCCACCGACCTCGCGACGTCCCCATGCCACACGGTGCTCAACGGCATCACCGGATCCATCGGCCTCGCGCCGACCCTCGCCGCCCTGAAGGCGGGCCGCACGCTCGCCCTCGCCAACAAGGAGTCCCTGATCGTCGGCGGGCCCCTGGTCAAGGCGCTCGCCCGCCCCGGGCAGATCATTCCGGTCGACTCCGAGCACGCCGCCCTCTTCCAGGCCCTCGCGGCGGGCACCCGCGCCGAGGTGCGCAAACTGGTCGTCACGGCCTCCGGCGGCCCCTTCCGCGGCCGTACGAGGGCGGAACTGGCCGACGTCACCCCCGACGCCGCCCTCGCCCACCCCACCTGGGCGATGGGCCCCGTGATCACGATCAACTCCGCGACCCTCGTCAACAAGGGCCTGGAGGTCATCGAGGCGCACCTGCTGTACGACATCCCCTTCGATCGCATCGAGGTCGTCGTGCACCCGCAGTCGTACGTCCACTCGATGGTGGAGTTCACGGACGGCTCGACTCTCGCCCAGGCCACGCCGCCCGACATGCGCGGCCCGATCGCCGTGGGTATCGGCTGGCCGGTACGGGTGCCGGACGCCGCTCCGGCCTTCGACTGGTCCACGGCGTCCACCTGGGAGTTCCTCCCGCTCGACAACGAGGCGTTCCCGTCGGTCGGACTCGCCCGGCACGTCGGATCGGTGGGCGGCACGGCCCCGGCGGTGTTCAATGCCGCCAACGAGGAATGCGTGGAGGCGTTTCTCGCCGGACGGCTGCCGTTCAACGGCATCATGGACACCGTCACCGAAGTCGTCGCCGAGCACGGACAGCCCTCCGGGGGAACCTCGCTCACCGTGGCGGACGTCCTCGACGCGGAGACCTGGGCGCGCGCCCGCGCCCGCGAAGTGGCAGAGAAATTCGGCGAAGCACAGCCAGCGGAGGCTCGCGCATGACGATCCTGTTGACAGTCCTCGGCATAGTGATCTTCGCCGTTGGGCTGCTCTTCTCCATCGCGTGGCACGAGTTGGGCCACCTGTCGACGGCCAAACTCTTCGGCATCCGGGTGCCGCAGTACATGGTCGGGTTCGGCCCCACCCTCTGGTCGCGCCGGCGCGGCGACACCGAGTACGGGATCAAGGCGATCCCGCTCGGTGGCTACATCCGCATGATCGGGATGTTCCCGCCGGGCGCCGACGGACGGATAGAGGCGCGGTCCACCTCCCCCTGGCGCGGCATGATCGAGGACGCCCGCTCGGCCGCCTTCGAGGAGCTGAAGGAGGGCGACGAGACCCGGCTCTTCTACACGCGCAAGCCGTGGAAGCGCATGATCGTGATGTTCGCGGGACCGTTCATGAACCTGGTCCTCGCCGTCGTGATCTTCATGGGCGTCGCGATGAGCTTCGGCTTCCAGACCCAGACCACCGAGGTCGCCGGCGTCCAGAAGTGCGTCATCTCGCAGAGCGAGGACCGTGAGAAGTGCGCCGCGGGGGACCCCGTATCGCCGGCCCGCGCCGCCGGTCTTCAGGAGGGCGACAGGATCGTCGCCTTCAACGGAGAGCGGGTCGAGAAGTGGTCCGTGCTCTCCACCCTCATCAGGGAGACGATCGGCCCCGCCACCCTCACGGTCGAGCGTGACGGCAAGGAGCAGGTCCTCCGGGCGACGCTCGCGAAGAACATGGTGGCGGAGAAGAACTCCGACGGGGAGGTCGTCCCGGACAAGTTCGTGCCCGCCGGCTACCTGGGCTTCGCCGCGGCCACCGAGATCGTCCCGCTCTCCTTCGGAGAGTCCGTCGACCGCATGGGCGACATGATCGTGACCGGTGTCGAGTCGATCATCGCGCTGCCGTCCAAGATCCCCGATCTGTGGAACGCCGCCTTCTCCGACGGCGAGCGCAAGGACGACTCACCCGTCGGTGTCGTCGGTGCCGCGCGGATCGGCGGCGAGGTGATGACGCTGGACGTCCCGGCCCAGAACCAGGTGGCGATGATGCTGTTCCTGCTGGCCGGATTCAATCTCTCGCTGTTCCTCTTCAACATGCTGCCGCTGCTGCCGCTCGACGGCGGGCACATGGCCGGTGCGCTGTGGGAATCCGTACGCCGCTCACTCGCCCGCCTCTTCAAGAGGCCGGACCCGGGACCGTTCGACGTCGCCAAGCTGATGCCCGTCGCCTACGTCGTGGCCGGGATCTTCATCTGCTTCACGCTGCTGGTGCTCATCGCCGACGTGGTGAATCCCGTCAAGATCATGTAGTCGGCGACGGGCGCCCGGCCCCGGCCGCGTGCCCGACCTCCTTCGTACGGCAGGACGCACGTAGCGCCGCACGGCGGGACGTACGGCCGATCGACCGTACGACGGCGAACGGGCCGTGTCGCCGGGACGGCCAACGCCTTGCGGCCGGGTGCACCTTCGCACCCGGCCGCAAGCCTTCGGGTGGTTTGCGCGCAGCGCTGTGCTCCTACCGGGTGCCGGTGCCGTAATCTCGATGCTGGAGCCCGCCGAACTCGGGACCGCGATCCACACCTTGGGGTTGTACTGCAGATGACTGCGATTTCTCTCGGAATGCCGGATGTTCCGACGAAGCTCGCCGACCGGAGGGTCAGCCGGAAGATCCAGGTCGGCACGGTGGCCGTCGGTGGTGACGCGCCGGTGTCGGTGCAGTCGATGACGACGACACGTACGTCCGACATCGGGGCGACCCTCCAGCAGATCGCCGAGTTGACGGCGTCCGGGTGCCAGATCGTGCGGGTGGCGTGCCCGACGCAGGACGACGCGGACGCGCTCGCGACGATCGCGTCCAAGTCCCAGATCCCGGTGATCGCGGACATTCATTTCCAGCCCAAGTACGTGTTCGCGGCCATCGACGCCGGATGCGCGGCGGTCCGGGTCAACCCGGGCAACATCAAGCAGTTCGACGACAAGGTCAAGGAGATCGCGAAGGCGGCCTCCGCGGCGCGGACGCCCATCCGTATCGGGGTCAACGCCGGATCCCTGGACGCGCGGCTGCTGCGCAAGTACGGGAAGGCGACACCGGAGGCCCTGGTCGAGTCGGCTCTGTGGGAGGCGTCGCTCTTCGAGGAGCACGGCTTCCAGGACATCAAGATCTCGGTGAAGCACAACGACCCGGTCGTGATGGTCAACGCCTACCGGCAGCTGGCGGCCCGCTGCGACTATCCGCTGCACCTCGGTGTCACGGAGGCCGGCCCGGCGTTCCAGGGGACGATCAAGTCGGCGGTGGCGTTCGGCGCGCTGCTGAGCGAGGGCATCGGCGACACGATCCGGGTGTCGCTGTCCGCGCCGCCGGCGGAGGAGGTCAAGGTCGGCCTCCAGATCCTGGAGTCGCTGAACCTGAAGCAGCGGCGGCTGGAGATCGTGTCGTGCCCGTCGTGCGGGCGGGCGCAGGTGGACGTGTACAAGCTGGCGGACCAGGTGAGCGCGGGTCTGGACGGCCTGGAGGTGCCGCTGCGCGTCGCCGTGATGGGCTGTGTCGTCAACGGTCCCGGCGAGGCCCGTGAGGCGGATCTGGGCGTCGCGTCCGGCAACGGCAAGGGGCAGATCTTCGTCAAGGGCGAGGTCATCAAGACGGTGCCGGAGTCGAAGATCGTCGAGACCCTCATCGAGGAAGCCATGAAGATCGCCGAACAGATGGAGAGGGACGGCATCGCGTCGGGCGAGCCCGAGGTCTCCATCAGCTGACGGCCCCCGCGCGAGGGCCGACCCGTCCGCGACCGGTGCGGGGGCTTCTCGGAGCCGTACGCCCGCGGTCTCACCGCCCACGGCTCGGCGCCCGGCCCCTCGCCCCCAGGGCCTCACGTGTCGCGCACACGGCTCCGTCAGGGCCCCGTTCCCCACGCCTCCGGGCGTCCGGGGAGCGGGGCCCTGACGCGTACGCGGCACACCGCGGGAGCGGCGGGTACAGTGCGGAGAATCGGCAGACGTATGGTGAGGCCCTTCTCGTGTTGACGCAGACCACCACCCGGGTGCTTGATCCGGGCGAACTCGACGCCGCGCTCGCCATTCTTGACAGTGAGCCCGTCGCCAACGCGTTCGTGACTGCGCGCGTCCGGACGGCGGGCCTCGACCCCTGGCGCCTCGGCGGCGAGATGTGGGGCTGGTACGCGGACGGGCGGCTGCGCTCGCTCTGCTACTCCGGCGCCAACCTGGTGCCGATCTGCGCGCCCCCCGAGGCTGTACGGGCCTTCGCGGACCGCGCCCGCCGGGCGGGCCGCCGCTGCTCCTCCATCGTCGGCCCCGCCGAGCCCACGGCGCTTCTCTGGCGGCTGCTGGAGCCCAACTGGGGCCCCGCCCGCGAGGTTCGCGGGAATCAGCCCCTCATGGTCACCGAGCGGGTCCCGGACACGGTGCGGCCCGACCCCCTCGTCCGCCGCATCCGCAAGGACGAACTCGAAACGATCATGCCGGCCTGTGTGGCGATGTTCACCGAGGAGGTCGGCGTCTCACCGCTGGCCGGCGACGGCGGGCTGCTCTACCAGGCGAGGGTGGCCGAACTCGTTGGAGCCGGGCGCTCGTTCGCCCGTATCGACGACGGCAAGGTGATCTTCAAGGCGGAGATCGGCGCGGCCACGTCGCGCGCGTGCCAGATCCAGGGCGTCTGGGTCGCCCCCGAGTTCCGCGGCCGGGGCCTCTCCGAGACGGGGATGGCGGCCGTCGTACGGTACGCGCTCGCCGACGTCGCCCCCGTCGTGAGCCTCTACGTCAACGACTACAACACCCCGGCCAGGGCCTCCTACCGACGGGTGGGCTTCCGCGAGGTGGGCGCGTTCATGAGCGTCCTCTTCTGAAAGTAGGGTTCGGCCATGCCCAGCGTGCCGAGCTTTCCCGGGAGCGGCTCCCCGGTCCCCGACGTACGCGTCGGCCCCATCGACCTCGCCGCGCGCGTGGACGAGGCGCTCGCGGTACAGGCGCTCGCCTTCGGGCTGAGCGAGGGCGAGATCGGCGTACGGCGCCAGATCGTGCTGCGGCACCTCCTGGTGCCCGGTGCGCGCGCGTACGGGGCGGTCACGCGCGAGGGGCGGCTGGCCGGCTTCGTCTACGGCATGCCGAACGACCGTTCCCACTGGTGGTCCACGGTCGTGGAGCCGTATCTGCGCGCGGAGGGCGTCGACGGCTGGCTGGACGACTCCTTCGTGATCACGGAACTGCATGTCCACCCGGCGTTCCAGGGCCGGGGCACCGGGCGCGACCTCATCACGACCGTCACCGACCTCGCGCGGGAGCCCCGCTCGATCCTCTCCGCGATCGACATCGAGAGCCCCGCACGCCGCCTCTACCGCGCCCTCGGCTACCAGGACCTGGCGCGCCGGGTCGGCTTCCCGAGCGCCGCGAAACCGTACGCCGTGATGGGCGCCCCGCTGCCGCTGCGGCGCCGCTGAGCCCCGTACGGGGCGGGATTACTGATTTCCGCCTGCCGGTCCGCCCCGGCTAACCTCCCTGGCAACAACCGAGAAGAAACCGCAGGAGTGCTCCCCATGTCCCAGGTCCAGCGCATGTCCCGACTGATGGCCAAGACACTGCGCGACGATCCGGCGGACGCGGAGACCCTCAGCCACAAGCTTCTGGTCCGCGCCGGGTACGTGCGGCGCACCTCGGCCGGCCTCTGGAGCTGGCTCCCCCTCGGTAAGAAGGTCCTCGACAACATCGCGGGCGTCGTGCGCGAGGAGATGGACGCCATCGGGGCGCAGGAAGTACTGCTGCCGGCGCTGCTTCCCAAGGAGCCCTACGAGGCGAGCGGTCGCTGGGACGAGTACGGCGACCTGCTCTTCCGCCTCAAGGACCGCAAGGGCGGCGACTATCTGCTCGGTCCCACGCACGAGGAGATCTTCACCCTCGTCGTGAAGGACCAGTGCACGTCCTACAAGGACCTGCCGGTGATGCTCTACCAGATCCAGACGAAGTACCGGGACGAGGCGCGGCCCCGCTCCGGCGTGCTGCGCGGCCGTGAGTTCCAGATGAAGGACTCGTACTCCTTCGACACCACCGACGAGGGCCTCGCCGAGTCGTACGCGCTCCACCGCGGCGCGTACCAGAAGATCTTCGCGCGCCTCGGGCTCGACTACCGCATCGTCTCCGCGGTCTCCGGCGCGATGGGCGGCTCCGCGTCCGAGGAGTTCCTGGCCCCGGCCGCCGCCGGCGAGGACACCTTCGTGGACTGCCCCAACGGCGACTACTCCGCCAACACGGAGGCGGTCACGTTCAGCACCGGCCCCGTCGACGGGTCGGCGCACGGGCCCCTGGAGGAGCTGGACACCCCCGACACGCCGACCATCGAGACGCTGGCCGCGTTCCTGGGCGTCCCGGCCTCCGCGACGCTGAAGAACCTGCTGGTGAAGGTCGACGGGGAGATCACCGCCGTCGGCGTTCCCGGTGACCGCGAGGTGGACCTCGGCAAGCTCGGCGAGCACTTGGCGCCCGCCGTCGTGGAACTGGTCACGGCCGAGGACTTCGAGGGCCGGCCCGACCTGGTACGCGGCTACGTCGGCCCCCAGGGGCTGAAGATCCGCTACATCGCCGACCCGCGCGTCGCGCCCGGCACGGCGTGGGTGACCGGCGCGAACAAGGCCGACACCCACGCGCGCGACGTCGTCTGCGGACGCGACTTCGAGGTCGACGACTACCTGGACGTCGTGGTCGTCGAGGAGGGCGACCCCTGCCCCGTGTGCGGCGCCGGACTGAAGCTGGGCCGCGCCATCGAGATCGGCCACATCTTCCAGCTGGGCCGCAAGTACGCCGACACCTTCCAGCTCGACGTGCTGGGGCAGCAGGGCAAGCCGGTGCGGGTGACCATGGGGTCCTACGGCATCGGCGTCTCCCGCGCCGTCGCCGCGCTCGCGGAGCAGACCGCCGACGAGCAGGGTCTGTGCTGGCCCCGTGAGATCGCGCCGGCGGACGTGCACGTCGTCGCGGCGGGCAAGGCGCTCCAGACGGAGCTGGCGCTCGACGTCGCCGAGAAGCTGGGCGCGGCGGGGCTGCGGGTGCTCGTGGACGAGCGCCCCGGGGTCTCGCCGGGAGTGAAGTTCACGGACGCGGAGCTGATCGGTGTGCCGTGGATCCTGGTCGCGGGGCGCCGCGCGGGCGACGGAGTGGTGGAGCTCAAGGACCGCCGCACCGGGGAGCGCGAGGAACTCACCGTCGCCGAGGCGATCGAGCGCCTCACGGCTGTCACGGCCTGACGCCGTCGCGGCCCACGAGGCCGCCCACGAGGGAAGCGCGTACGGGGTACGGGGCGGGCGGCAGGACCGGATGACGGTGACGCACCCGCCCCGTACCGCCCCGTCCCTGCGCCCCGTGCTCGGCCTGGTCCCCGTCATCCTCCTCGGCACCGGGCGCGTAGGGCCGCCTGCGCCGCCCCGTCGCCGCCCTTATCGCTCCGTACCGCCCCGTGAGGCCCGTCTGTACGGCGCGGCGCCGGGGAAACGGTGACGGGCGCGTGGGGACGTGTCCCCGGGGGCCGTACGCGCTACAGCCAGCCCGCGAACTCAAGCAACAGTTCCGCGTCTTGGCGCCGTCCGGCGCCCAGCGCGCGAACACCCGACTCCACCGCGCGGAACAGGGTCCAGCCACGCAGCCGCTCACGGTCGATGTCCAGCGAGTCGGCCAGCCTGGTCACACGGCGCCGCGTCGCCGCGGCGCCCGACGCCGCCGCGACCAGATCCTCCACCCGGTCGCGCACCAGGCGTGCCAGGTCGTACGCGCGCTCGCCGACCACGGGCGCGGGGCCGACCGCCAGCCACGGCGACCGGTCGCCCGCGAGCACCTTGCCCTGGCGGAACGCCCCGTGGAGCAGGAACGACTCCGACGCGGCGTCTCCGGGGCCGCCCCCGTCACCGCCCCCGAGCAGTTCCACGCGCGCGTCGAGCGCCGCCGTGACGAGCGGAGCGACCTGGGGGTCGGTCGCCGCCCGCATCGCCGTCGCCTGCCGCTCCGTCCGCCCGGCGACCGTTTCGAAGCCGTGGCCGGCGGGGGGTTCGACCCACAACTTCCGCACCGTTCCCGCCGCTTCGAGCAGCGCCTTCGCCTCGGCCAGGGAACGCAGTGACGTCTCGGAGTGGAGCCGCTCCAGCAGCAGCGCACCGTCGGAGCCCGAGATCAGTTCCACCGCGCCCCAGCCCCTCCAGTGCGCCAGCGCCGCCCGCTCCGCCTCCGGGGCCGCGAACGGCGGCGCCACCTTGAGCGCGGCGGGGGCCCCGTCGGGACGCCGTACGAGCACCACCAGGCTGCTCCGGCCACCCGGCACCACCACCCGCTCGACCGTCAACTCCCGCCCCGTCACCGCGTCCTGGGCGATCCCGGGCAGCCGCCCGAGCCACTCTCCAGCTACGGACGCCCCGTACGTCTCGCCGAGGGCGCGCACCAGCCGCTGCGGCGGTTCGAAAGCCATGCGCGCCCAGTTCCCCTTTCCGGAGCGAACGGGCTCACAGACGCTCGGCGAGCCCAGGGAAGGCTACGCCGCTGCCCCGCCAGCGCACCGCCCGCACCGCCGCCTCGCGCAGCGCCCCCGCCGCCTGTTGGCGCAGCGGCCCCCTGGAGGCCCGCACGAGGTCGGAGTAGACACCCGCGATCCGGTCCTCCAGATCCGCCGCGAGGCGCAGGGCGGCGGCCGCGTCGGGCACCTCGAAGGGCAGGGCGTACGCGGCGGCGGCCACCGCCGGTTTCCCGCCGAGGTCGCGCACCGTACGCGCCAGCGCGTCGCGCCGGGCACGGTGCGCGTCGTACGCGGCCGTGGCCTCCGCGCGCCGCGCGTCGTCCAGGCGCCCGCCGACGACGCCGTACCCGTACACCGCGGCGTGCTCCGCCGCGAGCGCCGCCTGGGCGGCGTCCAGCACACCGTCGTCGCTCACGCGGGGACCCCTTCCGTCAGCAGGTACGCGTGGGCGGCGCCGGCCGCCGCGAGCGAGGCGAGCAGCCGGGCGAGTTCCGGTGGGGCGTGGACCAGTGCCGCGGCGTGCGCGTCGGAGGTACGGCGCTCGGCGGCGGCCAGGTCCTTCAGCGCGGCGCCGGGGTCGTCCGGCACGGAGGGCGGGGCGGTGGGCCCGGCGTCGCCGACCGACGGAGCCCGCGACGGCGCCGACGAGGCGGACGCGGGCGCGGACGTGGCGGCGGACAACGACACCGACGGCGACGGCGCGGCGGACCCGCCCCTCTCAGGCTCACCGTCCTTCTCGGGCCCCCCGCCCTTCTCGGAAGGGTCGGCGGGCGGTGTCAGCGCGGCCACGTGCCGGGCGACCGAGACCCGTAACGGCGTCAGTCGCGCCGCGTGCCCCGGATGCCTCGCGATCACCGCGTCGTACCGCAGCAGCAGAGCCCCGCTCGTCCGCGCGGACCTCGCCCGCAGCGCCTTCGCGGCCCGCGCCGCCGCCGCGCCCGCCGGGCCGCCGGACTCGTCCTCGTCCGAGCCGGAGCAGGCCGTCAACACGGTGGTCAACAGACCTCCGGCCACGGCACCCGCCGCCACGAGCGCACCTCTCCGTGTCGTCCCCGTGCGCCCCACGCGTGTCTCCCTCGGGCCTCGCAGTGATCACCGCAGGCGAGCGTACCTGCGGGTCAGCCGCAGGTGGACGGCAACACCCCCCGCGACCGGATACCCTTTGCCTGACACGCGACGATCCCACAACAGCACACACGCGGCCGAGGAGTCACCCGGATGAGCACCACCCCCAGCGAGAGGCTGCGCGGAATGCTTGAGCCGCTCGTCAGTGCCAAGGGCCTGGATCTCGAAGACATCGAGGTGTCCCGGGCGGGCAGGCGCCGTGTGCTGAGAATCGTGGTCGACTCCGACGACGGGGTGGACCTGGACGCGTGTGCCGAGCTGAGCCGCACCATCTCCACGAGTCTCGACGAGACCGACGTGATGGGCGAGGACGAGTACCAGCTCGAAGTGACCTCCCCGGGAGCCGACCGCCCGCTGACCGAGCGCCGCCACTACGAGCGCGCCGTCGGCCGTCTGGCGAAGATCCAGCTCCACGGGGGCGACGAATTCGTGGCCCGTCTTCTCGCGGTGGACGAGGAAGGGCTCGACCTCGAAGTACCGGGCGTGAAGGGGCGCAGGCCGACCGCCCGCCGGGTCGAGTTCGCGTCGATCGCCAAGGCGCGCGTGGAACTCGAATTCAACCGCAAGGACAAGAAGGAAGAGGAGGCGTAGCCATGGACATCGACGTGAAGCTCCTGAAGGGCTTGGCACAAGAGAAGGAGATCCCGTTCGACCTGCTGGTCGAGGCGATCGAATCCGCCCTCCTCATCGCCTACCACCGCACCGAGGGAAGCCGCCGCGCCGCCCGCGTCGTCCTCAGCCGTGACAACGGTCATGTGACGGTGTGGGCCAAGGAGGATCCGTCGGAGCTGGAGGAGGGCCAGGAGGCCAAGGAGTTCGACGACACCCCGTCGGACTTCGGCCGTATCGCCGCCACCACGGCGCGGCAGGTCATCCAGCAGCGTCTGCGGGACGCGGAGAACGACGTCACGTTCGGTGAGTACGCGCGCCGTGAGGGCGACATCGTCGCCGGCCAGGTCCAGCAGGGCAAGGACCCCAGGAACGTCCTGGTGCGGCTCGACGACAAGCTGGAGGCGATCCTCCCGGTGCAGGAGCAGGTGCCGGGCGAGGAGTACACGCACGGTCTGCGGCTGCGTACGTTCGTGGTCCGCGTGGCCAAGGGCGTACGGGGCCCCTCCGTCACCCTGTCGCGCACCCACCCCAGCCTCGTGAAGAAGCTGTTCGAGCTGGAGGTCCCGGAGATCGCGGACGGCTCCGTGGAGATCTGCGCGATCGCCCGCGAGGCGGGGCACCGTACGAAGATCGCCGTGCGCTCCACCCGCTCCGGCCTCAACCCCAAGGGCGCCTGCATCGGCCCCATGGGCGCGCGGGTGCGCAACGTGATGGCGGAGCTGCACGGTGAGAAGATCGACATCGTGGACTGGTCGGACGACCCGGCCGAGATGGTCGGCAACGCCCTTTCCCCGGCCCGGGTCAGCAAGGTCGAGGTCGTCGACCTCGGCGCCCGCTCCGCGCGCGTGACGGTGCCGGACTACCAGCTGTCGCTGGCGATCGGCAAGGAGGGCCAGAACGCCCGCCTCGCCGCCCGCCTCACCGGCTGGCGCATCGACATCCGGCCCGACACGGAGCAGACCGACGGGGCGGACGGGAACGGCGCGGCCGGCGACGCGGACAGGGACGGAGCTCCGGCGGGCGGCCAAAGGTCGCCGCGCGGCGACCGCCGCTGACGGCACCGGCGGGGCACCGGCGGGACCGGCACCGCGGGCCGGTGCGCCGGAACCCACGGTGCCTGCGGGACACGGCTCACCGGCCGGCGGAGCGGGCATCGGTGGGGCCCGCGGGGCCGACGGGGCGGGGACGCCCCGCGTACGGCACTGCGCGGTCCCGGCCGCCCTCACGCGGCCGGTCGGCCGCACCGTATCCGGCCATCACCCGGCGTCCACCGGCCGTCCGCGCCCACCGCGTGCCGCCGGCGATCACCCCGTACGGGGCCCGCAACGTGCGGCGACGCGCGACGGCGGACCCGCCGGGGAACAACCGAGTCTTTTTGGCCAGCGAGCGCTCGCCCACTGCCCCGAAAGGGGTGGGGACGGCGCGGGGAGGTAGACTTGAAGATGTCTGGCCGGACGCATGCCCGCGCCTGCCCTGAGCGAACCTGCGTGGGTTGCCGGGAGCGAGCGGCCAAGAGCGATCTGCTGCGCATCGTGGTGGTCGAGGGTGCTTGCCTCCCTGATCCACGCGGTACGCTGCCCGGCCGGGGCGCGTATGTACACCCCGCCTCGTTCTGTATCGATCAGGCGGTCCGCCGCCGGGCGTTTCCCCGGGCCTTCCGGGTCAAGGGACCGCTCGACAGCACGGAACTGCTGCGCCATGTCGAGCGGACAGCGGCGCACGACACGACAGTGCGGGACACAGCAACGCACGAAGACGTACGGCACGGAACCCCGTGCGGTTCAGGTACCTCGCGAGTTGGAAGTAGGTCGAGATTGCGATGAGCACTCGATGAGTACGCGATGAGTACGCCCATGAAGTAGCGACGGTCCGGCGGTAACCCGGACCTAAAAGGAGCGAAGTGGCTAAGGTCCGGGTATACGAACTCGCCAAGGAGTTCGGCGTGGAGAGCAAGGTCGTCATGGCCAAGCTCCAAGAACTCGGTGAATTCGTCCGTTCGGCTTCCTCGACGATCGAGGCGCCGGTTGTACGTAAATTGACTGACGCTTTGCAGGGCCCCGGCGGCAACGCCGCCAAGCCCGCGGCGAAGCCCGGGGCGCCCCGTAAGGCGAGCCCCGCCAAGCCCGCCGCGCCCTCCCCGGCGCAGGCGGCACGTCCGGCTGCCCCCAAGCCCGGCGCCCCGGCCCCCAAGCCGGCCGCCGCCGAGGCCCCGCGGAGCAGCACCCCTTCCTCTCCGGCTCCGGCCGCGACGCCCGCCTCCGGCCCGCGTCCCGGTCCGAAGCCCGCGGCGGCGAGGCCCGCGCCCGCCCCGGTACCCGCGGCCGAGTTCTCGGCCCCGGCTCCGGCGCAGCCCGCGGCGCCCCAGGCGCCGCAGTCCGCGCGTCCCGCGTCGGCCACCCCGGGGCCCCGCCCCGCCGGTGGCGCCCGTCCGGCCGCCGGTGGCGGTCAGCGCGACGGCGGCCGTGAGGGCGGCCGTGACGGTGGCCGCGGCGGCGAACGCCCCGCGCGTCCGGCCGGTCAGGGTGCCCGTCCGGGTGCTCGTCCGGCGGGTCCCCGTCCGGGCAACAACCCCTTCACCTCGGGTGGCTCCACCGGAATGGCGCGCCCGCAGGCGCCCCGTCCGGGTGGCGCGCCCCGTCCCGGCGGTGCCGGTGCGCCGGGTGGTCCGCGTCCGCAGGGCGCCGGTCAGGGCGGTCCTCGTCCGCAGGCCGGTGCCGGTGGTCCGGGCGGTCGTCCCGCCCCCGGTGGGATGCCCCGTCCGCAGGCCCCGCGTCCCGGCGGCGCTCCCGCCGGTAACCGTCCCAACCCGGGCATGATGCCGCAGCGTCCCGCCGCGGGTCCGCGTCCCGGTGGTGGCCCCGGCGGAGGCCGCGGTCCCGCCGGTGCCGGCCGGCCCGCCGGTGGCGGCGGTCGTCCCGGTGGCGGCGGCGGCTTCGCCGGTCGTCCCGGCGGTGGCGGTGGCGGCGGTTTCGCCGGCCGTCCCGGTGGCGGTGGCGGCGGCGGTGCTCCGGGTCGTCCCGGTGGTGGCGGTTTCGGTGGCGGCGGTGGCCGTCCCGGCTTCGGCGGACGTCCGGGTGGTCCCGGTGGCCGCGGTGGCACACAGGGCGCGTTCGGCCGTCCCGGTGGACCGGCCCGTCGTGGCCGTAAGTCGAAGCGTCAGAGGCGCCAGGAGTACGAGGCCATGCAGGCCCCGTCGGTGGGCGGCGTCATGCTGCCGCGTGGCCAGGGACAGACCGTCCGGCTGTCGCGCGGTGCCTCGCTCACGGACTTCGCGGAGAAGATCAACGCCAACCCGGCGTCGCTCGTCGCCGTGATGATGAACCTCGGCGAGATGGTCACGGCCACGCAGTCCGTCTCCGACGACACGCTGCACGTGCTCGCCGGCGAGATGAACTACGTCGTCGAGATCGTCAGCCCGGAGGAGGAGGACCGCGAGCTTCTCGAGTCCTTCGACATCGAGTTCGGCGAGGACGAGGGCGGCGAGGAGTTCCTCGTCGCGCGTCCGCCGGTCGTGACCGTCATGGGTCACGTCGACCACGGTAAGACCCGGCTGCTGGACGCGATCCGCAAGACGAACGTCGTCGCGGGCGAGGCCGGCGGTATCACGCAGCACATCGGCGCGTACCAGGTCGCCACCGAGGTCAACAACGAAGAGCGCCGCATCACCTTCATCGACACCCCGGGCCACGAGGCGTTCACCGCCATGCGTGCCCGTGGTGCCAAGTCCACCGACATCGCGATCCTCGTGGTCGCGGCGAACGACGGTGTGATGCCCCAGACGATCGAGGCGCTGAACCACGCCAAGGCGGCCGACGTGCCGATCGTGGTCGCGGTCAACAAGATCGACGTCGAGGGCGCGGACCCGACGAAGGTGCGCGGTCAGCTGACCGAATACGGTCTCGTGGCCGAGGAGTACGGCGGCGACACCATGTTCGTCGACATCTCCGCCAAGCAGGGCCTGAACATCGACAGCCTGCTGGAGGCCGTGGTCCTCACGGCGGACGCCTCGCTCGACCTCCGGGCCAACCCGGAACAGGACGCGCAGGGTATCGCCATCGAGGCGCACCTCGACCGCGGTCGCGGCGCCGTCGCCACCGTGCTCGTCCAGCGCGGCACGCTGCGCGTCGGCGACACGATGGTCGCCGGTGACGCGTACGGCCGTGTCCGGGCGATGCTCGACGACAACGGCAACAACGTCGAGGAAGCGGGTCCCGCGACCCCCGTCCTGGTCCTGGGACTCACCAACGTCCCCGGCGCCGGCGACAACTTCCTGGTCGTCGACGAGGACCGCACCGCGCGGCAGATCGCCGAGAAGCGCGCCGCTCGTGAGCGGAACGCGGCGTTCGCCCGCAAGGGCGTCAGGTTCTCCCTGGAGAACCTGGACGAGGCCCTCAAGGCCGGCCTGGTGCAGGAACTCAACCTCATCATCAAGGGCGACGCGTCCGGTTCGGTGGAGGCTCTCGAGTCCTCGCTGCTCCAGCTCGACGTCGGCGAAGAGGTCGACATCCGGGTGCTGCACCGCGGCGTCGGTGCGGTCACGGAGTCCGACATCGACCTGGCGATGGGCTCCGACGCCATCGTCATCGGCTTCAACGTGCGCGCCGCGGGGCGTGCCTCGCAGATGGCCGACCGCGAGGGTGTCGACGTCCGCTACTACTCGGTGATCTACCAGGCCATCGAGGAGATCGAGGCGGCCCTCAAGGGCATGCTCAAGCCGGAGTACGAGGAGATCGAGCTCGGTACGGCGGAGATCCGCGAGGTCTTCCGCTCGTCCAAGCTCGGCAACATCGCCGGTGTCCTCATCCGGTCCGGCGAGGTCAGGCGCAACACCAAGGCCCGGCTCGTCCGCGACGGAAAGGTCATCGCGGAGGACCTCAACATCCAGGGTCTGCGCCGCTTCAAGGACGACGTCACCGAGATCCGCGAAGGCTACGAGGGCGGTATCAACCTCGGAAACTTCAACGACATCAAGATCGACGACGTCATCGCGACGTACGAGATGCGCGAGAAGCCGCGCGGCTGACGTACGGACCGACCCACGGCCGGGACACCGGCCGCGGGTCGCCGTCACGTGACCGCCGTGGCAGCCGTGAACGACGCGTGACCGAGATGATCCATGGGGATCCGAGGTGACGTGAGGTGACGCGGTGCCGATGCCGCCCGGGTTCCGCTCGGGCGGCATCGGCGGGTCCGGGGCCGGTCGGCGGTGCTAATTCCGTCGATCGGCCCCGGCCGTTCCCTGTACGGTTCGTGTGCCCCCGCCAAGCGCTGGCGGGCCCGACCCCGTACCGGCGGGACATCCGGAAACACATGTATGTGGGGACCCTCTCCTTCGACCTGCTCCTCGGCGACGTACGGTCTTTGAAGGAGAAACGCTCGATCGTCCGGCCGATCGTCGCCGAACTCCAGCGGAAGTTCGCGGTGAGTGCGGCGGAGACCGGCGACCAGGACCTCCATCGCAGGGCCGAGATCGGTCTGGCGATGGTGTCCGGGGACACGGGACATCTGAGAGACGTTCTGGACCGGTGCGAGCGCATGGTCGCCGGCCGTCCGGAGGTGGAGCTGCTGTCCGTACGACGGCGGCTGCACGGCGACGACGACTGAGCCGCCCGCCCCCGGGGCAGGCGAGGGCCGCGACGGCGGGAGCACCGCCGCAGCGGCGGCAAGAGCGGCAGACAAGAAACCAGAAGGAAGAGTGACGGACCGGTGACCGACAACGCGCGGGCCCGCAAGCTGGCCGACCGCATCCAGGTCGTGGTCGCGGAGACCCTGGACCGGCGTATCAAGGATCCGCGACTGGGCTTCGTGACCATCACGGACGCCCGGGTCACCGGCGACCTGCGGGAGGCCACGGTCTTCTACACGGTCTACGGCGACGACGAGGAACGCGCGGCGTCCGCCGCCGCCCTGGAGAGCGCCAAGGGAGTGCTGCGCTCCGAGGTCGGCCGCCAGACGGGCGTCCGGTTCACGCCGACGCTGGCGTTCGTCCCGGACGCCCTGCCGGACAACGCCCGCACCATCGAGGACCTGCTCGACAAGGCCCGCGCCAAGGACGCCGAGGTGCGGGAGGTGTCGACCGGTAAGACCTACGCGGGCGAGGCCGACCCTTACCGCAAGCCCGGTGACGAGGGCTACGACGAGGACGGCGAGGCCGGCGAAGGCGCCGAGGGCGCGGGTGGCGGACCTGCCACGGCCTCCGGCGAGGCGGGCCGCGACGGCGACGACACGGACGGTGCCGCCGCTCAATGACACAGCAACTCCCCACGCCCGACGGCCTTGTCATCGTGGACAAGCCGTCGGGTTTCACTTCGCACGACGTCGTGGCCAAGATGCGCGGCATCGCCAGGACCCGCCGCGTCGGTCACGCCGGCACGCTCGACCCCATGGCGACGGGCGTCCTCGTCCTCGGCGTGGAACGGGCCACCAAACTGCTGGGCCACCTCGCCCTGACCGAGAAGGAGTACCTCGGCACGATCAGGCTGGGGCAGGACACCGTCACCGACGACGCGGAGGGCGAGACGACGTCGTCCACCGACGCGTCCGGCGTCACCCGCGAGGGCATCGACGCCGGGGTCGCGGCCCTCACCGGTCCGATCATGCAGGTGCCGTCCAAGGTCAGCGCGATCAAGATCGACGGGAAACGGTCGTACGCACGTGTACGGGGCGGCGAGGACTTCGAGATCCCGGCCCGGCCGGTGACGGTCTCGTCGTTCCGCGTGTACGACGTCCGCACGGGCGTCGCCGAGGACGGTACGCCGGTGGTCGACCTGGTCGTGTCGGTCGTCTGCTCCTCGGGCACGTACATCCGCGCCCTCGCGCGTGACCTCGGCGCCGGGCTGGGCGTCGGGGGGCACCTGACGGCGCTGCGCCGGACACGGGTCGGTCCGTACGGCCTCGACGGGGCGAGGACGCTCGACCAGCACCAGGAGCAACTCACGGTCATGCCGGTCGCCGACGCCGCCTCGGCGGCGTTCCCGCGCTGGGACGTGGACGAGAAACGGGCGAAGCTGCTCCTCAACGGCGTACGGCTGGACATGCCGGCGCGGCGGGAAGGGGGCGGCCCGGGGCCCGTGGCGGCCTTCGGCCCCGACGGGCGGTTCCTGGCACTGGTGGAGGAACAGGGCGGGCGGGCGAAGAGCCTCGCCGTCTTCGGCTGACCACGGGTCGGGCACTGACTGTTCCGGCTGCTCCGGCTGTTCCGGTGATCGCCGGGTGGAGCATGAGCCGTTCCCGTGGCTGCGGGGTCGGTCAGGGCGGTACGGCCGCATCGTGGAGCGGGCACGACGGCCTGCCCGCTCCACGATCCCCCTCCCTCGATATCTGTCCACGCGGTCCGGGGGACGCACCTCACCGGTGCGGGCGCTCGGGGGCAACGGAGGGGGCACCGGGGGCGCTCCCCCGGCTCTCGTCGCGCCCCACCGGGGCGGGGGTGGGCGGGCGGATGGGGCGGGCCGGGCGGGTACGGCGGGGACCGGCCTTCGCCGCTGATGCGGTGGTCCCCTGACGCGGGGGTAGGGCGGCGGTGGCCTGTCACGCGGTCAGCTCCGGAGCATCGCCCAAGCGTCAACTCGGGCACCGTGTTCCGGAGTTGACGCCCGGGAAGGGCTGCGTTCTCCGGCGGGCGGGCGGTGTGGCGGACACGGCCCCGCACACGGCGCACCGGCGTCGCGGGGGGACCTCTCGTGAGACCTGTTGCGTGAGGCCGGTGGCCTCGTACCGCGACGCGGTCGTCGCCGGACTCCGGGCGCCCCAACTCACCGGTCACGTCGCGGCAGTTGTACGGTCACGGGGCACGCCGGGAGACGTTGGCGGCGTGTGCTCGGCGGCGGGCGGTCGGCGCGGGCCGGGCCGTGAGGGCGCCCGCTCCCCTGTTGCCGATGCCGATGCCGGTCAAAAGCGACGGGCATGGCAGTCTTAGACCAGCGTAAGAGGCATTCGGGTACATGGGTTCGGGTGAGGAGAGCGGTCACAGTGCAGCGCTGGCGCGGCTTGGAGGACATCCCCCGGGACTGGGGACGCAGCGTCGTCACCATCGGCTCCTACGACGGGGTGCACCGCGGGCACCAGCTGATCATCGGGCGCACCGTCGAACGGGCGCGCGAGCTGGGTCTTCGCTCGGTGGTCGTGACGTTCGACCCGCACCCGAGCGAGGTTGTCAGGCCCGGCACCCATCCGCCGCTGCTCGCGCCGCACCACCGGCGGGGCGAGCTGATGGCGGGGCTGGGCGTGGACGCCGTACTCGTCCAGCCGTTCACGGCGGAGTTCTCGAAGGTGTCGCCCGCCGACTTCATCGCGAAGGTGCTGGTCGACAAGTTGCACGCGCGCGCCGTGATCGAGGGGCCGAACTTCCGCTTCGGGCACCGGGCGGCCGGCAACGTGGCGCTCCTGGCCGAGCTGGGCGCGACGTACGACTACGAGGTCGAGGTCATCGACCTGTATGTGACCGGTGCCGCGGGCGACGGCGAGCCCTTCTCGTCCAGCCTGGCCCGGCGGCTGATCGCCGACGGCGACGTCGCGGGCGCGGCCGAGATCCTGGGCAGGCCGCACCGGGTCGAGGGGGTCGTCGTACGCGGCGCGCAGCGCGGGCGTGAGCTGGGCTACCCGACGGCGAACGTGGAGACGCTGCCCCACACCGCCGTCCCGGCGGACGGCGTGTACGCGGGCTGGCTGACCGCCGACGGCGAGCGGATGCCGGCGGCGATCTCGGTGGGCACGAACCCGCAGTTCAACGGCACGGAGCGGACGGTGGAGGCGTACGCCATCGACCGTGTGGGGCTGGAACTGTACGGGCTCCACGCCGGGGTGGACTTCCTGGCCTACGTACGCCCCCAGCGGACGTTCGACTCCATCGAGGCGCTCCTCGAAGCCATCGCCGATGACGTGAAGTGCTCACGCGACCTTGTCGCGGCCTACGACGCACACTGACGAGCCCGCGCGAAGCCCCGGCCCGGCGCACCGTTGCCGGGGCCGCGCGCGTGGCGACGCGGGGCGGACCGGGGGCGGGGCGCGGGTCAGAGCGTCCCTTTTGGCTTCCGGCGGCCCCGCAGGACCGGGAGAACGTGATGAGCGCCCGAACCGGCAGACCGGTTCGGGCGCTCATCGGTTTCAACCCCCGTCGTCCTACTGCTGAGGCGCCGGCGGGGCCGCCGGAGGCTCCTGCTGGGACCAGCCGGCGGGGGGAACCGGCCCCTGCAACTCCCGTTGTCCGGGCTGGCCGGGCTGCCCCGACGGTGCGGGCTGCTGCTGAGGCTGCTGGGGCTGGTGCTGCGGCGAGCCGGGGTACTGGCCCGCCGGCAGCCCGGCCGGACTGCCGGATGACTGGGCCTGTGAGGGCAGCGACTGCTGCCAGCCCTGCTGCTGCGGATAGGGCTGCTGCGGGTAGTAGTGCTGGCCGGGAGCGGGGCCGGAGCCGGGGCCGCCGGGCTGCTGGCCCGGAGCCTGTCCGGCGGCCTGGCCCTGCCCGTACTGCCCCGGAGCCTGCGGCGCCTGCGGGTACCCGTACGGCTCCTGCCCCGGCGCCTGGTGCCCGGGGTACCCGGGCTGACCGGGGAGGCCGGGCTGGCCGGGCTGTGCCTGCGGGTACCCGTACGGCTGCCCCGGTGCCTGCCCCGGCGCCTGTCCGTACGGCTGCTGGCCCTGGTACTGGCCCGGCTGCCCCTGGTACGCGCCCTGCTGCCCCGGCATCGGCGGCGCGAGGTGCGGGGGCGGGTTGCCGTCCGCCGTCCACAGCCCCTGCTGCTGCTGGGCGCGCGCGAAGTCCTCGGCGATCAGCGCGGACAGGCCGAAGTACGCGTCCCGCGTCTTCGGCCGCATCATGTCGAGATCGACCTCGGCCCCGGCCGCCAGGTGCTCGTCGAAGGGCACCACCACGACGCCCCGGCAGCGCGTCTGGAAGTGCTGCACGATGTCGTCGACCTTGATCATCTTTCCGGTCTCGCGCACTCCGGAGATGACCGTGATGGAACGCTGCACCAAGTCCGCGTACCCGTGGGCCGACAGCCAGTCCAGCGTCGTGCTCGCGCTGCTCGCACCGTCGACCGACGGGGTCGAGATGATGATCAACTGGTCCGCCAGGTCCAGCACTCCACGCATCGCGCTGTAGAGAAGGCCGGTGCCCGAGTCGGTCAGGATGATCGGGTACTGCTTGCCCAGAACCTCGATCGCGCGCCGGTAGTCCTCGTCGCTGAACGCCGTGGAGACCGCCGGGTCCACATCGTTGGCGATGATCTCCAGCCCGGACGGCGCCTGCGAGGTGAACCGGCGGATGTCCATGTACGAGTGGAGATACGGAATCGCCTGCACCAGGTCCCGGATGGTCGCGCCGGTCTCACGCCGTACGCGCCGGCCGAGCGTACCGGCGTCCGGGTTGGCGTCGATCGCCAGGATCTTGTCCTGCCGCTCCGTCGCCAGCGTGGCACCGAGGGCCGTGGTGGTGGTCGTCTTGCCGACGCCGCCCTTGAGGCTGATGACCGCGATGCGGTAGCAGGAGAGCACCGGCGTGCGGATCAGTTCGAGCTTGCGCTGCCGCTCCGCCTCCTCCTTCTTCGCCCCGATCTTGAATCGGGAGACGCCGGAGGGGTTGCGGCTGCTCTTGGCCTTCGGCTTGGTGTTGCGCAGCAGACGGTCGGAGGACAACTCGACGGCGGCGGTGTACCCGAGCGGTGCGCCCGGCATCGAACGCTCGCGCTGGTCGTGCGCCATCGCCGTCGGCCAGCCGGGCCCGGAGCGCGGGTCCACGGGCGGGGCGTCGGGGGCGTGTCCGGGCGCGCTGCCCTGCGGGGGCTGTTGCTGGTACGGCTGGTGCTGCTGAGCGGGCAGTTGAGGCGCCGGCGAGGCCGTCGCCGGCAGGTTCTGCGGCTGCGGCTGGTGCTGGTGCTGGTGCGCCTGGGGCGACGGCTGTCCGGGGGCGTACGGGGCGGGTCGGCCGTGCTGAACGGGTTGGCTCTGCGGACTCTGCTGTCCGTGCTGACCCGGCTGCCCCTGCTGTGGGAATCCGTAACCGGGCTGCGGCGCGTGCTGCCCCGGCTGACCACCCTGGACGGGCTGGGGCTGCCCCTGCTGGCCGGGTGGAACCGGCTGGCCCTGCTGTCCGGGCTGCGGGAATCCGTAACCGTTCTGCGCGTACGGGGCGTTGGGCCCCGCGTTGGCAGGCGCGGGCCCGCCCGGCTGGCCGGGCTGCCCGTGCTGCGGGAATCCGTAGCCGCTCTGCTGCGCCGTCGCGGCGGGGGCTGCCGACACGGCGGGCGTGGCCGGGGGCAGTTGGGGCTGGTGCTGCTGAACGGGCAGAGGCGCGGGCGCCGGAGCAGCCGGGATCGCGGGCGGCTGCGACTGCCCCTGCCCCTGCGACGCGGCGTGGTATCCGGGCGAGGTCCGCTGGGCGGGCCACTGCGGCGCGGCGGCCGGGGCGGCCGGCTGGAAGGCGGGCGGCAACGGGGGCAGCGCGGAGTCCGGTCCCGCGGGGGACGTGGCCCACGGCAGTGCAGGCGCGGGTGCGGCGGCGGGAGTGTCCAGCGAGGGGCGGGCGTCCGACGGCCCGTCCGGGACCGCGTCCGACACGCTGTGTGTGGCCGCGTCGTCCGCCGGGACGGCGTCGGCGGGCTCGTCGACCGCGTCGGCCGGCTCAGCGGTGCGGCCCTCGGCGCTCTCGGCGTCGTCAGCGTCTTCGGCATCCTGGACGTCGCCCGGCGCGTCTGCCCTGTCTGCCGCGGCCCCGTCGACCACGGAGTCGGTGACGTCGCTGTCGCCTTCGCGAGTTTCGCTGCCGCCCGCGGGCGACGCATCCGGGTTCACAGACTGGGCATCAACCTCGGGCTCGGCGGTTCCGGCCGGGGCGTCCTCGGCTGCGTCCGCGTCCTCTTCGGCGCCCCTGACCTCTCCCTCGTCGCCTTCCCCGGAGCTCTCGTCCCGGCCCTGGTTCGCGTGCTCGTCGCTGTCGTTCGCGCTGTCGCTGTCGTTCGCGCCGACGGGCGAGTCCCCGTCCGGGCCGAGAGCCAGGCCGGAACCGGCAGGACCGTCAAGGGCCACGTCAGCCGCCCCGTCGGGCGCCCCCTCGTCCGTGGCCCCGTCGTTCGCCTCACTGTCGGCGGGAGCCTTCGCCGCGTCCGCCGCCTCTGCGGCCTCCGCCTCCTTGGCGGCGTCGATCTCGGCCATCTCGCGCTTCAGCGCGGCGGGGGAGAAGCGCATCGTGGCCCCGCTTTCCAGATCACCCGCGCCGAAAGGCTGCGCGAACGGTTCCGGCGCCGTGGCGGCGCCGCCCGAAGCGGCAGCGGCGGAATCAGCGGGGGCGTGGGTGGAATCGGTGGGGACACCGGCCGAGGCCGACGCGGGCGCCGTCGCGGGCGAAGCCGGATCGACCGACGGCGGCAGAGGCGGCGACGACGGTGGCGACGACGGCGGTGCGGGGGCCTGCCGGTGCTGCCAGTTGGGCTCGTACCCGCTTCCCGCAGGCAGCCCCGGTACGGCCACCGGCGCCCCGTTCGGAGGCGGCGGCGGAGGACTTGAGCTCCGACTGCCCGCACCGTCGCCCGACGTGTCCCCCGAAGGGTTCTGCGTGTACCAGGCCGGCGGCGTGTAGTCGATGGTGAACTCGCCCGTCAGGTCGACGGGCTCCGCGTCGGACTGATCATCGACGGGATTGTTCCAGTCCCCACGGATCTCGTCCCGATCGCTGTTCACTTTGCCTCCTGGTGTGGTCGAGCACCCTTGTGCCGATGTGGGTGGGGGCGACCGCTGTGCTCGATCAGCCCGGCTCTACCCCTTGGGACGCTCCCGACGTGCCTGCGGGTTCGTGTGCGCCCCGACCCACCCTAATCGTCCGCAAGCCCACTCCGGCAGGCCCGACCGCCCGTCGTCCGCCGCCCCGTGCGCCACCCCCCGCCGCCGGGTGATCCGGGTACGGCAGGCGGTCAGGACGACAGTCGGGCGAACCGTGACAACAGCCCATGAACGGCTGCCCGTTCGCCGTACCCCCGGGCACCGTCCAACAATCCGGTATCGGCTCGGGGCAATCCGGTATCGGCTCGGGGAACGCGGCCCCGTCCGGACGGGGCGGAGCACCGCCGCGCCCGGACCGGACGGATTCCGCCGCTTCTGTCGATCCCGCCGTGAAGATCCTCCGGCGGAGGATCGCTACTTGATGTCGAACTCCCCGTCGCGCGCGCCCAGTACGAACGCGCGCCACTCCGCCTCCGTGTACCGCAGCACGGTGTCGGGATCCAGGGACGACCGCATCGCCACCGCCCCACCGGGCAGATGAGCGATCTCGACCCGCTCCTCGTCCTCGCTGGTGCCGGGGGCGCTGAGCCACTCGACAGCCGAGATGTCGAGGGCGTACAACTCGTCCTTCTCCTGCGCGGTCCCCATCGGTCTGGCCTTCCCTTCGAAACGGCTGAGTTGAGCGATCCGCACGCGTGGGGCCCGGACAGGCCGCCGACGCGCGCTCCTACGGATCCTAGAACCGCCGGGCACGTGCGGTCCGGCGATTCCCGTCGGGTCACTCCCACCGGGCCGCCGGGCAGGCAGGCTCCGTACGCCCGCACCGTTGCCCACGCCCCGTACGCCCCGTCTCACCCCGCGCCGCCCGGCACCCTCCACCTCACACCGCACGCACCGCGCCACGCCCCGTACGCTCCGCCCCCGCCCCGCGTACGGGGCGTGCCTCAGTCCATCCTGCGAGCCGTGCCCAGCAGTCCCGACTCGGCGTCGGTGGGGCTCGTCATCACCCAGTGCCGCTCGCGGCCGGCGCACCACAGGGTGACGCCGTCAGCCAGCGTCGGCAGCGCTTCACTCTCCGAGGTCGTCAGTCCCAGGATCCGGCCGATCTGTCCGGCCTCCTGGGGCGACACCCGCTGAACGCCGACGAGCGTCGAGTTCCGCATCAACCGGGGCGCCACGGGGCTGAGATACGGCAGCAACGTCAGTACCGACTGCCACGGCGCCGACACCACACGGCCACGGGGCGGTCGCATGCCCGCGTCCCGTACGACCACCACGGGGCTGCCCACCGTGGGACCCTGCGGCGGCACCCGCCCCACGTCGTGCAGGGTGATGCACTCCAGGCCCGCGCCGGCGGCCTGCGCCAGCGACGTCCACGCCTGGGCGCGCCCCGTCTCGACCACCACACGCGCCCCGGTGCCCGCCGCGCGCAGTGCGATCACCTGCGCCGTCCAGAGGCCGCCGATCAGCAGCACGTCGTACGGCGCGGAGCGGTGGAAGCCCACCAACTGGGGGCGGCCCTCCGCGTCGTCACCGATCACCACGCCGTCGTCCCCGACGGGCAGGGTCAGCGCGCCGAGCGCGTCGGCGGGAACGGTGTGTCCCGCGTGGCGGGGGCCGAGCAGGGTACGCAGCCCGCTCATCGCGCGCCTCCCAACGGAAGAGTGGCCAGGGCACCGGGCAACTGCTCGCGGTCCAGGCGGACGAGACCCACCTTCGCCGACCGCGCGGCCTGCTCCAGCAGGCGCCGTACGCCGACCAGTTCGGTGTCGCTGCCGCCCGTGATCCGTACATGGCCGTTCACGTTCATGGCTCCCAGATGGGCGCCGCGCCGCAGCGTGAGACTGAACGTCGTCGCGTACGCCGGGGTGGCCGTCAGCAGTGACACCAGCTTGGGCAGCGGCGCCGCCCCGCGCCCCAACTCCGGCCACCTGTTCACCGCGTAGGTCGTGTGCCAGCGGTCGTCGCACCGCCAGACGCGCGCCGTCTCGGCGGTGCGCCGCGTCGGGGCGACGTCGGGGCGGCCGACGAGGGCGGCGCGTACGGGGCTGGCACAGGCGGACGTCGCGATGGTGGAGTTCAGCTCCTCCTGGTCGAGGACGACGGCCCGGAACCCCGCCCCGGTGATCCGGCTCGCCACATGGTCCGCGACCCGCACGAGGCAGCGCTGGGCGCCCTCGACGCCGCCCCCGCGCGCCTCCACCGCCTCCCGGCACAGTTCGGGGTCGAGCTTCACCGCCACCCAGGTCAGGCGCAGGGCCGGGGCGCCGGTCTTCTCCTGAAGAGGTACGTACGAGAGCCGGGCCACCGACCGGGCCGGCAGATGGGGCGCCGGCGCCGAACGCACCTGCTGCACCAACTGCACCGACTCCAGCCGGATGTCGTCGACCTCCAGGGCGCCGCCGAGGAGCGAGAGCGGCAGTGCACGCGCCCCGAAGGCGGGCCGCAGCGCGGACCCGCTCGCCTCGACACGGACGACCGCCGTCAGGAAGCCCCCGTCGCCGAGCATTCCGACGGTGCGGCGGTCCCGGTCGACGTACGTGTACGGGCGCAGCGCCGGAAGGCACTCGGTGACCGGGGCCAGCGACGGGTCGACGTCCGGTGCCGCGGGGTTCGCCGCCCGTTCACGTGCGCGAAGGGAGAGAACGGTGGCGAGCCAGTCCTGGACGGCGTGGCCCCGTCGTCGCAGAAGTGCGAAGACGGCCAGCACACAGGCGAGGGCGGCGGCCGGGATCATCCACAGTCCGCCGAGCACGAGGCCCCCGGCGACCAGTGCGAGTGCCAGCTCCACCAGCACCAACTGCCGCAGCTGGAAAGGGCCGATGTGGCCGGTACGGGAGAGCGGCCGCAGGGTGGTCGTGGCGGGCACGGGGCGCGCCGTCGCGGCCGACGTGAGCGAGGGGTCGGAACCCCGGGCGTCGCGGCGTTCCCTCCGGGACGATCCGGGTGAACCGGGGGCCTGCCCGGATGTCCGCCCACCGCGCTGGCGCGTCGCCGTACCCATCCCCGCGTTGCCCCCTCTGTCCCTAATGGCCTTTTCCCCGTGGGCCGTTGGCCGGTCGGTCAGCGTACCTGAGCAGCCTTCGGTGTTTGCCAGCATGCATAGTAGGGGGCCGGAACCACGGCAACCCTCCCTGTGAGGAGGGCCCGCCGGCCGCGCAGTGGGGGAGAGGGACAGCGGACAGATGGCATCACGACGGGACGAACTCAACGCCTACACCTTCGCGAAGCGAAGGCTCATCGCGCAGTTCGTGCAGCCGAACTCGACCGGTTCCGAGGAGGGCGCGCCCCGGCCGCTGCGCGGCGTGGTCCCCGGGATGATCGTCGCCGTGGTCATCCTCGCGGTCTTCGGCGCCTGGGGCATGTTCAAGCCGGTGGCGCCCAAGCAGTGGAACACGCCCGGCGAGAACGTCATCATCGCGAGCAAGTCCACCACCCGTTACGTGGTGTTGGACACGAAGGGCAAGATCCAGCTCCACCCGGTGCTCAACATGTCGTCGGCCAAACTGCTCCTGAACCCGGACAAGGGCAAGGTCATCAACGTCGACGAGTCCGTGCTCGACAACGGCAAGATCCCGCACGGGGCCACTCTCGGCATCCCCTACGCCCCCGACCGGCTGCCCGACGCCAAGGAGGCCGGCGCGGCCAAGCGCTGGGCGGTCTGCGAGCGCCCCGGCGAGGGCGGCCGGGCCATCGAGAAGGCGGCGTTCGTCTTCGCGGAGCGCGAACGGAACAGGACGGAGGGCCCGAGCCGGCTCACCGGCGGTGAACTGCTCTACGTGGAGGGGCCGGACAAGACGCGCCACATCGTGGACCGGACGGGCACGTCGTACGTCGTGGACGCGAAGGACGACGTGCTGCTGCGAGTACTCGTCGGCGGTGACCGTGAGCCCCAGCGAGTCTCGGCGGCCTGGCTGGACACCCTGCACGAGGGCGACCCCATCGGCTTCCCCGACATCGGGGAGACTCCCGGCGTCGACGCGGGCGTCGGGGGCGACCTGGCTCCCCGGCTCGACAAGGTCGGCACCGTCCTCACCGCCACGAACGGCACCAGGAACCAGTACTACGTCGTTCTGGCGGGCCGGGTGGCGCCAGTCTCCGACTTCACCGCGCACCTGCTGCTCGACAGCCCGGAGATGATCGATGTCAGCGGAAGCGGCGAAGCCACGTCCGTGAGTGCCGCGACCTTCCGGCCCGGTGCCCCGTTCGGCCAGGACAAGGACTGGCCGGAGAGCATGCCCGACGCCGTCAACTCCGTCGGCGCGGCGGAGCCCGGCCGCGACACCGTCTGCAGCGTGCTGCGCGAGGTGGACGAGGACAGCGGCGAGTCGACCCTCAGCACCTGGGCCGGCACCGGCTTCCCGGCGCCGCTCGCGACCGGGGCGACGAGCGCGTACGTCACCCCCGGATCCGGCCAGCTCTTCCGTCAGTTCACGGGGGGTTCGACCAAGTCCGGCTTTCTCTTCCTGGTCACCGACACCGGTCTGCGGTACGCGATGCAGTCCAACGGCGACAACGCGACCGACGACGCGGGCATCGGTGACTCCGGCTCGGAGAAGGACAAGCAGAACAGCCAGGCCGAGGTACGGAAGGCCCAGAACCGGCTCGGTTACCAGAACGTGGACGCCGCACCGGTGCCCGCCGCCTGGTCCGCCTTCCTCCCGACGGGGCCGAGGCTGTCGACCGGTGACGCCCGTCAGCCGCAGGGTTCGTAGGTCGGGGGCAGTCATGACGCACACCGACACCGACACCTGCACAGACGCCCACACCGGCACCGGCACCCGAACCGACACTGGGACAGGCATCGGGACAGGCACCCACACCGGCATCCTTGCCCGTCCCCGGTCGGCCGCGCGCACCACCAACTCCCCACCCACGTGGCGCACGTTGGGCACGGTGGCGACGGTCCTCGGCCTCGCCGCGCTCGCCCTCGTCACGCCGCCGGCGCCCACCGCAGCGGCGGACACGGGGCAGTGCACCTTCGATGGCGAGCGGTACGAGGGCAAGCCGTGGGCGCTCCAGCGGGTGCTGCTCGACGAGCTGTGGAAGCAGTCGACCGGCAAGAACGTGCGCGTCGCCGTCATCGACACCGGCGTCGACGTCAAGCACCCTCAGCTCGCCGAGGCGGTGGACGTCGGCAGCGGCCGCAACCTCATCCCGCCGAACGCCGCGGACGACAACGGCAACAAGCTCGATCGGGGCGCCGAGAACGGCACCACGGACATCGTCGGCCACGGCACCAAGGTCGCCGGCATCATCGCGGCGCGCACCGGCGAGGGGACCGGCTTCGTCGGCCTCGCGCCCGGCGCCAGGATCATTCCGATCCAGCAGAACGACGCGTTCGGCAACGGCACCGCCGAGACGCTCGCCGTCGCCATCGACCACGCGATCGAGCAGGACGCCGACGTCATCAACATCTCCCAGGACACGACGGACGCCCTGAAGCCGACACCGAAGCTGGAACAGGCCGTGGACCGGGCTCTCGCGGCGGAGATCGTGGTCGTCGCCTCGGCGGGCAACGACGGCCTGGACGGCGAGGTCAAGGAGACCTACCCCGCGTCGTACGACGGCGTCCTCGCCGTCGCCGCCTCCGACCGCAACAACGAGCGCGCCTCGTTCTCCCAGTCGGGTGAGTTCGTGGGCATCGCCGCGCCGGGGGTGGACATGGTCACCACCGTCCCCGGAGGCGGCCACTGCGCCGACAACGGCACCAGCTTCTCCGCCCCGTACGTCGCGGGAATCGCCGCCCTGATCAAGAGCAAACACCCCACCTGGACGCAGCGGCAGATCGTCGCGCAGATCCAGCAGACGGCGGAACGCGCCATCCCGGGCCGCGACCGCCTCGTCGGCTGGGGAGTGGTGGATCCGGTCCGCGCGCTGACCGAGGATGAGAAGCCCGTCGAGCAACCGGTGCCACACGAAGGAGTGACCCGCGCCGAAGCGCCGACAGCGGCCGAGGTGCATCTCGGTGAGACCGCCGAGGAACGCAACTCCCGCCTCGCGACGTACGTCGTCGTCGGAGGTGTCGTCCTGGTGGCGGCGATCACGGGTGGTTCCGTCGCGCTGCGCGACGCACGCCGCCGGGCGCGACGGGTCGGGGAGGTCCGGTGAACGTCACGGGTGGGCCCCGTGGAACGGACGAAGGTTCCGGCGCGTCAGTCAAGTCACAGGGCACGCAAAGCACTTAGAGGTCTACGGGCGAGTAGTTAGAGTGGTACCGAGCGATCACCGGTCGGTCACCGAGAGTGCGCGGGAGCGGGCGAGAGCACGCGGGACTGCGCGGGACTGCCTGAACGCACCGGTCCGCCGTGATCGCGGAGCAGGACAGCTGAAGAAGACCAAGCCAGCTGAAGAAGACGGGGAGAGGAACGGGGATCGTGCCTGAGTCGGTGAGTGGCGTGAGCGGGGGCTCCGATGGCGAGTGATCTCGAACGCGGCGTAGGGGCGTTGAAGAGGTTCCAGAGTCAGATCAACTCGCTGCTCTCGGAGTTCGAGGGCGGCGCGGCGGGCACGGGTGAGATCGCGTCCCAGGGAGTGCCGCGTTCGTCGTTCAGCGGCCCCGGCAAGTTCGACGAGGCCGAGGGCTTCTCGTTGCAGTACAACCGGGTGCACAAGTCGCTGGTCTCGCTGTCCAAGTCCCTCGGTGATCAGATCGAGCTGCTGAGCATCGGTGTGCACGCGGCCGACGTCGGCTACGACAACGTCGAGGACGATCTGCGCCACCGATTCCACACCATTCAGACAGGTCTGGACGAGCAGCGCGAGGCACAGGAGCGGCAGCGGCGTCAGGAGCGGTCCGAAGCGGCAGAGGCGCCGCGCCAGGACGCCACGAGCGGAACGAAGGACTTGGGGTGACGAGCCATGAGTGAAGAAACGCAGCCGCCGCCGCTCTCCCCCCAGGAGCGGCAGCAGAACGAGGACACGGACCGCATCGAGACGGCGTTCGGCACGACGGACGCGGCCGAGCGCGCGGTGGCGAAGCTGGACGACTGGGGCTTCGGTTTCGGGATCTCCGGCGGACTCTTCGCCAGGACGAGCTTCGAGGACCGGGCGCTCAACGACATGCTCGACCTTCTCGACGGTGCGAACCCCTCGGACCTGGAGAAGGCGGGCGAGAACCTCGAACGGGCGAAGACGAGCCTCAACGAGGCCGCGCAGGGTCTGAGCGACTTCGTCAAGGCGACGGACTGGCACAGCGAGGCGGCGACGGAGTTCCAGCGCTACGGCCAGGAACTCGCCGGCTACGCCTGGGGCCTGGCTTCCTTCGCGAACGTCGTCGGCACCCAGATGTCCGTGGCGGCCACCGGCCTGACCTCGGTCCGCAGCGCCAAGCCCCCTCGCGACAACCGGGCCGACCGCCGCGCGCCGAAGGACTTCCCGGTCACGGAACAGCGCGACGACAACCCGGAGTACAAGCAGGCCGTACAGGCGGAGGAGAACCGCCAGGAGGCCATCAACCAGATGAACCGCCTGGCGTCGTTCTACGCGGTGTCGGAGCAGTCACTGGCGGGGGTGAAGGAGCCGGAACTGCCGAAGATGCTGGGGGCGGCGGTGCCGGAGCCGTCCAGAGGATGGCGCGAAGGCGCTTCCGAGTCAGGTGGCTACGAGCCAGCGGACTTTCGGGATTCGTCGGCTGAGCGGTCGAGCGCAGTACGGGCCGAGGGAGAGGGCAAGGACCGGGCACCCCGCACTGACACGGACGGTCTCGTCCCCGTGAGGCCCACCCCCAGCACCTCCATGGAGATCGACAGTGTTGCGACACTGCCACCCATCACAAGTAGCCCTGGCTCCACGCCGCCTACCCCAGTGAGCGGCGGTCCTCCGGCCGGAAACAGCCAGGTTCTACCGTTGGGGCCAAGCTTCGGTTCTCCCCCACGGGGTGGATCCGCTCGACCGGGCCCTTCGGTCCCGCCGCGAGGAGGGGGCCCAGGGGCGGGTCCTGTCGCGAGGACCAGCACGGGAGGCGGCGGCACGGGGCCCCTGGGGCGCTCCAACGCTTTGGGCGGAGGCAGTGGTGCTTCGGGGACTGGAGGCGCGGGCAGGTCGTCCTCGCCGGTTGGCCGGCCGACTGCGATGGGCGGCGGTACCTCGGGGGCCGCAGGGGCGAACAGGTCGTCTTCCCCGGTTGGTAGGCCGACTGCCATGGGCCCCGGTGCAGGGGCCGGCGGAGCGTCGAGAGCCGGCCAGAGCCCCGTGGTCGGCCGCCCGAGTTCAGGAGGGCAATCCGTAGTCGGCCGATCCGGTGCAGGAACGTCTTCCGGACCCCTTGCCAACCGGAGCAGCGGCATTGTGGGTGGGACGCCGCAGCGTGCCTCCGGCGGGGGCACTTCCGGGTCGCGCATTCCTCGTGGAAACGTGGTTGGTGGCCAGAGCGCGATGCCTGGCCGTTCAACGTCATCGGCGAGACCCGCAGGGAGTGTGAGCACGCCCAATTCCAACGGAGTCGTGGGTAATCCACGGAGTGGCGGTACGCCCATCAGTGGCGGCGCGGGCGGGTTCACCGCCGGTGGGTCCGGACTGTCTGGCAGCCGACGTGGTCGGCAGTCGGACCGCGACGAGCAAGAACGGCCCGGACAGCCCCGTCCGGAAGACCGGGCGGACGACGCAGAGGCGCAAACGGTGCGACGCCGTGCTGCCGTGCCACCAGTCATCGAGTAGACACAGCGGAAGGTTCGGAAGTCGGAATGACGGCAGGAATGAGCCAGGGCCGAAAGCGAGCCGTGTCATACGGCCTACGCCGCAGTCCGCTGCTCGCGGTTGCTGCGATCGGAGCCTCGCTGCTGAGCGTAGGTGGCGTCGCTCCGGTGGCGGCAGCCGCCGATACCCAGTCGAAGCAGTGGTATCTCGACGCGATGCGTGTTGAGGACATCTGGAAGTCGACCACGGGCGAGGGTATCAAGATTGCCGTCATTGACAGCGGCGTCAACGCCTCGAGCCCATCCCTCAAAGGGCAGGTCTTGAAGGGCTGGGACGCGACGGAGACAGACGGCACGACAGACGACTATCAAGGCCATGGAACAACGATGGCCGAACTGATCGTTGGCACCGGCGAAGGCGGCGGCCTTCAGGGGCTTGCTCCCGGAGCCAAGGTCATCCCCCTGCGTGTAGCTGACGAGCCTTTCCAGGAGCGACACAAATCGAACTCCTTTGACAACTCCGATGCCATCCGTGCTGCGGCTGACGGCGATGCGAAGATCATCAATATGTCGATCGGCGGTCAGCTCCTCAGCTACCAGGAAAAGGAGGCGGTGAAGTACGCCCACGAAAAGGGAAAGTTGCTCTTCGCTGCCGTCGGAAACACCGGAGACAAGGCCAACAAGGCTGAGTACCCTGCCAACTATCCCGAGGTGGTCGGTGTCGCGGCATCCGACTCCGAGGGCAAGGTGGCCGCCTACTCCCAGCACGGCGACTTCGTCGACATCGCAGCCCCTGGCAACGACATCCCCGGCTGGTGCGACGAAACTTTCACCAAGTACTGCGACGGCGACGGCGGCACCAGCGCCGCCACCGCCCTCGCCTCCGCCTCCGCCGCCCTCATCTGGTCCGCCCACCCCGACTGGACCGCGAACCAGGTCCTCCGGGTCATGTTCGAGTCGGCCGGCCGGGGCGACGACTGGAAGCCCGGCACCGTCAGCAACTTCCTCGGCCACGGCATCGTCCGCCCCAACGCCGCCATCAACCGCGGCATCGGCAAGCCCGGCGATCCGGACGTCAGCCCGCTCACCAACGAGCGGACCACGGCCGACGAATCGCCGGAGGGTTCGGGTTCCTCGAAGGACGGCTCCGCGTCCACTCCGCCCAAGCCCGGCGCGGACACCGCGAAGAACACGGACACGGACACTGACGCGGCCAACGCCGCGGCCGACACCGATGACGACAGCCCCTGGGGGCTGATCCTCGGCGGAGCGGCGGTCGTCGCCGTACTGGCCGGGAGCGCCTTCGCCGTCGTACGCAAACGCCGCACCGCGTGAACGTACGTCCACGCCCGGACCATTCACCGAAACACCCACGCAGCAACTGACGAGCAGCTGCGAAACCAACAAAAAGGAGACTGACATATGGCAGTCCAGAAGGTCGGCGATCAGAGTCTCAAGGATTTCCAGGACGAGATCACGATCAAGTTCGAGGACGTCAAGGGACAACTGAAGAACCTCCAGGGCGTCATCGACAGCCTGGAAGGTGCCTGGAAGGGCATCGGAGCCAGCGCGTTCGACGCGAAGCAGTCCGAGATCAACGCGGGCATGGTCCGCATCGCGAAGATGCTGCTCAACTTCCAGGAAGCGATCCAGGTCACCCGCACCACCGCGGGCAACACCGAGGACGAGGTCTACGCGGCCCTCAACGGTGTCGACGTGACCGCCGGTTTCTCCGGCGACTCCGCCGCCACGGCGAAGGCGACGTCGAACATCTCCGGCTACTGACAGCCGTCCACCTCACCGCGCGCACCTCACGCGCACTGCACACCAGTCACCACTCACCGCGCACCGCATCACCCACCGCGCACCACCCACCACACCGACAGGAAACAGGAGGACTCGTGGCCCAGAACAACGACGGCACCATGGTCGTGACGTACGGCTCGCTGGAGCAGGCCGCCTCGGTCATCGAGAAGCAGGCCAACCGGCTCGACGAGAGCCTTGAGGCCATCCAGGCGAAGATCCGCAGCGTCTCCTCGACGTTCGAGGGCGAGGCCAAGACCGCCGCCGATGCCGCCCACAAGAAGTGGGACAACGAGACGCGTCAGATCCACAACGCGCTGAAGGACATCGCCCGCAAGGTCCGCGAGGCAGGCCCCGCGTACCAGGCGGGCGACCGGAAGTCCGCCGGCTACTTCTAAACCCGTCTTCAAACCCGGCTTCTAAACCCGGCTTCTCGAGTCGTCTTCTCAACTCGTTTGGAAGCGCCGGCACGACCATGACGGCGGCGGGGGGCACGCGCGGGAGGTGCCCCCCGCCGCCGTATCCACTTTTCCGTCGTGTCTACGCGGGAACGACCGCGCGGACACGACCGCCCGGGCACCACCGCGCGGGCACCACCGCCTCAGCCGGTCCCGCCCCCGCCCGTCACCCCTCCGGCGAGGGCATCAGCCCCGTCTGGACCAGCGGGTTGCCCCGCTGCCGGGAGACGAAGACGCCCCGGCCGGGCGGCATCGGGCGGGCCCGTACGCCGCCCAGGATGTCGCCCTCCTGCGGGTCGCCCGACAGCAGCACGCCCTGCGCGCCCAGCTCCATCATCCGCTGCATGAACGGCTCGTACGAGGCCCGGCTGGCGCCCGCCGCGCTGCGCGCGATGATGAAGCGCACCCCCACGTCCCGGGCGAACGGCAGTTGCTCCGTCAGCTTGTTGAGCGGGTTGCCGCTGGAGGTCGACACCAGGTCGTAGTCGTCGACGACCACGAACACCGTCGGCCCCCGCCACCAGCTCCGCTCGCGCAGCTGCTGCGCCGTGACGTCGGCCGCCGGCGTACGGCGCAGCATCAGGTCCGACAGTGCGTCCACGTGGTGGTCCATGTTGTTCGACATCGGCACGTACTCCGCCAGGTGCGACGCCGGCGTCACGTCCAGCAGCGCGCGCCGGTTGTCGATGACGAAGAACTTCGCCGCGTCCCCGTCGTACCGCTCCGACAGCCGTGTGATCAGCAGCCGCAGCAGGTTCGACTTGCCGGACTCGCTTTCCCCGAACACCAGGAAGAACGGGTCCCGGTCGAAGTTGGCGAACACCGGCTCCAGTTGGTTCTCGTCGATCCCGAACGCCACGCCGCGGTGCGGCTGATCGGCGCCTGTCGGCAGCGTCGCCGCCGCCAGTTCGCGCGGCAGCAGCCGTACGGCGGGGGCGCCCGGCCCCGTCCAGTGCCGGGTGACCTCCTGCGTCATCGCGGTGGTCGCCTCCGACAGGTCGCTGTCGGAGTTGATGGAGTCGATGCGCGGCACCGCCGCCATGAAGTGCAGCCGCTCCGGCGTCAGACCCCGTCCGGGCACCCCCGTGGGCACGTTGGCCGCCGCCTTGCGGTCCAGGTCGGAGTCCATGGTGTCGCCGAGGCGCAGTTCCAGCCGGTTCATCAGGTGGTCCTTGAGGTTGGCGCGCACCTCCATGGAGCGTGACGCCGTCAGCACCAGATGGATGCCGTAACCGAGTCCGCGTGCCGCGATCTCCAGAACGGCGGGCTCCAACCCCTCATAGTCGGTGCGGAAGTTGCCCCATCCGTCGATGATCAGGAAGACATCGCCCCACGGCTGGTCGGCCGCCGAGATCTCGCCCCGTTCCCGCATCCTGCGGAAGGTGTTGATGGAGTCGATCCCCGCCGTACGGAAGTACTCCTCGCGGCGCGTCAGGATGCCGTACACCTCGGCCGTCGTCCGCCGCACCTTCTCGGGGTCGAGTCGCGACGCCACCCCTCCCACGTGCGGCAGCCCGGCGACCGACGACAGGCCGCCGCCGCCGAAGTCCAGCCCGTAGAACTGCACTTCCCGCGGCGTGTGCGTCAGCGCGAACCCGGCGACGAGTGTGCGCAGCAGCGTCGACTTGCCCGACTGCGGACCGCCCACGATCTGCATGTGCCCCGCCGCGCCGGAGAAGTCCCGGTACAGCGTGTCGCGCCGCTGCTCGTACGGCTTGTCCACTACACCCAGCGGTACGACCAGCCGCCCGGCGCCCTCGAAGCCCGGCTGCGTCAGCCCGCGACCCTCGACGTTCGACAGCCCCGGCAGCAGCTCGTCCAGCGGCGGCGGGTTGTCCAGCGGCGGCAGCCACACCTGGTGCGCCTCCGCGCCGCGCCCCTCAAGCCGCCGCACGATCACGTCCAGGACCGAGTCGGCCAGCGCGTCGTCCTCCGACGTGGTGCGCGCGTCCGGCACCGTGGTCCGGCCGGCCGGCTCGACGTAGTGCACCGGCACCGGCGCCGCGGTGAACGCCACCGGCCTGCGGTCGACCGGCAGCGGCCCCCCGGTGCCCGCGACGGGCCGCGCGTCGGCGCGGTACACGCCGGAGACGTACGCGGCCTTGAACCGCACCATCTCGTCGGTGCCGTACTTCAGATAGCCGGAACCCGGTACGTTCGGCAGCTGGTACGCGTCCGGCACACCCAGCGCCGCGCGCGACTCCGCCGCCGAGAAGGTACGCAGACCCACGCGGTACGAGAGGTACGTCTCCAGCCCGCGCAGCCGGCCCTCCTCCAACCGCTGCGACGCCAGCAGGAGATGGACACCCAGGGAACGCCCGATGCGCCCGATCTGGACGAACATCTCGATGAAGTCGGGCTTCGCGGTGAGGAGTTCGCTGAACTCGTCGATGACCAGGACCAGCGACGGGATCGGCTGCAACGGGGAGCCCGCCGCCCGCGCCTTCTCGTAGTCGTGGATGTTGGAATAGTTGCCCGCGTCGCGCAGCATCTCCTGGCGGCGGTTGAGCTCGCCGCGGATCGAGTCACCCATCCGGTCGACCAGCGTCAGGTCGTCCGCGAGGTTGGTGATCACCGCCGCGACGTGCGGCATCTGCGACATGCCCGCGAACGTGGCGCCGCCCTTGAAGTCGGCGAGGACGAAGTTCAGCGTCTCCGACGAATGCGTGACGGCCAGACCCAGTACGAGCGTGCGCAGCAGTTCGGACTTGCCGGAGCCGGTGGCACCGACGCACAGCCCGTGCGGCCCCATGCCCTCCTGCGCCGCCTCCTTCAGGTCCAGCATGACGGGCGCGCCGTCCTCACCGACACCGATCGGCACGCGCAGCCGCTCCGCCTGCGAACGGGGCCGCCAGGTGCGTGTGACATCGACGGACGCCGCGTCGCCCAGATTCAGCAGATCGGTGAAGTCGAGGTTGGCGAGCAGCGGTTCGTCGTCGTCGCCGCCCGTCGCCATCCGCAGCGGCGCCAGCTGACGGGCCAGCGCCTCGGCGGCCTCGGGGCTCAGCCGGTCGGGCTCCCCCTCGTAGACCATGCCCTGCCCCGACTCCAGCCGCAGCGAGCCGGGGTGCACCTCCACCGACAGCCCGCCGCGCGCCCCGTTGACCTCGCCCGGTACGAGTTCGACGACCGTCACGCCCTGGAGCCCCTCGGGCGACGCGAGCGCCGACACGGGGGGCAGCGACAGCCCGTCCAGGACGACGACGACATGCGGCTGGTCCAGCAGCGGGTGACCGCCCGGCTGGAAGCGCGGACGGCCCTCCAGCCGCCCCGTCAGCAGCTCCTCCAGCTCCCGCACGTCGGACGTGATGAGCCGGCGGCTGCCCGCCCCGTCGCCGGGGCCCTGCGCCTGCGCGTGCGGCAGCCACTTCGCCCACTCCCACCGCGCCGTCGCGCCCCGTCCGGCGACCACGGCGACGACCAGGTCCTCGGGGGAGTGCAGCGACGCCAGCGAACCGACCATCGCGCGCGCCGTGGCGTGCACCGACTCCGTCTCGCCGGTCACCGTCAGGTGGTAGAAGGCGCGCAGCGAGACAGCCATCGGCAGCCCGTCCAGCACACTGTGCGCGGTGAGGAACTGCCGCATCGCCCCCGCAGTGAGCGGCTCCAGCTCGTCCACCGGCGCGGTCTCGGGCTCGATGAGCGCCGTGGCGAGCTGCTGACTGCCCAGCCCGATCCGTACCTGCCCGAAGTCCTCGTCCCCGACGCGGCGTTCCCACACCCGGCTGCCCTCGGCGACCAGCGCCCACAGCTGCTCCGGCGACGGGTGCAGGTAGTACTGCGCGTCCCGCTGGAGATGCGCCGTCCTCAGCACCGTACGCCGCGTCTGCGTCAGGTACTTGAGGTAGTCACGCCGCAGGTCCGCGAGTTCCCCCTGGGTGCCCCGCCGGTGCCGCACCAGCATCGCGATGGCCATGGCGATCGTGGAGGCGATCATCACCATGCCCATGATGCGCATGATCGGATTCGGCGTCATGAAGAAGAAGACGACCGAACCGCCCATGCCCAGCATCGGCAGCAGCTGCATCAGCGCGCCCTCCTGCTGCCCCCGGGGCAGCGGGGGAGGGGGCTGTACCTGCACCTGCTCGCCGGGCACGTCGGCGGGCAGGGCCCGGGGCGGGCGCTTCACGACGATCTGACTCACAGCTCACCAATTCCCTTGCCGGACAGAAGAGTTCCCACCGGCGCCCCCGTGGCGACGGGCTCCATCCGCGGGGAAGAATCCTACGTGCGCGGCGGTCCGCCGCCCGGCGGTAGGGTGGCCCGGCGCGTGCGCGCACGCGTGAACTTCCGTCGAAAACCGGGTCATTCGGGGTCCGACGCGGCAACTCGGCGGAGCCGGCGGGTCACCGGGCGGCACATCGCGTGCGGCGCCCGACGTACGGGGCGGGGCGAGCGCCGCGAGCCGTACGCCACGGGCGCCCGACGCGCGGCGTACGCCACGACCGCGGCGCGCCACGACCAGGGCGCGACCGCGGCACGGCGTGGCACGGACCGACCGATCCGGATCCGACGTGCCGCGACACGGACCGGGCGACACGTCGCGGCACGAAGAACACGGCGCGACACGGCGCACATGGCGCGGCACGAAGAACAAGGCGCGGCACGAAGAACAAGGCGCGGCACGAAGAACACGGCGCGACACGGCGCACATGGCGCGGCACGAAGAACAAGGCGCGGGAGAGCGGACACACGGCCGGCGCGAGCGGCGCGTACGGCACGAACGGTGCGACGCGGGCACCGGGCGCAGGGAAACCACGAGGGGATGCAGCACGTGAGTATGACGGCCCACACGGCGGCCACCGGCACCGGCCGACCGGGCACACCCGCCCCGTCCAGCGGCGGAACCGGCTTCTGCCGGATCACCGTCGTCGCCCCGGACGGCCGGATCGACGTCGCGCTGCCCGAGGACATCGCCGTCGCCGACCTCCACCCGGAGATCCTGCGGCTGTCCGGCCAGAGTCCCGAGGCCGGCGCCCCCGTCGGCTACCACCTCGTACGCCGCGACGGCACCGTCCTCGACAGTGCCCGCTCCCTGGCCTCCCAGCGCATCCTCGACGGCGAACTGCTCTCGCTGCGCCCCTTCGCCGAGTCCCTGCCCCCGGCGGTCTTCGACGACGTCTCCGACGCCGTCGCCTCCGCCGTCGCCCGCGACCGCACCCTGTGGACCGACCGCGCCATGCGCGGCGCCGGGCTGTTCGGCGGCGCCGTCCTCCTGACACTGCTCGCCTTCGTGCTCTGGACCGCCGACCCCCGCCACGACGCCCACGGCCTGCCGGGCGTCCTGGCCGGCGTCACCGCCGTCATGCTGCTCGCCGTCGCGGGCGTCCGGGCCCGGGTGTACGACGACCGGGGCTCGTCCGTCGCGCTCGGCATCGGCTCGATGGCCAACGCCGCCGTCGCCGGTTCCGGACTGCTGCCCTTCGCGGACGGGCAGGGCGTCGGCCGGCTCCAGTTCCTGCTCGCCTGCGCCGCCGTACTCGTCGCGTCCGTGATCCTGACCATCGTCGCCCCCGGCGGCGACGGCCCGTTCGTCGCGTTCGTCTTCGCCTCCGCCGTCGGCCTCCTGGTGACGTTCGTCGCCATCACCACCGGCATGGCGCCCGCCGAGACCGCCGCCGTCTGCGCCGCGCTCTCCGTAGGAGCACTCGCCTTCCTGCCCGGCCTCTCCACCCGCTTCGCCCGCCTCCCCATCGGCTTCGAGCCGCCCCGTACGGCCGCCGGTGCCTACGGCAGCGACCCCGAGCCCCCCGCCCCCGTCGACCCCGAGCGCATCGCCGCCCAGGCCCGGCGCGGCCACGAACTGCTCGTCGGCCTGGTCGGCGGCTGCGCCCTGGTTGCCGTCGGCGCCGCCGGTGTCCTCGGCTTCTCCGACGGCGTCTGGGGCCAGCTGCTCGCCCTCGCCACCGGCGTCGCCATGCTGATGCGCGCCCACCTCTTCAGTTACACCACCCAGGTCGGCTGCGCCCTGGCCGCCGGTCTCGGCGCCCTCGTCCTGTTGGGCCTCGGCCTCTGCCTGAACCCCCCGGAGGCGCTCATCCGCGAGGCCCTGCGGGGCGACGGCACGGGGCTCGACATCCGTACGGTCTGGCTGGCCGCCGCCGTCGCGGGCATCGCCGCCCTCGTCGTCGCCATAGGGCTGATCGTGCCGCGCAAGGGCGTCACCCCGTTCTGGGGCCGCTTCCTGGAGATCGCGGAATCCTTCGTACTACTGACGATCGTCCCGCTCTGTCTGGCGGTGTTCGACGTCTACCACTCCATCCGTGCGTTGACGTCTTGACTGGCTGGTACGCTGTGTGACGGCCGTTTGTGTACGCCTTCCGGTCTGTCCGGAATCGGCGACCGACCATCATCGGCCGATCACCCGCCACCCGAGTTACCGAAGATCCCCAGCGAATTCGACCTGGGGCACTCGATGGCCACGAAGACCCACGAGGAGTACGCGTGCCGCTCGACGCCGCTACGAAGAAGCAGATCATGTCGGAGTTCGCCACCAAGGAAGGCGACACCGGCTCCCCCGAGGTCCAGGTCGCGATGCTCTCGCGTCGTATCTCGGACCTCACCGAGCACCTCAAGACGCACAAGCACGATCACCACTCGCGTCGCGGTCTGCTCATCCTGGTCGGCCAGCGCCGCCGCCTGCTCCAGTACCTGGCGAAGAAGGACATCCAGCGCTTCCGTGCGCTGGTCGACCGCCTGGGCATCCGCCGCGGTGCCGCCGGCGGCGCCAAGTAGGACGCCGTGAAGGGAGCGGTTCCCACACACCGGGAACCGCTCCCTTCGCCGTATGCGCACCAGGCTCAGTAACCTGTTCGCAGGAGCACAGCTCCCGGACACCACTGAGAAGCACCACGGCACGACAGCCACAACGGCACACAGCACCACCGCACGACAGCCACACCGGCACCACAGCACCACCCCGTACGCGGCACCGCCCGCGTACACCGGAAGGCACCACCCACTGACGAGGGGAAGCGCCCCTCCGCCGCCGGTCCTCGGTAGTGGCCCCCGGAACGGCGCGGCGCACGCCGCCCCGCGGCCCACGCCGCCGCCCCGGGAGCTTCGATCGAAGACCGGCCCGCACCCAGGAGCGCTTCTCCGCCTGTCCCCCGTCACACGGGCGCGGGACGAAAAGACGACAAACGACGAGTATGGAGAACCACTGGTGGAGAACGAGACCCACTACGCCGAAGCCGTGATCGACAACGGCTCCTTCGGCACCCGCACCATCCGCTTCGAGACGGGCCGCCTGGCCAAGCAGGCCGCCGGCTCCGCCGTGGCGTACCTGGACGACGACACCATGGTGCTGTCGGCCACCACCGCTTCCAAGAAGCCCAAGGACAACCTCGACTTCTTCCCCCTCACGGTGGACGTCGAGGAGCGGCAGTACGCGGCCGGAAAGATCCCCGGCTCCTTCTTCCGCCGCGAGGGCCGGCCCTCCGAGGACGCGATCCTCACCTGCCGCCTCATCGACCGCCCGCTGCGCCCCTCCTTCAAGAAGGGCCTGCGCAACGAGATCCAGATCGTCGAGACGATCATGGCTCTCAACCCCGACCACCTGTACGACGTGGTCGCGATCAACGCCGCCTCCTGCTCCACGCAGCTGGCCGGCCTGCCCTTCTCCGGCCCGATCGGCGGCACCCGTGTCGCCCTGATCAAGGGCCAGTGGGTCGGGTTCCCGACGCACACCGAGCTCGAGGACGCCGTCTTCGACATGGTGGTCGCGGGCCGCGTCCTGGAGGACGGCGACGTCGCGATCATGATGGTCGAGGCCGAGGCCACCACGAAGACCATCCAGCTCGTCGCCGACGGCGCGGACGCCCCCACCGAGGAGCTCGTCGCCGCCGGTCTGGAGGCCGCGAAGCCCTTCATCAAGGCGCTCTGCAAGGCCCAGGCCGACCTCGCCGCCAAGGCCGCCAAGCCGACCGGCGAGTTCCCGGTCTTCCTGGACTACCAGGACGACGTCCTGGAGGCCCTCACGGCCGCCGTACGCAGCGAACTGGCGCAGGCGCTCACCATCGCCGGCAAGCAGGACCGCGACGCCGAGTTGGACCGCGTCAAGGAGCTCGCCGCCGAGAAGCTGCTCCCGCAGTTCGAGGGCCGCGAGAAGGAGATCTCCGGCGCGTACCGCGCGCTGACGAAGTCCCTCGTCCGCGAGCGCATCATCAAGGACAAGGTCCGCATCGACGGCCGCGGCGTCACGGACATCCGTACGCTCGCCGCCGAGGTCGAGGCCATCCCGCGCGTGCACGGCTCCGCGCTGTTCGAGCGCGGCGAGACCCAGATCCTGGGCGTCACCACCCTCAACATGCTGCGCATGGAGCAGCAGTTGGACACCCTCTCGCCGGTGACCCGCAAGCGCTACATGCACAACTACAACTTCCCGCCGTACTCCGTCGGCGAGACCGGCCGCGTGGGTTCGCCCAAGCGCCGTGAGATCGGCCACGGGGCGCTCGCCGAGCGCGCCATCCTGCCGGTGCTCCCGACGCGCGAGGAGTTCCCCTACGCGATCCGTCAGGTCTCCGAGGCGCTGGGCTCCAACGGCTCGACGTCCATGGGCTCGGTCTGCGCCTCCACCATGTCGCTGCTGAACGCCGGTGTGCCCCTCAAGGCCCCCGTCGCCGGTATCGCCATGGGCCTCATCTCCCAGGAGATCGACGGCAAGACGCACTACGTCGCCCTCACCGACATCCTCGGTGCGGAGGACGCCTTCGGCGACATGGACTTCAAGGTCGCCGGTACGAAGACGTTCGTCACCGCGCTCCAGCTCGACACCAAGCTCGACGGCATCCCCGCCTCGGTCCTGGCCGCCGCGCTGAAGCAGGCCCGTGACGCCCGCCTCCACATCCTCGACGTGATGAACGAGGCCATCGACGTCCCGGACGAGATGTCCCCGAACGCCCCGCGGATCATCACCGTCAAGATCCCGGTGGACAAGATCGGTGAGGTCATCGGCCCCAAGGGCAAGATGATCAACCAGATCCAGGAGGACACCGGCGCCGACATCACGATCGAGGACGACGGCACCATCTACATCGGTGCCGCCGACGGACCGGCCGCCGAGGCCGCCCGCGCCACGATCAACGGCATCGCCAACCCGACCATGCCGGAGGTCGGCGAGCGCTACCTGGGTACGGTCGTCAAGACCACCACCTTCGGCGCGTTCGTGTCGCTGCTCCCCGGCAAGGACGGGCTGCTGCACATCTCGCAGATCCGCAAGCTCGCCGGCGGCAAGCGCGTCGAGAACGTCGAGGACATCCTCGGCATCGGCCAGAAGGTCCAGGTCGAGATCGCCGAGATCGACCAGCGCGGCAAGCTCTCCCTCATCCCCGTGATCGAGGGCGAGGACGAAGAGAAGAACGACAGCCAGGACGACCAGAAGGACGAAGCCTCCCAGTGACGTTTCGTAGCTCCACGACGACGGCCCGCACCTCCTCGGAGGTACGGGCCGTCGCCCGTACCCAAACCCTCCTGAAGGGCCAGGACGGCATCGGCACCGTCCGCCGCACCACCCTTCCCGGCGGCCTGCGGGTCGTCACCGAGTCCCTGCCGTCCGTACGGTCGGCGACCTTCGGCATCTGGGTACAGGTCGGCTCGCGCGACGAGACGCCGACGCTGGGCGGTGCCACGCACTACCTCGAACACCTCCTCTTCAAGGGCACCGCGAAGCGCGGCGCCCTCGACATCTCCTCCGCCATCGACGCGGTCGGCGGCGAGATGAACGCCTTCACGGCGAAGGAGTACACGTGCTACTACGCGCGCGTCCTCGACACCGATCTCCCCCTCGCCATCGACATCGTGTGCGACATGCTCACGGGCTCCCTCATCGAGGCCGCCGACGTCGACGCCGAGCGGGGCGTCATCCTCGAAGAGATCGCCATGACCGAGGACGACCCGGGCGACTGCGTGCACGACCTCTTCTCACGGACGATGTTCGGCGACACACCCCTCGGCCGCCCCGTCCTGGGCACCGTCGACACCGTCAACGCCCTCGACCGCGACCGGATCGCCCGCTTCTACAAGAAGCACTACGACCCGACGCACCTGGTCGTCGCCGCCGCGGGCAACGTCGACCACGCCACCGTCGTACGGCAGGTACGGCGCGCCTTCGAGAAGGCCGGCGCCCTCTCCCGTACGGACGCCGTCCCCGTCGCGCCCCGGCAGGGCCACCGCGAACTGCGCACCGCCGGCCGCGTCGACCTGCTCAACCGCAAGACGGAGCAGGCCCACGTCGTCCTCGGCATGCCGGGCCTCTCCCGCACCGACGAGCGCCGCTGGGCGCTGGGCGTCCTCAGCACCGCCCTGGGCGGCGGTATGAGCTCCCGGCTGTTCCAGGAGGTACGGGAGAAGCGCGGGCTCGCCTACAGCGTGTACGCGTACACCTCCGGCTACGCCGACTGCGGCCTCTTCGGCGTGTACGCGGGCTGCCGCCCCAGCCAGGTCCACGACGTCCTGAAGATCTGCCGCGACGAACTCGACCAGGTCGCCGCCGAGGGACTGAGCGACGAGGAGATCGGCCGCGCCGTCGGCCAGCTCTCCGGCTCCACCGTCCTCGGCCTGGAGGACACCGGCGCCCTGATGAACCGCATCGGCAAGAGCGAGCTGTGCTGGGGCGCCCAGATGTCCGTGGACGACATGCTGGCGCGGATAGCGGCCGTCACCCCCGACGACGTACGCGCGGTGGCGCGCGACGTCCTGGGGCAGCGTCCCTCGCTGTCGGTCATCGGCCCCCTCAAGAGCAAGCAGGCCGACCGTCTCGACGAAGCGGTCGCCTGATCACCGTCCTCCCCGCCTCCTAAGGAAGCACAGCGATGAGCACCACACTGCGGGTGGCCGTACTCGGCGCCAAGGGCCGTATCGGTTCGGCGGCCGTACGAGCGGTCGAGGCCGCCGACGACATGGAACTGGTCGCGGCCCTCGGCCGGGACGACTCACTTCAGACCCTCGCCGACACGGGGGCCCAGGTCGCCGTCGAACTGACCACGCCCGCCGCGGTGATGGGCAACCTGGACTTCCTCGTACGCCACGGCATCCACGCCGTCGTCGGCACCACCGGCTGGACCGACGACCGGCTGGCACAGCTGCGGACGCGACTGGCGGGCTCCCCGGGGACGGGCGTGCTCATCGCGCCCAACTTCTCCATCGGGGCCGTCCTCACGATGACGTTCGCGCAGGCGGCGGCGCGCTGGTTCGACTCCGCCGAGATCGTCGAACTGCACCACCCGAACAAGGCCGACGCCCCGTCGGGCACCGCCACCCGCACGGCCCAGCTGATCGCCGCCGCGCGCGCCGAAGCGGGCAGCCCGCCGCAGCCCGACGCCACGGTCACGGCGCTGGACGGGGCGCGCGGCGCGGACGTCGACGGCGTTCCCGTGCACTCCGTACGGCTCCGAGGACTGCTCGCCCACCAAGAGGTGCTGCTCGGTGCGGAAGGGGAGACGCTCACCATCCGGCACGATTCGCTGCACCACAGCAGCTTCATGCCGGGAATCCTCCTCGGCGTCCGCCGGGTGGTCGACGCCCCGGGCCTCACTTTCGGCCTGGAGCACTTCGTCGATCTGAATCTGCCGGGCTGACGGTCGTGCGCGCCAAGATCATGTACTTCGTGATGGCCGGCCTGCTCGTCGTCTACTTCGCGCTGGCCGCCGGGCGCGGCGTCGCGCTCATCGGGATCGGTACGCCGCTGACCGTGACCTTCGGGATCTCCGTCCTGGTGCTCCCGGTCATCGGTGCCTGGTTCCTGTGGAAGAACACCCGGTTCGTCCAGCTGGCCAACCGGCTCGCCGTCGAACTGGACGCCGAGGGCGGTCTGCCGGTGGACGAACTGACGCGCACAGCGGGCGGCCGTGTCGACCGGGCGTCGGCGGACGCCGTCTTCGCGGCCCGCCGCGCCGAGACGGAGGACACCCCGGGGGACTGGCGCTGCTGGTTCCGCCTCGCGGTCGCCTACCGCGACGCGGGCGACACTCCCCGGGCCCGCGAGGCGATGCGCCGCGCCATCGCCCTCCACGCGTCGGGCCGGGCACCCGCCGCGCACTGAGCGCCCCGCACCACCACCACGAGCCCGGCCCTGCCGGCGCTCGCGGGGGCACGGCAACGGCAGACCGGGGGAGCCGGGTGGTACGGCTCAACTCGGGAATATGGTGCGCTTGTTCAGCGCGCGCAGACCCTCCGGCCAGGGTCGAAACGGCAGACCGGGGGAGCCGGGTGGTACGGCTCAACTCGGAAACATGGTGCGCCTGTTGAGCGCGTACACCCGACCGGCCGGGGCCGAGGCGGTGGGCCGGAAAGGTCCGGCCGAAGCGCCCAACTCGGGAACACGGGGCGCCTGTTCAGCGCGCGCACCGGACCGATCGGGCCCCTCGGAGGGAAGTCAGGAAGCCCGGTCGTCTTCGCTCAACTCGCGAACACGGTGCCCCAGTTCAGGTGCCCCAGTTCGCCAGAGACTCAGCCGCGGCTCAGCCGCGCCGGTACTCGTCGCCCCACGCCTCGACGGTGTCCGCAGCCCGGTCGAAAGCCTCCGAACGCCCCAGGAAGTCCGCGTTGTGATCGGTGAGCAGCAGTCGCCGATCACCGCCCCGCAGCACGAGCAGCAGTGCCTGCCCCTGCACCGTCCGCGGCAGCCCCAGCCAGCGCACCGGCTGCTGCACCGTACGGATCTCCGTCGCGTCGTCCCACGGCGCCGTACGGGTGGCGAGCAACCCCACGCGTCGCACGCCGTACCGGCTCACCCACGTCCCCACCCGCAGCAGTCGCAGCGCCGCGACGATCATCACCAGCGCGAGGCCCAGGCACACCGCCGCCCCGGACAGCGCACCGGCGAACGCGATGATCATCGCCGCGAGCAGAACGAACGAGGCGAGCAGCAGAATCAGCGCCGACAAGCCCACCCGCCACGGTCCCGGGCGGTAGGGACGACGCCAGCGGTCGTGATCGTCGAACGGCAGCGCGACATCGTCGGCATCCGCGTCGAACGCGCGGTCGGCCGTCAGGAAGGGGAGGGGCACGTCTGATCCTCACTCACAAGCACACTCGATCGGCGGTGCTGGCTGAGGTTATCGAGGAGCACCCGGGCGGGACCAATCCGGGGGGCCGGACGGGTCAGTGGCCGGGGGCCGGGTTCAGACCCCCGCGCGCCCCGGACAGCCCGAACGGCCCGAACGGCCCGAACGGCAGAACGGGCCTCGCACGGCTCTCTTACGGGCACGGAGCACCACCACTCGTACGGTTCCCGGTGCGCCGCCGGCCGCGAATGCCCTGGTCGTTAGAGTGAACGCCGCCCCCGAACGAGACAGGAAGGACCCCCGCCGGTGAGTGAGACTCCCGCCGAGACCAAGCCCAGTTTCCGCAGTGACGTGACCGTCGACCTGGTGAAACACACCGCGGCCGACTCCGACGTCCTGTGGGCCGCCCGGGTCTCCACCACCGGCGAGCAGTCCCTGGAGGAGCTGTCCAAAGACCCGGAGCGCTCGAAGGGACTGATCAACTTCCTGATGCGGGACCGCCACGGCAGCCCCTTCGAGCACAACTCGATGACCTTCTTCATCAGCGCCCCGATCTTCGTGTTCCGCGAGTTCATGAGGCACCGTGTGGGCTGGTCGTACAACGAGGAGTCCGGCCGCTACCGGGAGCTCCAGCCGGTCTTCTACGTCCCCGACGCGGCACGGAAACTCGTCCAGGAGGGCCGCCCCGGCAAGTACGTGTTCGTCGACGGCACCCAGCGGCAGCAGGACCTCACCGAGCGCGTCATGACCGAGACGTACGGCCGGGCGTACGAGGCGTACCAGGAGATGCTCGCGGCCGGTATCGCCCGTGAGGTCGCCCGCGCGGTGCTGCCGGTGGGCCTCTACTCGTCGATGTACGCGACGTGCAACGCGCGCTCGCTGATGCACTTCCTCGGCCTGCGCACCCAGCACGAGGCGGCGACGGTCCCGTCCTTCCCGCAGCGGGAGATCGAGATGGTCGGCGAGAAGATGGAGGAGCAGTGGGCGCGGCTGATGCCGCTCACCCACGCCGCCTTCAACGCCAACGGCCGGGTGGCACCGTAGACCGTCGGCAGGCGCCCGCCGGGCTGTCGCTGCGCACAGATGTACGGCCCGGGGGCCCAGTGTCCGGATTGCGGCGTTTCGAGAAGTTCATCTAGGCTGATCAAACGGACCCGGCACTGCCTGAACCCCCGAGCAGTCAGTGCCGGGCTCCGTGTGCCGGACCAGCACCGAAACCCCGTCGAAGCCCTGCCGAGCCGGACCCACCGAAGCCCCGACTGGCGCCTTCCTGAAGGCCCGGGGGAGCCCGGAGGAAGCGTTTCTCCGGATTTCGCACCCCGGACCCCGGACGTCCCGCGGACTCCCCGGCGCCCCGAAGCCCGCATCCGCACCGCGGGCCCACGACCTGCCCGTGTGCCCCCGAGGGGACACGCCGAGCCGAGCAACGAGTAGCGTGTTACCCATGGCTCCGATCTCCACTCCGCAGACCCCCTTCGGGCGGGTCCTCACCGCCATGGTCACGCCCTTCACGGCGGACGGCGCACTCGACCTCGACGGCGCCCAGCGACTCGCCGTCCATCTGGTGGACGCAGGCAACGACGGCCTGATCGTCAACGGCACCACCGGCGAGTCCCCCACCACCAGCGACGCGGAGAAAGACCAGCTCGTACGGGCGGTCCTGGAAGCGGTCGGAGACCGGGCCCATGTCGTCGCCGGCATCGGCACGAACGACACGCGGCACAGCGTCGAACTGGCCCGTACCGCCGAACGCTCCGGCGCGCACGGCCTGCTCGCCGTGACCCCGTACTACAACAAGCCCCCGCAAGAGGGTCTCTTCCAGCACTTCACTGCGATCGCCGACGCCACCGGGCTCCCGGTGATGCTGTACGACATCCCGGGCCGCAGCGGCGTCCCCATCGACACCGAGACCCTCATCCGTCTCGCCCAGCACCCGCGTATCGTCGCCAACAAGGACGCCAAGGGCGACCTCGGCCGGGCCAGCTGGGTCATCGCCCAGAGCGGCCTCCCCTGGTACTCGGGCGACGACATGCTCAACCTGCCGCTCCTCGCCGTCGGCGCCATCGGCTTCGTCTCCGTCGTCGGCCATGTCGTCACACCGGAACTGCGCGCCATGCTCGACGCCCACGTCAGCGGCGACGTCCAGAAGGCGACGGAGATCCACCAGAAGCTGCTCCCCGTCTTCACCGGCATGTTCCGTACGCAGGGTGTCATCACCTGCAAGGCGGCACTCACCCTCCAGAAGCTGCCGGCCGGACCGCTGCGCCTGCCGCTCGTCGAGCTCACGGAGCACGAGACCGCGCAGCTCAAGATCGATCTCACGGCCGGCGGGGTAGAGCTGTAATCGAGGCCCGCCTTCACGGAGACATTCCGTGAACCGCGTTTCATGAGTCTCGAACATCTCGAAAGTCTCGAAACATCGAGAACGCCTCGAAATATCGAACTTCACAACTGAATAACCGAACACACATAGTGCCGGGCATTCCGCCCACTCGAACACAAGCAAGTGCAACAGCAAGTGCACGAATGTCATGCGCGCCACGTGCCTCAGCGGCACGTGGCGCGTGTGGTGAGGAGAGTCTTTTGAGTCATCCGCATCCCGAACTCGGCGCCCCGCCGAAGCTGCCCAAGGGCGGCCTGCGCGTCACCCCGCTCGGCGGCCTGGGCGAGATCGGCCGCAACATGACGGTCTTCGAGTACAACGGCCGTCTGCTGATCGTCGACTGCGGCGTCCTCTTCCCCGAAGAGGAACAGCCGGGCATCGACCTGATCCTGCCGGACTTCACCACCATCCGTGACCGCCTCGACGACATCGAGGGGATCGTCCTCACGCACGGCCACGAGGACCACATCGGCGGTGTCCCGTTCCTGCTCCGGCTGAAGCCCGACATCCCGCTGATCGGCTCCAAGCTGACTCTCGCGCTGATCGAGGCGAAGCTCCAGGAGCACCGCATCCGCCCCTACACCCTCGAAGTGACCGAGGGGCACCGCGAGCGCATCGGCCCGTTCGACTGCGAGTTCGTCGCGGTCAACCACTCCATCCCGGACGCGCTGGCCGTCGCCATCCGCACCCCGGCGGGCATGGTCGTCCACACCGGCGACTTCAAGATGGACCAGTTGCCGCTGGACCGCCGGCTCACCGATCTGCCGACCTTCGCGAGACTCGGCGAGGAGGGCATCGACCTGCTGCTCTCCGACTCGACCAACGCCGAGGTGCCGGGCTTCGTCCCGCCCGAGCGGGACATCTCGAACGTCCTGCGGCAGGTCTTCGCCAATGCGCAGAAGCGGATCATCGTGGCGAGCTTCGCCAGCCACGTGCACCGCATCCAGCAGATCCTCGACGCCGCTCACGAGTACGGCCGGAGAGTGGCCTTCGTCGGCCGCTCGATGGTCAGGAACATGGGCATCGCCCGGGACCTGGGGTACCTCAAGGTGCCCGCGGGTCTCGTCGTGGACGTCAAGACGCTCGACGACCTGCCGGACAGCGAGGTCGTCCTCGTCTGCACGGGCTCGCAGGGCGAACCCATGGCCGCGCTCTCGCGCATGGCCAACCGCGACCATCAGATCCGGATCGTCCCCGGCGACACCGTGATCCTGGCCTCGTCCCTCATCCCGGGCAACGAGAACGCGGTCTACCGCGTGATCAACGGCCTGACACGGTGGGGCGCGAACGTCATCCACAAGGGCAACGCCAAGGTCCATGTCTCGGGCCACGCCTCCGCGGGCGAGCTCCTGTATTTCTACAACATCTGCAAGCCGAAGAACCTGATGCCGGTCCACGGCGAATGGCGTCACCTGCGTGCCAACGCCGAACTCGGCGCGCTGACGGGGGTCCCCAAGGACCACATCGTCATCGCGGAGGACGGCGTGGTGGTCGACCTGGTCGACGGCAAGGCCAGAATCGTCGGCAAGGTCCAGGCGGGGTACGTGTACGTCGACGGCCTCTCGGTCGGCGATGTGACCGAGACGTCCCTCAAGGACCGCCGCATCCTCGGCGACGAGGGCATCATCTCCGTGTTCCTGGTGGTGGATTCGACGACCGGCAAGGTCGTGGGAGGTCCGCACATCCAGGCGCGTGGGTCCGGCATCGAGGACTCCGCGTTCTCGGCCGTCATCCCGAAGATCGAGGAGATCATCGGGAAGTCGGCCGCGGACGGCGTCGCCGAACCCCACCAACTCCAGCAGCTGGTACGGCGATCGGTGGGCAAGTGGGTCTCGGACACTTACCGCCGGCGCCCGATGATCCTGCCCGTGGTCGTCGAGGTCTGACCTCCCGCGGCACCCTCAACACCGGAGCGGGGCCCCCGATTTGCTTCGGGAGCCCCGCTCCAGTAGGTTTACGGCTCCACCTGAGGGGGCAGCCGAGGTACTCACGTACCGAACGGAGGCGGCCCGGACCGGGTGGGAATTCCGACTCAGAATCTCTGATAAAGTCGGATTCGCCGAAAGGGAAACGCGAAAGCGGATAACTGAAGGCGGCCCGCCGACTGGGAATCAGGCGCCGAAAGGTTCTGATAGAGTCGGAAACGCAGGACAGCAACACAAGCAAGACCGCAAGACAGAGTAGGACAGCAGAACAGTAGAAAAGTAAGACCGAAGGGAAAGCCCGGAGGGCCCGGAGACGGGGCCGAAGGAAGCGTCCGTTCCTTGAGAACTCAACAGCGTGCCAAAAGTCAACGCCAGATATGTTGATACCCCGGCCTGGTCCACATGATTGTGGGTTGGGTTGGTGGTTCCTTTGAAATGAAACACAGCGAGGACGCTGTGAACGACCGGTCTTATTCCGACTGGTTGTTCCGCTCTCGTGGTGTCACCCGACCGTTAATGGTTGGGAAAGCATTCACGGAGAGTTTGATCCTGGCTCAGGACGAACGCTGGCGGCGTGCTTAACACATGCAAGTCGAACGATGAAGCCTTCGGGTGGATTAGTGGCGAACGGGTGAGTAACACGTGGGCAATCTGCCCTGCACTCTGGGACAAGCCCTGGAAACGGGGTCTAATACCGGATAATACTGTTCCCCTCCTGGGGAATGGTTGAAAGCTCCGGCGGTGCAGGATGAGCCCGCGGCCTATCAGCTTGTTGGTGGGGTAATGGCCTACCAAGGCGACGACGGGTAGCCGGCCTGAGAGGGCGACCGGCCACACTGGGACTGAGACACGGCCCAGACTCCTACGGGAGGCAGCAGTGGGGAATATTGCACAATGGGCGGAAGCCTGATGCAGCGACGCCGCGTGAGGGATGACGGCCTTCGGGTTGTAAACCTCTTTCAGCAGGGAAGAAGCGCAAGTGACGGTACCTGCAGAAGAAGCGCCGGCTAACTACGTGCCAGCAGCCGCGGTAATACGTAGGGCGCAAGCGTTGTCCGGAATTATTGGGCGTAAAGAGCTCGTAGGCGGTTTGTCACGTCGGGTGTGAAAGCCCGGGGCTTAACCCCGGGTCTGCATTCGATACGGGCAGACTGGAGTGTGGTAGGGGAGATCGGAATTCCTGGTGTAGCGGTGAAATGCGCAGATATCAGGAGGAACACCGGTGGCGAAGGCGGATCTCTGGGCCATTACTGACGCTGAGGAGCGAAAGCGTGGGGAGCGAACAGGATTAGATACCCTGGTAGTCCACGCCGTAAACGTTGGGAACTAGGTGTTGGCGACATTCCACGTCGTCGGTGCCGCAGCTAACGCATTAAGTTCCCCGCCTGGGGAGTACGGCCGCAAGGCTAAAACTCAAAGGAATTGACGGGGGCCCGCACAAGCAGCGGAGCATGTGGCTTAATTCGACGCAACGCGAAGAACCTTACCAAGGCTTGACATACACCGGAAAGCATCAGAGATGGTGCCCCCCTTGTGGTCGGTGTACAGGTGGTGCATGGCTGTCGTCAGCTCGTGTCGTGAGATGTTGGGTTAAGTCCCGCAACGAGCGCAACCCTTGTTCTGTGTTGCCAGCATGCCCTTCGGGGTGATGGGGACTCACAGGAGACCGCCGGGGTCAACTCGGAGGAAGGTGGGGACGACGTCAAGTCATCATGCCCCTTATGTCTTGGGCTGCACACGTGCTACAATGGCCGGTACAATGAGCTGCGATACCGTGAGGTGGAGCGAATCTCAAAAAGCCGGTCTCAGTTCGGATTGGGGTCTGCAACTCGACCCCATGAAGTCGGAGTTGCTAGTAATCGCAGATCAGCATTGCTGCGGTGAATACGTTCCCGGGCCTTGTACACACCGCCCGTCACGTCACGAAAGTCGGTAACACCCGAAGCCGGTGGCCCAACCCCTTGTGGGAGGGAGCTGTCGAAGGTGGGACTGGCGATTGGGACGAAGTCGTAACAAGGTAGCCGTACCGGAAGGTGCGGCTGGATCACCTCCTTTCTAAGGAGCACTTCTCACCAGGTTCGCCTGGTCAGAGGCCAGTTCATCGGCGAACGTCCGGTGCTGGTTGCTCATGGGTGGAACGTTGACTATTCGGCACAGTGGGCTGGTTGTTCTCGCGAGTACTGCTCTTCTTCGGAAGAGTGTGGAAAGCGGGGGTGACGGGTCGGCTGTGCCGGGCGCGCTGTTGGGTGTCTGAAGGTACGGGCTGTTGCTCGTCCTTCGGGATGCCGGCCCCGGTGAACTCGTCCTGTACAGGGTGGGGTGGCGGGTGGTTGGTCGTTGTTTGAGAACTGCACAGTGGACGCGAGCATCTGTGGCCAAGTTTTTAAGGGCGCACGGTGGATGCCTTGGCACCAGGAACCGATGAAGGACGTGGGAGGCCGCGATAGGCCCCGGGGAGCTGTCAACCGAGCTTTGATCCGGGGGTGTCCGAATGGGGAAACCCGGCAGTCGTCATGGGCTGTCACCCATACCTGAACACATAGGGTATGTGGAGGGAACGAGGGGAAGTGAAACATCTCAGTACCCTCAGGAAGAGAAAACAACCGTGATTCCGGGAGTAGTGGCGAGCGAAACTGGATGAGGCCAAACCGTATGTGTGTGATACCCGGCAGGGGTTGCGCATGCGGGGTTGTGGGAGTGCACTTGATCAGTCTGCCGGCTGGTCGGAGAGTCAGAAACCGTACAGGTAGGCGAAGGACATGCGAAAGGTCCGGCGTAGAGGGTAAGACCCCCGTAGCTGAAATCTGTACGGCTCTCTTGCGTATTTCCCAAGTAGCACGGGGCCCGAGAAATCCCGTGTGAATCTGGCGGGACCACCCGCTAAGCCTAAATATTCCCTGGTGACCGATAGCGGATAGTACCGTGAGGGAATGGTGAAAAGTACCGCGGGAGCGGAGTGAAATAGTACCTGAAACCGTGTGCCTACAAGCCGTGGGAGCGTCGCTGTATGTGCTTGCACATACAGTCGTGACTGCGTGCCTTTTGAAGAATGAGCCTGCGAGTTTGCGGTGTGTTGCGAGGTTAACCCGTGTGGGGAAGCCGTAGCGAAAGCGAGTCCGAACAGGGCGTCTCAGTAGCATGCTCAAGACCCGAAGCGGAGTGATCTAGCCATGGGCAGGTTGAAGCGGCTGTAAGAGGTCGTGGAGGACCGAACCCACCAGGGTTGAAAACCTGGGGGATGACCTGTGGTTAGGGGTGAAAGGCCAATCAAACTCCGTGATAGCTGGTTCTCCCCGAAATGCATTTAGGTGCAGCGTCGTGTGTTTCTTGCCGGAGGTAGAGCACTGGATAGGCGATGGGCCCTACCGGGTTACTGACCTTAGCCAAACTCCGAATGCCGGTAAGTGAGAGCGCGGCAGTGAGACTGTGGGGGATAAGCTCCATGGTCGAGAGGGAAACAGCCCAGAGCATCGACTAAGGCCCCTAAGCGTACGCTAAGTGGGAAAGGATGTGGAGTCGCAGAGACAACCAGGAGGTTGGCTTAGAAGCAGCCATCCTTGAAAGAGTGCGTAATAGCTCACTGGTCAAGTGATTCCGCGCCGACAATGTAGCGGGGCTCAAGCGTACCGCCGAAGTCGTGTCATTTCAGCATGAGGGCCAACGCCCGCTGGGATGGGTAGGGGAGCGTCGTGTGCCGGGTGAAGCCGCGCCGGAAGGCAGTGGTGGACGGTTCACGAGTGAGAATGCAGGCATGAGTAGCGATACACACGTGGGAAACGTGTGCGCCGATTGACTAAGGGTTCCTGGGTCAAGCTGATCTGCCCAGGGTAAGTCGGGACCTAAGGCGAGGCCGACAGGCGTAGTCGATGGACAACCGGTTGATATTCCGGTACCCGCTTTGAAACGCCCAGTACTGAATCCTCTGATGCTGAGACCGTGAAGCCGTCCTGGAGCCTTCGGGCAAAGGGGAGTGGTGGAGCCGTCGGACCAAGGTGGTAGTAGGTAAGCGATGGGGTGACGCAGGAAGGTAGTCCAGCCCGGGCGGTGGTTGTCCCGGGGTAAGGGTGTAGGACGCACGGTAGGCAAATCCGTCGTGCATATAGTCTGAGACCTGATGCCGAGCCGATTGTGGTGAAGTGGATGATCCTATGCTGTCGAGAAAAGCCTCTAGCGAGTTTCATGGCGGCCCGTACCCTAAACCGACTCAGGTGGTCAGGTAGAGAATACCGAGGCGTTCGGGTGAACTATGGTTAAGGAACTCGGCAAAATGCCCCCGTAACTTCGGGAGAAGGGGGGCCATTTCTGGTGATCACTCTTGCAGTGTGAGCTGGGGGTGGCCGCAGAGACCAGCGAGAAGCGACTGTTTACTAAAAACACAGGTCCGTGCGAAGCCGTAAGGCGATGTATACGGACTGACGCCTGCCCGGTGCTGGAACGTTAAGGGGACCGGTTAGTCACATTTCGGTGTGGCGAAGCTGAGAACTTAAGCGCCAGTAAACGGCGGTGGTAACTATAACCATCCTAAGGTAGCGAAATTCCTTGTCGGGTAAGTTCCGACCTGCACGAATGGCGTAACGACTTCTCGACTGTCTCAACCATAGGCCCGGTGAAATTGCACTACGAGTAAAGATGCTCGTTTCGCGCAGCAGGACGGAAAGACCCCGGGACCTTTACTACAGTTTGATATTGGTGTTCGGTTCGGCTTGTGTAGGATAGGTGGGAGACTGTGAAGTGGCCACGCCAGTGGTTGTGGAGTCGTCGTTGAAATACCACTCTGGTCGTGCTGGATGTCTAACCTGGGTCCGTGATCCGGATCAGGGACAGTGTCTGATGGGTAGTTTAACTGGGGCGGTTGCCTCCTAAAGAGTAACGGAGGCGCCCAAAGGTTCCCTCAGCCTGGTTGGTAATCAGGTGTTGAGTGTAAGTGCACAAGGGAGCTTGACTGTGAGACCGACGGGTCGAGCAGGGACGAAAGTCGGGACTAGTGATCCGGCGGTGGCTTGTGGAAGCGCCGTCGCTCAACGGATAAAAGGTACCCCGGGGATAACAGGCTGATCTTCCCCAAGAGTCCATATCGACGGGATGGTTTGGCACCTCGATGTCGGCTCGTCGCATCCTGGGGCTGGAGTCGGTCCCAAGGGTTGGGCTGTTCGCCCATTAAAGCGGTACGCGAGCTGGGTTTAGAACGTCGTGAGACAGTTCGGTCCCTATCCGCTGCGCGCGCAGGAGTCTTGAGAAGGGCTGTCCCTAGTACGAGAGGACCGGGACGGACGAACCTCTGGTGTGCCAGTTGTCCTGCCAAGGGCATGGCTGGTTGGCTACGTTCGGGAGGGATAACCGCTGAAAGCATCTAAGCGGGAAGCCTGCTTCGAGATGAGGACTCCCACCCACTTGATGGGGTAAGGCTCCCAGTAGACGACTGGGTTGATAGGCCGGATATGGAAGCACTGTGAGGTGTGGAGTTGACCGGTACTAATAGGCCGAGGGCTTGTCCTCAGTTGCTCGCGTCCACTGTGTTAGTTCTGAGACAACGAATGACTGTGTTTTCGCCCGGTTGTTCAGCAGTTTCATAGTGTTTCGGTGGTCATTGCGTTAGGGAAACGCCCGGTTACATTCCGAACCCGGAAGCTAAGCCTTTCAGCGCCGATGGTACTGCAGGGGGGACCCTGTGGGAGAGTAGGACGCCGCCGAACAATCATTCTGCCTCAACCCCCGGCCCATGGCCGGGGGTTGAGGCATTTCTGCGTCCAAGTCGGTGGTTTTCAGGCCGCCTCGCTTCATGTATGATCTCTCCTGTTGCCCCGCCCCAATAGCTCAGTCGGTAGAGCGTCTCCATGGTAAGGAGAAGGTCTACGGTTCGATTCCGTATTGGGGCTCCAGCATCAAGACGAAGGGCCCCGCCTGTTGGCGGGGCCCTTCGTCGTTCCTCGGTCGCTCCTTGGTTCCTTCGTCCTTGTGTCGCCGCTCAGTTCGTGTGCGGCTCCGGGACCCGCATGGCCAGGATCGCCATGTCGTCAGAGGCCGGCTCCGCCGCGAACCTCTCCACCGCCCGCAGCACGCGGGACGCGACCGCCCCGGCCGTCAGGCCCGTACAGCCCCTGAGAACCTCGATGAGGCCGTCGTCGCCCAACATCCGCGTTCCCTCGCGGCGTTCGGTGACGCCGTCGGTGACACAGAGGAGCACGTCGCCCGGATCGAGCGTGACCGTCTGCTCGTACAGCTCCAGATCGTCCAGGACGCCGAGCAGTGGCTGGGGCTCCGCAGCAGCCTCCACGGAGCCGTCCTGGCGCAGACGCAGCGGCAGCGGGTGACCGGCGCAGACGACCTTGAGGACCGCGCTGCCGTCCTCCTGGGGCCACAACTCCCCGTACAGCAGCGTCAGGAAGCGGCTTCGGGCGCCCTCGTCGAGGATCGCCGCGTTCAGCCGCTCCAGCACCGCCGGCCCGCTGAAGCCCTCCCGGGCGAGCAGCCGCAGCGCGTGCCGCGCGAGGCCCGTCACCGCCGCGGCCTCCGGACCCGTGCCGCAGACGTCGCCGATGGCGAAGCCGTACGCGCCGTCGCGGATCGGGAAGAGGTCGTAGAAGTCGCCGCCCACCTCGTTGCCCTCGCCCGCCGCGCGGTAGATGACCTCGACCTCGACGTTGGGCACCTGGGGCAGTTCCGGCGGAAGCAGGCTGCGCTGGAGGGACTGGCTGATCGCCATGCGCTCCGAGTACAGGCGCGCGTTGTCGAGGGCGAGTGCCGCACGGCGCGACAGGTCGTCGGCCAGTTCCAGGACTTCCTGGCGGAAGTGGTCGTCGGACGGCCGGCCGAGAGTGAGCATGCCGATCACGCGGTTGCGGGCGACCAGGGGCAGGACCACGGTCTCGCCGCCCACCGCCGCCGCGGTCGCCAGCGTCGTGCCGATGCCGGACGAGACCGGCGTGGAGGTCCCTCCCAGCTCCCTCATGGACGTACGGAGCGCGGCCCGGTGCGCGGCGTCGGCCGGGCCCGTCCAGACGCGGGCGCCCGGGGTCGGTACCGGTTCGGGCGGATCGATCGTGGACAGCAGCGCCTTCAGCCCGTCGATGCGCTCCTCGTCCTCGTGCAGCACGTAGGAGAGGTACGGGTCCGACGCCTGGTCCGCGATGGTGTAGACGGCGCACCACGTCGCGAGGGTCGGCACCGTCATCTGGGCCATCAGCGCCAGCGTCTGATCCCGGTCCAGGGTGCCCGCCAGCAGGTCGGACGCCTCGACGAGGAAGGACAGCGATCCGCGGCGGAGCCGTTCCAGCTCACCGAGGCGGGCCGACTCCACGGCCAGTGCGATGCGGTCGGCGGCGAACTGGAGGCGCAGCGCCTCCTCGTTGGAATAGCGGCCCGGGGACTCCGCGGCGACACCGAGCGAACCGGTGAGCCGGCCCTCGACCTTGAGCGGCACCGTGACCACGGAGCGCATGCCGGTGCCGTTGAGGAGCGGGACCGCGCCGGGGACGACGGCCAGGTCCTCGTGGACGGCGGGCATCCGGGCCGAGCCGTACCGCCCCGTGCCGGCCTCCACCGGGACGCGGGCGAAGCGCTGCCGGGCCGACGGGAGGCCCGTCGTGGCGCGTACCTCCAGCTCCGTCTCGTCGTCGGTGGCGAGCAGCAGGAAGGCCGAATCGCCTTCGAGCATGTCGCGGGCGCGTTCGACGGTGCGCTGGAGCAGTCCGTCCAGGTCCTCCGGGGCCGGTGAGCCGATGAAGACCTCGAAGGGGTCCACGGCGCGGTTCTCGTTGCCCGCCTCGGTGACGGGGGCGCGCTGCGGGGTCTGGATGACGGCGCGCTCGTCGTCGCGTACGAGAAGGCAGACCGTGGACGGTTCGCCCTCGGTGTCGCGCACCCGGAGATGGGAGGCGTACACGGGAACGACCCGGCCGTCGCTGTCCCGGATTCCGTAACTGCCCTCCCAGCGGGACAGCAGCAGCGCCTCGACGATGCCCGTGCCGATGCCCGGGGTGTGCGGCCAGGCGGCGAAGTCGGTGAGGGGTTTGCCGATGACCTGGTCGGCGGGGTAGCCGAAGAGATGCCGCGCGTCCTCGTTCCAGGACGAGACGGCTCCGGTCCGGTCGATCTGGACGACGGCGACCCTGACGTGTTCGTCGGTGACGGGGAGGAGCGCGTTCGGCAGGACCGGGCCGGCGGACCGGGCGCCCACGGGGCGGTCCGGGAGGTCGAGCTGAAACCAGACACGTTTGTGCGTGGGGGTGTAGTCGACGCCCCAGCGGGAGGCGAGCGCCGCGCAGAGCAGCAGACCGCGTCCGTTCTCCCGGTCGGGGCTGCCCAGGGACAGCCCCGTGCCCTGCATGGGGATCTCACGTTCGGGGTAGCGGTCGGAGACCTCGACGCGGACGCCGTCCTCCTTACGGAGGCAGAGGACGTCCGCCGATGTGCCCGCGTGGATCACCGCGTTGGTGACGAGTTCGCTGGTGAGGACGACGGCGTCGTCCACGACATCGGCGTGGCCCCAGCCCTGGAGCGTGTCCCGGACAAAGGCACGGGCGGTCGCGACGGACCGCCCCACAGGGTCGAAGCTGGCAGCCGCCCGCGCGGTGATCACAGAACTCCTCGTACGCGTCTCGACGCCCGGCTCTGCCATGATGCGGCCCCGTCCTCACCGATGCCCGGTGGTAGTACGTTCGCCACGCCGCCCCCGCCGGGCGGACCGGGACGGTTGGACAGCCGGATGCCAGGTTACTTACCTTCGCTGCGTGGGCGGGGGCCGGTCGGCACTGTTTCCGCCTACCGGGGGTGGGGACGCTAGGTTCTGTCGCTTGGATCAGCCCGGCCTGATCCGAACGACGGACCCCGAGCGAAGCTGCCGAAGTGTTGTCGCCGGGCTCGGCCGTGGTGAAACACTGGGCAGGATCCACGGACAGTCCGGGCAACCGGTCCGAGCAACACTCTGAGCAGTACGGTCAACCCCCGCGGGAGGGACACGGTGGAGTCTGGTGTGGCGGCGCGTCGCAACAGCACGCGCGCGAAAGGCGGACGGTCCCGGCACAACGGGGCCACCGAGGTCGACGCGGCGGAGCTGAACAGACTGCTGACGGCCCTGGTGGCGATGCGTGACGGCAACTTCCGTAAACGCCTCACCGTCTCCGGCGACGACGTGATGGCGGAGATCGCCGCCGTGTTCAACGAGGTCGCGGACCGCAATCTGCATCTGACGGGCGAGCTGGCCCGGGTACGGCGCATGGTCGGCCGTGAGGGAAAGCTCACGGAGCGGCTGGAGACGGGCACCTGCGAGGGGTCCTGGGCCGCCGCCATCGACGCGTCGAACGCCCTGGTGGACGACCTGGCGCGGCCCGTCTCCGAGGTCGGACGGGTGCTGTCGGCGGTCGCCGAGGGCGACCTGGAGCAGCGGATGGAGCTGCGTTCGCACTTCACCGAGGGCCCGGCGGGGACGGAGCGCCCGCTGCGCGGTGAGTTCCTGAAGGTCGCCAGGACCGTCAACAACCTGGTCGACCAGCTGTCCGCGTTCACGGACGAGGTCACGCGCGTGGCGCTGGAGGTCGGTACCGAGGGCAAGCTCGGCGGCCAGGCCAAGGTGCGCGGAATGTCCGGTTCGTGGAAAGACCTCACGGACTCCGTCAACACGATGGCGTACCGGCTCACCGCTCAGGTACGTGACATTGCTCTCGTCACGACGGCCGTCGCCAAGGGCGATCTGTCGCGCAAGGTGACCGTGCATGTGGCCGGCGAGATGCTCCAGCTGAAGAACACCGTCAACACGATGGTGGACCAGCTGTCGTCGTTCTCGTCCGAGGTGACCCGGGTGGCCCGCGAGGTGGGCACCGAGGGCGAGCTGGGCGGTCAGGCGACCGTGCCCGGCGTGGCCGGTGTGTGGAAGGACCTCACCGACTCGGTGAACACGATGGCGGGCAACCTGACGAGTCAGGTGCGCGGTATCGCCGAGGTCACCACCGCCGTCGCGAACGGCGACCTCTCCCAGAAGGTGACCGTGAGCGCGCGCGGAGAGGTCGCGCAGCTCGCCGAGACGATCAACCAGATGACGGAGACGCTGCGTACGTTCGCCGACGAGGTGACACGCGTGGCGAGCGAGGTCGGCGGCTCCGGTGTGCTGGGCGGCCAGGCGCAGGTGCCGGGCGCGGCGGGCACGTGGAAGGACCTGACGGACTCGGTCAATACGGTCTTCCGCAATCTGACCACGCAGGTGCGGGACATCGCGCAGGTGACGACGGCGGTCGCGAACGGTGACCTGTCGCAGAAGGTCACCGTCGATGTCGCGGGCGAGATGCTTGAGCTGAAGAACACCGTCAACACGATGGTGCGGCAGCTCAATTCGTTCGGCTCCGAGGTGACACGCGTCGCGCGTGAGGTCGGCGTGGAGGGCCAGCTGGGCGGCCAGGCCGAGGTGCCGGGAGCCGCCGGTACGTGGAAGGACCTCACCGACTCCGTCAACACGGCGTTCCGCAATCTCACCGGCCAGGTGCGGGACATCGCGCAGGTGACGACGGCGGTCGCGAACGGTGACCTGTCGCAGAAGGTCACCGTCGATGTCGCGGGCGAGATGCTGGAGCTGAAGAACACCGTCAACACGATGGTGGCGCAGCTGTCGTCGTTCGCCGACCAGGTGACGCGCATGGCGCGTGACGTGGGTACGGAGGGCAGGCTGGGCGGTCAGGCGCGGGTGGACGGCGTCTCCGGCACCTGGAAGGAACTCACCGACTCCGTCAACTTCATGGCCGGCAACCTGACGGACCAGGTGCGCCAGATCGCCCAGGTGACCACGGCCGTGGCGCGCGGTGACCTGTCGCAGAAGATCGACGTGGACGCCCGTGGCGAGATCCTCGAACTGAAGAACACCATCAACACGATGGTCGACCAGCTCTCGGCGTTCGCGGAGCAGGTGACCCGGGTCGCCCGTGAGGTGGGTACGGACGGCAGGCTGGGCGGCCAGGCGCAGGTGCCGGGCGTCGCCGGTGTCTGGCGTGATCTGACCGACTCGGTGAACGGCATGGCGGGGAACCTGACCTCCCAGGTCCGCAACATCGCTCAGGTCGCCACGGCCGTGGCGCGCGGTGACCTCTCGCAGAAGATCGACGTGGACGCGCGCGGCGAGATCCTGGAGCTGAAGAACACCCTCAACACGATGGTGGACCAGCTGTCGAACTTCGCCGAGCAGGTGACCCGGGTCGCCCGTGAGGTCGGTACGGAGGGCATCCTCGGCGGCCAGGCCGAGGTGCAGGGTGTCTCGGGCACCTGGAAGGACCTCACGCAGTCCGTCAACTTCATGGCGAACAACCTGACGTCGCAGGTGCGGAACATCGCCGAGGTCACGACGGCCGTCGCCAAGGGCGATCTGTCGAAGAAGATCACCGTCGACGCGAAGGGCGAGATCCTCGACCTCGTCACGACCGTCAACACGATGGTGGACCAGCTGTCGAACTTCGCCGACGAGGTGACCCGGGTGGCCCGCGAGGTGGGCACGGAGGGCATCCTCGGCGGCCAGGCGCGGGTACGCGGCGTCACCGGCATCTGGAAGGACCTCAGCGACAACGTCAACACGATGGCCAACAACCTGACCTCGCAGGTGCGGAACATCTCGCGGGTGTCCTCGGCCGTCGCCAACGGCGACCTCACCAAGAAGGTGACCGTCGAGGCGCGCGGCGAGGTCGCCGAACTCGCCGACACCGTCAACATCATGGTGACGACGCTGTCGTCGTTCGCCGACGAGGTGACACGGGTCGCGCGCGAGGTGGGCACCGAGGGCGCGCTGGGCGGCCAGGCGCGGGTCCCCGGTGTCTCCGGGACGTGGAAGGACCTCACCGAGTCGGTGAACTCCATGGCGTCCAACCTGACCGGCCAGGTGCGCCAGATCGCGGCGGTCACCACCGCCATCGCCAAGGGCGACCTCACCAAGAAGATCGACATCGATGCCCGCGGTGAGATCCTGGAACTGAAGAACACGATCAACACGATGGTCGACCAGCTGTCGTCGTTCGCCGAGCAGGTCACGCGCGTGGCCCGCGAGGTGGGTACGGACGGGCAGCTGGGCGGCCAGGCCCGGGTCAGGGACGTCGACGGCACCTGGCGCGACCTCACCGAGTCCGTGAACGAGATGGCCGGGAACCTGACCCGTCAGGTGCGGGCGATCGCCGCCGTCGCCACCGCGGTGACCCGCGGCGATCTGAACCTGAAGATCGACGTCGACGCGGCCGGCGAGATCCAGGTCCTCCAGGACAACATCAACACCATGATCGCCAACCTGCGTGACACCACCCTCGCCAACGAGGAGCAGGACTGGCTCAAGGGCAACCTGGCCCGTATCTCCGGACTGATGCAGGGCCGCCGCGATCTGGACGACGTGGCCTCGCTGATCATGAGCGAGCTGACGCCGGTGGTCGCGGCGCAGCACGGCGCGTTCTTCCTCGCGATGCCGACCGGTGCCGTCTCCGAGCTGGGGACGGCCGGAGGCCGGGACGGCTCGTACGAGCTGTGCATGCGCGGCAGTTACGGCTACTCGGCGGGTTCGATGCCGACGTCCTTCCGGCCCGGTGAGACGCTCATCGGGACGGCCGCCGAGGAGAAGCGGACGATCCAGGTCAACGTTCCGCCGGGGTATCTCAAGATCTGCTCCGGGCTCGGCGAGGCGGCGCCGGCGTACGTGATCGTGCTGCCGGTGCTGTTCGAGGGGAAGGTCCTCGGGGTGATCGAGCTGGCGTCGTTCCAGCCGTTCACCCAGATCCAGCGGGACTTCCTCAACCAGATCGCCGAGATGATCGCGACGAGCGTCAACACGATCAGCGTCAACACGAAGACCGAGGTACTGCTCAAGCAGTCGCAGGAGCTGACGGAGCAGCTGCGCGAGCGCTCCGCGGAGCTGGAGAACCGGCAGAAGGCCCTCCAGTCCTCCAACGCGGAGCTGGAGGAGAAGGCGGAGCTGCTGGCGCGCCAGAACCGCGACATCGAGGTGAAGAACACCGAGATCGAAGAGGCGCGGCAGGTGCTGGAGGAGCGTGCCGAGCAACTCGCGGTCTCCATGCGCTACAAGTCCGAGTTCCTGGCGAACATGTCGCACGAGTTGCGTACGCCGCTGAACTCGCTGCTCATCCTGGCGAAGCTGCTCGCCGACAACGCGGAGATGAATCTCTCCCCGAAGCAGGTGGAGTTCGCCGAGACCATCCACGGCGCGGGCTCGGACCTCCTTCAGCTGATCAACGACATCCTCGACCTGTCGAAGGTCGAGGCGGGCAAGATGGACGTCAGCCCGACGCGGATCGCGCTGGTGCAGCTCGTCGACTACGTCGAGGCGACGTTCCGGCCGCTGACGGCGGAGAAGGGGCTGGACTTCTCCGTACGGGTCTCCCCGGAGCTGCCGGCGACGCTGCACACCGACGAGCAGCGGCTGCTCCAGGTGCTGCGCAATCTGCTGTCCAACGCGGTGAAGTTCACCGACACGGGCGCGGTGGAGCTGGTGATCCGGCCTGCCGGGGCGGATGTGCCGCACGCGATCAGGGAGCAGTTGCTGGAGGCCGGGTCGCTGCGCGACGCGGACGCCGATCTGATCGCCTTCTCGGTCACCGACACCGGTATCGGGATCGCGGCGAGCAAGATGCGGGTGATCTTCGAGGCGTTCAAGCAGGCGGACGGTACGACGAGCCGTAAGTACGGAGGTACGGGGCTCGGGCTGTCCATCAGCCGGGAGATCGCCCGGCTGCTCGGCGGTGAGATCCACGCGGCGAGCGAACCGGGCCGCGGCTCGACGTTCACCCTGTATCTGCCGCTGCACGCCAGTGAACTGCCGCCGCAGGGCTATCCGCAGCTGACGCCCGGCATCGAGCCCGGACGTGGCATGGGCGACGCGGGTGCCCTGTTGTCGCAGGAGCAGGCGCGGCTGGAGCGGTCCATGGCCCCGTCGGAGCCCCGTACGGGGTCCGCGGCGCTGTTCCGGCGGCGGCGTAAGGCCCTGGGCGCCGCGGAGCAGCTGAACGGCCTGCCGGGGCGTGCCGGGGACGCGGGAGGCGCGTCCGGGGGGGCACCGGGAGCCGGGGGCGCGGGCTCGGCCAACGGATCGCGGCCGTCGGGTGGTTCGGGGGCGGACGAGTCCTGGGCCGCCGACCAGCAGGAGGCCCCGGAGGAGCGGCGTACGTACTCGTTCAGCGGTGAGAAGGTGCTGATCGTGGACGACGACATCCGTAATGTCTTCGCGCTGACGAGTGTCCTCGAACAGCACGGTCTGTCGGTGCTGTACGCCGAGAACGGCCGGGAGGGCATCGAGGTGTTGGAGCAGCACGACGATGTGACGCTGGTCCTGATGGACATCATGATGCCGGAGATGGACGGGTACGCGACGACGACGGCGATCCGCAGGATGCCGCAGTTTGCGGGGCTGCCGATCATCGCGCTCACCGCCAAGGCGATGAAGGGCGACCGGGAGAAGGCCATCGACTCCGGCGCATCCGACTACGTGACAAAGCCGGTCGATCCCGATCATCTGCTGACGGTGATGGAGCAGTGGATGCATCAGAAGTGACAAAGACCCGACGCCGGGAGGGGCTTCGGTCGCCGACCGGAGGCTGTGCGAACCTGTGGGGGGACGATGAGTTTTTGTGGGCGATCACGTGTGGGCCGCAGAGATTCGGGGAACCTTCCGGGCTCCTGTGACGTTTTTGCTACGTGCACAGTGACATCGCGGTGACAGGGTGTGGCGACAGGCGGGGTGCGGCTACCATGACCGGCACAAGGACGGACGGCGTAAGGGAGTCGTCCTCTGGGGCGGCGCCCGGTACACAGCCGGGGCGAGGAGGGCGGGCCATGGTGCAGAAGGCCAAGATCCTCCTGGTCGATGACCGGCCGGAGAATCTGCTGGCGCTGGAGGCCATCCTCTCCGCGCTCGATCAGACGCTGGTGCGGGCATCGTCCGGGGAGGAAGCGCTCAAGGCGCTGCTGACGGACGACTTCGCGGTCATCCTGCTGGACGTCCAGATGCCGGGGATGGACGGTTTCGAGACCGCCGCGCACATCAAGAGGCGTGAGCGGACACGGGACATCCCGATCATCTTCCTCACGGCCATCAACCACGGTCCGCACCACACCTTCCGGGGTTATGCCGCGGGCGCGGTGGACTACATCTCCAAGCCGTTCGACCCGTGGGTGCTGCGGGCGAAGGTCTCGGTCTTCGTCGAGCTGTACATGAAGAACTGTCAGTTGAAGGAGCAGGCCGAACTGCTCAGACTGCAACTGGCCGGAGCGGGCGAGGTCAAGGAACCGGTCGGTCTGCTGGCCGAGTTGTCCGCCCGCCTCGCCGCGGTCGAGGAACAGGCCGAAGCGCTCTCCAAGCAGCTGGACGACGAGTCGGCGGACGCGGCGGCGGTCGCCACCGCCGCGCATCTGGAGCGCAAACTGACCGGGCTCCGCCGGGCGCTGGACGCCCTGGAGCCGGGCAGCGGCGGCGGCTCTCCGCTGCCCTCACCGAACTGAACTGTTCCCCGTCGGCGCTTACGCCGCGACGGGGACGGCCGCCGGGTACGTCGGGCGCCGTCCGGAACGGTTGATCACGTCGGGTACGTCCCCCGGGTCGCACATGGCCCGGGGGACGTACCGTTTCCCGTTCCGCCGACATGACCAGTCACCGGTCGCCGGTCACCCTTCAGCAGTCAGCAGTCAGCCGTCGCCGTACGAGGTTGACGTTCGGGCGGTGCTGAGGGCGTGTCAGTTTCCGTCCTCGGGCTGGGCGACACGATCGGGTGAAGCAGTGGGCACACGTGTCCCTCGCCGTTCGCACCGGTAACCTCACCCCCATGGCCTCACGTACGTCCGGCAAGGGTTCCCAGGGCAGCGCGGGCACCGCGAAACCGCGGGCCGGCCGGACGAGCGGTGCCAGGAAGAAGGCGGTCCCCGCGGGCAAGGCCGTGGCGAAGAAATCGGGACCCGTCAGGAAGGGCCCCGTCAAGAAGGTCCCCGCGAAGAAGTCCGCGGCCAGACCGGCACCCAGGCCCGCGCCGTCCCCGACGAACGGCGTGTACCGCCTCGTACGCGCGCTCTGGCTCGGTCTCGCCCACGCGGTCGGCGCCCTGTTCCGCGGCATAGGACGGGGCGCGAAAGGGCTCGACCCGGCGCACCGCAAGGACGGCGTCGCCCTCCTGCTGCTCGCGCTGGGCCTGATCGTCGCCGCCGGCACCTGGTCGAATCTGCGCGGCCCCGTCGGCGATCTCGTCGAGATGCTGATCACCGGGGCGTTCGGCCGGCTCGATCTGCTCGTCCCGATACTGCTGGGCGCCGTCGCCGTCCGGCTCATCCTCTATCCGCAGCGGCCCGAGGCCAACGGGCGCATCGTCATCGGTCTGTCCGCGCTGGTGATCGGCGTCCTCGGGCTCGTGCACATCGCCTGCGGCTCCCCGGCGCGCGACGCGGGCGAGGCGCTGCGGGACGCCGGCGGGCTGATCGGCTGGGGGGCCTCGGTCCCGCTGGTCTTCGCCATGGGCGAGGTCCTCGCCGTACCGATACTGGTGCTGCTCACCGTGTTCGGGCTGCTCGTCGTCACGGCGACACCCGTCAACGCCATCCCGCGACGGCTGCGTCAGGTCTGTGTCCGGCTCGGCGTCCTCGACCCGGCCAGGGGCGATCCCGACGGGCGGGAACGGGACGAGGAGTGGGACGGCGACGACGAGCGGTACGACGACCAGTGGCGTGGGGCCCTTCCCACGCGCGACCACCGCTCGACGGCGCGGCGCGGCGCGGTCACCGCCGACCGGGCGCGGGAACCGGGCGACGACCACGACCCGGAGCGGGCCGAGGCCGCCGCGCTGGCCCGCAGACGGCGCCCGCGCAGGCAGCCGGTGCAGCCCGGTCACGACCGGGCCCCGGACGCCGTGGACATCGCCGCCGCCGCGGCCGCCGCGCTGGACGGAGCCGTACTCAACGGGATGCCGCCGTCGCCGGTCGTCGCCGACCTCACCCACGGCGTGTCCGCCGACCGCACCCGGGACGGGGAGCGCGCGCGGCCGGGGGAGCGTACGCGCGGAACATCCGCCGGGCGCCCCGGCGCGGGCCCGGGGGCAGGGGCGGGCGCCGGCGCGGATTCCGGCTCGCGGGAGCGCCCCGTACCCACGGCGCGCGACGCGGAGGCACGGGCCGCCGGGGCGGCGCGGACGCCGTCCGGCGCCGTCGCCGATCTGACCAAGCCGCCGCCCGCGCAGGACCGGCCGCTGCCCGCGCGCGCCGAGCAGCTCCAGCTCGCCGGTGACATCACCTACTCCCTGCCGTCGCTGGACCTGCTGGAACGGGGCGGCCCCGGCAAGACCCGCAGCGCCGCCAACGACGCGGTGGTCGACTCCCTGACCAACGTGTTCATGGAGTTCAAGGTCGACGCGACGGTCACGGGCTTCACCCGGGGCCCGACCGTCACCCGCTACGAGGTCCAGCTCGGCCCCGCCGTGAAGGTCGAACGCATCACCGCGCTCACCAAGAACATCGCCTACGCCGTGGCCAGCCCCGACGTCCGCATCATCAGCCCGATCCCCGGCAAGTCCGCCGTCGGCATCGAGATCCCGAACTCCGACCGCGAGATGGTCGTCCTCGGCGACGTCCTGCGGCTCGCCGACGCGGCCGAGGACGACCACCCCATGCTGGTGGCGCTCGGCAAGAACGTCGAGGGCGGCTACGAGATGGCCAACCTCGCCAAGATGCCGCACCTGCTGGTCGCCGGCGCCACCGGCTCCGGCAAGTCCTCCTGCATCAACTGTCTGATCACCTCGGTCATGGTCCGGGCCACCCCCGAGGACGTCCGGATGGTCCTCGTGGACCCCAAGCGCGTCGAGCTCACCGCGTACGAGGGCATCCCGCACCTCATCACCCCCATCATCACCAACCCCAAGCGCGCCGCCGAGGCGCTCCAGTGGGTCGTGCGGGAGATGGACCTGCGCTACGACGACCTCGCGGCGTACGGCTTCCGGCACATCGACGACTTCAACGCCGCCGTACGCAAGGGCAAGGTCGCCTCGCCGAAGGGCAGCGAGCGCGAGCTGACCCCCTATCCGTACCTGCTGGTGATCGTGGACGAGCTGGCCGACCTGATGATGGTCGCGCCGCGCGACGTCGAGGACGCGATCGTCCGCATCACCCAGTTGGCCCGCGCCGCCGGTATCCATCTGGTGCTCGCCACCCAGCGCCCGTCCGTGGACGTCGTCACCGGCCTCATCAAGGCGAACGTGCCCTCCCGGCTCGCCTTCGCGACCTCCTCCCTCGCGGACAGCCGCGTCATCCTCGACCAGCCCGGCGCCGAGAAGCTCATCGGCAAGGGCGACGGGCTCTTCCTCCCCATGGGGGCGAGCAAGGCGACCCGTATGCAGGGCGCCTTCGTCACGGAGGAGGAGGTCGCGGCCGTCGTCCAGCACTGCAAGGATCAGATGGCGCCGGTCTTCCGCGACGACGTCGTCGTCGGCACGGCCAAGAAGAAGGAGATCGACGAGGACATCGGCGACGATCTCGATCTGCTGTGCCAGGCGGCCGAGTTGGTGGTGTCCACCCAGTTCGGCTCGACCTCCATGCTCCAGCGGAAACTGCGCGTGGGATTCGCCAAAGCGGGCAGGCTCATGGATCTGATGGAGTCACGGAACATCGTGGGTCCCAGCGAGGGGTCCAAGGCGCGTGACGTGCTGGTGAAGGCGGACGAGCTGGACGGGGTGCTCGCCGTGATCCGCGGCGAGTCCGTTTCCGAAGGGGCTGAGGGAAATTGACGGAACCTGAGGCGATCCGACGGATATCCGGAGCAACCCTTTCCCCCGGCCGGACGTCAAGGTGGGGGAAGAGACACCCTGTGTCCCGCCGACACGCCGTCCGGCCATTCTGATGGCGTACAAAGTGCATCCGCCCGGTTGCCCCACCCTTTCGTACCACCCATAGACTGAACATCCAGCAGGTGGCTACACGCTCGAAAGGCACTCCCGTGTCCATCGGCAAATCCCCCCAAGACGACCAGCCTTCCGCCGTCGGCCCTCGTGACGCGGTCGGACCTGTCGAACCCGTCGATTCCCTCGGCAGCGCCGAATCCGCCGAGGAGGAGCGGTCCGCGACCGAGGAGGACACACTCTCGGTCGGCCGCGCCCTCGAACAGGCGCGCACCGAGGCGGGCCTGACACTCGAAGAGGTCAGCGCCGCCACCCGCGTGCGCGTGCCGATCGTGCAGGCGATCGAACAGGACGACTTCTCGCGCTGTGGCGGCGACGTCTACGCGCGCGGTCACATCCGCACCTTCGCCCGCTCGGTCGGGATCGATCCCGAGCCCCTTGTCAGGCAGTACGACTCCGAGCACGGCGGGCGCCCGGCGCCCACGCCCGCGGCCCCGCTGTTCGAGGCCGAGCGCATCCGTCCGGAGCGGCGCCGTCCCAACTGGACGGCGGCCATGGTCGCCGCGATCGTCGCGGTGATCGGCTTCGTCGGCTTCACCGTGTTCAGCGGCGGCGACGACGAGAGCCCCGACCAGCAGATCGCCGAGGGACTGGCGCCCGAGAAGACGGCCGCCGAGCCCAGCGCCACCAAGCCCGCCGACCCGAAGCCCGAACCGTCGGACAGCGCCATCGCGGCGGCCCCGGCCGACAAGGTGACCGTCAAACTGTCCGCCGTCGAGGACAAGAGCTGGATCTCCGCCAAGAGCCCCAACGGGGAACTGCTCTTCGACGGACTCCTCCTGAAGGGCGAGTCCAAGACCTTCCAGGACGACGAACAGATCGACTTCATCCTCGGCAACGCCGGGGTGCTCGACATCTTCGTCAACGGCAAGCAGGTCGACGAGGACTTCGAGCCCGGCCAGGTCGAACGGCCCTCGTACACGAAGGGCGACCCCGAGGCGGGCTGACGCCGCCGCCGGTGCCGGAAGGCGCCGGCGGACACGGGGCGGGCCCCGTCCGGCCGTACACGGGAGTCCTCCGGGGGCGCGGCCCGCGCCCCCGGAGGAGGCCGGGCAACCCTGCACGGCAGGAGGGCGGCCGGGACAAAGTAGTCTGAGCCCATGCCCGAACGCCGCACCGTCGCCCTTGTCACGCTTGGCTGCGCCCGTAACGAGGTGGACTCGGAGGAGCTTGCAGGCCGCTTGGCAGCGGACGGCTGGGAGCTCGTCGAGGAAGCCGCCGACGCGGACGTCGCCGTCGTCAACACCTGCGGCTTCGTCGAAGCCGCCAAGAAGGACTCCGTCGACGCCCTGCTGGAAGCCAACGACCTGAAGGATCACGGCAGAACCCAGGCCGTCGTCGCCGTCGGCTGCATGGCCGAGCGGTACGGCAAGGAACTCGCGGAATCACTCCCCGAGGCGGACGGTGTGCTCGGGTTCGACGACTACGCCGACATCTCGGACCGCCTCCGGACCATCCTCGCCGGCGGCGTCCACGCCTCGCACACCCCGCGCGACCGGCGCAAGCTGCTCCCGCTGAGCCCCGCCGACCGCCAGGGCGCCACCGGTGTGGCCCTGCCCGGCCACGGCACGACCACGGCGTCCGTACCGTCCCCCGCGACCGCGCCTCCTACAGAGACGATCGTCCCCGCCCCCGCGGACCTGCCGCAGGGCCTCGCGCCGGCCTCCGGCCCCCGCGCCCCGCTGCGCCGCCGTCTCGGCAACAGCCCCGTGGCCTCCGTGAAGCTGGCCTCCGGCTGCGACCGGCGCTGCTCCTTCTGCGCCATCCCGTCCTTCCGCGGCTCGTTCATCTCGCGCCGCCCCTCCGATGTGCTCGGGGAGACGCGCTGGCTGGCCGAGCAGGGCGTCAAGGAGGTCATGCTCGTCTCCGAGAACAACACCTCGTACGGAAAAGACCTCGGCGACATCCGCCTCCTGGAGACGCTGCTGCCCGAGCTCGCGGCGGTGGACGGGATCGAACGCGTACGGGTCAGCTACCTCCAGCCCGCCGAGATGCGCCCGGGACTCATCGACGTGCTGACGTCGACGCCCGGCGTCGCGCCGTACTTCGACCTGTCCTTCCAGCACTCCTCGCACTCCGTGCTCCGCGCGATGAGGCGCTTCGGCGACACCGACCGCTTCCTCGACCTGCTGGAGACGATCCGCGGCAAGGCCCCGGAGGCCGGCGTGCGCTCCAACTTCATCGTCGGCTTCCCCGGCGAGAGCGAGGCCGACTTCGCCGAACTGGAGCGCTTCCTCACCGGTGCCAGGCTCGACGCCATCGGGGTGTTCGGCTACTCGGACGAGGACGGCACCGAGGCGGCGACGTACGAGAACAAGCTGGACGAGGACGTCGTCGCCGAGCGGCTGGCGCATCTGTCGCGGCTGGCCGACGAACTGACCTCGCAGCGGGCCGAGGAGCGCCTGGGGGAGACCCTGACGGTGCTCGTGGAGTCCGTGGCCGCCGAGGACGCGGACGACGACGAGGAGCCCGCCGTCGGCCGGGCCGCCCACCAGGCGCCGGAGACCGACGGCCAGGTGATCTTCACATCGGGCGAGGGCCTGCGTCCGGGCCTTATGGTCGAGGCCAAGGTGGTCGGCACCGAGGGCGTGGACCTGGTCGCCGAGTACTGCGGCTTCACCGGGGACGAGCCCCGGAGCCCCGGAGCGGAGGCAGCCAGATGACCGGAGTCCCGGCATCGGCCGAGGGCGGCCAGGGTAGGCCGGCGCCCGGTGGCAAGCTGGGGGCTGCGGCCGTCAACCAGGCCAGCCTGTGGAACATCGCCAACATCCTCACCATGATGCGGCTGGTGCTCGTACCGGCCTTCGTCCTGCTGCTGCTCCAGGACGGCGGGCACGACCCGGCCTGGCGCGCCTGGGCCTGGGCCGCGTTCGCGGTGGCCATGATCACCGACGTCTTCGACGGGCATCTGGCCCGTACGTACAACCTGGTCACCGACTTCGGGAAGATCGCCGACCCGATCGCGGACAAGGCGATCATGGCGGCCGGGCTGGTCAGTCTCTCCGCCTTGGGGGATCTGCCCTGGTGGGTGACAGGAGTCATCCTCTTCCGGGAGCTCGGGATCACGCTGATGCGGTTCTGGGTGATCCGGCACGGGGTCATCCCGGCCAGCCGGGGCGGCAAGATGAAGACCATGGCGCAGGGGGTGGCGGTCGGCATGTACGTGCTGGCGCTGACCGGGCCGCTGGCGACGCTTCGGTTCTGGGTGATGGCGGTCGCGGTCGTGCTGACCGTGCTGACCGGCCTGGACTACGTACGCCAGGCGATCGTCCTGCGGCGGTCGGGCATGGCGGCCGAGCGAGTCCGGAGCGGGAACGCCTCGTGACGCACACGCCGCCGGTGGCGCCGGTGCCGTCCGCTGACGCCGAGCGGTCCGCACCGTCCGCGCCGTCCGCGCCCGAGGGCGGGGCGGGGACCGTACGGGGCGGCGGGCGGGAAGCGGCGGCCGGCGGTGCCCCGGCGGACCGGACGGCGGCGCGGGTGCTCGATCTGCTCGTGGCGCGGGAGGAGACCCTGGCCGTCGCGGAGTCGCTGACCGGGGGTCTCGTGGCCGCCGAACTGACGTCCGTGCCCGGCGCCTCCCGCGCGCTCCGCGGGGGCGTCACGGCCTACGCGACGGACGTCAAGCGCGAGGTCCTGGGCGTGGACGGAACACTTCTGGCCGAGCGGGGCGCGGTGGATCCCGTGGTCGCACGGCAGATGGCGGCCGGCGTACGGCGGGTCCTGGGCGCCGACTGGGGCGCCGCGACCACGGGGGTCGCGGGTCCCGATCCGCAGGACGGACAGCCCGTGGGCACGGTGTACGTGGCCGTCAGCGGTCCGCACGGCGGCGAGAAAGTGGCCGCTCTGAGGTTGAACGGTGACCGGGCGGAAATCCGTAGAGAGAGTGTACGGAGCGTGCTGGAACTGCTCTCCGGCGAACTGACCGGGAACGGGCGGACACAGGATACGGAACGGAACGGGGGGACTTGATGTTTGCAGCCCTGAGTGAACACGACATCGCTCCCCGCACGGCCGCAGCGCGAGGCGGTACGGTGGGGCGAGAAGGATGCGGCTACGCGGTCCGAGGAGGGAGCCACCGATGATTCTGCTCCGTCGCCTGCTGGGTGACGTGCTGCGTCGGCAGCGCCAGCGCCAGGGCCGTACTCTGCGCGAAGTCTCCTCGTCCGCCCGAGTCTCGCTCGGCTATCTCTCCGAGGTGGAGCGGGGGCAGAAGGAGGCATCCTCCGAACTGCTCTCCGCTATCTGCGACGCGCTTGACGTACGGATGTCCGAGCTCATGCGCGAAGTGAGCGACGAACTGTCGCTGGCGGAGCTGGCTGCGTCCGCAGCGGCGAGCGAGCCGGTGCCCGCAGCAGTACGTCCGATGCTCAATTCCGTCTCCGTGACGTCGGTGGCAGGTGTGCCGACGGAGCGGGTGACCATCAAGGCACCGACGGAAGCGGTGGATGTCGTCGCCGCTTGAGGTACAGCGCTTGAAGCATCGTGAAAAGTGCTCGTGAACTGGTCGTGAACGGTACGGCCTGAACGAAGTCCGAAGCCCCGGGCGGTCCCTGTGACCGGCCGGGGCTTCTGCTGTGTGCTCGTCCTCACGGGGTGGGCTCCGCCGTACACGGGCGCGTGTACCGGCTCCGGGCGCCCGTACACGGGTGCTCGTCTGGGCTGCCGGGCTGCCTTCGAACGTCCTTCACCTGCCCCGAAATGACCCTTTTGGGGTCTTGTGCCATGGTGGGCATACGTGTGAACGGAACTGGAGGACGTCCCATGTCTGTTGTGAAGAGCTCACTGTCCGACGCCGATCTCAAGCTGGTCGGCGAGGCCCTTCAGGGCGCGCTGGTCGATCTGCTCGACCTGTCGCTGGTCTCCAAGCAGGTGCACTGGAACATCGTCGGTCCGCGCTTCCGGTCCGTACACCTCCAGCTCGACGAGGTCGTCACCACGGCCCGGGGCCACTCGGACACCGTGGCGGAACGGGCCGCCGCGATCGGTGTCACCCCGGACGGCCGCGCGGCGACGGTGGCCACGCAGAGCGCCATCGGAACCGTCCCGGAGGGCTGGATCAAGGACCCGGACGCCGTACGCACGATGGTGGACGCGCTCGGCGCGGTCATCGTCCGGATGCGCGAGCGGATCAGGGCGACCGACGAGCCGGACCCGGTCACCCAGGACATCCTGATCGGCCTGACGGCCGACCTCGAGAAGCACGCCTGGATGTTCATGGCGGAGAACGCCTAGGCCCTGTCCGGTTGGGTCCCGTCCGGCGGACGGGACCTCGGGCTGTGCCGGACACGACCCGGCGTGAGCGGGAAGCGGGTGCTTCGGATGGCGGGGCGGTGTGAGGGAGCGGTGGGCCGCGCGAGCGGCCGGATACGCGCCGTCCACGCCTCTGATGCGCCCTTTCGCCGGATACGCGGGCCGGTCTAGGGTCTGTCGTTCGGATCAGCCCGGCAAGATCCACTCGACAGGCCCTGGCGTCGGCAGGTCTGAGGAGGCGGCCATGGCACGGCGACGGAACGTTCTGCCGGTCCTCGCCCTGGGCGGGCTGGGCGTGCTCTGGTGGTGGGCCGTGCTGCGGCTGGCCCTGGCGCCGGAGCACGCCGGGGTCGTCGAGGGGGCGGTGGCCGCGGGCGGCTGGGGGCTGAGTCTGCTGCCGGTGCACGCGGCGGCGCGGACCACGGGGCGGCCGTCGTGGCGGTCGTCCTGGCGGGCGGCCCTCAGGGGACAGGACCCAGCTGGCAGCGGGGGCACCAGTACACCGGGCGATCGTCCTCGGTCGTCCTGCTGACGGGGGTGCCGCAGCGGCGGCAGGGGAGGCCGCCCCGGCCGTACACGTAGAGATGACGGCGCGAACGGTCCCGGTGGGCCTCCAGCAGCTTCTTCGCGGCCGTCACCAGTCGCTCGGGCGCCGGCAGGTCCCCGATGGGCAGCCAGGGGGTGGTGCGGGCCACGAAGCAGGTCTCGCACCGGAAGACATTGCCGATGCCCGCGAGATTGCGCTGGTCCAGCAGCGCGGCGCCGACGGGGCGCGCCGGGTCGGCGAGCAGATTGCGCAGTGCCGTGTGTGGATCCCAGTCCGGGCCGAGGAGGTCGGGGCCGAGATGGCCCACCACCGTGTCCTCGTCGGCGGTGCGGAGGAGTTCGAGCACGGGGAGCCGGTAGCCGACGGCGGTGCGTTCGGCGTTGCCGAGGACCGCGCGGATCTGGTGGCCGGGGCCGCCGCGCCAGCGTTCGTCGGCGCCGTACACCCGCCAGGCGCCGTCCATCCGCAGATGGGAGTGGAGGGTGAGACCGCCCTCGACGCGGGTCAGCAGGTGCTTGCCGCGCGGGGTGACGTCGAGGACCGTCCGGCCGGTGAGGTCGGAGGTCGCGAACCGGGGGACACGGAGGTCGGACCGGGTCAGGGGCCGCCCGGCGAGGGCGGTGTGCAGGCGCCGGGCGGTGTGCAGAACGGTGTCGCCTTCGGGCATGGACCCATCATGCGCGAGAGGCTCCCCGGGACGGGCGGCGTACGGGGTGTGGCGTGCGCGGATGTACGAGGCGGGCCCGGCGCTCCGGCGGGATGCCGCTCGCCGCTCCCACCCGGGGCATGACGTCGGGTCGCCGGGCGGCGTGGGTCAGGGCGGCCCCGCTCAGGCCCGCAGACGCAGCCCCCTCGGGGTGGCGTGGAAGCCTGCCGCCTCCAGCACCCGGCCCACGGGTGAGGTCAGCGCCTGCTCCCCGTTGGCCCGCTCCACCGTGACCGTACCGAGCGCGCCGGCGCGGGCGGCGGACGCGAGGGCCTCGGCGGCCGAACGCAGCGCGGCGTCGTCGCCGGTGTCCGGATGCGCCGGGTCGGACCCGTTGGCTCCGTCCGCGGGCCAGGCGAGAAGGGTCTTGCCGCCGCGCTCCATGTACAGCGTCAGCGCCCCGTCGACGAGAACGACGAGCGAGCCCGCCTTGCGGCCCGGCTTGTGGCTCGCGCCCGTGGGCGGGTCGGGCCAGGGCAGCGCCGCCCCGTACGCGTTCGCGGGGTCGGCGGCGGCCAGCACCACGGCGCGCGGCGAAGGGTCGGCGGCGGCGCGGTCACGGGCCGTGGACGCCGCGCGCAGCCGGTCCACCGCGCCGTCCATGGCGAACTGGGCCGCGCCGAGCCCCTCGACGACATAGCCGCGGCGGGCCTGCCCGCTGTCCTCGAAGGCCGCCAGCACCCGGTACACGGCCGAGAAACCGCCCTCGACGCCCTCCGAGGCGACGGCGCCGCGCGTCACCACACCGTGCCGGTCGAGGAGTGTCCGGGCCAGCGCGTGGGCCCGGCGCGTGGTGTCCGGGTCGGCGTCCGGAAGCAGCGACCAGCGACCGCTCACGGTCGGCGGGCCCGTACGGGAGGCGGGCCGGGCGGCGGCGGTCAGGGTGCCGTAACGGCCGCGTGGCACGGTCCGTTTGGCGCGGTGGGCGGTCGAGCCCGCCGTGCGTCCGGAGCCGAGGAGGGAGCGCAGCGGCGCCAGGGTGTCGTTGGTCAGCCGTCCCGACCAGGCCAGGTCCCAGACGGCGTCGGCGAGTTGGGGATCGGTGGCGTCGGGGTGGGTGGTGGCCCGTACCTGGTCGGCGATCTGACGGAAGAACAGCCCGTAGCCGCCCGCCAGGGTGGCGAGGACCGATTCGTGGAGGGCCGTCAGTTCCAGGGGGTGCGGCGGCGGGAGCAACAGCGGTGCGGAGTCCGCCGGGTAGAGGGAGATCCAGCCGTCCTTGCCGGGCAGCGCGCCCGCCCCGGCCCAGAGGACCTCCCCCGTGGTGGTCAGTTCGTCCAGGAGCGTCGGGGCGTACCCCGCGACGCGCGAGGGGAGCACCAGCTTCTCCAGCGCGGACGCCGGGATCGGCGCGCCCTGCAACTGCTCGACCGCACGGGCCAGTCCGTCGATGCCGCGCAGACTGTGGCTGCCGAGATGCTGCCACTGCGGCAGGAAGGTGGCGAGGGCGGCGGGCGGCACCGGCTCCAGTTCGTGCCGCAGCGCGGCCAGCGAACGGCGTCGCAGCCGGCGCAGCACCGTGGCGTCGCACCACTCCTGGCCGATGCCCGAGGGGTGGAACTCCCCTTGGACGACCCTGCCGTTGGCGGCGAGCCGGTGCAGCGCGCCCTCGGTGACGGCGGGGCCCAGCCCGAAACGCCCGGCGGCGGAGGCGGAGGTGAACGGGCCGTGCGTACGGGCGTGACGGGCCAGAAGATCGCCCAGCGGGTCCCTGACCGGCTCGGTGAACGCCTCGGGGACGCCGACGGGCAGGGCGGTACCGAGCGCGTCACGGAGCCGGCCGGCGTCCTCGATCGCCGCCCAGTACTCCGCGCCACCGACGCGGACCCGGATGGCGCGGCGGGACGCGGCGAGCTCCGCCGGCCAGTCCGGCGCGGAGCCGCGCGCCGTCAACTCGGCGTCGGTGAGCGGTCCGAGTACCCGCAGCAGGTCGGCGACGCCCTCCAGGTCCTTGACGCGGCGGTCGTCGGTCAGCCACTGGAGTTCGCGTTCCAGCTCCTCCAGGACGTCGGCGTCGAGCAGTTCGCGCAGCTCGGCCTGGCCGAGGAGCTCGGCCAGCAGCCGTGAGTCGAGGGAGAGGGCGGCGGCGCGCCGCTCGGCGAGCGGGGAGTCGCCCTCGTACAGGAACTGCGCGACGTACCCGAAGAGCAGCGATCGGGCGAACGGCGACGGCTCGGTGGTCGTCACCTCGACCAGCCGGACACGGCGGGACTCGATGTCGCCCATCAGGTCGGTGAGGCCGGGCACGTCGAAGACGTCCTGGAGGCATTCCCGTACGGCCTCCAGGACGATGGGGAACGAGCCGAACTCGCTCGCCACCTGGAGCAGTTGGGAGGCGCGCTGGCGCTGCTGCCAGAGCGGGGTGCGCTTTCCGGGGCTGCGGCGGGGCAGCAGCAGGGCGCGCGCCGCGCACTCACGGAAGCGGGCGGCGAACAGGGCGGAGCCGCCCACCTGATCGGTGACGATCTGTCCGATCTCGCCCCGGTCGAAGGCGACGTCACCGGCGCCGACCGGTGCCTGCTCGTTGTCGTACGCCGCGTCGGGCAGCGCCGGGTCCTGGTCGAGGAGATCCAGGCTCAGCAGGTCGGCGTCGGGCAGCCGCAGCACGATGCCGTCGTCGGCGTGCATGACCTGGGCGTCCATGCCGTACCGCTCGGAGAGCCGGGCGCCGAGGGCGAGCGCCCACGGGGCGTGCACCTGGGCGCCGAACGGGGAGTGGATGACGACCCGCCAGTCCCCCAGGTCGTCCCGGAACCTCTCCACGAGGATCGTCCGGTCGTCCGGGATGTGGCCGCAGGCGCGGCGCTGCTCGTCCAGATAGGAGAGGACGTTGTCGGCCGCCCAGGCGTCCAGGCCCGCGGCGAGCAGCCGCAGCCGGCCGTCCTCCGTGGACAGCGCGCCCACCTCGCGCAGGAACGCTCCCACGGCGCGGCCCAGTTCGAGCGGCCGGCCCAGCTGGTCGCCCTTCCAGAAAGGCAGCCGGCCCGGCACACCCGGGGCGGGGGAGACGAGGACCTGGTCGCGGGTGATGTCCTCGATGCGCCAGGAGGTCGTACCGAGCGTGAACACGTCGCCGACCCGTGACTCGTACACCATCTCCTCGTCCAGCTCGCCCACCCGGCCGCCGCCTCCGCGGCCCTTGCCGCCGTCGGAGCCGGCGAGGAACACCCCGAACAGGCCGCGGTCGGGGATGGTGCCGCCCGAGGTGACCGCGAGGCGCTGCGCGCCGGGGCGGCCCGTGACCGTACCCGTCACCCGGTCCCACACCACCCGGGGGCGCAGCTCGGCGAAGGCGTCGGACGGATAGCGGCCCGCGAGCATGTCGAGGACGGCGGTGAACGCGGACTCGGGGAGCGCCGCGAAGGGCGCCGCGCGGCGCGCGAGAGCGAGCAGGTCGTCCGCCTGCCAGGTGTCGAGCGCGACCGTGGCGACGAGCTGCTGGGCCAGGACGTCCAGCGGGTTGGCCGGGATCCGCAGGGCCTCGATGGAGCCCGTGCGCATCCGCTCGGTGACGACGGCGGCCTGCACCAGATCGCCCCGGTACTTGGGGAAGACGACGCCCGTGGAGACCGCGCCGACCTGGTGGCCCGCCCGGCCGACACGCTGGAGGCCGGAGGCCACCGACGGCGGCGACTCGACCTGGACGACGAGATCCACCGCGCCCATGTCGATGCCCAGCTCCAGGCTGGACGTGGCGACGACGGCGGGCAGCCGGCCCGCCTTGAGGTCCTCCTCGACGCGGGCGCGCTGCTCCTTGGAGACCGAGCCGTGGTGGGCGCGGGCCAGGAGGGGCGGGGCGCCCTTGGCGGCGCCGGACTCGGCCATGATCTCGGCGGGGGAGTGGGCCTCGGGCATGGCCTCGCCCGTGGCCCGTTCGTACGCGATCTCGTTGAGCCGGTTGCACAGGCGCTCGGCGAGACGGCGGGAGTTGGCGAAGACGATCGTGGAACGGTGCGCCTGGACGAGATCGGCGATGCGCTCCTCGACGTGCGGCCAGATCGACGGCCGGTCCCCGTCGCCGGTGCCCCCGGAGTCCGCCGCCGGGGAGCCACCCAGCTCGCCCAGGTCCTGGACGGGGACGACCACCGACAGGTCGAACTCCTTGCCCGAGGGCGGCTGCACGATCTCCACGCGGCGCTGCGGCGAGAGATACCGCGCCACCTCGTCCACCGGGCGCACCGTCGCCGACAGGCCGATCCGGCGGGCCGGGCGCGGCAGCAGCTCGTCGAGCCGTTCCAGGGAGAGCGCGAGATGGGCGCCGCGCTTCGTCCCGGCGACGGCGTGGACCTCGTCCAGGATGACCGTCTCGACACCCGCCAGGGCGTCGCGCGCCGACGAGGTCAGCATCAGGAAGAGGGACTCGGGGGTGGTGATCAGGATGTCCGGCGGCCGGGTCGCCATCGCGCGCCGCTCGGCGGGCGGGGTGTCGCCGGAACGGATGCCCACCCGGATGTCCGGCTCGGGCCGTCCGAGGCGGACGGACTCCTGGCGGATACCGGTGAGCGGGCTGCGCAGATTGCGCTCCACGTCCACCGCGAGGGCCTTGAGCGGGGACACGTACAGCACCCGGCAGCGTTTGCGCGCCTCGGCCGGCGGGGGCACCGACGCCAGCCGGTCGAGGGCGGCCAGGAAGGCCGCCAGTGTCTTGCCGGAGCCGGTGGGGGCGACGACCAGCACGTCGGAGCCCTCGGCGATGGCACGCCAGGCCCCCTCCTGCGCGGCGGTGGGCGCGGAGAAGGCCCCGGTGAACCAGTCGCGGGTCGCGGGTGAGAACGAGTCGAGTGCGGTGCCGGACATGCCCCCATCGTGCACCCGACCACTGACAATCGCCCGGACCTGCGGAAACGGGCGGGGTGACGGGGGCCGGTTACGGGTTGCGGGTGGGGTGCCGTCGGCGGCCGGCCCCGTCGCAGGTCTGTCGGCGGGTGCGGGACGCCGGAACGGAACCTGGAGGTGGGGCGGGGCGGGGCCGGTGCAGACTGGGGGCATGGCGGCTCAGGAGCAGGCACGGCACTGGCGCTACCCGGAGCTGCCCGGCGTCGATCTCTTGCGGGCCCGGTACATCAGGAAGACGTTCGTCCGGCACACCCACGAGACCTTCGTCATCGCGGCGGTCACCCACGGCGTGGATGTCTTCCAGCACGGCGGCAGCCTCCAGTACGCGGGCCCCGGCTCCCTCGCCCTGGTCAACCCCGACACCCCGCACACGGGCCACGCGCAGGGGCCCGAGGGCTGGCAGTACGGGGCGGTCTACCCCTCGCCCGGCCTGGTCGCGGAAATCGCGGCGGAGACGACGCGGATCAGCGGGACCCCGGGCTTCGCCGCTCCCGTCGTCGCCGACCCGTACGCCGTCCACCTCGTCCACCAGGTCCTGCGCGCGGCCGACGAGGGGAACGCGCTCGCCGCCGACACCCTGCTGCGGGTCGCCGTCACCCGCCTCCTGAGACTGAACGGCGGCACACTGCCGCAACGTACGGTGCGGGGGGCGGGCGCCGGAACGGCGGCACGCGCGCGTGCCGTGCTGGAGGGGCGGCTGGCGGACCCGCCGTCGCTTGAGGCGCTCGCCACCGGCCTCGGCACCAGCCCGTTCGCCCTGCTGCGTGCCTTCCGGGACACGTACGGCATGCCGCCGCACACCTGGCTCACCGACGCGCGCGTGCGCAGGGCCCGGCATCTGCTGGACGCCGGGACAGCCATCGCCGAGGTGGCCGGTCTCGTCGGTTTCACCGACCAGTCGCACCTGACCCGGCACTTCACCCGGATCGTGGGGGTGCCGCCGGGCGCGTACCGCAAGGAGCGGACACCGCGCGCCGGCTGACGGCGCGGGCGGCGGCGGTGTGTGCAAGAACGTACAAGACGGGCCCCGGACCCGCCCCGTAGCGTCGGCGACGTGGCAGAACAGACAGCATCCGCAGACCGACCGCCCGAACCGCCGGGAACGACCGCACAAGCGGGAACGACCACCCAGACGGGAACGACCGCTCAGGCGGGAGCGACCACGCACGGGGCGGCGGGCGCCGCCGGGCAGCCGCGCCGGGACCCCGGACACGGCGCCGCGAACGGTATGGAGCAGCCGGGCGGCGAGACCGGTGCGGGGGGCTTCCGCGCGCCGGCGGACACCGCCCCGACGGCAACGGACACGGTCCCGACGGCAGAGGGAACCGTCCCGGCGGATCAGTCCGCCGCGTCGGGCCCCGAGCCGAAGCCGGACGCCGCCGTCGTCCGCGACGCGCTCGGTGTCGGAGTCGCCGTCGGCCTCTCCGGCTTCGCCTTCGGTGTCACCTCCGCGGGCGCCGGGCTCACCCTCCTACAGAGCTGCGCGCTCAGCCTGCTCGTCTTCACCGGCGCCTCGCAGTTCGCACTCGTCGGTGCCCTGGCGGCGGGCGGGAACCCGCTGACCGCCGCGGCCGGCGCCTTCTTCCTCGGCGTACGGAACACCTTCTACGGACTGCGCCTGTCCCAACTGCTCGCACTGCCGCACCTCGTCCGTCCCTTCGCCGCCCAGTGGGTCATCGACGAGACGACCGCCGTCGCGCTCGCGCAGCCGACCCGGCGCGCCGTACGGATCGGTTTCACGGTCACCGGGCTCACGCTCTACGTGCTCTGGAACCTCACCACACTGCTCGGCGCGCTCGGGGCCGAGGCCATCGGCGACACCGCCGTGTGGGGGCTCGACGCGGCCGGACCCGCCGTCTTCCTGGCCCTGCTCGCCCCCATGCTGCGGACCACGACGGAGCGTGCCGTCGCCGCCGTCGCCGTGGTCCTCGGACTCGGCTTCCTGCCCGTGCTGCCCTCGGGTGTCCCGGTACTCGTCGCCGCACTCGCCGCCCCCGCCGTGCTCTGGGTCGAAGGACGCCGCAGGGGTGGACCGACCCCGGACCGACGCGACACCCGCGACCGACACGACGCCGACGACCCGCGCGGCGCCTCCCACCGAGGCGCTGTCTCCGACCGAACGGAAATGGACCGTTGACCATCTGGATCGCCATCGGACTGACCGCGGTCGGCTGCTACCTCGTGAAACTGCTCGGTCTCCTCGTCCCGGCCGGTGCGCTGGAGCGCCCCCTCGTACAGAAGCTGTCCGCCCTCCTGCCCGTCGCGCTCCTGGCGGCCCTCACCGCGCAGCAGGCCGTGGGCGGCCCCGACGGGGCGCTGGTCGCCGACGCCCGGCTGGCCGGGCTCGCCGCGGCGGGGCTCGCGCTGGTGCTGCGCGCCCCGTTCCTGGTCGTCATCGGCGCGGCCGTCGCGGTGACCGCCGGAGTGCGGGCCCTGGGCGGCTGACCCGGAAGCCCGGAAGGGCGTAAGCACGGAAGCGCGACAGCGCGGAAGTTCTACGCCCACCGGCCCGGATGTCCGGCCGGCGCCCGCCCCGGCCGGACTCCACGGAGCGGGATACTGGAGCCATGCGGTTGACGAATTTCTGGGAACGGATGGCCGACCACTTCGGCCCCGCCTACGCGGACTCCTTCGCCCACGACCATGTGATGGCCGAGCTCGGCGGCCGTACGGTGCACGAGGCCCTGGCCGACGGCTGGGAGACGAAGGACGTCTGGCGCGCGGTCTGCGCCGCCATGGGCGTGCCCGCCGACAAGAGGTGACGTACGCGTACGCGACACTGGCCCCGTGTCACTGACCGACGAAACAGCACAGGACCCCCGGCCGGCCGACCCCGCGCCGTCCCCACCCGCGCCGGGGGACGGCGGTGACGCCGCCCGGATGCCCCGCTGGCTGCCGCGCGCCATGGTGCTCGCGCTGACGCTCGTCGCCTGCTTCCAACTGGGCAGTTGGGCGTTCCACCAGCTCATCGGGCTGCTGATCAACGTGCTGATCGCCTTCTTCCTGGCCCTGGCGGTCGAGCCGGCCGTCAGCCGGATGGCGTCGCACGGCATACGGCGCGGACTCGCCACGTTCCTGGTCTTCTTCGCCGTGCTGATCGCCTGCGTCGGCTTCGTGGTCCTGCTCGGCTCGATGCTCGCGGGCCAGATCATCGAGATCGTCGAGGAGTTCCCCCAGTACCTGGACGACGTCATCAACTGGATCAACCTGAGCTTCCGTACGGAGCTGTCACGCGTCGCCGTCCAGGACAGCCTGCTCCACTCCGACTGGCTCCAGCGCTACGTGCAGAACAGCGCGAGGGGCGTTCTCGACATCTCGACCACCGTGCTCGGCGGCCTCTTCCGGCTCCTGACGATCTTTCTGTTCTCGTTCTACTTCGCCGCCGACGGGCCCCGGCTGCGCCGCACCGTCTGCTCCGTACTGCCCCCGGCCAAGCAGGCCGAGGTGCTGCGCGCCTGGGAGATCGCGGTCGACAAGACCGGCGGCTACATCTACTCACGCGGCCTGATGGCGCTCGTCTCCGGCTTCGCGCACTACATCCTCCTGGAGATCCTCGGGATCACGTACGCACCGGTGCTCGCGGTGTGGGTGGGCCTCGTCTCGCAGTTCCTCCCGACCATCGGCACCTATCTGGCCGGTGCCCTGCCGATGCTGATCGCCTTCACGGTGAACCCCTGGTACGCCCTGTGGGTGCTCGGATTCGTCGTGATCTACCAGCAGTTCGAGAACTACGTCCTCCAGCCCAAACTCACCGCCAGGACCGTCGACATCCACCCCGCCGTGGCGTTCGGCTCGGTCGTCGCGGGTACGGCGCTGCTCGGCGCCGTGGGCGCGCTGATCGCCATCCCGGCGGTCGCCACCCTCCAGGCGTTCCTCGGGGCGTACGTGAAGCGGTACGACGTGACGGACGACCCGCGCGTGCACGGGCACCGGCGCCGGGGCAGCGGGCGCGCGCTCGCCCGGATGCGCCGGACGCTGCGCCGCGTGGGCGCGCGCGTGGACGGGCGCCGTGCGGGCGGCGGCGCCTGACGTCTCCCGGCCCGTGCTGGCGGCGGCGTCTGACGTCTCCTCCTGAAAGAGGCGGGTGGTTCGGGGAGGGATCAGGCGCCGCGCAGATACGCGAGTACCGCCAGGACACGGCGGTTGGTCGCGTCGGTCACCGACAGGTCGAGTTTGGTGAGGATGCTGCCGAAATGCTTGCTCACCGTCCCCTCGCTGACATGCAGCGCCCCGGCGACAGCCGAGTTGGACCGGCCCTCCGCCATCAGCGCCAGCACGTCCTGCTCACGGGGCGTCAGCCGCGACAGCGGGTCGCGGCGGTGCCGGAGCAACTGGCGTACGACCTCCGGATCCACGACCGTGGCCCCCTCGGCGACGCGGCGGACGGCGTCCACGAACTCCTCGACGTGGCCGATCCGTTCCTTCAGGAGATAGCCGACACCGGTGCCGTCCGAGGAGTCGAGCAGTTCCTCGGCGTACGCGCGCTGCACGTACTGGCTCAGGACCAGGACGGGCAGCCCCGGCTGCCGCTCGCGCAACTCCAGAGCGGCCCGCAGTCCCTCGTCGGAGAAGCCCGGCGGCATGCGTACGTCCGTCACCACGATGTCGGGCCGGTGCTCGGCCACCGCCGCGATCAGTTCGTCGGCGGTACCGGCTCCGGCGACGACCCGGAGCCCGAACCGTTCGAGCAGACCGACGAGTCCGTCCCGCAGGAGCACGCTGTCCTCGGCCAGCACGACACGCACCATCAGGCCCTCGTTCCCACGACGGGGCCCACGACGGGGCCCACGACGGGGCCCGGGGCTGGCACGGCCCCGGGGGCGGGCGCCACCCCGGGCGGGCAGGGAACCCGTACACGGAACACGGTGGGCCCGCCGGGCGGACTGACGACCAGCAGCCGGCCGTCCAGCACCGAGAGACGGTCCGCGACCCCTTGGAGGCCGCTTCCGGCGGCGAGGTCCGCGCCCCCCGACCCGTCGTCCGTGACCTCCACGACCAGTGCGCCGTCGGCGATCCGGCCGCGTACCTCCGCACGGGCGGCCCCGCTGTGCTTGGCCACGTTCGCCAGCGCCTCGGAGACCGCGAAGTACGCCGCCGTCTCGACCGGTTCGGGCAGCCGGCCCGGCAGGTCGAACCGGACGTCGACCGGCACCGTCGACCGGTCGGCGATGTCCTCCACCGCCTCCCTCAGCCCCCGGTCGGTCAGCACCTGGGGGTGAATGCCCCGGATCAGCTCGCGGATCTCCACCAGCGCCGTGTCCGCCTCGTCGTGGGCCCTCGCCAGCAGGCCCCGCAGCGGCTCGCCGGGATTCTCCAGTCTCGCCAGACCGAGCGCCATCGACAGGGCCACCAGCCGCTGCTGCGCGCCGTCGTGCAGGTCGCGCTCGATCCGGCGGCGTTCCGCCTCGAAGGCGTCCACCAGCCGGATCCGGGAACGGCCCAGCTCCTGGATCCGGGACTCGGCCGCGGCGTCGTACCGGGGCGACAGCAACCGGCGGGTGAGCGCGGCGCGTCCGGCGGCCACCAGACCGAGCGGATAGGCGAGGACGGGCAGCAGGAGCGCACCCGTCAGCGCCGCCGCGAAGACCTGCGGATACGAGTCGGCCAGCCAGACCTTCAGTACGCGGACCTCCTCGCCCCCGCCGGCCGTGGCCATCACGACGGGTGCGGCGAGCAGACCGCCGCAGACGCCGGCGACCGTCCCGAGGGCCACCGCCTCCAGGGGCCAGAACACGAAGGCGCACAGCAGCGCGTAGCCCAACTCCCGCCACGTGTTCGGCTCCTTGAGCCGTACCCGCACCCAGGCGGCCGGGCCCGTGCCGTCCGGATCGCGGTGCGGATCGGGCAGGACGACGGGATCGACGAGCCGCAGCCGGCGACGTTCCAGCGCGGCCAGCGGAATGCCCGCGAGCGCCAGCATCAGCAGCAGCGGAAGGCCGACGACGACCACCGCCAGCGCGCCTCCCACGACCGCCAGCAGGAGCAGCGAGACCAGGGTCGCCGCGCCGACGAGCGCACCGCTCAGCAGATACGCCGCGGAACGCCAGGGCCAGACGCCGAGGAGATAACGGGGCGCCCGAAGCGCCTGCCGGAGGCTGGTGGAGTGCATGGAGGCACGGTAGGCGGGCGCCGTACGGGACGGCCACCCAGCCGGCTCCACCATGCGCCCCGTACACCGCTCCACCCGCCCCGTGGCACCTGGCGGGGGGTGGAGACACCTCCACCACGCACCTGCCGTCCTGGTGCGATGTGCGCCGCGTCCGGCGCGGCTTGGGTGAGGGCCATGAACGACATCGGCACGAACGACCACGCCCTCCGGCTCAGATCGGTCACCCGGTCGTACGGGAAGGGCGCGACGGCGGTGACCGCGCTCGACCGGGTCACGTTCGACATACCCAAGGGCACCTTCACCGCCGTCATGGGCCCCTCCGGCTCCGGCAAGTCGACACTCCTCCAGTGCGCCGCCGGGCTGGACCGGCCCACCAGCGGGAGCGTGCTGCTCGGGGACCGGGACCTGACCAGGCTCAGGGAGCACCGACTGACCCTGCTGCGGCGCGAACGCGTCGGCTTCGTCTTCCAGTCCTTCAACCTGCTGCCCTCGCTCTCCGCCGAGCAGAACGTGGCGCTCCCGCTGCGCCTGGCCGGCCGACGGCCCGAACGGGGCGCCGTGCTCGACGTACTGGAGCGGGTGGGGCTGCGCGACCGCGCGGGGCACCGGCCCGGCGAACTCTCCGGCGGCCAGCAGCAACGTGTGGCGCTCGCCAGGGCCCTGGTCACCCGCCCCGACGTGCTCTTCGGGGACGAGCCGACCGGGGCGCTCGACTCCCGGACGGGCCGGGAGGTCCTGACCCTGCTGCGCGCCATGGTCGACGAGGGCCAGACCGTGGTGATGGTGACGCACGACCCGATGGCCGCGTCCTACGCGGACCGGGTCCTGTTCCTCGCGGACGGCGCGGTGCGCGGCGCCCTCGACGCCCCGACCGCGGACCGGGTCGCCGAGCGGATGACGGCCCTGGCGGTGGCCCCGTGCTGAGGTTCACGCTCCAGGGAGCGCGAGGGCGCTGGGTCACCTTCACCGGGTCGTTCGTCGCTCTCGCGCTGGGTGTGGGGCTCATCGCCGCCACCGGGCTCGCGCTGGCGGCCACGTTCCAGGCCCCGCACCGGGGGCCCGAGCGCTTCGCCGGTGCCCCGGTGGTCGTCCGGGCCTCGGACACCCTGCGCGTCTCCACACCGAACGGTGAGCGTACGCAGCGGCTCGCCGGCCCGTCGGCGGTGCCGGACCGCCTGGCCGCCGAACTGGCGCGGCTCGGCAGGACGGTGGAGGACCGGACGTTCCCGGTCTCGTTCGCCGGTGCCGCCTCCCTTGGAAGCGGCACCGACCGTACGGACGACAAGGACGGCAACGACGGCAACGACAGCGGAGACGGCGGGAACGACACGAGCGGCGGGGTGGTCGGGCATCCGTGGTCGGTCGCGGCGGCGACGCCGTACCGGCTCACGGAGGGGCGCGCGCCCGCGGCGCCCGGCGAGATCACCGTCGCCGTGGCCCCACCGGCGCGGGACGTCCCACGCGGACCGCACCGGTCCCAGGGGCGCGTGGCGGTCGGCGACCGTCTGCGGGTCGTCACCCCGGCCGGGATCGGCACCCGTACCGTCGTCGGCACGGTGGCCGCGACGGACTTCGAGAAGGCCGTGTTCTTCACCGAAGCCGAGGCCGCCCAACTCTCGCCCCGTATCGACGCGTTGGTGGTCCACGCGGACCCGGCGGACGTGCGGGAAGCGGTGCGGGGTGCCGTCACCGCCGGCGGGATCGGGTTCGACGTCCTGACCGGTGACGCACGGCGCAGGGCCGATCCCGACCCGGACCGGGACAGCGAGGCACTGGTCGCGGTGAACGCCCTGCTCGGCACGGCGGCGGGCATCACCTGCTTCGTCTCCGTCTTCGTGGTGGCGTCGACGTTCGCCTTCGCCGTGGCCCAGCGCAGACGCGAGTTCGGTCTCCTCCGTACGGCGGGCGCCACCCCGCGCCAGATACGGCGGACGGTGCTCACCGAGGCGGTTCTCGTCGCCGTGCCGGCCTCGGCCGCCGGCTGTCTGCTCGGTGCCGCCGGCGCGCCGCCCCTCGCCGCGTGGATGGTCCGCGGCGGTATCGCGCCGGCCTGGTTCGCGATCGGCGACCAGACCTGGCCCCTGCACACGGCCTTCTGGACGGGCCTGTGCGTGGCCCTGGCCGGTGTGGTGACGTCCTCCTGGCGGGCGGGACGGATCAAGCCCACGGAGGCCCTGCGCGAGGCCGCCGTCGACAGCGAGGCGATGCCCGTGAGCCGGCGGCTGCTCGGAGCCCTCGTCCTGCTGGTGGGCCTGGGACTGCTCGGGTGGTCGCTGGCGACCGATCCCGGCGAGGCCCTCAAGAGGAAGACGTACATCACCCGGCCGATGGTGCTGATCGTCGGCTTCGCCCTGTACGCGCCGGTGCTCGTGCCACCGCTGATCAGACTCGTCACCTGGCTGCCCGCCCGGCTCCCCGGTGCCACCGGCCTGCTGGCGCGCGAGAACGCGGCCACCGGGGTGCGCCGCACGGCGGCGATCGCCGCTCCCGTCCTGATCACCGTCGCACTCGCCGCCTCCCTCCTGGGGACGACGGCCACGATCGGCGCGGCCAAGGCCGCCGAGGCCACCACGCAGACGCGCGCCGACTACGTGGCGACCGCGCAGGACGAACGGGGCGCCCTGCCCGCCCCGTTCGTGGAACGGGCCCGGAACATCCCCGGCATCGTCGTGAGCGCCTCCCGCTCCACCACCGTGACCGCCCTCGAAGAGGACGTCGCCCTTGTCGAATCGGCGGCCAGAGCCGTCGAACCGGCCGCTCTCACGGCGGTGTCCCGGCTGCCGGTGGCGTCCGGCCGCCCCGCCGACCTCGACGACGGCGGCATCGTCGTCAACGAGGAGTGGCGGACCCGGACGGTCGGGCAGCGGGTCAGGGTCTGGCTGGGCGACGGGCGCGAGGCGACCCTGCGCATCGTGGCGGTGCTGCGTACCGGCACCGGCGACAACGGGGCGTACGTGACCCCGCGCAACGCCCCCGGCGCCCCGGTCGACCGCGTCGACGTCAGGCTGCGGGCCGGCGCGGACGCCGCCGCCGTCGACACGGCGCTGCGTGAGGCCGGGCGCGCGACGGGCACGACCGTTCTCACGAGGGAGGAATGGACGGCACGGAACCAGCCCCGGTCCAGCGGGAGCACCCGGCTCGGGATGCTGCTGATTCTGGGGATCGCCCTGCTCTACACGGGGATCGCGCTGGCGAACACTCTGATCATGTCGGTGTCCGACCGGGTCGGCGAACTCGCGCTGCTCCGGCTGGCCGGTGCGACGAAACCGCAGGTGCTGCGCCTGGTCGCGGCCGAGGCCCTGGTGGTGGTGGCCGTCGGTTCGCTCCTCGGCGCCGCCGTGGCCGCCCTGAACCTCCTCGGTCTGCGCGGCGCCCTCGCCCTGCTCTCCGTCCCCGCACCCCTCGTCGTGCCCTGGGGAGGACTGGGGCTGATGGTGGCGGCGAGCGCCGTACTCGCGGTGGTCGCCGCCGTCGTTCCCGCGCTGACGGCGCTGCGCACCAGGCCGGTCGAGTTCGCGGGGACGCGCGAATGAGTCGCGGCCACCGCCGCGCCGCCGTGTGCGGCGGCCTGTTGCCGCCTCAACGCCACATCGGGAACCTGCCCTGACCGTCCCGCTCCGGACCGGCCGGGCCGCGACACGCCCGCCGGAGATGTGCTTGACACCAAAATCGAACAAGCATTCTCATGGATCCGTGCCGGTTGACCGGAGGCCGCCGGAGCCGGAGTTATCCACAGGCCGGGAGGACGTCGAGGCCCATTGTCAGTGGCAGGGGATAGCGTCTTCGATGTGAAGCGATCGACACAAGCAAATCGGGTGGAACCCATGGCAGGATCCGACCGCGAGAAGGCGCTGGACGCCGCTCTCGCCCAAATTGAACGGCAATTCGGCAAGGGCGCGGTGATGCGCCTCGGCGAACGGCCGAACGAGCCCATCGAGGTCATCCCCACCGGGTCGACCGCGCTCGACGTCGCACTCGGAGTCGGCGGCATCCCGCGCGGCCGTGTGGTGGAGGTGTACGGGCCGGAGTCCTCCGGCAAGACGACGCTGACGCTGCACGCGGTGGCGAACGCCCAGCGGGCGGGCGGCACGGTGGCCTTCGTGGACGCGGAGCACGCCCTCGACCCGGAGTACGCGAAGAAGCTCGGCGTCGACATCGACAACCTGCTGCTCTCCCAGCCGGACAACGGCGAGCAGGCCCTGGAGATCGTGGACATGCTGGTCCGCTCCGGGGCGCTGGACCTCATCGTCATCGACTCCGTCGCCGCCCTGGTGCCACGCGCGGAGATCGAGGGCGAGATGGGCGACTCGCACGTGGGTCTTCAGGCGCGGCTGATGAGCCAGGCGCTCCGGAAGATCACCAGCGCGCTCAACCAGTCCAAGACCACGGCCATCTTCATCAACCAGCTCCGCGAGAAGATCGGCGTGATGTTCGGCTCGCCCGAGACCACGACCGGTGGCCGGGCGCTGAAGTTCTACGCGTCGGTGCGGCTCGACATCCGCCGTATCGAGACGCTCAAGGACGGCACCGACGCGGTCGGCAACCGCACCCGCGTCAAGGTCGTCAAGAACAAGGTCGCGCCGCCCTTCAAGCAGGCCGAGTTCGACATCCTGTACGGCCAGGGGATCAGCCGCGAGGGCGGTCTGATCGACATGGGTGTGGAGGAGGGCTTCGTCCGCAAGGCCGGCGCCTGGTACACGTACGAGGGCGACCAGCTCGGCCAGGGCAAGGAGAACGCCCGCAACTTCCTCAAGGACAATCCCGATCTCGCCAACGAGATCGAGAAGAAGATCCTTACGAAGCTGGGTATCGGTGTGAAGCCGGAAGAGGCGGCGGCCGAGGCCGGAGCGGCTGCGGCCGTCACCGCCGCCGGGGCCCCGGCCGGCGACACGGCCAAGACGGTGCCCGCCCCCGCCACCAAGGCCAGGACGGCCAAGGCGGCGGCGGCAAAGAGCTAGTCCGGCGCCGTGCCCTACGCGAAGAGGCGGCGAACGGAACAGCCGGGCGGCAGCCCCGACTCGTCGAGGGCCGAGAAGGAGCTGCCGCCCCAGGACCCGGCGGAGCGGGCGCGGGCGATCTGCCTGCGCCTGCTCACCGGGACCCCCCGTACCCGGAAGCAGCTGGCGGACGCGCTGGCCAGACGTGACATCCCCGAGGAGGTGGCGACGGAGGTCCTCTCCCGCTTCGAGGACGTGGGACTGATCGACGACGGGGCGTTCGCCGACGCGTGGGTGGAGTCCCGGCACCACGGCCGGGGCCTGGCCCGCCGCGCCCTGGCGCGGGAGCTGCGTACCAAGGGCGTGGACCCCGAGCTGATCGACGAGGCGGTCGGGCAGCTCGACTCCGCCCAGGAGGAGGCGACCGCACGGGAGTTGGTCGCCCGCAAGTTGCGCTCCACCCGGGGGATGGAGCGGGACAGGAGAGTACGCAGGCTCGCGGGCATGCTGGCCCGTAAGGGATACGCGCCGGGGGTGGCCCTGCGGGTGGTCAGGGAGGCACTGGAGTCGGAGGGGGAGGACACGGAGGGACTGGACGAGGACATCTACTGAGCCCGCTCGCCGATCCCGAGCCGGCTCACCGAGCCCACCTGTCCATCGGGCTCGCACGTCCAGCGGGCAGGCACGTCCGCGGAGCCGACGGAAGCCGGGAGTGCCACCCCGGCTCCCGGGCGGGAGCCTTCCGGCAAGCAGGCAAGCAGGCAAGCAGGCAAGCAGGCAAGCAGGCAAGCAGGCAAGCAGGCCGATCGGCACCGCTCAGTGCGAGACCGGCAGTCCCGCCGCCCGCCATGCCTGGAAGCCGCCGACAAGGTCCGTCGCCCGGTGCAGTCCCAGTGCGCGCAGGGAGACCGCCGCGAGGCTCGACGCGTAGCCCTCGTTGCAGATCACCACGACGCGCAGGTCGTGGCTCGTGGCCTCCGCCGCCCGGTGGCTGCCCTGCGGGTCGAGGCGCCACTCCAGTTCGTTCCGCTCGACGACCAGCGCACCCGGGATCAGCCCGTCCCGGTCCCGCAGTTCCGCGTACCGGATGTCCACCAGCAGCCCACCGTCCTCGGCGGCGGCGAACGCCTCGCGCGGCTCGACGCGGTCGAGCCCTTCCCGGACCCGTTCGAGCAGTTCGTCTATCCCCACCGGAGGCGACCCGGCCGCTCCCGCCGACGGCGTGGGCAGGTCCTCCGCGTGCCCGCCGCTCACTGCCACTCCTGCGGGCGCTCGACCTGCTCGAGACGGAGCACCGCGCCGGTGCGGCTGTAGCGGCGCATCAGCGGCAGCGGCGGGTAGTAGGCGTGCACCGAGACCGCGTGGTCCGCGTCCGACTCGTTGCGCACCTCGTGCACATGGTGGCTGCCGAACGCCCGCGCGTCGCCCTTCGTGAGCTTCCGTTCCCGGTCGACCCCTTCGGCCAGCTCCAGGGTCTTCCACCCCTCGGTGGGCAGCCGTGCGGCCAGCGAGTCCTCCTGGAGTGCCCCGGCCGCCGTCGCGAAGGCGCCGTACGACCCGCCGTGGTCGTGCCACCCGGTCCCCGTGCCGGGCGGCCAGCCGATGATCCACGCCTCGCTGCCGCCGGGGCCGTCGACGCGGATCCAGGTACGGCCCTCGGGGTCGAGGGGGAGGGTGGCCACCAGTTCGGTGTCGGCCGCCGTGCGCCGGACGAAGGCCAGCAACTCGGCCTGCGTGGGCACGGAGCGCGCGGGGACCGTGCCCACGGCCGGCGCCGCCACCCGGGAGTTGGCGGCCGAAGAAGCAACCGCCTTGGCGGCGGCGGCGATTGACGCCGAGACGGCGGGCGCGGGCGTGCCGAGGGAGTCGAGAGAGGAAGACATGAGAACCGTCCTGGAAGTTCGCGGGGGTGCGCCGTCAGGTGCCGACACGACGAGCGCTGCAAAGTGGGGGGCGAATTCAGCAGGACGGACGACACACGCAGCCCGCATAGCGGAGCAAGTCCATATGGACTCTCCGCCACAGGCGTACAGCAGTGTCAGTCACGCTCCGGAGTACACCATGTGATCCGGACGACGGTCAATTGATGTTCACGGTTCGGTCGGTGCGGCCGGCGCGGCCCTTCGCCGACGAGGGCCCGGGACCACCCCCACGTGCGGCGTCGGCGGCGGCGTACAGCTCGTCGGGGCGCACCCCGCCGAAGGCCGCGACGAGATGCCCGTCGGGCCGGACCAGCAGCACCGTGTGGGCGGACGCCCCCGGGTAGCTCTCGGTGACCAGCAGTTCGGACGGTGCCGGCAGCGCCGCCACGGCCTCGGCGAGCCGAGGCATCACCCCGGCGGTCAGCCAGTGCCTCCGGTCCCACACACCGGTCCCCGGCGCGACCAGCACCACCAGTGCCCTGCCCCTGCCGAGCCGGTCCCGCAGCCGTACGGTCGTGCCGTCGGGCGCCGTCACGAGCACGTCGGCCACGGGCGCCCCGGTCCGGGTGTCCACCGTCGTGTGCCCCTCGGCGTGCGGGGGCGCGAGGGGGGAGTGCGGGTAGGCCGGAGGCGCGCCCAGCGGCCCGTTCCCCAGATGCCCGTCGGCGAGCAGGGTGTCGTGGCCGCGCGCCGTGCCCGGAAGGTACGTACGCAGCCCGCCGCCGCCCCGCAGTATCGTCAGCGACTGGTCGGCCGCGCGCAGCCGTGCGGCGACGGCGGTACGGCGCTCCGCCTGGTAGCTGTCCAGCAGGGTCTCCGACGCCCCGTGGTGCCAGGCGTGGGCCAGTTTCCAGCCCAGGTTCTCGGCGTCCCGCAGCCCCTCGTCGAGGCCCTGGGTCCCCAGCGCGCCCAGCAGATGCGCGGCGTCCCCGGCGAGGAAGGCCCGGTCGACGCGCCAGCGCCGGGCGAGCCGGTGGTGCAGCGTGTACACGCCGGTGTCCAGCAGGTCGTACGGCGGCGCCTCGCCGCACCAGCCGGCCAGGGTGTCCCGTACCCGCTCGACCAGCGCCTCCGGTGTGACCAGCTCGCCCCGGGCCGGCAGCAGCCAGTCCAGCCGCCAGGCGCCGTCGGGCAGCGGTCGGGCGGACACCTCCTGGCCGCCCCCGCGCCACGGCGGCTGACGGTGCAGCACGGCCTCGCCGGGCCAGGGCAGTTCGACGCGGAGCGCGGCGACCGCGTGCCGCTCCACCGCCGTACGGCCCGGGAAGCGGACACCCAAAAGCTTGCGGACGGTGGACCTGGCGCCGTCGCAGCCCACCACATGGCTTCCGCGCCACCAGGTCGCCCCGGGGCCCCGGGTGTGCACCGTGACCCCCCGGGGGTCCTGCTCCAGCGAGTCGAGCCGGCTCTCCGGCACCAGCCGCACAAGTTCGTGCCGTGCGGCGGCGTCCCGGAGGCCGCGGGTGAGCGCGTGCTGCGGCAGGTGTAAAGGCGAGGGGAAGACCGCGTCGGCGCGTTCGCCGTCACCGGCGGCGGCGCCCAGCGCGCCGGGAACAGTACCGACGGCCGCGCTCGCGCCCCCCACCTCGTCGGCGTCACCGAGTCGCAGACGGCGCATCTGCTGCTTGCGCCGCAGTTGTCGCCACCCGACCCACTGGGCTCCTTCGTCACGGAGCGTGGAGCAGCCGAGCCGTGCCACCAGAGCGGCGGTGTCCGGCCTCAGTACCGCCGTACGGGCCGGGCGCGGCTCGTCACCGCCCGCCCCCTCGTCCAGCACGACGGTGGGAACACCCTGGGTGGCCAGGCAGAGTGAGAGCGCGAGCCCGACAGGGCCCGCGCCGACGACGATCACCGGGTCCACGGCGCGACCCCTCCGGCCCGTACGGTCAAGTGGCGATTGGCGGTTGGAACCCCGGGAGCGATCACAGAACGTATGCAACCTACTGCGGGTGCTTGCGTCAAGTGACGGAGGCAGCGACGCCGCGCGCCGCTGCCTCCGTCGGGTCCGCCGGGCCTGTTTCCGGGCCCGGCGGCACTGCGTGAACCGGGTCTACCCGGTGCCGCCCCCACCGTCGCCGGTGGCCTGGCCCGTCTTGCTCATCGGGTCCGTACCCGGCTTCCCGGTGGCGCTCAGATTGTCCATGGCCCCGCCCGTCAGCACAGCGCCGGTGCTCCGCTTCGCGCGGCGCAGCCGCTTCTCCAGCCAGGACGCGAAGGTCGTGAGCAGCAGATTCAGCAGGATGAAGATGATCGCGACGACGATGAAGCTCGGGATGACGTTGCCGTAGTTGGCGGCGAGCGTCTTCCGGGCGTTCAGCAGCTCGGTGAAGCTGAGCACCGCGCCGCCGAGCGCCGTGTCCTTCACGATCACGACGAGCTGGCTCACCAGCGCCGGCAGCATCGCGGTCACCGACTGCGGCAGCAGGATGCTGCGCATCGTCTGGCCCTTGCGCAGACCGATCGCCTTGGCGGCCTCCGTCTGCCCCTTGGGCAGCGACAGGATGCCCGCGCGGACGACCTCGGCCAGGACCGACGCGTTGTACAGCACGAGGCCGGTGACGACCGCGTACAGCGGACGCATGTCGGAGCTGATGTCCGTGTATTCCGAGTAGAACTGGTTCGCGAACACCATCAGGATCAGCACGGGGATCGCGCGGAAGAACTCCACGACCACACCGGCCGGAACCCTGACCCACCGGTGGTCGGAGAGCCGCGAGATGCCGAAGAGGGCTCCCAGCGGCAGCGCGATCACGAGCGCGAGCGCCGCGGCCTTGATCGTGTTGACCAGACCGGGCAGCAGATACGTCGTCCACGCCTGGCCCTCGGTGAAGGGGCTCCACTTCGCCGAGTCCAGCTGCCCCTTGTCCGACATGGCGGAGTAGACCCACCACACGCCCAGGGCCAGCAGGACCAGGAAGACCGCCGAGTAGACGATGTTTCGCCGCTTGGCGCCGGGACCCGGCGCGTCGTACAGAACGGAAGTCATCGCTTCACCGCCACTCGCTTGCCGACCCAGCCGAGAATCAGGCCGGTCGGCAGTGTCAGGACCACGAACCCGAAGGCGAAGATCGCCGAGATCAGGACGAGTTGCGACTCGTTCTCGATCATCTCCTTCATCAGGAGGGCGGCTTCGGCCACGCCGATGGCCGCGGCCACCGTCGTGTTCTTCGTCAGCGCGATCAGTACGTTGGTGAGCGGCCCGATCACGGAACGGAACGCCTGGGGCAGCACGATGAGCGTCAGGACCTGGGTGAAGTTCAGCCCGATGGCCCGCGCCGCCTCCGCCTGCCCGACGGGCACGGTGTTGATGCCGGACCGGATGGCCTCACAGACGAACGCGGCCGTGTAGGCGGTCAGTCCGAGAATGGCCAGCCGGAAACTCAGTGCCTCGAAGTCGTCGGCCGCGCCCAGCGTGATTCCGAAGACATCGGCGAGACCGAGGGAGGAGAAGACGATGATGACGGTGAGGGGGATGTTCCGGACCACGTTCACGTAGACCGTGCCGAATCCACGCATCAGCGGAACGGGGCTCACCCGCATCGCGGCAAGTATGGTGCCCAGGATGAGGGAGCCGATTCCGGAGAAGACGGCGAGTTGCACCGTCACCCAGAACGCCCCGAGCAGGTCGTAACCTTCAAGAAAGTCGAACACGATCTCCCGCGCTCTCGCGTTTGTTGATGGCGTGGCGCGCCACCCTCACGGGCGGCGCGCCACATCTGCGCCGAATGGACCGGACGGGCCGCGAGGCCCGCCGATTCAGCTGACGATGGCGCCGATCTTCGGGGCGGGCTCGTTCTTGTACCCGGCCGGACCGAAGTTGTCCTGCACGGCCTTGTCCCAGGCGCCGTCCGAGACCATCTTCTCCAGGGCGGCGTTGATGTCGTCGACCAGCTTGGTGTCGCCCTTCTTGACACCGATGCCGTAGTTCTCGTTGCTCAGGCTCAGACCGGCGAGCTTGAACTTGCCCTTGTTCTGCTCCTGCGACGCGTAACCGGCGAGGATCGAGTCGTCCGTGGTCAGCGCGTCGACGGCGCCGCCCGCCAGTCCGTCGATGCACTCCGAGTACGTGCCGTACTCCTTGAGCTGCGCCTTGGGGGCGACCTTGTCCTTGACGTTCTGCGCCGAGGTGGAACCCGTCACGGAGCAGAGCTTCTTGCCGTTGAGGTCCGAGCCCTCGGCGATGTTGTCGTCCGCGCGGATCAGCAGGTCCTGGTGGGCCAGCAGATACGGTCCCGCGAAGTCGACCTTCTCCTTGCGCTCGTCGGTGATCGAGTAGGAGGCCGCGATGAAGTCGACGTCGCCGCGCTCCAGAGCGGTCTCACGGTCGGCGCTCGGGGTCTCCTTGAACGTGATGTCCTTGTCGGCGTAACCGAGTTCCTTGGCCACGTACGTCGCGATGTCCACGTCGAAGCCGGCGAAGGAACCGTCCGGGGTCTTCAGACCGATACCGGGCTGGTCGAACTTGATGCCGACGGTGATCTTCTTGGCACCACTGTCGCCCTCTTCGCCCGCCGAGTCGCTGTCACCGGAACCACAGGCGGTCGCGGTCAGGGAAAGGACCAGTACGGCGGCGGCAGCGGCGCTTGCTTTACGGAGATTCATGGTCAACATCCTTCGTTGTCTCGAAAGTTACGGGCAGCTCAGTGGTGCAGGATCTTGGACAGGAAGTCCTTGGCCCGGTCGCTGCGAGGATTGGTGAAGAACTGCTCCGGCGTCGCCTCTTCGACGATCTGGCCGTCCGCCATGAAGACGACCCGATTCGCGGCGGACCGCGCGAAGCCCATCTCGTGGGTCACTACGACCATGGTCATGCCGTCACGTGCGAGCTGCTGCATGACTTCGAGCACCTCGTTGATCATCTCCGGGTCGAGCGCCGAGGTCGGCTCGTCGAAGAGCATGACCTTGGGCTCCATGGCCAGCGCGCGGGCGATCGCCACACGCTGCTGCTGGCCGCCGGAGAGCTGCGCGGGATACTTGTCCGCCTGGTTGGCCACGCCGACGCGGTCGAGCAGGCTCCGGGCGAACTCGTCCGCCGCGGCCTTGTCCTTCTTGCGGACCTTGATCTGCCCCAGAGTGACGTTCTCCAGGACCGTCTTGTGCGCGAAGAGGTTGAAGGACTGGAAGACCATGCCGACGTCGGCGCGCAGTCGGGCCAGTTCCTTGCCTTCGGCGGGCAGAGGCTTTCCGTCCAGCGAGATGCTGCCGGAGTCGATCGGCTCCAGACGGTTGATGGCGCGGCACAGTGTGGACTTGCCGGACCCGGAGGGCCCGATCACGACGACGACCTCGCCCCGGGCGATGGTCAGATCGATGTCCTGGAGCACATGCAGCGCGCCGAAGTGCTTGTTGACGTTGCTCAGCACGACCAGGTCGCCCGACGCCGGCGCGGCGCCCCCGGTTTCCTTGGTCACTGAAACTCCGCTCATCGGCTTCTTGCTCCGTCCTCCTCGGTTGGGAGGACCTTAGTCACGCACTGCGACCAGCGTCATTACATCTGAGGGGAAATTGAGCATAACGATCCGGCCGCAACCGGACACACCGTGTGAAGACGGCCGGTTCGGCGTACCGGGTGGGTAACGGAAACCGTCCCTTAACGGGAAGTGACTTGACTGTCGCGGCAGCCATGGGCGTGGATGCCCTGGTACGTACTGTGACGGCCACACCACGGAGGAGGGCCATGAGGCTGCTGCTCGTCGAGGACGACGACCACGTCGCGGCGGCCCTCGCCGCCGTACTGGCGAGACACGGCTTCGACGTCACCCACGCCCGCAACGGCGAGGAGGCCCTCCAGGCCCTGCTGCCGGTGACCGACGGGACCAAGTCCCCCTTCGGCGTGGTGCTCCTCGACCTCGGCCTGCCCGACCAGGACGGCTACGCGGTCTGCGGCAAGATCCGCAAACTCTGCTCGACCCCGGTGATCATGGTGACGGCGCGGGCCGATGTCCGGTCCCGTATCCACGGACTGAACCTCGGCGCGGACGACTACGTCACCAAGCCCTACGACACCGGGGAGTTGCTCGCCCGGATCCACGCCGTCAGCCGGCGCAGCGTCGGCGGCGAGGAGGCGGGGGCGGTCGGCGGGGACTCGCTGCGCCTGGGGCCGGTCCTCATCGAACTGCCCACCCGCCGCGTCACCGTGGACGACGTCGCGGTGCAGCTGACCCGCAAGGAGTTCGACCTGCTCGCGCTCCTCGCGCAGCGTCCGGGCGTCGTCTTCCGTCGCGAACAGATCATCAGCGAGGTGTGGCGCACCAGTTGGGAGGGCACGGGGCGCACCCTCGAAGTGCATGTGGCGTCCCTGCGCTCCAAGCTCGGTATGCCGGCGCTGATCGAGACCGTGCGCGGCGTGGGCTACCGCCTCGTCGCCCCCGCCGCCCATCAAGGACCGTAGTTCCCGGTGAGTTCCCGACTTCTGCCCCTGCTCATCGTCCTCATGGCGGGCGTGCTCCTCGCGCTCGGCTTCCCGCTCGCCGTGAGTCTCGCCGCGGCCCAGCAGCAGGACGTCGTCGTCGACCGGATCGACGACACGGCGCGGGTCGCCGCGCTCGCGCAGTTCGTCAGCGAGGGCGACACGGAGACCGCGGGCTCCGGCGCCGTCGCCGGGTCCGAGCGCAGTCTGATGCTGGAGGAGGAGCTGACCCGCTACTTCGACGTGTACGGCATCCGGGCAGGGGTCTTCTACCGCAACGGAGAGGCCATGGCACGGGCTCCCGAGGGCTGGACGGTGCCCCGGACGGGGGAGGGGCGCCTGGCCTTCCAGGAGGCCCTCCTGGGGCGGCGCAGCGACGATCCCCGGCAGGTCTGGCCCTGGCAGGGGCACGGGCGGCTGATCGTCGCGTCACCGGTCGTACGGGACGGGGACGTCGTGGCCGTCGTCGTCACCGATTCGCCCACCGGCCGGATGCGCTCGCGGATTCTCGAAGGCTGGCTGTACATCGCCGCCGGGGAGGCCGCCGCGATGCTGCTCGCCGTGGGGGCGGCGTTCCGGCTGACCGGCTGGGTGCTGCGTCCGGTACGGGTCCTGGACGCCGCCACGCACGACATCGCGACCGGCCGGATGAAGTCCCGCGTCGCCGCCGCCGGGGGACCGCCCGAACTCCGCCGGCTCGCCCACTCCTTCAACGAGATGGCCGACAACGTCGAGGACGTACTGGAGCAGCAGCGCGCCTTCGTCGCCGACGCCTCCCACCAACTGCGCAACCCGCTGGCCGCGTTGCTCCTGCGGATCGAACTGCTCGCCCTCGAACTGCCCGCCGGGAACGAGGAGATCGCCTCCGTCCGTACGGAGGGCAAGCGGCTCGGGCAGGTGCTCGACGACCTGCTGGACCTGGCGCTGGCCGAACACGCCCCCGCCGATCTGCGGCTCACCGACGTCGGGGCGTTGGCCTCGGAGCGCGTCGCGGCCTGGCGGGCGTACGCGGAGGAGAAGGGCGTACGGCTCACGGGGAGCACGGGTGCGGTCACCGGCTGGGCGGACCCGGTCGCGCTCTCCAGCGCGCTCGACGCGATCGTGGACAACGCCCTGAAGTTCACGCCCGAGGGCGGCGAGGTGGACGTCCGGGTCGCGCGCGGCGACAACGACCGCACCACCGTCGTCGTCACCGACGGCGGGCCGGGACTCTCCGACGACGAGATGCAGCGGATCGGCGACCGCTTCTGGCGCAGCAACCGCCATCAGAACGTCAAGGGGTCGGGTCTGGGCCTGTCGATCTCGCGGGCACTGCTCGCGGCGGGCGGCGGGACACTCGCGTACGAACACGCGGAGCCGCGCGGGCTGCGGGTGACGCTCTCGGTCCCGAGGTCGTCGCCCTCCTCCTGAAGGACGCGCCGCCGGGACCCTCCGCCGAGGGCGCCGCACCGAGGGCTCTCCTCGGAGGACTCCCGAGACCCGGTCCGGGGACGACCCTCCTACCGAGGGCGGTCTTCCTGATCGTCTGCCGTCTGCCGTCTGGCCGCCGGTGACGGGACGGTCGGCGGTGCGGGCACGTCCGCCCTACGGCTTGACCGACCGGTAGTAGCGCATCGCGCCGTCGTGCAGACGCAGCGGATCGGTGTAGATCGCCGTCCGCAGGTCCACCAGCTGGGCCGGGTGCACCTTCTTGCCGATCCGGTCACGGCTCCTGATCACGGTGCGGGTGAACCCCTCGGTCAGTTCGGCGTCGATGCGGTCCGTGGTGACCAGCAGATTCGCCACGGCCACCGTCGGCACCGCCGTACCGTCCTGCGCCTTCTCGTACGCGTCGGCCGGCATCACCGCCGAGCGGTAGTAGCGCGTGTCCACCGGGGCCGTGTCGTGCAGCCTGCGCACCAGGGCGTCGTCGAGGGGCACCAGTTTGATGTCGAAGCGTTCCGACAGCCTCTGTACGGAGGCGGTCGGCAGGCCGCCGGACCAGAAGAAGGCGTCGAGTTCGCCCGATTCCAGCAGACCCGGCATGGTGTCGATGCCCGCCGAGACGGCCGTCACGTCCTTCGTGGGATGCAGCCCGGCGGCGGTCAGCAGCCGGTCCGCCACCAGCCGCACCCCGGAGCCCTCCTGGCCCACGCCGACCCGCTTGCCGCGCAGGTCCTTGGCGAGGTCGATGCCCGAGTCCTTCGCCGCTATCAGCTGGACGTAGTCGTCGTAGAGGCGCGCGCAGCCGCGCAGCCGGGCCGCGCCTGGCCCGTTGTCCCGCCGGTACTTGGCGACGGCGTCGGCGGTGGCGATGGTGAAGTCGGCCGTCCCCCCGGCCACCCGCGAGATGTTCTCCTGCGAGCCCTCGCTCTCGCGCAGCTCTATCGACACGTGCGGCAGGTCCTTGGCGAGGTCCTCCTTGAGGAGGTCCCCGTAGCGTTCGTAGACGCCGCTGGTCACGCCCGTGCTGAAGGTGAGCGCGCCGCTCGGTGACTTCTCCCCGAACGGCACCAGCCACCAGGTGAGCAGCCCGGCCACCACCAGGGCGGCCACGCCTCCTACGAAGGCGGTGCGGTGGCTCATACGGGGCGGAAGGGGGACCATGCGGCCGATCCTGCCAGCTCACTCGCCGTACTGGCCAGCGTCCGCCCGTTCGTACCGGCCGGGACCACCCGCCGGTACCGGCCAGGTTCCGCCCGTCCCCCGGCCTCGGGGCCGCCCACCCGGAGCGCCGCCCGGCGGCGGACCGCGCCCCGGTCCCCGTCCGTTCGCGGGGCCCGGGGACCGGGTTGACCAGCGCCTCAGACCTCCCCAGGCCCGGCGCGGGGCGCAGCCCCGGGCCGGTACCCCCGTCCCCCGTGGTCAAACCAGCCGGACGGAGGCCCGGTGGGGTCACCCCGGGGACGCCCGTACCCTTGTCGGGTGACCAGTAGCAGTGACCGGGCCGGAACAGTTGACGACGTGGGCGTAGACCGGACCTACGAGGTGCGCACCTACGGGTGCCAGATGAACGTCCACGACTCCGAGCGATTGTCCGGTCTGCTGGAGGACGCGGGCTACGTCCGGGCCCCGAAGGGCGCCGACGGCGACGCCGACGTGGTGGTCTTCAACACCTGCGCCGTACGCGAGAACGCCGACAACAAGCTGTACGGCAACCTCGGCCGGCTCGCCCCGATGAAGACCCGCCGCCCCGGCATGCAGATCGCCGTCGGCGGCTGCCTCGCCCAGAAGGACCGCGACACCATCGTCACGAGGGCGCCGTGGGTCGACGTGGTCTTCGGCACGCACAACATCGGCAAGCTCCCCGTCCTGCTGGAGCGCGCCCGCGTCCGGGAAGAGGCGCAGATCGAGATCGCGGAGTCGCTGGAGGCGTTCCCCTCCACGCTCCCGACGCGCCGCGAGTCCGCCTACGCCGCGTGGGTCTCCATCTCCGTGGGCTGCAACAACACCTGCACCTTCTGCATCGTCCCGGCCCTGCGCGGCAAGGAGAAGGACCGCCGCCCCGGCGACATCCTCGCCGAGATCGAGGCGCTCGTCGCCGAAGGCGTCTCGGAGATCACCCTGCTCGGCCAGAACGTCAACGCGTACGGCTCCGACATGGGCGACCGCGAGGCGTTCTCCAAGCTGCTGCGCGCCTGCGGGGCGATCGAGGGACTGGAGCGCGTCCGCTTCACCTCGCCGCACCCGCGCGACTTCACCGACGACGTCATCGCCGCCATGGCCGAGACGCCCAACGTGATGCCGCAGCTGCACATGCCGCTCCAGTCCGGCTCGGACACCGTCCTCCGGGCGATGCGCCGCTCGTACCGGCAGGAGCGGTTCCTCGGCATCATCGGCAAGGTCCGCGCCGCCATCCCGCACGCCGCGATCTCCACCGACATCATCGTGGGCTTCCCCGGCGAGACCGAGGAGGACTTCCAGCAGACGCTGCACACGGTGCGCGAGGCACGCTTCGCGAACGCCTTCACCTTCCAGTACTCCAAGCGACCCGGAACGCCCGCCGCCGAGATGGACGGGCAGATTCCCAAGGAGGTCGTGCAGGAGCGCTATCTGCGCCTCGCGGCTCTCCAGGAGGAGATCTCCTGGGAGGAGAACAAGGCGCAGGTCGGCCGCACGCTGGAGGTCATGGTCGCCGAGGGGGAGGGCCGCAAGGACGGGGCCACCCGTCGGCTCTCCGGCCGTGCCCCCGACAACCGGCTCGTGCACTTCACCGCCCCGGATGGCGAGGTACGGCCCGGCGACGTGGTGACCGTCGACATCACGTACGCGGCGCCGCACCACCTGCTCGCCGAGGGGCCGACGACGCGGGTACGGCGCACCCGGGCCGGCGACGCGTGGGACCGCCGCAACGCGGCCCCGCCCGAGCCCGCCGGCGTGCTGCTCGGCCTGCCCTCCGTGGGCGTCCCGCCACCGCTGCCCGCGGTGACCGGCGGCTGCTCGGCGGGCTGAGCCCGGGAAGATCCGTGCGCGCCGGGCGCCCGGCGAGGGCTGCCTGGCGCGCGACGCCCAGGGGCCCCGGGAGGCGGGCACCTGTGTTGTCGAGGTCGGCCACGTACGGCCGGGCCGTCCACCACGTCGTCCCTCCGCCGTGCGAGCGCACGCATCGGCGGGGGCGTCGGCCGCTCCGCGCGGGCGCGCCCGGCTCCTGCGGGCGGACGACGCCACTCTCGCCTCACGCTTTAGTCTGCGCAGCATGCTCGTAGCCGCCGCCGTGTGCCCCTGTCCTCCTCTGCTGGTCCCCGCCGTGGCCGCCGGAGCCGCCCCGGAACTCGACGCCGCGCGGGAGGCGTGCGCCGACGCGCTCGGTGTGCTCGCCGCCTCCCGGCCCGACCGGCTGATCGTCGTCGGTCCGGCGCCGGGGCCGGAGGAGCTGGTCCCGTACCCGCAGGGCGCGTACGGGACCTTCCGGGGCTACGGGGTCGCCCTCGACGTCACACTCGACGGGGCGGCGGCCGGACCCGGCGTCCGCGACGGACTCGCCGGCGGCGAGCTGCCCGCCTCGCTGGCCGTCGCCGCCTGGCTTCTTACGGAGGCCGCCTGGACGGCCGCCCCCGTCGAGGGGTTCGGCGTACGGGAGTCACTGGGCGCCGAACGGTGCGCCGCGAGAGGCGGGGAACTCGCGGCGTCGCACGAGCGGGTGGCCCTCCTGGTGATGGGCGACGCCAGCGCCTGCCGCAGCCTCAAGGCGCCCGGCTCCCTGGACAGGCGCGCGGCCCCCTTCGACGCCGGGGTCGCGCGTGCGCTGGCCGAGGTCGACCTCGCGGCGCTGCGCGGCCTGGACGAGACACTGGCGACGGAGCTGAAGGCCGCGGGCCGCCCCTGCTGGCAGGTCCTCGCGGGCGCGGCCGAGGGAGCGGTCCTGTCCGGCACCCTCCTCCACGACGACGCCCCGTACGGCGTGGGCTATCCGGTGGCGGTCTGGTCGTAGGGCCCGTGCACCGGGCCGGTACGGCGGTGGCCGGGAAGCGCGCTGCTCGGCGCTTCCCGGCCGGTCCGGCGATCGTCAGGAGGCCGGAGGCGGGGAGGACGGGCCGCCGGTGTCGCCGTCCTTGTGGGACATGCGGTCCAGAGCGCCCTTGGCCTTTCCGGTGCCCGACTCGATCCTGTCGCTGTACTTGCCCTTGGTCTTCCGGTCGACCGTCCTGGCGGCCTTGTCCAGGCCGTCCCCGATCCTCCCGCCGTGCTGCTGCGCGAGATCGGAGACTTTGTCCCTGGCCGGGGACATCCTGGCCTTCAGTGAGTCGAGGATGCTCATGGGTCACCTTCCCTCGGGCCCCGGTGGGGGCCACCGGCTCCGTGCCGTTCCCGCGTACGGGCCCCGGTTGCGGGCCGCACACGTCCTACGTACGGGCGCTCTCGCCGGCCCCGTTGTCGGCGGCCTCGTCGGCGGTCTGCTGCTTCGGGATGTCGACACCCTCCGCGGCGCCCGCACCGTCGTCGGCACCACCCTCGGCGGGTGTCACTTCCTCGGTGTCCGGCGCGCTCTCCGCCGCCCCGGAGGCGGCGTCCCCGGTGGTGACGGTCTCCCCGGCCACATCCGAGGACTTCCGGCGAAATCGTGCAAAAACGCCCATATATGCTCCATATGCTACTCGTGCGGGCGACATTCCGCGTCGCCGGAGCGTCCCGTTGCGCCGCCCGGTGATACCGGTCCGAAAACCGGCGGTCGGAATCTCGCAACGGCCAACGACCCCGGCCGGGGCCCGTCACGTAACTCGTTCGGGAACCGGTCGCCGGGTTTGCGAGACTGGGGCCGTGAGAACCGCAGCGCGCGCACCCCGGGTCATCGCCGTCGTCGGCCCCACGGCGGCCGGAAAGTCCGACTTGGGCGTCCATCTCGCCCAGCAGTTCGACGGCGAAGTCGTCAACGCCGACTCCATGCAGCTCTACCGGGGGATGGACATCGGCACCGCCAAGCTGACGACCGCCGAGCGCCGCGGTGTCCCGCACCACCTCCTCGACATCTGGGACGTCACCGAGGCGGCCAACGTCGCCGAGTACCAGCGGCTGGCCCGGATCGAGATCGACCGGCTCCTCGCCGAAGGCCGTACCCCCGTCCTCGTCGGCGGCTCCGGCCTGTACGTACGCTCCGCCATCGACGCCCTCGACTTCCCCGGCACCGACCCGGAGGTGCGGGCCCGGCTGGAGGACGAACTGCGGCTGCGCGGTTCCGGCGCCCTGCACGCCCGGCTGGCCGCCGCCGACCCGCCTGCGGGCCGCGCCATCCTCCCCAGCAACGGCCGCCGCATCGTCCGCGCGCTGGAGGTGTTCGAGATCACCGGGAAGCCGTTCACCGCCAACCTGCCCGGCCACGACGCGGTGTACGAGACCGTGCAGATCGGCGTCGACGTGGCCCGTCCCGAACTCGACGAGCGCATCGCCCTGCGCGTGGACCGCATGTGGGAGGCCGGCCTCGTGGACGAGGTGCGCGCGCTGGAGGCGCGCGGACTGCGCGAGGGCCGTACGGCGTCCCGGGCGCTCGGCTACCAGCAGGTGCTCTCGGCCCTCGCCGGGGACCGCACCGAGGACGAGGCGCGCGCCGAGACCGTACGCGCCACGAAACGCTTCGCGCGCCGTCAGGACTCGTGGTTCCGCCGCGACCCGCGCGTGCACTGGCTCAGCGGCGCGTGCGCCGACCGGGAGGAACTCCCGCACCTCGCACTGACGTTGATCGAACGAGCGGTCACAGCCTGATCACGTGATGGCATCGGGACGCTCAGGCCGTCAATCCGGTGCCCGGCGCCGTGCCATCATCGAGCATCGATCGACCAGTGGAGTCCGAGTTGGGAGGGCGCGTGGCGATGGAGGCCGGCCCTCGCGACACGGATCAGGGGACGCAGGACCCGCAGGACGAAGCTCCACGGCTGAGTCCCGACGGGCCCGACGAAGACGCGGTGACTCCCGAGGTGGAGGTCGAACTGCGGCCGCAGCGACGTCTGCGGATCTGGCAGCTCGCGCCCATCGTGACGCTCGCCGCCGTCGGCTCCCTTATGTTCGCCTTCCCCCTCGCCTTCGGGACCGGGGACGGCGGCGCCGTCGTCGCCATGCTCGGGCTCCTGATCAGCTGCTGCGCCGCCGGCTGGGGCATGATGGCCGCCCGTCGCGTCGGCCACGCGTGGCCCGGTCTGCCGGCCCGCTCCTCGGGTGAGCGCCCGGACTGGCGGGTCCTGGCGCTGTACGTGGCGGGGGGCGTCGTGCTGGTCGCGCTCGCCGTGTGGCGGGTCGCCCGGCTCCGCTGACCGGCTCGCGCGCCGCGTACGCCCCGCTCCCGGCGCACGGGCGGCCTTCCGTGCTCGCGCCCCCGGTCCCACCTCGTACGATTGACCCGTGAGTACCTACCGGCCCGCCGTACAGCCGCCACCGATCCCGTTCCTCAAGGGCCACGGGACGGAGAACGACTTCGTGATCATCCCCGACCCGGACAACGCCCTCACCCTGTCGCCCGCCGCCGTCGCGCGGCTCTGCGACCGCCGGGCCGGGGTCGGCGGTGACGGTCTGCTGCACGTCGTACGGTCCGCCGCGCACCCCGACGCGCTGTCGATGGCGGACCGGGCCGAGTGGTTCATGGACTACCGCAACGCCGACGGCTCCGTCGCCGAGATGTGCGGCAACGGGGTCCGGGTCTTCGCGCGCCACCTCCGGCGGGCCGGCCTCGTCGGGGCGGGCGATCTCGCGATCGCCACCCGGGGCGGGGTGAAGAGGGCCCACATCGCCAAGGACGGCGCCGGGGACTCCGGCACGGGGAGCGACGCCGGTACGGGCGAACCGGGAGCGATCACGGTCGGCATGGGACGCGCCCTCCTTACGGAGGACGACGTCACCGTCGCGGTGGGGGACCACCGCTGGCCCGCGCGCAACGTCAACATGGGCAATCCGCACGCCGTCGCCTTCGTGGAGGATCTCGACCACGCGGGCGATCTGTTCACCGCGCCGTCCGTGGGCCCCCCGTCGGTCTATCCGAACGGCGTGAACGTCGAGTTCGTCGTCGGCCGGGGCCCGCGCCACGTCGCCATGCGCGTCCACGAACGCGGCTCCGGCGAGACCAGGTCCTGCGGTACGGGCGCGTGCGCCGTCGCGGTCGCGGCGGCCCGCAGGGACGGCGTCGACCCCGCGGTGACCGGACAGCCCGTCACGTACACCGTCGACCTGCCCGGCGGACGCCTCGTCATCACCGAACACCCGGACGGCGAGGTGGAGATGACGGGCCCCGCCGTGATCGTCGCCCAGGGGCTGCTCGACACGGAGTGGACGGAACGGCTCGCCGCCGGCTGAGCCGTACGGCGCGGTCCCGACGGCCCGTACGCCGTGATCCTGAGCCCCTCCGTGCGGCGTGGCTCTGACGGCCCGTACGGCGCGGCCCCCGCCTCTTACGGTGCGGTCCTGACTGTGTGTACGGCGCGGTCCGACGGCCCGTCCGCCGCCCGAGTGCCCGCCGCCGTCGAACGGTTCGGCACGACGCGCGTGCTCCGACGCGCTTCGATGCGCCCGGCCCCGCTGCGGATTCCCTCGAATGGGTGATCCATTTCCTGCGGGGGGAGAGGTGGCGGGAGGCACGTGGTGGGGTCGGTAGCATCAAGCACCGGCAGGGAGGGCGCTCCTGTCCCTCCCACCGCCGGTCGACGCCGCCGGAGGTTCCCCATGAGCGCAGAGGCCACCAGCCCTGGAGCCCGGAGCCGCAGGCGCGGCCGTACCGGCATCGACATCCGGCGGCTCGGCAGAGCGGCGCTGCTGGGACCCGCGTCCCGGGACCGGCTGCCGGACGCCATCAGCCACGTCGCGGACGCCCACCGGGCCCATCATCCCGACGCCGACCTGCTGGTCCTGGGCAGGGCGTACACGCTGGCCGAGATGTCGCACCGGGGGCAGTTCCGCAAGAGCGGCGAGCCCTACATCACCCATCCGCTCGCGGTCACCCTGATCCTCGCCGAACTCGGCGCCGAGACCACGACATTGACGGCCTCACTCCTCCACGACACCGTCGAGGACACGGAGGTGACGCTCGATCAGGTACGCGCCGGGTTCGGCGACGAGGTCTGCTTCCTGGTCGACGGCGTCACCAAGCTGGAGAAGGTCGACTACGGCGCCGCCGCCGAACCCGAGACCTTCCGCAAGATGCTGGTCGCCACCGGCAACGACGTCCGGGTCATGTCGATCAAACTCGCCGACCGGCTGCACAACATGCGCACCCTCGGAGTGATGCGGCCCGAGAAACAGGCGCGCATCGCGCGGGTCACCCACGACGTCCTCATCCCGCTCGCCGAACGGCTCGGCGTACAGGCCCTCAAGACCGAGCTGGAGGACCTGGTCTTCGCGATCCTCCAGCCGGACGAGTACGAACGCACCCGCACCGTCATCGCCGACCGGGCCACCACCGGACCCAGCCTGGACACCGTCGCCGTGGACGTACGGCGGACCCTGCGCGAGGCGGGCATCAGCGCCGAAGTCGTCATCAGGCCGCGGCACTTCCTCTCCGTGCACCGCGCCCGCCTGAAACGCGGCGAGATGCGCGCCACGGACTTCGGCCGGCTCCTCGTCCTGGTGGCGGAGGACGCCGACTGCTACGCCGTGCTGGGCGAGCTGCACACCTGCTTCACGCCGGTGGTCTCCGAGTTCAAGGACTTCATCGCCGCCCCGAAGTTCAACCTGTACCAGTCGCTGCACACGGCGGTCGCCGGACCCGACGGGGCGGTCGTCGAAGTCCTCATCCGTACGCACCAGATGCACCGGACCGCCGAGGCCGGGGTGGTCGCGCTCGGCAATCCGTACGCGCCCGTCGAGGGCGCCGAGCCGGCCGACGGGGAGCGCGCCGACCCGACCAGGCCCGGCTGGCTCTCCCGCCTCCTGGAGTGGCAGGAGTCGGCCACGGACCCGGACACCTTCTGGTCGACCCTCCGTGCCGACCTCGCCCAGGACCGGGAGATCAGCGTCTTCCTCGCCGACGGGGGCATGCTGGGGCTGCCCGCCGGAGCGACCTGTGTGGACGCGGCGTACGCGCAGCACGGCGGCGGTGCCCACCACTGCATCGGCGCGCGCGTCAACGGCCGTCTGGCGACGCTCAGTACGGTCCTGGTCGACGGCGACACGGTGCAACTCCTGCTCGCCCAGGGCCCCGTCGAGGAGCCGCCCCCCGGCGAGCACGGCGGAGACCCGGACGGTGGCGCGCAGGACGCCGTCCCCGGACCCTCGCCCGACTGGCTGGACCACGCCCGTACCCCCGCCGCGCGGATCGCGATCGCCTGCTGGCTCGCCACGCACCCGGAGAGCCTGACGGCGCCCGAGACCGCTCCGCGCGCCGCCGGCGCCGTCACGGCGGGACGGCGCGGCACGGCCAACGTCGTCGTCGACGTCCCGGAGGCGAACGTACGGCTCGCCGGCTGCTGCACACCGGTGCCGCCCGACGCCGTCACCGGCTTCACGGTGCGCGGCGGCGCCGTCACGGTGCACCGTCAGGAGTGTTCCGCCGTCGGCAGGATGACCGCGCTCGGCCGCTCACCCGTCACGGTCAGCTGGGGCGACGAACCGGAGTGCCGGGTCACGCTGTACGCGGAGTCCTTCGGCCGGCCACGGCTGCTCGCCGACCTCACCGAGGCCATCGCCACGGCGGGCGCGGCGATCGTGTCGGCCAACGTGGAGCCGCCCAGCGAGCAGCGCGTACGGCACACGTACACACTCCAACTGCCGGACGCGGCTGGGCTTCCGGGTCTGATGCGCGCCATGCGGGACGTACCGGGCGTGTTCGACGTCCGCCGCGCCCAGCACGAAGCGGCCTCCTGAAACCGCCTCCTGAAGCGGCTCCTTGAAGCGGGGTCCCCAGGAGGCCGCCGCCGTACGGTGACACGTCCCGCCCGGCCTCTTTCGGGTGGGAGTGGAGCGCGCCGCCCCCGTCCCCCCGCCGCGCGCTGGTAGCGGTGGTCCATGCTGCTCACCTCCCGCCGGCTGCGCGCCGCCCTGCTGGCCACCGCCTCGGCCACCCTCGTCGCCGCGACCCTCCCCGCCTCCGCCCCCCGACCACTCGGCATCGGCGACCCGCTCTTCCCGTATCTGGGCAACCCCGGGTACGACGTCCTCGCCTACGACATCGACCTCACCTACCGGGGCGACAACACCGAGCCCCTCGACGCCGTCACCAGGATCGACGCCCGTACGACCCGGCGACTGGAGCGGATCAACCTCGACTTCACCCACAGCGAGGTCCGCTCCGTGGAGGTCGACGGGGCGCGCGCCGACTTCGCGACCGCCGGGGAAGACCTCGTCGTCACCCCGCGCGAGGCCGTCGAGGCGGGCGCGCCGGTCCGGGTCACCGTCATCCACACCAGTGACCCGACGGGCGGCAAGGGAGGCTGGATCCCGACCGGGGACGGCCTCGTGATGGCCAACCAGGCCGACGCCGCGCACCGGGTCTTCCCCGGCAACGACCACCCCGCCGACAAGGCTGCCTTCACCTTCCGCGTCACCGTCCCCGGAGATATGACGGCCGTGGCGAACGGCCTGCCGGTGGCGAAGACCCGCCACGGGGCGACCACCACGTGGACGTACCGCACCCGTCACCCCATGGCCACCGAACTGGCCCAGGTGTCCATCGGCGACTCCGCCGTGGTGCGCCGGGAGGGTCCGCGCGGACTGCCGCTGCGCGACGTGGTCCCGGCGGCCGACCGCGCGAAGCTGGAGCCGTGGCTGGCCAAGACGCCGGGGCAGCTGGAGTGGATGGAGCGGCAGGTCGGGCCGTATCCGCTGGAGACGTACGGCGTCCTGATCGCCGCCGCCCGGACCGGTTTCGCCCTGGAGACGCAGACCCTGTCGCTCTTCGAGCGCTCGCTGTTCACCCGCTCCGAGTACCCCGAGTGGTACGTGGACTCGGTGATGGTGCACGAGCTGGCGCACCAGTGGTTCGGGAACAGCGTCTCACCGCGCGCGTGGTCGGACCTGTGGCTCAACGAGGGGCACGCCACCTGGTACGAGGCCCTGTACGCCGAGGAGCACGCCGACAAGCCGCTGGAGACGCGGATGCGCGACGCGTACCGGTTCTCCGACGGCTGGCGCGCGGCGGGCGGCCCGCCGGCCGCACCGGAGCCGCCCTCGCCCGGCGAGCAGATCAGCCTCTTCCGGCCGGTGGTGTACGACGGCAGCGCGCTGGTGCTCTACGCGCTGCGGCAGGAGATCGGCGCGGGGGAGTTCCGGCGCCTGGAGCGCGACTGGGTGCGGACACACCGGGACGGGACGGCGAGCACGGCGGATTTCACACGGCTGGCGTCGCGGATCGCCGGGCGTGACCTCACGGACTTCTTCCAGGGGTGGCTGTACGGGCGCACGACGCCGCCCATGCCCGGACATCCGGACTGGACGAGCCGGGCCGCGAAGTAACGGGGCCCCGCGGCGGTGGTGGGGTGGCGCGGACACGTGGCGGGGCCGCGGTGGCGGTGCCGGGCCGGGCGGACCCGGCTGACCAGGAGAATCGGGGCAGGGCGGGAAACCCGTATGACGCTCGTGGCGGTGACGTGCCACCATCAAGGCGTCGGCGGCCCGCCGGGACCGGCCTCCGGAGGTGACTCCGGGACGGGGTCCGGGACGGGAGAGCCGGGTGCGCGACCCCGGGAATCAATCCCGTTCGTCACGCGTTGTAACCGCTGACGGTGGGCAGACTCTGTTCACCGCCCGAACAGTCTCTTCGACGTAAGGATCCAATGACCTCCTCTTCTTCCTCTTCCCAGGACCAGCAGAACTTCGCGGACACCCGCACGGAAAGCCTTCGGGCCGATGCCCTGATGGAAGAGGACGTCGCCTGGAGCCACGAGATCGACGGAGAGCGGGACGGCGACCAGTTCGACCGCTCCGACCGCGCGGCGCTACGGCGCGTGGTGGGCCTCTCCACCGAGCTCGAAGACGTCACCGAGGTCGAGTACCGGCAGCTGCGCCTGGAGCGCGTCGTGCTCGTCGGCGTCTGGGTCTCGGGGACCGTGCGGGAAGCCGAGAATTCGCTCGCCGAGCTCGCGGCGCTGGCCGAGACCGCCGGCGCGGTGGTCCTCGACGGTGTGATCCAGCGCCGTGACAAGCCTGACCCGGCCACGTACATCGGCTCGGGCAAGGCCCGTGAGCTGTACGACATGGTCGTGGAAACCGGTGCCGACACCGTCGTCTGCGACGGTGAGCTCAGCCCCGGCCAGCTCATCCACCTCGAGGACGTCGTCAAGGTCAAGGTCGTGGACCGTACGGCCCTGATCCTCGACATCTTCGCCCAGCACGCCAAGTCCCGGGAGGGCAAGGCGCAGGTCGCGCTGGCCCAGATGCAGTACATGCTGCCGAGGCTGCGCGGCTGGGGCCAGTCGCTGTCCCGGCAGATGGGTGGCGGCGGCGGTGGCGGCATGGCCACCCGCGGCCCCGGTGAGACCAAGATCGAGACGGACCGGCGCCGGATCCGCGAGAAGATGGCGAAGATGCGCCGGGAGATCGCGGAGATGAAGACCGGCCGCGAGATCAAGCGGCAGGAGCGCAGGCGCCACAAGGTGCCGTCGGTCGCCATCGCCGGATACACGAACGCGGGCAAGTCCTCGCTGCTCAACCGCCTCACCGGCGCCGGAGTCCTGGTGGAGAACTCGCTGTTCGCCACCCTGGACCCGACCGTGCGCCGGGCCGAGACCCCGAGCGGCAGGATCTACACGCTGGCCGACACCGTCGGGTTCGTCCGGCATCTGCCGCACCACCTCGTGGAGGCGTTCCGCTCGACGATGGAGGAGGTCGGGGACTCCGATCTCATCCTGCACGTGGTCGACGGCTCGCACCCCGCGCCGGAGGAGCAGCTGGCCGCCGTGCGCGAGGTCATCCGTGACGTGGGCGCGGTGGACGTCCGCGAGATCGTGGTGATCAACAAGGCGGACGCGGCGGACCCGGTGGTCCTCCAGCGGCTGCTGTCGGCGGAGCGCTACGCGATCGCGGTGTCGGCGCGCACCGGCGCCGGAATGACCGAGCTGCTGGCGCTCATCGACACCGAGCTGCCCCGGCCGGACATCACGGTCGAGGCCCTGGTGCCGTACACCGACGGTGGTCTGGTCTCACGGGTGCACGCCGAGGGCGAGGTGCTGTCCGAGGAGCACACCCCGGAAGGCACGCTCCTGAAGGCCCAGGTCCACCAGGAACTGGCCGCGGCGCTCTCCGCGTACGTGCCCGCTCCCGCCGCCGGCTGACAGCCGACGGCGCGTCCCGAGCGGTTCTGAACCGACCGGGCCCGCAGGAGCCGGTCAGTCCGCAGGAACCGATCAGGCCCGCCCCCTCCGTGCGAGGGGGCGGGCCTGATCGTGTGGGTGTCAGGGGTACGCGGCGACTACTGGCCCGCGAACTTGTCGCTCATCATCGTGTAGAGCTGCGCCGCGCCCTCGCCGAGCCGGGGACCGGCCAGCCAGCCCGACGTCACCGGGCCGATCGAGGTGTTGGAGACCAGCACCGTCTCGCCGTCCGCGCCGGCCGCGAACCAGCCGCCGCCCGAGGACCCGCCCGTCATGGTGCAGCCGATGCGCCACATCGTGGGCGTGCCCGGGGCGATCGAGAGCCGGCCGGCGCTGTCCGCGCACTTGTGCATGATCAGCCCGTCGTACGGCGGGGCCGCGGGGTAGCCCCACGCGCCCAGAGTGCCGATGGCGTTCGCCTCCGGGGCGTCGAAGTCGACGTCCAGGGCCGCGCCGACGGTCTCCTCCAGCGACTTGCCGCCGTTCTCCGGGGTGACGTGCATGACCGCGTAGTCGAACGCCGCGCCGTCGCCGCCGGTCGGGCCCCCGGCGCTGATCCACTCGTTGGAGGTCGCGACCCAGTCGGCCCAGTACTGCCCGTACGGGGCGATCTCCTGCGGCCGGGCGTTCTGGAGCGCCTCGGCGGACTTGCCCTGGTCGTTGTAGGCGGGGACGAACATGATGTTCCGGTACCAGCCGCCGCCCGAACCCGCGTGCACGCAATGGCCCGCCGTCCAGACCATGTTCGACCTGCCGGGGTTCTTCGGGTCCTTGACCACGGTCGCCGAGCAGACCATCGCGCCCTCGGGCGAGTCGAAGAAGACCTTGCCGACGGGCGCCGCGTTCTGGTGGTAGGGCGTCTTCTCCGGCTCCGCCCGGACCGGCCGGGGCTCGGGGTCGGTGACGTCCTGGTCGCCGGAGATGTCACCCGCCGACAAGGTCTTCGCCGGCGACTTCGCCTCCTTCATCCGCTCGGGCTTCCACAGGTCCTCGATGACCGGGTTGACGAAGTCCTTCGCGCTGCTCAGCCACGTGTCCTTGTCCCAGTTCTTCCACTCGCCGTCCCGCCACTTCTCCGGGTCGACGCCGTGCTCCTTGAGCTTGTCGGCCAGATCCGCGGGGATTTCCAGGCCCGGCCTGTCGTCGGCGGCAGCCGAGTCGGACGGTGTGCCGGCGGCCGTGTTCCCACTGTCACCGCCGCACCCGGTCGCCGTCAGCGCGAGCACCGCGGCGAGGCTGGTGGCAGCCAGCAGTGGTCGTATGGATCGCATGAAAACCGTTCCCCCTGAACGTACTTGATCACTTTGCCATGAGCGTGTCACGCAAAAAGGTGGTCCTCAGGCGGACCACCTCGCGGTTGTCCTCACCCTATGCGGCCTGTCGCCCGACGGGCCGGGCAGGGGCGTACCGGCGTACGGTCCGACGCACCCCGGGGCACGGCGGACCACCGCCGGGCCCTTCTGTCCGGCCTACTTCTCGCTGACCGTCCCGTTGGATCGCCCTGGCCTCGTCACCGAGGGGACGGCGGCGGCGAGCGCCGTGGTTCCGCCGCCGCCCGAGAGATGTTCCGACCGGCCGTGATCCCGGGCCGGTCCCGTCGTTGGTATCCACGGGGGACCCGACGCCCGCGTCCACGCCATGCCCCGGGGCCGGTCACCGCCCCCGTCGGTGGTACGTCCTCCCGGCCCGGACACCGCCGCCGTGACGACCTCCGGACAGACCCGTCGGTCGGCGGACCGCCGGACCGCCGACCGGCCCCCACACAGGAGAACCCTTCCGTGAACCCCTCCCCCCTGTCCGACGCGCCCGAGACCACCGGGCGCCCCGGCGCCGCCCCGGATCCCGGAGCGGGCGACACCCCCGACCCCGTCACGGCCCCGGCCGCGACGACCGGCGCGGTCACCGTGCCCCGCCAACTCCCCACGGGCGGTGCGTCGCCCGCCGCCGGTACGGAACCGGCCGAGCACCCGGACCCCGTCGACCGACCGGACCACGTGGACGCCCGGGACCCCCTGGAGGCCCCGGCCCCGGTCCCGCCACCGTCGGTCGGCCCGGACCACCTCGCCCCCCTTGACCCGCCGGTCCCGGCCCCCTCGGCCGCCCCGGACCCCTTGGACGACGCCGAGCCGCGCCGGGCCGCCGACGCCGCGACCGTGGAGAACCTGCTGCGCTGCTGGGTCAGGGAGAACGGCCTCCCCCGGCCCGCCGGGGACACCCTGCGTATCCCGCTCGACGCGAGCGGCACCGGCCTCCTCGTCCCTGTCCGGTACTGGTCGGCCACCGGCTGGCACCGCTTCGGCCCGCCCCTCCTGGAGACCGCCGGACCGCGTTCCACGCCCGCCGACGCCGTCACCGTCGCCGCGCTCCTCGCCCGTGAGACGGGCCGCGACCAGGACACCGAACTCGTCGCCAGGGTCGCCGACTCCGCCCGCCGTACGACCGACTTCCTCGCCGACCGGCGCGCCGCCCCCGGGCCCGTCGGCACCGATCTCTTCCTCACCGCCGAACAGTCCCTCCTCCTCGGCCACCCCCTGCACCCCACCCCCAAGAGCCGTGAAGGGCTCTCCGACACCGACCACCGCCGCTTCTCGCCCGAGCTGCGCGGTTCCTTCCCCCTCCACTGGATGGCCGTCGACCGGTCCGTGCTCGCCACCGACTCGGCCTGGACCGAGCAGGGCCGGGCCGTCCACGCGGAACAGCTCACGACCCGTCTCGCCGGAGACCTGGCCCTCCCCGACCACACGGTTCCGCTGCCCGTCCACCCCTGGCAGGCAGGGGAGTTGACGCACCGTCCCGCCGTACGGGCACTCCTCGACGCCGGACTGCTCCACGACCTCGGGCCGTACGGCGACCCCTGGTACCCGACCTCCTCCGTACGGACGCTGTACCGCACGGGCGCGCCCGCGATGCTCAAGCTGTCCCTCGGCGTACGGATCACCAACTCCCGCCGCGAGAACCTCCGTAAGGAGCTCCACCGGGGCGTCGAGGTCCACCGGCTGCTGCGCGGCGGGCTCGCCCAGCAGTGGCGCGCCGCGAACCCCGGCTTCGACATCGTGCGCGACCCCGCCTGGCTCGCCGTCGACACCCTCGACGGCGAACCCGTCGCCGGGCTCGACGTGATGCTGCGTCACAACCCGTTCCGCCCCGAGACGGACGCCGTCTGCGTCGCCGGGCTCGTCACCCCGTGCCCCTGGCCCGGCCGCCCCGGCGCCCACTCCCGTCTCGCCGACACCGTGACCCGGCTCGTCGCCCGTACGGGCCGCCCCGCCGGGGCCGTCGCGGCCGAGTGGTTCCTGCGCTACCTCGACCACGTCGTACGCCCGGTGCTCCTCCTCGACGCGACCGCGGGCGTCGTCCTCGAAGCGCACCAGCAGAACACCCTGGTGGTCCTCGACGCCGACGGCTGGCCCGTCGGCGGACGCTACCGGGACAACCAGGGCTACTACTTCCGCGAGTCCCACCGTGCCGCGCTCGAACGCCGGCTGCCCGGCATCGGCAGGGCGAGCGACACCTTTGTCCCCGACGACGTCGCGGACGAACGCTTCGCCTACTACCTCGGCATCAACAACGTCCTCGGTCTCATCGGGGCGTTCGGCTCCCAGCGGCTCGCCGACGAACGCGTACTCCTCGCCGCGTTCCGCCGGTTCCTCACCCGTGCCACGAGCCTCGGTTCACCCCTGCCCGGCCTTCTCCTGGAGGCGGCCACCCTGCGCTGCAAGGCGAATCTGCTCACCCGGCTGCACGGCCTGGACGAACTCGTCGGCCCGGTCGACACCCAGTCCGTCTACGTCACCCTCGCCAACCCCCTCCAGCCGTGAGCCCCGTACGTTCCGCGGCCCCCGTACGTCCCGTACACCCGGTGCGTCCAGTGCGTCCCACGCGTCCCGTACGCGCCGCCGTGCCGCCGACAGGAGACCGCCCCCGTGCCTCCCACCGACACGAGAACCGCCGCCCTCGGCGCGAGCCCCGGCGCGCCCGGTGGCTCCGCTCCCGGACCCCTCGGGTCCGGGAGCACGGGGGACACCCTCGAACTGCGGCTGACCGAGGACATCGTCGCCCTGTTCGAAGAGGGTGAGCCGGCCCTGACCGGTTCACCTCCGCCGGGCGGCGCCGGAGAGTCCGTCCTGCTGGATCTTCCCGCCCGTTGGGGCGCCGTCGACACCCCGTCCGGACTGTTCCGGCTCGTCCCCGTACGGCTGGAACGCGACCTGTCCCTTATCAGCCGCTGGATGAACGACCCCGCCGTCGCGGCCTTCTGGGAACTGGCGGGCCCCGACGCGGTCACCGCCGGTCATCTCCGCGCCCAGCTCGGCGGCGACGGCCGCGCCGTCCCCTGTCTGGGGGTGCTCGACGGGGTCCCCATGAGCTACTGGGAGCTGTACCGCGCCGATCTCGACCCGCTCGCCCGTCATTTCCCCGCCCGCCCCCACGACACCGGGCTCCACCTCCTCATCGGCGGCGTCACCGACCGTGGCCGGGGCATCGGCACCACCCTCCTCGGAGCCGTGTCCGACCTCGTGCTCGACCACCGCCCACGCTGCGGCCGGGTCGTGGCCGAACCGGATCTGCGCAACACCCCGTCCGTCTCCGCCTTCCTCGGCGCCGGCTTCCGTTTCTCGGCCGAACTCGACCTGCCCGGCAAACGAGCCGCCCTGATGATCCGCGACCGGCCGCAGCCACCGCACCGGCCTCACCGACCGCTGCGGAACCCGCTGTGAACAACCACTGGGGACCTGCTGTGAACGACCACTACGGAACCTGCCGCGAACGACCACGCCCGCCCGTCCGGAATCGGCCCGGTGTGCCCCGTGCGGATGCTCCGTTCGACACGTGATCGCCGTTGTCAGTGGTGAGCCGTAGGGTGGTCGCGCTATGACGAAGCCATCTCTCTCCGAGCTCCTCCATGCCGCCGTCACCGCTGTCGGCGGTGTGGAACGCCCCGGCCAGGTCACCATGGCCGAGGCCGTCGCGGAGGTCATCGACGACAACTCGCATCTGCTCGTGCAGGCCGGCACCGGCACCGGAAAGTCCCTCGGCTATCTGGTGCCCGCGCTGGCGCACGGCGAGCGTGTCGTGGTGGCCACCGCGACCCTGGCCCTCCAGCGGCAACTCGTGGAGCGTGACCTGCCGCGCACGGTCGACGCGCTCAGTCCGCTGCTGCGGCGGCGGCCCGAGTACGCCATGCTCAAGGGCCGTTCCAACTACCTCTGTCTGCACCGACTCAACGAGGGTGTGCCGCAGGACGACGAGGACGGACTCTTCGACCCGTTCGAGGCGGCGGCGCCCACGAGCAAGCTCGGCAAGGACCTGCTGCGCATGCGGGACTGGGCGGACGAGACGGAGACGGGCGACCGGGACAATCTCACGCCCGGCGTCTCCGACCGGGCCTGGGCGCAGGTCTCCGTGTCGTCCCGCGAGTGCCTGGGCGCGACGAAGTGCGCGTACGGCGCCGACTGCTTCGCCGAGATGGCACGGGAGCGGGCCAAGCTCGCCGATGTCGTGATCACCAACCACGCGCTGCTGGCCATCGACGCCATCGAGGGCGCGCCCGTCGTCCCGCAGCACGAGGTGCTGATCGTCGACGAGGCGCACGAACTGGTGTCGAGGGTGACCGGGGTCGCCACCGGCGAGCTGACCGCCGGCCAGGTCAACCGCGCGGTGCGGCGTGCCGCCAAGCTGGTCAACGAGAAGGCGGCGGACGCGCTCCAGACCGCCGCCGAGACGTTCGAGCGGCTGATGGAGCTGGCCGCCCCGGGCCGTGTCGAGGAGATCCCCGAGGACCTCGGCTACGCGCTGATGGCGTTGCGTGACGCCGCGCGCACGGTCATCTCGGCCATCGGCGCCACCCGTGACAAGTCCGTGCAGGACGAGGACGCCGTACGCAAGCAGGCTCTCGCGGCCGTCGAGTCCGTTCACACCGTCGCCGAGCGGATCGCCAACGGCAGCGAGTGGGACGTGGTCTGGTTCGAACGACACGACCGCTTCGGCGCCTCGCTGCGGGTCGCTCCGCTGTCGGTGTCCGGCCTGCTGCGCGAGAAGCTGTTCAGCGAGCGCTCCGTGGTGCTGACCTCGGCGACGCTCAAGCTCGGCGGCGACTTCAACGGAGTCGGCGCGTCCCTGGGGCTGGCCCCGGAAGGGACGGAGGGGGAGGACGTCCCTCAGTGGAAGGGCCTCGACGTCGGATCGCCCTTCGACTATCCCAAGCAGGGCATTCTCTATGTCGCGCGGCATCTCTCGCCGCCCGGCCGGGAGGGTTCGCGCGGCGACATGATGGACGAGCTCGCCGAGTTGGTCGAGGCGGCCGGTGGGCGGACGCTCGGGCTGTTCTCCTCCATGCGGGCCGCCCAGGCGGCGGCCGAGGAACTGCGCGGCAGGCTGGACACGCCGATCCTCCTCCAAGGGGAGGAAACCCTGGGCGAGTTGATCAAAGCGTTCGCGGCCGACCCCGCGACCTGTCTGTTCGGCACCCTGTCGCTCTGGCAGGGCGTGGATGTCCCCGGATCGAGTTCACAGCTGGTGGTGATGGACCGTATTCCGTTCCCCCGCCCCGACGATCCGCTGATGAGCGCCCGTCAGAAAGCGGTGGAACAGGCCGGGGGCAACGGCTTCATGGCCGTGGCCGCCACCCATGCCGCCCTGTTGATGGCTCAGGGCGCGGGCCGGCTGGTGCGGGCCACGGGGGACCGGGGCGTGGTGGCCGTACTGGACCCACGGCTGGCGAACGCCCGGTACGGGAGTTTCCTCCGGGCCTCGATGCCCGACTTCTGGTACACGACGGACCGTGAGCAGGCCCGGCGTTCACTGGCCGCGATCGACGCGCTGGCCACGTCCGAGGGACGGTAGCCGCCAAGGATTCGGCAGCATCCGGCAGGTGGGCCCACCCAGGGTGTGGGCCCACAGCGGACACGGTGAGGCCCCGGGACCGGCGCAGGAGTCCCGGGGCCGGCCTGGGAGCCGGCGGAGCCCTCACACCCGCCGCAGGACCGCCACGACCTTGCCGAGGATGGTGGCGTCGTCGCCGGGGATCGGCTGGTACGCCGCGTTGTGCGGGAGCAGCCAGACATGGCCGTCCTCGCGCCGGAAGCGCTTGACGGTGGCCTCACCGTCGAGCATCGCCGCGACGATGTCCCCGTTCTCGGCCACCGGCTGACGGCGCACCGTCACCCAGTCGCCGTCACAGATGGCCGCCTCGATCATCGAGTCACCGACGACCTTGAGAACGAACAGCTCACCGTCGCCCACCAGTTGGCGGGGGAGCGGGAAGACGTCCTCGACGGACTCCTCGGCGAGGATCGGTCCGCCGGCCGCGATCCGGCCCACCAACGGCACGTAGGACGCGGCGGGTTTGCCGGTGGTGTCCGTCTGCTGGGTGCTCGGCTGGTCGGACCCCCGGACCTCGTACGCCCTCGGGCGGTGCGGGTCCCTGCGCAGGAATCCCTTGCGCTCCAGAGCCATCAGCTGGTGGGCCACGGAGGACGTGCTGGACAGGCCGACGGCCTGGCCGATCTCGCGCATCGACGGAGGATATCCCCGCCGCTGCACCGAGTCGCGGATGACTTCGATGACCCGCCGCTGCCGGTCCGTGAGACCGGAGCTGTCCGCCCGGATTCCCGGAGGTCGGCCGGGAAGCGAGCGCGAGGGCTTCGCGCCCTCCGGATTTGTGGCTGCGTCATTCATGGCATGCACCGGCTCGAGTCGGCTCTGGGAGCGGTCCTGGGTGGTAATGGTGGCGCTGTCTGCGGTGGTGGTCACGTCGGCCCCTCTCGAAATGTTCTCCCTGGCTGGACAACGGTAGTTGCTTTCGAAAGGTTGCGCCAAACACACGTTCGAGTGAAAAACCCAGGAAGTGCTGACGCGGCAATATCAGGTGTGTATGCGGCGCGTATTCGGCGTCGTCCCGCGCGGCTGTCCGGAGCCTCGTCCGGAGGCCCGCCGCGGCCCTTTGCGGCATTCCCCGGGAGCCGTCCCGGGAGGGGTCCGGCGGCGCCCAGTGTCTCATCGGGCGGCCCCGGATCGCGGTACGTCCGGGGCTCCCGTACTCTCGTGCCGGACCGCGCCGAGCCCGCCCGCCGGGCGGGTTCCCGTCCGGCGCCGTACCGCCGTCGACCCGTCGCCCGCCGCGACACGCGCGTCCGGTCCGAAACGTGCGCCGACCCCACATGTAGTGGTTGGATTGGCGCAGTCGCCCAGAAGTAGTGGTCCCGGGTCTTTCCTTACGGAGGCCATCGCCTATGCTGGGCACCGTTCCGGAGGGTCCGTCCAGGGCCTGCCGGGGCATCTCAGTCGTGCTGTGAAGGAGGGTCGGAAGCCGTGCACTGTCCCTTCTGCAGGCACCCCGACAGCCGTGTCGTCGACAGTCGCACCACCGACGACGGGACGTCCATCCGACGCCGCCGTCAGTGCCCCGACTGCTCCCGCCGCTTCACGACGGTGGAGACCGCCTCGCTGATGGTGATCAAGCGCAGCGGAGTCACGGAACCCTTCAGCCGCACCAAGGTCATCTCCGGTGTGCGGAAGGCATGTCAGGGACGACCGGTCACCGAGGACGCTCTCGCCCAACTCGGCCAGCGGGTCGAGGAAGCGCTGCGCGCCACCGGCAGCGCCGAACTGACCACCCATGACGTCGGGCTGGCCATACTCGGCCCCTTGCAGGAGCTCGACCTCGTCGCGTACCTGCGTTTCGCATCCGTATACCGGGCGTTCGACTCGCCCGAGGACTTCGAGGCCGCCGTGGCGGAGCTGCGCACGCGGCCTCCCACCGGGGAGGCCGGGCCCGGTGCGGGCCCCGGCGTTCCCGAGCCCGTCACCAGCGCCGACTGACCGGAGAACCGGCAGCGGCGCCGGGTGACCGTCACCGACATGTCGGTGCGGTGACGGCCGATCGGTCATCGATCGGTTACCGACCTATCGCGACAGCTCGTGACCGATCGATGCGGATCGGGCGCCCCAGCGGCGACGAGACCAGCGACGAGACCAGCCACGGGCGCCCACACGGCGCCCCTGGCACTGGACACATCACTGTGCCATGGGAAGAACGTGGCACTTCAGGGCGTTTTCGCCTGTACATGGGAGGCGGCATGACAGAGACGGCGAGCGGTCCGACGGCACGAGGGTCCCGCAACAAGGGAGCCAAGGCCGCCAAGGGCCTGCGTATCGAGCGAATCCACACCACCCCCGGCGTGCATCCGTACGACGAGGTGGTCTGGGAGCGCCGGGACGTCGTCATGACCAACTGGCGCGACGGCTCGGTCAATTTCGAGCAGCGTGGCGTCGAGTTCCCCGGCACCTGGTCGGTGAACGCGGTCAACATCGTCACCAGCAAGTACTTCCGCGGTGCGGTCGGCACCCCCCAGCGCGAGACGAGCCTCAAGCAGCTCATCGACCGGATCGTGAAGACCTACCGGGCCTCCGGCGAGGAGAACGGCTACTTCGCCTCGCCCGCCGACGCGGAGGTCTTCGAGCACGAGCTGGCGTACGCCCTCATGCACCAGGTCTTCAGCTTCAACTCGCCGGTGTGGTTCAACGTCGGCACGCCCCAGCCGCAGCAGGTCTCCGCCTGCTTCATCCTGGCCGTCGACGACTCCATGGAGTCGATCCTCGACTGGTACAAGGAAGAGGGCATGATCTTCAAGGGCGGCTCCGGCGCCGGCCTCAACCTCTCCCGGATCCGTTCCTCCAAGGAGCTCCTCTCCTCGGGCGGCAACGCCTCGGGCCCCGTCTCCTTCATGCGCGGCGCCGACGCCTCCGCCGGCACGATCAAGTCCGGCGGTGCCACCCGCCGCGCGGCCAAGATGGTCATCCTCGACGTCGACCACCCCGACATCGAGAACTTCATCGAGACCAAGGTGAAGGAGGAGGAGAAGATCCGCGCCCTGCGCGACGCGGGCTTCGACATGGACCTGGGCGGCGACGACATCACGTCGGTCCAGTACCAGAACGCGAACAACTCCGTCCGGGTCAACAACGAGTTCATGGAGGCCGTCGAAGCGGGCGGCATGTTCGGACTGCGCGCCCGGATGACCGGCGACGTCATCGAGGAGGTCCAGGCGAAGTCCCTCTTCCGCAAGATGGCCGAAGCCGCCTGGGCCTGCGCCGATCCCGGTATTCAGTACGACGACACGATCAACCAGTGGCACACGTGCCCGGAATCCGGCCGGATCAACGGCTCGAACCCGTGCAGCGAGTACATGCACCTCGACAACACGTCGTGCAATCTCGCCTCCCTGAACCTGATGAAGTTCCTCAACGACGACGACAAGGGAAACCAGTCGTTCGACATCGAGCGTTTCTCCAGGGTCGTCGAGCTGGTCATCACGGCGATGGACATCTCCATCTGCTTCGCCGACTTCCCGACGCGGAAGATCGGCGAGAACACCCGCGCCTTCCGCCAGCTGGGCATCGGCTACGCCAACCTCGGCGCCCTGCTGATGGCGACGGGACACGCGTACGACAGCGACGGCGGGCGCGCGCTCGCCGGAGCCATCACCTCGCTGATGACGAGCACGTCCTACCGGCGCTCCGCCGAACTGGCCGCCGTCGTCGGCCCGTACGACGGCTACGCCCGTAACTCCGTGCCGCACCAGCGCGTCATGAAGCAGCACGCGGACGCCAACGGCACGGCCGTGAGCGTGGACGACCTGGACAGCCCGATCTGGGCGGCGGCCACCGAAGCGTGGCAGGACGTCGTGCGTCTGGGCGCCAAGAACGGTTTCCGCAACGCGCAGGCATCGGTCATCGCGCCCACCGGCACCATCGGTCTCGCGATGTCCTGCGACACCACCGGACTCGAACCCGACCTCGCGCTGGTCAAGTTCAAGAAGCTGGTCGGCGGCGGCTCGATGCAGATCGTCAACGGCACGGTGCCGCAGGCCCTGCGCCGCCTGGGCTACCAGGAGGAGCAGATCGAGGCGATCGTCGCCCACATCGCCGAGAACGGCAACGTGATCGACGCGCCCGGCCTGAAGCCCGAGCACTACTCGGTCTTCGACTGCGCCATGGGCGAGCGGTCCATCTCCGCGATGGGCCATGTGCGGATGATGGCGGCGATCCAGCCGTGGATCTCCGGCGCGCTCTCCAAGACGGTCAACCTGCCGGAGACCGCCACCGTCGAGGACGTCGAGGAGGTCTACTTCCAGGCGTGGAAGCTCGGCGTCAAGGCGCTGGCGATCTACCGCGACAACTGCAAGGTCGGCCAGCCCCTCTCCGCGAAGAAGAAGGAACAGGTCGCGGAGAAGACCGAGGCGACCATCCGCCAGGCGGTCGAGAAGGTCATCGAGTACCGCCCCGTCCGGATGCGGCTGCCCAAGGGCCGCCCCGGCATCACCACCTCCTTCACGGTGGGCGGCGCCGAGGGCTACATGACGGCGAACTCCTACCCGGACGACGGCCTCGGCGAGGTCTTCCTGAAGATGTCCAAGCAGGGGTCGACCCTCGCGGGCATGATGGACGCCTTCTCGATCGCGGTGTCCGTGGGACTTCAGTACGGCGTCCCGCTGGAGACGTACGTCTCGAAGTTCACCAACATGCGCTTCGAGCCCGCCGGTATGACGGACGACCCGGACGTGCGGCTCGCCCAGTCGATCGTGGACTACATCTTCCGCCGGCTGGCGCTGGACTTCCTCCCGTTCGAGACCCGGTCGGCCCTCGGCATCCACTCGGCCGACGAGCGTCAGCGACACCTGGAGACCGGCTCGTACGAGCCGTCCATCGAGGACGAGCAGGTGATGGACGTCGAGGGTCTGGCGCAGTCCGCGCCGCGCCACGTGGAGCCGCTGAAGTCGGTGAGCCCGCCCGCGACGCCGGCCGTCGCGGAGGCCCCGGCCCCCAAGCAGGTCCACACCTCGGCCGAACTGGTGGAGATGCAGCTCGGCATCAGCGCCGACGCGCCGCTCTGCTTCTCCTGCGGGACGAAGATGCAGCGGGCCGGTTCCTGCTACATCTGCGAGGGCTGCGGGTCGACCAGCGGTTGCAGCTGACACGGGGCGACAGCCAGGGGCGCCCGGTTGACCCGCGGATGACGTGGGGTCGGGGACACGGGCCCTGAGCGAAGGGGCGTCGGCATCCTGGCCGGCGCCCCTTCGTGCACTGTCACGGAGGGGCGCTCCGTACGACCGGGCCGCCGGGTGGGTCCTCGCGGGTCGGTCCCGCCGCCGCACCCCGTCGCTCGTGTCCTGTGGTCAGACCTCGCCCATGCGCTCGGTGAACTCCTGCGGATCGGCGTCGAATCCGCGCAGCGCCGGGCGGAAGTCCCAGGTCCCCGACCCGTTCCTGGAGAACTCGGCGATCGTCGCCGACAACGCGGACGGGACCTCCGCGAAATCGTTCGACGTCAGCTCGGTGAGGCCCTCCATGAGCCGGATGGTCGGACCCGATATGTCGCCGAACGTACGACGCCCCTCACGCTGCTGGATGACCACCCCGACGACCACGCGCGCGTAGTCCGGGGCCAGCCGATCGAGCTCCAGCCGCATCACCTCGTCGGAGCCGAAGCCCTGCCCCGTACGGCTCTCCCGCTCCAGGATGATCGTTCCGTCGGGCGACCGGCTGTCGAAGTGCACCAGATACGCGGGGCGGTTCGCCGGCGCGCCCGAGGTGTACGTCGCGGCGACCAGGTCCAGGTCGTGCGCCGGGCGGCCCAGGGGACTCGGATCCCATTTCAGGGTGACCTCGACCTTTTCGACACCTCTGTTGAGACTGCTGCTCACCGGCGATCCCTCCGTATACGGCCAATACCTCTGTGTACAAGGCTAGTGCGCGACGCCGACAACACGCGCCCCGTACGAGCCGGTTGACCGACACGTGGCCACGATTCGCCACGAACGGACCGGCTGCGTCCGCTCGTCCGGGCTTCGCCGGACAGTGACCTGGGCCACGCCCCGCGCCGTACGATGGCGCGGTGCTGGTCAAGTGGATTCGCTGCACGGTGACGGACCGACGTGGTTTCGAACGGGGGCAGCGGAAATGGGCGGGGCTGCTCGGTGAGCCGGGATTCCGGGGACAGGGCGGGGGGTGGAGCCGGGGGCGGCCGGGGGTCGCGCACGTCTTCGCGTTCTGGGAGAGCCGGGCCTTCTACGACTCCTTCATGGCTCGCTCCCACGACCGGCTGGCGGCGGCGCAGTCGGGCACCTTCCGGGACGCGCGGGCGAAGCTTTTCGACTACCGCTTCGACGTGAAGACCGGTTTCGAGCCGAGGTTCACGGACGCGGACGTGGTACGGGTCGCGCACTGCAAGGTGCACGAGGACCGGGTCGAACACTTCGCGCTGATGCAGGAGAAGGTGTGGAACCCGGCGATGGCCGGGTCGCCGGGGATGGTGCGCGGGGTGTTCGGCGCCGCGCCCGGCAACGAGTTCCTGGTGCTCTCCATGTGGCAGTCGGCCGCCGAGCACGGCAAGTACCGGATCGAACGGGTGGAACGCCTGACCCTGCGCGCCCAGACCGCCGCCGATGTCGCGGCGCTGGCGGGCGACGTCGTCCAGCTCGAACCGGGCTGGACGGTCTGACCGGCCGGACGGAGCGGACCTCGGCGCCAGCGCCGGGCCCACGGTGTGTGCCGTGCCGACCCCGCGCACGGTGGTCCGGGTGAGGCGGCCGTGTGAAGGCTTCGCGCGACGCCGGGGACCCGCCCACGGGCCCGGAGCGGCGCGATCTAGGGTCGGACCATGGTGAGACCGCGACGTATCGTCCTTGTCCGGCACGGCGAGTCGGAGGGCAACGCCGACGACACGGTGTACGAACGCGCGCCCGACCACGCCCTCGGGCTCACCGAGGCCGGCCTGCGCCAGGCCGAGGAGACGGGCGTGTGGCTGCGCGAGACGTTCGGCCGGGAGTCGGTGAGCGTGTACGTGTCGCCCTACCGCCGCACCCACGAGACGTTCCACGCGTTCGCCCTCGACCCGGAACTGGTGCGGGTGCGCGAGGAGCCCCGGCTGCGGGAACAGGACTGGGGCAACTGGCAGGACCACGACGACGTACGCCTCCAGAAGGAGTACCGCGACGCCTACGGGCACTTCTTCTACCGCTTCGCCCAGGGGGAGTCCGGCGCCGACGTGTACGACCGGGTCGGCGCCTTCCTGGAGAGTCTGCACCGCAGCTTCGAGGCGCCCGACCACCCCGAGAACGTGCTGCTGGTCACCCACGGGCTCACCATGCGGCTCTTCTGCATGCGCTGGTTCCACTGGACCGTCGCCGAGTTCGAGTCGCTGTCCAACCCCGGCAACGGGGAGTCCCGGACGCTGCTGCTCGGCGAGGACGGGCGGTACACGCTGGACCGCCCGTTCAAACGCTGGCGGACGCCGGAACCGTACGGCATCACCGGTTAGGGCGAACGCCGCGCCGCGCACGGCCCGGTGACGCGCACGGCCACTCGGCCCGTACCGACTCCTGCTCCTGCCTCGTGTCGACTCCCGCCCCGGGCCGTTTCCTGCCGCGCACACCCTCCTGAGGAGGATCGGTCGGCGCGCCCGCCGTCACTGTCACGGTCCCGCCACAGACTCCCCTCATCGGAGGACCTCGCGCCGTACGGGGCTAGCCTCGGCCCATGCCGCCTCGTTGATCATCACGGGCGTGCGTCTACGCGAGCCCGGGGGGCCTCGGCGTCGGCCCGGAGCCGTGCGCCCCGCCCCGGGCGGTGAGGGGGGCCGGTGCCGGACACGCCGTCGCAGATCAGTGAGGTGCCCGAACCGGCACCGGCCGGGGGCGGGGGCACCCGGGCCCGCACCGCGCCCCGCGGGCCGCTGGACCCGATCCCGCCCGACCGGCGGCCCCTGCGCCACACCCCGCACGAACCGCCCGCCTGGATCGGCGAGATCAGCCCCGCGACACCCGCGCCCATCGGCGTCGGCGCCCTGTGGTGCGTCGCCGCCACCGGCCTGCTCAGCGCGCTCCTCCTCGGCGACGGGTTCGGGCTCAACCTGCTGATCGTGACCGTCCCGGCCGCGCTCGCCGCCTACTTCGCCGCGCGCGACGCCGGACGGCGACCGCGCCCGTGGACCCTGGCCTGGGCCGCCGGCGGCCTCGCGCTGCTCGCCGTCCCCGCCCTGCGCGACGCGGCGTGGCCGACCTTCCTCGCCGTGACGTCCGCGCTGGCACTCGGTTCGCTCGCCCTGCACGGCTGCCGCACCTGGCCCGGCGTCGTCCTGGGCCCGTTCGGGCTGATCGGTTCCCTCGGCAGCGGCCTGGTCTGGGGTGCGCGCGGGGTGCGCCGACGGGCCGAGGGGACGCGCGGCCGGTGGGCGCCCGTCGTCCGCACGGTGCTGGTCGCCGTCGTCCTGGTGGTCGTCTTCGGCGCCCTCTTCGCGAGTGCCGACGCCGCCTTCGCCGACCTGCTCGGCGCGCTGATCCCCGACGTCTCGGTCGCCGACGGACCGTGGCGCGCGCTGCTCCTGGTGATCGGCCTGGTCGGGGCGCTCGCCGCCGCGCACACGGCGGCGGCGCCGCTGCGCTGGGACCGGATCACGGTGCGGCCGGGCACCGCGCGCGGCCGGGCCGAATGGGCACTGCCGCTGATCGTGCTGAACCTGCTCTTCGCGGTCTTCATCGGCGTCCAACTCACCGTGCTCTTCGGCGGTTACGACAAGGTCCTCCACGAGACCGACCTGACGTATTCCGAGTACGCCACCCAGGGCTTCTGGCAGTTGCTCGGCGCCACGCTCCTCACCCTGCTCGTGATCGGCCTGGCACGTCGCTGGGCGCCGCGCGACGGGGCCGGGGACCGTACGCTCGTGAACGCCGTGCTCGGTGTCCTGTGCCTGCTGACCCTGGTCGTCGTCGCGTCGGCGCTGCGGCGGATGGACCTGTACGTGGACGCGTACGGGCTGACCCGCCTCCGGGTCTCGGTCGCCGCGATGGAACTGTGGCTCGGTCTTGTGATCGTCCTCATCATGGCCGCCGGTGTGGTCGGCGGGCGCCTGCTGCCCCGCGCGGTGGCCGCGAGCGGTGCGCTGGCCGTGCTGGTCTTCGGTCTGCTCTCGCCGGACGCGCTCATCGCCGAACGCAACGCGGAGCGCTACCGCGTGTCCGAGAAGATCGACATCGACTACCTCCAGGAGCTCTCCGCCGACGCGGTCCCGGCACTCGACGCGCTGCCCGAACCCCTGCGCTCCTGCGCCCTCCAGGGCATCGAGCGGGAGCTGGGCGACGCGGACGAGCCGTGGTACGCGACCAGTTGGAGCGAGTCCCGGGCCCGGGACATCCTCGACGAGCGGCCGATCGACCCCCGCTGGGACGAGTGTTCACTGATCCCGCGCCACGGCGGGGCGGCTCCGCGCGCGTCGTACGACGACGGCCGCGCCGTCGACCGCTGACGCCCCGGCTCGCAGGTGCCGGCGCACCGACGGCTCGGCGGGCGACGGGGGTGGGGCTCCGGCCGGGATCCGGAGCCCCACCCGGAGGACCGCCGGTCCGGCGGGCCGTGCGGCGGCGGTGCGGTGAGGCTTCCCGTCAGCGGGTGGCCTGTTTGGGGATACGGGCGTCCGCCCATCGGGAGAGGTCCGGTTCGGCCAGCGAGGAGACCCACAGGTCGACCATCGCCGTGGTCTGCTCCCCGGGCCAGGGGCCGACGCCGAGAACCCGCATGCCCGCCCGTGACGCGGCCTCGACACCGCACAGCGAGTCCTCGACGGCGAGCGTGTCCGCCGGGTCCGTGCCGCAGTGGCGCGCGGCGGCGAGATAGACGTCGGGCTGCGGTTTGGGCCTGATGTCCGCGTGGGGGACGACGATGTGGTCGAAGTAGCCGCGCAGGTTCGCCGTGTCCAGGCAGGACTCGACGACCTCCAGCGGGCAGTTGCTCGCCACGGCCAGCGGGGCGAACGTGGCCGCGGACATGACCAGTTCACGGGCCCCGGGCATGGTCAGCGGGTTCTCGGCGACCAGGTCGCGGAAGATCCGGAGCAGGCTGTCGGTCATCTCCCCGATGAGGTCGGGGCGGCCGGTCTCCTCGGCCATGAGCCGGCCGCACTCGGTGTAGTGCAGGCCCTTGGCCCGGTCCGCGAAGCCCGGCGCCGCCGTGAGGCCGTACTCGCCGAGCGCGTGTTCCCGGGCGTCCTGCCAGTGCTTTTCGGTGTCCATGAGCGTGCCGTCGCAGTCGAAGACGATGGCCGAGGGGGTCCAGGAGAGGACGCGTTCAGAGGTCATGCGTGGCTTCCGTTCCGGAATGCCCGAGGAGGGGGGAGGCCGAGCACCGTAAGCGCCGCGTGCGGTCGCCGCGTCGGTCGCCCGCTCCGGGGCGGGTCCAGTTCCCGGTGGGTGCACATGAGGGAGGGCCGTCCCGAACTCACCCAGGAACATAACGATCGCTACGTTATGGACCGCAACGAAGCGTAGTCAAGAGGCCACTGGGGGTAGCGGGCGGTGTGTCTACCGGTAATCCAGGGCCCCGTAGGCGACGTAACGGCCCCCTTGCAGGACCCGGAAACCGCAGGTCCGGTGGTGCGCGGCGCACAGCACGCGAGCGGCCGGGGCGAACTCGGCGAAGCTCACGGTTTTCAGCCGTCCGGCGGTAGGGCGCAGGCACCGGCCGTCCGTTGCGAGCGCGCCGGCCTGCCGCGCCGCCTCCAGCATGACCATGCCGGGGACATGGTCCGAGGGATGGTCGAAGAAGAACGGGTGCCGGGGATCGGCCGGTTGCAGCCGTACGGCGCCCCTGGCGACGGAGAGCATCACGTCGCGCGCGTCGGCGACTCCGAGTCGTCCGAGGTCAGGACTGGTGGGGCGGCCGAGGGGCACGGGCGGACGCGCCGTCGTCCTGGCACCCCGCAGCGCCGCGTACCGCTCCGGGCTCACGAAGCGGGCCCCGCCGCCGGCCCGCGCGAACACCGTGCCGCCGAACCGGAAGGCGACCTCCATCCGCAGCCCGGTGACGGTGCCGTCCGCCGTGGAACGTATGTCGGACACCCGTACACGACAGCCCACGTCCGTGGAATTCGTGAGGGCGCGAGGTTCCGCGTCCGGATCGATCCGGAAGTGCAGATCGGTGATCAACGAGCGGAATTCCGGTGGCACGGCGTAATGGCGCAGCGGGACATAGATCCCGAGTTGGCGCATCGTCTCGACGACGATCAGCGGACTGTGGAGGTCCGTGCCGTCCCGGGGAAACGTGGGGTGCGAGCGCGGCCAGGAGGCCGCCGCCTCGAACACGTTCCGCCGTCCGTCCGGACATACGTCCGTGAGGAGCACCTCCGCCGTCGACGTACGGTGCACCAGCTCACGAGGCACGGTTCGTGACCAGCTCAGCCGGGCTTCACCCGTGACCGCACCCGCCAAATTCTCCATGTAATCAGAAGAACTCATACTCCACGGGTCTGCACTCCAGTCGTTTTCGATCATGACCGCGGTATGGGCTAGATTTCCCTGCGGAAACGCGACGGTGCGGCATCGGGGTGAATGTGCAAGGACGGGCGAAGGCAACACGGCGGTCTCTTCTGGAGACCGCTGCGCACCTGTTCGAGGAGCGGGGTTACGCGGGTACGAGCATCAGTGACATCAGCGCGCTCTCCGGCCGGACGAGCGGAGCGATCTACTTCCATTACGCGGGCAAGGAGAAGCTCGCACTCGCCCTCATGGAGGAGGTCTTCGCGACATGGCCCGCGCTCATCGCGCGCCACCGCGAGGTGGATCTCCCGGCGCTGGAGAGACTCGTCGGTCTGAGTTTCTCGGTCGCGCGCGCCTTCCGGGACGACGTCGTGGTCCGGGGAGGTTCCCGCCTGTGGGCCGAACGCAACTCCGTCGACGCGTCCTTGCCGTCTCCGTTCGAGGGATGGATCGAGACCGTGGTCGGCCTGCTGGAGGAAGCGGACGCCGAAGGCGCGCTCGCCCCGTCGGTCGATCCCCGGAAGGCGGGGAACGCCGTCGTCTACGCCTTCTTCGGACTGCACACCGTCTCCGACGCGTTGGACGGGCGGGAGCACATCGAGGAGCGACTGCACGACCTGTGGCTCCTTCTGCTGCCCGCGCTCCAGGCACGTCCCGACGCCGCCACCCTGCTCGACCGGGTGCGGGCCCACGCCCATGCCGGCGACGACGGAGCGGGGGCGACACCGCCGGGCGATTCCGCGGAGCGGGGCACCGCTCGGGGCGCGGCGGACCGCCGGTCCGCCGAATCGGCCGAATCGGCCGAAGCGGTCAACCAGACGCAATGACGGGCGACTTGCGCGGGCTTACGGCGCCCCCCGGTGCGGCGGCCCGCGGGGACGAGCACGAGCCTCGACCCATGGCGGGGCGGGCGGCGACCCACGCGGCGAGGCGGGGATCGACCCGTGTGACGAGGCGCGCGTCGAACCGTACGGCGAGGTGCGCGTCCTCCCGTACGGCCCCGCGCCGAGGGCGTGTTGGGGCGCCGGGCGCGCCGCCGCCGGGGCCGCGCACGGCTGGGGCACCCCGGGTGTCGGGCCGGGAGCCGGCGGCGTAACCTTGCCAGTGCCATGCCGTACGAACCACCCACCCACACAGTGGAGCGATCGCTCCGCGCCACCACCGGTGCCAGGATCATCGCTGGTGTCGACGAGGTCGGACGCGGCGCGTGGGCGGGACCGGTGACGGTCTGCGCGGCCGTCACGGGACTGCGCAGGGCTCCCGTCGGACTGACCGACTCCAAACTGATCACCCCCGGACGCCGGGCCGACATGGCGCGGGAACTCCGGTCCTGGGTGACCGCGCACGCCATAGGGCACGCCTCGCCGGAGGAGATCGACGACCACGGCATGACCGCGGCGCTCCGCCTCGCCGCCGAACGCGCCCTGAACGCGCTGCCGGTACGGCCCGACGCCGTGATCCTGGACGGCAAGCACGACTACCTCGGCACGCCGTGGCAGGTCCGCACGGTCATCAAGGGCGACACGTCCTGTGTCTCGGTGGCCGCGGCCTCCGTGCTCGCCAAGGTCCGCAGGGACGCCATCATGGCCGAACTGGGCGCCAGGTCCGAGGAGTGCGACGGGTTCGCCTTCCACGACAACGCCGGATACCCCTCGCCGGTGCACAAGGCGGCGCTCGCGGAACGGGGCCCGACCTCGCACCACCGGATGTCGTGGGCGTACCTCGACGCGCTGCCCCGGTGGCGCCACCTCAAGAAGATCCGTCTCCCCGCCGAAGCGGAATCGCCGGAGAGCGAGAGCGAGGGCCAGCTCGGCTTCGACTTCTGACCCCGACGACGTGCCCCCGACGTCCCGGTCCCGAACGGCGCGAGGTGACCGGTCTTTGTCCGATTATGTCCGATGCGGCCCGTGCGCCGCCCCGGTCGTATCCGACAAGGGCAACAGTTGGCACAGATGTGCCCACCCGACGGTGACTTGCGCGCCGACGTTTGATAGACATCCATCCATGCCTCTCATCCCCGAGGAGCCTCAGATTCACGAGAGCGCCCAGGGTCCTCACGCCACTTCGGCCACCGGCCGTAACGCGTCGACCCCCCGTCCCGTACCCGGTCCGCGTCCCCGTCCCGTTCCCGGGCCCCGGACCGCGGCCACACCGCGCCCCGGCCATCCGGGTCGCGGTCCCGCGAGGCCCGCACCGCCGGAGCACTCGCAGGTCCCCGCCGAGCGGCCGGCCGCCGCGGCGCCGGAGACCCGTACCGTCCCCCAGGTCCAGCTCGTCCCCGCCTCGGTGGACGGCGCGCTGGACGCCGCCGAGGAGGCGGTGGACCGGCTGCTGGACTCCGGCCACGCGCCGGGCGACATCCTCGTGCTCACCACGGGCGACCAGCACCCGTGGGCCACGCACGAACTGTCCTTCGGTGAGAACTCCTACTGGGAGCAGCACGACGCCGGCGAGGACGTGTTCTTCGCCGGTGCCCCGGCCGTCGACCGCGCGAAGGCGCGGCCCGTGGTCGTCGTCGCGCTGAACGGTGGCGGCGACGACACCGTCGCGCGTGTGCTGCCGACCGCGCGCGAGCGGGCGACGACGCTGCTCGTCGTGTGCGGTGACTCCGAGCGGGTCAACTCCGTGCTCGGCGCGGGCGTCTGACCCGTTCCCCGCCGGGCGGACCGGGATGACGACCCCCGGCTCCGCCGACCACGACCCGGTCGCCCCGATGCGGGCGGCCGGGCACGAGCCGTGGGACGTGAACGGTCAGCGCGCCGCAGTCCGCCGCAGCGTCTCCACCGCACCGCCTCCGGAGCGCACGGGCGAAGGAGCGGGGTCGGACACCGTGTCGGCCAGACTCTCGGGCACCGACTCCGAGTGGGGCCGCCGTCCGCCCCGGCCCTCACCCAGCACCTGCCAGCCGCCCCGCGTCAGGGTGATGTAGGCGCCGCAGCGCAGACCGTGCAGGGTGCAGGCGTCCCGCAGCCCCCACATCCACGCCCCGTCCTCCTCCGTCCAGCGCTCGTCGCCGTCACGGCAGTAGAGGAGCACGGCGGTACGCGCCGGTGTGCGTCGGCGCAGATCGTGCGGGATGACCCGGCGCAGATGCGCCAGCAGCGCGTTACGGAACTCCCAGCCGTCCACCGGTGCCGCCCGAGGGGTGAACGAGGCGCTGGCCGCGAGCCGTTCCTCGTGATCGAGCACGGCGACGACGGCGGTGGCCGGGAGCGGCCGGTGCCGGGAGTGCAGACCGCTGACGACTTCGCGAGGGTTGCGGAGCAGGGGTATGCCGGCCGCCGCCCACTCGGCGGGTTCGAGCATCCTGGCGAGGCGGGTGACGGAATCGGCTGTCGTGACGGAGGACGCTGTGGACGGAGCGAATCCGAAGGTCACGTTCCTCCCTTCGCATACGCGCCCACGGTGCGGGCAGGGTCGGATGAGGCGCGCCAGGGCACAGTCCCTCCGAACCACGAACGGTCCGACCGTGCGGGGGGCTTCCCCAATTCTTGCGGGCGGTCGGGCATGCGGCAACGAGCAATTGGCGCTCCTGGCCGGAATGGGAGGGAATGGCGCTCATATCCCTGCCCTGATTCTGCCCCGTCCGGGCCCCTCCGATACGTGGTCATGTCTGAACGGCCAGGACCAGCGGGAACACTCCCGCGGCGCCCGCCCGGCGCAGCAGCCGGGTGGCCACGGCCAGGGTCCAGCCGGTGTCGGAGAGATCGTCGACGAGCAGTACGGGCCCCGCCGCCGAGGTCAGGGCACCCGCCAACTCCGGTGACACGACGAACGCCTCGTGCAGCGCACGGACCCGTTGGGCGCTGTTCGTACGGGAGACAGCGGCGCCCTCGGTACCGGGCGCGTACTCCACCTCGCCCAGCAGGGGCATCCGGCCCACCTCGGAGATCCGGCGGCCCAGGGATCCCACGAGCCCCGGCCTGCTCCGCGAGGCCACGGTCACCACGCCCACGGGGCGCGCCGGTGCGTCCTGCGCACCGCTCGCCCAACCACCCGGCCCCCGCGCCCAGTCGGCGAGAACGCTCACCACGGCGTCCACCACGTCGTCGGGGACGGGGCCGTCCGGCGCCTGGGGAGCCAGCATCGGGCGCAGCCTGTTGCCCCACCCGATGTCCGAGAGCCGGCCGAGCGCCCGGCCGGGGAAGCTCCGCTCCCCGGCGGGAACGCGTCCCCTCAGATCGATGCCGATGGCGCTCAGCCCGGTCGGCCACATCTTGCGCGGCTCCACGTCCACGCCGGGCCTGCCCAACTCGCCCCGGGCGGCGTCCAGGGCGCGGTCCGAGACCTTGTCGGTGAACCTGGCCCCCGCGCAGTTGTCGCACCGTCCGCACGGCGCGGCCTCCTCGTCGTCCAGCTGGAGCCGCAGGAACTCCATCCGGCAGGCCGTCGTCGTCGCGTAGTCCCGCATGGCCTGCTGCTCGGCGTCCCGCTGGCGGGCCACCCACGCGTACCGCTCCGCGTCGTACGCCCAGGGCTGTCCGGTGCTGGTCCAGCCGCCCTTGACCCGGTGCACCGCGCCGTCCACGTCGAGCACCTTGAGCATCGTCTCCAGCCGGGTGCGGCGCAGCTCCACCAGCGGTTCGAGAGCCGGCAGCGAGAGGGGCCGGTCCGCATGCGCCAGGACGTCCAGCGTGCGCCTGACCAACTCCTCCGGCGGGAAGGCGACCGACGCGAAGTAGCGCCAGATGGCCTCGTCCTCCTTGCCGGGCAGCAGCAGCACCTCGGCGTGCTCGACCCCGCGCCCGGCGCGGCCCACCTGCTGGTAGTAGGCGATGGGGGAGGACGGGGAGCCGAGATGGACGACGAAGCCGAGGTCGGGCTTGTCGAACCCCATGCCCAGCGCGGAGGTGGCGACCAGCGCCTTGACCCGGTTGGCGAGCAGATCCTCCTCGGCCTGCTGCCGGTCCGCGTTCTCCGTACGGCCCGTGTAGGACGCCACGGTGTGACCGCACTGGCGCAGATACGCGGTGACCTCCTCGGCCGCCGCGACCGTCAGCGTGTAGATGATGCCGGAGCCCGGCAGCTCCACCAGGTGGTCGGCCAGCCACGCCAGCCGGTGCGCGGCGTCCGGCAGCCTGAGCACGTTGAGGCTCAGGCTCTCCCTGTCGAGTGCTCCGCGCAGCACGAGCGCGTCCGTGCCCGCGCCCGTGCCCAACTGCTCGGCGACGTCGGCCGTCACCCGCGCGTTCGCCGTGGCGGTGGTCGCCAGCACCGGGACACCGGACGGCAGTTCGGCGAGCATGGTGCGCAGACGGCGGTAGTCGGGGCGGAAGTCGTGGCCCCAGTCGGAGATGCAGTGTGCCTCGTCCACCACCAGCAGACCGGTGGCCGCCGACAGCGCGGGCAGGACCTGGTCGCGGAAGTCGGGATTGTTCAGCCTTTCGGGGCTGACCAGCAGCACGTCCACCTCCCCGGCGGACACCTCGGCCTGGATCGTGTCCCACTCCTCGGAGTTGGACGAGTTGATCGTGCGGGCGCTGATCCCGGCGCGGGCGGCGGCCTCCACCTGGTTGCGCATCAGCGCGAGGAGCGGGGAGACGATCACGGTCGGGCCGCTGCCCTGCGCGCGGAGCAGGGACGTGGCGACGAAATACACGGCGGACTTGCCCCAGCCGGTCCGCTGGACGACCAGTGCGCGCCGTTTGTCGGCGACGAGGGCCTCGATGGCCCGCCACTGGTCCTCGCGCAGGCGGGCAGCGCCGGTGGCGTCACCGACGAGGCGGGCGAGGACGGCGTCGGCCGAACCCCGGAGAGCTGCGCGTTCTGCGTTGGTCATGCCCCCATGCAACCCGATGGCCGGGACAAAGCGCGAATGCCGGAGCCGGCCTGTGGATAACGTTATCCACAGGGGTCGCGGGATTTCGGGTTCCGCGGGACGGTCGAGCCATGAACAAGCACAGCGAACCGACCCGTCCCGCCGCCGAGCAGCAGGTCACCCTGCGCAGCCCCGGAGAGCTCGCGGACGCCCTGCCGTTCCTGCTCGGCTTCCACCCGACCGACTCGATCGTGCTCGTCGCGCTCCATGGTGACGAGGGCCGATTCGGCGGGCGGCTGAGGCTCGGGATCCCGCGCTCGCCCCGCGAATGGGCTCCCGTCGCCGCGCAGTTGGCCGCCTGCCTGGTGGAGGGGAGCGAGCGGCGCGGTTCCCGCCCGGAGGGGATCGTGGCCTTCCTCTGCCAGGATCCGGAGCACGGTGCCGCAGGCCGGGGCGTACGCGACCGCCTGCGCCCGCTCGCGCAGGAGATCCGCACCAGCTTCGGGCGTCTCGACATTCCCGTGCACGAGGTGCTCTGCGTGTCCGGCGGTCGCTACTGGTCCTACTGCTGCCCGGACACCCGTTGCTGCCCGCCGGAGGGCAGTCCGCTTGCCCTGCCCGGCACATCGGTGATGGCCGCCGCCTCCGCCTACGCCGGAATCCGGGTGCGTGGAACGCTGCGGGAGATGGAGGCACGGCTGGAGCCCCGGCGCGACGTGGCGCACCGGGTGACGAACCAGCGACAGGCGCTCGACAAGGCGGCGGCCACGCTGGTGCCGCTGATCCTGGGCGGTGGCGACCGGGAGCGGATCGCCGCGTCGACGCTTCGCACCGCGCGTGAGCTGATGGACCGGTTGGCGGGGACCCGACCGGCCCCGGCGCGCCCGGACGAGGGCCGGCGGGCCGCCGTGGGCAGCGACGTGAGCCCCGACAGCGCCGACGACCGGCTCATCACCGACGACGAAGCGGCGGCGGTGATCATCGGCCTTCAGGACCGGGAGACCCGGGACCGGGCCGCCCGGTGGATGGAGGGCCCCGACGGTGAACCGGCACTGCGGCTCTGGCAGGCCCTGGCCCGACGCTGCGTCGGGCCCTACGAGGAGCACGCGGTCGCCCCGCTCACCCTGGCCGGCTGGGTGGCCTGGTCCTGCGGAGACGAACCGGAGGCCCGGGTCGCGCTCGGACTCGCCCTGCGCCTCGATCCCACCTACACGTTCGCCCTGCTTCTCCATCAGGCGTTCAACGAGGGGCTCGACCCGGAGACCCTCCGGCGCTGTCTGCGAGGCGACGAGGAGAGTGCGACGAGTCCCCGTCCACGCGCGCGGAGGCGGGCCGCGACGAAGAGGAGTACCCGGAAGCTGACGGAACGGGCGGTGGAACGGGCGGTGAGGAAGAGGGCCGACAAGAAGGCGACCGTCAAGAAGACCGCACCGGGGACGGTGTCGTCGCCGAGGCCCCGTCCGAGCCCGCAGACGGCGCGCGGTCCTGCTGCCGGTCGTGGCGGACAGCGGGAGACGACAACTGGCGGCTGACTGGGGTGCGGAACCGACGCGAAGCAGGACGGAGAAGCGATGGAGAAGCGATGGAGAGGAGGAGGGGAGCGGGGACGGGCGGAGGTGTGGCGGTGGCCGGGCGCCGCCCACCCCTCGGGGCTTGCGGAGCCGGGCCTGCGCCTGCCGTGTCCTCGCTCCGGCGGAGTCGGTCGGCCGGGTCCCCCGGAGCCGGGCGGCGGGGGAGGAGCGGCACCCGTTCTGCCACGGTGAGGGCCGGGACCCGGGGCGGGACGCGGGGGTGGGGAAGAAGTCGGCCGACCTGGCTGGAACGGATGTTTATCGTCAGGCAGACGACTAAGATCACCGGCATGTCGCCCTACGACCCGTCGGCTTACCCCGCGTTCGCAGTCACCGTCGACCTGGTCGTGCTCACCGTGCGGCGTCACGCCCTGTGCGCGCTGGTCGTACGGCGTGGTGAGACACCGTTCCAGGGGCGCTGGGCGCTGCCCGGCGGCTTCGTCAAGGGCGACGAGGACCTGGGCGCGGCGGCGGCCCGTGAACTGGCCGAGGAGACCGGCCTCCGCGCGCAGGACCCGGCGGCGCCCTCTCCCGCCAACGGCGCTCACCTCGAACAGCTCGCGACCTACGGCGACCCGGCACGGGACCCCCGGATGCGGGTGGTCAGCGTGGCGCATCTCGCGCTCGCGCCCGACCTTCCCGCACCTCGCGCGGGGGGCGACGCCAACAGTGCCCGCTGGGCGCCCGTGGAGGCGCTGCTGGATCAGGAGGGCGGCTTCGACCGGGACGGCGAGCAGCCCGTGCCGCTCGCCTTCGACCACGCGCGCATCCTCGGGGACGGGGTCGAGCGGGCCCGGTCCAAGATCGAGTACTCCTCGCTGGCCACCGCCTTCTGCCCGCCGGAGTTCACGGTCGGCGAGCTGCGACGGGTGTACGAGGCGGTGTGGGGCGTCGTGCTCGATCCCCGTAACTTCCACCGCAAGGTCACCGGCACCCCCGGCTTCCTGGTGCCGTCCGGGGGCACCACCACACGGCAGGGCGGGCGGCCCGCCCAGCTGTTCCGGGCGGGCGGGGCCACCGTGCTCAACCCGCCGATGCTGCGCCCCGAGGTCTGAGTTCGGCGCTCCGGGCCTGCCGAACGCCCGAGCCCGAACGCCCGAGCCCGGAGGACTCGGTCCGTGGCCGGGAGAGTCCCGCCCGGCGCCCGGCACGCGGCGCCCGGCACCTCCCCACCGACCACGGCGGAGCACGCCAAGGCGCTCGACGCCGGTAGTCCTCTCCGGCAGTCCTCTCCAGCGCGCCACGCCGCCACAGCGCCTCGCGAGGCGGCCCGGGGCGGCGGCGGAGCGCGCCCGCTTCGCCCCGTACGAATCCGTCCGCCGCCCCGCCGCCCCACCCCGCACCCCCGTCCCGTCACGCACCCCCCGTGACCCATGGCGTCGGCCGAACCGGTCCGCGTCCGGCGTCGGACACCCCCTGCCGAAGCCCTGCGCCGTAAGTCGGACATGTCGCGTTATCTTGCTGCGGTACCCATCCTGCCGCCGAGCGGTCCCACCTCCCGCGAGAGAAACGATGCTCCAGGCCATCGGACTCACCAGCACCTCCCGCCGCGACCTCCCGCCCGCCGTGGACGATCTGACCTTCGAGGCGCGGGCCGGACACGTCACCGCACTGCTCGGTGCGGACGGCGCCGGCAAGACCACCACCCTGCGGCTCATGCTCGAACTCGAATCCGGGCGCGGCATCACCTACTTCCGGGGCCGCCCCCTCCACCGCATCGCCCATCCCGCCCGCGAGGTCGGCGTCCTGCTCGGAGACGTGCCGGGCCATCCCGCCCGCACCACGAAGGGGCAGCTCCGCATGCTCTGCGCCGCGGCCGGTCTGCCCGCCTCGCGCGCCGACGCCCTGCTCGACCTGGTGGGCATCGGCGCCCTGCGCGACGAGCCGCTCGGCACCCTCTCCCTCGGTATGGACCGCAGACTCGGCCTCGCCGCCGCCCTGTTGGGCGACCCGCACACCCTCGTCCTCGACGAACCCGCCGCGGGCCTCTCCCCCCGCGAGAGGAGCTGGCTGCACGGGCTGCTCCGGGCGCACGCGGCCCACGGCGGCACCGTCCTCTGCGCCACCGGCGATCCCAAGGAGGCGGCCCGTATCGCCGATCGCGTCGTCACCCTCCACGAGGGCCGCCTCGTCGCCGACCAGGACGCCGCCGACTTCGCGCGGACCCGGCTGCGCCCGCGCGTCGTCATCCGCACCCCGCACGCGGCGCGCCTCGCCGAAGCCGTCAACCGCGAGGCCCGCGCGGACCGCCGTTCCGTCGAGGTCGTCACCGACGCGGGCGGACGGCTGACCGTCTTCGGCAGCAGCTGCGCCGAGTTGGGCGAGACCGCCTTCCGGCACGGCATCCTCGTCCACCAACTCGCCGACGAGACCGGCGACACCGGCCCGAGAGCGGCCGCGCATCTGGTGCCCCCCGCGCGCCCGGCGTCGGCGTCGGAGGCGCCACCACCGCCCGCCGGGCCGCGGAACGGCCTCCCGCCACCCCCGCTCGCCGCGCGCCCCGTACGAAGCCCGCTGCGCCCGTTCCGCTACGAGCTCCGACGCTTTCTCGGCGTACGGACCCCCTGGCTCGTGACCGCCGCCGTCCTGGTCGCCTCCGTCGCCCTGACCCTGCCGCTCGCCCGTACCGGCACCACCCCACTGCCCGGTCTGCTCGCGGCCTGGCCCGACTTCCTCCCACTGCCGCCCGCCGCCCTCGGCGCCGGTCTGCTCGGCGCGTTCGCCTTCGGTGACGAGTACCGCTACCCCGCCCTCGCCGCCGGGCGGGGCACCGTCCCGCGCCGTCTCGGCCTGCTGCTGGCCAAACTCACCGTCACCGGCACCGCCGCCCTGCTGCTCGCGGCCCTCACCGTCGTGGTCGCCTCACAGTCGATGCGACTGGTGTACGGCGCTGGAACGGACGTACTGCCACCGGACTGGCCCGCGCTCGCCGTCAGTTGGGCCGGACTCACCGTCGGCTGCGCCTGGGCGGGCCTGCTCGGGGCCGGGATCTTCCGGGTCACCGGCGCCGGGGTCGCCGCCGTCCTCGCCGTACCGGTCGTGGTCGTGCCCCTCGTACGGAAGGGACTCGCCGTTCCGTCGGCCCGTTCGATCGCCGGACTTCCGGCCCGGCTGCGCGAACTGGCCTGGCCGCGATGGCCGGAAGCGGCCGACCGCTGGCTCGTGGCGACCGGCCACGTCCTCGCCCAGCCCGTCGCCGCCGCGCTGACGTTGTCGTTGACGGGCCTGCTCTGCGCGTATCTGTTCACGAGCCTTCGCCGGAGGGCCCGTTGGTGATCGCCTGACGACCGAAGGAGGCACGCCCGCCCATAACTCCCCGATTACGCCCGCTTCTTTACGATAAGTCGTCAATCGAAGGGCGGGCGCCGATCACCCTTTCGTGTGCTTTTCACCAAAGACCTCAAGGGGCCGACGGACGGAGCCGACAAAGGATGCGTGAGTACCCTTGCGCACACCATGATGACCGCCGCCCGCTCCGTCGACTCCGGCCTCTCGGCCCCGGGTGGAATCGACCGCTACCCCTACGCGGAGGCGCCCGGCGCCGACCGCGTCCCCGTCCCCGCATGGGACGGCGGGGACAACGAGTTGGGCCGGGTGGGCCGGCGCTCGGCGGGGAGCCGGGGCCGTGGACTGCACGGCCAACTCGTCCAGCAGCTCGGCCAGATGATCGTCTCCGGCGATCTGGGCGCCGACCGCCCCCTCGTACCGGAGGAGATCGGCCAGCGCTTCGAGGTCTCCCGCACGGTCGTCCGTGAGTCGCTGCGCGTCCTGGAGGCCAAGGGCCTCGTCAGCGCCCGCCCCAACGTCGGCACCCGGGTCCGGCCGGTGAGTGACTGGAATCTGCTGGACGCCGACATCATCGAATGGCGGGCCTTCGGGCCCCAGCGGGACGACCAGCGCCGTGAGCTGACCGAGATGCGCTGGACGATCGAGCCCCTCGCCGCCCGGCTGGCCGCCGGCCACGGCCGCGAGGACGTCCAGCAGAGGCTGGCCGACATGGTCGAGATCATGGGGCACGCCATCGCCCAGGGCGACTCGATCACCTTCTCGCGCGCCGACGCCGAGTACCACTCGCTGCTGATCCAGCTCGCGGGCAACCGGATGCTGGAGCACCTCTCGGGGATCGTCTCCGCCGCCCTCCAGGTCTCCGGTGGCCCCGTCACCGGCTGTGACCGGCCCACCGACGTGTCGCTCTCCCACCACGCCCGGATCGTCGAGGCGCTGGCCGCCGGTGACGGGCAGGCGTCCGAATCCGCCATGCGGCAGCTCCTGATGGTGCACCCGGAAGTGGAACGCGTCGTTCCCGCGCCTCGCGAGCACTGAGCGCGTCCGGGTGCCGCGCCCGGACGCCGGACTCGGGTCGCGTACCCGGAGGCGCGACCCGGCCGCCGAGCCCGAGCCGCCCTGCGTGTGTTCCCCGCCGCCGAGCGGGAAGAACAAGGTCAGGACGGTCGGACGCGTACGTGTGGCGTGCCGCCGGCCCCCGGGTCCGGCGGCACGGACGTGCGATAGGACCGTTCTGGCCGCTTTGCCGCAAATGGGGTGTGACTCGGGCCACGTGGATTGGGCGTAACGCTCCACGAGGCAGGGCGATGACCTAAGAGGTGACAGCCACGGAGGGACAGCCGCCACGACAGTGGCGCCGACTCCGCTCCGAGGTCAAGCCCGCGCCGTCGGCACATCCCCAGTCGACGGTCGTCGGTTCCGCCCCGATCCTGGGGGGAGCCGGAAGCCGTTTCCATCGTTCCGAGAGGTTGTTCGTGTCGGCCAGCACATCCCGTACGCTCCCGCCGGAGATCGCCGAGTCCGAGTCTGTGATGGCGCTCATCGAGCGGGGAAAGGCTGATGGGCAGATCGCCGGCGACGACGTGCGTCGGGCCTTCGAGGCTGACCAGATTCCGCCAACCCAGTGGAAGAATGTTCTGCGCAGCCTCAACCAGATCCTCGAGGAAGAGGGTGTGACGCTGATGGTCAGTGCCGCGGAGTCGCCGAAGCGCGCCCGCAAGAGCGTCGCTGCGAAGAGCCCGGCGAAGCGCACCGCCACCAAGACAGTCGCCGCCAAGACCGTTCATACGAAGACCGTCGCGGCCAGCGCGGCCCCGGCCGCCGAGTCCGTGGAGACCCCCGCCGACGAGGCCGCCGCGCCCGCCAAGAAGGCGGCGGCGAAGAAGACCGTGGCCAAGAAGGCGGTGGCGAAGAAGGCCGCCGTCAAGAAGGTCGCGGCGAAGAAGACCGCCGGCAAGAAGGACGCCGACGACGCCGTGGACGGCGACGAGGCGGTCGAGGAGGTCCAGGCGGGCAAGGGCGACGAGGAGGAGCCCGAGGGCGAGAGCAAGGGCTTCGTCCTCTCCGACGACGACGAGGACGACGCGCCGGCCCAGCAGGTCGCCGTCGCGGGCGCCACCGCCGACCCGGTCAAGGACTACCTCAAGCAGATCGGCAAGGTCCCGCTCCTCAACGCGGAGCAGGAGGTCGAACTGGCCAAGCGCATCGAGGCGGGTCTGTTCGCCGAGGACAAGCTGGCCAACGCCGACAAGCTCGCCCCCAAGCTCAAGCGCGAGCTGGAGATCATCGCCGAGGACGGGCGCCGCGCCAAGAACCACCTGCTGGAGGCCAACCTCCGTCTGGTGGTTTCCCTGGCCAAGCGCTACACCGGCCGCGGCATGCTCTTCCTGGACCTGATCCAGGAGGGCAACCTGGGTCTGATCCGCGCGGTCGAGAAGTTCGACTACACCAAGGGCTACAAGTTCTCCACGTACGCCACCTGGTGGATCCGTCAGGCGATCACCCGCGCCATGGCCGATCAGGCCCGCACCATCCGTATCCCGGTGCACATGGTCGAGGTCATCAACAAGCTCGCGCGCGTCCAGCGCCAGATGCTCCAGGACCTGGGCCGCGAGCCCACCCCGGAGGAGCTGGCCAAGGAACTCGACATGACCCCCGAGAAGGTCATCGAGGTCCAGAAGTACGGTCGCGAGCCCATCTCGCTGCACACCCCGCTGGGCGAGGACGGGGACAGCGAGTTCGGTGACCTCATCGAGGACTCCGAGGCCGTCGTCCCGGCGGACGCGGTCAGCTTCACGCTTCTCCAGGAGCAGCTGCACTCGGTGCTCGACACGCTCTCCGAGCGTGAGGCCGGCGTGGTCTCCATGCGCTTCGGTCTCACCGACGGCCAGCCCAAGACGCTGGACGAGATCGGCAAGGTCTACGGAGTGACGCGTGAGCGCATTCGTCAGATCGAGTCGAAGACGATGTCCAAGCTCCGCCACCCGTCGCGTTCGCAGGTCCTGCGCGACTACCTGGACTAGTCCGCTTCTCCGCCCCTCGCGCGGCCCCTTCCTGAGGGCCCGGTATCCCGGTCGGGATACCGGGCCCTCAGGCGTTGCGGGGATGCGTTTGTCGGCTCAATGGGTGACTCTGTGTCAGTAGGTGTCACCGGAGAGTCAGGAGCCCTGTATGCGTCGCCCTATTGCCCGAGTGCTCACGGGAGGACTGGCCACGATCGCCGCGGGGGCGGTGCTGCCGCTCGTCTCTCCCGTGCCGGCCGCCGCCGACCGGGTGGTCGTCGGCGGCGAGCCGGCGCCGGCCGCGGAGAGTCCCTGGGTCGTGGCCCTCTCCAGCAGGGAACGGTTCGGGGACACCCGGGCGGGCCAGTTCTGCGGCGGTGTGGTGGTGGCGCCGACGAAGGTGCTCACGGCCGCGCACTGCATGGGCCGCGACGTGCTGGGGGTCAAGCCGGAGGACGTCACCGACCTGCGGGTCATCGCGGGCCGGGAGGAGCTGCGCGGGAAGGGCGGGTCCGAGGTCCGGGTCGGTTCCGTACGGATCGACCCGGCATACGACCCGGCGAGCCACGTCTCCGACCTCGCGGTGCTGACCCTGGCGCGGCCACTGCCCGCGCGTTACGCCGTCCGGCCCGCCGATCCGGGGACGGAGGCCCTGGCTCCGGGTACCTCCGCGACCGTGTACGGCTGGGGCGACACCACCGGTCAGGGCGCGTACGCCCCCTCGCTGCGCTCCGCCGCCGTGACGGTCCTGGCGGACTCCGACTGCGAGCGGGCCTATCCGGGGGGCTCAGGGGGCCGCTACGCGGCTTCCACGATGCTCTGCGCCGGCGACCCCCGGGGCGGGCGCGACGCCTGCCAGGGCGACAGCGGGGGGCCGCTGGTGGCCCGTGGGCGGCTCATCGGGCTCGTCTCGTGGGGCAGCGGCTGCGGGCGGGCCGGGAGTCCGGGGGTCTACACCCGGATCACCTCGGCGGTCGAGGAGGTGGCCGCGGCCACCGGGGAGCCCGGAACCGGCTGAACGGCGCCCCCGGCCCCGTGAGAGGGCCCGCGGGAGGGGTCCGCGGCGCAAGAGAACGGGCCGCCCTTCCGGTTTCCCGGAGTGGCGGCCCGTCGGCCGGTCCTGGATCGGCCCTCGGCTCGTCGTGGATGTCGAGGTGTCAGTGTTCCTCTTCACCGGCGGCGGCCTGCGCGGCCGTCAGTCGGTCGGTCTCATCCTGTATTTCCGCGGCGATCTTCTTGAGTTCCGGCTCGAACTTACGTCCGTGGTGGGCGCAGAAGAGCAGTTCACCACCGCTGGTCAGGACGACGCGCAGATATGCCTGGGCGCCGCAGCGGTCGCAGCGGTCAGCGGCCGTCAGCGGGCTCGCGGGGGTCAGAACAGTAGTCACGTCGCCTCTTCTCTAGCTCGACGAGCTGTCGTACCAGGGTCAACATCCAACCAGGCCGAAAACGTTCCCGCTCGCGGCCTTTCCTCGAAACTTCTTCCCGAGGCGGCTGTCTGTTGCCGGTTGGCGGCGAATGAGCCGTATTGCTTCGCTTTACGGTTTCGCGTTGCTTGTAGGGGTCGATCCTCCCCGGCCGGCTTGCCGGTTGTTCATGAGGACGTGCCCGGAGCCTAAATGGTTCATGCCTGGAAGGGAACGTGATGTGTGCTTCACTCCATCGAGGGATCGAACACCCATACGAGCCTCGGCTAGCATGAGAATTCAATAGGGTGGCGCTACAACGGCTCTACCAGGCCTCTGTACCCTCTGAGCGGCGACCGACGCCGGGCCCTTACCCAGCGGGCCAGATTTCAAATTCAGCGAGGAGCGAACCGCGTGACCGCCGATACGTCCCTGCCGTCGAGTGCGCTGCTGACAGCAGACCGTGACGGTTCCAACTACACCGCGCGGCATCTGCTCGTCCTGGAAGGGCTCGAAGCGGTCCGGAAGCGACCCGGCATGTACATCGGGTCGACCGACAGCCGGGGCCTGATGCACTGCCTCTGGGAGATCATCGACAACTCCGTCGACGAGGCCCTGGGCGGCTACTGCGACCGTATCGAGGTCACCCTCCACGAGGACGGTTCGGTCGAGGTCAGGGACAACGGCCGCGGCATCCCCGTCGACATCGAGCCCAAGACCGGCCTCTCGGGCGTCGAGGTCGTGATGACCAAGCTGCACGCGGGCGGAAAGTTCGGCGGCGGCTCGTACGCGGCCTCCGGCGGGCTGCACGGTGTGGGCGCCTCCGTCGTCAACGCGCTCTCCGCCCGGCTGGACGTCGAGGTGGACCGCAACAGCGCGACGCACGCGATCAGCTTCCGCCGGGGTGTCCCCGGCATGTTCACGGAGTCCGGCCCCGACGCCCCCTTCGACCCGGCCAACGGGCTGCTCAAGGGCAAGCGGGTGCCCAAGACCCGCACCGGCACCCGCATCCGTTACTGGGCGGACCGGCAGATCTTCCTGAAGGACGCCAGGCTGTCGCTGGAGACGCTGCACCAGCGCGCCCGCCAGACGGCCTTCCTCGTCCCCGGCCTGACCATCGTCGTCCGTGACGAGCGGGCGCCCGGCGAGAGCGAGGGCGACGGCACGGTCGAGGAGACGTTCCGCTTCGACGGCGGGATCAGCGAGTTCTGCGAGTACCTGGCGCGGGACAAGGCCGTCTGCGACGTGCTGCGTCTGTCCGGACAGGGGGTCTTCAAGGAGACCGTGCCCGTCCTGGACGACCGCGGGCACATGACGCCCACCGAGGTCACCCGTGAGCTCGGTGTCGACGTCGCGATGCGCTGGGGCACCGGGTACGACACCACGATGCGCTCCTTCGTCAACATCATCGCCACCCCCAAGGGCGGCACGCACATGACAGGTTTCGAGCGCGCGGTGACCAAGACGGTCAACGAGGCCCTGCGCTCGGCGAAGCTGCTGCGCGTCGCCGAGGACGACGTCGTCAAGGACGACGCTCTGGAGGGCCTCACGGCGGTGGTCACGGTGCGGCTGGCCGAGCCGCAGTTCGAGGGGCAGACCAAGGAGATCCTGGGGACGTCGGCGGCCAACCGGATCGTCGCCAATGTCATCGCCAAGGAGCTCAAGGAGTTCCTGACGTCGACCAAGCGGGACGCCAAGGCACAGGCCCGCGCGGTGCTGGAGAAGGCCGTCGCCGCCGCCCGTACGCGGATCGCCGCCCGGCAGCACAAGGAGGCGCAGCGCAGGAAGACGGCGCTGGAGACCTCGTCGCTGCCGGCCAAGCTCGCCGACTGCCGCAGCGACGACGTGGAGCGCAGCGAGCTGTTCATCGTGGAGGGCGACTCGGCGCTCGGCACGGCCAAGCTCGCCCGCAACAGCGAGTTCCAGGCGCTGCTGCCGATCCGGGGCAAGATCCTCAACGTCCAGAAGTCGTCCGTCTCCGACATGCTGAAGAACGCCGAGTGCGGCGCCATCATCCAGGTCATAGGGGCCGGGTCGGGCCGTACGTTCGACATCGACGCCGCGCGCTACGGCAAGATCGTGCTCCTGGTGGACGCCGATGTGGACGGGGCCCACATCCGCTGTCTGCTCCTCACCCTGTTCCAGCGCTACATGCGCCCGATGGTGGAGGCCGGCCGGGTCTTCGCGGCGGTTCCGCCCCTGCACCGGGTGGAGCTGGTGCAGCCCAAGAAGGGCCAGGACAAATACGTCTACACGTACTCCGACAACGAGCTGCGGCAGACGCTCCTGGAGTACCAGCGCAAGAACGTGCGCTACAAGGACTCCATCCAGCGCTACAAGGGCCTCGGTGAGATGGACGCCGACCAGCTGGCCGAGACCACGATGGACCCCCGCCACCGCACCCTGCGGCGGATCAACATCGGGGACCTGGAGTCGTCCGAGCAGGTCTTCGACCTGCTCATGGGCAACGAGGTCGCGCCGCGCAAGGAGTTCATCACCAGTTCCGCCGCGACGCTGGACCGTGCCCGGATCGACGTCTGACATCCGCCCTGTTCCACCGAAACGTCACCTGAAGGGGTGAAGCCGGGGGAGACCCGAGCCCGGCATCCCACTCTTCCGCCCATCCTTGGGGCGCGGCCGAAACGGCCAGCCGACAAGGAGAGTTGACCGGTGGACAAGCAGGACGGGCGTGACGCCGCGACAGTGCGGACCGACGACCCCTGGTACGACGCCCTCGCCTCGGGCTGGGGCGAACCGGACGGCGTGGGCATAGCGAGAAGCCCCGGAGCCGCCGTCGGCTCCGGGACCGCCGGGGCCTCCGTCGGCCCGGCGGGCGTGGGCGAGCACGGAGCGGGGCCCGGCGCGGCCGAGATCTACCGGGAGATCCAGCGCGGCGCCGCCTTCCAGGAGGTACGCCGCCGCTACCGCCGGTTCGTCGTCCCGGCCACCCTCGCCTTCCTGGCCTGGTATCTGGCGTACGTCGTCGCCGCGACCACCGCGCCGGGACTGATGGCACACCCGGTGGCGGGCGCCCTGAACGTGGCGATGGTAGCCGGGCTCGCCCAGTTCGCCACCACCTTCCTGCTGACCTGGGCCTACTCCCGGCATGCCCGGCTGTACCGGGACCGGGACGCGCTCGACCTGCGCTGGAGCGTCTTCGACCGTACGAGGAACCGGGACGGGGACGCCGCACGGGCGGAGGCGCGGCGATGAGAGGAGACCACCAGACGGCGGCCCTGCTGCTGTTCAGCGCGTTCGTCGCCGTCACCCTCGGCATCACCACCTGGGTGAGCCGCCACCGGCACGGCTCGGCGGACGAGTTCTACACGGGCGGACGCCTCTTCTCCCCCATGGAGAACGGTTTCGCCATCGCCGGTGACTACATGTCGGCCGCATCCTTCCTCGGTATCTCCGGCGTGATCGCCCTCTTCGGCTACGACGGCATGCTCTACTCCGTCGGATTCCTCGTCGCCTGGCTCGTCGTCCTGCTGCTGGTGGCCGAACTCGTCCGCAACTGCGGCCGGTTCACCCTCGCCGACGTCGTCGCCGCGCGGATGCGGGAGCGCCCGGTCAGGATCGCCGCGGGCACCTCGTCGATCGCCGTCTCGGTGTTCTACCTGGTGGCGCAGATGGTCGGCGCGGGCAGTCTGGTCGCGCTGCTGCTGGGCGGCACCAGCGAGGCGGCGCGCACCTGGACGGTGATCGGCGTGGGCGCGCTGATGGTCGTCTACGTGACGCTGGGCGGAATGCGGGGCACCACCTGGATCCAGATCGTCAAGGCCGTGCTGCTGATGGCCGGGACGCTCGCGCTGACCGTGCTCGTCCTGCTCCGTTTCCACGGCGACGTCAACGCGCTGCTCACCACCGCCGCCGAACGCAGCGGCCACGGCGCGGACTTCCTGTCACCCGGTCTCGCCTACGGCGGCGGCTGGACCGCGCGCCTGGACTTCATCAGCCTGGGTCTCGCGCTGGTCCTCGGTACGGCCGGGCTGCCGCACATCCTCTCCCGCTTCTACACCGTGCCCACGGCCCGCGCCGCCCGCCGCTCGGTCGTCTGGGCCGTCGCGCTGATCGGCGGCTTCTACCTGATGACGATCGTGCTCGGCTTCGGCGCGGCGGCCGTGGTCGGCACCGACGAGGTGCGCGCGTCGAGCGCGGCGGGGAACACGGCGGTGCCGCTGCTCGCCCTCGACCTGGGCGGCGGCGCGGGCTCCACCGGCGGCACGGTCCTGTTCGCCGTGGTCGCCGCCGTCGCCTTCGCGACGATCCTCGCGGTCGTCGCGGGCATCACGCTCGCCTCGTCGGCCTCCGTCGCGCACGATCTGTACGCCTCGCTCAAGCGGCCCACCTCCCGTGTGAAGTCCCGCGTCCGGAGCCGTACCGGTGCGCGGGCCGGCCGACGCGCCGGGCCGCGCGGCGAGGTCACGGTCGCCCGGTACGCGGCGGCCGGCATCGGCGCCGTCGCCATCGCGCTCGGACTGCTCGCCCGCGATCTCAACGTGGCCTTCCTGGTCGGCCTCGCCTTCGCCGTCGCCGCCTCGGCCAATCTGCCCGTGCTGCTCTACTCGCTGTTCTGGCGGAACTTCACCACGCGCGGAGCGGTCTGGTCGGTGTACGGCGGCCTGGTGCCCGCCGTGCTCCTCGTGGTGTTCTCCCCCGTCGTCTCGGGGAGCCCCGAGGCCATCTTCCCGGGGCGTGACTTCCAGCTCTTCCCGCTCCAGAACCCCGGCCTGGTCTCGATCCCGCTCGGCTTCCTGGCGGGTCTGCTGGGCACGGCCTTGTCGCGCGAACGCCCGGACGAGGCCCGTTACGCCGAGTCCGAGGTGCGGTCACTCACGGGCGCGGGAGCGGTCTGAGAGACCGTCCGGTCCCGCCGGATCACGGCCCGGGGGACCGGCCGACGCCCCCGGGCCCCGTACGAAACCGCCCGCCGGATCGCCCACGGGACCGGGACCGCCCGGCAGCTCGGATACGGCGCCGCCCGCCGGGTCGCGTACCAGGAGCCCGCCCGCGTCTACGGCGTCCCGTGGCACCGCCGCGCCCTCCGCCGCGCCGGCCAGGGCCTCGGGCAGGACGACGGTGAACTCCGCGCCCCCGTGGGCGGACGCGCCGACCCGCGCGCTGCCGCCCTGCCGTTCGGCGAGCCGGCGCACCATGGCGAGGCCCAGCCCGCGCCGGCCGTGCGCGGGGAGCTTCTTCGTCGTCCAGCCCTCCGTGAAGACCAGTTCGCGCAGGTCGGGCGGAACGCCGGGGCCGCTGTCGGAGATCCGCAGGACGACCGTACGGCCCTCGGCCCGTACCTCCACCTCGACCGTCGGGTCCTCGGAGCCGCCCGCCGCGTCCAGCGCGTTGTCCACCAGATTGCCCAGCACCGTGACGAGCCCCTGCGGGTCGACGACCCGGTCGGGCAGCAGTGTGGCGGGGGAGATGCGCAGCGACACGCCCCGTTCGGCGGCGACGGTGGCCTTGCCGACCAGCAGGGCGGCGGGCAGCGGGTCGTGGATCCGCTCGGTGACCTGCTCGGCGGTGGCCCGGTGCACGCCCACCACCTCGTTCACGAACTCCACGGCCTCCTCGTGCAACCCGAGCTCCAGCAGCCCCATCACCGTGTGCATCCGGTTGGCGTGCTCGTGGTCCTGGGCGCGCAGGGCGTCGATGAGACCCCGGGTGGCGTCCAGTTCCCGGCCGAGCCGTTCCACTTCCGTACGGTCACGGAGGGTGGCGACCGCGCCGCCGTCGTCGGTCGGCATCCGGTTGGCGATGAGCACTCGGCCGCCGCTCACGGTCACCAGGTCGTCGCCGGCCACCCGGCCCGCGAGCACGTCGGTGGTGCGCCCCGGTCCGAGCACCAGGTCGAGCGGCCGGCCGGTGGCCTCCGGCCCGAGGCCCAGCAGCCGCAGCGCCTCGTCGTTCATCAGCCGGATACGGCCCGCGCGGTCCAGGGCGATGACTCCCTCGCGCAGGCTGTGCAGCATCGCCTCGCGTTCGGCGAGGAGCGCCGCGATGTCGGAGAAGGCCAGGTCATGGGTCTGGCGCTGGATCCGCCGGGAGATCAGATACGCGCCGAGCGCGCCGACGGCGAGGGCGCCGCCCGCGTACGCGAGGAGTCCGGGGATCGTGGCCATCAGCCGTTCGCGGACGCTGTCGTACGCGATGCCCACCGAGACCGCGCCGATGATCCTTCCCGACCCGTCACGGAGCGGGACCTTGCCGCGCGCCGAGCGGCCGAGGGTGCCGCTGTCGATCTCCATGACATGGCGTCCGGCGATGGCCTCGCTGGGGTCGGTGGAGACGACCCGGCCGATCTGCCGGGTGTCGGTGTGTGACCAGCGGACCCCGCGCCGGTCCATGATCACGACGTATTCGGCGCCGGTGGCCCGCCGGATCCGCTCGGCCTCGTGCTGCACCGGCCCGTCGAGCGAGGGCCGGGACGCGAGCAGGGCCTCCGCGACCGGCCGGGAGGCAGTCGTCTCGGCGATGGCGAGCGCGCGGCGCATCGCCTGGTCGTCGAGGTGGTTGCCCAGTGGCCGGAGGAACAGTCCGGTGACGAGCACGGCGGTGCCCGCGGCGATCACCAGCTGCATCAGCAGCACCTGGGAGAAGGCGCGCCGTGGCCAGCCGAATCGCCGCCGTCGGGGGGAATGCGTCGGTCCGGCGCTCATGCGTACGAACGGTAGACCGTGCAGGTCTCTTTCTGGATTTTGCATTTTTACGCAAACTGCTTACGCGTTCTGCAAGCAACTTGCAGTCCGTTGGAGGGTCGCCCGACGGCTGACTGATAGGGCCTGGTGGGTCCGTCTTGGGTGTTTTCGCGCCAGAGAACGGCCGACTTGGTTCTGTCCGACCGGTGGACGCTCTCGCATTTCTCTGCAACTCTCTGACCGCACAACGCAAAAGATCCCGCTCCGCAGTGCAGAAACGCCTGTTGCACCAGCCAGGTGGCACCAGCCATGCAGACAGAGCCGCGCCTCGCCGCCCCGCGCCGAGGCCGAAGATCGGGGATACATGAGATCTCACCGCTGGAGATGGCGGGCGCTCTCCGCCGCCGTCACCACCAGTCTCCTGATGGTCGGCTGGCCGTCCCTCACCGCTTCGGCGGCCGACGGCCCCAACATCGCCGCGGGCAGTACCGCGGCGGCGAGCAGCGCGAAGAGCGACCACTCCGCCCGGATGGCCGCGGACGGCAACCCCTCGACGTACTGGCAGGGCTCCGGCAAGAGCCTCCCCCAGTGGGTCCAGACCGATCTCGGGTCCACCGCCCGGATCGACCAGGTCACGCTGAAGCTCCCCGCCGACTGGGAGACCAGGAAGCAGACCCTCGCCGTCCAGGGCAGCGCCGACGGAACCAGCTTCGCCACACTGAAGACCTCCGCCACGTACACCTTCGGTCCGGGCGGGGGCAACGAGGTCAGCATCTCGTTCCCCGCCACCCGGGCGCGTTACGTCCGCGTGAACATCACGAAGAACTCGGTCGCCGGCGCGGGCCAGCTCGCCGAGCTCCAGGTCCACAAGGCCGCCGCCGCGTCGGTCAACCTCGCCGCCGGGCGGACGCTCACCGAGAGCAGCCACACGGAGGTGTACGGCGCGGCCAACGCCAACGACGGCAACAAGGCCACCTACTGGGAGAGCGCCAACGGCGCCTTCCCGCAGTGGATCCAGGCCGACCTCGGCTCGTCCGTCGCCGTCAACAGCGTCGTCCTGAAGCTGCCCGACGGCTGGGGGGCCAGAAGCCAGACCCTCAAGATCCAGGGCAGCACCAACAACAGCGCCTTCACCGACCTGACCGCGTCCCAGGCGCACCAGTTCGCGCCCGGGTCGGGCAACACGGTGACGATCCCCTTCGACGCGACCACCACCCGCTACGTACGGGTCCTGGTCACGGCCAACAGCGTGCAGCCCGGCGCCCAGTTCTCCGAGCTGGAGATCTACGGTCCCGAGACGGGCGACACCCAGGCACCGACGGCGCCGACCGAGCTGGCGTTCACCGAGCCCGCCTCCGGTCAGATCCGGCTGACCTGGAAGGCGTCGACCGACAACACGGCGGTCACCGGCTACGACATCTACGCCAACAACGTCCTGCGGACGAGCGTCGCCGGGAACGTCACCACGTTCACCGACACCCAGCCCGGCAACACCACGGTCGCGTACTTCGTGCGGGCCAAGGACGCCGCGGGCAACGTCTCGGGCAACAGCAACACCGTGACCCGTACCGCCCAGGGCGGCGACACCCAGGCGCCGACCGCGCCCACCGGGCTGACCCACACCACGCCCGCGCCGACCCAGGTCCGGCTGGCGTGGCAGGCGTCGAGCGACAACACCGGGGTCACCGGCTACGAGATCTTCGCCAACAACGTGCTGCGGGACACGGTCGCGGGCAACGTGCTGACCTTCACCGACACCCAGCCGGCCGGGGCCACGGTCTCGTACTTCGTCCGGGCCAGGGACGCGGCGGGCAACCGGTCGGGCAACAGCAACACGGTCGTCCGCACCGGCAGCTCCGGTTCGGCCTCCAACCTGGCCGTCGGCAAGCCGATCAGCGCCTCCTCCGTGGTCCACACGTTCGTCGCGGCCAACGCCAACGACAACTCCACGTCGACCTACTGGGAAGGCGCCGGGGGCAGTTACCCCAACACGCTGACCGTGAAGCTCGGCTCGAACGCCTCGACCGAGAGCGTCGTCGTCAAGCTCAACCCGGACAGCAGCTGGGGACCGCGTACCCAGAACATCCAGGTGCTCGGGCGTGAGCAGAACGCGACCGGCTTCACCAGTCTGGCCGCCGCGAAGGACTACGCGTTCAGCCCGGCCTCCGGGAACCAGGTGACCATCCCGGTCTCCGGGAGCGTCGCGGACGTCCAGCTCAGGTTCACCTCCAACTCCGGCTCCGGCGCGGGGCAGGTGGCCGAGTTCCAGGTGCTCGGTGAGCCGGCGCCCAACCCGGACCTCCAGGTCACCGCGGTGACCGCGTCGCCCACCGAGCCGGTCGAGTCCAGCCCGATCACGCTCTCGGCGACGGTCCGCAACAACGGCACCGCCACCGCCGCGGCCAGCTCGCTCGAATTCCGCCTCGGCGACTCCAAGGTCGGCACGGCGTCCGTGGGGTCCCTCGCCCCCGGCGCGTCCGCCAACGTCAGCGCCGCGATCGGTCCGCGCGACGCCGGAAGCTACCAACTCAGTGCGGTCGCCGACGTGGCGAACGCGGTGATCGAGCAGAACGAGACCAACAACACCTTCACCGCGCCGGCGCCCCTCGTGGTGAAGCCGGTCGCCAGCTCGGACCTGGTCGCGACCGTCGGCACGTCCCCGTCCGCCCCGGCGGCCGGTGACACGGTCAACTTCTCCGTCTCGATCCGGAACCAGGGCACCGTCGCCTCCGCGGGCGGCGGCCACGGCGTCACCCTGACCGTCGTCAACTCCGAGGGCGCCACGGTGCGTACCCTCACCGGCACGCACACCGGGGTCATCGCCGCCGGCGCCACCACCGCGCCGGTCGCGCTCGGCACCTGGGCCGCCACCAACGGCTCGTACACCGTGAAGGTCGTCCTCGCGGACGACGCCAACGAGGTGCCGGTCAAGCGCGAGAACAACACCAGCACCCAGTCGCTGTTCGTCGGCCGCGGCGCCAACATGCCGTACGACATGTACGAGGCCGAGGACGGCACGACCGGCGGCGGCGCCACCAAGGTCGGTCCCAACCGGGACATCGGTGACATCGCGGGCGAGGCGTCCGGCCGCCGGGCCGTCAACCTCGACGCCAACGGCGAGTACGTCGAGTTCACCACCCGGGCCAGCACCAACACCCTGGTGACCCGCTTCTCCATCCCCGACGCCGCGGGCGGCGGGGGCCGCAACTCCACGCTCAACGTCTATGTGGACGGCGTCTTCCTGAAGGCGATCGACCTCACGTCCAAGTACGCCTGGCTGTACGGCGCCGAGGCGGGTCCGGGCAACTCGCCGGGCCAGGGCGCGCCCCGTCACATCTACGACGAGGCGAACATGATGCTGGGCAAGACCGTCCCGGCGGGCAGCAGGATCAAGCTCCAGAAGGACGCGGCCAACGACACCACGTACGCGATCGACTTCATCAACCTGGAGCAGGTCGCGCCGGTCGCCAACCCCGACCCGGCGACGTACACGGTGCCGACCGGATTCACCCACCAGGACGTGCAGAACGCCCTGGACCGGGTCCGGATGGACAACACCGGCACGCTCAAGGGTGTCTACCTGCCGGCCGGTGACTACCAGACGGCCAGCAAGTTCCAGGTGTACGGCAAGCCCGTCCAGGTGGTCGGCGCCGGGCCCTGGTACACCAAGTTCCACGCCCCGTCGACCCAGGACAACACCGACATCGGGTTCCGGGCCGAGGCCGCGGCGGCGGGTTCGTCGTTCAAGAACTTCGCGTACTTCGGCAACTACACGTCGCGCATCGACGGTCCCGGCAAGGTGTTCGACTTCTCGAACGTCCGGGACATCGAGATCGACAACATCTGGAACGAGCACATGGTGTGCCTCTACTGGGGCGCGAACACCGACGACATGACCATCAAGAACTCCCGTATCCGCAACATGTTCGCCGACGGCATCAACATGACCAACGGCAGCACCGGCAACCTCGTGACCAGCAACGAGGCACGGGCCACGGGAGACGACAGCTTCGCGCTGTTCTCGGCGATCGACGCCGGCGGCGCGGACATGAAGGACAACGTCTACGAGAACCTGACGTCGATCCTGACCTGGCGCGCGGCGGGTGTGGCCGTCTACGGCGGCTTCAACAACACCTTCCGCAACATCCACATCGCGGACACCCTCGTCTACTCGGGCATCACGGTCAGCTCGCTGGACTTCGGCTACCCGATGAACGGCTTCGGCACCCAGCCCACGACGATCGAGAACGTGTCGATCGTCCGGTCCGGTGGTCACTTCTGGGGCTCCCAGACGTTCCCCGGCATCTGGCTGTTCTCCGCGTCCAAGGTGTTCCAGGGCATCCGGATCAACAACGTGGACATCGTCGACCCGACGTACAGCGGGATCATGTTCCAGACCAACTACGTGGGAGGCCAGCCGCAGTTCCCGATCAAGGACACCATCCTGAACGACATCTCGATCACCGGTGCCAAGAAGAGCGGCGACGCCTTCGACGCCAAGTCCGGCTTCGGTCTCTGGGCGAACGAGATGCCGGAGGCGGGACAGGGCCCCGCGGTCGGTGAGGTCACGTTCAACGGTCTGCGGATGAGCGCGAACGCCGTGGACGTACGGAACGTCACGCCCAACTTCAAGATCAATATCAACCCGTAGCACCGGGTTGGCGAGGGTGAGGCGCTGAACCTGGTGCCGCCCGGGGGTCTTCCCCGGGCGGCATCGGGCCCGTGTCCGGCCCGGTGCCGGGGCCCTGCCCCCGCGGCGTACGGGTCTCGCCCGTACGGCGCCGGGAACCCCGCCACGCGGTACCCGGTCTGTGCAGGGACTTTACGCTCAGAAGTAAGTAGCTTGCATCGCTTGCGCTAGTCTTGCGTTCATGACGCGACGACTTGCTCAGGTGGCGAAGAAGGTTGGGGTCAGCGAGGCCACGGTCAGCCGGGTGCTCAACGGCAAGCCGGGAGTCTCCCAGGCCACACGGCAGTCCGTGCTGACCGCGCTGGACGTGCTGGGGTACGAGCGGCCGACCCAGCTGCGCGGCGAGCGCGCCAGGCTGGTCGGTCTGGTCCTGCCCGAGCTCCAGAACCCGATCTTCCCCGCCTTCGCCGAGGTGATCGGCGGCGCGCTCGCGCAGCAGGGGCTCACCCCCGTGCTGTGCACGCAGACCAAGGGCGGTGTCTCCGAGGCGGACTACGTCGAGCTGCTCCTCCAGCAGCAGGTGTCCGGCGTCGTCTTCGCCGGCGGTCTCTTCGCGCAGGCCGACGCGCCCCACGAGCACTACCGCCAGCTGCACGAGCGCCGGATCCCGGTCGTGCTCATCAACGCGCCCATAGAGAACCTGGACTTCCCGACCATCTCCTGCGACGACGCCGTCGCCGTCGAGCAGGCGTGGCGCCATCTGGCCTCGCTCGGCCACGAGCGCATCGGCCTGGTCCTCGGCCCGTCCGACCACGTACCGTCGCGGCGCAAGCTCGCCGCCGCGGTCGCGGCGGCCAAGGCGGCGGGGGAGTCGCTGCCCGACGAGTGCGTCGAGCGGTCGATGTTCTCCCTGGAGGGCGGCCAGGCCGCCGCCGCGCGGCTGCTGGACCGGGGGGTCACCGGCATCATCTGCGCGAGCGACCCGCTGGCGCTCGGCGCCGTGCGGGCCGCCCGCCGGCGCGGACTCGACGTGCCCGGCGAGGTCTCCGTGGTCGGCTACGACGACTCGGCCTTCATGAACTGCACCGAGCCGCCGCTGACGACGGTCCGCCAGCCCATCGAGGCCATGGGGCGGGCCGCCGTGGAACTGCTGTGCGCGCAGATCCAGGGCGGCGCCGTACCGCCCGGCGAGCTGCTGTTCGAGCCGGAGCTGGTGGTACGCGGCTCCACGGCGCAGTCGCCCCGCTGACGCCCGCGGCCCCGCCGCGCGCCCGCCCGCGACTTCTTCCCGCCGCGCGACGCTCCCGCGGCCCCGCAAGCCCCTTCCAGGGCCCCCTCGGGGGCCCTGTGGCCGTCCCGGGGGGTCTGTCCGGCAAATCCCGCCCTGTCCAACTCCGGTCCCCGGTACGGGCGGTGGACGATGCGGAAGACTGTCAAACTTTTACGAAAACGGCGCGACATCTTGCGGTCTCCTGTCGGCGGTGGTTGAGTGTGCCGCGCCCCGGCAGAGTTTCAGCCGCGGGCCTTCCACGCTCATGCCCGAAGGGGACCATCGATGAGAAGTGCTGGGTTCCGCCGTAATCGCCGTATCGACCGCACCGCCGCGGCCGCCATTGTCACCGTGCTCGCCCTGACTCTCGCCGCCTGCGGCACGAGCAGCAGCAGCAGCGACGACGACGGCGACTCCGGCGGCGGGTCGTCCGACCCGTCAGCGCCGTTGGACCCGAAGGCGAAGGTGACGCTCTCGATCGACTGCATGCCGCCGGCCGCCAAGGCGGCGGAGCTCAAGGAGTGGAAGGAGGACGTCAAGGAGTTCAACAAGACGTACCCGAACGTCACCATCGACGGGAAGTCCACCCCGGGCCAGTGCCTGGAGCCCCCGCGCTTCACCGCGATGCTCAAGGCGAAGTCCCAGCCCGACGTGTTCTACACCTACTTCACCGACCTTCAGCAGGTGCTGGACAACGACGGTGCCGCGGACATCTCCGCGTACGTCACCGACAAGACCGTCCCCGCGCTGAAGGACATCGACCCGGACGTCCTCGGTGTGCTGAAGCAGGACGACAAGCTCTACGGCCTGCCGACCAGCAACTACACCATGGGCCTGCTGGTCAACCGGAAGCTTTTCGACGAGGCCGGGCTCGACCCCAACTCGCCCCCGACCACCTGGGAAGACGTCCGTACGGCCTCCGACAAGATCGCCGGTCTCGGCGGCGGTGTCTCCGGCTTCGGCGAGTACAGCGCGGGCAACAACGGCGGCTGGCACTTCACCGCGTCCCTCTACGGTCTCGGCGGTGAGGTCGTCGACGCCACGGGCAAGAAGGCCGCGTTCAACACCGACCTGGGCAAGCAGGTCCTCCAGAACCTGCACACCATGCGGTGGGAGGACGACAGCATGGGCAAGACCCAGCTGCTCAAGTGGGGCGATCTCCAGAAGCGGATAGCCACCGACAAGCTGGGCATGTTCCTCGCCGCGCCCGACGACATCACGTACATGGTCCAGCAACTCGGCGCCAAGTACGAGAACTTCGGCATGGGACCGATCCCCGGCGCCCAGGCCACCCTCTTCGGCGGCAACAACTACATGATCAAGAAGGGCAGTTCGCCCGACAAGATCAAGGCCGCCATCGCCTGGCAGAACTTCAAGTTCCTCACCCCGGGCAAGGGCCAGTTCAACTGGGAGCGCAGCAAGGCCGACCAGCTGCCCGTCGGACTCCCGCAGCCGAACTTCTGGCTCGGCGACTCCAAGGCCAAGGACGACGCGCAGCGCGGCCAGCACGCGACGATGCCGGTCGAGAACTTCAAGCCCTTCATGGACAACCCGGTCAAGGGCAAGGCCGAGCCGCCGAAGGCGCAGGAGATCTACAAGATCCTCGACGTCGCGATGTCGGGAGTGCTGACCAACGAGGACGCGGACGTCGACAAGCTGCTGACGACCGCCGAGCAGCAGGTCAACCAAGTCCTGGCGACTCAGTGACGGACGGGCGGGACCGGGTCACGCGGACCCGGTCCCGCCCGCGGGCAGGTCCGCAGCGACCGGCCCGCAGCCGCGCTCCGTCCGTCCGCGCGTCACCGAGTCCGCGCACCGGCACCGAGGAGAGACCATGTCGGCCCCCACCCTGTCCAAGAGCAAGGCGACCCCGCCGCGCGAAGGACGCCCCGGCCCCGCCCGGACGGACTCCGCCCGCGAGGAGTTCCTCCGTTCCGTACGCCGCAATCTCTCGGCGCACGGATTCCTGATCGGAGCCGTGCTCTGCTTCTCGTTCTTCTCCTGGTATCCGATGGTCAGGGAATTCATCCTGGCCTTCCAGAAGACCGAGAACGGAGAGACCACCTGGGCCGGCTGGTCCAACCTCACGTACATCTTCAACGACCCCGCCTTCTGGCAGGCCTGGCGCAACACGCTCCTCTTCACCGCCCTCGCGCTGCTGCTCGGATTCGTCGTCCCGTTCGTCATCGCCGTCGTCATCAACGAATTCCGGCATGGCCAGGGATATCTCCGGCTGCTCGTCTATCTCCCCGTGATGCTGCCGCCGGTCGCGTCGGTACTGCTCTTCAAGTACTTCTACGACCCCGGATACGGCCTGTTCAACCGCATCCTGGAGACCTTCGGCCTGCCCGCACAGCAATGGCTCCAGGACACCGACACGGCCATGCTCTCCGTGGTCGTCGCGGCGACCTGGATGAACATGGGCGGGGCGACCCTCATCTATCTCGCCGCACTCCAGGGAATTCCCGGAGAGCTCTACGAGGCGGCCGAACTGGACGGCGCGGGAATCCTCCGCAAGATCTGGCACGTCACCATTCCGCAGACCCGGCTCATTCTCTCGCTGATGCTGCTCATGCAGATCATCGCGACCATGCAGGTGTTCACCGAACCGTTCCTGCTCACCAACGGGGCCGGGCCGGAAGGCTCCACGACAACGGTCGTCTATCTCATCTACCAGTACGCGTTCAACTTCAACAACTACGGCAGCGCCGCCGCACTCGGACTCGTCCTGCTCGTACTCCTCGCGGGCTTCTCCGCGGTGTACGTGCGGCTCAGTCGCGGTGGCGAGGACGAGTGAGGGGAGAGAAGGCATGACAGCGAACACGCTCGTACCCCGGCGCAATCGGGCCGCCACCGCCGAGGCCCGCCCGCGGACCCTGATCTCACCGGCCCAGCTGGGCAGATCCCGCGGCAGGGCCTTCTACTGGATCGCCTTCGCCCTGGTGGTCGCCCTCTTCACGCTGGTCTTCCTCGGCCCCCTCTACTGGATGGTCACCGGCGGTCTCAAGACCACCCAGGAAGTGGTGCAGAGCCCACCGACCGCCTTCCCGACCTCACTCCACCCGGAGAACTACGAGCAGGCGTGGAAGGTCATGGACCTCGCCAAGCTGCTTTTCAACACCCTGTACTACGCCTTCGGCGCGCTCGCCTTCCAGCTGATCTTCGACGTGGCCGCCGCCTACTCGCTCTCCAAGCTGCGGCCGGTCTTCGGAAAGGCCATCCTCGGGCTGATGCTGATGACACTGATGATCCCGGCGACCGTCCTCGTCGTACCGCAGTACCTGACCGTGCTCGACGTACCGATCGTCGAACGGAACCTCCTGAACTCGCCCTGGGCGATCTGGCTCCCGTCCGTCACCAACGCCTTCAACATCTTCCTCCTCAAACGGTTCTTCGACTCGATCCCCCGGGAGCTGCTGGACGCGGCGGCCATCGACGGGGCGTCGGCGACCCGCACCCTGCGCTCCGTGGTGCTGCCGATCTCCCGGCCCATCCTGGGAGTCGTGTCGATCTTCGCGGTCGTGGGCGTCTGGAAGGACTTCCTCTGGCCGATGCTCACCCTGCCCGACCCCGGCAAACAGACCCTCAACGTCGGTATCTACTCCCTCGCGAGCGGTGTACCGGAGAACGTCCTGATCGCGGCGCTCACCATCGCGTCCGTCCCGACGCTGCTCATCTTCCTGATCTTCCAGCGCAACATCATGAGCGGTCTGACCGCGGGCGGCCTCAAGGGCTGATCGTCCTCTCCGCTCCGTACGACCCACTCCCCACCAGCACTCCGCCGCCGGCCCTCCCATCCAGTGCCCCGTTGTCCGGGGCCGGCGGCGGAGTCCCACCTGCCCGAAAGGACCGTCACGTGGCAGCCATCGAGCCGGCCGAGGCCACCGTCGAATGGTGGCGCGACGCCGCCATCTACCAGGTCTATGTACGCAGCTTCGCCGACGGCGACGGCGACGGCACCGGTGATCTCGCCGGCGTGCGCTCCCGGCTGCCGTACCTCGTGGAACTGGGCGTGGACGCACTCTGGTTCACCCCCTGGTACCTTTCGCCGCTCGCCGACGGCGGCTACGACGTGGCCGACTACCGGACCATCGACCCGGCCTTCGGCACCCTCGCCGAGGCGGAGAAACTCATCGCCGAGGCCCGGGAACTGGGCATCCGGACGATCGTCGACATCGTGCCCAACCATGTCTCCGACCAGCACGCCTGGTTCAAGGCCGCGCTGGCCGCCGGACCGGGCAGCCCCGAGCGCGAACTCTTCCACTTCCGCCCGGGGCGCGGCGAGAACGGCGAACTGCCCCCGAACAACTGGGTGTCCGAGTTCGCCGGCGTCCCCTGGACCCGGGTGGCGGACGGCGAGTGGTACCTGCACCTCTTCGCCACCGGCCAGCCCGACCTCAACTGGGCCCACCCGGCGGTCCGCCGGGAGCACGAGGACGTACTGCGCTTCTGGTTCGACCGGGGCGTGACCGGCGTACGCATCGACTCGGCCGTCCTGCCCGCCAAGGACCCCGCCCTGCCCGACTTCACCCCCGGCACCGACCCCCACCCCTTCGTGGACCGCGACGAACTCCACGACATCTACCGCTCCTGGCGCGCCATCGCCGACGAGTACGGCGGCATCTTCGTCGGCGAGGTCTGGCTCCCGGACGCCGAACGGTTCGCCCGCTATCTGCGCCCCGACGAACTGCACACCGCCTTCAACCTCAGCTTCATGTCCTGCCGGTGGGACGCGGACCCGCTGCGGACCTCCATCGACGACACGCTCGCCGAGCACGCCCCGGTCGGCGCCCCCGCGACCTGGGTGCTCTCCAACCACGACGTCACCCGCACCGTGACGCGCTACGGGCGCGAGGACACCCGCTTCGACTTCGCGGCCAAGGCCTTCGGCACCCCCACCGACCTGGAACTCGGCACCCGCCGGGCGCGCGCCGCCGCGCTGCTCTCCCTCGCGCTCCCCGGCGCCGTCTACATCTACCAGGGCGAGGAACTGGGCCTGCCCGAGGCCGACATCCCGCGCGACCGCATCGAGGACCCGATGCACTTCCGGTCCGGCGGGACCGATCCGGGCCGGGACGGCTGCCGCGTCCCCCTGCCCTGGACGGCGGAGGCGCCGTACGCCGGATTCGGCGGGGACACCGAGCCGTGGCTGCCGCAGCCGGAGTCCTGGCCGAAGTACGCCGCCGACCTCCAGACGGACGACCCGCACTCGATGCTCAGCCTGTACCGGCGGGCACTGCGGCTGCGCCGTACGGAGCCGGGGTTCGCCGCCGCGCGGGCCGCCGGGGACGGCGAACCCCCGGCCGCCGGGGAGCTGTTGACGTGGCTGCCGTCCCCTCCCGGGGTGCTGTCCTTCACCCGGGGCGACGGACTGATCTGCGTCGTCAACCTCGGTGGCCCCCCGACGGAGCTGCCCGCCCACACGCACGTCCTGCTCACCAGCGGCCCCCTGGACGAGGAGGGCCGGCTGCCGCAGGACACGGCGGCGTGGCTGCGGAGCTGACGCGCGAACGAGGCGCCTTTCCGGCCTCCGGCCCGTACCTGTCGTGCGGGTCGGGCCGGACCGGGGGAGCGCCCGCCGCGCGGCATCCGGCCGGTGCGACGTGTCTCAAGGCGGAGTGCCGCGCGTGTACGTGGCGCGGACGCGCACGAGTCCTGAAGGGGGCCACCTCCCGTGGCCCCCGGGGGTGCCTGCGGTGGAGGGGCGCGGGGCGGCCCGCGCCCACGCGGCCCCGGTGGCCACGCCCGGAGCGGCCCGGTCGTCGCCGGTGCGAACTACCGTGCGGTGCGGAGGCGCCCGCCGCGCTCCGCCCGGTCCGGCCGCCGGAGAGCCCACCGGGCCGGAGCGGTCGTGAGTGCCGGACCGCCCGGCCCGGACCGGTCGTGAGTGCGCCGCGCTGCGCCCTACGTCAGGTCGCCGGGCCCGCCAGGACGGCGACGACCGTGGGCGGCGGCGTGCCCGAACCGTCCCTGCGCGGGTCCGGCTCCGGCAGCCGTGCCGGTGCTCCGTTCTTCTGCGCGGCCCGCGCCGGGGCCGCGCCCGCCCACGCGAAGACCAGCAGGTCCTCGCCCTTGAGGAAGCGCTGGCAGCGCACCCCGCCGGTGGCCCGGCCCTTGCGCGGATACTGGTCGAACGGTGTGAGCTTCGCCGTCGTCTCCGCGTCGTCCAGCGTGCCGTGCGAACCGGCCACCGTGTAGACGACCGCGTCCCCCGCCGGGTCGACCGCCGTGAAGGAGATCACCGAGGCACCCTCGGTGAGCTTGATGCCGGCCATGCCACCCGCGGGCCGCCCCTGTGGCCTGACCTGCGCGGACTGATAGCGCAGCAGCTGGGCGTCGGAGGTGATGAAGACCAGGTCCTCGTCGCCCGTGCGCAGCTCCGCCGCGCCCACCACCCGGTCACCCTCCTTCAGGGTGATGACCTCCAACTCGTCCTTGTTGGACGGGTAGTCCGGGACGACCCGCTTGACCACACCCTGGAGCGTGCCCAGCGCGAGACCGGGGGAGGACTCGTCCAGCGTCGTCAGACAGACGACCGCCTCGTCGGGCTCCAGCGTCAGGAACTCCGCGATCGGCGCCCCGCCCGACAGGTTCGGCGCCGACGCCGTGTCGGGCAGCTGCGGCAGATCGATGACCGGGACCCGCAGCAGCCGCCCCGCCGAGGTGACGGCGCCGATCTCGCCGCGCGCCGTCGCCGGCACCGCCGAGACGATCACGTCGTGCTTCACGCGCTTGCCGTCACCGGGGCCCAGCGGCCCCCCGTTGGCCGTACGCGCCAGCAGCCCCGTCGAGGACATCAGCACCCGGCACGGGTCGTCGGCCACCTCCAGCGGCACCGCCGTCACCGGCGAACTGCCCGACTCCAGCAGCACCGTGCGCCGGGGGGTGCCGAACTTCTTCGCCACCGTGGCCAGTTCGGCGGAGACCAGCTTCCGCAGCTCCGCGTCCGAGTCCAGGATCCCGGTCAGCTCGTCGATCTCGCCGTTGAGCCGGTCGCGCTCGCTCTCCAGCTCGATCCGGTCGAACCGGGTGAGCCGCCGCAGCGGGGTGTCCAGGATGTACTGCGTCTGCACCTCGCTCAGCGCGAAGCGCTCGATCAGCCGCTCCTTCGCCTGCGCCGAGTTGTCGCTGGACCGGATGAGCCGGATGACCTCGTCGATGTCGAGGAGCGCGACGAGCAGCCCCTCCACCAGATGCAGCCGGTCGCGCCGCTTGGTGCGCCGGAACTCGCTGCGCCGGCGCACCACGTTGAACCGGTGGTCGAGATAGACCTCCAGCAGCTCCTTCAGCCCCAGCGTCAGCGGCTGACCGTCCACCAGCGCCACGTTGTTGATGCCGAAGGTCTCCTCCATCGGCGTCAGCTTGTAGAGCTGCTCCAGCACCGCCTCGGGGATGAAGCCGTTCTTGATCTCGATGACCAGCCGCAGCCCGTGCTGCCGGTCGGTCAGGTCCTTGACGTCCGCGATGCCCATGAGCTTCTTCGCCGAGACCAGGTCCTTGATCTTGGCGATCACCTTCTCCGGACCGACGGTGAAGGGCAGTTCGGTCACGACCAGGCCCTTGCGGCGCGGCGTGACGTCCTCCACGGCGACCGTGGCGCGGATCTTGAACGTCCCGCGCCCGTTGTCGTACGCGTCCCGGATGCCCTGGAGGCCCACGATCCGGCCACCGGTGGGCAGGTCGGGCCCCGGCACGTACCGCATCAGCGTTTCCAGGTCGGCGCCCGGGTGCTTGATCAGGTGCCGGGCCGCCGCGACGACCTCGCCCAGATTGTGCGGCGCCATGTTGGTCGCCATGCCGACCGCGATCCCGGAGGCGCCGTTGACCAGCAGATTCGGATACGCGGCGGGCAGCGTGACCGGTTCCCGCTCCTGACCGTCGTAATTCGACTGGAAATCGACGGTGTCCTCGTCGATCGACTCCGTCATGAGTGACGTGGCGTCAGCCATCCGGCACTCCGTGTACCGCATCGCGGCCGGCGGGTCGTCATTGCCGAGGGAGCCGAAGTTGCCGTGCCCGTCGACCAGGGGCAGCCGCATCGAGAAGGGCTGTGCCATCCGGACCAGCGCGTCGTAGATCGACGCGTCACCGTGCGGGTGCAGCTTGCCCATCACCTCGCCGACGACACGGGCGCACTTCACATAGCCCCGGTCGGGCCGCAACCCCATCTCGTTCATCTGATAGACGATCCGGCGGTGCACCGGCTTCATGCCGTCACGGGCGTCCGGCAGGGCACGGGAGTAGATCACCGAGTACGCGTACTCAAGGAAGGAGCCCTGCATTTCATCGACCACGTCGATGTCGAGGATCTTCTCCTCGAAGTCCTCCGGCGGCGGGGTCTTCGTGCTGCGGCGGGCCATCGCTGCTGCGGCTCCTTCAGAGGTCTGTGCGGGTCCGGGCGGACTCTGGGGCGGACAACGTGCGGAACTGACGCGGACCATTGTGGACCGCCGTACTGACAACGCGGACCTCGACCCGTCGTTGGACCGGCCGGGGCGCCCTTTCCGGCGGCCCGCGGACGGGCCGGGGGAGGGCCGGGCGGACGAGGCGGACCGCGCGCCGACGGCAAGCCGTTGGCGAGTCCACGCCGCTTCGCCCGACACGGGAACGTCGCCAGGCGTCCGCACGCTTGCATACAGTGGCAGGACTTTTCCATATCGCGATCGAAGGGACGTACATGCCCATGGGTCACACGGCCACAGCGCAGGCCGGTTCCGGCGGCCTCACAGCGACCGAGCACCGGCTCGCCAACGGACTGCGCGTGGTGCTCTCCGAGGACCACCTGACCCCGGTCGCCGCGGTCTGCCTCTGGTACGACGTCGGCTCACGCCACGAGGTCAAGGGCCGTACGGGCCTGGCCCACCTCTTCGAGCACCTGATGTTCCAGGGCTCGAAGCAGGTCAAGGGCAACGGTCACTTCGAGCTGGTGCAGGGCGCCGGCGGCTCGCTCAACGGCACCACCAGTTTCGAGCGCACCAACTACTTCGAGACCATGCCCACCCACCAGTTGGAGCTCGCGCTCTGGCTGGAGGCCGACCGCATGGGCTCCCTGCTCTCCTCCCTGGACGACGAGGGGATGGAGAACCAGCGCGACGTCGTGAAGAACGAACGCCGCCAGCGGTACGACAACGTGCCCTACGGCACCGCCTTCGAGCGCCTCACCGCCCTCTCCTACCCCGAGGGCCACCCCTACCACCACACCCCGATCGGCTCGATGGCCGACCTGGACGCCGCGACCCTCGAAGACGCGCGCCAGTTCTTCCGTACGTACTACGCGCCGAACAACGCCGTGCTGTCCGTCGTCGGCGACATCGACCCCGGGCAGACGCTCGCCTGGATCGAGAAGTACTTCGGCTCGATCCCCGGACACGACGGCAAGCAGCCGCCGCGCGACGGCTCCCTGCCCGGCGTCATCGGCGAGGAACTGCGCGAGGAGATCCACGAGGACGTCCCCGCGCGCGCCCTGATGGCCGCCTACCGGCTGCCGCAGGACGGCACCCGCGAGGCCGACGCCGCCGACCTGGCGCTCACCGTCCTCGGCGGCGGCGAGTCCTCCCGCCTCCACAACCGGCTGGTGCGCCGCGACCGTTCGGCCGTCACCGCCGGATTCGGCCTGCTGCGCCTGGCCGGCGCGCCCTCGCTCGGCTGGCTGGACGTCAAGACGTCCGGCGGCGTGGAGGTGCCGCAGATCGAGGCCGCCGTCGACGAGGAGCTGGCCCGGTTCGCGGCCGAAGGCCCCACGGCCGAGGAAATGGAGCGCGCGCAGGCCCAGTTGGAGCGCGAATGGCTCGACCGGCTCGGCACGGTCGCGGGCCGCGCCGACGAACTGTGCCGGTTCGCGGTGCTGTTCGGCGACCCGCAGTTGGCGCTGACCGCCGTCGGACGGGTGCTGGACGTCACGGCCGAGGAGGTACGCGCGGTGGCCGAGGCCCGACTGCGCCCCGACAACCGGGCGGTGCTGGTCTACGAGCCGACGACCGCCGAGGACGACGCCGCCTCCGACGAGACCACCGACGAGCACGAGGGGGCGGACCAGTGAGCGACGCTGCCGTGACCATGGAGTTCCACCCGCAGCCGACCGCCGGGGAGGCCAGGCCCTGGGCGTTCCCGGCGCCCGAGCGCGGCGCGCTGCCCAACGGTCTGACCGTGCTGCGCTGCCACCGCCCCGGCCAGCAGGTGGTGGCCGTCGAGATCTCCCTCGCCGCGCCGCTGGAGGCCGAGCCCGAGGGCCTGGACGGCGTCGCCACGATCATGGCCCGCGCGCTGTCCGAGGGCACCGACAAGCACACCGCCGAGGAGTTCGCCGCCGAACTGGAGCGCTGCGGCGCCACCCTCGACGCGCACGCCGACCACCCCGGCATCCGGGTCTCCCTGGAGGTCCCGGTCTCCCGGCTGCCCAAGGCGCTCGGTCTGCTCGCCGACGCCCTGCGCGCGCCGCTCTTCTCGGAGAGCGAGGTCGGCCGGCTCGTCACCAACCGGCTCGACGAGATCCCGCACGAGCAGGCCAACCCGGCCCGCCGCGCCGCCAAGCAGCTCTCCAAGGAGCTGTTCCCGGCCACCTCGCGCATGTCGCGCCCGCGCCAGGGCACCGAGGAGACCGTCGGCCGGATCGACGCCAAGGGCGTCCGCGCCTTCTACGACGCGCACGTACGCCCCGCCACCGCCACGGCGGTCATCGTCGGCGACCTCACCGGCGTCGACGTGGACGCGCTGCTCGCCGGCACCCTCGGCGACTGGACGGGCGACACCTCCGAGCCCCGCCCCGTACCGCCGGTGACCGCCGACGACACCGGCCGCGTGGTGATCGTGGACCGCCCCGGAGCCGTCCAGACCCAGCTCCTCATCGGCCGGGTCGGCGCCGACCGGCACGACCGCGTGTGGCCGGCCCAGGTGCTCGGCACGTACTGCCTGGGCGGCACGCTCACCTCCCGGCTCGACCGGGTGCTGCGCGAGGAGAAGGGCTACACCTACGGCGTGCGCGCCTTCGCACAGGTGCTGCGCTCCGACCCGAACGGCACGGGCGCCTCCATGCTGGCCATCAGCGGTTCGGTGGACACCGAGTCGACCGGGCCCGCGCTGGACGACCTGTGGAAGGTCCTGCGGACGCTAGCCGCCGAGGGGCTGACGGACGCCGAGCGGGAGACGGCCGTACAGAATCTGGTCGGTGTCGCCCCGCTGAAGTACGAGACGGCGGCCTCGGTCGCCGACACGCTCGCCGACCAGGTCGAGCAGCACCTCCCGGACGACTTCCAGGCCCAGCTGTACGCCCGGCTGGCCGACGCCGGCACGGTGGAGGCGACGGCCGCCGTCGTCAGTGCCTTCCCCGGTGACCGGCTGGTCACGGTGCTCGTCGGGGACGCCTCGGTGATCCGGGAGCCGATCGGGGCCCTGGGCATCGGCGAGGTGAAGGTCGTCACCGGCTGACACCCGTGACGGCGTCGGCGGCCACCCCCGGGGGACTCCTCCGCACGCCCACGGCACAGGACAAAGGGAACCCCGGTGACGAATCCGTCACCGGGGTTCCTCCTATGTCCGTATTCATCCGGAGGTTGCCCGAATGCCCTGTGGCGTGCGCTACAAAAGGGCCTGTCTGTTTGGTGATTGGCGGATCGCCCGCCTAGCGTCGGTCCGGCTGTCCGGCGGACCCCGCCGCGACCGCGGCACCGGACAGCCGTCGCCGAGTCCCCGCCGGGCATGCGCCCCGGGGAGCCGGGGACCCGTGTCCCCGGGGCGGATCGGGGGCCTTCGCGCGATCCGCGGAGAGCCCCCGTAGGAGAAGGCCTTCCTGCTCCGAACCCGTCAGCCAGGCCCTGTCCGGCGGGCGAGAAGGAAGAAACGAAAGGACCCATCAGTTCATGGCGTTTACTCGTGCCACCGGGAAGCATCGTGCCCGGAGCCGGATGACCCGCCGCAGCGCCAACCTCGCCGGAGTCGCCGGCCTCACGGCCGCCGGAGTCATCGGCACTCTCGGATCGCCGGCACTCGCCGCCGAAGCCCACACGGCCGACCCGGCCCACGCCGCCCCCACGGCCCACGCCCAGGACGTCACCGAGCCCGCCCCGGTCACCCCGGTCCGCGCCATCGTCATCGACCACTCGCTCGCCGCGACGATCGACGCCCAGGCCGACGCCCAGTACGTGGCCGCCCGAGCGGCGGCGGAGCGGAAGGCGCGCGCCGAGGCGAAGCGCAAGGCCGAGGTCCGTGCCAAGGAGATCCGCCGGGCGAAGGAGCGCGCCGCCCGCGCCGCCGAGCGCAGGCGCCTCACCGCGTACCAACTCCCGGTCGGCGGCTCATCGACGAGCACCGGTTACCGGACCGGCGGCGGGCTCTGGTCCTCCGGCAGCCACTCGGGCGTCGACTTCCACGCCGCGTCCGGTACTTCGGTCGTCTCCGTCGGCGCGGGCACGGTCGTCGAGGCGGGCTGGGCCGGCGCGTACGGCAACAACGTCGTGATCCGGATGAACGACGGCACCTACACCCAGTACGCGCACCTCTCCTCGGTCGGCGTCTCCGCCGGGCAGAGCGTCGCGCCGGGCAGCCGGATCGGTCTCTCCGGCTCCACCGGCAACTCCACCGGCCCGCATCTGCACTTCGAGGCGCGGTCGAGCGCGGAGTACGGCTCCGACATCGACCCGGTCGCCTACCTGCGCGGCCACGGCGTGAACGTCTGACGGCGCGTCGGCCGTCGGACGGCCGCGACGTACGGCCGTACGAAGACGGTACGAGGACGGTACGGCGAAGGCCCCGGCAGCACGCCGGGGCCTTCGCCGTACCTCGTCCAGGCGAGCGCCCGCCGCCCAGACGGTCTCAGACGGTCTCGGGCAGCTCGTCCAGTCCCTCGGCCACCAGCTTCGCCAGCCGGTCCAGCGCCGCCTCGGCGCCCTCCGCGTCGGAGAACAGCACGATCTCGTCGCCGCCCTGCGCGCCCAGCCCCAGCACGGCCAGCATCGACGCCGCGTTGACCGGGCTGCCGTCGGCCTTGGCGATCGTCACCGGAACGCCGGACGCCGTGGTGGCGCGGACGAAGATGGAGGCGGGACGGGCGTGCAGGCCCTCGGCCCAGCCGACAAGGACGCGGCGCTCAGCCATGGTGTTGCCCTTCAAGTCACGGTTTCCGTACGGATCAGTGTCTCATGTGCCCCGGAACCGACCGGTGAGGCACCGTCGGCCCGCCCCGGACGTCGAGCCGCCATCGGCCGTGCGCGCGCCGTAGGCTCTCCCCATGACGACGCCGTCGCGGCACGCGTACCCCGCGCACTGGGAAGCAGACGTGGTCCTGCGGGACGGCGGCACCGCGCGCGTACGGCCCATCACCGCCGACGACGCGGGACGGCTGGTCAGCTTCTACGAACAGGTCTCCGACGAGTCGAAGTACTACCGGTTCTTCGCGCCCTACCCACGGCTCTCCGACAAGGACGTCTACCGCTTCACCCACCACGACTACGTGGACCGGGTCGGGCTCGCCGTCACCGTAGGCGGCGAGTTCGTCGCCACCGTCCGCTACGACCGCATCGACAGCCGGGGCATGGCCGCGTCGGCACCGGCCGACGAGGCGGAGGTCGCCTTCCTCGTCCAGGACGCGCACCAGGGCCGGGGGATCGCCTCCGCGCTCCTCGAACACATCGCCGCGGTGGCGCGTGAGCGCGGCATCCGGCGCTTCGCGGCGGAGGTGCTGCCCGCCAACACCAAGATGATCAAGGTGTTCCGGGACGCCGGGTTCACCCAGCGACGCGACTTCGAGGACGGGGCGGTCCGGCTGGTCCTCGATCTCGAACCCACCGCCGAGTCCCTCGCCGTCCAGCGGGGCCGCGAACAGCGCGCCGAGGCGCGCTCGGTGCAGCGGCTCCTCGGTCCGTCGTCGGTGGCTGTCGTCGGCGCCGGGCGCGCGGCGGGCGGCGTCGGCCGCACCGTCCTGCGCAACCTGCTCGACGGCGGCTACACCGGCCGTACGTACGCGGTCAACCACGCGCTGCCTGCCGGGCGCACCGAGATCGACGGCGTCCCGGCCGTCCGCTCCCTCGCGGAGATCCGCGAGCCCGTCGACCTCGCGATCGTCGCCGTCCCCGCCGAACGGGTGCCGGACGCCGTCACCGCCTGTGGCCACCACGGCGTCCAGGGCCTGGTGGTGCTGTCCGCCGGCTACGCCGAGACCGGGCCCGCCGGGCGCGAGCGGCAGCGCGAACTGGTGCGCCAGGCACGGTCGTACGGGATGCGGATCATCGGGCCCAACGCGTTCGGCGTCATCAACACCTCGCCACCGGTCCGGCTGAACGCCTCACTGGCACCCGCGCCGCCCGGCCGGGGGCGGATCGGTCTGTTCACCCAGTCGGGCGCGATCGGCATCGCCCTGCTCGCCGGGCTGGTACGGCGCGGGGCGGGCGTCTCCACCTTCATCTCGGCGGGCAACCGCGCGGACGTCTCGGGCAACGACCTGCTCCAGTACTGGCACGACGACCCGGACACCGACGTCGTGCTCATGTACCTCGAATCGATCGGCAACCCCCGCAAGTTCACCCGGCTGGCCCGGCGTACGGGAGCGGTGAAGCCGGTCGTCGTCGCGAAGGGCGCCCGGCACAGCGGCAGCGCGCCGCCGGGGCACGCGGTGCCGCTCACCCGGGTCCCGGAGGCGACGGTCTCCGCGCTGCTCAGCCAGGCGGGCGTGATCCGCGTGGACACCGTCACCGAACTGGTCGACGCGGGCCTCCTCCTCGCGACCCAGCCCCTGCCCGCCGGGCCGCACGTCGCGATCCTCGGCAACTCCGAGTCGCTCGGACTCCTCACGTACGACGCCTGCCTGACGGAGGGCCTGCGCCCGCGGCCACCCCTGGACCTGACGACCTCGGCCGGCCCGCACGACTTCCGCACGGCACTGGCGACCGCGCTGGCGGACCCGGGCTGCGACGCGGTCGTCGTCACCGCGATCCCCTCGGTCGCCGAGAACGGCTCGGCCGAGTCGGGCGACGGCGAGGCCCTGGCGGCGGCCCTGCGCGAGGCGGCGTCGACGTCCCCGGCGAAACCGGTGGCCGTGGTCCACGTGGAGATGGGCGACCTGGCGGAGGCACTCTCGGCGGCGACCACGACGGCCCCCCGACCGGGCCGGGCCGGCGCCCCCGCCGAGGCCCCACCGGGTCCCGCCGCCCCCTCCGGGACCGGCGGCCCACGCACCCCCACCCCCGCCCCCGCCGTCGACCGCCGGGAGCCCGGAGCGATCTCCGCCCCCGCCGCCCCCTCCGGCCAGGAGCCCTCCGACCCCTCCGACCCCTCCGGGACCGACGGTGCCGGGGCCGCCGGGGCCGCCGTCGGGCGGATTCCCGCCTATCCCTCCGCCGAGCGTGCCGTGCGTGCGCTCAGTCAGGCCGTCGTCCACGCGCGGTGGCGTCGGCGGAGTGCCGAGCCCGGGCGGGTCCCCGAGTACGACGACATCGACGAGAACGGGGCCGCCGCGCTCATCGACCGGCTGCTCGGCGCGGCCACCGACGATCCGCACGGCACCAGCCTCGGCGACGACGACGCCCGGGAACTGCTCGCGCGGTACGGGATCGCCGTACGGCCCACGCTGCCCGCACCCGGACCGGACGCCGCCGCCGAGGCCGCCGCGCGCCTCGGCTACCCCGTCGCGCTCAAGACCACCGCGCCGCATCTGCGCCACCGGGCCGACCTCGGCGGCGTACGGCTCGACCTCCCCGACGAGACCCGGCTGCGGGCGGCGTACCGCGAACTGACCGGGCTGCTCGGCGGACCCGGCGAACTGCGCCCCGTCGTCCAGGCGATGGCACCGCGCGGCGTGGACACCGTCGTACGCGCCGTCATCGACCCGGCCGCCGGTGCCGTGCTCTCGTTCGGGCTGGCGGGCGTCGCCTCCGAGCTGCTCGGCGATGTCGCGCACCGGCTCGTTCCGGTCACCGAACGTGACGCCACCGAACTGCTCCGGTCCGTCCGGACCGCGCCCCTCCTCTTCGGCTGGCGCGGTTCGGCGCCCGTCGACACCGCCGCCCTCGCAGAGCTGCTGCTCCGGGTGTCCCGGCTCGTGGACGACCACCCGGAGATCGTCTCCGTCGCGCTCGAACCGGTCGTCGTCGCCACCCACGGCCTCTCCGTGCTGGGCGCCCACGTCCGGCTGGCCCCGCCCCCGTCCCGCGACGACCTCGGTCCCCGGCGGCTGCCCAGCTACTGAGGGATGTCCGAAAAGCCCTGTTCCGCAGGCCGGCGCCGCCGTCCGTCCGGACCGCTCCGGGCGATCCGCGCGCGGAGAGTTCCCTGTTCCGCACGGTCCTGGCCACGCGTCCCACCCCCGTAGGATGGGGGCCATGGCGAAGACCGGTACGACGACCCAGGGGCTGCGCACGGCGATCGAGCGCAGCGGCTACTACCCGGCTCTCGTGGCCGAGGCGGTGGAGGCCGCCGTCGGAGGGGAGCCGATCGCCTCGTACCTGGTGCACCAGGAGACGACGTTCGACTCCAACGAGGTCCGCCGGCACGTCACCGTCCTCGTCCTCACCGCCCACCGCTTCATCGTCAGCCACACCGACGAGCAGGCCGCCGACACCAGTTCGCCGACCCCGTACGCCACCACCTCGACCGAGTCGGTCAAGCTGGACCGGATCTCGTCCGTCGTGGTCAGCCGCGTCGTCGCCAACCCGGAGTCGTACACCCCCGGCACCCTGCCCCGCGAGGTCGTCCTGACCATCGGCTGGGGGGCCGTCTCCCGTATCGATCTTGAGCCCGCCGCCTGCGGCGACCCCAACTGCGACGCCGATCACGGCTACACCGGCAACTCCACCGCCGACGACCTGAGCCTGCGCGTCAGCGAGGCCGGTGACGGCCCCGACACCGTCCGCCAGACGCTCGTCTTCGCCCAGTCGCTCTCCGAAGCCACCGCGGCCACCGCCTCCCCGACCGGCCGCTGATGCCCACCCCGCCCGCCGCCTGGCACGATCCGGAACCGCTCGCGCTGGACACCGCGCCCGTCCCGGAGTACGGCGGCGGCTCGCTCGCCGATCTGCTGCCCACCCTCCTCGCGGGCCAGGGCGTGCCCCTCCCGTCCGGAGCGCGAGGCGCTTCGGCCGCCGTCATACCCGAACTCACCCCGGCCGACCGCAACTGCGTCTTCCTGATCGACGGCCTCGGCTGGCAGCAGATCAAGGACCACCCGGACGAGGCGCCCTATCTGACGTCGCTGCTGGGCAGTTCGCGCGGCGGCACCGGCCGGCCGATCACCGCCGGATTCCCCGCCACCACCGCGACCTCCCTCGCCTCCGTCGGTACGGGCCTGACCCCCGGCGCCCACGGTCTGCCCGGGTACACCGTCCGGGACCCCGCGACCGGCGCGCTGATGAACCAGCTCCGCTGGCGCCCGTGGACCGACCCGCACGTCTGGCAGCCGTACCCGACTCTTTTCCAACTCGCCGACGCGGCCGGGGTGCACACCGCGCAGGTGTCCTCCCCGACCTTCGAACGCACCCCGCTCACCGACATCGCCCTGAGCGGCGGCACCTTCCACGGGCGTCTCTCCGGCGAGGAGCGGATGGACCTGGCCGCCGCCCAACTGGCCGCCGGGGACCGCTCGCTCGTCTACACGTACTACAGCGAGGTCGACGGCAAGGGCCACAAGTTCGGTATGGACTCCGACGCCTGGCGCGGCCAGCTGATGTACGTGGACCGGCTCGCCCAGCGTCTGGCGGAGCAACTGCCGCCCCGTTCCGCCCTGTTCGTCACCGCCGACCACGGCATGATCGACATCCCCTTCGACGAGGAGTCGCGCGTCGACTTCGACGAGGACTGGGAGCTGCGTGCCGGCGTGGCCCTCCTGGGCGGTGAGGGACGCGCGCGGCACGTGTACGCGGTGCCGGGCGCCGAGGCGGACGTCCTCACCGTCTGGCGCGAGGTGCTGGGGGACCGGTTCTGGATCGCGAGCCGTGACGAGGCGGTGGCGGCGGGCTGGTTCGGCCCGCCCGGCGCGTTCGAGGAGCGGGTGTACGGCCGGATCGGCGACGTGGTGGCCGCGGCCCACGACGATGTGGTGATCACCGCCTCCGTCCGGGAGCCGCGCGAGTCCGCGATGGTCGGGATGCACGGGTCGATGACCCCCGTCGAACAGTTGGTCCCGCTCCTCGAAGTACGCTCGTAGCCGCCCGCCGGAGCCCTCCGGCGTGCGACGAGCAGCCCTGTCCGTATCTGAAAGGCCGTCACTTCCTCATGCCCGAGCTGGTGTTCTTCTCCGGAACGATGGACTGCGGAAAGAGCACCCTGGCTCTTCAGATCGAGCACAACCGCTCGGCGCGCGGTCTCCTCGGCATGATCTTCACGCGCGACGACCGCGCGGGCGAGGGCAAGCTCTCCTCCCGGCTCGGCCTGGTGACCGACGCCGTCGAGGCGGCCGGGGACTTCGACTTCTACGCGTACATCGTGGACCGCCTCTCGCAGGGCGGCCGTTGCGACTACGTGATCGCCGACGAGGCGCAGTTCCTCGCCCCCGTACAGATCGACCAGCTCGCGCGGATCGTGGACGACCTCGAACTGGACGTCTTCGCCTTCGGGATCACCACCGACTTCCGCACCAAGCTCTTTCCCGGCTCGCAGCGGCTGGTGGAACTCGCCGACCGCGTCGAGGTCCTCCAGGTCGAGGCGCTGTGCTGGTGCGGGGCACGGGCCACGCACAACGCCCGTTCGGTGGGCGGGGTGATGGTGGTCGAGGGCGCCCAGGTCGTCGTGGGCGACGTGCATCAGTCCGAGGACGAGATCGGCTACGAGGTGCTGTGCCGCCGCCACCACCGGCGCCGGATGACGGCGGCCACGGCGCGGGCGGCGACGCTGTCGCCGGATGTGCTGCCGGTCGAGATCGGCGGCGGGGCGCACCGTACGGCCTGAGAAGCACGGTACGGCCTGAGGCGCACCGTACGGGCGCGGGACGACCGGCCCGACCGGAGCGGCACGGCCCGGCCCGGCCGACCGGGTCGTACGACCGGACCCTCCGCCGGGCGGGGGCGGCCCGCGTCGTACCACCGGAGCCCCGCCCCGCGTACGGCCCGGGACACCCCGCCACGAGCCGTACCCGCCCTGGCACCCCGGGCGTTGCCGCCCGTTCCCCCGCCGTCCCCGCTCAGCGGCCCGCCGACCGCACCACGCCGAACACCGCGCCCTCCGGATCGGCCACCGTCGCGGCCCGCCCGGCCGCCGTCTCCCGTGCCGGGACGATCACATGGCCGCCCGCCCCGGCGACCAGCCGTACCGCGGCGTCGGTGTCGTCCACCTCGAAGTACGTCGTCCAGTACGAGCCCCGGACCGGGCCCGGCGCCTCGCCCACCCCGTGCACCGTGGCCACCGCGCGCCCCCCGAGGCTCAGCGTCACCGTGCCGTCGGCCCGGCCGCCCGCGCGCGTCACCTCGTAGCCGAACACCGACCGGTAGAACGCGGTCGCCCACCCGGGCTCGCGGGTCACCAACTCGCGCCGCACCGGCGTCCCGTGCCCGTCCGCCGCGGTGACGGCGGAACGCTCCCGGGCCTGCCGGATGCCGAACGTCGCGCCGGCCGGGTCCGACACGAGCGCGAGTCGTCCGTCCTCGCCCGCGTCCAGCGGCCCCACCCCGACGGTGCCGCCCCAGCCCCGGATCGCCGCCGCCGTCGCGTCCGCGTCGTCCGTCGCGAGATAGGTCGTCCAGGCGATCGACTGCCGTCTTCCCGAGGGCAGTTGACCGATCCCGGCGACCTCCTGGCCGTCCAGGAAGGCGCGCACCTGATGGCCCAGCCGCTCGGACCCCGCCATCTGGGCGAACTTCCAGCCGAACAGACCTCCGTAGAAGTCCTGTGTCCTGCCGAGGTCGCGCACCATCAGACTTACTCGGCACGGAGTGCCGGGCTCTCGGCAGGTCGCCTCGGTCATCGTCGCACTCTCCTAGGGCCGTTCGGGGACGGCATTGAGCGGGTCGGCCCTGTTCGGGACGGCCCGTGATCGGGATGGACACGCGGGGGGACAGGCGGTGCGCCTCGGTACGGCGTGGCACTGGGTGCCTGAGCAGATGGTTCCACTCCCTGTCGCATATAGCGCCCCGGCCGCGCCGCTTTTGGCGTGATCCAGCAAGAGGATGACTGTTTTGACATTCACGTCACATTCCCGCGACATCCCGCACCGGGTCCCGGCCGGACGTCCCGGCCGGTGCGCGAGGATGGCACGCATGACAGCGATCATCTCCGCCTCCGAACTCGCCGACGCGTCCGCCGGCCCCCGGCCGCCCGTCCTGCTCGACGTCCGTTACGTGCCCGGCGCCCCGCCCGGACGTCCGGAGTACGAGGCGGGCCATCTGCCGGGCGCCGTCTTCGTCGATCTGGACGCGGAACTGGCCGGCCCGCCCGGCGCCGGCGGCCGTCACCCCCTCCCGGACGTCGCGGAGTTCGGCGCCGCGATGCGCCGCGCGGGTGTCTCGTCCGGCACCCCCGTCGTCGTCTACGACGCGGGTCTCGGCTGGGCCGCGGCCCGTGCCTGGTGGCTGCTGCGCTGGACCGGCCACCCGGACGTACGGGTGCTGGACGGCGGACTCGCCGCCTGGGACGGCCCGTTGACGACCGAGGTCCCGGCACCGGCGGCGGGCGACTTCCGTCCCGTGCCGGGCGGGCTCCCGCTGCTGGACGCGGACACCGCCGCCGCGCTGGCCCGCGACGGGCTGCTGCTCGACGCGCGCGCGGCCGAACGCTACCGGGGCGACGTCGAGCCGCTGGACCGGGTCGGCGGGCACATTCCGGGCGCGGTCTCGGCGCCCACCTCCGAGAACGTCGGCGCGGACGGCCGCTTCCTCCCGGCCGGGGCGCTCGCCGAACGGTTCAGGTCGCTGGGCGTGACGGCCGGCAACACCGGCCCCGGGACCGGTGTCTACTGCGGCTCCGGTGTCTCCGCCGCCCACCAGTTGCTGGCCATGGAGATCGCGGGCCTGCCGGCCCCGGCGCTCTACGCCGGTTCCTGGTCGGAGTGGACGTCGGACCCCGGGCGCCCGGTGGCGACCGGCCCCGAGCCGAGCTGACACCCGGAGCCCCCGCCCGACGCAGGGGGCCGACGCCAGGGGCCGGGGCCGTATCGCGTCGTACGCGTACGGCCCCGGCCCCTGGCGATCTCAGTCCTCCACGGGTCCGGTCCGGCCCCGCCGCCGAGTCCCGCCCCGGCTCAGTCCTGCTTCTTGCGGCGCGTGCCGAACACGATCTCGTCCCAGCTCGGCACGGCGGCCCGGCGCCCCGGCCGTACGCCGTCGGCCTCCGCCTGACGGTCCGTCGTCCCGGTCAGCCGGTCGCGGTGTCCCGCGACCGAACGGGGCATCAGCACGTCCGCGTACGCCGACCCGGCGCCCGCCGAGGCGGCCGGTGCCACCGGTTCCTCGTCGTCGTCCATCTGGCCCGGCTCGATCGCCGGCGGCTCGGGCTGCGTGGGCCGCTCCGGGACCACCATGTCGCCCCGGAAGCTCGGCACCGCCTCCAGCAGGCTGGTCAGGGTGTCGCGCTCGCTGGTGTCGTCGTCCGGATCGGGCGCCGACTGCCGCTCCAGGGCACGGTCCAGGGGCCGTTCGCGATCCCGCGGCAGCCGCGCGATACGCGGCACGAACGGGAAGCTCGGCTCCTTCGTCCCCAGGGCGAGCGAGTCGTCGGTCTCGCCGATCAGCGAGCGCGCCTCGTCGTCCACGGCCTGGACGAGCCGCCGGGGCGGGTCGTACGTCCAGCTCGCCGAGTGCGGTTCGCCCGCGACCCGGTAGACCAGCAGGACTTCCCAGGTGCCGTCGTCACGCCGCCACGAGTCCCACTGCGCGGTCTCCTTCTCGGCGCCGCGCATCATCAGCCGCTCGTTCACGGCCTCGCCCAGCTGGGGACCGGTGTTCTCGCCCGGCCGGCGCACCGGCGTCTTCCTGGCGCGCTCGGCCATGAAGGCGCGCTCGGCCAGCACGGGACCCTCGAACCGCCGGACCCGGTCGACCGGGATCCCGGCCATCTGGGCGACCTCCTCGGCGGAGGCTCCGGAACGTATCCGCGCCTGGATGTCACGGGGCCTGAGGTGGCTCTCCACCTCGATCTCGATCTGGCCGAGCCGGGCACGGTCGTTGCGCACGGCCGCGCGCAGCCGCTCGTCGATGGGGAGCGTGTACTCCGTGCTGTCGGCAGCCTTGAGCACCAGTCGTGTGCCGTCGTTGGAGACGGCCACGACACGCAGTTCGGGCATGGGAACCTCCCGGGTGGTGCCTGCCGACGTCACGTGCGTCGCTGCTTCCGCTAGTCGAGTGTGACCTGCCCGGGTGCAGCCTGCCACAACCTTGCCGAGTTGCCCGGCGTGTCGGGCACGGGCCCTGGAACGCCGTCATGACACGGTTGCCAGTTTACGACGCAGAGTGACAGACCTGGTCACGCTGTGTAGCAGGCGCCCGTGCGGTGCCCTCGCGCCGCCGGATCGAGTGCCACGTGGCCCCCTCCCGAAAGGCCCGGACACCTGTGAAGGAGTCCGGCCCCAGGGCTCGCCACAGTACTCCATTCGGGCCATCGGGGTGGACTGCCACGCCACCGAAGTTCTGGCGGCTTCCGGGAGTTGAGGGAGCGTCGGTATGCCGCCCCGGTGTGCCCATTCACACAACCTACCGAAGCGGAGCCGACCTTGCCGATTGCCGTGCCCGCCGGCCCGATCCCCGCGACCGGCCCGGCCCGCCGATCACCCGCCGACGACCCGCCGCAGATACGGATTCCCGAACAGCCGCTCCGGGTCCAGCCGGTCGCGTACCGACGTGAACTCCTCGAAGCGCGGATAGACCCCCGCCAGATACGCCGCGTCCCGCGTGTGCACCTTGCCCCAGTGCGGCCGGCCGCCGTGCGCGGTCATGATCCGCTCCACCGCCGTGAAGTACGACCGGTAGGGCGTGCCCCGGTACAGATGGACCGCGATGTACGCCGTCTCCCGGCCCGACGCCGTCGACAGCGGGATGTCGTCGGCGGGCGCGGTCCGCACCTCCACCGGGAAACTCACTCGTAGTGGTGAGCGCTCAATCATGGCCTTGACCTCGCGCAGTGCGGTGACGGCGCTCTCGCGGGGCAGCGCGTACTCCATCTCGACGAAACGCACCCGGCGCGGGCTCGTGAAGACCTTGTAAGGGATGTCCGTGTACAGACGGGCGGACAGGGCGCGGCTGGAGAGCCTGGCGATCGCCGGAATGGCACCGGGCACCGCCCGGCCGAGCGAACACGCCACCTGGAAGAGCCCGTTGGAGAGGAACTCGTCCTCGATCCAGCCGCTCACCGTGCCGGGAGGGGCCGCCGGGCCCGCGCTGCGGTTGTTGCGCTTGGTGTTGCAGTTGCCGGTGTGCGGGAACCAGTAGAACTCGAAGTGTTCGTTCTCGGTGACGAGCGCGTCGAAGTCGGACGTCACCCGGTCGAAGGACATCGGCTCCTCACGCGCCGTCAGCAGGAACACCGGCTCCACGGCGAAGGTGACCGCCGTGACGACCCCCAGCGCGCCGAGCCCGATCCGCGCGCTGGCGAAGACGTCCGCGTGCTCCGTCGGTGAACACGTCAGTACGGAGCCGTCCGCCGTGACCAGTTCCAGCGCCCGGATCTGCGCGGCGATCGACGCCGACTCGCGGCCCGTGCCGTGCGTGCCCGTGGAAGTCGCCCCGGCCACGGTCTGATCCATGATGTCGCCCATGTTGGTGAGCGACAGGCCCTCCCGCGCCAGGGCCTCGTTCAGCCGTCTGAGCGGGGTGCCCGCCTCGACGGTGACGGTGCCCGCCGCCCGGTCGATCTCCCGGATGCCGGTGAGGAGTTCGGGCCGTATCAGCAGACCGTCGGTGGCCGCCACGGAGGTGAACGAGTGCCCCGTGCCGACCGCCTTGACCCGCAGTCCGTCCGCCGCGGCCGTACGGACCGCCTCGGCGACCTCCTCCACGGAGGCGGGGGAGAGCACACGGGCGGGACGCGCGCCGACGTTCCCCGCCCAGTTACGCCAGGTGCTTGTCGGGTTCCTCGTCGTCGCGCCTGTACCGGAGTTGGTCATCCGTCCCGTACCCCTCCCGATCCGTGGGCCGCTCCCGCAGCCGGCCGTGCCCCAGCAGCGCGACCAGGGCCGCGAGCACTCCCGCCAGGACGGGCACCGTGAACCCCGCCCGCGCCCCGGAGGCGTCCACCACCCATCCCGCGGCGGAGGAACCGAGCGCCACCCCGACGGCGAGCCCGGTACCGGTCCAGGTCATGCCCTCGGTGAGCTTGGTACGAGGTACGTGCGCCTCGACGAGGGCCATGGTCGTCACCATCGTGGGTGCGACCGAGAGGCCGGCGACGAAGAGTGCCACGGCCAGGATCGGCAGACTCCCGGCCAGTTGGAGGGGGATCATACTCACGGCCATCGCACAGACGCCCACCAGCCACCGTTTCGACGCGCTGCCGCGCGGGTGCAGCAGCCCGAAGGCGGCGCCCGCGAGGCACGACCCGAGCGCGTACACCGCGAGCACCAGGCTCGCCGCCGTCTTGTTCCCCCGCTCCTCGGCGAAGGCCACGGTCACCACGTCGACGGCGCCGAAGATCGCGCCGGTCGCCACGAACGTCACCACGAGCACCTGGAGTCCGGGGGAGCGCAGCGCGCTGCCCCCGGTGTGGTGCTCACGCGGGTGCGGAACGGGCTCGGTGGCCCGCTGCGCCGTCAGCCAGAAGACCCCGGTCACCAGGAACACCACCGCGAGCAGCGGGCCCGCCGCCGGGAACCAGGCCGTGGACAGCCCGATCGCGACGATCGGGCCGAAGATGAAGCACACCTCGTCGACGATCGACTCCCACGCGTACGCCGCGTGCAGCTCACGGGGCGACCCCCGGTAGATCGCCGCCCAGCGCGCCCGGACCATCGCCCCCACGCTCGGCATGCAGCCCGCGCCCGCCGCGAAGACGAACAGCGTCCACTCCGGGGCCGACCACTGCGCGCAGACGAGCAGTCCGGTGCCGGCCGTCACGGCGGTCAGCGCGGTGGGCCGCAGCACCCGCCGCTGCCCGTGCCGGTCCACGAGCCGCGAGATCAGCGGCCCCATCCCGGCGGCGGACAGCGCGAGGGTGGCCGCCAGCGCGCCCGCCAGCCCGTACCGGCCGGTGATCTGGGAGATCATCGTCACGACGCCGATGGCCAGCATGGAGAGCGGCATCCGGCCGACGAGACCGGCCGCGCTGAACCGCACGGTGCCGGGCGCGGCGAAGATCGCGCGGTAGGGACTGGGCACGTGACGCTCCGATGTGCGCTGTCGCCGGGGAGGACCGCCGCCGGGCACGGGCGGGCAGGAGCGTGCGGGCGGTCGGGCAACGCGGGGCGGTAAGGAATGAACAGGCGCGGACAGCTTACGGTCCGGCGGTCCGCCCGCGCGCCGCGATTTATCGCCGCACGACCGCCGGTGGCAGGATCGTGGTATGTCCGAACCGCGTGCCAGCTCCCCCTACGACGCCCTTCTCCTGCTGTCCTTCGGCGGCCCCGAGGGCCCGGACGACGTGGTCCCGTTCCTGGAGAACGTGACCCGCGGCCGGGGCATCCCCACGGAGCGCCTGAAAGAAGTCGGGCAGCACTACTTCCTGTTCGGCGGGATCAGCCCGATCAACGAGCAGAACAGGACGCTGCTGGAGGCCCTGCGCGAGGACTTCGCCGACCACGGTCTCGACCTGCCCGTGTACTGGGGCAACCGCAACTGGGCGCCCTACCTCACCGACACCCTGCGGGAGATGACCAAGGACGGCAGGCGCCGCGTCGCCGTCCTCGCCACCAGCGCCTACGCCTCCTACTCCGGCTGCCGCCAGTACCGCGAGAACCTCGCCGACGCGCTCGCGACGCTCACCGCCGAGGGACTGGAGCCGCCGCGCGTCGACAAGCTGCGGCACTACTTCAACCACCCCGGTTTCGTCGGGCCCATGGTCGACGGCGTCCTGGCGTCCCTCGCCGACCTGCCGCGGGACGTACGCGACGGGGCGCGCCTCGCCTTCACCACCCACTCCGTCCCGGTGGCCGCCGCCGACACCTCGGGCCCCGTCCAGGACCACGGCGACGGCGGCGCGTACGTCGCCCAGCACCTCGACGCGGCGCGGCTGATCGCCGGCGCGGTACGCGAGGAGACCGGCGTCGACCACCCCTGGGAGCTCGTCTACCAGTCCCGCAGCGGCGCCCCGCACATCCCCTGGCTGGAGCCCGACATCTGCGACCACCTGGCGGCCCTGCACGGCGCGGGGGCCCCGGCGGTCGTCATGGTGCCCATCGGGTTCGTCTCGGACCACATGGAGGTGCTGTACGACCTCGACACCGAGGCCCTGGCGAAGGCCGCCGAACTCGGCCTGCCGGTGCGGCGCTCGGCGACCGTGGGCGCCGACGAGCGGTTCGTCGGCGCCGTACGCGAACTGCTCCTGGAGCGCGCGGCGGCCGAGCGGGGGAGTGCGGTGGAGCGCTGCGCCCTCGGGGCGCTCGGGGCGAGCCACGACGTGTGCCCGGTCGGCTGCTGCCCGGCCCGTACGCCCCGCCCGGCCGCCGCCGGAGCGGACAGCCCGTACGCCCCGTAACGCCCGTCTTCCTGAGGAGGAGTACCCGCCCGTGACCCTGCCCGGCACCGACACCCCCACCGACCCCCTCGCCACCGAACTGCTCGCCCTCGCCCTGGAGGCGGCCCGCCGGGCCGGGGCGCTGCTGCGGGACGGCCGCCCCGCCGACCTGGGCGTGGCCGCGACCAAGTCCAGCCCCATCGACGTCGTCACGGAGATGGACATCGCGGCCGAGAAACTGATCACCGGTTTCCTCGCGGAGCACCGCCCCCACGACGGCTTCCTCGGTGAGGAGGGCGCCAGTTCGGCGGGCACCAGCGGGGTGCGCTGGGTGATCGACCCGCTGGACGGCACCGTCAACTACCTTTACGGGCTGCCGACCTGGGCCGTCTCCATCGCCGCCGAACGCGACGGCGTCACCGTCGCCGGCGTGGTCGAGGCCCCGATGCGCCGCGAGACCTTCCGGGCGGTGCGCGGCGGCGGCGCGTACCTCAACGACCGCCCGGTGCGCTGCCGTCCCGCCCCGTCGCTGGACCAGGCGCTCGTCTCGACCGGCTTCAACTACGTCACCACCGTCCGTACCCGCCAGGCGGCGATCGCCGCGCGGCTGATCCCGCGGCTGCGGGACATCCGGCGCGGCGGCTCCGCGGCCGTCGACCTCTGCGACGTCGCGGCGGGCCGCCTCGACGGCTACTACGAACGCGGGCTCCACCCCTGGGACCTCGCCGCCGGGGCCCTCGTCGCCCGCGAGGCGGGCGCGCTCACCGGCGGGCGTCCGGGCACCCCGGCCGACGGCGACCTGACGGTGGCGGCCGCCCCCGGCGTCTTCGAACCCCTCCAGGCGCTGCTGGAGGAGTACGGAGCCTGGCACGACTGACCGGCCGGTCCCGCCGCCGGTCGGCGCCGTACGGGCGGTCGGTACGGCCCGGCCGTACCGACCGCGGACAGGAAAGGACCCCGGCGCCGTCCCGTGGCGCCGGGGTCCTCTCCGTTCAGGTCACACGTTCGCGGCGCCGAACTGAACGCCGTGTTCCTCGGCCAGGCGGTGCAGGTCGTCCAGCTCCTCCTGCTCGACCTCCGCGAGGAAGTCGTCGCCCGTCTCCCGGGCCCGTGTGAGATCGGATTCCGTGGCCCTTATGCGCTGTAGAAGACCTGCGGTGAATGCGTCCATTGCGCCCCCTCGGCGTGGGTCGATGGCACGGGGGTGTGCCGGCGTCGTGGTCACGTGGCACCTGGAAGTGCCGACTGCGGTCGATCACGCACCACTCCCTCTGGGGGACAGAGCGGGTAGTGGAATGCCACGTAAGGGGCGTGATCTCGGGTGTGCACACCTCATCCCCAGGGGGTGCCGGGGAGAAACCTCTCGACATTCAAGAATCTTGCGTATTCCTCCCGTATGCCCGGTGGTCGGCATTGTCTTACCGCCGGTTTATGCGCGTAGCGGGCAGGATGGGCCCGCACACCATCAGTGCTACGACCTGCCCGGTTCCCCGGATCTCCGGCGCGAGGGCCCCACAGGAAGGACAGCGACGTGCGCGTACTCGTCGTCGAGGACGAGCAACTGCTCGCCGATGCGGTGGCCACCGGCCTGCGCCGGGAAGCCATGGCCGTCGACGTCGTGTACGACGGCGCCGCGGCCCTGGAGCGGATCGGCGTCAACGACTACGACGTCGTGGTGCTCGACCGCGATCTCCCCCTGGTCCACGGCGACGACGTCTGCCGCCGGATCGTCGAACTGGGCGTGCCCACACGGGTGCTGATGCTCACCGCGTCCGGCGACGTCAGCGACCGTGTCGAGGGCCTGGAGCTGGGCGCGGACGACTACCTCCCCAAGCCGTTCGCCTTCACGGAGCTGACCGCGCGGGTCCGGGCGCTCGGCCGCCGTACGACCGTCCCGCTGCCGCCGGTCCTGGAACGGTCCGGCATCAAGCTCGACCCCAACCGCCGCGAGGTCTTCCGGGACGGCAAGGAGATCCAGCTCGCGCCCAAGGAGTTCGCCGTCCTCGACGTGCTGATGCGCAGCGAGGGCGCCGTGGTCTCCGCCGAGCAGCTCCTCGAGAAGGCCTGGGACGAGAACACCGACCCCTTCACCAATGTCGTGCGCGTCACGGTCATGACGCTCCGCCGCAAGCTCGGCGAGCCGCCCGTGATCGTCACCGTGCCCGGCTCCGGCTACCGGATCTGATGCCCGTGGCAACGACCCCGGCGCCGCCCACGGCGCCCCCCAAGCCGACCTGGGACCCCAGGCGCCCGGACCAGGCGCTGCCCTGGGTCCGGCCGACGATCCGGATACGGCTGACGCTGCTGTACGGCGGGATGTTCCTGATCGCCGGCATCCTGCTGCTCTCGATCATCTATCTGCTGGCGGCCCAGGCCATCCACGAGGGCAGCCAGCTCGCGCTGGAGGTCCGGGGCGACAACATCCAGCTGTCGAGCCCGACCTGTCCCGCGCTGAACGACGCCGTCAACAACGACCAGTTGAACGCCGCACTCAAGACGTGTCTGTCCGCACAGCGCCAGCAGGCGCTGGACGACCTGCTCACACGTTCGCTGTTCGCCCTGACCGGTCTGTCCATCATCGCCTTCGCGTTCGGTTACGCGATGGCGGGCCGGGTCCTGTCACCGCTGGGCCGGATCACCCGGACCGCCCGCCGGGTGGTCGGTTCCGACCTGGCCCGCCGGATCGAACTGGACGGTCCGGACGACGAACTGAAGGAGCTGGCCGACACCTTCGACGAGATGCTGGAGCGCCTGGAGCGGGCGTTCACGGCGCAGCAGCGGTTCGTCGCGAACGCCTCCCACGAACTGCGTACGCCCCTGGCGATCAACCGCACGCTCCTGGAGGTCCAGCTCTCCGACCCGGCGGCGCCCGTCGAGCTCCAGCAGCTCGGCCGGACGCTGCTGGCGACCAACGAACGCAGCGAACAGCTGGTGGAGGGCCTGCTGCTGCTGGCCCGCAGTGAGAACCAGCTGGTCGAGCGCAAACCCGTCGACCTCGCCGAGGTCGCCACCCGCGCCGTCGACCAGACCCGCGGCGAGGCCGAGGCGAAGGGCGTCGAGCTGCGCGGCGAGCGCGCCGAGGCGGTCGTGCAGGGCAACGGCGTCCTGCTGGAGCGGATCGCGCTCAACCTCGTACAGAACGCCGTCCGCTACAACGTGAAGGAGGACGGCTGGGTCGAGGTCACGACCCGGGTCGAGCACGGGGCGGCGGTACTGCTGGTGTCGAACACGGGGCCGACCGTTCCCGCGTACGAGATCGACAACATCTTCGAACCGTTCCGGCGCCTCCGTACGGAGCGGACCGGCAGCGACAAGGGCGTGGGCCTCGGGCTTTCCATCGCCCGCTCGGTGGCGCGGGCCCACGGGGGCCGTATCATCGCGGAGCCCCGCGAGGGAGGCGGGCTCGTGATGCGCGTCACTCTGCCACTCTGAATATTCGCTCCGAACCGGAGCGAAGTTCGCTATGCGCGGAATTTTCGGGACCCGGTCCTGGTTGGGGCCCTGTGTGATCGATCACAGGGGCGAATTCAAGCCTCGCACTCTCTGTGATCAAGCCCCGTATGGAAAGCCGGGAAAATCCTGGTTTCCAGGGGCGGTGATCACGGGAAGTACACGGGGTGGCGCCCGTGAAGTACGACATTCGGACCGTGTACGGTCCGGTTCGCCACCCAATACCGATCACTCGCGAAGTGTCCGGTTGGGTGTCGATTGAGTAACAGACCTTGATGTGAGGCAAAATCTCCGCCTCAGGTCGGGCACAAGTCCGGCCTCTCACGCGTTACGTGCGCTGAGACACCGATGACACCCAGAGGGGGAGAAGAGATATGGCAACGGATTACGACACCCCACGCAAGACCGATGACGACGTCGATTCCGACAGCCTTGAGGAACTGAAGGCCCGTCGGAACGACAAGTCGACATCCGCGGTCGACGTGGACGAGTTCGAGCAGGCCGAAGGGCTCGAACTGCCCGGGGCGGACCTCTCCAACGAGGAGCTGTCGGTTCGTGTACTGCCCAGGCAGGCCGACGAGTTCACCTGCATGAGCTGCTTCCTGGTCCACCACCGCAGTCAGCTGTCCCGGGAGAAGAACGGTCAGCCGATCTGCCGCGACTGCGACTGAGAGCGGTCGGCCGTGGCAGGTGACACCCCGTCCAGGAAACGGCGTTTCCGGCGCAAAGGCGCGCCGGAGGCGTACCAGCACGGCCAGGGCCCGGCAGATGGCGTCACGCCCGCTGCCGAGCACTCCGCCCTCCTGCCCCGCACCGGCGGCTCCGACGACGACGGGCGAGGTCTCCCGGCCTCGCTCGAATCCGCCCCCCGGGACCACGACGGGCCCGCCACCGGGCGCCTGAGCAGGGTCCGGCGGGGCATACAGAAGGGCGGCGCGAGCGCCAGGAGCGCGCTGGCGCATGTCGCCGACCGGATCATCGACAACACCCCGCGTATCCCCGTCCGTGATCTGGCCACGCTCCGGCGGCAGTTCCCGGGCCTCGGACCCGAGGAGCTGGCCGACAAACTCGTCGCGGGAGCGGCGAACAGCAGCTCGACGGTCGGCGCCGGGATCGGCGCCGTCGCGATGATGCCCGTACCGCCCGCGATGCCGGCCGAACTGGCCGCGGAGATCACGGCCGTCGCCGCGATCGAACTGAAACTCGTCGCCGAACTGCACGAGGTCTACGGGCTGCGACCGCCCGGCACCCTCAAGCAGCGCAGCACCGCCTATCTGACCGCGTGGACCGAGGAACGCGGCGTCGACCTCACCAAGCCCGCGACGCTCAACTCGGCGCTCACCGGCCGGATGAAGCGCGAACTGCGCCAGCAGATCATGAAGCGCACGATCCGCACCCTGCCGAACCTGATGCCGTTCATGATCGGCGCCGCCGTCGGCGCGATGATGAACCGGCGCGACACCCAGAAGGTCGCCGAACACATCCGCAAGGACCTGCGCACCCGGCAGGTCTCCTGGGACGCCCTGCCCGCCCTCCCGCCGCTGGAACAGCCGGAGGTGCTGCCGCCCCGAACTCCCGAAGGAGCTGGGCCGTTAGGGCCTGACGTCAGGCCCTGTCCTGCCGCGATTCCGGTCCGTCCGCCGTCCCCGCCCCGCCCGTCCGCGGCACGGCGCTCCCGGTGTCCCGTGCCGCCTCCAGGGCCGCCGCGAGCGCCCGGGGCCTGCGGGTCGACAGATAGAGGTACGGGGTCGGGTCGTCGGGGTCGTCGACCACCACCCGCAGCGCCGTCGGGACGTAGCTGCGCAGCAGCATGAAGGCGCGCGGATCGGCCTTGTACGTACGCCAGGCACGCGCCTCGTCGCCGCCCAGCACCTCCGCGTCGCCGAGCGCCGCCACCGGAATCCGCGCGTCGCCCGCCACGAGCGAGCCGGCCACCACCCGGATCCGCGCCGATCCGTACGAACTGACCGCCAGGGCCGCCAGCAGCCCCGTCACGACCAGCGCCCCCAGCATCGGCACCGTACCCAGCGGCATCAGGACGAGACCGCCCGCGAGACCGAACAGGGCACTGATCGCCCACCAGGACCCCGGTGCGGTGAGACGTTCGTCGAAAGGCGCCACGGCTTGCTCCATGGGCCAAGCTTGGCACGGTGCGACCGGCGGGTAGCCGCGCGGGTAAGGTCTGCGCCTGTGAGTACTGTGCCCTCCGGAGGGAAGTCCCTCCGATCCGCCGCCCGGTCCCCGGCCCTGACACCCCCGGCCGACGCCCAGGAGCCGCGACGGCACCCCGAGGCACCCGCCCCCGGCGAACCCCTCGGCTCGCACTACGCGCACTGCTTCGGCTGCGGCGACGAACAGCCCCACGGCCTCCATCTGCGCGCCACGGCCGGCGAAGGCGTCACGATCACCGCCGAGTTCACCGTCGGCCCCGCCCACCAGGGCGCCCCCGGACTCGCCCACGGCGGCGTGCTCGCCACCGCGCTCGACGAGTCGCTCGGCGCGCTCCACTGGCTGCTGCGCGTGGTCGCCGTCACCGGGAAGCTGGAGACCGACTACGTACGCCCCGTCCCCGTGGGCAGCACGCTGTTCCTGGAGGCCGAGGTGACCGCCGTGAGCGGCCGCAAGATCTTCTGCTCCGCCACCGGCCGCCTCGGCGGCCCCGGGGGGCCCGTCGCGCTGCGCGCCCACGCGCTCTTCGTCGAAGTCAAGATCGACCACTTCATCGACAACGGCCGCCAGGAGGAGATCCGGGCGACGATGGCCGATCCCGACCAGGTCAGGCGCGCCCGCGCCTTCGAGGTGAACCCGTGAACCGTGCCCCCGGCACCCCTGCCCCCCCTGTCGACGTGCTGATCCGCCGGACCGACCCGGAGGTGCCGCTGCCCGCGTACGCGCACCCGGGCGACGCCGGCCTGGACCTGGTGACCACGGAGGCCGCCGATCTCGCTCCGGGCGAACGCGCCGTTCTGCCCACCGGGGTTTCCCTCGCACTCCCCGACGGGTACGCCGCCTTCGTGCATCCCCGTTCCGGGCTCGCCGCCCGCTGCGGGGTGGCCATGGTGAATGCCCCGGGGACGGTGGATGCCGGGTACCGTGGGGAGATCAAGGTGATCGTGGTCAATCTCGACCCGCGCGAGACGGTGCGGTTCGAGCGGTTCGACCGGATTGCCCAACTGGTCGTCCAGCAGGTCGAGAAGGTGCGCTTCCACGAGGTCGCGGAGCTTCCCGGCTCGGCGCGGGCCGAGGGGGGCTTCGGGTCCACCGGCGGTCATGCCGCGGTGGGCGGTTCACAGGGCGGGAATCGATACGCATCGGTCGTATCCGACCGGGAAGGACAGTGACGTGTTCGGACGTCGCAAGAAGAGCGGAGCCGCCGAGGACACGGCGGGCGAGGCCGAGCAGGTCGTCGACGACATCGGCGCCGATGACGCGGAGGACGGGGCCGCCAAGCCCCGCCGGGTGAGTCTTCCCCCGGCTCCCCGGCCCGACGGGCCGTGGGACATCTCCGAGGTCTCCAGGCCCGACGAGGGCCGCGTCGACCTGGGCGGCATCTTCGTCCCCGGGGTCGACGGCATGGAGCTCCGCGTGGAGGTGGCGGGCGACGCGATCGTCGCGGCCACCGTCGTCGTGCGCGACAGCGCCGTACAGCTCCAGGCGTTCGCCGCCCCCAAGAAGGAGGGCATCTGGGGCGAGGTCCGCGAGGAGATCGCCTCGGGCATCACCCAGCAGGGCGGCATCATCGACGAGGTCGAGGGCCCCCTCGGCTGGGAGCTGCGCGCCCAGGTGCCCGTACAGCTCCCGGACGGCACCGGCGGCGTGCAGCTCGTACGCTTCGTCGGCGTCGACGGGCCGCGCTGGTTCCTGCGCGGCGTGATCTCCGGGCAGGGCGCGGTGCAGCCCGAGGCCGCCGGGCTGCTGGAGCAGATCTTCCGGGACACGGTCGTCGTACGCGGCGAGGGCCCGATGGCGCCCCGTGACCCGATCGTCCTGAAGCTGCCGGACGACGCGCAGATGGTTGCCGAGGGCGTCCAGCAGGCCGAGGAGCAGGAAGGTTCCCGCTTCGCCGGGGGCATGGGGCAGCTCCAGCGGGGCCCCGAGATCACCGAGGTGCGCTGAGCGGAGGACCCGGGCTCGCCCCCGTGACCCCCGCCGGGCACACTCCGGCACACGCGCCGTCGGGCCGCGCTCCCCACCGGGGGGCGCGGCCCGACGCCGTGCGGCCCCCGTCGTACGAGACGACGCCGGCCAGGGCACTCCGGGTCCGTCAGAATCGTGTCAAGACGTACCCCCGTCCCGCCGGATGTCCGATTTCGCCGCACTCCGGGCAGTACTTTCGGTCCGGTGAGGCCGTGACGGGACGCCGCGGCCCGGTGGGAAGACAATGGGGCCATGGCACGCGGCAAGCTGAGGATCTACCTGGGCGCGGCACCGGGCGTCGGCAAGACGTACGCGATGCTCTCCGAGGCGCACCGGCGCGTCGAGCGCGGTACCGACTGCGTCGTCGCGTTCGTCGAGCACCACAGCCGCCCGCGCACCGAGGTCATGCTCCAGGGCCTCGAACAGATCCCCCGCCGCGAACTCCCGCACCGGGGCACCGTCTTCACCGAGATGGACGTCGACGCGGTCCTGGAGCGCCGCCCCGCCGTCGCGCTGGTGGACGAGCTGGCCCATACCAATGTGCCGGGCTCCCGCAACGCCAAACGCTGGCAGGACGTCGAGGAACTCCTCCAGGCCGGCATCGACGTCGTCTCCACCGTCAACATCCAGCACCTGGAATCACTCGGCGATGTCGTCGAGTCGATAACGGGAGTACGGCAGCGGGAGACCGTCCCCGACGAGAAGGTCCGGCGCGCCGACCAGATCGAGCTGGTCGACATGTCGCCCCAGGCGCTGCGCCGCCGCATGGCGCACGGCAACATCTACCAGCCCGACAAGGTCGACGCCGCCCTCTCCCACTACTTCCGCCCCGGCAACCTCACCGCCCTCCGGGAACTCGCCCTGCTCTGGACCGCCGACCGGGTCGACGAATACCTCCAGCAGTACCGGGGCGAGCACAACATCCGCACCACCTGGCAGGCCCGTGAACGCATCGTCGTCGGCCTCACCGGGGGCCCCGAGGGCCGTACGCTCATCCGCCGCGCCGCCCGCATGGCCGCCAAGGGATCCGGCAGCGAGATCCTCGCCGTCTACATCGCCCGCAGCGACGGACTCACCTCCGCCTCGCCCAAGGAACTCGCCGTCCAGCGCACCCTCGTCGAAGACCTCGGCGGCACCTTCCACCACGTCATCGGCGACGACGTGCCCTCCGCGCTGCTGGAGTTCGCCCGCGGCGTCAACGCCACCCAGATCGTCCTCGGCTCCAGCCGCCGCAAGACCTGGCAGTACGTCTTCGGGCCCGGCGTCGGCGCCACCGTCGCCCGCGAGTCCGGCCCCGACCTCGACGTCCACATCGTCACCCACGAGGAGGCCGCCAAGGGCCGGGGACTGCCCGTCGCGCGCGGCGCCCGCCTCGGCCGCTCCCGGATCGTCTCCGGCTGGCTGGCCGGCGTCGTCGCCCCCGTCCTGCTGACCCTGCTGCTCACCGCCCTGGACGACACCCTGGGCCTGGCCAACGACGTCCTGCTCTTCCTCTTCCTGACCGTCCTCGCCGCGCTCCTCGGCGGGCTGCGCCCGGCCCTCGCGTCGGCCGCCGTCGGCTCGCTCCTGCTGAACTTCTACTTCACCCCGCCCACCCACAACCTCACCATCCAGGACCCCCGCAACCTGGTCGCCATCGTGATCTTCTTCGCCGTGGCGGTCGCCGTCGCCTCCGTGGTCGACCTCGCCGCCCGGCGCACCCACCAGGCCGCCCGGCTCCGCGCCGAGTCCGAGATCCTGTCGTTCCTGGCGGGCAGCGTGCTGCGCGGCGAGACCACCCTGGACGCCCTGCTGGAGCGGGTACGGGAGACGTTCTCCATGGAGTCCGTCGCCCTGCTCGAACGCGCCGGCGACGTCGACCCGTGGACCCGGGCCGGCAGCGTCGGACCCCGGCCCGTCGACCGCCCCGACGCCGCCGACGTCGACATGCCCGTCGGCGACCACATGGCCCTCGCGCTCTCCGGCCGGGTGCTGCCCGCCGAGGACCGGCGGGTGCTGTCCGCCTTCGCCGCCCAGGCCGCCGTCGTACTGGACCGCCAGCGCCTGGTCGGCCAGGCCGAGGACGCCCGCAGACTCGCGGAGGGCAACCGGATACGCACGGCCCTGCTCGCCGCCGTCAGCCACGACCTGCGCACCCCGCTCGCCGCCATCAAGGCCGCCGTCACCTCGCTGCGCTCCGACGACGTCGAATGGTCCGACGAGGACCGGGCCGAACTCCTCGAAGGCATCGAGAACGGCGCCGACCGGCTCGACCACCTCGTCGGCAACCTCCTCGACATGTCACGCCTCCAGACCGGCACCGTCACCCCGCTGATCCGCGAGATCGACCTGGACGAGGTCGTCCCCATGGCGCTCGGCGGGGTCCCGGAGGACAGCGTGGACCTGGACGTCCCCGAATCGCTGCCGATGGTCGCCGTCGACCCCGGACTGCTGGAGCGCGCCGTCGCCAACATCGTCGAGAACGCCGTCAAGTACAGCCCCCAGGACACCCGCGTCACCGTCGCCGCCAGCGCGCTCGGCGCCCGCGTCCAGGTCCGCGTGGTGGACCGGGGCCCCGGCGTCCCCGACGACGCCAAGGAACGCATCTTCGAGCCCTTCCAGCGCCACGGGGACGCCCCGCGCGGCGCCGGCGTGGGCCTCGGCCTCGCTGTCGCCCGGGGCTTCGTGGACGCCATGGACGGCACCCTGACCGCCGAGGACACCCCCGGCGGCGGACTGACCATGGTCATCGATCTCACGGCCGTACCGGGCCCCGCCCGGACCGGCCCCGAACTGCCCGCCCGGGTCGTCTCATGACCGGCGGCCCAGCAGAAAGGCAGGCCACCATGGCGCCTCCCGCCGGGGGAGAGACCCGCGCACCCGTGCGGGTGCTCGTGGTCGACGACGAGCCGCAGATCGTGCGCGCGCTCGTGATCAACCTGAAGGCCCGCAAGTACGAGGTCGACGCCGCCGCCGACGGCGCGAGCGCCCTGGAACTCGCCGCCGCCCGCCACCCCGACGTCGTCGTCCTCGACCTCGGCCTGCCCGACATGGACGGCGTGGAGGTCATCCGGGGCCTGCGCGGCTGGACCCGGGTACCGATCCTGGTGCTCTCCGCCCGCCAGACCTCCGACGAGAAGGTCGAGGCGCTGGACGCGGGCGCCGACGACTACGTCACCAAGCCGTTCGGCATGGACGAACTCCTCGCCCGGCTGCGCGCCGCCGTCCGCCGAGCGGAGCCCGTCGGCACGGCCGAGGACGGCGGTGTCGCGCTCGTCGAGACGGACGGCTTCACCGTCGACCTGGTGGCGAAGAAGGTGCACCGGGAGGGCCGCGACGTACGGCTCACCCCGACCGAGTGGCACCTGCTGGAGGTCCTCGTACGCAACACCGGCCGCCTCGTCAGCCAGAAACAGCTCCTCCAGGAGGTCTGGGGGCCCTCCTACGGCACGGAGACCAACTATCTGCGGGTCTACATGGCCCAGCTCCGCCGCAAGCTGGAGGCGGACCCCTCGCACCCCAGGCACTTCGTCACCGAGCCCGGCATGGGCTACCGGTTCGACCGATGATCCGGGCCCCGCGGACCCCGGTACGCTTCACCCATGAGTGCTGAGAAGCCGACCGGCCGCTTCCGCCGGATGCTCGACCGGCTCTCCAGCTCCCAGGAGGACCTGGAATCCGAGGAGCTGCGGTCGGACACGCGCGCGTCGGGCTGTACGCGCATCAGTGACTGCGGCGACCGCCAGATAGTCAAGGTGACTGGTACGTTGCGGACGGTCACCCTGCGCCCGCGGGCCGGTGTGCCCGCCCTGGAGGCCGAGTTGTTCGACGGCACCGCGCCGCTGGACGTGGTGTGGCTGGGCCGGCGCTCCATCGTGGGCATAGAGCCGGGCCGCAAGCTCATCGCCTCCGGCCGTATCTCCATGAGCCACGGCCGCAGGGTGCTGTTCAACCCCACATACGAACTCCGACCGCTCGGACAGGAGTAGCCGGTGACGTCCACCGACAAGCCAGCCGCGACCGACCCCACGCACGCGCCCGGCGCGCCCCACACGCCCGGAACGCCCGCCGACCCCGGGGGCGCCGACCGGCAGACCGACGCCGAGGCCAGGGCGGTGACCGAGGCCGCGCTCTTCGAGGCGTTCGGCGGCGTGCGCGGCATGGTGGAGACGGTCGTTCCCGGACTGCTCTTCGTCACGATCTTCACGATCAACAAGGACCTGCACGTCTCGGCGATCGCCGCGCTCGCGGTGTCGCTGCTGCTGGTCGTGGTCCGGCTGGTCCGCCGCGACACCGTGAAGCACGCCTTCAGCGGCGTCTTCGGGGTCGCGTTCGGCGTGGTCTTCGCGATGATGACCGGCAACGCCAAGGACTTCTACCTGCCGGGCATGCTCTACACCCTGGGTCTGGCGGTCGCGTACATCGCGACCAGCGCCGCCGGAGTTCCCCTGCTGGGGCTGATCCTGGGACCGGTCTTCAAGGAGAACCTGTCCTGGCGTACACGCAACCCGGGCCGCAAGTCGGCGTACACGAAGGCGAGTTACGCGTGGGGGTTCATCCTCCTCGCGAAGTGCGCGATCCTCTTCCCGCTCTACTGGTGGGCCGACACCACGCAGTTGGGCTGGGTGCTGGTGTCGCTGAAGATCCCGCCGTTCCTGCTGGCCGTGTATCTGACGTGGATCTTCCTGGCGAAGGCGCCGGCGCCGATCGACGTGTTCGCCGAGATGGAGGCGGAGGAGGAGGCGGAACGCGCGGCGAAGGCGGCGCGCGCCTCGGAGGAGCGGTAGCGGGACTGCGTTGGTGCGGGCGGGGTGCGGCGGCTCCGGAGGGATATGTCCGGACGGCGTGATGTACGGCGCGCGCATGGCTCGCCGGACCCGACGACCCCGCTTGTTCACGCGCCCCACATCGGCCTGAGTGTCCGAACACACCCTCCTGCGGCCCCCGCCCCCTCACGCCGTCACGGCGCGCCGTTCACGCCCCCCGGGGCCTGCGGGGTCGAAGGGGGACGCGCAGGGGTCGTGTCCGGACACTCAAGCGTGATGTGTGGCGACGCGGACCGTCACCACGTATGACCGCTGGGCGCCGTACATCATGCCGTCCGGACACGACCCCGGAGCGGCACCCGGCCACCACGGCAAGCACCCCGGCCCGGTCGGCGCTCGATGCCGAAACGACCCGTGCGGGCCCCGCTCCGGCACGCAGCACCCGCCTCCGCCCCGCCCCGCCCCGCCACAGCGCCAAGCACAGCGCCAAGCGCCAAGCGTCACGCGTCGTCGCGCCGCACCGACAGCAGCTCCTCCAGCTGCTCCTCCCGCGCCTGCGCCGCCACGAACAGCAGCTCGTCGCCCGCCTCCAGCGTCTCCTCCGGGTGCGGTGTCAGTACCCGCGAGCCCCGGATGATCGTCACCAGCGTCGTGTCCTCCGGCCAGGTCACGTCCCCGACCTGGGTGCCGGTCACCGCAGACTCCGGCGGCAGCGTCAGCTCCACGAGGTTCGCGTCGCCGTGGCTGAAGCGCAGCAGCCGTACGAGGTCGCCGACGCTCACCGCCTCCTCCACCAGCGCCGACATCAGACGCGGCGTCGACACGGCGACGTCCACGCCCCACGACTCGTTGAACAGCCATTCGTTCTTCGGGTTGTTGACGCGGGCGACCACCCTCGGTACGCCGTACTCCGTCTTGGCCAGCAGCGAGACGACCAGGTTGACCTTGTCGTCACCGGTCGCCGCGATCACGACGTTGCAGCGCTGGAGCGCCGCCTCGTCGAGCGAGGTGATCTCGCACGCGTCGGCCAGCAGCCACTCCGCCATCGGCACCCGCTCGACCGAGATGGCGGTGGGCGCCTTGTCGACCAGCAGGACCTCGTGGCCGTTCTCCAGCAGTTCTCCCGCGATGGACCGACCCACCGCGCCCGCTCCGGCAATCGCGACGCGCATCAGTGACCGCTCTCCTCAGGACCCTCGGCGAACGCCGCCTCGACCTTCTCGATGTCGTCCGTACGCATCATCACGTGGACGAGGTCGCCCTCCTGGAGAACCGTCTGCGAGGTGGGCAGCATCGCCTCGCCGAGCCGGGTGAGGAACGCGACACGTACGCCCGTCTCCTCCTGGAGGGTGCTGATCTTGTGCCCGATCCAGGCCGCCGACGTGTGGACCTCGGCGAGCTGGACGCCGCCGCTCGGGTCGCGCCACAGCGGTTCCGCGCCGGACGGCAGCAGCCGCCGCAGCATCTGGTCGGCGGTCCAGCGGACGGTCGCGACGGTCGGGATGCCGAGCCGCTGGTAGACCTCGGCCCGCCGGGGGTCGTAGATGCGCGCGGCGACGTTCTCGATGCCGAACATCTCGCGGGCCACCCGGGCCGCGATGATGTTCGAGTTGTCGCCGCTGCTGACCGCCGCGAAGGCGCCCGCGTCCTCGATGCCCGCGTCGCGCAGGGTGTCCTGGTCGAAGCCGACACCGTTGACACGCCGTCCGCCGAAGCCGGAGCCGAGCCGGCGGAACGCCGTGGGGTCCCGGTCGATCACCGCGACCGTGTGCCCCTGCCGCTCCAGGCTGGTGGCGAGCGCGGCTCCCACTCGGCCGCAGCCCATGATGACGATGTGCACGTCCTCTTTACCCCGCAGTCCTGTTCGCCGTGCTGACCTGCGTAAACACCTGGTTCACTCTTCCTTCTCCGGGCGCCGGGCCATGGACGGGACAACCGTACGGGGCGTCACCCGGTGATGAGCTTATGCGTCCGTGTCCGCCGCGCCGCCACCCGTGCCGGGCAGGGCGGCGGGGGACCGCGCCGCGGGGACCCGGCGGGAGCCCCACCCGTACCTCCGCACCCCGTGCCCCCGGCCCCGCCCCGGGGCGGGGTGGTGCTTCGTACCGCGTACGGCGGACCGCTTACCATCCTCATCGTGCCGAAACTGACCGACGTGCCCAAACGAATCCTGATCGGGCGGGCGCTGCGCAGCGACAGACTGGGAGAGACCCTTCTTCCCAAACGCATCGCGCTGCCCGTCTTCGCCTCCGACCCGCTGTCCTCGGTGGCCTACGCGCCGGGAGAAGTCCTCCTGGTGCTCTCCGTCGCGGGCGTCTCGGCGTACCACTTCAGCCCCTGGATCGCGGCGGCCGTCGTGGTCCTGATGTTCACCGTCGTCGCGTCCTACCGGCAGAACGTGCACGCCTACCCGAGCGGCGGCGGCGACTACGAGGTCGCCAACACCAACCTCGGCCCCAAGGCCGGCCTCACCGTCGCGAGCGCGCTGCTCGTCGACTACGTCCTCACCGTGGCCGTGTCCATCTCCTCCGGCGTGGAGAACCTCGGTTCGGCCGTCCCCTTCGTCATCGAGAACAAGGTCCTGTGCGCGATCGGGACCATCGTCATCCTGACGCTGATGAATCTGCGCGGCGTACGGGAGTCGGGCAAACTCTTCGCCATCCCGACGTACGTCTTCGTCGCCGGTGTCTTCCTCATGATCGTGTGGGGCGCCTACCGGGGGCTCGTCCTCAACGACACCATGCACGCGCCGACCTCCGACTTCGAGATCAAGGCGGAGCAGGGCGATCTGGCCGGCTTCGCGCTGATCTTCCTGCTGCTGCGCGCGTTCTCCTCCGGCTGCGCGGCGCTGACCGGCGTCGAGGCCATCAGCAACGGCGTGCCCGCCTTCCGCAAACCCAAGAGCAGGAACGCGGCCACGACCCTCGCGCTGATGGGCACCCTGGCCGTCACCATGTTCTGCGGCATCATCGGCCTCGCGATGGCCACCGATGTGAAGATGGCCGAGTTCCCGGGCCGGGACCTGCTCCGCGACGGTGTGCCGGTCGGCGACGGCTACGTCCAGGACCCGGTCATCAGCCAGGTCGCCGCCGCCGTCTTCGGCCAGGAGACCTTCTTCTTCGTGCTGCTCGCCGCCGCGACGGCGCTCGTCCTCTTCCTGGCCGCCAACACCGCGTACAACGGCTTCCCGCTGCTCGGCTCGATCCTCGCCCAGGACCGCTATCTGCCGCGCCAGCTCCACACCCGCGGCGACCGGCTCGCGTTCTCCAACGGCATCGTGCTGCTGGCCGGCGCCGCCATCCTCCTGGTGTGGGTGTACGGGGCGGACTCGACCAAGCTGATCCAGCTCTACATCGTCGGGGTCTTCGTCTCCTTCACCCTCAGCCAGACGGGCATGGTCCGGCACTGGAACCGCCATCTGCGCACCGAGAAGGACCGCGCCAAGCGCCGTCACATGATCCGCTCGCGCGCCATCAACGCCTTCGGCGCCTTCTTCACCGGGTTGGTCCTCGTCATCGTCCTGGCCACCAAGTTCACCCACGGGGCGTGGGTCGCCCTGCTCGGCATGGTGATCTTCTACGGGACGATGACCGCGATCCGCCGGCACTACGACCACGTGGCCGAGGAGATCGCCGTCGCCGAGGGGCCCGGCGAGGACAACGTACGGCCGTCCCGGGTGCACACCATCGTGCTGGTCTCCAAGGTCCACCGGCCGACGCTGCGCGCCCTCGCCTTCGCGAAGCTGACCCGCTCGGACCGGCTGGAGGCGCTGAGCATCAACGTCGACCCCGCCGAGACGAAACAGCTGAGGCAGGAGTGGGAACGGCGCGGCATCAATGTGCCGCTGAAGATCCTCGACTCCCCCTACCGCGAGATCACCCGCCCCGTCATCGAGTACGTGCGGAGCCTGCGTACCGAGAACCCGCGCGACGTCGTCAGCGTCTTCATCCCGGAGTACGTGGTCGGCCACTGGTTCGAGCAGGTGCTGCACAACCAGAGCGCGCTGCGGCTCAAGGGGCGGCTGCTGTTCACCCCGGGCGTGATGGTGACCTCGGTCCCGTACCAGCTGGAATCGTCCGAGGTCGCGAAGGTCCGCGCCCGACGCCGAGCGGACTGGACGGCACCGGGCTCGGTGCGGCGCGGCCCGGTGGACAACCGGCCCGGCCGGGAGCCGGCGGACAAGGAGCCGACGGAGAAGCGCTGAGGGGCACGTAGACTGATTGGCTGCCCCTCCGCGTCCCCCTTGTCTTGGAGCCACCCCGTCATGCAGACAGAACCGAAGCCCGAACCGCGTCCTTCCGAGCACACTCCGGAGCGGGCTTCACTGGTCGGGGAGGAGTACGAGGTCGAGGTCGGCCCCGTCGCGCACGGCGGCCACTGCATCGCCCGCACCGACGAGGGCCGGGTCCTCTTCGTACGGCACGCGCTGCCCGGCGAACGGATCGTCGCGCGCGTGACGGACGGCGACGAGGGCTCCCGCTATCTGCGCGCCGACGCCGTCACGGTGCTGGACGCCTCCAAGGACCGCGTCGAGGCACCCTGCCCGTACGCCGGCCCCGGCAGGTGCGGCGGCTGCGACTGGCAGCACGCCAAGCCGGGCGCCCAGCGGCGCCTCAAGGGCGAGGTCATCACCGAGCAGCTCAAGCGCCTGGCCGGGCTCACCCCCGAGGAGGCGGGCTGGGACGGCACGGTCGTCCCCGCGCCCGGCGACAAGCTGCCCGCCGGAGAGGTGCCCCGGTGGCGTACGCGCGTGCAGTACGCCGTCGACGCCGACGGCCGGGCCGGACTGCGCAAGCACCGCTCGCACGAGGTACAGCCGGTCGACGGCTGCCTGATCGCCTCCGAGGGCGTCGACGAACTGGGCGTCGAGAAGCGGGAATGGCCGCAGATGGCCACCGTCGAGGCCGTCGCGGCCTCCGGCTCCGGCGACCGCCAGGTCATCCTCGCCCCGCTCAAGGGCGGCCGGCTGCCGCTGGTCGAACTCGACAAGCCGGTCTCCGTGCTGCGCGTGGAGGAGCACGACGGGGGAGTGCACCGGGTCCACGGCCGCGCCTTCGTCCGCGAACGCGCCGACGACCGCACCTGGCGCATCGGCATGGGCGGCTTCTGGCAGGTCCACCCGAAGGCCCCCGAGGTCCTGGTGGAGGCCGTGATGCAGGGCCTGATGCCCCGCAAGGGCGAAACGGCGCTCGACCTCTACTGCGGGGTGGGCCTCTTCGCGGGGGCGATCGCCCAGCGGGTCGGCGAGACGGGCGCGGTACTCGGCATCGAGTCGGGCCGCCGCGCGGCGGAGGACGCCCAGTACAACCTCCGGGACCTGCCGCGCGTCCGCGTCGAACACGGCAAGGTCGACACGGTCCTGCCCCGCACCCAGATCACCGAGACGGACCTGATCGTCCTGGACCCCCCGCGCGCGGGAGCGGGCAAACAGGTGGTCACCCACCTCGCGACCCTGACCCCCCGCCGCATCGCCTACGTGGCCTGCGACCCGGCGGCCCTGGCCCGCGACCTGGCGTACTTCCGCGAGTCGGGCTACAAACCACGCACCCTGCGAGCGTTCGACCTGTTCCCGATGACGCACCACGTGGAGTGCGTGGCGATTTTGGAGCCGGTGGGGAAGGGCGCCTGAGGGTTTGGGTGGTGTGCACTACGTGCGCGGTGAGCGCCACGGGCGATGCCTTGACGCTGAAATGACGCTCTTGACGCTCGTTCTGACGGGATGTCACCCGACTGAATGTGCAGGTCGTGCCAGGTGGATGGCGCGTGCCCGCGGGCTGTCTTCGCAGGAACTCGAAGGAAGCTAGGCCGAGTTCCTGCATGCCGTAGTGCGGCGGGTCGGACGTTGGCGGAACGGGCGCTCAATAGGTCGGTCCGTAAGGGCTCCAGCGCCCGAGGAAGGGCCTTAGGTCGTCGGCTCGCGGTTCGGGGACTTCGGGCAACCGGGGTGGTGAGCTCAGCGGTTCGAGGCGCTCGACGGTGGTCGCTGCCCAGCTGATCCGTGCTTCGGCGTCGGTTCTGGCCTGCCCCGGCGGCTCTGCCTTGTGCCGGCGAGCACGAGCGGGCTCTCACTATCGCCGCCGGAGAACCGCCGCCCTGGCCGGTTGGGTGGCCTGGGACCTGGGTGAGCACGACAAGGCCGACGCCTACTACAAGGTCACGTCGCAGTGCGCGACGACCGCGGGGCACCCTCCGCTCCGAGCCCTGGCCCTGACCTACAGCAGCTACGGCGCCTCGACGCCACGGCGAAGTTGGAGTTGCTTTCCCAAGCGGCCAGCGATGCGCGAGGCCACGGCACGCTACTGCTGCCGCCTGGGTCCTCGGCAGGCACGCTGAGGAGGCTGCGGCGGCCGGCGACGAGATGGGGGCGCCGTTGGAGCGAGCACGCTTTGCCTACGACTTCGCGGATCACACCAGCGAGCAGGCGTGGGTCCGGTTCGTGACCCCGTACCGCATGGACTCGCTGGCCCTCTCTGTATACGGGCAGTTGGGGCGTCCCGAACTCACCGCTACCGCAGACATCGCAGTCGACCGCCTCGGAGACGAACTGCCGGACGGAGGCGTTGTGGTCCTCGGTGATCTCGCTTCGGCCCTGCTGCGTGGAGGTGACGTCGACCAAGGGGTCTACGTGTCACGCCAGTTCGCCGCCGCGGCACAGGCCAAGCCCAACACGATGGGCAAGGAGCGCGCATCGACTATCGCAGCGTCGCTCCCCGACCTAGAACAGGGCCTTGCCGTCTACCTGCGGCAGTTCGCCTCCTGAACCCCCTTGCGCCGGTACAGGGCCGAACTCAGGACGCGAACGCCGTCGTAGTCCCGTCGCTTCTCAGCCCTGTGCTGTCTCCTCAACAACCCAGGACAAATAGGCCTCCGACCCGCCGGTCACGTGCAGCGTGACCCACTGGGGGACGTCGTACGGGTGCTTCTCGTGCAGCCACGCCTCCAGTGCCGGGAGACGGTCCGTCGTAGTCATATACGAGATCCGCCACTCGTGCGCCGTCTCGACCTTCCCCTTCCACCAGTAGAAGGCTGTGATCGGCGCATCGATGTGAACGCCCGCTGCCAGCTTGCTCTCGACCGCGCCACGGGCCAGCGCCTTCGCCTGATCCTCGTTGTCGCTGGTCGTCTGCGCGATCACGATCTGGTTGGTCATGCAACTACCTCTCCAGCTCAGGTACCGCGACCCTACCCAGCCGTCAGGGGCACCCCGAAAGCCGGTCGCTACCGGTGAAGGAGACTACCCACCGGCCCGGATCAGACAGACGGCAGCGGGTCATTCTGGGTGGCGCGCCGTTGCGACACCACGGACCTGAAGGCGACCACGGCTCTGTTCAAGTCGCCGGTACGGCTTGAGGAGATGGATCAGAGGCACCCGCAGGCATGCGGGGAGATGCGGGCGGCGGACGTGAAGCTGGCCGAAGCGCGTGCCAACCTCTGACCGCCCTTCCCGCTGGGCGCGCACCGCATCGCCGTGCGTGCTCAGCTCTTGAGGGCTTGCTCGATCCGCTCGAAGTTCTCAGGGCTGAAGTTGCCCCGGCTGATCTGCACGCTCCGGCTTTGTTTCGGCGTCACCGCATTCGGATACGAACCCAGCTCCGGCACGGCGATCTTCCAGGTGGCCGCGATGCGCCCGAGGACGATCACCGCGTCACGGGACATGGCGCGGCGCACCAGGTAGAAGGCGAAGGACTGGGAGGGCAGTGTGTACGGGATCGGCCGCCACGATTGCGAGTGGTAGCCGTGGAACTGCACGGCAAGGATCTGCCGGGCGAGTTCGTCGTGAGTGTGCCCCTGCCTCGTCAGGCCGTTCAGGGTCCGGGACCACCACCGGAGTCCTGGATGGTCCTTGTCGGGGTGCGTCAGGAAGTGGTTGGGGGTCCCGCCGGCGTTCCCGATGTGTTGCAGGGTTCGCCCGGTCACGCCAGGCCGGGCGTAGGCGGCCGGGTCTGCGTCGCTCACGCCTGGGTTGGCCAGCAGCATGACCAGGGGCGCGTCGTGGAGGCCGATGAACGGTTCCGGCGGGAGTGTCAGGTTGAGCTGGTACGGCGCGTGCGAGGGGTGGACTTGGGTGTCGGCGAGGGCTTGCAAGTGGGGCAGGTCTTCGGGGACCGCGTACGGTGCGTTCCTGGTCGTGCGCGTCCACGGATTGAGCACCTGATCCCCCGTTATCCGCGTCGTCATGGCATGCAAGCCTACGAGCATCCTGCGAGCGGACCGTCACCGTGCCGGCCAGTCATCGGCGCAGGGAGCCCTTCCCATCCTGATCAGGTGGCGAGTTCGAGGGCAACGACGGCACGGACAGCGGCTGTGATCCGGGTGGTGCTGCGGCGGAGTTTCCGCAGGAGCCGCCAAGACTTGAGGATGGCCATGGCGCGTTCGCCGAGGCTGCGGATCTTGGCGTGATCGCGATTGTGACGTCGGCGCCAGCCGCGCAGGTGCTTGCCACGGATCGGGACACGGATCGCAGGGCCGGCGCCCTGGTACGCCTTGTCGGCCCAGCACTTGATGTCGTCTGCGGCGAAGGCGGCGGGTATGCCGTGGGTCCGGGCCGCGGTCAGGTCGTGTGTGGCTCCCGGCAGTGCGTCCGAGGCCCAGATCAGGCGTCCGGCGGGATCGGCGAGGACTTGCACGTTCATCCCGTGGTGATTCTTCTTCCCGGAGTAGTACGGCTGGTCGGCGGCGATGCGGTCGATTGGTAGCACGGTGCCGTCGAGGATCACGTACGCCTTCTTCCGGACGGTCGTCATGGCCTGTGCCCGTGGTGCGGTGCGTCGTAGTAGGCGGCCCGCCACCGGCCAGGTCGCGGCGGTTTCCGATGGGGTGCACATTCCACCCTCCCGTACACAGGTCGCCTGGGCACTGGAGCAACGGGGACTGATCAAGAGGAATTGGCGCGGCAGCGGTCACGTCGCCGTGGTGACTGCGGATGGCCGCTACATCTCAAGCACGGCAGGCATCCCGGCAAGTCCAGGTGGAGAAGGAACGGCTGACGGGTGACAGCGCTCAAGCTGCGCTCGCCCCGGCCGGCGGGGCATCACGCGGACGACGGCATCTGGTGTGCAGCCCCGCTGATCCTCCACGGGAACACTCCGGCACCGTCGGGCCGGGCGCTGCACGTTGTCCACCCCGTGCGTGCGCACGCCGACGCGGCATTCGCGGTGAGGCTGGCGCGCGCCGGAGTTCGCCCTCATGGGCGACGGGTGCGGTGACGCGCGCCCCCGTCCGTCCGCTACGTCGGGCTCCCGCAATCCCGATCCGGGATCGGAATGACCGATCCCAGGGATGCGGGTCACCCGTCTGCTGTACGTTCCCGGCATGGTCACGGGCAAAGTGAGCGAGAACGCGGAGTCGCGCTTTTCCGCTCTACTGGTCGGCGCGGCAAGGCTTCCGGGCGTGCGAATCGACAGGGAGGCGTACCTCCGGACGGCGCTGGCCCGTCATTGCTCGGAGGATGAACTGCGCAGAGCGACAGAAGAGACCCCCGCAGCGGCTGGTATCCCTCTCGCTGTTCTGGACAGGGTGGCCAACGAGTCCATTCGCTACGAAACCGCCAAGGTGAGCGCGGTCTCCGCGGCTGCTGGGATTCCTGGATTCATCGCCCTGCCCGCCACGGTACCGGCCGATGTGGGCCAATACGTCGCCCACATGCTGCGCATCGCGCAGAAGCTCGCCTACCTCTACAGCTGGCCCGATCTGTTCTCTGTCCACGAAGACGACCTGGATGACGCGACCAAAGGAGTGCTCACGCTCTTCTTCGGAGTGATGTTCGGAACCCAGTCCGCGAACGCCGCCGTGGGGAAGGTGGCGGGGATGATGTCGGAGCAGGTGGCCAAGAAGCTGCCTCAGCAGGCACTGACCAAGGGTGTCGTCTACCCCATCGTGAAGAAGATTGCCGGTTACCTCGGCGTCGAGATGACGAAGCAGACCTTCGCCAAGTCCGTCTCGAAGGCCATTCCCCTCGTCGGGGCTGTGGTGTCCGGCGGGCTCACCTTCGCGACCTTCCGCCTCATGTCCGGAAGGCTCAAGACGCACCTCTCCGGCCTGGAACTCGCCAAGCCTGCCGGCCAGGTCATCACGGGGGAAGTCGTTCAGGACGAGGGCTCCTCGACCACAGGCGGAGCGCGAATCCCGCAGCCGGGCCGTGGAAGGCGTGTCGTGAGGCGTGGTAGCTAGCGGATCAGGCCGTGGACAAGGGCGATCAGACGTCGTCGAGTTCACTGCGATTCCGCCGTAGCTGTGCGCTCGCCATTCCGACGCTCGGGTCCTGAATCCCGGGGTTCGAGCGTAGTGGAGCCTCCTCGCACTCGTTCGGGGACCGGGAAGGGCTCGGACCGACACCTGGCTTCGGGTCCCGAGGGCTGGGCTCGGCCGCGCGACGCGGTCCACGTTCGTGCCATCCTGCGGCTGTGGAGCGCCCGTCCCCCGACCGTCCAGCCGGATCAGACACCGGAGAGCGTCGCCGCCAGCGACTGGAACCAGGCGCCGTGGGAGAACGGCTCCGGCGGGCCCACCTCCATGCCGAGTTCGGCGGCAGCCAGGGCGTAGTCCCCGTCGTCCAAGGGAAGGGCGAGCAACTCGTGCAGTTCACCCACGAGACGGGCGACCAACTGCGGGTTTGTGGTGTCGGCGTAGTCGGCGGTTGCGGCGTCGTGGCCGGGGAAATCGTCGATGACGTCCTGCGAGAACCAGCCCCCCAGCAGTTGCGCGGTCTCCGGAAAACGCGCGTGCCACTCCCAGTGCGTCTGCGGGGACGATGGCTCCGGGACGTCGCCCTCCTCGACGCTCCTCTTGAGGTGGTCGGCCAGCACAATCAGCCAGCCGCCGATGTCCGACTGGGGCTTTCCGGTGTCCGGGATCGAGTAGAACTCACCCAGCTCCTGCCGGACGCGGCCCGGAGGATTGCGGCTGTACTCGCGCAGTTGGCGCTCCGCCTCCGCGACGGCCGAGGGGCGGGTATGCCAGGTATGACGGAGATACGCGTCCAGGGCGCGACTGCGCCGCTCTGGCGTGTCGTCGGCCGACTGACCCAGATACGCGCGCATCACGTGGTCCAACTCGCCATACCGCCGGTCGTGTTCGAGGGGCTTCATGGACATGTGCGTGTGCCCCCTACAGGTAGAACGGGACCGTCGTGTGTACGACGAAACCGAGCGGGCTCGTCACCTCGCGGCGCAGCACCACTCGCGCCGCGCGCACGTCGACGGGGCCGCGCCCGGCCAGCAGGTCGCCCTCCAACTGGACCCGGCCCACGGGCTCCTCACGGGACGGCCAGGCTGCCTCGAGGGTGAGGCGAGCCCGGGTGTTCTGGGCGAGCCAGCGGTGGACGGCCTGTTCGTTGGCGGTCACCACCTGCTGGGTGGCCCACTGGGCGGTCTCCCGGTCGGGATAGGAGGCGGAACGGGTCAACACAGGGGCATCCTCTCAGATCACCTTGTCAGAGGCCGGGCTCCTACGGGCGGCGGGCGGTTCAGTAGTCGGCGAAGTTCCAGAACATGCCTACCTCGGTGTCCGAGACGACGATCAGGCCGTAGTCCTCCGAGTACACGCTCAGCGGGCTGTACGCCCAGTTCGACGAGGTGAAGTCGAGCGTGTCGCTCGCGTGACCGGGCTTGTTGACGTTGGTGTGAAAACTGGCGGTTTCCCCGTATCGCGCGAGGATCGTGCGCGCCATCGCCCGCAGCTCCTCCTCGCTTTCGGTGAAGCGACTCAGGCTGGACAGGGTGCAGCTGTCGTCCGTAAGGGCGAGGAGCAGGTTCTCGGCACTGTCCCGATCGATCTCCTGGAGACGCCTCGCGATGTACTCCGGCGGGTGGGCGACGAAGGGATACGTGAGGGACGCCTCGCGCTCCGGGTTCTGAGCCGCGTCGTCGAGACCGGTCCAGCCGCGGGGGTCCGGGACCCGTGCCATCAGAGCAAGGACGTCGAGGACCCAGTTCTCGTGGCGACGCGGGCCCGTGGCGTCGTACGGGTACGCGTCCTCGTACAAGTGGCGTACCGCGGCTTCCCAGGACGTCTGGTCGACGGACATGTGGTGCTGGCCTTTCTCGGCTTTCGCTAGGTCTTGGAGGGCATCGACGTCATGACAGTGAACGGAGGGTTGCGGCTGCTGTCGTAGCGGATACGCGTGTCGACGCCACTCACGTCGTATGCCTGGGCATTCAGACCGCCCTGCTTGTATCCGGACAGCGGGTCGTTGGGGTCCAGCGGCTGCTTGCTCACGCTGCGGCCACTGGTCTCGCCGCTCGGCACCGTGTCGTAGAACGACTGGACGTCGCCGTCGGAGGCCGGCGGAGGCCCCTTGATCCATGCCTCGATGGCGGCCTTGTTCGTGTTGAGGTTGCGCTCGGTCAATTCCTCGGCGCGTTGGTAGTCCGGGAAGGCGGAGGAGCCGCTGGGCATCGGCTTTCCATGTGGCCAGGCCGCCGTCGGGCCGCCCGACTGCTGGTCACGCAGGCGCTGCGCCAGCTGTTCGTCCGTCTTGCCGACGTGCTTGTCCAAAGTATGGCCGTTCGCCATGTATTCGTTGGCGGCGAGGTTCAGGTTGTAGTTGCCGTTCGAATCTACCTTCAGCCAGACCTTCGAGTCCTTGAATTCCTCCAGGGCCCGGGTGCCGAAGCCGTGCGAACGGGCGACGCCGGCCTCGAACTTGGGTGCGCTCCGGAATGCCTCGTCCAGCGGCTCCCTCAGCGCCTCCATGCGCGTGGTGAGGCCCCCCAGAATGCCGGTGTACTTGTCGACGATCCCGTTCAGCTTGCTCGTGTCGATGTTCAGTACCGTCTTGACGTCGAACGACAGGATCAGGCCCGCGCCCTTGCCGATCACGGAGGTGACGGTGCCGAGGAGGCTCTTGGGGTCCTTGGACTTGGCGAGATCTTCGATGATCTCCTTGGCGGCTTTCCACATGGCGCGGTGGAGCTCGTCCGCGACATCGCGGTTGAGGTCGACGGCGGCCTCGGCGTACTCGCGCAGGACCGTGGCGATTCTGTCCGCAGTGTCCTTCAGCACGGCCAGAACCGGCTCACTGCCCGTGGGAACCCGCGGCGTGCCCGGACCTGAGTTGGCGGTCTGCCCCCATTGGTAGCCGTGCCGCTGCTGCCCCCACGCCGTCCCTCCCCACAGGGCGCTGCAGAAGGTCCGCATCGCGGCTTCCCACTCCGCCTGCTGGTGGTTGGTGACGGCACCCACCGCCTGGGTGAGCTGGTCCGCCCCCAACGTCGCGGTGATGGATACGTTCATCCAGCTGTGACAGAGCGAGTTGAGGTAGTGCTGTTGCGGGAAGGGGTGGACGTCCGCCACCCTTCCGATCCGGAACACGTTCTTGCACAGTGGCTGGAGGACGTCCCGGACGATTTCGGGTATGCCCTCCATCAGGCCGCGCAGGATGTCGTCGCCGCCGTCGTCGTCGCCCCACTTGATAGTGGGTACCGAATCGAAGTTCGGGTCCTTGTCGATGACCGCGGGCCGCGGGCGCTGCTCGGCCGTCTTCCCCGGCTTGGGGTGGGCCGCCGCGTCCGCCCGGGTGTAGGCGTTGGCCGTCTCGGTGAACCCGACCGCGACACCGCCGACGCTGAGCACGGACCGGCCCCAGACCTCCAGCCAGCGATTGCCGATCTTCTTGTAAGCCCGGGAGAATTTCTCGGCCTCGGCGCCGGCACCGCCCGCGTCGGGGTACTTGCCCAGCTCCTCGAGAAGCGTCCTGGCGCCGCGTACCAGGAAGTCCTGCTGCGCGGCGACCCGACCGGAGACCGACCAGAGGTCGCTCGGCTTGACGTCGATGGTGCCGCTACCACCCGTCGGCTGGGCGGGTGAGGAAGGGCCTGCCATCAGGCACCGCCTCCCCAGCCTTCGAGTACCGACCTGTTGGCCGCGGCGTAGTGCAGGTGCCCCTTCACCACGACCTCGTGGAGCCAAGCCTGGGTTGCCTTGAGGTCGTCGGCGGAGTGGCTCCACTTGTCCAGCTCGTCGATGAACGCTTCGCGTGCCTCACCGTCCCAGCTCAGCACGGCTTTGGCGGTTCGCTCGTACAACGTGTCCAGCTTCGCGTTGAGGACACGGAGGATGCCTTCCAGGTCACCCGAAAGCTGCTGCAAAGTAGCGAAGTCAACGGTGATGCGGTCTTCGTTCGGCACGGTGATGATCCCCCTGGAAGCAGTCACCAATGATGCTACTCATCACCTGAGCGGAGTCCGGTGCCCGCACCGGGGCGCATGTCGGCCACATGTCTGCCCAATTCGAAGCCTGGCCCCTCAGCGGCAGGAGTGATAGAGGTGTGCGTCTGCGTGACACTCCATGCCCGTGAAGTTGTGTCCGCGTTGCTAGGGTTGGTCGGCTTGCAACGCAGATTCGATCGTGGGGGACCGACATGGGTGATGAGCCCAAACTCGCCTATGCATCGTCGCAGTTGAAAAAGCTGGCGGACGATTTGGATGACATGCACGAGTATCTCGGCGAGCAGTTCAAGCGCATGGACGAGATCGTCGACGGCATCGAGACCGGCTGGCAGGGCCCCACTGCCACGTCTTATCGATCGCTCCACCGCGGCGCCGCGGAGGATGCCGTTCGCATCGGGCAGTCCATTCAATTCCTGGCGGAGGCCATTCGTCTGAGCGAAGGAGGCTTCACGGACCAAGAGCTCGAGACTCTTGAACAGTTCCGCAGAGTTCAGGTCGACATCGACGTAGAAGCAGCCGCAGACGCCCTGTCCACGCCGTCGAACCAGCAGCCGCGCAGTGGCCTGCAAGACCTCTGAGGCACAGGGGCCGTCCCCTCGATATCGCCGGAGGTCATCCACGGTGCCGTCTCCGGACGAGGTTGACCGGGTGTAATCGCCCGCGCCGCGCACCGGCCACTCGTGGGCGCGTAAGCCGGGACGGCGTACGCGCGTCGCACCTGGTGGCGGGTGCTGGGCGCCGCCATCGTGGGTGGATGACTCCACCGTCCGTTCCCACGACCGGCCAAGCACAACCCCTCGCGGCTGTGCTTCTCCGGCGGTTCAGCTCCACCCCGCGTGGCGCGCACCTCGCCCGGCGGCTCTTGCTGCACCAGCTCGACGCATGGGGCGTGCCGCACGGCAGCGAGGCATCCGACACCGCCGCGCTGCTTGTGGCGGCCGCCGTTCGGCGTGGCCGGATCGCAGCGGCCGGAGCGGTGCGGATTCAGCCACGCGGCCGGGACGTCAGGTCGATTCGCGTACCACGAGTTCGTTCGGCATGATCACCGGCCCGGTGGGGCCGCCGTCGATCAGGCCGAGGAGGAGGTGGACGGCCGCCGTCGCCTGGTCGGCCATCGGGCTGCGTACCGAGGTGAGCGCGGGACTGGTGTAGGACGCGGCTTCTATGTCGTCGAAGCCGATGACCGCCACGTCCTCGGGGACCCGTCGGCCCGCTTGGCGGAGCGTGCGCAGGGCGCCGATCGCCATCAGGTCGTTGGCCGCGAAAACCGCGTCGAGGTCGGGGTCGTCCTCCAGAAGCTGCCGCATGGCTTCGGCGCCGGAGGCGCGGGTGAACTCGCCCAGCGCCACGATGGAGCGACGGCCGGTGTCACGCAGCGTCCGGCGGTAGCCGTCGAGACGCTCACGTGCCTCGTGCAGTTCGAGCGGTCCGGTGATGGTGGCGATCCGGCGCCTGCCGCGTTCCAGGAGATGACGCACCGCCAGCGCCGCTCCGTCGGCGTTGTCCAGGGCCACGTACGGGACGTCCTGCGCGGAGGTGCGGTTGAAGGACACGACCGGCAGGCCCTGCCGGGCCAGTGCGGACGGCAGCGGATCCGTACCGTGCAGGGCGACCAGGAGCACGCCGTCGACGTGGCCGCCGGCGATGTACTCCACCACCCTGGTCCGGCTCTGGTCCGATTCCGCGAGCATGAGCACGAGCCGTTTGCCCGCCGTCTCCAGCTCTCTGCTGACGGCGCGGACCACGGCGGAGAAGAGGGGGTCGTCGGAGACGACTCCCTGCGGCGGATCGGAGACCACCACGGCGATCGTGTCCGTGCGCCGGGTGACGAGATTGCGGGCCGCCCCGTTGGGCACGTAGCCCAACTCCTGTACGGCGCGCATGACGACGTCCCGGATCTGCGGGGCGACCGTCGTCTCTCCGTTGATGACACGGGAGACGCTCGATTTGGACACGCCCGCCCGAGCGGCGACCACTTCGAGAGTGGGACGTTTCATGCCTGTCCGTCCTCCGTGCCGGTGGCCGGATCCGTGCGCGGAGCGGGTTCTCTCATCGGGGCGACCTCCGGCTCTGCGTCATGGCGATGCGAGCAGCGTATCCGCAGGTTGGGGCGGAACGGGCCCGCTCGGGAGTACATCTCCCTCGGCGCCACCCGGGGTGGCTCCCGCCGTGCCACCCAGTTTATGAGAGACCGCTCCCTGGTGTGTCGCAGGCGTTACGTCGCTGTTTTTTCAAGGTGAAAGAGGTCTTGACAGTCTTCCCCAGTCCCTCCATTCTCCCTCTCAGGGAGCGCTCCCCCACCTCCCCCGCTTGAGGAGTCGCCCATGCAAACGCTGCTGCGCCGCTTCAACTTATTCCTGGCCGTCACGGCCTCACTGCTCGCTTTCATCGCCCTCCCCGCCCCTTCCGCCCAGGCGGCGGAGGTCCTGCTCTCTCAGGGAAAACCCGCCACCGCGTCGAGTGCCGAGGGAGCCTTCGCCGCTCGCAACGCCGTCGACGGCGACCCCGGGACACGCTGGTCCAGCGCCTTCGCCGACCCGCAGTGGATTCAGATCGACCTCGGGGCAAGTACCGAGATCAGCCGGATCGTCCTCAACTGGGAGGCCGCGTACGGCACGGCGTTCAGGATCGAGGTGTCCAGCGACGCGCAGAGGTGGACAGCCGTCCACCAGACCGCCACGGGCACGGGCGGTACCCAGAACCTGACCGTTTCCGGCACCGGCCGCTATGTCCGTATGTACGGGACGCAGCGTGCCACCGCCTACGGCTTCTCGCTGTGGGAGTTCCAGGTGTACGGGACCACCGGTGGCGGCGGTCCCGGTGGCGGCACCGGCACACTGCTCTCCTACGGCAGGCCGGGCTCGGCCTCTTCCTCGCAGGCCGACGGGAACTGCTGGGAGTGCACGCCCGCCAGGGCCTTCGACCGGGATCCGGCCTCACGCTGGGCCACCAGCACCACCACGGGCTGGACCGATCCCGGCTGGATCTCCGTCGACCTCGGTGCGACGGCGCAGATCGACAAGGTCGTCCTGCAATGGGATCCCGCCTACGCCAAGTCCTTCCAGATCCAGGTCTCGCCGAACGGAACCGACTGGACGCCGATCTATTCGACGACGTCCGGGACGGGCTTCAAGCAGACGCTGGCCGTCTCCGGCACCGGCCGCTACGTGCGCATGTACGGGACGCAGCGTGCCACCCCGTACGGCTACTCGCTGTGGGAGTTCCAGGTGTACGGCACGGGCGGCGCCCCGATACAGCCGCCGCCCCTGCCGAGTGATCCCGCGAACCCGCCGCGCCTGGTGTGGGGCGACGACTTCGACGGCGCCGCAGGCGGCAGGCCCGACCCCTCGAAGTGGAGGGCGGACCCGGGCACCGGGCCGAACAACGAGCTGGAGTACTACACCGACAACCGCAACGCCTCACTCGACGGTGCGGGACACCTGGTGATGGAGGCACGCAAGGAGGTCACCGCCGGATCGACGTGCCCGCGCGACCCGCTGACCGGTAGCGGCACCTGCCAGTACACCTCGGCGCGGATGAACACCGGCGCGACGTTCCAGTTCACGTACGGGCGCGTCGAAGCACGCATCAAGGTCCCCAAGGGCAACGGTCTGTGGCCCGCGTTCTGGATGATGGGCGCCGACTTCCTGACCGGGCGGCCGTGGCCGTACAACGGCGAGATCGACATCGTGGAAGTCCTCGGCAAGGACGTGAAGACCGCCTACTCGACGGTCCACGCGCCCGCCTACAACGGCGGAGGCGGCATCGGCTCGCCGTACACCCTGCCCGGGAACGCCGACTTCTCCGACGACTTCCACACCTGGGCCGCCGACTGGAACAGCAAGGGCATCACCTACAGCCTGGACGGCCGGACCGTCTTCACCCTCGACAAGGACCAGGTGGAGCAGACACGCGGGCCGTGGATCTTCGACCATCCGCACTACATGATCCTCAACCTGGCGGTCGGAGGTGACTGGCCGGGCCCGACGGACGCCAGCACCCCCTTCCCCTCCAAGATGCTCGTCGACTACGTGCGGGTCTATCAGTAGGCCCCACTCCCCGGGCCGTCGGCGTCCGCGACGTTCCGGGCCGCCCCGCCCGCTCCCTCGGGGCGGCCCGGGGCGGCCGGGAATCGCGCCACCGCCCGGCCCCCCGCTCTCCCCATCGCCGCAATCCGGCACGAAGCGAGCCCCCACCCCCGATGCACGTGAGGACATGACATGCGCAGATATCCAGTCCATCTGTACACCCTGGTGGCGAACACCCTGGCGGTCGTGCTGGCCGCCGCGCTGAGCTTGACCGTCTCGACCCAGCAGGCGCAGGCCGCGACGGTCACCGTCCAGGCCGAGTCCTACGCGGCCCAGTCGGGTGTCACGTTGGAGGCGACCTCGGACACCGGAGGCGGGCAGAACGCCTCGTATCTCGCCGACGGCGACTGGCTGCGCTTCGACAACGTCGACCTCGGCGCGGCCGGCCGGCTGACCGTGTCGGCCCGCATCGCCTCCGCCGCGGGCTCCGGCACCGTGGAGCTGCGCACCGCCGGCCTGACCGGCCCGCTGCTCGCCGTCATACCGGTCTCCCCGACCGGCGGTTGGCAGAACTGGGCGACCCGGACCACCCAGGTCACCACCCACCCCACCGGTTCCCAGACGGTGTTCGCCGTGCTGCGCGGCGCGACCCCCGGTGACTTCGCCAACATCAACTGGTTCTCCTTCGTCGGCGAAGGCGACACCGCGGCGGCCGGATGGGTTCCGATCGACCAGGCCAAGTGGAACGCCCAGCTGGCGCAGTTCCGTGCCATGACACCGGCCGCGGTGCCCGCCGGAATCGTCCGGGTGCCGGAGTTCAACGCCACCTGCGAGTACAGCCACTCCAAGCCTGACGACCCCATCGTCTTCCCGGGCCTTCCCGGCGCGTCCCACATGCACAGCTTCTTCGGCAACAAGAGCACCAACGCGTTCTCCACGACCGATTCGCTGCTGGGCAACGCGCCGACCACTTGCACCCCCGCCAACGACCTCTCGGCGTACTGGATCCCCACCCTCTACGAGAACGACAAGGCCGTCGAGCCCGGGGAAATGATCGTCTACTACGGCTCCCGGCTCCCCGACCCGTCGGTGACCGTGCCCTTCCCGCAGGGATTCCGCATGATCGCGGGCAGCGCCCTGACCCAGTCGCCCACCCCGGCGGGATCGCCCGGCCAGTTCTGGTGCGCGGGTATCGGCGGTGAGATCGGCCGGAGCGCCGACGGCAACTGGCCGCGCTGCGCCCCGACCGCCCAGCTCACCCACCAGCTCGTCTTCCCCGACTGCTGGGACGGCAAGAACCTCGACAGCCCCGACCACAAGTCGCACGTGGCGTTCGCCTACGACGGCAAGTGCAGCGGCGCCTACCCCGTCGCCATCCCCAACCTCTCGTTCGTCACCAGCTACCCGACCAGCGGTACCACGGCGGGCTTCAAGCTGGCCTCGGGCATGGCATCGTCCATCCACGGTGACTTCTTCAACGCCTGGGACAACGCCGCTCTCGGACACCGGGTGAAGGACTGCATCAACCAGAAGGCCAAGTGCAACTCCGCGGGCACGTTCTGACCTGAGGTCGGCACACGCCACCGCGCTGTCGGCCGCCCCGCGCGGCCGACAGCCGGCACGTCCCCGCGACCGCCCTTCCGGGCCAAGGACACCGCGCCCGGATCCCGTTGACGATCCCCGGAGCCGTACGCGGTTCCTGACCGTACGGCTCCCTCCCGCACCACTGACCCCCGCCCGGCACCACGCCGGGCGGGGGTCAGCGACGTGCGGCGGCCCGTAGAGGACCCGGGACGACCAGGAGGACCGGCCGTCGACAGCGCCGGGTTGGGGGAGAACGACCTGCGCGGGGCCCGGACAACCGGCGCGCGCTCCACCGACGAGCCGGCCCCGGCGGCCGACGGTTCCCTGTCCGAGTGGCGGGCAAGAGACGCGAGGGTGATCTCCGGGCAGCGCGAACGGTGGCGGCGAAGGCCACTGGGTCTCTGCCGATGCGCCCGGACGCGGACGCCCGCCGACGGTGCCGACCGGAGCCCCGCCGGACAGTGGTGAAAGTGAACGGCTGCCTCGGCCTCACGAAGGACCCCGCCCGGATGCGGTGGGCGAGCGACGTACCGCGGCCGGGCGGCCTCGGCGGTCGTGATCGTCGGCGCGGGGACCGGACGGGTGTCTTCTGCGGACTCTCCTTGCCGCGGCCCCGCGACAAGATCACCCTGCGCCACGAGGATGAGGGCGATGTGGCGTTCACGGTTCGGGCCTGCGGCAGTACGCCACCCGCCCTGCGGCTGAACACCTGCGGTGGCACGTACGACAGCGCGCAGCGGCGAGGACCGACAGACTCGTCTTCCACGCGACACCGAGCCGGGAGCGCCGAGCCCGCACGTTGCGGCTCGTCGCTGTCACGGTTGTACGCCGTTGAGCCATGGAAGCCGTGCTCGATGACCGGCCCGACGCCGGGAAGGAGGCGCTGCGGGCCCTCGACGCACTCATACCCCTGACGGTCTGGCGGAGCGCCGTTCTCCTGGGAGGGGGTGTTCCCCGGGCCACCGCCGACATGCTGGAGGACAGTCCGTGGGAGGGGCCCCGGGCGGAGTGGCGTATGTGGCACGAGGTGCGTGCCATGGGCAGGGCCTATGCCTCGATGCTCCGTTACGGCGACTACGGCGTGCAGCATCCCAGTGCCCTGGCACAGGCTCTGGGAGTGACGAGGAAGGGCGGACCGCCCTGGGGTGTGCTGCGCTACACGACCGAGAGTTCATACCTTCTGTTCAAGGTGCTGACTCGCGGGGACGACCGGATCGCCGTCAATCGGGGCATGGCCCGGCAGATCATCGAACTGCCCGAGTTCCGGGGAACGGGTACGGGAGAGGGCGAGAGATGGCTGAGCGACTGCGCGCACGGGCCACTCTCGACCGGCAAGGACACGGGCGGGCCGGCCGAGTGGCTGTGGGCGGGAAACGTTCAGCACATGACGTATGTCGTGCGCAGTCTGTCCGGAGGCTGAGCGGGCGGACGGATCCAGTGGTTCGAGTTCCGGCAGTCCGAGTTCGTCCAGTAACTCCCTGACCGCACGCGGTATCTGGGCGTCGATGCCCTTCTGCCGGCCGGCTGCCCGCGAGCCCAGGTCCGCGTCACCCGTATCCAGGAGTTCCGCGACGACGCCGCTGTGGAGGGAGGCACGTCACTGGGCCGGAGCACGTCCCGGCCGCTTTCCGTCCGGAGCGAGCTCCATCTGCTGGTTGAGCAGCGGCGCCAGTTGGACCGTCGCACACCGCCCTCGTCCCGCTTCGCGCGCCGCGCTCAGCAGCAGTCCGACCGTCTCGGCGGACGTGCCGCCTTTTGCCGCCCGCGCTCGTCGGGCCGCCAGGCGCGGACACTTCCAGTCTGGCGGTGGGATCCAGTTCACCGAGCACGGCGAGGAGTTCGTGCGTCCTGTCCGTTCCGCAGCCGGTCCGTCACGGCTGCTTATGCTGCGGCGGGGAGCGATCCCAGCGGTGTGGGTCGGTGTCAACCGGTCGCGAAGTGTCAAAAGTGCCACGGGAGCACCACGCGCGGACATAGTCTGCGCAAACAACCGCGCACCGGGTCGAGGTGGCCCCCCGTGTGGTGGAGGTGACATGGGTGGGGACCCGTATGTTTCGGAACTGGCCGACGAGCGGCGGGAGATGTCGCCGCCGTGCGCGGATTCCTTGCCGGTGCCCGACCCGTACGGTGACCAGGCCCTTCTGACCCCGGCCATGACGCGGGGGTACGACTCCGTGCCCGGCCCGGAGCGGGAGCGGCTGGGGCGGTACCTCGACGCGGTCGTCTCGGCCCGCCGGGCGCCGGTGCACACCGACGTCGCCTTCAACGCCGTCTACTTCGGGTTCGACATCGGCGGTGACGGCTACGGCGCCAGCCCGCTGCGGCTCGACGACTTTCCCGTCATCACTCTCGGCGGTCCGGCCCCCGTGCTTCCCGTCGGGGCCATGGTGTGCGTCGTCACCGGGTCCGATCCGCTGTATGCCGAGATCGTCCACCGGGAGGGCGCCCACCCGGAGCTGGGCTCACTGGGAGATGTTCCCCCTTGGGTGTCGGGGGCGCCCGTGGGGGCCGAGGGGCCGGGCCGGCCGGGGCAGGATCCCCGGCCCCGGCGCAGGGAGTTACTGGTCCCGGACCTGCACGCCTTCGGTCCCGCGCTGAGCCCGTCCCCGGCGCAGCTCCACCGATTACGCACCCGCCGCCGCTGGATCAACGGGGACGGTCATGTGGTCGTCGACGTCTGTCACCCGTCCCCGGAAGCCGCCCGGCGGGACGAGCCGACAGCGTACGCGGAACATCTGCTGACGACGGCCCGGGAGCAGTTGCTCAGCCCCTTCGTGCCGGTCTCCCTCGCCGAACTGGTCGGCGGTACGGACGAGAACACGCTGCGCGCCGGGCTGTTCGGTCTCCTCGACACGGTGCGCGGAGTCCTCAACTCGCTTCCCGGGGCACGTACATGGGGGCATTACGCGATGTCCCGCACCGTGCTCGCGGACAGTGCGCGTGACACCGGACCGCTCGGCGGCGGTGATCTCGCGTCGTTCGTGGCGGCGCTGAAACGCGCGGCGACCCCGAATCGGCGGCGCCACGGCCTCGGCTCACCGGTCGCCGTGTACACGGCGACCGGTCCCGGGCTCCGTGGCTTCCCCGGCGCGGCTGATCCGCTCAAGGGAGTCGGCTACGCCACGGCGGTGTGCCGGGCCAACCTGGCGGTCGCCGACGCCTTACGACAGGTCGGTCGGTACGGGCTGTTCGACAACGGCACCCGGATCGCGCTGGACGACGCCTTCGAGGGCGGCGGGGTGTGGCGGTCCCACCATCCCGGTGACGCGGAAACTCCAGGAGATCCACTCTCCCCCGCCGGACACGGCTGGCTGTCCACCGTGGCCGTGGCCGAGGAGCCGGACGCCGAGCCGGTCGACATGGCCCCCGCCGACGATCCGTCCCTCGGGGCGGGCAGGCTGCTGCGGAGCGACGCCGACGAGATCGTCTGGCGCGCGCCGCTGCGGCTGGCCCACCTCGTCGGCGGCTGGTTCCCGCTCCCTCCGGAGGTCGCACCCGAACTTCCGGCCCTCCGCCTTTGCCTCGTGCTCGATCACGACGGGGAGCGGACGACCCACGAAGGCGTCGCCGAACTCGGCCGGGAAAGCGGCCGGTTGGCGCCGGTGGCCTGGCCCTCCGACTTCTTCCCCGGCCTGATCACCGAGTGCCGGTGGCGTCGCGGCGGGGCGCTGATCCACGTGGCCACGGTGCCGCTGGACGAGCCGGTGCGGGTCGACGAACGGGTGATCGGGCATTGTTACGACCCCCAGGTCCTCACCCGTGACGACGTACCCGGCAGCGGCCGGCAGGGCGACACGGCCGCCGGGCTCGCGCCTCGGCAGTTGGTGATGCGCGCCGTACGCCGCTGTGGACTGCTCACCCTCGACGGGCACGCCCTGCTGGACCCCTCCGTGCTGCCCGCCGTGGTGTACGGGCCCCGCCGGGCACCGGCGCAGACCGCGGCGCTGGAGGCGGCCGTGGCGGAACTCCTCGCGCGGCGCCTGCTGGAGCGGGCCCGGGGCAGCCGGGACGCCCGGGGGCAGCCGCACTTCCCCGCCCGCGAGGCCCAGGTGGTCATACCGCTCGTCCGTTATCGACCGGCCAGGCACCGGCTGATACGCCCCTGGGGCAGCACGGGCCTGGTCGCCGAACCGCTCCAGGCCGTCCAGTTCGTCCCCGGTCATCTGCGCAGGCTGCTGCCGGGCCGGTCACCCAGCGACGCGCAGCGGGTCGCCTTCCGCGAGCACTGCCGTCGGCTCGGCAAGGCGGACGGCTGGGAGCTGCCCGACGGCTACACCTTCGTCACCGAGCACACCCGGGGTCACTGACCCGGGCGCACCTGCCGCACCGCACGGCTCCCTCGCCGTCGAGGGAGCCCGTTCCGTACCACCAGCGAGAGAATCGGAGTTCGCGTACATGCAAGACCGCTACCACGTCCTGACGGGGCCACCGCTGTCCCCGCCGGGCGTCACGGCCCAGAGCCTCGAACCCCTGGCCGCCGCGCTCAACGCGCTGGAACAGCCCGCCGTCACCGCCCTCAACGACCTGACCGTCGGCATGGTGGAACTGGCCTTCAATTCCCTGCGGCCCAAGGAGCGGCAAGAGCTGCTCAGGGGCCTGGGAATCCGGATGTCCGCGCCGCGCCGGGCCGGGCCCGCCCTGTGCCGGGACGTGCTCGCGCGGCTGCGTCGCGAGGCGACGCAGAACGCGTGCACCTGTGGGCTTCTGCGCCTCACCAGCACCGTTATCAGCCAGGTGACCGCGTACATCTTCTCGCCGGACGGCGTGACGGTGCCGGAACCCGTCTCCCGGTGGGGCGAGACGCTGATCCGGATCACCGTGTACGTCTGGTCCAACGCGTCCGTCGGCGACGCGCACATCCTGCTGTGGGCCGGAGACCAGGACTGGTTCGCGGCAGCGGCCGACGAGAAGGAGAAGGCACGGTTCGACGCCGTCCTCGACGCGGCTCGGTCGGTCGCGGCGGCGCACCCCGATTTCGTCTTCGGCGGGACGGCGGAGCGTGCCGCGTCGCCCGGACGGGACATGGACGCCGGACGGACCGGCGATCACGACGGCCCGTCCGTGACCGTCCCGGAGACCGCCCCCGCGCTCCGGCGGTCGGATCCGGAGGCGGCCGATCCGGAGGCGGCCTGCCGAGCGCTGGAGTCCGCCGTGGCCGAGGCCCGGGAGGCCGCGGCGAGGGTGACCGAAGCGGTCCTGGACGGCCGTGCGCCGGGGGAGGAGCACCTCGCTCCGCTGACCGCGCTGGGCGCCGAGTTCACACGCGCGGAGGCGGTGTTCCGTGCGGCGGGACTCGGGGACGTACCGCCGCGCCTCGCGGACCTGGTCTCCGCCGCGCGGGCGCACCGGGAGGCGCGCGAACGTGACCTGCCGGTCCGCCGGACGCTGGAGGAACTGCTGCATGTCGCGGCCGGGCCGGACAGCCCCGCCGCCCCGGCGGCCGAGGCGGTGCGGGCCGCGGCCGGGCGCCTTCTGGCGTCGGCGACGTGGGAGGAGCCGCAGCGCCACGAGAGCGACGCGCTGGCGTCAGTGGCGCGGCTCGTCCGGCTGGGCGGCCGGGAGGACGCCGCGAAGGAGATCGTTTCCCTGATGGGGCACGTCGTCGGAGTGTGGCCGGAGTACGCCTCGGCGGCGGCCCTGGCACCGCAACTGACCTTGACGGGGGTGGCGGAGTCCGTTCCGGCACCGGCTGGGACCGGAACGGTCGGGCACCTCTCGGAGGAGACGGAGACGCCCCCCGGGGAGAAGACCGCCTCCCGGGCCCGGCCGGAGGCCGAAGCCGCCACCCCCGTCGTGGTGAACGGGGAGACCGCGCCCCCGTCGGCGGAGCAGGTCAAGAGCGGTGAGGGCGGCGACCAGGTTCACGACAGCGAGGCCAGGGCCGAGGCCGAGGTCACACCCTCCACCCCGCCGGTCGAGCCCGAGGCGGAGGCGGCGGTCGAGCCTGCGCCCCAGGTCGAGGCCGTGTCGTCCGACCCGGTGCCGTCCGGCGCGACGGCCGCGGACGCCACCGTGCCCGAGGCGGAGCGTCCCGCCCGGACCGAGACCGCCGCCGCCACCGAGGCCACCCGCGTGGCCGGGTCCTCCGTCGAACAGGCCCTCGTCCGGCTCATCGTGGAACGCCGGTTCGGCCTCGCCCACCACGTCGCGCGCGCCGCCGCGCACCCCGAGGCCCAGGTGGCGGCGCTGCGTCTGGCCGGTGCCGCCGCGCTGCTCACCTCGGGTGACAGCCAGGGTGCCCGGCTGACCGCCGACCTTCTCCAGCAGTACGACGGTCACGGCGGCCGGGACGCCGAGGGCGGCGAACTCCTGCTGCTGCCCGCCCTGTTGCGTACGGCCCTGATCACCGGCGACCACGTGGCGGGAGCCCAGCTCAGGGTGCTGGTGCCCCGGCTCCCCGAACGGCTCGGAGAGGTCGCGGCGGCCGTGGCCGACCGGGCGCTGAGCGGGGCGCTGATGATCGCCTCGCCGCTGGTCGTCATCGCCGACGCCGCCGGGACCGAGGCCCGGCTGCGGGAGCTGCGCGAACAGTGCCACGCCCTGCTGGCGCCGCCGAAGCTGCGCTTCGCGCGGGCGACGGAGATAGCCAAGCGGTGGCTGGCCGAGGACGGCATGCTCGGCGAACTGCTGACGAGCGTGGCCGAGGACGACCGCGAGACGGTGAACCGGGTACGCGAGCAGAGCGAACGCCTGTCCAAACTGGGTGAGATCAACAACGAGATCGACCGCATGGACCGCCGGCACCGAGGGTCCAGCGGCAAGCCGCTCCAGGGCTCCGGGCGCCAGGACCTGGTGCATCTCGTGGAGCGGGTGACCGGCCTGCTCAAGGAGTGGTGCCTGATGGCGGAGGCCGCCCACCACCGCAAGCGCTCCGACGGTGACCGGGCGGTCAAGGACATCGGCGCGCTGCGCCGGTCCCTGCTGGACGGGAAGGAGGCGGTCCTCGGCGAACTGGCGCAACTGGCCCGCCGCTCTGGCACGTTCGCCACCGCGACGGCGTGGGCGGCCCGCGACTCGATGGAGGAGCTGTTCGCCCTGCTGGCCGGCGACACCGGGAGCGCGCGCCCCGGCGGCTCCGTCGCCCCGGAGATCCTGCTGGACATCGAACTGCTCAAGGTGTGCGACCGACGGGGCGAGACGGCGCCGCTGGACCAGCTCGTCGTCGCCGTCGGGCGGAACTGGGCGGAGGCACTGGCCGAACGGCTCGCGCACGACGCCTTCGCCGCCGCCCGTACGATCATCGAGCTGGCCGCGCTGGAACTGCTGCCCGCCACCCGCGCCGGGGAATTCACCCCGCCGCCGCTCGACGAGATCGAGGAGCGGGAGGCCGTACGGCGTGCCGAACTGCGGCGCACGCGGGAGGAACTCGTCTCCGAACTGCACCGCGCCCAGGCCGACGGCGCCGTGACCGACGACCAGGACCTGCGGCTCCAGGAGATGCTGGCGGACGCCCGCAACCGGCTGGAGGGCGCCGACACACCCGACCTGGTCGACGTACGCAGGGCGCTCGACACCGTACGGGGCGACCTGCCGCTCTTCCGACAGCAGGCCACCGACCGGATCAGGGCCCGCCTCGACGCGCTCGAGACCACCGCCCCCGAGCGCGCGCAGGTACTGCGCCATCTCGACACCGGGGGGCTGGCCACCGCCGCCGACCTGGTCTACTTCCTGGAGATCGGGGAGCAGGTTCCGGAGATCGAGACCGGTGACCCCTATCTGACCGAGTTCTTCCCGGCGGTGCCCGGCGGGCTGCCGGAGGGCATCGACCAGGCGCTCGTCGCGCTCGTCCGGAGGGGCGGTACCCACCCGACGCTGCCGGTACTGGACTACGCCGCGCTCTCCCCCGACGAGGCGGCACTCGCCGCCGACGCGCTCGACGCGTGGCGCGAGCTGGGCGCGATCGAGCCCCGGGACCGGCTGGAGGTGTCCGGGCGGCGCCAGCTTCCGCCGCTGCTCAAGCTGCTGGGCTACGAGGCCAAGGGCGCCAGGCCCACCGACGAGCGGGCTCCGCACACGCGTCGGCGTGAGTACCGCCTCTTCGAGGCCGAGGTGGAGACCAACGGCAAGGCGAAGGTGCCCGCCTTCGGCTCGGAGATCAAGGAACAGGGCGGCATCCTGCGGGTGCTGATGGTCTGGGGCCGGCCGTCCGCCCAGTTCGTGATGAGCCTGGCGGAGCGTGACACCACCGGGCCGAGCCTGCTGGTCGTCTACTTCGGCACGCTCAGTCCCGAGGCCCGGGTCGAACTCGCCGCCGGATCTGACCAGTTGCAGCCGCTGCTCGTGGTGGACGATGCCGCGCTGGCCTATCTCGCCGCCCGGGGAAACCGGCAGATCAGCACGGCGACCCAGACTCTGCTGCCGTTCTCCGGTGTCAACCCGTACATCCGGGAGAAGCGCGGCCGGATCGGCGGCGAGATGTTCTACGGGCGCGACGCCGAACGCCAGAGCATCATCGACCCGCGCGGCACGCAGGTCATCTTCGGCGGCCGTGGTCTGGGCAAGTCGGCCCTGCTCGCGGACGCCGGGGAGCGGTTCGCCGAGCGGCGCCCCGGCTACCAGCAGGCGGTGTACGTCAACCTCGACCACGAGAACATCGGCAAGGGCAGCGCGTTGGGACCGGAAGCGCTGTGGAGCGTGCTGGACCGGGAACTGACCGCCGCCCAGGTGCTGGACCGGCTGCCGAACCGGAAGGCGAAGCAGAACATCTCGGACCGGGTCCGCGCCGGAATCCGGCGCTGGCTGGAGGGGGACTCACGCCGAAGGCTGCTGATCCTGCTGGACGAGTGCGACCAGTTCTTCGAGGCCGACGCCCCCCGCTTCGACCAGACCAAGCGGCTCAAGGGGCTCGGCTCCGACACGAAGGACCGGGCCAAGGTCGTCTTCGCCGGGCTCCACTCGGTGCAGCGGTTCGCCAAGCTGGCGAGCAACGGCCCGTTCGGCCATCTCGCGCAGACGCCGAAGGTCATCGGTCCGCTCGCCCCGCAGTTCGCCGCCGACCTGCTGGTCGAGCCGATGCGGGTGCTCGGCTTCGAGTTCAAGGACCTCGACCTGGTCAACCGGGTGCTGGGCTACTGCTCGTACCAGCCGTTCCTGCTCCAGATGTTCGGACACCGGCTGGTCGAGGTCATGCACCGCAAGCGGGCGAAGCGGGGGGTGGCGGTACCCCCGTACACCGTGGAGGACTCCGACATCGAGACGGTGGAGTCGGACTCCGGGCTCCGGGACGCGATCTCGGCGGCCTTCAAGGACACCCTCAGCCTCGACCACCGCTACGACGTGATCGCCAACGTGCTGGCCCGGCACGCCCGCCACCGCGGTCTTGAGGTGCGGCTGACCGACACCGAACTGCGGGAGGAGTGCGAGACGTTCTGGCGCGCGGGTTTCCAGCAGCTCGACACCGAGGGCTTCCGCGCCTACCTCTCCGAGATGGTGGGACTCGGTGTCCTCGCGCCCAACCACGACGGTCAGGGCTGGCATCTGCGGGGACCGAACGCCCTGCGCATGATCGGCACCTCGCACGAGGTGGAGGAACGGCTGCTGCGCGCCGACCAGGACTGTGAACTCCAGGAGAGCATCGTCCAGGAGGGCCGCCCCGAACTGTCCGACGGCCGGTCCGCCCCGCTCACCATCACCCAGCTGGACGATCTGCTGGGCGAACGGGCCAATCAGACGAAGGTGGTCCTCGGCACCCTCGCCACCGGCGTGAAGGACGTCGGCAACACCCTGCGGACCATCGCCGGGCGCATCGCCGACTGGACTCTGCCCCCCGTCGGCAGCCCGAAGGTCTACAAGCAGGAGCTGACGGGCGGACGCCCACGGGAACGGCGCGTCATCATCCACGACTTCGCCACCTACCCGGCGAAGCCTGAGGCGTGCCGGGAGGCCGTCGACTGGGCGGAGACACTGCTGCCGGTGACGCCGGGGGTGACCCGTGCGGTCGTGCTGGTCACCGATCCCGACCAGCTGGAGTTGTGGCGTACCCAGCTGACGGGCGCCGAACACACCTCGGCCACGCCTGTCGTGCTGCGCCGTCACGACCGGCGCAGCCTGCGGGGCTGGACGCAGCGGGTCGAGATGTTCCACACGGAGGACCGCCTCGAGCGGCTGTACGAACTCACCGGCGGCTGGCCGCTCCTGGTGGACCGGGCCCACCGGCTGCACGGTGAACTCGGCGACCCGGACGAGGTGTTGCGGCGCCTGGCCGGTCTGGTCATGGATCAGGTGGAGGCGCGTGCCTTCGCCGAGGCGACCGGTGTCTACGCGGACCGGCTGCTCGCGACCGCGTACCGGGCGCTGGACGAGGAGTTCACGGACGGCACGTTCGACCTGGAGAGCGCGGTGACGGCCGTGGCGGTGCGGATCGACTCCGAGGACGAGGCGCGCTGGCTGGTCAGCTTCCTCGACGCGCTTCAGGTGTTCGACCGCGAGGGGACGCAACTGCGTCTGGAACGGCTGCTCCGCCGCTGCCTGACCCCGCCCGCCTGATCCCGGGCGGCGCACGGCTCCGGCCGACGGTATGTGCCGTCGGCCGGAGCCGTGACCCGTCGCTCCGCGGTCAGGGCCGCAGGCGCTTCGCGAGTTCCGTGAGGACTCCCCGGGCCGCCGTTGGGGCTCGTGGTGGGGGACTTGGGGGACGAGGAGTCCGTCGGGCTGGTCACCGGGGCCCTCGGCGGCCCCTCTCTGCTGGGACTGCTCTGGCGGGAGAAACGGGGCGGGGCCCCTCGCCTGTGACACCCCGGGTGCCTCTGCCGCCGACCGCTCCGCGAGGAGGTCGGCCCGGGACCTGCGCCGGCCGCGTGGCTACGCTTCCCGGCATGAATCCTGTGATCGACGTCCTGACGTCTTCCGAGGTGGACCGCCTGGAGCGGCTGTGGGGGCAACTCCTGGCCCATCACAGCCGGGAGGCGGCACACCTGGCGGCTCTCGGCCCCGTTCGTCCCCCCGAGGACTCGTGGCTTCTGCGGCGGGCACAGTACCTCGCGTGGCTGCGGGAGCCGCTCGCCGCGGTACTCGTCGCCCGGGACGGAGACCAGCTGCTCGGCTACGCGGTCGTACGCGTCCTGGACTCCCCGGGGTCGTGGCAGTGGGGGGACCGGGTCGGCGTACTGGAAACCCTCGTCGTCGACGACGAGGCGCGCGGCAGCGGGGTCGGACAGGCCCTGATCGGGGCCGTGCGCGCACGTCTCGCCGAGTCCGGTGTCCAGGTCATGAAGATCTCCGTCGTCGCGGGCAACGAGGGCGCCCTGCGCTTCTACCGGCGGGAAGGGGCCGTCGACTTCATGACCACGCTCGTCATGCCCGTCCCGGAATGAGGGCGCGGACCGGAGCGACAACCGGTGAGTCCGGCCGAACGGCCGGACGAGGGACCGTGTGCGGCTCGGCGACGTGCCAACAGCCCATGCGCACAACTCACTTCAGGAGCGGCCCGCGAAGCGCCCGGTCGACCAGGGCCCGCTCGGAAAGTTCCGTACGCCGTGGACGTGCCCCCTGTTCCGATCCCCGCGAAGCGAGTTGGCCGCGTGCGCGTCAGGGCGGCCCGGCACCCAGCAGGGCGCGCCCGAGGGGGGTGAGCGCGTGGCGGACACGGTTGCCGTCCCGTCGCGTGGTCACCAGGCCCGCCGCGCGCAGCACACCCGTGTGGTGGCTCGCCGTCGCGTCGGAGATGCCGGTGCGGCGGGCCAGCTCGGACGTGCTCGCGGCGGTCTCCACCGCCCGCAGCACGCGTGCGCGTGTGGTGCCCAGCAGCGCGGCGAGCCCGCCGTCGGGGCCCGGGAGGGCCGAAGGCGCCCACACCGCGCGGTGATCGGCGAGTTCGTGTACGACGGGGTAGCGCAGCACCAGGGGACGTCCGGGGTCGGCGTTGTCGACCAGGGCCAGCGGCTTCGGCCAGAAGAAGGTCGGCACCAGCAGGACGCCGCTGCCCGCCAGCCGCAGATCGCCGTCCGACTCGCAGGGAACGTGCAGGACGGGTGAGGCCCACCGGATGTCCGGGTGGAGCCCCGAGAGGAGCCCGTCGACCCCGGAGTCGGCCAGGGCCGCCGCGCGGCCGGCGCGGTCGCTGCGCGCGGCGGCCGTCAGCTGCGCCCAGTAGGGGGTGATGGCCATGGCGTGGTAACGCGACAGGGCCCCGCGTACGAGCCCGCCCCACTCCCGGTCGCCGTGGTGCAGGGCGTGGATCCACCGGGGTGCGCGCGGACGCAGCTGATCCGTGGCACGGAGGTCGGCCGCCCACTGGCGGCGCGGCAGCGACCAGGTGTGGTCGATGCCGTCCGCGAGGGTGACGCCGGTGGCGTGGGCGAACACCTCGGGCACGTACTCCCCGGGCCCGGCCGGTGCCAGCTCCAGCAACGGCCGCAGCGCGGGCACCCACCCCGCACGGGTCCGCTCGCGCCACCCCGACAGCGCGACACCGTGCCCGCCCGCCGACTGGAGAGCGGGCAGGCTCAGGATCGTCTCGGCGAGCGGATCCGGGTGCGCCGCGATGCGCACGCGTGCGAGGTCGTCGGGGGAGAAGTGGACGCGCAGCACGTGCTTTTCCCTCCAAGGCTCGTGCGTACGGCGGCGCCGACGGCCGCCAACTCGTGAGTAGGGCCACGCCAGACGCCGCCAACTCGTGCGTAGGGCCGCGCCGGACGCCGTCAACTCGTGCGTACGGCCACGCTAGACGCCGCCGCCGGGGGACGTTCGCCATGCCGTTGATCTGGCCGGGAGGCGGCGGTTGTCGCACGGTGCGCTGTCCGGATTCGACGGGCGTCGAAGGACCTCGCGCGCCACCGTCGGCCGTGCCGAGACTGGGCCTGCCGCCGCACGGTGGCGGGCGTGCCCGGCCACGCTCATTCCGACGCAGAGGAGAACATCCGTCATGAAGTCTTCGCGCTCGTTCGTCCCCCTCGCAGGCACCGCCCTGGGAGCGTTGGCGGCGGCCGTCGGGCTGCTGACCGGCCCGGCGCAGGCCGCGCCCGCCGCGTCCGGCGGGTCCCCGTCCGTGACGGCGGCCCGTTCGGCCGACGCCACCGAGACGATCATCCCCGCCACTTCGCGGCTGGCCCGCGGGGAGAGCTGGTCCTCGCCCGACGGGAGCACCGTCCTGCGGCAGCAGGACGACGGGCACGTGGTGCTCTACCGCGACGGTGTCGCCATCTGGACCGCCGTCGGCACCCACGGAGTGGGCACGTACTTCTACGTCCAGGCCGACGGCAACCTCACCGCCTACGACGCCGCTTTCCGCCCCCTGTGGGAGAGCCGCACCGGAGGCAGTCCGGGCGCGTACCTGACGATCCAGAACGCCGGGAACCTGGTCGTCCGCCTCAACGGCCGGCCCCTGTGGTGGTCCAACTTCCACCCGGGTTCGGGCCCGGTGGACCCGGGCGACCCGGGGGAGTGCCAGCCGCGGCCGAACCAACTCTGCCCCTGAGAGGACGGCCGGGCCGCGTCCGGACCGAACTCCCGCCGAACACCCGGGACTTGTCCGAACAGTCGTGTCCCCGGCCCGACCACGCGGGCGCCCCCGGACCGGTCCTTCGCCGACAGGACACGCGCGTTCACCTCTCCGCCCGACGGGTAGGGAACGCCCCACCGGGCAGGAGCCACACCCGAAGGAGCCCGCCGGGACCCCGGTGGGGCGTGTCAGCGGCAAGGAGAACGAGACACCATGAAGACCCGCCGTATAGGTGACGCCGAGGTCGGCGCGATCGGACTGGGCGGTATGCCGATGTCGATCGAGGGGCGGCCCGACGAGGCCCGGTCCCTGGCCACCGTCCACGCGGCGCTGGACGCCGGAGTGACGCTGATCGACACGGCGGACGCCTACCACGTGCACGCCGACGAGGTGGGCCACAACGAGTCCCTGATCGCGAAGGCGCTGGCGTCGCACAGCCGGGGCTCCGAGGTCCTGGTCGCCACCAAGGGCGGTCATCTGCGGCCGGGCGACGGCTCCTGGACGCTGGACGGCTCGCCCGAGCACCTCCGGCGCGCCTGCGAGGCGTCGCTCGGCCGGCTCGGGGTGGAGGCGATCGGGCTGTACCAGTTCCACCGCCCCGACCCGGGGGTGCCGTACGAGGAGTCCGTCGGCGCCCTGCGGGACCTGCTCGACGAGGGCAAGATCCAGCAGGCCGGCATCTCCAACGCGAATCCGGAGCAGATCCGACTGGCCTACGACATCCTCGGCGGCCGGCTCGCCGCCGTACAGAATCAGTTCTCACCGGCGTTCCGTTCCAGCGAACCGGAGTTGGAGCTGTGCGCGGAGCTGGGGGTCGCGTTTCTGCCGTGGAGTCCGTTCGGCGGCATCAGGAACGCCGGTGGACTCGGCTCCTCGCACTCCCCGTTCCAGAGCGTCGCCGACGCGCACGGAGTGAGCCCGCAGCGTGTCTGTCTGGCCTGGCTGCTGGCCAAGTCGCCCGCGGTGGTGCCGATTCCGGGCTCCAGCCGCCCGGAGACGGTGGCCGACTCGACCGCCGCCGCCGACCTCGAACTCACCGCCGCCGAGGTGGCACAACTGGACGCTGTCTGACGCATCGTCAGTTCTTCACCCATCGGTGTCCGACCACACGTCAGTCGGCGGTGGGCATCGCCTCGCGCAACGCCTTGTCCAGCGCCTTCGCGAGCACCTTGTCCTTCGGACGACTGTCGAGGAAGAGCGGGTCGAGCGCGCTGGTGAACGCCTGGGTGAACGCGCCGTAGTACGGAGTACGGGGGCGCTGCGCCGCGTTCCGCAGGGCGGTCAGCAGCGTCCCGGTCGCGTACTCCGGGCGGCCGAACGCGTCGCGCGGCATGGGGTCGGCGCTCTCACCCGAGCCGGAGGGCGACGCGGAAGGGGGCGAGGCGGAGGCGTCGCCCCCGGTCCCGTCCCGGCAGTCGGCCGGGTTCGCGGCGTAGGCGGACTTCCTGGTCGCCGCGAACCCCGCCCGCAGCAGGCGGCATTGGCTCTTCGCGGCGGTGAGGAAGGTGACGAGATCCCGGGCCGCCGCCGCGTGCTCGGAATTGCTGCTCACGGCGAGATTCTGGCCGCCCAGGACGGCCTTGCCGGGCAGGGGTATCACCCCGAGCTGCTCGGCCTCGAAGGTCTGGTGCAGGGTGGCGTAGGCGGTCGGCCAGTGACGCAGGAAAGCGGTCCTGCCCGCCGTGAAGTCCGACAGCGACTCCGTCTCGTCCGACTCCTCGGCACGGTCGAGAATGAGCGGCTGGGTTGTACGGTCGAGCAGTTCGCCCACACCGCCGACCAGGCTGTCCGTGCTCCCCGTGTAGCGACCCTCGCCGTCGGTGAGAGCCGGAGCGCCGTCCACGGACGCGAACGCCTCGATCGCGTTGACCGTTCGCCCCTCGTAACGGCCGAGCTGCGTCGTCCACCCCTTCTCGTACAACGGCGGGGGCTTCTCCGCCTCGTTGATGTCGTTCATCACCGCCTGGAGGTCACTCCAGGTCTTCACCTTCCCGTCCAGCTCCACGCTGTTCAGACCCACCTGCTTCAGGTAGTCACGCCGGTAGAACAGGAGCCCGACGTCGCTGTTGAACGGCGCCGCGTAGACCTTGCCGTTCCAGCGCCCCGTACGGGCCACGGAATCGATCACGTCGCTGTCGAGCAGATTGTCGTCCAGGGGGCTGATGAGGCCCGCCGCGGCGAACTCCGGTACCCACGTCACATCGAGATTGATCACGTCGTACGTCGCACTGCCCGACTGGAGCGCGCCCAGCAGCTGACTGCGCTGCTGGTCGGCCGAGCCCGGCAGTTCCACCAGGTGGGCGCGGAAGACGGGCCCGCCCGCCTTCTCCTTCTTCTTCCGCGCGGTGTTCCAGTCGTCCACGAGCTGCTGGCGGATACCGCCCTTGCCGGTGACATCACGTCCGCTGGCCACCCAGATGTGGCCGCCGCCGGAGTCCTGGGCGGTCGTGCCCGCACCACCGCCGACGCTCTCCTGCCCGCCGTCCGCGCCGCCGCCGACACAGGCGGTGGTGACCGAGAGCGCGAGTGCGGCGACGAACGCCGCCGCGCGGAATCGTACGGGGCGCCGGGCGCGGGACGGCATCATCTCTGGTCTCCTGATCCGGTCCTGGCGACCTCGTCCGACAGCGCGGCGATGACGTCACCGCTGGTGCCGTCGAGGCAGCGTCCCCCGCTTGCGTCCGCGATCCTCCGATCGGGACGGTCCTTGAGGCACGCGTCGGCCTTCAGCGACACCACGACGACCGGGATCTCCTTGTCCTTGGCCGACGCGAGCAGCCTGGACAGCCCGGCGCCGGTCAGCCGGTCGTTGTCCTCGTCGTCCGTGAGATAGACGATCAGCCGGGGACCCCGGTCGTCGGTACTTTTCTCCGCCATGTCGTCGAGGGCGGCGGAGAGCGCCCGGTACGGGTCGGCCTCGGCATCCCTCACCTGCGCGTTCTCGTCGATCCTGTCCCTCGCCTCCGTGTTCGTGTGCGAGCCGAAGCGGAGCACCTCGGTGTACGGCCCGGGGCCCGTGTCGGCGACCGCCCACACCCCGTACACGTCCTGCTTGCCGAGTCCGGCGAGCGACTGCTTCAGCATCCCGGGGGCGCCGCTCGGACCCTCCCAGGACTTCCGCATCGAGCCGGAGCTGTCGAGCAGGAAGAGCACACGGCCCGGGCCGCTCGCGTTGCGGTACGTGTCGAGGACCTCGTCCAGCTCCTCACCGGTCGCGGGTCCGGCGAGCGGGTCCGGATCGGGCAGCGTCCCGGCCCCGGCCCCGGACGGGCCCTTCGCCTCACCGGCGCCGGTCTCACCGTCCACGGCGCCCCGGAATCCGTCCGCGCCGAATATCGCGGCCCCGCCCTTGCCGGTCAGCCACTCCCGGAAACCGTCCGCCGCCGCGCTCCTGGCCTTGGCGTCCAGATCCGCGTCCTTCCAGGTCACCCGGACGAAGACCGGGTCGAGGCCCGGCACGTCGGCCGGGTACAGGGCGACGCGAGGGGCACGTCTCTCCTTCTCGCAGTCGACACCGGTCGTGAGCAGATGCTCGGGCACGATCGCCGCCGTACGGTCGTCCACCTCCCCTTCGAGGTCCGGCAGTTGGCAGAGCAGGTCCCGTCCGGTGAGCGCGGGCAGCCCCACGTGCGCGACCTGCTGCTCGCCGTTCTTGCCGGAGCCCGCCGCACCGTAGAGCCCCTCGGTGGCCAGCAGGGCGGCGGCGGTGAACTCCGGATCCGCGCGCCGCACTTGGGCGCCGGATTCCGCGGCGATGAACGCCGTGACCAGGTCGGCGAGCTTCCGCCCCTCCCGCTGACCGGGCAGCCGTTTCGCGGACTCCTTCGGGACGGCGAGCACGATCGGCGAGGAAGCCAGCGGGACGGGCGTGCCCATCGACGCGGCGACCCGCCCGCTCTTCGAAGCGGCGCGCCGCACATCCGCCGAGGCGGACGGGATCCAGATGTCCGGCTGCGCCCCTATGTCACGCTGCGGATTGACGGTCGACTCGACGTCCGACGGCTCCTGCCAGGCCGTGGAGTTGTCACGGAACGCCACGACGGCGTCGGCGGCGCCCGCGCTGTACGTCGTGATCCCGCTGCGCCGGCAGCCCTCGCTCGTACGGTTCGCGTCGGAGGTCATGTAGGACGCGGCTGCCTTGCGCACGGTGGGCTCGATGTCGGGATCGGTGAGCAGCCGCAGTTCCAGGGGCGGCGCGCAGCTGGGCGGGCCCGGAACCGCGGTCAGGAAGTACACGCCCAGGACGAGAGCCGTCACCAGCGCCGCGGCCACGGCGACGAGGAACGGTTTCCGGCGCCACCGCGGGAGCGGTGGCGGCGACGGCGGTGGCGGGAGCGGAATGTCGGTGGCGAGCAGTACGTCCGTACCGGAGGTGCCGGGGCGGCTCTGCGGCTCCCACACCTCGGAGCGCTTCGTCCGGTGCTTGGACATGCGCGCCCGGATCTCCTCCGACAGGGTCCGGAAGCTGACATCGCCCCCCTGCTTGCCCACTCCCTCCTTCAGGATCCGCACGAGTTGTTCGGTGAAGGGGGTCGGCTTCGTCCCCGGACCCGCGCCGATCTCGTGGTTGGCCTGCACACACATGAGCTGTGAGATGCGCCCCTTGTGCTCCAGCGCCTCCCAGGCGCTCCCGGCGTTGCCCGCGTGGCAGCAGTCGAGAACGACGACGATCTGCTTCGCCTTGCTGCTGGCCAGCGTGCTGAGCACATGGGTCCACGACTGGGCACCCTGGAACACGACGCCCTTGACGACGTGCGCGTTGCGCATCTGGAGCCACAGCTCGTCCCCGCCGCTGGGGACGGCCCCGTGCCCCGCGAAGTAGAACAGCAGCAGGCCCTCGGCCTCTTCGACGGCCTTGTTGAGCACGGTGGTGAACGCGTCCACCCCCACGGGACTACAGGTGACGACCTCCTTGTCGCCGAAGATCCGGCCCGCTTTCAGCGCCTCCGAGAGCTCCGTGAGGTTCTCGGCCACGCCCGGCAGATTGCCCTTGGGCAATGTCTCGTACTCGGACACCCCGATCAGCAGTGCCCGATTCGCCCTCCCCCTCGGGTCGAACCGTGACACCAGGTCACTCCTCCCCGTCGGCCCGCGTGCCTGGACCGCCCTCGGGCGGGTCGATCGGGGGGATCTCGCCCCCGGGCGGGTCGATCGGGGTGGTCCCGTCCCCCGGTGGCTCGATCGGGGTGATCTCGACCTCGGGCGGGTCGCCGGGCTCCACGGACCGGCGGTTGTTCCGCCAGGCCTCGACTCCCGATTTGGTCTTGGCGAGCAGCAGATCGAAGAGGCGGGGCGACACGGCCCCGGTCAGCACCAGCACGATGTCCATGGCCGCGCCCATGGCGGGACCGTCGTCGCCCGTCTCGCCGCCGTCGGGCTGCGGCTGTTCGTAGATGCTCAGTTCTTCGTCGCCGACCAGGACTTCCAGGCCGCGCTCGCGCTCCAGCCACTTTCTCAGCGCGTGCACATCGACGTTGCCCGCCGCACCTCCGGAGAGTCTGACGCGAATCGAGCTGTATCCCCCGTGCTCTCCTGCCGTCATAACTCCGCATCATGGCACGGCAGTTGTGGTTCACGTGGTGTCGAAATCACGTATTGTGACCACTCTGTAACAGATCATGACCCCGCGTCCGGGCTTGTCGTGGATGGTCTCGTACGCGAACATCGGCCGGTGGGCCGTTCGTGGCCGAGGCGGCCGGGGCGCCGGACCGGCCGGCATGTGGAGGGACCGTGAGCGACAGCGCGACAGGCGATACGTCCACCCCCGCCCCTTTCCTCACCAGGCCGCTGGACGGGGACACCTGGCCGGCCTTCGCCCGACTGGTCGAGGCGCACCACGGTGTGTGGGGCGGCTGCTGGTGCATGGGCTTCCACGTCAAGCTCGGCAAGGGGCAGGGGCGTACCTCCGAGCAGAACCGTGCCGAGAAGGAACAGCGCGTGCGTGCGGGCCGCGCCCATGCCGCGCTCGTCTTCGCCGGGGACGACTGCGTGGGCTGGTGCCAGTTCGGCCCGCCCGCCGAACTGCCGGAGATCAAGAGCAGGCGGCGGTACGAGAAGGAACTGGTGACGCTGCCGGACTGGCGCGTCACCTGCTTCTTCACCGGGAAGGGGTGGCGCGGTCGCGGTGTCGCCCATGCCGCGCTCGGTGGAGCGCTGGCCGGTATCGCCCGGGGCGGTGGGGGCACGGTCGAGGGCTGCCCGGAGGAGACCGACGACCGCTCGGTGCCGGGTTCCTTCCTGCACACGGGCCCGATGGCCGTCTTCGAGGCCCACGGGTTCGCACGCGTCCGGCCGATCTCGCCGCATCGCTGGGTCGTCCAACGCTGCGTGGACCCGGCCTGACGTGACGCGGCGGGTCGCGAGGGTGACGGCGGTCCTGGGGCCGGTCGTTCGGATCGTGCCGGGCTCGCGTGCCCCGGCACCACGCGTCGCCGCCGTTGACGGCGCTGGAGGGAGGCACGGCCTCCGCCGGGCCTCCCTCCAGCGCCTTGCGACCACGGCACCCACGTGACATCGGCCGCCGACACGGCGGGCGCTCACCGATCCGGACTGATCCGAACGACAGAACCCCAGCCCCGACGTGCCCCCGCTTTCCCTTGACCTGAAGTTCGGTTGAGGTTCTAGCGTCGCGGCATGTTGATCAGCGGCCGACGGCGGGAGAAGACCTCATGATCCTCGTGACCGGAGCCACCGGACACATAGGAAGTGCTCTCGTACGGGAGCTCCGGGCGTTCGGCGCGGGCCCGCTGCGAGGGCTCACCCGGGACGTCGGACGAGCCGCGTTCCCGGACGGGGTCGAAGCCGTCACGGGCGACTTCGCCGATACGGCCTCGATGAAGCCCGCGCTCGAAGGGGCCGGCTCGCTGTTTCTGGTCTCCCGCATCGGTACGGACGCGGAGATCGTCGAGGCGGCCCGGCAGGCGGGCGTGGCGCACGTGGTGCTGGTCTCGTCGATCACCGTCCAGACCCATCCGCATCTGGGCCCCGCCGGCGCCAACCAGTCCGTCGAGCAGGTGCTCAAGGACAGCGGCATGGCGTGGACGATCCTGCGGCCGACGGAGTTCGCCTCGAACGCCCTGTGGTGGGCGGAGGCGATCCGCGGGCGCGGCACGGTCCGGGTGCCCTACACGGACATCGGCCTCCCCACGATCCACCCGGCGGACATCGCGTCGGTGGCACGCGTGGCGCTCACCGAACCCGGGCACCGGGGGGCGACGTACGCGCTGACCGGCCCGGAGAGGATCACGCCCCGGCAGCGGGTGGCGGCGATCGCGGACGTCCTGGGGAGGAGCGTCCCGCTCACGGAGATCAGCCGGCAGGAAGCCCGTCGTGGGATGGCGGGCATTCTGGGCGACGAGGCCGCCGACGCGGTGCTCGACCTGACAGGTGGCGACGTCAACGACGAACTGCTCAGGGTGCGCGACACCGTTCCCCGGATCACCGGCGCGTCCCCGAGGACGTTTCGGCAGTGGGCCGCGGAGAACGCCGCCGCGTTCCGCTGAGGCGCGCCGTGGGCCGGAACGACGTTCACGGTTCACGTACGCGGCTGTCCCGGCTGCTGCTTCGTGGGCCACCGCCCGAACGCGAGGTCGGGCCCGTTCGGGCTTCCGGCCGCCGGAACGACGTTCACGGTTCATGTACGTGGCTGTCCCGGCTGCTGCTTCGTGGGCCACCGCCCGAACGCCGTTCGAGGTCAGGCCCGTTCGGGCTTTCGGCCGCCGGCCCGGCGCCGGACGGACCGGCACCGGGCCGGCGGCCGAAATCATGCCGGACAAAAACTGTGCCCTCCCGCCCGGCGGAGAGCCGCCGTGGCGAGAGGGCACAGAGGTCAGTGCGTCACGCGCGGCACCACGGCGGGATGCCGTTCACGTTCTCGACCCAGCGGGCGGAGACCCAGCCGCCGTTCTTGAGCAGGTACCAACGGGGGTTGCCGTCGATGACCTCGCCGTTGACCTTGCACTTGATGTCGATGTAGGTGCCGAACGGGATCTCCCCGATCGGGGGGTGGTTCCGGTTCGGGGTCTTGCGCACGAGGACCGACGGGTGGGCGATGACCCGGCCCCTGGCGTACGCGGCAGCCTGGGCCTGGTCGTCCTGCGCGGTGACGGAGGCCGGGCCGGGCCGGTGGTCGTCGGCGACGGCGGGGGCGGCCAGCGCCGTCCCGGCCAGCAGAACCCCGGCGAACACGGAGGCGATCCGGTGCCCGGCGTGCGGTGCGGTCATGGTGATGTCCTTCTTGTGTTCGGTGAGCGTCCGGATTTTCCCCGGTCGCACCACCTTCATGACACGGGTCGGCCACGGCGGAGCACCGTCCACGTGCGAGAAACGCCCGTTCCACCCGGATGGCCGAGCCGGCACAGAGCCGACCGGCCGATCCGGGCCGACCGGTCCCGACCTTGCCGCCCTGGCCCTGACGGCCGCCGCACTCACCGCGCCGGTGCCCGCCGCCCCGACGGCGCCGGGCCGCCGAACCCCCGAGCGGTGCACCCGCCGGAGCCCTGACCTGTCCGCGCTCCCACCGCAAGCCGACCCCGCCGGCGAACCCCACCAGCGGCGGGGCCACCAGCACCGGCATCGCCCGCCGCAGCGGCCCGCACCCGGCCTGCGGCGGCAACGCGGTGGGCGGCGTCGTCCTCGACCACCACTGCTCGACGAACAACGAGTCGGGCAACAAGGGGACCTGCGTGACGGTCCGCGGCAGCGGCGCCTCCGGCCGGGTCTACAGCGAGAACCTCGCCGACGGCGGCAGCGAGGACGAATGCCGACCCGAGAGCGGGCGGTGTCCGACGGCCGCCCGGCACAACGGCGTCCGGCCCGGCCGCCGGCAGCCGCCGACAGCCTTCGACGCGGGGAACCTTCCCCGCCGTCCGCGAGCGATCGCCCAGCCCCGTCGCGTACGCCTGCGCACCGGTGTCCCGGACCTCGCAGGTCCGGGACACCGGCGTCGTCATCTCCCCACCAACACCCCACCGCACGGCGGCAGACGAAAACCCGGACCGGCGGGCCCGAGGAACCCGTCCCCGGCCCGACGATCGCCGGCACGGTCACCTCGCAGAGTGCCCGACATGTCCCGGACTCCCTCCCGCGTCCCGCACGTCGCCTTCCCGCCACCGGCCACCGGCAGGCTCCCTTCGTGCTGACCCCGGGCGACGAATCGCATATACGCAGCTGCCGACTACTGGGGCTCACCGGTTCCGCCGCCGTGGCCGTCGGCGGCGCGAGTGCCGGCGCCCTGCCCGTCGGGGAGGCACTCGCGATCTCGTCCGAAGCGGCGGCGGTGGGTCTCGTCGCCGCCTACTTCGGGCTCGTGCTGCTCGTCGCCGCCTGGGCCCGGCTGGGCCGCGCCGTACACGGACCACGACCGCCCGACACCCGCGCCATGGTGGTCACCCTCCTGGTGTGGGCCGCACCCCTGGTGCTCGCCCCACCGCTGTTCAGCCGCGACGTGTACAGCTATCTGGCGCAGGGCGCGATGGTGGACGCCCGGATCGACGTGTACACCCACGGTCCCGACCAGCTCGGTGGCCCGCTCGCCGCGCAGGTCCCGCCCATCTGGCAGGACACCCCGACCCCGTACGGCCCGCTGTTCCTGTCGTTCGCCTCGCTCGTCGCGCGCGCCTCGGGCGCGGAACTCCCCGCCGGGGTACTCGGCATGCGGCTGGTCGCGCTGCTCGGCGTCGGCCTGATGGTGGTGTCGCTGGTGCTGCTCGCCCGCCGGGGCGGGACCGCCCCGGCCGCCGCGCTGTGGCTGGGCGCGCTCAACCCGCTGCTCCTGCTGCACCTGGTGGCGGGCGCGCACAACGACGCCGTGATGCTGGGTCTGCTCGGCATGGCGCTGGTGGCCGCGAGGGGCCGCTTCCCCTGGCTGGGCGCGGTCCTGATGACGCTCGCCGCGCTGGTCAAGGCGCCCGCCGCGCTGGGCCTCGCGGCAGTCGCCGTGTTCTGGGCCGGCGGGCTCACCGGCCGCTACCGATGGCTCCGGGCGGCCTGCTCGGTCACCGGTGTCGCCCTCGCGACGACCGTCGTGGTGACGGCGGTCACCGGCACCGGCTACGGCTGGATCGGCGCCCTCAACACCCCGGTCTCCCGGCACAATTGGGCCCTCACCTCGCTCCTCGGCCGCATGACCGCGTCGGTCCTGCGCCGCGCGGACAGCGAATGGGCACCGTACGCCCTGGACGCCTGGCGCGCGGCCGGCCTGGCGGCGACGGCCGTCGCGGTGCTGCTGGTGTGGCTGCGCCGCCCTCGGCACAGCCCCGTGTACGCGCTGGGCCTCAGCCTGATCGCGGTCGCCGTCCTCGGCCCGGCGATCCGACCCTGGTACGTGCTGTGGGGCCTGTTCCCGCTGGCCGCCGCCGCCCCGCCGGGACCGGCGCGCCGGGTGGTGGCCGTCGCCAGCGGGGTGCTCGCCCTGGCCCAACTGCCCAGCGGGCTCGCCGCCGACGGCCTCCAGCTGGCGCTCGCGACGTGCGGCGGGCTGTTCGCGGTGGTCGCCCTCTGGTGGGCGCGCGAGATGTCGGGCGACGACATGACCCTGACCGCGCGGGAACCGGGGAGAACGGCATGACGGGACCGGGCAGGACCGGACGGGGCGCGACGGGGCAGGACCCGACGGGGTGGCGGGGCGCGTCGCGGCGCCGCCGACGGCTGCTCCTGGGCGTGCTGTGCGCGGGCGTGACCGCGTTCGTCGCCACCGTCCCGTACCACCGCGACTGGTTCGACCTGTGGGTCTACTACGACGCGGTGCGCCACTGGACCGGCGCCCGGGACGGGCTGCGCGGCGCCGGGCTGTACGACTACCGGGTGCCCGGCCAGACGTACGGGTTCACCTACCCGCCCTTCGCCGCCCTCTGCGTACTGCCGCTGTCACTCCTCGGCTGGCCCGCCGCGCTCACCGCGGGCATCGTGGCGAACCTCGGCGCCCTCGCCCTGATCCTGCGCCGCCTCGCCGAGCCGATCGTCCGCCGCCACGGCCTGGACCGGTGGACCTCCTACACCCTGATCCTGTGCATGCTCGCCCTGCTGGAACCGGTCTACGACAGCGTCAGCTTCGGCCAGGTCAACCTCCTCCTGCTGGCTCTCGTCCTCACCGACGCCCGTCTGCTGTCCACCGGCGGCCGGTGGGCGGGCATCGGCATCGGACTCGCGGCGGCGATCAAGCTGACCCCCGCGATCTTCATCGGCTGGCTCGTCGTCACCCGCCGCCGGCGTGCCGCCGGCACGGCCGCCGCCGTCGCCGTGGGCGCGACCCTGCTCGCCCTGTGGCTCGCACCGGGCGCCTCGCACGCGTACTGGACGTCCGCCCTCTGGGACACCAGCCGCATCGGCGACCTGTCGTACATCTCCAACCAGTCCTGGCAGGGCGTCCTCGCCCGGCTCTCCGCACCGGCCGAACCCGGACGCCTCTGGTGGGCCTGCGGCGTCGTCGCCGTCGTCGGCGCCTGGGCGTACCGGGTCGACAAGGCCCGAGCCGTGGGCGACGTGCGCGGCGGCATCGCGCTCACCGGCGCCGCCGCGTGCCTCATCAGCCCGGTCACCTGGGTCCATCACCTGGTGTGGCTGCTCCCGGCGCTCGCCGTCCTCGCCGACCGGGCCCTCGAACCGCCGCGCCGGGCCCGCCCGTTGACCGTGGCGCTCGGGGTGTACGTGATCCTGTGCAGCTACGTCGTCTGGCTGTGGCGGTACGACGCGAGCGGCGTCGACGGCTTCGTCGGCGGCAACGCGTTCGTCTGGACGGAGCTGGCCCTGCTGCTGACGCTCCCCGTCCGGCCGCCGTACCCGGTGTTCAGAGGACCTTCCGGCGGACCAGTACGGCCAGCACCAGAGCCCCGGGGAGCAGCGGCAACCACACCGTGACGAGGCGGAATCCGAGGACCGCGGCGGTCGCCACGTGGACCGGTGAGCCCGCGCCGACGAGGGCGACGAGCAGTGCCGCCTCGACGGAACCGATCCCGCCCGGGGTCGGCACGATCCCGGCGACGATGCCCGCGGCCAGGTAGGCGATCATGACGTCGACGGTGGGCACCGGCATCTGGAGCGCCCGGGTCACCGTGACCATGACGCAGGCCTGGAGCGCGGGGAAGGCGAGCGCCCCGGTCCACAGGGCGATCGCCCGGGAGGGTCTCGCGTGCAGGGCGCGCGCGTCGGTCAGCGCGGTCCGCAGGAAGTCCTGGACGAAGCCGCGCAGCGGCCGTACCGACCAGAGCGCCAGCGCCACCAGCGTGAGCCCGCCGATCAGCAGGAGCAGCGCGAGCATCCCGTACTCGGCCGGCAGCAGTCCGCCCAGGGGGATGGCGCCGGGGCAGGCGGCCATGAGCGTGAGCAGCAGGGTGTACCGGCCGACGGGCTGGGCCAGCGAGTAGAGGGCGAGCGCGGCCACGGACCGGGCGGTGGACAGCCCGCAGCGCTGGAGGAACCGCAGCGTCACCATGTGCGCGCCGAGCCCGGCGGGCAGCAGATGGTTCGCCGATCCGGCCGCGACCTGGGAGGCGAACAGCCGCCCGGCGGGCAGCCGTTCCATGACGGTGCCCTGGCGCAGCAGGCAGACCGGAATCCAGCACGCCCCGGTCAGGACGACCGCGGCCAGCAGCCAGTTGCGGTCCGCGCCACGCAGCTCGTCGAGGCCCGAGAGGATCACCGGCCAGTTCCCGGCGACCCAGGCGGCCACGAGGAGAAGGAAGACGAGACAGACCAACCGCCGCAGGGGCAGCCGCCGCAGCGCGGAGGGCAGGGTCATCGACACGGTGCGGCCGTCCTTCCATGACGCGCCGGGGGCCGGGGGGACGGGGGCCGGGGCGCGGGCGGGGGTTACCCACAAGCATTCCCCGCTCCGCGCGACCGTGCGGTGTCGTCCGCCCGTCGACTGGCGGAACGGCCCGAGCCATGTGCCGGCTCCCCGGGCCGGGGGAGCCGGCCGGACGAGGCCGCTCGCGCGCGTGTCGCTTCCCGGATTGATGCCCGCGCATACGCGAGAAAGGCCGAATCCCGCACGGTTTTCTGCGGCAGAAAAAAGGATGATAGGGAATTTCTTGTTTCTGGCCCTCTTCCCTTATGGCTCAAATGCTTCTGTGGTCCTCGCTGTTGGTCCTGGCATCGTGAGTCGTGCTTCGACCCACCCGAGAATTCGGGAAATTCCTACGACAGGAAAAGAGGAGCAATGAAGATCTCACGTAACGTCGCCACCACCACGGCGGCCATGGCGCTGATGCTGGGCTCGCTGGCCGTCACCAGTGCCTCCGCCGCGCCCACCGGCGATACCGAACTCCAGAGGAACGTGGCGGCGTACAAGGCCGCCGACCCGGCCGCGAAACAGGTCGACGCCGACACCCTGAGAATCCCGGGCGGCACGGTCACCCTGCCGGGCAGGGCCGCCGCGAACACCGCCGCGATTTCCTGCGCGAACGGCCATCTCTGTATTCGGGACGGCAACAACCGGTACTACGACTACTACCAGTGCGGGTACTACTCGTTCAGCGGTGTGGGCAACGGCGAGTTCAACAACAACCAGACCTCCGGAACCCGCGCCCGGTTCTACAACTCCAACGGCAGCGAGCGGTGGTCCAACGTGGCCAAGGACAGCGGCACCGCCTCGTGGACACCGGTCCACTACATCCGCCCCTGCTAGAGGTCTCCCCGGCCAGGGGTTCCGGCGGCACCGACCGACCGTCGGTCCACCTGGGGTTCATGGCGCCGCCCCTGCCACATCGGGGGGCGGCGCCGCGTCGGCGGCCGTGATGAAAATCCGCGCTTTGCGCGCGGGCGTACGTCGTCGGTAACGGTCCCCACCCTGGCGCTCCCTGAACGGATGGTTCTCGCGCGAGTTCGTGTCTCTTTCCGATCGGGCTCCGTTCTCGTAATCCGAGGCGGTGCGCGCGGCGGAGGAAGGGAGCGGACATGAGCGGTGAAGGGGGAGCGGGAGGCGAGAGTGCGGGGAGCGCCGGCGGTGCGCCCGCCGCACGGACTTCCTGGTGGGAAAGGAATCCGATCGCCGCCAACGGGGTGGTGGCCGTTGTCGTCGCCGTCATCGGTGTTCTGGGGACCATTCTTGTCTCCGGAACGGACGGCCCGGGACGGCACGGCGGCAAGAACATGGGCCGTGACGACAACAGACCGCCCGGCCCACCACCGTGGCCACCGCCTTTCGGGGGAAATCCACAGCCCACCGTGGATATCGACCAGGAGGACGGTTCCGGACTCGGGGCGACCTTGAGGATTTCCGGGATGGTGAACGGGCTGCCCGATTCGCATGCCCTGTGGGCGGTCGTGCGGGACCCGGCCGAGGATGTGTACTTCATTCCCGGTGAGCCGTGCACGGTGTCGAGAGCCACGTCGTTCACGACATGGAAATGCGAGGACATTCCCGCCGGGCTGAATTCCTCACCGGGCACGGCCTATTGGGTCTACGTCGCGGTTGTGGACGCCTACGGCGCGCACGCCATCGCCGAGTACGAGAGCGAGCTTCGCCTCGGCGAGCGCCGAGCCGGGCTGGACAGGCTGTCCGACCACATCGAACTCCTGGAGCATGTCGTGACCAGACGTACCCGTTAGCGGAGAGGGATGCCGCCCTGGCCCTGACAGCCGCCGCACTCACGGCGCCGCTGACGGCCTCCCCCATGTCAACAGAGCGCGTCGACACGTCCGTTGTGGTCGACGCGTCCGTCGCACGCGAGCGCCGGGCGCGGGCATCGGCTCGTGGTGCTCCCCAGGCGTCAACTCGGGCGCCCGGAGGGGTCTTTGGCCGGGATTCGGCGGACGGCCGCCGCATCTGACGTCTACTCTACGGAGGCATCGCGCTACTCACTGCTGTCAGTCGAGGAGGAATTCCTGTGCCATCGTCCTGTGACCCCGGGGACGCGCCCGCCGGTGATGTGGGCGGCGCCCTCATGATGATCGACTCGCGGCTCAAGAGCGTCTACGACGGCAAGACCGAGACCGACGCCGAACAGAAGGCGCTGGTCGACCAGTTCGCCGCGTCCCTGGGCCCCAAGGGCGCCCGCGACATGATCGACGGTGTGTGCACGCTCATCTTCATGTTCATGCAGTGGCTGCGCATGGCCTACGAGGACCACGACAAGGACCCCCTCGAAAATGTGGTCGCCAGCCTCGTGGCCACGATGCGGAGGATGCCCAAGAGCATGCGCCCCGAGGTCATCCCCACCATGGCCGGTCTGGTCGTCGCCGCGGGCACCGGCCTGAGCCCGAGCCTGTGGCGCAAGCAGTACGGGTTCTGGACCCCGGAGGAGCTGACCGCCCTGGAGGTCACCGCGTTTCTCCTCGCGGAGCACATCAACCGCCTCACCGAGGACCGCGACTTCGCCACCCGCATGATCACCGAGGCGCTGTTCAGCGCGGAGGAGGCGTACGGGGAGGAGGTGTGAGGACCGGACCGTGCGGCGGGCCCCGCCCGACCGACGGGCGCGTGGGCCTCGTCAGGAGGGCCAAGCGCGCTGGATTGGGGGGAACTTGCGTACGTTCCCGATCCTCCGGATGAACAGTCGTACCCGACCGCTGAACATTCATTGACCACGCTTTGCGGCAGTGCCAACCGGTCCCGATCATGGGGAGTCGCCACTCCGACCCCCTACCGAAGGACCGTCATGCCTCGTTGGAGATCCGCCCTGGCCCCCCTCCTGGCCGGTTTCGTGGGCGCCGCCACCCTGCTCCTCGCGCCGCCCGCGCAGGCCGCCCCCAGTGACGCCGATCTCGCCTACCGCTGGGCGCCCGTGCACTACCAGGACAGCTCGGCGAACTACTACACCGCCGACTACCTGGCCCCGGTCGACTACGACGGCGACTGGAACGCCCTCAACAACTGGGACAACCTCGACGCCCACACGGCGGGGCTGACCGGCAACGCGTACTACTCCGTGGCCGAGACCCCGACGCACTGGTACCTCACCTACGCGTTCTTCCACCCCCGGGACTGGAAGGACCACCCGCTGAACCTCTTCTCGCACGAGAACGACATGGAGGGCCAGCTGGAGGTCGTCCGCAAGGACGGCAGCGAGTACGGCACCCTCCAGGCCGTCGTGACGCTCGCGCACGACAACTTCTACTCGTACGTCCCGCCCGGCAGCCCCTTCACCGACGGCCGGGAGAACATAGACGGCTCCGTGGTCATGCAGGACCACGACGGCGCCCCGCACCCGACGAGCTTCCAGGAGGCGCGCGGCCACGGCGCGTACGCCTGGGACGGCGGCGGCTTCCCCGGCGGCGACGGGATCGTCTACCGGCCGAGCCGCACCGGAGGTTCGGTCCCGACCGGCGGCAACGACCGCGACGCGCGGTACGGACTGACCGACCTCACCACCGCCGACAGCCTCTGGGGCCGGCGGAACAACACGGAGACGTACGCCTCGTGGGGTGCTTTCCGCGGTGACAACGGCAAGGACAACTCGGCGCGCGCGCCCTGGTCGTGGGACGACAAGACCGACGGCGGCGACCTCCAGGCGGGCGCGATCGCGACCGACCCCGCCTATCTGATCTCCCAGTACTTCGACAACACGGGCGACCTGAGCCTGACGTATCTGCGCAACCCCTACCGGGGCTGAGAGTTCCGCGTACACCCCGTCCCGGGCGGCCGGGCCCCAGGTCCACCGGCCGCCCGGAACGGAACGGCCGTCGCTCCGGAGGCTTCGGTGCCTCGGTGACTCCCGCGCCCCGCGCTCCTGCTTTTCCGTATGCCGCGACGCTCGGGCGGCTGGCGGCGGGGCCCCTCAGCTGTTGTCCTCGATCTCTATCGCCTTCCGGAGGTCGCGCAGGGCCTCGCCCTGATTGCCCTCCTGCGTTTCGAGGAGCGCGGCGGCTATGGCGTCCAGTTTCCGCTGGATCGCGTACTCCGCGCGCCGCTCGGAGTTCTTCAGCAGGGCGAGCAGCAGCAGCGTCACGGCGGTCATCGACTCGCCGGCCAGCAGCAGCCAGGTCACGTCGAGCTTCGCGAAGTGCGCGCCGATGACGACGCCGACGAGGATCATGCAGATCCCGAAGAACGCGGGTGAGCTGGTGAAGTTGGAGGTGTACTCCGCCAGGCGGGCAAACCGGCCGGGCTTGTCGCCACCACGGTCCGCGGGATGTTGAAGCGTCATGCGGACGAAGGTACGGCACCCACCAGGAGTCGATGGTCCCACCAGGTTTCACCGCTGAGAGGGGGGTACACGGTGCGTACGGAACGAACCGGCGCCGCCGACGGGCGGTCGTCACGGATGGTTCGCCCGGCCCGCCCGCAAGGCGTGTCCGGGCAAGAAGGCCGCGTCCCCCTCACGGGCGTGGCCGTACCGAACCGACCCTGAAGATTGGGAACACCATGATTCTTCTTGGACTCATCCTGCTTGTCATCGGCCTTCTGGTCGGTGTGTCCCTGCTCACGACCATTGGTGGTGTGCTCGTTCTGATCGGCGCGATTCTGTGGCTCCTCGGCGCCACCGGTCGGGCGGTCGGTGGCCGGAAGCACTATTTCTGACCGGTCCGTGCGTGACGGAGTACGTCGTTCCGGCCGTCGTCCGGGTCCGCGCCTTCAGGGCGCGGGCCCGGAGCGCCCGGTCGGGGCCGCCGGCTCCGGCGCATGTGCACAGGACAGCCGGCACCGCCGGGACAAACAGGAACGCCGGACCCGAGAAGCCCGTGGACGGGCCCCGGATCCGGCGTCGCGTATGCCGGGAGAGGTGGTCGGGAGGTCGTCAGACCCCGACGCCGAAGTCGGTGGCGATGCCGGCGAGACCCGAGGCGTAACCCTGGCCGACGGCGCGGAACTTCCACTCGGCACCGTTGCGGTACAGCTCACCGAAGACCATGGCGGTCTCGGTGGAGGCGTCCTCGCTCAGGTCGTAACGGGCGAGTTCGGCGCCGCCGTCCTGGTTCACCACGCGGATGAAGGCGTTGCGCACCTGGCCGAAGCTCTGGCCGCGCGACTCCGCCTCGTGGATCGAGACCGGGAAGACGATCTTGTCGACGTCGGCGGGCACCCCGGCGAGGTTGACCTTCACCGTCTCGTCGTCGCCCTCGCCCTCACCGGTCAGGTTGTCGCCCGTGTGCTCGACCGAACCGTCGGGGCTCTTGAGGTTGTTGTAGAAGATGAAGTGCTGGTCGGACGGCACCTTGCCGGCGCCGTTCACCAGCAGCGCGCTCGCGTCGAGGTCGAAGTCCGCGCCGGTCGTGCTGCGTACGTCCCAGCCGAGGCCGACGAGCACGGCGGTCAGGCCCGGGGCCTCCTTGCTGAGCGAAACGTTGCCGCCTTTGGAGAGGGAAACTCCCACGATCTTCTCCTGTGCTCGATGGGTACGCGCCGGACGCGCGCGGGGTGCGGGACGGACACGCGACGGATGCCCGAGATGCCTGTCCGTCCGGACCCATGAAAATCTACAACACTGTAGAAGTTGTGCGGGGATCGACCCGGCCCCGGACCACCCGGCGCCCCCCGCTCCGCCGCGCCACCCCCCGCACCCCGCAGTACGCTCGAACCATGGGTACATGTACGGATCTCGCCGACGCGACCGCTGACGTGGCGCCCCTCTCGCCCACCGACGAATGCTCCGACTGCGTCGCTCTCGACCGCCGGGACTGGGTGCATCTGCGGCTCTGTCTCACCTGCGGTCATGTGGGCTGCTGCGACAGCTCGCCCCTCAAGCACGCGAGTGAGCACTTCGCGCAGACCGGCCACCCGGTCATGCGGTCCCTGGAGCCCGGCGAGAACTGGCGCTGGTGCTTCACCCATCAGTTGCTGGGCTGACCGCCTCCGTACCGCGCGCCTCCGACCCGGCCGCCTCCTGGTCGATCGGCAGGCACACCTGGAACCGGGTGTCCCCCGGCTGCGAGGTGACGCGCAGATCGCCGTGGTGCTTGTTGACGACGATGCGGTACGAGATGTCGAGCCCCAGGCCTGTTCCCTCACCGACCTGCTTGGTGGTGAAGAACGGCTCGAAGATCCGGGGCCGTACGTCCTTCGCGATCCCCACCCCCGTGTCGCCCACCTCCACCACGAGCCGCTCGTCCTCCCGCCAGGTGCGCAGCGTCAGCGTGCCGCCGTCGGGCATCGCGTCCAGGGCGTTGACGATCAGATTCGTCCACACCTGGTTCAGCTCCGCGCCGTACGCGGAGATCGACGGCACGTCCCGGTCGTACTCCCGGACGACCCGCACCTTCTCCGGGATCTTCGCCTGGAGCATGGTCAGCGTGGCGTCGAGCAGCGCGTGCACGTCGACGGTCTGGAGCGGTGTGCGGTCGAGCTGGGAGTACTGCCGGGCCGCGCCCACCAGCTCCGAGATCCGTTCCACGGAGTCGTCGATCTCGCCCATCATCAGCTCGGTGTCGATGGTGTACGTGATCCAGCGCACCGCCGCCTCCAGGTGCTCGGCGCCGACCGACCGCGCCGCCCCGGCCAGCCAGTCGACCCCGACCCCCGCCGCCACCAGCGACGGCGCCAGGTCCCACGCCCCGGAGACCTGGTGCTCGTCCAGCCAGTCGCTGACGGTGTCCTCGGCGTCGGCCGCCTCCATCGCCGTCAGGCTGACGCCCCGGGCCGCCCGCTTCACGGCGTCGTCCTGGAGCCCCACCAGCCGGTGCAGCCCGGCGCCGTCCACCCGGCCGTCGGCGATCATGGCGAGTTTGTGCCGCATTCCGGTGACCCGCTCGCGCAGCCCGGCGGTGGCCCGCAGCGCCGCCGCCGCGGGATTGTTCAGCTCATGGGTGAGACCGGCGGACAGCGACGCCAGCGCCATCAGCCGTTCCCGCTCGCTGACGATCGCGTTGGCCGCCCGCGTACCGAAGAACAGGCCCTCCAGCAGATGCAGCGCCATCGGGAACCAGGTGCGGATCGCGTGCGCGAACTCGTCGGCCGACAGGACGTAGAACTCGGCGTCGCTGACCGCGCGCAGCGTGTGCGGGTACGTCTGTTCGACCCGGTCGCCCAGGTACGAGCGTGTGGCGCCGCTGTAGACGCCCCGCTGGTCGGTCCGGTTGACCTCGACGTCGTCGCCGTGCAGCACCCGGTGGAGCGAGAGGGCGCCGGTGAGCAGGATGAAGAAGCAGGTGGCGGGCGCGCCCTCGCGGTACACCACCTCGCCGGCCGTCCGCCGGTCGATCCGGCCGCGCGCGGCCAGCCAGTCGAGCTGGTCGGGGCTGAGGTCCTCGAACAGGAACAGGGTGCGCAACTCGTCCGGCGTCAGCCGGTCCTCCGCCGGGATCTCCGCGGGGGTGCTGGTCACTGTGCCTCCAGGTATCGGTGCACCAGGGAGACGGCCATCGCGCCCTCGCCGACGGCCGACGCGACGCGTTTGACCGAAGCGGCGCGCACGTCGCCGGCGGCGAAGACGCCCGGAATGTTCGTCTCCAGGTGGTAGGGGTCGCGGGGCAGCCGCCAGTCCGCCGGGCGCTGCCCGCTCGTCAGGAGGTCCGTCCCGGTCATCACGAAGCCGTGCGCGTCACGGGTGACCGCCCCGTCCAGCCAGTCCGTGTGCGGCTCGGCGCCGATGAAGACGAACAGCCAGGACGTCGGGACGCTTCTGCTCTCGCCGCTCCGGCCGTCGCGCAGGGTCAGGCTCTGGAGGTGGCCGTCGCCCTCGGCGCCGGTCACCTCGGTCCAGGGATGGATCTCGATGTGGTCGATGCCGTTGAGCTGGTCGATCAGATAACTCGACATGGACCGGGTGAGGTCGCCCTGGCGGATCAGTACGTGGACCCGGCGGGCGTAGCGGGAGAAGTACACCGCCGCCTGCCCCGCCGAGTTGGCGCCGCCGACGATGTAGACGTCCTCGTCGGAGCAGTTGACCGCCTCGGTGACGGTGGACCCGTAGAAGACGCCGGTGCCGGTGAACTCCTCGACGCCCGCCGCGCCGAGCCGCCGGTAGGACACCCCGGTGGCGAGGACCACGGTGTGGGCGGTGACGGAGCTGGCCTCGCCCAGGCGCAGCACCCGGCCGGAGCCCGCCGCGTCGAGCGCGACGGCGCGCTGGGTGCTGAGGATCTCGGCCCCGAACTTGAGCGCCTGGCGGCGGGCCCGCTCGGTCAGCTGCCGGCCGGACACACCGTCGGGGAAGCCCAGATAGTTCTCGATCCGGCTGCTCTGGCCGGCCTGCCCGCCGGTGGCCTGCTGCTCCACCAGCAGCGTACGGAGCCCTTCGGAGGCCCCGTACACGGCCGCGCCGAGCCCGGCGGGGCCGCCGCCGACGACCACCAGGTCGTAGAAGTCGGCGGCCGGTACGGTGCTGAGCCCGACGTGGTCGGCGAGTTCCCGTTCGGTGGGGCAGACCAGTGTCTTGCCGTCGGAGGTGACGACCATGGGCACGTCCGCCCGGGTGAGCCCGGCGGCGGTGAGCAGCCGGTCGCCCTCCGGTTCGTCGGAGAGCAGCCACCGGAACGGCACGAGGTTGCGGGCGAGGAAGTCGCGTACCGCGAAGGACGGCGCCGACCAGCGGTGGCCGACCACCCGGGTCTCGGTGGCGACCGGGTCGGGGGTGGCCAGCCACAGTTCCAGGAGCGAGTCGATCACCGGGTAGAGGTTCTGCTCCGGGGGGCTCCACGGCTTGAGCAGGTAGTGGTCGAGGTCCACGACGTTGATGGCGTCGATCGCGGCCTCGGTGTCCGCGTACGCGGTGAGCAGCACCCGGCGGGCGAGCGGGAAGAGGTCCATGGCGGCTTCGAGGAACTCCAGGCCGTTCATCCGGGGCATCCGGTAGTCCGCGAGCATGATCGCGAGCTGGTCCCCGCGCAGCTTGATCTCCCGCAGGGCCTCCAGGGCCTCGTCGCCCGACACCGCGCGCACGACGCGGTAGCTCTCCCCGTAGTGGCGGCGGATGTCGCGGGCGACGGCCCGCGACACGGCGGGATCGTCGTCGACGGTGAGGATTGTCGGATTCGCCATAGTTCCATCATCACTCGTGGCGGCGCGGGACGCGGGGTGCGGGCGCCGGTCCGCCCGGTCGCTCTCTGGCGCGGGCTGTTGACAAACCGGTGACATGCTTGAAAACTCTCACTGCCTGATCGCAGGACTCGAACGGCGAAGCTCAATTAATTGCGGTTGCCTTGCAAGATCAGGACGGATCGCAGCGGGCGTTCCATCCTGTTTGTCCGCCCCGATCGATCCGCGCAGTCGCCCGTCCACCCCCACCACGGACCGGCGTCCCTCACTCTGTCGACCCCACCGAAACAGAGGACCCCATGAAGTCGAAGTACCTCCGACGACGCCTCATCGCTGGCATGTCCATGACCGGACTGCTGGTCGTCGGGCTCCTGCCCGCGGCGTCCGCCGCCACCCCCGCCGACGCGCCCGAGGCGTCCGCGCCGTCCGCCGCCACCTCGGCACGCCCGTCCGCCGCGCGCGGAGCCGCCCTCCCGTACACCGAGTACGAGGCCGAAGCCGGCGACTACGACGGCACGTTGCTGGAGGCGGACCCGGAACGCACCTTCGGGCACACCAACTTCGCCAGCGAGTCGTCCGGCCGCGCGTCGGTACGGCTCGACGGCGAGGGCCAGTTCGTGGAGTTCACCTCCACCAACGCCGCGAACTCGATCGTGGTGCGCAACTCGATCCCCGACGCCCCGGGCGGCGGCGGCATCGACGCCACGATCAGCCTCTACGCCGACGGCGTCTTCGTGCAGAAACTGGACCTGTCGTCCAGGCACAGCTGGCTGTACGGCGACACGGACGACCCCGAGTCGCTGACCAACACGCCCCAGGCGGACGCCCGCAGACTGTTCGACGAGGCCAACTCGCTGCTGTCCACGACGTATCCGGCGGGCACCACGTTCAAGCTCCAGCGAGACGCCGACGACACGGCGCCCTTCTACATCGTGGACCTGATCGACCTGGAAGAGGTCGCGCCCCCGGCCGCCAAGCCGGCCGAGTGCGTCTCGATCACCGAGTACGGAGCGGTCCCCGACGACGGCGGCGACGACACCGAGGCACTCCAGGACGCGGTCACCGCCGACCAGAACGGCGACATCCCCTGTGTCTGGATCCCGCCGGGCCAGTGGCGTCAGGAACAGAAGATCCTGACCGACGACCCCGACAACCAGGGGCAGTTCAACCAGATCGGCATCAAGAACGTCTCCGTCCGGGGCGCGGGCATGTGGCACTCCCAGCTCTACACGCTGACCGAGCCGCAGAACGCGGGCGGCATCAACCACCCGCACGAGGGCAACTTCGGCTTCGACATCGACGACAACACCCAGATATCCGACCTCGCCATCTTCGGCTCCGGCCGTATCCGGGGCGGCGGGGGAGCCGAGGGCGGAGTCGGCCTCAACGGGCGCTTCGGCAAGAACACCAAGATATCCAACGTGTGGATCGAACACGCCAACGTGGGTGTCTGGGTCGGCCGCGACTACGCCAACATCCCCGCGCTCTGGGGCCCGGCCGACGGTCTTGAATTCAGCGGAATGCGTATCCGCAACACCTATGCGGACGGGATCAACTTCACCAACGGAACGCGGAATTCGACGGTGGACAACTCGTCCTTCCGCACCACCGGTGACGATTCGCTCGCCGTCTGGGCCAATCAGTACGTGAAGGACCCGGCCGTGGACGTCGCCCACGACAACGTGTTCTCCGACAACACCGTTCAGCTGCCCTGGCGGGCCAACGGAGTCGCGATCTACGGCGGTTACGGAAACACCGTGCGGAACAACCTGATCGCCGACACGGCCAATTACCCGGGCATCATGCTGGCGACCGACCACGATCCGCTGCCGTTCTCCGGCGAGACCCTGCTCACCGGGAACGCCCTGCACCGCACGGGCGGTGCCTTCTGGAACGAGGACCAGGAGTTCGGCGCCATCACCCTCTTCCCGGCGAGCCGGGACATCACCGGGGTGAAGATCAGGGACACCGAGATCCTCGACTCCACCTACGACGGCATCCAGTTCAAGAACGGCGGTGGTGCTGTGCCGGACGTCGAGATCAGCGGCGTGACCATCGCCAAGTCCAACAACGGCGCCGGAATCCTGGCGATGGGCGGCGCCCGCGGCAGCGCGACGCTGACCGGCGTGACGATCACCGACTCGGCCGAGGGAGACGTCCTGATCGAGCCGGGATCCAGCTTCGTGATCACCGGCGGGCCCGCCGCCGGGCGGAACTCCTCCTCATCCACGGCCGGTGGAAAGCGGTAATTTGTCCGCTTTGCGGATAGGGCGTTATGGGTATTCAGCGGATGACTTGTCCCTTTCTGGGTGGGAGGGGTCGCATGGTTGCGCTGAAATGCCGTGATGTCCGTCACAAGCGCGGCCGAGTGTGCGAACGGCCCGGCCGCCCACCGTCCGCGTGGGAAAGGAAAGTTGGGCGATGAACCGCCGGGCGGGAATTCCAATTTCCGCCCGGCGGACGCATGAATGGCATGACGCCGTGAATTCAGGACTTGTTTCGCCCGGATGTTCTCGCTTACGTTCTCGTCATTCCGGGCGGAACGCCGAATCCTGCCGCCGTCCGGAAACCGCATCCACCCACTTCACGTACGGCAGGAGCGGGGGACCCAGGTAAGTCGCCGATCCGGAAAACTCCGGACCGGCTCGGGGTGAAGCCGCGCCACTCGCGCGGCCGGGCAACTCCCGCCCGAACCCGACAGCTCACCTCGCAGGCGACGGAGAGGACTTCGTCATGCCCGCAGAGGGTAAGCACCGCCGCAATTCCCGCACCAGTCCGCTCGCCCGCCGGCTCGTCGCCCTCGGCACGGGCGGCGCCGCTCTCGCACTGCCCCTGATCACCGCCACGACGGCGGGCGCCACGCCCGCGCCGCAGCACATCACGGCGGCCCCGGCGGCGGTCCACGCCGCCTCGCACCGGGTGATCCACGTCGTGGTCAAGGGCGAGTCGCTGTCCAAGATCGCGCGCGACCGTTCGGTGAGCGGCGGCTGGAAGGCCCTGTACAAGACCAACCGGCCCGCCATCGGCGACAACCCGTCGCTGATCCACCCCGGCCTCAAGCTGAAGCTCTCGGGCAAGCCCGTATCCGCCCCCAAGGCCCCCAAGGCCCCGAGCGGCACGTCCTCCGCGACCGGGAACACCCCGGCGGCCACCACCGACGCCATCGAGACGGTCGCCAAGAGCTACACCAACGACCTCGACGGCTGGATCCGGGAAGCGCTGGACGTCATGGCGCAGCACGGCATACCCGGCTCGTACGACGGCATCCACCGCAACATCATCCGCGAGTCCTCCGGCAACCCCCGGGCCATCAACAACTGGGACTCCAACGCCGCCGCCGGCACCCCGTCGAAGGGCCTGCTCCAGGTCATCGACCCGACGTTCCAGGCGTACCACGTGTCCGGCACGTCGACCGACCCGTACGACCCGGTCGCCAACATCACCGCCGCGTGCAACTACGCGGCCGACCGCTACGGCTCGATCGACAACGTCAACGGCCCGTACTGACCGGCGCCCCCACACCGGCTCCCACCGGCGCCCTCGTGAGCGGCGTCCTCGTGAGCGGTGCCCCCTGACCGGCGCCGCTCGACCGACGGCACTGCCGGGCCCCCCGTGCCCGGCAGTGCCGTTCGCCGTACCCCGCCGCCCGGTTGACGCGTCGTCGGATCACCGGCCGGTCGCGCACACGGGCCGTCCACGCCCGCACTCCACCCGCCTACGCGGTGACCTGCCGCGCCCCACTCCGCTCCGTACGGCGCGCGGCGGCGGCCTCGTCCACCAGGGCACGCAGATCCCCGGCGGCCTCGGGGTGGTCCCGCAGCAGCGCGGCGAGCCGACGCGACCAGGGGCGTACGAGATCGTCGCGCACGCCCTCCATGTCGTCACCCGCCCCCTGGACCAGCTCGGCGTCGGCGCGCAACTGCGCGTCCATGACGGCCGCGCGCTGTACGTCCCGCCGCCGGAACACGTCCACGACCCGCTCCCGCGTCCCCTCCCAGGCGGGGGTGGCCATCGCGGCCACGACGGTCCCGGCCCCCGTCATGGCCGGGACGCTCATCGGATCGGACACGGACATCCCCCGTCTCTCGGTGCGTAGATCCGCATCACATTAGTGACCGAGGGAGATTTTTCCCGGTGACCATCACTCGATGGAGTGATGAACAGCCGTGACGGCTCCGCTGCCAGGTGCCTTGGTCGTTACGGCGCCCCGGCCAGTTCCGCCGCCAGTTCCGCCACCCGCGCCCGCCACGCCGCCAGCGCTTCCGCCGCGTCGAAACCGTCGCGCGGCCCGGTCTGGGTGAGGACCAGCCGGGGCCCGTGCCCGGTCCCGGCGCCCAGCTCCCAGCGGACCTCGCCCCCGGCACACCAGGCGTACGCGAGGAGTTCCGACGTCCTGACCTCCGTGACCGGCCCCGCCGGGACCGTGCCCACGGTGAAGCCCGGGGGCACCGGCCCGCCCGCCGACGGCTCGGCGCCACCGGTCAGCCGGTCCCACACCGCCCCGGCGGGCCGTACGAGCTGACGCTCCAGCCGGAGGCGCGTACCGCCCTCCGCCGTCTCCTCCACCCCTCCCCGCGTCAACTCGCCGAACCGCGCCAGATACGCCTCGTGCAGCGCGCCGCTCGTGTCCCGCGCGGCATCGACGGGCCCGCCGGCCAGCACCTGGGCCAGCGCGGTGACACACACCTGCCAGCCGGACGCGAAGCTCGCCGCGCCGAACCGGTCGCCGAAGGTGTGGACGAGCGTGAGCACCGAGCCGTTCGCCCCGTCCGGCGCGATCTCCCAGCGCAGATGGTCCTCGCCCCAGGTGAAGGCGAAGAGACGCGGTTCGTCGGCGTCGGTGACCCGCCCCGTCATCGCCGGACCGGGGCCGGGGTCGCCGGGGAAGTGGAAGCCGATCTCGCCGCCCGGCCGCAGTTCCACACTCACCTCCGACGGGAACCACCGCGCCAGCTGCGCGGGCCGGGTGATCGCGTCCCACACCCGCTGCGGCGGATGCGCCAGCCGGCGCTCCATGCGCAGCGCGGTCCGCCCGTCGTCCGCGTCGGACAGGGCGGCGGGGAATCCTTCGTCGTCGGGGCCGCTCGGGCTCCCGGGGTCCGTGGTCATGGGGAGTCGCTCTCCGTCGTGTCGAGATGCCGTTCGAGCGCGTCGAGACGGCCGGTCCACAGATGCCGGTAGTGCGCGAGCCAGGCGTCGAGTTCCGCCAGTGGTTCCGGCGCCAGCTCGTACCAGCGGCGCTGCGCGTCCTGCCGGACCCGCACCAGCCCGGCGTCCCTCAGCACCCGCAGATGCCGGGAGGTGCCGGGCTGGCTGAGTCCGAGCCGGTCGGTCAGCTCGCCGACCAGATGCGGACGTTCCAGGAGCAGATCCAGGATCTTGCGCCTGCTCGGCTCCGCGAGCACGTCAAAGGGGAGGGGCATGCCTCGAATATACCCCCAGGGTTATATAACTGCAAGATTATGAAAGGGGTGCGTCCTGTCCGGCCAGCCAGTCCAGCGCCGCCGGGCACGCGTCGAGGACCGAGACATGCCCGTCCTCGGGGCGTACCCACAGCTCGGCCCGGGGCAGACCGGCGCGCATCCACTCGGCGTGCGCGGGCGGCACGACCCGGTCGTCGCCGCCCTGTACCAGCAGTACGGGCGCCGACACCTCCGCCAGATCGAACCCCCACACGGTGGCGAACGCGACGTCGTCGTCGATCAGCCCGCCCGGCCCCTCCTGACCCGCCTTCATCGCGTCGGCGCCCAGCGACTTCCAGGTGCCCGCCAGTGCGGCGAAGTCGGCGGCGGTGAAGCTGGCGGGGTCGAACTCGTCGGCCTCCGCGTACAGTTCACGCGCCTCCCGCCCGTCGGCTGCGGCCCGCAGACCACCCGGCGCCACCATGCCCGCGTACCAGTCGAACTCCGTGGTGTACGGGGCGATGCCCGCCAGACACACCACCCCCGTCACCCGGTCCGGCAGCGCCGCGGCGCACGCCAGCGCGTGCGGACCCCCACCGGAAGCCCCCATCACCCCGAACGCCCCGACCCCGAGCGCGTCGGCGATCCGCGCCACGTCCTCGCCCGCCGCCGCCACGTTCCGCCCCGGCAGCGGACTCGACCCGCCGTAACCGGGCCGCCCGTACGTCACCAGCCGGACACCCCGCTCCTCGGCGGCGGTCAGCAGCGGCTCCAACGGCGCCCCGGTCTGCGGCGACCCGTGATGCCAGACCACGACCGGCCCGTCACCCGCCCCGCCCTCGGTGTCGTACGTCCGCAGGATGCGCCCGTCGTTCAGCTTCACGTCCTGTTCGATGACCACGCCCTCAGCGTACGGCCGCCCCGGTGGTCCGGCTCAGCGGATCCCGTCGCCCGGACCCCCGGTGCCGCCCCCGGTCACCACCCGATCCGCCGCCGCGCCCTCAGCCGGGTCTGCCGCCGGGTCCTCGGACGGGCACTCAGCCGGGCCGGACGAAGCCCGACTCGTACGCCGCGATGACCGCCTGCGTCCGGTCCCGCGCGCCGAGTTTCGCCAGGACGGAACTCACATGCGACTTGACGGTCTCCGTCCCCACCACCAGCCGGGCCGCGATCTCCGCGTTCGACAGGCCCCGCGCCATCAGCCGCAGCACGTCCGCCTCCCGCTCCGTCAGCGCGGCACGCTCCATGACGGTCCGCGCCTCGGCACTGCCGGGACCCCTCCCGTACGAAGCCGCCAACTCCCGCACCGCCGCCGGGAACAGCAGCGAATCACCCTCGGCCACCAGCCGCACCGCGTGCACGATCTCCGCCGGCCGGGCCCGCTTCAGCAGGAAACCCCCGGCGCCCGCGCGCAGCGCCCCGTACACGTACTCGTCGTTCTCGAAGGTCGTCACCACCACGATCCTCGGCGGGTCCGGGACCGTCCGCAGCACCGCCCGGGTCGCCTCGATGCCGTCCATCAGCGGCATACGCACATCCATGAGGACGACATCGGGGGCCAGTTCCCGTACCAGAGGAATCACCGCCGCCCCGTCGGCGGCCTCACCCACCACGGTGATGTCCGGCTGCGCCTCCAGCACCGCGCGCAGGCCGACCCGTACGAGCGGCTCGTCGTCGACCAGGAGAACGGTGAGCGCCATACCGTCAGCGTAGGCGTACCGATCACGGCCGTGAACAGCGCGCGATCAACGCGCGCCCGGGGCCCGGCCGGGACGACGGTCCCCCGGTCACCGCAGCGGCAGATCGACGCGCAGCAGCCACTGCCCGCCGTCCCGCCCCGCCCGTGCCTCGCCGCCGAGCAGCGCGGCCCGCTCACGGATACCGCGCAGCCCGCGACCACCGCCCGTGCCCGCCACCGGGGCCGTGCCGGGCAGCGGATTGCGTATCTCCAGGCGCAGCCACGCCTTCTCCACGGCGATACGCATCCCGACCGGCACGGGACCCGCGTGCCGCAGCACATTGGTGAGCCCCTCCTGGAGCATCCGGTACGCCTCACGGGAGACCGCCGCCGGGACCAGCTCCACCGGCCCCGTCACCTCCGCGTCCACCCGCGCCCCCGAGGAGCGCGCGGAATCCAGCAGCCGGCCCGCGTCACCGAGAGTCGGCCGGGCGGCGGCCGGCCGCCCCGACTCGCGCAGCACCAGCAGCACCCTGTCCAGATCCTCCAGCGCGGCCCGCCCCGTCTCCTCGATGGCCTCCAGCGCCCGGTCGGTGAACTGCGGGTCGCCCGCCGTCCGGGCGGCACCCGCCTGCACCACCGCCAGAGTCAGCGCGTGGCCCAGGCTGTCGTGCAACTCCCGCGCGATGTGGTCGCGTTCCAGCAACCGCTCGGCGCGCTTCTCCAGTTCGGACAGGCGCTCCCTGACCGACGGCCCCAGGAGCCGGCGGGCCGCCCGCGCCATGAGCGCTCCCGTCCCGGCGGTCACCACGATCAGCACCAGCACGGGCACCGGTGCCAGCAGGCCGTAACCCCATCCCGTGGCCGGGACGCGCAGGAACGGATCGGCGACATCGGGATCCCCGGCGGCGGCCCCGGCCAACGACAGCGCGAGCGTCCACAGCTCACGGGTCAACAGGGCGATGACCAGCCCTGTTTCGAGACGCAGGACCAGCCAGACACCGGTTCTGGCCCGGTCGCTCCACGAGGCGGAGGAGACGGTGGACACACCCGGGTCCTCCCCGGTCCGCCCGCGCGCGTAAGGACCGGGGAACAGCATCAGCCGCGCCTGAAGCCCTTCCGAACGGCGGACCGACGGCACCAGGGCGGCGATCAGGGCCAGCGGCACCGGAAGGACCGCGATCAGCAGCCAGTCCGCCGGCGACGGATCGATCAGCCCCGGATAGACCAACGCGCAGGCGAACGGCACGATCGCCCCCACCAGCAGATGCAGCCAGCGCGTGTAGGTCACCGCGTACGTCAGCGACAGCAGAAGGCCCGGCATGCCGTCATCGTGGCAGAGCGCCGGCGCCGACGGCTCCCCCGTGCGGGGGAGCGGCCATCCACCGGCGGGGGATCCCCGCCCGCCCCGTCCCGGCCACGCTGGGACACATGACCAGCATCGAGCTCACCCGGCTCACCAAGGAGTACGGAGCCACCCGCGCCGTGGACCGGCTGACGTGCCGCATCGGACCCGGCCGGGTCACCGGATTCCTCGGCCCCAACGGCGCCGGCAAGTCCACCACCATGCGCCTCGTCCTCGGCCTCGACCGCCCCACCTCCGGCACCGCCACCGTCGGAGGCCGCCCCTACACCACACTTCGCGAACCCCTGCGCACGGTCGGCGCCCTGCTCGACGCACAGGCCGCCCACGGTTCCCGCACCGCCCGCGACCATCTGCGCTTCCTCGCCGTCAGCAACGGCCTGTCGGCCCACCGGGTGGACGACGTCCTCCAGGAAGCCGGTCTCACCGCCGTGGCCCGGCGCCGCATCGGTACCTTCTCGCTCGGCATGCGCCAGCGGCTCGGCATCGCCGCCGCGCTGCTCGGCGATCCGCCCGTCCTCATGCTGGACGAGCCCACCAACGGCCTCGACCCGGAAGGCATCGTCTGGATCCGCGGGCTGCTGCGCCGGCTCGCCGGCGAAGGCCGTACGGTCCTGGTCTCCAGCCACCTGATGAACGAGACGGCGGCGCTGACCGACCACGTCGTCGTCCTCGGCCGGGGCCGGCTCCTCGCCGACACCCCCACACAGGACTTCATCGAACAGCACAGCCAGGCACGCGTCCGCGTCCGCAGCGGTGACCCCATCCGGCTGCGGGCGACCCTCCTGGCCCGGGGCCACACGGTGACCGAGGACGAGGGCGGCCGATGGGTCGTCGAGGACGCCACCGCCGAACAGATCGGCTCCGTCGCCGCCCGGGAGGGCATCCCCGTCCTCGAACTCACCGACGAACGCGGCTCGTTGGAGGCGGCCTACTTCGCACTCACCACGGCCGAGACGGAGTTCGCCGCCGACCCCGACCCCGACGCCGCCGACACCACCGCAGACGCCGACCCCGCCGCCGAATCCGCCGCCGGGAGCCGCCCGTCCCCGACCGGACCGCAGGAGGTCTGACCATGCCCGTCACCGCGCTGCTCCACTCCGAGTGGATCAAAATCCGGTCGGTCCGCGCGAGTTACGGCTCGCTCCTGGCCGTCTTCGTCAGCACCCTGGCCATCACCCTCCTCGTTTTCGCCACCGTCGGCCGGGCGGAGGCGGACAACGGCGGGGATACCGTCTTCAACGCCTTCTACGTGATCAACTTCGCGCAGATCGCGGCGATCTCGTTCGGCGCCACCGCCGTCTCCTCCGAATACACGGGCGGCGCCCTGCGCGTCTCCCTGTCGGCCGTGCCGCACCGGAGCCGGTTCTACGCGTCCAAGATCGCCGTCATGGCCGTCGCCGCACTCGCCGCCGGCCTGGCCGCGGGGTTCACGACCTTCCTGGTGGGCCAGGCGTTCCTGGGGGAGTACGCCATCGGCCTCGGCGAACCGGGCGCGCTGCGGGCCTGCTTCGGCGCCGGGATCTATCTGACCGCGATGGCCCTGTTCGCCGCAGGGCTCACGTTCCTGCTGCGCAGCGCCGTCGCGGTGATCAGCCTGCTCGTCCCGTTCATCCTGATCGTGTCCTTCGTGGTCGGAGACATCGCCGGGGGCGCCGCCGCCTACCTTCCGGACCGGGCCGGACAGCAAGTCCTGTACCAGGACCCGCCGGAAGGCCCCGGCCCCTGGGCAGGGCTCGCCGTGACGCTGCTGTGGGCGGCGGTCTCGCTCCTGGCCGGCTGGTGGGCCGTGCGCCGGCGCGACGCGTGACACCCGCCCCGGCGCTCCCGCCCCGGCGCTCCCGCGCCGGGCCGGAAACCGCGCCGACACGGGCGGGACGGCGGTGGCTCGAGCACGCTCGCGCCACCGCTCCGCCGCTGTGGCGTGTGCACAACTGGTGCGCCATTACCGGTAGTTACTCCGCCGGTCCCGAGGATGAATCGGTACGGCGGGGCGATGCACCGGCCGTAGTCCCTGGTGAAAAGCCCGATCCGGCCCGGAAGCCCGGCCCATGGCATCCACTCGGGCCCAAGAGGCCATTACCGTGCGTGTGTTCCTCCAGCGGCTGTCCACGACCCGGCGCGGCGCGCGGCTCGCGCGGACGCCGACCGCGCGGCAACTCGATTCGTGGGGTGTTCCGTACGGCTCCGAGGCGTCCGACGCCGCCTGCCCCGTCGTCGCGGAGCCGGCCGCCAACACGGTGCCGCACGGCCGGGTCCGGGGGCGGGACTTCGCGCTGCGGCTCGCGTACGACGAGGGCTCCGTACGGATCGAGGTGTCCGACACGCACTCCGCACTGCCCGCGCGGACGCCGGACGGGGCCGGGGCCGACGGCGAGCGCGGGCGGGGCCCGCTGCTCGTGGAGGCGGTCGCGCCGCGGTGGGGCGTCAGCGGGCGGTCGGGGCCCGGCACGCCGGTGTGGCCGTATGTGCGGTGCGGGCGTATGTCGCGACCGCGCCTCGGGGCGACGGCCGTGCCGGCGGTCAGGCCCGGTAGCGCAGGCCGTCCAGCAGGAGATCGAGCAGGCGGCCCGCCTGCTCGCGCATGTTCGGCTCGCCCGTCACGAGGGCCACGCCGCTGATGCTGATGAGGACGTCGTCGGCGTCGACATCCTTACGGAGGACTCCGTCGGCCGCCCCGGCGTCGAGCAGCAGCCTGATCGCCGAGCCGAGCAGGTCGCGGCTCTGCGCGTACGGGTTCCGGCCGGAGGCGATGACCGCGCGGAGCGCGTCGGCCATGCCGTGCTTGGCGATCATGAAGTCTATGTAGCGGTCCATCCACGCGCGCGCCGCCTCGACCGGGGGCAGGTCGGCGAGGAGCGCGGGGGCGGCTTCGCAGACGGCCGCCAGTTCGTTGCGGTAGACCGCTTCGACCAGGGCCTCGCGGGTCGGGAAGTGCCGGTACAGCGTGCCGATGCCCACCCCCGCGTCCTTGGCGATCGCGTCGAGGGTCGCCCCGCCACTGCCCCCGCCGCCGTTCCCGCTGCCCCCGCCGCCCTCCGAGAGCAGCCGCCTCGCCGACGCGAGGACCAGGTCGCGGTTGCGCCGCGCGTCGGCGCGCAGGGGCCGTTCGCCGCTCTCTGTCACGCGGTTCTCCGCCCCTCGTCGCTCGGCGATCGGGTATGTGTTCCGGCCAGAACGTAGCCCACGGCCGGGGCCGCTTGCTAAACGGAGGGTCCTCCGATTAGCGTGGGTGACGAGCGGAGGTTCCTCCGTTTAAGTGTACGGCGGTGCCTCCCGGCCCCGCCCTGCCCCGGCCCCGCGGCCTACGGCCAGTCCAAGACCGCCAACATCCTCTTCGCCGTCGAGGCCACCAAGCGCTGGGCCGCCGACGGGATCACCGTCAACGCCCTGATGCCGGGCGGAATCCGTACCAATCTCCAGCGGCACCAGAACGAGAACCCCGAGTTCCTGAAGATGACCGAGGGCGCGAGGTGGAAGACCCCGAGGCGGGCGCCGCCACCTCCGTCTTCGTCGCCGTCTCACCCCTGCTGGAGGGCGTCGGCGGCCGGTACTTCGAGGACGTCGCGGAAGCCGGTCCGTATGTCCCGCCGGCCGTGGAGGGTGTCGCCGACTACGCGCTCGACCCGGAGGCGGCGGCCCGGCTGTGGGTGGTGTCGGAGGAGATGCTGGCGAGCTGAGGAGGGCCCGCCGCCCGCTCCGCACACCGGGCAGGATCGGAGAAGCGCCCGTCACCCGGCCGCACTAGCGTGAGGTGCATGGAGGAGCGCACCTCACGGACGGAGAGACGATGAGCGGCAGCACGAGGACGGGCGGCACACGGGCCCCGGCGGGGACCGCCCCATCGGGGCCCGCCGGGAGCCACGGGGTGATCCGGGTGCACGGCGCGCGGGTGAACAACCTCAAGGACGTCAGCGTCGAGATCCCGAAACGGCAGCTGACGGTGTTCACCGGAGTTTCCGGATCCGGCAAGAGCTCCCTGGTCTTCGGCACCGTCGCCGCCGAGTCGCAGCGGCTGATCAACGAGACGTACAGCACCTTCGTCCAGGGCTTCATGCCCACCCTGACACGGCCCGAGGTCGACGTACTCGAAGGACTGACCACCGCGATCATCGTGGATCAGCAGCGGATGGGCTCCGACCCCCGCTCCACCGTCGGCACCGCCACCGACGCCAACGCGATGCTGCGCATCCTCTTCAGCCGGCTCGGCACCCCGCACATCGGCTCACCCGCCGCCTTCGCGTTCAACGTCGCCTCCGTCCGGGCGAGCGGCGCGATCACGGTGGAACGCGGAGCCCGCAGAACCGTGAAGGCGACCTTCAGCCGTACGGGCGGCATGTGCCCCCGCTGCGAGGGCCGGGGCACGGTCTCCGACATCGACCTGACCCAGCTCTACGACGACACCAAGTCGCTCGCCGAGGGCGCGTTCACCATCCCGGGATGGAAGTCCGACAGCTTCTTCACGGTTCGCGTCTACGCCGAGTCGGGACTGCTCGACCCGCACAAACCGATCCGGAAGTTCACGAAGAAGGAGATGCGGGACTTCCTTCACCGGGAGCCCACCAAGGTCAAGGTCGAAGGGGTGAACCTCACGTTCGAGGGACTGATCCCCAAGATCCAGAAGTCGTTCCTCTCCAAGGACCGGGAGGCGATGCAGCCCCACATCCGGGAGTTCGTGGACCGGGCGGTCACCTTCACCACCTGCCCCGAGTGCGACGGCACCCGGCTCAGCGAGGCAGCCAGATCCTCGAAGATCAGAGGCATCGGCATCGCCGACGCCTGCGCGATGCAGATCAGCGACCTCGCCGAATGGGTGCGCGAACTGGACGAGCCGTCGGTCGCCCCGCTGCTGGAGGCGCTGGGCGGGACACTCGACTCGTTCGTGGAGATCGGGCTCGGCTATCTCGGACTCGACCGGGCGTCGGGCACGCTGTCCGGCGGCGAGGCGCAGCGCGTCAAGATGATCCGGCATCTCGGCTCCTCGCTCACCGACGTCACGTACGTCTTCGACGAGCCGACGATCGGACTGCACCCGCACGACATCAGCCGGATGAACGACCTGCTGCTGCGGCTGCGCGACAAGGGCAACACGGTCCTCGTCGTGGAGCACAAGCCCGAGACGATCGCCATCGCCGACCACGTGGTGGACCTCGGGCCGGGCGCCGGTACGGAGGGCGGCACCGTCTGCTTCGAGGGTTCCGTCGACGGGCTGCGGAAGGGCGGCACGGTCACCGGCCGGCACTTCGACGACCGGGCCGTACTCAAGGAGACCGTGCGGACACCCACCGGCACCCTGGAGATCCGGGGGGCGGCGACGCACAACCTGCGGGACGTGGACGTGGACATCCCGCTCGGTGTGCTCACCGTCGTCACCGGGGTCGCGGGCTCCGGGAAGAGCTCGCTGGTGCACGGGTCGCTGGTGCGGGGTTCGTCCGTGCGGGGGTCGGCGGCGGGCGGTACGGCGGGGGCTGGCGGTGCTGGTGGCGCGGCGGGTGCGGGTGGTGCGGGGGTGGTGTGGGTCGGGCAGGAGCCGATCCGCGGGTCGCGGCGCAGCAACCCCGCCACGTACACGGGTCTGCTGGAGCCGATCCGCAAGGCGTTCGCCAAGGCCAACGGGGTGAAGCCGGCGCTGTTCAGCGCCAACTCCGAAGGCGCGTGCCCCAACTGCAACGGCGCGGGCGTCGTCTACACCGATCTCGGCATCATGGCCGGGGTCACCACGGTGTGCGAGGAGTGCGAGGGGAAACGCTTCCTGGCGTCGGTGCTGGACCACCACCTCGGCGGCCGTGACATCAGTGAGGTGCTGGCCATGTCGGTCGCCGAGGCCGAGGAGTTCTTCGGCGGCGGCGAGGCGCACACCCCGGCCGCGCACCGGGTCCTGGAGCGGCTGGCCGACGTCGGGCTCGGCTATCTCACCATCGGGCAGCCGCTGACCACACTGTCCGGCGGTGAACGGCAGCGGCTCAAGCTGGCCACGCACATGGGCGAGAAGGGCGGCGTCTACGTCCTGGACGAGCCGACGGCGGGGCTCCACCTCGCCGATGTCGAGCAACTGCTCGGTCTGCTCGACCGGCTCGTGGACTCCGGCAAGTCGGTCGTCGTGGTCGAGCACCACCAGGCGGTGATGGCGCACGCGGACTGGATCATCGACCTCGGTCCGGGCGCCGGTCACGACGGCGGGCGGATCGTCTTCGAGGGGACCCCGGCCGCTCTGGTCGCCGACCGCTCCACCCTGACCGGCGAGCACCTGTCGGCGTACGTGGGCGCCGCTTGAGCGGTCGCGTGCCGGACGTCTCCCGGACTCACCCGTGTCCGACCCGTGTCGCTATTGGGCCGAACGGGTGAGGGGCGGGAGGATGGCCCGTATGACGACACAGCGCGCGGGCGGGGCGATCCGGTGAGCCGGTACGGCGGTTACGACAGATACGACGCCACCGACGAGCAGTGGGAGGGCCTGGCTCAGGTCGTCCCCCTGCGGGGGCGCAACGAGTGGCCCTCACGCGTCGACCACCGGGCGGTCCGGGAGGACTACGCGCCCGAGCAGCGGCGTTTCGTGGTTCTGCGGGTACAGGTCTTCGCCGACGCGCGTGATGTCGCCGAGCGTCTGATCGCGCAGATCCCGGTGCTCCTCGATCTGACGCAGGCCGACACCGACGTGGCCAAGCGCATCCTGGACTTCAGCAGCGGGGTCGTCTTCGGCCTCGGCTGCGGCATGCACCGGGTGGACCGCAACGTCTTCCTGCTCGCCCCGGCCGGCACGGAGGTCGAGGGGATCACGGCGGTCGTCCAGCAGCCCTGACGGGCCGGCCGCGTTGACGGCGTTGACGGCCTTGACGGGTCGGCGGCCTTGCGGGTCGGGGCGGTCCGGCCCTGCGGCGGCCCGACGGGTGCGGCGGCCCGACGGGTACGGCGGACAGGACGGGTGCGGCGGGGTTCCGGCCTTGCTGGTACACCTGGGTCCGTGACGGAACTTGATGTGGCGGGACTGCAACGCAGACTGGTGGAGTTCGCGGCGGCCCGCGAGTGGGAGCCGTACCACACACCGAAGAACCTGGCCGCGGCGCTGAGCGTCGAGGCGTCCGAACTGCTCGAAATCTTTCAGTGGTTGACGCCCGAGCAGGCGGCCCGGGTGATGGAGGACCCCGCCTCGGCGCACCGGGTGCGGGACGAGGTCGCGGACGTACTGGCCTATCTGCTCCAGTTCTGCGACGTGTTGGGGGTCGACGCGCTGTCCGCGCTGTCCGAGAAGATCGACCGCAACGAACACCGTTTCCCACCGAGCGCCACCGGCCGCTCGACGTCCACCTCCGACTGATTCGTCACTCTGCGGAGTGGGCGAGTTATCCACAACCGGCTTCCTGTCCACAGATTTCCGAATTCCTCTGGTCTTTCTGTTGCTCGTACCTCACTCTGGGTAATGAAGTAAGTGGGTGGGGTGTTCGACCGGCAGGAACTGACGGGCGGGGATTGTTCGACGGATGCGGACGGACCGACCGTCCGGATCTTCGGATCGTTCGGATCGATCGAGTCGGCCGGATCGGCCGGGTCGGGCAGACGGAGACGGGGACGACGGATGGACGCGGAGAGGCTCATCGGGGCCGGCCGGGTTGCCCTGGCCCGGAGCGGTGCGGCGCTGGACATCGTGGCGGAGGCATGGCAGGCACAGGCCCTCGCCCAGGCGATCGGAGACCAACTGGCCCTGCACGGACCGCAGGAGCTGAAGACGGAGGCAAGGGATCTCGCCGAGACGGGTGCGCGGGGCGTCGTGTCACCCGACCACCCCTCGCTGCGCACGGGAGGGATACGGGCGGCGCGGCTCTCGACGGTCATGGACCCGTACGGCGCCCTGACCGGGCTCGGCGCGCTCCTCGGCGAGGTCGGGATCGCCCTGGTCTCGGTGGCCTGCGGGACGGACGAGGAGGGGTTGTACTGGCAGTGCATCGAGGCGATCGACGCGGCCGACGAGTCGAACGACCGGGTGCTCGGCATGCTGCGAAGACTTGACCAAGAGGAAGGGACACGCGAGCGCGAGCGGGTCCGGGCGGCCGAGATGAACGGGGGCTGAGATGAACGGGGAGTGAGAGACAGGAACGGGGGTGCGACAAGGTGAGAAGAAGGCGGGGGAATAGACGGTGCGAAGGCGACGAGAACGCGGGGACCGGAACACGGGGACACAAGGGGATCGCGCGGGGCCCGGCGAGGAGGCACGGCCGACGGCCGCTCGAAGGTGCAGGATGGACGCATGGATCTTCGAATCTTCACCGAGCCCCAGCAAGGGGCGAGCTACGAGACGCTGCTGACCGTCGCCAGGGCCACGGAAGACCTCGGCTTCGACGCCTTCTTCCGCTCCGACCACTATCTGCGGATGGGCTCCGCCGACGGTCTTCCCGGCCCCACCGACGCCTGGATCACCCTGGCCGGTCTCGCGCGGGAGACCAAGCACATCCGGCTCGGCACCCTCATGACCGCGGGCACCTTCCGGCTGCCGGGCGTGCTCGCCATCCAGGTCGCGCAGGTCGACCAGATGTCCGGCGGGCGGGTCGAACTGGGCCTGGGCGCGGGCTGGTTCGAGGAGGAGCACACGGCGTACGGCATCCCGTTCCCCAAGGAGAAGTTCGCCCGCCTGGAGGAGCAACTGGCCATCGTGACCGGGCTGTGGAACACCCCGTCCGGGGAGACGTTCTCGTACGACGGGACGCACTACCAGCTCACCGACTCTCCCGCGCTGCCCAAGCCGGCCCAGTCCAAGGTCCCGGTGCTGATCGGCGGACACGGCGCGACTCGCACCCCGAGGCTGGCCGCGCAGTACGCGGACGAGTTCAACATCCCGTTCGCGTCGATCGAGGACAGCGAGAGGCAGTTCGGCCGGGTGCGGGCGGCGGCGGAGAAGGCGGGACGGAAGGCTGACGACCTGGTGTATTCGACCGCGCTGGTCGCCTGCGTGGGAAGGACCGACGCGGAGGTGGCGCGCAGGGCCGCGTCCATCGGACGGGAGGTGGAGGAACTGAAGGCGAACGGACTGGCGGGCTCGCCCGCCGAGGTGGTCGACAAGATCGGCCGGTACGGAGCCATCGGGGCGTCCCGCCTCTACTGCCAGATGCTGGACCTGGACGACCTCGACCACCTGGAACTGCTCTCCTCACAGGTCCAGTCCCAGCTCGGCGGCGCCCCCGTCGAACAGTCCACGAGCTGAGCCGACCCGGACCTCGGCTCTGCTCGGTCTGGGTCCGGCGGGTCCGGTCCGAGTGGGCCAGTTCCGAGTGGGCCTGTCCCGAGTGTGTCCGGGTCCGGTCGGGCAGCCTCGGGTCGAACCGAGTCGGGTCGGTCGGGTCGAGTTGAACCGAGTTGGTCCGCTCCGATCCGCTCCGAGATGGTCCGTCCGCCGGCCGAGGACAGGGAGGTGTCCGTGAAGCCCGACCGTTCGCTCGCCGACGCGCTGGGCGAGGGCAGCCTTGTCCTCGACGGCGGGCTCTCCGACCAACTGCGGGCCCAGGGGTGCGATCTCTCCGATGCCCTGTGGTCGGCGCGCCTCCTGGCCGACGGGCCGGAGCAGATCGAGGCGGCCCACGCCGCGTACGTACGGGCCGGCGCCCAGGTGCTGATCACGGCCGGCTACCAGGCGACGTACGAGGGCTTCGCCCGCCGGGGCATCGGGCGGGCCCGGACGTCCCGGCTGCTGGCGGACAGCGTGACGCTGGCCCGGAGCGCGGGAGCCGCGGTGGCACGGGAGGTCTGGGTGGCGGCCTCGGTGGGCCCGTACGGGGCGATGCTCGCCGACGGCAGCGAGTACCGGGGGCGGTACGGGCTGTCGGTGCGGGAGTTGGAACGGTTCCACCGCCCGAGGATCGAGACCCTGGCCGAGGCCGGACCGGACGTCCTCGCGCTGGAGACGATCCCGGACACCGACGAGGCCGAGGCACTGCTGCGGGCGACCGCCGGGTGCGGGATACCGGTCTGGCTCTCGTACACGATCGCGGGCGACCGCACCCGCGCCGGCCAGCCACTGGCCGAGGCGTTCGCCCTGGCGGCGGGCCGGGACGACGTGATCGCCGTGGGCGTCAACTGCTGCGCCCCGGAGGACGCGGACGACGCGGTCCCCCTGGCGGCCTCGACCACGGGCAAACCGGTCGTGGCCTACCCGAACAGCGGGGAGCGGTGGGACCCGGAGGGGAAGGGGTGGGTGGGGGAGGGGAGGGGGGAGGGGCCCCTCCCCCCGGACCGCCTCCACGCGTGGCAGCAGGCCGGAGCCCGCCTCCTCGGCGGCTGCTGCCGCACCAACCCGGCCCACACCGCGCGACTTGCGGCGGCCCTGGCCTCGCGGCGACGCGGGGTGTGAGGCCAGGGGCTCGACTGCTGGAGCGACTCCGCCCGGCTTGGGGCCAGACGCCCGGGACCTGACCGCCGGAGCGACCCCGCCCCCACCCCTCGCCCGGGACTGCCTCTCACACCCCCGTGACTCCGTCGATCTGTTCGCGGATGAGGTCGGCGTGGCCGTTGTGGCGGGCGTATTCCTCGATCAGGTGCACGATGATCCAGCGCAGGGAGACCTTCGGATCGCCCATCTGCTCGGCATCCTCGTCGGGCAGGCGGCCGGAGTCGTCCAGCGACGCGTCCGCGACCAGTTCGCGTGCCCGAGCGATCTCCGTCTGCCAGGCAGCCGTCGTCTCCTCGATTCCCCGCTCCGGGTGAAGGGCGAAGCCGTTTCCTTCCCACTGACCGAAGGCCGGGGGCACGTCCTCGCCGGCGAATACACGCCGGAACCACTTCCTTTCGACCTCCGCCATGTGCTGCACCAGACCGAGCAGTGTCAGGGTGGACGGTGGCGCCGCCGGGAGCCGTAACTGATCGTCCGTCAGGCCCGAACACTTGAGCGCCAGCGTCGCACGGTGGAAGTCCAGCCATGCTTCGAGCGTGGTGCGTTCGTCCGCGTGCGGGGGTGGGATCGGCCGGCCGTCCGGTGTCGTATTCATCAGCCCACCATGCCAGGAACACACCTGGTGCGGCCGGGTAATCCAGTACCGGGAGCGGGCCGGTGACACCCATACTCGGACAGGTGTTCCTGACGATCAGTACCTCCGGCAGCCCTGAACGCCCCGCCACCGACCTCGGGTTTCTGTTGCACAAGCATCCCGACAAGGCGCAGACGTTCTCCACCGCTCACGGCATCGCGCACGTCCTCTATCCCGAGGCGTCCGTCGAGCGGTGCACGGCGGCGCTCCTGCTGGAGATCGACCCCGTGGCACTCGTCCGGCGCGGCAAGGGCAAGGGCAAGGGGCGCGGCGGGGCGCCCGACGCGGCGCTCGCGCGGTATGTCAACGACCGTCCGTACGCCGCGTCCTCGCTGCTCGCCGTCGCGCTGAGCACCGTCTTCAAGAGCGCCCTGCGCGGGGTGTGCAACGCGCTGCCCGAGCGTGCCGCCGAGCCGCTGCCCCTGCGGATCGAGATCCCCGCCGTGCCCGCCCACGGTGGCGCCGACCTGGTCCGTGACCTTTTCGGGCCGCTGGGCTGGGCGAGGGTCGATGTGCGGCCGGTGCCGCTGGACGAGACGTTCCCGGCGTGGGGCGACTCGCGTTACGTACAGCTCGTCCTGGAGGGTGAGCTGCGACTCGCCGACGCGCTGCGGCAGTTGTACGTGCTCCTCCCGGTCCTGGACGACGCGAAGCACTACTGGGTCGCGCCCGACGAGGTCGAGAAACTGTTGCGGGCCGGTGAGGGCTGGCTGGCCGACCACCCGGAGCGCGGGCTCATCACCAGCCGCTATCTGTCCCGCCGTTGGGGTCTGACCAGGGAGGCGACCGAACGCCTCGAACTCGTCCGTCTCGCCGAGGCCGACGACATCGGTGTCGAGGCGATCGACAACGCCGTGGAGGACCCCGGCCCCGAGCCCGAGGAAGAAGCGAACGGCACCCCGGCCGCCCCAGGCGCCTTGCCCGCCCCAGCCACCTCGGTCGCCTCAGTTGTCCCTGTGGCCCCCGCCGCCCTGACCGTCCCGGACACCCCCGCCGCCGCCCCGGCCGCCCCGGCCGGAAAGGCCGTCTCCCTCGCCGAGCGGCGTCGCGCGGCGATCCTTGCCGCCCTGCGCGAGGCGGGCGCCGCCACCGTGCTCGATCTCGGCTGCGGTCAGGGCCAGTTGGTGCAGGCGTTGCTCAAGGAAGCCCGCTTCACCAAGGTCGTCGGGGTCGACGTGTCCGTCCGCGCGCTCACCGTCGCCGCCCGCCGGCTCAGGGTGGAGCGGATGAGCGAGCGCCAGGCGTCGCGCGTCACTCTGACGCAGGGCTCGCTCACGTACACGGACAAACGGCTCAAGGGATACGACGCCGCCGTGCTCAGCGAGGTCATCGAGCATCTGGATCTGCCGAGGCTGCCCGCCCTGGAGTACGCGGTGTTCGGTACGGCCCGGCCCGCGACCGTCGTCGTGACCACACCGAACGTCGAGTTCAACGTCCGCTGGGAGACCCTGCCCGCCGGGCACGTACGCCACCGGGACCACCGGTTCGAGTGGACGCGCGCGGAGTTCCGCGCCTGGGCGGACGCGGTGGCGGGGCGGCACGGGTACACCGTGCGCTACGTACCGGTGGGCCCCGACGATCCGGAGGTGGGGCCGCCCACCCAGATGGCGGTGTTCAGCACCGCGACCACCACCGCGCCCGCCACCGCGACGGCACCGTCCATCGGCACCGTCACCCCACCCACCGCGCCGACTCGGAACACACCCTCCACCCCGACCGCCCCGCCCGCCCCGAAGGAGGACAAGGCCGCATGACCGACAACGAGACCACCCCGCCCGCCCGGCTCCTCCCCGTCACCGACCTCTCCCTCGTCGTCCTCGTCGGCGCCACCGGCTCCGGCAAGTCGACCTTCGCCCGTACCCACTTCAAGTCCACCGAGGTCCTCTCCTCGGACTTCTGCCGCGGCCTCGTCGCCGACGACGAGAACGACCAGAGCGCCAGCGGGGACGCCTTCGACGTCCTCCACTACATCGCGGGCAAACGCCTCGCGGCCGGGCGCCGTACGGTCGTCGACGCCACCAACGTCCAGCCGGAGGCCCGCGGACAGCTCGTCCGGCTCGCCCGCGAACACGACGTGCTGCCCGTCGCGATCGTCCTCGACCTGCCCGAGGCGGTCTGCGCCGAACGCAACGCCGCCCGCCCCGACCGGGCCGGCATGCCGCGCCACGTCATCAAACGGCATCAGCGCGAACTGCGCCGTTCGCTCCGGGGCCTCGAACGCGAGGGCTTCCGCAAGGTCCACGTCCTGCGCGGCGTCGAGGAGGTCGCCCGCGCCCAGGTCGTCACCGAACGCCGCTACAACGACCTCACCCACCTCACCGGCCCCTTCGACATCATCGGCGACATCCACGGCTGCCGCTCCGAGCTGGACACCCTGCTGGCCGCGCTCGGTTACCCGGACGGCGACGGTGCCCACCCCGAAGGCCGTACGGCCGTCTTCGTCGGCGACCTGGTCGACCGCGGCCCCGACAGCCCCGGTGTGCTGCGCCGTGTGATGCGGATGGTCGGGGCCGGCAACGCGCTGTGCGTGTCGGGCAACCACGAGAACAAGCTCGGCCGCTGGCTGAAGGGCAAGAACGTGCGGCTGACGCACGGACTCGCCGAGACCGTCGAACAGCTGGGCAAGGAGGACGACGCCTTCCGCGACGAGGTACGCACCTTCATCGACGGCCTGATCAGTCACTACGTCCTGGACGGCGGCAAGCTGGTCGTCTGCCACGCCGGTCTGCCGGAGAAGTACCACGGCCGCACCTCGGGCCGGGTCTGTTCGCACGCGCTGTACGGGGACACGAACGGCGAGACCGACGAGTTCGGCCTGCCCGTCCGCTACCCGTGGGCCGAGGACTACCGGGGCCGGGCGGCCGTCGTCTACGGCCACACCCCCGTCCCCACCACCTCCTGGATCAACAACACCCTCTGCCTCGACACCGGCGCCGTGTTCGGCGGCAGGATGACCGCGCTGCGCTGGCCCGAGCGCGAACTGGTCGACGTACCGGCGGAGCGCGTCTGGTACGAGCCGGTCAAGCCGCTCCACACCGACACGCCCGGCAGCCGCGAGGGCCGCCCGCTCGACCTCACGGATGTGGCGGGGCGGCGGACCGTCGAGACCCGCCACATGGGCCGGCTCGCGGTGCGCGAGGAGAACGCGGCGGCGGCCCTGGAGGTCATGAGCCGCTTCGCCGTCGACCCCCGGCTGCTCGCCTACCTGCCACCGACCATGGCCCCGACCGCGACCTCCCGTGAGGAGGGGTATCTGGAGCACCCGGCCGAGGCGTTCGCGCAGTACCGCGACGACGGTGTGGAGCGGGTCGTGTGCGAGGAGAAGCACATGGGCTCGCGCGCGGTCGCGCTGGTCTGCCGCGACGCGGCTGTGGCGCGTGAGCGTTTCGGCGTGGGCGACGGCGTCGCGGGCCACCCCGCGCCGACCGGTGTGCTGCACACCCGCACCGGCCGGCCCTTCTTCGACGACCCGGCGGTCACCGAGGAGATCCTGGGCCGCCTCCGTACAGCCGTCGGCGCCGCCGGTCTGTGGGACGAACTCGACACGGACTGGCTGCTGCTCGACGCCGAACTGATGCCCTGGTCGCTGAAGGCCACCGGGCTGCTGCGCACCCAGTACGCGGCGGTCGGCGCGGCGGCGGGTGCCGCCTTCCCGGCGGTCACGGGCGCGCTCGAAGCGGCCGTCGGCCGCGGGGTCGACGTGGGCGCGCTGCTGGCCGGACAGCGGGAACGGGCCGCCGACGCGGCGGCTTTCACCGAGGCGTACCGCCGTTACTGCTGGGAGACGGACGGCCTGGACGGCGTACGGCTCGCACCTTTCCAGCTCCTCGCCGCGCGGGGCCGCAGCCTGGCGTCCGTACCGCACGACCGGCAGCTCGCCTGGATCGACCGGCTCACCGAGCACGACCCGACCGGACTGCTCCAGGTCACCCGCCGGCTCGTCGTGGACACGGGCGACGAGGAGTCGGTGCGCGCGGGCGCCGAATGGTGGCTGGAGATGACCGGCCGGGGCGGCGAGGGGATGGTCGTCAAACCGCTCCAGGCCCTGGTGCGGAACGACAAGGGACGACTGGTGCAGCCGGGCGTCAAGGTGCGCGGGCGGGAGTATCTGCGGATCATCTACGGCCCCGAGTACACCCGGCCGGAGAATCTGGAGCGGCTGCGCGGGCGGTTCCTGGGGCACAAGAGTTCGCTGGCGCTGCGGGAGTACGCGCTGGGGCTCGAAGCGCTGGACCGGCTGGCGGCCGACGAGCCGCTGTGGCGCGTCCACGAGGCGGTGTTCGCGGTGCTGGCCCTGGAGTCGGAGCCGGTCGACCCCCGCCTCTGAGCCGGCGGACCCTCTGAGCCGGCGGACCCCCGCCTCCGACCGCCCCCGCCTCCGACCGCCCCCGCCTCCGGCAGGCCCTGTCCGGCGGACGACGTGCTGGACGTACGAACCGACCGGCGTACGAACTGACCGGCGTACGACTTGATCGGCGTACGAACGGCCGGCGTGCCACCGGACCGGTACACGACCCGGTCGCGCGGTCCACTGCCGGGACCGCGCGACCAGGTCTCCGCAGCCAGGTCTCCGCGAGCGCGCCGCCGTGATCAGGTCTCCGCGACCAGGTCCCGGCGACCGGACCGCCCCGGCCACACCTCCCCGACCGCGTCGCTGTGACCAGGTCCCCTCGTGCAATCCCGCCATGATCGACCCCCGATCCGCCAGGATGGGGTCATGGGATTCCACGTCGACTCCGAGACCGGGCGGCTGCGCCGCGTCATCCTGCACCGCCCCGACCTGGAGCTGAAGCGGCTGACACCCACCAACAAGGACGCGTTGCTCTTCGACGACGTGCTGTGGGTGCGCCGGGCGCGCGAGGAGCACGACGGGTTCGCGGACGTCCTGCGGGAGCGCGGCGTCACCGTCCACCTCTTCGGTGACCTGCTGCGGGAGTCCCTGGACATCCCGACGGCCCGCGCGCTCGTCATGGACCGGGTCTTCGACGAGAAGGAGTACGGCCCGCTCGCCACCGGCCATCTGCGGGCGGTCTTCGACGCGCTGCCCACGGACGATCTCGTGGAGGCGCTGGTCGGCGGCATGACCAAGCGGGAGTTCCTGGAGCGCCACGCCGAACCGACCTCGGTCCGCTTCCACGTCATGGGCCAGGACGACTTCCTGCTGGACCCGCTGCCGAACCATCTCTTCACCCGTGACACCTCCGCCTGGATCTACGACGGTGTCTCCATCAACGCCATGCGCTGGCCCGCCCGGCAGCGCGAGACCGTCCACTTCGAGGCGATCTACAAGCACCACCCGCTCTTCACGGGCCCTGCGGCCGGGCCCTTCCACCGCTGGTCGGAGGGGCAGGTCGACTACCCCTCCACCATCGAGGGCGGCGACGTCCTGGTCATCGGCGAGGGCGCCGTACTGATCGGGATCAGCGAGCGCACCACACCGCAGGCCGTCGAGATGCTGGCGCGCGGCATGTTCGAGGCGGGGTCGGCCCGCACGATCGTGGCTCTCGACATGCCCAAGCGGCGGGCGTTCATGCATCTCGACACGGTGATGACGATGGTCGACCGCGACGTGTTCACGCAGTACGCGGGCCTCGGCATGCTCCGCTCGTACACCATCGAGCCGGGCGCGGGCGGCAACGAGCTCAAGGTGACGGATCACCCGCCGGAGCACATGCACCGTGCGATCGCCGCCGCCCTCGGTCTCGACACGATCCGGGTCCTGACGCCGACGCAGGACGTCCACTCCGCCGCGCGTGAGCAGTGGGACGACGGCTGCAACGTGCTGGCCGTGGAGCCCGGGGTGGTGGTCGCGTACGAGCGCAACGTCACCACCAACACCCATCTGCGCAAGCAGGGCATCGAGGTGATCGAGATCCGGGGCAGTGAGCTGGGGCGGGGCCGGGGCGGTCCGCGCTGTATGAGCTGCCCGATCGAACGGGACGCCGTCTGACGGGACGAACGCGGACGCGCTCCGAGAAGAGGGGGCCCGGCCGCCGGGCGCACGGGACCGGGAGGGAAGTCCGTACGGCGAGAAGGGTGGCCCCTACGGCTATCTGTATATCAATACGGACGGTCGTATATAGTTCCAAGGTCTCTGTACCGGTCCCGTGCAGGTCTCCGTTTCGCGACGCAGGAGCAGCCACCATGGCGATACAACTCGCAGGCCGCCACTTCCTCAAGGAGCTCGACTTCACCGCCGCCGAGTTCCGCGGGCTGGTGGAGCTGGCCGCAGGGCTCAAGGCCGCGAAGAAGTCGGGGAACGAGGTGCAGTTGCTGCGCGGCAAGAACATCGCCCTGATCTTCGAGAAGGCGTCGACGCGGACACGCTGCGCGTTCGAGGTGGCCGCGGCCGACCAGGGGGCCTCCACGACGTACATCGACCCGTCGGGCTCGCACATCGGGAAGAAGGAGTCCGCGAAGGACACCGCGCGGGTGCTCGGCAGGATGTACGACGGGATCGAGTTCCGGGGCGACGCGCAGTCGACCGTGGAGGAGCTGGCCGCCCACGCCGGGGTGCCCGTCTTCAACGGCCTCACCGCCTCGTGGCACCCCACGCAGATGCTCGCCGACGTGCTGACGATGACCGAGCACACCGACAAGCAGCTGGAGCGGATCACCTTCGCCTACCTCGGCGACGCCCGCTACAACATGGGCAACTCCTATCTCGTCACCGGCGCGCTGCTGGGCATGGACGTACGGATCGTGGCCCCCCGCGCCTACTGGCCGGCGGACGACGTCGTCGCCCTGGCCCGGAAGTCCGCCGAGGTCAGCGGCGCGCGGATCACCCTCACCGAGTCGATCGCGGAGGGCGTGAGCGGGGCCGACTTCGTCGCCACCGACGTCTGGGTGTCGATGGGGGAGCCGCAGGAGGTCTGGGACGAGCGCATCACCGCACTCGGGCCGTACAAGGTGACGATGGACGTGCTGAGCGCGACGGGGAATCCCGACGTGAAGTTCCTGCACTGTCTGCCGGCCTTCCACGACCTGGGGACCGTCGTCGGGTGGGAGATCCACGAGCGGCACGGGCTCACCGAACTCGAAGTGAGCGACGAGGTCTTCGAGTCGGCGCACTCGGTGGTCTTCGACGAGGCGGAGAACAGACTGCACACGATCAAGGCCGTGCTCGTCGCGACGCTGGCCCCGGACCCGGTGACCCCCCGCAGTCCGGCGCGCGCCGGCGTACGGCGCTGATGCCACCGCCCGTCCCACCGCCCGTCCCGCTGTCCCTCCCACCGCCCGTCCCCGTGCCTGTCTCGCGGTCCGTCCCGGCGGCCTTCGCGACGGTGCGCCGGGACGGCGGCGCCCGGAGGAGAGGGCGCGGCCGGGAACTCAGCGTCCGGACAGGGTGAACCAGACCGCCTTGCCCTGGTCGGTCGGGCGGTGCCCGCAGTCGGCGCTGAGCGTACGGATCAGCAGCAGGCCCCGGCCGTGCTCCTGCCAGGGGTCCGGCAGGCGGCCGGGCGCCGGCAGATCGCCCGGCGGGCCCGGATCGCCGTCGTGGACCTCGATGCGGCAGCCCGCGCGCAGCAGTTCGACGACCAGCTCTATCGGGACGTCGGGACGGGTGTGCTTGACCGCGTTGGCGACCAGCTCCGCCGTCAGCAGCTCCGCGGTGTCCCGGTCCGTCGTCGGCGACAGACCGGCCAGCGCCGTACGGATCAGCGCACGCGCCATCGGCACCGCCGCCGCGCTGTGCGGCAGCGTGATGCGCCAGGAGTCGGTGTCGGACGAGTTGTCGAGCACGGCGGCATATCCGTTCGGGGGACAGGTCGAGGTGCATGAGACCTCCGGCCGGAACACGGGTGCCTCACGATTCGGGTGTGCTTGACGCCAGCTTTACGGAGCGTAAACGTCATCACAAGAGGCAGCGGACTGCCGGAAATGGGACCTCCGCCACATATCCCCCGGGACCTTCGGCGCCCGCCGTGGCGGTGGGGGCGTCCGCGCGCACCGTATCGCGGACTCGTGACGGCGGTCACGGATCGGTGATACCTTTTTTCGCAGAGTCCATGGATCCGAGTGCGGGCGCGACCGGCGTCAACCGTGCGTAAGCAAGCGGAAGCGTGTGGGAACGCATGAACCCGTTCCCACTCGCCGGTGCTCGCCGGCACTCGCCCGCATCCGCGCGCACCCCCGCACGGTCGGGGCGGTCGGGGCTGTCGAGGGCGCCGCCGCACCCGTCCCAGGGCATCGAGCTGAAGGAGGCCGCACCCATGAGCCCGTTCTCCGGCTCCACCCCCCGCACCGAGACCTGGCGCCATCTGCGGCTGATCCGCGCCGACGGGGTAGCGACCGTCACCCTCGCCCGCCCCGACAAGCTCAACGCCCTCACCTTCGGCGCCTACGCCGACCTCCGCGACCTGCTCGCCGAGCTGTCCCGGGAGCGTTCCGTCCGCGCCCTCGTCCTCGGCGGCGAGGGGCGCGGTTTCTGCTCGGGCGGCGACGTGGACGAGATCATCGGCGCCACGCTCGCCATGGACACCGCCCAGCTCCTCGACTTCAACCGGATGACGGGGCAGGTCGTCCGGGCCGTGCGCGAGTGCCCGTTCCCGGTGATCGCCGCCGTGCACGGGGTCGCCGCCGGGGCGGGCGCCGTCCTCGCGCTCGCCGCCGACTTCCGGATCGCCGACCCCACGGCGCGCTTCGCCTTCCTCTTCACCCGGGTCGGCCTCTCCGGCGGGGACATGGGCGCCGCGTATCTGCTGCCCCGCGTCGTCGGTCTCGGCCACGCCACCCGGCTGCTGATGCTCGGCGAACCGGTCCGCGCACCCGAGGCCGAACGCATCGGACTCATCAGCGAGTTGACCGAGGAGGGCGCCGCCGGCACCCGTGCCGCCGAACTCGCCCGCCGGCTCGCCGACGGCCCGGCCCTCGCGTACGCGCAGACCAAGGCGCTGCTCACCGCCGAACTGGACATGCCGCTCGCCGCCTCCGTCGAACTGGACGCCGCCACCCAGGCGTTGCTGATGAACGGCGACGACTACGCCGAGTTCCACGCCGCCTTCACCCAGAAGCGGCCGCCCGTATGGCGGGGCCGCTGACCGTGACGGCCCCCCGGAAAGCCGCCTCCGCCGAGCCCCTCAGCGTCGCCGTCATCGGTGGCGGCCCCGGTGGTCTGTACGCAGCCGCGCTGCTCAAACGCCTCGACCCGCGCCGCTCCGTCACCGTCTGGGAGCGCAACGCGCCCGACGACACCTTCGGCTTCGGCGTGGTCCTCTCCGACGAGACCCTCGGCGGCATCGAGCACGCCGACCCCACCGTGCACGCCGCCCTCCAGGGCGAGTTCGTGCGCTGGGACGACATCGACATCGTCCACCGGGGCCGCACCCTCACCTCCGGCGGCCACGGCTTCGCCGCTCTCGGCCGCCGCCGGCTGCTGGAGATCCTGCACCGGCGCTGCGAGTCCCTGGGCGTACGGCTCCGCTTCCGTACCCCCGCCCCGCCCGCCGCCGAACTCGCAGCCGCCCACGACCTGGTGATAGCCGCCGACGGGGTGAACAGCCGGACCCGTGAGACCCACGCCGACGTCTTCCGGCCCACCGTCACCACGGGGCGCTGCCGTTACATCTGGCTCGCCGCCGACATGGCGTTCGACGCGTTCCGCTTCGAGATCGCCGAGACCGGGCACGGTGTGGCGCAGCTCCACGGCTACCCGTTCTCGCCCGACGCGAGCACCGTCATCGTCGAGATGCGCGAAGAGGTCTGGCGCGCCGCCGGTTTCGAGACCCTGGACGAGCGGGGCTCGGCGCAGGTGTGCGCCGAGATGTTCGCCGACGCGCTCGGCGGCCGGGCGCTGCGCGGCAACGCCTCCTCGTGGACGGCGTTCCGCACGGTCGTCAACGAACGCTGGAGCCACGGCAACACCGTCCTCATCGGCGACGCCGCCCACACCGCGCACTTCTCCATCGGCTCCGGCACCAAGCTCGCCGTCGAGGACGCCCTCGCGCTCGCGGCGTGCGTCGAGGAGCGGCCCGATCTGGGGGACGCGCTCGCCGCGTACGAGGCGGAGCGGCGCCCCGTCGTGGAGTCGACGCAGCGTGCGGCGGCGGCGAGCCTGCGCTGGTTCGAGGAGTTGGCGACGTACACGGACCAGCCGCCCCGGCAGTTCGCGTTCGGTCTGCTCACCCGCAGCCGCCGGGTCACCCACGACAATCTGCGGCTGCGCGACGCCGGGTTCACCGGCGCGGTGGAGACGGAGTTCGGCTGCCCGCCCGGTACGCCCCCGATGTTCACGCCCTTCCGGCTGCGCGGACTGACCCTGCGCAACCGGGTCGTGGTCTCGCCGATGGACATGTACGTCGCCGAGGACGGCATGCCCGGTGACTTCCACCTCGTGCACCTGGGGGCGCGCGCCCTCGGCGGGGCGGGGCTCGTGATGACCGAGATGGTGTGTGTGAGCCAGGAGGGCAGGATCACTCCCGGCTGCACCGGGCTCTGGACGGACGAACAGGGCGTCGCCTGGCGGCGGGTGACGGATTTCGTGCACAACGGCGCGCCCGCCGGGCCCGGTTCACCCGGCGCGGCGATAGGCGTGCAGCTCGGGCACTCCGGCCGCAAGGGCTCCACGCGGCTGATGTGGGAGGGCATGGACCAGCCGCTGCCCGAGGGAGGGTGGCCGCTGTCCGCCGCCTCCGCGCTGCCGTATCTGCCGGACGTGGGCCAGGTCCCGCACGCGCTCGACCGGGCCGGACTGGCCCGGATTCGCGACCGGTTCGCGGCGGCGACCCGGCGGGCCGCCGACGCGGGCTTCGATCTTCTCGAACTCCACTGCGCGCACGGGTACTTGCTTTCCGGTTTCCTCTCCCCGCTGACCAACGTCCGCACCGACGAGTACGGCGGTGACCTGGCCGGACGGCTCCGCTACCCGCTCGAAGTGTTCGACGCCGTACGGGAGTCGTGGCCGGACGGCCGGCCGATGACGGTCCGGATCTCCGCGACCGACTGGGCGCCGGGCGGTACCACCGCCGACGAGGCGGTGGAGATCGCGCGCGCGTTCGCCGCGCACGGTGCCGACGCGATCGACGTGTCCACCGGGCAGGTCGTCCCCGACGAGAGGCCCGCGTTCGGCCGCTCCTACCAGACGCCGTTCGCCGACCGGATCCGCAACACGCTGAACGTGCCGGTCATCACCGTCGGGGCCATCTCGTCCTGGGACGACGTCAATTCGCTGCTGCTGGCGGGCCGCGCGGATCTCTGCGCGCTGGCCCGGCCGCATCTTCACGACCCGCACTGGACCCTGCACGCGGCGGCCGACCAGGGCTACAGCGGTCCGGGCGCGCCGTGGCCGCTGCCGTACCGGGCGGGCAGCCGCCCACCGCCGACCGGCCGCACCGACGGCCCGAAACCGCGACTCACCCTGAACTGAGCGGGTACGCGGCCTGTCTGACAGGCCGTCAGTCCTCGATCAGGCTGGTCAGTCAGTGTGTACGCACCGCGCCCCGGCGTCCCGCAGCCGTGCGTGCAGTGCCCGGAAGACCTCCGCCGAGCGACCGCCCGGCCAGTCCGCCGGGAGCAGTTCGGCGGGCAACCCCGGGTCGGCGTAGGGCAGTCGGCGCCAGGAGTCGAGCGCCGGCAGATAGTCCCGGTAGGCGTCCGCCGCCTCCCCGGCCACCGGCTCCCGGCTCTCCCACCGCTTCAGCACCGGCTCGTGCGCCGCCAGGAACTCCCGGTGCAGGGCGGCGATCGCGTCGAGGTCCCACCATCTCCCGACGGCGTCCGCCGTGGGCGTGTAGCCCAGGTGCTCGCCCCGGAACAGGTCCACGTACGGGTCGAGCCGCAGCCGCTCCAGCGTGTGCCGGGTCTCCTCGTGCAGCCGGCCGGGCGCGATCCACACCCCCGGCGCGGCGGTCCCGAAACCCAGCCGGGCCAGCCGTGAGCGCAGCAGATGCCGCTTGTGCCGCTCCGCCTCGGGCACCGAGAACACCGCGAGGACCCAGCCGTCCGACAGCGAGGGCGCGGGCGGGTCGTAGATGCGCCGGTCCCCGTCGTCCAGCAGTTGCCGGGCGTCGGGCGAGAGCGCGTACCCCGCAGCGCCCTCCGGCGTGCGCTCGGCGAGCAGCAGCCCGCGCCGCTTGAGCCGGGAGACCGACGACCGTACGGACGGCGCGTCGACGCCGAGCGCGCCCAGCAGCCGGACGAGTGCGGCCACGGCGAGCGGCGCGCCGTCCGGTGTCCGGCCGTACGCGCCGTACAGGGTGACGATCAGGGATCGCGGGGTGTGCTGCTCGGCCACGTGATCACTCTAAGGGGTGGCGGCGGGGCGGCCCGGACGCGTTCATCCCCCCGGGCCGGAGCCCGGCCGCAGCCGGAAGCGCTGGAGCTTGCCCGTCGGCGTCCGGGGCAGCGCGTCCAGGAACGCGAAGACACGCGGGCACTTGTACGGCACCAGCCGCCCGGTGACGAACGCCCGCAGTTCCTCCCTCGTCCCGTCGTCGGCCGGCACCCCGTCGCGCAGCACGACGTACGCGGCGACGAGCTGGCCCCGCAGTTCGTCCGGGTGGCCCACGACCGCCGCCTCCGTCACATCGGGATGCGCCAGCAGCGCCTCCTCGACCTGGGGGCCCGCGATGTTGTACCCGGCCGAGATGATCATGTCGTCGGCGCGTGCGACGTAGCGGAAGTAGCCGTCCGGCTCGCGGACATAGGTGTCGCCGGTGAGATTCCAGCCGTCCTGTACGTAGCCGGTCTGGCGCGGGTCGGAGAGATAGCGGCAGCCGATCGGGCCGCGTACCGCCAGCAGCCCCGGCTCACCGTCGGGCACCGGGTCGCCGGACCCGTCCACGACGCGCGCCTGCCACCCGGGCACCGGCAGTCCCGTGACACCGGGCCGGGCCGCGTCGTCGGCCGCCGAGATGAAGATGTGCAGCAACTCGGTGGCGCCGATGCCGTTGATGACCCGGAGCCCGGTCCGGTCGTACCAGTCCTGCCAGGTGGCGGCGGGCAGATTCTCCCCGGCGGACACGCAGCGGCGCAGCCCCGAGAGGTCGTACCCGGCCCCGTCCGGCCCGGCCAGTTCGTTCAGCATCACGCGGTACGCCGTCGGGGCCGTGAACAGCACCGACACCCCGCGCTCGGTGACGGCCGCCAACAGCTGTCTGGGGCCCGCCTGTTCGAGCAGCAGCGCCGACGCGCCCGCCCGCATCGGGAAGATCACCAGCCCGCCGAGGCCGAAGGTGAAGCCGAGCGGCGGGCTGCCCGCGAACACGTCGTCGGGCTCGGGCCGCAGCACATGGCGCGAGAACGTGTCGGCGGCGGACAGGACGTCGCGGTGGAAGTGCGTACAGCCCTTGGGCCGCCCGGTGGTCCCCGAGGTGAACGCGATCAGCGCGACGTCGTCGGCCGCCGTCTCCACCGCCTCGTACCGCTCCGGTTTCCCCTCCGCCAGCCGCAGCACATCGTCCGGCGCGTCCCCGCCGTACGCCGCGACGCGCAGCCCCGGTACCTCCGCCTTGATCAGGTCGTCCACCGAGCGGATGTCGCAGAGCGCGTGGCCGACCCGCGCGATCTCGCACATCGTGGCCAGTTCGCCCGCCCGCTGCTGGGCGAGCACCGTCACCGCCACGCCGCCCGCCTTCAGCACGGCGAACCAGCACGCGGCCAGCCAGGGCGTGGTGGGGCCGCGCAGCAGCACCCGGTTGCCCGGCACCACACCGAGGTCGGAGGTCAGGACATGGGCGATCCGGTCGACCCGGTCGCGCAGTTGACCGTAGGACCAGCTGTCGCCGGAGGGAAGACGGAAGACGGGACGGTCTGCGCCGAAACGTTCCGCCGTGCGGTCGAGCAGCTCGACGGCGCAGTTGAGCCGGTCGGGTCCGCGCAGGGCGGGCGGGTCGAAGACCAGTTCCGGCCACTGTCCGGCGGGCGGCAGATGGTCGCGCGAAAAAGTGTCACGGTGCGCCGAGGGTGTGAGAACCGCCGGGGTCAGCTCCATCGTTCGCCCCCTCGTGGGGTGGCTTGGTGGCCTTGTGCATCGAGCGTATCGTGTGGGTGACGACAGTCAACAGTCCGCGATAGACGCCATTCAAGTGAGGGCCCGGATGCCCGTATTCTCGCTCGATCCGGCACAAAATTCCTGGTGCGACGAGCTGCGCGCCGTCGCCGCCGACCATCTCCGCCCACTCGCCGAGAAGGGCGAACCGGGACGGATCAACCGCCCGCTGGTCGCCGCCCTCGGCGACCTCGGCCTTCTGAGCCGCATGCTGACCGCCGGGGCGCTCGACCTCTGCCTGCTGCGCGAATCCCTGGCCCACGGCTGTACGGAGGCCGAGACCGCGCTCGCGCTCCAGGGACTCGGCAGCTTCCCCATCGTCCAGGCCGGTACCGGGGAACAGCGCGCCCGCTGGCTGCCCGAGGTGGCGGCGGGCCGCGCCGTGGCCGCGTTCGCGCTGAGCGAGCCGGGGGCGGGCTCCGACGCGGCGGCGCTCGCACTCGACGCCGTACGGGACGACGGCCCCGCCGACGGCCCCGGCGCCCGCTGGCTGCTGACCGGCGAGAAGTGCTGGATCTCCAACGCGCCCGAGGCCGACTTCTACACCGTCTTCGCCCGGACGACACCGGGCGCCGGGGCGCGCGGAATCACGGCCTTCCTCGTCCCCGCCGACCGGCCCGGCCTGACCGGCGCCCCGATCGAGATGCTCTCCCCGCACCCCATCGGCGCCCTGGCCTTCGACGCCGTTCCGGTGAGCGGGGCCGACGTCCTCGGCGAGGTGGACCAGGGCTTCCGCGTCGCCATGAACACCCTCAACCTCTTCCGCCCCAGCGTCGGCGCCTTCGCCGTCGGCATGGCGACCGCCGCCCTCGACGCGACCCTCGTCCACACCGCCGGCCGCACCGCCTTCGGCGGCCCGCTCAAGGACCTCCAGTCCGTCGCGCACCAGGTCGCCGAGATGGCGACGCGCACCGAGGCGGCCCGGCTGCTGGTGTACGCGGCGGCCGAGGCCTACGACTCCGGGGCGCCGGACGTACCCCGCCGCTCCGCGATGGCCAAGCTGTTCGCGACGGAGACCGCGCAGTACGTGGTCGACGCCGCCGTCCAACTGCACGGCGCCCGCGCGCTGCGCCGCGGCCACCTGCTGGAACACCTCTACCGCGAGGTCCGCGCACCCCGCGTCTACGAAGGCGCGACCGAGGTCCAACGCACCATCATCGCAAAGGAGTTGTACAGATGAGCCTGGAGCGGACCAACCCGGCGGACCTCCCGCCGCCCAGCGGCTTCTCGCACGCGGTGAGCGTGACCGCGACGGACGGCCGCCTGGTCTTCCTGGCCGGGCAGACCGCGCTCGACGCGACCGGCACGATCGTGGGGGACACCCTGGTCGAGCAGTTCGAGACGGCCCTCACCAACCTCCTCACCGCCCTGACCGCGACGGGCGGCACCCCGGCCGACCTCGCCCGTGTCACCATCTACACCACCGACGTCCCCACCTACCGCGCGAACGCCCCCGAACTGGGCCGTGTCTGGCGCCGTTTGGCGGGCCGCGACTACCCGGCGACGGCACTCATCGGCGTGGTCAGACTCTGGGACGAGACGGCACTGGTCGAACTGGACGGCATCGCGATGGTCCCCTGAGGACGGAGTCACGGTATGAAGGACGTCACCCCGCTCACCGACAACTGGACGCTGCGGCACGTCCCGGACGGCGGCCCGGTTCCAGAGGCACCCGCCGGTGAGGTGGCAGCCCGGGTGCCCGGGTGCGTGCACACCGATCTGCTGGACGCCGGGCTCATCGAGGACCCGTTCCTGGCGCTCAACGAGACCGCGGTCGCCTGGATCGGGCGTACCGGCTGGCGTTACGACACCGAACTCGGCGCCCGCGCCACCGCGCACGAGCGCACCGACCTCGTCCTCGACGGACTCGACACCGTCGCCGCGGTCCGGGTCGGCGGGGAAACCGTCGGCAACACCCGCAACATGCACCGGAGTTACCGCTTCGACGTCACCGACCTGCTGGACCCCGCCGTGCCGACACCGCTCACCGTGGAGTTCACCTCGGCCTACACCGAGGCCGAGGCCGTACGCGCCCTGCTCGGGGAGCGGCCCAACGCGTACCCCGAACCGTTCCCGTACATCCGCAAGATGGCCTGCTCGTTCGGCTGGGACTGGGGGCCGACCCTGGTGACCGCCGGGATCTGGAAGCCCGTACGCCTGGAGCACTGGTCCACCGCCCGGCTCGCCCGCGTACGCCCGCTCGTCACCGTCGACGGCTCCACCGGCCGCGCCGAACTGCGCGTCGACATCGAGCGCACCGGCACCGGAAACGCCACGGGCGGCGGCACCGACGGCGGGCCCCGGCTCACGCTCCGCGCCCGCGTCGGCGACCACACCGCCTCCGCCGACACCGACGGCTCCCGCGCCGCCCTCACCGTCGAGGTCCCCGGCGCCGCCCTCTGGTGGCCCCGGGGCTACGGCGAACAACCGCTGTACGAAGCCGAGTTGGAACTGCTCGACGCCGACGGGGCGCTCCTCGACCGATGGCGGCGCCGGCTCGGATTCCGTACCGTCACCCTCGACACGAGCGCCGACGCGCACGGCACCGCCTTCACCCTGGGCATCAACGGCCAACCCGTCTTCGCACGCGGCGTCAACTGGATCCCCGACGACGCCTTCCCCTCCCGCGTCGGCCCCGACCGCTACCGCGCCCGGCTCACCCAGGCCGCCGACGCGGGCGTCAACCTCGTACGGGTCTGGGGCGGCGGACTCTACGAGAGCGACGACTTCTACGACGTCTGCGACGAACTCGGCCTGACGGTCTGGCAGGACTTCCCCTTCGCCTGCGCCGCCTACCCCGAGGAACAACCCCTGCGCTCCGAGATCGAGGCCGAGGCCCGCGAGAACGTCACCCGCCTCATGCCCCACCCCTCCCTCGTCCTGTGGAACGGCAACAACGAGAACCTGTGGGGCTTCCGCGACTGGGACTGGGAGCCCGCGCTGGACGGCGACTCCTGGGGCGAGGGCTACTACCTCGGCCTGCTGCCCCGCGTCGTCGCCGAGACCGACCCCACCCGCCCCTACTGGGCGGGCAGCCCCTGGTCCGGCTCCTGGGACCACCACCCCAACGACCCCGCCCACGGCACCGCGCACTCCTGGGACGTCTGGAACCGCGCCGACCACACCGACTACCTCGACACCGTCCCGCGCTTCGTCGCCGAGTTCGGCTGGCAGGCCCCGCCCGCCCACGCCACCCTGCGCCGCGCCCTGCCCGGCGAGGAACTCTCCGCCGGCTCACCCGGCATGCTCCACCACCAGAAGGCCCACGACGGCAACGGCAAACTGGACCGGGGACTCGCCCGCCACTTCACCCCGCCCGAGCCCGGCCCGGCCGGCTTCGACCGCTGGCACTATCTCACCCAGCTCAACCAGGCCCGCGCCGTCACCACCGGCATCGCCCACTGGCGCTCCCACTGGCCGGTCTGCGCGGGCACCGTCCTCTGGCAGCTCAACGACTGCTGGCCGGTGACCTCCTGGGCCGCCGTCGACGGCGACGGGCGCCCCAAACCGCTCTACTTCGCCCTGCGCCGCCTCTACGCGGACCGGCTGCTCACCGTACAGATACGCGACGGCCGCCCCACCGTCGTCGCCGACAACCAGTCCCCGGACCCCTGGGACGCCCGGGTACGGCTGCGCCGCACGGCCGCCGACGGCCGCACACTCGCCGAGACGACCGTGACCGTACGGGCCGGGGCGCGCGCCGTCGCGTGCGCGGCCGTGCCCGCCGCGCTGCTGCCGGACCCCGCCTCCGCGAAGGAGTTCCTGGTCGCCGACGCGGGGGACCTGCGGGCCACGTACTTCCCCGTACGCGACCACGAGTTCGCCTACCCGCCGCCCCGCTACGACGTGGCGGCCGTCCGCCGCTCCGGCGGCCGGACGGACATCGTCGTCACCGCCCGCACCCTGCTGCGCGACCTGCTCCTCCAGGCCGACCGGCTCGCGCCCACCGCCGTCGCCGACCAGGGCCCGCTGACGCTGCTCCCCGGCGAGAGCGCCACCATCGGCGTACACGGCTGGGACCGCGAGGACCCTCCGTCGACCGCCGCCGTCCGCGACGCGCTCTTCGTGGTGGAACCCGCCTGACCGCCGCCCGAACGACGGCCCGCCCGAACGGGCCCGGACCTGTCGCGACGGCGCGCGCGTCCTCGACCGGGGCACGGTGATCCTCGCCTAGGGTCGTTGACCCCGGGATCGACGGGATCGATCCGTCCGACGAAAGCGAGCGGCACCGATGGCCGAGATGTCCGACGACGAGCAGCGGATCCGGGCCCTGATCGAGCAATGGGCGGCGGCCGTGCGCACCGGTGACATGGACCGTGTCCTGGCCGATCACGCCGCCGACATCGTGATGTTCGACGTGCCGCCGCCCCAGGAGGGCGTACGCGGCATCGACGCCTACCGCGAGACCTGGCCCGGCTTCTTCGCATGGCAGGCGAACGGCGCCACGTTCGACATCCTCGAACTGGACGTCACGGCGGGCACCGACGTCGCCTACGCGTACGCCCTGCTGCGCTGCGGTTCGCCGCGCGAGGAGGCCGAGCGGTCGGCCACCCGCCTGCGGCTCACCGTCGGGCTGCGCAAGGAACAGGGCCGCTGGGTGGTCGCGCACGAACACCACTCGTTCCCCGACGTGTCGGGCAGCGACACGTAGGGGCGGGGGCGGGGCGACCGGTGCGGTCAGCCGTCCAGATCGACCCGTACCGTCAGCAGATTCGTCCCCATCAGCCGCACCATCGCGCTGTTCCCGGTCGGCAGACCCCGCAGCCGGGCACGGGCGTCGTCCTCCGGCAGCGGGTACGCCGTCCCCGGATACCAGGTGCCCTTGATCCGGACCCGGACCCTCGGGTCGGCCAGGATGTTCCGTACGTAGTGCGACGTCTCGCCGTACTCGGACACCAGCCAGAACTCCTGGCCCACCCGGCGCCCGCCGACCGGGGTCCGCCTCGGCTGCCCCGACGTGCGCCCCGTCGTCTCCAGCAGGACCTGCCACGGCATCCGGGACGACAGCGGATTGGCCACCCGCCGCTGGAACGCCGTGACGACCCGGTGCTTGACCTCGTGGTACCGCGACATCCGTCCACCTCTCCAGTCCACTGTGACCGACCGCCGGGCCTCCGCGTCGGAGTCCGACCGAGCGCCGCCGGCCCTCCGCGTGGACGGCCGACCGCTGCTGACGGCTTCTCATCCTCCTCTTATGCGGTTCCTATGCTGCCATCACCCACCGTGAATATTTTCGCGTCATGTTCCTCATCTACCTCCGGCGCGAACTGCGCCGCCGCCGCAAGGCCGCGCTGGTCGTCGCCTCGGGGCTCGCGCTCGGCATCGCCCTGGTCATCGTCGTCAACTCCGTCTCCACGGGCATGCAGCGCGCCCAGGGCGACGTCCTGGAGTCGCTGTACGGCCTCGGCACCGACATGACCGTCACCAAGGCCGCCGACCCCGCCTCCGAGGGCGGACCCGCCCGGCCCCGCTTCAACTTCGACGCGCAGGACGGCGAGGAGCAGCAGAGCAACGACTTCGTCATGCCGCAGGGCTTCCAGACCCTCGCCGCCGACACGGTCGACAAGGTCGCCGGGCAGTCCGGGGTGGCCGCCGCCGTGGGCGGCCTCAGCCTCACCGTCGTCAAGGTCGACGGAGAGTTCAAGCCCGGCGAGTTCCAGCCGAGGGAGGGCGGCCCCGGCGGCGGAGGCGGCTCCACGGGCGGGCCGCAGGGAGAAGTACGGGGCGGCGGCGCCGCGTTCGACGTGGACTCCTCCACCGTCTACGGCACCGACACCACCCACCAGGACCTCGGCCCGCTGACCTCCTCCAGGATCACCGACGGCCGCGCCTTCACGGCGGCCGACGCCGGCGCGAAGGTGGCCGTGGTCGACGCCGCCTACGCGAAGGAGAAGAAGTACCGGGTCGGCGGAGACCTCACCCTCAAGGGAACGACGTTCGACATCATCGGCATCGCCACCGCCGACAGCGGTGACGCGGCGGCCGATCTGTACCTCCCGCTCAAACAGGCGCAGACCCTGTCCGACTCCAAGGACAAGATCACCACGGTCTACGTCCGGGCCGACGACTCCCAGCAGCTCGGCGCGGTCGAGGAAACCATCAGGAAGAACATCCCGGGCACCACCGTCACCAGCTCCGCCGACCTCGCCGACACCGTCTCCGGCTCCCTCTCCACGGCGTCCGACCTCGCCGCCGGCGTCGGCAAGTGGCTGTCGATCATCGTCCTGGTCGCCGCCTTCGTCGTCGCGGGACTGCTCACCATGTCCGCCGTCGGCCGCCGCGTCCAGGAGTTCGGCACACTCAAGGCCCTCGGCTGGACGAGCGGGCGCGTCACCCGGCAGGTCGCCGGCGAGGCGATGGTCAACGGACTGGTCGGCGGCGTGCTCGGCATCGCCGTCGGCGTGGCCGCCGCCTACACGGTGACCGCCGCGGCCCCCTCCCTGACCGCCCGGCTCGGCGCCGCGGCGGGCGGCCCCGGCGCTCCCGGCGGCGGCATGTTCCGCGGGGGCGGCCCCGCCGCACAGGCCGCCGACAAGGCCGTCGAGATCGGCCTCACCGCGCCCGTCTCCGTCACCACCATCGCCCTGGCGGTCGGCCTCGCGGTGACCGGCGGCCTCGTCGCGGGCGCCTTCGGCGGCTGGCGCGCCTCCCGGCTGCGCCCCGCCGACGCGCTGCGCCGCGTCGAGTAGCCCCGGGCCGCGCCCCCCGTACCGCCCTCACCTCACCGCAGCACCCAGGAGTCGCACCATGTATGAACTCAGCGGCGTCACCAAGCAGTACCGCCGGGGCAAGGACACCGTCGACGCGCTCGCCGGGATCGACCTGACCATCGGATCGGGCGACCGGCTCGTCATCAAGGGCCCCACCGGCGGCGGCAAGTCCACCCTCCTCCAGATGCTCGGCGGCCTCGACCGGCCCACGGCGGGCAGCGTCACCCTCGACGGCACCGACCTCGCCCGGCTCGGCGAGGGCGCGCTCACCGCCGTACGCGGCCGGTCCATCGGCTTCGTCTTCCAGAGCTTCAACCTCATCCCCACCCTGACCGCCCAGGAGAACGTGGAGACGGCGCTGGTCCCGCTCGGCACCAAGGCCGCCGAACGCCGCGAGCGCGCGGCGGAGTCCCTGCGCTCCGTGGGACTCGGGGAGCGCCTCCACCATCTGCCCTCGGAGCTGTCCGGCGGCCAGCAGCAGCGCGTCGCCATCGCGCGGGCGCTCGTCAAACAGCCCAAGGTCCTGCTCGCCGACGAACCGACCGGCAACCTCGACGAGTCCATGCGCGACGAGATCATGGACCTGCTCGAAGGGCTCTGGAAGGAGCACGGGCTGACCTTCGTCATGGTCACCCACGACACCGCCATCGCCCGCCGCGCGACCCGCCTCGCCACGATCAGGCGGGGCAGGCTCACCCTCACCGAACAGGAGCGGTGACGGGCGGGGCCGGTACGGCGGCGCGGCGGGGGTGGTCCCGCCGCCGTACCGGCCCCTCACCGGCCGGCCCCCGCCGCTACGGCTCGATGCGCACGACCGTCACCGGGCCGCGTGCCCTGGGCAGGGCGATGCCCCGGGCCTCGGCGGCCAGGCCCGGACGCAGCGTCCACGGCACGGTGCCCGTTCCCGTCAGCCACTCGTCCGTCACCAGACTCCCCACGACGAGTCCGCGCAACGGGGCCTTCAGGGACCAGTTCAGGCCCGCGCTCAGCTGGCCGTACGACGGGCCGTGCCCGTGCCGGTCGCGGAAGGCGAGGGTGAACTCGGCCGCCAGGGGGCCCGGGTCGGAATGGGTCCGCCGCCACTCGGCGAACGCCGCCGCGACCTTCTCGGTGGTGGCCCGTGCGCGAACGGGGACCATGAACGCCTCCGCGACCCGCTCGACACGCAGCGCGCACATCGCGCAGTACTCGACGGACTCGGCGTGCCGCCGCAGCCCGGGTGTGGCCGACGCCTTCCACCCGGCCCACGCGTCGGCGTCGAACGTGAATCCGGGAGTCGACGCGATGACCACCCCGTCGTCCGGCTCCGGGGGCTCCGTCGCCTCCTCCGCCTCCGTGGGAGGACGCCTGCCCGACAGATGGCGTACGGCGGGAGCGAGCCGGCACCGGTCCTGCGACAGCTCGGCCAGGAAGCCCTTGCTCAGGAGATCGGGCAGGGCGGCCCGGCAGGCTTCGGGCAGCTCGGGCGGGATCGGCCCCTGAAGCCCGGGGGTGCTGTGCGCGGCGAGGAACAGCCCGGCCAGCCGCGCGGCGGGCGGGAGCTTCTTGACCGGCTTGGCGGACAGAGTCCGCGCGGCCCACCCGGACACCCGCGAGCGCATGTTCTTCCCGAGGGGCAGGGGATGGTCCGTCCCCGGGGCCAGATCAGGGACGGTGACGGGCCACGGTGTCGCGGGATCGCCGTCGAGCAGCCCGTCGGGCACCTCCCAGCCCAGGCCGCGAAGGGCGCCCACGGCCTGCCGCGCGTCGCCCAGCCGCAGGGCGGCCAGATCCGCCCCGCTGACATTGCCGACACCGCCGCGCGCGGCCCGGATCGCCACCACCGCGGCGACGAGCCGGGCGTCGGGGTCCGGCAGGGCCAGCGAGGCCACATGACTGACCAGCGCGCGCGCCGCTTCACCCTGCGGCGGCGTCAAGAGGTAGGGGAGCTGCGGGGGCTTCTCGGCCGGGGCAGCGCTGACATCGGCGGAACGGGACACGGTGTTCGACACACCAGGTACAACGCGCACCGATGACCGAGGTCACCGTCCGACTCCTTTTCCGAGCGGGCGGGCGCGGGGGAGGCCCCGGGGCGCGTCGTGTCCGCGCCGCCGAGGCCGGGCCGTCGCCCGGGTCGCGTTGCCCGGCCACGGCCGGGTCAACGGGCACCCGGCTCCGCCGGCCGTGAGGGGCGCCGGAGCGCGACGCGCCGCCGCACGCCGTCCCGGCCCGAGAGGGAGCACCCGCGCCGGGTCTGGTCCTGACCCGGAGGGAACGGGACCAGCGTTACGCCGTCCCGGCCCGGAGAGGAACGGACCCGCGCCGTAAGCCGTCCCGGCCCGGAAGGAGGCGGGCACCTGCCGTTCGCCGTTCCGGCCCGGATGGGAATGCGACCCGGGCGAGGGCCACGGCACGGAAGGGAACGGCCCCCTGTATCCCGTCCCGGCCCGGAACGGCCCCCGCGCCCCGCCCCGTCCTGGCCGTGAGGGGAACGGGCCAGCGCCGTACGGTGTTCCGGCCCGGAGGGGACTGCGACCCGGGCAAGGGACCCGGCCACGGCGCGGAAGGGCAGGGACCCTGCCGTACCCCGTACCGGCGCGGACGAGAACGGGCCCCCGCCGTATCCCCGGCGCGGAAGGGAGCACCCGCGCCGTGCCCCGTCCTGGCCGTGAGGGGAACGGGCCAGCGCCGTACGGTGTTCCGGCCCGGAGGGGACTGCGACCCGGGCGAGGGAACGGCCACGGCGCGGAAGGGCAGGGACCCTGCCGTACCCCGTACCGGCGCGGACGAGAACGGGCCCCCGCCGTACCCCCGGCGCGGAAGGGCCCCCCGCCCTACCCCGCCTCCGCGCCGACGAGAACGGCCCCCGCCCTGCCCCGTCCCGGTGGCACGCAGGCGGTGGGACTTTCGCGACACGCGCCGGGCGGGCGTGTCAGGCCGGGGTGTGTGGCGGGCGACCGTACGCTGGCCCGGTTCGTGGCCCCTCCACGCCGCGCGCCCACCGTTCCCCCGCGTCCCCCCACGTCGGCCCCGGAGGCGTCTCGTGCCGTCCCGCCCACCCTCGCCGCTCTCGCCGAAGCTGTTCACCCGGCTCCCGCTCGCCGGGAAGTACCCCGCCTCCGTCGCGCTGGCGCTGCTCGCGCTGAGCCCGTATCTGATCCTCACCACGGCGACCTTCCTGATGGAGCCGCAGATCATGCGGAGCATCGGCGCCACCCGGTACGAACTCCAGCTCACCAGCGGCATGTCCAACGCGGGGTACGCCTTCGGCGCCGTCGCCGCCGCCGACCTGGTCCAGCGGGTGTCCCGGCGCCGGGTCTACCTCGTGTGCGAGAGCGGATTCGTCCTCAGTACGGCGCTGGCGCTCGGCGCCCAGAACATCGGCATGTTCGCGACCGGGGTGATCCTCCAGGGACTCTTCACCGGCATGCTGCTGGTCGCCGCGCTGCCGCCGCTGATCACCGGGCACCCCATCACCCGGCTCCAGACGACGGCCGCCGTCGTCAGTCTCGGGCTTTTCGGCATGGTGGCCTTCGGGCCGCTGGTGGGCGGGCTCGTCGGTTCGTTCGGCGGCTGGCGGCCCCTGTTCGCGGCGATCGGCACCCTGGCGCTGATCGGTCTGATCACCGGCTCCCTCACCTTCGAGGGCAACGATCCGCCAGCCCGCCGTGCCCGTTTCGACTGGACCGCGATCCCGCTGGCCTTCGGCACCACGGCGCTGCCGTTCTTCGGTGTCTCCTGGCTGACACGCGGCGACTTCGACGACCCCGAGTTCTACGTGCCGGTCGTCGTCGGTCTGATCTGCGGGATCTTCCTGGTGGGCGGCCAGTACCGCAAGGCCCACCCGCTGATGCCGGTACGGCCCATCAGCAACACGCTGCCGGTGGTCGGGACGCTGAACGCGATGCTCGTCGGCGCGTGCTTCACCACCCTGCTGGAGCTGATCGAGGTCTATCTGACCCAGCGAGCGGGATTCTCCCCCGTACGGATCGGGTCACTGCTCACGCCGCAGATCCTCGGTGTCGTCCTCGCGACCGCCCTGTTCCGCAGTCTGATGTCGACCCGCTGGACGCCCGTGCTGGCGTTGTGCGGCACGGTCAGCGTGGCGATCGGCGCGGCCGTGCTGCTGGCGACCTCCACCAGCAGCGCGTCGGTGACCGTTCCCGTCGCGTCGTTCTTCCTCGGCTTCGGCGCGGGCGCGGGCGTGACACCGGGCCTCTTCCTGGCGGGCTTCTCCGTCCCGGCCATCCAGATCGGCCCGACCTTCGCGCTGGTGGAGCTGCTGCGCTCGGAGGCGGCGTTCCTGATCGGCCCCGTGCTGCTGCACCTCGCCCTGGTCCAGGGGCTCGCCGACGGATTCCATCTCGCGGTGGGGATCACCCTCGGGCTCAGCGTGGTCGGCGGGGTGGGCCTGGTGAGCCTCTTCCTCCTGGGCGGGGCCCGGCCGGAGGCGCCGGACCTGGTGTCCTGGCACGCGGGTACGTCGACGGGCTACCACTCACCGGCCCTGCTGGCGGCCGTCCGCTCCTCCTGACACCTCGCGCGCCCGGCCCGGCGCCGCTCCGGCCCGGACGCCGACGTGCGGGGCCCTGGCCGCCGCCGGATAGTGAGGGGAGGGGGCGGCTCTCGGGCGGACTCTCGCGGTGGAGGCACATCGATGACCAGGCGCGGCAGGAACACCGGCAGGACCCCCGGCAGACACGCCGACCGGAACCGCGACCGGAACCCCGGCGCGGAACCCGGCGGAGCGCCCCGGGCCTCCGGCCGTTTCGGGACGCCCGTACGCCGGCAGACGCTCCACCTCTCCCCGCAGGAGCGGGCCGCCCGGGGAAAGGCAGCGCGCAAACGGGCGCCGAGATCCAGCCACGCGGTGTTCGAGGCGTCCCCCGACCGGCCCGACCCGGTGGCGGTGATCGACGCGCAGTCGCAGTCGCGGGTGCCGGAACTGGTCCCCATCCGCTACGGCCGTATGACCGAGTCGCCCTTCCGCTTCTACCGGGGCGCCGCCGCGATCATGGCCGGTGATCTGGCCTCCACTCCCGACTCCGGCATCCGGGCCCAGCTCTGCGGCGACGCGCACCTGCTGAACTTCCGCCTCCTCGGCTCGCCGGAACGCCGGCTGGTCTTCGACATCAACGACTTCGACGAGACACTCCCCGGCCCCTGGGAGTGGGACGTCAAACGGCTCGCCGCGAGCCTGGTGATCGCCGGGCGCGAGAACGGCTACTCGGCCAAGGAGCGGTCGATGATCGTACGGGCGTCCGTGGGGTCGTACCGCGAGCGCATGCGCCTGTTCGCCGGGATGGGCAATCTCGACGTCTGGTACACCCGCGCCGACATGGCCGACCTCCAGCCGATGGCCGACCGGCGGCTCGGCCCGAAGGGCCGCGAGCGGCTGTCGAAGATGATGAGCAAGGCGCGCACCCGCGACAGCCTCCAGGCGTTCGAGAAGCTGACCCGGCAGAGCGACGGGCTGCGCCGCTTCGCGGCCGACCCGCCGCTGGTCGTACCCATCGACGACCTGCTGCGGGGCGGACAGCACGACACGTTCGTCCGGGAACTGCACAAGCTGGTCGACCGGTACGGCCGGAGCCTGTCCACCGAGCGGCGGCAACTGCTGCGGCAGTACCGCGTGGTGGACATCGCCCGCAAGGTCGTCGGGGTCGGCAGCGTCGGCACCCGCTGCTGGATCCTGCTCCTGCTCGGCCGGGACGACGCGGACCCGCTGATTCTCCAGGCGAAGGAGGCCGACCGCTCGGTGCTGGCGGAGCACGCCGGACCGAGCGAGTACGCCAACCAGGGCCAGCGCGTCGTCGCCGGGCAGCGGCTCATGCAGGCGGTGGGCGACGTCTTTCTGGGCTGGGACCGGGTACGGGGGCTGGACGGCCGTCAACGCGACTTCTACATCAGGCAGTTGCACGACTGGAAGGGCATCCTGGCGCCGCAGGGCATGCTGCCCGGCGGGATGCGGGTGTTCGCCGAACTGTGCGGCGCGACGCTGGCCCGCGCCCACGCCCGCTCCGGGGACCGGATCGCGATCGCCGCGTATCTGGGCGGCGGCCCGGCGTTCGACCACGCGCTGGCCGAGTTCGCCGAGAGCTACGCCGACCAGAACGAACGCGACCACGCGGCCCTGCTGGCGGCCGTCGGATCGGGACAGGTGCGGGCCGCGGCGGCGGCGTGAGCGGGCCGTACGCCCGGTGGACGGCCCGCACCCGGCGGCGGCGCGACCGTGGGCGGCGTACCCGGGCGCGGGCGGCGGGTCAGGGGGTGGTGGAGGGTCGGGGCGGCCCGGCCCCTCCCGCCCCGCCTGTTAGGGTGTCCGGCAGCGAAGGGGAGTAGTCCCGAGAACCGCTGGTCGACACACTGGGCGCCTCCGGGCGCCCCGGCCACCGGGCCACCGCGGTCACTGCGGGGCGGACGAGACCTTCGGCCAAGGCATGATCCGTTCCGCGTTTCCGCGCGGGAGGGCCGTCGTGCCGGGCCGAGTGGTTCCTCCCGTCGCCCCGCTGGGTGCCGTACGAGCCGACGGCCCGGCCCCAGCAGAAAGCACGCACATGTCCTTCGACCCCCTGGCGCTCCTCACCGCCTTCGGGCTGATCTTCCTCGCGGAACTCCCCGACAAGACCATGTTCGCCTCCCTGGCCATGGGCACCCGGATGCGCCCGCTGTACGTATGGTTCGGCACCTCCACCGCCTTCGCCGTGCACGTCGCGATCGCCGTCGGCGCCGGAAGCCTGCTCGGGATGCTCCCGGAAGTGGCCGTCAAGCTCGTCTCCGCCGCCCTGTTCGCGTTCGGCGCCGTCGTGCTGCTGCGCGGCGGGGACGAGGACGACGAGGAGGGCGCGGGCTCCGTCGTCACCGGCTTCTGGCCCGTCTACACCACCGCGTTCATGGCCGTCTTCATCAGCGAGTGGGGCGACCTCACCCAGATCACCACCGCCAACCTGGCCGCGAGCAACGGCTGGGTGCCGACCGCGATCGGCTCGCTCCTCGCGCTGATGTCGGTCTCCGCCCTGGCCCTGCTGGCGGGCCGCTTCATCGCCCGGCGGGTCCCGCTCAGGACCGTGAAGCGCATCGGCGCCGCGTGCATGGCCGCCCTGGCCGTCTGGACGCTGATCGAGGCGTTCGTCGGCTGAGCCGGAGCCGGAGACCGGGATCGGAACCGGGACCGGGATCGGAACCGGAGTCGGGGCCGGTCTCCGGGGGAGGCCCGCGGCGCCGATGCGGACCGGGTCCGGTCCCCGGGGAAGGCCCGCGGCGCCGATGCGGACCGGTCCGGTCCGGTCCGGGGTCTACGGCTCGGCCCTCACGGCTTGCGGGCTATCCCGGCGTAGCAGGCGGCCTCCGTGTCCGTGATGTTGTCCGCGTGGTCGTCGGGGTCGGGCCGCCACCGCTGGCTCGGTACGACGCCGGGCTCCAGCAGCTCCCAGCCGTCGAACAGGCGGACGATGTCCGCGTGGGACCGCGCCTGGCCCGGCGTGCCCGAGGCGCGGTAGGCGCCGGTGAGCCGGGCGATGCCCTCGGGGTCGAAATCGGGGGTGACATGCGTGATGGTGAGGGTGCTGCCCGACGGCAGGGCGTCCTTGAGGCGCTCGACGATGCCGTGGGCACCGCCCTCGACGCGGTCGTCGGTGACGAAGTGCAGCAGCGCGTTGAGACTCAGCGCGATCGGTCTGGTGAAGTCGAGCGTCGCGCGGATGTCCGGCGTGGCCAGGAGCGCGGCGGGATCGGTGACATCCGCGTGGACGTAGGCGGTGCGCCCCTCGGGACGGCTGTGCAGCAGCGCGCGGGCATGGGCCAGGACGATCGGGTCGTTGTCGGTGTAGACCACGTGCGCCGAGGGCGTCGTCGCCTGTGCGATCTCGTGCAGATTGGGCGAGGTGGGGATACCGGTCCCGATGTCGAAGAACTGGGTGGCGCCCCGCTCGGCGAGATACCGGGTGGAGCGCTGCATGAAGCGCCGGTTGATCCGGGCCGTGGCGAGGAGGGAGGGGAACGCGGCGAGTGCCTTGCCGGCGGCCTCCCGGTCGGCGGGGAAGTTGGTCGTGCCGCCGAGGTAGTAGTCGTACATCCGCGCCGAGTGCGCCTCGTCCAGTTTCAGGTCCACCGTGCCGTTGTCCGTCATGCCGCGCCCCCAGGTGCCTCGGTGTCGTCTCGGTGGTGTGCGCGCCGGTCCGGCGGCACGCCTCCGTCGCGGTTCACTGCCCACGACGGTATGGGGACAACCGTACGAACAGGGCGTGCCCGCACGGACGTTGGGGGTACACGCATGCGAACGGGGAACGTGCTTAAGGAATTTGCCTGCCCCTAGCGGGCCCGTAGTCGTACTATTACTGTCTGCGAGAATGCTCGGGGAAGCGGCCCGCCGGACCGCCCCGAGCGCCCGGTCGACCGACCGACGAACGCGAGACACCGTGTCTCACACCGACGTCCTCCTGCGGAGCGGCTCGGTGCCCACCCAACAAGGACATCCGTGGAACTCGATCTGGAAGCCGTGGCGGCGCGGTACGACGCCGTCCGGATCCGCGCCCGAGCGTTACGGTCCGCTCCCCGGCGCTTTCCGGCCGCGGTAGCGCGCGCCGGAGCGCACCACCCCCACTGCCAACGGGCCGCTCCCCGCGCGCCGTTGGGCGCCCCCCGCCGGCGGCGCGGGTCGGTCCCCGCGCACGGGAGCGGGCTCTGATGATTGTCCCGACGCCCCACACGCGGGACATGTACGAACGCATCGGACGGCTCGGCCTGACCTTCGACGCCTTCCACGACCACCACCGCAGGCTCTGGATGCGCTACGCGCACACGCAGATCGGCGGCCGGGCCGCGGCCGAGTCGGTGGTCGACGCCGTCGCCGCCCGCCTCGGACGGCACTGGCAGCACGTCCTGGCACAGGAGTCGGTGCCCCGCTACGCGTGGGCGGTGCTCAAGGAAGAGATCAGACGGTGGCTGGACGCGCGCGGACTGCACCCGGCCCTGGTGGACACCGCCGCCTTCCACGCCGCGATCGGGAAGATGTTCCTGGACCGGACGCGCGACGGGGCGGACCTGCTGGCGGACGAACTCGGGCTGTACGCCGCCATCGCGGGCCTGCCGGAGCGTCAGTACGACGTCGTCGTGCTGCGTTTCGTCCTCGGCGTGGAGGAGGAACAGGTCGCGGAGTACCTGGGCATCGACGCGGCCACCGTACGCTCACAGGTACGGCACGCGCGGCGCCGCCTCGCGCGCCACCTCGACCTGTACGACACCGGAACGAGCGGGTCCGGCACCGGAACGCGCGAGACGGCAGAGTAGAGAGAGCAGACGTGCGCCGTACCGACGACCACGCCTCCCTCAGCGCCCGGCTGGAGCAGGCGGAAGTCCTCACCCACACCTACGACGACTACGACATCGAGGCCGCCCGGCGGCGGGTCACCGCCCCCGCCCCGGCGGTGGCCCCGTCCGCCGGCCCCGACGCCCCGCGCGAGGACCCCGCCGCCCACGAACAGGCGGACCGGGACCTGGACCTCGCGGTCGCACTGATCGTCGACACCCCGCAGGCGGCGAGCGCCCTCGGACGACTGGTGGACGAGGAACGGCCCGACCCCGAGGGCGCGGTCGTGTTCGCGGCCCTGCTCCATCTCACGGGGGACCACGACGCCGCCCAGTTCTGGTGGCAGTTCGCGGCGGGCGGCGGCAACCGCACCGCGGCCTTCTGCCTGTATCTCGCGCACCAGCGCCGCGCCGAGTTCAGCGACGCCACGTACTGGCGCGACCAGGCCCGCAACCTGCACGCACCGACCCCCGTCCCGCCCCCGGTCCTCCGGGGCTCCCTGCTGCCGGAGCGGGTACGCCACCGGCTCCTGGCCCAGTGCCGTACGGGGCGCCGCCCCACCCTCCCGGCGCGGCTGGAGGCGCTGATCAACCGCCTCCCGGTGGACAGCCCGGACCACGACTTCGGCCCGATCCCGCGCCCGGTCGACACCCTCCCCGACGACCTCCCGCTCGCCACGGAACCGGGTGCGGGCGGCGGCCGGTCGTAACGGGGCCCCACCCGTCGCACCGGCCCGGACATGGGCCGGCCCGCCGCCCCGGGGGGGACGAACTCCCCGGAGACGGCGGGCCGTTGTACGGCTGGGCTACCGCCCGCACCCCGCCGTGGCGACGTCCGCGATCACGCCCGCGGGCTTGGGCGGCCGGGGCAGTGTCCGGTGCGCGCCGGGCAGGGAGCCGCTGTCGCTCCGCCGCCGCGCGGCCTGGGTGAGCTCGGCGCGGCCGAACAGCAGCGGATAGCCGGGCGGCAGCTGCGTGAGGACCTGGCCGAGGACATCGCTTCCGGCGAGGTGCCCGACGAGCGTGAGCACCGTGCTGGTGTCCCAGCGCGTGGTGGCGGGGGTGCCGCCGGTGCGGGCGGCGAGTTCTCTCACGAACTCCTGGCCGGTGAGGGGCTCGGCCGGGGCGCCGGCGCCGAGCAGGCGAGCGGCCTCGGCGGGCAGACGGGCGGCCAGGGAGGCGCGCTCGCCGCCGGCGAGCTGCCGTCCCAGAGCGGTCAGTACGTGGGTCACCGACTCCTCGGCGCGCTCGCGCGTCGGGTACGCGCCCTCGTAACGGACCTTCTCAAGCATCCGGTCGAACGTCATGACCTTCGATGAAGCTGCTGCGGCCTGGAAATACATGGGCAGGTGCCTTCCTCGTCGTGGGTGATCGCCAACAAGGCAGACAGAGCCGTTCCGCGCCTTTGCGGATGTCCTGTCGTTCCGGTGCCCGGCCTGTTCCGGCCCCTTGTGGGGTGCCGCGAGCCGGGTCCGGCTCTCAGCGGTGGGTGCGGAGTACGGACCGTGCGTGGGTCCCGCGAAGTGCGGGCCTCGCACGACATCACCGTCTTCCCGAACGCCAATACCGCCGCACCTGGTACCCCGGTTCTCCGGGTCCATACCCGAGCGGGTCGAAACTCTTCACTCGGGGACCCGGCCGGGACCGGAAATCAGACGCGACAAGCTCGGGGCGGCACACGTTCGGACAGTGCCTAGGCGTGAAAGCCGCTGCAGGAGATGGTCCGGAACTCCGTCGGTCCGCCTTCCACATGGTAGATCACCACGGTCCAGTCCCCCCGGTCGGCGCTCACCGGGATCGCGTCCACGGTCCGCGAACCGAAGTGGGCCCGGAAGTCGTCGGGGTAGCGGAAGGTGAGACTCCCGCCCTTGGACCACCGCGAGTACAGGTCGACCGGTTTGCTGGTGAAACCGATGCCCTTGCTCTTCGAGCTGAGCGGGCGGCCGGTCGTGCGGTCGGTCTCGTGCGGCGGGCGTACCCCTACGGACACGTAGTACGGCGCGGGACGCTTCCCGCTTCCGGTGCCCTCGGGGCGCACGGACATCGACGCGGTGCCCGAGCCGGTGGTGTGCGACACGGACGACTGGAAGTTCGGTGACCCGAAGCCGGCGATGCTCGTCGGATCGCAGCGGCCGATTCCGTGGGACGACTCGTACGAATCGTCCGACAGGGCCCAGCGCTCCTCCGTGACACCGCCGTTCAGAAGGTGGTCCGGCGGCCCCGCCGGTTTTTCCTCGTCGGCCTTGTCCTTCTCGCTGTCCTCTGTGTCCTCGGCGGTGGGTCGCGGCGTGGCGGTCCCGGACACCGTGGACCCGGTGACGGGGCCCGCCCCGGGCTCCGAATCGTCGTCGCCGGGGTCGGTGAACTGCCACAGCGCCACGGGCACGAGAAGCGCCGCCACCGCGCACGCCACGAGCGCGCCCCGGCGGGACCGGCGGGGTACGGAGGTGGCCGGCTGCCGGTCCGGCACGGCGTACGGGGTGGTCCCGGGGCGGTCCGGGTCACCGGCCCCGGCCGACGGATGCACCGGCCCGCGCCCCGGTACGGGATCGGTGTCACGCGCCACCTCGCGGTAGTGCGCGTCGGCCGTCAGCGCCGAGTCCACCGCGCAGTCGGCGATCACGGCCGCCAACGCGGGCCGCTCCGCCGGGTTCTTGGCGACACAGCGCCGGATCAGCGCGGCCAGGTCGTCCCGTACGCCCGTCAGGTCGATGTCCTCGTGCACGGTGCGGTAGCTCACCACGGAGGCGTCCCCGCCGCCGTACGGCGGCCGGCCCGTCGCGGCGGCGGCGATCGTCGCCCCGAGCGCGAAGACGTCGGCGGCCGGGCCGACCTCGTTGCGCATGAGGACCTCCGGCGCGGCGTAACCGGGCGTCCCCGGCGCCGTCCCGGCCTGGGTGAGGGCCGTCCACTCCAGCCCCCGGGCGATACCGAAATCGATCAACTGCGGTCCCTGCGGCGCGAGGATCACGTTCTGCGGCTTCAGGTCCCGGTGCGTCACCCCGTGCACATGCACCGTGGCCAGCCCCTCGGCGAGCGCGGCGAACAGCCGCAGGGCGCTCTCCGCCGGGAAGGGCCCGCTCACGCGCACGGCCTCCCGCAGCGTGGGCCCCGGCACGTACTCGGTGGCCAGCCAGTACGGCGGCGCGTCCAGCGACGCCTCGATCAACTGGGCGGAGTACGGGCTGCGTACGGCCTCCATGGTCGCCGCCTCGCGCCGGAAGCGGGCCATCGACTCCGGATGGTCACTGATCTCGTCCCGGATCACCTTCACGGCCACCAGCCGCCCGCCGGGCGAACGGCCCAGGTAGACCTGTCCCATACCCCCCGCGCCGAGCCGGGCGAGAATCTGCCACGCGCCTATGCGCGCCGGATCGTGCGGTCGCAGCTCATCCACCGGCACGACTCTGCCACACCGGCCGCCCGGCGGCCCACGGGACGGCGGGGTCCGGCGGCGAAGGGGAGCGCGCGTATACGAGGAACGCGTATGTGAGGAACACGGTCGTGCCGTGGCCGACACACCGGCAGAATCGGCCGGAGACGTCAACTGACGGGGCGTCGTGGTGCGAGTCCGCGCTCGGGGGAGATGGATGACGACACGCAAGGGTCCCGGCGACGAGGCACTGGAACGGCTGAGCGAACTGACCGAGCGGAACGCCGTGGCCATCATGGACGGGGACGAGTTCTGCGGGACCGGCTTCCTGGTGTCACCCGACACCCTCCTCACCTGCGCGCACGTGGTCGCCGGACGTGACGGGAGCGGCCTCGCGGCCACCGTCGGCGGGCGGGACGTCGCGATCGAGGTGGTGCGTCTCATGCCCGAGGAGAGAGGGAGGGGAGACATCTACGGCTTCCCGGATCTCGCCGAGGTCCGGCTGACCGACCCCGCCGAGGACCTCGGCGGGGTGTGGCTCGGTGCCAGGGGGCCGGCCCAGGGGGCCTCCGTGTCCGTTCACGGATTCAGTGACGACACCCTGGAGCCGGGAGTCCAGCCCGACACCCTGCGGCTCACCGTCGCGGGCCGGAGCGGGCGCTTCGTACGGCTCCAGTGGGATCAGGTCGTACCGGGATTCAGCGGTGGTCCCGTGCTCGACACGGCGACGGGGCGGGTGTGCGGGGTGCTCAAGGCGACCCGGGACGAGAGGGGAGTGTCGGGCGGCTGGCTGATTCCCGTGGACGCCGTGGAGGAGTGCACGCCGGGACTGCTGCGGCGCAACCATGCCGCGCACCGGCCCGGAACGCTCTGGTTCGACCTCGTCGGTGACCGTGAGGGGTGCCAGGCGAAGCTTTTCGCTCCCGACCCCGGCGGTCCGGTGCGTGGGGTCGGCACCACACCGGCGCGGATGCTGGCACACGGGGCGATGCCGTTCGTGGACCGGCCGGAGCTCGGTGAGCTGACGAACTGGTGCTACGAGACGGACGAGCAGCTGTTGCGTCTGCTGTACGCGCCGGGCGGCTCGGGCAAGACCCGACTGGCCGCCGAACTGTGCCGCCGGCTGCGCGCCACCGGCTGGACAGCCGGATTCGCGGGAGAGGCGTTCCTCGGCGACTCCCGGCGACCGGAGCGGTGGCTGGAGCATCTCTCCACCGCTCTCGTCGCGGGCTTCTCCTGCCTGGTCGTGTTCGACTACGCCCAGGCGAGGCTCGGCGACATCAGCACGGTCATGGAGCATGTCCGCCGGCACCACCCCGGTGCCACCTTGCGCGTGCTGTTGCTCGCCCGGTCGGAGGAGCCGCTGTGGCGTGCCCTGAGAGAGGAGTTCCGGAACAAGCACATCGACGACTGGGCTCTGCGGGGCGCGAGTTCACGGAGCCTGCCCCGCACACTGAGCACCGATCCCGCCACCCTGGTCACCGAGGCGTTCGGAGAGTTCGCCCGCCTGCTCGACTGTTCGTGGGTGCCCATGCCGCCGTCACTCGTGGACGGGGCCGGCCGCCAGGACTCGATTCTGACGATGCTGGCGTCCGCGCTCGACGCCGTCCTCACTCTTCGCCGGCGCGAGGAGTGGAAGGAGAGCGACGACCCCCTGGCGGACATCGTCGTGCACGAGATCAAGGGGTGGTTCATGGTGCTGGCGGACAGCATCGGAACGAGTGGCGCCCTGGCCGGAAGCACCGGAGAACGGGTGGCGGACGGTCTGCTGCTCGTGCCGACACTGGCCCGGCGGCGCGACCGACCCGAACTGACCGCGCTGCTGACATCCGTGCGCGGCAGGGCGTTCCCCGATCAGCCGCCCGTCAACGCGATCGCCGTGCAGGCATGCTTGCGCACCCTCTACCCGGCGGAGGAGGCCGACCACGTCGCGCCCCTCGAACCCGACCGGCTGGGGGAGATCCTGGTGCGACGGGTGCTGGCCGAACCGCAGAGCTCGGGCGACAACGTCGGCTATCTCGGGGCGGTTCTGGACGCCTCCCCCCTCCGGGACGAGCAGACGCGGACCAGGGCCGTGCTGGACACCCTCGACGTGCTGGCCCGCGCCCGGGGCTGCACGACCGTGGGCCGGGTCGCGGACCATCCGGCGCACGCGGTTCTCGACCGGGCGCTCGCCCGGCTGGTGAAGGGCGATCCCCGAGCTCTGGTGCCCGCCCTGGTGACCGTCGGCGCGCGCGTGCCGCACGCCGAGCCCCTGGCGGACCTGCTGGAGCCGGTTCTCCAGGAATGTGACACCGATCTGCTCCTCCTGGTCGAACCGCGCCTTCCCGGCTACCCGTCCGGCCTGTCGTCGCTCTCGGCGCTGGTGCTCGGGCGGCTGCTCCGGATCCCCGACGCGGGGAGCGGCGACGACGACCGGCTCGTCCGGTTGCGGCGCCTGCGCGGGTACAGCCTGCGGCTGGAGGAGAGCGGACGACGGGACGACGCCCTGCCGGCCGCGGACGAGGCGGTCGTGCTCAGCCGTGACCTGGTCCGCCGGTCCGCGCGGTACCAGTCCCACTACGCCGCGGCGCTGCACAACCTGAGTCTGCTGAAGCACCGGTCCGGCGACACCGAGTCGGCGTTGGGCCTGAGTGTGGAGGCGGTCGCCCTGTACCGGCAGGCCGTCGAGAGCGACCCCGCCGTACGGCATCGCTCCCTCATGGACACGGCGGGCGCACTGGGCCTGCTCGCCCTGCTGCGGCTCGGAGACGACCAGGTCAACGGCGCGGCCCGGGACGCCGCCGAAGCCGTCGTCCTCTGCGGCCAGGTTCCGCAAGGAGCCCTGGACCACGACGTGTATCTCTCCTGCCTGGGGGTACTGTCCGCGTGCCGTCACCGCACGGGCTTGACGGAGGAGGCGCTCGACTCCAGCGCACAGGCCGTGGAGCACCTGGAGGCACTGGTCGGTCTCCGCCCCGGCCGCTACCTCGCCGGCCTTCCCGACACCTTGCAGCGTCACGGCGTCGGCCTGATCCGCGCCGGGCGATTCGGCGAGGCCTACCGGGCCCTGAGCCGCGCGGCGACGGAACGCGCGGCGCTGCCCGTGCGGCAGACACCCCACCTGCGTGTCCAGCAGCGGGAGGTGCTCGATGTGCTGCTTCAATTCAGCACGGAATTCGACGACTTCGCGCACGAACGCTCATCATGGGCGCAGATGAGAGCGGAACTGGACGACCGCGCGAGCTGAGAGGACCAGCGTCGATGGAGAGCGAGTCACCGAGGGGAAGCGAGCCACCCGTGGAGGGTGAGTCACCTGGATACGCCGACCCCCCGCCCATCCGACGGCAACGGGCGGTGGAGGTCTTCGGCAACCGGTTCGGCACGCTGTTCAACGACGAGGTGGTCGCACCGTCGGGCGAGCGCGGCCGTTACCTGCGCTGGCGGTGGTCGCACGGTGGAGTGGTGATCGTCCCCGTGCGCCGGGGCGGCTTCGCCTTCGTTCCCACGTACCGCTACCCGATCGGTCAGGTCTCCCTGGAGTTCCCCCGGGGCGGATGCGAGGCCGGCGAGGACCCGGCGGTCGCGGCCGTACGGGAGCTCCGGGAGGAGACCGGCTTCGACTGCGCGCCGTCCGACCTGCGTTCACTGGGGGTCATCCACGCCGAGACCGGTCTGATCGAGTCGGCCGTACACGTCTTCGCCGCCGAGATCCACCCCGCAGGCCCGGCGGACGCACCCGCGGTCGCCGAGCCGGAGGGCATGGAGTCGGTGACCCGGCCCGTCTGGGTGTCGCGCACGGAGATGGCGAAGTGGCTCCGCAACGGTGATGTTTCCTGTGGGGTGACGCTGGCCGCCCTGGCCCTCGCACTCGCCGACAGCTCCGCGCCCGGCCTCGGACCGGTGGGGTGAGCGACCGCCGGCTCAGCCGACGTACGCACCCGTGAGGACGCGGTGCCGCAACTTGTGCAGGTCGAGTTCCCCGATGTCGGCCGCTCCGTCGGCGGCCGGCACACTGCGGTCGACGACCCGCAGACTGAGACGGTCCCCGTCGTCGTCCGTCGCCGGCACGTCGAGTCCGGCGCCGAGCGCGCCGGTCAGCGAGTTCTGGGAGATACCGAAACGCATCAGGTTGCGGTTGCCGTCGAGAACCGCCCGCGCGCGTGCGTCGCTGTCCCGGAACGTACGGACGAACGTCTCCTGCATCCACGCGCTGAACTCGGTCGCGGCTTCCGTCAGGAGAGGGACGTCAGGAGCCCCGCCCCGGCGCAGGAGGCCCAACTGGCTCACGAGGACGCCGCGGGACTGCTGTTCGGTGGCCTCCAGCAACACCTCCACGGGCAGCCTGCCGAGGAGGAAACTGTCGAGGAGGCCGGCGGGCAGCGTGGCGCCGCCCAGGACGATGTCGTTCTCGGCGAGGGGGACGTTGAGGCTGCGCGGGGCCGCGGTCCCGGCTCCCAGCACATGGGGGAGTGCCTGGCGGTACGACTCGCCCGCCGCCCGGTCCACGGCGGCGAGAGCCAGCACGATCTCCGCGCTCCCCGACGACCTGCTCCGGTAGGACTCCTCCCAGACTCTGAGGCCCTTGAAGTAGAGAGGCTCCGACTCCCTCATGAACGCGAGCGCGGCGTCGAACGTCTCACGGGTCTCTCCGCCGGAGTTCCGCGTCTGTTCCTCCAGCAGCCGGATCGCGCCCGACTTGAAGGCGGCCGACACGGTGTCGAGGCTGTAGGAGACGGCGTGCGTTCGCGTCAGTCCGTCCATCAGCTCCGCGTAGGCGGGACCGGGCACATGCTCGACCTGCCGCTGCTCCTGGGCGTCCCGCACGGTTGTCAGCGGCTGTCCGTCCCGGCAGGCGACCCGGATCCGGCCGCTGTCCAGGAGCGGCGCGAGGTCGGACCGTACGGTGTGGCCGTCCGCCTCGGAGGCGGACACCAGCGCACGGAAGAGGGGGGTGTTGAGCGACTGCGAGTCACCGATGAGCAGGGTGTCGGACAGCAGTACGTGAAAGAGCACGCGCGCCCGTAAGTCCTCGGCCCTCGCGATGGGGGACTGCCGGTGGATCTCCACGTCGGAGAGGAAGACCTTCTCCGGCGACACCTTGGCCTGTTGGTCGTTCATGACCCGTGCTCCCTCCGTGATGTGACGGCGATTTTAAGTGACCGGCCTCCCCGCGTCCCCGGAATCGGGCATCCTTCCCAAGAGAGTCGACAAGCCACCAGGAGGCGACGCGTGTCCGACGCGGTTCAGGCAGTCATGCCGGACGGAACCCCCGTATGGGTGAAGGTCAACGACGAGGAGCGACGCCCCCGGGACACCGGTGCCGGCGACCGTCTGTCCCGGAGTCTCGGTGATCTCCCGAAGACGCTGGAGGCGGTCACCGAGAGCGTCAGCCTCGGACTGCGGCAAGCGGCCCCGGACGAGGTGACCCTCGAATTCGGCATTGAGATCGCCGTCAAGAGCGGCCAGTTGGTGAGTGTGGTGACCGCCGCCGAGGGCAAGGCCACGCTGAAGGTGACGGTCACCTGGCGCAAGGGGGAGCCCGCGGTGACCACCCTCACGGAGACGGCCGGCGAAGCCTCGGCCCCCGGGTAGTACGTCCTGGAGGAGCCGCGCCTCGCACGGGTCCGTGGGGGCCGTCGGGTCCCGCGACCGGGTCAGGTCCGTCGAACGGCGGGGCGGGGGCCGTCGGCGGGCGGGGCCGGTCAGGTCTGTCGAACGGCGGGGCCGGGCCCCGGCGTTCGATTGCCCCGGTCGTCGGCGGGCGACCATGCTGTCGGGATGCGCTTCTCGATCAACATCCCCAACTTCGGCGACTTCGCCGACCCCCGCAACGTGCGGACCGTGGCCGTCGCCGCCGAACAGGCCGGCTGGGACGGGCTGTTCGTCTGGGACCACGTCGTGCACCGGTACCACCAGGGCCGGCCCTTCGCTGACCCCTGGATGCTGCTGACCGCGGCGGCGTTGTCGACCTCCCGGATCCGGCTGGGCACCCTCCTCACACCCGTTCCGCGCTACCTCCCGCAACAACTCGCCCGGCAGGTCGCCACCCTGGACCATCTCAGCGGCGGCCGGGCGGTCTTCGGCGCCGGGCTGGGCGGTCCCGTCGAGGACGAGTACGGCAGCTTCGGCGACAGCACCGAGCCGCGTCTCCTCGCCGAGCGGCTGGACGAGGGACTGGACCTGCTGGCGCGGTTCTGGACCGGTGGGCCGGTGGACCACCGGGGCCGCCACTACGAGGTCCGCGACGTGACCCTGCTGCCCGCGAGCGCGCAGCGGCCCCGCCCGCCCGTGTGGATCGGCGGGTTCTGGCCGCGCCGCCCGCCCATGCGGCGGGCGGCCCGCTGGGACGGCGCGGCCCCGCTCTTCGAGACGGCGCGGCACGGTCAGGTGCCCGACGTGACCGAGGTACGGGAACTCGTCGTGTACGTACGTGAGCACCGCCCGACCGAGGGCCCGCACCCGTTCGAGTTCGTCGTCGGCGGCGTCACACCCCCGGACGTGTCCCGGGCCCGGGACATCATCGGCCCCCTGCGTGACGCGGGCGCCACCTGGTGGGACGAACGCCAGCTCCAGACCGGCCCCGACCTGGACCGACTGGATCCGGTGCTGCGGCGCGTCGAGGCGGGGCCGCCGGTGATCTGACCGGCGGACAACCCCAACTTTCTGGGATGGCAGCCGCGTTCGGCCCTTGGCAGCCTGAAGTGGTCCTCGTGCTCGTCGACAGAGCGCGTCAACCACTCCGAGAGGTGAGGGAATGTCCATTCGCAGGAGAGCCGGGCGGCTGCTCGCGGTCGCGGCGGCCGTCGTCGGTCTCACGATCCCGATGACCACGTCGGCCAGCGCGGCCCATGTCTACTTCCAGCTCTCACAGAGGATCAACTCCGGGGAATCCTTCTGGAGCGCCGACGGCCACCTCGTCATGCAGGGCGACGGCAACCTCGTGCTGTACTGCGGGACTCCCGCCGGCAAGTACCTCTGGGACACCGCGACCGACGGCAACCCCGGTGCCTACGCCGTCTTCGGCGGTAACGGCGACCTGTCCGTCTACACCAGCACGGGCATCCGCGTCTGGTCCTCCGGAACCGCCCAGCGCGGTGTCGCGTACATGCGCCTCCAGGACGACAGCAACCTGGTCATGTACCGCGACTGGCAGACCCCCATCTGGTCCACCGGCACGGCCGGACGCTGCTGACGGCCGCACCACTCCCCTCCCCGCCCCCGTCGCGGTCGTGAGTGCCGGGGGCGGCGGGGCGGCGGGGCGACGGAGGGAGCGAGCGGAGGTGGAGGGGCGCGGCCCGTGGGCCTCCGGTCAGTGGCGCAGATACCGGGTCAGTTGCGTCAGCAGCCGCGCCGCGTCCTGGAGGCTTCGCGCGGTGTCCGAGAAGTTCCCGGCGAGCAGCCGCCCTTCCTCCTCACCGTCGCCGGTCTCCTCCGCCCCGGACACGGGAGCGGGGATCCTCGTCCCCCGGTAGCCCACCGGCTCTCCGCCGGGGTCCTGCCGGTGGCCGACGAAGTCGAAGGCGCAGGCGTCGGGGTCCGGGGACGTGTCACCGCCGTCGAGGAAACTCACCCGGGACAACTGGGTCTCGTCCGCGCCACCGTTGGCGGTGATCCGCAGGCGGTAGTGGGAGCGGGCCGACGGCTCGGTCAGCCCGAACTCCTCGGTCCGGTGGCGCCCGGGGAAGACCTCCCTCTCCCGGACGTCCAGCCGTGTCCACTCCCGGCCGTCGGAGGAACCTTCCAGCACCCAGCCGGACGGATCGCGGTCGGGGCAGTCGTTGCCGGAGGTGAGGCGGTAGCCGGTGACGGTGACGGGCCCGTCGAAGGTGAAGTGCAGATCGGGGGTCCGCTCGTGGGCGAGCCACTTGTCGCCGTCCCTCAGCAGGTTGTCCGCGACCTCGCCGAACATCGTGAACTCGTCGCTGGCCCACACCCGGGAGACCCGGTGGGTGATGTCGCGCCCCTCTCCCGCCGCCGGGCCGGGCCCCGGCCCGGCGGCGAGCAGGGAGAGCGAGGTGGTGCCACCCCGGCGGTCGCTCCACGTCACCCGTTCGACCGGGTCACCGCCGCTGTCGAGCGCCAGCCGCAGCCGCCCTGCCGGAGCCCACACGGAGTCGTGCGCCTCCTCGGTGGTGAAATGACGTACGTCGGCACGCATTCCACCGACACCACCCGCGCTCCCGGCGGGAGGCAGTTGTCCGGCGAGGGTGCCGCGCAGCTCGCCGACCGAGCCGTCGGCGCTTCGGAAGTGCCCGTGAAACCCTGACATGTCGGAGCGAAATGCGAGGGACGCCTCCGCTCCGGTGGTCTCGCGCCATGCCAGTCCGCTGACGGGTTCGCGCCCGTCCGCACCGAGCCGGCTCTCGCTCCGGTCGAGGTGGAACACCAGATCCGGCCCCGCCCGCCAGGCGTCGGCACCCGGTGAGCGGCGCTCGGTGGCGAACGTCCACGCCGACCGCTCACCCGCCCCGCCCCCTTCCCCGGACCTGTCCCCGGAACGGTGCCCCGCCCGGCCGTCGCTGTCGGCGGATCCCAGGGTGACGGTCCCGAGCCGGAGCACGCCGTCGTCGTCCTCGTCGGTGTTGCGTATCTCCAGGACATTGGCTCCCGGCCGCAGCGCCGCTCCGGGCACGGTGAAGGCGTACTCCCGTACAGCCCCGGCCACTTCACCGGCGGGCAGGCGGAAGCTCTTGACCAGCGGCTCGCCGTTCAGCGTGAGATCCGTCGGAGCGGCGGCGCCCAGCACCGACACGCGCAGCACGGCCTCGGCGGGCGCGTCGCCGTCCGGCACCGCGAAGTCGACCTTGAGGAAGCCTCCGGCCGCCACCACGACGTACGACGGGGCGATCGCGCAGCGGTGGTGACGAACGAGGGCGTTCGACAGGACGGCGGGCCGGACACCGAAGTCGGCGCGTACAGGGTCCATCGCGGTTCCTCACAGTCGTTCGAAGACGCCGCGCGTGACCGAGGTACCCGGCGGATCGTCCGTGTCACAGGACAGTACGGGCCGCCACTGACAACGGATCAGTTCTCCTCGCGCAGGCCCCACGGGGAGCCGTAGGCGGTGAGGAGATCCAGGAACGGGCGGGGCGGCAGGGCCTCGGGGCCGAGGACCCCGCTGCCGGTCCACACGCCGCCGGCGATCAGTTCGAGGGCGACGACCGGGTTGATGGCGGTCTGCCAGACCACGGCCTGGGAGCCGTACTCGCGCATCGACCACTGGTTGTCGACCACGTGGTAGAGGTACACCTCGCGCGCCGCACCGTCCTTGACGCCCTTGACCCAGGTGCCCGCGCAGGTCTTGCCGGTCATCCGGTCGCCGAGTGTGGCCGGGTCGGGCAGACAGGCGGCGACCACGTCACGGGGCGAGACCTGGACCGGCCCGCCGCCCCGGCCGGGGACCGTGACCTCGGTGGTGGAGTCCAGGCCCAGCTCGTGGAGGACCTTGAGCTTGGCGATGAAGTCGTCGCCGAGGCCGTACTTGAACGTCACCCGCCGCGCGTCGACCCAGCGGGGGATCAGCAGCACCTCCTCGTGTTCCACGTTGACGCACTCCACCGGGCCGATCCCCTCGGGGAAGTCGAAGACCTCCGGCTCGCTGAACGGCGCGGTGGTGAACCAGCCGCGCTCCTTCTCGTAGACCACCGGCGGGTTGAGGCATTCCTCGATGGTGGTCCAGATGCTGAAGGACGGGGCGAAGTCGTAGCCCTCCACGGTCAGGTCGGCGCCGTCCCGGATGCCGATCTCCTCGATCTCGTCGAAGAGTTCGTCGGCCGCGTACCGCGCGAAGACGTCCGACAGGCCCGGCTCCACACCCATGCCGACCAGAGCCAGCCGCCCCGACTCCTCCCACTCGCCGGCCAGCTCGAACTGCCCGTCGCCGAGCTTCACACCGCAGTGCTCGTAAGGGTGGGTGCCGTGCGGCGAGGACAGGGACATCGCCATGTCCAGGTAGTGCGTGCCCGCCGCGAGGGCGGCCCGGAACAGCGGCATGACGAATCGCGGATCGGTGGCGTTGAGCAGCACGTCGCACCGCTCCTCGACGAGTGCCCGGCGCACCGCTTCCTCGTCGGAGGCGTCCAGGCGCCGTGCGCCGAAGCGGCCCCCGTGCTCCCCCAGCGCGGTGACGGCCGCCTCGGCGCGGGAGAGGTCGTAGTCGGCCACGGTCATGTGGGTCAGGAAGTCCCGGCGGGCCGCGATCCGGGTGACGGCGGTTCCGACGCCACCCGCGCCCACGAGCAGTACACGCATGTCGCACACCTTTCGTCCCGGCGGGCGGGTGCCTGCCTGGGTGCCCCGATGCAACGGGACGGCGGCGGTTAAGGTCAACTGTGTTGGCATAAGACCCCCGGCGCGCCGTCGGCGGGGAACCGGGCGGCCGACCGGGAACCGAGGAGGAACGCGATGCCGAAACAGGTGGTGCCCGAGGCGACGCGGCGCAGGCGCCGTCCCACCCGGCAGGGCTCCGTACTGTCCGAGACACTGATCGTGCGCACCGCGCTGCGCGTACTGAGAGAGCACGGCAGTACGGGGCTGACCGCCCGCCGCCTGGGCGCGGCCCTCGGCGCCGATCCGACGACCCTCTACCGGTACTTCGCGGGTATGGACGACCTGACCCGGGCCATCGGCGAGGAACTCATGGGACGGGCGCTGGACAACTGGACGGCCACGGGGCACTGGCAGGCCGACCTGCGCGCCCTCGGCCTCGCCGTCCACTCCTCCTACCTCGCGCATCCGCAGGCCGCCGTGCTGACCGCCAGCCGGGTCACCGGCCGGCCCCGGGAGATCGCGGTGGACGAGACGATCCTCGGCGTCCTGCGCGGAGCGGGCTTCCCGGACGGCGCGGCCGTACGCGTCTACCACGCCTTCATCGATTCCAGCCTGGCCTTCGCCGCCCTGGACGCCGGATCCCTCGCCCTCAGCGACCAGGCACGCGAGACGGACGAGGAGATGTGGAGCTCCACCTACGCCCGGCTGCCCGCCGACACCCACCCGCACATCGCCGCCACCGCACGACTGCTGGCGGCCCGCATGACGCACAGCGCCTACCCGGTCGTCCTGGACACCCTGCTGAACGACGCGGCGGCGCAGCTCACGGCCGACCGCGCCCGCGCCGGGCGGAGCGCGGGACGCGGCGCACGGGACACACCGTGACGAGGCGGTGGTCCCGGACCGGGCGGGGCCGCCGTCAGGGCTCGGAGTGGTGGGTCCCCCAGGTGGCGTGGACCAAGGACCGTTCCATGGCGGCGAGATGGACGGCCGTGGCGAGCCAGGCGCGCGCGTAGCGGTCGGGGTCGGCGTCGGTGAGACGGCCGAAGGTGTCGCGGGTGCGACGGTCGGCCTCCTCCGCGAGCGCCGTGGTCAGCTCGGCGGCCACCCGGAATCCCGTACGGCGCAGGGCGACTCCGTCACCGCGGGGATCGCCGCCGCGTGCGGGCTCCGCGACCGCGCGACGGCCTCCGGTGACGGCCAGCTCGACCAGGCGCCGCACCCGCCACAGCGGGGAGTCGGCGAGCGGGTCGGACGGCGGGTGCGGCAGCGCCGGGAGCGGCGGACAGGCGTCGCGCGGCGGAAGGTGCGAGCCCAGGAGCCGGTCGTAGCCGAGGTCCGCGTGGCCCTGCCACTCCGCCGGCAGCCGCAGTGTCGCCTCGGTGCCCGGCACCGGGCCGACCGCGAGCGGGTGCAGGGTGGCGGCCCGCTCGGGGTCGAGCCGGCCGACCACGCGTATCCGCAGGCCGGGGCGGGAGCCGAGCTGCCGGAGATTGGTGGTGTGCGCGAGGTCGGGGTGGCCGTGGGCCGGAACGAGCCGGATCAGTGGGCCCGTCGGGCCGCCCTGCCCGGAGCCGTCCGGTGAGCTGTCCGGTGAGCCGTCCGGCGGCGGTGTGGTGGCGGTGGACGCCGGGGTGGCGGACGGGGCCGGGAGGGGCAGTTCGTGGGCCAGCAGGTGGTCGTCCGCGGCACCGACGATCACCAGGTCGCGGCAGACCGGTTCCCGGGCCGCCGCGCCCGGTTCGAGGTCGGCGGGAGAGGCGGCGGACAGCCGGGCGGTGGCGGTCTCGGTGAGGGGGCGGGCGAACAGGGGGGCCAGCGGGCCCGACGACCAGGACAGGCCGGGAACGGGCGTGGCCCGCACCCCCTTGCCGGCTCCCAGTCGGCCGTCCGGGGAGATGGTCGCCCCGGTGATGAGCAGGCCGCCCCGGGAGAGCTGGGCGTGGTCGAGCGCGGCCGGGCCGAGGGCGACCGGGGCGGTGGCGGCACCCCGGGCGCGCGCCGGGCCGCCGGGCTTCACGTCGGCCACGGTGAACCATCGGCCGTCGGCCGTGACCAGGTGCGTGACGACACCGCCGTAACCGGTGGCGCTGATCACCGGCTCGCGGCAGACCCCGTGGACGCGCAGCTCGGCTCCGTCCTGCCGGTAGTCGCGGCGGGCGGTGCCGACCAGGGTGGGCTCGGGGTCCCCGGATGCCAGCAGGCCCGTCGTGAGGAGGAGTTCGCGCAGGGCGGCGGTCAGATCGGCCAGCCGGTGGCCGTCGTGGCGGGCGCGGGCGGCGCGAAGGCCGCGTACGACACGCAGGGCGGCGGCTTCGGCCCGGTGCAGGCCGGCCAGCCGGGCGGTGTGGGCGGCGCGCAGCAGTTCGGCCTGGGGCACCGCGCCCCCGGCGTGCACCCCGGCGGAGAGCACGGCCGCGGCGGCCGACCACAGGCCGGCCGCCGCGGCGACCTGGGCGGGAGCGGGCGGCGTGAACGGTGGCGGGCCGGCAGGGGGCGGGGCACCGGTGGTGACGCCGCTGTCGGGTCCGGCCCCGTGCGAGGAGGCATCGGCGGGGGCCCCGGGCGCACCCGGGGCCGTGTCGGTGTCGGTGGGTTCGGCGGCGGCGGGGTCACCCACCGGGCACGCGCTCAGCACGGCGGCCCGGTGCAGACAGCGCGGGTCGAGCAGGCAGGTGCAGCGCGCCTGCCCGGCGGTGGTGACGGTGCCGGACGGGCCCGGTTCCAGGGTGACCGAGGCGTCGTCGCCGCACCTGACGGTGACGGTGCCGCCGTCGGTGACGGCGGGCAGGGCGGCGTACTGCTCGATCGCCGCGTCCAGTCTCTTGCGCAGCCGGGAGGTCAGCGCTTCCACGGCGGCGGCCACCACGTCGGGGGCGGCGGGCGGGAGTCGGTCGTTCAACGGGGTTCTCCGCGGAGACGGTCGCCGACCCAGCGGGCGAGGGCGAGGGGGCTGAGGGCGGCCACGGGCATGCCGGCCGCGACGAGTTGCCGGGCCACGGGCACCGAGTAGCGCGGCGCTCCGGTGTCGTCCAGGGCGGCGCAGCCCATCAGGTGGACACCGGACGCGGCCAGCGAACGGACCTCCCGGAGAAGGCCGCCGAGGGGGTTGCCCTCCTCGAAGTCGCTGACCACCACGACGAGCGTGCGGCTCGGCACGGTCACCAGCGAACGGGCGTGGGCGAGCCCGGCGGCGATGTGCGTGCCCCCGCCGACCCGTACCTCCAGGAGCAGGGACAGCGGGTCGGCGACCCGGTCGGTGAGGTCGGCGACCTGGGTCGAGAAGGCGAGGAAGTGCGTGGAGAGGGTGGGCACGCCGCCCAGCACGGCCGCGGTCAGCGCCGACCAGATGACGGATGCCTCCATCGAGCCGGACACGTCGACCACGAGGATCAGCCGCCAGTCCGCCTCGCGGCGGGACAGGGTGCTGAAGACGGGCTGTTCGGGGACGACGACCGTTCGTCCGTCGTCGAGCCGACGGGTGTGGGCCAGATTCGCCCGCAGTGTGCGGGGCAGGTCGATACGGCCACCGGGGCGGCGGGTCGGGCGCGGGGTCGCGAGTCCGGTCAGGGCGGGGCGCAGCCGGGTGGCGAGCTCACGGGAGAGTTCCTCCACCAGGCGGCGTACGAGGGGCCGGAGCCGGGCGAGCCGCTGCTCGGGCATGCCTCCGGCGAGGGAGAGGACGGAGGTCAGCAGCTCGACGGAGGGACGTACGGACCCGGGGTCCAGCTGTGCGAGGACATCGGCGCGGCCGGTGTCGGCGGCCCGGCCGAGGACCTCCTCGCGGACCTCGGCCCCGAACAGGGCCTCCAGCTCCTCCGACCATTCGCGGGCGGTGGGGAAGGACGTCTCCTGGCCGCCGCCGTTCCCCGGGGCCGGGCCGAGGCCGTCGGCGCCCTCGCCGCGCCCGGCGCCGTACAGCTCGTCGAGGGCGTGTGCGTAACGGCGGGCGTCGGCGGGGAGCTTGTCGGACTCCCGGCCGAGCAGCAGGCGCCAGCGGTCGGTGGGGGTGAGGCGGTGCGCCGGTGCCGCCGCGACATCGGCCGGGCCGCTGCCGCCCGTCGGCCGTACGTCTGTGGACGCTTCCTCCACAGGGTCCGGACCGGTGTCCGGGGGCGGTGTCCCGGTGGTCCCGGGCGGCAGTGCCGGTGCGGGTACGCCCTCCGGCGCGTCGGGCGCCCGGCGGTCGGGAAGGTCGGGGACGCCCCCCGCCGGGAACGGCATGCGCAGCGCGTGGAGCACCGCGAGCCCGGCGGTGTCGGCGGCGGTCCACAGGGCGATGAGGCCGGGCGGCGCGGCCAGGGTCAGGTCGAGGCGGTCGCCCAGGCGGTCGGTGACGGTGCCCAGCAGGCGGGTACGGGCGGCGGGGGAGAGGCTGTCGAAGCCGCCGCGCAGGACGGGCAGACGGTCGAGGAAGCCCTGGTCGGTGAGGGTGTCGACGCGCTCCAGCAGCGGGTCGAGGGCCGCCGGGGCCGCCTGGAGCAGCGGCCCGGCGCCGATGAGCAGCCCGGCGAGATGCCGGGACAGGCGGCGGCGGCCTTCCGGGCCGGTGGCGGCGTCGATCCAGCCGGTCGCGCGGGCCCCGAGCGTGTCCGCGCCGTCGAGGTCGAGCAGGACCCTGGCCGCGAGGGCGGCGCCCTGGACGAGCGGGGAACCGGTCTGTGCGAGCGTGCCCAGGACATCGTTCATCCGTAGCCCGAGGTGGTGTTCGCCGACCCGGGACGCCAGAGCCACCAGCGCCGCCGCGTCCTGCGGCCGGTCGCTGCCCGCCAGTCCGGGCAGCGCCCGTACGGCTGCTTCGAGCACGGTGACGGCCAACTCGGCCGCCTGCGCGCGGCCGTCCGGCGTGCTGCCGGGCAGGTGACCCCGGCGCAGCGCCTCCAGGAGGTCGAGGGCATCCAGCAGTTCCGGGAGGGTGGCGGCCGAGGGGAGTACGACGGCGGCCTCGGCGAGGCGGTCGGCGACGAGACCGGGAAGGTCGCACCGGGCCGCGTCCCGCAGTCCGCCGAGGAGCTGTGCGCAGGTGACCCCGCCGTCGGCCGCCTCGCGCCGGTGGGTCTCCCGCAGGGTCCCTGCGGCGGCCTGGGCGGCGTCGACGCCGCGTACGCCCGCCAGGTCGAGCCTGGCCGGTACGGACGGGGTCCAGGCGAGCCGCCACCGGGTGGTCAGCGCGGACCCGTCGCCCGTACCGGCCACCTCGGTCGGCTCGCCGTATCCCGCACCGCACACCTGGAGACGCCGGAGCAGGATCTCCCGCCTGCTGTCGAGCGGCGACCGCAGGGGGTCGAGCCTGACCTCACGGGGGCCGGGATCGTCCGGGTGCGGCAGCCGCAGCGCGGCCAACTCCGCCTCCACGGACGGGCCCAGCCCCGATCGGGGTGTCCCGGGGGCGATACGGCCCCGCTCGGCCCCGACCAGCACCACTTCGAGTGCCAGGGCCAGCGCACGGCCCCGGCCGAGCGGCTCGCCCTGGCCCAGCACGGTGGTCACGGCCTCCAGCAGTTCCCCCCGTCCGGGTGCGGGCAGGCCCCGGAGTACGGCCAGGTCGCACGCCAGCCGCAGGGTCTCGGCGGCCTCGCCCGTGCCCGCGGTGTGCCCGGCCGCGCGCAGTTCACGGCACAGGTCGGTGACGGCGCGGGCGGCGGCGTCGCGCAGTCGGCCGGGGTCGCCGCCGGCCCTGAGCACCGCCTGCTGCCAGCGCGGGTCGCGGATGCCCGCGGGATAGCCCGAGCGGGAGTCCAGCAGGTCGAAGGCGTAGGGGACCAGCGAGGTGACGGGCGCCGGGTGCGCGCTCCCGGCCGTCGGCCTGGCGCTCGGCTGCGCGCCTGGCGTGCCTCGGTCGGCGGTCGGAAGGCCGCTCGCGCCGGGGCTGTCCGGCGCGGGCACGACCGGTCCCGCCGGGTCCGGCGCCGTAACGGGCGCGGCCGGAACCGTGGCGTCGGCACCGGCGGGGTGGGGCACGGACGCAGCCGGAGTGCCGGGTGCGTCCGGAGTTACGGCGGGGGAAGCCGTCCCGGCGGGGACGGTGGTCTCCCGGCCGGAGGCTCCGGCGGGCATGTCGTCGGGGCCGGCCGATCCGGGCCCCCGCGCTTCCGGCGTCGCCGGGCGTGCGAGGGCCGGGGCGTGGAAGGCACCGACCACCGCGGCCACCCGGCGGCCACCGGCGGCGGCTTCGGCCAGGACACGGCGCATGTGGGCCTCGCGGGCGAGGTCGCCGGCCGGGACTCCGCCGGAGGCCGCCGCGTCCTGGCGGAGGGCCCAGCCGACGCCGAGAGCGGCACGGCGCACCGCCTCGGGGGTGCACCCGGGAGCGAGCACCTCGACGGCCCGGTCCCACAGGTCGTCGCCGTCGCGTCCGGAGCCGGACGCGGTGAGGGCGGCGGAGAAGGCGGATCCGGCGTGGCCCGGCGGAGTGTCGGCGGCGGCGCCCGGCCCCTCACCGGTGGCGGGCTCCGGCCCTGGACCGGACCCGGAGTCGGAATCAGACCCTTGACCGGGAACGGACCCGGAGCCGGCGTCGGCCTGGTCGTCGGCCGGCCCGGCGCTGTCCACCGGATCCGGCCCGGTGGGCGCGGACCATCCGGGGTCGGACAGCGGAAGATCGCAGCAGAGCACCTCCGCGCCCCGCTCGCGGGCCCAGCGGATCGCGGCGAGTTCCGGCGAGAAGTCGGCGAAGGGGTAGAAGGCCAGCCCCCCGCCCTGCCCGGCGCCCGCGAGGGCCACCGGGGCCAGGACCCGGGGGTCGGCCAGATGCGGCAGCCAGCCCTGGAAGTCGGCGGGCAGTTCGACGCAGACCACCTCGGCGCCGGCGGCGTCGAGCAGCGCCGGTACGACCACCGCGAGCGCGGGGCTGTGGTGGCGTACACCGAGGAGGTACGGGCTTACGGAGGCGGCGAGCCGCGCGACGGCCTCCCGGGGGTCGTCGTGCGTCAACGCAGGTTCTCCCGGAGGTCCCAGAGGCGGCGCCACATCGCGGAGCCGTTCTCGGCGCGGCGGCGGACGGGGCCGTCCCAGTAGCCGAGCAGCCGTGCGTGGTCGGCGGGGTCGTCCTTGCGGACCACGCCCAGCAGATGCCCGGGGACGAGGTCGAGGACGTCCCCGGCGGGCAGATAGGCGGCGGCCAGTCCGAGAGAGGCGGTGACCTGCACGGCTTCGGCGGTGGACATCACCGTGCCGGGCCGTTCGACGTCCCAGCCCTCGGCCGACCGGCCGGTGCGCAGGTCGCGGAAGACGGTGACCAGCGTGTCGAGCACGGCGTCGTCCACGGCGAAGGCGGCACCGGCCCGCTGCACGGCCGCGGTGGCCTGCCCGCGTACGAGGGCGGTCTCGGCGTCGGCGTCGGCGATCGGGTGGACGGTCTCGAAGTTGAAGCGCCGCTTGAGGGCGGCCGACATCTCCGAGACGCCCCGGTCACGGAGGTTGGCCGTGGCGATGACGCTGAAGCCGGCGGTGGCCGGGACCGAGGCGTCCGCCGTACCCGCGAGTTCGGGGATGTTCACCCGCCGGTCGGACAGGATCGACACCAGGGCGTCCTGCACCTCGGGCAGGCAGCGGGTGATCTCCTCGATCCGGGCGACCCGCCCGTCGCGCATGGCGGTGAGTACCGGGGAGGCCACGAGGGCCGCCGGGGTGGGTCCCTGGGCGAGCAGCAGGGCGTAGTTCCAGCCGTAGCGGAAGGCGTCCTCCGTCGTACCCGCGGTGCCCTGCACGGTGAGGGCGCTGGTGCCGCAGACGGCGGTGGCCAGCAGTTCGGAGAGCATCGACTTGGCGGTGCCGGGCTCCCCGACCAGCAGGAGGCCGCGTTCACCGGCGAGGGTGACCACGCAGCGTTCCACCAGGGCGCGTTCGCCGACGAACTTGGGGGCTATCGCCAGCCGGGCGGGCAGCGAGGCGTGCGGCTTCGGCAGGTGCAGGGTCTCGCCGTCACTGCCGCAGACGAAGGTGACGACGGCGCGGGGGGTCAGCGCCCATCGGGGCGGGCGCGGGCCGTCGTCATGGGCGGCGAGGAAGGCGAGTTCGGTGGCGAAGCGCTCCTCGGCCGGCAGCGTCTGCCGGGCCGGAACGGCGGTCGCCTGATCCGTCAGGGTCATGGGGTTCCTTGTGCTCACGGGATGGGTTGTGGACGTCGTGGGTGGGGGCCGGTACGGAAGCCGGGCCCGGGGAGGGACCGGGCGCCAGGAGAGGCCGGGCGTGAAGCGGGGCCGGGTCACGAACGGGCCGGTCCGTGGCCCGGACCGAGGACCGGGGACCGGGACGGCCCGGGACCGGGACGGCCTGGCGACCAGGACAGCCCGGGGGTGGGAGGGACCGGGGGCGGCGCCGGGTCGTCCGGCACCGCACCCCGTGAACCCCGGCTCAGTGGCGCCGGCCGCGCCTGACCTTCAGCTCCTGGAAGCGCGGGCCGTCACCTTCCCGGACCCGCCGCCAGGCCCGGCGGTAGAGATCGGCGACCGGTTCGGTCGGCACGATCACGCCGAGCGCCGCCTTCCCGCCGACGACCACGCCGTACAGCGGCAGCTTCCACTGCTCCAGCGGCAGGACGGGAGACCCGGGGTCGGTCCAGCCGCCGGGCAGGAAGAGCGAACGCCCGGCACGGGCGCGTCCGGCCTCCACGACCAGGTCGGTGGCGGCCAGTTCGGCGCGCGCCGCCTTGAGGCGGGCGGCCCCGCCCCGGCGCGACGGCCAGCCGGACCACCGCGCGGTGTTGCGGTCGGTCGGGTCGGGCATCGCCAGCAGCATCAGATAGAGCACCGCGGCGTCCTCCCCGATGCCGTACTCCTTCGCCGCCTCACCGACCAGGTCGGGCACCGAGCGGGCCGGATCCTGCGGCCACCACACGCCCTCCTTGTCCCGCTCACCCGCCGACGGGTCGCCGGGGCCGGCGAGGAGGGCTTCGAAGCGCGGGTCGTGGGCGATGCGCAGCGCCGCCTCCGCCGGGAAGGGCTCGTCGTCGGCGCGCAGGGCGGCCAGGTACGGATCATGTCCGGCCGCGTCCAGCAGAGCCGGGCGGATGCCGGGGGAGGGCTGGTTGTCCGCGGTCGCCATGACGACGGCCCCGTACCGCTCGTAGCCCTCGCCGGTCTCGGTCGGGGCGCCCGCCACCTTCCGGAAGTCGGGCAGACTGACGTACCGGTTGAGGTCGAGCATCAGCCCGGGGTGGGCCAGCCGCTCCCGTACGGCGGTGAGGGCCGCGGGCAGCGCCGCCCTGATCGGGTCGCCGGCCGGGAGCCGGTGGGCGAGCCAGGCGGACAGGGTGACGGCGCCGAACAGCGTGCCGGCCGTGAAGCCGGTGGCGCTCCCGCCGACCGGGGCGACCCGGTCGCCGGAGACCTGCCACTCCAGATCGCGGCTCAACTGCCGTTCGCCGGCCGGGTCGAGGAGCGCGGGCAGGCACCGGCTCGGCCTCCAGTTGGTCCGCACCGCGCGGGCCGCCTCCGTGAGCAGCGCTTCGGGGACGGCGGCCCGCCGGCCCACCCGGGCGTTCCAGACCTCGGCGGCGGCGCGCACGTCGGGCCCGTCCGTCCAGAGCCGTGCCGGTTCGGCGGGCAGCAGCGCCGCGACGACGGCGCGCCGCACGCGGTGTTTCAGTCCGCCGAGTTCGTCCTTGGCCAGGGCGGCGTCGGCCACCTTCACGCCGATGGCGGTCCGTGCCTCGGTCGGCAGGAAGGACCGCCCGTAGACGTCCATCTGCGGCAAGCCGGCCACGATCAGCCGGGCCGTCGTGCCGGTGACCCCGGTGAGCCGGCTGAACTCCTCGGCCGCCTCCGGGAACCAGGGCGCCGGACCGCGCTCGGTCAGCTCGGTCAGGAACGCGCCCAGCCGGCCCGGGTCCCCGGCCTGGCCGACCGGAGCCGAGGAGACCACGGTGTACGGCGCCGGGACCTCGAACTGCCCGGCCGGGTCGTGGAAGAGCGCGGTGAACTCGCAACTGCCGGTGTCCGCGCGGTCGTTCACGAAGGCCAGGAACGCGCCCGAGCCCAGCCGGAGCAGCCCCGGCGTGGAGGTGGCGCGCTGCCGGCCGTCGGCCGCCGTGAACAGGGCGCCGTCGAGACGCAGTTCGAACCGGCGCCACCGGTCGGGCCCGACGACCGCCAGGCCCTGGGCGTCCAGCTCGCGCAGGAGCTGCCCCAGCGTCTCCCGGTGGTCCGGCGCGGTGGTCACGGACGCCGCCCGGAACGCCGCCGTGGCGGGCAGGTCGGGAAGGGACGTCCAGTTCAGCCTGGCCCACGGCAGTTCCGGTCCGTCGAGGTGCAGCCGGACCGCCGGATCCGGCTCGGCGGGGTCGCGCAGCTGCTGCCCGACGAAGCGCAGCTGGCGGCAGACCAGGTCGGAACCCTCGGCACCCCACCAGGAGTCGTTGACGAGGCCGAGGCCGTTGAGGGCCTCGCGGAGCACCGGGTCGGCGGGCCCGGTCGGCTCCGTGTCCTCCGCCCGCCCGACCGCGAGATCCTTGTCGAGCCGCTCCGCCACCGCGTCCAGCGCGAGCTGCTGGGTGGCCGCGAACCGCACCACCGAGACGATGCCCGTCACCAGCGCGTCATGGCTGACCTGCGGCAGCAGCTCACGGACCAGCGCGGGCAACGCGAGCGGATCGGCCTTGTCGGCCTTGTTCGCCCGCTCCCGCTTCTGCTCCTCGGCGGCGGCCGTCAGCAGGCCCGCCGCCGTCGCACCGTCGAGGCGGCGCAGTGCCCCGGAGCCCTGCGGGTCGCGGGGGCGCAGGCAGTGCCAGTGGCGCAGCGGCGGCAGCACGAGGGTGCCCGCCGCGAACGTTCCGGGCCTGTTGTCCGTCTTCGCCGTCGTCGTGACGACGCCGTCCTGGTCGACGAGGCTGACGGTGTAGTTGTTCTGGACGACGGCCGTGGGGCGGTCGCTCCCCGGGAAGAGCAGGGCGCGCGCCGGCTGTCCGATGCCGGCGGGCACGGTGACGGTGGTGCCCGCCAGGTCCTCGCCGCGGAACGAACCGTCGGCCAGCTCCACCACCCGCCAGCCGAGCAGCCCGTCGACCGGGGATCCGCCCGGACCGGCCTCGGCCGACGGCGCGGGCAGCACCCAGCCGGTGCGGAAGGTGCTTCCCGCCGGGGCGGTGCGAGTCGCGTCGGCGAGGAAGCCGGGCATGCTCCGCCGGCCGCGCTCGCCGGTGACCGGGTCGTACTCGTACCAGCCGACGGTGGAGTGATAGTCCTCCTGCCAGCCCCACACCCACAGCGAGTGGCCGTCGCTGATGACCGGCCGTTCGTGGGGTACGGCGCTGTCGCCCCGGTGCACCACACCGCGCCCGGTGGTCCGGCCGCCGCCGGGCAGCGGGAGGGTGACGGCGCCGAGATCGCCGAGCCAGTTGACCCGGGTGCCCCGGGGTTCCGGTCCCTCCATGGTCCGTTGGCGGTCGGCGGAGTGCTGCCAGTAGCCGCGCAGCCCGCCGTCCGCGGCGCGGGAGCGCCACTGGACGAGCAGTTCGCCGTCCACGTAGTGGCAGCCGGCGTTGCCGTAGCGGTCGTCGGCCGGGATCCGCAGGTCGTGGGTGAGGACGGTGCCCTCGGTACCGAGCACCCGGACCTGCGAGGAGCCCGACGTGATCAGATACGGCCAGGCGTCCGCGACCACCAGGTCGTCGATGTCCTTCGCCGGTACGAGGGCCGCGGCGGCCTCCTCCCAGGCGGGCCAGCCCAGTTCGTCGAACAGGCCCGCCCGCAGGGTCCGGACGAGGGCCGGGGTGAGATCGGTCCGGGCGGCGGCGCGCGCCTCCTCCTCCGCGAGGGCCAGCGTCCAGCCCGGCAGCCAGGCCAGCCGGCCCAGCTCGTCGGGCAGCCGGGGCAGTCCCGCGGCGGAGAAGCGCGAGACCACCCCGCGCACCCATTCCGTCAGCATCGGGCGTCCGCCGGGGGACCGGGTCAGCGCGCGCAGGGCCCCCGTACCGGACCGGTCGCTCCCGAGACGGTCGGCCCCACTCCGGAACGCGGGCCGGAAGCGGGCGTCGGCCTCCAGCGCGACGAGCTCGCGGCGGTCCTCGTGCTCCGCCCACGCCACCAGGTTCAGCGTGGTGTCCTTCTTGGGATCGGCCACCGGCACACCCAGTGTCAGCAGCAGGTCCAGCAGGTCCACATCGCTGTCCGTGACCGGCAACGCCTCCCCCGAAGCCGCGAGTTCGGCCCGCAGCCGGTCGGCCATCAGTTCCACCAGCGGGTAGAGCCCCGGCAGCCGGTCCCGCCGGTACCACCCGCGCCCCCGGAACGCCAGGAACCGGCGGAACCAGCCCGAGGCGCCGTCTCCCGGGCGTTCCTCGGCGGGCAGCGCGGCGTCGCACAGCCCGGCGGTGGCTCCCGAGGACTCCAGCACCTCCAGCCACAGTCCCGGCAGCCCCGCGTCGGTGTTCGTGGGCATCAGGTCCAGCAGCGTCCCCCGGACCGCGGGCTCCCGCCGGGCCAGCGCCGCCAGCGCCGGACCGTGCGCCTTCCACCAGCCGGCCGCCGCCCGCAACGTGGCGGGCAGCGCCAGCAGTTCGGCCAGATACGCCCCTTCCTCCGCCACCGGGTCCAGGCCCGCGGCCTTCGCCAGCTTGCGCAGCTCGCCCGCCATCGAGGCGGCCGGCTGGAGCCCGCCCGCCGTACGCCGCACGCACAGCCGCCGGAACCGGCCGAACGCCTCCGGCGCCGGCACCCGGGCGGCCAGCTCCTTCGCGTACCCCGACATCACCTTCACCGGCAGCGCCCCGGCCAGCGCGAACTCCAGGAACACCCCGTCCAGCCGGTCCTCGTCGACCGTCAGCCCGTGCTCGGCCTCGGCCCTGCGCGCCCGGGTGAACATCTGGGCGGCGTACGTGGCGTTCTCCACCCCCAGGAACACCCGCCCGGCCTGTTCGTAGAACGTCGGCAGGAAGTGCGGGACAGCGGCGGCGAGCTGCCCGGCCAGCAGCTGGTAGGCGTCCAGCGCCGCCTTCGGCTTGGTCCTGGCCTGCCGTGCGATCCGGTCCAGCTCCGGTACCACGCCCAGCGCGTGGTGGCCGTCCGCCGGGTGGTGCACGAGCACCCACTCCGGGAAGCCCAGCGACTGCCGCAGCCCGATCCCGACCTCGGCCGGCTCACCGTCCGGCACCAGGCCGAGGAAACCGGCGGCCAGATCCTCCGCCGCGCCCAGCTCGGCCGCGACCAGCCGCACGACCACCCGGTCGTCCAGACCCGGGTGCCGGTACGCACGGGCGGTCAGCGGCACCGCGCGCTCACCGCCGCCCTCCGTGCCCGGCGGCAACACCGCCCCGTTCGCCAGCAGTTCGGCGGCTTCCGCCGCCGGAACGATCCCCGTGTCACTCATGCGCCCTTGCCCTCCTCGACCTTGCGGCCGGCGTACAGCGCCGCGGCCATGCGCATCCCCTCGGACCAGGCCACCGGGCCCACATCGGCCGTCCGCAGCGTCCGGCCGTCCTCGTCACTCCAGCTCAGGGCGCCGGTCTCGGTGTCCCCGTCCCAGTACGGCTCACCGATCCACACCGCCGCCTCGACACTGCGCCCGGCGTCCCGCACCCGGCAGGTCGCGTAGCCGCCCGACACCCGGTAGCCCAGCGACGTGGCCCGCGCGGCCAGTCCGAACCGTGAGTCGTACCTGCCGCCCGCGAACTCACCTATCTCGACGGCCTTCTCCGCGAGGCCGTCCGGCTTCAGCCAGGTGGCCCGGTGGATCTGCTCCACCCGCTGACTCACCCCCAGCTCCGCCGCGAACTCCCGCAGATCTTCCAGATCCGGCAGCAGCACCGGGTGCGGCAGCGTCACGGTCAGCGGAGACAGCCGGACGGTCTCCCCGTCGAGGTTCACCATCCGCAGCTCACCGGCGTCCGTGGCGTCCCGCAGAAAACCCACGTCGTCCGGGTCCTCGCCGACCACCACCAGGTCCCGGAGCGCCGACTGCCACGCTTCGTCCGGCCACACCCGGGCCAGCAGCACGGTCGGCACCGGCAACGACGACACCATCCAGGTGTCCACCTGCGCCACACACGCCGCCGCGTGCCGGTCCAGCCACTCGGCGAACCGGCGCAGCCGGTCGGTCTCGGGATGCTCCCGCACCGCCTTCGGCAGCGATTTCAACTGCCGCCCCGCCGCCCGCCCCGAGGTGGCCCTCGCGGTCACCCGGCCCTCCACCAGAGCGACTTCGTACCCGTCGCCCGCCGACAGCCAACCCATTGGTCCCCATCCTCCACGATCCGCACGGCGGCACACGTGAACCGCCCACGTCGCGGTCCCGCTGCACCGTGGCGTGAACGCTAGTGCCAGCCACTGACAGTCGGCCCCTCCAGGTGAAAGCCGCCCCGGTGCCGCCCCGGTGCCGGGCCGCGCAGGCGGTGTCCGGCCGCCCGCCTGTCCGGCCGCCCGCCTGTCCGCCCGGCCGCCCGTCCGTCCGTCCGTGCGCCCGTCGGACTGTTCGCCCACGCGCCCACGCACCCACGCCCCCACCCGGGCCCACCCGGGCCGGTGCGGGCCGGTGCGGGCGGGCCTTGCGGAGACGCGGGCCGGAGCTGGGAACTCCCGGCGCGTCTGCCTGGCACGGCTTTGGGTACTCGGGGGGCCATGAAGGACACCAGCCCTCTTGCCCTGGTCACCGGCGCTTCCAGCGGCGTCGGATTCGAGCTGGCCAAGCTGCTCGCCGAGAACGGGTACGCCCTCCTGCTGGCGGCGGCGGACGACGAACTGCGCCGGGCGGCGGACGAGATTCGCGCCATGGGTGCGCACGCCGACGCCGTTCAGGTCGATCTCTCGGCGCCCGGTGGTGTGGGCCTGCTGTACGAGAGGCTCACCGCCCTGGGACGGCCGGTCGCCGTCGCCGTACTCAACGCCGGTGTCGGCGGGGGCGGACCGTTCGTCCGGACCGGACTGGCCGACGAGATACGTCTCGTCGACCTCAACATCATTTCGACGGTGGCGCTCGCGAAGCGTCTCCTTCCCGAGATGGCCGCACGGCGCGAGGGGAGGGTCCTGTTCACCTCGCAGCTCGCCCCGACGGTGCCGGCCTCCCACCAGGCCGTGCGCCTCGCGTCGATGTCGTTCGCGCGGTCCTTCGCCGAAGCCCTGGGGGACGAACTGCGGGACGCCGGGGTGACCGTCACCGCGCTGATGCCCAGCCCTGGCCCCACGGGGACGGAACTCTCCGGGAACACCGGCACGGCGGACGCCAGGATCGGACAGGAGAAGGAGAGCGACCCGGTCCGGATGGCCAAAGACGGCTTCGAGGCGCTCATGAACGGTCAGAGACCGGTCGTCGTCGGCTCGCCCAGGACGAAGGCGGATCTCGCGGCCACGGTCCTCCCGGACACGGTTCTCACGGACGACGCGCCGCCCGCCCACCCAGGTACGCCCTGTTGACCACTGTCGTTGTCGTTGTCGTTGTCGTTGCCGTTGCCGTTGCCGTTGCCGCTGCCGTTGCCGCTGCCGCTGCCGCTGCCGGTCGGCCGGGGCCGTGGGGCCGCATCCGGTTCCCCTCGGAATCCCCGGAAACCGTAACGGATTTATGACCCCGGCGGCCCGTCGTTTCCGACGGGGCCTCTCCGATTTCCGAGCCGGTGCAGACCAGATAAATCGATCAGCGGCCACGCAGCGGCGCGGGCTGACCAAGATTGAATTTTCATTCTTCCTCTCGCGCGTATTTTCCCCTGTCCTCCGGCGCCCAGCGCCTGATGCGCACTCAAAACGCCCTGACCATGGTGAATTTCAACACGGTGACACATGTGTGAGCCCCGGATCCTCGGGCACACGAAGAACTGAGAGGGACGCGCCGCAGTCGGGGGACACGGCGTGAAATTCATCCGGGCGCTATTGCTGGATGAGCTTTTCTAGGTAAAAGGGAGACGTTTGATGAGTGACAACATGTGGGGATACCAGCCGACCGCCGGCCGCACCTCGGGTACCGATCTGATCGGGTACAAGGTCGAGGCGACCGACGGCAGCATCGGCAAGGTGGACAAGCACTCGGACGATGTCGACTCCTCGTACCTGGTGGTCGACACGGGTGTCTGGATCTTCGGCAAGCACGTCCTGCTGCCTGCCGGTACGGTCCGCTCGATCGACCAGGAGGAGCGGAAGATCCACGTCGACCTCACCAAGGAGCAGATCAAGGACTCCCCTGAGTTCGACAAGGACAAGCACGTCGGAGACGCCGGTTATCACGAGCGGCTCGGCGGCTACTACGACGGACACCGTCGCCACTGACACACGTGGCGCAATGCGCCGAGGGGCGGCCGGAGAACTTCTCCGGCCGCCCCTCGGGCTTTCCCCGGTCGTCATCCGGCGGCAGGTACCGAACGATTGCGGCCGGCCGGTTCGTAGTAAACGGTATGACGCGGAAGAGGTCTTCGTCGCTGTCGATCTGAAAAATGGCTGTCGTCCATTGGCGCTCCCCGCAGGGGCGACGTCGGCCCGTACATGGTCCGGATCCTGTTCCGGCCGTCCGCACTTTGGATGCGGTGCGATGCGGTGCGATGCGGTGCGATGCGGTGCGGTGCGGTGGGAGCACCGAATAGGGCCGTCTCACGCGGCCCACCGGCCCCGCCTGCCCCGTGGCCGACGAGCCTCGTGATCGGATGATGGCCGAACGTCCGCTTCCAGGTCCCCGGATCACTCCCGGCCGGCTACAGAAGGACAAGAGAATGGATGGAGATCCGGACAACCGGGTCAGGGCCGCGCTCAACGACCACTGGCGGGCATCGGAACGTGGGGACACCGAAGCCGAGCACGCCATCTACGCTGCGGACGCGATCCTCGACTATCCACAATCAGGGGAACGATTCCGAGGCCGCGCAAAGATTTCGGCGCAACGTGGCGGGCACCCCGCCGATCGGCATTTCACCGTCCGCCGGATTGTCGGCGGCGGGAATCTGTGGGTGAGCGAATGCGTCATCACCTACGACAGGGTGCCCACCCATTCAGTGAGCATCATGGAATTTTCCGGCGGCCACGTGGTCCACGAGACCCAGTTCTTCGGGGACGTCTTCGCCGCGCCTGAATGGCGGGCAGCACTCGCCGAGCCGATGCCGGGCCGGACCTGATCCAGGGCGTTCGGGACGCCCTCTACGAGCTTCGCCTGTGAGGAATCGCCCCGAGCCGAATCACTTCACGATTTCCAGGAGCCGGTCGGCCAGGACCGCGGCCGAGTTGGGGTTCTGCCCCGTGACGAGGTTGCGATCTTCCACCAGGTACGGCTCCCATATCGGACCGCGGCTGAAGTCGACACCGACCTTCTCCTTCACGTCGGTCTCCAGCAGCCAGGTGGCCCGAGAGGCCAGACCGACGCCTGCTTCTTCCTCGTTGGTGAAACAGGTGATTCGGTAGCCCTTGAAGGGCGACGCGCCGTGGATCCTGGTGGCCAGCATCGCGGCGGGGCCGTGGCACACGATGAACAGCGGTCTGCCCGAGGCGAGTTGTTCCGTCAGCAGTCGGCCTACGTCGGCGTCCCACGCCAGATCCGCCATGGGGCCGTGGCCGCCGGGCAGGTAGACCGCGTCGTAGTCGTCGAGGCGGACGTCCGACAGCATGATCGGCCGCCGCATCTCCTCCGCGGAACGGATGATGGTCTCCAGTTCCAGGGCCCCGTCCTCACCGCCCGCCATGGAGGGCCGCAGGCTCATCATGTCGACGTTCGGGGTCACACCACCAGGAGTCGCCACCACCACCTCGTGGCCGGCTTCCGTGATCTTCTTGTACGGCATCGCGAATTCCTCGGCCCAGTAGCCGGTCGCATGTCTGGTGCCGTCCTTGAGTGTCCAATACGTCGCCCCGCTCACGATGAAAAGTACCTTCGCCATCACACGCCGCCTCCCTGTCTCATCCGATTTACTTCAGTTTTCAAGCCTAGTTGAGTGGGGGAACGGACGCCTGCGGGTGGCCTTCACGTACCCGAATTCGGTGCCTTGGCACAACGAAGAGTGTGCGAGCCGATTCGAAGAGTTCTCAATTCGGAGCGGCTTCACGGTGTGGTTCCTGGGTGGCGAGTCGATTTCGACCGGCGGCCTCTCGGTGCCGGTGGCCGAGGCGGTTTGCATCCGGGGAGGGGGAAGGCGCCCGGGGTTGCCACACCTGGCCTGTCCGAGGCGCGAAGGCCCTCTGATCAGGCAGTTTATCGTCCGAGTGGTGGTTGTCGCTTTCCGTCTGGATCGGACTCCATCAGGGCGTTTCTGCCTGTTCCTGGCCGTTGTTGGTCACGCGTTGGTCGTGCGGCCAACTGTCGGGGCGTCCGTGGGGGCCGCCCCGCCTGACCGCCGCCGATCATGGGGCGTCTCGTGGCGCGTGACCCGCGGCGGATTGGGGTGTGTGGGCCATCGGAACGAAAACCGGCGCCAAGCCCTGTTCGGCCTTGAGAGGGCTTTGACCTGGCCTTCTGTGGGAGTCGAACCTTCGGCAGTCGTATGGATCGATTGTCGAAAGGAGGTCCGGAGGTCCGGGGTGCCGGTCGGCCGGGGCACTTCGACCCCCGGGTTCACGCTGCGGAAGTACTCCCACTTCCTGCCCCGCCCCGGCGCACGAGGCAGCGCCGCCATCGACGTGGTCTTAGCGTGGCCGCGCCGGTCGGCGGAGACTGCCCAGCTCGGCTCCTGGCCCGCCGAGGGCCCGAAGTCCCGGAGGAGTCCCGGAGCTGCCGCCGCCCCTTCCTGGCACACCGGTTGGCAGGTCGGACCGGGCGCGGCGGCATCCGCACCTCAGATGTCGCGGAAGATCTCGATCTGCGCGCCCACCGAGTTCAGCCGCTCCGCCAGATCCTCGTAACCCCGGTTGATCACATACACGTTGCGCAGCACCGACGTGCCCTCCGCCGCCATCATCCCCAGCAGGACCACCACGGCCGGGCGCAGGGCCGGCGGGCACATCATCTCCGCCGCGCGCCAGCGGGTCGGGCCCTCGACCAGAACCCGGTGGGGGTCGAGGAGTTGGAGCCGGCCGCCGAGGCGGTTGAGGTCGGTGAGGTAGATGGCACGGTTGTCGTAGACCCAGTCGTGGATCAGGGTCTTGCCCTGTGCGACGGCGGCGATCGCCGCGAAGAAGGGGACGTTGTCGATGTTCAGGCCCGGGAAGGGCATCGGGTGGATCTTGTCGATCGGCGCCTCCAGCTTCGAGGGCCGTACGGTCAGGTCCACGAGCCGCGTACGGCCGTTGTCCGCCGGGTATTCGGGCGTACGGTCGTGGTCCAGGCCCATCTCTTCCAGCACCGCGAGTTCGATCTCCAGGAACTCGATCGGCACCCGGCGGATCGTCAGCTCGGACTCGGTCACCACCGCCGCGGCGATCAGGCTCATCGCCTCGACCGGGTCCTCGGAGGGGGAGTAGTCCACGTCGGTGTCGATGGTGGGCACCCCGTGCACGGTGAGCGTGGTGGTGCCGACGCCCTCGACCCGGACACCGAGCGCGTCCAGGAAGAAGCACAGGTCCTGGACCATGTAGTTCGACGACGCGTTGCGGATCACGGTGACGCCGTCGTGCCGCGCGGCGGCGAGCAGCGCGTTCTCCGTGACCGTGTCGCCGCGTTCGGTCAGCACGATGGGCCGGTCCGGCGAGGCGGAGCGGTCGACCACCGCGTGGTACAGCCCCTCGGTCGCGGTGATGTCCAGGCCGAAGCGGCGCAGCGCGATCATGTGCGGCTCGATGGTGCGCGTGCCGAGGTCGCAGCCGCCGGCGTACGGCAGCAGGAAGCTGTCCATCCGGTGCAGCAGTGGACCGAGGAACATGATGATCGAGCGCGTACGGCGGGCGGCGTCCGCGTCCATGGCCGCCATGTCCAGCTCGGCCGGCGGGACGATCTCCAGATCCATGCCGTCGTTGATCCAACGGGTGCGCACACCGATGGAGTTGAGCACTTCGAGGAGCCGGTAGACCTCTTCGATCCGCGCCACCCGGCGCAGCACCGTGCGGCCCTTGTTGAGCAGCGATCCGCAGAGCAGCGCCACGCAGGCGTTCTTGCTCGTCTTGACGTCGATGGAGCCGGAGAGCCGGCGTCCGCCCACCACCCGCAGATGCATCGGCCCGGCGTAGCCGAGCGACACGATCTCGCTGTCGAGTGCCTCGCCGATGCGGGCGATCATCTCAAGGCTGATGTTCTGATTGCCGCGCTCGATCCGGTTGACCGCGCTCTGACTGGTGGCCAGCGCGTCCGCGAGCTGGGTCTGTGTCCAGCCCCGATGCTGACGCGCGTCACGAATGAGCTTGCCGATGCGTACGAGGTAGTCGTCTGCCATACGGCGAGGCTATCTCATATGTGAGATGAGGAACCTGTTGAGTTGCGCCATTCGTGATAGGCGGTCGGGCGAACGGCGGCCGTGCGGATCGCGACAGACCCTACGGAGCGCGGCGGTCGTCCAAACCCGCGACGGACGCACGGAGCGGGGTACGCGCCCCGCGTACCCCGCTCATCATCGTCACCCCGCCGGGCGCCTCCCGGCGAGCCGCGTACCGCCGAACGGGAACCGTCGGGCGGATGAACGGCTCGGGCCCCGTGGGGCGCTCGCCGGGCCGTGCGGCGGCTCAGTGGCCGCGGCGCTTCGTCGTCGTCTTGCGCCAGCCGAAGGGGCCCGGCAGGTCCATCGACGTGGTCCGCCGCCCGGTGCTGCTCCGGGTGTGGCGCGGTCCGTTCTTGCCGCCGGTCGTGATGGACCACGACCGCTTGTTGATGTTGAGCCGTACGCCCGGCAGGATCTGGAAACTCTTACGGAATGTGATCGGCACCGTGATCTCCTCAAGTAGGCCCTGGGGCGAAGCCCTGTCGGGAGTACGGGTTACCCGTGCGCGGCCATCCATGTATGCCGGCGCGGACATTGACGGAGAGTCATCTCTGTTCGCGTACGGGAGCCGCCCCGGATCGCTCGCCGGGAGCCCGTACCCGTGGCCGCGCCGCCGTCCGCGAGCGCGCCGCCGGGGCCCTCGTCGCCGCCCGCCGGCGCCCGCCCCGGCGGGCTGCCGCGCGGAAGCCCGCGCGCCCTTCGACGCGAGAGGGGCACGAGAAGGGGTACAAGAAGGAGTACGCGATGAGCGTGAAAGCCCACGCGAAAGATCACAGGTGCCCGAGCATGACCTCGTAGCGGTCATGTACTAGAGTTATCTCGACATCGAGATATCTGCCGAAGGCGTACCGCGGCCGCCGGACAGTAAGGCCCACCTAACTAAGCCTTACCTTAGCGGATTGGCGAGCACCCCGTTGGCGGCACCGCGCGGCGTCAGCCGCACCTGCCTCGCGGGGCGGTAGTACGCGCACATTCATGAAGGAGACTGTCGTGTCGGCGAACAGCTTCGACGCCCGCAGCACGCTGCGCGTGGGCGACGAGTCGTACGAGATCTTCCGGCTGGACAAGGTCGAGGGCTCAGCGCGCCTCCCTTACAGCCTGAAGGTGCTGCTGGAGAACCTGCTCCGTACCGAGGACGGCGCGAACATCACCGCCGACCACATCCGTTCGGTCGGCGGATGGGACTCCCAGGCGCAGCCGAGCCAGGAGATCCAGTTCACCCCGGCCCGCGTGATCATGCAGGACTTCACCGGCGTGCCCTGCGTCGTGGACCTCGCCACCATGCGCGAGGCCGTGAAGGAGCTCGGCGGCGACGCGGCGAAGATCAACCCGCTGGCCCCCGCCGAGCTGGTCATCGACCACTCCGTGATCGCCGACAAGTTCGGCACGCCCGAGTCCTTCGCGCAGAACGTGGAGCTGGAGTACGGCCGCAACAGGGAGCGTTACCAGTTCCTGCGCTGGGGCCAGACCGCGTTCGACGAGTTCAAGGTCGTCCCGCCCGGCACCGGCATCGTCCACCAGGTCAACATCGAGCACCTGGCCCGTACCGTCATGGTCCGCGGTGGCCAGGCGTACCCCGACACCCTCGTCGGCACCGACTCGCACACCACCATGGTCAACGGCCTCGGTGTGCTCGGCTGGGGCGTCGGCGGCATCGAGGCCGAGGCCGCGATGCTCGGCCAGCCCGTCTCGATGCTCATCCCGCGCGTCGTCGGCTTCAAGCTGACCGGTGAGCTGACCCCGGGCACCACCGCCACGGACCTGGTCCTCACCATCACCGAGATGCTGCGCAAGCACGGTGTCGTCGGCAAGTTCGTCGAGTTCTACGGCGAGGGCGTCGGCGCCACGTCGCTCGCCAACCGCGCCACCATCGGCAACATGTCGCCGGAGTTCGGCTCGACCGCCGCGATCTTCCCGATCGACGACGAGACGATCAAGTACCTGAAGCTGACCGGCCGTGACGCGCAGCAGCTCGCGCTGGTCGAGGCGTACGCCAAGGAGCAGGGCCTCTGGCTCGACCCGGCCGCCGAGCCCGACTTCTCCGAGAAGCTGGAGCTCGACCTCTCCACCGTCGTCCCGTCCATCGCCGGCCCCAAGCGCCCGCAGGACCGCATCGTCCTGGCCGACGCCAAGGAGCAGTTCGCGCGGGACGTGCGCAACTACGTGTCGGACGACGAGGAGGCGGGCAAGGAGTCCTTCCCGGCGTCCGACTCGCCGGCCTCCGCCAACGGCGTGCCGACCCGCCCGACACTGGTCACCGCCGCGGACGGCTCGACGTACGAGATCGACCACGGCGCCGTGACCGTCGCCGCGATCACCTCCTGCACCAACACCTCGAACCCGTACGTGATGGTCGCCGCCGCGCTCGTCGCCAAGAAGGCCGTCGAGAAGGGCCTCACCCGCAAGCCGTGGGTCAAGACGACGCTGGCGCCCGGCTCGAAGGTCGTCACGGACTACTTCGACAAGGCCGACCTCACCCCGTACCTCGACAAGCTCGGCTTCAACCTGGTCGGCTACGGCTGCACGACCTGCATCGGCAACTCCGGCCCGCTGGACGAGGAGATCTCCCGCGCGGTCAACGAGAACGACCTGGCGGTCGCCGCGGTCCTCTCCGGCAACCGCAACTTCGAGGGCCGCATCAACCCCGACGTCAAGATGAACTACCTGGCGTCCCCGCCGCTCGTCGTGGCGTACGCGATCGCCGGCTCCATGAAGGTGGACATCACCCGCGACGCGATCGGCGTGGACCAGGACGGCAAGGCGGTCCACCTGGCCGACATCTGGCCGACCGAGGCCGAGGTCAACGAGGTCGTCGCCTCCGCCATCGGCGAGGACATGTTCAGCAAGTCCTACCAGGATGTCTTCGCGGGCGACGCCCAGTGGCAGGCGCTGCCGATCCCCACCGGCAACACCTTCGAGTGGGACCCGCAGTCCACCTACGTACGGAAGCCCCCGTACTTCGAGGGCATGACGATGGAGACGACCCCGGTCGCCGACATCGCGGACGCGCGCGTGCTGGCCATGCTGGGCGACTCGGTCACCACCGACCACATCTCCCCGGCGGGCGCGATCAAGGCCGACACCCCGGCGGGCACCTACCTGACGGAGCACGGCGTCGGGCGCCGTGACTTCAACTCGTACGGCTCGCGCCGCGGCAACCACGAGGTCATGATCCGCGGCACGTTCGCCAACATCCGCCTGCGCAACCAGATCGCGCCGGGCACCGAGGGCGGCTACACCCGAGACTTCACGGTCGACGGCGGCCCGGTCTCCTTCATCTACGACGCCTCGCAGAACTACCAGGCGGCCGGCACCCCGCTGGTCGTCCTCGCGGGCAAGGAGTACGGCTCCGGCTCCTCCCGCGACTGGGCGGCCAAGGGCACGGCGCTGCTCGGCGTCAAGGCCGTCATCGCCGAGTCGTACGAGCGCATCCACCGCTCGAACCTGATCGGCATGGGCGTGCTGCCGCTCCAGTACCCGGAGGGCGCCTCGGCGCTGTCGTACGGCCTGACGGGCGAGGAGACCTTCAGCGTCACGGGCGTCACCGCCCTCAACGACGGCCCGACCCCGGCGACGGTCAAGGTCACCACGGACACGGGCGTGGAGTTCGACGCGGTGGTCCGCATCGACACCCCGGGCGAGGCGGACTACTACCGCAACGGCGGCATCATGCAGTACGTGCTGCGCAGCCTGATCCGCAAGTAGACCGACGACGAAGGGGCCGTTCCCCGCGCGCCCGGCGCGCGGGGAACGGCCCCTTCGTCATGTCACGACGCCGCTACCGCAGCAACTCCACCTCCGACAGCGTCGCCTGCCCCTTCGTCACCAGCCGGTAGTGCGCGTACGAGCCCGGTGCGGTCACCGTGAACGCGCGGGTCTGCTGGTCCCAGGCGAAGGACTGGCCCGACCGCTTGTCCAGGGTCTGCCAGGACGTGCCGTCCGACGAGCCCTGGAGTTCCCACCCGGCGGGTGCCGTCGCGGCCGTCGCCGAGGTCAGCGTGTACTGGACCGCCTTCGTCGCCGACGGCACCGGCAGCTCCACCGGACCGTCCGTCGTGGCCGACGTCTTCGAGGTGTTGTCGAAGAGCGCGCCCGGACCGCTCACCGCGTCCGTCCGGGGCGACGGCGCCTGGTCGTCCTGGGTGATCGACACCGGCGCCGCGTCCTTGCCCGTGCCCCACGCCGACGGCTCCGGGCCCATGTCGAACTCCAGCGTGCCGCCCTCGGCGAGCACCTCGTGCGGCAGCGCCGTGGAGTTCCACGCCTTGCCGTTGACCTTCAGGCCCCGCACGTAGATGTTCTTCTCGCTGTTCTTCGGCGCCGAGACGACGAGCTTCTTCCCGTTCTCCAGGTGCACCGTCGTCTTCGTGAAGAGCGGCGAGCCGACCGCGTACTCCCCGCTGCCCATCACCAGCGGGTAGAAGCCCATGGCGGAGAAGAGGTACCAGGCCGACTGCTCGCCGTTGTCCTCGTCGCCGTGGTAGCCCTGCCCGATCTCGCTGCCGGTGTAGAGGCGGCCCAGCACCTCGCGGACCTTCTCCTGCGTCTTCCAGGGCTGGGAGGCCGCGTTGTACATGTACGTGGCGTGGTGCGCGACCTGGTTGGAGTGGCCGTACATGCCCATCCGGACGTCCCGCGCCTCCGTCATCTCGTGGATGACGCCGCCGTAGGACCCGACGAACTCCGCCGACGCGGTCTCCGGCGTCGCGAAGTACTCGTCCAGCTTGTCGCCGAGACCGGCGCGACCGCCGTACAGGTTGGCCAGGCCCCGCGAGTCCTGCGCGGCGGTGAAGGCGTAACCCCAGCCGTTGGTCTCGGTGTAGTCGTAGCCCCACACCCGCGGGTCGAAGTCGCCGCTCGGGACGCGCCAGTCGCCCTTGAGGTCACGGCCCTGGAAGAAGCCGGCCTCCGTGTCGAAGAGCGAGACATAGCTCCGGGCGCGGTTGAGGAAGTACGCGGACTCCTCCTGGTACCGCTTCTTGCCGGTCTCCGCGTAGAGCTTCTCGCCCATCTTCGCGATGCCGTAGTCGTTGAGGTAGCCCTCCAGGGACCAGGACAGGCCCTCGTGGGTCTCCGTGGAGGCGTAGCCGAGGAACGGCGACGTCTCCATGCCCTTGCGGCCCACACCCGAACTCGGCGGCTTCACCGTCGCGTTCTTCAGCGCCGCCTCGTACGCCGCCTTCGCGTCGAAGTCCACACCCTTCACGTACGCGTCCGCGAAGGCCACGTCCGAACTGGTGCCGGTCATCAGGTCCGCGTAGCCGGGGGAGGACCAGCGGGAGATCCAGCCGCCGTCCTTGTACTGCTGCACGAAGCCGTCCACCATCTTCCCGGCCTGCTTCGGCGACAGGAACGAGTACGCGGGCCAGGTCGTGCGATAGGTGTCCCAGAAGCCGTTGTTGACGTACACCTCACCCGTGACGATCTTCGCGCCGGTGTGGGTGGGGGAGTCCGTGCCCATCTTCGGGACGAACGGGCTCGCGTACTGCTGCCGCGGCTTGGCCGCCGTACCCGTGTTCTCGAAACCGGAGTTGGGATACAGGTAGAGCCGGTAGAGGCTGGAGTAGAGCGTCGTGAGCTGGTCCCGCGTCGCGCCCTCGACCTCCACCGTGCCGAGGACGTCGTCCCAGGCCCGCTGCGCCTTCTTCTGGACCCGTTCGAAGCCGAGGTCGGCGGGCAGTTCGTCCGCCAGGTTCTTCTTCGCCTGGTCGACGCCGATCAGCGAGGTCGCGATCCGCAGGTTGACGGTACGGTCCTGGCCCGCGTCGAAGCGCAGGAAGCCGGTGACGTCCTTGCCGCCACCGCCCGGCAGTTTGCCGCTGTCGGTGACCGGCGCGTCGAAGACGCCGTACACGAACATCCGGGTGGCGCCCGTCGACAGACCGCTGCGCACGTCGGAGTAACCGGTGAAGGACCGGTTCGCCGCGTCGACCGTCAGCCCGCCCGCGTTGGTGATGTTGTCGAGCAGCACGCTCGCGTCATCGCCCGGATAGGTGAAGCGCATCGCCGCCGCGTGATCCGTCGGGGTGATTTCCGCCTTGAGGCCGTTCTCGAACGTCACGCCGTAGTAGTGCGGCCGGGCGATCTCGTTCTCGTGGCGGAACGGCAGCGCGCGCGCCGAACGCGCGGCGTCCGGTGTGCCGCTCACGGTCGACGGCATCAGCTGGAAGGTCTGCCGGTCGCCCATCCAGGGGCTCGGCTCGTGGCTCGCGGACAGCGCCTCCAGGGTGGGGAGGTTGTCGCTGTTGTTGCCGCGCGCGTACTCGTACAGCCAGCTCGTGGAGCCCGCGTCGGTCACCGGGGTCCAGAAGTTGAAGCCGTGCGGGACGGCCGTGGCGGGGAAGGTGTTGCCGCGCGAGAAGGAGCCGCTGGAGTTGGTGCCGCGCGTGGTGGACGCGTAGTCCGACAGATGCGCGAGACGCTTCGCGGGCGCCTTCACCGCCAGGGTGATGTCGTCCACCCAGCCCTGGAACTTCGCCGGGCCCTTCGGCGAGTCGTACGCCACGAGTATCCGGTCCACCGTCTTTCCGGCGGCGACCGAACCGATCCCCGAGGCGACCGCGTTCCACTGGTTGACGTACAGCCGCTTGGCCGCGCCCTGGCCCTGGGGGCTCATCGCGCCGCCGTGCGTGTCGACGGCCTTCAGCTCGCTCAGATACGTGCCGTCGGTGAAGGCGAGGTCCACCGAGACGTTGGTGGCCGGGTAGTTGAGATCGGTTTCCGGCATGGACGGATAGATCCGGTACGACAACTCGGTGTTCGGGCGTACGACGGTGTCGACGTCGAAGACCTTGTTGTACGAGTAGGCCCGGCCGTCGGGCTGGTGCGAACCGGCGTACTCCAGCGCCCGCTTGCCGGTGAAGCCCGCGTTGGACTTGGCCGTGGGGGAGCCGCCGGGGCCGCTGTCGATCTGGCTGCGCATGTCGGCCGGCGGCGGGGTGCTGGTGTCGCCGTCGGAGAACTGGACGTCGGCGAGCTGGGTGGCGTCGCTCCCGCCGTTGTTCCTGGAGATGTCCAGCCGGTAGTGCGCGTACGCCGTCGAGTTGTCGAAGTCGTACGATTTGGTCTGGAACCGCTGGGCGAAGGTCTCGCCCGACCGGGTGTCGAGGGTCTTCCAGTCCTTGCCGTCCGCCGAACCCTGGAGCGTCCAGTCCTTCGGGTCGCGCTCGGCGTGGTCGTTCGCCGACGTGAGCGCGTAGGTGAGGACCTTGACCGGCTCGTCCAGGTCGAACTCGATCCAGGCGGTCGGCTCGAAGGCCAGCCACTTGGTGCTCGACTGGATGTCGACCAGGTTCTCCTTGCCCTCACCGCCGTCACTGTTCTCGTCGCTGGCCCGCAGCTCCACGACATGGTCGGTGACATTGCCGGGGATGCCGGCGCCGAACTCGCCGTTCACGCCCGAGGAGCGCTTGGTCCCGTCCGCTCCCGTATCAACCGTATTGCGCCAGTTCGGCTGGACATCGCCCTCTTCGAAGGAGGACGTGAACGCGTCCTCGGGGGCGCCGGCCTTGGCGGGCTGTGCCACGGCCGCCGATGGTGCGGTGACGACCAGCAGTGACGCGACGGCCGCGAGGGCGGCGTGCCGGCCCCGTGCGAGCCGGGGTCTTGGTGTGCGCTGCATCCCGAGCCTTCCTCCTGCGGAAGCATGATGGACAACGTTGTCAAAAGTCATGCGCCGGTTAAGTAGTGGTACAAGAGAGGCAAGGTGTCAAGGGTGTTGCCGAAGTGAGATGGCGGGAACTGGCCATGGTGTCGTACGCGTGTCACCCATGTTTCGCCGAATATCCCGACAACCGGGTACGGCGTGGGCGCGCGAGCGGGCCGGATATCGCGGCGTGCGCGATCCGGATAAGGCGGAGCGAACCGCACGGATGTCGCGTGGGTTCCCGAAACTCGTCCGAGGTCTCAACTCGGGAAAGACTCCCGCCCAAACCTGCTTTCGATCTTGCTCAGTCGACGTGAAGTGGACTATACCTGTCGCGTCCGCCCCGCCGGGTTTCGCACGGTGAAGGACCGGGAGACGGAGGGCGGTTGGGTGCCGCGACGTCGCGACGCACCTCGACGCCACCGACTTCGGGCCGTTCCCGCCGCACCGCGCGGTTCCCACTTCCCGCACCGTTCAATACGCCGATCGACACTCGCGCCGCACACCTCGGGCGTCACGCAGCACCGCATCACGCACCACCGCATCACGCACCACCGCATCACGTAGCACAGCACCACGCGGAACGGCACACCTGGAACCGCTCGACGGACAATCGCGCCAACGGCACCACGTACAAAGGCACCACGTACAAGGACTCAAAGACACAAGGCGCAAAGACACAAAGGCACGACGTTCAACCGCACAACGGACAGAAAAGCAGCACCACACTCCTGCACGACCCAGCTTCATTCGACCGCGGTGGCGGGGCCCTTCTGCCTCAGGCGAGAAGGACGGGGACCGGTACACCGCCTGAGTCCTGGAGAAGGCGAGGACTTGAGCATGGGAACCACCTCCGCTCACAGCAACGAGGGCCTGGACCGTCGTGATCTGATCAAGCGCTCGGCCGCCGTCGGCCTGATCACCGTGCCGACCATGGGTTTCCTGGCGTCCTGCGCGAGCAGCGGCAGTGACAACGACGAGAAGGTCGAGAAGGGCAAGACCTCGGCGAAGAACCCCCTCGGAGCCAACGAGACGGCGGCGCTCGATGTCGTCATCTTCAACGGCGGCTTCGGCGAGCAGTACGCCATCGACGCGGAGAAGCGGTACAACAAGGCCTTCCCGAAGGCGCCGAAGGTCAAGCACGCGGCGACCGAGAAGATCCAGTCCACCCTCCAGCCGAGGTTCAACGGCGGCACCCCGCCGGACCTGATCGACAACTCGGGCGCCGAACAGATGGACATGGGCGTCCTGGTGGGCAAGAAGCAGCTCACCGACCTCACCGCCCTGATGGACGCCCCGTCCTACGACGACCCGGCGAAGAAGGTCCGCGACACCCTGCGCCCAGGCATCGTGGAGATGGGCCAGTTCGACGGCGACCCCGTCTGGATCATGTACTACGCGTACACGGTCTACGGCGTCTGGTACTCGCAGAAGGCGCTGGAGAACCTCGACGCGGCCTACCCCGAGACCTGGGACGACATGCTGGCGCTCTGCGCCAAGGCGAAGAAGAAGGGCATCGCGGGCTGGACGTACGCGGGCAAGCACCCGTACTACATCCCGTTCTCGCTCTACCCCTTCATCGCCAAGATCGGCGGCACCGAGGTCCTCGACAAGATCGACAACCTGGAGCCGAACGCCTGGAAGGACCCGGCCGTCAAGACGGCCTTCGAGGCGTACTACGAGCTGTTCAAGAAGGGCTACATCCTTCAGGGCACCCCCGGCCTCGACCACATCCAGTCGCAGACCGCCTGGACCAAGGGCAAGGCCCTCTTCATCCCGAACGGCTCCTGGGTGGAGAACGAGGCGGCCAACACCATGCCGGCCGACTTCAACCTCGCCGTCGGCGCGCCGTCCGGCATGGACGCCTCCGACAAGATGCCCTTCGGTACCCTCTGGGCGTCCGGCGGTGAGCCCTTCATCGTGCCGCAGAAGGCCAAGAACCCCCAGGGTGGCATGGAGTTGCTGCGCATCATGCTCAGCGAGGAGTCGTCCAAGAACTTCACCTCGCAGGTGAAGTCGCTGACCGCCTACAACGGCGGCACGGACGGCATCGAGCTGACCCCCGGCCTCACGTCCGCCGTCGGCGCGCTGGAGAAGGCGGGGACGAACGTCGTCAACCCGCGTCTCCAGGACTGGTACGTCAAGCTCCAGAAGGAGCAGATCGGTGTCGCCGGTCTCGGCGAGATGATGGCCGGGCGCGCCACCCCCGCGGAGACCATCAAGAAGATCCAGGGTTTCGCGGATGCCGCCGCGAAGGACCAGTCCGTCAAGCACTACAAGCACCAGTGAGCAGGCGTCACCAGCGGCGGCATCCGCGCACAGATCGGGGTCGGATCCATGCAGCACGGTAAATACCGGTTCATTGTGGGGTTTCTTGTCGCCCCTCTGGTGTTGTACGCGGTCTTTGTCATCTGGCCGTTCATCCAGTCCATCTACTACTCGTTCACGGACTGGACGGGGCTGAGTTCCGATTTCACGATGGTGGGCTTCGACAACTACACGAAGATGTTTCAGGACGACGTCTTCTGGAAGTCCTTGCAGCACAGCCTGATCTTCGTGCTGCTGCTGCCGCTGGTGACGCTCGGCCTGGCGCTGTTCCTCGCCTTCATGATCAATGTCGGCGGGCGGCAGCGGAAAGGCGCGGCGATCAGAGGGGTCCGCGGTTCGTCCTTCTACAAGATCGCCTATTTCTTCCCGCAGGTGCTTTCCATCGCGATCGTCGCGCTGCTTTTCCAGTTCGCGTACAACCCGGAGAGCGGCGCCATCAACGCGGCGCTCTCCGCGGTGGGTCTGGGCGACGTCCAGCCGCTCTGGCTGGGTGATCCGGATCTCGCGCTCTGGTGTGTGATGGCGGTGCTGATCTGGAGCACGGTCGGTTTCTTCGTCGTGCTCTTCTCCGCCGGAATGGCGTCCATTCCGAAGGACTACTACGAGGCGGCGCTGCTGGACGGCGCGGACCGGTTCACCACCTTCTTCCGGATCACGCTGCCGCTGCTCTGGGACACCGTGCAGGCGGGCTGGATCTACATGGGCATCCTGGCGCTGGGTGCCGAGGCGTTCGCGGTCGTGCAGATCATGACCATCGGACCGGGCGGCGGCGGACCGGACTACTCGACCACGGTGCTGCCGCTGTACGTCTACCAAACGGCCTTCCGGGACGCGCAGGCCGGTTATGCCACAACGATCGGTGTCGCCCTGCTGGTGGTGACGCTGTCCTTCGCGGCAGTCGTGACGAAGCTGGGCCGGCGCGAGCGGCTGGAGTTCTGATGAAGACCACTGACACGCCTCCGGCCGCGCTGCCCGGGGAGCCGCAGGACCGGCCGCCGGTGACGGAGGTGGCGGCGCCGCCGGAGAAGGACCGGCGTGAGGGCACCGTCCTCAATGTGTTCTCGCACGGTGTGCTGGTCATCTGGGCGCTGCTGGTCGTGCTGCCGCTGCTGTGGGCGGTGATGTCCTCCTTCAAGGACGACGACTCCATCCTCAGCTCGCCGTGGGCGCTGCCGGACCGGCTCCACTTCGAGAACTGGTCGCGGGCCTGGACCCAGGCGCACATGAGCGACTACTTCCTGAACACTCTTCTGGTGGTGGGCGGCTCGCTGATCGGCACGCTGGTGCTCGGCTCGATGGCCGCGTACGTGCTGGCGCGCTTCGACTTCCCCGGGAACCGGTTCATCTACTTCCTCTTCATCGGGGGGATGAGCTTCCCGATCATCCTGGCGCTGGTCCCGCTGTTCTTCGTCATGAACAACATGGGGCTGCTGAACACCACGCACGGGCTGATCCTGGTCTACATCGCCTACTCGCTGCCGTTCACGGTGTTCTTCCTGTCGTCCTTCTTCAGGACGCTGCCGACGTCCGTGGCGGAGGCGGCGATCATCGACGGCGCCTCGCACACGAGGACCTTCTTCCAGATCATGCTGCCGATGGCGAAGCCGGGTCTGATCAGCGTGGGGATCTTCAACTTCCTCGGGCAGTGGAACCAGTACATGCTGCCCACGGTCCTCAACACCGACCCGGAGAAGAAGGTGCTCTCGCAGGGTCTGGTGCAGCTGGCCGTCAGCCAGGGCTACAAGGGCGACTACTCGGGGCTGTTCGCCGGACTGGTGATGGCGATGCTGCCGGTGCTCGCCGCGTACATCATCTTCCAGCGCCAGGTCGTCGCGGGCCTGACGGCGGGAGCGCTCAAGTAGTCCGGCCCGAGCGCCGGTCCCGGGGCCGCCCCCTGTCGGCCACGGCTCCGGCCCGAGCCTCCGTCCCGGGCCGGACCGCCGGCCCCGGACCCTCCGCCCCTCCGTCGTCGCGTCACCGCACCGCCCTCCGGCCGCCCGCCGGGGGGCGGTTCGCGCGCTCCGGTACCACGCGCGCGACAGGGCCCCCGACCGGCTGCGGGAGCGGGCCCGGGACCGGGCGCCGGCCTCATGCGGAAGGGTTCGTTCGGTATCCATCCCGAGCCGAGGGATCAATTTTCGCCACCAGCCTCGGTCGAAATTCGCCAAAACGGTAAGAATCGCAGGTCAGATGCGTACGTACCGTGTTCATCGGGGTCCGGCACTGCTCAAGGTCTTGACGGGAAGCGGCCCGAAAGGCTGAGCTTAGAGTTCACAAGTTGGAGATACGTCGGGGTTTCACAGGCGCGACCCCGACCGGTGGCGGTGGTCGTGCCGTCCGCCAAGGGCAGGAGTGGATCAGTTGTGGAGACCCCAGGGTCGCAGTCGTCTCTGCACCGGGCGAATCTGGAGCGCGTCGTCCGCGCCGTACGCATGGCGGGTTCGCTCACCCAGGCCGAGATCGCCCGGAGCACCGGGCTGTCGGCCGCCACGGTCTCCAACATCGTCCGCGAGCTGCGGGAGGGCGGCACGGTCGAGGTGACCCCCACCTCGGCGGGCGGGCGCAGGGCCCGCAGTGTCTCGCTCAGCGGGGACGCGGGCATCGTCATCGGCGTCGACTTCGGCCACACCCATCTGCGGGTCGCCGTGGGCAATCTGGCCCACCAGGTCCTCGCCGAGGAGTCCGAACCGCTGGACGTGGACGCCTCGTCGGCCTACGGCTTCGGCCGGGCCGAGGAGTTGGTGGAGCGGCTCATCGAGGCCACCGGCATCGGCCGTCAGAAGGTCATCGGTGTGGGCCTCGGGGTGCCGGGCCCGATCGACGTCGTCTCGGGCACGCTCGGCTCCACCTCGATACTGCCGGGCTGGACGGGGATCAACCCCAGCGAGGAGCTGGCGGGCCGGCTCGGCGTGCCGGTGTACGTGGACAACGACGCCAATCTGGGCGCCCTCGGCGAACTGGTCTGGGGCAGCGGCCGGGGCGTGAAGGACCTCGCGTACATCAAGGTCGCCAGCGGTGTCGGCGCCGGTCTGGTCATGGACGGCCAGATCTACCGGGGACCGGGCGGTACGGCGGGCGAGATCGGCCACATCACGCTCGACGAGTCGGGCCCCGTCTGCCGCTGCGGCAACCGCGGCTGCATGGAGACGTTCACGGCCGCCCGCTACGTCCTGCCGCTGCTCCGCTCCAGCCACGGCCGCGACCTGACCATGGAGCGGGTCGTCCAGCTGGCCCGCGAGGGCGATCCGGGCTGCCGCCGGGTGATCGCCGACGTCGGCCGCCACATCGGCAGCGGCGTCGCCAATCTCTGCAACCTGCTCAACCCCAGCCGGGTGGTGCTCGGCGGCGACCTGGCGGAGGCCGGGGAGCTGGTCCTCGCGCCCATCAGGGAGTCCGTCGCCCGGTACGCGATCCCGAGCGCGGCCCGGCAGCTCTCGGTGCTCCCCGGGGCCCTCGGCGGACGCGCGGAGGTACTGGGCGCGCTCGCCCTCGTGCTGAGCGAGATGGGCGATTCGACCCTTCTGGAGAGCGCCCTGCCCGTGGGCTCTCCTGTCTTCACTTAGATAACGAATGGCACCGTTGTCATCTCGTTAAGGATTTACTCCTTGACGTCGAGTCCGCAGCGGAGTTGACTTCCAGCCACCTCGGCCGCAACGTCGCGGCCTCGTCAGGGAGGTTTCTGAAGTGAACGCACATCTCCGACGTGCTGCCGTGGCTGCCGCTGCCACCGCGATGGCCGTCTCGCTCGCCGCCTGTGGAAGCGCCAAGGAGTCCGGTGACTCCGCCAAGGAGCCCGCGAAGAAGGACGGGCCGCTGACCATCGGTCTGCTGCTGCCCGAGAACCAGACCGCGCGCTACGAGAAGTTCGACAAGCCGCTCATCGAGAAGAAGGTCAGCGAACTGACCGGCGGCACCGGCAAGATCGTCTACGCCAACGCGAAGCAGGACGCGTCGACGCAGAACCAGCAGGCCGACACCATGGTCACCAACAAGGTCGACGCGCTGATCGTGGACGCCGTGGACTCCAAGGCCATAGCGGGCTCCGTCCAGAAGGCCAAGGACGCCGGCATCCCGGTCATCGCCTTCGACCGCCTCGCCGAGGGCCCGATCGACGGCTACGTCTCCTTCGACAACGAAGAGGTCGGCCGTGTCCAGGGCCAGGCGCTCCTGGACGAGCTGGGCCCGAAGGCGAAGGACGGTGACATCGTCATGATGAACGGCGCCATCACCGACCCGAACGCCGCGCTCTTCAAGTCGGGCGCCAAGTCCGTCCTCGACGGCAAGGTGACCGTCGGCAAGGAGTACGACACCAAGGAGTGGAAGCCGGAGAACGCCAACGCCAACATGGAGGCGGCGATCACGGCCCTGGGCAAGGACAAGATCGTCGGCGTGTACTCCGCCAACGACGGCATGGCGGGCGGCATCATCACCGCCCTCCAGAGCGCCGGCATCAAGCCGCTGCCGCCCGTGACCGGCCAGGACGCCGAACTCGCCGGTGTGCAGCGCATCGTCGCCGGTGAGCAGTTCATGAGCGTCTACAAGCCCTACCCGGCCGAGGCGTCCGTCGCCGCCGAGATGGCCGTCAAGGTCGCCAAGGGCGAGAGCCTGGACTCCCTCGCCAAGACGAAGGTCGACAGCCCCACCACCAAGGGCGTCCCGTCGGTCCTCGTCCCGGTCGTCTCGCTGACCAAGGACAACATCAAGGACACGGTGCTGAAGGACGGCATCTACACGATCGACGAGATCTGCACGGCCAAGTTCAAGGCCCAGTGCGACGCCCTCGGCCTGAGCTGATCACCGGCCGGTACGACCGCGGAAACCCGCCCTGAAGCCTGTCCGGCGCCCCGCCCTCAACCGTCCCGCTACCGGGCGGGGCGCCGGACGGACCACTTCACGGCTTTTCGTGTGTCCCCCGAACACCCCGAAGTTCTCTCTTCTGCTCGACCCTCCGCGCCCACCATCCCCCAGGGGCGCGGTATCCCCGCCGGCCAGGCGGCGAAGGAGATGGTTTACGTGACCGCTACGCCCGTGCTGGCGTTGCGAGGGGTCTCCAAGCGGTTCGGTGCCGTGCAGGCGCTCACCGACGTAGAGCTTGAGGTCCACGCCGGACAGGTCGTCGCCCTCGTGGGCGACAACGGCGCCGGCAAATCCACGCTCGTCAAGACGATCGCCGGAGTTCATCCCATCGATGACGGTGTCATCGAGTGGGAAGGCCGGTCCGTCGCGATCAACAAGCCGCACGACGCGCAGGAGTTGGGCGTCGCGACGGTGTACCAGGACCTCGCGCTCTGCGACAACCTCGATGTCGTGGGCAATCTCTACCTGGGCCGGGAGCTGCGCTCCTGGGGTGTACTCAACGAGGTCGAGATGGAGCGCCGCGCCCGCGAGCTGCTCACCACGCTCTCGATCCGCATCCCCAGCGTGCGTATCCCGATCGCCTCGCTCTCCGGCGGCCAGCGCCAGACCGTGGCCATCGCCCGGTCCATGCTCGGCGAGCCCAAGCTGGTGATCCTCGACGAGCCCACCGCGGCCCTCGGCGTCGAGCAGACCGCCCAGGTCCTCGACCTGGTCGAGCGGCTGCGCGAACGCGGCTACGCGGTGATCCTCGTCAGCCACAACATGGAGGACGTCCGCGCGGTGGCCGACAAGGTCGCCGTGCTCAGGCTGGGGCGCAACAACGGCTTCTTCGACGTCGCCGGCACCTCGCAGGAAGACATCATTTCCGCGATCACCGGAGCCACGGACAACGCCGTGACCCGCCGCGCGGCGCGCAACGTGGAGGCCAAGAAGTGAGCGTCGACAAGACCTCGGCACCGGTCGGCCTGGCCGACGACGCGCCCGCCCCGGCGGCGGGAGCCGCGACCGTCGCGGTCGACCCCCGTCTCCTCGTACGCGAGCAGGGCTTCGCCGGTTACCTCGGCGAGTTCAAGCGCAAGCTGCGCGGCGGTGACCTCGGTTCCATACCCGTCGTCATCGGCCTGATCATCATCTGGGCGATCTTCACCAGCCTCAACGGGAACTTCCTGACCGCCGGCAACCTCACCGACATCTCGGTCGCCATGGTCGGCACCGGCATGATCGCGGTCGGCATCGTCTTCGTCCTGCTGCTCGGCGAGATCGACCTGTCGGTCGGCTCGGTCAGCGGTGTGGCGGGCGGCGTCTTCGCGGTCCTCGCCGTCACCCACGGCATGGCGGAGTGGCTGGCGTTCGTCCTGGCCATCCTCACCGGCGCGGTGGCCGGCGCCATCCACGGCTTCTTCTTCGCCCGGGTGGGCGTCCCCGCGTTCGCCGTGACCCTGGCCGGTCTGCTGTTCTGGAACGGCTTCATGCTCCAGATCCTCGGCGACAACGGCACCATCAACCTGGACCGCGACGGCCTGGTCGGCAAGCTGACCGGCTACTACTTCTCCGACGTCGCCGCGGCCTACGGCCTCGCGGTGGTGGCGGTCGGCGCGTACTTCCTCTCCTCGTTCCTCGACAACCGCCGCCGGGCCGCCGCCGGTGTCCCCTCCCGGCTGCTGAGCGAGATCATCGTCCGTACGGCGCTGCTGGCGGTGCTGGCCTTCGCCGTGGCCATCATGTTCAACCAGTACAAGGGCCTGCCCCTGGCCGTGCTGATCTTCCTGCTCGTGCTGGTGCTGACGGACTTCGTGCTCCGCCGCACCTCGTTCGGACGGAAGATATTCGCGCTCGGCGGCAGCGTCGAGGCGTCCCGCCGCGCCGGTATCAGCGTCGTCGGCGTCCGCGTCGCGGTCTTCTCCGTCGCGGGCACCTTCGCCGCGATCGGCGGTCTCTTCATCGCCTCGAAGATCGCCTCCGCCAACCAGGGAGCCGGCGGCGGTGAGCTGCTGATGAACGCCATCGCGGCGGCCGTCATCGGCGGCACCAGCCTCTTCGGCGGCCGGGGCCGCACCTGGAACGCGCTGCTCGGTGTGCTGGTCATCACGTCGATCCAGTACGGGCTCGCCCTCCAGGGCATCGCCTCGCCGATCCAGTACATGATCACCGGTGGTGTGCTCCTGGCCACGGTCGTCATCGACGCCGTCACCCGGAAGACCCAGAAGACAGCGGGCCGCGCCTGACCGCCCGTCCCACCGCGTCGTGCCCGGTACCGGACCCCCGGTACCGGGCACACCCGTGTCACCGGCGCACGGCCGGCCGCCCTCGAACGGGCGCCCGTACGGTGAACGACGCGCCGCCCGATGACGTCCGGCGTGGCGGGAACATTAGACTCGGCGGACCGGCACGCCAGATCTTCAACGCTAGGAGGCACGGTGACACAGCCGCGCGCAGCGCGACCGCCCGAGGCGGCGGTGGGCGACGGATGGGACCTGCTGACCCGGATCAAGGGCCCGCGTGATCTGGACCGTCTCGGCCCGGAGCAGCTGGACCAGCTCGCCGGGGAGATCAGGTCCTTCCTCGTCGACGCGGTCTCCAAGACCGGCGGACACCTCGGTCCCAACCTCGGAGTCGTCGAACTGACGATCGCCCTGCACCGGGTCTTCGACTCGCCCAGGGACAAGGTCCTCTTCGACACCGGCCACCAGTCCTATGTGCACAAGCTCCTGACGGGCCGTCAGGACTTCACCAGGCTCAAGAGCAAGGGCGGCCTCTCCGGCTACCCGTCCCGGGCCGAGTCCCCGCACGACGTCATCGAGAACTCGCACGCCTCGACGGTCCTCGGCTGGGCCGACGGACTCGCCAAGGCCAACCAGGTGCTCGGCCGCCAGGACCACGTGGTCGCCGTCATCGGCGACGGCGCGCTCACCGGCGGCATGGCCTGGGAGGCGCTCAACAACATCGCCGCCGCCAAGGACCGCCCGCTCGTCATCGTCGTCAACGACAACGAGCGCTCGTACGCGCCCACCATCGGCGGCCTCGCGAACCACCTGGCCACCCTGCGTACCACCGACGGCTACGAACGCTTCCTGGCCCGCGGCAAGGACATCCTGGAGCGCACCCCGGTCGTCGGCCGCCCGCTCTACGACACGCTGCACGGCGCGAAGAAGGGCCTCAAGGACTTCATCGCCCCCCAGGGCATGTTCGAGGACCTGGGCCTGAAGTACGTGGGCCCGATCGACGGCCACGACCTGGACGCCCTGGAGTCCGCCCTCCAGCGCGCCAAGCGCTTCGGCGGCCCCGTCATCATCCACTGCCTCACCGAGAAGGGCCGCGGCTACCAGCCCGCGCTCCTGGACGAGGCCGACCGTTTCCACGCCGTCGGCAAGATCCACCCCGACACCGGTCTGCCGATCGCCAGTTCGGGCGTCGACTGGACCTCGGTGTTCGGCGAGGAGATGGTCAAGCTCGGCAAGGAGCGGGCCGACATCGTCGCCATCACGGCCGCGATGCTCCAGCCGGTCGGACTGGAGAAGTTCGCCAAGGCGTTCCCGGACCGGGTGTACGACGTGGGGATCGCCGAGCAGCACGGCGCGGTGTCGGCGGCCGGTCTGGCCACCGGCGGGCTGCACCCCGTCTTCGCCGTGTACGCGACCTTCCTCAACCGCGCCTTCGACCAGGTCCTCATGGATGTCGCCCTGCACGACTGCGGCGTGACCTTCGTCCTCGACCGGGCCGGCATCACCGGCACCGACGGCGCCTCCCACAACGGCATGTGGGACATGTCGATCCTCCAGTGCGTGCCGAATCTGCGGATCGCCGCCCCGCGCGACGCCGACCAGGTCCGCGCCCAGCTCCGGGAGGCCGTGCTGGTGGACGACGCCCCGACCGTGGTGCGTTTCTCCAAGGGCGCCGTCGGTCCCGCCGTCGCCGCCGTGGGCAAGGCGGGCGGCATGGACGTGCTGCGCCGCCCGGCCGAGGGCCCGGCGGACGTGCTGCTGGTCTCCGTCGGCGCGCTCGCCCCGATGTGTCTGGAGATCGCCGATCTCCTCGACAAGCAGGGCATCTCCACCACCGTGGTCGACCCGCGCTGGGTCAAGCCCGTCGACGAGGCGCTCGCGCCGCTCGCCGAGCGGCACCGTGTCGTCGTCACCGTCGAGGACAACAGCCGCGCGGGCGGCGTCGGTTCGGCCGTCGCCCAGTCCCTGCGGGACGCCGGGGTCGACATCCCGCTGCGGGACTTCGGCATCCCGGCCCGTTTCCTCGACCACGCGTCGCGCAAGGAGCTGATGGCCGAGATCGGCCTGACCGCCCCGGACATCGCGCGCCAGGTCACCGGCCTGGTCTCGCGCATCGACGGCCGCATGACCGTGGTTCCCTCGGCCGCCGAGGAGATCACCCGCGACTAGGGGCTGTCGTTTGGAGCGTGTCGCCGACAGGCCGACAGGCCGACACGCCGAGACGGCCGAACACATCGGCGGACGAGCCGGTCGGACTCCCCCTACGGGTGGTCCGACCGGCTCATCCGTGTGAAATAAGCCTTTCCGGGTACCCGGTCGCCGAGCACCTCTCGATCATGGCGGCAACCACGCTCTCGGAGGTACGCCGGTGACCACCCCGCACGACTCGCGCCCCCCACGCGACTCGATGTTCCGCACGAAAAGCGTCGAACAGTCCATCAGGGACACCGAGGAGCCGGAGCACGCGCTCAAGAAGTCGCTCTCCGCGCTGGATCTGACGGTCTTCGGCGTCGGCGTCATCATCGGCACCGGCATCTTCGTCCTCACCGGCGCCGTCGCCAAGGACAACGCGGGCCCCGCCACCGCCCTCGCCTTCGTCGCCGCCGGCATCGTCTGCGCCCTCGCGGCCGTCTGCTACGCGGAGTTCGCCTCGACCGTGCCGGTGGCCGGATCCGCGTACACCTTCAGCTACGCCTCGCTCGGCGAACTGCCCGCCTGGATCATCGGCTGGGACCTGGTCCTCGAATTCGCCCTCGCCACCGCCGTGGTCGCCGTCGGCTGGTCCGGCTATGTGCAGTCGCTCCTGGACAACGCGGGCTGGCAGCTGCCCGACGCACTCGCCGGCACCAGCGAGGAGAAAGGCTTCGGCTTCGACCTGCTCGCCTTCCTCCTCGTCCTCCTGCTGACCGGCGTCCTGATCCTCGGCATGAAGCTCTCCGCCCGCGTCACCGCGATCGTCGTGGCCATCAAGGTGACGGTCGTCCTGATCGTCATCATCGCCGGCGCGTTCTTCATCGACTCCGCGAACTACTCCCCGTTCATCCCCAAGGCCGTGGAACAGCCCGCGGGCGCCGGTCTCGACTCCCCGCTCATCCAGCTGATCTTCGGCTACGTGCCCACCAACTTCGGCGTCATGGGCATCTTCACCGCCGCCTCCGTCGTCTTCTTCGCCTTCATCGGGTTCGACATCGTCGCCACCGCCGCCGAGGAGACCAAGGTCCCGCAGCGCGACATGCCGCGCGGCATCCTCGGCTCACTGATCATCTGCACCCTGCTGTACGTGGCCGTCTCCGTCGTCGTCACCGGTATGCAGCACTACACCGAACTCACCGTGGACGCACCGCTGGCCGACGCCTTCAAGGCCACCGGCCATCCCTTCTACGCGGGCGTCATCAGCTTCGGCGCCGCCGTCGGCCTGACCACCGTCTGCATGATCCTCCTGCTCGGCCAGACCCGGGTGTTCTTCGCCATGAGCCGTGACGGGCTGCTGCCCCGGCTGTTCTCGCACGTGCACCCCAAGTTCCGCACCCCCTACCGCTCCACGGTGCTGCTCGGTGTGATCATCGCGGTCGTCGCGGGCTTCACCAGCATCGAGGAACTGGCCTCCCTGGTGAACATCGGCACCCTCTTCGCCTTCGTCGTGGTCGCCATCGGCGTCGTCATCCTGCGCCGTACGCGCCCCGACCTGCCGAGGACCTTCCGTACCCCGCTGGTGCCCTGGCTGCCCGCCGTCTCCGTGCTCGCCTCGCTGTGGCTGATGCTCAACCTGCCCGCCGAGACCTGGCTGCGGTTCGGCATCTGGATGGCCGTCGGTGTCGTCGTGTACCTCGCCTACGGGCGGCGCAACAGCCGCCTCGCCAAGTCCGGCTGACGCACCCTCGGTTCCGTCCCACCCCCGTACGAGAGTCACGCATGCCCGTCGAGCCGCCGTCCACGGCACCCCGCCCCGCCCCGGTCCGCCCGGTTCCCACCCGTAGGTCCGCCGCCCCGGCCGCCGCCGGGCCCGCCTCCGGCTACTGGCGGCGGCTCCTGCCCGTCCTGGCGCTGATCGCCCTCACCGTCCGCCTGCCGTCCTTCCTGCTGCCCTTCTGGAGCCCCGACGAGGGCTACCTCGCCGTCCAGGCCCGCATGCTCGCGGACGGCGGAGAACTGTACGAGACCGTCGTAGACCGCAAGACACCCCTGCTGCCCCTGCTGTACGAGGCGGCGTTCACCCTCTTCGGCGACCAGTCCGTCCACGCGGTCAAACTCCTCGCGGTCACCGCCCAGTTCACCACCGCCGTGCTGCTCGCGGCCTTCGCCAGGCACCGCTGGGGCGACCGCTCCGGCGTCACGGCCGGTGTGCTCTTCCTGCTGATCTCGGTGGGCTTCGTCCCGCAGGACGGCCAGGCCGTCACCTTCGAGGTCGTCATGCTGCCCTTCACGGCGGCGGCCGTCCTCTGCGCCGACCGGGGCCGCTGGGGCGCCGCCGGAGTCGCGGTCGCCGGGGCGTTCCTCACCAAACAGACCGGCGGCGCGGTCCTCGTCCCCGTGCTCTGGATGCTCTGGCGGACCTCCGGACGCGCGGCCCTCGCGACGCGCCTGCCGTGTACGGTGATCGGCTTCGCCGCCCCCGTCACCGCCGCCGCGCTCCTGACCGACCCGGCGGGCTTCGTCTTCTGGACGGTCACCGGCTCCGGCTCGTACGCCTTCTCCCTCGGCGGCTCCGAGCTGTACGTGCTGCTGCGGGCCGTGGTGAACACCCTGCTCCTCGGCCTCTGCTGCGCGGGCGTCCTGCCGCCGGTCCGCCGGGCGCTGCGCGCCGGACGGGTGACCGGCAGACCCCTCACCGACCTCTGGATCTGGTGCGGCGCCTCCGCCGGGGCCGTCGCCGTCGGATTCCACTTCTACGGGCACTACTTCCAGCAACTCCTGCCGCCCGTCGCCCTGTTGGCGACCGCCGCGCTCCGGTCGCTGCGCCGGGAACGGCTCCGGTCCGTCCTGGCCGTCCCGGCGGGCGTGTGCGCGCTGTTCGTCCTCTGGGCCCCGTTCGCGCCCCGGCCCGAACTCGCCCACGCCGCACGCGTCGCCGCCGCCGTACGGCAGCACAGCGCCCCGGCGGACCGGGTTCTCGTGTGGGGGATACACCCGCAGACGTACCGGCTCGCCGACCGCGCCCCCGCCAGCCGCTATCTGACCGCCGGGCTCCTCACCAACTTCAGCGGAGGCCGCAACGGCCCCCGGGTCGGCGAGGCGTACGGAGTCCCGGGCGCCTGGCGGGTGTTCACCGCCGAGATGCGGACGCGGCCCCCCGCGCTGATCGTCGACGACTCCCGGGGCAAGCCGTACGCCCCCGAACACCTGCCCACCCTGCGGCGGTTGCTGGCCGGCTCGTACGAGCGGCTGCCCGGCACCGTCGCGGGCGCGGTCTTCTACGTGCGCTCGCGCGGGAGTTGACGCACCGTCCGGGGTCCGACGCAGCGGGCCCCGATCTCCTCGACCCGGCGCCGCAGTTCACGGTCGGCGGTGACGACGACACACGGCCGGGCCCCGGCGTCCCCGGCCAGGGCAGCGATCAGGTCGTCCCCGCTGCCGGGCGCCGACTCCACCCGCACCCCCGGCACGGACTCCACCCCGCGTGCCTGCCCCTCCACCACGAGCACGGTCTCCACCGGCCCCGGAATCCCGGCGTCCGGCAGTCCGGGCACGGCGAGCGGCACCAGCCGGTCGCGCAGCCGCTCGGCGGCGCCCCGCCGGTCGCGCCACCATCCGTCGGGCACCGAACCGACCACGTTCGCCCCGTCGACAATCAGTAGAATCCGCACTTCAGGAGCGTGCCACAAGCTGACGGGGCGGTACGGTTCCTGTTCGCTCCCGAGTGTTATCGTCGGGGAAATTTCATGCGCTGGGAAGGTGGCAGTGGGTCATGGCACTGCGGTCCGCACGGACGTCGAAACGATCCGGACGCAGCCCTGGCGAGGCCCCGGAGACCGGCGGCCGGCCTGCTGAGTCCGTTCCCGTACCCACGGCGGACGGTGTGCTGCCCGCGACCTCGGGGTGGCTGCTGCGCGGCAAGGACGGCAGACTCACCGCGTACATGCCCACCGACGAGGGCGTACGGCGGTGGACCGAGGACCGGCCGGGCGGTCCGCGCTGGACCGGGCCCGAACTCCTCCCGGCGCCCGGCCTGTTGCCGTATCTCTCCCTCGCCAGCGGCGCCCAGGGCTATGTCCATCTGGTGGGTCTGCGCCGCACGCCGACCGCCGAGGGGCCGATCCGTACGGATGTCGTCTACGCCGTGCAGTTCCAGACGGGCCGTCCGCTGCGGGACTGGCAGCCGCTCGGTACGCCGTATCCGAAGGACCTCGCCAAGGGCGGGCTGCTCGGCCTGCCCACGGCGGTGGTCGACCCCAACGGCTCCCTGCACCTGTTCGCCCGCAACGCCGGGCGGGGCATGTCGGCCCGGATCCAGAAGCCCACTGGCGCCTGGCTCACCTGGGCGGACCTCAAGGGCTCCCGGATGACCGGCGAGGCGTCGGCCGTCGTCGGCGAGGACGGGCTGATCGAGGTCCTGGGCCCGACGGACGACGCGGTGATGCGCTGGCGCCAGCCGAAGGTCGCCGCGAAGGCCGAGCGCGACCTCAAGAGCTTCGCGGCGCGTGTCACGCCCGGCACCCTGACCTCCGAACGCACCGGCGGCGGCCGGCTCACCCACTACTGGCGCGACACCAACGACCGTACGGTGCACGCCTGGCGGCTCGACGAGGGCGAGACCGCCCCGCTGGGCGGACCCGGCACCGGACCGATCGCCCTGCTCCGCACCCCCGTCGACGGCCACGACTGCACGATCCTGGCCCAGCGCGGCCTCGACGGCCGGCCCATGCTCGCCGCGTACCCCACGGAGGACGAGGCGGCGGGCGTCACCTGGACCCCGACCGGCGAGGAGTGCGTGGGTGCCCCGGCGCTGGCGCTCGACGGCACGGGCCGCGTGGTGATGGCGGCCGTCGCCAAGGACGGCGGCCTGCGCATCGCCCGGCAGAAGGCGGAACCGGGCCTCGCACTGGCGGCCTGGTCCCGCGTCTGACGGAGCCCCGCAGCCGGGTGGGCGGCGGGCGCGCCGGAGTGCGCGTCCCGTGACCGGGGCGTGCCGCGCGGCGGACGACGGGCCGCACCCGGGCGAGCGCCGGTCGTACGCCGCGCGGACCCGTGGGGTCCGGCGACCGGAACCACGGGGCCGGGGCCGTCCAAGTGCCGCGCGCGAGAAGTCCGTCGGGACCCGAGCGCTGTGCCGATGGGGGAGACCGGGCACCGTCGGCCGGGTCGGCGGCAGCGGATCACTCCGTCCCCACGACGAACGACGAACGGGCCGGGCCCGGCGGAGTGATCCGCCGGGCCCGGCCCGTCGTACGTGCCCGCCCGTGCGTTACGCGGGAACGCTCGCCACACCCGGCGCCAGGAACGGCTTCCCGTTCACCCGCCGCGAGACGCCCTCGCGGTCCAGGTACGGGGTGATGCCGCCCAGATGGAACGGCCAGCCCGCGCCGGTCAGCAGGCACAGGTCGATGTCCTGGGCCTCGGCGACGACACCCTCGTCCAGCATCAGCCCGATCTCCCCCGCCACCGCGTCCAGCACCCGGGCCCGCGTCTGCTCCTCCGTCAGGACCGTGTCGCCCTGCGAGAGCAGCGCCAGGACCTCCGGGTCCAGCTCCGGCTTCCCGGAGTCGTACAGGTAGAAGCCCCGCTTGCCCGCCTTCACCACGGCCGCCAGGTTCGGCGAGACCGTGAAGCGGTCCGGGAAGGACCGGTTGAGGGTCTCGGAGACATGCAGACCGATCGCGGGGCCGACCAGTTCCAGCAGGACCAGCGGTGACATCGGCAGTCCCAGCGGTTCGACCGCCCGCTCCGCGACGTCGACCGGGGTGCCCTCGTCGATGACGTTCTGGATCTCGCCCATGAAGCGGGTCAGGATCCGGTTGACGACGAACGCCGGGGCGTCCTTCACCAGCACCGCGCTCTTCTTGAGCTTCCTGGCCACACCGAACGCCGTCGCCAGCGACGCGTCGTCCGTCCGCTCACCGCGCACGATCTCCAACAGGGGCAGTACGGCGACCGGGTTGAAGAAGTGGAAGCCGACGACCCGCTCCGGGTTCTTCAGCTTCGACGCCATCTCCGTGACGGACAGCGACGAGGTGTTGGTGGCCAGGATCGCGTGCGCCGGGGCGACCGCCTCGACCTCCGCGAACACCTGCTGCTTGACGCCCATCTCCTCGAAGACGGCCTCGATGACGAAGTCCGCGTCGGCGAACCCGTCCGCCTTGTCCAGGACCCCGCTGACCAGACCCTTGTAGCGGTTGGCCTTGTCCTGGTTGATCCGGCCCTTGCCGAGCAGCTTGTCGATCTCGGCGTGGACATAGCCCACGCCCTTGTCGATCCGGTCCTGATCGATGTCCGTGAGCACCACGGGCACTTCGAGCCGGCGCAGGAACAGCAGCGCCAGCTGGGAGGCCATCAGCCCGGCCCCGACGACACCGACCTTGGTGACGGGACGCGCGAGCGACTTGTCCGGCGCCCCCGCCGGGCGCTTGGCCCGCCGCTGCACGAGGTTGAACGCGTAGATCCCGGACCGCAGTTCGCCCCCCATGATCAGGTCGGCGAGCGCGGTGTCCTCGGCGTCGTAACCCGCCTGGAGGTCACCGTCCTTGACGGCGGCGACGATGTCCAGCGCCCGGTAGGCGGCCGGTGCCGCGCCGTGCACCTTGGAGTCCGCGACGGCCCGGCCGCGCGCCACCGCCCGGTCCCACGCCTCGCCCCGGTCGATCTCCGGGCGTACCACGGCCAGTTCACCGCTGAGCACCGACGCGGTCCAGCGCAGCGACTGCTCCAGGAAGTCCGCGCCCTCGAACAGGGCGTCGGCGATGCCCAGTTCGTGCACCTGCGCGCCCTTGAGCTGCCGGTTCTGGTTGAGCGAGTTCTCGATGATGACGGTGACCGCGCGGTCGGCGCCGATCAGGTTCGGCAGCAGGGTGCAGCCGCCCCAGCCGGGGACCAGGCCGAGGAAGACCTCGGGCAGCGAGAAGGCGGGCAGCGCCGCGGAGACGGTGCGGTACGAGCAGTGCAGCCCGATCTCGACGCCGCCGCCCATCGCCGCGCCGTTGTAGTACGCGAACGTCGGGACGGCCAGCCCCGCGAGCCGCTTGAACACCTCGTGGCCGCCCTTGCCGATGGCGACCGCGTCCTCGCGGCGCGTCAGCAGTTCGACGCCCTTGAGGTCGGCGCCGACGGCGAAGATGAAGGGCTTGCCGGTGATCCCGACACCCACGATCCGGCCCTCGGCCGCCTCGGCCTCGACCTGGCCGATCGCGGCGTCCACGTTGGCCAGCGACTGCGGGCCGAAGGTGGTCGGCTTGGTGTGGTCCAGGCCGTTGTCCAGCGTGATCAGCGCGAACGTGCCGACACCGCCGGGGAGTTCGAGATGGCGCACATGCGCCTGGGTGACGACCTCGTCCGGGAACAACTCGGCCGCGGACTTCAGGAGTTCGGCGGTGCTCACTTGTTTCCTCCGTCGAAGTGCGGGTTCTCCCAGACGACCGTGGCGCCCATGCCGAAGCCGACGCACATGGTGGTGATGCCGTAGCGGACCTGCGGCTGCTCCTCGAACTGCCGGGCGAGCTGCGTCATCAGCCGTACGCCGGAGGACGCCAGCGGGTGCCCGTACGCGATGGCGCCGCCGTACTGGTTGACCCGGGGGTCGTCGTCGGCGATCCCGTAGTGGTCGAGGAAGGCCAGCACCTGGACGGCGAACGCCTCGTTGATCTCGAACAGACCGATGTCACCGATCGACAGACCGGCCTTGGCGAGGGCCTTCTCGGTCGCGGGGATCGGACCGAAGCCCATGACCTCGGGTTCCACCCCCACGTACGCGTAGCTCACCAGGCGCATCCTCACCGGCAGTCCGGCCTCGCGGGCGAACTCCTCGGAGGCGACGATCGAGGCGGTGGCGCCGTCGTTCAGACCTGCCGCGTTGCCCGCGGTGACCCGGCCGTGCGGGCGGAACGGCGTCTTCAGACCGGCCAGCGACTCCAGCGTCGTACCGGGGCGCATCGGCTCGTCGGCGGTGGCCAGGCCCCAGCCGGTCTCGCCGCCCTCGGGGCTGGTGCGGCGCACCGAGACCGGCACGAGGTCCTGCTGGATCGCGCCGTTCGCGTACGCCTTGGCGGCCTTCTCCTGCGAGCGCACGGCGTACTCGTCGGCGCGCAGCCTGGTGAGGTGCGGGAAGCGGTCGTGCAGGTTCTCCGCGGTCATCCCCATGAACAGGGCCGACTCGTCGACCAGTTTCTCCGAGACGAACCGGGGGTTCGGGTCCACGCCCTCGCCCATCGGGTGGCGGCCCATGTGCTCGACACCGCCCGCGACGACGACGTCGTAGGCGCCGAAGGCGATCGACCCGGCGGTGGTCGTCACGGCGGTCATCGCGCCCGCGCACATCCGGTCGATCGAGTAGCCGGGCACGGACTGCGGCAGCCCGGCGAGGATGCCCGCGGTACGGCCGAGGGTCAGCCCCTGGTCGCCGATCTGCGTGGTCGCGGCGACGGCGACCTCGTCGATCCGGGCGGGGTCCAGTCCGGGGTTGCGGCGCAGCAGCTCCCGGATCGCCTTCACGACCAGGTCGTCGGCGCGGGTCTCGTGGTAGATGCCCTTCGGGCCCGCCTTGCCGAACGGGGTGCGGACGCCGTCGACGAAGACGACGTCCCTGACGGTACGAGGCACGATGGCTCTCCTCCAGGGTGCGGGGATGGCTCTGCTGCGGCACGCTCTTCGGATCCTATGCTACTTGCGGGTAACCGCACTGCACAGGCTGCCGAGGTGTTCCGCAGGTCACCACGGGGGTGCGCCGGGGGCGGCCGACCCGAACCGGGCGCCGCCGGGGCACGCCGGGCGCGCACGCCGGGGTGGCCGCCGGGCCGCCTTGGGGGTGGTGCCGGTGTGGGCCGGGTGCGCCCGTAGGCGGCGGGTTTCCGTGCCTAGCGGGCGCACGCGCTGCCGGGCCCGGCGAGGGTGGCCGGCCCGGTCCGGGCGTACCCGGGGAGCGCCGGGCGCGTACGCCGGGGTGCCCTGGAAGTGGTGCCGGTGCCTGCTGGATAACCCGGAACGGGCCCGGCTTCCGCGCCTCGCGGGCGCCCACGCCGCCCCGCCCGGCGAGGGCGGCCGGACCGGGCCCGACGGCGCGGGAGAGCGCGCCGGCGCGTACGCCTCGGTGGCCGCCGGGCGCCTTGGGGGTGGGGTCGGTGTGGGCCGGGTGCGCCCATACGCGGCGGGCTCCCGCGCCTCGCGGGTGTCGGGTGCCCGCGCCGCCGGGCGCGGCGACTTCCGCCCGCCCCGCCCGGCGAGGGGGCCGGACCGGGCCGGGTGCCGCCGGGGAGTCTCGGAAGTGGTGCCGGTGTCGGCCGGGTACGCCCGTACACGGCGGGCTCCCGCGCCTCGCGGGCCGGCGCCCCGCCCCCGCCCGGCGCTACTTTCCGGCCACGGCCACGGCCACGGCTCCAGGCGCCGCCTACCCCGTGGCCGACGTGGCCGTCAGTGCCCGGGTCAGCAGCGGTGCCACCTGCTCGACCTGCCAGCGTCGCGCCCCGTGCGCGGCCAGCGCCTCGGACACCGCCTCCACGCTCCGCTCGGCCGGGGGCTCCCAGCAGACCCGCCGTACGGTGTCCGGCGTGATCAGGTTCTCCTGCGGCATGTGCAGCCGCTCCGCGAGCGCCGTCACCGAGGCGCGCGCGGCCGACAGCCGGGCCGCCGCCTCCGGGTCCTTGTCGGCCCACGAGCGCGGCGGCGGGGGACCGTTCAGCGGCTGGCCGGGCTGCGGGAGCGCGGTGTCGGGCAGCGCCTTCGCCCGGTCGATCGCCGTCTGCCACTGTTCGAGCTGACGGCGGCCCATCCGGTGCCCGAAGCCGGGCAGCCCGGTCAGGGCCGTCACGTTCACCGGCAGCGCCAGCGCCGCCTCGATGATCGCGCCGTCGCTGAGGACCTTGCCGGGGGAGACGTCGCGCCGCTGCGCGGCCTGGTCGCGGGTGTTCCACAGCTCACGTACGACGGCCATCTGCCGGCGCCGCCGGACCTTGTGCATACCGGACGTACGGCGCCACGGGTCCTTGCGCGGGGGAGCCGGCGGGGCGGAGGCGATCGCGTCGAACTCCTGGTGGGCCCAGTCCAGCTTGTCCTGCCGGTCCAGCTCCTTCTCCAGCGCGTCGCGCAGATCGACCAGCAGCTCCACGTCCAGAGCCGCGTACCGCAGCCAGGGCTCGGGCAGCGGCCGGGTCGACCAGTCGACGGCGGAGTGGCCCTTCTCCAGGGCGAAGCCGAGCACGTTCTCCACCATGGCGCCGAGGCCGACGCGCGGGAAGCCCGCGAGGCGTCCGGCCAGCTCGGTGTCGAACAGCCGGGCCGGGCGCATGCCTATTTCCCGGAGGCACGGCAGGTCCTGGGTGGCGGCGTGCAGGATCCACTCGGTGTCGGCGAGGACGTCGCCGAGGGCGGAGAGGTCGGGGCAGCCGACGGGGTCGATGAGCGCGGTGCCCGCGCCCTCGCGGCGCAGCTGGACGAGGTACGCGCTCTGGCCGTACCGGTAGCCGGACGCCCGTTCGGCGTCGACGGCCAGCGGGCCGGTGCCCGCCGCGAACGCGGCGATCACCTCGGCGAGCGCTTCGTCGGTGGCGACCACCGGCGGAATGCCTTCGCGAGGCTCCAACAAAGGGATCGGCGCCTTTTCGACGTCGTCCGGGGGAGCGCCCCCGGTGGTTCGCAGTGCTGGGTCTGCTGCGGTCTCTTGGGCGTCGGTCACGTGTCAAGGGTATCGGTGAACGGACGCCGCCCGCCGACGGAACGTTCCGTCGGCGGGCGGGGCGGCCCGTGGGGCGGGTGAAACCGGTCAGTGGATGATCCCCGTACGCAGGGCGACGGCGACCATTCCGGCCCGGTCGCCCGTGCCGAGCTTGCGCGCGATCCGGGCGAGGTGGCTCTTGACGGTCAGGGCGGAGAGGCCCATGGAGACGCCGATGGCCTTGTTCGACTGGCCCTCGGCGACCAGTCTGAGCACCTCGACCTCACGGCCGGAGAGCTCGCGGTAGCCGCCCGGGTGGCTCGGGGCGCCCGGGGGGCGGCGGTGCATCCGGGGTCCGGCTCCGAGGGGGCCGGCGCCGGGGCGGCCGGGGTGGCCGATGTTCGTACGCGTACCGGTCACGACGTAGCCCTTGACGCCGCCCGCGAGGGCGTTGCGCACCGCGCCGATGTCGTCGGCGGCGGAGAGGGCGAGGCCGTTGGGCCAGCCCGCCGCCCGGGTCTCGGACAGCAGGGTCAGCCCGGAACCGTCGGGCAGGTGGACGTCGGCGACACAGATGTCGCGTGGATTGCCGACGCGGGGACGCGCCTCCGCGATGGACGATGCCTCGATGACGTCACGTACTCCAAGGGCCCACAGATGGCGCGTGACGGTGGAGCGGACGCGAGGGTCGGCCACGACGACCATGGCCGTCGGCTTGTTCGGGCGGTAGGCGACCAGGCTTGCGGGCTGCTCGAGGAGAACGGACACCAGACCTCCTGGGAGGGTGCGGGACGGGCCGGCTCGGGGATGAAGCCGTGGGCGAACCGTGCTTGAAGGGTCATTGACCTCTTCGGCAGCAACCGTCCTCGCCTTTAGAGAATGATCACGAATTGATGAGTAACAATTCGGGCAATTCGGATGCGCGATCGATCATCCTACGAGTGGGCCCCTCCCCGATGGCCGAATATCACCCCTGGGCGGGACCCCGGGGAGTGGGCCGGAGCGCGGCCCCGGGAGCGGGTCGGGAGCGGCTCCGCGTACGACCCGGCGAACCAGCCGGGGCGCGGCCCGGCATGCCGCTCGGCGAACCGGCCGGGGCACGGGGCCGGCCCGGCCCGGCGCACGCGGTCCGGGGGGACTTCCCCTACCGGGCGCCCGGCCCCCGCCGCTGAGGGAGGGACACCACGCCCGCGCCCGGCTCCGTCGGACCCGTCGGCGCCGCCGGCGGCAGCCCCGCGAGCTGGCACAGCAGATCGCACCACGCCGCCAGGTGCGTGGCCGCGTCCGGGACGCCGCCCATGCCCTCGCGCGGTGTCCAGGACGCCCGGATCTCGATCTGGGTCGCGGGGCGGCGCTCCGCGAGGCCGCCGAAGTAGTGCGACCCCGCGCGCGTGACGGTGCCGCTCGGCTCCCCGTACGACAGCCCGCGCGCCTCCAGCGCGCCCGTCAGCCACGACCAGCAGACCTCCGGGAGCAGCGGGTCCGCCGCCATCTCCGGCTCCAGTTCCGCCCGTACGAGCGTCACCAGCCGGAAGGTGCCCTGCCAGGCGTCGTGCCCGTCCGGGTCGTGGAGCAGGACGAGCCTGCCGTCGGCCAGGTCGTCGTCGCCCTGCACGACCGCCGCCTCCAGGGCGTACGCGTGGGGCGCCAGCCGCTGGGGCGGCTTGGTCGGGTCGATCTCCATCTCCGGGCGCAGCCGCGCCGTCCGCAGAGCTTCGACGGCCAGCCGGAACGGGGACGGGACGGAGTCCCCCTCCGTACCCCCCGTACCGCCGACGCCGCTGGAATGATCGGAGAACTGTCCCTGAGCCGCAGCCATGCGGGGAAGAGTAGGCGGAACCGGCCTCCCGTGCGGTGAAGGACACCCGGCCCGGGGCCGGTGCTTCCGCGTACATGCGAAGATTCTGGGCGTGAGCGCCAACGACCGCCCCTCGGGCCAGCCGACGAAGACCGCAGCGACAGCGGCGACACTCGCCACCCGCGACTCCGCTTTCATCAAGGCGTGCAGGCGGGAGCCCGTACCGCACACGCCGGTGTGGTTCATGCGCCAGGCGGGACGGTCGCTGCCCGAGTACCGCAAGCTGCGCGAGGGCACGGCGATGCTGGAGTCGTGCACGCGGCCGGACATGGTCACCGAGATCACGCTCCAGCCGGTCCGCCGGCACGGTGTCGACGCCGCGATCTACTTCAGCGACATCGTCGTCCCCCTCAAGGCCATCGGCGTCGATCTCGACATCAAGCCGGGCGTCGGCCCCGTCGTCGCGCGGCCCATCCGCTCACGGGCCGACCTCGCGCAGCTCCGCGACCTGACGCCGGACGACGTCCCGTACGTCACCGAGGCGATGGGTATGCTCACCGCCGAGCTGGGGTCCACCCCGCTCATCGGCTTCGCGGGCGCCCCGTTCACGCTTGCCAGCTATCTCGTGGAGGGCGGGCCCTCCCGCAACCACGAGAACACCAAGGCCATGATGTACGGCGACCCCGGGCTGTGGGCCGATCTGCTCGACCGGCTCGCCGAGATCACCGGCGCGTTCCTCCGGGTGCAGATCGAGGCGGGCGCCAGCGCCGTGCAGCTCTTCGACTCCTGGGTGGGCGCGCTCGCCCCCGCCGACTACCGGCGCTCCGCGATGCCCGCCTCCGCCAAGGTCCTCGACATGATCGCCGGGTACGGCGTGCCGCGCATCCACTTCGGTGTCGGGACCGGCGAACTGCTGGGCCTCATGGGCGAGGCGGGCGCGGACGTCGTCGGCGTCGACTGGCGTGTCCCGCTGGACGAGGCGGCCCGCCGTGTCGGCCCCGGCAAGGCACTCCAGGGCAATCTCGACCCGGCGGTCCTCTTCGCGCCCACGTCGGCGGTCGAGGAGAAGACCGACGAAGTCCTCGACGCCGCCAAGGGGTTGGAGGGCCATGTGTTCAACCTCGGGCACGGGGTGCTGCCTTCGATGGACCCGGACTCGCTGACCCGCCTCGTGGAGTACGTCCACACCCGCACCACCCGCTGACACCCCCTGCCCCGGGGGCCGCCGACCGGCCCTGCGAGCGCCCGCGTACCGTGCTGTACTGGCCAGATGAAGCGCAAGCACACGCGGGCGCTCACCGCCCGCCCCCAGCGGTCCGGCGCAGCGGCTCCCGACGCCGCCGGTGCCGAGCGGACCGAACAGGTACGCGCCCGGGTGCGGCTCATGATCGAGATCACCGCGCGGGCGGGGTCGTACCGCAAGGGCCTGGTCAAGGCGGCCCAGCGGCTCAGCCCCGAGGAAGCGGTGATCCTCGCCGACCTGGAGCGGCACGGGCTCCAGGTACCGCAGCTGCGCGACGTGCTGCGCGGCGGCCATGTGCTGGTGGACGACCCGGACCTGTACGAGGACTGGCGGTTCGCCAAGGGCAGCCATCCACGGCTGTCCAGCCACCACCGTGACATCGACAAGACGCGCTACCCGGACATCGGGATGCGCGGCCAGGTCGTACGGGAGAAACTGCACGGCCGCACCGCGACCGGCACCTGGGTGCAGCTGGAGAAGACCCCGGCCGCGTTCGGCGGCCCCAAGCTGCCCCGGCCGAGCGATCTGCGGCACCTCGTGGACTACGTGGTCTACCGGTTCACCCACAGCAACGTCGGGCCCTGGGGCCTGTCCCGGATGACGGAGCGGCGCCCGCTGTACCTCACGCCGATGCTGGCCGTGCCCACCTCACTGACCCCGCCGGTCGCGCGGTCGGTGACCCGGGCGCTGCGCCGGATCGAGGCGAACGACGACGTCACCGCCGTCTCCCAGCGGCTCGCGGCCCGTTTCCCGCCGCCGGACCGGCCGGATCTGGCCGGCGAGCTGGGGCAGGCGCTGTCCGGCACCGCCGGGCGTGGCCTGTTCGGCAACTCCGACGTGTGGGTGACGCAGACCCCGTCCCGTACCGCCGCCGCGGTTCTGAGGAAGAGCCGCGAGAGGCCCGCCGCGGGCGGGCTGCCGACAGGAGGTTCGTCATGAGCGACGCCCAGGACGGCACCCCGTCCCAGCCCCCGTCCGAATCCCCGTCCACATCTCAGCCCGTGTCCTCGTCGCAGGATGCGGCGACGCCGGGTACGGCATCCGTGCCCGGGGGCCTCGTCACCGCCGTGGTGGACCTGGTGGACACCGGGCCGGTGCTGCTCGGCGCGTACACCATCGCCGAACTCACCGCCGTGGACGCGATCGTGGACTTCCTGGAGGCCCGCCCGTCGGAGGACGAACTCGCCGAGGCCGTCCGCTCGTTGGCCGCCCGCCAGATGCTTCTCGCGGGCTCCTCGGGCGAGGAGGTCCAGGTACGGGGGGACCTGGGCATCGCCGTGGCGTTCCAGCAGCGGGCGAGGAAGGTGCTCGACGCCCGGACGACCGGAACGGTGCCGGGCGAGCCGTGGCGGATCCTGCTGCTGCCCCAGCCCGAGCGGATCTGTCTGATGGTGCGCATCGACGCGCTCGGCGTCCACCAGATCGGCCTGCACAAGTTCGACGAGGCGCTTCGCATGCTCACCGAGTGGCTGCCCCGGGGCCCGTCGGCTGACACCGGTCCGTCGGTGGACACCGACGCGGTGCTCGGCGGGGCGGAGCGTTCCGCGCTGGTCACCGTCACCGAGTACACGGCGGTCGGATCGGCGGAGACGGCGGGGGCCAGCACCGATCTGGTCCTGGCCCGCGACGAGGGGCGGCTGCACGTCCTGACGCGGGACCCGCGGCACGAGGAGAGGCTGGTGCCGGTCCCGGACGGCGGCAGGGACGGCGTACGGGACCGGCTGGCGGACCTGCTGGCCGCGTAGGACCCGGGACGGGCCGTCCGGGGCCCGACCCGCGTCGGGTCGGGCCCCGGACGGCGCCCTACCAGCCCGCCCCGCGGACCGCCGCCGTCGCCTTGCGCGCCGCCACCAGGACCGGGTCCCACACCGGCGAGAACGGCGGCGCGTACCCCAGGTCCAGCGCCGTCATCCGCTCCACCGTCATCCCGGCCGTCAGGGCCACCGCCGCGACGTCCACCCGCTTCGCCGCGCCCTCGCCGCCGACGATCTGCACCCCGAGAAGCCGCCCCGTACGGCGCTCGGCGAGCATCTTCACCGTCATCAGCGGCGCGTCCGGCAGATATCCGGCGATGCCCGTCGACTCGATGGTCGCCGACACGTACTGGAGCCCCGCCGCCCGCGCGTCCTTCTCCCGCAGCCCCGTCCGGGCGATCTCCCGGTCGCACACCTTGCTGACGGCCGTACCGACGACACCCGGGAACGTGCCGTAGCCGCCCGCCACGTTGGCGCCGATCACCTGGCCGTGCTTGTTGGCGTGCGTACCGAGCGCGATGTGCCGGGTGGTGCCGGTGATCAGGTCCAGCACCTCCACGCAGTCGCCGCCCGCCCAGATGCCGTCGTGGCCGCGCACCCGCATCGACAGGTCGGTGAGCAGCCCGCCGTGCGGGCCGAGCGGCAGACCGGCGGCCTCGGCGAGCGCGGTCTCCGGCCGGACACCGATGCCGAGGACGACCACGTCGGCCGGGTACTCCGCGTCGTCGGTGGCGACCGCCCGCACCCGGCCGTCGTCACCGGTCAGGATCTTCGACACGGCGGCGCCGCCGACCGTCGTGATCCCGAGGGAGTCCATCGCCTCGTGCACCAGCCGGCCCATGTCCGGGTCCAGCGTGGACATCGGCTGCTCGTCGCGGTGCAGGACGGTCACCTCGTACCCGCGCTTGAGCAGCGCCTCCGCCATCTCGACGCCGATGTAACCCGCGCCCACCACGACCGCGCGCCCGCCCCCGCCGGTGCGGGTGAGCGACTCGATCAGCGACCGGCCGTCACCGAGGGTCTGCACGCCGTGCACACCGGGGGCGTCGATGCCGGGCAGCGGCGGCCGGACGGGGCGCGCGCCCGTCGCGATCACCAGCTTGTCGAAGCCCGTCCACGCCTCGGTCCCGGCGTCCAGATCGCGGGCGCGGACCCGCCGGCCCCCGGTGTCGATCTCCAGGACCTCGGTCCGCATCCGCAGGTCGATCGCGCGCTCGCGGTGCTCCTCGGGCGTACGGGCGACGAGGTCCTCCAGCCGCTCGACGTCGCCGCCGACCCAGTAGGGGATGCCGCACGCGGAGTACGAGGCGTAGTCGCCGCGCTCGAAGGCGACGATCTCCAGCTCCTCGGGCCCCTTGAACCTGCGGGCCTGCGACGCGGCGGACATGCCCGCCGCGTCACCGCCGATGACCACCAAGCGCTCCGCTGCCACTGCCGCGTCCCTTCGGATCCGGATGGGTGCCGGGTACTCGGTACGCGTACCCGTACCCGGCACCCAGACGCTACGCGGAGCGGTCGCGTTCGTCCCGCGTGACCAGCCCGGGTGACGCGGAGGTTTCCCGGGCCGGGTCGGTGCCGGGGTCGGTCGCGACGTCGGGCGTGGAGCTGGGCGGGGAGCCGGGCGTGGTGTCGGTCGCCGGTCCCGTCGCCGGTTCCGTGGCCGGTCCTGTCGTCGGTTCGGTGGCCGGTTCGGTGGCCGTTCGCGTGGCGGGCCCCGTCACGGCCGTACGGCGCCGGAGCCCGAACAGCCGGGCCCCCAGCAGCAGCCACAGCCCGTAGAGCACCGCCAGCGCCACGACGAACGGCAGGATCGCCGCCACGACCACCACGATCCAGCGCAGCACCGACACGAACGCGTCCCACCCGCCGCCGAGCGCGTCCAGGAAGCCCGGACCCGTCTCCTCCTCCTTCTTCTCCGCCGCCCGCTCGGTCAGATCGAGCGTCACGGTCGCCATGGCCGTCCGGTCGGCCAGCGACTTCTGCCTGGCCAGCAGGGCCTCCAAATCCGCCTGCCGGTCGTTCAGTTGGCCCTCCAGAGCCACCACGTCCGTGATGTCCTCCGCCCGGTCCATCAACGTCCGCAGACGGTCGACGCTCGCGCGCTGCGTCGCGATCCGGCTGCGCACGTCCACCACCTGCTCGGTGACGTCCTTCGCCTTGGCCGAACGGCTCAACAGCTTGCCGGTGCCAGCGAGTTCGTGGAGGACCACGTCGTACTCGCCCTCGGGCACGCGCAGTACGACGGTCGACGTCTCGTACATGTCGTCGAGCCGGTCGGTGGTCTCGCTCTCGACCACCCCGCCCACGCTCCGCGTGATCGAACGGGCCCTGGCGAGCGCCCGCGTCACGTCCTTCACCTCCACCGCGAGGGTGGCGGTACGGATCACATGAGTCTCCGTCGGCGGTTTCCCGACGTCCTCGGTGCCCTCGGCCCGCTGCTTGGCACCGTCCGTGTCGGAGACGGCGCCCGGCCCGGCGACCCCCCGGTCCCCCGCCCCCGCACCCTTGCTGTCGCTCTTGGACTGTGAGCCGCCGTCCGCACCACTACATCCCGCCAGGGCGAGTGAAACGGTGAGCAGCGCTGCCGCGAACGCGGGAAATGCACGCATATCTGTCCCCCCAAGGCTGCTGTGCGTGTATGTCGGCGGTTCGACGGGCCGGCCCGGGAACCGGTTGCGCTTTTCCGGTCGCGAACCGGTCACGACCGGGCCCGGGTACCCGTACGGGCGGGCGGAGCCGGTCTGAGAGAGTGGAGGCCATGGTGAGCAGCCCGAATCCCCCGCCTCCCAACGGCCCCGCGCCCCATGTCGTCGTCATCGGCGGCGGCATCGCCGGTCTTGCCGCCGCCGACCGGCTGCTGACCGCCGGGGCCCGCGTGACCCTCCTGGAGGCGACCGGCCGGCTCGGCGGCAAACTCCTCACCGGCGAGATCGAGGGCGCCCCGGTCGACCTCGGCGCCGAATCGATCCTGGCCCGCCGCCCCGAGGCCGTCGACCTCGCCCGCTCCGTGGGCCTCGGCGCCCGCCTCCAGCCGCCCGCCACCGCCTCCGCGTCAGTCTGGTCACGCGGGGAACTGCGCCCCATGCCCAAGGGCCACGTCATGGGCGTACCGGGCGACGCCTCCGCCCTCGCCGGTCTGCTCTCCCCGGAGGGCGTCGCCCGGATCGACCGCGAACGCGACCTCGGCCCGGCGCCCGTCGGCGACGACGTGGCCGTCGGCGCGTACGTCGCGCAGCGCCTCGGGCACGAGGTCGTGGACCGGCTGGTGGAGCCGCTGCTCGGCGGCGTCTACGCGGGCGACGCCTACCGCATCTCGCTGCGCGCCGCCGTCCCGCAGCTCTACGAGGCGCTGCGCACCCACGACTCGCTGCTCGGCGCGGTCCGCGCCGTCCAGGCCAGGGCCGCCGAACACCCGCGTACGGAACCGGTGTTCACCGGCATCGACGGCGGTGTGGGCACCCTGCCGGGCGCCGTCGCGGACGCCGTACGCGCCCGGGGCGGCGACATCCGTACGCGGACGCCCGTCGTGGCGCTCACCCGTACCCCCGGCGGCTGGGCGGTCCGGACCGACCGCGAGACCGTCACCGCCGACGCGGTGATCGTGGCGAGCCCCGCCTGGTCAGCGTCCGCACTCCTCGCCCATGAGTCGCCGGCGGCCTCAGCCGAACTGGCCGCGATCGAGTACGCCTCCATGGCCCTCGTCACGATGGCCTTCCGCCGCACGGACCTCGCCGCGCGCCTTGCCGAGGGCGGTGAGGCTGCGGCCGGCAGCGATTCTCCGTCCGGCGGTGCTCCTCCGGCGGGAAGCGGATTCGCGTCCGGCGGCGGATTCGCGTCCGGATATGACCTTCCGCCCGACAGCAGCTCCGCGTCCGGCAGCGACTCCGCGTCGTCCGGAAGCGGCTTTCTGTCCGGCAGTGGTTTCCTCGTCCCGCCCGTCGACGGCCGCACCATCAAGGCCGCCACCTTCTCCACCCGCAAGTGGGGCTGGGTCGCCGCGTCGGCGCCCGACCTGTTCGTCCTGCGCACCTCCGTCGGCCGTTACGGCGAGGAGGACCAGCTCCAGCGCGAGGACACCGACCTCGCCGACGCCTCCCTCCGCGACCTCGGCGCCGCCACCGGCCTCACCGCGCGGCCCGTCGCCACCGAGGTCACCCGGTGGATCGGCGGCCTGCCCCAGTACCCCGTCGGCCACACCGCGCGCGTCGCCCGCATCCGCGACGCCGTCGCGAAACTCCCCGGACTGCGCGTCTGCGGCGCCCCGTACGACGGCGTCGGCATCCCCGCCTGCGTCGCGAGCGCCCGCCGCGCCGCCGACGAGATCATGGCCACGCCGACTCTGGCGCGGGGCACGGACCGGGACACGGGAGAATAGCCGTATGACTTCCGCACCAGAGAAGACGCCCAACGCGGGCAAGAAGGCCAAGGACCTCAACGACGTCATCCGGTACACGCTGTGGTCCGTCTTCAAGCTGCGCGATCTGCTGCCGGAGGACCGGGCCGGTTACGCCGAAGAGGTCCAGGACCTCTTCGACCAGCTCGCCGCCAAGGACATCACCGTGCGCGGCACGTACGACGTGTCCGGGCTGCGCGCCGACGCCGATCTGATGATCTGGTGGCACGCCTCGACGGCGGACGAACTCCAGGGGGCGTACAACCTCTTCCGCCGCACGAAGCTCGGCCGGACCCTCGACCCCGTCTGGTCGAACATGGCGCTGCACCGCCCCGCCGAGTTCAACAAGTCGCATGTCCCGGCCTTCCTGGCCGACGAGAAGGCGCGCGACTACGTCAGCGTCTACCCGTTCGTGCGCTCGTACGACTGGTATCTGCTGCCCGACGAGGAACGGCGCACGATGCTCGCCGACCACGGCAAGATGGCCCGCGGCTACCCGGACGTCCGCGCCAACACCGTCTCGTCCTTCACGCTGGGCGACTACGAGTGGATCCTCGCCTTCGAGGCCGACGAACTGGACCGGATCGTCGACCTGATGCGCCACCTGCGCGGCTCGCAGGCCCGCCTGTACGTACGGGAAGAGGTGCCCTTCTACACCGGCCGCCGCAAGTCGGTCGCGGACCTCGTCGCCGGACTCGCCTGAGCCACGCCTGTACCGTGCCTGATCCACCGGCACGGCCCGCGCGCCGCGTAGCGTGACGGCACAACTGCACGACGACCGGACCCGCCCTCGGGCACCCCGGCCGTCCCCACCCGGAAGATCAGACGACCGGCGGCACCCCGCGGCCGGACCTCTCGTCCAGCGACACCGGGTCCGAACCCCGCGTGCGGCGCGCCTTGGGCGCGCCGCACGCGGGGTTCCTACGTGATGAGGGGATGCCGTTTCCCGTTCCGTGGGGTACCCCCGTCCCCCACCTCTCGGTGCCTGAGGGCTGCCCCGCCCGCAGCCCGCCCCGCCCCTACCCGTCCCGTCGAGCGGGTGGCCCCGTCGGCGGGGCGGTGCCCGGGAGCCCTCAGATGTGGCCGTTCGGGATCAACCTGCGGCGTAGGTCCGTGCGCTTTTCTTGATCGGTGTCCGGGGGCAGCGATACCGGGTTCGGCTCCGGGTGTGGGGCGCAGTCGGCGTGGTGGGGTGGGGTTTTGCCGGTGAGGAGGTAGGCCTCCAGGTGGTCGTTGACGCACTGGTTCGGGCCGCCCGCGAGGCCGTGGGCGCCGGCGGCTCGTTCGGTGATCAGGACCGAGCCGGGGAGGCGGCGCTGGAGTTCGAGGGCGCCGGGGTACGGGGTCGCGGCGTCGCGTTCGGCGGAGAGGATCAGGGTCGGGGGGAGCCGGCCGGGGGCCGTGCCGACGTTCAGCGGGCGCTGGCGGGGGGCCGGCCAGAAGGCGCAGGGGAGGTTCATCCACGCGTTGTCCCAGGTCTCGAACGGGGCGCGCGTGGCGAGTTCGGTGTTGTCCCGGTCCCAGGTCTTCCAGTCCGTCGGCCACGGCGCGTCGTTGCACTCCACGGCCGTGTAGACGGCGTTGCCGTTCTCGCTGTCCGCGGCTGCCGCCGGGCGCGGGGTCGCCTGGTCGATCAGTGGCTTGGTGTTGCCCTTCAGGAACTCCGAGAGGGCCGTCGCCCGCATCGCCCAGTAGTCGTCGTAGTAGCCCGCGCCGAGCATCGCCGCGTGCAGCTGGCCGGGGCCGACCTTGCCGCCCGCCGGGCGGCCGGTCACCGCCGCCTTCACCCGCTCGTAGTTCCGCTGCACCGCGTCGGGTGTGCTGCCGAGGCGGTACGTCGTGTCGTGCTTGGCCACCCAGGTCCGGAAGTCCGCCCAGCGCTGCTCGAACGCGAGGGACTGGTCGAGGTTGTTGCGGTACCAGATCTGCTCCTGAGCCGGGTTGACGGCCGAGTCGAAGACCATGCGGCGGACATGGGACGGGAAGAGCGTGGCGTACAGCGAGCCGAAGTACGTTCCGTAGGAGGCGCCCATGAAGGACAGCTTCTTCTCGCCGAGCGCGGCCCGCAGGACGTCGAGGTCGCGGGCGTTGTTCAGCGACGTGTAGTGGCGCAGGGCCGGTCCCGTGGTGCGGGCGCAGCCCTGCGCGTACGCCTTGGCACCGGCGACACGCTCCTGCTTGTACGACTCCGAGGGGTGCGTCGGCGCGAGCGTGGGCGCCTTCGTGAAGTCGGCGGGGGACTGACAGGACAGCGGCGCGGAGCGGCCGACGCCGCGCGGGGCGTAGCCGACCAGGTCGTACGCCGTCGCGATCCGCTTCCACTCGGGCAGCTCGGCCGCCAGCGGGAACGCCATGCTGGAGGCGCCGGGGCCGCCCGGGTTGTAGACGAGCGCCCCCTGGCGCCGGACGGTTTCCACTGCTTTGCCCTCGCCGCCCGCCGCGCCCGTCCGGCCGGACGCCTTGACCCGGCTGACGGTGAGGGTGATCAGCTCACCGTCCGGCCGGGCGTAGTCGAGCGGGACCTCGACTGTGCCGCAGGTGAGGGGATCGGGCAGCATCTCCGCCTTGGGGCAGGCGCGGAAGGCGATGCCCCTGGCAGCGGCGCGCTGGGCGGCGATCACCGTGCCGCGCGCCTCGGACGAGGCTCCGGCGAAGTCCGCGCCCCCCGCCGGGGCGGCGGAGAGGGTGGACAGGACCAAGGAGCCGAGGGTGGCCAGGGCCCCGTACTTCGCAACTGCTCTCATCGCTTTCCCTTCGGGCGTGGCGCGTGGGGGAAAGCGATCATCTACGGACCCCTGGGTATGTAAAGGATCTGTGAGCGGTGTCGGGGCCTGTGACTCCGATGCGTCATACAGTCACTCAATGAGCCCGTACGGGGTGCGGGAGTGAGCGGTGCGGTGTACGGCGAGACGTCCCAGCCGCACCAGCAGTCCCAGCAGCCCCTTCCGTTCTGCCCGCCTCACCCGCCTCACCCGCCCCGCCGCACCAGCCGTTTCCCCCCGCCCCGTCAGCCACCGCCTCCTCCGCAGCCTCCGCCACCCCCGCCGCAGCCACCGCCCCCTCCACCGCCTCCGCCGTCACCGGACCCGCCCCCACCGCCGCAGCCTCCGCCACCCCCGCCGCAGCCCGATCCTCCGGAGCCGCCGCAGCCACCGCCCCCGTCGCCCGAGCCACTGCCGTCGCCGAAGCCCGCGCTCGCGCACCACACCACCACGGCGCCGGCGGCCAGATGCGGCGCCGGCTGGAAGTCACGGCCGGCCCGCATGGCGCGCGCCGCCGTCAGGTGGTCGCGCAGCTGTGGGTCGTCCAGCGCCATGTGCCCGTTCACGGCGACCTGGTGGGCGGGGGTCCTGATGTGCTGGTAGGCCGTACGGAACTTCAGCCGGGCCTTCACTCCTGCGGCCGTGAGCCGTTGCCGGGCCACCACCGCGCAGATGACGCCCGCGAAGACACCGATGAACGCCAGCGGCAGCGTCGGGATGACCGCCGGGTCCGTGGTGCTGACGAGCAGGACGATCGACAGCGGAATGGCCAGCACGCAGACGACCGCCTGCGTCACGCCCCAGAGCACCCACAGCCGGGTCTTCCGTACCGGGACCAGCAGTCCGCGGGCGGCGAGGGAGTGGCCGATCTCCTGGACGGCGGGGCTGCGCATCACGGCGAGGCGCAGCGCGTGCAGGGCGCCGTTGGGCGCCCGCCGGTACTCCTGTACGACCGCGTGTTCGACAGGATTCCGTGCGATGTCGCTGTGGAGGGCGACGATGCCGGGGCCGCCGACGCGCAGCCGTCCGTCCGTGTGCATGGCGACGATCGCGGTCTCGGCGACCCGGCCCGGCCCGCCGCCGAGGAAGGCCATCTCCATCGGGTCGTGGATCTCGTTCCCGCCGCCGCCCGAGCGCAGGGAGATCACGCCGACGACGAGCGAGACGAAGGAGAGCGGGATGGCGATCTGGAGCGCGGTGACCAGTGTGTTCATGCCGGTCACCGCCCCACGAGCACGGTACGGGCAGCACGTGCGATCCGGGCCGCACGGCGGGGCGGGCGCGGTCCCGACCGGTCGCGCCACCACTGCGTCAGTTCACGCCGCGCCTCCGGGTCCTCGGGCCGGTCGGCGATCAGCAGATGCTCGGCGAAGTCGAGTGCGTCACGCCGGTAACCGGCGTGCATGGGGCGGGACTTGGCGTACGCCAGGTACGCGGCCCGGTACCCGTCCCCGAGGATGCGCGGCAGCTCCGGCGCCACCTTGGCGACGACCTCCGCCCGCTTGGCGGCGAGCGCCCGGCTCTGCACCCCGAGCCGCCGCGAGTCGAAGCCCTCGGGCGCGGGAGTCCCGGCGACCAGGGCGGAGAGGAGCGCGGTCTGCGCGAGGGCGAGCCGCTCACGGGCACGGTCGGTGCCCTCGGTCACGCACTCAGGCGCAGGCGCAGGCGCAGGCTCGGACTCGGGCGCGGGGGTGGCCGCTGTCGGTGCCGCAACCGCGCCTTCCCGGGCGGCAGTTGTACGAGACTCCGGCCCCGTCCCTCGCGACGCCCCCTGCGACGACCCCCACCCCGGCTCCCGCAACGTCGCCCGGATCATGTCCAGTTCGGCGGCCAACTCCGCCGTCGGCGGGAAGTTGTCGTCCCGCTCCAGCAGTACCCCCGGCGGCGAGACCCGCGCGCGCAACTCCGCCAGCACGTCCAGCACCGGCGCGCTCACCGGGTGGGCGTGGGTGTCGTGCCACACCCCGTCCCGTTCGACACCGCCCGCCACATGCACGTATGCGATGGCCTCGACCGGCAGCCGGTCGAGCGCGGTCGCCGGATCCTCGCCCCGGTTGACATGGTTGGTGTGCAGGTTCGCGACGTCGATCAACAGCCGTACGCCCGTGCGCTCGACCAGCTCCGCCAGGAACTGACCCTCCGTCAACTCCTTGTCCGGCCAGTTGATCAGCGCGGCGATGTTCTCCACCGCGAGCGGCACCGGCAGCGACTCCTGGGCGATCCGTACGTTCTCGCACAGCACCCGCAGCGCGTCCCGGGTGCGGGGGACCGGCAGCAGATGACCGGCTTCGAGCGAGACGGAAGCGGTGAGCGCGCCACCGGCCCGTACGAAGGCGATGTGCTCGGTGACCAGCGGGGAGTCCAGGGCCTCGGCGCGCTCCGCCAGATCGGCGAGGCGCTTGGGGTCGGGGCGACCGGCGCCGCCCAGTCCGAGCGAGACGCCGTGCGGGACGACGGTGACGCCTCGGGCGCGCAGTCGCAGCAGCGAGTCGGGGAGGTGGCCGGGGCAGAGGTTCTCGGCGACGGCCTCGACCCAGTCGATGCCCGGCAGCGACTCGACCGCGTCCGCGATCTCGGGTCGCCAGCCGATCCCGATCCCGAGGGTGCTGTGACTCCCGGGCTTCCCCGCGTCGGCCGCACCCCTCGTGGCCCTTGTGTCACTCGCATCCGTCGCGTGACCCGCGTGACCCGCGTGGTCCGCCTGGCCCGTACCGGCGCCCGTACTCCGCGTGCTCCCCGTACCGCGCCGCTCCGCCGTGCCGTTCTGGCTCCTCATGATGCTCCCCCTCCTCCGTGCCCCGGCGACCGCCGGTTCAGGGGTAATGGCCCCGCCGGGTGCCGGTGAACCCGGAGGAGGGGACGTTCAGAGCATCATTTGAGGTTCCCGGGCCCGTCGGACCGCCGGTACGCGGTCCCGGGCCCGGCCTCCGAACGCCGGCTTACGGCGTCGGTTCGTCGCCCGTGACCGGCGGGCGGTTGGTGTTGATGGCGGTCGGCGGGCCCGGCTGCGTGGACGGCCGGGAGGTGAACGAGCTGTCCCCGGTCGGCGAAGCGGCCGGCGGCGACGGGGGCAGGTTCCCGTCCGGCGGCGGCGGGCCGGTCGGGCTGGCGGTCTTGGTGCCCGCGGCCTCCCGCGCGATCGCGTCGAAGTCGACGAGCCCGGTGCCCTCCAGCATCGTGATGTGGTCGAGCACCGTCTGGTTGGCGTCGGTCGCGAGCTGCCGTATCAGGGTGTTGCGGGTCGTGTGTCTGACCTCGGCGATCAGCGCGAACACCTTGCCGTGCGCGTTGCGCAGCAGGTTGGCGAACTTACGGTCGTACTCGGCTCCCGTCGCCGCCGACAACTCCCGCAGCCAGCCCTGCTGGAGCTCGTTGGGCTGGTTCGGCAGGGCGACGCCGAGCTTCGCGGCCACGTCGCGCGCGCGGACGTCCAGGTCGGTGTGCCCGACGACCAGGTGGTCGCCCGCGTCCTTGATGGCCTGGCTCGGGGCCCGCTCGATCGCCTGCTGTCCGGCGGGCAGTTCCCACAACCCCGCCAGTCGCACCTTCACGAGGAAGTCGCGGTCCGTCGCCGAGAGCGGTCCCCACTGGGTGGACACGCTCGACGCCGCGAGATTCGCCTCCCCCGTGCCGGATCGGTCGGCGTACGACCAGACAGGAAAGGCCAGGGCCCCTACCGTCGCGACGAGTGCCGCGATGATGAGTGCCGTGCCGTTGATACGTCGCAACAAAGTGTCTCCCGAGCCGATGAGCAACCGCTTACCACCGCAGAATCAACCGCGCACAGAGCGGCCGTTCAACCTACTTAGCAGTATGGGGAGATACGAATGTACGCCCGCGAGTGTTCAACGCCGTAGCGCCGGATGATCTGCCACCACCGTGCTCGACCCTGGTGCGATTTCCGTGAAACCGGCATCCCGGACCAACGGCAGCCCGCCGCTGGTCAGTTCGCGCCAGCGCGCCGGATCGGCCGTTCGAACGGCGAGTGTGAAACCCGTCTCACACCACGCCTCGCGGTCCTGCTCCGACAGCCTGTACCAGGCCAGTTGCGCGCCGTGACCGGCCTGCGCCATCGCCTTGCCCGCCGACATCCCGAGGTCGGGATTGAGCCACAGTACGGGCGTGGCCGGGTCGGCGGCGGGCGGAGGCGCGGGGTCGTCCAGTTCGGTACCCGAGACCTGGAGCTTCGCCAGCTCCTTGGGCCAGCCGTCCAGCGGGACGGGCGGGAAGACCCGTACCTCCGCGTACGGGGCGAAGGCGGGCGTTTCGTACGTCCCCAGGTTCTCCGCACCCGGAGTCGGAGCCGCAGGGCGGGGCGAAGCCGCAACCTCACCCGGAGTCGGAGTCGGAGCCGAAGCCGGGGCGGGGGCCGCCGGGCTGGTCACCGTGATTCCCGGCAGCCCGGACGCCTTCCGCCACTCGCCGCCGCGCGCCCGGCGCACCACCTTGCGGATACGGGCGTCCTGCCAGTCCCGCATCGCCCGAGCCCACTCACCCTCATCTCCGCCCTCGCCGCCCCCGCCCGTCGACCGCTCGTCGGCGAGCATCAGGAGTACGGCGCGGGCCGCGGCCTCCAGCGCGTCGGTGCGGGTCGGCGGCGCGGCCTTCTCGATCCGTACCACCAGCGGCAGCACGAACTGCGGCGCCTCGTCGCGCGCGGTCCGCTCATGCCGGAACGGACTGTCGGCGGGATCGCCGGAACCGCTCGCCGGACTGTCGGCGGCCGGGTCGCCGGGACCGCTCGCCTGGCCGTCGGACGGGTCCGCAGCTCCGGTGCCTGGGGTGTTGTCGATGCTCACGGGGCCAGTGTGCCAGTCCCGCTCGGCCGGTTTGTTGGCGGAACGCGACCCTCCGGGGGACGATGCCCGGCATGAAGAGCGACCTTTTTGCCAGCGAGAACATGGCGCAGCAGGCGACCGCCCCCGGGATGAGCCTCCAGAACGCCAAATCCGTCAAATACGCCGTCAACGGCGAAATGCACGCGCGCCAGGGGTCGATGATCGCCTTCCGCGGCAACCTCCAGTTCGAGCGCAAGGGCCAGGGCATCGGCGGGATGCTCAAGCGCGCCGTCACCGGTGAGGGCCTGGCGCTGATGGCTGTCAGGGGTCAGGGCGAGGCGTGGTTCGCGCACGAGGCGGCGAACTGCTTCATCGTCGACCTCGACCAGGGCGACGTGCTCACCGTCAACGGCCGCAACGTCCTGTGCTTCGACGCCACGCTCTCCTACGAGATCAAGACAGTGAAGGGCGCCGGCATGAGCAGCGGCCTCTTCAACAGCGTCTTCACCGGATACGGGAAGCTCGCCATCATCTGTGAGGGCAACCCCATCGTGATCCCCGTCACCGCGCAGGAGCCGGTCTGCGTGGACACGGACGCCGTCGTCGGCTGGAGCGCGCACCTGGACACCTCGCTGCACCGTTCACAGTCCTTGGGCTCGATGATTCGCGGTGGTTCCGGCGAGGCCGTCCAGCTCAGACTCCAGGGCGAGGGCTTCGTCATCGTCCGGCCGAGCGAGCTGACGCCCACCAAGCCGTCCGGAAACTGACCCGCACGTGGAACTGCGAGGAGTGGGCCGCCGCTACGGTCTCGGCGGCCCCTGGGTACTGCGCGGCGTCGACCTCTCGCTGCCGCCCGGCCGCCTGATCCGGGTCGAGGGCGTCAACGGCAGCGGCAAGTCCACCCTGCTGCGGCTGGTCGCCGGGATCGACGCGCCGACCGAGGGCCGTGTCACCGGCCGGCCCGGCCGTACGGCGTACGTCCCCGAACGCTTCCCCGTCGCGCTGCCCTTCACCGCCGTCGGATATCTGACCCACCTGGGCCGGATCCACGGACTGCGCGGCGCCGGGGCGGCGTCCCGCGCGGGGGAGTGGCTCGAACGCTTCGGAGCCGGGGAGCACGCCCGTACGCCGCTCGCCGAACTGTCCAAGGGCACCAGCCAGAAGGTCGCCGTCGCGCAGGCGCTGCTCGCCGTGCCGGAGCTGCTGGTGCTGGACGAGGCGTGGACGGGGCTCGACACCGCCGCCCGTGCCCAGCTCGACCTGGTTGTGGCGGAGCGTGTGGCGGCCGGCGGCACCGTCGTCTTCGTGGACCACGACCCCCGGCGCCTGGCCGGGGCCGCCGACGCCGTGTACGCGGTGGCCGGGAACGCCCTCGTACGCGGTACGGCGGCGGACTTCCCGGCCGAACAGGGGCCCCGCGTACGGGTGGTGGCCGTCGCGCCACCGGGTGCCGCGCTCCCGCAGGGGCTGCCCGGCGCCCCCACCCGCGAGCACGAGCCCGAGCACGGGCCCGAACGTAGGCCCGAGGACGGGACCGTTCTGCTGAGCGTCGCCGCCGCACACTCCGACGCGTTGCTCCGTGCCCTGCTGACGGCGCGCCCGGCCTGGCACATCCGGGAGGTGCGCGCACCCGAGAGCGAACCGGGCACGGCGGAAGCGGCGAACGCGATGAACGTGATCAACGTGACGAACGCGGCGGACGAGATGAACGCGACGGACGAGTCGAACGCCGTGGGCGCGAAAGGTACGACGGAACAGATCAGGGAGCACATCAGGCCATGACCGCGCTGTTCCGTTACCACCTCGCCATGCTGCTGCGGTCGCAACGCTGGCTCTCGCCGCTCCTGCTCTACATGGTCCTCCTCGCTGTCGGCGTCGACAGCTCCGGAGGAGTGCTCGACTCCCTCGGGCTCTCCGCCGCCGCGCTGCTGCCGGTCACCGCCTGGCTGGTCCGGATCTGCGTCACGCAGGAACCGGACGCCGCACGTGACGTGACGGCCGCCGCCACGGGGATGCCCCGCGCCCATCTCGCCGCGCTGCTCACCGCGACGGTCTGCGCGGCGGCGATCGGTCTCGTCGGTACGGCGGTCGTCACGGCGATCGCCAACCCACGGCGCGTCGAAGACCTGGTGGACATCACGCCGCTGAGCGCCGGGACGAGCGGACTGCTCGGTGCCCTGGTCTGTCTCCTGACCGGAGTCACGGTCGGTGCCCTGTTCTCCCGCCCGCTGCTGCGCGGCCGGGGCTGGTCGATCCTGCTGACGGGGCTTTTCTCGCTGCTGGCGCTGGTCGCCCCCGGCTCCCCGGCGAACACGGTCGTCAACGATCTGGTGAACAGCTCGCACGGCGGCGGGATCCCCACCCACGCCCCGCCGCTGGCCGCCGCCGCGCTGATCGCGGCCCTGGCCGGGGGCGCGGTCTGCGTCCTGGGCACCCGGCGCGGCTGAGCAGCCCAGCCGAACGGCACGTCTGCGCGGCGCGTCTGCGCGGCACGTCTGCGCGGTGGGCCTGCGTGGCGGGCCTGCACGGCGGGACCGTACGGCACCCGCCCCGCCGGACACGCCCGACCCGCGCGCCCCGCCGGAGACGCCCGACCTGCGCGACACGCCGGAGACGCCCGACCCGTCCCGCCCCCCCGGAGACGCCCGACCCGCGCGATCCGGTGGAGGTGCCCCCGGCCGGGCGCTTCACCTCCCGGGTCGGACGAACCAGACACCCGATGAATCCGCGCCTGGTGGCAGTTCGGACTGCATGGCAGGTGCGCGGCGCCGACCGCACGCTCAACGCCCTTGACGGACATAGCCGTTGGTGTAGCACGGCTTGCGCAGACCCTTGACAGAAGCGGCGGGCCGCTCGACCATTCACCAAACATGGGATGTAAGCGTGCGGTTCAGGTCCTCAGCCCCCCGGAGGCATCTCTCGGACGTACGCGAGTTTTCCAGCGAACGCCCTACCCGTTCGTCCTTCGGTACCCGGGCCTGAGCGCCCGTCGCCGACCCGGCACGCCTTAAGCACGCTTGAGCACTCCTGAACGACCTTGCTTGCCCTTGCACGCCCCTGCACGCCCTTGAACGCGCGCGAAACGTACGTGAACTCATGTGAACGCAGGTGAACACACCTGATGATCGCGCGCGTTGCCCGGCTCCCCACGCCCACTCTCGATTACTCAGAGTAATCGTCTCGTCGCACATGGGAAGGACCCACCCGTGTCACCACAAGGTTCGATCACGCGAAGGCTGCTGCGCCGCGTCGGCCCGATCGCGGCATCCCTCGGTCTGATCCTGACGGCACCCGTCGTCCAGACCGCCACCGCCGCGGCCTCCGTGACGCTCTACGCGTCGCCGTCCGGGACAGGTTCGACCTGTTCCTCCTCGGCCCCGTGTTCCCTGTCCGGTGCCCAGGCGGCGGTACGCACGCGTATCGCCGCCGACCCGTCGGCGGACGTCACCGTACTGCTGGCCGACGGTGTGTACCGCCTGTCGAGCACCTGGTCCCTCGGCCGGGCGGACTCGGGCACGCCCGGCCACCCGGTGGTGTGGAAGGCCGCTCCGGGGGCGCGCCCGGTGATCTCGGGGGCCTCACGGGTCACCGGCTGGACCCAGCGCGGAACGACGGGGGTGTGGTCCGCCCCGGTGCCCAGCACCAGCAACAGCCGCCAGCTCTACATCGACGGCCGTAAGGTCCCGATAGCGCAGGCGACCCCGGCGAGCCTGGGATTCCGGGGTTCGTGGACCGGTACGTCGACGGGCTACACGATCTCCGGTGACCAGGCGGCGATGGCGTGGTTCGGCTCGCTGACCGCGAGCCAGGTGGCGGGAGTCGAGTTCGCCTACCCCGGTGGCAACGGGCCGTGGACCGAGTCGAGATGCCGCGTGGCGAGCTTCTCCGCGTCGGCCGGCACGCTGAGGATGAGCCAGCCCTGCTGGACCAATGTGACCGCCCGTGCGTCGTACGCGCAGGCCAGTGGCGGTCTGCCGTCCATGTCGACCCAGACGATGCCCGCCCGGATCGAGAACGCGCAGACCCTGATCGCTTCCGGGCAGTGGTTCCTGGACGGCCCCGGCGGCACGTTGTACTACCGGCCTTCCGCAGGGCAGCAGATGTCCGCCCTCGACGTGGAACTGCCGCGCCTGGAGACCCTGGTCCAGGGCGCCGGTACGCTCGCCGCGCCCATCCACGACATCACCTTCAGCGGCCTCCAGTTCTCGTACGCGACCTGGAACGCTCCCTCGACCAGCGCCGGGTTCTCCGACGTGCAGAGCAATCTGCGGATGACCGGCGCGAACAACCAGGGAATGTGCGGGTTCTCCAATCCGGCGGGAAGCTGCCCCTGGGGATCGCTGACCCAGCCCCTGGCGAACGTCTCGTTCACCGCCTCGAAGAACATCACGCTCACCGGCAACCGGTTCACCGGACTCGGCGGAGCCGGACTGGGCGTGATGTACGGAGCGGCCAACACCCTCATTCAGGGCAACGAGTTCACCGACATCGCCTCCACCGGGATCCTCCTCGGCTGCACCTACGACCCGCTGCCGACGAACCCGGCCGACGCCGCCGGGATCAAGCAGAACTGCACGCCCAACGGGGCGAGTGAGACCGCCACGATCGGCACCAACGAAATCCTTACCGGCACCACCGTGGCGGACAACGTCATCCATCACATCGGCACCGACTACTCCTCGGCCAGCGGCATCACCCTGCTGTTCTCGCAGAACACGACCATCACCCGGAACAACCTGTACGACCTGCCGTACACCGGCATCACCGCCGGAGTCATCCAGGGGCACGTCAATCAGGCGACCACCCCGCAGAACACCACCAACATCAACAGCTCCAACACCATCAGCAACAACATCCTCCACGACTACCTGTCCGTCCGCAGCGACGGCGGCGCCGTCTACGTCGAGGGACACCAGGCGCAGTACGTGTACCAGTCGGACGGCACGACGATCGACCCGGTGCGGACCCTGGCCAAGGGCCTTCAGGTCACCGGCAACGTCGCCTACAACGGCCCCACGACCAACTTCACCTACTACAACGACGCCGGCTCGGAATGGATCAACTGGCAGGGAAACATCGCCTTCCGGGCCGGTGACAAGTCACACGGCGGCTGTAGCCCCACGGGCCACTTCTGGATCACCAACAATTACTTCTCCGCCGGCATCCAGTCGTACCCCTGCGCCCAGCCGATCGACACCCACGCGAGCGGGAACACGACCATCCCGGCCAACCCCCGGCCGGCCGACCTTCCGCAAGCCCTGCTGCGCGGCGCGGGCACAGGCTCCGGTTCCTTCACACCGGCCCTCTCCGTCCCCGCGAAGATCTTCTACGTGTCGCCCACCGCCAACGCGACGGAGGTCCTCGTCGCCGGTGAGGGCTTCGGCCCGGCGACGACCGTCTACATCGGCACCACCCCGGTCTCGAACGTGACCCGCCTGTCCAGCGGATTCATGATCGTCCCGGTTCCGGCCGGCACCTCGGCCGGGCAGATCTCCGTCACTCCCCAGGTCCCCGGATCCATCCGGCTCAACGACGACGACGGCGCGATCAGCTACAGCGGATTCTCGTACGCGGGCGGCCGTTCCTACGGCGACCATCAGAACGACGTCCACTACGCGACAGCGAACGGGTCGACCGCGTCGCTCACCTTCACCGGCACCAAAGTCACGGTGTACGGCGAGCAGAACACCGACCAGGGAAACATCGGCATCAGCATCGACGGCGGGCCGCAGCAGGTCGTCAGCACACTGCCCAGCGACGGCGTACGCCATGCGAACGTCGCGGTGTTCACGTCCGGTCAGCTCTCCTCGGGGAGACACACCATCGTGGTGACCAAGCTGTCCGGCCAATACAGCACCCTCGACGGATTCACCATATGAGCGGTGAGCGAATCGGTGTCGACGGGTGCTGAGCCGCGCCACCGACACGCGGCGCTGACCCGCCGCACCGACATGCGGTACTGACAGAAGAAACCGCACCGGAGAAACCGCCGCCCCCTCCTCGTATCGAACCGGAGGGGGCGGCGGACGGTCGCCCGGCCGCGCGGGAGCCGGTCGGCCGGTCAGGTGGTCAAGTGATCAGCCGGTCAGGTGATCCGGTGATCCGGTGATCCGGCGGTCATGTGGCCGCCGGGGAACGCAGTTCCTTCCGGAAGACCGTCGAGTTGTGCCGGACGCCCATGCCCACTGCGCGGTAGAAGTCCACCGCGCCGGTGTCCGAGTGCGTCCACAGCGTGCAGGAACGTCGGCCCGCCCGGTGGAACGCGCGGAACGAGTGGCGCAGCAGCAGCCGGGCGATGCCGAGACGCCGATGGCTGCGGCGTACGGCGACCTGTTCCAGATAGCCCTCGTCCGCGCCCGGAACGTCCAACGCCAGCGCCGTTCCCACGAGTTGGCCGTCGGCGAACGCCAGGGCCGACTGGTCCGGGGCGAACGCGGGCCGCTCGACGGTGCGCAGGGCCCACTCCTCGTACGCCGCCCGCCGCTCCTGCCACTCGTCGAACGCGTCCTCGACGAGCAGATGGACGGCGGGCCCGTCACCGTCACGGTACGGCCGTACGCTCACACCCGTCGGCGACCGCGGCAGGGCGGGTTCGTCCGGCATGCGGAACTCCATCAGCCACGACGTCAGCAGCGGGTCGTACCCCCACGCGCGCAGCAGCGCGCCCGCGCCGGCGTTCCCGTCGGGCACGATCTGTACGAGCCGGTCCGCGCCGGCCTGTCGTCCCCGCTCCTGCGCCCAGCGGAGCAGCGCCGTACCCAGTCCCCGGCCCCGGTGCTCCGGATGCACGTCGATCTCCGAGCGCCGGTCCACCCAGGCCCATGCCGCCGGACTTCCGGTCCGGTCGAACACGAGCACGGTGTCCAACTCCGGCACCAGCCTGGGGCGCCCGAGATCCGCGATGATCGCGCCCACGTCCTTGCGGGGCCGCTCGTATACCTCCCGGTCGCACTCCGTGATCAGGGCGTGGATCGCCGGGACGTCGTCGGCGCGCGCGGGCCGCGCGTGGTAGCCGAAAGGCAGGACCGGGGCAATCAAGGTCATCGGCAGACCGTAACCGAACCCGCCGGAATCCCGCTCCCATCGCCCCTCGGATGCCTCTTCCCGCTCCGCGAAAGGGGTTTCTCAACGGGCGTGTGGGGCAATCGGTGGTCAAGGACCCACGACGTCGTGTCGTCCCGTCGTCAACGACCGGATCGAGCTGATCACTCATGAAGCGTATTGCTCTTGCTCCTCGCGCGGTACGGCAGTTGCGGCGGGTGCGTTCCGTCTATCTGGTGGGGACGCTGCTGTCCGTGCTGGGGCTGTTCCTTCAGTCGGGGCGGGTGAGCAGCGGGCGGCAGGCGGAGATCGCGATGGTGCTGGTGGTGGTGTTCGCCGGGTTGCTGGCGGTGACCGTGGTGCAGTTGTGGCGGCATCAGCGGACCGTGCATTGCGGGACATCGAAGCGACTGACCCGCCGCTCGGTCTGACCCCCTCGGCCCGACCCTTCTCCGTCCGGCCCTTCTCCGTCCGGCCTTCTCTGTCCGACCGCCCTTGGTCCGGGACGGCAGCGCGACCTCCGCCCGGGAGGGCACCGTACGCACGAGGCGCGCGCTCAGCCCTTCATCAGCTCCGACACCTTCACGAAGCGGTAGCCGCGCGCCCGCAGCGCGGGCACGATCGCACGAACGGCCTCGTCCGTCACGGGCGCCGCGCCCGTCGTGCAGTGCATGACCACCACCGAGCCGGGGCGCACCTCGGCCAGCACCCGTTCGGCCACCGCTTCCGCGTCCGTCGCGAAGGCGTCACCACTGACCACGTCCCACTGGACCGCCGTCAGGCCGGCCGGGGCCAGGGCCCGCAGGGTCGAGGTGTCGTAACAGCCGCCGGGGAAACGGAAGTACGGCACGACCTGCCGCACCCCCGCCTTCCGGAACGCGCCGAACGCCCGCCGCACGTCGGCGGCCAACTCCTTCCGGGCCAGCACGGGCAGCCCGTGGCAGTCGGGCGTGAAGGAGTGGTGGCTGTACGAGTGGTTCGCGACCTCGAACAGAGGGTCCGAGCCGATCTCGCGCGCCTGGTACGGGTACTCCTCCGCCCACCGGCCGGTCATGAAGACCGTCGCCGGGACCTCCAGCCGGCGCAGTGAGGAGATCAGGGCCGGGTTGTCGAACCGCTCGCCACGGGCGGCGCCCGGCCCCTGATCGGGCGTCATGTCCGCGTCGAAGGTGAGCGCGACCGTTTTGCCCCCCGCGCCCGCGCGTGTCCCGGTTTCCGCGCCCGACCGCGCCCCCGCCCTGATCTCCTCCGTGCCCGTGCCCGTCCTTGTCCCCGTCCGCGCCTCCCTCCCCGTCGCGCCCGCCGGTTCCGGGCCCCGCAGGAAGACCGGCATCAGGGCCGGGTGCTCGGGCCCCGCGGGCCGCTGCGCCGTGGCCGTCGCGGAGGGCGGTTTCGCCGGCCGGGCGACGGGGTCCTTCCCGGCGGCCCCGGCACCGCATCCGACGAGCGCGGTGCCCAGCGTGGTCACGGCGGCGATGCTTCGGGTGATGCTTCTCCGTACATTTATAGTCATATCGGAAAAAATAGTGGACCGGGTGTTCGTCATGCGGTTACGGCACTCGAAGATTGCCGGAACTCGGCAGTGCTCCCTTCCGGGGACCGTGGGAAAATTGCGTCCCATTCAAGGGTTCAAGGGGGTCCGGCGAGAGAGCCGGAGGAGGGACGACCCATGGATGTGTTCCTCGGTCTCGGTATCGCGGGCGTGGTCCTGCTGGCCGTGGCGCTGATCTTCGACGGCATCTTCGAGGGCCTGTTCGGCGGAGTGCTCGACGGCCTGTTCGCGGGCCTGCTGTCGTTGCCGGTCGTGGCGGGATTCGTCGCGATGCTGGGCTTCGGCGGCGCGATCGTGCTCGGTACGACCGACCTCGGTGTCGGCGCCGCCGTCGCGGTGGGCGCCGTCGCCGGAGCGGTCACCGGACTGCTCGCCTGGAAGCTCGGACGGGTACTGATGCGTGATCAGACGGACGCCACGCCACGGGGAGCGGACCTCCTCGGTACGTCGGGGTCCGTGGTCACGGCCATTCCCACCGACGGGTACGGCGAGGTGATGCTCCGGGTGGCGGGACAGCCGGTCAAGTTCGCCGCGAAGTGCCCGGTGCCCCTCGCGCGGGGTGCCGAGGTCTGGGTGGAGTCGACGCTGTCGTCCACCTCGGTGGGGGTCCGGCCCGTCGAACGCTGAGCACCCCGGCACCCGTGCTCATTCTCCCGGTCGGCCGCCGAACCGCCGCCCGGCCCTCCGGCGTCCCCCAGATGCGTCGTCCAACGCCCTGCGCCCGCCGTCGGCCTCGGCAGCCGTACTCACAGCCGTCACGTCAAACGCCCACACGTCACACGCCTGCACGTCATACATCCACCGATCCCACATCAGCGTCGCGCACATCCACATCACGCACATCAGCACAGGGGGAACCAGATGAGCCCAGTGATCATCGCGGTGGCGGGAGTCGTCGTACTCCTCGTCCTGCTCGCTCTTGTCGTCATCACCCGCTACAAGGTCGCCGGACCCAGCGAGGCGTTCATCATCACCGGCCGCCGGGGCAAGTCGTCCACGGACCCCGTCACCGGCCGGACCGTCACCGACAACAGCGGCCAGAAGGTCGTGGTCGGCGGCGGAGTCTTCGTCGTCCCGTTCGTCCAGCAGAAGTTCACCCTCGACCTGTCCAGCCGGCACATCCCCGTCGCCGTCCGGGGCGCGGTCACCCTGCGCGGGGTCAAGGCCCATCTCGAAGGCGTCGCCATCGTCAAGGTCGGCGGCAACGAGGACGCCATCCGGGCCGCCGCCCAGCGCTTCCTGCGCCAGCAGAAGGGCATCGTCGGCTTCACCCAGGAGGTGCTCTCCGGCGCGCTGCGCGCCATCGTCGGCCGGATGGCGGTCGAGGACATCATCCGTGACCGTGCCGCGTTCGCCGGTCAGGTCGCGGAGGAGGCCGAGGCCAGCCTGTCCGGGCAGGGGCTGATCCTGGACGCCTTCCAGATCCAGGACATCACCACCGAGGGCTCCTACCTGGAGGACCTCGGCCGTCCCGAGGCCGCGCGCGCCCGGCAGGAGGCGGACATCGCCGAGGCGATCGCCAAGCGGGCCTCCGAGCAGGCCCGGCTCAAGGCCGCCGAGGAGATCGCGGTGGCCGAGCGGACCTTCTACCTGAAGCAGGCGGAGATCAAGGTCGAGACCGAGGCGGCCAAGGCCAAGGCGAACGCGGCGGGCCCGCTGGCCGAGGCCGCACGCCAGCAGGAGGTACTCGGTGAGCAGGAGAAGGTGGCCCAGCGCCAGGCCGCGCTGACGGACCGTCAACTCGACACCCAGGTACGCAAGCCCGCCGACGCCGCCCGCTACCAGGCCGAACAGGAGGCCGAGGCCCGCCGTATCGCGCAGGTCAAGCAGGCCGAGGCGGACGCCGACCGGTCGCGGCTGACCGGTGAGGGCGAGAAGCTGCGCCGCGCGGCCCTCGCCGAGGCCGTACGCATCGAGGGCGAGGCGGAGGCCGACGCGATCACGGCGCGCGGTACGGCGGAGGCCGGGGCCATGCACAAGAAGGCGGACGCGTTCGCCCGGTACGGTGACGCGGCCGTCCTCCAGATGCTGGTCGAGGTGCTGCCGTCCGTCGTGGCCAAGGCGTCCGAGCCGCTGAGCGCGATCGACAAGATGACCGTCATCTCCACGGACGGCGCGAGCCAGCTGTCCCGCACGGTCACGGCCAACGTCGCGCAGGGACTGGAACTGCTGACGTCGACCACCGGGGTCGACCTCACGGAGCTGCTCAAGGGCCTTTCGCAGCGCGCCGGTTCGACGACTCCCGCGGTCACTCCGAAAGCCTGAGACACCCCATCCTCCACTGATCTGACGCATCGTCAGGGAGTGGATGCGGAGAGGCCGACCGGACCGGCGTGTCCGGCCGGCCTCTCCGCCTTCCCCTCACTTTCCTGTTCTCCGCTGAACACAACTCGCGCGGCGCCCGTATCAAGGGGCCACTCCGTAATCCCCCCACAGGAGGCGACGAGTTGAGTCACAGGCGAATATCCAAGGGCAAGGCCGTACTCGCGGGAGCCGGGGCGGTGGGTGTCGCTGCTGCGGCGATCCTGCTGCCGAACGCCAACGCGTCCCAGTCCGGCACGGACGACGGCGCGGGCGGCGCGGGACAGAACCCGAGGACGGTCAGCGCCGCGTCGGCGCCGGAGATCGTCGCGCGACTGTCCGACCAGCTCGGCGAGGACTACGCGGGGGCGTGGTACGACACGCAGAAGAAGCAGGTCGTGGTGAATGTCGCCGACGGCGGCGGCGAGTCGGCCGCGCGGGTGCGCGCCGCGGGCGCCGTGGCCAGAAGCGTGCCGAACAGTATGGGTGAACTCCGGTCCGCCACCGGCACGTTGGCCCGGGTGGCGACCGTCCCCGGCACCGCGTGGGCGGTCGACCCCCGGACCAACAAGGTCGTGGTCACCGCCGACCGTACGGTGACCGGCGAGCGCTGGGACACCGTGGAGTCGGCCGTACGCTCCCTCGGTGACGGCATGGCCCGGCTCCAGAAGTCGGCGGGAGAGTTCAAACCGTTCCTGGAGGGCGGCGACGCCATCTTCGGCGGCGGGGCCCGCTGTTCGCTCGGCTTCAACGTCCTGGCGCAGGACGGCACACCCGGCTTCCTCACGGCCGGGCACTGCGGCGTCGGGGCCGATCAGTGGTCCGAGGCGCAGAACGGCGCGCCCGTCGGTACGGTCCAGGCCGCGACCTTCCCCGGCGACGGGGACTTCGCGCTGGTCACATACGACGACCCGGCGGTGGACGCGCCGAGCGAGGTGGACCTCGGCGACGGGCAGATCCTGCCGATCGGGCAGGCGGGTGAGGCCGCTGTGGGCCTGGAGGTGATCCGGATGGGCAGCACGACCGGCCTGTCCGACGGTACGGTCACCGGTCTCAACGCCACCGTCAACTACGCGGAGGGCTCCGTCAGCGGGCTCATCCAGACCAACGTCTGCGCCGAGCCCGGCGACAGCGGCGGTCCTCTGTTCACGGCGGACGGCACCGCGATCGGTCTCACGTCGGGCGGCAGCGGCGACTGCACGTCGGGCGGCGAGACGTTCTTCCAGCCGGTGACCACGGCGCTGGCCGCCGTGGGCGCGGAGATCGGCGCGGGCGGTGGCGCGGGCGCCGGTGCCGGTGACGAGGGTGACGGCGAAGAGGGCGCCGAGCAGGGCACGGGCGGCGCCGGAGCCGACGACAACGGCAACGGCAACGGTATCGGCGACGAGAGCGGCGTCGGCGACCAGGGCGTGGACGCCGGCGACAACCACTGACGGCGCCCGGCGCCCGGCTGACACCGACCGCCGAATACCGAACGCCGAACACGAGGAGGGCCGGACGGGCGTCAAGCACCCCGTCCGGCCCTCTCGTACGGCTGTACGGCTTCACAGCCCCTACCGACCCCACGACCCGTCGCCCGAGCCGAAGCCCGGCTGCTCGGGCTGCCGTGCCAGGTTCGGTCCTGACGTCCGGCCGCGCGGGCCGCCGAGCCCGGTCCGGCCCTGAGGCCCGGCCGCTCGGGCTGCCGTGCCAGGTTCGGCCCTGAGGCCCGTCAGGCCACCGAGCCCAGCCTGGCTGCTCAGCCCGGTCCAGCCCTGAGGCCCGGCCGCGCGGGCCGCCGAGCCAGGCCCGGCAGGGCACCGAGCCCAGCCTGGCTGCTCAGCCCGGTCCAGCCCTGAGGCCCGGCCGCTCGGGCTGCCGTGCCAGGCCCGGCAGGGCACCGAGCCCAGCCCGGAGCCGAAGCCCGGCTGTTCGGGCTGCCGTGCCCGTTCGGTCCTGAGGCGGCCCGGCAGGGCACCGTGCCTGGTCCGGTCCTGAGGCCCGGCTGTTCGGGCTGCCGTGCCTGGTCCGGCCCTGAGGCCCGGCCGCTCGGGCTGCCGTGCCCGTTCGGTCCTGAGGCGGCCCGTCAGGCCACCGAGCCCAGCCTGGCTGCTCAGCCTGGTCCGGCCCTGAGGCCCGGCCGCTCGGGCTGCCGGGCCAGGCCCGGCAGGCCACCGAGCCCAGCCCGGAGCCGAAGCCGGCCGCTCGGGCTGCCGTGCCCGTTCGGTCCTGAGGCGGCCCGGCACGCCGCCGAGCCGAAGCCCACCCCTCAAGCCCCGCCGTCAGGCCGTCGTGCCCGGTCCGGTCCTCAGGCCCGCCCCCTCAGGCGCCCGAGCCGAAGCCCAGCCCCTCAGGCAGCCCTGCCAGCCCGGTGCTCAGGCCCGAGCCCTCAGTGCCACGGCCCCGTCACCGCGTATGTCGTCCCCGGTGTGTAGCAGTTCACGTACATCGTCCGGCCGTCCGGCGCGAACGTGACTCCCGCGAACTCACCCCACTCCGGGTCCTCCGGCGTTCCGATGTTCTCCGCGCCGCGCGCCATCTCGTAGAGCTCGCCGTGCCGCGTCAGCCCGTACACGTGCTGCGCGCCGCCGCCGTCCTCGCACACCATCAGCCCGCCGCTCGGCGCCAGACAGATGTTGTCGGGCGACTCGCCGGGCAGCTGGATGTCCGTGTCCGGACCGAAGGCGATCACCAGCGTGAGCCGACGCCGCTGCGGTTCGTACTTCCACACCTGTCCGTAGTGGTCGGCCGCCGAGCCCTCCGCGCTCTTCGCGAAGCTCGACACGAAGTACACGGCCCGGTCGCCCCAGTAACAGCCCTCCAGTTTCTGGGCGTGCGTGATGCCCTTCTTCCCGAAGTCCTGGAGGCGGATGGGTGTTTCCCGCGCCTGCGAGTCCGGCACGGGCACCCACTCGACGCGGTCGAACGTCGCGCCCGGCTCCAGGATCGCCGACAGGTCCGGTACACCGGGGACACGCATCGCCTCCAGCGTGCCGCCCGCGCGCAGCGACCCGAGGCCGCCGAGCGGCTTCTCGGGCAGGAAGCGGTAGAAGAGACCGAACGGCCGCTCGAACGCGTCCTCCGTCTCGTACACCACTCCCGTACGCGGGTCGACGGCGATCGCCTCGTGCTGGAAGCGGCCCATCGCCTTCAGCGGTACGGCGCCCGTACGGCGCGGATCGGCGCCGTCGACCTCGAAGATGAAGCCGTGGTCCTTGGTGTAGCCGTTGGTACCGGCCTTGTCCTCGGTCTCCTCGCAGGTCAGCCAGGTCCCCCAAGGGGACGGCCCGCCCGCGCAGTTGACGGCGGTGCCCGCGATGGCGACGCGCTCGCCGAGGACGTTGTTGCGCCCGTCGAGTTCGAGCGCCGTACAGCCGCCCTTGCCCATCGGGTCGTAGGTCAGGCCGTCGACGGTCGGGACGCCGATCTTTCCGTCGGCCCGGTTCTCGTGGTTGCGGACCAGATGGACCCGGCCCCGGCGCCCGGCGAAGGCGGCCATCCCGTCGGGATTGCTGGGTACCTGGCCCTCTCCCGAGGACAGTTCCTCGCCCGTTCGGGACAGGACGCGGTATCGGAAACCTTTCGGCAGATCGAGCAGGCCGTCCGGGTCGGGGACGAGCGGCCCGTAGCCGCCCCGTCCCATTTCTTGTGCGGCGGCGGTGCCGGCGAACAGCTCCGACACCGCTCCGGTGAACGCGATTCCGGCGACCGATGCTCCGGTGGCCAGGACCTGACGTCGTGTTGCGGACATGAAGGCAACTCCCTGTTGGCGGACAGGAAACGTGACCCGCACGTGTGTATCACGGGCGTACCACACCCGAGAACCGTGCGGGCCACAGAGCCTCATGTGTCCTGAGGGATCAGTGGTTCGGCCGAACCACTGATCCCGGGACGAAAGGGGCCGGTCAGGCGAGCGAGGCGGTGAGCGTGATGCTCGTGCCCGCGAGCGCCTGGCTGACCGGGCAGTTCGCCTTCGCGTCCTCGGCGGCCTTCACGAAGCCCGCCTCGTCCAGGCCCTCGACCTCGCCCTGGACCGTGATGTGCACGCCGGTGATCCCGGTGCCGGGCACCAGCGTCACCTCGGCCTGCGTGGTCAGCTTGGTCGGCGGGGTGCCGGCCTTGGCCAGGCCGTTGGACAGGGCCATCGAGAAGCAGCTGGAGTGAGCGGCGGCGATCAGCTCTTCGGGGCTGGTCTTGCCGTTCGCCTGCTCGGCGCGGGAGGCCCAGGAAACCGGCTGCTCGGCGATGCCGGAGGAGTCGAACGTGACGACTCCGCTCCCCTTGAGGAGGTCGCCTTCCCAGACGGTGTGTGCCTGGCGCGTGGTAGCCATGGTGACGTGAACCCTTCTGTATCGGGCACGCGAGAGCCGATCGATGCCGCATGATCACGTGTCTCGCGCACCGCACATCGTTACGGTCCGAACTTACTCGCCGAGCAGGCCCTTCGCGTCGCGTGCCAGCGCTGTGAGACGTGAGATCGCACGGAAGTACTTCTTCCGGTAGCCGCCGTTCAGCATCTCGTCGCTGAAAAGCCGGTCGAAGGGCAGCCCGGACGCCAGAATCGGTATCTCCCGGTCGTACAACCGGTCCGCGAGGACGACCAGGCGCAGCGCCGTCGACTGGTCGGGCACGGCGCCGACGTCCGTGAAGCAGGCGACCCGCAGACCCTCCGTCAGCGCGCCGTAGCGGCTGGGATGGACGGTGGCCAGATGGGCGAGCAGCGCGGGGAAGTCGTCCAGGCTGGCGCCCTCGGTCGCGTGCGCGGCGCGCTCCACCCGCTCGGTGCTCAGCGGGGCGGGCGCCTCGGGCAGGCCCCGGTGCCGGTAGTCCTCGCCGTCGATGCGCAGCGGGCGGAAGCGGGCGGACAGGCCCTGGATCTCCCGCATGAAGTCGGCGGCGGCGAAGCGGCCCTCGCCGAGCTTGCCGGGCAGTGTGTTGGAGGTGGCGGCGAGCGCCACACCCGCCTCCACCAGACGGCTGAGCAGGGTCGACACGAGGACGGTGTCGCCCGGGTCGTCCAGCTCGAACTCGTCGATGCAGAGCAGCCGGTGGCCGCTCAGGGTCCGTACGGTCTGCTGGAAACCGAGCGCGCCGACGAGGTTCGTCAACTCGACGAAGGTGCCGAACGCCTTCTGTTCCGGTTCGGCGGGGGTCGCGTGCCAGAGGGAGGCGAGGAGATGCGTCTTGCCGACGCCGTAACCGCCGTCGAGGTAGACACCACGGGGGCCGGCCGGCTCCGTTCGGCCGCTCCGCCCGAACCAGCGCCGCTTGCCTTCCCGGCCGTTGTCGCCGACGAGCCCGGCCGCGAAGGCGCTCAGTACGGTGACGGCCTCGGTCTGGCTGGGTTGTTCCGGGTCGGGGACGTACGTGGCGAACCGTACGGAGTCGAAACGGGGCGGCGGCACCATCTCGGCGACCAGCCGCTCGGCCGCGACACGCGGCTCCCGCGCGCAGAGGGACACGGGGCTGGAGCTGGACGCCGGTTCGGCGGGGGAGACGGACACGATGTCCCACTCTAGGCCGTCCCGGACCCGGCCCCCGTCCAGCCGTACGGGACTCCCGCCCGTCCGGGCGGACGCGCCCCGGTGCCCCCACCGGTGGCGCCGCCCGCCCCTCCGGCTGTCGGCCGCGCCGGGCTCGGACCTGCGGCTACTCGTCGGGCAGGGCCGCCCGCATCGCCTGGGCGGTGGCAGCGGGGTCGTAGCCGTCGGGGACGCCCTCGACCAGGATGATGTCGCCCTCGATGTGCCGTGCGCGCAGGGGCGCGATCTCCTGGTACGCGGGGGAGTCCCACCAGGCGCGTGCCTCGGCGATGCCGGGGAAGCCGATCACCACGACGTTTCCGGGCCAGCTGCCCTCCTTCACCTCGTGCTGGGCCGCGTGCACGAGGAATCGGCCGCCGTGCGGCTCGAACGTGGCGCCGATGCGCTCGACGTACTTCACGATCTCGGGGACGAGCGCGGCCTCTCGCAGGTGAGCTATGGCATAGGCGGGCATGGTGTCCTCCCGGTCGGTCGGGCGTGTTGTTCGGTCGGGCCGCGTGCGGGCCGTACGTACGTGTCGGTCGGGCTACGGGTCGGGCGTACGCACGCGTCGCGAACGCGCGAGGCACCGCCGCCCCGGCTCGGGCTCCGTACGCCGCCGATCATGGCATGCGGGGGCACCCGGGGTCGGGGCCTTTCCCGGTCGGCCGTACGGGCTCCCGCCCACCCCCGCCCCCGGCGCCCGTGAGTCGTGTCGCGGCGCACGATCCGGTGCGGCGCCGCGTGTCAGACTGCTGCGCATGCGACGCCTGTTCCCCGTGACCGAGCAGACCGACCGGAACGACCGGAACGACGACTCCGGCCGGAACGACGGGTCCCACCGGAACCACGGGTCCGGCCGGAACCACGGGTCCGACCGTGCCAACGAGTCCGACCGCGAGTGGACGCTGGACGAACTGGCCGACGCGTACGCGTACCCCGCCACCCTCGGCACCTCCCACGGCGCCCCGCACTGGCTGCGCGCCAACATGGTCTCCACCCTCGACGGCGCCGCCCAGCACGACGGCCGCTCGCAGGCCATCTCCTCCGCCGCCGACATGCGCGTCTTCGGCACGCTGCGCGCCCTCGCGGATGTCGTCGTCGCCGGTGCTGAAACGGTTCGTCTGGAGGGCTACCGCCCCGCCCGCGCCCGGGACGCCTTCGCCGCGCGCCGCGCCGCCGCCGGTCAGGCGCCCGCGCCCGCGATCGCCGTGGTCAGCGCGAGTCTGAACCTGGACTTCTCGCTCCCCCTCTTCACCTCGCCCCTCGTCCCGACCCTGGTCCTGACCGGCGCCGCCGCGCCCCCCGCCCGCGTGCGCGCCGCCGAGAAGGCGGGCGCGCGGGTGCTCGTGGCCGGGGACGGGTCCGCCGTCGATCCCGCGCGCGCGGTCGCGGCCCTCGCCGAACGGGGTCTGACACGCCAGTTGACCGAGGGCGGCCCCCGTCTGCTCGGCCAGTTCGTGGCGGCCGGAGTGCTGGACGAACTCTGTCTGTCCGTCTCGCCGCTGCTCACGGCGGGCACCGCCCAGCGCATCACCGGCGGCCCCGAGATCCCGGACCCCGGACGGTTCGCGCTGGCCGCCCTGCTGGAGGAGGGCGGGTTCCTTTTCACCCGGTACCGGCGGATCCGACATTGAGCGGAATTCACCGTTCCGGTTAGCCCCCGCTGGGCACACTTACTCACGCAGACCCCCGTGCGGACACGGGGAAGGATGGTTTCCTCAGTGGGCCTCAGCGGCCCCTGAACGACGAAGGGCGCCTGTCGTGTTCACAAGCGTATTGATGATCGAGAAGCCCCTGTCGTCCGTGGACGTCGACTTCGTCACCACGCTCCACGGTGACGAGGACGTCGCCTTCATCCTGCTCATGCAGCCCCGCGGCGACCAGGCCGACGCGCTGCTCCGGGCCATCGACGACGTCGCGTACGGCGAGCTGAGAGAAGCCGGCCGCGAGGGCGACGAGCCCGAGGGCGCCGAGGCCCGGGGCCCGGCCGGGATCGCGCTCGCCCACTCGCTGTCCGTGCTGCGCGCGGCGGGCCGGGAAGCCACCGGAGTGGTGGTCGACAAGCACCCGCTGGACCATCTCAAGGCCGTGGTGGAGCAGGCGTCCGCCGACGAGGTGATCGTGCTCACCGAACCGCACTACGTGGAGGAGTTCTTCCACCGCGACTGGGCCTCGCGCGCCCGCCACAAGGTCGGCGTGCCCGTGCTCAAGCTGTTCGCCCACAGCGCGGAGGCGGACGACGCGGACGGCGGCGCCGGTGGCGGCGCTACGGGAGGCGGCGGCGCCTGACGGGCGGCCGGAGGGTCCGGGTGGCGGGGCCGGAGCGAATAGGCTGGGCGGGCGCCGACGGCACACGGCCGCCGGCCCGCGCGGGCCCGCACCCGCGGCGGCCCGCACCCCGTCGCACCACCTGGGAGAACACGTATGGCACCCGGTATCCCCACCGCCATGGAACGGCCGCACTTCATCGGCATCGGCGGCGCCGGAATGTCCGGGATCGCGAAGATTCTCACCCAGCGCGGCGCCAAGGTCGCGGGCAGTGACGCCAAGGAGTCCGGCACCGCCGAGGCCCTGCGCGCCCTCGGCGCCACCGTCCACATCGGCCACGCCGCCGACCACCTCGCCGACGACGCCTCGTGCGTCGTCGTCTCCAGCGCGATCCGGGCGGACAACCCCGAGCTGGTACGGGCCGCCGAGCTGTCCGTCCCGGTCGTGCACCGCTCCGACGCCCTCGCCGCCCTGATGGGCGACGGCCTGCGGTCCCTCGCCGTCGCCGGCACGCACGGCAAGACGACGACGACCTCCATGCTGGCCGTCGCCCTCACGGAGCTGGGCCTCGACCCCTCGTACGCCATCGGCGGCGACGTCGACGGCCCCGGCACCAACGCCCGCCACGGCGAGGGAACGATCTTCGTCGCGGAGGCGGACGAGAGCGACCGGAGCTTCCAGAAGTACGACCCCGAGGTCGCCATCGTCCTCAACGTCGAACTCGACCACCACGCCAACTACGCCTCCATGGACGAGATCTACGAGTCCTTCGAGACCTTCGTCGGCAAGATCGTCCCCGGCGGCGCCCTGGTGATCACCGCCGACCAGCCCGGCGCCGTCGAACTGACCGGCAGGATCCGCGACCGCTCCACGGTCAAGGTCGTGACGTACGGCGAGACGCCGGGCGCGGACGTACGTGTCCACAAGGTCACCGCACGCGGTCTGACCAGCGAGGTCACCGTCATGCTCGACGGCCGTCTCCTCACCTTCACCGTCTCCGTCCCCGGCCGCCACTACGCCCACAACGCCGTGGCCGCCCTCGCGGCGGGCGTCGCGCTCGGCGTCCCCGCGCACAATCTCGCCTCCGCGCTCGGCAAGTACACCGGCGTCAAGCGCCGTCTCCAGCTCAAGGGCGAGGCGAACGGCGTGCAGGTCATCGACTCGTACGCGCATCACCCCACCGAGATGGCCGCCGACCTGGAGGCCATGCGCGCCGCCGCAGCTCCCGGATCCCGGCTGCTCGTCGTCTTCCAGCCGCACCTCTTCTCACGCACCCAGGAACTCGGTACGGAGATGGGCCAGGCCCTCGCCCTCGCCGACGGGTCCGTCGTCCTGGACATCTACCCGGCCCGCGAGGACCCGATCCCCGGCATCACCAGCGAGCTGATCATGGACGCGGCGAAGGCGGCGGGCGCCGACGTACGGGCCGTGCACGACAGCGCCGAGGTGCCCGAGGCCGTGGCGGGAATGGCGAGGCCCGGGGATCTCGTTCTCACCATGGGGGCGGGGGACGTCACGGACCTCGGTCCCGAGATCCTGGCCCGCCTGTCCCGCTGATGCGCGTCCCACCGGCGTGCGAGGAAGGAAAGTCATGGCGTACGACATCGACAAGCCCGACGAGCAGTGGCGCGAGGAGCTGACCCCGGCCGAGTACGCGGTGCTGCGCCAGGCCGGCACCGAGCCCGCTTTCGTGGGTGAGTACACCGACACCAAGACGACCGGCGTCTACTCCTGTCGCGCGTGCGGCGCGGAGCTGTTCCGCTCCGACACGAAGTTCGAGTCGCACTGCGGCTGGCCGTCGTTCTTCGACCCGAAGGACACCGACGCGGTCGAGCTGATCGAGGACCGCTCGATGGGCATGGCCCGCACCGAGGTCCGCTGCTCACGCTGCGGGTCTCATCTCGGGCACGTCTTCGAGGGCGAGGGCTACCCGACACCGACGGACCAGCGCTACTGCATCAACTCGATCTCCCTGCGGCTGACCCCCGACGAAGCCTGACACCAGGTCGGGGCAGCACGACACACGGCGGCGAACGGTCCAAGGGCCGTTCGCCGTCCGGTCGTTGGGCGCGCTGTCGGACCGCGCCGGCCGCCTACGTCACGATGCTTGTCCAGGCGCCGGGGCGAGGGCGAGCCGGCGCCCTCGGTGACCTTGGAGTCGCGGAGGTGGATGGTGGTGGGGCAGGCGGCGACCGGCCGCCGGTCCTCCCGCTGGAGGCGCGGAGCGGGCGTGGGCCGCTGATCGTGGAGGCGCCGGGGAGTCCGTGGGAGGGTGCGGGACCGGGTGCCGGTGGGCAGGACCGTAAGGGCGGAACTGGACCTTCCGCACTGATCGGACGGTCCGGCTCGGCGGCCTTGTGGCGGGATGGCGCTTCCCCGACGATGAAGCGCCGGTCCCTCGCTTTCGGAAAGGATTTTCCATGCCCGAGAAGCCCGCTGGAACGCCCGACAGCCCCGACAGCCCGCACGACCCGCGCCATCCGCACGACCCGCACGACGCGCGCCGCCCGCGCCGGAGAACCGTGCTCACCTCGGCCGCCGTGACCGCCGCCGCCGGAGTCCCGCTGATCGCCGCCGCCGGGCAGGCCGCCGCCGCGCCCGGCGGTGGCCCGCGCGGGCGGGAGCACGGCGGCGGGTCCGCCACCGTACAGGCCCCCGACCGGGAGTTGCGGAAGCTGCTCGGGGAGATCGACAAGGACCGGATCGAGGCGACCGTACGGCGGCTCGCGGCGTTCGGGACCCGGCACACACTGTCGGTCCAGGACGACCCGGAGCGCGGTATCGGCGCCGCGCGTGACTGGATCCTGGCGGAGCTGCGGACGTACGCGGCGGTCTCCGGCGGCCGGATGACCGCCGAGCTCCAGTCGTACATCCAGGAACCGGCCTCGCGCATACCCGTCGCGACACGGATCACCAACGTCGTCGCCACGCTGCGCGGTTCGGTGACGCCCGAGCGCGTCTACGTCGTCGCCGGGCACTACGACTCGCGGGCCTCGGACGTGATGGACGCGACGAGTGACGCCCCCGGCGCGGATGACGACGCGTCAGGTGTCGCGCTGGTGATGGAACTCGCGCGGGTGATGGCGAAGCGGCGCCCGGCGGCGACGATCGTGTTCGTGGCGGTCGCGGGCGAGGAGCAGGGACTGTACGGATCGGGTTACGCGGCACGGCAGTTCAAGGCGGCGGGCACCGATGTGCAGGGCATGTTCACCAACGACATCATCGGCAGCTCGCGTGCCGACGACGGCACCCGCGACCCGTACACGGTGCGGCTCTTCGCCGAGGGCGTGCCGTCGTCCGAGACCCCGGCGCAGGCGAGTACGCGGCGCTCGGTGGGCGGCGAGAACGACTCGGCGACCCGCCAACTGGCCAGGTTCGTCAGGGACGTCGGGGACAACGACGCGACCGGCATGAACGTGCGCGTGGTCTACCGGCGCGACCGGTACCTACGCGGGGGCGACCACATCCCGTTCCTCGAACAGGGCTACGCGGCGGCCCGGTTCACCGAACCGGCCGAGGACTTCGCGCACCAGCACCAGGACGTACGGGTGGAGGACGGCAAGCAGTACGGCGACCTGCCGGAGTTCTGCGACTTCGGTTACATCTCCCGCGTCACGAAGGTGAACGGCGCGGTGCTGTGGACCCTGGCCCAGGCGCCGGGCACCCCGCGCGAGGCGCGGATCGTGACCAGCAACCTCACCAACGACACCGAACTCAAATGGGCGTTGGGGACGGAGCCGGACCTGGCGGGCTACGAGGTGGTGTGGCGGGAGACGACGGAGCCGGAGTGGACCCACGTCATCAAGGTGGGGCTCACCACCACGCACACGGTGGACCTGTCCAAGGACAATGTCTTCTTCGGCGTCCGCGCGGTGGGCCGGAACGGCAAGCGCAGTCCCGTGGCCTTCCCCTCACCCGGAAACTGATGGAGCGTCAACTGCCATGAGCGTCCGACTCGTCTACGAGACCCATGCCACCACCACCGACAACGAGGCCGGTCTCGCGACGGGTTGGCGCCCCGGCGAGCTGTCGGCGGCGGGCCGGCGGCAGGCCGCCGAACTCGGCGACCGCCGCCGCGACGACGGGATCGACGTGGTGTACACCTCCGACCTGGCACGGGCGGTGGACACCGCGCGGATCGCGTTCGCCGGGACGGCGGTGCCGCTGCTCCAGGACGTACGGCTGCGGGAGTGCGACTACGGCCACTTCACCGGCCGCCCGCTGGCCGAACTCCGCCCGCGCCGCGCCCGCCACCTCATGGAACCCTTCCTCGACGGCCAGAGCTACCGCGACGTGCAGCGCTCCACGGCGGACTTCCTGCGCGAACTGAGCGCGGAACGCGACGGCCAACGCGTCCTGGTCGTCGCCCACTCGGCCAACCGCTGGGCCCTGGCCTCCCTCCTCGGCGGCACGCCGCTGCGCGAGGCGATCGAGGAGCCGCCGGACTGGTGGCGGCCGGGCTGGGAGTACGAACTTCCGGCGGGCTGGACACCGTAGCCCCGGAGCGGCCCCGCCGTGCGCGGTGTTCCGACGGGCTGGTCCGACGGCACACAAGGCACGGCGGGGCGCTCGGGGCGGTCGGGACCACGCCGGAAGCGGGCTCCGCCGGAACGCGTCGGCCTTCCGGCGACGTCCGGCGACGTCCGGCGGCGAACGCGTCGACGGACCCGGCACCCTCACCCAGGGCCGGCGTTCCACGCGCTGATCCGCGCGGCGAGCGCGGTCAGTCCGCTGTCCCCGGGCGGTACGCCGAACTGGAAGCGTTTCCCTTTCACGGGTACGTGACGGACTCCCCGCCGGTGACTGAGGTGTTCGGCGGTGACCCTCGCTGGTCGGTCTGTGCAGCGAAACCGTGCGGGCGGCCGTCCGCGCCCATCGTCACCGCACTCCACCTGGCCGCCCGGTCCGCCGGTCCGGGCGGGGACCGTGGCCGGGTCGGTGCCGCTCGCCACGCCCGGTGGCCCGCACGCGGCCTTGCCCGGCGCTGGTCATACGTATAACGTGCGGCCATGCCCTCCCTCGCCCTGGTCACCTTCCTCGTCCGCGACTACGACGAGTCCGTCGCATTCTTCACCGGCCCCCTCGGCTTCGACCTGGTCGAGGACACCGACCGGGGCGACGGCACCCGCTGGGTGGTCGTACGGCCGCGCGGCGGCGACGCCGCGCTTCTCCTGGCCCGCGCGTCCGACGACGGGCAGCGGGCGCGCGTGGGCGGGCAGACGGGCGGCCGGGTGGCGTTCTTCCTCCACACGGACGACTTCGCGCGCGACCACGCCCGGATGACGGCGGGCGGCGTCCGCTTCCTGGAGGAGCCCCGCCACGAGCCCTACGGCTCGGTGGCGGTCTTCGAGGACCTGTACGGCAACCGCTGGGACCTCCTCCAGCCGGCGACCGCCACGCCCTGAGACGGGGCGGAGCGACGCGCACCCGGACACGCGCACCCGGACAGGCACACCCGGCCGGTCGGACCCGGATGGAACAATGCCCCCATGGACGCGCGGCAGTTCGGCACCCTCACCTCCCGCGCCCGGCGGCTCGCCGTCCCCGGCCGACGCCGGATCCTCGGCATCGCGGGACCGCCCGGCGCGGGCAAGTCCACGCTCGCGGCCCAGCTGGTCGCGGCGCTCGGCGACAGCGCCGTGATCGTCCCCATGGACGGCTTCCACCTCGCCCAGGCCGAGCTGAACCGCCTCGGCCGCGCCGACCGCAAGGGCGCCCCCGACACCTTCGACGCCCCGGGCTACGCCGCGCTGCTCGCCCGGCTCCGGGCTCCCGAGCCGGGCGTCGTCGTCTACGCGCCCGCGTTCGACCGCGCGCTGGAGGAGGCCGTGGCGGGCAGTGTCCCGGTCGCCCCGGACGTCCCGCTGGTGATCACCGAGGGCAACTACCTGCTGCACGACGACGCCGCCTGGGCGCCGGTCCGCGCGCTCGTCGACGAGGCGTGGTTCCTGGAGACCGACCCCGTCGTACGGGTACGGCGGCTGGTCGACCGGCATGTGCGCTTCGGCAAGGAACGGGCGTACGCCGAGCGCTGGGTCCGGGACTCCGACGAGGTCAACGCCCGGCTGGTGGCGCGCGGCCGGGACCGCGCGGACCTGGTCGTTCCGGTCTCCGCCTGACCCGGCCGCCCCGCACCGTACGGACACCCGGGAGGTTGCCGACGGCCGCCCAGGGCCTACCATCGATCGTTCGACGCACGCGGACGATCACAGGGGCAACGGGGACGGGCGGCGCCCGGTGGACGCGATCATGGGGAGGCGGACGACGTGGGGTTGTTCAGGCGCGGGCCGAGACGGGACGGGCGCGAGACACCGCGCGATCCCGAGTTCTCCTTCTTCTCCACCGACGAGGCCGCGCACTTCCGCAGCCAGGTCCGGCAGGCGTTCGCCGAACGGGGCCTGGAGGTCACGCTCTACGCGGACATGGCTACCGACAGCGCGGGCCGCCAGTTCGGACTCGGCAATCTCGCCGCCGTCTGCCACCACGACGACCGGGGCCCCCGCGTGTGGGGCGACCTGATCCGCCGGCACGCCGGGATGGTGCTGCGCACGATGGACGGCCCGTCCGCCCTCGACACGCTGCCGCCCGAGCAGATCCGCGCCCAGCTCTACCCGAGGGTGATCAGCGGCGACAGTCTCGACGCGCAGGCGTTCGGATACGCGCGCTCGGTGGCGCCCGGACTGTACGAGATCCTCGCGCTCGACCTCCCGGAGAGCGTCATGATGCTCACCGACGAGGCACTGGAACCGCTCGGCCCGCTGCCCGAACTGCGGGCGCGCGCCCTCGGCAATCTGCGTCAACTGCCCGTCGAGGGACGGGAGACCGTCAAGGACGGCGACATGCGGTTCGAGGTCGTCATGGGCGACTCGTTCTACACCGCCAGCCGCGTCCTGGCCCTGGACGGCCTCGTCCACCAGGTCACGGGGCGCACGCTCGGCCCGGACGGGGCGCTGGTGGCGTTCCCGTTCCGCCATCAGCTGGCCTTCCACGCGATACGGGACGCCACCGTCATCCCGTCGCTGAACGCGATGGCGTCGTTCGCCGCGTCGGGCTTCGAGGACGCGCCGGGGGCGATCAGCCCGTACGTCTACTGGTGGCGCGGCGGCACGCTGACGCAGCTCAGCGACCGGGACGAGGGCAACACGGAGGCGGGCGGGCTGCGCATCGTGGTCGGCGACGACTTCCAGGACCTGCTGGAGCGGCTGGTGTCGCCGTCGGGGCCGGAGGAGGACTGACGGGGGAGGACCGAGGGGGAGGGCCGTTCCCCCGCCCTGCGGGACCTTCCCCGTGACGGCCTACAGCCGCCCCGCCTCCACGATCCGCCGCAGGAACCTCCGGGTGCGCTCCTCCCGGGGAGCGCCGAAGACCTCGTCCGGCGTGCCGCGTTCCAGCATCACCCCGGCGTCCAGGAAGCAGACCTGGTCGGCGACCTCCCGGGCGAAGGCCATCTCGTGGGTGGCGATGACCATCGTCATGCCCTCGTCCTTCACCTCGCGCACGAGACCGAGCACCTCGCCCACCAGCTCCGGGTCCAGCGCGGCGGTGATCTCGTCCAGGAGCAGCAGCCGGGGGCGTACCGCCAGCGCCCGTACGATCGCCGCCCGCTGCTGCTGCCCGCCGCTGAGCCGGTCCGGGTACTCGTCGGCCTTCGCCGCGAGCCCGAGCCGTTCCAGCAGTTCACGGGCGCGCTCCTCGGCCTCCGGGCGGGAGAGGCCGTGGACGCGCCGGGGGGCGAGGGTGATGTTCTGGAGGACGGTGAGGTGCGGGAAGAGGTTGTACGCCTGGAACACCACACCGATCCGGCGGCGTACCGCGTTCGTGTCGGTCCCCGGGTCGGTGATCTCCTCGCCGTCGAGCCAGATGGCCCCGTCGTCCACCTCCTCAAGGAGGTTCACGCAGCGCAGCAGGGTCGACTTCCCGGACCCCGAGGCGCCGATCAGCGCGGTCACCGTGTGCGGGGCGACCGCCAGATCCACGTCACGCAGCACCAGCGACGCCCCGAACGACTTGCGGACGGCCTCCATCCGCAGCACCGGAGCCCCGTCCCCGGCCCCTGCTACGGCCCCTGCTCCGGCTTTTGCGACCGCGCCCGGCGTCTCCTCCGTAGCGGGCGCCGTGTCCTTCGCCGTACTCATACGATCCCTCCCTGGGCCCGCCGCCGGTCCATCCGGGCCGTCACCCAGTCGGTGAGCCGTGTCATCGGGATGGTCAGCGCGACGAAGACCAGCCCCGCCACGACGTACGGCGTGTAGTTGAAGTCCTTGCCGGCGATGATCTGCGCCGCGTACACCGCGTCGACGGCGCCGGCGATCGACACGAGACCGGTGTCCTTCTGGAGCGACACCAGGTCGTTGAGGAGCGGCGGGACCACCCGCCGCACGGCCTGCGGGAGCACGACGAAGCGCAGCGCCTGGCCACCGCTGAGCCCCAGGGAGCGCGCCGCGGCGCGCTGCGAGGGATGGACGGACTCGATGCCCGCCCGGAAGACCTCCGCGACGTACGCCGAGTACGTCAGCACGAGCGCGGTTCCCGCCAGCAGCACGGGATCGTTGGTGACCCCCTGGAGGCGCAGCGCGGGCACACCGAAGACCACCAGCAACAGGCAGATGATCAGCGGCAGTCCGCGGAAGAAGTCCGTGTACGCGGCGGCCAGCGCCCGCACGGGGAAGAACACCGGCCCGCGCAGGGTGCGCGCCACGGCGAGCAGCAGGCCGAGAGCCAGCACGGCCGCGCCGCACACCGCCAGCAGCCGCAGATTGAGCCACAGGCCCTCCAGGACCTGCGGGAGCGCCACGCGCGCGTAGTGGGCGCTGAAGAAGGTCTCCCTGGTGCGGTCCCAGCCGGGGGAGTTGGTGATCAGGACGAACAGCACCACGCCGGTCACCAGGGTGCTGAGGGCGGCGACGGCCGTGGCGCGCCGGGCGCGGGCGCGCCGGTGGCGTTCGCGGGCGATACGGCGCTCCGACGGGACGTACCCGCCCTTCGCCGTCGCCTCCGTCCCCGTCACCGGCTCCCTGTCGCGTGTGGGCGGCGTGTACGAGGTCACTTGAGTACCGGCGCGTCGACGGCCTCGGAGAGCCACTTCTTCTCCAGGGCGGCGAGCGTGCCGTCCTTCCGGAGGGCGTCCACGGCACCGCTCACACACGAGGTGAGCGCGCTGTCCCGGTCGAGTACCAGCCCGAACTGCTCCGGCGTGGCCGAGGAGTTGGGGAACTGTCCGACGACCTTCGCCTCCGGCACCTCGGCGCCGGTGATGTAGAAGGCGGTGGGCAGGTCCACGACGATGGCGTCCACCTGGCCGCTCTTGAGCGCGGACTTGGCGAAGTCGTTCTTCTGATAGACGGCGGCCGGCCGGGCGGGCTTCACGAGATCGTTGATGAAGTCGAGGCTGGTGGTGCCCACCTGGGCGCCGAGCTTCACGTTCTTGAGGTCCGCCACGCTCGTCGCCCGCGCCGCCTCGGAGGACTTGAGGGCGACGACGGCCTGACGTACGTCGTAGTAGCCGGAGGAGAAGGCGACGGCCTTCTTGCGCGACTCGCTGATGGAGACCTGGTTGATGTCGAAGTGCCTCCACCTAACCCCACGCTGACCAGCTACCCAGCAATGTCCTCTTGATCCACTGGGAGGGGGATGGGAGCGGGTGGCGCCCAACCGGGTCCTTGAGCCGCCGCGAACGCTGCCCACCGTTCCTCAAGTGCCGCCATGATGCGCCGTTCCATCGTAGGCGTCACGTTTCCGTACAGCCCCTCCACGCCGGCAACTTCATGTCCCATGCGCGCCTCAACCGCCACCCGCGAATGCTTCTCGTCCTCGTCGAGCCATTCCTTGTGGCCGTGCCTCAGCAGGTGCATGCGCTTGGGGCCCCACTCGCCGTCGGGCTGCCGGACCCGCCACGCCTCAACGGGCGGGATCTTGGACCGGGCGCGCTTGCCAACTCTCTCCTCCGCCCCGAGAGTGATGGGCCCGTAGTAGCTGATCGACCAGTTCGATCGAATCAGGGGGCCCCCGCCGATTGCCGGGAACATCCACTCGGAAGTGTGCGACGCAAGCAGCTGCTCGTGAAGTCGTGAAAGAAATGGGGGGAGCACCAATGTGCGACTCGACTCGTACTTCGGTGCAGTCAGTGTGGGGCGGCCGTGCATCCACTTGTGCTGATACTCAACCCGCAGGGCAGGCATGAGCCCCTCGCCCTGGCCGTAGCGTTCCATGTCGTCGTCGTACCGCTCAGTCTCCTCGGGGTCCGCTCTGGGATCGGATGCCGGCCAGGTGGGGGAAGCGAACTCCCTTCGCAGCCCGAACATTTCCGAGCGTCGCAGTCCCGTGAACGGGACGGTCAGAAAGAACACGTACCCGGGGAAGCCCCACACGGTATGGGCATTCATGGCCAGCTGGTGCACGACAGCCATGTCGAGTGGGCGCTTTCGCGGTCGGGCCTTCTTGACGAATCGCCCCCGGCGGGTGCGCTTGATGACGGGGGACGACTTCCGCATCTCGCACTCAACTGCGTAGTTCATGATCAGGCCGAAGACCATCAGGATGCTCTGCGCGTAGTTTCGTGACCACTTCGCTCTGACCTGGTTGGCCCAGGCGTCGTACTCAGGAACACTGATGTCGCCAACGGCCCTGTCGCCCCAGTAGGGGATGATCTGGGCGGTAATGACAGTTCGGTACGCGCGGATTGAGTCGTAGGCCAGGTCTTGTAGCGCCAGCCACGCCGGGCAGAGGTCCTCCATGAGGACGGATCCGTCGCGCCGGCTGATGTACCGGTCGTTGCGGACGTCCGACTCGCGGTCGAGGCCGTAGTCGTATGCCTCCGTCTCGGTCCACTTGGTGCTGGACTTCGAGTCGAAGAGCTTCTTGCCGGTCTCGGGGTGCAGTTTGCCGGTCTCCCACCGGACCCGGCAGCTGTTTCCCCGCCACTCGACCCACGGCATGCGTGTACTCCCTGGTGAGTTGAGAGCGGATTACCGGCGGGCACCCCTGACCGCCAGTCTCCGCGTGACTGCGTCTACTCTGCCGTGCCCACCGGGCACCCGCAGCAAGATCGGCAGTCGAGTCCTTGTCCCTTGAGCAGTCGTCTGATGCGCTTCTGGACTGCGCTGTCAGCGACCGCTTCCGGGGTCAGGACGCACACCATCCCATCGCCGATCTTGAACACGCTGGCTATGTGGCCCGGTCCGAGGTCGACGTTGATGACTGTGTTCATAGGTCCCCCCTGTTCACTCGCGGAGAACCCCTCCAGGTAGATGCAGGGTGCCACGTTGGGCACACGGAGGGCACCCGTCTCACAGGGTTTGTTTCCAGACGCACCGTCACAATCGCGTCACACACGAATGGTTGTACTGAATCGGGTGCGAATCACTCAGGCTTTGGTAGTAGGTCTCGCTTGCGGAGCTCCTCAAGTGCCTTGAGGGCGAGCTCCTTCGCCTGCCCGACGGAGAGGTCGGGGGCGGTGACTTCGACTGCGGCCTGGATCGCTTCCCTGGCGCGGGCATCGATGTCGGCGAGCGACGGCCAGCTGCGGGCGCCGGGGATGAGTTCGCCGCCGTCGGTCAGTTTGATGCTGTCGGCGCCGTCAAGGAACGCCCGGCATGAGCCGGGGAGTAGGCCGAAGGCAAGTTCCACCTTGGTGTAGGTGAGGTCGCTGACGGCCAGCCCGTTCTCCACGTTCCGGTACGGGACGTGGGACAAGCCGACTGCCTCGGCCGCTTTCTCTTTGCTGCTGTACCCGAGGGCGCGGCGCTGCTGCTTGACCAGCTCGCCAAGGATGCGGCGCCGGTGTGAGTCGTGATCCGTGGGGGCGGCCATACCGGGGAGTATCCCAGCTACCTATAGCTACCGCTAGAGCCGTCTCACGCCATGGCCCGAACGTGACCTTTGGCCATAGGTTCGCCTAGAGGTCTCTGTAGTTTGATAGAGATGAATAGAGGTTACTCATCGGTACCTCTAGAAACCTATATGCGCAACCACTAGGTTCTGCGCATGGAACAACCCCCAGCCACCACCTACCAGGTGGACGGGGCGGAAATCCGCACCCGCCGCATGGAACTCGGCATGAGCCAAGCCGAGTGCGCCGCCAGGACCCAGATAACGAGGCCGTACCTCTCCCAGATCGAAACGGGGGAGAGGCGGCACATGAGGCGCCCCACGTACACGGCGCTACGCACCGCACTCCAGATCCCCCAAGACGACCGCCGGCTCCTCGCCCCAGACGAGGACCAGCACAGGAAGGAGAACCATGGCCGCCCCCACGAAGCCGAAGCCGAAGCCGGTCCTTGAGAACTTCTACAGCGTCTCGGAGGCCGCGATCCGCCTCGGCCTCCGAGACAAGGACGACGCCAGCAAGAAGGGTGAGAAGTGGCTCCGCGACGGAGTCAACCGTCACGGGTTCCCCAAGCACCGCATGGCCGGACAGCTCAAATTCTCGGACTCCGACCTTGCCGAGATCGCCAAGCGTCACAGCGACCAGCCCCACTACCGGACCGGGACCCGGCGCAGGAGTCGCCCCGCCGCCCGCAAGCCGCAGGCAATCGCGCAGCTCTCCGACGCCGCCTAGAGCGGCAAACGGCCCCAACCGCCGGTGTCGAGACCGGCAGCAGGGGCCTACGAGTCCCACCTCCACCCGCGAAGACGAAAGGCAGAACCCATGCCCAACATCATCCCATCCGCCACCCCGGATGACACCAACCCCACCGCCCTGACGCCGGAACGCGAGCAGGAGATCCGCTCCCGTCGGCTGGACGAGGTTACGGCTGGCCCTTGGCTGGTGGCTGACGCGGAGAACGGTCGACCGCTCATCTACGTCGAGCGTGAAGGCAACGGCGGCGAGGTTCGAGCGCTTCCGCTGCTAGTCGCGGATGCCGCATCGGAGGCCGACGTTCAGTTCGTAGCGAGTGCTCGGCGCTCGGTCCCGGAACTGCTGGCCGAGCTGGACCGGGTCCGCGCCGAGCTGGCAGCCCGCCCGACCCGCGCCGAGGTGCTGAACGAGGCCGCCGACAAGATCGAGCGCAAGGCCAAATCCATGGACGCCACATGGCTGCGGGCCGACCAGGTCTGTGACGCTCTCCGGCGCCTGGGCGATCCCGCCCCCGCTGACGAGCAGCGCACCGACGGCACCCCGATCGGCGGCGACCGATGAACGCCTCGCAGCCCAGCACCCGCCCTGACTTGGTGGGCCTGAACCCGACCGGTCGCCCGCGCCGTTCGTCGGCCGCGTCCCGGCGGAAGGCCACACGCCGTGGCCTCGCCGCCGTGAAGCCGAAGGGCGGCAACCGATGAACGCCGACGAGTTCAACTCCCTGTACCCGGTGGGCACGCCGGTCGTGGCCTACCCCGGCTTCCGTCCGGAGGTCGACCCCAGCGGCGAGCGCATCGTCACCCGCACCCGTAGTCGCGCCTCGGTCCTCGGCGGTCACACCGACGTCGTCTGGGTCGACGGGCACGGCGCGTGCATCAGCCTCACCCACATCGACGTCACGACGGGCGGCGACCGATGACCGCCCCGATCGAGCGTCTGGATGTGCCGCTGGACACCGTCCTCGCTGACCTGGCCCGTATCCGTGAATCCCTGCCGCTGGACGACCCGGACCGTCGCGCACTCGACACGGACGCCGACACCCACTTCGCCCAACTCGCCGCCAACTACACCGCCAGGAGCACGTCATGACCTGCGACGAACCGCTGTACAGGGACGGCGAGGAGTTCTCCTCCCGCGACTGCCAGTTGAAGCTCGGACACTCCGGGGACCACGACTACCTGGGCGAGAAGTTCCCGCGCCCGGAGCTGACCGAGCCGGACCCGGACATCACCAACCTGATCGCCGCCGCCGCCCACAAGCGCGGCATCTGGGGTCTGGACGAGGTCCAGTGGCCGATCGTCGTCGAGGTCACGACCGTCTACGTGGTCAGGGCCCCGGGCGCGACCGAGGACGAAGCTCTCGCCAACTACGGCGACGAGTACCCCGACCTTGACGGTGAGCACGCGATCGACGGCAGCTTCGAGGTCCGCCGCCTCGAAAGCTGGCAGCGCCGCGACAACCTCGGCACCAGCCCGTTCGGCCCGATGGTCCAGTGCCCTGGCTGCGGCAAGTTGGCCATGAGCCGCGAGTGGTTCCACAACCCGCTGCGGAAGTGCCACGGTCCGATCCGGTGGCGTGAGACGCGGGCGCCGAGCCTCCGCTGCCGGTACAGCCGCGAGTACACCGCGACGCCCGTCTACAACGCCCGTCAGACGGTGGCAGCGTGACTGCCTCCCCGCTGCTCGCCGACGCCATATCCCACGCCCGTACTGCGGCGACCGCAGCCGAGCACGTCGACCTGGACGACCGGCTCGCGGTCATCAGCTCGCACGAGACGCTCAGGTCCGAGCTCCGCCGAGTCCTGTGGACCCTCGACTACGACGGCATCGCCGACGGCGAGCCGGACGTGGCCGGACAGTTCGATGCCGAAGACGGTGTCCGGCAGCCCACCAGCGTCCGCTACCAGCGCGAGCAGGTGGCGGCATGACCCTCATGCGCCCCGAAACGGCCGTCCTGTCCGAGCTGCTGTGCGACACCGGACCCGTCATGCAAACGGAGGTCGCCGGCCCGCTCCTCCGAGCCCTGGATCTGGTCGAACGGGCCATCCCCGCCTGGATCACCGACCCGAACCTGCGGGCCGACATCGCCGCCGGATACGTCGAGCTCAGCGACGACCTCGCCGGGGGTGCACGGTGACGCCGAAGCGCCGCACCCAAGGCATCCGGCACGCCGACGACCAGCCCGACGCCGGTTTCGAGGTGGCCCTCGGAACGTGCACACCGGGCCAGATCGCCGCCGCGCGCCGGGTCGTTGATCGTGCCGCCCGCGACAAGGACGACCGCAGCTTCCTCCTCGACGTTCTCGGCCTCGGCCCCGCCACCACCCTCCTCGCCGCCGCATCCACCGCGCTCCTCCTCCTGGGGCGCCACCTCAACCACGGAGGAAGCCACAATGCCTGACCTGATGGTTCGAATCGGCGAGGAGACGCTGCCGCTCGCCAACTGCGTCTGGATCACCTGGGCGCCGTGCGGCTGCCCCTGCGGCGTGCTCACCGCCGCATACGGCGACGAGGCGCACGCCACCGAAGAGCAGGCGTGGCAGGAGAAGTACCCGATGAAGCGCGAGCGCGCCAAGTACCGGCGACAGGGCTACCGACTCGAACTCATGGGCTGGAGTCGGTACCGCGCGGAAATCGACTTGGCCGCGAAGTGCCCGCACGTCAAGGCCAAGGCGGCAGCCTCGTGAGCCTGACCATCCCGTGGCAGCGCGGCACTGGCACCCACCGCGCCGACGACCGGATAGCCGAACTCCGTGACGAGAACGTGCGGTTGCTGGACCGGCAGGCGGCGGCGGACGACTACTTCGCCGTCCTCCTCGCCGACCGGGCCGACATGTACGCGGCCTGGCGGGACGCCGTGCACCGGGCTGACCTCGCCGACGACATCGCGACCGCGCGACTCGTCGCCGCCTGCGAGGCCACCGCGCGCGCCCAGGAAGCCGAGCAGCAGGCCGCCGACATGCGGGCCGAACTCCTCGAACTGCGGGCGTACAAGGCCCAGAACACCGCGATCACCGTGCCGTCGATGGTCCGCGACACCAGCAACGGTGCCGACCAAGCGACCGCACCCATCGACGTGCGGCCCCTGTGGGACGCGCTGCGCGAGCACGCCGCCTGACACCGCCGTCGCGCCGTGCCCGCAAACCGGCGCGACGGCGGGCCACACGAGAACACCCCGCCAGTCGAAGTGGCGGGGCATCCGAGACCAGCATCCCAGAGAGGGACCCCATGTCCGTCACCATCAACGCCCACAGGCTCGGCCAGCTCATCGACAAGGTCCGTGGACATGTCGGCAGCGAGTCGATCGAGATCCTGAACGGCATTCGCCTCGACGCCGACTCCAGCCACCTGTACGCCGTCGCGACCGACCGGTTCACCCTCGCCGCCGCCCGCTACCGGCTCAAGTACGACGACGCCAAGCAGGAGCCGTGGGCGCGGACCATCCCCACCTCCTGGCTGAAGCCGCTCCGCGAATGGGTCAGCGCCCACGGTGGCGGCGACACGATCCGCATCGCCCTCGCCGAGGGATTCGTCGTCTTCGGTACCGAGTACACCGAGATCCGCATCCCCGTCACGGACGACCAGGAGTTCGCGGACTGGCGGCGCCTCCTGCGGGGTGCATCTGTCCAGCCCGGAACCATCTTCGCGTTCCCGGCCGTCAGCTCCCGGCTGCTCGCCCGCTGGGCCGACACCGGACAGGCCCTGCGAGTCCACGTCACCACCGACCTCAAGGCTTTCATGCTGTTCGGCGAGGACTTCATCGGAGTCCAAATGCCGGAGCGGTACGCCGGCATCGGACCGGTTGAGGAAGAGACGTTCGAGCAGGCCCTCGAACTGTGGCCCGGCATCTTCGCCGATGCCGACGACACCGCCGACATGGCCACGGACATGCCCGCCGAGGTCGACGAGATGGGCACCATCCCCGAGATGGTGAGGTCCCTCCTACAGCAGACGCTCCGATCCACCGGCGACATGCTCGGCGCCCCGAGTCGGGATCCGGGCGCCATGGCTTCCTTCGCCCTGGCCGGGGTGAACGCCTGGTCCGCGTACCGGTTCCTCGACGCCCTCCACACGGCTGACCCGAGGCTCGCCGAAAAGGTCGTCGCCGAACTCGGTGAGGAGCTGGACGCGGGGGACTTCAGCGAGCACGCGTGGGACATCGCCGCGAAAGCCGGTCACGACCCACAGGCGTGGCACGACGACTACGCCGCGCACCTCAAGAAGCTCGCCGAGAAGCGGGCCGCTGAACAGCCCGCCACCTGACCACCCTCCCTGCGGCGCGTCGAGCCCCAACTCCGCGCCGCCCACCCGCCGCCCGGCCCCCACCGGGCGGCGGGCCCCAACGAAAGGCACACCGTGGACATCCGACTCGGCCGCTGGCAGGTGGAGTACCACCAGCGCGCCATCCACATCACCCGCGAACCGCAGGCCAACCCGAAGTGCCCCGACTGCCAGGGCAAGGGCGGCCACGGCTACATCACCGAAGGCGGCGACGGCGACTGGGACTACTGCCACTGCTTCGACTTCATCGCCTGGCGACTCCCGCTCTGGCGGCGAAGCGCCCGGCAACTCGCAGACAGGACCCCCTTCTGATGCCGCCGATCGCCTGCGCCCGCTGCGAAGGAACCGCCGGACCATTCGCCCGGCAACCCGAAGGCCCCGTGTGCGAAGACTGCCTCGAAGAACAGGACGGCACGAAGTGACCACGACCATCGAACCGGCCGCGATAGCCGACCCGGTTGTCGTGGACGGCCTGTCCACCGACGAGTACCACGCCGATAGGGCATCCATCTCGTCCACCGGCCTGCGGAAGCTCCTCGCGCCCGGCTGCCCCGCCCAGTTCAAGTACGACCGCGACAACCCGCAGCCCCACAAGAAGGAGTTCGACCTCGGGCACGCCGCGCACCTCCTGGTGCTCGGTGAGGGGCCGGAGCTGGCGGTCATCGACTACCCGGACTGGCGGAAGAAGGACGCGCAGTCCGAGCGGGACGACGCCTACGCCGAGGGCAAAGTGCCGCTGCTGACGAAGGATTTCGAGGTGGTCACAGCGATGGCTGCGGCGATCCGTCAGCACCCGCTCGCCGGCCCGCTGTTCGCACCCGGCAGTGGTGTTGCCGAACGGTCGATCTTCTGGACCGACCCGGCCACCGGCATCCGCTGCCGCGTCCGACCCGACTACCTCAAGCAACTGCCGGGCCTGACCCTCGCCGTGGACTACAAGACGATCACCAAGGCCGATCCGGAGACCATCTCCAAGGCCATCCGCGATCACGGTTATCACCAGCAAGACGCCCTGTACGTCGACGGCATCGAGGCCGCTGGGCTCGCCCCCGACGGCTGTCGGTTCCTCTTCGTGTTCCAGCAGAAGACCGCCCCGTACCTGATCACCGTGCGCGAACTCGCCGGACAGGACCGCGACATCGGCCGCGCCAAGAACGAACGCGCCCTCCGCATCTACGCCGACTGCACCACCACCGGCATCTGGCCCGACTGGACCGGGCCCGTCGAAGACATCCCCGTCATCTCCATGCCCACCTGGGCCGTGCTCAACGAAACCGAGGAGTACCTCAAGTGACCAACGAGATCGCCACCCGCGACGACCAGACCGTCGCCACCCAGCAGACCAACACCCTCCCCGCCCCGGCCCCGACCGAGGGAGCCAACGCCCTCATGGCGTGGGCGCAGGAAGCCGACCTGGCGTACCAGATGGCGCAGAAGCTGGCCGCCACCTCCTTCGTTCCCGCCACCCTGCGGGGCAAGCCTGGCGACATCGCCGCCGCGATCCTCGCCGGCTCCGAGCTCGGACTGAAGCCCATGGCCACCCTCAAGTCGATCGACGTCATCCAGGGCACCCCCGCCCTCCGGGCCCACGCCATGCGGGCCGTCGTCCAGAAGCAGGGCCACGAGATCGAACTCGTCGAGTCCACCCCGGAGCGGTGCGTCATGCGTGGCCGCCGCAAGGGGAGCGACAGCTGGCAGACCGTCGAGTGGACGACCGCCCGCGCCAACCAGCTCGGGCTGCTGAACAAGCCGGAGTGGAAGAAGCAGCCGCAGAACATGCTCGTCGCCCGCGCCACCGGCGAGCTGTCCAGGCTGATCGCATCCGACGCGCTGCACGGCATGGCCTACGTCGCCGAGGAGCTCGGGGGGATCGCGCACGCCGAAGTCGCCCCCGCCAAGGCCCCGCTCAGTGTCGCCGCTCTCACCGTGCCGACGCCGCCTGATGCTCCGGCCGCCGCGTCCGAGTACGCGGTCACCCGAGACGACCAGACCACCGATGGCGAATGGGACACCGACGCCGCCGAGGGCTCCACCGACTGGCCCGCTACGACCCTGACGGGCGGTGCTGTCGCATGAACACCAACCACCGCACCGAAGCCGAACGGCACCTCAGTCGGGGCTCGTTCGTCAGCAGCCCCGACCGCGCCCATCCGACTGACCCGGTCGCCACCGACTTTCACCTCCGCATGGCCCAGATCCACGCCACCCTCGCCGCCGGAGAGACCGCCTCGGCCGACACCGCCTCATACCGGCACGCCATCCACACTCTGCGCTTCGCCCTGATCCGGCAGGTCGGTGAAGGGCTCGCGCTCAGCGAAGGCGACGAAGCACACCAGCACGCGGCGGGTCTCGCCGAGTACCTGGACTCCGTTGGCCTGAACATCGACCGCGAAGTCGACGCCTATATCGATGGCCTCGGTTGGGGCGACCCGCGCGACGCGCGACTCTCGCCGACCGACCGCAGGGCCAAGCGGGACGCCGCGCCTGGCCCGTGGGACGTGAAAGCCGACCCGTGGGCCGACGCCCCTCCCCAGCCCACCACCTGATCCACCGCTTCCGGGGCCGTCCCGCCCGCCGAAATCAGGCGGGGCGGCCCCTCTGCCTCAAGGAGAACACGCCATGACCGACACCATCACACCGACCGAGACCCATCTCCGCGCCGCCCTCAGCGACCTGGCGGCCCGCTACGAGGCCACCGCCAGCCGCGCCACCACCGACGTCGGCAAGAGCCGGGCCCGGCAAATCAGCCAGGCCGCCGCTGACATCCGACACGTACTCACCACGGGCCGCGCCCCCGACTACCTGATCACCGACACGAAGCCCGAGGTGACGTCATGACCCGCCGTCTCACGGTCGCCGAGCGCCACGCCGCCGCCGACAAAGACCTGCTGCTGTCGGAGATAACCGCCCAGTCCAAGTGGTCCCAGTTCCTCGTCGAGCAGGCCGTGTATGCGGTCGGCCTCACCAACGACACCTTCACATGCAACACGCTTCGCAACCTGCTCCCCGAGCTGGGCCACGGCTTTCTCGGTGCTGCGATCAGCGCCCTGCGCGGGGGCGGCGTCATCGTCACCACCGGGCAGTTGGTGCCGTCCACCTCGGCCGCCACCAAGGGCCATGGAATCCACGTGTGGAGGCTCACCGCCAAGGGGCACCAGATCGCCGCCGCGAGGCGTGAGCGGAGGGCCGCCGCATGAACAAGGCGCCCGAGACCATCGAGTTCCTGTACGGAGTCGACAGCAGCGTCAACGACGACTCCCGGTTCTACGAGCCTCCCAGAGTCGTCCAGTTCCGGATCACCAGGAAGACAGCCCGCCGCATCTACTACCTGCGGCGCGCCGGGTGGCCCGAGCGGTACGTCGACCGTCAGACCATCGAGCGGGATGGAGAGATCAGGCGTCGGTCAGCCGGGTGGTGGGAGCCGGACGGCACCCTCTACCTGACCTCGCCCGAACTGCCCGACTACACCAGCCGCCCAGACATTGGCGAGCTGAAAGCGGCTATGGCCGCCGCTCACCCCGACCGTGGCGGCACCGACGCCGCGTTCATCGCCGCTCGCACCCGGTTCGAGCGGGCAGCCCGGAGGACGGCATGAGCGACCGCCCGTACCGGATTCTCGTCACCGGCTCCCGCGACTGGACCGACCACGACGTGGTCCGCAGCGCCCTCGTCGTCGCGATCTACCAGAACGTGCCCGCGGTCATCATCCACGGCGCCTGCCCGTCCGGCGCCGACGCAATGGCCTCCTGGTGGGTCCGCCGCTACCGCCACCTCGGCGTCACCGAGGAGCGCCACCCCGCGCAGTGGCGCACCCACGGCCGCGGAGCCGGACCGATCCGCAACCAGCACATGGTCCACCTCGGCGCCGACGCCTGCCTGGCGTTCATCCGCAACGGAAGCCGCGGGGCCACCGGTTGCGCCGACCTCGCCGAAACCGCCGGAATCCCGGTCAGGCGGTGGACCGCATGAACCTCGTCTGGATCTGGCCCGCACTCCTCACCGCCGGTGCCCTCCTCGGCCTGTGGGACGCGTGGCGCGGGAGGCGGACATGAACCCGCTGACCGCCCTCCTCGCGGCGGCCGGCATGTGGTTCGCCGTCCTCTGCACCTACGCCGTCGCCACCGTCCCGTTCGCCATCTGCCTCGCCCTCGCCTGGGCCGCCGTCACCGGCACCCGGCGGGCCAACCGTGCTCGGAAGGAGCGGACATGAAAAGGATCTACCCGACCCCGCCCCACGGAAGCGAAGGCCGCTACAAGGGCACCCGAAGCGGAAGCCGGCCGCCCTGCCGGTGCGCCACCTGCCGCCGCGGGCAGCGTCTCGCCAACGTCCGCCGCGAGCTGGTCCGCATGAACGAAGGCGGCAACCTCGTCGACAACGCGGTCCTCCAGGCCCACCTGAAGACGCTCACCGACTCCGGAATGACCCAGGGGGCGATCTCCCGCCAGTCCGGCGTCTCCCAGACCACGATCAGCTACATCGTCAACGGCTTGACCCGCGGTTGCCAGCGTGACAAGGCCGATCGGCTCCTCGCACTCACCCCGAACACGTTCGACTCGATCAGTGAGCGGCCCGCCGTCGGGGCGCAGCGCAAGATGCAGGCCTTGTACGCCATCGGCCATGGTCAGCTAGCCATCTCCATGGTCAGCGGGATGAACGTGGCCACGATCTCCCATCTCGTCAACGGCCGCTACGGCAAGATCGACGGCCGCACGGATGCCAAGGCGGACTTGGCGTACAGGAAGCTCGCCGCGGCCCCCGGCGCCAGTAAGAGGGCTATTGGTCGCGCCAAGAAGTCCCACTGGGCACCGGCGGCAGCATGGGACGACGACACCATCGACGACCCAGCGGCCGTCCCGAACTGGACCGGGCACTGCGGGACGGACCGCGGCTGGTGGACACACCGGCAGGCCGGCATCCCCGTCTGCCCGGCCTGCGACAAGGCACATCTCGCGTGGAAGGCGGAGCGCAAGCACCTGCCGCAGCGGGATCTCATGATCGAACTCGGTCATGCGCGGGCCGCCGCATCCGGGCGCGGTGCCGCCATCGCCCACGACGCCCGCGAACTCCTCGCCCAGGGCTGCGACTACGACACCGCCGCCGCGCGCATCGGCATCACCCGTCAGCACCTCACGCAGGAACTGTGGCGTCAACGCCAGGAGGCGGCCTGATGTCCCGCGCCGCGATCGCCGAACTTCTCCAGGCCGGTCTCACCACCAAGGCCATAGCCCGCCGGATCCACGTCCACACAAGGACTATCACCGCTGTCCGCAGAGAACTCGATCTGCCCCCGGCCAGGCCGGGACCCAAGCCCAGCGCCCCGGAAGCGATCTTCTGGCGCCGCACCCGACCCACCGACGACGGACACCTCCTGTGGACCGCCCCCGGCCGGCAACTGCGCGGCGGCGACAACAAGGTCTCCGTGTACCGGGTCGCGTTCCGCATCGGCAACCAGCGGGACCCGGTCGGCAACGTCATGACCGGGTGCGGGCGGAACCGGTGCGTTCACCCCGCACACGTTGAAGACCAGCCCATGCGCGAGCAGTACAAGGCGATCTTCGGAGAGGCGCCGTGACCGCGGCCTGTGCGACGGGGAAGCGCCGGTACCGCAACCGTCTCGACGCCAAGATCGCGCTCACCGACACCCGTCGCCGCGACCGCCGCGAAACCCGCGCCTACCGGTGCAACACCTGTCGCGGCTGGCACCTCACCAGCCAACCCGCCCGCCGAAACGCCTAAGCGCACGACAAAGGCCCCGCACAGCGGGGCATGAAGGAGAAAGGGATGTCAGTCGGACTCGGTGGTCGGCTTCTTACGGCGCACGATGCGGCGCTTCGGCTTGGCGTCTCCTTGGAGTTCTTCGAGGGCACGCCGGTCCGCGAGGGCTTGCTCGTAGAAGTCGGGCGTGACGAGGTACGCCCGTCGGGCTCCGCGCTCCGTGAAGGCGCCGACCTGTCCGCCGTATCGAACGTCGCGAATCAGGGCCGTAAGCAGCGCGCGAGCTTCGGTCATGCCAACCGTCGCCACGCCGTCCTCGGCGATCTCGATGCCCTTCCCAGTAGCCATGGCCAGAGTGTAAGCCATCTCCAAGAATTCCAATCTGTTCGTCCTGGCCAACCTTTAAAGAACTATGGCAGAGTGGACCCCAGAAACGCCAGACCTGACCGGGTGCGAATCACGAACTGCGAGGCCCGCAAGGGCCTGGTTCCGTGCGCCCCGATTCACCAGATGCCGACCACGGGAGGGCTCTGCATGAGCTACCGAAACGACGGGGACGCCCTGAGCGTCATGGACTGGTTCTGTGGCGCAGGCGGGTCGTCACAGGGCGCGCACGCCGTGCCGGATGTGCAGGTCACCAGGGCCGCCAATCACTGGGCGAAGGCCATCGACTCCCACGAGGCGAACTTCCCTCAGGCCAGCCATTACCGCGGTGACATCCGCAAGGCCCCGGTGTGGGACTGGCCCGTCACAGACATCTTCTGGGCTAGTCCGGAATGTACTAATTGGAGTGTCGCGAAGGGGAAGCGCCGCAACTTCGACACCGCGATGCAGGGCAGCCTCCTCGACCTCCTGGTTGAGCAGCACGAGGAGGAGCCGGCCGACCTGGAGGAGGAGTCGCGGGCGCTGATGGAGGAGGTGCCGCTGTACCTGCGCGGCGTCCAGGAGCGCGGCGGCCTCGTCAAGGCCGGAGTGGTGGAGAACGTCACCGACGTCCGCGCGTGGGACCAGTGGGACCGGTGGATAGGCGAACTGCACAAGCTCGGCTACCGCACCCGGATCATCGCCCTCAACTCGATGCACGCCAACCCGCGCACCGTGCACGAGGCCCCGCAGTCCCGCGACCGCTTGTACGTCGGCTACTGGCACAAGTCCCTGAACCGCACCCCGGACTGGGACAAGTGGCTGCGCCCGCGCGCCTGGTGCTCCGGCTGCGACCAGTGGGTGCAGGCCATGCAGGTGTTCAAGCAGCCCGGCCGGGACATGGGCCGCTACCGCTCCCAGTACGTGTACCGCTGCCCGCACACCTCGTGCCGGAACCAGATCGTCGAACCCCGCGCCCTACCGGCTGCGGCGGCGATCGACTGGACCATCCCGGGTCAGCGCATAGGCGACCGCGCCAAGCCCCTCGCCGACAAGACGATCGCCCGCATCGAGGCCGGGCTGAAGAAGTTCAGCAGGCCCGTGCCAATGATGGTCCCGGCCGGCGGCACCTGGCGCGACAACGCGGTCAGCGTCGGCGAACCGATGGCCGCACGCACGACCCGTGAGAACGACGGGCTCATGGTCCCCCCGCTCCTCGTTCCCGTCGAGGGCCGTGACGGCAAGGAGGCCCGATCCGCGCACGACCCGCTGCGCACTATGACGACACGCAACGAAACCGGGCTGGCGTGGCTGCCATTCATCGCCGAACTCCGCGGCGGAGGATCCGGCGCCCGGTCCGTGACCGACGCTCTCGCCACGGTCACCGCCTCGGGGAACCACCACGGGCTCGTCACACCGGAACTGCCCGCAATGGTCATGCGAAACAACAGCAGCAAGGGGGCATGGGGCGAGCACTGCACCCCGGCAACCGAGCCGATGCGCACTCTGACCACAGCCGGGCACCAGTCGCTCGTCACGTGGCGGGACATCCTCATCCCCTACTACAGCAACGGCACCGCGCGGACCGTGGCCGAGCCGATCGGCACGCTCTCCACCCGAGACCGATACGCCCTCGTGCGCGGCGAAGTCGACCTCAACGATGTCCGCTTTCGGATGCTGGAGCCCCACGAAATCGGACGGGCCATGAGCTTCGCCGACGAGTACATCGTCCTCGGCTCCAAGCGCGACAAGGTCCGCCAGTACGGCAACGCCGTCACCCCCAACGCCGCCGAAGTGATCCTCTGCGCCCTCGTCGAAGCCGTCACCGGCGACGAGTTGGAGCGGTACGCCGCACCCGAGCTGGAGGCAGCCGCCGCGTGACCAGTCGCCGGCCCCGCGCCCCCACCTGACCGGGCCGCACCCGCCGCCCCGTATCCGTACCTGCCAGCCAGAGAAGAGATCCGATGGGTTACGACCTCCGTCGCAAGCTGCGTGAGGCGCTCGGTCCGAGCATCACGGGCCTACAGCGTGCCGTCGCGTTGGAGATCGCCGACGATGCCAACGAGGCGACTCGGCGCAGTTGGGTTGCCCTGGAGGATCTCGCCCGGTGGACCGGGGCGAAGGACGCAGTCGTGGTTCGTAATGCCCTGAAGCGCCTCGCGGCGGCCGGGTGGGAGTTCCGGGTCGCCATCGGCAAGGGCAGGGACGGCCGGACGTTGTACGCGGTGCCCGGTACGCGGATGACTTTCATCGTCCCGACCTTCGAAGGGGTAGCCGGGGCTACCTCTAAGGGGGAGCCACCGCTACCCATAGGGGTAGCCGGGGCTTATTCAGAAGGTGCCACGGCTCACTCAGAAGGTGCCGGGGCTACCCCCTTCTCCTCATACTCCTCAGCTCCTCAAGAAGTAGAAGCTTCTTCGGGCCTAGGGGGAGCCACCGCTACCCCTTCTGTTGCGGCCCGCGAAATCACCGCCGAAGAGAAGCTTGAGTTCGGCCGCTTCTGGCAGCTCCACCCCAAGAGCCGCGACATGGACAAGACCCGCGAAGCCTGGGTCGCCGCAGTCCTCGCTGGCGCAGACCCCAAGAAGATCACCGAAGCGGCCAAGGCATACGCCCGCGAGATGGCCGGCCAGGACTTCAAGTTCATCAAGCAGTCCGCCGGCTGGGTCCGCGCCCGCCGCTACGAGGACAAGTTCCCTCCCGAGCCCAACGGCAAGCCCGACCTCAAAGCCGTCGGCGGCAACCGCCACACGCCCTTCCAAGCCACAACCTCACCCAGCGCCTACGCGAACGGATTCTGACCATGCCCGAACCCCAACGCCTCGGCGGCGAGAACCTCACCCGCCGACTCCAGACCCAACTCGATGCGCGTGGCCTCGGCCAAGTGGCCGCCGGCCCCTTTGACGACAATCCCGCACCCGACGAGCCCGGCCACCCCGAATACCACCGCCGTCGGCGCGCCGAATGGGCACTTCGCCGCTGGACAACCGCAACCCCCTTCCGCTACCAGGAAGCCACCGCCACCCACCCTGACGTAATCGCCTGGGCAGACCAGGTCGCGGCCGACCCTCGCAAGGCCGGATTCCTCTTCCTCACAGGCTCGTTCGGCACCGGCAAGACCCACCAGGCATACGGAGCACTCCGGCAGATCGCCGACGCAGGCCCCGAAAAGTACGAGGTCCTCGCGCTCACCGCACCGGACATGTACGCCCTGATGCGGCCCGGCGGCAGCGACAACGGACCCGAGTTCGAAGTGAAGCGCCTCATGCGCATCCCGCTGCTACTCATCGACGACCTCGGCACAGAGAAGATCAGCGAGTTCACCGAGGAGGCCACCTACCGGCTCCTGAACACCCGCTACAACGAGTGCCGCCCGCTGATCATCACCAGCAACCTGCCGGCCAGCGACCCCAACGGCCCGGACCTGGTCGACAAGCTCGGGGAGCGCATCACCTCGCGCCTCTCGCAGATGACGACCATCGTCCCGATGGGCGGCTTCGACCGTCGGCGAGGTGCGGCATGAAGGCCGACGACCCGCGCATGGACGGTGTGGTCTGCGAACTGGCCCGCATGAGTTACGTGTCTGGCAAGAGCGGTATCGAGGTGGCCGAGGACTGGATCGTTCCGTACCTGGAAGCGCTCCTCAGCGTCAGGGAATGGCGAGCCAAGGACCCCGCGGCTTATCCGGGATTCGGCGACGGCAGCACGGCGGAAACTGCCCGGCGAATCATTGCCCGCCTTCTTGACGCGGGCTGGCGCCCGCCGGATGCCGATTGCCTCGATGTGCCCGCCATTCCCGAGGACGCGTCATGACGGACTTCGACCAGGACGACATCGCGGCAATGCGCCGGGAGAACGGCGGCGCCGACCTGAAGCGGTTCATGCGCGACCAACTTCGGGTCGGCAAGCAGCGCCGGGACATGCCCACCGCCGCGGCCCCGCCCCCGCGACCGCCGGGTCACCGGCCGGGCGCCTGGCCGTCCGGCACCAGCCCACCCGAAGCGAGACCTCAGGCTCACCCGCCCGCGGCATGGGGTGCGGCGCTCAACGAACACCGGGCCGCGCTCATGGCCGACGACCACACACAGCTCACCTCCGACCAGCCGTGCGGCTGCGTCACCTGCCAACTCACGAAGGAGAACTGATGAGCAGCATTGAGTGGACCGAGCAGACGTGGAACCCGACGACCGGGTGCGACCGCATCAGCGACGGGTGCACGAACTGCTACGCGCTGACCATGGCCCAGCGGCTCAAGGGCATGGGCTCGGCGAAGTACCAGACCGACGGCGACCCGAGCACTTCCGGCCCCGGCTTCGGCCTGGCCATGCACCAGGACACGCTGACCGACCCGCTGGGCTGGAAGAAGCCCCGCAAGGTCTTCGTGAACTCCATGTCCGACCTGTTCCACAAGGACGTCACGAGCGAGTTCATCGCCCAGGTCTTCGCCGTCATGGCGCTCACGCCGCAGCACACGTACCAGCTCCTCACCAAGCGGCACGGGCGGATGCGGTCACTGCTGAACAACGACGCCTTCCACTTGTCGGTGCTGGCCTGGACTGCGCGCCAGCAGGATGAGAAGCACCCCATGCCCGCTTGGAATCCGGGAGCACGACTACTCAAGACGTGGCCGCTGCCGAACGTGTGGTTGGGCGTCAGCGTCGAGGACCAGAAGCGCGCCGACCTCCGCATCCCCGCCCTGATCGACACCCCGGCCGCCGTGCGGTTCCTGTCCTGCGAACCGCTCCTCGGGCCGGTCAGGCTGACCAACCAGGACCACGCCCAGCACCAGCGCGACTGGGATGGTGCCGACTGGGTGTGCCTCGACTGCTCCACCGACGACACGACCGTCCCGTGGCGCATCACCGACCCGACCAACCTCGGCATCGCCTGGACGATCATCGGCGGCGAGTCCGGCCCCGGCGCCCGCCCCCTCGACACCGCATGGGTTACCGACCTCATCACCGACTCGCGCACCATCGGTGCCGCGCCGTTCGTCAAGCAGCTCGGTTCCATCTGGGCCCGCGACAACCACGCCTCCGACGCCAAGGGCGGCAAGCCCGCCGACTGGCCCGAAGGGCTGCACGTCCGCGAGTACCCGACTCAGGTCGTGGCGGTGGCGTCATGACCCGCCACATTGCCGCCCCGATGCCCGAGTCGATCCGGCACTTCATGCGCGCCGGCCAGCACCCGGCCCGCAGCACCACTTGCCCCTGGTGCCACGCGGGCGCCCACAAGCCGTGCGTCATCCGGTCATCCGGAACGCCCAGTGTCAACGTTCACCACAGTCGCAAGGACGCATGGGCCAGGCTGACCGCCTGCTGCACCACCTGCCAAGTCGCCCCCGGAGTCCCGTGCCACAAGGACGGGCGCGAACTCGACGGCGGTGCCGTGCACGCAGTCCGGCACTCCGAGGCGGAGGCGACCGCGGCATGAGCACCGAAACCCGCTGCGCCGTCCCCGGCTGCCCGCGTACCCCAGGCGGGCGGCGCACCCTGTGCAGCACCCACCGCACTCGTCAGTGGAGGCACGGCGACCCGCACCAAAAGGCAACCCCGCCCGACGCGCTCGCCATCGACATGGCCGTGGCCAACCGAAGCCCACTGCCCGGCATGCGGCCCGCCGAGCGTCGCGCGGCGGGGGTGCGGCTCACCGAACTCGGCCTGCCCGCCAACGAGATCGCGCGGATCTTTCAGGTCGACCCGCGCACCGTCCACCGCTGGCGTTCCCAGAGCCGCACCCGAGTGGCGGCCTGAGACCGGTCGCCGCCGAAACCCACCCTTGGAGGTCCCCGTGTTTGCCCGTCCCGCCCGCTGGAACCACGACAAACCCCACCGCTGCCCCAACTGCCACGCCGTCGCCGTCAGCCTGGAACGCCCGAAGTGGTGGCGGATCTACACCTGCTGCCGCTGCGATGCCCGCTTCACCCGCTGGCCCCGTCTCGCCCCGGTGCTGAACGACGCCGGGGTCATGTGCCGAGAGCACCGCTAGATCCCCACCGCCGCCTGACCAACCACACCCCGACCCAACAGGAGAAACCCATGAAGATCGGCCCGCGTACCGGGGAAATGGAAAACCACGTCCAGCACTTCTGGACCCGGGAAATCGGCGGCGTCCCATTCCACTTCGTCCACGTGAAGGTTTCGCGCCTCGGACAGCCGTACATGTCGGCATCGCGCATGGACAACCTCGTTCGCTGCTCATGTCCTCGGTCTGACTGCCCCTTTGCTTCCTCAAGGCGCCGCCCGTGACCTACCTCGCCGTCTGACCGCCGCGGATCCGGTTCTCGCCGGCCCGCGCCCACCACGCCTGCACATGTACGAGGAGGACCCTGTGAACGACCGCACCAGACGCCGCACCATCACCTGCGCTGCTTGCCAGCAGCCCGGCCCTCACCGCGGCCACGGCTACTGCGTGACCTGCTACACCCGCTGGGTGTACCACGGGCGACCCGCCAGCGGCCCGCCGCAGCCCGGCGAGACAACTCCGAAGCCGCGCGCCAAGGCCACCCGAATCATCCCCGCGTTCTGCGGCCACGGACACCGGCTGAACGCCGCGAACCTGCGCTACACCCCGGCCGGGGTCCGCTACTGCCGGGCCTGCCGGTACGTCACCGAGAAGACATACACCGAGCGCCGGTTCACGTACCGGCACCAGGGGCACGACGTCATCCCCACCCGGGACGGTCGCCGCTACTGCCGCACCTGCACCCGCGGCGACCACGACGTGGACGAGATGGTGGTGGAGCGGACCGCCTCCGGGGACCGGCCGGCCCGGGTCACGGCGGCCGAGCTGGAGACCGCGGTCGTGCAACTGCGGCTGTACGGGCTGACGTACGAGCTGATCGCAGCCCGGACGGGGTGCTCGCTGCGGCACGCGTGGTGGATCTGCGAGCGCAACGGGCTGACCCAGCAGCGCGGCGCTGGACGGGGGTTGTCGCGTGAGCAGCAAGCAGCGTGACCCCCGCTGGCCCCCGCGTGGTGAGACCACGGGGCCGGTCGTGCACGAGCCGGTGCGACTTCCCGAGGTGCCGCGCCGGTTCCGTGTCCACCAGCCTCACGGGCGGACCCAGGACTGCACCCTCCACCCCGACGGGCGGATGTCCATGGCGGCCGGCGGCCAGACGCTGTGGTCGATGGTCTCGTTCGACGGCATGCGGGAGATGGGCTGGGCCACCGCGCGGATCGAGTGGGACCCGGCGCCGCTGCCCGAACCCGATGTGTCCGTCGCGGCCGCCGTGGTGCAGCCGCCGCTCGCGCTCCCCGCCCCGTGACCTCGCACTGCGGCCCGCCCCTGCTCGTAACAGGGGCGGGCCTGGCCCCAGCATCCCAACCAACCCCGCAGGAGATCAACATGAGCACCACGCCCGAATCGACCGTGACCGACTTGCCCGGCTGCCTGTTCTGCCCCGGCTCGCAGGGCAGCACCGTGATCGCGTCGGCCGAGACCGCTTACGTGCGCCTGGACAACTTCCCGTCCAGTCCCGGCCACATGGAGGTGGTGCCGCGCCGGCATGTGGAGTCGTTCTACGACCTGTCGTCGGTGGAGGTCCGTGACATCTACGCGCTGGCCTGCGATGCCGGCGCGCACGTCCCGGATGCGGACGGGTGGACGGTCGGGGTGAACGAGGGCCGGGCGGCGGGGCGGACGGTGGATCACGTGCACGTCCACCTGATCCCTCGGCGTCTCGGGGATGTGCCGGACCCGACCGGCGGAGTGCGGTGGGTGCTGCCGGGCACGGCGGCACTGCCCACGGCCAGGGTGCGGCCCGAGTCGTGCGGCGGTCAGCAGCCGCACTCGCGTCACCGGTTCATGCGCGGCCTGGTGGTGAGCGACTGCCCCGGATGCGCCCCCGCCCGGCCTGTGCCCGACGCCGAGGCCGCCACGACCGCCGACCGGGGCACGGCGCTGTGGGCAGCCGCAGGCGCAGTCGCGCTCGACCGCGACGCCAGCGCCGGTGTCCCTGCGGCCTACAGGGAGGGCATGACGAGGGCCGTCGTGCTCCTCGGCCGCCTGGCCGAAGAGGCCGCCGCCGGGTCCGGTGGGCAGGCCGAGGACGGGGCGCCCGAGGCGCAGCAGGTTCTTCTGGCGCAGCTTGCCGACGAGTGGGAACGGCACGCCCGCCGACTGCGCGCGTGGGCCGACGAGTACCACCCCCGGCTCTCGGCCGCCGACCTGATGCGCGGCCGGGCCGTCGTTCTGTGCCAGGCCGCCCACGATCTTCGGCACGTGACGGAGACGGGGGTGTTGCCTGCATGGGTGGCGCAGGAACAGGCCGACGAGGACGGGGCGCAGTCGTGACGTACCGGCGCCCCGCTCGCTACCGGTCGATCTACGTCAACAGCTGCCCCGTCTGGGAGTGCGGGCGCTGCGGAGATCGGCGGCCCCCGGGAACCCCTGAAGCGGACCTGCGGCGCCACGAGAACACGTGCGGCCGGGCCATCGATCCCGCCGCGCATCCGACTACCTGACCCCGGTGTGGCGCGCCCTGACCCCCACGGGGCGCGCCACACGCCCGTCTCCCGCCCGAACACCCGCCCGACGGCACCCAGCCACCCCGAGGGCGCCACAAGCCCGCACAACGCCACGGAGGACCACATGACCACACCCGACACGGACCCGATCGGCGAACTGGCACAGCTCGCCGGGGACTTCCTCGACAACCAATGCTCCGCCATCACGACGGCCCTGCCCGATGACCCGTCGACCGTGCTGCGCCCCATGATCGAGATCGTCCTCGAAGAGGCCGCCGCGCAGCAGTGGGTCGAGAAGCAGATCGCCGAGACCGGACTCAAGTCCATGGATTTCCGCAACGGCATGAGCATGGACCTCGAACCCGCCCGCGACATGGTTGCCCAATGGGTCGGTGCCGCACGGGCGATGCTCGGCGACGCCCCGAACTACACCGAGACACCGGTCGAGATGGTCGTCAAGGTCGGCGAATCCCCCGAGCGGTACGCCTTCACCCTCCAGCGCGTCGGGAAGATCACCCCGCACCAGGCCCGCCAGAAAGCCGAGGCCGACCTGGACACGATGCTGCGGATCATCACCGAGTACGTGGTCGAGTCGAACGACATCGGCGGCCTGGACGCCAACGACCTCGTGAGCCGACTGGGAAGCGCCGGGTTCCCGCTGCCCGATGAAGACGGCGAGGCCACGCCGTGACCGCCCCCGTGGTGTACCTCGTGATCCCGCTCGCGCTCATCGGCGCGTGCGCGTGGCTCATCGCGCTCCTCACGTCGGAACGGCGCGAGCGGCAGGCCGCAGCACGCCGGGCCGAACGCGCCGCCCGGCCGGGCACCGCCCGCGAAGACGCCCTCGCCTTCCAACTCGCCGACGCACGGGCGCAGATCCGCCGACTGGAAGCCGCGCTCGCCGCACAGAAAGGCCACGCCGCATGACCCGCCTGTCCGTCAACGACATCACCAGCGACCAACTCGACGCCCTGTACGAGCGGATCGCCGAGCTGGAGAACGACGCCGCGATCCGTACCGAGTGCGACGCCAAGACAGACGAACACCTCAACGACGCGCACGAGGTCGCCCGCTACTTCAAGGCGCTGGCCGAGCGAGCGCAGGCGTGGGGCGAGCAGCACCGCGACCGGGCCAACCGGTACCGAGCCCGCACCGACGCCGTCCGTACCGAGTGCGACGCCGTCCTCGCCGAGTCGGCCAGCTCGACATCAGTCGCCCTCATGGGCCGCCGAGTAGCGGCCACCCGCATCCGGGCCGCGCTCCAGACCATCAGCCACGACCTCCCGGTCCCTGACGACCCGCGCGTCACCGCTCTCGACCGCGTCATGAAGCTCGCCGCTGTGTGGGACGACGCGCCCGACCCCCTCGCCCAAGCCATGGCCCGCGACCTCCGCAGCGCGATCAACGGACCGAAGGAGAACTGACCATGCCCATTGCACACAACGCCGAGCCCACCGACCTGCGTTCAGCCCTGGTGGAACTGCGTCACGCCCAATCCGAAGTCGAACGCCTGCGGCCCTTCGTCGCCATGGCCGACGGCGCCCAGCAGGCCGAGGAGCAGCGCGACGGGGCGTACCGCGAACGCGCCCACCTCGTCGCCCTCGTCGCCGGAGGCCTCGCCGAACGGGCTGTCGTCGCGCCCGCGCCGGACGTCACCGAGCCCGGCTGGCAGATCCTGTACATCACGCTTCACGGCCGCCAGTGCTCATGGCACATCGCCCCGCAGGACGCGGGCCTCTTCGAGTTCTTCGACCACGTGACCGCCGACGACCCGCGCGCCCAGTGGGACGGCCACACGACCGAAGCGAAGTACGAGCACATCGCCTATCTCGCCGAGGCGCTCGGCACACCCGGCCCGTTCAGGAAGGCCAACTGATGAGCAGCGCCCTGCCCCCGTACACCGGCCCCGGCGTCGTCTGCCCTAAGTGCGGCGGCGAAGGCGCCGATACCGAGTACCGCGCCCACGGCACCTGCCTCCACAGCCCGACCGACGACGTGATCGGCCTCAACCCCAACGAGCGCCTGCACCGCACCTGCGGGACCTGCGGCTACGCCTGGGACGAAGCCGTACAGAACACCCCGCACACGACGGTTGAGGAAGGCTGACCGTGAATCACGATGGGAACCGCTCGAAACGAGAGCGGCGCGATCGGCTACGCGAGCGAGTAGCTGACATCTACACCAACGGCGCCACGATTAGCGCGACGGCGCAGAAGATCGGCTGTTCAAGGGGCACGATCCGCGTCCTGTTGAAGGAGGCGGGAGTGTCTACCCGAGCGCATGACGACCTCCTGCCTGCCCGAATGATCACGACCAGGGAAGCGGCCGTCATCAGTGGCATGAGCCACAGAGTCTTCAGCCAGGAGTGCGCGCACGGGCAGGGCCCGAAACAGGCTGAACAGCCGCCCACCGGACACTCTCACTACCGCTACTTCTGGCGACAGGACGTCGAGGAATGGACCGCCACCCAGCGGAAGCGGAAGGCGGAACGCCAACGGCTGAAGCAGGTGCGAGAGGCCGCACGGGCGAACAGCGCCCCTCTTCAACAGCCGGACTACGTCCCCAAGCGGGCAGCTTTGCTCGAAGCAATCGACGCGAAGCGCAGCAAAGACGCCCTTCACTGGGCTGACGTCGCCCTGGCCGCAGGCATCGACCCAGCCCGGATCAGCCGCATCCGCGCGGGCTACGTCGCTGGCTGGGCGCTCTACTTCCGGCTGACGGCCTGGCTGCATGACGGCGAATTGCCGCTTGAGCTTCAAGCCGTCGCTGTGCCGCGCCGCTGAGCATGCGTGAGGGGCGCGCCTGATGTCTTCCCGGACCGGCGCGCCCCCAGGTGATGGAAACCGTACCGCTTGAGCACCAGGAGCACCGCGATGACCACCACCACCGCCACGACCGCCACACACCTCCGGCTGATCATCAGCCACTGGCCCGACCTCGCCGACGCCCTCGCCGCGTCGAACGTCAGCGCCTGGCCGCCGTCCGGGCTCCGCGCCCACCTCGCCGCCGTCGAACGCGAGGAGACCGACGAGGACGAAGCCCGCCGCCACCGAGACGCAACCGCCCGCGCCCACGAGGGACTGCCCACCCCGCTCGCCATCACCCCCGCACCCCTCGTCCTCGGCATCTACGACACGATGCGCACCGTCGAGCAGTTGCTCCTCGCCACCGCCGACGCCACAGCGGAGCACGTCCAGCGCCCGCCGATGCCCATGCCGGCCCCCCGGCGTGCTGCTTACGCCAAGACGCGGGCGGACCGGGTCGCGTGGGCGGATCACGCCCGCCGCGTCCAGGCTGCGCAGGATGATGCCGCCGACCCGCGCAGGTGGTCCTGGACCGGGCGCAGACCGGACGGCCGGTACGCCGCGCTCTGGCTGTTGGGCAGGGTCACCAGCGCGCCGGGCCCGTTCCGGCCGCTCACCCCCGCGCAGGAGGAGCACATCGCCACCGCCGCGAGGTTGGCCCTCGGTCGGGTGGAGCGCGCCCTCGACCTCGCCGCCCGGCAGGAGAGCCTCCGTATCCCCTGCCCGGACTGCGCTGGGACCATCAGCATCCACGGCGGGTCCGGCGCCGCACCCGTCGCCCGCTGCACCGCATGCGGACGGACCTGGTCGGAGACCGGACTGGCCGCATGACCCATGCGTGAACGAGCGCCGTTTCTGCCATGCTGAGCGGGACGGCGCAGCGCCCCGGGGGTGCTGTCCGATCGAGCCGTCAACTGCGCTGGGGTCGCGACCTGGTGCCCACTGTGCGCCCGCCCCGGCCACTTTCCGGGGCGGGCATCCGTGCGTCAGTCGAGTATCCCGAGTACGCGCTCGGGCCGGCACATGATGCACGGCTCCACCCCGAGCTGGGTGATCGCCTCCAGGGCCTGCTCTCGGCTGAGCGGTCGCATGCGGAAATTTGTTTGCCAGCATTCGGCGGTGTGCACCGCGAGCGGCTGTGTGCGCCCGCTGGGCCCGTACTCAATCGCCCAGTCCGGCGACGACGGGCGTACTCGGCGGCCCGCTGCTCCTCGGCCCGGATCCATGCCCGAGTGCGCGCAAGATCCTGCTCCTGGACGCGCAGCAGGAAGCGCAGCGCGGCCAGACGCTCCTCCGGAGTGGATTCGGACATGCGTTCGAGTGTAGAGGGCACCGATTCCCGACCGGGCCCACCCGCAGACATGAGGCCCACCCCAATCAGACGAGTGACCGGCACCGGGCCAACGTTGCCAAACCCGCAGACGGCACCCCCGATCATTGCTACCGTCCATCCCCGAAGTGACCACGCGCCGACCTCGGGGGAGGATTCCATGGATGGCGCCTTACTGGCGCACGCCGGGACGCATCCAGAATCGGGAGCCTCGACCATGGCCACGAAGGTAGGCATCTCCCTCCGCGGGCCCCAGGCCGGCATGGACGCGGACGCCTCCCTGGAGACGCTGTCGAAGCTCCTCAAGGTCATCGCCGAACTGGAACGGACCGAAGGCCAGAAGAACTCGAAGTCGAAGGTCAGCCGCTGGACATTCCAGGAACTCCGCCTCGGCAGCGTGAACGCCACCCTGGAACCGCTCGAACTTGCCCCCGAGTCGAGCTACACCACCCTCGAACGCGTCCTGGAACAGATGGTCGGCGGATTCGAGGCCGCCGAGAAGACCGCCGAACTCCCACCCCGGTGGACCCCTCGGGCCGCCCGGCTGGGCGCCGACGCCGTACGCCGCCTAGGCGCCTCCCCCGACGTTGGCATGGAATTGCTGCTGTACGGCGCCACCCCCCTGCGCGTCGACGTCACGCAGCGGGCGCACCAAAACCTTCGCGCCGCCGTAGTCGAGCGTTACACCTCTTTCGGGTCACGGCGGGGCCACCTGAACAGCCTCTTCGACACCGACAAGGGCACCATCAAGGGCGTCCTCAAGTCCGAAGTCGGGAACGAACGCATCCCCCTGGTGTGCCCGGAATCCCTGCGCGAGGACCTGCGTGGCGCTTGGGGCGAGGACCGGGTCGAAGTCACCGGGAACATCATCGAGAACGCGCGCGGCCAGGTTATGAGGATCATCGTGGACGACCTGGAGATCCTGCCGACCGAGCCGTCGCTCACGGCCGAAGAACTGAAGGGCGGGTTCTGGCCCGACATGACCGGCGGCCTCAGTGCCCGCGAGCACCTGGCGGTGATCCGCGGTGAGGCGTAACGAACCGAAGTCCGCCTATCTCGACGCGTGCTGCTACATCGACTGGGCGACAGGCAAGAGCCACGTCGTTGACTCCTGGGTCGAGGCGGCCCGCGCCAAGAAGCTCCAGCTCTTCGCCAGCACCCTGCTTTTAGCGGAAGCGCGAGGCGGCTCCCGCGCCCAGCCGAACCCGCAGGCCGAAGCCCGAATCCGGACACTGCTCACCGAGCCGTACGTCACCCTGGTCGATGTAAGCCGACGGGTTGGCCTCACGGCGCGGGAGATCATCGCGGACACGCCCCGGATCCGGAACTGGGACGCGGTGCACCTGGCAACCGCAGTGGTCGCGCGGGCCGAAGTCCTGCTCAGCACCAGCACCAAGGACTTCACCCCGGGGCAGGTGCTGCGGGGTGTGTGGATTGACGAGCCCTACCAGTACGGAGGAGAGGGCCTGTTCTGATCGACCAGCGGCTCCGCCTCTTCCACACGGTGCGCAACATCCCGTACGCGACGGACGGCGCCCACACCGCCGACACCCTGCTCGCCGTCGGCCGCGGCGACTGCCTCGCGAAGTCCGCTTACCTGCTTCGGGAGTTCACCCGGCTCGGCCACCAGGCCCGCCGCGTCCGCTGGCTCTACCACCTCGGCGACCAGCCCGCCGAGGTGCAGCTGCTGCCGTCGCGCGAGGATGTGCACACCGCGTGCGAGATCCGGCTCGACGGGGCGTGGGTGCTCGTCGACCCCACGCACGACCCGGAGCTCGCTGCGGCGGGTCTCACGGTCGCCGACTGGGACGGGCTCACGGACACCGCACCGGCATACCCGCCCTGCGGAGAAGTGTGGCGGCCGGGAGGCGGGCCCGAGCCCGTACCCAACGGGGGTGCTGCGCCGTCCATCTGTGCGGCGCGCGCGTACCAGCGCGCGTTCAACCAGTGGCTCGAACAGGTGCGCATCGGAGCCTGATCACCCGCGCGAGGGGGAGTCCGGCATTCCGCCCCCGCACGACCGTCCCGCAGCTACCGTCCGGCCATGACCACCACACCCCCGCCTGACCCCCGCGATCAGCGCATCACCCTCCTGCGAGCCGCCCTCACCGAGGTCCTCCCCCTGCTCAGCTTCTCCGCCGGGCTGCTGGCGGCCAGCAACCCGGAGTACGCCGCCCAGATGATGGCCGCCGGCGCCAAAGCTGAGACCGCCCTGAACCTCACCGCCCCGGGCCCCGCCAACGGGTAGGCGCGGACCAGCACGAAGGCCCCCACCACGGTGGGGGCCTTTGCGTTCGGCGTCAGGCGAGGCGGTTCTCCGCATCCGGATCCTCGGCACCGGTTGGAAGATCACCGTGCCCCTCCGACCAGTGATTCACCCAGCCGCACAGCGGACACGCGTACCGCCCGTCCAGCCCGGCGATCAGCGTCCCGCACTGACGGCACTCAGCCTCGGTGATCTCCAAGGCGTCCAGCGACGGGCCGTCAGGCTGCTGGGGGGCTTCCAGGCTCATGAGCTGAGGGTACCGCCGGAGGGACAGCGGCAACCCCCGACGACCAGCCGCACTGGTTCGAGCAAGTCCACGACCCACCAGAACCCTCGATCGCCCCAGCCCCACACGTCGGACAGTTCACAGCGCCGCCTACGCCCTGAACCGGCCCGTGCACGCCAGGCAGATCAACGAACCGGCCCACGACGCCCTCGCCACCTCGGCGTCCCCGGCCGCCCGATGCCCGGCCACACCCCACAACACAGCACCCGCCAACAACAACAACCCCAACCAAAACCCCGAACCCACCATCGCCAACCCCACCACCCCGGCGACAATCGCACCCGCCAACTTCGCATCCACCTCATCCGGCTGGGCATATGCCCGCTTCAACGGTGAATCCGACGGAAGTGACTTCCAGTAATGCGGCAGGCTCTGCACATTCGATGACCCGCACTTCTCGCTCGGACAGTTCACGGCACCCCCAGTACCTCGACGAGGAACAGCACACTGCCGCCCCCTGTCAGCCGCCACACCGAAACCCACCAGTCTGTGAGCGGCAACACAAACCACCCGTCACCGCAGCCCCGGCAGTACCAGCCGGGACTCGCTCGTAGTACGGCAATCACACTGCGGGTGTCCGTTCCCAGTCGACCTGCGCAGCGCAGCATCCCCGCCGAGGCCACCTTCCCGCGAAGGCAATGCACCCGATCCGACTGTTGCATTCGGCTCAGGGAGAGGAGGGGCACGACGACCGGCAGACGGACCCTCCCTCACCGAGTTGCCAGAAGGGGTGGGGAGACAACCGCACCAATTGGTTCGGCGGTCAGCAGGAGTGCCCGCCGCTCGTGGCGACCGCGGCCGGTAGGGAGCGGCCAGCGCACGACGGCAAGAGGTCCGCCGTATGGGTGATGGGTTCGCCGGGACGCCTACGCCGCCACAAGGCGGCTGGTCTTTTGCAACCATGAGTCATGTCCGTGTGGATCCTTTCTGACTGAGCACGGGCAGTGACGGGAGTCTCACGGCTGGGGACTCCCGTCACGCTTCCGCCCGGGGGATTTCGGCCTCGTGGAGCTACAGCGCGGCGAATTGGCGAACGTCGAAGGCCCCCAGGAAGCAACCCGGGGGCCCGTAGACGAAGGTCAGGGAAAGATCAGTTCTACAGCTGGGTGGCCGCTACGCGCTCACCCTTGGAAGTCAGCCCCAGGCCGACGACCACCTCATCGTCACCCGGAGGCTTCTCCTCCACCGCCAGCAGGTGCTTCCGTTCCAGGCTTCTGATCGCCTCACCGAGAACCACATCCGCCACCGGATAGTGAGCGCACGCCCTCCCGAGGGCCGGCTGGACGAACATCAGCCCAAGGTCCTGCTGCAGTGCCCTCATGGCGCCCAGCCCCCCACCCGGGCCCAGCAGCTCGGACAGGCCCGCCAGGAGTTTGCGCTCCACGGGAGTCAGATCCACCGGCTTCGCCGGCCTGCCACCCCGCCGGTCCCAGCGCCTCTCGAACGCGACCACCTGCTCGCGCACGAAGACCGGCCCGGCTTTGAGGCGGGCAACAGCGGGCGGAAAGTCCTCCCGCTGGGAAAGCTGAGTCACCCTCTGTCTTCCCACACCGAACATGTCCGCGATCTCTGAAACCCCGACGAGGTCCGGGACCGACGGCTCGGCCAGTCTGCGGTCCAACTCTTCCTCGGTGACCAGGTCCACCCCGACCACCGTTGCCGGGATACCAGCCTCCTTGGCTGCGGCGGTCACTTCTCTGAGTGCACTGTCGATGGCCTGCCGGGCCGTGCCGGCTTCGACGAAGATTCTTGCGGACAGGTGTCCGTTCGGCGCTGTACCAACGGCGGGGCTGTAGTCGATCAGGTGCTCGAACAGCTCCTCGACGAGGTCGTCGCTGACGTCGTTTACGCCCAACTCGACTTCGATGCTCCACGCCTGGGGCATTATGTGAACAACTCCTTCCGGGGCTATGGGTTGGGGGTTGGGGGTCCGCCGGGGTGCCACCCGGCGGACCCTGCTGGTTGTGTTGCCTAGTCGATGTATCCAGCCCGCTTGAGCTGGGCCTTGGCGTTCTTGAGGCTGTGGTGGTTGGACGGGGTGCCGGAGATGAGGGTCACCCGCTCGCCGCCCTTCCTGACCATGTAGTGCCCCTTCGTCGTGCGTGCGACCTCGAATCCCTGGGCTTCCACCCTCTTGATGAGGTCCCGCACTTCCTTGTTCAAGAGTACTCCTTTCCCTAACCGTCGTCTACCCTTATGGTAGCAGAAGGGTAGACGACGGTTATAGTTTCCCAGGGTGTCGGGCGATCGGCGGTCCAGCCGAGTGCACTCATCGCCGAGCCCGCCCACGCGAAACGGCCGGGCGGTGGCACCGCCCGGCCGTCGGATGCGCGAAGACTTAGCCCAAGTGGCGCAGTCCCATGACCTCGACCATGTCGAAGAACGCGCGCGCCTGGATCAAGAACAGCTCCGTCTCCGCCGCGTCCAGTTCCACATCCGTCTCCCCGCCCAGATACAGGCGCGCCGACCCAGGCCCCTCCGGGCGGTCCGTACCGAACAACTGGGCGCGCAGCATCACTGCCGGTCCATCGTTCAGCGGGGACGGATTCGGCACCGTGAACTCCGCCGACATGTGCGTCAACGTCCCCAACAACGCCGCCGCCTCCAGGTCGTGCGGCAGCCGGCACCACGACGGACACGGGAATGGATACACCGAGGGGGACTTGGCGGCGGTGGGGGAGAGGGGTGCGGCAGGCGGCCGTAACGGGGACGCCGAGGCGGACGAAGCCGATAGCCCGCTAACGCTTTGAGCTACGCTCATCGGTGAACCTTCTTCCTTGAACTGGAGTGGGTGAATGGCCAGCGGGTGATGCCGCTGGTTGAGCTGGCCCCAGCCGCCTGATGAACGGCTGGGGCCACTCGCGTTCCCAGGGCGGATGAAGCCCCAGGGGTGATGCGCCGGCGGATGAGACCGGTGATCGAGACACTAGAACGGGCCACGGAGCGGTGATTCGAAACCGGACCGCCCACCCCTGTCGCGGTCGACACATAAAACATGGCGAACCCGCAGGTCACGTTATTTTATGTGTGTCACTGTCGACCGTCTGACCTCCCGTTTCCCGCGTCTCACGTTGCCCATTGTTGATATGAGATGTACCGAGATTTGCATTTTTTGCACCGATTCTCACTTTGGCCGGAAGACGCCACGCCCCCCGACCCGACCCAGCCTTCACGATCGCGGCCCGCCTGACCAGGAAGAGGGTCTTCCGGTCGACGCGACACCCGGCGCCTCCGATAATCACGCTAGCCGGAACCGGCCACCCCAAACGGCGCCGTAGACGCGATCCGGGCATCCGCCAGCCAGCAGACGATTCTGCCCGGGATCAGAATTCATCGCACCCAAACAGGCAGGTCACAGGCCCACCAGGGGCTATACGGCGACCGATCGCCAGTACCCGAGGGATTCCGAGCGGCTCCGAGGAATCCCGAGTGAAACCCGGTGCAGGATGCGGCCGGAAAACGACGGTCGAAGCTACCCGGCCGGCGAGCGGTACCGGCGCTGGCAGAGGGTCCGTTCGCGTCGGTGGGGCCTACTGGTACTCGCCGAACCAAGATCGGTAGACCCACTCGGGGATCGTCTCTCGGGTGACCGGCTGGATCCTCCCCTCGCGCTTGGCGTCTTCGTGCTGCAACTCCCGGCGCCGGTCTCCGTTGAAAGCGCGGTTGTACTTCGGACCGTCTTCCTTGACTTCGAGCTTCTCGATGCGTTCGGCGCTCTTGCGCGTCTCGAACCACTCGATGGTCTTCCGGTTGACCTCGGGCCACCAGCACTTGTCGCGGGAGTGGTCGTACCACCGCTTCTTCGGGTTGTTCGTGATGCCGACGTACAACAAATTCCCGTCAGCGTCGTAGAGCCGGTAGAGCGCTGTGCGCTCGGAGGTGACTTCAGTCATGCGGGCCCTTCCTCTGGGTGTAGAGCCAAGGCTCGTTACACGTGGAGGTTGTGCGTACAGTGGTGGAGCGGGCATGGCGACATGGCCTCATGGCGGACAAACGTTCACCATGATGCAGGTCAGCACCGTGGGTGCTTGTGCAACTACTGGACTACGGTCCGGTACCTAGACGTGTAAGTCAAGTGGGTCACGAAAAGACGCGAGGAGGAGACTTGGCCGGGAGCAAGCGCGGCTACAAAGAGATCGCCGACGAGCTGCGTGCGCAGATCGAGCGGGGTGACTATCGCCCCGGCCAGAAGATCCCCAGCGAATCCGCCCTGATGGACGAGTTCGAAGCCGGACGGGAGACCGTCACTAAGGCCCTACGCCTCCTGAAGGATCTCGGCCTCACCGTCAGCACTCAGGGCCGCCCCGCCACGGTTCGGGAGTTCGAGCCGATTCGGCGGACGGCGAACGAGCGGCTCTCGAAGCAGGTGTGGGGCGGCGGCGCGTCCATGTGGTCGGTTGACGTGAAGGACGCGAAGCCCACAGTTGCCGGCTTGTCCGTTGCGCAGATCGAGGCGTCACCTCGGGTCGCTGAAGCTCTGGGAGTCCAGCGCGGAGACCCTGTTGTGCTGCGTAAACGTCATTACGTCCTTGCTGGCAAGCCGGTCCTGATGTCCGACACGTACATTCCAGGCGACCTGGCCAGCGGCACGCCAATGGCCGAAGAGGATACGGGTGCGGGCGGCGTCTATGGGCGCCTCGCTGACATCGGCCACGGCCCCGTGCGCTTCAAGGAGGAGGTGCGGACGCGAATGCCTCTTCGAGCCGAGGCCGCACTGCTGCGACTAGAGCCGGGCACGCCGGTCCTGTGCGTCTTCCGCTCTGCTTTCGATTCTGAAGGCCGCACCGTCGAGGTGAACGACATGGTCCTCGACGGCGGAAACTACATCTTGGACTACGTCGTCGACGCCTGACCTCGGCCGTTCCATCGAAGCCCCCGCCAATCGGCGGGGGCTTTTTGTGTTTCCTCGGAGGCTGCAACCCGTGGGGCTTGACCTAGACGTGTAAGTGGGGCCACTCTTGGAACACGCCGACCTACACGTCTAAGTGGGGCGGCTAGACCATGCCCTTCTACCCGGGAGCAGCGATGCGCCACGAGACCCGGCGGGCCACGGAGAACGTGGCCACCGCCCCCATCAAGTTCCTGAACGCCGCCGAGGTCGCCACGCACCTCGACGTCTCGCGTTCGACCGTCTACAACCTGATCGCCTCCGGCCGGCTCCCCGCCCACTGCATGGGCGGCGGCAAGATCCGCCCCCGTGGTCTGCGGGTCCCCGAGTCCGCCGTGACCGCATACCTGGCCGGTTCGACCATCACCCCGAAGGCGGTCGCCTGATGTCCACCGCATCCCTCACCAAGCCCACCCCCACTCCCCTCACCCTGGCTGACGCTGCGGCTCATCGCGCTGCTTCGTCCGTCCGCCCGACGGCCCCCGCCCTGTCTGTCGGTGACGTGTACGTGGCCGCCGCCACCGCCGCGCACCTCGCGCGCTGCGCCGGGTGCCGTGCGGGCGCCGACGAGACGGAGCGCGACGCCCGTGCGGCGGGCGAGTCCATGGCCCGCCGCGACCGCCGCGACCTCGGACGCCGTGTTCTGGGTCCGCGCGAGGTGGCGTCGTGACGGCCACCCTGGTTGCGACGCCGGACCCGTCGCCGCGCCCCGGCCGCCGGCTGATCGCGACGGGTGTGAAGCGTGGCGTCGGCCCGCTGGTGGTCGAGCCCTTCGAGCCGAAGCCGCTGCCGTCCGACCCGCGTGCGCGCCGTCGGACCCTCGCGCTGAGGGTGTGGTGACGGTGGCTACGAAGCACTCGCACGGTCCGAACTTCGGCCGCCGCGTGGATGACTGCCTCCGCTGCCAGGAACTCGCCGAGGGCGCCGCCCCGGTTAGCTGGAATCGCTCCCGGTCGCAGCGTGACCGTGACGACGATGCACAGCGGGCGCAGGAGATCCGTGACCACGACTGCCGCAAGGCTCGCTGCTCGGTCGTCTGCACCTTCGGGGACTGGTGACCGTGGACGCTGTGGAACTCACCGACGCTGACCGCGAGGCTCTGGCCGCGATCGAGCGCGCCAACGCTGCCCGCCAGGCCGCCGAGGACGCCGAGTGGCAGGCCGACGTGATCCGCGTCGACACCGGGGGCATCCGGTGACCGGCCACGACCAGGCTCCGCCGGACCGGGACGATGAAGAGGCCCGCCCGCACCCGGAGTTGCCGCACCGCAAGCCCGGCAGCTCTCTGTAGACCGCACCGCCCGTGGGGTGCTTCCAACCCCCGTAGCCCCCACGGGCGGTGCTTCAACCACCCATCCAACCCATTCGAAGGGCACCCCCATGTCTTTGACCCTGCTTTCTGACCTGCTGGACGACCACGAGGCGGCTGAGGCTGCGGTGCGTGGTTTCACGACCGGGCTGGAGGTGGCGTTGTCGACGGGTGACGAGCTGGACGTGCGCCGGATCGAGGCCGAGGCCGCCGTGTACGAGCTGCGGACCGGTGTGCAGGTCCTGGCCGTGCTCGACGCGATCCAGGCGGCGTGACGTGGATGCCCAGGCGTTCATTCCCATGGCCGCCGATATGGAGTACAGCCGGTACGGGCTCCACGTCAGCAGCCTCGGGTCGATCGACGACCCGACCCACGAGTTGATTGCTGCCGGAACTGACGTCACCCCTCGCCGGGCTCTCGCGGCGTTTGTCTCCTACGCCCGCACTATTTCCGGCCGCATCTTCTCCTCCGAGCTCCGGCAGAGCCTTGAAGACGGCTCGATGGTCCTCACGATCTGCCCTACCACGTTCGTCCACACCGAGGACGGCGGATGGGAGGTCTTCAAGCACCAGCAAGGCGGCGCAATGCCTGGCGCCTGGCTGGAGGAGACGCGCAGCTCACTGGCCAGTTATGGCCTCATCGACCTGGACGAGTGCCTGCTGTGCGGGGCGCCGGGCGGCTACCCGTTCTGCAACGACGCCTGCCGCGCAGCCGCTCCCGGCGACGACGCACCGATCCACAACCCGCCTGAGAACCTGCCGGCGCCATGGGCGCCCGGCGACCCGCGCCCCTTCTGATCCGCCCCACCTCATGCCGCCAAGCCGAAGGACCTGACATGACCAAGCCGACGTTCTTCATTACCACCGACGAGACGACTCACATCCAGGGCGAGACCACCGAACTGTTCAAGGCCCTCGGCGTCGCGTCGGCCCGCCTGGAGTCCTACGACCACCAAGGCGACTACGTCGACCTGACCTACACGGGCGGTCTCAACCTGGCGATTCCCGAGTACCGGGTCCGGCGCATCGGCCGATCCGCCTCTGTCGTCGCCTGACGGTTGCCCGCGTCGCCCGCCACCGGTGGGCGGCAAGGGGAGCCGGAACAGGCCGGAACCGAATAGATCACCAGGGAGATTCGCATGGCAGGCACGAAGAAGGTCGTCACGAAGTACGTCACCTCGGGCGGCGCGGTTGTGAGCGTGGTCGAAGACCGGCTGTACCCGAACCAGTTCCAGTGGGAGTGCGCCGGATGCAGCGAGACCGGCTTCCCCCGAGCGCGGACCTACGCCAACGAGGACGGGCAGAGCCACGCGCGGAAGTGCGCCGCCCTGCCCCTCGGCTGACGCCTGATCCTCCCCGCCTCTGTCGCCGCCGGGTTTCGGCCCGGCGCCGGCAGAGGGGACCGGAACGGCCGGAACCCGAAACGAAGGAGTCACATGCCCAAGGAGCCCAAGCGCCCGAAGGATCTCGACACCCGCTTCTCGACGACCGGCGGGTCCTGGGTCGATGTCCTCGCTGGCCGAACCGGAAGCCACACCGCCTACTACTGGTTCTGCCGGGGCTGCAAGGACGATGCGGTGTCCCGGCCGGACCGCAACCAGGTCGTCGGCGAGGCCAGGGGGCACGCCGCGAGCTGTACCGCCGCCCACGTCCGCTGACTGATCCTGCCGCCACCGGTCCGGCCCTGGCACCCGGTGGCGTCGACCACCAGAGAGGAACCCCACCATGCTGCGTCGACTGCGTGAAACGGCCGCCGAGGTCCAGGGCCACCACGAGTTCACGAACGACATCCGGGCCGCCATCCACGCCGGTGACGAGGCCGCGAAGGACACGTTCCGCACCGGCACCCTGGCCGCCGCGCTCACCCGCAAGGGCCGGGATGCCAGGGGCAGTGAGGTCGTCAAGTACGTGAAGGACGCCGTCGCCTCCGGTGACACGGGCCGGCTGGGCTGGCTGAACCGGAAGGGGCCGTCGTGAACATCGGACTGCTCATCGGCCTGACCCGCGCCCGGGTCGCCCTTCTGATCGCCGGCCTGGCGTGGTTCGTCGGCCTCACCCCTGATCTTCACGTCCGTATCGGTATCGCGGTGCTCGTCCTAGTCGCGCTCGCGTTCGACGGGCTCGTCGATGAGCAGCGCATCAGCCAGACCAAGACGACTGCCGACCGGCAGCACCAGACCACCCACTGACCAGGAAGGAACCCCCGTCGTGAGTACCGCCGCCCCACCCCAGGTGAATGGCCGCCCGCGCCCCGCCCTGCCCGAACTCGGGGACTGGCGGCCCGTCAAGACCACCGGCACCGCAACCGTGTGGGAGAAGCCAGTTCCCGCCCCCGATGAGCCGGCCGTCCAGACGACCCCCGCAGCTCAGCCGGCCGTTGACCACGTTGCCCTCGCCGAGGCTGAGGCGATCCGTCAGCGCGCTGCCGCGGAGGCGGACGCTGCGCGTATCAAGGCGGAGTCCGAGGCTGCCGCCGAGGCCAAGGCCGTCGAGATCAAGGCGGAAGCCGAAGCGGAGAAGCAGCGGATCGCCAACGAGCGGGCCGCGATGAAGCTCGAAGCCGACAAGGCCACGCACGCCAAGCGACTCGCCGACCTTGAAGCACAGCGTGCCGCGTCCGAAGCCGCTGCGGCGAAGACCCGCAAGGACGCTGACGACGAGGCGGAGCGGGAGGCCGATCGGGCCGGCGAGCAGAAGCGCAGCGCCGATCTGTGGAAGTGGGGCGCCCGCTCCATCTACGCAGTCGGCCTGGTGATCGCTGCTCCGATCCAGTTCCTTGCCTTCTGGGACGAGAAGCGCCCGTTTCTCGTCGCGGCCCCCGCGCTGCTCGAAGGGCTCGCCCTGGTACTGGCGTTCGGTGCCGCGTGGGCTGTGGCGAACCGCCGGGACGTGACGCCGTACCGCATCGGCATCATGATCGGCGCCCTGATCGCTGCGGGCATCAACCTGTGGCACGGCGTAACGGATATCGCGATCGGCTTGAACGCCGGCCTCATCGGTGCCATCGCCTCCCTCGGCGGTCCTATCGTCCTCATGGCCTACGAGCACGGCATCGCCCAACAGGCCGACGGCATCCCCTCTCGGCGTGAACGTCGGGCAGCCCGAAAGGCTGCGGCGGCCGAGGCGAAGGCCAAGGAGAAGGTGCTGCGCGACAAGCGAGACGCCGAGCACGCTGCCGCTGCCGCGAAGGACCGTCAGGAGTCGCGCGCCAAGGCGGAGCAGGAGCGCCGTGACGCTGACCGGAAGGAGAGTCACCCGGACGTGTGGAGGGTCGCCGATGCGATGCGGTCCGCCCGCGGTTCGGAGCACGTCACCGAGCAGATCTGGGCCGACGCCTGGTACCGCGTGACCGGGTCGAAGCACGTCGGCATCACTGCCGACATCGAGGCCCAGACGCGCGCGGCACAGGCCCGAATGAAGGCTGCCACGGAGTGCCCGGTGGGTGACTCGTTGTCGCAGGTCGATTCCCAAACGAACCCGCGTCCGAAGAAGGACCCCAACACCCCTGATGGGCGCCGCTTCAACGGCGGCATCCCGCCCCTCCGCACCCCTGGTGACACCGCCCCGTACAGCGACGCCGCGCGCAAGGCGGCATCCCTCGCCGCCCGCGCTGAGAAGGAGTCGAAGTGAGTACCGCTACGCATCCGCAGTCGACCGTCGAGCGGCCCGCGCTGAGCCTCGTCAAGGACGCTGCTGCGGCGGTCGAGGGAACGGTCGTTGAGCACCGCGGTGAGAAGGTTCGCCCGGCGTGGATCGAGTCGCATCGGGCTCGCCTGGAGCGCGCCCGTCGGCACGCGCTGGGGAATCGGTTGTACATCCCGCAGGCCGGCCGCGGGTACGCGAATCTGGCACGCCGGTGGGCGGACGGCTGGACGGATGACTACCCGCAGATGATCCAGTCGGCGCGGCGAGCGGTACACGCGGCCAAGGACAAGGTCGACGAAGAGGCCAAGTACAAGGCGACCGTCACCCAGCGGCGTGCCGACTACCTGCGGCACCGGCTCATCTACAGCGGCAAGACTGCCGCGTGGGGGAGCGCCAGCGCCGCGGGTGTCGCGACCGGTGTGGTGGTCGGCGGGCCGTGGATCGACCTGGCCCTCGCCGTCGCCGGGTACATCACCGGGGTGTGGAACGGGCGGGACCGCACGGTGGCGGGCGTGACCGCGGCGCCGATCCCCGGTCTGTCTGCCAGTCCGGTCTCCGCCGGCCGCAGGGCCGTCACGGTCGGCGAACTGCCGCCGGGCGCGGCGCCGTTCCCCATCGCCCAGGCCCAGACCGAGCACCAGGCCACCCTGTGCGTGCTCCTCGCGCTCCGCGCCGAGAGCGTGCCGGTGGCGGAAGTCAGCGACATGGTGCGCCAGTCATGGGGCTGGCAGTGCGTCGTCCGCGTGTCGGAGGGCACCCCGGAGGCGATCATCAAGGTGGCTGGTGACCTGGAGACCCGCTTTGACCTGCCGACGAATGGTGTCCGTCCGCAGCCGATGATCGAGCGCCGGGCTTGCGCGGTCCTGCGGCTGGTCGAGGGCGACCCGTTCTCCACCGCGCCGGGTCTGCCGTACCGGGCGCCCAAGTCGATGTCGATCACCGATCGGTTCCGTGTTGGCACCTCCGTCGGTGGCGACCCGCTGGAGCTGTCCCTGGCCGGCGTCATGGGGCTGTGGGTCGCTGCTTCCGGTGGTGGCAAGACCGGCATCCTTCAGGCCCTCGCCGAGGGCACCACTGCCTGCCGGGACAACATCACCATCGACCTGGACCCGCACGGCGACGGCCTGGAAGACCTGTACGGCTGCGTGCGGCTCACCGCACGCAGCACCGAGCAGATCGAAGCCGCCCTGTTGTTCTTCCTGGTCATGTCGAAGGCCCGCGCACGGCTCAGAAAGAAGCTCGGCATGGGCAAGAAGTGGATCGCCAGCCCGCAGCACCCCGCTGTCACGCTCTTCTTCGATGAGTTCCCCAAGGGTTCCGAGCTGGCGAAGAAGCTGGCGTTCGACCTGCTGCTCGTCGGACGGAAGGAACTCATCGAGGTCGAGATCGCCTCGCAGGGCGGTACCAAGCTGTACCTCGGCGAGAACATCGCCCAGATGATCGCCATGAAGGGTGTCGGGCCTTGCAAAGTCGGCGACACCCGGGCGGTGTTCGGCGACGGCGCTGTCGCCGAGGGCTGGCTGCCCAACCGCCTGTCCCCTGCCACGGACACGGACCCGAAGGACGCTGGCCACATCTACATCCAGGGTGTGCCCGGCATGGCTGACGAACCGATCGAGTACAAGGTCCACGAAGTACCATCCGCCACCCTGCGGGGGCTGGCCGCCGAGCGACTTGCCGCAGGGCTGGTCGAGCCCGACCAGGACTCGCTTGAGGCCATGCGCAACGTAGACCTGCCCGAGTACGTCGAGGCGGTCTACGACCTGGAGGGAAACCTCAAGAAGGAAGCCCCGGTCGAGCTCCTGACGTGGGACCAGCTCCTGCGCCTGTGCGAAGCCGAGCCGGCCGCGAGTGCCGTACCGGATCTTGCCCGAGTCATCGTGGGCGACTGTGTCGATTTGATGGCCAAGGACGGCGTGGGCCGGATGCGGACCGAGACCCTGCGGGACGCGCTCGCCACTCACGACCCGAGTGCTTACGGCGACCTGACAGTCGAGGAACTGAAGACGGCGCTCGCCGCTGCGGGAGCGGGGAAGCCCATGCCGCTCGGACCGATGGGTGAACTGACCAACCCGCGCGGCTTCAAGCGAGAGACGCTTACTGCCTGCCTGTGACCGGAATGCCCTGATCGTCCACCTGCTCGGCCCTGCTCGCGAACGTATATGCGCAGGTCGCGGCTGCTCGCCAGCCTGCTCGACCCTTGCTCGAAGTCCCGCTCCGAGCAGGGGCCGAGCAACCTTCGAGCAGGAGCTGACCTGCGACGGAGCAGGACCGAGCAGGCGTCGAGCACCCTCGCAAATCATCACATAACACACCCATGATCCAACGGCCTGAAGGAGACTGTCATGCCCAAAACCGTGTACCGGCAGACCAAGCGCGACGCGAAGGAGCTGTCCCGCACCGCCAAACGCGGCGACAAGCTCTACGTGATCCGCGACATCGCCACCAACCTCGCCCGCTACGAAGACGCACAGCTGTACTCCGAGTACACGGTCACCGGCCAGCACCCTCTCCTCGGCGGGGCCATGATCTCCGGCTCGCTCAGCGTCGAGGGCCTCGTCCTGCGTGAAGGACCCGTCTACACCAAGCCCCCGAAGGGGATCCGGAACATCGCCGGTCCCGGTCCCCAGGTCGACGCGCCACTTCCGGAGAGGGACAACGTGCGCCCGCTGTCGGCTTACGAGATCCGGCAGATGGAGAAGCAGGTCGAGGCCAACAAGGAGGACCGCAAGCCCAAGCGCAAGACCTGGTGGGCGTGAAGTCCCACCAGCACGCCAACGGCCTCCGCTGCATCCTCTGACGCCCGACCGACTGGAGAAGCCCATGCCCCGCGACTACCCGTACCAGTACGGCCCCTTCAGCTCGGTGGCCCACGCCGCGTCCGCCGAGAGGCAGGTGAAAGAACAGCTCGCGCTCGCCAAGGGGCGCAAGCTCCGCGGCGACTCGGACGGTGCCGCCGACGTCACCGGCTGGAGCAACGAACTCGCCCACATTCAGCAGGAGAAAGCCCGCCTCAAACAAGAGGCCTACCGCCGAGCCTGCGGGCACTGACCAAGCCGGGGGCGCTCCCCACGCCTGGACAGCCGGGAGCGCCCCCACCCCACCCGCCACCCAACAGCAGCAGGAGGACTCTGAGATGACCACGGCCACCCCCGTCAGAGCAAGACCGCCCACCGCGGCGCCGGCGCTCAGTTTGGATGCGCGGCTCGCGGCGGTCGGCGCCTCGATGACCGTGCGCCTCGACCAGGCCGCGCTCGCCCACGCGGTCGACGCACGGCACCCGGAGACCGTTCTCGACTACGCGGTGATCATCCGCCTGACGCCGGCCGACACCGAACGCCCGGTCGCCGCGCTCCTCCGCCGCGCCCAGGCCCACGTCCTCAGCCCCGGCGGGTGGAGCCGCGATACCGGCACCAACGCCCGGGGCGGCACCTGCCTGGAGCACGCGCTGATCACCGAGGCCCGCACCGGGCGGGACGAGCAGGAAGCCCGCATCCTCCTCCGCCAGGCCATCGGCAGTGGCGACCCCGTCACCCACATCAACCGGCGCATCACACAAGCCCAGGCCGGCCAACTCCTCGGCGCCGCCGCAGCACTCGCCGCCAACCGCAACCTCTGAAGAAGGGACCGTCATGCCCGACTACAGCAACCCATCCACTCCGCTCACCGGCCGCAAGTACACGTGGAGTGTCACCCTCACACTCGGCCCCGCCAGGCCCGGATCGAACCCCGCCACGGACCGCACCGGCAGCTACGCCCCGCCGCCCGGCGCCACCGTGGGCACCCTCCTCGACGGCATTCGCAACCTGCACGCACGGGAGTGCGGCGTCCCCGTCAAGGACGTCGTTCTCGTGCGCTACTCGCTGAGCGAGAAGTGAAGATGACCGGTACCGAGACTGTCCGCCTGACCGCCATGGACGACGCAGCCGACGCCCGATGGTGGCCCCTGGACGCACTCCCGGACCTCGCATTCGACCACGCGGACATTCTCACGGCTGCAACGACCACGCCTGAACCGCGCTCCAAAATCCGATAGGAAAACACCATGCCCGAGTACACCGTCACCTACCCGACTCTCCCCAACGGCATCTACACCCAGGAGGTCAAGGCCGACAGCATCGAGGACGCGGTGCGGGCCGCACGTGAGCTCGACTGGCCCACGAACCCCGGCTACACGGTGGAGTTCGACAAGGAGCCCGCAGTGTGGCTTCTGCGGTACCCGCGCCGGATTCGCTCCAAGCGGGTTTCGGGTCCCGACTACGGGGGCTGACATGGGGGCTTGGACCGGCTGCATGCCGACAGCGCACCTCAATGACCGGCAGATCCACCCGATTCAGTTCCGGAAGTGGGTTCACGCGCACCAGCAGTTCGCCCACGGCAAAGACCGGAAGCTTGTTGACGAGCTGAAGACGTCGATCATGCGGGAGGGCCTTCGGGAGCCGATTCTCATCGGCGTGTCCGACCGGTACCCGGACGAGGACGTCGGCCCCGGCCATCACCGGGCGGGGCCGCGCTCAGTCGCCAATGGCCTGACAAGGCCGACTTACTCAACGGAAGATGAACCTCATGACCACGGTAAGTCAACGCACGATCACCACCGGAATCGCCACCCGCGAGGGCACCGCCGCAGACAATGCGGACGCCGCCAGCACCTACGTCCTGGCTGACGGCACACTCGGCGCGGCCGTGGTGGACGGCATCGGACACGGCCCGCACACATCCGCGACCGCCCCGCTCCTGGCCCAGGTCGCCGCCCGGCTCTCCGCCCGCCGCGGCCCGCTCGCCGGCATCCTCGCCGCTGCTGAACTCGTCGCCGACGAGGGCGCCGATGGCGAAGAGGCCGACGCCGTCGCCGTCACGGTGATGCTGCCTCCGGGCCGCACGCCGCGCGCCGCGTGGGTCGGTGACTGCCGCGCCTACGGCTGGGACGGGACCCAGCTCACCCTGTACACCACGGATCAGACGATGGGCCAGTGGGCGCGCATCCACGGCGACATCCCAATCGAGGTCGCCGAACATCATGACGCCTGGGTGCGCGTCAGTCTCAGCACGGCCACCGTCGCCACCGTCCGCGAGGTCGGTATCGACGACCAGCTCGTGATCCTCACCAGCGACGGCATCCACGACCAGATCGAGCAAGGCGCCATGGAGGACCTGGTGGGCGAGCACGCCGATCAGCCGCAGGCCCTCGCGGACGCGCTCGTCGCGGCTGCACGGGACGATGACGACGGGTATCGCGACGACGGCACGGTCGTCGTCATCGCCCGCGCATAGATCACGCCGCGCGGTCCTGGCCTTCACCGGCCGGGGCGCACCATTCAGCCCCGGACCGTGTGGTCCGGGGCTGTGGTGTTGGCGCGGGCAATCCACTGGTCGGACGCGATCTGCGCCGGCCGCTGCGTGATGTCGACGGTGACGCCGTGGTCGGCCAGCAGGTCCAGGAGTGCCAGGCCGTCAGAGCATTCCCGCTCCGTCGTCCCGATGATGCCGATGCGAATCGCCATGGCAGCAGTCTGCCGGGTGTGTGGGGGAGTGTGGGGCGGAACCGGCGATCTACCGACAGTTCGGCCTCTGCCTGTCGCGGTCCGCGAGGCGATCGGCTTCGTCGAGGAGGGCCCGTGCGCCTTCGTGTTTGCCCTCGGCCGCGTACACCTCGGCGCGCTCTCGAAGGATGTCGGCAGCCTCGTGCAAGGCGGTGCTCGCGGCGAAGGTTGCGGCGACGTCGTAGTTCCGATCGCCAGTCCAGCCAAGCAGCGGAGCCGAGGCGAGCGCGTCCCGAACTTGCTCGGTCACGTCGTACAAGACGGTCGGGTCACTCATGGGCGCTACGCCTCCTCGTCGTATTCGGGGTGGTCGGCCCACTCTACGGCGAGGAGTCGAAGTTGCCGTTCGGCGTTCCTGCCGCCCGGCCCGGGTCCTCCCCGCCCGCGCGGGGGTGTTCCGCCCCGAAGCGCTGCGCTGCGGTCACTGCTGACGGCGTTGGCCGCCTCACCGAAAACGCCCCACTCCGCAAGGTCGACACGGATCGGGCGGGTGGGTGACTTTCCGGCGGAAGTGCTGATCTTGTAAGCGGGAGTGCCCATCTTGTTGTGGAGGGGCGTTCCGTGGCGATGGCGGCGAGTTCGGCTTTCTCTGCGCCTGAACGCGTCTCGTGCCATTCAACCGCGCGTTGAGCCACGGCGGGCCACCACGCTTTCTGCTCCGAGTGCTGGCCCCAACGGACGTCCGGCTTGTGGCTGATCCCCACGTAGAGCAGTGCGCCCGCCTCGTCGAACAGTCGGTAGAGGGCGGTACGCCCAGGGTTCTTCGGCACTGATTCCTCCCGTCAGCCGGAGGTGTCCTCTCCGGCCGCCTTCTTGACGCTGACAACGGTTCGTTCACGCAGCGGCGGGATGCCGGCTGCTTTGGAGATGCGGCGGAAGGTCTGCGGCTCCCAGGGGAAGAACTTAGCCATGCGATCGCCCGAGACTCCGGTGAGCATCTCGGCGACTATCGCCCGCTCTAGTTCGTCCCTGAGTTTCCCAACAGCCTCTCGTTCTTGCTCGTATCGGGCGAACAGTTCAACGAGTACGTCGGGGGGTGCCCACCCCTTGCGCGGCGCACGGCGCACCTGGGGGTTGTCGCGATCTGGCATGCCTGGCGCGTTGTTCCACTTCGGACTATGCGCGCCAATCGCCTGCCGCTCGGCGTGTTCGGCATCCGTCCTGGTCTCGAACCACTCGACCTCTCGGGTGACGACGCTGCCCCACCATGACTTGTCAGCGGCGTGGCCCGCCCATCGCGCGCGTGGGCTGTTGGAGATGCCGACATAGATCAATTGGTCGTTTTCGTCGAAGAAGCGGTAGAGGGCGGTTCGTCCGGTCGGCTGGGTCATGCGATCCCTTCTGCGGATTGAGCCTGCTTGAGCCGTTCCGCTCGATCTTGGTAGCGCTCGTCAGGTTCGATGCCCGCCTCGCGGGCCATCTTGCGGACGTGCGCGCTGGTCCAACCGGACGCCTTCGCGATCTCAGTGGGCCGATAACGGCCTTCGCGAAGAGCGGCAAGGACCAGTTCTTTGAGGTCGTCGCTGGACTTCTTGAGGCGGTCTGCGGCACGGAGCCGGCGGTCTCCGGCCGTGGCGATGTCCTCCAGGGTCGGAGGGTCGGCGGGCGGGGTCGGATTCATGACATCAATCTATCGCAACACACTTGCGGTGACCATGCCTCAGGCGTAGTGTCTGAGTCATCGCAACCGCTACTCATGATCGCTAGTTAGTTGCTGTACTGCACCAGGGGGACCCGTTGAACGTCAGTCGCCACATCGCCCGCACCCACCAGGCCGCCCGCACTGTGACCAGGGCCCTCGCCTATCGGTGCCGCTCCGGTCTCATCGCCGCCGCCGTCGAAGCAGGTCGGCTCATTCGAACCGGTGACCTCCTCGACCGGCTGGGCGCCGGCGGCATGAAGGACGGGCACAAGTCCTGGTACGGGCGTGCGGTCAAGAAGGCATTCGTCGTCGCCAACGGGGCTGACCCGGTTCGGGTTTGGGCGCAGCACCGCACCACCGGCAAGTGGATTCACGTCCACGCCTACTCGCCGTTCGACATGGCCCTCTACATCGGGCTCGCCACCTACAAGCAGACGGCCTTCCTCGCCCGGCCCGCCTTCTTCCAGGCGGCATATGCGGAGGCTGCATAAGGAGAACCCGATGGCCCGAAAGCGAATCCAGCTCATCACCTACAGCGGCCGCGTCATCCCCGTCGGCGACAGTGCGGTACTCGACGACAACTACCGCGTCACCGTCGACCGCATCCGGCCCCCATACGACGACGGCGACAACGGGTCTGTCGGCGTCCGCTTCGAATGGGGCGCAACGGAGAACGTCGACCCGGTCCGCCTCCGCGCCTACATCAGCAGCTGAAACGGCATGGCTAGTCCATCCGAGTAGCGCCGGCCGGACCTGTCCGGCCTCAACCCCGAACACGAAGGAGCAGCATGACCGACAACCCGGAAGACGCCCGCCGTAAAGCCGACCGGCTCCAGGCGAAGGCCGACAAGCTCACTGCCGAAGCCGAACGCCGCTCCGAATCCGCCTACGCCATGTACGGCCGGTTCGCCGGCGGACAGCCGCTCCTTCGTGACCACCACTCCTACCGGTCGGCCCGCCGCACAAGAGACCGCGCCGACGCCGCGTCCGAGCGTGCCGTGGACGCCTACAAGGACGCCGAGCGCGCTCGGACGGCAGCGAAGTGGGCGAGCAACAAGGCCCACGCTATCGAGGCCATCGCCTCTGTCACCAACACACGCGAACGCCCGTGGGAGCCGTCCGACTTCAAGCCCGGCGACATCGTCACCGTCCGGGTCTTCGAGACCAGCACCAGCACCTACCGGGTCAAGCGGGTCAACAAGAAGACGCTCACCCTCGACGGCGGCGGAGGCGGCTGGGACGACCCCAAGCGCGAGTACAACCGGGTCCTGTCCCGCACCAGGGACGGCGTCACCGTCACCAACCCCGCCGAAGGAGATCACAGTGATTCGTGAGGACCGCTTCCTTATCAGCCGTAAACCGTTCGCCATCGACCTGTCCACTATCACCGGCACCCAGGCCGGAGGCACCGACGCCGTCAGGTTCAGCGGCCACGCCAACGCGGTCTGGTTCCGCCGGAAGGACGGCGTCATCCGGGCCTGCCTCGGATCGCTGATGCTGTGGAGCCACTACCTGCCCGCACCGCTGGACCTCGATGACCCGCGCGCGATCCTGACGGCCGACTTGGACGGCCGGTATGGCGGCGACTGCGACGGGCGTTGGGACGGTACCGGTTACTGGGGTGCCGAGACGCTGGACGTTCGGAAGCAGCACCTGGCCGTGCTTCAGCCCATGCTCGCCAACTACCCAGCGATCCCCGAGGGCTACGACGGTTGGTGGACGTTCCAGGCCGGCACCCAATGACCAACCTGCCCACTGACGGCGTCCGCTGGATTGTTGAGTACGAAGGCCCCGGCTACTGCTACTCCGAGCCGCACCCCGACAAGGAGTCTGCCTACGCGAAGGCCCGCGACGCGGCCCGGCTTGCCGCCGCCGGTGAGCCTGTCTCCTGCAAGGCTCGTTTCGACAGTTACGGGCGCGACGCCAAGGACCTCGGCCGCATCTCGATCCGCCACTGGTACGAGCAGTTCGGCGAATGGCGCACCCACGCACGCAGCTGGTGGGACAACAAGCCCTCGGCCGACGCCCTGACACCGCACCCCGCCGACTACTGGGACTGAACCCCGACCCAGAACACGACGAGACGCCGCTCATCCACTTCGAACTCGCCCGCGACCCCGACTATCAGCCCCGCGTCACCCTCGCCGCATAGGGAGCCCCGATGACCCGCCAGACTGCTACCCCTCTCGTCCACCTCGGACTGTCGGCCAGCGACCGCCAAGTCCGCGAGCTGGCCCGCAGCTTCACCGATACGTTCGGCCTCGACCTTCGGCCCCCGTACCAGCGGGGGCGGGTGTGGTCGGAGGACCAGAAGGTCGCCCTGATCCGGTCGTGGCTCACCGGCACCCCGACCGGGGTCGTCATCTTCAACGACCGCACCACCATCGAGTGGACTGACGCGAACGGTTACGACCCCACGGACCGCGACGAGGCAATGTACGCGTGCATCGACGGCCAGCAGCGCATCAGCACCGCCATCGACTGGTTCAACGACGAGTTCGCCGTTCCCGCCTCGTGGTTCAACGCCGATGACATCACGGCCACCGAGGACACCGACGACGGCCCTTACGTCCGCTGGAGCGGCCTGACCCTGCGCCGTCAGCGCCACTTCGCCAACCGAGCCCAGCTCGCCGTAGCCGAGGCCCGAGTCGCCACCATCCAGGAGGAGGCGGCCATCTACCTCCTCGTCAACGGCGGCGGCACCCCGCAGACCGACGCCGACATGAACAGCGCTGCCCAGATCGCGGGCAAGGAGGGCGAGCGATGACCGCCCTGGCCACTTTCCGCCTGTGTAACGCGGCTGGTTGCGGCTTCCGCACCGAGGTCGACCCGGCTGATCCGGATGCGGCGTGGGACACGGTCACCGACCACTACCAGACCGACCACGGCATGACCGGACCCGAAGCCGGAATCTTCGGGGCACGGCACAGCACCACCGTGACGGGCCCGTGACCGCCCGCACCACCCTGCCGTCGCTTCCGCCGTGGGAGGAGACCGTAGAAGAAGCCGCCGCCTGGGACCGGCAGTGGGGCGACCGCGACGATGACGAGGAGTGCGACTGATGTGGACTTGCGGGAACTGCGGCACCCACACCAACGCCGAGGAGTAGACCATGACCGCCCGACCAACCCCCGTACAGGCTGCCGCGCTTGCCCTCATCGCGGCCGGGGATGTTGCCCGCGTTGAGCGTGTCGGCGCAGGTTTCGTCGCCAACGCCAGCGGCACCGTGATCAGCAAGGCCACCGTGTTGTCGCTCATCCGCAACGGCTGGGCCGTGTACGGGACGCTGGAGGGAACCCGCCGCCCCCTGCACATCACCGACACCGGCCGCGCCGCACTCCCCACCTGACCACCCCGGCTGCCGTGCGCACGGTACGGCGGCCCACAGTAAGGAGGAACGCGATGAACGCAACCATGACTCAAGACGAGTACGAGAAGGCGCGGCGCCGTCTCGAAGCCGACGCCGCCGACGCCAAGAAGACGTACATCCGGGCCAAGTCCGTGTACGACGGAATCTGCAACGAACTCCGCGACCTGCGCGTGTCTTGGCAGGAACAACAGGCCGCCGCCCAGCCGACGGGGGAAGACGGCCTGCCGCTGCCCGCCGTCGGCTGCGAGAGCTGGCGACACGAACACCGCCGCGCCGACCTCTGCCCCATCCCCGTCTGCGGACGCTGCCGACACCTCGAAAAGCTGTAGGAGCCCGCGATGATCCAGCCCGGACAGATCTACCGGTCCTTGAACCCGCGCGACAGAGGTTTCCGAATCCGCATCGTCGAAGTTGGCGCGTCCAGTGCCCGAGCCGTTGACGCATCCAACGGACGCGCCCTCCTCAACCGGATCATGCTGCACAGTCTCCACGCCACCTCCCCGTGGAACAGCAGGTCGAGATCATCGAGACCGCAGACGCCCGGCGCTGACCACGAGGACCGGCGCACGACGAAAGCCCCTTCCGTCCCGCACTTACTCGATGCACCATTGCACATGGCCACATCACCGATCATGCGATTCGCGGCGGTGTCCGACGCCGTTCGCGAGCCCTGCCCCTCGTGTAAGTGCTGGGGACTCAGGAGCTACACCGCAGACGACGGCAGCAAGAAGATCGTCTGCCTGAATGGCAACTGCACCGACGCAAGATACAAGCCGAAGCTCCCCGCCTAGTCAGGATTGTGTCGCCGGGCCCGCCCCATCACGGGGCGGGCCTTTCGCATCCCTAGGGGTTGTCGGCGACCGCATGGACAATTGGCTCACATAGTGCTTGCTTCCCGAACCACCGCCGAGGAGCCCGCCATGCACCACGCCGACGACGACGCCACCTATCAGTGGCCCACCTGCACCGCATGCCCCCGGCACCTGTGGGCCGACGAAACCGGGCGGCAGGTCTGCGGCATCTGCCAAGAGGAAACCGGCCAACGGCTCGCGGATCTCCCCGCACTGTTCCGCCGGCTCAACACCACCGCGGCACTCACGCGCGGAGCCCGGCGCACCGGCGGTTCCACGTCCGGGTCGAAGACCCCGCCCATCCCGCCCCGGCTGGAAGTCCTCGCGTTGGTCGGCCCTGGTGGTGTTGCGGCACGGTTGCAGGCCATTGAGGACTCGTGGCGCACGGCGCTCCGCTGGAAGATCGAAGTACGGGCGGACGCCGTTCGCACCTTCGCCCCCTGGCGCACCGACCCGCAGCGGGAGATCCCCCGGCTCACCCAGTTCCTCGGCAACAACCTTCTGTGGGCGTGCTCGTCCTACGAGTCCGTAGGCCAGGACATCGCAGACCTGAAGCGGCTCCACGGCGAGATGAAGGCCATAGCCGCCGACGAACGCCAGCCTGGCCGGGTGCAGATCGGCCGGTGCCCCAACGTGGCCGGCGACGCGCGATGCGGGGCTGATCTCACCGCCACCGCCGCCACCCACCGCATCCGATGCGGCACATGCGGGACCCGGTGGGAAACCCTCGGGGAATGGCGGGAACTGCGGGCCGCGCAAGAACAGGCGCTCGCTGAAGCGGCAGGAGTAGCAGCATGAGCGAGATGGCCGACTTCCTGCGGGCCCGCTACGAAGAGGCCAAGGAACGTCAAGCCCGGATCTTCCGCGACATCTGGGAGCCAGGCATGCCATGCCCCGTATGCCACCGGGAGACGTGGGGCATGTCCACCTACGGCAACGATCCGTCAAGGCTCGCGTCGTTCAAGCCCTGCGAGCACGAGATCAACGACCCTGAAGTCTTCGCCCGATTCCAGGAGCCCGCCCCTGATGCGGACATCCTCGCCGACCTCGACGCCAAGCTCGCCCTCCTGGACCTCACGGAACGGACGTTGCGGTTCGCCGAAGGGGACTCCGAAGTCGACCACTACGGCGCACTGGGCAACGCCGACGAGACCCTTTCCCTTCTCGCCCGACCCTTCACCGGGCACCCCGACTACCAGGAAAACTGGGCAGCATGAGCCGCGAACTACTGGACTTCCTGCGCGCACGCCTCAACGAAGACGAGCACTGGGCGTTGACGGTCAGCCTTGAGCTGCGGCCCGAGACATGGGAGACCGACCACGAGAACGGTGTCGTGCTGACTGCGGCGGGCAAGCAAGTGGCCACTGGTGCCCGACACTCGATCAACGACCTTGAGCACATCGCGCGCCACGCCCCCGCCCGGGTCCTGCGCGAGGTCGAGGCCAAGCGGACGCTCCTCGACGACTACGATCGCTTCGTTGCCGAGCGCCGACGCATGATGGGCGGATGGGACAGCTACCCCGAGGCCTCGCCCGTCCTGACGGCTTTCGCCGCCGTCTACTCCGACCACCCCGACTACCGTGACGAATGGCGGCTGACGCCCTGATCGAGGTTAATAGTTGACGAAACGGGGTCCAAGCTGTAAACCTGTTGTTGATCGTGGCACACATGTCACACCACGCTTCCAAGGCCCCACCGTGAACTCGCCGGTGGGGCTTTCGCGTTCCTACGGGAGGTTGCCATGGTCGCCTACGCCAACCCGGACCCCGCCGAGATTCACTTCGCCCGCCTTCAAGGTGACGCGAACCTCGTGGACCTCTGGGAAGCTGCCCGTGCCATCGGCGTGAAGCCCGGAACCATCCGCGTCTGGGTATCCCGAGGAAAGATCGAACCCGTCCTCGACGGCGAAGCAGGGCAGTACTTCCACCTCCCAACCGTCCAAGCGGCAGCCGCCGGTGGGGCCAAGTACAAGCCCGCCGACCCGGCAGCGAACAGTCGCGGCCCTCACCAACGCCAGACGGCGTTACTTGCCGCATAAGCCCCTGCGCGGTGGCGCAGGCGGGCCTTGAAGCACCCCCAGTGCTCGGCCCACCGTCCGCCCGGCCGAGGGTCCGGGCGGACACAAACTTCCCAGACGGGGACGCCGCCGGCAGACGAGAACTGTCGTCTCAAGCTGGCCAGCTACCGGTGCAACTCCGGAACGGCGGCGATCCTTGAACACCCAACCTGCCGAGGGAGTCCCGCGCCATGGCCGATGACCTGCTCGTCATCATCCCTACCCGAGGACGACCCAAGGCCGTCATGCCGATCGTTCGGGCTTGGCACGAGACCAAGGCGACGGCCGACCTGTTGTTCGCGGTTGACACTGACGACCCGGAGCTGGCCGCGTACAAGCGGGAGGCTGCGAAGTTCAAGTCGGACGGGCAGATCCGCTTCACGTTCGGGAAGCGGCGCCGGCTCGTCGGCACCCTGAACGCGCAGGCGGTCAAGGCCGCGAAGCAGTACCGGTTCCTCGGGTTCATGGGTGACGACCACCGCCCCCGTCCGGCGGCGATGCCGTGGGATGCCCGCATCCGCGAGTGCCTGTCCGGCGGCCCCGGCATTGTGTACGGCAACGACCTGCTCCAAGGCGAGAACATGCCGACGGCCGTGGCGATGACGTCGGACATCGTGACGACGCTCGGCTACTTTGCGCCCCCGGCCATGGTCCATTTGTGCGTCGACCTGGTCTGGAAGGACTGGGGAGTCGGCATGCAGCGGATCACCTACCTCGACGACATGGTGATCGAGCACCTGCATCCGGCGAACGGCAAGGCAGAGCTGGACGCGGGTTACGAGGAGGTCAACTCCGAGAGCATGGTGTCCGCTGACACGGCCGCCTACTACGACTACCGCGACAATGGCGGGCTGGAAGGCGACCTCGTGAAGCTGCGGGTGCTCGTCGAGTACGCCGACTATCCCCAGCGGCACATTCTCGGCTTCGACCAGGAGACCGCCTCATGACCGCCGACTCCGTGATCCGGGCCTGGGATGAGGCCGACCCGGCTGCGATCCACCCACTCCGCCGCGTCTCCGAGGACGCCTACTGGGAGTCCGGCCGCGCGCAGGCCGACATGCTCGCCACCGTCATTCCCGCCGGGGCGAAGGTGCTCGACTTCGGTTGCGGTGACGGGCGTGTCGCCATCCCCATGGCCGGGCTCGGGTTTGAGGTGACCGCCGTTGACTCGTCGCCACGGATGCTCGACCGACTCGCAGAACGAGCCACCGAGCTGACCACGGTGCAGGCAGACGCCGACGGGATCGCCAAGCACCTCGGGCGCCGCCGCGTGGACGCCGTGTACTGCCTGGCCGTCCTCATCCACCACAGCTACGCGGACTGCCTGCACATCATCGAGCGCCTGCGGGCGGCGACGAAGCTCGGCGGAATCCTCGTTCTCGACTGGCCCACCTCCGAGACGCCGTCCGAGGCCGACAGCTGGATCGGGGTCACGACCTGGTCCCGCGAGCAGCAGGCCGACGCGTGCGCGCGGATCGGGCTGGAGCCCGTCGACAGCGACCTCCCATGGGGCGTCTACCGGGCCGTGAAGGTGGGTTGATCGTGGTGCTCTCGTGCTTCCTCCGACGACTCCGGATGCATCACCGGTCCGACAGGGCTCGACTTCGAAAGCCCATCTGCAACTGCGGTCGACGCCACCCAGGGCCACGAAGGTAAGGAGGCGCGCAGTGCACGTCCTCCTGACCGGCCACAAGGGCTTCATCGGCAGGCACCTGGAACGGGAACTGGTTGAGCGCGGCCACACCGTTACCGGCATCGAGTTGGCCTACCCGTTCCTCTATGACGCTCTCGACTTCTTCCGCAACGACGACCGGCGGTGGGATCTTGCGATCCACTGCGCGGCGGTAGTGGGCGGCCGGGCGAGCATCGACGGTTCCCCGCTCGGTGTCGCCACGAACCTGGCCCTGGATTCCTGGTACTTCCGGTGGCTGATCCGTACCGGCACCCCGCGCGCCGTGTTCTTCAGCTCGTCTGCGGCGTACCCGGTGGCCCTTCAGCAGCCCGGCGACATCCACCGCCTGGTGGAGGACGACATCGACCTCGACCTGATCAGCCGGCCCGACGCCACCTACGGCCTCGCCAAGGTCACCGGGGAGCGGCTGGCCCGGTACGCGGAGGCTGAGGGATGCCGGGTGCACGTGATGCGCCCGTTCTCCGGGTACGGCGAGGACCAGGCGGACTGCTACCCGTTCCCGGCGTTCATCCAGCGTGCCAAGCGGCGCGCGGACCCGTTCGAGATCTGGGGCGACGGCAGTTCAACCCGCGACTGGTTCCACATCGACGATCTGGTTGGGGCCACGTTGGCGGCCGTCGACCAGGACGTCACCGGCCCGGTGAACCTCGGATGGGGTCGGGCGACATCGTTCGACCAGCTCGCCGGGTACGTCACCGAAGCCGCCGGCTACCGGCCCGCGTTCAAGCACCTGCCGTCCGCGCCGCAGGGTGTCCACCACCGGGTGTGCGACCCGACACGGATGCTCGCCTACTATCAACCCGCTGTGACTTTGGAAGAGGGCATCAGGCGGGCACTCGACAGCTAACCCGGCCCCGTCACCAGCTAACGACGCGCGGGACGCCGCCCCGTTCGTCCTGCGTCCACAGGGTGACGCCCTCGAAGCCCTGCTCCTTGAGGTGGGCCTCCAGCTCGGCCGGGTGCGCGTAGTTCCATCCGAACCAGATGATCGCGCCTCCTCCGGGTTTCCGGCCGCCCTGGAGGAAGCCCCAGTCGTCCTGCGCGGTGGAGATGACCGGCAGATCACCGGCCAGCTCGGGAATACAGGCGCCGACCGCTTCGGCGACCTTTGGGGCGACTTCCTCCGCCGTTCCTGCTGCGCTGTCGCCGACGACGATCACCACGCTCGTCACGTTGCTCATGCAGTCCACCGTATCGCCGCCCACCACCAGGAGCCCGCGCCATGGATCTCCAAACCTGGATCACCCAGCAAGTCGACCGTGCCGAACTGACCGGCCGCCACATCACCCTCGTGCCGGATGACGGCAGCCACGTCATCAGCGGAACCGTGGCGGATGTCGCCCACGGGCCCGACGGGCTCAGCCTCTCCGTCGCTCAGCATGGAGTCGAGCCGACGGGCGACGCGGCAACCCTGCGTCGCTGCGAGGCGGACCGCCGCATCCTCAACCGGCACCGGCTCGACCCTGACGTCGCCTACGAACCCGCCTGCAAGGGCTGCGGCACCTACGGCGATCAGGGCCTGTCGAACGTCGACAACCTGAACGACTACCCCGAACTCCTGGACCTCGCCCACGCCCACGGCATCACCGACGACGTGCTCGCCGGACTCGACCGGCCGCAGCCGCCCCAGTGTCCAGCGCGGCCCGCACCGGACATCGACATGGCGGCGGCATTCGCGAGGGCCTTCGGAGCAACCGTCATCACCGCTAACGTGCCTGCCGCGCTACGCGGCCCCAACTGGAAGCCGTAACCCTCAGGAGCCCGCGCCATGACTCGGTACTCCGCCACCATGCACATGCGTCCCCCAGGGCTGGTCGAACGCCTCTGGTACTGGCGCCACGGCATTCGGCCGCCACTCTCTACCGCCGCTTCCCGGCGCCTGAAGAACGAGAAGTGGGTGCGACTCCTCCCGCAACGGTGGGCCCGCATCCACCGCGAATACGCCCACCGCCACCGCCTCTTCTGGCTGCCATGCGTCCTCTGCTCAGCCCACTACGGCGGGCACCAGTTCGCAGGAAGCATCCCCGACCCCGAGTACGGTCCCGGCTCCGGCCGCAGCGTTGGTATCTGCCCACGCTGCACACGGGCTGGACGACACGTCGAACTGCCCGAAGAGGACCTTCCCGCTTATTGACTCCTGGAGCCCGCGCCATGAACCAGTACTTGATCACCTACGACAACGGCCTCAGCGACACCGTCAACGCAGCCAAGGTCGACAAGAACTTCGAGGGCAACGAGTACCGCCTCCTCGACGGCACCAACAAGGTCGTCGCCTACATCCCCGCCGGGAACGCCCTCAGCATCGTCCTCCTGCCCAACGAGAACTCAAAGACGGTGACCGGCTGATGGCTGCCGTCGAACTGCACGTCGACAACCGCCTACTCGATGACTTCGAGGCAATCCGCCCGAAGCTCAACGGGCATGAGATCGGGCGCCGTTCGAGCCCCGTTTCGGATGACGTCACCGTCCTCACTATGGAGATGGTCACCGCCCCATCCCACGCCAGGACTATGGAAGTCACTCTGCGGCGGGTTGATGACCAGCTTCGGGTCGGAGAGATCCACTACTGGGACGAGCACGGGATCTTCATCGTCCCCGAAGTTCCCTTCCGTGAGGTGGCCGGCTGATGGCCCGCATCCAGGTCCTCGAACTGCCCGAAGGTGCCGGAGACGACCGGCCGCCGTTCGTACTCGTCGTAGACGAGACCTCGTACCCGACCGTCGAGGGTTACCAGGCCGCCGTGACGTGGTGGGCAAAGCTCGCCATCGGCATCGGCGCCAAAGGCTGCATCGTCACCGACGACACCATCGGCATCCCTGCCAACGACCTCACCCTCACCCACATGCAGGAGGCCGCCGACGGCAACGTCGTCCGACTCCGAGTCGAACCCGACCTCGAAGGCTTCACCGAGACGGTCATGAACGAAGTCGCCAAGGCTCAGGCCGAAGTGATGGACACGCGACGGAGGGCACGATGAGCGGCGGCAGCTACAACTACCTTGCCGAACACCTCCCCGGCGACCTCGAAGCCCGACGCGGCAGCATCGAAGCTATGCGAGACCGACTTGCGGGACTCGAAGCCGACCAAGTCCCAGGCGCAGCGAAGGCCCACCGCCTCACCCGCTACGTCCTCATCCACCTCGACCTCGCCGAGATGAAGGCCCCAGAGCTTGCCGACATCTGGCACGCCGTCGAATGGCGCGACTCCAACGACTGGGGCGACGACACCATGCGCGAGGCGTTTACTGAATGGCTCGACAAGACGGACCCCACTTGTGGCTGACGTCACGGTCAAGCTGTCCGACGGCATCCGCGAAGTGACCGTCGAGATCAGCGGTAGCACGGACAACCCCCTCGAGCGCGCCGAAGCTGCCGCCCTGCGCCTCTACGGAACTCTCACCGCAAGCACGCCAGCCGGACAACGAGCAGGCTTCGGGGAATGGTCACTCAGTAGCGACACTGAACGCAGCCCCGAGGAGTAGCTATGAGCGGCGGGTGGCAAGGCAGCACGCGTCGCAGCCGGCTCCCGTCCAACTGGCGCAGCGAGATCCGCCCCGCCGCCCACGCACGCAACCCCGAACACATCTGCCACCTCTGCGGACAACCCGGCGGCGACTACCTCGACCACAAAACCCCCGGCGACGACCACAGCCCCGACAACCTCGACTGGGCCCACGACGCCGTACCCCCGCACTGCCACCGGTACAAGTCCGCCGCCGAAGGCCACGCCGCTAAAGCAGCCCGACCCGGCCGGCAAAGGCCCCCCGAACCGCACCCCGGCCTCCTCTGACAAAGGCGGTGACCATGCCCGCCTACCTCATCACCCACGCCGAAAGCCGCCGCGGCGACATGCTCATCGAAGACCCCAACCTCACCCTCACCCTCGAACACGGATGGGCCGGCTTCCGCGACAAGCTCTCCCTCGAACAAGGCTCAGTCGTCCTCGCCATCCCCGCCGAACAAACCGCCAGCATCCAACGCGTAGACGACCAGGAGCCCGCGCCGCACGAAGGGTGACCGACATGGCCACACGAAGTCGAGGACGCAGGCGCGAGGCAACGCCGAAACCCTGCGAAGGTACTGGACCAGCGGGGCCGGCGCGACCAAGATCCGATTGGGAGCACCAGGCGACTGGGCCAGGTGCAACCAGCAGCTCACCAAGTACATGGGAGCCAGAGCCAAGGGCTACTGCCAGCCCATGCATCGGCGAGTGACAGGGATGTACGCGGGCAGCAGAGCCAACGTCGGACGACGACGCCGAAGCTGAACGAAGACTTCGAACAGCGAAGCCGACAAGCGGCAAGGCAAGGCAGCACACGCCACCCCTAACCCCCAGGGCGGGGCACCGGCACGCCGGCGCTACGGGTGAGGCAGCACACGGTGATGGTCGCGAGGTCACACACATCACGTGATCACATGTTCGTGATCAACGTTCAGCGATAACGAAGCGAAGATCGAATCAACTTGGTTGTGGCGAAGATTGGTTGAGGTCAGATGCGGCGATCAAGGTGATGTCTGGATGATCACGCCGAAGATCCAATGACCAAGATCAATCCGAAATCCCATGATCATCCGTTCCATGATCACCTGGGGGGATCTCCTTGATCATGATCTTTTGAACATCGCTACGTATACACGCTGCCGTCGGCTACGGGTCTGGGGGCTTCCTGACCTGCGACGATGCCCGAGAGGTCTAGTCCACGTGGCGTTGTGTCTGTAGTCACGGAATGGTGACAGTGCTGGTCAAGGGTCTGGAACCGTAACGCAGATGGCCCTAACATGGAGCCATGCCCACCACCGCCACCCTTGCCGCCGACTGCGAGCACTGCGCCGGGCCGCTCCCGCTCATGGCGCGGTCGCACGCCCGGTACTGCTCGTCGGCATGCAAGCAGGCGGCCTACCGTGCCCGCCGTAAGGCGACGGACCTGCGCTTGGCCGGCGAGCGGGCGGCCCGCATCCCGTCCGAGCTGACGAGCCGTGCTCGTTGGGTGCGGTACTCGTCGAAGAAGATTCCGCTGCGGACGGATGGTCGTTTCGCCGCGGTCGATAGCCCGGCGTCTTGGTCGGACTTCTCCGCCGTGGATGCGTCTTCGGTCGGTGGCGGCTTCGGCTTCGTGCTGACCGCATTGGACAGGATCGTCGTAGTCGACCTGGACCACGCAGTGGTGAACGGCCAGGTGTTGCCGTGGGCGCAGCGGATCGTGGATGCGTTGCCGCCGACGTACATGGAGCGGGGCCGGTCCGGTACCGGCCTGCACCTGTGGTTCCGTGGCGAAGTCGCTGCCGGCCGACGAATCCGTAAGAACGAGCTGGCGGTTGAGCTGTACTCCGACCGCCGTTACATGATCGTGGGCGACCGGGTTTCCGGGACGCCCCTCGGGCTTGCTGAGTTGCCTGACGCCGCTGGAGTGATCGCCTCACTGGTCTGACGATTGGGGGTGGTGGCCATGGCTGGCCGCGGCCCTCAACCGAAAGATCCGTCCCGGCGCGCTCGCGGAAACAAGGACCCGATCGCCCAGACGGTCCTCCGCTTCGAACATGCCGAGCCTCCCGAACTCCCGACACTGTCGGTGCTGAAGGACGGCGACCTGGTCGAGTACGCGTGGCCGGCCCGCACGCTGGACTGGTGGGAGATGTGGAAGGCCAGCCCGCAGGCGGAGCATTTCAGCTCGACGGACTGGGATTTCCTCCTCGACACTGCGGTGGTTCATGCGCGGCTCTGGTCTGGCGAGATGTCAGCCGCGGGTGAGCTGCGGCTGAGGGTGGCGAAGTTCGGGGCAACCCCTGAGGACCGGGCACGGCTGCGAATGCAGTTCGCGCAGGCTGACGAGGCGGACAGTAAGCGTCCTGATGGTCCACAGTCGGCTCGTGAACGGCGCGGAACGCTTCACGCGCTGCCGCCCCCCAAATCGTCCGGCGAATAGCCTCGCAGATCGGGGGCGGGTCGTGCCGTGGAAGCCCCCGGAGCCTGGCGCTGTCCCGTCGCTCGGGTATGAGGTCATCGACTGGATATCGGCGTATCTCGCGGCACCCGACCGTGGCGACTACGAGCCGTTCCTGCTGTACCCGGAGCAGGAGGACTTCGTTCTCCGCTACTACGAGATCAACCCACAGACCGGCAAGCGCCGCTTCCGGCGGGGAGTCATCAGCCGGCCGCGGGGGTGGGGCAAGAGTCCGTTCCTGGCCGCCTTGGCGATCGTCGAGGCGCTGGGACCCGTGGTGCCGGACGGCTGGGATGCGGACGGGCAGCCCGTCGGCAAGCCATGGTCCGAGGTTCGTACCCCTCTGGTGCAGATCGCTGCGGTCTCCGAGACGCAGACGAAGAACACCTGGGCGCCGCTCCTGGAAATGCTTCAGGGCCCGGTGATCGACGAGTACGTCGGCCTGGAGCCACTGGACACCTTCGTGAATCTGCCGCGCGGCAGGATCGAGCCGATCACGTCGTCGGCACGAACGGTGAAGGGCAACAAGCCGGTGTTCGCGGTGCTGGACCAGACCGAGGAATGGGTCAAGTCGAACCGCGGCAACCGGCTGGCAGAGACGATGCGAATCAACGCGGCAAAGATCGGTGGCACGACGATCGAGTCACCGAACGCGTTCATCCCCGGTGAGGGGTCGGTGGCCGAGGAGTCGGCGGCTTTCTGGGCGAAGATTCGGGAGGGCCGGGCGCGGGACGACGGTCTGTTCTACGACCACCGCGAAGCGCCGCCCGAGACAGACATGGCGGACCGGCAGTCGCTGATCGCGGGCCTGACGTACACCTACGGAGATTCGGCGGACCGAAACGGCGGGCACGTCGACCTCGACACCCTGGTGTCGACCATCTGGGACCCAAGCACGGACCCGCAGACGGCCCGCGCGGACTTCCTGAACCAGATCACGCACGCCTCGGACTCGTGGATCTCCCAGCCTGAATGGGCGGGAACGGCCGCTCCGGCGAAGGTGGTCGGCCGCGGCGAGGAGATTGTCATCGGGTTCGACGGTTCGCGGCGCCGGAACCGTGGCGTGACAGACGCTACGGCCCTGGTTGGCTGCCGCGTATCCGACGGGCACCTGTTCCTGCTGGGCTGCTGGGAGCAGCCTGACGGGCCGTTCGGCCAAGACTGGCAGGTTCCCACGGTGGAAGTGCTGACCACGGTTGAGGACGCGTTCCGCGACTACAACGTGGTCGGCATGTACGCCGACCCGGCCCGCTGGGAGTCCCACATTGCGAAGTGGGAGGCGGATCACGGCCGCCGGCTGAAGCTGAAGGCGTCGACTCAGCACCCGATCGAATGGTGGATGACAGGCGGGCGGGCGAATCACATCGTGCGTGCGCTGGAGAAGTTCCGATCGAGCGTGGTGGACGGCGAGTTGACGCATGACGGATCGAGCGTCATGACCCGTCACATCCTCAATGCCCGCAGGCGTGAGTCCCGCAGCGGCTTGCAGATCATGAAAGAGCACCCCGACAGCCCAAAGAAGATCGACGTCGCGATTGCGGCGGTCCTGGCTTGGCAAGCCCGCGTTGACGCCATGGCCAAGGGCCTCGGTAAGAAGAAGACCGGCAGGTCGGGACGGGTGGTGGTGCTGCGATGACCGTTTCCATCCCCGAACTTCCGCTGCTGCACTTGTCTGACGACGAGATGGCTCTGATCAACGTCCTGCGCGCGGACATGATGCGGGAACGTTGGGTGCTGCAACTGAAGGACGCGTACTTCAACGGCGAGCAGCTGGTCCGTGACTTGGGCATCAGCATTCCGCCTCAGCTCAAGGGCCTGCATACGGTCATCGGCTGGCCCCGTGTGGGGATTGAGTCGCTGGAGGAACGCCTTGACCTGGAGGCGTTCCGGTGGGCTGACGGGTCGGACTCGTCGGAGCTGACGGAGATCGTCACAGCGAATGATCTGCTGGATGAGTCATCGCTGGCGCACCTGGACGCACTGACCTACGGCCGCGAGTACGTCACCATCGGCTCCGGTGACTACGGTGGCGACTCTCCTCCGCTTATCAGCGTGGAGAGCCCGCTCGATATGACCCTGCTGTGGGATGCCCGCATACGCATGGGTGTCGCTGGTCTGCGGGAGTGCCAGACGGACGGACTGGTCGAGTCTGGCGCAGACGAGCGCATGATCGTCCTGTACCTCCCGAATCAGACGGTGACGGCGCTGCCGAACGCATCCGGCGGCTGGGAGGTCGTCGACCGCGACATGCACAACCTTGGCGTGGTTCCGATCGTCAGGCTGGCGAACCGGCAGCGCACTGCGGACCGGGTCGGCAAGTCGGAGATCACCCCGGACGTCATGAGCATCACGGACGCGGCATGCCGCCGGCTGATGGGTATCGAGGTGGCCGCCGAGTTCTTCGGGGCCCCGCAGCGGTACATCCTCGGCGCGTCGGAGTCCGCATTCCAGGATGCTGAGGGCAACGCCAAGTCGGCTTGGGAGACGTACATCGGGCGCGTCCTGGCGTTGGAGCGGGACGAGGACGGGGCCGTTCCGACGGTCGGGCAGTTTTCCGCACATGACCCTTCCGGGCAGACGAAGATCATCGACTTGTATGCGCGGATCATGTCCGCCCAGTTCGGGCTGCCACCGCACATGCTCGGCTACACCACCGACAACCCCGCCAGCGCGGACGCCATCCGATCGACAGAAGCGAAGCTGGTCAAACGTAGCGAACGCAGGATCCGTCGGTTCGGGTCCCGCTGGCAGGAAGCCATGCGCCTGGCTTTGTGGGTGCGGGACGGTACGCCGCCAGACAAGACCCGCCGCATCGAAACGGTGTGGCGAAACCCGGCAACACCGACGGTGGCAGCGCAGGCGGACGCCACGGTCAAGCTGGTGCAGGCTGGCATCATTCCTGCCGACTCCGATGTGACGTTGGAGATGGCCGGGCTGACGGAGGGGCAGCGGCAGCGGGTGCGCGCGGACCGGCGGCGCTCCTCGGCCGGCGCAAGCTTGATGGAGCGCCTCGCCCAACTGGACGACGGTGCCCAGCATCCGCCGCCGGGGGTGCCGGATGGCATCAACGGTCTCTGACGGGGACGGCGCCGCAGACCGGTACAGGCGGGCACAGCGAGGCTTGTCACGGCTACTGCTCAGGGATATCGGCAGACTGTGGCGGCTGTTCAATCCGGCCCAGCCGGCGGCGCTCCCGGACTGGCTGGAGGCGGCCGACGAGGTGGTCTCCCGCTTCGGCGACATGTCGGCTTCTCTGGCTGCCGAGTTCTACGATGCGCAGCGCGCGCAGGCCGACGTCGGGGGCGGGTTCCGCTCGCCGCTCGCGGACCCACCGCCTGCTGAGCAGGTCGAGGCCTCGCTTCGGTGGGCGATCCACGACGTCTGGCCGCAGGGCACCGAGACTGAGGCGCAACAGCAGCCCCTCAATTCCCGGGTGGCCGTAGCTGAACGGCAAGTGACGGGCGTTGCGCAGAAGCTGGTGGCCGATCAAGGCCGGGAGACGGTCCGGCAGGCCGTCCGCCGGGACCCGCAGGCGGTCGCCTATGCCCGTGCCGCCGCGTTGGGTGCCTGCTCGTTCTGTCGCTTGATGGCATCGCGTGGTGCTGTTTACGCGACGGAGGGGTCGGCGGGTATGGACGCTAACGACCTGTTCTCAGGCGATGCGTCGGTCGTGAAGTTCCACGACAACTGCCACTGCGCGATCATCCCTGTCTTCCGGGGGCAGCAGTTCGAGCTGTCTCCTCACGCGAGCGATTGGGACCGGTTGTACCGCGAGTACGCGGCCCCATTTCCGGGTGATCAGCTTCGCCGGTTTCGGCGTGCGATTGCCGAGCACGGCTGAGGTCGCCGCTCATCGAACCAAATGGTCGCCCTGGTGGTGGCCTTTCTCATTTCCACAGCCCCTGGAGGGCCGATTCGTCATGCCTGAAGAGACCGAGAGCACCGAGCAGCAGCAGGCCGAGACCGGTGCTGAGGAGACCGTCGAGGAGACGGCCACCGAGGAGGACGGCCCCGAGTCCACGGACGACGCCCAGGAGGCGGCCACCGAGGAGAAGCCGTTCGACCGGAAGCAGGCCGAGGCGAAGATCCGGAAGGCGAACTCGGAGGCCCAGAACCTCCGTAAGCGCCTCAAGGAGCTGGAGCCCGCCGCGGCCGAGTTGCAGCGCATCAAGGACGCCGACAAGTCGGAGTCCGAGCGCCTCAACGACCAGCTCGAAGTGGCCAAGTCGCAGATCGCGAAGACCCGGCAGCGGCTGATTCGGAGCCAGGTGCAGGCCCTTGCGGGCGTCGCATCGGGTGATCGGCCGGCGTTCGCTGATCCGGTGGACGCGTTCGGCGAGCTCGATCTCGACTCGTACATCGACGGTGATGGCGACATCGACGAGGCGGCCATCGAGGTCGACCTTCAGGCGCTGTTGGAGCGCAAGCCGCACTGGGCGAAGACCCAGCCCCCGGAGGGCCCGCGGCGTCCCGCACCGGATCGCACACAGGCGTCCGGCGCAAACAAAACCAGGCCCCTCAAACCGGAGGACGAATTCTCCGGCTGGCTGAGTTCGCAGCTCAAGTAGCTGCAGAGAGAAGACCATCATGGTGGCTACCGCCCCCCTGAAGCTTTCCGATGTCAACGGCGCACTTCTGCCGCGGACCATCACCGCTCCGATCTTCGAAAAGTCGGTGGAGGCCAGCGCCGTCATGCAACTGGCGCGCCCGGCGCCGCTGGCCCTGGATGCGACCACATCTGTGCCGATCCCGATGGATGTTCCGACCGCCGACTGGGTCGGGCAGGCGGCGCGCAAGCCCCTGTCGACCGGTGGCGTCGACGTCAAGCAGATGCAGGCCAAGAAGGTCGCGGTGCTGATCCCGGTCGCCATGGAGGTCGCGAAGACCAACGCCGGCGGCCTGTGGTCGCAGCTTCAGAAGGATCTGCCGACGGCATTCGCGCGGGCCTTCGACCACGCCGCGATCCACGGCAAGACGATGAAGGGCGCCACCGGCCCGTTCACCGAGTACCTGGCGGCAACGTCGAACTCGGTCGCCCTGGGCACCGCCACGCAGGCGGATGGCGGCATCTGGGCGGACTTCGTCAACGGCATGGCCGAGGTCGTGGACGACGACTGGGACTACACCGGCACGGTCGCCGACCACCGCCTGAAGCCCAGCCTGCTGCTGGCGACGGACACTACGGGCCGGCCGATCCTGGTCGACACGCAGACGCCGGGCACGAACATGGCGGCGGCGGGCACCCTGATCGGTGAGCCGCTGGCGTACTCGCGCAGCGTGTCGGGCAAGCAGCGGCGCCAGTCGGCGTCGGTGGACACGGGTCTGCGGGCGATCGGCGGCGACTGGTCCCAGGCCGCTTATGGCGTGGGCATGGACATCACCGTGCGGATCTCCGACCAGGCCACCTACGTGGACGAGGAGGGCGGCGTCCACTCCGCGTTCCAGGAGAACCTGGTGCTCCTCCTGGCGGAGGCGTACTACGGCTTCGTCATGGGCGACCAGGACGCGTTCGTGAAGTACACCGGCACCCCGAGCGGGTCATGAGCAGGGCCGTCCCGGTTTCCGCGCCGGGCGGGACGGCCAAGCCTCTCCGGATTGTGGCCAGGGTTCACGCCATGCCACCGGAGCACAACGCCGGGGCGGAGCACATGCTCGTCAGCATGCTCCGCCCGCTGGTGGAGCGCGGTCATGACGTGTCCGTGTGGCTGTCCCGGTACGGAAAGGCTCACAAGGAGTACGAGTATCGGGGCATCAAGGTCATCCCGCTGGAGTCCCGCCTGGACTTCCCGACCGCTGTCCGCAAGGCCAATGTGCTGGTATCGCACCTGGAGTGCGTGCCGCCGACGGCCTCTTTGGCTCGCGGGTACGGGGTGCCGCTGGTGGTGGTGTGTCACAACACGCACCGGGCCAGCTTCAGGGATGCGGCTGCTGGCGGGACCGCTTTGGCGGTCTACAACAGCCAGTGGATGGCCCGCGAGGCGGAGCTGTTCCTTGCCGAGTATCCGAAGTCGGTCAGGCCCGCAGCCGAGCTGATCGTGCGCCCGCCGGTGTTCGCCGACGAGTACGCGACGAAGCCCGGTAAGGCCATCACGTTGGTCAACTGCAACCCGGAGAAGGGCGGTAAGGTCCTCGCGGCCTTGGCGAAACGAATGCCGGACCAGCAGTTCCTTGCGGTGCGCGGCGCCTACGGGGTGCAGGTCCTCCCGGACTTGCCGAACGTGGAGATCGTTGAGCATGTGGACGGCCAGGACATGCGGGAGCAGGTGTACGCCCGCACGAAGGTGCTGCTCATGCCCAGCTCCTACGAATCATGGGGCCGGGTCGGTGTCGAGGCGTTGGCAAGCGGCATTCCCGTGGTCGCTCACCCGACGCCGGGCCTTACGGAGTCTCTTGGTGAGGCCGGGGTCTTCGTGGACCGCGAGGACCTAGACGGCTACGAGGCGGTTCTCCGGAAGCTCCTCACCGCCCCTGAGTGCCAGCTGGCCAGCAAGCGGGCGAAGGCCCGTTCTGCTGAGCTAAACCCTGCCGCCGAGCTTGCCGCGTGGTGCACTGCGATCGAGGGCGTGGCCCGATAGGAGGCTTACCCGTGGCGTTCGTTGCCCCTACAGCCGAGCAGCTCGGCCTCTACCTGGGGCTGGGTGAGATCGAGGGTGATCGGGCCGATCTGCTGATCCAGCAGGCCGTGGCCCTGGCGCTGTCGGTGGTGAAGCCGCTTCCGGATGAGGCGACCGCGGTGGTGCTGTCGGTTGCGGGCCGCGCGTATGTGAACCCGCAGCAGGTGTCCTACGAGACGATTGGCCCCATGTCGGTGCAGCGCCCTCAGGGCTCTGGCGGCCTGTACTTGACGAAGGCCGACAAGGCTGCGCTCAAGTCGCTGGCTGGCCGCGGTGGCGCGTTCACCATGGACCCGACACCGGACACGGCGGATCCGTCGCCTACGTGGCCGCTTGACGGCGAGTTCTTCGACGACTTCGAGCCGGGGTGGACTTGATGCCCGCCCCGTACCCGTATGGGGAGACGGTGGTACGGCTGCGCCGCGGGCCCTCGCCCGGCAGGGACCCGCGGGGCCAGCCGATTCCCGGCCCCCTGCTGGAGGAGCCGTTCCCTGGGTGTGTGGTGGCGCCTCGCGCTGAGACGCCGACCGTGGGCGGTGACCAGCAGCAGGCCAGGGACACGGTGATCGTCGGCTACACGGTGTACGCCCCTGCCGGCTCCGACTTCCTGACGACGGACCAGGTGCGCATCCGGGGCGAGATCTGCGAGATCACCGGCTTTCCCGGTGACTGGGGCCGCAACCCGTTCACGGGGCTGCATGGCCCGGTGCAGTTCGCAGCGGACCGGGTGACCGGCTAGCCGCGGGTCTGTTCGACGGCGGCCACGAGTTTCGCCGCCGCGTCGTTGGCGCTGCGGCGGATGGACAGGGAGTGCGGGTCGGAGTACGAGGGCCGGCCGCCGTCGAGGAGCCCTTTTGACTCTGGCGCGGGTGCGCTGCCGGGGAGGACGAACTGCAAGTACCCGTGGAAGGCCCAGCTGGCAGGCTTGAACCGGGTGCCGGTGACGTCGGCGGCCCGGATGCGGTATTCGCGGGCCTGCTGGCCGACTTCCTTCTTTCTGATGGTGATCCATTCACCGTCGAAGCTGATGTTCCCCATGACGCCTTTGACGTCCATGCCGCCCCCAGTTGAGTAGAGGTGGTCATGATGCCCGCGAAGTTCAAGATGTCCAAGAAGGGTGTCGGGCAGCTCCTTCGGTCCCGCATGATCCAGGCGGACATGCTGAACCGAGCGGAGAAGATCGAAGACCTAGCTGTTCTGATCGCCCCCGTGGGAAGTCCACCGGACCCGCACCCCGGCCTGTACAAGGCATCCTTCAAGGTCACAACGACGGCCCGTGGTGGTCGCCGTAAGGACCGGGCGACCGCCACAGTCACGAACACCGCCCCGCATGCCGCGCATGTGGAGTGGGGCACGGAGAAGACGCAGGCCCACCACATCCTGCTGCGGGCCGCCCAAGCGGGCGGTGGCTGATGGCGGCCGATGTCGGATCCGTGGACATCGAACTCGACCTGATCGAGTGGATTCAAGCGAAGACCGGCCCCTCGATCGTGGTTCGCGACGAGGTCGACAACAACCTCCTCGCCGAGCTGCCGACCATCCAGGTGCAGCGCATCCCCGGCGGTGGCGACGACGGCTTCCGGGTGGACTGGGCAATGGTCGACATCGACGTTTACGCAGCGACCCGCAGCGAGGCCATCGGCCTCGCGAAGTCGGTCCGCGGCTGGCTCCTTACGGAGCTGCGGGGATCGAAGACGAGCCGCGCCGTGTATGGGCGGATCCGATCCTCCCCGCCACCTGCCGTTCGCCCCTACGAGAACACGGGGCTCCGCCGCGTCGGAGCCACCTACGAGATCGCCTCTCACCCGGTTTCCTGACCGGTCGGGCCCGCGCCGCGCCCCTTTTCCCGCCCGTGCGCGGGCACTTCCATGTCTGGAGAAATCATGGTCAACATCACCCGCGCTGCCGATCTCACGATGGTCGGAGCGAACGGCGGGGCCTGGGTGGCCCCTGTCGGGACGCCAGCCCTGGACTCGCCGCTGACGCACCCCACCGATCCGTGGGCGGCGCTTGGCGCCATCTCGGACGACGGCCTGGTCAACGGCTGGGACGAGGAGTCGCAGGCGTTCACCCCGTGGGGCCTGACCTCGCCGTTCCGCACGCAGATCACCCGGTCGGTCCGCACGTTCTCCGCCACGATGTGGGAGACGTCGCGCCTGGCGGTCATGTCGCTGCACTACCGGCTGGACGAGGCGGACCTGGAGCCGGACGGCGAAGGTCTCACCAAGTTCGCCGAGACTGCGTCCCCGGTCCCAGACCGCCGCGCGTTCTGGTTCCTCGTCATCGACGGCGACAACATGCGCGGCTTCTACGTCCCCCAGGGCGAGATTTCGGAACGAAGTGACGTCACGTACAAGCAGGACGAGATCTCCGGTTTCGAGTGGACGATCACCACGTACCCGGACGAGGTGGGGAACACCGTCTACCACTGCGACAAGCTGCCGGTCACACCTGCTGACCCGCTGTCCTGAGCTGGATGGGCGGGCCGCATCCGTGGCGCGGGCCTGGCCCGCCCATCCTTCAACCCCCTTGCCCGCGCCGTGATTGAGGAGGCCCGCGCCGATGGCCGGGACAAGCCGCAAGACCACCCCCCGCAAGGCAACCACCCAACCGGTCCGCACCCCGCGCGAACTCGCCTCTGCGGTGCGCGAACCACAATCGGTCGACTACGAAGATGAGGACGAGGTTGACGCTGCGGAGGCGCAGCAGATCGAGGCTGAGGGCCACTTCGTGACGGCGATGCTCGCCGACGAGGAGATCCGCATCGTTCCGCCAGGGGCGTGGAGGCAGTCGTGGCAGACGGCCCTGTCCAACGCGCAGTTCACGTTCTTCGCAGAGCAGGTTGTCCACCCGGACGACCTCGACCTGTACTTCGAGATCGACCCGACGAACGACGAGTTCGAAGCGTTCGTGGCGGAGGCCGCCCGACGCGGTGGTGAGAGCCTGGGGAAATCTCGTGGACCCGCCACGTCGTCGCGACGCACTCGGAGGCGGTAGAGGGCGACTTGGCCTTCTACTACCCGCGCGACTCCGACCAGCTTGACGCCTTCTATCGCGGGGAGATGACCTCGCGGCGGCTGCGGGTGCTGATCGAGCGGCTGCCTTCGGAGTCGGCGACGATGACCGCACTGCGGAATGCCATGTCGCCGGAGGAGTACGAGGAGCAGTCCCAGAAGGGCGAACCCGAGAAGGGCCGCTGGTCTCAGCTTGAGCAACTGATGGCCACGGCCGTCGACGCGCTCAGAGACCTTCAGTACATCACCGTGATCGCCAGTGGTGACGGCAAGGGCAAGAAGCCCAAGCGTCCCCAGCCGATGCGGCGGCCGGGCGTCGGCGGGGCGAAGCCGCGCGAGGCGCTGACCGAGGCGCATGCCAACTTCCTGTTCAACATGATCAACGGCGACGGCGCGGCCTGACGCGCACGGGAGGAGACTCCCGTGGCAATCACCGTCGGGTCCGTCGAAGTCGACGTCATCCCGAACACGAGAGGCATCTACCAGCAGCTCCGCAGTGCCCTGGTTCCTGCCGCCACACGAGCAGGTGAGGACGCGGGCAGCGCCGCTGGCAGGTCGTTCGGACCGGCGATGCAACGCCAAGTCGGTGACGTGGGCCTGCGCATCGGCCAGCAGATCGGCTCGCAGATCGCTGCCCGTATCACTGCGGAGATCCGGGGCGCCCTGAGGAGCGGCATCACGCAGGGCGGAGCCGCAGCCCGCCCAGCCGCAACCCGGCAAGGGGCCGACGTCGGCGGCGCGTTCGCGCGGGCCGCCCGTGCACGAATCGAGGCCGCGTTCCGCACCCTGCCCGACATCACGGTCGGTGCGGACACCTCCGAGGCGGACTCGGATCTGCAGGCCCTCCGGGTGCGAATGGAGACCCTGGCAGGAAAGCGGATCGGTGTCGACATCGACGCGGAAGCCGCCCGCGCTGAGCTCACCGACATTGAGGAGCAGCTCCGCCGTCTCGGAGCTGCTCACCCGAATGTGACGGTGCGGGCCGACACGGCCAGGGCGCGCACGGAACTGGCGGCGGTCCGCGAGGAGATCGACCGGATCTCCGCCAACCCCGGCCACATTCGCCTGGAAACGGACGGCACCCTGGGGCAGCGCCTGCGGGCCGCCGTGGAGCAGGCCGAAGCGTCGCTGCCGAACATCAACATCGGCGCGGACACCACTCCGGCCCAGGTGGAGATCGCGCAACTGCGCTCCCAGTTGACCGCGTTCAAGGACCAGCGCATCGGCATCGATGTTGATGCCGCCACCGCCCTGGCCCGCATCAACGAGCTGACAGTCCGCTTGGAGCGGCTCTCCGCGTCGGATGCCGACGTGGCCGTGCGCGTCGACGCAGGCGCAGCCGCCGCCCAACTGGCTGTGGTGCAGGGGCTCGTTAGTCGTCTGGACGGTCAGATGGCTCGGGTCAACGTCGACACGTCAGGGGCACTCGGGGCGATCCTGCACCTGACCGCTGCCTTCGCCGGTCTCGCGGTCATCCCCGCGATCCCGATTCTGGCTGCGGGCATCGGCTCGATCGCCGCAGCGGGTGTCGCAGCCGGCGCCGGCATCGGGGCCCTGGCTGCCGTCGCGATCCCCGCGTTCGTCGGCATAGCCGGCGCTCTGCAGGCCCAGAAGGCTGCCCAGGACGCCGCCACCGCCGCCACCACTCAAGGCGAGCAGGCCAACTCCCAGGGCGCGTCGAGGGCGCTGCAAATGGCTGGCGCGCAGGCTGCTCTGGCGACGGCGGAACGCAACGGGGCCCGGCAGATCGCGCAGGCCCAGCAGCAGGTCCGGCAGGCGAAGCTGGCTGCGGCTGGTGCGATTGTGCAGGCGGCTCAGCGCAACGCGCAGGCCGCACGGGCGATCGAAGATGCCGAGCGCGCCCTGGCGCGCTCCCAGCAGGACGCCAAGCGCGCTCAGAAGGACCTCACTCAAGCCCGCCGCGACGCCGCAATGGAGCTTGAGGACCTCAACACGCGCCTCGCCGGTGCCCAGTTGTCGCAGCGTGACGCCGTGCTCGGCGTCCGGGAGGCGCAGGCCGCACTCAACCGGGCCCGCTCCGAGGACACTTCCGGCATCGACCTGGCCCGTGCCCAGCTGGCTTACGACCAGGCGGTGCAGCGCCTCAAGGAACAGACGACCGAGACGAAGCGCCTCAAGGCGGAGACGGCGGACGCCAACAAGGCCGGTGTCGAAGGGTCGGACACAGTCCGCTCCGCGCAAGACCGCCTGGTTCAGGCTCAGACGCAGGTCGCGGACAGCGCGCGAGGGGTGCGTGACGCACAGGCGGAGGCGGCCCGCACGCAGATCGAGACGGCCCGCCAGGTTGCCCAGGCGCAGGAGCGGGTGGGCGAGGCGACGGCGAACGTCGCGAACGCCCAGCAGGCCGCAGCGGACGCCGTGGCCGGTGCCCAGCGTCAGATCGCCTCCGCGTCGCTTTCGGCGGCCGGGGGTGTGGATCAGGCTGCCGTGGCGCAGGCCAAGTATCAGGCCGCGCTGGCGAAGCTCACTCCGTCGGCGCGGGAGACGTTCAATGCGTTCGTGTCGCTCCGGTCGGCGTTCGGGGCGTGGTCGAAGTCGCTCCAGCCTGCGGCGATGCCCATCTTCACGCGGGCCCTGGAGGGGCTGAAGAACAGCCTGCCGGGCTTGACGCCGTTCGTGCTGGCAGCGGCCCGCGGCATCGAGACCTTGCAGGACCAGGTCTCGCAGGGGTTCAAGTCGCCGTGGTGGAAACAGTTTCGGGACGAGTTGGCCGGCGCGGTTGAGCCGGCGATCGTCGGCGTGGGCGCTTCGTTCGGCCGGATCTTCAGGGGCATGGGCGGCATCGTCGACGCCTTCTTGCCGCACATGGACTCCATCTCGAACCGCATGCAGACCTTGACGGGGAGGTTTGCCGACTGGGGTACGGGCCTCAAGGGGTCTCCGCAGTTCGAGAAGTTCCTCGACTACTCGGCCCGCATGGGCCCGGTGCTGTCGGGTGCGCTCCGCGACATCGTGAACGCGGTCTACGAGATTTCGCGTGCGGCTTCACCGCTGTCGGGACCCGTTCTTCAGGCTTTGGGGGCGGCCGCTTCGGCAATTGGTGACATTGCCCGTGATCTGCCGTGGCTGATCCAGTTGCTGTACTCGGTGTGGATCGTCACGAAGCTGTGGGCGCTTGCCGTGATCGCCCTCAACTTGGCGATGTCGGCCAACCCGATCACTCTGATCATCATCGGGATCGTGGCACTCGTCGCCGCCGTGATCTACGCGTGGAAGAACTTCGGCTGGTTCCGCGATGTCGTGATGGCCGTCTGGAACGGCATCAAGGTCGCGGCCCTGTTCGTGTGGAACTCGGTACTGAAGCCGATCTTCAACGCGTTCGTTACGGCCTTCCGGGCGGTGGGGGCTGCGGCGTCCTGGCTGTGGACAACCGTCCTGAGCCCCGTGTTCGGCTTCATCGGCACGGCCGCCCGCATCCTCGCCACGGCCATCGTCACCATCTTCATTCTCCCGGTGATGCTCGCCCTGAAGATCATGGGCGCCCTGTTCACGTGGCTGTGGCAGCTCGTTCTGAAGCCCACGTTCGAGGGCATTGCGTGGCTGGCCATGTGGCTCTGGAACAACGCGATCAAGCCCGCATTCAACGGGATCATGATCGGCGTCCGGGCGGTCGGCTCCGCCGCGACCGCAGTCTGGAAGAACGTCCTCAAGCCCGCGTTCAACGGGATCGCCTGGCTCGGGAAGTGGCTGTGGAACACCATCCTCAAGCCAGTGTTCGACGCGATGAAGTCCGGCCTGCGTCTTGTCGGTGACGGCGCGAAGATCCTGTGGAACTCGGCGATCAAACCGGCGTTCAACGGGATCAAGAGTGTCATCTCCGGGGTGTGGAACAACGGCATCAAGCCCGTGTTCGACAAACTGAAGACCGCCGTTGGTCTGGTCGGCAAGGCCTTCGGCTCGGCCCGTGACGCCATCAAGCTGGCCTGGGACAAGGTCAAGGGGATCGCGCGGACACCCGTCCAATTCATCGTCGACACCGTCTACAACAAGGGCATCCGCGGGGTTTGGAACAAGGTGGCAAGCGCCTTCGGCGCCCCGTCACTGCCCAAGTTCACCTTCGCCAAGGGCGGCATCATGCCCGGCTACACGCCCGGCAAGGACGTCCACCGCTTCGTCTCGCCGACAGGCGGCCAGCTCGACCTGTCCGGCGGCGAGGCCATCATGCGCCCGGAGTTCACCCGCGCGGTGGGCCCCGGCTTCATCGCCACCATGAACAAGATCGCCTCCTCTCGCGGGTCGGTCGGCATCAAGAAGGCCCTGGCCCCCGAGCTGGGAGGCAACCCGACCCATCAGAAGTTCGCCGACGGCGGCATCTTCGGCTGGGTCGGAAAGGGCCTCAAGGGCGTCGGATCCGCCGCCTGGGACAAGATCAAGGACGGGGCTTCCTGGCTGAAGGACAGCCTGGAGGCGTCGGCACGGGCGGGTGTGAAGAACGTCGTCAACCCGCTGCTGAAGAACTTCCCGGGCGCCGACACCGGCTTCGGGAAGATGATCCGAAAGGTCCCCGACAAGATCCTGGACGCCCTGTTCGGGTACTCCGAAAAGGCCGACGACAAGGGCGCGGCAGGTGTCGGCGGTCCCAAGATTCAGTCCGCCCTCAAGTGGGCCAAGACCCAGAACGGGCTCCCGTACCAATGGGGCGGCAACGGCAACCCGTCGTGGGACTGCTCCGGGCTGGTCAGCGCCATCGAGTCGAAGATCCGGGGCCAGAAGCCCCACCGCAGGTGGGCCACCGGGGCGTTCTCCGGGAAGACGGCGCCTCCCGGATGGGCGTTGAACGGCAAGTCGCCGTTCACGATCGGCATCACCAACGCGGGCGTCGGCCACACGGCGGGAACCTTGGGCGGCACGAACGTCGAGTCGCGCGGCGGCGACGGCGTCGTCATCGGCAAGAGGGCGCGCGGCGCCAAGGACCGGATGTGGACCCACCGGTACGGCTTCATGCCCGGCAAGTACGACGAGGGCGGCTACCTGCCCACCGGGCTGTCCACGGTCTTCAACGGCACCGGCCGGCCCGAACCTGTGTTCACGTCGCAGCAGGCTGCGGCACTCACCTCGAAGGCGTTCGATCCGGGGGTGGGCGACCTGTCGGTGAAGGTGTTCGTCGGCGCCGAGGAGTTGTCGCACATTGCCCGGACCGAGGTCAGGCGGGCGAACGGTGAACTTGTGCAGGTCCTGGATGCTGGAGGGGGGATGTAGTGGCGATCCCCGGCAACTTCCTCAGCGCGGTGACGGAGTCCGTCGACCCGAACACGAGTGGGTGGACTCCGCTTCTGAACTGCACTTTGTCGAAGGGCACCGGCGGACGGAATGGTGACGGGGTCCTGGCCGTGAAAAGCGCGGTGTCCGGGGAGATGCGGGCCCGCACCGTGTCCTCCTACACCGTCACACCCGGCGTCACCTACCAGACGTTCGCGGACGCGTCCGGGGCCACGGTCCCAGAGCGGATCGGGATCCGTTGGCTGAGTGCGAGCAGCACGGAGCTGAGCATCACGTGGTCGCTCACTACTGCGTCAGCGTCAGCGACCTGGCACCGGATCGGCGTCGCAGGCCCCGCGCCTACCGGTGCTGTCCGCGCGCAGGTAGTGGTCTCGTCATCCCCGGTAGCTGGGGCAGTCAGCAGCTATTTCGAGAACGTCTACTTGGGGCTCCCGATTCGCTCCGTTGGGAACCTTCTTCCTTTCGGAACCGAGTCGTTCGAGATCGACGCCTCCGGGTGGACGTCCGAACTTAACGCCACCATCGGCCGGGCGGCACCGGCAGTCCAGTGGCCGGTGGGCTGGTACTACTCCGGCGGCGCGATCCTTACCGTTACAGCCGTCGCGAACGGAGACATGGCGGCCCGCACGGTAGAGCGCCCCGTCGTCACCCAGGGCATCGAATACACGGCCTACTGCTACCTCGGTCCGCCAACGACTGGAGCGGATACGTGGATTGAGCTGCGGTTCTACGACGGCACGAACGCGCAGCTGGCGGCCACGCGCGGTGAGCTGGCGCCTGCGAGCACCGGGTACCAGCGACAGAAGGTGTCCGCCGTGGCGCCGGCGGGGTCGGTTGCCTGCGGTGTCACGGTGGGCATGGACGGCGCCACAGCCGCCCAGGTGCTGCGCATTGACCAGGTCGTCGTCACCGCCGCACAGGAGATTCAGGCCGGCAGCGTGCTGCGCTACGCCGACGCCTCGTTCGAGCAGGGCATCGCCGGGTGGACCAAGACCGCCGGTGTGGCGACGGTCGCCCGCTCCACCCCCTGGGGCGCCTACTCGACGGACGGCTCCTACGCGCTCACCGTCACCTCCGCCACCGCGACCGCCAGCACCATCCGCAGCGCGAAGTTTCCGCTGCCGACAGGTAGCAGCGGGCGGGACTTCCGGGTGGCGTATTCCGAGCAAGTAACCGCCGGATCATGGACTATCACCCGCGGCATCAGGTGGTACGACGCTACCAACACCGACCTCGGCCTCACTGGCTCCAGCGCAAGCGCTGCCCCCGCGCCCGGATGGTGGCGGTTGTCGCGCGACCAGACAGCCCCGGTGGGGGCGGCACAGGCGGCTGTCGAGCTGACGCTTACGGCTGGAGCGGTTAACTCCGTGATCCGTCTGGACGCTGTGGCCCTGTGGCAGGCGCTCCCGCTGATGACGGTCGTCGCGCAGGACACCACCGCCTCGGTGACAGTGACGCTGCGGGAACTGCCGCTGGACCACTTGATCAAAGTGCAGCGGGTCACCTCAGACGGCGCACGCACGCTGGTGCGCGGGCCGGGCGGTCTTCTTGACGGCACGGTCACGATCTCGTCCGACCAGATGGTCATCGAGGACTACGAGGCGCCGCTCCTCACGCCGGTCCGATATGTGGTCGAGATCATCGATCCGGTGGACCTCGGTCGCGAGTTCCGGCAGCTTGATGCGACGGCGACGATCCCACACGACGACATCAACATCGCGTGGCTGAAGGATCCCGGCAACCCGCAGCGGAACACCAAGGTCATGGTGCAGTCCGGGGGCGCCCCGAACTGGTCGCGGCCCATCGAACAGGGCGTTCACCGGATCGCCGGCCGCCGGAACGCCGTCGTCCTCTCGGGGACCCGCGGCGGACTCGAAGGCGATCTCAATATCTGGACGCGCAGCGACGAAGAACGGCGCACGCTCCACTGGCTCCTCGACTCGGGCAACACGCTCCTGTGGCAGGCCGTCCCTAGCATGGGCGTCTCCGACATGTACGTCACCGTCGGCGCCATCACCGAAGGTCGCATTGGCGGCCCCGCGACCGAGGTGTGGCGGGACTGGACACTTCCCCTGACCGAGGCGGACATGCCCGTCACCACGGGCGTCAGCGGCAGCGCGGGCCGCACCTGGCAGGACATCTTGTCGGAGTTCGCGACATGGCAGGAAGTCCTCGATACCTACACCACCTGGGAAGACGTATTTTTGGACCGCCGGATCGGAGGGTGATCGTGTATCCCGTCTCGGGCCGCTTCCTGCCGCGACTTGCGGAGCCGCACCGTGTCGTGACCGAGGTGGTTCTCTTCCGCCCGGACGGTGGTGTCGAGCTGCTGCCGCACACCGGCGGCAGTGTGACCGTGGACCGCGGGCAGGCGGTGCGCCGCACGTGCACCGTCATCATGGCCGACGTGAGCCTGATCCCGCGCACCGAGGCCGACAAGATCAGCGTCTACGGCGCCAAGCTGCGTGTCAGCCGCGGCGTGGACTATGGAGACGGCACGCAGGAACTCGTCCCGCTCGGCGTGTTCCGGCTCGACGAGGGCGACGGCGACCCGGTCTTCGGGCCGGCGACCCTCGCGGGCAAGTCGCTGGAATGCGTCGTCTCGGACGACCGGTTCACCGAGCCGTACACGGCGTCCGGCACGGTCGGGTCGGCCATCGGCGCCCTGGTGCGCAGGTCCATCCCGGACGCGGAGATCCTGCTCGCCGTGGCGGACGCCGCCATAGGGTCTCGCACCTGGGACGTAGAAGCCGACCCATGGACCGCCGCACAGGAGATCGCTGCGGCGGCCGGAGCCGAGTGCTACACAAACGCCGACGGCGTGTTCGTGATCGCGACCTTGCCTGATCCGCTGACCACCGAACCGGTGTGGACCGTAGGCGCTGGCGAGGGCGGCGTGTACCTCAAGGGCACCCGCGGCATGTCGTCCGCCGGAGTCTTCAACGGGGTGCTGGCCCGTGGCGAGAACGTCGCGGACGGCGTCGCGGCGTCGCGCTGGCTTGCCACCGACGACGACCCCGGCAGCCCCACCTACTGGGCCGGGCCGTTCGGGCACCGGCCCACCTTCTACTCCTCAAGCACCCTGACCAGCAGCGGAGCTTGCCGACTTGCCGCCGAGCTGAAGCTCCGAGCCGCCCGCGCGCCGAACGCCAAGGGGGACTTCAGCTCGCTGCCCAACCCTGCCTTGGAGCCGGGCGATGTGCTGCGAGTCATCCACCCGGACGGGTCGAAAGAGCTGCACCAGGTGCAGAGCTTCACCGTGCCGCTGGAGGTCGCCGGGGACTTCCCGATCACGACCATCGGCGCCAAGGAGGACTCATGACGAGCTCCGCCGACCTTGCTGCCGCACTGAAGCGGCGCACTGTCCGCGCCGTAGAGGGAACGCCCTCGGCCCGCGGCGGCGACTGGCGTACGGCGATCGTCGCCGCAGTCACCGCAGGGGGCACTGTCGCCACGGACGACGGGATCGTGGTCCGGCAGTTGGAGTCGTACCGGAACCCGATCATCGGCGACACGATCGTCATCGCCCGCTCCGGGTCTGGCAACTGGGTGGCGCACGGCCGGCTGGCGACCTCGACGGATGTCCCGTGGGCCGCGTACACGTGCGCGTGGACAGCGGCCACCACGAACCCCGTCATCGGCAACGGCACCCGCACGGCCAGGGTCTCCCTGAACGGCAAGTCGGCAACCGTCGCAGTGCGTATCGCACCGGGCTCGACCACCACTTTCGGATCCGGCAACTACAGCTTCAGCCTCCCGTATCCGTCGGCCGCCGACGTCGTGGAGTACACCGGCGCAGCGCGCCTCACGGCCGGGTCGACGTACATCGGGCAGACCTACGCGACAGCCGGCGCGAGCACTTTCACCGCCACCTTCCCCACGGCAGCGACGCCTGCGAACGCCACGAACATGTCGCCCACCACGCCGGCCACGCTGGCGAACGGCCACATCCTCCGCATGAGCCTCACCTACCAGATCGCCTAGAAGGGGGCTCGCGTGCCCACGGAAGATCAGTACGACCAGGACGTGATGATCGCGTCCTTGCAGGACGTGCCGGACGCCGCGACGCTGGCGTCGGCCATCGCCAACGCCCTTGCCGCGAAGGTCAACATGTCCTTCGCCAGCACCTCGGCGCGGGCCGCGACCCTGACATCCCCGGTGGAGGGGATGGAGGTGTGGCTGCGGGACGTAAACCAGAAGTGGATCTATGACGGGACTGCCTGGCGGCAGATGACCATCGGCGTTACGGACACCGTCTCCGACCAGCAGTCGTCGTCATACGACGTGCTGTCGACCAGCTACACGACGACCGCATCATCCGGGACCTACGCGCACTGCCAGGTCGTTTTCACCGCCCCGGTGACCGGCAAGGTGGAGATCAAGACCTCGGCCCGCATGATCAACGAAACGTCGACATCCGGCTGCCTGGTCGCCCCTCAGACCCGATCGGGCGGAACCCCCGGCAGTGGGTCGATCATCGAGGACGCATCCGACGGACTCGGTCCGAGCAACTACGGCAACACATTCTCTCGCCACGGAGTGAGTCATCTCCTGACCGGTCTTACGCCCGGCTCCGTGTACAACACCCGCCTCCTCCACCGGACTTCAGTGACGGCGGCAACCGCCACCTTCGCGCTCCGTGAGCTGATTGTGAGCCCCGCATCATGACCGTCATCAGCACCGATGGCCTGGCTCTCGCAGCCGAGTGGGGAACCGACGAGGTCACCGCCAGCACGCTGCCCGTGGACCTGTCCACGTCGACGTACCGGACCGTATCGCGGCTCATCATCCCGGCCGCAGCAGGGGACGTCCTCTCGGTCAACGCCCGCGCCAGGGTCACCAACGACACTGGACGCAACCGCGGGGAACCCGGCTATACCGTCGGCGTCGGCTACCACCTGTGGGCCTACGACTGCGACAGCGGCCAGGGAACAGCCGGGCCGTGGACGCGGATCTCCAGCTACAACGGGGACAACGTCAGCCGCGACCGGCATCACATGCCGCTGCACATCACCACCACTTGGCGGGTGCCCGCGACTTGGCCGGATGGTCACCGAATCGTCGTCGTCCTGCGGGCAGACGCCCACTCCACCGCCTGGCGGTCCGGCGACATTCTCACGGTGGACCAGGAGTATGGACACCTCGCAGTACGGCGCTGGACGGGGAGCGATGTCTGACGACACCAACGAGCAGCCGGTGATCCGCCGCCTCGAACACGGCGCAGCCGACCTCGACACCCTCGTGGACCTCGGCATGGCCGAGGAGCCGCCGGTGCCGACCGAGAAGCCGCCGCCCGCGTAACCCACCCGCATCCCGAGCCCCGAGCCAACGGCCGGGGCTTCCTTCATGCCCGAGGAGGGTTCATGAAGCTCGTCACGCGCGCCCAGTGGGGCGCCCGCGCCTACCGGACGCCGAACGGGGCCACGCCCTACGGCCGAGCCCGCAAGGGCGTGAAGGTCCACTACCTCGGCGCCCCGTACAAGGATCGGGCGCACGACAAGTGCGCCGCCTACGTGCGGTCGTTGCAGGCCAGCCACATGGACGACAACGGCTGGTCCGACATCGGATACAGCTTCGTCGTCTGCACCCACGGCTACTCGTTCGAGGGACGCGGCCTCAAACGCCGCAACTCGGCGAACGGCAACACCACGCTGAACGACGAGAACTACGCGGTGTGCGCGCTCGTCGGGTCGTCCGGCCTGACGACGCCGACCGACCCGCAACTGAATGGAATCCGCGACACGATCGAGTACTGCCGCGAGAAGGGCCCGGCCGGCGACTGGCTCGGCGGGCACCGCGACGGCTACGCCACCACCTGCCCCGGAGCCGCGCTGTACGCGTGGGTCCAGGAGGGCGCACCCCGACCGAACGGCAGCACCACCCCCGAGGAGGACGACCCCATGGCCGCCATCACGAAGACCGACATCTTCAACGCCGTCTGGAAGACCGACGGCCTCGCGGCGCCGGCGGACGCGGCGGACGTGAAGACCAACCCGAACTGGCAGCCGCAGAGCATCTTGCGTGACATCCAGGCGCGTGTGCGGGCGAACGCGGCGGTAGAGGCCGGGCAGTCGGCGGCGATCGCGCGGCTCGCGCAGCTCGTCGGGAGCGGCGTCGACACCACCGCGGTGGTCGCGGCGGTGCAGCAGGCAATCACGGACGCGGTCATCAAGGTCGACGTCGACATCAACGGGGCCTCGGCCTGACCATTTTGCGCACATCCACAAAAAGGTCTCTGGCCTGCGCGTTTCGGGGCGCCCCGAAGCCGCACCCACCAACAGAAGGACACCACCATGAGAATCTTCGGCAGAGAGCCCGTCTACCTCCTCGGCTTCATCGCCGCCGCGCTCCAGTCCCTGTCCGCGTTCGGCGTCGACATCTCCGACGGCACCCAGACCGCCATCAACGCGCTGTCGGCGGCGGCCGTCGGCGTCATCACCGCGATCGTCCTCAAGAACGGCGCACTCGCCGCCGCGATCGTCCAGTTCGCGCAGGCCGGAATGGCGCTCGGCGTCGGTCTCGGGCTCGACTGGTCTGCCGACGACCAGAGCCGGGTCATGGCCGCGATCGCCGCGATCGTCACCCTGTGGCTGCGGGAGAAGGTCACCGCCCCGGTGGCCGAGACGCCCCTGGAGCGGTCGAGCCCCGTCAAGCAGCCCACCGTAGGCGTCTAGGTGAGGTGCCTGCTGTTGCGGCGGGCGCGGAAGCACCTCGGCCGCCGGGGCGTGTTCCTGATGATCGTCGGGGTTGGCCAGGTGTGCTGGGGCTCGGGCATGATCACCGACCCGCCGTCGACCGCCGGCCTACAGATCCTCACGGACCGCTGCCCGCTCAGCACATGGGCGTGGCTCTGGATCGGCGCAGGGGCAGTGGCGTGCGCGTCGGGATTCCTTCGCGTCGGCCGCGACTGGGCAGGCTTCCTCACCGCCTACGCACCCCCCACCATGTGGGCGTTCGCCTACACCGCCGCAGCAGTCGGCGGCGACTACTCCCGCGGCGGCTTCGTCGCGGTCTGGTACCTGACGATCGTCGGGATCATCATGTGGGCGTCCGGGGTGCCCGAGTACTCGGTTCCCCCAGCACCTCGACGGCCCCGGAAAGGTACGGCCCCATGAACGTTGGGGAGTGGGCGGCGCTGATCGGGGCGGGGGGAAGCGTCCTCGGGGGCGGGGGCTTCTTCATGGCCCGCGCCACGGTGCGCGCCGCACAAGCCACCGCGGCGGCGAACGAGGCGGCTGCTCTGGCGACTGCGGCGCCGGCCCAACAGCAGGCGAACTTGGCCGTGTTGGAGGCGACGGTGCGGCGGGTGGACGAGGAGAACGGCAGTCTTCGGGGGCGCATGTCCCGCCTGGAGAAGGTGGTGCTCGCCTTCTGGTCGACGCATGAGAGGTGGGCCCGCCAGATGGAACGCGAGGGCATTACGCCTGAGCCGGTGCATCCGTTGGTGGATGAGTACAACCGAACTGGGGTGTGACTGTGGCTGACGACGACCAGCGCCTGCATGTGCCGCGCGTGGATGAGGCGGCGGCGGATCTGGGGACGATGGTGGAACTGGGGTTGGCGGAGGAGCCGCCGGTGCCGTCGCCGTCCATCGCGCCGTTCCTCGAATCGGCCTGGCCGCCCGTGCCGGACGATGGCGCATGACGAAGCCCCGCTCGCCCCGTGAGGGGTGGGCGGGGCTTCGCGCTGTGCGGCCACATGTCAGTTCTCCTCCGTGGGCGTCGCGGAGGACTGGAAGCCGATGCGCTCAGCTTCGGCGGTCAGCGTCTCCCGCCATCCCTTGGGCGGCGGGTGATATTCACGGTCCATGTCTTCCTCGTAGCCCAGTTGGGGCCCCGATCCCGAGTCGGCCGGGAACTCGATACCGAGCCGTTGCGCATCAGCCAGGAGGGCATCGACGGCGATTGAAAGCCCACTGCGGATCTTGGCGTCACGCACCGGGGAGCGAGTGCGGAGCGTGCCCCACGTCGACACCTGCCCCGTTTCGGGGTCGGTGTCGAAGAATCCGTCGTCGTAGTAGGTGAGCACGGCATGCCAACCGCCGTAGAGCCCTTCGCCGATCAAGACGGAGGCTGGCACCCAGGTGACAGCGATACCTGCGGACCAGTAACGGCCCGAGTCGCTGATCATGTGATCCTCGTTTCTCGGTGTGGGTTACCAGTCTCGGGAGGGCTTGTTGACTGCACTGCGGAATACCTCGATGAGATGGTCTGGCATGCGATAGCCGACGACTTTGCCAAAGCCGGGACCCTGCGCCTGAATAGGCGCTTCCATGCCGTTGGGCCACCAGCCGTCCCGCGCCCCTCGGTCGAGGAGTCGTTTGAGGGCGGCACTGTGGCCGCGCAGGCTGCTGTCTTCACGGTCCCGCAGGTCGTCGGCGCTGACATATCCGCCGTCACGGTTGGCGGCTTCCTTCACGATGCGGCGGGCGCGATCGGGGAGGGCCAGGCAGTACCGCTCGGCTCGCTCGGGTGTCCAGGTGGTGTCGAGTTCGATTCGCCCGGCGTGCTTGGCGAGCAGGGCAAGTAGCTGCCCCTGGAAGTCGCCGGTGGGCTCCTCGACTGTGACGGTGATCCTCAACGGGCCTCCCGTTACGTTGAACGTGGATAGATGCCTGACTTACAAGGTGACGATAGCGCGACGGTTCTCGTTAGTCCAGCGTCTATTCGGGTTCATGCGAACGAGCGTCGTTGCTAGCGCATAACGTTCACTTATGCGCTGGGGACCCCGACGCCCCCGCCCCCAGTGGTGGGGTGCTGGGGGCGGGGGCGTCGGGGGCGTCTAGGTCGGTGGTTGTCCGCTGCCCCTGAAAGCAACGCCAGCGCCACGAACGGGGATGATGGTCCCTTCCTTCCCGTCGGCGAGGCGAAGCGTGGTCCTGCTGCCGTTCACCAGCTTGAAGGCCAGAGCCGAGTCCTCGGACTCCAGCGTGCCGGCCCACCACTTGGGCACACTGTCGGCGCTGACGGTGAAGCGCGCGTAAGCGGCGATCTCCTCGCCGTCGATGACCACCACGGCCTCGGTCTCATAGTTCTGTTCCATGCCGCGAGTCTGCCTTGCTCCACTGACAGTTGGGCGGACTCAGCCTCATGGCCACCCTCGATAACATGCCATATCGCGGGCGTAAAAACGGTACAATTAGCTATGCCTCAGAGTCCCGCTGACAACGAGTCCATGCATCTATTCTGGTACTGCCAGAGGTGCCTGAAGTCCTGCAAGGTGCAGCCGCCGACGGAAGCCCCAGCCTGCCGCTGCGAGCAGCCCGTTCCGGGACTGCATCCCACCCAAGTCGCCATCACCTCGACTCCGAAACAGCGCCGCCTCCACGCCCTTGACGATGAGGAGGCCCGCCTCAGGGCCCTAGCTCGCAAAGGCACGAAGGTCCGCGTCACGTTCGAGGCCACGGTCACCGACGCCATGCAGTGGACCGCAGGCGACCGGCGCGGCCTGGAGTTCGACCTCACGACCTCCGACGGACGCCGCTACTCCATCGACCCTCAACTCCCCGGCCTCCACATCGAAGCAGCCGACGAGGGGGACGCGTGACCGCCGAAGTCCTGCGCACGTACCGGTTCCGATGCGACGCAGCCAACTGCACAGTGTTTGACCTCTCCGAGACCAACGAGGTCCCCCACGGCTGGACCACAGTCGACAGCATCGCCCACCACTCCCACCCTCCGCTGCCGTCCGTAAAGGCAGGCCGTCGACGTCTCCAAGAGATCGACGTCAGGTCCCGTCGATCGTTCGGCCGCTTCCGTCTCCACCTGTGCCCCACCCACGTAGGTGCCTTGCGGGATCACACACCCCAGACCGACAACGAAGGTGAGCGCGGATCGTCCGTGGCCTGCTCCTGCGGTGCACGCCTTGCGTGGTCGACGGAGGAGACCAAGGCGCTCTGGGTCCTGCACTACACGACCGTCTCCGGTCGGCAGGAGGCTGAGCGATGAGCGACGACCTCGTCCCGCGCCAACCGGACGCCACCCCCGCCGTCTACGACGCTGCGACGCTCGCCGTCCTCGCCGCCATGGAAGAGGCAGCCGAAAAGCACCTCGACGCCATCCGCCCCCACAACACCAAGCGCGGCTACGCCAACGACTGGGCACTCTGGGAAGAGTTCCACGGCTGGCTCGCCGAACGGACCGGACAGGCGCTGCCGCTGACCGCCGTCACCAAGGGCACCCTCGTCGGATTCGTCGTCTGGCTCGACACCATCAAGCTCGCCGCCCCCAACTCCATCGACCGCAGGATCACCGGAGTCACCGTCACCGCCCGCAGCCTCGGCGTTGAGGTGCCCAAGGTCGCAACCGTCGCCGCGCGGCAAGCGCTCAAGCCACTGAAGAACGACCTCGACCGCATGGCGCGCGGCCGGGGCAAAGCCGCCGCCGTCACACCAGAGCAGCTACGGCAGATGAACGCCGCCGTCGCCGACGGACTCACCGGGCTACGCGATCGCGCCCTCTGGCTCATGGCCTTCGGCATCGCAGGCCGCTCCGCCGAAGTCGCCGCACTCCGAGCCGAGGCCATCGTCCACGTCAGCAACGGCCTTGACGTCCACGTCCCGGCCGTCAAGGGACGCCCGCCCCGAGACGTCGTCGTCGCCTACGGCAAGAACGTCGACACCTGCCCCGTCCGCGCATGGCTCACCTGGCGAGCCGCCAGCGGCATCACCCACGGGCCCGCCTTCCTGCCCATCGACGTCTGGGGGCACATGGGCGACCGTGCCCTGTCCGCCGAAGCGTGCCGCGAGATCATCGCCCGGAACGCCGAACGCGCAGGCGTCACAGTTCGCTTGACCGGGCACAGCATGCGGGCAGGGTTCATCACCACCAGCCGCAAGGCGGGCAAGCGCGAAGAGAAGATCCGCGCCCAGTCCGGCCACGCCGAGAACAGCCCCGCCTTCTGGGGCTACATCCGCGAAGCCGACAAGTGGACCGACGCCGCATCGGAGGACATCGGACTGTGACCACTACCTTCGCCCTTGATGACCGAGTTCAGTTCTGGGCGGACGAGCCGGATCTCCCGGCCGGCACGCCGGGGACCGTGACGGCCGTGCACCACGACGATGAGGGCTGGGTGGAGGTCCTACTCGACGACGGCCGCCGGTTCAGTGCCTTCGATGAGGTGCTGGAACCGCTGACTGACTGACGTAATTCCGGTCATACGTCTTCCCGTGTGGCTGGTTCAGGTGCATCGTGGTTCTGCGCGGATCTGAGCCCCCCAGGCTGTGACCCCCGCATCTGGCCCCGCCGTGTGCTGCGCGCCGGCGGGGCCACCGCCTTCCCGGCTCCCCACGGGGAGGCACCCCCAAGTCGCATTTCTGCGACCCTCGTGACGCCACCGCCGCGTAGAGCCGATGGAACAACTCGGCTACCGAGAGGCCACCATCCTGTACTTCATGGCCCACGGGGTCAGGTACCCGGCGACGGCGCAGTTCTTCGGCGTCCGCTCCCGAACGCACGTAGGCGGCTCCACCCCCGCCGATGGGTGTGGAGCCGCATATCCCCGGGTGGCCAGACGACCGTACTACCGCCCCCGGTCCACGCACCGGGCGTTCGCCGGGTTAGTCCGAACCCTCCCGGTCTGTGTGCTCTGCTGCCACACTGGTCGTGGTCTCGCCGCTGTCACCCCCGTCGGCGGCGAGACCGACTTCCACAGGAGGGTGTCGTGAGTGTCTATCGCGTGTACGGCTCGGTGAAGGCGTCGCCGCGCGAGGGCGACTGGGACCTTATCGCCGAGACGTCGGACCCCGTGCTGGCGACCGCAACGGCCCACGAGTCCGAGGGGACGTTCTGGCGGCGGCTAACCGAAGATGGGCACGTCGTCCTGGACCGAGTCTGACCAACCTTCAAGGAGCCCCGTGAACCACCGCCCGTACCCGAACACCGACCGCACCCTGCATCAGCTCCTGCGCCATGACGGGGAGTCCGGTCCATTCGTCCCGGCCGCACCGCTCCCCGAGTGGCGTCTGAACTTGGCACGACAGGCCAGCGCCGTTCTCGCCGCCGCAGCCGACCGCACTGCGCCGATCGTGGTGCGGCTCCCCCAGTTGCTCGGGAACGGCGGTGCGGTGAACACGTCAGCGGGTACGGCTGCCTTCGGGGCTGCCCTGAGGACTGCGGCCGACGCAGTGCGACGGGCTCAGGATGCTCGCCCCGATGACTTCGTCCTGAGATGAGCCCCGACCCGTTGCCAGCGCCCGCCCGTAGACTTGCGCCCATCAACCCCCAGGGCCTGCGGGCCCGCGAACAAGGGGATTGCTTCCCGCCCCGCCCGCGACGTGATGCACCGCAGGCGGGGCGGAGCTGCGTCCCGACCATGCGCGCGAACTATCTCGCGGGCGGCGCCTCGGGCAGCCGGCTCACGAACGTACCGATCCCCGGCTCCATGTACGCCAGCTTCGCCTCGCGCAGTTCCCGCAGCACACGCTTCGCCGTCACCTGACCGATGCCCGTCTCCTCCACCAGATCGTGTGCAGACGGAAGGCGAGTGCCCGGCGGGTACGTGCCGTTGTCGATGCGCTCCTCCATGAGGGCGTACACCTGCCGCCACCTGGGAATCTCCGGCTGCCAATCCATGATCCGACGCTAGGTCGACTACGCCGACTCGGCGAGATCAGACGGATCAGACAGCCCATCCAACCCATACCACCTATCTCACTCCTCTAAGGTAGACGCCACAAGACGAACCCCCGCAACCGTGCGACCGGTCCGGGGGAATGGACGACGCTCGATGAGGAGCACGCCATGGCGGATTCTACCGACGGCCCCATCCGGCGGGAATGGCAAGAGAGCGGCGGCAACGGACACCTGCAGGCTGTTGTCGACACCGCCCGCATGCGGGCCGACCAGGCATGGCGGGCCTATATCACCCACACCACCGAGCAGTGCCAGAGCACCTGCCGTTTCGAGGGCGTCGACTGCTCCAAGGCTGTTGAACTGAAGGCCGCGTGGAACGCCGCCAAAGCCGACGCGTGACCCCCCAAGGACCGCCTCGGCCGGCGCCGCCTCGGCGGGCCCGGCGGCCGGGGCTTTGGGTAGAACCGAACTCTCGGTAACTCTTCCACACCCCGCACACGGCACCTGTGCATACGGATGTGGGACGCACTCTTTTACCTGAGCAAAATTTGAGGTTGACTCGCGTTCAGCCAGGTCGATCGAGGAGCACCACCATGGACACGCCGAGAGCATGCGCCAACCGGGACAAGGTCGAGAGTTTCACCTCCCAGTTACCGGACTCCAGGCGCTGAACCGTGCTCCGGTCCACGCCGGCCAAGTGGGCAAGCTCCTCTTGTGTGAGCTTGCGGTCTGACCGCCACCCCCGAATTCGGTTCGCAACTTCTTGGCGGTCTTTCAGGACCCACGGTGGATGGTCTTCTGCCACCCGGTAAACGCTTTAGGCTTCATGATCACTTGTCAGCAGCAGAACTGCCGCTTTTCAAGATCGTGAAGGTCTCGGTGATCCCACGCCCAGCAGCCCCGAATGCCGCGCATCCTGGGGGCCTGGCCCAAGACGATCGCCCGCCCTCTGCCGAGCACCCCCGGCCGGGGCGGGCGATCTCATCTCCCATTTGATGACCCGAGCCTCGCGTCGCACACCCACAGACCGGCCAGGGCGGGGCGGTCGGACCACCCCTCCAGGTGGCAGCCCCGTCCTGGTCGCCCCACCCGCAGGTGGGAGAGTGGGAGACGAATGGGAGATGATCATGGAAAGAAGGCTCGATGAGCCTCTAACGGCCTCTAGAAACCTCTAGATCAAACGGCTGCGCATCTCTTGTCGCCTCGCGAATACGCCGCTCTGTTCGGTATCGGAAGGTTTGATATGGAGACCTGGTTGATGTCGAAGTCGAACGTCTTGGCGCCGGGTGCGAAGGAGCTGTTGAACGGCACGGTCTGCCAGACCACCGCGGCGCGGTCGTAGCCGAGCCGCTCGGCCACCGCGTACGCCACCGCCGACTCGAACCCCTTGCCGTTGGACGGCTCGTCGTTGTCGAACCAGGGGGCGTACGCGGGCTTGTCGGTGCCGACGGTCAGCTTTCCCGGTACCTCGGTGTCCAGCCCGCCGGGCGCGCAGCCCTGCTTCGAGCCCTCCTTGGCGCTCTCCTTGCCGGACGTGTTCGTCTCGGGCTGCGGCGAGCAGCCGGCCACGGCGGCGCAGAGGACGACGGCGGAGCACAGGGCGGTGACCAGGGAACGGTTGGCGAGATGCATAGCGGGAGACTCGCAGTGCCCGGGGCGGTCTGTCGAGAGATGCCCGACAGCTGTCCGCATGCTGGGAACGAGTGTTGCGGCACGGTGAACGGTGTGCCACGACACCCGCCCCCACGGCCCGCCCGCCACCGACCGGCCGCCACCGACCGGCCGCCCGCCGGCCGCTGTCAGCGGAAGCGCGACAGCACGTCGTACGGATACGGCAGCGGGCGCGCGCTCGCCTCGTCCAGCCGGGCTGTCTGACTGTCCGTCAACTCCCAGCCCACGGAGCCGAGATTGTCCGTCAGCTGGTCGAGTGTCCGGGCGCCGACGATCGGGGCCGTGACACCCGGCCGCTCCAGCAGCCAGCGCAGCGCCACCTGCGAGGGCGTGCGCCCCGCCTCGGCGGCCACCGCCTCCACGGTCTCCACGACCCGCCACGTCGCGTCGTTGTCCCGCGCCCGCCAGTCCTCACCGCCACGGGCCGCCTCGCGGCTGCCGGGCGGGACGGACGTCATGCCGCGCCGTTACTCGCCGGTCAGCCGGCCGCCCTGGAGCGGGCTGTACGGGATCACGCCGACGCCCGCCTCCGCGCACTGCGGCAGCAACTCCCACTCCACCTCGCGGGCCAGCAGGTTGTAGACCGGCTGGAGGCAGACGTACGGCTCCCAGCCCCGCCGGTCGGCGGCGTCGAGCGACCGCTGGAGCTGGCCGGGCGAGACGTTGCCGGCGCCCAGGTGACGGACCTTGCCCGCCGTGACCAGGGTGTCGAGCGTGCCGAGGGTCTCCTCGATCGGGGTCCGGACGTCCCAGACATGCGTCTGGTAGAGATCGATGTAGTCGGTCCCGAGCCGGCACAGGCTCGCCTCCACCGACGCGACGACGTGCTTGCGGCTCAGACCGCCCTCGTTGGGGCCCTCGCCCATCGGGAGGGCCACCTTCGTCGCGATGACGAGCCCGTCGCGCGGCCCTTCAGCCGGCCGCCGAGGACCTCCTCCGCGACGCCGCGGCCGTACGCGTCCGCCGTGTCCAGGAACGTACCGCCGGCCTCCGTGAAGGCGTCCAGGACACGGTGCGCGCCCGCCACGTCGTCCTTGGTGAACGTCATGGTGCCGAGACAGAGCTCGCTGACGCGCAACCCTGTCCTGCCGAGATTTCGCTGCTTCATGGGTCCGACGCCGGACGCTGGAGCGCACGCGAAGGTGAATCACCGTGCCCCGCACCGCCGCGCGGGGAGTTCAGCCGCCGGCAAGCACCGCGCAGGATTCCGGCGGCAGCCGCAACACCCCGTCGGCGCCCGGCGGTTCGACCGGGTCCCAGGCCAGCAGGACCTGGCCGGTGCCGCCGGCCAGCGGGATCTCGGCGGGCCGGTCCGACAGGTTCAGTGCGATCCGCAGATCACCGCGCCGGTACGCGAGCCAGCGCGCGCCCTCGTCGTACGCCGCCTTCACCGTCGCCAGGTCCGGGTCGGCCAGGTCCGGGTGGCTGTGGCGCAGCGCGATCAGGTCCCGGTGCCAGGCCAGCAGGCGGGCGTGCGGCTCACGGGCCGCCTCCGCCCGGTCCAGGCACGAGCGGTCCCGGGTGGCGGGGTCCTGCGGGTCGGGGATGGACTCGGCGTCCCACCCGTGCGCCGCGAACTCCCGCCGCCTGCCGTTCCGTACGGCCTCCGCCAGCTCCGGGTCCTGGTGGTCGGTGAAGAACTGCCAGGGTGTCCGGGCGCCCCACTCCTCGCCCATGAACAGCATCGGCGTGAACGGCCCCGTCAGCACCAGCGCGGCGGCGCACGCCAGCAGACCGGGGGAGAGGGTGGCCGACAGCCGGTCGCCGAGCGCGCGGTTGCCGATCTGGTCGTGGGTCTGCGCGTAGCCGAGGAAACGGTGGGCGGAGGTGCGGGCGGGGTCGACGGGGCGCCCGTGCGTCCGGGCCCGGAAGCTCGAATACGTGCCGTCGTGGAAGAAGGCACGGCTCAGCGTCTTGGCCAGGGCGGCCATCGGCCGGGCCGCGAAGTCGGCGTAGTAGCCCTGGGACTCGCCGGTGAGGGCGGTGTGCAGCGCGTGGTGGAAGTCGTCGTTCCACTGGGCGTGCAGACCGAGACCGCCCCCCGGGCGCGGTGTCGTCGTCCGGGGATCGTTCAGGTCGGACTCGGCGATCAGGAACAGCGGCCGGGCCAGCTCGGCGGAGAGCGCGTCGACGGCGGTGGACAGCTCCTCCAGGAAGGGCAGTGCCCGCGTGTCGGCGAGGGCGTGCACGGCGTCGAGACGCAGCCCGTCGAGGCGGTAGTCGCGCAGCCAGGCGAGCGCGCTCCCCAGCAGATACGCGCGGACCTCGTCCGAGCCGGGGGCGTCCAGATTGACGGCGGAGCCCCACGGGGTGTGGTGCGTGTCCGTGAAGTACGGGCCGAACAGCGGCAGGTAGTTGCCGGACGGGCCGAGGTGGTTGTGCACCACGTCGAGGACCACACCGAGGCCCAGGGCGTGCGCGGCGTCGACGAAGCGCTTCAGCGCCTCGGGGCCGCCGTACGGCTCGTGCACCGCCCACAGCGACACGCCCTCGTACCCCCAGCCGTGCGTCCCGGGGAAGGGGCACACCGGCATCAGCTCGACGTGCGTGATGCCGAGCGCGGCCAGCGGGGCGAGCCGCGCCGCCGCCGCGTCCAGGGTGCCCTCGCCGGTGAACGTACCGACGTGCAGCTCGTACAGCACCGCCCCCGGCAGCGGACGGCCGCGCCACGGGGAGGACCACGCGTACGTGTCCTGGTCCACGACCGCGCTGAGCCCGTCCGGGCCGTCGGGCTGGCGGCGGGAGCGGGGGTCCGGGAGCACGGGGCCGTCGTCCAGGGCGAAGCCGTAGCGCGTGCCGTGGGCCGCCGGGGCCTCGGCGGCCCACCAGCCGTCGCGCGCGGGGTCCCGGGTCATGACGTGCTCGGTGCCCGCCCGGCCGGCGCCCGCCCCGTCGGCCGCGTCCGCCGCGTCTGCCAGATGGAGGGCGACGCCGTCCCGCGCCTGCGGTGCCCAGACCTCGAACTGCACGGGTGCTCCCTCTCCGTGGTCACGGTGGTTGTCGTCGTCGGCGCTCGTCACCCTGCTGGTGACAAGACCCTCATGGTGACAAGAGTGCGGGCAACGGGCCCGATGATCACGTCGATTCGGCGGACACGACCGGATCCGGTCAGAACCGGTCGGGCGGGGAGCCGGTCCGGCCCGGCGCCAGGTGGATCCGCTCCTGGACCACGGGATAGCCGGCACGCGTGAAATGCGCGGCCATCGGGACGTTCCCCCGGTCCGTCGTACCCGCGACGAACCGCGCCCCGTTCTCCGCCAGCACGTGCGTGCACTCGGCCAGCAGGTCGTACGCGTACCCGTGACCGCGCTGCTCCGGTACGACCCCGACGAAGGCGACGCACGGCCCCGACGGGTTGTGCGCGGGCACCTGGATGCCGACGAGCGCGCCGGCCGTGTCGTACGCGAGCCGCCACCACTCGCGCGGGGAGGGGCACCAGTGGAAGAAGTCCAGCTCGTCCCGGGCCGCCCGGTCCAGGCCGGACTCCTCGGTCGTGCGCCGCGCGTGCGCGTCGAGCGTGGCCGAGTGGACACGTCGCAGCACGTCGAGGATCACGTCGTCGTCGGGCTCGGGGCGGAACTCCAGACGGCCCGGACGGGCGGGCAGCGGCAGATCGGACGTCCACCGGTACTGGAAGCGCTCGACCAGGGGCGTCATCCCCGCGGCCTGCGCGGCGCGGGTCCGGGACCCGACAGCCTTGCGGAGCGCCGGGTCCTCGCGCCAGCCGGCGGGGGCGATCAGCTCGTACTCGACGTGCCACGGCGCCCGGCGCAGCAGTTCGGCCCCCGCGTCCTCCTCGCCCTCGGCGACGTCGAACCAGTTGAGCAGCGCCGGCCGGGGGTCCTGCGGCCCGCCCCACCACCTCGCCGTCGCGGAGCGCCACCCAGCTCCACTCGGGGCGGTAGTCGCCGCCCTCGGCGGCGGTGCGGTACCCGACCCCGGTGATCGCGCGGCCGACGAGCCCCGCGTCGGAGAGCGAACGGAACAGCGGGGCCTCGGAGTCGGTGAGCGGACGGAAGACCGGATCGGTCACGGGAGTTGAGCCTCCAGGCGGCAGGGGGCGCTCACCGTAGAGGGCGGACAACCTGCCGTGCGAATCAATTTCGTCACCGAATTGAGCCCTTCTGGACACGTCAAGGACTCGGCCCGACAATCAGTCATGTGACGTCCTCGTTCGAGTTCCACACGTATCCGGCGCGGCTCTCCGACGCCGAGCGCGACCGTGTGCTCGACGTCCTGCGAGAAGGGGTGGCCCAGGGCAGGCTCTCGCACGACACCTTCATACGCCGGATGGACCTGGCACTGGCCGCGCGCAGGTCCGACGAACTCGACGTGCTCACCGCCGACCTGGACACCGACGGGCCGTGGTCACGGCGCCTGTTCAGCGCGGTGGGGCGGGCGTCCGCGTTCTCCGGGCGGCTGCGCAGGGCCTGGCAGGCCGAACGGCTCCCGAAGCTGCTGCTGCCGGTGCCGGGCCCGTACCCGCTGCTGATCGGCCGCGACCCGAGGAACGGGCTGCGGCTCAGCCACGACACCGTCTCGCGGCTCCACGCCGAACTCGGCATGCGGGGCGGGCGGTGGATCCTGCGCGACCTGGGGTCGACCAACGGCACGACGGTCAACGGCCACCGGGTGACGGGCACGGTCGTCGTACGCGCCGGGGACATGGTGAGTTTCGGCGAACTGAGCTTCCGGCTCGCGGCACGCTGAAGGCCCTTCACGGGCGGGGGGTACGCGGGCGGGCGGTGTGGTTCGTGGGCGGGCGCCTGTCGTGCGGGCGGCGGACCGGGCAACCTTCGCGCGGCGCCGACGGTCCCAGGTACGGGACCACACGTACGGGGGACACCATGGGCTGGTTCGACGAGGACACGAGGACCGACGCGGAACGGGCCTGGGACGCCTACACCAAGGCGAGCGGCAGGCTGGCGGTCGCGCAGCGGGAGCTGTTCGAGACGGATCCGCTGCCGGCGGTGCGCAAGGCACTGGCGGGCGGGGACGGGACCGGGCTCTTCGCCGCGCTGGACCTGCTGACGCAGGTGGGCTGGAACCGGCCGCAGTTGGTGCGCGCCGTCCTGCCCGAGCTGTACTCGTGCTCGCTGAGCCTGGGCAGGCCGGGCATCTTCGCCCGGCTGGTCCTCGGCAGGCTGAGCCGCGCGGGCGAGCGGTACACACGGGGCATGGAAGCGGAGATCGGCGCACTGATGGAGGCCACGCTGCGGGACGAGGGCGACGACGCCCTCGCCCTGCGGGCGCTCGGGCTGCTGCTGGAGGACATCGACTCGCCCGCTCTGATCGCCCGCCTGCGGGAGTTCGCACGGGCGTCGTCGGACGAGGACGTACGCGAACTGGCGGAGGAGTACCCGGAGGACGAGCACCCTCCGCCGCCGGGCGGTTAGGGCGTTGCGGGCGGCCGGCAGCCCGGCTGCCGCCGGGGTCCGCCGCTGCGGTGGACCCACGTCGGCCCTTGCGCGTACGTGACGTTCACGGCGGGGCACCGCGGGTGCCCCGTCCGGCGGACCCTCGTACGCACGCGGGCCACGCGACCTCCGCGGCCGGGTCCGGCGGGGGAAGCATCCACGTAACCGGGTGGGGTGGCCCTGGCGTTCGTCCTTCCGGGCTACGCGTGGCGCGGGGGTCTTCACGCGGGCGGGCGGCCCGGGTTCTCGTCCGTCAGGGGCACCTGTGGCGCTGGGGCATTCACGTGGGCGGGTGGCCCTGGCCCCGTGCTCCCGGGCTACCTGCGGGCGCGGGGATGCGTACGTCGGCCGGGTGTCCGGCAACATCATGAACCGGGCTACCTGGGGCGCGGGGATGCGTACGTCGGCCGGGTGTCCGGCAACGTCATGAACCGGGCTACCTGGGGCGCGGGGATGCGTACGTCGGCCGGGTGTCCGGCAACGTCATGAACCGGGCTACCTGGGGCGCGGGGATGCGTACGTCGGCCGGGTGTCCGGCAACATCATGAACCGGGCTACCTGCGGGCGCGGGGCATGCACGTCGCGGGTGGTCCTGGCGTTCGTTCTTCCGGGTTGTTCGGCGCGGGTTCTCGTCTTTCGGGCTACGCGTGGCCCGGAAGGTGTCCACGTACGCAGGCGGTCCCTCAGCCCTGTCCGTCCTCCCGGGCTGTTCGTGGCGCAGGAACGTTCCCGTAGGCGGGTGGCCCTGGCCTCGCGCTCCCGGGCTACCTGCGGCGCGGGGCATGCACGTCGCGGGCGGCCCGGGTTCTCGTCCGTCAGGGGCACCTGTGGCGCTGGGGTATCCACGTACGCGGGTCGCCCCGGCCCCCGTCCTCCCGGGCTGTTCGCGGCGTGGGGGTGTTCACGGGGGCGGGTGGCACCCGCCCCCGTCCTTTCCCGGTCACTCGCGGCGCGAGAGCAGCGCCACCGGGCTCGCCGACAGCAGTTCCGTCAGGGAGACCGGGCCGCCCGGGAACTCGCGGTCCGGGGACAGGGCGTCCGTCCAGCGGCCCGCCGGGAGTTCCAGCACCGTGCCCGACCAGCCGCCCGAGGCGGTCAGCCGCAGTGACAGGCGCGTCACCACCGAGATCACCTCGCCGGAGCGGACGAACGCCGTGCAGTGGTCCGCCGCCGGGCCCGTCGCCTCCAGGGGGGTGTACGTCGCCGACTCCGCGAAGGCGTGGGGGCGTTCGCGGCGCAGCGACAGCGCGGCCACCGTCAGGACGGTCTTCTCGTCCGGCGGGCCCGTACGGAACCGTTCGCGGTTGTCCGGGTCGACCAGGGCCAGATACTCCCGCTCCGTCCCCTGGTAGAGGTCCGGCACGCCCGGCATCGTGAGATGGACCAGCGCCGCGCCGAGCGCGTTCGCCCGCACGTGCGGCGCCAGTTCACGCGCGAGGCGGGACACCGCCTCGCGCGGCCGGCCCGCCGGGCCCGCCGCGACGAAGTCCCGGACCGCCTGCTCGTACACCGGGGCCTGCTCCGTCCAACTGGTGTGCAGCCCGGCCTCCCGGACGGACTTCAGCAGTGCCGGTGCCATCCGGGCGCCGTCCGGCGGCGCCTGCGCCGGGGTGAAGCCGACGGCCGTCTGCCAGGCCGTCCAGGCCAGTTGGGCGTCAGGCGCGGCGACCCCGGCCACCTGCCCGAGCAGCGCCCCCCACCGGTCGGGGCACTGGGACAGGACACTGATCCTGGCCCGTACGTCCGCGCTGCGCTTGGTGTCGTGCGTGGTCAGGACCGTGCCGGTGGCCGGCCAGTCGCGGGCCAGCCGCGCGCAGTACGCGTGGAACCGCTCCGGGCTCACCGCGGGCCGCCCCGGATCGCCGCCCACCTCGTTCGCCGACAGCAGCGGCACATGGCGGTAGAACGCCGTGTCCTCCACGGCCTTCGCGCGCAGCGCCGACGACGTCTGGGCGAACCTCGCGCAGAACGCCGTACGGTCCGGCCCGCCGCCCAGCCTGCCGAGCGCCAGCTCCCGTACGACGTCGACCGCCGCCGACTCCTCCGGCACCGCGAACGCCGCCTTCGCCTGCCGCGCGGCCTCCTCCGACACCGCCGCCTCGTCGGACTCCCGGCAGGGCCCGCCCGCCACCGTGTACGGCCGGTACACCGGCACCCGGACCAGCAGCTCCCGGATCGCCGTGCGCAGCGCCCACGGGGCGTGGTCCCGCAGGGCGAGATCGGCCGCGCAGATCCGGTCCGCGAGCCGGCCCAGTGCCTCGGTCTCGGCGGCCAGCTCGTCGATGACCACCTTGTACATGGCGCGGCGCACCGTCGCTTCCCAGTAACCGCCCCGGTCGCCCGCCGGGCCGGTGAAGTCCCGGAAACGGAGTGCCAGTTCGTCGGCGCCGACCGGGTCGGTGAACAGCCCGTCGATCCGGTGCAGCGCGTCGTACCCCGTCGTCCCGGCCACCGGCCAGCTCGCGGGCAGCGGCTCGTCACCGGTGAGGATCTTCTCCACGACCGTCCAGCAGGCGCCGCCCGTCTCCTCGTTGAGACGGCGCAGATACGCCTCCGGGTCGGCCAGCCCGTCCGGGTGGTCGATCCGCAGCCCGTCCACCACGCCGTCCCGGACCAGTTCGAGGATCTTGGCGTGGGTCGCGGCGAAGACCTCCGGGTCCTCCACCCGCACCCCGATCAGCTCGGAGATGGTGAAGAAACGCCGGTAGTTCAGCTCCGTACGGCCCAGCCGCCACCAGGCGGGCCGGTAGTGCTGGGCGTCCAGCAGCTCGGGCAGCGGCAGCTCCTCCGTGCCGGCCGCGAGCGGGAAGCGCTGCTCGCCGTGGCACAGCTCACCGTCCACGACGCGCAGCTCGTCCAGCTCCCCGCCGGCCGGCCCCGGCAGCACCGGCAGCAGCAGCTTGCCGCCGCCCGCCGCCCAGTCGATGTCGAACCAGCGGGCGTACGGCGACGCGGGGCCCTCCCGCAGCACCTCCCACAGGGCCTTGTTGTGCCGGGGCGCGGTCGCCATGTGGTTGGGCACGATGTCCAGCACGATCCCCAGTCCGTGCTCACGGGCCCGATCGGCCAGCAGCCGCAGCCCTTCCTCACCGCCGAGCTCCTCGCGGACCCGGGAGTGGTCGACGACGTCGTACCCGTGGGTGGAGCCCGGCACGGCCTCCAGCACCGGGGACAGATGCAGGTGCGAGACCCCGAGCGCGGCCACGTACGGCACCGCCTTGGCTGCGGCGGCGAACGGGAAGTCCGGCTGGAGCTGGAGCCGGTAGGTGGCAGAGGGCGTCATGCGAACGTACGTACCCGCTGAGCGGCGTCTCTGTCATCCGCTCACGCATTCGGCATCTACTCGCCACCGGGCCGACGCCCGAGCCGCCACCACCGGCACCCTCGCGTCCTGCCCCCGCGCCCTTCGGCCCCCGCGCCCTTCGGCACCCGCGCCCTTCGACATCCGCGCGTCGTGACCCGGCGCCCGCCGGCGTACGGCAGAGGCGGGGGTACGCGCCCTCCGTACCCCCGCCCCTCGCCCGGCCCGGCTCGCCGGACCTGCCCTACACCTGGCGCATCAGCACCGTCATGCTGCGGCCGATCATCGTGACCCGCTCGCCCGCGCCCACCTTCGGCCCGTCGCCCGGCGGCACGCCCTGCGCGCGGGCCGTGTCGACGACGGTCCGCCACTGGCTGCCGTGGTCCATGGGCACGGCGAATTCCAGCGTCTCCGCGCTCGCGTTGAACATCAGCAGGAACGAGTCGTCGGAGATCCGCTCGCCGCGCGGCCCCGGCTCCGAGATGGCCTGGCCGTTCAGGAAGACCGTTATGGCCTTCGCGTCGGTCGCCTGCCAGTCACCCTGGATCATCTCTTCACCCTCAGGGGTGAACCAGGAGATGTCCGACAACTCGTCGTGCGTCCCCTCCACCGGACGGCCGTGGAAGAACCGGCGGCGCCGGAACACCGGGTGGTCGCGGCGCAGCCAGACCATCGTCTGGGTGAAGGCCAGCAGGCCCTTGTTCTTCTCGTCGCCCTTCTCCGGCCAGTGCACCCAGGCGGTCTCGTTGTCCTGGCAGTACGCGTTGTTGTTGCCGCCCTGCGTCCGGCCGAACTCGTCGCCGTGGCTGAGCATGGGCACGCCCTGCGACAGCATCAGCGTGGCGATGAAGTTGCGCACCTGACGGTCGCGCAGCTCCCGCACCTCCGGGTCGTCGGTCTCTCCCTCGACGCCGCAGTTCCACGAGCGGTTGTGGCTCTCGCCGTCCCTGTTGCCCTCGCCGTTCGCCTCGTTGTGCTTGTCGTTGTAGGCGACCAGGTCGTGCAGGGTGAAGCCGTCGTGGCAGGTGGTGAAGTTGATGGACGCCAGCGGGCGCCGCCCGTCGTCCTGGTACAGGTCGGACGACCCGGTGAGCCGGGAAGCGAACTCCGCCAGGGTGCGCGGCTCACCCCGCCACAGGTCACGGACGGTGTCGCGGTACTTGCCGTTCCACTCGGTCCACAGCGGTGGGAAGTTCCCCACCTGGTAGCCGCCCTCGCCCACGTCCCAGGGCTCGGCGATCAGCTTCACCTGACTGACCACCGGGTCCTGCTGGACCAGGTCGAAGAACGACGACAGCCGGTCCACCTCGTGGAACTGGCGGGCCAGCGTCGCGGCCAGGTCGAAGCGGAAGCCGTCGACGTGCATCTCCTCCACCCAGTACCGCAGCGAGTCCATGATCAGCTGGAGCACGTGCGGACTGCGCATCAGGAGGGAGTTCCCGGTGCCGGTGGTGTCCATGTGGTAGCGCGGGTCGTCGGCGAGCCGGTAGTAGGAGGCGTTGTCGAGCCCCCGGAAGGAGAGGGTCGGGCCCAGATGGTTGCCCTCGGCGGTGTGGTTGTAGACGACGTCGAGGATGACCTCGATGCCCGCCTCGTGCAGCGCCTTCACCGCCTGCTTGAACTCCAACACCTGCTCGCCCCGGTCTCCCCAGGAGGCGTAGGTGTTGTGCGGGGCGAAGAAGCCGATGGTGTTGTAGCCCCAGTAGTTGTTCAGGCCCGAGTCGACCAGCCGGTGGTCGTTGACGAACTGGTGCACCGGCATCAGCTCCAGCGCCGTGACGCCCAGCTCGGTGAGATGCTCGATCACCGCCGGATGGGCGAGCCCCGCGTAGGTGCCGCGCAGCTCCTCCGGCAGATCCGGGTGCAGCATCGTCAGGCCCTTCACATGGGCCTCGTAGATGACGGTGCGGTGGTAGTCGGTGCGCGGGCGGCGGTCGTCGCCCCAGTCGAAGTACGGGTTGACCACGACGGCCGTCATCGTGTGGGGCGCCGAGTCCATGTCGTTGCGCGAGTCCGGCTTGCCGAAGTGGTAGCCGTACACCGACTCGTTCCAGTCGATGCTGCCGCTGATCGCGCGGGCGTACGGGTCCAGGAGCAGCTTGGCCGAGTTGCAGCGCTGACCGCTCGCGGGGTCGTAGGGCCCATGGACCCGGAAGCCGTACCGCTGACCGGGCATGACGCCCGGCAGATAGGCGTGCCGGACGAAGGCGTCTGTCTCGCGGAGCTCCACCGCCGTTTCTGAACCGTCGTCGTGCAGGAGGCACAACTCGATCCGGTGCGCGGCCTCTGAGTAGACCGCGAAGTTGGTTCCGGCGCCGTCGTACGTGGCGCCCAGGGGATACGTCTGTCCCGGCCAGACCTGCATAGATATGACTCTTCCACTTCTGATCCGGGTACTGGGGCTCTTTCCTCGATCAGATACTCCCCGAAACCTGCTCAACCTCCTAGGAGGCGGTCGCGGAAGCCGGGCCGGAAGCAGCCGCGAGGCAGGTACGGAGCGGCTACGGGACGGGCACGGAGCACGTACGGGGCAGGTACGCGGCGGGCACGGAAGCCGTCGCGAACGGCCGCCGGCCGCTTCCGGTCCCGGGCGGTCAACTTCCGGTTCCCCGGGCATCACCCCGTTGCCGGACCGTGTCCTGACGCCGTATATGGCCGGATTCAAACCTTACGCGGCCCCTGATCCGACCCTCCGTCACCAGGGCCAATCACTATGAATCATCTCACTCCGGCCGAGAACGCCACACAGAACGCCCGCGCGCGACACAGGAGTTGAGAAATGAGCCTGTGCATCCGGCTGCACCCGCTCCCCTTTGCGCAGTACCCTTCCTTGATCGTTGAAAGGGGAGGGAAGGCGGTGCGCGGGTGAGCTCGGGAGGGCTGGAGCTACCCCCAGGTGACCCTGGTCACGAGGGGGTTTCCGGCGACATCCCGCCCGGAGCGGTCTCCCTCGCGCGACCGATGGAGATCGGGGCGGAACTGGACTGGGGTCCGGAGGCGTGGACCGAGGTGCGCACGCGCGCGCAGCGGGCCGGCCGGGCCTATATCTGGCTGAATCTGGTCGAACAGCGGCTGCGTGCCGTCGTCTCGGCCGTCCTCAGACCGATCTACGAACCGGTGCACGGCGACGAGTGGGTGGTGGCCGCCGCCGGACCGGCGGGACAGGAGTGGGTCCAGCGCGCCGTCGCGGTCCGGGAGGTCTCCCGGCGCAAGGGCTACCTGCTCGACCCGGCCGACGACAACATCCTGAGCTTCCTGACGCTCCCGCAGCTCAGGGAGCTGATGGTGCAGCACTGGCCGGGCTTCCAGCCGTACTTCGACGACCGCAGGGACGTCGAGCTGGCCCTGGACGAGCTGGAGGTCGCCCGTAACGTCGTCTCCCGCAACCGGGCCCTGTCCGTGGCCGTGCTCGCACAGGCCGAGCGGGCGTCCGCGCGGGTGCTGGAGCTGCTGGGGAACGGCACGGCCGTACCGTCCGCCGAACGGCTCAGGGTGGACGCCGTGGAGGACCTCGTCGGCGACCGGTACGCGGACGTGGTCTCCGTCCACCCCGACCGGGTGCGGCTCCAGCGGCAGCTCCCCGCCGAGGACCTGTTCGGGGGCGCCCGGCGGCTCGACGCGATCGGGATAGGACTCAACCTCCTCGTACAGAACTTCTCCGGCCGGCGCCTCGTCCGGCTCGCCGAGTCCGGCTGCCGGACCCGGCTGCTCTTCCTCAACCCGGCCAGCAGTTCGGTCAAACGCCGCGAACGCGAACTGGGTCTGCGCAAGGGCGAGCTGAGCCGGTCCGTGGAGATGAACATCCTGCACATGCGCCGGGTCCGCTCCCGGCTCCGCGACCCCGGCGCCTTCGAGATCCACGTCTTCGACGAGACCCCGCGCTTCACCGCGTACCTGGTGGACGGGGACGGCCCGGACGGACTCGCCGTCGTCCAGACCTACCTCAGACGGGCGCGCGGCATGGAGGCGCCGGTGCTGGTGCTGCGCGGTGCCGGGCGGGACGTGGTGCGGGTCGGACAGGAGACCGAGCACGGTCTGTTCCAGACCTACCGCGAGGAGTTCGAGTCGGTGTGGACCGACTCCCGCCCCGTCTCGTGAGGGCCCCGGACCGGGGAGGCGGGCTGAGGCCGCGTCAAGGCTCGGACCGGCATTGTCAGTGCCGCGTGCGAGGGTGAAATCCCGAACGGGGAGAAGCGTGAAGGAGGAGCGGAATGGGCTGGCACGGGGAGCCGTTGGTCGGATTCGATCTGGAGACGACCGGTACGGAGCCGCTGGAGGCCCGTATCGTCACCGCCGCGGTGATCGCGGTACGGGACGGTGCGGTGGAGGAGCGGCGGGACTGGCTGGCCGACCCGGGCATCCGGATTCCTGAGCAGGCGTCGGCGATCCACGGGGTCACCAGCGAGCGGGCGGCGGCGGAGGGCCGGCCCGCGCGCGAGGTCACGGACGAGATCGCGGCGCGGCTGACGGAGTACTGGAGCCGGGGCGTCCCGGTCGTGGCGTACAACGCGTCGTTCGATCTGACGCTGCTCACCGCCGAGTTGGCGCGGCACGGGCTGCCGTCGCTCACCGACCGGATGGCCGGGCCGATCGGTCCGGTGATCGATCCGTACACGATCGACCGCGCCGTGGACAAGTACCGGCGGGGCAAGCGCAATCTGGAAGCGGTCTGCGTCGAGTACGGGGTGGTGCTCGACAGCGCGCACGACGCGGGCGCGGACGCGCTGGCGGCCGTCCGGGTGGCGACGGCGATAGCGGGCCGCCACCGTGAGGTCGCGTCCCTGACGGCGGCGGCACTGCACGAGCGGCAGATCACCTGGTACGCGGAGTGGGCGGCCGACTTCCAGGACTTCCTGCGCCGCAAGGGCAACACGGACGCGGTGGTGGACGCCAACTGGCCACTGCGCGAACTGGTCCCGGCGGCGGGCTGACCGACCCGCACCGGGCCGTGCGCGGGTGGCGGGTCCCGCCGGACCGGCGCGGTCGACGGCGGGCGTACGCGGGTTCGGGGGAGGCGGTGGTGTCCGTGCTTGCCGGGGCGCGCGGGCTGTCCGGTGCGTTCGGGAGTTACGGGGGCCGGTGCCGGCGAAGGTGCTTCCCGCGACCGCTCGGGGGCCGGCGCGGGGCATCCGGTGCGGGGTTGCGCACGGCGGGGGACCGGCGCGGTCGACGGTCCGGGCGCAGTCGGGTCCGGGCGTACGCGGGTTCGGGGGAGGCGGTGGTGTCCGTGCTTGCCGGGGCGCGTGGGGTGTCCGGTGGGTTCGGGAAAGTACAGGTCCGGCGGGCGTATGAAGCTGTCGACCGTACGCGGGGGCGGTCCGCGCGTGGACAGGGTGGCGAGGGTGGGGCGTTCGGGGTGGGCCGGTTCGCCGGGGTGGTCGCGAGCCGGCGAAGGCCGCCGTGCCGGCGAGGGTGCTCCCCGCGACCCCTCGGGGCCCGGGGACCGACGCGTCGTCAGAACGGGTACCAGCGAACCTCGGGGTCGTCGTCGCGCAGTGACGCCACCCGGCGGTGGAACTCCGCGAGCGCCTTCGGGTTGGCCGGGGCGTGCTGCGCCACCCAGGCACAGCTCGCCGTCTCACGGGCGCCGCGCAGCACGGCGCAGCCGGACCAGTCGCGTACGTCCCAGCCGTAGGCGGCGGTGAAGCCGTCGTACGCCTCCGGGGGCAGGCCGTACCGGTCGCGGGAGAGCGCCAGCACCACCAGGTCGTGCTCGCGCAGATCGGTCGAGAAGGTCTCCAGATCCACCAGGACCGGCCCGTCCGGGCCGACATGGACGTTCCGGGGAAGCGCGTCGCCGTGGATCGGGCCCGGTGTCAGACGCGGGACGAGCGACGCGGCGGCGGTGGCGAAGCCGTCCCTGCGCTCACGCAGATAGTCCGCGTCGGCCGGGTCGATCGCGTCACCGGCGAGGCGCAGCCACCGTTCCACCCCGCCCAGCAGTTCCCGGCGGGGCAGCTCGAAGGGCGGCGCGGGCAGGGCGTGCACACGGCGCAGCAGCGGTGCCAGATCGGCCGGGACCGGCGGCCGGACGGCATCGGGCAGCCGCCGCCAGAGCGTCACCGGGTGGCCGTCGACCGTACGGGCCTTGGGCTCCGCCGCCCGTACGGCGGGGACACCGGCCTCCGCGAGCCAGTCGGCGACGGCCAGTTCACGCTCGGCGCGCTCCAGCAGCTCCGGCGCGTCGGCGAGGCTCCGGCCGACCTTGACGACCAGGTCGCCGACGCCGAACACCGCGTTCTCGCCCAGCGCGAGCAGCGCGGCCTCGCCCACCGAGCCCGCCGATCCCCCCGAGACCGCCGGACCGGGCCGGGCGAGCCCGCGCGTCAGCCCCGTCGCGTCCAGTACGGCGCGCGCCCGTGCCTCGTCCATCGACCCTCTCCCGTCCCTGCCCGTGATCCCAGTCCGTCACTTTTCGGCCAGCGATCCCCAGTCTCGCATCCACGGAGACCGCCTTGACGAACCTCCCGCCCGTCAGGACCATGACGGGGGCCGCCCGGGAGGCCCTCCCCCACGAAGCCGCCCGAAGGAGCCCCATCCGTGACACTCGCGACCGCGAAGGCGCGGTCCGCCGGACGACCACCCCCGGCCGGGCCGCCACGGGCCGGGGTGACCGACCACGGCGCCTGGTTCCTCGTCCTGCCCGCCTTGCTGCCGATCCTCGTCCTGAGCGTCGGCCCCCTCCTCTACGGTGTCGCCCTCGCCTTCACCGACGCGCAGTCCGGCCGCACCGAGCCCACCGAGTGGATCGGCGCCCTGAACTTCCAGGACCTGTACCACGACCGGCTCTTCCGTGAGTCCTTCCGCATCGGCCTGCTGTGGGCCGTCGGCGTGACGGTCCCGCAGTTCCTCCTCGCGCTCGGCCTCGCCCTGCTGCTCGACCAGCGGCTGCGCTTCCGCTGGCTGGCCCGCGCCCTGGCGATCGTCCCCTGGGCGATGCCCGAGGTGGTCGTCGGCATCATGTGGCGGCTCGTCTACCACCCCGACGCCGGAATCCTCAACGAGACCCTGCGCGACCTCGGCCTCGGTGACGGACGCGACTGGCTCACCGGCCTGGCCACCGCGCTGCCCGCCGTGATCGTGGTGGGCGTCTGGGCGGGCATGCCGCAGACCACCGTCGCGCTGCTCGCCGGACTCCAGAACACGCCGGGCGAACTGCACGAGGCGGCGGCGCTGGACGGCGCGGGCGCCTGGCGCCGGTTCCGTACCGTCACCTGGCCCGCGCTGCGACCGGTCGCCCTCGCCGTCACGGCGCTGAACCTCATCTGGAACTTCAACGCGTTCGCCCTCGTCTACGTCCTGACCAGCGGCGGCCCCGGCGGCCGGACCCGGCTGCCGATGCTCTTCGCGTACGAGGAGGCGTTCCGCTACGGCCAGTTCGGCTACGCCGCCGCCATGGGCTGCGTGATGGTCGCCGTGATCTCGGTCCTGCTCGCCTTCTTCCTGGTGGGGCGCCTCAGGCCGGAGGAGGAGCGATGAGCGTGCGCACCGGAGGGCCGGCGCGGGCCGGGCAGTACCTCGCCCTGCTCTGCTATCTGGTCTTTCTCGCCTTCCCGCTCCTGTGGCTGATCTCCACCGCCTTCAAACCGGCCCGTGAGCTGGGCAGTCTCCACCCCACCTGGATTCCCGGGAACCCCACCTTCGAGAACGTCCGGCAGGCGTTCGACGAACAGCCGCTGCTCCGCGCCGCCGGGAACAGCCTCACGGTCGCGCTCTCGGCCGCCCTGATCGCCGTCGTGCTCGCCACGCCGATGGCCTATGTGATGGCCCGGCGGCGCGGCAGGCTCGCGACGGCCGCCACCGGATGGGTCGTGGTCAGTCAGGCGTTCCCGTTCGTCCTGGTGATCATCCCGCTCTTCCTGGTGCTGAAGAACCTCCATCTGATCAACTCGCTGCCCGGTCTGATCCTGGTGTACGTGGTGTGGTCGCTGCCGTTCGCGCTGTGGATGCTCGTGGGCCATGTCCGTTCGGTACCGGCCGAGTTGGAGGAGGCGGCGGCCGTCGACGGCGCGGGCCGGCTCCGTACGCTCGTCTCGGTCGTCGCCCCGCTGCTGGCGCCGGGCATCGCCGCCACCGCCATGTTCGCGTTCATCACGGCGTGGAACGAGTTCTTCTTCGCGCTCGTCCTCCTCAAGAGCCCGGAGAAGCAGACGCTGCCGGTGATCCTCACCCACTTCATCGGCGCCGAGGGCGTCGCCGACCTGGGGCCGCTCGCGGCGGCGGCGTTCCTCGCGACGATCCCCTCCCTCGTCGTCTTCGCGATCATCCAACGACGGATCACGGGCGGCATGGCCGCCGGGGCGGTGAAGAGCTGATGCGTGGACGAGAACGGTGCGTGGCCGCGTCCCTGGCCCTCGGACTGCTGCTGCTCACCGGCTGCTCCGGACCGGGCGACGGGTCCGGGGACGGCTCCGTCGGCGGGCGGATCACGCTCCGCTTCCAGTCGCTGGCCTGGCAGGACGAGTCGGTGGCCGTCAACAAGGAACTGGTGAAGGAGTGGAACGCCGCCCACCCCGGCGTACGGGTGGAGTACGTCCAGGGCAGCTGGGACAACGTGCACGACCAACTGCTCACCTCCTTCGAGGGCGGTGAGGCGCCCGACATCATCCACGACGCCTCCGACGACCTCGCCGACTTCGCGTACGGCGGCCATCTCGCCGACCTCGACGGGCTGTTGCCGGACCGGCTGCGGCGGGACATCCCCGCACACACCTGGGAGACCACGCGGTTCGGCGACGGGGTGTACGGCGTGCCGTTCCTCCAGGAGCCGCGAGTCCTCATCGCCAACCGGAAGATCCTCACCGCCTCCGGTGTCCGCGTCCCGACCGTCGAACAGCCCTGGAGCTGGGCCGAGTTCCGGTCGGCGGCCCGGGGGATGACGGCGGGCGACGGGCGGAAACCCGGTGCGGGGCAGGCGGAGTACGGGGTGGCCTGGCCGCTCAAGGACCCCGTCTCGGCGACCCTCAACCTCAGCCGCTCCACCGGCGGACAGCTCTTTCACCGGGGCGCCGACGGCAAGGTGACCGTCCGGTACACGGAGGCCGACGCCGAGGTCCCCGCCCTCATCCGGGACCAGGTCACCACCGACCGCAGCGCGTCGGGGGCCACCCTCGGCATGGGCGGCTCGGACACACTGCCGGGCTTCTTCGGCGGCAGGTACGCGATGGTGCCGCTCGGCTTCTCCTACCGTCAGCAGATCATCCAGCAGGCCCCGGAGGGCTTCGCGTGGACGGTGCTGCCGCCACCCGCCGGGGCCGACGGCACGGCGCAGGGCGTCAGCCCGCAGACCCTGTCGGTCGCGCGGGACACCCGGCACAAGAAGGAGGCGGTCGCCTTCATCGACTTCCTGCTCCGGCCCGCGAACATGGTCCGGCTCGCCCGGGGGGACTGGATGCTGCCCACCGGTACGGCGGCGCTCGCCGACCCGTCGCTGCGCACCGCGAAGGACGGCTGGTCGACCGGCGCCGCCCTGGCGCGCGACCTGCGCCCGGCGCCCGCCCGGACGGTGCGCGGCTATCCGGAGTGGAAGGACAAGGTCGCGACGCCGGCGCTCCAGGAGTACTACAGCGGCTCGATCGACCGCGCCGCACTGGAGGAACGGCTGGTCGAGGACGGCAACCGGGTCCTCGCCCGCTACCAGCGCTGAGCGCGGCCCCGGCCGCGCCGAGGCACGGACCGGTCCGCTTCGCGCCGGGGGCCGGAGCCCCGGACCGGTGCCGTGCCCGGTCGCGGGTGGCCCGTCAGGCCGTACCGGCGACGCCGACGACGTTGCCCTCCGGGTCGGCGAAGTGCCCCACCAGCAGCGCCCCGGGTTCGGCGTCCTTCGGCTCGGGGCCCATCCGGCGGGTGCCGCCGAGGCTCTCGGCCTTCCGGAGGGCGGCCTCCACGTCGGGCACGCCGATGTAGAACAGCACGCGCGGCCGGAGGTCCGGACCGCCAGCCACCCCGCCGTTGATGCCGGGGGCGCCGCTCCCGACGGCGGGGGCGTCCGGCACGGGGTTCGCCGTGCCGTGCACGAAGCCGTACTCACCGGGCGCCGACACCGCCGGGGTGCTCGCGTCCCCGACGTCGAACTCCCACCCGAACAGCGCTCCGTAGAAGGCGCGCAGCCCGGCGGGGTCGGTGCCGACGATCTCGAAATGGACCACGGGAAGCCCCATGACCGCTCCTCTCCTCACAGGTCGTCATACGTACGCCTCCTTCCTACGCCCCCGGGGGACGTCCCGCGCAGCAAAGGTCCCCATGCCCGCGAATTGAACGAGACGTCTCGTCTCGCTCAATGTTACGGTGGTCGCATGACCACACCCGCACGTGCCCATATCGCCATGTTCTCCATCGCCGCCCACGGGCATGTGAACCCGAGTCTCGAAGTCATCCGGGAACTCGTCGCCCGGGGGCACCGCGTCAGCTACGCGATCCCCGCCTCCTTCGCCGAGAAGATCGCCACCACCGGGGCCGAGCCGGTGATCTACACCTCCACCCTGCCGATGGACGACGACCCCGACGCCTGGGGCACCGAAATGATCGACAGTCTGGAGCCGTTCCTCGCCGACGGGATGCAGTCGCTGCCCCGGCTGGCGGAGGCGTTCGAGGGTGATCTCCCCGATCTCGTCATCAGCGACATCACGTCCTACCCGGCGCCGGTCCTGGCCCGCCGGTGGGGCGTTCCGTACCTCCAGCTCTCACCGAACATGGTGGCCTGGGAGGGGTACGACGAGGAGGTCGCCGCCCCGATGGGCGCCCGGCTCGCCGAGTCCGAGCGGGGGCGCGCGTACCTCGCCCGCTTCCAGGCGTGGCTGGACGAGAACGGCATGGACCTTCCCATGGACCGCTTCGTCATCCATCCCGATCGGGCGATCGTGCTGATTCCCCGGGCGCTCCAGCTCTTCGCCGATCGCGTCGACGAGTCCGTCTACACCTTCGTCGGCGCGTGCCAGGGGGAGCGGGCCGACCAGGGGGAGTGGGAGCGGCCGGCCGGGGCCGGGAAGGTGCTGCTGGTCTCGCTCGGTTCGGCCAACACCAAGCAGCCCGCGTTCTACCGCGCCTGTGTCGAGGCGTTCGGCGAGCTGCCCGGCTGGCATGTCGTCCTCCAGATCGGCGCGTTCGTCGATCCGTCCGAACTGGGCGCGGTACCCGGCAACATCGAGGTCCGCTCCTGGGTGCCGCAGCTCGACATCCTCAGGAAGGCCGACGCGTTCATCACCCACGCGGGCGCGGGCGGCAGTCAGGAGGGACTCGCCACCGGTACGCCGATGGTCGCCGTACCGCTGGCCGTCGACCAGTTCGGCAACGCCGACACGCTCGTGGGGCTCGGCGTCGCCCGGAAACTCTCCATGGAGGAGGCGACGGCGGACGCGCTGCGCGAGGCGGTCACCGCGCTGGTGGCGGACCCCGGTGTCGCGCGCAGGGGCGAGGAGATCAGGCAGGAGATGGCCAAGGAGGGCGGCGCCCGGCAGGCCGCCGACATCATCGAGTCCGCGCTGCCGGCGCGGCCGGTGGCGCGCGACGCCTGACCTGCCACGACCGGCGCGGGCGACGTCCGGCGCCGGACGTCCGGCGTACGGGCCGGGGTCCAGCGGCACGGCTGCGGGACCCCGGCCGGTTCCCCGTACGGTCGCCGTATCCCCGTACGGCCACCGGCCGGGTCCTCGTACGGTCACCGGTTCCGCGTACGGCCGAGGGCTCCCCGTACGAGGGCTTCCCCGTACGGCCGAAGGCTCCCCGTACCCCTGTACCCCCATACCCCCGTTTTCCTTACGGCCGGAGGCTGTTCGTCCGGTCGTGGGCTCCTCGCACGGTCGGAATCCGGCCGTCTCGTACCGCTCTCCGGTGACCCGGAAGGTGTCCGTCCGCCCCGCCCCGGGCCGGGTCGCATTTCCGGCAAGAGGGATCGAAGGCTCGTACAACTCACGTGCTACGCACAGGCGTCGGAGGTGCCGTGTCCGGGGGAAGGCGGTGTCCGGTTCCGGATTATGAAGAGTTGTTTGATAAATAGCGGCAGCCAGAAGGTCTTGATCTGAGCGCGACAATCAGCCAGGGTTTCGACTCAGCCCGCCGAACGTGTTCGTGCGGCGAGCATCCCCCCACACATGCTCACGAGGAGAACCCTCTTCATGACCACATACAAGCGCGCCACCCGGACGAGACTCACCGCAGCGATAACCGCCGTCGCGGCCGTGGCCGGTATCACCGCCTTCGCCGCCCCCACGGCGGGCGCGGCCACCCCCCTCGGCACGGTGTACGGCGCCGACGCCAAGGGCGCCGTCGCGGGCAGCTACATCGTGATGCTGGACCAGAAGGCCGGTGCCAAGGCCGACAAGAAGGACCTCGCCGCCGAGTACGGCGGGAAGCTCAACCGCAGCTACAGCGCCGCCATCAAGGGCTTCTCGGCCAGCGGCCTCACCGAGACCGAGGCCAAGCGCCTCGCCGCCGACCCGGCCGTCTCCAAGGTCGTCCAGAACAAGACCTTCTCGATCGACGCCACCCAGACCGCCCCGCCGTCCTGGGGCCTGGACCGGATCGACCAGACCGCGACCGCCGGTGACAACGCCTACACCTACCCGGACAGCGCGGGCGCGGGCGTCACCGCCTACGTCATCGACACCGGGGTCCGCGTCAGCCACGCCGACTTCGAGGGCCGCGCCAGCCACGGCTTCGACGCGATCGACAACGACAACGTCGCCGACGACGGCAACGGCCACGGCACGCACGTCGCCGGCACCGTCGCGGGCGCGGCGCACGGCGTCGCCAAGAAGGCGAACATCGTCGCCGTCCGCGTCCTGGACGACACGGGCAACGGCACCACCGAGCAGGTCGTCGCCGGTATCGACTGGGTGACCGCCAACCACTCCGGCCCCTCCGTCGCCAACATGAGCCTGGGCGGCGGCGCCGACCCGGCGCTGGACGAGGCCGTCCGCGCCGCCATCGCCTCCGGCGTCACCTTCGGTGTCGCGGCCGGCAACGAGACCACCGACGCGAGCACCAAGTCCCCGGCGCGCGTCGAGGAGGCCATCACGGTCGCCTCCTCGACCGTGGACGACGAGCAGTCGTACTTCTCCAACTACGGCTCCCTCGTGGACATCTACGCCCCGGGCTCCGAGATCACGTCGACCTGGAACGACAGCGACACCGGCACCAACACCATCTCCGGCACGTCCATGGCGACCCCCCATGTCGTCGGCGCCGCCGCGGTGTACCTGGCCGGACACCCCGACGCCGCACCGGCCGACGTCGCCGCCGCCCTGACCGCGGGCGCCACACCGGACGCCATCAGCAACGCCACCGCGGGCACCGCGAACAAGCTGCTGAAGGTCGTCGAGTAACCCGGTCCCGCCACGGACGGGCGGTCGTCGCTCCCTCCCCCACGGGGCGCGACGACCGCCCCCGCCCGCATGCCGGACCGCTCCCGCGGGCACCCGCCGCCCTATCGTGGGCCCATGACGACGACCAGGTACGGGGCCCTGCTGCGCGGCATCAACGTCGGCGGCAGCCGCAAGGTCCCCATGGCGGCGCTGCGCGACGTACTCACCGGCCTCGGCCACCGCGACGTTGCCACCTACCTCCAGAGCGGCAACGCCGTCTTCACCGACACCGGCGGCGCCGACGAGACCACGCTGGCGGCCTCCCTCGTCGACGCCATCCACGAGACGTTCGGCTTCCCCGTCGAGTGTCTGGTGCGCGACGCCGCCCATCTGCGAGCGGTGGTGGACGAGTGCCCGTTCCCGGCCGCCGACCTCCAGGGCAAGCAGCTCCACGTCACGTACTACTCCGCGACGGTGGCACCCGAACGCTTCGCCGGGATCGACCGGAAGGCGTTCCTGCCCGAGGAGTTCCGGCTCGGCGACCGGGTCTTGTACCTGTACGCCCCCGACGGCATCGGCCGCTCCAAGCTCGCCGAGACGCTGTCCCGGCCCCGTACCACCAAGGGGCTCGTCGCCACCACCCGCAACTGGAACACCGTCGTCAAGATGGCGGAGCTGACCCGTGGCTGAGACCCCCGCCGTCGTCGCGGCCATCGAGGCCGAACTGCGGCTGCTCGACCCCGTCGTCCGCTCGTCGGCCGAGCTGATCGGGGAACTCCTCCACCAGGACTTCACCGGCGTCAGCGTCACCGGCCGGACCTGGGACCGGGAGGCCATCGTCGCGACGCTCACCGCCGAGTACGTGTCCTCGGGCCGGCCCATCACCACCTCCGGGATGAAGGGCGTCGAACTCGCCCCGCGCGTGGTGCTGCTGACCTTCGAGACCGAGTACAAGGGGATCTGGGCGCACCGCAGTTCGGTGTGGACCCGCACCGGCGAACGCTGGCTCCTCCACTTCCACCAGGGCACGGTCTTCACCCCGGAGCGGGGGACCTGACCCGGTCCGCGCCGCACGCTGCCCGCCCGGAGCCGACCATTCGGGTGGATCATCGGCGCCACGCCCGATATGCCGCGTGCGCACCGTTATAAAGGGCCCCGTCACGTTGATCGACTGATGGGTGCTCCTCATGCTGAAGGCCGCTCTGCGGGTCCTCGCCACCGCCTCGCTCGCCACCACCGCGCTCGCCCCGGCCGCCGCGTCGGCGGCCCCCGCCAGCCCGCTCCCGATCCCGGCGCAGGCCCCCGTCGTCGCCCCCACCCCCGACACCGGCCCCTGCGGCCCGGTCGTCCCGTTCCGCTCCTGGGACTGGTGGCGTACGACGACCAACCCGATGATCGCGGACACCGTCCGCCGGACCGCCGGGACCGAGCGCTGGCAGTGGCGCGACGACACGAACACGCTCTGGCGGGGCGACACGCGCGAGAACGTGGCGGACCTGTTCGACCGGGGCTTCACCCCGCGCGGCGACGCGATGGTGCCGCTGGCCGAGTACATCGTCAAGGGCGGCGGCCAGGACAGCGCCCACGTCAGCACCAGCTGTGAGGAGTGGGTCGCGAAGAAGTTCGCCACCTACGGCGCCGCGAAGACCGGCTGGGTGTACGAGATCGAGGCCCCCGGCGGCATCGACGTCAACGCGACGGCCGCGCTGAACCGCTACGAGTCGCCCTTCCTGTGGAACAAGGAGATCGACTTCCCCGGCGGCATCGACGGCCGGTTCATCAAGCAGGCGTGCAAGTACCGCCTGGTCAAGACCGACCCGGCGACCAAGGTCAACACCTACGACACCCTGGGCTGCCGGACCAACGACAAGTTCCGCGCGCCCCTCGCCGACGCGGTTCGCTAGACCCCGCCCGCCGGCCCCCTGTTCGCGGGCCCCTGCCCGGTCATTCCCGAGCGCCGCCCCCGGCCGCCGTACGGACCCGAGTCCCGTGGCGGGCGGGGGTGGCGCTGTCGTGGACGGGCGGGGGTTACGGCTCCACCCCCAGCTCACCCAGCAGCCGCTTCCGCAGCGCGGCGTGGGCGGGACCGGCGTGGGCGCGGGGCGCGGGCAGGTCCACCGGGACATCGGCGGCGATCCGGCCCTCGTCGAGAACCACCACCCGGTCCGCCAGCGCGATCGCCTCGTCCACGTCGTGCGTCACCAGCAGCACCGCCGGGCGGTGGGTGGCGCACAGCCGGCGCAGCAGTCCGTGCATCCGGATCCGGGTCAGCGCGTCCAGCGCGCCGAACGGCTCGTCGGCGAGCAGCAGTCCCGGTTCACGCACCAGCGACCGGGCCAGCGACACGCGCTGCTGCTCACCGCCGGACAGCTCGACCGGCCACGCCTTCTCCCGCCCCGCCAGGCCGACTTCGGCGAGCGCGGACCGGCCGCGCCCCACCGGGTCCGGCCCGTCAAGACCGAGGACGACGTTGTCCAGCACCCGCTTCCACGGCAGCAGCCGGGCGTCCTGGAACACCACGGACACCGGCTCGGGGGAGCAGATGCCGCCGCTGCCCGTGACGTCGTGGTCGAGACCGGCGACCGCGCGCAGGAGCGTGCTCTTGCCGGAGCCGCTGCGGCCGAGCAGCGCGACGAACTCGCCCGCGCCGAGGTCGAGATCGAGCCCGTCGAGGACCCGGCGCTCCCCGAACGAACGGACCAGGTCCGTGATCCGTACGGCGCCGGTCACCGGGCCCGGCCGGTCGGCGGTCAGCCCGCCAGGGTGCGCCGCCATGACAGTGCCCTCCGTTCGACGAGACGGACCAGCGCGTCGGAGAGGAGTCCGAGGAGCCCGTACACGACCAGACCGACGACGATGACATCGGTCTGCCCGTACGTCCGGGCCAGCTCCATCATGTAGCCGATCCCGCTGGTCGCGTTGACCTGCTCGACCACCACCAGGGCCAGCCAGGCGCCGGTCACCGCGAACCGCATGCCCAGCAGGAAACCGGGCAGCGCGCCCGGCAGGACGACATGGCGCAGGAACGCCGTACGGCTCAGCCCGACCGTCTCGGCCAGTTCCACGTGGCGGGTGTCGATGGTGCGCAGCCCGTTGTGGGTGTGGATGTAGACGGGCACGAAGACGCCGAGGGCGATCGTGATCACCTTCATGGTCTCGCCGATGCCGAACCACAGGATCAGCAGCGGGATCAGGGCGAGCGACGGGATGGCGCGCTTGATCTGCACCGGGCCGTCGATCACGCCCTCGGCGATCCTGCTGAGGCCCGACACCAGTGCCAGGACCAGTCCCGCCAGGGTGCCGAACACCAGGCCCAGCGCGGCGCGTTGGGCCGAGGTGGCGAGGTTGGACGGGAGGCGGCCGTTCCCGGTCAGCTCGCCCGCCGTCGTCACCACGGTCCAGGGGGCGGAGAGATTGCGGGCGTCGATCAGACCGGTGGCGGAGCCCGCCGACCAGACGACGAGCAGCAGCAGCGGGCCGAGTGCCCAGCCGTACGGTACGGGGCGGCCCGGACCGAGCCGGCGGCGCGGCCGGAGCCGTCCGGGGGTGGCACGGCCGCCGCTGATCCCGGTGGCCCCGACCGTCGACGCGGCCTCGGCCAGGGGAACCTGTTCGGCGGTCCCGGCGCTCATGAGCCGCCCCCCGTTCCCGCTCCGGTACCCGTGGTGTCGGCGCCGGTGCCCGCGATCGCCGCCGCGCCGGCCTTCTCGTACCGCCGGTCGAAGAGGATCTCCGCGTCGAACGGCTCCCTGCCGGTCTCCTTCGCCAGCAGGTCCACGGTCTTCTGCTGGTCGGCGATGGTCCGCGTCCAGTCGCCGGGAACGGCCGGGTGGCCCGCGGTCCTGACCAGATACTCGCCGTCCTCGCGCGACAGCCCCTGGTCCTTCACGTAGTAGCCCTCGATCCACTCCTCCGGGTGCGTGTCGACCCAGACCTCCGCCTTGGCCCAGTACGCCACGAACTCCCTGATGGCGGCGGCCTTCCGAGGGTCACTCACCGAATCGGTCGGTACCCACAGATGGCTGGGGTCGTCGCGCAGCCCGTGCGGGATGGTCTTGCCGCCGTCCTTGCCGTACTTCGCGGGATACCGCTTGATGTTGACCCCGCCCAGCGGCGCCGCGTCGACCTGCCGGCCGCCGAGCGCGGTGGGGTAGACGTCCCCGGTGCTGGGCAGCTCGACCAGCTTCACGTCCTCCTTGGTGAGCCCTGCCTTGGCGAGGATGCGCAGCACGAGCGCGCCCTGGGCCTGGCCGGGGCTGTACGCGATCCTCTTGCCGCGCAGATCGGCGAGGGTGTCGATGTCCGCGCCCGGGGCGATTCCCAGCTCGTAGATCGGGTTCTTGACCGGGTCCGTACGGAACGCGGCGGCCACCAGCTTGGTGTCGAGACCGGTCCAGTGCGCGTGGATCGACGGGATCTCGGCCGCCGCGCACACATCCAGCGAGTCGGCCCGGAACGCCTCGGAGCACTGTGGACCGCCGCTGAGATTGGCCCATTTCACCGTGAAGGGGAGCTTGTCGATCTGTCCGGAGAGCCGGAGCGCCACCTGGGTCTCCGGGGCGCCGACGGTGATCACGGTGTCCCGGTCCACCTTCTCCGGTATCCCGACGGCGGAGAGGTCCTTCGAGGACGCGGTGGTGGTGGCCGTGGTGCCGGCGCAGCCGGTGAGCACGGCCGATCCGGTCAGTGCGAGGGCGAGCAGGGCAGCACGAAGTGCTCTGGGCATGTCTGTTCCCGGGTTCTCTGAAGTGCGGGGACCGTCACGGGGGAGGGTGAGGGGGATGGGGTCGTGAGGTCAGCTACAGAGCGCGGTCGCGACGCGCATGAGGTCGACGGCGCGTCGCCTGCTCAACCGCTGGGATCCGGACATGTCCGCGAAGCTAGCGGCGCCGGGAAGCCGTGGGCAAGGGTCCCGGTCCGAATGGGCGGTACGGCAACAAGGGCTTCGTACGGCCGCTATACGCCGGACACGGTCGCTGTACGCCGGACACAGAAGGGCGGCGTGACGTGGCGGGGGTGCCGGGCGCGTGCGGCGGGGGAGTGGCGGGGAGAAGCGGGCGTCGGCGGCGCGGGGGGACGGCGCGGGGGGACGGCGGCGCCTCGCTGGCCGACGTACGGCCCCGCCCGGCGGGGGACCCGCAGGGGGGAAACCGGCGTCGGCGACACCACGGCGACACCCCGGCGGCACCCCGGCGGCGCGGTCGGACGGCGCCGGGGGACGGCGGCGCCTCGCTGGCCGACGTACGGCCCCGCCCGGCGGGGGCCCGCGGGGCAGCGGGCACCGGATCCGGCCCCCGCCCCCGTGACCTGTCGCTTTTCTTCAATACCGGCGTCCGGCGCCGTTCCTACCGTGGGCCGTATGACGAACCACACGAGCAGTGACACGACCGGTCCGATCGCCACCGTCCACCCCGCGCTGCGGGAGTGCGCCGCCGAGGCGGCCCGCGTCGCGGGCGGGGTGCCCGGCGACCGGCTCCGGGACCCCACGCCCAGCGCGGACTGGGACGTCCGGGCCCTGGCCAACCACCTGGTGCTGTACACCTCGCACGGGCTCGAGCACCGGGCGCGGCGTACCGAGCTGCCCGAGGAGCTGACCGCGAGGGACTTCACGGCCGACGCCGACTGGGCCGACCGGTACCGGGCCGCCCTGGACCGGGCCGTCGGCGCCTGGAGCGATCCCGCAGTGTGGGACGGCGAGATCGGCGGGAGCCCGGCGGCCACGGTCGCGACCCTGATGGCGCTGGAGATGGCCCTGCACGGCTGGGAGCTGGCACGGGCCACGGGCCAGGAGTTCCGCCTGTCCGACGACACGGCGGTGTTCGTTCTCGGGGTCGTGGAGGAGTACGCCGGGATGTACCGGACGTACGAGGGTTTCGCCGAGCCGGTGGCGGTCCCCGCGAAGGCGGGTGTGTTCGACCGGGCGCTCGCCGCGAGCGGGCGGGATCCCCGCTGGACCTTCCGGGGCTGAGGCGTGCCCGGCCCCGGCCGTCGGCGGTGTTCGTTCTCGGGGTGGTGGAGGAGTACGCCGGGATGTACCGGACGTACGAGGGTTTCGCCGAGCCGGTGGCGGTCCCCGCGAAGGCGGGTGTGTTCGACCGGGCGCTCGCCGCGAGCGGGCGGGATCCCGGCTGGGCCTGCCGGGGCTGAGGCGTGCCCGGCCCCGGCCGTCGGCGGTGTTCGTTCTCGGGGTGGTGGAGGAGTACGCCGGGATGTACCGGACGTACGAGGGTTTCGCCGAGCCGGTGGCGGTTCCCGCGAAGGCGGGTGTGTTCGACCGGGCGCTCGCCGCGAGCGGGCGGGATCCCGGCTGGGCCTGCCGGGGCTGAGGCGTGCCCGGCCCCGGTCCGGGTCAGGCGCTCAGGCCGACAGCGCCGTCAGCTCCGCCCCTGCCGCCCGCGCCGCCTCGTACCGGCGCAGCAGCAACCGCGCCAACTCCGGTGCCGGGCCCAGGACATCGGCCAGGACGTCCGCGCCCGACTCGCGCGCGCCCCGGGCGATGCGGTCCGGCAGCCGGCCGGGCGCGAGCACGTACGGGGCGACCGCCACCCGGCGTACCCCGGCGGCCCGCAGGTCGCGCACCGCGTCCTCGGTGCGCGGAAGGGAGGCGGAGGCGAACGCGGGCCGCACGGCGCACCAACCGGTGCGGCGCCACTCCCGTGCGACACGGTCGATCACCGCGATCGCCTCCGGGTCCGTGGAGCCGGCCGAGGCCAGGACGACCCCGGTCGTGCTCTTGTCGCCGGGCGTGAGCCCGGCCTCGTACAGCCGCCGCTCCAGCGCGTCCGTGAGCAGGGGCGACGGGCCGAGGACCTCGGACTGCCGCACCGTGAGCCGGGGCAGCCGGGCCCGTGCCTCGCCCAGGGCGGCCGGGATGTCGGACTTGGCGTGGAAGGCGCGGGTCAGCAGCAGTGGCAGTGCCACCACCTCCCGTACGCCCTCCGCGTCCAGCCGTTCCAGCGCGCGCGGCACCGACGGGGCGTCGAAGTCCAGGAAGCACGCCTCCACCCGCAGCCCCGGGCGCAGCGCCCGTACCCGGCGCAGCAGCGCGTGCACGGTCGCGGCGTGCCGGGGGTCGCGGCTGCCGTGCGCGACGGCGAGCAGCACCGGACGGCCGGGCGGGCGGGGCGTACGGGACACGGGTGTCAGCTCCTGACGAGGAGGCCGCGGCTGCGCAGCACGCGGCGCTCCAGGGGTGAGAAGAACAGCAGGTCGATGCCGATGCCGACGATCAGGATGAGGATGATCGTGGCGAGCACCCCGGACATGTCGCTGTAGGTGCGGAAGTTGTCCATGAGCTGGCCGAGTCCCGTACCGAGGTCCGGCGAGTTGGCGATCAGCTCGGCGGCCATCAGCGAGCGCCAGGAGAACGCCCAGCCCTGCTTCAAGCCTGCCAGATAGCCGGGCAGAGCGGCGGGCAGCAGGACGTGCCGGATGCCGTTGAGGCCGGTGGCCCCGATGGTCCGCCCGGCCCGCAGATACAGCGGCGGGATCTGGTCGACACCGGACACCAGGCCGTTGGCGATGGACGGGACGGCGCCCAGTAGCACGACGGTGTAGATCGTGGCGTCCGTCAGGCCGAACCAGATGATCGCGGCCGGCACCCACGCCACCGACGGCAGCGACTGGAGTCCGGACAGGATCGGCCCGATCGCGGCCCGGACCACCCTGACCCGCGCGACCAGCAGGCCCAGCGGCGTACCGACGGCGACGGAGACGGCGAAGCCCAGCGCGCCCCGCGAGACGCTGGTCCAGATGTAGCCGAGCAGGGTGCCGTCCAGCCACATGTCCCGGATGGAGCCCCAGACGTCGAGCGGGCTCGGCAGGACGTAGTCCGGCTTGATGTCGGACGCGGCGGCGAGCTGCCACACCGTGAGCACGAGGACGACGGCGACGAGCGGCGGCACGAGTTTGGACAGCAGCACGCTGCCCAGCGACACCCGCTCGGTGGTCCGGGTCTCCAGCGCGTCGAGCCCGGCCTCCAGGCCCGCCAGGTCCACCGGGGAAGTGGCCTCGGAGACCTGCGGGGACTTTTCGGCGGTCCTTGTCGTGTCCGTCTCAGTTCTGGCCATGGCGGCGAATCTCCCCCCGCAGTTCGTCGGTGATCTCCACGGACAGATCGGCCACCGCCGCGTCCTCGATACGGCGCGGCTGCGGGATGTCGATGCCCCACTCGCGTGCGATCCGCCCCGGCCGGGACGACATCAGCACCACGCGCTCCGCCAGCCGTACGGCCTCACGGACGTTGTGCGTGACGAAGAGGACCGACACGTTCGTCTCGGCCCAGATCCGGGTCAGCTCCTCGTGCAGCACGTCCCGGGTGATGGCGTCCAGCGCCGCGAACGGCTCGTCCATCAGGAGCAGTTGGCTGTCCTGCGCCAGCGCGCGGGCCAGCGCGACGCGCTGCCGCATCCCGCCGGACAGTTCGTGCACCCGCTTGCCGTACGCGCCGTTCAGCCGGACGAGTGCGAGCAGCCGCTCGGCCTCGCCGCGCCGTTCGGCCTTGGGCATGCCCCGCATCTTCAGGGCGAGTTCGATGTTGCGGCCCGCGGTCAGCCACGGGAACAGCGCGTGTTCCTGGAACATCAGGGCCGGCCGGCCGCCGGGGACGTCGATCGTCCCCTCCGACGGCAGGTCGAGCCCCGCGACCAGGTTGAGCAGGGTGGACTTTCCGCAGCCGGACGCCCCCAGCAGGGTCACGAACTCGCCGGGCGCCACGTCGAGGCTGACGTTGTCCAGCACGAGCTGTCCGCCGCCGGGGCGGCCGAACGACTTGGACACATGGGCGAGACGGGCGGCGTACGGGTGCGTGTCGACCGGTGAGACCGGCTTGACGAGTGCGGTGGCCATGATCACACCTCCTGGAGGCGGTCCGGTTGCGGATGGTTCACGGGTGACTGCCCGGCTACTTCACGCCGAGACCGGCGTCGTCGATCGCGGGCTTGCCCTCCGCCGTCAGCACCTTGTTGAGGAGCGTCAGGTCGTAGATCCCGTCCAGCAGCGGGTCTTCGAGCAGGCCCGCCTTCACCGCGTGCTCGGACGACTCCCGCAGCGTGGCGGCGAGCGGGTCGTCGATGACGTCGACGTTCGCCCAGGCCGCGTCGATCACCTCCGGCTCCAGCGGCGCCCCCGCGTCCTTCGTGAGCTGGTCGTTGGCGGCGGCCTTCGCCTCGTCGGAGTTCGCGTTGATCCAGGCGTTGGTCTTGACCGAGCCGCGCAGCACCGCCTCGACGACGTCCGGGTGCTCCTTGAGGAACTTCTGGGAGACGATCACGTTCGTGATGACGAACTTGCCGTCCTTCCAGAGCTTCTTCTCGTCCAGCAGCACCGAACCACCGGCCGCGACCAGCCTCGACGCGGTCGGCTCGGGCACCCACGCGCCGTCCAGCGAACCGGACTTGAAGGACGCCGGTATCTGCTTGTTGTCCTGGCGGATGACGGTGACGTCGCCCTTGCCGGTGTTGGTGTCGACCTTCAGACCCTGCTCCGACAGGTAGTTGAGCAGCGCCACGTCCTGGGTGTTGCCGAGCTGGGGGGTGGCGATGCGCTTGCCCTTGAGGTCGTCCAGGGACTTGATCTTCTTCGGGTCGACCACGAGCGAGACGCCGCCGGAGGCCGAACCGGAGATGATGCGCAGATTCTGGCCCTTGGACTTCGTGAAGCCGTTGATCGAGGGGGAGGGACCGATCCAGCCGATGTCGATGGCGCCCGCGTTGAGCGCCTCGATCTCGGACGGGCCCGCGTTGAAGATCTGCGGACGGATCTTGGTGCCGCCCAACTCCTTCTGGATCAGGCCCTTCTGGAGGCCGACCAGGGCAGTGGCGTGGGTGATGTTGGCGAAGTAGCCGATCTTCACCTCGCTGAGACCGCCGAGCTTGTCGCCCTCGGCGGCGGGGGCGACCTTGTCGTCCTTCGGCTCGCTGTCGGAGCCGTAACCGCAGGCGCCGAGCGTCACCGCCAGCAGAGGGAGGGCCGCGAGGGCGGCGAAGGTACGTCGGTGGCGCGGGATTCTGCGGATGGCAGGCACGGGAGGGTGTCCTCTCCTCGGCCCGTGCTCACGCCCCTCGGAGACGAGGCGGCGCGGACGGGAGGGCGGCAGGTCTTCGGTGCAACAGGTGGTGGTGCGGGCGGGACACGGTGGTCCCGCCGGGGGTCCGGGCGCGCGTGCGGTGCGCGTACGTCAGCCCGCACATCGCGCCACCCCGCCGGTCCCCGCACCGAGGGCGCCGCTGCCGACCCGGCCGCCCTCCTTCGCGAACGTCGCGTACGCGTTGAAGACCGTGGGCTGCGGGTCGTAGGTCTCGCCCGGACCCCGGCGCGCGGCACGCAGGCCCCGCGCGGCGAAGACGCCCGGCGTCGTGGGGCTCCCGGCGGCCATCAGAAGTCCCAGCCCTCGTCGTCGGTGCCCGCCGCCGGGGCGGGCGGCGGTGCGGCGGCGAACGAGTCGCCCGCCATCCCGGCGGCCAGGGTGGTGCCGTCGGCCGGGTCGACGAGCAGGAAGGAGCCGGTGCGGCGGGAGTCGGCGTACGCGTCGAGCGCCAGGGGCTCCGCCGTACGGATCACCACCCGGCCGATGTCGTTGGCGACCAGCCGGCCCGGGGCGGGGTGCTGGGACAGGTCGTCCAGGGTGAGCCGGGACGGGATGTCCTTGACGATCGCCTTGACCGTGCGGGTGGTGTGCTTGAGCAGGACGCGCTGGCCGACGGTGAGCGGCCGGTCGGCGACGTGGCAGACCGTCGCCGCGACGTCCCGCGTCACGGCCGGGAGACCGGCGCTGGGCGCGATCAGGTCCCCGCGCGAGATGTCGATGTCGTCGGCGAGCCGGACCGTCACCGACTGCGGCGCCCACGCGATGTCGACGCCCGTGCCGAGCGCGTCGATGCCCTCGATCGTGCTCGTACGCCCCGACGGCAGCACGGTCACGGCCTCGCCGACGCGCAGGACCCCGGAGGCGATCTGCCCGGCGTAGCCCCGGTAGTCGGGGTGTTCGGCGCTCTGGGGGCGGATCACGTACTGGACGGGGAACCGGGCCGGGCAGCCCGACAGGTCGTGGCTGACGGCGACGGTCTCCAGGTGCTCCAGCACCGTCGGCCCGCCGTACCAGTCCATGTGCGCCGACGGCTCCACCACGTTGTCACCGGCGAGCGCGGAGATCGGGATCGCGGTCACCTCGGGGACACCGAGGGAGGCGGCGTACGCGGTGAACTCCTCGGCGATGGCGGCGAACACCGGCTCCGTGTAGGCCACGAGGTCCATCTTGTTGACGGCCAGCACCACGTGCGGGACACGGAGCAGCGCGGCGACGGCGGCGTGCCTGCGGGTCTGCTCGACCACGCCGTTGCGGGCGTCGACCAGGACGACGGCCAGCTCGGCGGTGGAGGCGCCGGTGACCATGTTGCGGGTGTACTGCACATGGCCGGGGGTGTCGGCCAGGATGAAACGGCGGCGCGGCGTGGCGAAGTAGCGGTACGCGACATCGATGGTGATGCCCTGCTCGCGCTCGGCACGCAGCCCGTCCGTCAGCAGTGCGAGGTCGGGCGTGTCCTGGCCCCGGCCGAGCGAGGCGCGCTCGACGGCCTCCAACTGGTCGGTCAGGACGGATTTCGAGTCGTGCAGCAGCCGCCCGACGAGGGTGGACTTGCCGTCGTCCACGGAACCGGCGGTCGCGAAACGCAGCAGAGTGGTGGCCGACAGCTGTTCGGGGGCCGTGTGCCCGGTCGTCGTCATGGTTAGAAGTACCCCTCGCGCTTGCGGTCCTCCATGGCGGCCTCGGACATCTTGTCGTCCGCGCGGGAAGCGCCGCGTTCGGTGAGGCGGGAGGCGGTGATCTCGGCGATGACGGCGTCCAGCGTGGTGGCGTCGGAGTCGACGGCACCGGTGCAGGACATGTCCCCCACGGTCCGGTAGCGCACCAGACGGGTCTCGGTGGGCTCGCCGTCCTTGGGACCGCCCCACTCGCCCGCCGTCAGCCACATGCCGTGCCGGCTGAAGACCTCACGCTCGTGCGCGAAATAGATCTCCGGGAGCTCGATCCGTTCCCGGGCGATGTACTGCCAGATGTCCAGCTCGGTCCAGTTGGAGAGCGGGAAGACCCGCACATGCTCGCCCGGCGCGTGACGCCCGTTGTAGAGCTGCCACAGCTCGGGCCGCTGACGGCGCGGGTCCCACTGCGAGAACTCGTCGCGCAGCGAGAAGATCCGCTCCTTCGCCCGCGCCTTCTCCTCGTCCCGCCGGCCCCCGCCGAACACCGCGTCGAAACGTTCCGCCTGGATCTTCTCCGTCAGCGGCAGCGTCTGGAGCGGATTACGCGTCCCGTCCGGACGCTCACGCAACGTCCCCGCGTCGATGTACTCCTGCACCGACGCCACATGCAGCCGCAGCCCGTGCGCCGCCACCGTACGGTCCCGGTACGCCAGCACCTCCGGGAAGTTGTGACCGGTGTCCACATGCAGCAGCGTGAACGGCACCGCCGCCGGAGCGAACGCCTTCAGCGCCAGACGCAGCATCACGATGGAATCCTTGCCACCGGAGAACAGAATCACCGGCCGCTCGAACTCACCCGCCACCTCACGCACAATATGCACCGACTCCGACTCCAACGCGTCCAGATGGCTCAGCGCGTACGGCGCCTCCGGCGTGCCCCCGGTCCCGGTGCCCTCGGTGCCGCCCGTGAGCGACGGAACGGTGGTCGTCATCAGGCCACACCCCTCTCGGTGAGCAGCGCGTGGAGCGCCGCCGCGGACTCCTGAACGGACTGCGTGTGCGACTCGATCCGCAGGTCGGGCTCCTCGGGCGCCTCGTAGGGGTCGTCCACACCCGTGAGACCGCTGATCTCACCGGCCGCCTGCCTCGCGTACAGGCCCTTCACGTCCCGCACCGAACACACCTCGACCGGGGTCGCGACATGCACCTCCAGATACGTGGTGCCCGCCGCCCGGTGGTGCTTGCGCACCGCCTCACGGCTGTCCGCGTACGGCGCGATCACCGGCACCAGCGTCGTGACACCGTGGGACGCCAGGAGTTCGGCGACGAACCCGATCCGCCGCACGTTGGTGTGCCGGTCCTCGCGGCTGAACCCGAGGCCCGCGGAGAGGAATTCGCGGATCTCGTCGCCGTCCAGGACCTCCACGCGGTGGCCCTCGGAACGCAGCCGGTCCGCCAGCGCGAGGGCCAGGGTGGTCTTGCCCGCACTGGGCAGACCGGTCAGCCACACCGTCGCGCCGTGCTCCGCCGCGCTCATCCGTGCAGCCCGCATTCGGTCTTGGAGGTGCCCGCCCAGCGGCCGGCGCGGGCGTCCTCGCCCTCGACGACCCGGCGGGTGCAGGGAGCGCAGCCCACGGAGGCGTAACCGTCCGTCAGGAGCGGGTTGGTGAGGACGCCGTGCTCGGCGGCGTACGCCTCCACGTCCTGCTGCGTCCAGCGGGCGATCGGGGAGACCTTGACCTTGCCGCGCCGGGGGTCCCAGCCGACGACCGGGGTGGCCGCGCGGGTCGGCGACTCGTCGCGGCGCAGTCCCGTCGCCCACGCGTCGTACGCGGTCAGGCCCTCGTCCAGCGGCTTGAGCTTGCGCAGGGCGCAGCACAGGTCGGGGTCGCGGTCGTGCAGCCTCGGGCCGTGCTCGGCGTCCTGTTCGGCGACGGTCGCGCGCGGGGTGAGGGTGATGAGGTTGACGTCCATCACGGCTGCGACGGCGTCACGGGTGCCGAGCGTCTCGGGGAAGTGGTAGCCGGTGTCGAGGAAGACGACGTCCACGCCGGGCCGGACACGGGACGCCAGATGGGCGACGACCGCGTCCTCCATGGAGGAGGTGACGCAGAAACGCGCGCCGAAGGTGGTGGCGGCCCAGGTCAGGATCTCCGGGGCGGTGGCGTCCTCGAGGTCACGGCCCGCGCGTTCGGCGAGTGCCTTCAGTTCGGCGTGCCGGACGTCGGTGGCGTCCGCCCGCGTCGGTGTGCTCATGCCCCTCCTCCGTCGTCCTTCGCCAGTCCGCGGGTCAGCAGCCCGAGGAACTTCAGCTGGAAGGCCCGGTTGCACGCGGCGCACTCCCAGGCGCCGTGGCCCTGCTCGCTCGGGCGCAGGTCCTCGTCGCCGCAGTAGGGGCAGTAGAACGGGGCGGCGCGCTCGCTCACGACAGCGCCTCCTCGGAGGCGCGGGCCGCCCAGGCGGCGAACCGCTCGTCGCTCTCGCGCTCCTTCTGGAAGCGGGTGAGCACGCGCTCGACGTAGTCGGGGAGTTCGGCGGCGGTGACCTTCAGACCGCGCACCTTGCGGCCGAACGCGGGCTCCAGGCCGAGCGCGCCGCCGAGGTGCACCTGGTAGCCCTCGACCTGGTTGCCGTCGCCGTCCAGCACCAACTGCCCCTTGAGACCGATGTCCGCGACCTGGATACGGGCGCAGGCGTTGGGGCAGCCGTTGACGTTGATGGTGATCGGCTGGTCGAAGTCGGGGATACGGCGCTCCAGTTCGTCGATCAGGGAGGCGCCGCGCGCCTTCGTCTCGACGATCGCGAGCTTGCAGAACTCGATGCCGGTGCAGGCCATCGTGCCGCGCCGGAACGGCGACGGCGTGACCCGCAGCTCCAGCGACTCCAGGCCCGCGATCAGCGAGTCGACCCGGTCCTCGGCCACGTCCAGCACGATCATCTTCTGCTCGACGGTGGTCCGCACCCGGCCGGAGCCGTGCTCCTCGGCGAGGTCGGCGATCTTCTTCAGCGTCGGGCCGTCCACCCGGCCGACGCGCGGCGCGAAGCCGACGTAGAAGCGGCCGTCCTTCTGCCGGTGCACACCGACGTGGTCGCGCCACTCCTCGACCGGCCGCTCGGGCCCGGGGCCGTCGATCAGTGTCCGCTTCAGATACTCGTCCTGGAGGATCCGGCGGAACTTCTCCGCGCCCCAGTCGGCGAGGAGGAACTTCAGCCGGGCGCGGGTGCGCAGCCGCCGGTAGCCGTAGTCGCGGAAGATCCCGATGACACCGGCCCACACGTCGGCGACCTCGTCCAGCGGGACCCAGGCGCCCAGCCGCTGCCCGATCTTGGGGTTGGTGGACAGCCCGCCGCCGACCCACAGGTCGAAGCCGGGGCCGTGTTCGGGGTGGACGACCCCGACGAACGCGATGTCGTTGATCTCGTGCGCGACGTCGAGCAGCGGCGATCCCGAGATGGCCGTCTTGAACTTGCGCGGGAGGTTCGAGAACTCCTTGGTGCCGACGAACCGGTCGTTGATCTCGTCGATGGCCGGGGTGCCGTCGATGATCTCGTCCGCGGCCACCCCGGCGACCGGGGAGCCGAGGATCACCCGCGGGGTGTCGCCGCACGCCTCGGTGGTCGACAGACCGACGGCCTCCAGGCGCCGCCAGATCTCCGGGACGTCCTCGATCCGGATCCAGTGCAGCTGGATGTTCTGCCGGTCGGTGATGTCGGCCGTGTCCCGGCCGAACTCGTGCGAGATCTGACCGATGACACGCAGCTGCTCGGTGGTCAGCCGGCCGCCGTCGATCCGCACCCGCAGCATGAAGTAACGGTCGTCCAGCTCCTCCGGCTCCAGGATCGCGGTCTTGCCGCCGTCGATACCGGGCTTGCGCTGGGTGTAGAGACCCCACCAGCGCATGCGTCCGCGCAGGTCGGCCGGGTCGATGGAGTCGAACCCGGCCTTCGAGTAGATCGTCTCAATACGTGTCCGTACATTGAGACCGTCGTCGTCCTTCTTGGCCTGCTCGTTCGCGTTGAGTGGAGTGAAGTGACCCACGGCCCACTGGCCCTCGCCGCGGTGACGGCTCACCTTGCGGCGGGGCGTGGCGGCGGGCTTCTCGGGGGTGGCGGCCATGGCGGAACACGTCCTTCGGACTGCGGAGGGCGGCTCTGACCTGCACACATGGGCTGACGGCGCAGCGGTGCGCAGGGGGATGCGAGCGGAGGGAGCGGGGGAGGGCGGCGGAGGCTGTGCCGGTCAGCTCGCCCGACAGATGGCGCTGGACACGCGGCCGAGATCGACGTGCCGCCGACTCACCAAGGCAATTCCAGCTGTGGACATGGAAGGAAGCGTGGCACGCGCATCTCGGAGCAGTCCACCACTATCCATGATGTGGACGAGAGTGTCCCGCTAGGCGAGACGCGTGGTCGGGTGCGCACCGGTCCAGGGCCCTGGTGCCGCCACCTCCGGCTCCTCCGTCACCTTCGTGTCGAAGAGTGCGAAGCCCCGCCGCAGATAGTTGTCCATCGCGTGTTCCCCGTCCTTCGAGCAGGTGTGCAGCCAGACCCGCTTCGTCGGGGGGCGGCCGGGGTGCCGTTCCGCCGTGTCCCAGGCGCGGGCCGTGGCGTACGACAGCAGGTGTCCGCCGATACGGCGGCCCCGGAAGGCGGGGAGGAGCCCGAAGTACACGATCTCGACCGTGCCGTCGTCCCCGGCCGCCAGCTCCGCGTACCCGGCCGGGGTGCCGCGCTCGTACGCCACCCAGGTCTCGACGCCCGGCCGGGAGACGGCCTCGTGCCAGTCCGCGTACGACAGGGACAGCCGGTCGGTCCACCGCACGTCGCCGCCGACGGCGGTGTAGAGGAAGCGGCTGAACTCCGCCGAGGGGATCTCGGACCGCGCGATCCGCACGTCGCCGACGGGCTCGGCGGCCGGCCGCAGATCGGCCGGGGAGGTCTGCTCCAGGGACCAGGTGGTCACAGTGATGCTCATGGCCGTCAGGGAACCACGCGGCCCCGGCACGGGCCAAAAGGCGCGGCCCGTCAGTGAAGGCCCGCCTTGCGAGGGCCGTCCCGCGCGGTCCCGCCGGGCGGGAGCTACGCCTCGCAGCCGCCCCGGACCCGGTCGGCCGCCACCGCCGGGGCCGTCGAGTGCGGCAGCAGGTCCGCCGGGTGTGCCGGACGTACCACCTCCACCTCGATCTCCTCGCTGAAGCGGTACGGCCGGTGGGCCAGCACCCCCGCCAGATGACGGCGCACCCGCGACATCTCGGCCCGCACCGTCACCGTGCGCGTCGGGTCCCCGAACACGTCCGCCGCCAGCTCCGCCGCGCTCCGCCCCTCCCGGCGTGCCGCCAGGACGTACAGCAGCTCCGCGTGGCGCGGCGTCAGCTCCCGCGCCCAGCTGCCCGCCGCCCCCGAGACCGTCACCGACCACCGCCGGGGCCGGCTCAGGTCCAGCACCACCCGGCGCGGCGCGTCCGGCGGCGGCTCCTCCTCCACCGTCAGCAGCCAGCCGCCCGGCAGCGGCTCGACCGCGCACATGCCGAGCGACGGCAGCCACAGCCGCCCCGGCCGCAGCGACTTGGGCAGCGGCAGCCGGTCGACCGGCGCCATCCCCGTCACGGCGGCCGTCCAGCCGTGCGTGTCGACGGCCACCGCGCGCCCGCCGACCCGGCACAGGATCGGCGCCGCCACCGCCCGCAGCCGCTCCACGGCCCGCAGATGCCGCTCCCGCAGTCCGCTCTCGGCCAGCCGGGCGACGGAGGTGACCAGGGCCAGCGTCGTCGGATGGAAACCCGACGCCGGGCCGCTCACGTCGACGACCCCGAGCAGCCGCCCGTCGCGCGGGTCGTGCACCGGGGCCGCCGCGCACGTCCACGGTGTCAGGGGGCGTACGAAGTGCTCCGCCGAGTGGACCTGCACCGGGACCCTGGCGGCCAGCGCCGTACCGATCGCGTTGGTCCCCGTCATCCGCTCCGACCAGACCGCGCCCTCCGCCAGACTGATGCCGTCGGCCCGCCGCAGCACCCGGGTGTTGCCCTCGCGCCACAGCACCCGGCCCTGCGCGTCGCAGACCACCAGGATCTGGAGGGACGCGTCGGCGATCCCGGTCAGCCCGTCGCTGATCCCCCGCATCACCTCGCCGAGCGCCGACGTACGGCGGTGGTGTTCCAGTTCCTCGGGCGCCAGCACCGCCCGGCCGGACTGCCGGTCGGGGCTGACACCGAGCCGCCGGACCCGCTGCCACGACGCCCCGATCACCGGCCGGGGCGCCACCGGCGGCCGGTCGCCCGCCAGCGACGCCTCCCGGACCCGCTGGAGCAGCCGCATGGCCTGCCGGGCGTCCATCGCCATGAGACGGGACAGATCGAGCGGTGTGTCCTTCATCGGGCCCCCCGCCGCGCACGGCGCTTTATCGATTCTGCGAAGTCCGGCCGTCCGGTCGACATGCCGATTCTGCAACCACCTGCAACTCTGGCGGACGCCCGGCCCATCCACCAAGGTGACATCAAGTCGTGGGTGGTGCCGTGTCGGCGCAGCACCACCCTCGGCCCATACGCGGCACCGGCCGGCCACACGCGCCGCCTTCGGCCCACCCGCGGCATCGACCGCCCGGCCGAGCCTTCTCCGGCCCGCCCGCGCCGCGCCGACGCCGCGTCACCGAACGCGCACACCGGCCCGGCGGGGTAGCCGCCCGGGATGAGGCAGCCGTCACCGCCCGCCCAGCGTCCGTCAGTTGTCCCCGGTCGGCCGCGCCCGCGTCACCACCGACTCCAGGTCCAGACTGTGCGGCAGCGTGCCGAAGGCCGTACCCCAGTCCCGGCCCAGCCGCGACGCGCAGAACGCGTCCGCGACCGCCGACGGCGCCCACCGCACCAGCAGCGACCCCTGGAGCACCAGCGCCATCCGCTCCACCAGCCGCCGGGCCCGCGCCTCGATGCCGTCCAGATCGGCCAGTTCGGTCAGCAGGTCCTTGATCGCCCGGTCCAGCCGGTGGTCCGCGCCGCGTGCCGCGCCCACCTCCCGGAGGAACGCGTTCAGGGCGTCCGGCTCCCGCTGGAGCGCCCGCAGCACGTCGAGCGCCTGGACGTTCCCCGCCCCCTCCCAGATCGAGTTCAGCGGCGACTCACGCAACAGGCGCGGCATCCCGGACTCCTCCACGTACCCGTTGCCGCCCAGACATTCGAGCGCCTCCGCCGTGACCGGCGTACACCGCTTGGTCACCCAGTACTTGGCCGTCGGCACCGCCAGCCGCAGAAACGCCTTCTCTGTCTCCGAACCCGTGCTCCGCACCGCGTCCTGCGCCGCCGCCAGCCGCAGCGCCAGCGTCGTCGCCGCCTCCGACTCCAGCGCCAGATCGGCCAGGACGTTGCGCATCAGCGGCTTGTCGACCAGCTCGGACCCGAACGCCCGCCGGTACGTGGCGTGATGGACCGCCTGCGCCACCGACTGCCGCATCAGGGCCGCCGATCCGAGCACACAGTCCACCCGTGTCGCCGCCACCATCTCGATGATGGTGCGCACCCCGCGCCCCTCCTCGCCGACCCGGCGCGCCCAGGTCCCGTCGAACTCCACCTCCGCCGACGCGTTCGACCTGTTGCCCAGCTTGTCCTTGAGCCGCTGGATCAGGAACACGTTGCGCGTCCCGTCCGGCAGCACCCGCGGCACCAGGAAGCACGTCAGCCCGGCCGGTGCCTGCGCCAGCACCAGGAACCCGTCGCACATCGGCGCGGAGCAGAACCACTTGTGCCCGGTGAGCAGGTACTCGCCCGCCGCGTCCAGCGGGCGCGCGGCCGTCGTGTTGGCCCGTACGTCGCTGCCGCCCTGCTTCTCGGTCATCCCCATCCCGAACAGCGCGCCCGCCTTCCCGGCGGCGGGCCGCAGCCCCGGCTCGTACCGGTGCGAGGTGAGCCGGGGCTCCCACTCGGCGGCCAGTTCCGGCTCCGCGCGCAGCGCGGGCACCGCCGCGTGCGTCATCGACAGCGGACAGCCGTGCCCGGCCTCGACCTGCGACCAGACATAGAAACCGGCCGCCCGGCGCAGATGCCCGTCCGGCCGCCCCCAGGCGTCGGTCAGCCCCGCCGACACCGCCTCGTCCAGCAACTGGTGCCAGGCCGGATGGAACTCGACCTCGTCGATCCGATTGCCGTACCGGTCGTGCGTGCGGAGCGTCGGCGGGTTCTCGTTGGCCCGCGTCCCCCACTCCTGGGCCCGCGCCGAACCGGCCAGCCGGCCGAGCGCGGTCAGTTCCGACCGCGCCTCGTCGATCACGCCGGGCGCGGCGTGCCGCTCCAGGCCCTCCGTGAGGGCCCGGTCGCCGCTGAAGACGTCGTATCCGACCAGGGGCGGAACCTGGTTGGTCACTGTGTGGGTGGTGGAGGTCATGCCGCTACGGTAAGGAGGTGCAGGCAGCAAACGAAACTCCCGACCGGCCCACCGGCCGACTCCGCCGGGCCCGTGCCCTCTACCGCAATGTCTCCAAGCGGAGAATGGCCTGGCTGCTGCTGAAGGACACGGTCAACTCGTGCATCGAGTACCGGATTCTCGGGCTGGCCGCGGAGGCGGCGTTCTTCACCCTGCTCTCCCTCCCGCCGCTGATGCTCGGCCTCCTCGGCCTCCTCGGATACGTCGACGACTGGACCAACACCACCACCGTCGCCTCGATCGAGCGGAACATCCTCACGGCCGTCGGCACGGTCCTCTCGGACCGGGGCGTCGACCAGATCGCCAAGCCGCTCCTCGCGGACGTCACGCACGGCGGACGCCCCGACCTGATCTCCATCGGTTTCGCCATCGCGCTCTGGTCCGGCTCACGGGCGGTGAACGTCTTCATCGACACGATCACCGTGATGTACGGGCTCGACGGCCGGCGCGGCATCGTCGCCACCCGGCTGCTCGCCTTCCTGCTCTACCTCGTGGCGCTGCTCATCGGCGCCGTCGTCCTGCCCCTGGCGGTGGTCGGGCCCGACCGGGTCGTGGAGCTGATCCCCTGGGGCACCGAGGTCGCCAGCGTCCTGTACTGGCCGGTGGTGATCCTGCTCTCCATCGCCTTCCTGACCACGCTCTACCACGTGTCGGTGCCCGCCCGGTCGCCGTGGCTGGAGGACGTGCCGGGGGCGCTCGTCGCCCTCGGGATGTGGGTCTTCGGCAGCTTCCTGCTGCGGATCTACCTCACGAGTACGGTCGAGGGCCCCACCATCTACGGCTCCCTCGCCGCCCCCATCGCGGTCCTCCTGTGGATCGGCATCTCGGCCTTCGCCGTCCTGGTCGGCGCGGCCGTCAACGCCGCCATCGACCGGGTCTGGCCGTCCGTCGCCACGGCGGCGGCCCGCGCGGCCAACGAGCGCCTGCGGGCGGCCCACGCCGCCGAGACGATCGCGCGGGTGGAGGCGCTGTCGGGCGAGCCGGGAGCGCGGGGGGACGGCGAGGACGGGGAGTACGGCCCCGACCCGGACATGCCCTCCGAGTTCCCCGAGCGATGGTCCCGCTTCCTGCCGCCGGACGACCTGAAGTCCCGCTTCCACACCGGCCGCGACAAGGAACCGAAGTCCTGACCCGGCGGAGGCGGCCGGGCCCGGCCGCACCGTGACCCGACCCGACCCGGCCTGCCGGGCCGGGGTGCGACTCCGGACCGGGCCGTAACCTGTCGTACGTGTACCGGGAACGGGCGTCGCACATGGACGGCGTCGTCGTATGGACGAAGACCGCGCCCAAGGGGGACGGCGGGGCCGTCTACCCCGTCCTGCCCGACGGCTGCATGGATCTGCTCTGGATCGGGGGCCGGCTGGGCGTCGCCGGGCCCGACACCCGCGCGTACCGGCCCCCACCGCCCGGCGAGGACGGTTTCACCGGGGACTGCACCGGGGTCCGCTTCGCGCCCGGCATCGCCCCCGCGCTCCTCGGCGTCCCCGCGCACGAGCTGCGCGACCGGCGCGTGGACCTCGCCGACCTGTGGCCCGGAGCCGAGGCGCGCGAGATCGCCGAGCGCCTCGCCGCCGCCGACGACCCGGCGGCCGTCCTCGAAGCCGTGGCCCTGCGGCGCCTCGCGCTCTCCGGACCGCCCGACCCGCTGCTGCGCGCCGTCGTCGCCGGGCTCGACGCGGGCCGCCCGGTCGCCTCCGTCGCCGAGAGCGCCGGCCTCGGCCCGCGCCGGCTGCACCGCCGCTCGCTGGACGCCTTCGGTTACGGTCCCAAGACCCTGGCCCGCGTACTGCGGCTCCAGCGCGCGCTCGCGCTCGTACGGGCGTCGGTGCCGTACGCGGAGGCCGCCGCCCTCGCGGGCTGCGCCGACCAGGCGCATCTCGCCAGGGAGACACGCGCGCTGGCCGGCCTCACCCTCGGTGCCTACGCGACGCTGGCGAACAGCGAGACGCCGCAGCCGTCCGGGTCGAGCACCACCGCGTAACGCTGGCCCCATTCCGCGTCCCAGGGTTCCAGGTGCCCCCGGTACCCGGCGCCGACCAGCGCCTCGTACACCGCGTCGACCTCGGCGGGAGCGTCGCAGCGGAAGCAGAGTCCGGTGCGGTCGCCGTTCGACGGCGGGGTCCACCCCGGGTCGAAGGACCGGACGACGTCCTCCGTGTCCCAGGCGAGGCGCATGCCGCCGGGCAGCGGGGCCTCCACATGGGGCGCGGCGTCCGCGTCGGCGGGGATGTCCAGGCCGAGCCTGCGGTAGAAGGCGAGCGAGGCGGCCATGTCGGAGGTGACGATGCCGATCACATCGAGTCGTGGAGTCATGACGTCACCGTAGGCGCGGCCCACGGACCCGGTCTTGAACGAATCGGACACGCGGACACGCGGACACGGGGGCGGGCGAGCACGTGCGCGCATGGACAGCGGGGACACACGGGCGGGCGCCCACGCGGCGCCCACGCGGATGGACGCGTGTACGGACAGGCGGGTGGACGCACGACGGCGGGCCGCGCCTGGGGCGCGGCCCGCCGGGGACGAATCGTCCCTGCGTCGTTCGGAACCGCGGAGGATCGTCACCCTCCGGGGCCCCGGACGCCTCGGATGCTCAGATGATCGAGACGCCGTAGACGCTGAGGGCCTCGGTGACCGGCTGGAAGAACGTGGTGCCGCCGGAGGAGCAGTTGCCGCTGCCGCCGGAGGTCAGGCCGTGGGCCGTGGTGCCGGAGAAGAGCGCGCCGCCGCTGTCGCCGGGCTCGGCGCAGACGTTGGTCTGGATGAGGCCGGAGACGATGCCGTCGGCGCCGTAGTTCACGGTCGCGTTGAGGCCCGTGACCGTGCCGCTGTGCACACCGGTGGTGGAACCGCTGCGGGTGACACCCTGGCCGACGGCCGGGTCGGCCGCGCCGGTGATCTCCTGGTACGTGCCGTTGTACAGGTAGACCCTGCCGTCGGCCGCACCCGGGTCGGAGTGCTGGATGATCCCGTAGTCGTTGCCCGGGAAGCTGGAACCGGCCGTCGTGCCCATGGACCAGGCGCTGCCGATGTTGGTGCAGTGACCGGCGGTCAGCGCGTAGTTGGCGCTGCCGTTGGTGACGTTGAAGCCGAGGGAGCAGCGGGCGCCGCCGGTGGTGATGGCCTCGCCGCCGGCGATCAGCTTGCTGAAGGTGCCGGGGGTGCGCTTGACGGTCAGGCCGGCGCCGGTGTCCGCGAGGGCGGACTTGACCTTGTTGAGCTCGGCGGCCGAGACGCTGCTGTCGGCCGTCACGACGATCTTGCCCGTCGCCTTGTCCGTGTACCAGGCGGTACCGGCCACGTCGGCGGTACGCATGGTGGAGCTGGCGTCGGCGAGCTGGGCGGCGGTCACCTGCGGCGCGGGGGCGGCCACGGCGGACGGCGCGGCGAGCGCGACCGCGGTCACCAGACCGGAGGCCACGGCGAGCAGACGGGCTCGTCTCGGAACGACGCTGAGGGGGGAGAAGCGCTTGATGGTCACGAAATCCTCCATCGGTGGGGGGAAAGCACGGCCCCGTGGGGTGTGGGCCGTTCTTCGTGCGCCGGTCCGCTTCCGGTCGTCACCGGCCGCGTTCCTGTTCGCTGCGCACGGTTGGAATCGTTGACCGGCCACGTCCCGTTCACAAGGCCGACTTCCGGACCCCGGCGGGTGAGCGGCGTCACACGCCGCCGACGGACGGGGCCGACGGCACCGGCCCTGCTTTTGCTGCCTTTGACCAATCCTTTGCTGCAAAGCGGTCGCGAGCGGCGGGAGTTGCGCCGCCGAGGGCCGAAAACACCTTGCGGGACAGCGGGTTTGAGCCTGTGTACGGCGCGGCTCCGACGGGTCACGGGCCGCGGACGGGCGGTTTGCAGGTCGCTTCCGAGGCGACGACGAGCGGTGTGAACGGCCACGTCCGGGCCGGTTCCGTACGGCCACGCGCCCCGCGTCCTCTGAGGCCGGAGCGGACCTATGAGGCGTACGTACGAATTGCGCCGACCGGCTCGATGGCCGAATCTTTTCGGCCGGGGCCGATTTGATGGTCATCCCGTGCGTCCGCTTTCGGCCACGAGGCGCCCTTGCGACAGGGCGGGGGCATGTGCTGACCGCCGAAAACCCCGGGGGACCGGGTGGATTGGGCGAGGGCTCACGGGACATCCGGGAGAGCATGACCGAATACACCGGCACACCCGCAGGCACACCCGCAGGCGCAGGCGCGCACGCAGCCGCAGCCGCAGAGAAGGGCACCGAGACAACCGGCGCGGAAAGGGAGACGGACGGGAGAAGACCCGGCGACGGGCCCGCGCGGGGACGGGACGAATCCCCGGAGGAGCGGGCGGACCGCCGGTGGGTGGAACTTCTTCAAGAGGTACGCGTCGCCCAGACCGGCGTGCAGATCCTCTTCGGCTTCCTGCTCACCGTCGTCTTCCAGCCGCGCTTCAGCGAACTGTCGGACACCGACTCGAACATCTATCTCGCGACCGTGGTCCTGGGCGCCGTCACCACCGGCGCGCTCATAGCGCCCGTGTCCTTCCACCGGATGGTCACGGGGCGGCAGTTGAAGCCCCAGATGGTCGTCTGGGCGTCCCGGCTCACCGTCGTGGGGCTGGTCTTCCTGCTCTGCACCATGGCGTCGGCGCTGCTGCTGATACTGCGCGTGGCACTGCACAACGCCGTGGCGCTGTGGATCGTCGCGGGGCTCGTCGTCTGGTTCGTGCTCTGCTGGTTCGTCCTCCCGGCCTGGGCCCGCCACGACGGCGCCAAACACACCCCGGAGACCTCCGGCGGCGCGGACGCCCCGTGACCCACGACGCGACGACGCGCGCCGGGCCGCTCAGGCGGGGCGGTCCTGGAGCACCGACAGCACGTTGCCCGCCGGATCGGTGAACCACGCGATGTACGGACCGCCCAGCCGGAAGATCCCCCGCTCGTCCGTCTCCGTCGAGGGATACCGCGCGAAACGCACACCCCGCCGGACCAGTTCGTCGACGGCGGCCTCGATGTCGTCCACCGGAAAGTTGAGGATCGTGTAGGCGGCGGGGACATGGTCCGGCTTCGGATAGACCAGCACCTCCGCCCCGCCCGCCAGGCGCAGCCGCAGCATCCCGTTCGCCTCGGTCACCTCCAGGCCCAGCGTCTCGCCGTAGAAGAGGCGGGCCCTCGGGATGTCGTCCACGGCGAAACCGCTGAACGCCTTGCTGCTGCCGAGCATGGCTGCGTCCTCTCGTACGGCCGGGTCCGGCCCTCCTCACCGACCGTACAAGGAGGACCGGGACCCGGCAGCCCGGCGGCCCGTCCGAGGAGCCCGTCCGGGCCCGCCGTCCGGGCCGCGTACCCCGTACGTAATACTCCGCCCATGACTCCGCGTATTACCGCCGCCGGCCGCCGGCCGGGCCGGGCCGCCCCGGTCCCCGCCATCACGCGGGCCACCGCGCGCGACGCCCGGCGGCTGACGCGGCTGGTCCGGGCCTCCGGCGCCTACCGGGGCCCGTACGCGCCCATGATCGCCGGCTACCGCGTGGGGCCCGACTACATCGAGACCCACCAGGTCTTCCTCGCCACCGGCCCCGACGACCGGCTCCTCGGCTTCTACGCCCTGCTGCTGGCCCCCGCCGAACTGGACCTGATGTTCGTCGCGGACGCCGCGCAGGGCCAGGGCGTCGGACGCCTGCTGGTCGCGCACATGACGGGCGAGGCGCGGGCCGCCGGGCTCGGCGCCGTGCGCGTGGTGTCCCACCCGCCCGCCGAGGGCTTCTACCGGGGCGTCGGCGCCGAACGCGTCGGTACGGTCGCGGCGAACCCGCCCGCCGTGATGTGGGACCGCCCGGAGCTGGTCATCCGGGTACCGGCCCCGTCCGCCTGACACCGCGCGGCACCCGGTCACCCTTAGAACTCCCTTTCCCGGTACGCCCCGCCGCGGCCCGGCCCGGCGGCACCCCCGGCAACGCGCCTCCGGCGCCGCCCCGTTGACGTGCGCCCCCGCACCGGGCCCCCGGCCTCCCGCACTCCGCGCCCGGCCCGCCCGGCCGCCGAACGCGCCGGTCGCACACCCGTGTTGTGCGCCCCTCGCACCACACCCGTTCGATGGAGTTCCCCGCCGTAAGCGGTGCGCACACGACCGGTAGCGGTGTGTACTGTGCGGGCTGTCTTCCGGGTCCCTCCGGCCCGTGAGATTCCCCGATTCCCGAGGTCCGTCCGATGATCGAGATAACGGTCCTGGCCGCTGGCGGCCTGGCCGCCGGAACTCTGCCGACGCTCGTCCTGGCAGGCGGTCTGCTCCGCTCCCGCCGTGACCGGTCACGGCTCCGCGCGGAGATCGCCCGGCTGCGGGACCGGCTCGACAGCGAGCGGTCCAAGGCCGAGCGTGTCTCCGACGCGTTCACCGCCGAGATCGCCCATCTCGCCCAGAAACGCATCCCCGCGGTGGCGACCCGCGCCGCGCACCCGCACGTGCGGGTGCCGGGAGCGCTCAGCCCCCAGTTCGCCCGCACCGGACCGGGCGCCGGTCTGGACGGGGTGATCAGCGGGTTGTCGAGCCTGATGATCCAGGAGCGCAAACGGGTCGACGCCGCGGCACGGGCCGGCATGCGCGGCACCACGCGCGAGATCCAGGCCGGGCTCTACCGTCTCCAGGACGTGCTCCGAGGACTGCAACAGCAGTACGACGAGCCCGAGTTGGCACAGACCCTGTTCGAACTCGACCACGAGAACGAACAGTCGCTGCGGCGCGCACAGGTCGCCGCCGTCGTGTGCGGCGCCTGGGTGGGCCTGGCCCGGCAGGAGTCGCACCTGGTGGACGCGGTCACCGGAGGCCAGTCACGGCTCGTCGGCTACCACCGCGTCCGGGTCAACAACCATCTGGAGCCGGGCACCGCGCTCGTCTCGCACGCCGTCGAGCCGGTCGCGATCATCGTCGCCGAACTCCTCGACAACGCGCTGCGGCACTCCTCCCGCGACACCGACGTCACCGTCAACCTCGAACGGGTCCACCACGGCGCCGCCGTCACCATCGACGACGCCGGGGTGGGCATGTCGCCCGACGAACGCGCCTACGCACAGCGGATGGTGGCGAGCAGCGAGCCGATCCTGCTCTCCGACCTGGGCGACCCGCCCCGGATGGGACTCGCCGCCATCGGCCAGCTCACCCGGCAGTTCGACCTCTCCGTCGACCTGTCGACCCCGTCACCGTACGGCGGAGTACGCGCGGTACTGCTGGTCAGCAACCATCTGCTCAGCCATGTCGACCCGGTGCGCAGACCGCCCGCCGCCGCCGCACCGCGCTCCACCCGCCCCGCCGGACCGCCGGACCAGCCGGGCCGCGCGGAGACCGACGCCGCACTCCCCGTCAGGACCGCCGCCACCTCCCGGGCCGTACGCGCCGCCGCCCGCCCGGTGGTCCCGGAGGCCGTCCCGTACGCCCCCGTCCCCCTCCCGCCGACCGACGACCGTCACTCCGACCACCCGCTCGGCCCCGGTTCCTGGCCCGACGACTCGCTGCCCCGGCGCAGACGCCGTCACGCCCGCACCGAGTTCGAGGCGGCGGCCCCGGCCGTCCGCTCCTTCCCCGGGCAGGCCCCGCCGCCCGTCCGTACCCCCGACGACTCCGCCGCCGCGCTCGGTGCCCTCCAGACCGGCACGGCCGCGGCACGATCCTCAGTTGACCCCGAAGGGAACGACCCGCGATGAAAAGCCGCAACGCCGGCGAAACGGCGTGGGTGCTCGATCCGATCCTGGAAATCCCGCATGTGCGGGCAGCCGTCATCCTCACCAGGGACGGACTCGTCTCCGGTTACTCGGACGCGCTCACCCAGGCGACCGCCGAACGCACGGCGGCGATCACCAGCACCGTGCAGGGCGCGTGCCGTACGGCGGCAGCCGCCTTCGCCGACCGCGACGACGCGGAGATCCGCCAGATCGTCATCGAGTCCGACCACGGTTACATCCTGGTCGCACCCACCTCGCACGGCACCTGTGTGGCCGCCTACGGCACCCCCGACGTCCGGCTCGACCTGCTCGCCCACCGGGTGCACTCGCAGGTGGCCAGACTCGGCGAGAAAACGATGACCGCCGCACCGCGCGCGGGTGCGGGCGGCGCTCCGGCATGACCGGCCGCAGGAGCGGCCGCCCACTCGTTCCCGCCTATCTGTCCACCGGCGGGGTGGCTCGGCCGAGCCACACCGAACTGGAGCGGCTTTCGCTGCTGACCGGCGGGACCGGCCCGGCACCCGAGGGGCTGCCCGCCGCCCGGCACGCGCTCTTCGACGTGCTGGACGGCGGGACGCTCACCCTGGTGGAGGCCGCCGCCCTGCTGGAGCTACCGGTCTCCGCCGTACGCGTCCTCGCCGCCGAGCTGGCCGACCAGGGACTGGTGAGCCTGCGCGCACCCGTACCCCCGGCGGCCCTGCCCGCCCCCGACCTCTTGAGGAGAGTCGCCGATGGCCTCCGCGCCCTCAAGCAGTAGCGCCCGTCCCGACGGGCTGCATCTGCCCGACACCACCACCGAGTTGGTGAAGATCCTGGTGGCGGGCCCGTTCGGCGTGGGCAAGACCACGCTCATCGACTCGGTGTCCGAGATCCGTCCGCTGCACACCGAGGAGGACCTCTCCGAGGCGTCCGTGTCGGTGGACGACCTGGCGGGCGTCCGGGACAAGACGTCCACCACCGTCGCCATCGACTTCGGGCGGATCAGTCTCGAAGCCGGGATCGTGCTCTATCTCTTCGGCACCCCCGGCCAGGAGCGGTTCCGCGCGCTCTGGGCGGACATCGCCCACGGGGCGCTCGGCGCGCTCGTCCTGGTCGACACCCGGCGTATCGACGACTCGTTCGACGTGCTCGGTCTGGTGGAGGAGTCGGGTCTGCCGTACGCGGTGGCGCTCAACACCTTCCCCGACGCGCGCTCCTACACCGAGGAGCAACTGCGCCTGTCGCTGGACCTGGCACCCGGTACGCCCATGGTCGTCTGCGACGCCCGGGACACCAACTCCGCCGTCGACGCACTGCTGTCCCTGGTCCAGTACCTGATAACGGCTCACGCCGACGCCCAGGCCCGCGCCGGCGCTCCCGCCCACACCCCCGCCCCTGTCCACACGCCCGTCCACGCCACCGTGCCGGTGCAGGCCGGCGCTCCTGCCCAGGACAACGCCCCCGTCCCGTTCCACGCCGACCCGTCCGCCCCCCTCGACGCCCCTGCCCGCCAGGACGCCCCCGTCCACGCCGACGCCCTCGCCCGTCAGGACGCCCCGGCCCCTGCCACCGCCCTCGCCGACGGCGCCGGCCCCGCCACGGAGAGCCGGTGACCCGATGACCACCCGCCCCGCCCCCGCGCGCACCTTCCCCCTCACGGCCCCGGTCCGGCTCTGGGACGAGGGCTTCGCCGCCGACCCGCTGAGCCGCTACGAGGCCCTGCGCGCGCAGGGCCCCGTCGGCTGGGGCGAACTCGCCCCGGGCGAGCCCGCGTACATCGTCACCGACCGCCGGGCCGCCCTCGACATCCTCCACGACCCCGGCACCTGGTCCCGCGACTCCCGGGAGTGGGAGGCCACCGCCGCCGCCGACTCGCCGATCTTCAGCATGCTGAAGTGGCGCCCCAACCCCCTCTTCACCGACGACGCGGTGCACCGCCGCTACCGGACGGCGCTGGTCGACGCCTTCGACCTGGTCGAACCGCACGACCTGCGCGAGCGGGTGCACCGGGCCGTGGACCTGCTGGTCGGCCGGTTCGGCCCGGCCGGCGGCGCCGATCTCGTGGACGACTTCGCCCGCCCCCTGATGACGCTGATCTTCAACAACCTCTTCGGCCTGCCCGACAGCGAGAGCGCCCGCCTCAACAACTCGCTCGGACGGCTCATGGAAGGCGGCGCCGAGGCCGCCGCCGGAGACGTGGAGTACGGCGAGTACGTCACGGAACTCGTCACCGCCAAGACCCTCGAACGCGGGGACGACCTGACCAGCCGGCTGATCGACCACCCGGCCGACCTCAGCTACGAGGAGGTCGTCTGGCAGGTCTTCCTCACCATGGGCGCCGGCCACGAGCCCACGGCGAACCTCGTCGCCAACGCGCTGTCCCGGATACTCGGCAACCCCGCCTACTACTCCACCCTCACCAGCGGCTCCCGCCCCGTCATGGACGCGGTCCTCGAAGTCCTGCGCCACGAGACACCGTTGGCGAACTACGGCATCCTCTACGCCCGCGAGTCACTGAGCTTCCACGGCATCCGGGTCCGCAGGGCCGTGCCCGTCATCGTCTCCTACGGCGCGCTCGGCTACTTCGCGGAACAGCAGGCCGCCGACGCCCCCGACCACCCGCACGACGCCTCCCATCTGTCCTGGGGCGCGGGCGCCCACAAGTGCCCGGTCAAACAGCACGCGCTGCTCATCGCCACCGAGGCGATCGAGCGCATCACCCAGTGGCTGCCCGACCTGGAGCTGATCACCCCGCGCGACCAACTCACCTGGCGGCCCGGCCCGTTCGTCCGCTCCCTGCGCTCCCTGCCGGTGCGCTTCACCCCGCGTACGCCGGACACCACCGCCGCGACGCCCTGACGTCACGTCAGACATGTGTGTGCGGTGATCACTTGAGGTAGCCGAGGCCGGGGTGGACGTCCGTGTAGGCGTCCACCAGCCGCCGTGCCACGGTCACCGAGTCGACCAGCGGATGCAGCGCGAACGCCTTGACCGCCGTCGTACGCGACCCGCTCTCCGCCGCCGCCAGCACCTCGCGCTCGACGGCCTTCACCGCGCAGACCAGACCGGTCGCGTGGTACGGGAGCGGCGCCACGGCCAGCGGATGGGCGCCGTTCGCGTCCACCAGGCAGGGGACCTCGATGACGGCGTCGGCGTCCAGGACCGACAGGGTGGAGCCGTTGCGGACATTGAGGATCAGCGTGGTCCCGCTGTCGTGCGCGACGGCCCGCATCAGCGCCAGGGCGACCTTCTCGTACCCGCCCGACTCCAGGTCCTCGGCGGCGCGTTCACCCGCGCCCGCCGCCTCGCGGTTGTGCGCCATGTAGGTGGCCTCGCGTTCGGCGCGGGTACGGTCCCAGGTCGCCAGCGCGGGAGCCCCGGGCCGCGCCATCTCCTCGTAGAAACGGGCCTGTTGGTCGCGGAGGAACGCACCACGGGTGCGCTCGGCCTCCCGGTAGGCGCGTACCGTCTCCCGGTTGAAGTAGTAGTAGTGCAGATACTCGTTGGGGATCGACCCCAGCGACCGGAGCCACTCCGCGCCGAACAGGCGCCCCTCCTCGACCGTGCCGAGCAGGCCGGGATCGGCGAGCAGCTCCGGCAGCCGGTCGACCCCGTCGATCCGCAGACCCCGCAGCCAGCCCAGATGGTTGAGCCCGACGTAGTCGATGAAGGCGCTGCCGGGGTCCCCGCCCAGCACCCGCGCCACCCGCCGGCCGAGGCCCACGGGCGAGTCGCAGATGCCGATGACCCGGTCGCCGAGCCGGCGCGCCATCGCCTCGGTGACCAGACCGGCGGGATTGGTGAAGTTGATGACCCACGCGTCGGGGGCGAGCCGGGCGACCCGGCGGGCGATGTCCACGGCGACGGGCACGGTGCGCAGCCCGTAGGCGACGCCGCCCGCGCCCACGGTCTCCTGGCCGAGCACCCCCTCGGCGAGCGCCACACGCTCGTCGGCCGCCCGCCCTTCGAGACCGCCGACCCGGATCGCCGAGAAGACGAAGTCGGCGCCCCGGAGCGCCTCGTCCAGATCGGTGGTGACCGTGACCTCCGGCGCGTCGGGCACCCCGGCCGCCTGGTCGGCGAGCACCCGGGCGATCGCGGTCAGCCGGGCGGGGTCCACGTCGTGCAGGACGACCTCGGTGACCCGGCCCTCGGCGTGGTCGTCCAGGAGCGCGCCGTACACCAGGGGGAGCCGGAAGCCCCCGCCACCGAGGACCGTGAGCCTCATCCGACAACCACCTTCGACGCGCGCGGCGGACAGCGCCGCGAGGGACGGGACGGCCGTGGACGTGCGCCGCGACCGACAGGACCGTCCCGTTATACGTCACCGGTCCTACACGTCACCGGTGCCGTGGGCGTTCTCCGTGTTGGGGCCGCCGCCGACCGGGTCGGGCTGCCGCGCGGGCTCGGGCGACACGGCGAGCGTGAACGAGTGCCCGGCCGGGTCGGAGTACGTGCGCACGTCGCGGGGACCGCCGTTGTTCTTCGCCTCGACCGGCCGGGCACCGAGACCGACGGCCTCCCGTTCGGCCTCGTCCATGTCGCCGCGCTCCACGAGGATGCGCAGATGGGCCTGCTGGGAGTCGTCGGGGCGGGGCCAGCTCGGCGGCGCGTAGCCGTGGTCACGGTGGATCGCCAGATGGACGCCGTTGTTGCCGACGACCTCCACGTAGTCGGGGTCGCCCCACGGGCGGATCTCGGCGTCGAGCAGACCGGCGTAGAACTCGGCCAGTTCCATGGGTTCGGCGCAGTCCAGGACAAGGACACTCGTCTTCTCAACCATGGGTCGCGTGTACCCGCCGTCATCGGCCGCACACGGTACGGGGCCGGCCCGCCGGGCACCCCGGCCCCCGGTGTAAAGGGCTGGCGGCCGACGGCGGCGCCCCGGCATGCTGGGCCGATGCTTATCAGGGAAGCCACCCGTGAGGACTGGGCCGCGATCTGGCCGTTCTTCCACGGGATCGTGGCGGCGGGCGAGACGTTCACCTATCCGACGGACCTGGGCGAGGACGAGGCCCGCGACTGGTGGCTGCTGGCCCCGCCGCATCGCACGGTCGTCGCGGTCGACGGCACGGGGACGGTCCTCGGCACCGCCAAGATGAACAGGAACCACCTGGGCAACGGCGGCCACATCGCGGGCGCCAGCTACATGGTCGACCCGGCCTGCTCGGGCCGGGGCGTGGGCCGGGCCCTGTGCGCGTACAGCCTGGAGTGGGCCCGTACGGCGGGCTACCGCGCGATGCAGTTCAACGCGGTGGTGGAGACCAACACGTACGCCGTGAAGCTGTACGAGTCGCTGGGCTTCACCGTGCTCGGCACGCTCCCCGAGGGGTTCCGCCACCCGGCGCACGGCTATGTCGGACTGCACATCATGCACCGCGCGCTCTGAGCCGGGCCCGGCTGCCGGGGCACGGTGTCACCGGTCCGGCCGGCCCTGGAGGCGGGCGGCGCGTTCGCGGATACGGGGGAGCGCCCCGTACAGCGCGCCGCCGGGGCAGTGGGTCGAGTAGCCGTCCCGGTGGCCCGACACCGTACGGAAGATCTGCCGGGTGCCCTTCTTGTAGCGGCTGCCGTCGTTGGTGGACGTCAGCGTCGTCGTCCCGCGCGGATCGACCCCGTACAGGCCGAGCTTCCACGCGATCAGCCGGGCCAGCGCGTCGACCATCGGCTCGGGCACGGGGGTGCCGTCGCTGAAGTCTCCTATGGCGGCGATGCCCATGGTGGCGACGTTGAAGCCGAGGGTGTGCGCGCCGACGACGGGGTTGGCGATGCCGCCCACGCGGCCCTCGTAGATGACACCGCCCCGGTCCACGAGGAAGTTGTAGCCGATGTCGTCCCACTGCCGGTTGTCGACGTGGTCGACGGCGAAGTTGCGGATGAGGGCGGGGACTTCGGGGCGGGTGTAGTCGTTGGGGCTGCTGGTGTGGTGGATGAAGACGGCCTTGACCTCGGTGGCCGTCCGCTCCGGCGTGCGCCGGGGCGGGGGCTTCTCCTGCCAGAACGTCCGGGGCTCGACGGCGGGCGGCTCGCTCGACCAGCGCAGCTCGCCCTCCGGGCGCGCCCGCGTGCGCGAGCGAAGGTGCGGGCCGGGCCCGTCCTCGCCGGCGCGTACGGCGGCGTCGGCGGCCAGGCCGAGCCCCGCGCCCGCCGCGGTGGCCCAGCCCACGCCGCGGAGCAGCACGCGCCGGTCGATGTTCATGGGGACGAGGGTAGGCCGCGTGACGGGGATACGCCCTGCTCCCGGGCGGCGGTTCGGAGGCGTTTCCCGCCGCCGGCCGAACCCCCGCCACGGCGGTGGGAGGGCCGGGCGGGGGACTCGAACCGTATTCGAATGGTTCGTCCGTACGAGGGAACCGCCCCCGCGTCCGGGCCGGTCAGGAGGGGCGGCGCCGGAGCGCGACGGTGACTCCGCCCGCCGCCAGCAGCGCCAGGGCCGTGCCGCCCGCGAGGAGCGGGCCGTCGGCGCCGGTCGCGGCCAGTTCGCCGAGCTGGGGGCCCGGAGCGGAGCCGCCCGTGGTGCCGCCCGTGCTTCCCGTGGATGCCGCGCCGCCGGTCGTGCCGCCGGTCGTTCCGCCGCCGGCGGACGGGTTCACCACGATCTTCGCCGTGTTGTTGACGCGGTTCTTGTCGAACGGCAGCGTCCCCCACCGGTGGTCGCCCTTGACGAACGCGACCCGTCCCGTGGCGTTCGGTACGACCTTGTCGATCCGCAGCCCGAAGACGTAGGCGCGCTCGCTGTCCTCGTCGGCGTAGTTGTACGGAGTCGTGCAGCGGTACGTCGCCGCGGCCCCGGCGGGCTCGCAGAACTCCGGGACCTTCGTGACCCTCGTCCCCTTGGGGATCCCGACGTCGAAGACGCCGATCGGCCCGTAGACGTCGTTCCTCGCCCACGCCGGGCCCTTGTTGGCGAAGGTGACCTTCGCGTTCACGGTCGTGCCCGCCGCGCCCGTGACGGTCGACCCGGTCAGCGCGAAGTCCGCCGTGTTCCGGGCGGTGATGTCGACGCCGAGCTCGGGGCCGTGGACGGTGCCGGGCGCCTCGGGCGCGGAGCGCTCGACGAGGGTCAGCACCGGGTCGGCGCCGCCGCCGTGCCCGGTGCCGTCGGGGAAGGTGCCCACATCCGGGAGGATGTGCACGTCGAGGCGCTCGTACAGGGCCCGTTCCTTCAGGTCCAGGCCGATCGGCTCGGCGGGCTCGTGGACGGTGCCGGGCTCCAGGGTCTGCTCGATGTCGCAGACCGCGTTCACCTGGGCCGGCCCCTCGTCCTGGGCGGGCGCGTCCTCGTACACACAGTTGGAGTACCTGTCGGCGTACGCCAGGCCCTGCGAGCCGCTGAGGTAGAGCACGACCCGGGTGGCGGGCGCGTCGCCGGTGTTCTTCACGGCGAACGACACCTCCGCCGCGTCGCCCGGCTCCACTCCCTCGATCGGCTCGGCCGTCTGCTCGAACACCAACTCGGCGCCGGAAGCGCCCTGTTCGGCGGCGGCGCCGGGCGCCGACCCCAGCGACCAGCCGAGCGCCGCCGTGACGGCCGCGCCCGTCGTCAGGGTGAGCCCGCGTGAGCGGTGTGTCGGTGAAGCCGATGTCATGGTGTCCTCCGGGGGCCGTCCGCACCGGGTGGCGGCCGGGTGTGGAAGGGAAGACACGCCGGGCGACCGTACGGTTGTACGAGCCGGTGGAGGCGTCCGGCGCGGGGCTCAGTCGTGCGAGGGGCGGCCGTCGAGCTGATGGTCCGCCAGGTTCAGCGCCTCGTCGATCACGCGCCGCAGATGGCCGTCGCGGAGGCTGTAGACGACCCGGCGGCCCTCCTTCCGGGTGACGACCAGTCCGGCGAGTCTGAGCTTGGCGAGATGCTGGCTGACGGCGGGGCGGGCCGCGCCGCACACCTCCGTCAGCGTCGACACATCCGCCTCGCCGCCCGCCAGCGCGTGCAGCAGGACCAGCCGCGTACGGTCCGCGAGGACGGCGAAGACCTCCGCCGCGAGGGTGAACTGCTCCTCGCCGGGGACGGGCGGATGGCCGCCGCCGGGCTCGGAGGACGGTTGCATGCGTGCGCTCATATGCACATAATGGCGAACGGGGCACGCCGCTGTCCACCGGCCCGTGCCCGGCCGCTTCCGCTCGTCCCTGCCCGGTCCCCGCCGTCCGCGCGTCGGAAGGTCATCGCCATGAACGACCCGCACGGCCCCACCCGCCGTCCGCCCCACGGCGACGCGCACGACCACCCGGTGGGTGACGGCCCGAACCATCCGCCGGTTCACGGGAGCGACCACCGGCCGGTTTCCGGGAGCGACCACCCGACTGTCCACGGCCCCGGGCACGACCATCCGGCGGTCCCCGGGCGGCACGACCACCTGACTACCGACGGGCGCCACGATCCCCCGCAGGTCCACGCGCACGACCACCCGGTGGATGACGCGCACGGCCACCCGGCGCCACACGGCCACGGCCACGACCACCCGCCGGTTCACGCGCATCCGCCCGGCGGCGCCGCCGGGCGGCTCGCCCGCGCGCGCCACGCGCTCGGCCATCTCCTCACCCCGCACTCCCACGCGTCGGCCGACAAGACCGACCAGGCCCTCGAATCGTCGGCGAAGGGCATGCGCGCCCTGTGGGTGTCGCTGGCCGTCCTGGGCGTGACGGCGCTCGCCCAGGTGGTGGTCGTGATCCTGTCCGGCTCGGTGGCGCTGCTGGGCGACACCGTCCACAACGCGGCCGACGCGCTGACCGCGCTGCCGCTCGCCGTCGCGTTCGTCGTGGGGCGGCGCGCGGCGACCCGGCGGTTCACCTACGGGTACGGGCGGGCGGAGGACGTCGCGGGCATCGTCATCGTGCTCACCATCGCCGCCTCGGCGGTCCTCGCCGCGTGGACCGCCGTGGACCGGCTGCTCGACCCGCAGCGGATCGGCTATCTGCCGGCCGTCGCGGTCGCGGCCGTGGCCGGCTTCGCGGGCAACGAGTGGGTGGCCCGCTACCGCATCCGCGTCGGCCGGGAGATCGGCTCGGCGGCCCTGGTCGCCGACGGGCTGCACGCCCGTACCGACGGTTTCACCTCCCTCGCCGTCCTGCTGGGCGCGGGCGGCGCCGCGCTGGGCTTCCCGCTCGCCGACCCGGTCGTGGGTCTGCTGATCACCGGGGCGATCGTGTTCGTCCTGCGTGACGCGGCCCGCGAGGTGTTCCGCCGGGTGATGGACGCGGTCGACCCGGCGCTCGTGGACGCCGCCGAGTCGGCGCTGCGGGAGGTCCCCGGTGTGCGGGGGGTGGGGGAGTTGCGGCTGCGCTGGATCGGGCACCGGCTGCGCGCCGAGGTCGCGGTCGAGGTGGACGGGGAGCTGACGGTACGTCAGGCGCACCGGCTCGCCGTCGAGGCCGAGCACGCGCTGCTGCACGCCGTGCCGAAGCTGACCGCCGCCCTCGTGCACGCCGACCCCGCCGTCCCGCCCGGCGGTCCGGACCCCCACGCGGCGCTGATCCACCACGCCACGCCGGAAGGTCATGGACACGCCCCCGCGCGCCGCCCCCATGTCGCCTGAATGCCACCGGAATTGACGATTCGTCGGTAATGTCCCGCGTGGCGGGCCGCTCAGGCTCTTGTCGGTGCCATGACACGCTCACTAGCGTGTGCCGGGTTCTCCTCCCCCCACCGAAGGAGCCCGGCATGAACGACCGAGCCAGACCCGCGTACCGACGCCGTCTCGCCGCGACCCTCGCCCTGCTCGCCTGCGCGGGCGTCGCCCTCGCCACGCCGCCCGCCGGGGCGGCCGACGGCCAGAAATCCACGCGCGTAGCGTCCGCGCCCGCCACCTGGTCGGCGGACCTCACCCGTATCACCTCCGACGACGTCAACGTCCGCTGGACCGACGGCGCGCTGCGCGTACGCAGCACGGCCTTCCGCCCCGCGTCGGCCGAGTCCGGCCGGGGCTACGGCAGCCAGGTCCTGGCCCCCAGGGAACTCGACGCCCCGGTCAACCGGATCAGCGCCGACCTGACCGCCGCCACCCCCTCCGCCGACGCCTCCCCCACCTCCTCCCCGAGCGCCGGCGCCGAGCCGGCCGTCGACGTACGGGGCCGCTCGGCGGGCGGCGCCTGGACCGAGTGGACACCGGCCGACGGAGGCCCCGCGCTCCTGCCCCGCGAGGTCACCACCGTGCAGGCCCGGATCACCCTCTGGGACCCGGCGGGCGAGGCCCGAGTCACCGGCCTGCGGCTGACGGCCGAGAAGGGCGCCGGAGCGCCGCGCACCGCCGCGGGCGCGACCGCCTACTCCGCACGGGTCTTCGCCACCCGTGAAGGACTCGTCGGCGGCACCACCGCCAACGGCCACGTCATCCAGCCCAACGACCACTTCGTCGCGCTGCCCTCACGAAGGGGACTGTCGCCCAACGGCAGCGGCCAGTACTCCGTGAAGGTCTGCGGCCCCGCCCGCTGCGAGACCGCCCCCGTGTGGGACGTCGGCCCGTGGAACATCAAGGACGACTACTGGAACCCGTCCCCGACCCGCGAGATGTTCAAGGACCTGCCCCAGGGCAAGCCGGAGGCACAGGCGGCGTACGAGAACGGCTACAACGGCGGCAAGGACGGCTCCGGCCGTACGGTGCTCAACCCGGCGGGCATCGACCTCGCCGACGGCACCTTCTACAACGTCGGCCTCAACGACAACGGCTGGGTGACCGTCACCTACCTCTGGACCGGTGACCAGTCGGGCAAGTCCTTCCCGACCTGGGGCACTGACGTCCGCATCCGCCAGCAGGCGACCACCGCCTCCGCCGAGGTGGCACGGCTGGCCGGTCCCACGACGGTCAACGTCACCTGCCAGGTGCACGGCCAGCGGATCACCGTCGACGGGATCACCAACGACGGCTGGGCCTATCTGCCCGCCTACGGCGGCTACATCTCCAACATCTTCGTCGATGTCGTGGAGCAGTGGCTGCCCGGCGTACCGAACTGCTGAACCGGCCGGGGGCCGGGACCGGGGCGACTTCGCCCGGCCCCGGCCCCCGGGCCTCTCCGACTCACATCACTAGCGCACCACGGCCATCTCCCGCTCCGAGGTGTTGAGCCGCCGCCCGCCCGAGGCGGTGACGGTGACGATGTCCTCGATCCGGACACCGAAGCGGCCCGGCAGATAGACGCCCGGCTCCACGGAGAAGCACATGCCCGGTACGAGCGGCTGCTCCTCGCCCTCGACCATGTAGGGCGGCTCGTGCGTGGTGACCCCGATGCCGTGGCCGGTGCGGTGGATGAAGTGCGGGCCGTACCCGCCGTCGGCGATCACCGCGCGCGCCACCCGGTCCACCTCCTGGCAGGCGATGCCGGGCCGTACCGCCTCGCAGGCCGCCCGCTGCGCCTCCCGCACCAGGTCGTGGACGCGCCGCTCCTCCTCGGTGGGCTCGCCGACGTGCACGGTGCGCGAGGTGTCGGAGCCGTACCCCTCGTACAGACCGCCGAAGTCGAGCACGACCATGTCGCCGTCCTCGATGATCCGGTCACCGGCCTCGTGGTGGGGATTGGCGCCGTTGGGGCCGGAGCCGACCACGGTGAAGTCGACCCGGGAGTGCCCGAACCGGCGCAGCAGCGCCGCGAGGTCCGAGGCGACCTCGGACTCCGAACGGCCCGCGAAGGACACCCTCTTGATCTCCTCGTACGCGGCGTCGGCGGCGGCGCCCGCCGCGGCGAGCAGCTCCACCTCACGCGTGTCCTTGACGGCGCGGAGCATCGGGAGCGCGTTCGTCAGCGGGGTGTACGAGGTGCCGGGCAGCGCCTCCTGGAGGCCGATGAGGTGCAGCGCCCAGGTGTTGTCGCTGATGCCGTACCGCCCCGTGGTGCCGAGCAGGGGCGCGGTCACCCCGTACGGGTCGGTGCCGTCGGTCCAGTCCCGCAGGGTCAGCGCGGACGCCCCGGCGGCCCCCTCCGCGTCGGGCGCCTCCAGCTTCGGCACGACGAGAACGGGTCCGCCGTCCGGGGTGAGCACCAGCAGGGTCAGCCGCTCGGTGTCGGCCGGCGGCGCGTACCCGGTGAGCCAGACCATGTCGGGTCCGGGTGCCACGACCACACCGGCCAGCCCGGCGCCGACCGCCTCCCGCACGGTGCGGTCCATCCGGGCGCGGTAGTCGTCGGCGGTGAAGGGAACGATGGGTGCGCTGCTGCCATTCATGCGGCCATCCTGCCGCCGTCGCGGACCGCCCCGCGACCCCGTTCACGGAAGTCACCGGGATCGCGGCGGCGGCCCCGGGCCCCGCGCGGGTGCCGGGCCGCCGCAGGCCGGCACGGGCGCCCGGGAAATAGGTGGTGGGCCCGGCCGGGACGCGTTAGATTTCCCTCGTTCCTGAGGGACCCGGTCGGGTCCCCGTCGGCCACTCGTGATCCAGGAGGTGTGCACCCATGGCTGTCTCGGCGCCGGGCCCTGCCCGCGATCAGCTCGCTGTCCGTGTCACCTCCGTGGTCTCCGGCTGACCTCTCGACTCTCTCCGCGCCCGAACGGCGCGTGGCCGGGGCCGCCCCCTTGAAGGGTTTCCCTTGTCTTTCTCCTCCGCCTCCTCCGAGGCTTCCTCCGCCGCGCTCGCGCTCGCTCCCTACGGCTGGGACGACGGCTGGGCGGCCGAGTTCACCCCGTACGCCGCACAGGGCCTGCTGCCCGGACGCGTCCTGCGGGTCGACCGGGGTCAGTGCGACGTCGTCACCCCCGGCGGCACGGTGCGCGCCGACACCGAGTTCGTGGTGCCGCGCGACCCGATGAAGGTCGTGTGCACCGGGGACTGGGTCGCGGTCGACCCCGGCGGCGACCCCCGGTACGTGCGGACGCTGCTGCCGCGCCGTACCGCGTTCGTACGCTCCACCTCGTCCAAGCGCTCCGAGGGCCAGGTCCTCGCGGCCAACCTCGACCACGCGATCATCGCCGTGCCGCTCGCCGTCGAGCTGGACCTGGCGCGGATCGAGCGTTTCCTCGCCCTGGCCTGGGAGAGCGGCGCCCAGCCGCTCGTCGTGCTCACCAAGGCCGACCTGGTACCGGATCCGACCGGCCTGTCGTATCTCGTCGACGACGTCGAGACCGCGGCGCCCGGCGTGCGGGTCCTCGCCGTCAGCGCGGCGACGGGGGAGGGGGTCGACGTGCTGGCCGCCGTCGTCGCGGGAAGCACGAGCGTGCTGCTCGGCGTCTCCGGCGCCGGGAAGTCGACCCTGGCCAACGCCCTGCTCGGCGCGGACGTGATGGAGGTGCGGGCCATCCGGGACGTCGACGGTAAGGGCCGGCACACCACGACCACCCGCAATCTGCTGGTGCTGCCCGGCGGCGGCGTGCTCATCGACACCCCGGGCCTGCGGGGCGTCGGGCTGTGGGACGCCGGGCAGGGGGTGGGGCAGGTCTTCGCCGAGATCGAGGAACTGGCCGGGGACTGCCGGTTCCACGACTGCGCCCACGGCAGCGAGCCGGGCTGCGCCGTGCTCGCCGCGCTGGAGGACGGGTCGCTGTCCGAGCGGCGGCTGGAGAGCTACCGCAAACTGCTGCGGGAGAACCAGCGCATCGTCGCCAAGACCGACGCCCGGCTGCGGGCCGAGATCCGCCGCGAGTGGCGGCTCAAGGGCGCGGAGGGCCGCGCGGCCATGGAGGCCAAACGCGGCGGCCGGGCCCGGTAGACAACAGGTGGTCGGCGGGGCCGGGCTCCCGGACAGCGGGAGCCCGGCCCGGTCAGACCGCCTCGTCCAGACCCCAGCTGTGGATCTTCCGCGGATGGATCCGGATCAGCTCCTCGCTGAAGTGCGGTCCCAACTCGTGCGGCCCGGTGAGCAGTTCGGCCTCACCCCGGATGTCCACGCCCCGCACCTTCCAGGGCTTGAGGCTCACGACGTCGTCCACCACCAGCGCCACCTTCGGGTTGGCCCGGAGGTTCCGCCACTTCTTGGTGGTGCCCAGCGCGTACCCGCCGATCAGGATCGTGCCGTCCGGCTGCGGGAAGAACCCCACCGGGTTGGCCTGCGGCTGGCCCTTCGGATCGACGGTGGCCAGCCGGCCCAGTCGCTGGGAGGACAGGTACGAGCGCTCGGCCTCGCTGAATTCGGTCATGACACCAGCCTCACACGCCCGTCCCGCCGCCGCCCGCCCCCTCCGGGGAGACACCCGTCCCGTCACCCGGTCACCTCGCGACGTGCCCCCGGCTACAATCCGGGGCCTGAACGCACAGGCTTTCCGGGGGAGTCCAGGGTGTTGCGAGTCGATCTCCGCGGGCGGGAGTTGGACCGGCTGCGCGTGGCGGACGGGGCCGACGCGCTGTGGGAGGCCGCGCTCAGCCTCCATCTGCTCCAGGACCAGCAGGTCCCGCCGGCCTTCGCGCCCTGGCGCCGCGAGGTCCGCTCGGCCCTGGAACGGGCCGGACTCGCCTCGTCCGTACGGGAGTTGATGCTGCTCTGCCCGTCGGCCCAGTACTTCCCGGACTTTCTCACCCCCGGCCGGGGCGAGTTGGACCTCGATGTCGGCCTCGACCAGCTGCTGTCCACTCCCCGCCGCCGTCTCGTCGCCGAACTCACGCGACTCTACGCGCGCAGACGAGGCCCGCTGCCTCCCACCGTACGGCGGCTGGCCGACGGCGACACGGAGGCGCTGGGCCGGCTCGCCACGGTGCTGCGGCGCTACTACGCGGTCGCCGTGGCCCCGTATCTGCCCGCCCTCCGGGCCCAGGCCGCGGCCGACCGCTCCCGCCGCGCCGAGGCGGCGCTGACCGGGGGAGCGGAGGGACTGCTGGCCAGTTACGAGGAGATGCCCGGCTGGCGCCGCGAGGAGGGCATCCTGCGCACCCCGTATCCGGTCAGCCGTGAACTGCTCCTCCAGGGGCGGACGTTGACCCTGGTGCCGGGCTTCTTCTGCGTCGGGACGCCGCTGGCCCTGGTCGACGACGCGCTGCCGCCGGTGCTGGTCCACCCGCTGTCCCCGGCACCCGGCTGGCTGGCACGCTCCCGGCTGGGCGAGGCGACCCCGCCGGTGGCCCAGCTGATCGGCACCTCGCGCGCCCGGCTGCTGGAACTGCTCGACCGGCCGATGACGACGACGGGGCTGGCCGGGGCGCTGCGGATGTCCCCCTCGACCGCGAGCCGCCACGCCTCCGTGCTGCGCGAGGCGGGGCTGCTGACCTCCCGCAGGCACGGAAACCGGATGATGCACCACCGCACCCGGTTGGGGAAGGCCCTTCTTGACGGGCCCGCCCCCTGAGGCGGTGGTGCATCGGTGGTGCCTGACCCGGCCGGCGGTGCCGGAATCCGGGACGGCGTGTGCTGAACGGCCCTCAGCGGGTCAGCAGTTGGGCACGCCCGGCAGCCACGGCTCCGAGACGTCGATGAAGATGTTCGAGATGTAGCCGCCGTAGGCCGGCAGGTAGGACCACGCGTCGTTGCTGTAGCCCTGGTAGTTGACGAGCTGTCCGCGCTTCTGGCACTGGACCTTGACCGTGGTCGGGCCCGCCAGGCTGGCGACCTGCGCCGAGGTGGTGGTGGCCTCCTTGCGGATGCTCACACCGGTGCCCCACGTCGGGAACGACGTGCCGCCCGGGTCGGGGTTGCCGCCGCCGCCGTTGACGAGCGACATGTAGTAGGTCCAGTTCCAGTTGGCACCCGGGTCGGTGTGGTCGTTGCCCGGAACCTCGCTGTGGCCGACGATCGCGGCGCGGGTGCGCGGGATGCCGTACTTCGAGGTGAGGTGACGGGTCAGCGCGGCCGACGAGCGGTACATCGAGTCGGTGAACCACGACGGATCCGCGACGTAGCCCTCGTGCTCGATGCCGATGGAGCTGGCGTTGGCCGAGCGCGCGTGCCAGGCGGTGTTGGCGTCCCGCACCGTCTGGGTGACCTGGCCGTCCGACGAGCGGATCACGTAGTGCGCGCTGACCTGCGAGGCCGGGTTCTGGAACCAGCTGATGGAGCCGGCGTACGAGCCCTGGGTCACATGGATGACGACCTTGTTGATCGCCGACGTGCGGCCCGCCTGGTAGTTCGAGGTGCTGGCCGGGACCCAGAGGGCCGCCGGGTAGTCGTCGCTCAGCACACCGAAGTCGGAGGCGATCTTCGCGTACTTGCCGCGGTCCGGCGTCACCTTGCGGGCCTTGACGAGCACCTGCTCGTTGCCGGCGACCTGCGCGCGTAGACCCTTGTTGAGCAGGTCGTACGCGGCGTCCGCGTACAGCCGCGCCGTACGGTCGTCGGCCGCGGCGCCGTACGCGGCGGCGACCGGGTACCACGCGGCGAGCGAGTCGCGCCCGGTGGCGTCCAGGCCCTGCGTGTCGGCCTCGGCGCGCAGGACGGCGGCGGCGCCGCGGATGTTGGCCACCGTGTCCTTCTTCAGCGTGGCGACCGGGACACCGGTGAGCTTCGCGGCCCGCTCCAGCGTCTTGTGCTCCGGCTGGCTGACCAGGTGCATCACGCCGTAGCCGTTGGCCTGGCTCGGTCTGCCGCCGTGACCGTCGAGGTGTGTCTCGCCGTATCCGACCGCGACGAGCAGGTCACGCGGGACGTCGTACGCGGCGGCGGCCTTGGCGAACGCCGTGTTCATGGCGGCCGGCGCGGCGTCGGGGGCGGCCTCGCCGCCGGGGTAGGGGGCGGCGGTCGCCGGCTGGCCGGTCAGGGCCAGCGACGCGGCGACGACGGTGCCGAGCAGCACGGCCCGGCCGCGCCTCCAGCCAGTCATCAGAGTCATGGTTGTTCTCTCCGCTCTCTGGTGCGCGGGTCGGCGACCCGGCGCACAGGTGGGGGTAAGGCGGGGTGAGGAGCAGTCAACTCCCGTGGTACGTCCGTGTCTTGTGACGGCGTGCACGAGTGGGGACGGTGCCGACGCGGTACGCACTCTGCCGCACGGACGGCGTCCGACGCCATGGTGGAGCGCGGACTTGTCAGGAGCAAGACATTTCATCTCCGACGAAAGGCGCCGCCCGGTCGTTGTGACGGGAGCCGCCCGTCGCTACCTTTTGCCGGGTCTCGCAGTGGTCGCGGCTCGCCGCCCGACCCGCTGCTTCCCCCCACAACCGGGAGCACTCGTGACCCGTCTCAGACGCCTATCGACCACATTCGCCGGTGCGCTCCTCGTACTCGCGGGGATCCTGACGGTACCCGCCGCGGCGGCGGAAACGGCCGAAGCGGGCTCCTCCGACACGGCATCCGCGGCGGCGGCCCCCACGTTCAAGGCCCCCTACCCGTGCGGCCAGCGGTGGACCTACAGCCACCACTCCGCCGAGGTGCGCCGGGCGCTGGACTTCGTACGCGCCGACGGCGGCACCACCAACGGCACCCCGGCCCTCGCGTCGGCCGCGGGCACCGCGACCCGGCACAGCCAGCCGAGCGGCGCCGGCAACTACATCTCCATCGACCACGGCGGCGGCTGGACGACGTACTACTTCCACCTCGGCTCGTTCTCGGTGGCCAGCGGACAGCAGGTCGGCCAGGGCCAGCAGATCGGCACCACCGGTTCCTCCGGCAACTCCTCCGGCCCGCATCTGCACTACGAGCAGCTGCTGAACGGCGTCGGGCAGAACATCGTCATCAACGGCGCCGGTCTTCCCTACCCGGGCAGCTACAACCAGTCCTTCCTCACCGGCGACAACGGCTGCGGCGGCGGAGGCGGCGGAACGCCCTTCCGGACCTGGGGCACCGATGTCGCCGTACGCGCCGACGCCCGGCTCGGCGCCGCGCTCGTGACCCGGCTGGCCGGACCCACCAGTGTCCATGTCGTGTGCCAGAAGCAGGGCGACACGGTGAACGCCGAGGGTTACTCGAACAACTGGTGGAGCAAGCTGCGCGACCAGGGCGGCTTCGTCTCCAACATCTACATCGACCATCCGGCGGCCCAGCTCCCCGGAGTGCCGCTCTGCTGACCGGCGCGGCCGGTGACCGGTCCCACCGACCGGTCACCGGCCGGCCTCGCCGTACGCGCCGGCACCCTCGGCCCGGTGGGTTCCGTCAGCCCCAGAGCGTCGCGCCCAGCCAGGCGCCCAGCACCAGCAGACAGCAGGACAGCTCCACCAGCACCGGATACCCCGCCGACCGCATCACCGCGCGGGTCGACGCCCAGCCGTCCCGGTGGCTGCCCAGCCGGACCCGCTCGACCGCGTAGATCCCGCCGACGAAACCCGGGACCACGCCCACCACCGGCAGGACGAAGAACCCCACGATTCCCGTGAGCCCCCCGGCCAGCAGCGTGCGCCGCCGGATACCGCTCGGGCGGGTCCGCCGCGACGGCAGCAGCGGTCGGAGCGCCTGGCTGAGCAGCAGCACCGCCGTGGACCCGATCAGTACGCCCCAGGCGAGGGCCGAGGTGTCGCTCAGGGCCCACCAGACCACCGCGGCCCAGACGATGGCGGGCCCCGGCACTCCGGGGATCAGTACGCCGATGACGCCCAGCAGTATCACCAGGCACACCAGCACGAGCTGCCCCACGTCCATCTGCCCAGAGTGCCGGACACCGCCCGGCGCGGCACGCGGGGCAGCCGGCCTGCCTGCCCGGGGGACCCACACCGGGGACCACCGGACACCCGGCCGCGCGCCGGCCCGCCCGGACGGGACCGCGCGCGGGGCCGGTGGACACGACGGATCGCGTACCGGTCGCCCACCCGTCCGCGTACGGACACCGACGGGACCGCGCGGGCTCCCCGGGACGGACTCACCGCCGTGCGGCGCGGGCCACCCAGCCCTTCTCGTACGCGTGCCACCCCAGCTGGAGCCGCGTGGTCACACCCGCCAGCTCCATGAGCGCCTTCACCCGCCGCTGTACGGTGCGCAGCCCCAGGTCCAGCTGTTTGGCGACGCTCGCGTCCGTCATCCCGGCGAGCAGCAGCGAGAGCACCTCCAGATCGGTCTCGCCCGGCCCCCCGCCCGCCTCCTCGGCCACCGTCACCTCGTCCCGGCGCGCCCCGCCCGGCACCAGACGCAGTGGAAGCGCGTCCCGCCAGACCGCCTCGAACAGCCCCGACAGCGACTCCAGCAGCCCGCTCGCGTGCACGACCAGCGCCGCGGGCTCCGCCTCGCCCCCGGTCAGCGGCACCATCGCGAGGGTCCGGTCGGCGATCATCAGCTTCGTCGGCACCCGGTCGACCACCCGTACCTGTTCGTCGCGGCCGAGCGCCGCCGACAGCTCGGCGATCCCGTCCGGCAGCGACAGCACCGCGCGCTCGATCACCACGCGGTAGCGGACACCGCGTGTCACGACCCGTTCCTCGGACTCGTTCTCCGCCCCCGCCACCACCACCGGCCGCCCGGTGACCAGCGCGCGGACCTCCTCCGTCGCGCCGAGCTGGAGCTGGTGGAAACGGTGCGCCACGGCGCCGGCGCCCGTCACCACCTCCACCAGGTCGTGCACGGCGGGCCCCGCCGACTCGGCGCGGTACTCCTCCGCGAGGAGGACGGCGGCCAGCTCTGCCCGCTCCAGCTCGTGCCGCTGCTGGGTGAGCAGCGCGCCCAGCGCCACCGCCGGCGGCGCGGCCACCCAGCGCCCCGTACGGGAGGACGACTGCGCGGCCAGCCCCTGCTGTTCCAGCCGTCGCAGCGCGCGTTCGGTGTCCCGCTCCGGCAGCGCGAGCCGATGCGCCAGATCGGCCGCCTCGGCCGCGCCGAGCGCCACCAGCGCGCGGTACGCCGACTCCTGTCTCTCGTCGAGACCTATCGCTCCCAGCACCCCTGTACCCCTCCCCGGACGTAGCCGTTCCCACCAGCGGTTCGTGGCGGATACCGGCCACGGCGTAAACCCGCCGCCGACATCATCCCTGTATCACGCGTCACTCTGCCAATGTGGTGACATTGCCTGATCAACAGACCGCAAAGATATGCCTCAGGGGTATTCGTGCGAGCCCACCCGGTTGGCCGGATAAGCTGATGACCCGGACGTACCCGCCGAACCCCGACGAGTCGCTGCGAAGCGAAACGGCGTACGGTCGATGTACGAGGGTCCCCGACCGTTTCCGGCCGGGACCCGGCCCCGGATCCTGGTCGGCGCGCCCGGCGCGCCCCGGCCAGCCGAACGTCCGCCGGGCGTCCTTCCCGTGGGGGGTGGGGTCGCCCGGCGGACTCGGTTCGCGGGCCCGGCGGCGGCTTCGCGCCGTGTCTCTTCTTTTTGCGGGTGCCCCGTTTTCTGACGCCCCGCGCGGTCGACAATAGGAGCATGAGCCAGCAGGGGGACCCGCCCGCCACCGCCGACGACTGGTGGGGACGGCTGTACGACGCGTCCGCACGCGACACGGGTCCGGCCGGGCCGCCGGAGGACACGGTCGACGACCGCTTCGACTCGGCCACGGACACCCTCGGCGGCCGGGCCGCGCCCCCGCCCCGGCGCTACGACCAGGCCGTCGACGCCATCGACGTGACCGACGAGGACGAGGACGACTCCACCGACGAGGAGGTGGCGGACCGGCCCGTCTCCCCGCCCCCGGGCTGGTGGGAGGCGCACGGCGCCCACCCGGTGATGCCCGTTCCCGAGCCCCCGCCGACCGCCGCGCCCCCTCCGCCCCCGACCCCCGTGGCCCCCGCCCCGCTCGCGCCCCGGCCACGGGCGCCCTGGGAGCCGCCCCCCGCCGCCTTCGACCCCACCGCCCACGACCCGACAGGGACGGCCGTGCCCCGCGACCCGCGCACCTCCCACGAACCACCGCCGAACCCGGCCCGGCCCCCGGCGCCCCACCCCGCCCCGCACCCCGGCCACGTCGGCGACAGCCCGCCCGGTTACGCCGCCGAACCCACGGCCCTGCCCGCCGCCGAACCCGGCGCGCTCGACCAGCTCGTCGCCGACACCGTGCTCGACGGCGCCGAGTACGGCACATACACGCTCCGCGCCGCCTCCCTGCGCGGCGACGCGGCCCGCCACCGGGGCGAACCGCGCCGGGACGCCCTGCTCACCGCCCGCTTCGGCACCGGCCCCGGCGCCCTCGTGCTGGTCGCCGTGGCCACCGGCGCCCGCGCCACCGAGGGCGCCCACCTCTCCGCCGCCGACGCGTGCCGGTGGATCGGCGGCGCCGTCGGCCGCAGCCACAGCCGCCTCTCCGAGGACATAAGAGCCGGCCGCCGAGGCGACCTGAAATCCGGTCTGCACCGGCTCACCGACCGTACGTACGGCAAACTCCGCACCCACGCCGCCGAGTTGGGCCGCGACCCCGACGACTACACCGCGAGCCTGCGCTGTCTGCTGCTCCCCGCCGACCCCGGCTGCCGGACCCGGGTCTTCTTCGGTGTCGGCGGCGGCGGACTCTTCCGGCTGCGGGACGGCGCCTGGCAGGACCTGGAGCCGGTGCTCCCCGATCCCTCCGCCGTCCGGGGCGCACCGGTCCTCGGCTTCGGCTCCGCGCCCCCCGACGCCCCCACCGAACAAACCCCCGAGGGCGACCGGCTCACCATGGACCTGGAGATCACCAAGCCGCCGGGGCCGGTCGTCGAGGACCCCGTCCCGCCGCCCCCCGAGCCGTTCCGTTTCCGCGCCTCGGTGGCCCGTCCGGGCGACACGCTCCTGCTGACCAGTTCCGGGCTCGCCGAGCCCCTGCGCGGGGTCCCGGCCCTCGGCGCGGAACTGGCCGGGCGCTGGGCCTCCGGCGGCCCGCCGGGGCTGGCCGGCTATCTGTCGGACGTCGGACTGCGGGTCAAGGGGTACGCCGACGACCGCACGGCCGTCGGCGTCTGGGAGGCGTGAGCGCCCGGCGCGTGGGTTGATGGACAGCGGGCGCCGGACGGGGCGCCCCGGGACGGGTCCGCCCGGACCGCCGGAGACCGGAAGGGCGCGCCTCCATGGCCAGGCAGAACGTGGCGGAGCAGTTCGTCGACATCCTCGCCCGCGCGGGGGTGCGGCGGATGTACGGAGTCGTCGGTGACAGCCTCAACCCCGTGGTGGACGCCGTCCGCCGCAACGCGGCCGTCGACTGGGTCCAGGTCAGGCACGAGGAGGCGGCGGCCTTCGCGGCCGGCGCCGAGGCCCAGATCACCGGCCGGCTCGCCGTCTGCGCGGGCTCCTGCGGCCCCGGCAATCTGCATCTGATCAACGGGCTGTACGACGCGCACCGCTCCATGGCCCCCGTGCTGGCGCTCGCCTCGCACATCCCCACGGCCGAGATCGGCCTCGGCTTCTTCCAGGAGACGCACCCGGAGCGGCTGTTCGAGGAGTGCAGCCACTACAACGAGATGATCTCCAGCCCCGAACAGATGCCCCGGCTGGTCCGGACGGCCATCCAGCACGCGGTCGGCCGGGGCGGCGTCAGCGTGGTCACCCTGCCCGGCGACATCGCCTCCCGGCCCGCCCCGGCGAAGGCGGCCGAGCACGCCCTGGTCACCTCCCGGCCGACGGCCCGCCCCGGCGACCCGGAGATCGACAAACTGGTCCGGCTCATCGACGAGGCGGAGCGCGTCACCCTCTTCTGCGGCAGCGGGACGGCCGGGGCGCACGCCGAGGTGATGGAGTTCGCCGAGCGGATCAAGTCGCCGATCGGCCACGCCCTGCGCGGCAAGGAGTGGATTCAGTACGACAACAAGTTCGACGTCGGCATGAGCGGGCTGCTCGGTTACGGCGCCGCGTACGAGGCCACCCACGAGTGCGAGCTGCTCCTCCTGCTCGGCACCGACTTCCCGTACCACGCCTTCCTGCCGGACGGCTCCGACGTGAAGATCGCACAGGTCGACATCCGGCCCGAACGCCTCGGACGGCGCGCGCAGTTGGAGCTGGCGGTGTGGGGCGACGTACGGGAGACGCTGCGCTGTATCACTCCGCGCGTCCGGGCCAAGCACGACCGCCGCTTCCTGGACCGGATGCTGAAGAAGCACGCCGACGCGCTGGAGGGCGTGGTCGGGGCGTACACCCGCAAGGTCGACAAGCACGTCCCGATCCACCCGGAGTACGTGGCGTCCGTGCTGGACGAACTGGCCGACGACGACGCCGTGTTCACCGTCGACACCGGCATGTGCAACGTCTGGGCCGCCCGCTATCTGACGCCCAACGGGCGGCGCCGGGTGATCGGTTCGTTCAGCCACGGCTCGATGGCCAACGCCCTGCCGCAGGCGATCGGCGCGCAGTTCACCGACCGGGAGCGGCAGGTCGTCTCGATGTCGGGCGACGGCGGATTCGCCATGCTGATGGGCGACTTCCTCACCCTCGTCCAGTACGACCTGCCGGTCAAGATCGTGCTGTTCGACAACTCCGCCCTGGGGATGGTCGAGTTGGAGATGATGGTGGCCGGTCTGCCGGCGTACGGCACCACCAACCGCAACCCCGACTTCGCCGCCGTCGCCCGCGCCGCCGGGGCTTTCGGCGTCCGGGTGGAGAAGCCGAAACATCTCGCGGGCGCCCTCAAGGACGCCTTCCGGCACCCGGGACCGGCCCTGGTGGACGTGGTCACCGACCCCCACGCCCTGTCCATCCCGCCGAAGATCCGCGCCGACATGGTGCAGGGCTTCGCGCTCTCCGCCGGGAAGATGGTGCTGGACGGAGGGGTGGGCCGGATGGTGCAGATGGCCCGCTCCAACCTGCGGAACCTGCCGCGCCCCTGACCCCTCCGCCCGCCCCGGGGCTACGCCGGGGTGAACCGCAGCGTCAGGATCTGGAACGGCCGCAGCGAGACCCGCAGTCCGTCCGCCCCCGTCCCCGCCTCGTGCAGCGGACGCTCCAGCAGGTCCGTCACCCGGGCCTGGACAACGGGGAAGCCGGTGCGCAGCGTGCCCGAGGCGCGCCCGCCCGCCGACTCGTAGAGCCGTACCACCACATCACCGCTGCGATCCTCCGCGAGCTTCACCGACTCCACCGTGATGCCGGGGTGGTCGACATGGACCAGGGGCGCGGTCTCCGGCGCGGCGGCCACCCGCACCGGCAGGTTCAGCGCCAGTCCCTCGCGCACCGCCTCGGTCACCCCGGCGCCCGGCACCAGCGCGTAACGGAACCGGTGCGTGCCCAGATCCGTCTCCGGGTCGGGGCTGTGCGGGGCGCGCAGCAGCGTCAGCCGTACGGTCGTCCCCAGCCCCTCGCCGTGCGCGGCGCGCGTCACGTCGTGGCCGTACGTCGAGTCGTTGACCACCGCCACGCCGTACCCCGGCTCGGCCACCCGCAGCCAGCGGTGCGCGCAGATCTCGAAACGGGCCGCGTCCCAGCTGGTGTTGGTGTGCGTGGCACGGTGCACATGCCCGAACTGGATCTCGGCGGTGGACCGTTCGGCGTGCACGTCCAGCGGGAACGCGGCCTTCAGGACCTTCTCCGACTCCTGCCAGTCGACCTCGGTCAGCACGTCCACCCGCGCGCTGCCGGCCGCCAGCCGGATCTCCTGCACGATCCACGACGAGCCGAACGTACGGACCACCCGCACCGTCGCCCGCAGCGGGCCCTGCTCGGTCAGCTGCACCGACTCCGCCGTGGTGAGGTCGGTGTGCCGGTTCCGGTAGTGCCGGTCGATGTCCCAGGCGTCCCACTGGTTGGGGTGGTCCGGGTGCAGCTGGAGCAGATTGCCCCGCGCGCCGGGCGCCAGCACCTCACGGTCCGCCGTCAGATCCCGCACGGAGCCGAGCAGCCCGTCGCGGTCGACGGTGACCCGCAGCAGCCCGTTGTCCAGCACGATCGCGCCCGAACCCGCGCCGCGGGTCGTCACCTCCGTGACCCCGGACACCGGCTCGGTGCCGCCCAGCTGCGCCGTGCCGAGGCCGGGCACCCGGACGGCGACCGCCGACCGGCCGTGGCCGTTCAGCGCCTGCGCCGTACTGCCCTCGGGGAGGCTCGCCGTGTCCGCCTCGACGACCTCCGTCCGGTCGTAAGGGGACGCGTTGAGCACGGCGTTGCCGCCCCCGCCGAGCGCGGCGACCGCCGCCTCCGTGATCCCGGTCAGCTCCTCCCGCACCCGCGCGTAGGTGTCCCTGGCCTCCCGGTGCACCCACGCGATGGACGATCCCGGCAGGATGTCGTGGAACTGGTGCAGCAGCACCGTCTTCCACAGCCGGTCCAGCGCGTCGTACGGATACGCGTACGACGGGGTCCGCAGCGCCGCCGCCGTCGCCCACAACTCGGCCTCCCGCAGCAGGTGTTCACTGCGGCGGTTGCCCTGCTTGGTCTTCGCCTGCGTGGTGTACGTCGCCCGGTGCAGCTCCAGATACAGCTCGCCCGACCAGACGGGGGCCTTCGCCCCGTACTCCTCCTCGGCGGCGGCGAAGAACGCCGACGGCTTCTCGATCTCGACCCGCGGGGAGCCCTCCAGGGACCTCAGCCGGCGGGCCTTCTCCAGCATCTCGCGGGTGGGACCGCCTCCGCCGTCGCCCCAGCCGAACGGGACCAGCGAGCGCGACGCCCGGCCCTTGTCGGCGAAGTTCCTTTCGGCGTGCGCCAGTTCGGACGCGTGGAACTGCGCGTTGTAGGTGTCGACCGGCGGGAAGTGCGTGAAGACCCGGGTGCCGTCGATGCCCTCCCACCAGAAGGTGTGGTGCGGCATCTTGTTGGACTGGTTCCACGACAGCTTCTGGGTGAGGAACCACTTCACCCCCGCCAGCTTGGCCAGTTGGGGGAACGCCGCCGTGTAGCCGAAGGAGTCCGGCAGCCAGATCTCCTCCGTCTCGACACCCAGCTCCTCCCGGAAGAACCGCGTACCGTGCACGAGCTGCCGGGCCAGCGCCTCGCCGCCCGGCATGTTGGCGTCCGACTCCACCCACATCGAGCCCACCGGGGCCCAGTTGCCGTCCGCCACCGCCTTCTTGATCCGCTCCCAGACGTGCGGCTGGTGCTCCTTGACCCACGCGTACTGCTGGGCCTGCGAACACGCGAAGACCAGCTCCGGGTACTCCCCGGCGAGCGCCGTGACGTTGGCGAAGGTCCGCGACGCCTTCCGTACGGTCTCCCGCAGCGGCCACAGCCACGCCGAGTCGATGTGCGCGTGCCCGGCGGCCGAGACCCGGTGGGCGCTGGGCGCGGCCGGGCTCGCCAGCACCCCGGCCAGTTCGGCGCGGCCCGCCTCCGCCGTACCCGCCACGTCGTGCAGGTCGAGCGCGTCCAGCATGTTCTCCAGCGCGCGCAGGATCTCGTGCCGCCGCGACCGGTCGGCGGGCAGCTCCGCCATCAGCTCCGACAGCACCTCGATGTCGAGCACCAGATGCCACACGTTCTCGTCCAGCACGGCGATGTCGGCGGCGGCGAACGTGTACAACGGGCCGTCCCCGGCGGTCCGTACGTCCCCGAGCGGCGACGGCGCGAAGTCGCCCGGCATCGACGGGTTCGCGGCGGCTTCGAGCAGCAGATGGATCGCCTCGCCGCCCTCGGCCGGCGCGGCGACCGGGACATGGCGGTTGCGCGGATGCACCCCTTTGAGGGGCACACCGGCCGCGTCGTGGACCATGCCCTCGGCCTGGAAGCCCGGCCCCTCGCCGGTGAAGCCCGGATCGATCACGACCTCCACCCGCCGCCCGGCGTACTCGTCGGGGACCACGCCCTCCAGCCGGAACCAGCTGGTCGACCAGGGCGCACCCCAGGGCGTGCCGGTCGTGAACGGGGTGTACGTGGCCTGGAGCGCCTGTCCCACGGGCACCGGCTCGCCCGGCACCTCCCAGACGGAGAGGGCGAGCGGTGTTCTGGCCGCGTACTGCGCGGGACGGATGAACTGGCGCAGGGCGCGCGCCAGCCGGCCTTCCACCAGGGTGCGGTCGTCGTGCATCGGGGCTCCTCGGGTCGCTGGCTCGGCCTTCCGGAACGACGGGCTCCGGGTGTGCCGCCGCTCTCGCAACCCTCCTTTCCCACGAGGAGCGCCGGGCACTCGCCGCCGTACCCGCCCGGACCCGGACAGCGAGGCGTGGCCGGAGGTGAGTGGGGCATGCATCTCGGGAAGAACGTTCACGAGAGGAAGCCCGCACGACGACGAACCGCATGGGGGCAGGAGTCATGAGAGGCACGGGGGAGCAGGCGCGACTGCTGAGCAAGCAGTTGCTCCGCAGAGTCGAGAGCGCCGATCTCACGGCGGTGCCCGAAGTCCGGCACGCGCTGCGTGAGTTGCTGAGCCATTGGCGCGCCCGGGAGTCCGCGGAGGTGGCGGAGCTCCTGACCAGTGAGCTGGTGACCAACGCGCTGGTGCACACCGAGCACGGGGCGGTGGTCAAGGCGACGGTCGCCGATTCCCGGCTACGGGTGGAGGTGCGGGACTTCGTGGATGCCCCGCCGACGCCGGACGAGCCGACCGAGGACGACGGCACCCATGGGCGGGGGCTGGTCCTGGTGGAGGGGCTCGCCGACTCCTGGGGCGTCCGGGCGCAGGGGCTGGGCAAGATGGTCTGGTTCGAACTGAACGGCGGGACGGCGGCCTGAGCCGGATCGGCCGAGCGGCCGAACAGCGGGACGGCCCTCTGAGCCGGGTGGCCGAGCCGCGGGACTGCCGCCCGAGCCGAGCGGCCGAGCAGCGGGACGGCGGGGACGGCCGTCCGGGACCGGCCGTGACGGCCCGGGACCTTCACCGGAAACGGCTGAGCGGTGTGCCGGGACCCGGTACACCGCTCAGCCGTCTCGTACGCCCCCGTCGCCGGCGGGCGACGACCCACTCAGCCGTACTGCTTCTCCAGATCGGTGAGCTTGCGCTCCAGGGAGTCGATCCGGTGCAGCGCCATGGTGTCGTCCTCGGCCGTCAGGTCGACGGTACGGCCCTCGCCGCTCCTGGCCGCCGGAAGGGACGGGCGGGACGGTACGGGCAGCGGGTCCGACGCGCCGCGTTCGGAGGTGAGCTCCGGTATGACGGGCTCCGGAGAGCCCGGCCCCACGGCGGCCGGCGAGGCACCGGCGCCCGCCATCTCGATCTGCCGGCCCCGGCCGCGTCCCCACGCCCGGTGCTGCCGGTTGAGCGCCTTGATCCTCGCCCGGCCCAGCTTCTCCTGCTCACGCTGCCGCTGCTTGCTCTCCTGCTTCTGCCGCCGGTCGTCGCGCACCTCGTCCACGGCCTCGTCCAGCGTGCGTACGCCTTCCAGCAGCATGAGCGACCAGGCGGCGAAGGTCTCCCGGGGCGCCCGCAGCCACCGGACGATCCGGATCTGCGGCAACGGCCGGGGAACCAGGCCCTGTTCGCGCAGTGCGGCCCGGCGGGTCTGCTTCAGCGCCCGGTCGAAGAGCACGGCGGCCGAGAGCGACATCCCGGCGAAGAACTGCGGGGCGCCCGCGTGGTCCAGCCCGCGCGGCGCGTGCACCCAGTTGAACCAGGCCGCGGCCCCGGCGAACGTCCACACCAGAAGGCGCGAGCCGAGCGCCGCGTCGCCGTGGCTGGCCTCACGCACGGCCAGCACGGAGCAGAACATCGCCGCCCCGTCGAGGCCGAACGGGACGAGGTACTCCCAGCCGCCGCTGAGATTGAGATTCTGCCGGCCGAAGCCGACGAGTCCGTGGAAGGAGAGCGCGGCGGCCACGGCGGCGCAGCAGAACAGCAGCAGATAGGAGGCGGTCCCGTAGACCGCTTCCTTCCGTCTGCGCCGTTCCTCGCTGCGCTCCCAGGTGTCCTCGGTCGTGGCCTTGCCGCCCGCGCGCTTGCCGCGCGTGATGATCGCCACCGCCGCCAGGATCCCGACGAGCATCACGGCGCCCGGAATAAGCCAGTTGAGAGGGAATTCGGTCAGTCGCATGCGGTGTCCCTTGCATCGCAGTGGGGTGTTTCGGGCGTCATAGTGGCCGAACCGCGAACGCGCACAGCGGGTTTCGGGACAAGAGCACGCCAACGAGGCGCAAGGATACGCGCACAGGAGTGATCCCCTCGAACTGCCGCCAGGGAAAAATGAGTTGTGTTCGATTTTTCTGGGGGCCGAAGCCACCTGGACGGGTGGCATGGTTCAACGAAGGCCGCAGCGGCGTCAGTTACGGCTGGCGCGCAGCCGGCGCACCCGGTCGGCGTCGCACGTGCGCGGGCAGGTCACACAGGTGTCCTCGGGCCGCAGCGTGTAGAAGAGACAGCAGCTCGCCCGGTCCCTGGTCGGCAGCGACTCGCCCTCGGGGCCCCGCAGTTCGCGGAAGCCCGCCGTACCGACGTACGGCTTCGTGGTGCCCGGCAGCAGCAGTTCCAGCTCGGCCATCGCGCGCTCCTCCTCACCCAGCAGATGCGCGACGTACCAGAGGCCCTCGACGATCTCGTCGGTCGCCATGCTCCACAGCGCGTGGTCGCGGCGCCGCATGCGCGGCCCGAAACCGGCGAGCACCGGGCCGAGATGCTCGGCCACCGCCGCCCGCACCTCCCCGCGCAGCGCCTCCTCGTCCGGGACGGTCCGGGCGCCCGGCAGAGCGGCGGCCGGATCGTCCGGCAGACAGGCGAACTCCTCGATCCGGACGGCCATCCGGCCGCGCGCCCGCTGGAAGGCCACACTGTCCACCGGCACCCGGGGCACCCGGCGGCTCAGGAACCAGGGCACGGTGATCAGCAGACAGGCGGGCCAGGCGTAGCGGTGCAGTCCGAAGGACGCGACGACGTCGGGGCGGGCCCGCTGCGCGTAGTCGCGCAGCACCTGCGCGTCGTCCCAGGTGAGATACGTGTCGACGGCCTCGCCGCCCGCCGCGAGTTCCCCCGCTCCGACCCAGCCGTCCCCGTCCGCCGGACGCTCGTCGTCCGTCAGCTCGTGGATGCGCAGCGACGGGAACGCCTCCGTCAGCCGGCGATAGGCATCGGCGACCGGAGAGGCGTTCCGGCCGGGCAGCAGGGCGTGCGCAGACATTCCTGGGGGACCACCGAATCGCGATCGTTTGAAGGTGAGGCTTACCTTACCCGACACGAATGATGTGGGAACCGTGTCCCTGTCCGCCTATGGTGCTCCGGGGGCCCCGCTCGTGCGAGCCGGGCCGACGGCGGACCGACGGCGGACCGTGACCGGCCCGGGAGGAGGCGCCGTGGAGCAGGGCGGAGCGCACGACGGCGCGGCCGTACCCGGCGACGCCCGGGAGTCCGCGCGGCCCCGCGAGACCGCGTCCCCGTCCACGACCACGCAGGCCGGCGGCCCGCCACGGGTCCCCGGGCAGGCCCGCGGTGAACACACGTACGACACATCCCGCCCCGGCCCCGCCGCCCGCCGGCCGTCGGTTCCCCCGCCCGCCGACCCCCGCGCCGACCGGTCCGCGCCGCTCGCCCCGCCCGCGCCCGGCGTACGCCGCACCGTGCGGCGTCACTCCGTGCGCGGCCAGATCCTCGACGCGCTCCGTGCCGCACTCGTCAGCGGTGAGCTGGTGCCCGGCGAGGTCTACTCCGGCCCCGCGCTCGGCGAGCGCTTCGGCGTGTCCGCCACCCCCGTGCGCGAGGCCATGCAGCGGCTTGTCCTCGAAGGCGCCGTGGAGGTCGTGCCCAACCGGGGCTTCCGGATCGCCGAACGCACCGGCCGCGACCTCGCCGAGCTGGCCGAGGTACGCGCGCTCATCGAGGTCCCGGTGATACTCGGCCTGTCCCGTACCGTCCCCGCCGAGCGCTGGACCGAACTGCGCCCGCTCGCCGAGGCGACCCGCACGGCGGCGGCCGACGGCGATCCCGCCGTGTACGCCGACCGCGACCGCGCCTTCCACGGCGCGCTCCTCGCCCTCTCCGGCAACCGCCAGCTGGTCATGGTCGCCGACGAACTGCACCGCCGCACGCAGTGGCCGCCCGCCGGGGCGCCGAGGGCGGTCCGGGCGGCGCTCGTCGCGGACGCCGCCGAGCACGCCGCCCTGCTGGAGGCCCTGATCGCCGGGGACCCGCCGACCGTACGGGCGCGCGTGCGGGAGCACTTCCGGGGCATGGAGGACTGACCGCCCCACGCCCGCCGGCGGGGACGGCTCCCCCGCTTTGGCCGTGCGCGCCGGTACCGGTAGCGTCACTCAGTCTTCACCCAACGGCCATCCACACCACGGGACGTCATGCGCGCCAGCAGTCCTCGTCAGCCCTCCGCCACCCCCGACCGGTCCGGGCTCTCCGGCCGTGACCGGCTGCCCTCCCTGACCGGCCTGCGGTTCTGGGCCGCGCTGATCGTGGTGCTCTACCACCTGTCGCGGCAGGTCGGCGAGATCCCCGGCCTCAGCCAGGCCACCTGGTACGGGCGCAGCGGCGTCACGTTCTTCTTCGTCCTGTCCGGCTTCGTCCTCGCCTGGACGTACGACGGCCAGCGGGTGCCCGCGACGGTCTTCCTGTGGCGGCGCTTCGCCCGCATCTGGCCGCTGCTCGTGGTGACCTCGGCGGCCTCGGTCGCCGTCTGGATCGCCATCGGCAAGGAGGTGTCCACGAAGGCCGTCCTCGCCACCCTGCTGATGGTGCACGCGTGGGTGGCCGATCCGGTGATCCAGAAGGGCGCGAACCCGGCGGCCTGGTCGCTCAGCGACGAAGCCTGGTTCTATCTGGTCTTCCCGCTCCTGATGCTTCTTCCGGCGCTGCGCTCCGGCCGGGGCCGCTTCTGGACCGCCGTGACGATGTGCGTCGCGCTCGTCCTGGTGTGGTTCGCCAGTGCGCTGATCGACACCGGCGCCACCCGTGTCTGGCTGCTCGACTACTTCCCGCCGACGCGCATGCTCCAGTTCGTGGTCGGGGTCGCCGCCGGGCTCGCCGTCAAACGCGGCTGGCGCCCACCGGTCGCCCTGCCCGCGGCGATCGGCCTGGTCGCGCTCTGGCACCTGGCCCTGATCCCGTGGCACGCGGCCGTCCCCGACAGCCTCTGGTACAGCCCGTACAGCGCCTCGCAACTGCTCTCCGCGCCGATCTTCGCCCTGCTGGTGTGCGCGGCGGCGCAGGCCGACCTGGCGGGCGGCCGTACGGGCCTCGGCGGCACCTGGTCGGTACGGCTGGGGCACTGGTCGTTCGCCTGGTACCTGGTCCACGAGATCGTCATCCGCGCGCTGCTCGCCCGCTTCGGGCGTACGGAGACCCTGGCGACCACCGCCGGGTTCTGGCTGCTGGCGATCGTGATCAGCCTGGCCCTGGCGGGGATGGCGTACCAGTGGGTGGAGCACCCCCTGGAACGCCTGCTGCGCCGGGCGGGCCCCCAGGCACGCAAGCCCGGATCACCGCTCGACTCGGCCCGCCCGGGGGCGGCTGCCGGAACGGCCGGCCCCGCGACATCCACGTCGATCACGGGTCCGGAGCGGGGCGGGCCCCGGGGCTGAGGAGGGGGCGGCGCGTTGCTGAGCCGGTGAAGGCCGCTGCCTGACGAGCCTTATGCCGCCGGCCCGGGGCGGCCCGCGGCGCGGCGGGGTCCGCCCCGGGCGGGGAGGCGAGCCGCGCGTGTCCGCCCGGCCCCACGCCGGGCGCGTACTGCCGGGCATCGTCCACGACGTCGTACGTACTCGCCGGTCAGGCGCGTGCGCTGCGTCGCCTCGTACGTCCGGACCGTCCCCGGGACCGGCGTCCGTACGTCTGCGCGCCCGCTCCGGGGCCCGACCCGCCCGGCGCCGCACGCACCGCACCCTCGGCCGGGCCACCGCAGGCGTCGTATGCCCCCGGGGCCGGCCCCAAGCTCCGCCGGACAGGCCCTACGCCGCCGTGCTCGGTGCGAGTTGTGCCGCCAGCCAGGTCGGTACGCCGCCCAGCAGCCGGAACAGCCGGGCCGCCTCCGCGCGCAGCCGGGTCGCCTCCGGCTCAGGCTCGGCGTCCGCCAGTGCGGCGAGGGCCGGGGCCGTACCGACCAGATAGCCCAACTCCTCACGGATCCGCAGCGATTCGCCGAAGCCGTGCCGTGCCTCCGCCAACTCCCCCTCGCGCAGGGCGAGTCCGGCCAGATGGCGCCAGGTGAAGGAGAGCAGCAGCGGCTGCCCGTGCGTGGTGGCGCCCGCGTGGGCGCGCCGGTAGGCGGCGAGCGCCGACTGGGGGGAGTCCGAGAGATGTTCGGCGATCAGGCCGCGGCGGAAGTCCAGCAGCGGTCTGCCGGGCGCCGTCGGGGCGAGCAGCGCGGCGGCCCGCCCGAGCGCGGCGCGCGCCTCGTCGGCCCGGTCCCGTACGCCGAGGATCGTCGCCGCGTAGGCGAGATGACCGCGCTCACCGGCGGCGGCGCCGCGTTCGTCGTCCTCCCGGGCGGTCGCCTCCGCGACCCGGAGCGCGTCCTCCGCCTCGGCCCATCCCTCACCGGTGAACATGCAGCGCTCCACCAGCAGCGAGGCCCGCTGGAGGGAGGCCGCGGCGCCCGGCCGGGGCGCGAGCAGAGCGGCGGCGTCGGTCCAGCAGCCGCGCGAGCGCAACCGCCATACCGCGGTCTGGAGTGGGTCGTCCCCGGTGATGGATCCGGAACCAGACATGGCGGTATCCGCCACATTGCCCTCCCCGAGCGCGCCATTGTGCTGTTGAGTTCTCCCGCATCTCAGCACGGATCGGCACGCCGGGCCAGTAGCCCAGGTGAAAAAATTCACAATGCCTTGGTCAACTTGGTCTCGACAGCGACGCTTTCGACACCCCGTCAGCCGGTCCGCGACCGCTCTCCGACCGGGTGTCCGTGATCTCCGTCACCCGCGCTGACCTGCGCGCGGTGTCCGCCGGCCGACGCGCGGCGGGTGTCGTGCGCGGGCCGCCGAGCCCGTCCGCCCGGAGCGGTTGGATCTCCGGTCGACCGCCACGGGTGACGGCGGTCAACCGTGTCATCCGGTGCCGTTCCCGGTGTCGCGCGGGCCGCGACCGGTGCCGCGTCGGCCTGCCACCGGTACGCGGAGGGTGACGCACCGTCAACTCATGCGCAGGGCAAGGAAGAAGTCCAGCTTGTCCTCCAGCCGCGCCAGATCGCGGCCGGTCAGCTGCTCGATACGGCCCACCCGGTACCGCAGCGTGTTCACATGCAGATGCAGCCGGGCCGCGCAGCGGGTCCAGGAGCCGTCGCAGTCCAGGAACGCCTCCAGGGTCGGGACCAGTTCGGCGCGGTGGCGGCGGTCGTAGTCGCGCAGCGGGTCGAGCAGCCGCGCGGTGAACGCGCGCCGTACGTCGTCCGGGACGAACGGCAACAGCAGGACGTGCGAGGCCAGTTCGTGGTGCCCGGCGCCGCACACCGGGCCCGGCCGGGCGGCGGCCACCCGGCGGGCGTGCCGGGCCTCCTCCAGCGCGCCGCGCAGACCCTCCGCCGAGCGCACGGCCGCGCTGACGCCGAGGGTCAGCCGCCCGTCGTCCGCCAGACCGGCGGCCAGCGGTTCGCGTACCGCCGCCAGCAGCGTCTCGGCGTGCAGGCCCCCGCTCATCGGCCCGGGGAGCGCGCCGTCGCCGTCCGGTCCGGGGGCGGACTCCGGCCCCGGCATCGGGAGCAGCGCGACCGCCTCGCCGCCGGAGTGCGCCACCGCGATCCGGTCGCCCGACTCCGGGTCCGCCGTCGCCGGGTCGGCCAGGATCTCCTCCAGCACCGACCGGGCCACCGCGCCCGCCTCGTCCTCGCCCGTCCCGCCGCCCGTCCCGCTCTCCGTGCCCGTGCCGGTCTCGTCCGGCCCCGCCCCGTCCGCCCAGTCGACGCGCGCCACCACCAGCTGCCAGTACGGCTCCGCCCCCCGGCCCGGTACCAGGACCGGAGCCGCGACCCGCAGCCGGGCCGCGATGTCGGCGGGCGGGGCGCCCGTCCGGACCAGCCCCAGGATCTCCTGGGCGAGCCGGCGCCGTACCGTACGCGCCGCCTCCCGCCGGTCCCGTTCGACGGCGATCAGTTCCGTGACGCCCCGGAGCAGATCCAGCCGGGGCGTGCCCCACTCACCGGCGTCCGACTCCACGGCCAGCAGCCAGTCGGACAGGACCCGCGCGCGTACGTCCCCGGCCGGGCCCCCGGACGCCGCACCGGCAGGCCCGGCGGCGCCGCGTACCGGGAACAGCGAGTACGTCTTCCCGCCCAGCGCCACCCGGTGCGGCGCCCGCCGCCCCGCGCGCGTGGCCGCCAGATGCTCGGCCGCCAGCGCCGCGCCCGCCGGGGCGGCCAGCGGACCGCCCGCGATCCGGCGCCCGGTGGGGGAGAGCACCCACGCCCGCAGGTCCAGATCCGTACCGAGCAGGTCCAGCACGACCTCCGGTCCGCCACCGCCCGGCCCCGACGTCATCAGCCGGTGGTGCCGGTCCACGACAGCGGCCAGGTCCCCGGCGCGCTCGCCCGACACCCGCCGCACCACGTACTCGGTGATCGACGCGAACGCGACCGCCTCGTTCACCGCGAACAGCGGCAGCCGGTGCCGCGCGCACGCCCCGACCAGATCGTCCGGGATCGCGCCCAGCTCGGCCTCGCCGGCCGCCAGCCCCGCCACCCCGGCGCCGGTGAGGAGCCGGACGAACGCCTCGGAGTCCTCGGGCGCGCGCCGCCAGGCCAGCCCCGTCAGCACCAGCTCGCCGCCCGACAGATAGCGGCTCGGATCCCGCAGATCGGTGGTCATCACACCCCGAACGGAACGGTCCAGCTCGTCCCCGCCGCCGAGCAGCCGCAGGCCCAGCGCGTCGGTCTCCAGCAGTGCGCGCAGCCGCATCTCGTCGCCGCCGATCTGTTCTCGTCTCGTCCACCGAATTTGTTCGAATCTACAAGACCCGGAAGGCGCCCGGCGAACAGCTTCATGGTTTCGGTGACTGCCCCGGACGGGCTAGGACCGGTGTACTTGAGCCCCCCGGCGTCAACAGCTAGGTCCTGTCCGCCGAACAGGGCCCGGTGCACTCCCGCGTAGGACAACGGCCGGTGCGCCGTGTGGGACCACCGGCGCGAGGACAGCCGCCGGACCGGCGGCCGGCACTCCCGGCCGTCCCCGGGCTCCCGTGAACGCCCGATCACGAATGAAGAGAGCCGCTCATGGACTTCCTTCGCCCCGCCGGCTGGGAGGACGCGCTCGCCGCCAAGGCCGAGCACCCCACCGCCGTCCCCCTCGCCGGCGGCACCGACGTCATGGTCGAGATCAACTTCGACCACCGGCGGCCCGCGTACCTGCTGGACCTCAACCGCGTCGGCGACCTGTTCGAGTGGTCCGTCGGCGAGGACCACGTCCGGCTCGGCGCCTCCGTCCCGTACACCCGGATCATGGAGAACCTGCGGACCGAACTGCCCGGACTCGCGCTCGCCTCGCACACCGTCGGCTCGCCGCAGATCCGCAACCGGGGCTCCGTCGGCGGCAACCTCGGCGCGGCCTCGCCCGCCGGGGACGCGCACCCCGCGCTCCTCGCGGCGGGCGCGGAGGTGGAGGTCGAGTCCGTGCGCGGGGTCCGCCGCATCCCCGTCGAGGAGTTCTACACGGGCGTCAAGCGCAACGCGCTCGCCCCGGACGAGCTGATCAAGGCCGTCCTCATCAAGAAGGCGTCGGGCCCGCAGCAGTTCTCCAAGGTCGGCACCCGCAACGCGATGGTCATCGCGGTCTGCGCGTTCGGCATCGCCCTGCACCCCGACACCCGCACCGTGAAGACCGGCATCGGCTCCGCCGCGCCTACCCCGCTGCGGGCCCGCGTCGCCGAGGACTTCCTCAACGCGGCGCTGGAGGAGGGCGGCTTCTGGGACAACGGCGGGATCATCACCCCGTCCGTCGCCAAGGAGTTCGCCGCTCTCGCCTCCGCCGCCTGCAACCCGATCGACGACGTGCGCGGCACCGCCGCGTACCGCCGCCACGCCGTGGGCGTCATGGCCCGCCGCACCCTCGGCTGGGCCTGGGAGCAGTACCGGGCCACCGGCACCACACTGGAAGGAGCCGCATAACGATGCGCGTCAACTTCACGGTCAACGGCCGCCCACAGGAGGCCGACGACGTCTGGGAGGGCGAGTCCCTGCTGTACGTCCTGCGGGAGCGCATGGGCCTGCCCGGTTCGAAGAACGCCTGCGAGCAGGGCGAGTGCGGCTCCTGCACCGTCCGCCTGGACGGTGTGCCCGTCTGCGCCTGCCTGGTCGCCGCCGGGCAGGCCGAGGGCCGCGACGTGGTCACCGTCGAGGGCCTCGCCGACTACGCCCGCCACCGCGCCGACGCCCACCCCGGCGCCGCCTGCGCCTCCGACGGCTGTTCCACCGGTACGAGCCTGGAGCAGGCCCGGCGCTGGCAGGCCGGCGGCACCGGGGGAACCGACTCCCGGACCGGAGAGGGCGGTGAACTCTCCCCCGTCCAGCAGGCGTTCATCGACGCGGGCGCCGTGCAGTGCGGCTTCTGCACCCCCGGGCTGCTGGTCGCCGCCGACGAGATGCTGGAGCGCACCCCCTCCCCGACCGACGCCGACATCCGCGAGGCACTCTCCGGCAACCTGTGCCGCTGCACCGGCTACGAGAAGATCCTCGACGCGGTCCGCCTCGCCTCCGCCCGCCAGGGATCCGGGGAAGGGACGGACCGGCCATGACGACACCGCTCCCCACCGGGAACAGCCCCGTTCCGGCGCCCCCGCCCGCCCCCGCCGCGTCGCCCCTTCCCGCCGAGCGCGGCGCCGCGCCCGTGCCCGCCGCGTCGACCGTCCCCGCGGGCACCCCCTCCGACGTCACCCAGCACTCCGGGTCCCGCGCCCGGGGCGGCATCGGCGAGTCCACCCCGCGCCCCGACGGCATCCTCAAGGTCACCGGTGAGTTCGCGTACTCCTCGGACATGTGGCACGAGGACATGCTGTGGGGACACACCCTGCGCAGCACCGTCGCCCACGCCGAGATCCGGTCGATCGACATCGCCGAGGCCCTGGCCACCCCCGGTGTCCACGCCGTCCTCACCTACGACGACCTGCCCACCGAAGTGACCCGCTACGGGCTGGAGTTCCAGGACACGCCGGTCCTCGCCCACGGCAAGGTCCGCCACCACGGCGAGCCCGTCGCCCTGGTCGCGGCCGACCACCCGGAGACCGCGCGCCGGGCCGCCGCCAAGATCCGCGTCGACTACGCGGACCTGCCCGTCGTCACCGACGAGGCGTCCGCCACCGCCGAGGGCGCGCCGCTCGTCCACGAGCACCGCGACGACCACCACGCGGACCACGTCCCGCACCCCAACATCGTGCACCGCCAGCCCATCGTGCGCGGCGACGCCGGCGAGGCGGCGAAGCGCGCCGACGTGATCGTCACCGGCGACTACGTCTTCGGCATGCAGGACCAGGCGTTCCTCGGCCCGGAGTCCGGCCTCGCCGTGCCGGGCGAGGACGGCGGGGTGGACCTGTACGTCGCCACCCAGTGGCTCCACTCCGACCTGGGCCAGATCGCGCCCGTCCTCGGACTGCCCGAGAAGAAGGTCCGCATGACGCTCTCGGGCGTCGGCGGCGCCTTCGGCGGCCGTGAGGACCTGTCGATGCAGATCCACGCCTGTCTGCTGGCCCTGCGCACCGGCAAACCGGTCAAGATGGTCTACAACCGGTTCGAGTCCTTCTTCGGGCACGTCCACCGCCACCCGGCGAAGCTGTGGTACGAGCACGGCGCCACCAAGGACGGCAGGCTCACCCATCTGAAGTGCCGGATCGTGCTGGACGGCGGCGCGTACGCCTCCTCCTCCCCGGCCGTCGTCGGCAACGCCTCCTCCCTCTCCGTCGGCCCCTACGTGGTCGAGGACGTCGACATCGAGGCCCTGGCGCTCTACACCAACAACCCGCCCTGCGGCGCGATGCGCGGCTTCGGCGCCGTACAGGCGTGCTTCGCCTACGAGGCGCAGATGGACAAGCTCGCCGCCGCGCTGGACATGGACCCGGTGGAGTTCCGCCGTCTCAACGCCATGGAGCAGGGCAGCCTCCTGCCCACCGGCCAGCGTGTCGACTCACCCGCCCCGGTGGCCGAGTTGCTGCGCCGTGTCAAGGCACGGCCGATGCCGCCGGAACGCCAGTGGCTCACGGCGGGCGAGGCCCCCGACGTACGGGCGCTGCCCGGCGGGCTCTCCAACACCACGCACGGCGAGGGCGTCGTACGGGGTGTGGGGTACGCGGTCGGCATCAAGAACGTCGGATTCTCCGAGGGGTTCGACGACTACTCCACCGCCCGGGTGCGGATGGAGGTCATCAACGGCGAGCCGGTCGCGACCGTGCACACCGCGATGGCGGAGGTCGGCCAGGGCGGCGTCACCGTCCACGCGCAGATCGCCCGCACCGAACTGGGCGTCGCGCAGGTGACGATCCAGCCCGCCGACACCCGTGTGGGGTCCGCCGGTTCGACCTCCGCGTCCCGTCAGACGTATGTCACGGGCGGCGCGGTGAAGAACGCCTGCGAACTGGTCCGCGAGAGGGTCTTCGAGCTGGGCCGCGCCAAGTTCGGCACGTACCACCCCGCCTGGGCCACCGCCGAACTGCTGCTGGAGAGCGGCAAGGTCGTCACCGACGGCGGCGAGGTCCTGGCCGATCTCGTGGACGTGCTGGAGGACGAGTCGGTCGACGTCGAACGGGAGTGGCGCCACCGGCCCACCCAGGCGTTCGACCGGCATACGGGGCAGGGCAACGGCCATGTCCAGTACTCGTTCGCCGCGCACCGCGCGGTGGTCGAGGTCGACACCGAACTCGGCCTGGTCAAGGTGGTCGAACTGGCCTGCGCGCAGGACGTCGGCAAGGCCCTCAACCCGCTGTCGGTCGTCGGCCAGATCCAGGGCGGCACCACCCAGGGCCTGGGCGTGGCGGTCATGGAGGAGATCGTCGTGGACCCGAAGACCGCGAAGGTGCGCAACCCGTCCTTCACCGACTATCTGATCCCCACCATCCTCGACACCCCGACCATCCCCGTCGACGTGCTCGAACTCGCCGACGCGCACGCCCCGTACGGGCTGCGCGGCGTCGGCGAGGCCCCGACCCTGTCCTCGACCCCCGCCGTGCTGGCGGCGATCCGCGACGCCACGGGGCTGGAGCTGAACCGGACACCGGTACGGCCGGAACACCTCACCGGCACCTGACCCGGCCCTGCCCGGCCCAGTCTGACCCGACCCGACCCGACCCGACCCGACCCGACCCGACCCGACCCGACCGTGCGCCGTCGCCGTCGCCGTCGCCGTCGCCGTCGCCGTCCCGCCGTTCCCGACCGTCACGGCCGGTGGCCCCGCGAGAGGGCCCGGCGCGGGCCGACGGGCCCCGATCCCCCGTCCGTCCGATACTGAGAGACCAGAGGAGGCCGACATGCTGGACATCGCCGAGGAACTGGACCGGTGGGTCGGGCAGGGACGCGACTTCGCCGTGGCCACGGTGGTGGCCGTCGGCGGCAGCGCCCCCCGGCAGCCGGGTGCCGCCCTCGCCGTGGACAGCGAGGGCACCGCCATCGGCTCGGTCTCCGGCGGCTGTGTGGAGGGCGCGGTGTACGAGCTGTGCCGGGCGGCCCTGGCGGATGGCGAGACCGTCCTGGAGACCTTCGGCTACAGCGACGAGGACGCCTTCGCCACCGGTCTGACCTGCGGCGGAGTCATCGATGTCCTGGTCACGCCGATCCGCGCGGACACGCCCGGCGCGGCGGTCTTCCGGTCCGTGCTGGCCGCCGCCGCCCGGGGCGAGGCGGCGGCCCTCGCCCGGCTCACCGACGGCCCCCCGGAGCTGCGGGGCCGCCCGCTGCTGGTACGCCCCGGAGGCGCGTACGAGGGCACGCTGGGCGGCCGTCCGGAACTGGACCGTACGGCGGCGGCCGAGGCCCGCGCCCTGCTGGACGCGGGCCGCACCGGCACCGTCACGATCGGCGCCGACGGCGTGCGGTGCGAACGGCCCCTGACCCTCGTCGTGGAGTCCATCGTGCCCGCCCCGCGCATGATCGTCTTCGGGGCGGTGGATTTCGCGTCCGCCCTGGTCGGAGTGGGTTCCTTTCTCGGTTACCGGGTCACGGTCTGCGACGCGCGCCCCGTCTTCGCCACGCGCGCCCGCTTCCCGGAGGCCGACGAGGTCGTGGTGGACTGGCCGCACCGCTATCTGGCGTCGACCGACACGGACGGCCGTACGGTCCTGTGCGTGCTGACGCACGACGCCAAGTTCGACGTCCCGCTGCTGGAACTCGCCCTCCGGCTCCCGGTCGCCTATGTCGGTGCCATGGGCTCCCGCCGTACGCATCTGGACCGCCAGGCGCGGCTGCGGGCGGCCGGTGTCGGCGAACGGGAACTGGCACGGCTGCGCAGCCCCATCGGTCTGGACCTCGGCGCCCGTACGCCCGAGGAGACCGCGCTGTCGATCGCCGCCGAGATAGTCGCCGACCGGCGGGGCGGCACGGGGGCCGCCCTGACCGGCGCGCACACCCCGATCCACCACGACGGGAACCGGGCGACCGCGAGGCGGATCGGCTCCGTCGCCTGAGAGGTACGGCCCCCGGCGGCCCGGGTCCCGGCCCCGGTCCGCGGGTGGGAACCCCCGCCCCGGTCCGCGGGTGGCAAAGGCAGGCGCGGTACCGGGGTGTCGGTCCGCCCGTCCCCGAGTCGTCCGTTAGGTTCTGCCGTCCCGCCCCCGGGTGTGCCGCGGAGGACCCGACCCATGCGTACGAACCTGCTCGCGTCGCTGCCGCTCGCCCTGGCCGTCGCCCTGGTGCCCGCCACGGTCGCCGGGACCGCCGACGACCCGGCTCCTGCCCCCGCCGCGGGGACCGGTCCTGTCCTGGTCAACCAGATCGGTTACGCGGCCGGCGCCGACAAGATCGCGACCGTCGTCACGGCGGCCACCCGGCCCCTGACCTGGCAGCTCCTGGACGACCGGGGCCGTACCGTCGCCTCCGGCACCACCCGCGTCGTCGGCCCCGACAAGGCGTCCGGCGACCATGTCCACCAGGCCGACTTCTCGCACGCCACCGGCCAGGGCGTCCGCCGGCTCACGGTCGCGGGCACCGGGACGAGCGTGCCGTTCACCGTCAGCCGCGCCCCGCTCCACCCCCAGCTCGGCCGCGAGGCCCTGCGGTACTTCTACTTCCACCGCATGGGCACCCCGGTCGAGGCCCGGTACCTCCAGTACGCCGCCCACGCGCACCCCGCCCTGCACCCCGGCGACAGCTCCGTGCCCTGCTGGAAGAACTGGTGCGGCAAGGAAACGGGCGGCGACGGCGGCGCGGGCCGTGAGCGGCGGCTGGACGTCGCGGGCTCCTGGGCCGACGCGGGTGACTTCGGGGTCTACCCCGTCAACCACGCCGTCTCCGCCTGGACCCTGCTCAACCTCTACGAGCGCCGGAAGCACGTGTACGGCGACGGCAGCCTGCCCCTGCCGGAAGCCGGCAACGGGGTGCCCGACATCCTCGACGAGGTCGCCTACGGCTCACGCTTCATGTCCGGCATGCTCCCCGCGTCCGGCCTCGCCTCGCACAAGGTGCACAACCACACCTGGTCCCCCTTCCCGGTCACGGACATCGCCGCCGAGAACGCCCTGCCCCGCTCCGCGATGCCGCCGTCCACCAACGCCACCTACGCCGTGGCCCGTACGAACGCCCAACTCGCCCGCGTCCTGGAGCGGTTCGACGCCGGGAGGGCCCGCGCGCTGTGGGCGTCCGCGCGGGACGCGTGGGCGCGCGCCGAGGCGCGGCCGGACGTCGACCAGCCGGAGAGTGACGACGGCACCGACGCCGAGGGCGGCGGCGACTACCCCGACGCCCGGAACAGCGACGACCGCTACGCGGCGGCGGCCGAGCTCTACCTCACCGCCCGGCAGCGCGCCGACCGCTCCGCCGCCGGCTACCGCGCCGCCGTGACCGGCTCCCCGCACTACGGCGAGATCGGCCCCGTCGACTGGAGCCGGGCGGCGCCCGCCGGCACCCTGTCCCTCCTCGCCGTACCGGGCGACCTGCCCGAGGCCGACCTCGCCCGGATGCGCGCGGACCTGCGGACCGCCGCCGACGCCCTGGTCGACACCCAGCGCCGCGAGGGCTACCCGGCGCTGATCTCCGGGGCCGAGCCCTACCCGTGGGGCTCCAACGCCGCCGTCGTGAACCGGATGCTGCTGCTCGGCACCGCGTACGACCTCGGGCACGACCGCCGCCATCTCAAGGCCATGCACCGGGCCATGGACTATCTGCTGGGCACCAACGCCATGCGGATCTCGTACGTGACGGGCTACGGCGCCCACCGGGAGACCGACCTGCACGACCGGCTCGCCTGGGGGCGCTACCCGGCGACGCCGTATCCCCACGGCTGGCTCTCCGGCGGCCCGAACAGCGTGAACATCAACGACCCGGTCACCCCGCCCGGCCGCCCCGCCGCCAAGTCGTACGCCGGTCCCGGCACCGCGCCGAGCGCCTGGGGCTCGAAGGAGAACACCGTCAACTGGAACGCGCCGCTCGTCTGGGCCGCGACATTTCTGACGTCCACGGCCCCGGACCTCGCGACCCGCTGACCCGCTGACCCGCGACGGGACAGACGGGACGGGGCGGGGCGGGGCAGGCGCTCAGGACGAGGCGCGCCGGACCAACTTCGTCGGCAGTACGACGTGTTGGCCGGGCGCCGCCGGGTTCTCGATCGACTCCAGCAGCACCCGCGCCATCGCGCGTCCCATCTCCTCCACGGGCTGCCGCACGGACGTCAGCCGGGGTTCGGTGTGCCGGGCGATGGGGGAGTCGTCGAAGCCGACGACGGCCACGTCCTCCGGCACCCGCCGTCCGGCGGCCCGCAGCGCGTGCAGGGCGCCCGCCGCCATCACGTCGGAGGCGGCGAACACGGCGTCCAGATCGGGATGGCGGGCCAGCAGCTCCGTCATCGCGCGCAGCCCGCTCTCCTCGGTGAAGTCGCCGTGCTCCGTCCACGACGGGTCCGGGTCGCCGCCGGCCGCCGCCACGGCCTCCTGGTACCCGGTGAGCCGGCACTGTGCCGCGTACATGTCCAGCGGCCCGGTGATCGTGGCGATCCGGCGCCGCCCGGTCTCCGTGAGATGCCGCACGGCGGCGCGGGCCCCGCCGACGTTGTCGGAGTCGACGTACGACACGGGCTCGCCGGCCGACCGGCGACCGCTCAGCACGGTGGGCAGGCCCATCGCGGCGAGCTGGTCCGGCAGGGAGTCGCTGCCGTGGACGGAGACCAGCAGCACACCGTCGACCCGGCCGGCGTGGGCGTACTGGAGGAAACGTGCGCGTTCCTTCTCGGTGCGTACGAGCGTGAGCAGCAACTGCATCTCGGTGTCCGCGAGTTCGGTGCCGACACCGTGGAGCACCTCCGAGAAGTACGGCTCCGCGAAGAACCGTTTCTCGGTCTCCGGGACCACCAGCGCCACCGCGTCGGTGCGGCTCCCGGCGAGGGCGCGGGCCGCCCGGTTGGGCAGGTAGCCCAGTTCGGCGATGGCCTGCTGGACGAGCTGCCGGGTGGAGTCCCGTACCCGTGGCGAGTTGTTGATGACGCGGGAGACGGTGCCGCGACCCACGCCCGCGCGCGCCGCCACCTCTTCGAGGGTGGGCTGGCCCGTCCGTCCCGTCCGTCCCCTTGCCTCCATCGCGCGACCTCCATCGGGGCTCCGCCGGGGCGATCGTCACCCGGAGGGATGGTCATCCAATCATTGGGAGCGCTCCCATGATAAGTGGTTGATCATATTGCGGACAGTCCTGGCCGCCGTGGCGCCCGCGCCGCCGCCCCTCCCCGCATCCCTTCAAACCCCTCAAAGGTGTCTGGCGTGCACGTAAGGGCACTAGCCTTCAGAAGCGGTCCTACCGGAAGGCGGAGGATGCCGAGGGAACGGAGTGGAATGCCGAAAGCACAGGGAGTCGCCGGAGCGCCGTGCTGGGTGAGCCTGCTGGCGCGTGAACTGACGGGCGCCCAGGACTTCTACGGCAAGGTACTGGGCTGGACCTACCGGCGAGCCGGGCTCGGGGACGACTTCTCCGTGGCGCTCACCGACGGTCTGCCGGTCGCCGGGATCGGGGCGCTCGCCTCCTCGCTCCAGGTGGCCGTCTCCTGGACGCCGTACTTCAACGTCACGGACGTGGACGAGGCGGCGGCCCGGATCAGGGAGCGCGGCGGCACGGTCGGGGTCGGCCCGCTGGCCTTCCACACCGGCCGCGCGGCGCTCGCCGTCGACCCGGACGGCGCCGTCTTCGGGATCTGGGAGGGCTCCGTGCGCTCCGACTGGTCCGTGGGGCGCGGCAGCGGCTCGGCCTCCCTGGAACTGCGCACCCGGGACGCGGCCAGGGCCGGCCGTTTCTACTCACTCGCGCTCGGCTGGCAGCCCGAGGGCGAGGGGAAGCTGCGCCTGACGCGCGAGGGGGACCGGTCGGTGCTCCTGGACGGCGACGAACCGCTGGCGCGGATCAGCGGCGGAGCCGTCCAGGCGGCGCCCGACCCGCAGATCCGGCCGCGCTGGCACGTGCACTTCGACGTGCCCGACGTCACGGCGGCCGTCGAGTCGGCGCTGGCCTCCGGCGGCTCCCTCGTGCTGCGCTCCGGCCCGTCGGCCCAGGTGGACGAGGCGACCCTGCGCGACCCGGACGGGGCGCTGTTCACGGTCACCGCCGCGCTCTGAGCGACCGGCGGGGGAGAACACACGGCACGCGCGGGCTTGCGGACAGAACCTGGCCGCGAGCCCGCGTACGGTGCGGACCATGGCCCCGAAGACCCCGGACGGCGCGCCCCGGCCCGTGCTCACCACCCGCGCGCTCAACCGCGCCACCCTCGCGCGCCAGCTCCTGCTGCGGCGCGAGACCCTCTCCGCCCGGGACGCCGTGACCCGGCTGGTCGGGCTCCAGGCGCAGAACGTGAAGCCGCCCTACGTCCAACTCGCCGCCAGGCTCGACGGGTTCGACCCCGGCGAACTGTCCGGGCTGATGGCCTCCCGCGAGGTCGGCCGGATGGTCACACTGCGTTCCACCCTTCACACGCACACCGCCGAGGACTGCTTCGCGCTGCGCGCCTTCGCCCAGCCGCAGATCGCCCGGGAGCTGCGGCTCCTCCGGTCCGGTCCGGCCGGGGTGGACCTGGACCGGCTCACCGCCCACGCCCGGGAACTCGTCGAGGAACAGCCCCTGCCGCTCAAGGAGTTGAAGGCGGCACTGGCCCGGCGGTGGCCCGGCGCCGACCCCGGGTACCTGGCCACCGCCGCCCGCTGTCTGCTGCCGCTCGTCCAGACCACCCCGCGCGGACTCTGGGGCCGCAGCGGGCAGGTCACACTCACCACGGCGCACGCGTGGTTCGGCGCACGGGCCGCCGACGCGGCGGCGGACTTCACCCCCGACGACGCCGTCCTGCGCTATCTCGCCGCCTTCGGCCCCGCCTCCGTCAAGGACGCCCCGACCTGGTGCCGGCTGACCAGGCTCGCCCCGGTCTTCGAACGGCTGCGGGAACGGCTGATCACCTTCCGGGACGAGAACGGCGCCGAACTCTTCGACCTCCCCGACGCGCCCCGGCCGGACGAGGACACCCCGGCCCCGCCGCGCTTCCTCCCCGAGTTCGACAATCTGCTGCTCTCGCACGCGGACCGCACCCGGGTGGTCCCCGCCGCGTACCGGGGGCGCACCTGGACCGTCAACCAGAGCCATCGCACGCTGCTCGTCGACGGATTCCTCGCCGGTGTCTGGCGGCTGGAGGACGGCGCGGAGGGCGACGAACGCGGCACGCTGACCGTACAGACGTTCGCCCCGCTCACCCGGGCCCGGCGGGACGCCGTGGCCGAGGAGGGCCGGCGGCTGCTCGGCGCCCTGTCCGCGTCCCGGTCGCCCTCGTACGCGGTCCGGTTCGCCGACTTCCTCCCGCCCTCGGTCGGCGCCCGGTCGGCGTGATCTCGCGGGGGGGACGGCGCGGGCCCGCCGGGACGTGCCCGGGTCACCCCCGTGAGGGGGCGGCCCCGGCGGGGCGTACGGCCGCCTCCTTCGGGAAGTGGCGGCGCAGGTTGGCGGCGAGGACGCGGTCGAGCGCGCGGTCGGACAGCAACGGGCCCAGCCGCATGATCAGGGCGGCGTCCCGGCCGGCGGTGTAGCGGGTACGCGGTCTGCGGACCGTCACGGCCTTGGCGACGACCCGGGCGGCGGCGTCGGCGGTCAGGCCCGACGCGGTCCCCGAGGCCATCAACGCGTTGTTCGCCCGGACCAGGCCCCCGTAGCGTTCGTGCTGCTCCGGTGTCATCCGGGCGGCCAGGTCGTTCGCCGTCGCGATCCCGCGCGTGGCGAACTCCGTGCGGATACCGCCGGGTTCGACCACGACGACCTGGACGCCCAGCGGGGAGACCTCCCGGCGGAGCGAGTCGCTGACCGCCTCCAGGGCGAACTTCGCGCCGGCGTACGCGCCGTAGGTGGCCATGGCGTACTTCCCGCCGATCGAGCTGATGTTGATCACGCGGCCCCCGGCGCGCAGCAGTGCGGGCAGCAGCGCCTGGGTGACGGCGATGTGGCCGAACAGGTTCACGTCGAACACCCGCCGCCACTCCTCCAGCGGCAGGACCTCGACCGGGGCGTTCACCTGGACACCGGCGTTGTTGACGAGGGCGTGCAGGGCGCGCGGGTCGTCGGCGACCCGCGCGGCGAGCGCCGCCACCTGCTCGGACTCGGTGATGTCGAGCATCACCGGCTCGACGCCGGTCGCTCGCAGCGCGTCGGCGTCCCGGTCGCGGCGCACGCCGGCCAGGACGTGGAATCCCCTGCGGGCCAGTTCCCGGGCGGCCGACGCGCCCATGCCAGCGGAGGCTCCGGTGACGACCACCAGTTTCTGGGTTTCGGTTGACGATTTCATCTCACGAAAGTATCAGATGACATTGTCATCTGTATGATGGGCGCCATGGTCACCCGCGCGGAATCCGCCGCCCTCACCCGCCGCGCGCTTCTCGACGCGGCCACCGAACTCCTCGACCTCGGCGGCCCCGAAGCCGTCACGCTGCGCGAGGTGGGCGCACGGGCGGGGGTGAGCCGGGGAGCGCCGTACCGGCACTTCACGGGCAAGGACAGCCTGCTCACCGCCGTCGCCACCGAGAACTGGGCACGGATCGCCGACCAGGTGCGCGCCCAGCGGACCGACCCGGCCCTGTCGGCCACCGAGAAGCTGCGCGGCACCCTCGGCGTGCTCGTCGATGTCGGGCGCGGCCGGCCGCACCTGTACCTGATGCTGTTCCGGCGCCCGGGGCACCGCCCCGAGGAACTCGGCGAGGGACTCGACCGCGTCCGGCGCCAGTTGTGCGCACCGGAGGACGATCCCGTCGCGGACCGCCTCCGCGCCGTCGGCCGTTTCCAGGACGAGTTCCTGGCGGTCGTCGCCGAGTTGGTGGGGGAGCGGAACACCCGGCACTACGGCGCCCTGCTGCTGGCCGGCGCCCACGGCATCGCGGAGATGCAGCTGAGCGGCCACCTGGACGCCGACCGGCTGCGCACCACCGCGGACGAACTCGTCCGCACCCTCGTCCGCTTGGTCGCGAACGAACACCCGCCGACGCCACCCCGTGAAGGAAGCCGGGTGAAGGAAGAGGAAGGGCCCCGCATGAACGCCACCGATGACGCCGAGATCAGCCAACTGCCGTGCCGGTAAGCCGACATCGCGGACACGAAGGGGTTCACCGAGCTGCCGGGCCTCGTGCACACCGACCCGCTCACGATCGATTTCGAGTCGGCCGCGGGCATCCTCCGATGGAGACGCCGCTCGGCGCGTACGTCGAGGTCCTCCGCCGCGCCTTCGCGCCCTTCGCGGCGACGCACCACCCATCACGGGTCACGTATTCGACATCGACATCGACATCGACCGGGCGACCGTCCACGCGCGTGTCCGCACCGAGCACCGGCTCCGGGACGCACCCTCCGACGGCGGGCCCAACCGCCCGCTCGTGGTCGGCTTCTACGGCAACGACGCGGTCCGCACGCCGGACGGCCGGCACCTCGGCCGCGTCACACACACCTCGACGTACCGGGAGAACACCCACCTGGTGAACGCGGCCCTGCCCCCCGGACCGGAGCGCCGGACCGGGCCTCCGACGACCCACCCGGCCCGTGACGCCTGACGGCCCGCGACACCCGACCAGGCTCCCCGCGTCGTCGCGTCCCGAACGACCGCCCCTACGGCAGCAGCCCCGCCCGCCTCGCGGCCACCACCGCCTCCAGCCTCGTGTGCGCGCCCAACTTCCGCATGGCCGCCCGCAGATACCCCTTCACCGTCTCCGGCCGCAGCCCCAGACGCTCGGCCGCCGCCGCGTTCGTGGAACCCGCCGCCACGCACGCCAGCACGTCCACCTCACGCGGCGCCAGCGTCACCACCCGCTGCCCGGGATCGTCACGCCCGGCCTCCCCGCCCGTCCCCGCCCCCGCCAGCCGGCCGCAGACGTCGTGCAGCCGGTCCCGCAGTCCGGCGTCCACGATGCGCGGCGCCAGCGCCCGCAGTTCGCTGTGCGCCTCCCGGACCTGCTCCCACGCCTCGGGCCGCCCGTACACCGGCTCCCGCGTCATGGACAGCAGCCGCTGCACCTCGTCCCGTACGACCAGTGCCTGCTCCACGTCGCGGGCCGCGGCGACCGCCGCGTCGAAGACCCGCTCGCCCATCGGCCGCGGCTCCCGCAGCGCCCCGTACAGCACCCCCCGCACCCGGCGCCGCACGATCACCGGCACCGCGACCACCGAGCGCAGCCCCTCGGCGGCCACCGCCGCGTCGTACTCGTGGCTGATGTGCCGCGCCTGCCGGTAGTCGGTCACCGCGCACGGCCGCTGGAGGGCGATCGACTTGCCGCCCAGACCGTTCCCGACACCGATCGCGAGGCCCCGCAGCGCGCCCGTCGCGGTGCCGTTCAGCTCCGCGATGCGCACCTGGCGCCCGTCGTGCAGCATCCCGCCGAACGCGACCGGCAGCCCGGTCGTACGGCGCAGGGTGAGCAGCGCCGTACGCATCTCGACCGCCTCGATCGCCTCAGTCACCGCGACTTCCTTCTCTCGGGTCTCTCCGCCGGCGGGACGTGGCCGATTCACCCCCGTCAGGGGGTGGCGAGACGCACGTCACCGACTACACGATGCCAGTGAACGGGCGAATGCCGAGGAGGGCACATGACGACAGTCGACGCGACCGGGCAGTTCCGTGCCGCCAGGGATTTCCTGCTGCGGCACCGGGAGGACTACACCGCCGCGTACGAAGGCTTCGTCTGGCCCCGGCCCGACCACTTCAACTGGGCCCTCGACTGGTTCGACGTCATCGCCGCGGGCAACGACCGGCCCGCCCTGCGGATCGTCGAGGAGGACGGCAGCGAGGCCGTCACCTCCTTCCGGGAGATGGCCACCCGCTCCGACCAGGTGGCCAACTGGCTGCGGGGACAGGGCGTCGCGGCCGGAGACCGGGTCCTGGTCATGCTCGGCAACCAGACGGAGCTGTGGGAGACGGCCCTCGCCGCGATGAAGCTCCGGGCCGTCGTCATCCCGGCCACACCGCTGCTCGCCGCGCCCGACCTCCGGGACCGGATCGCGCGCGGCCGGGTGCGGCATGTGATCGCGCGGGCCGACGACGTCGGGAAGTTCACCGAGGTGCCGGGGGAGTACACCCGGATCGTGGTGGGCTCCGACGGTACCCATGTTGACGCCGGGGGGCGGGAGGTTGACGCGGAGGGGGCCGCCCGCCGCCCGTACGACGGGCCCGACACGCGCGCCGACGGCTGGCGGGCTTACGAGGCGTCCCACCGGGAGTCCGTCGACTTCTCACCCGACGGGGTCACCCGCGCCGACGACACCCTGCTGCTCTACTTCACCTCCGGCACCACCGCCCGCCCCAAACTGGTCGAGCACACCCATGTCTCGTACCCCGTCGGCCACCTCGCGACGATGTACTGGATCGGTCTCCGGCCCGGCGATGTGCACCTCAACATCTCCTCGCCCGGCTGGGCCAAGCACGCCTGGTCGAACCTCTTCGCCCCGTGGAACGCGGAGGCGACCGTCTTCATCCACAACTACACCCGCTTCGACGCCGTCCGCCTCATGGCCGAGATGGACCGCGCCTCGGTGACCAGCTTCTGCGCGCCGCCCACCGTGTGGCGGATGCTGATCCAGGCCGACCTCACCCTGCTGCGCGACCCCCCGCGCGAGGTCGTCGCCGCCGGGGAACCCCTCAACCCCGAGGTCATCGAGACTGTCCGCAGGGAGTGGGGCGCGACCGTACGGGACGGCTTCGGCCAGACCGAGACCGCCGTCCAGGTCGCCAACTCACCGGGACAACTGCTCAAGGCCGGGTCGATGGGCCGCCCCACCCCCGGTTTCGTCGTGGAACTCCTCGACCCGGTCACCGGCGAGCCAGGTGCCACCGAGGGCGAGATCTCCCTGGACCTCCGCCACGCCCCGGTCGGTCTGATGACCGGCTACCACGGTGACCCGGAGCGCACGGCCGAGTCCATGGCCGACGGCTACTACCGCACCGGCGACATCGGCGCGCGCGACGCCGACGGCTACATCACCTACATCGGCCGCGGCGACGACGTGTTCAAGGCGTCCGACTACAAGATCTCGCCGTTCGAGCTGGAGAGCGCGCTGCTGGAGCACGAGGCGGTGGCCGAGGCCGCCGTCGTACCGGCTCCCGACACGCTGCGGCTCAACGTGCCGAAGGCGTACATCGTCCTCGCGGACGGCTGGAAGCCCGGTCCGGAGACGGCGCGGCTGCTCTTCGCGCACTCACGCGCGGTGCTCTCCCCGTACAAGCGGGTACGCCGCATCGAGTTCGCGGACCTGCCCAAGACCGTCTCGGGCAAGATCCGCCGGATCGAACTGCGCGCGTGGACGGCTGCGGGCTCGGACGCCGAGTACGAGGAGAGCGACCCGCGTTGACACACCCGGCGCACACCTGACACATCGTCAGGGTGCTTCTTCCGGGCACGGTGTGGATCGGTGAAGTGAGTGAACCGCTGAGCCGGTACGTCATGAGTCAGTGAGTCAGTGAGTCAGTGAGGAACGGCGGGCCGGGGAGCCGGCTCCGTGGTGCGGCTCATGCAGACCCGGGGCCAGTGGTCGAGACCGTGCGCCGCCTCCGCGCGTCTGATCTCCCGCAGACCGTCGGTGAGTTCGCTCTCCATGAGGGTGCGGAAGCCGAGGCGTGTGTAGTACGGCGCGTTCCACGGCACATCCGCGAAGGTGGTCAGCGTCAGCCCCGCCAGCCCGGCGCTCGCCGCCCGGCCCGCCAGATGCTCGATGAGCGCGCGGCCCAACCCGCGCCGCGCCGCCAGGGGATGGACGGAGACCTGCTCGATATGGGCGGCACCGTCGATGTCGTCGTGGATCAGATACGCCACCGGGCGGCCCGCGTCGTCGTCGCCGACCCAGGCCCGGCCCGCGAGCCGGTAGCGGTCCAGCAGGTCGAGGGGCGGGGGTTCGTCGTCGGCGATCGCGGCCATGCCGACGGCGCGGAAGGGTTCACCGGCGGCCCGTTCGATGTCCTGGAGACGGGGGAGATCGGCGGGGACCGCGGGGCGGATTCGCATGGGGAGAGTATGCCCGCGCGCCCGCGCGCGCGGCCGGGATTCCGCGTTCGCGACGTACGCCCGTCGATGTCCCCCGGAGACGTGCGTCGGCGGACGCCCGTCCGAGAGTCCCCGGGCCGGACTCCGGTGCGTGAGGCGATCCCGTGGGTACGGGGGCGGATGCCGGCTCCCCGTTTCCGGTCCGGCCCCGTGGCGCGGGTTCGCGTGTGGGCCGTGGGCCCGGTTTCCGGTCCTGGCCCGGCCCTTCGTGCGGGTCCGCGTGCCGGTCGCCGGTCGGCCGTCGCCGGATTCCCCTCCAGGAGGAGCGAGTTCGGGGTTCCCGGCCCGGTCAGGCGCCTGACCGGGTGAGTTCGGCCGCCGGGCCGTTGACCGGTTGCGGGGAGCCCGTCGGGTCCAGCACGAACAGCGGCAGACCGAGGGCGTCCGCGCGTACCCGGGCCCCGTCCTCGTAACCGGCCAGGGAGAAGAACACCCCGGCCGCCGACTCGTTCAGCGCGTTGAGCCACAGGCACTCGACGGCGCGCCGGTCGGCGGGACGCGGGCCCTGGTCGACCTGGGCGACAAGGCCCGGACCGCGCAGATCGACGCCGACCGGCTGTCCCTCGGTCCGTACGACGTCCCGGAAGCCGATCCCGCCCAGGCAGCGCGCGGCGGCACGCACCGCGTCGCCCTGGGGGCCGACCGACACGGGCCGTACCGGTATCCGCAGCAACGTCCCGCAGGGGCAGCCCAGTTCGGGCCGGGGCCACTGGTCCAGCCGGCCGCATCCGGCGCAGCTGACGGTCACCCACTCCTCGTCCCAGCTCCGGCGGGTCATCCGGGCGGCGGGCGCGCCTCTCACGAGGGGCGCCGCGACGGCCGTTCCGCACGGGCAGGGGTAGGCCGCCGCCGTGAACCGGTGGTCCCGGCCGCAGTCGGGACAGCGGACCGGAACGCTCTCTCCCACCGTCGACACCGCCTTTCGCCGCTCATCGTCCATCAACGGGCGGCCGTTGGGGAGGGCCTCCGGGCCCTCCCTTGACGACGAGAGGGCCGCACCTTAGATTTGATTCCACATAGTAGAACTAACTTTCCGTATCGCGGAATCAACGAATCCAGCGAATCGAACGGAATCGACGCTCTCAGGTGGCGCGACAGAGCCCGAGTCCACCAGGACGGAGCAGGAGCACTCCATGCCTCGAATGACCGCCGCCCGAGCGGCAGTTGAGATCCTCAAGCGCGAAGGCGTCACCGACGCGTTCGGTGTCCCGGGCGCGGCGATCAACCCCTTCTACAAGGCCCTCCAGCGGGCCGGCGGCATCGACCACACGCTCGCCCGCCATGTGGAGGGCGCCTCGCACATGGCCGAGGGCTACACCCGTGCCCGCGCCGGCAACATCGGTGTCTGCATCGGCACGTCCGGTCCGGCCGGCACCGACATGATCACCGGCCTGTACTCGGCGACCGGCGATTCCATCCCGATCCTGTGCATCACCGGCCAGGCCCCGACCGCGGTGATCCACAAGGAGGACTTCCAGGCCGTCGACATCGCCTCGATCGCCGGTCCGGTCTGCAAGGCCGCCACCACCGTGCTGGAGGCGGCGCAGGTTCCCGGCGTCTTCCAGCAGGCGTTCCATCTGATGCGCTCCGGCCGTCCCGGCCCGGTCCTCATCGACCTGCCGATCGACGTCCAGCTCACCGAGATCGAGTTCGACATCGAGACGTACGAGCCGCTGCCCGTCCACAAGCCGTCCGCGACCCGTGCGCAGGTCGCCAAGGCGCTGGCCATGCTGACCGCCGCCGAGCGCCCGCTGATCGTGGCCGGCGGCGGTGTCATCAACGCCGACGCGTCCGAACTGCTCGTGGAATTCGCCGAGTTGACCGGCACCCCAGTCGTCCCGACCCTGATGGGCTGGGGCACCATCCCCGACGACCACGATCTGAACGCGGGCATGGTCGGCATCCAGACCTCGCACCGCTACGGCAACGAGACCTTCCTGGCCTCGGACTTCGTCCTCGGCATCGGCAACCGCTGGGCCAACCGCCACACCGGCGCGCTCGACGTCTACACGGCGGACCGCACCTTCGTCCACGTCGACATCGAACCCACCCAGATCGGCCGGATCTTCGCGCCGGACTACGGTTTTCCCTCGGACGCGAAGGACGCGCTGGCTCTCTTCGTGGAAGGGGCCCGGGAGTTGCGGGCGGCGGGGGTCCTGCCCGACCGTACGGAGTGGATCGCGTCCGTGGTGGAGCGCAAGAGCACCCTGCACCGCAGGACGCACTTCGACAACGTCCCGCTGAAGCCGCAGCGCGTGTACGAGGAGATGAACCGCGCCTTCGGCCCCGACACCCGCTACGTCACCACCATCGGTCTCTCGCAGATCGCCGGCGCGCAGATGCTGCACGTCTACCGGCCGCGCCACTGGATCAACTGCGGTCAGGCCGGACCGCTGGGCTGGACGATCCCGGCCGCGCTCGGTGTCGCCAAGGCGGACCCGGAGGCCACGGTGGTCGCGCTCTCCGGGGACTACGACTTCCAGTTCATGCTCGAAGAACTGGCGGTGGGCGCGCAGCACCGGATCCCGTACGTCCATGTGCTGGTGAACAACGCCTACTTGGGGCTGATCCGGCAGGCGCAGCGCAATCTGGACATCAACTTCCAGGTCAACCTGGAGTTCGAGAACATCAACTCGCCCGAGCTGGGCGTCTACGGGGTCGACCACGTCAAGGTCGTCGAAGGCCTGGGCTGCAAGGCGATCCGGGTCACCGACCCCGACCAGCTGCTGCCTGCCTTCGAGCAGGCGAAGAAACTGGCGGCGGAGCACCGGGTGCCGGTGGTGGTCGAGGCGGTGCTGGAGCGCATCACCAACATCTCGATGGGCACGAGCATCGACAGCGTCAACGAGTGGGAGGACCTGGCCACCGAGCCCGGCCATGCCCCCACGGAGATCAAGCCGCTGGTCCGGCAGCTCGACTGACGGACCGTCAGGCGTGCGTCACGCGGCTCCTCGTCCCGGGACCCCGGTGCGGGGGCCGCTGTCGTACCCCGTCGTATGCCGTGCCACCGTCGTACGCCGTGCCGTGCCGTACCACGCGGTACCACGCCGTACGCCGCACAGGAGCCCGGCCGATTCGTCGGCCGGGCTCCTGTGGTGGACGGGGCAACCCCGAGGACCGTCCGGCGGTGCTCGGCCGGCGCGACCAGGCACGCGCACCGCCGGACGGCGTCTGACGGAGCCTCCGAAGAGGCGTGGGGACCGCGGCGGCGGCGACCGGGGGCGGGCGGGCCTGCCTTCCCTCATGCCGGAAGGTGACCGTCGCTCCCCGTACCACCGCACTGGCTCGCGCGCCGCCGCGGTCCCGTGGAAGTCCCTCCCACCGGCCACCCCTCACGAGAGCCGCTGGCAGGGACGGCTGTTGGCCGTCGTCCTCGGTGGATCCCGGGCTGCGGCGACGCCTGGGCGCGACAGGACAGGTGTCAGCGCCGCCACAACCCGGAGTGGATGGGGCCCGGCCGGACAACTCCGGCCGGACCGGGTGCTCGTACCCCGTGGTCCGTTCCGGCCCGACACGGTCGGGCCTGCTCCGCCGCGGCCGGCTCGGGTCTGCTCCGGTCCGCTGCGGTCGGGTCGGGTCCGGTCAGACCGGGTCGCCCGACAGCCTCTCGACGGCGCGCAGCAGCGCCGAGTGGTCGAGCCCGCCGTCGCCCTGCGCCCGCAGTGACGCGACCAGTTGCGCGACGACCGCGCCGACCGGCAGCGCGGCACCGACCTCGCGGGCGGCGTCGGTGACGATGCCCATGTCCTTGTGGTGCAGATCGATCCGGAAGCCCGGCGCGAAGTCGCGGTTGATGAAGTTGTCCTTCTTACGGGCCAGGACGGTCGAACCGGCCAGCCCGCCGCCCAGGACGTCCAGCGCGGCGGTCAGATCGACACCGGACTTCTCCAGGAAGACGACGGCCTCGGCGCACGCCTGGATGTTGACGGCGACGATCAGCTGGTTGGCCGCCTTCACCGTCTGGCCCGAACCGTGCGGACCGCACCGGACGATGGTCCTGCCCAGTGCCTCGAAGACCGGCCGGGCCTCGTCGAAGTCCGCCCGGTCGCCGCCGACCATGATCGAGAGGACCGCCTCGACGGCGCCCGCCTCACCGCCCGACACCGGTGCGTCGAGGACGCGGACGCCCTTCTCCCGGCCCGCCTCGGCCAGGTCGATCGAGGTTCCCGGGGTGATCGAGGACATGTCGATCAGCAGGGCGCCCCGCCGGGCGTTCTCCAGGATGCCGTCCGGCCCGTAGGCGACGGCTTCGACCTGGGGCGAGGCGGGGACCATGGTGACCACGACATCCGCGCCGCGTACGGCCTCGGCCACCGAGCCCGCCACCGTGCCGCCGGCCGCCGCCAGCCGGTCCAGCTTCTCCCGCTCCAGCGTCAAGCCGGTGACGGAGTATCCGGCCTTGATCAGATTCTCGGCCATGGGGGAGCCCATGATGCCGAGCCCGATCCAGGCCACCTTGGGAAGAGCGCTCATCGGGGATGCCTCTCTCGCGGTACGCGATACGCGATCCGTCTGCGTGGTCGGTGGTCCGGTGCTTCGGTGCTTCGGTGCTTCGGTGCTTCGGTGCTGCGGTGCTGCGGTGCTGCGGTGCTGCGGTGGGTGTGCCGTCCTGTGCCGGGCCCGGTCCGGTCCCTCAGCGTGCGGCCCGCGCGGCGGCGGGCAGCCAGGCGAAGGACTCGGCGCTCGGCCGGTCGCCGGGCTTGTACTCCAGGCCGACCCAGCCCTCGTAACCGGCCTTGCGGAGCCGGCCGAGCAGATCCTGGAGCGGCAGTGTGCCGGTGCCGGGCGCGCCCCGGCCGGGGTTGTCGGCGATCTGTACGTGCCCGGTCCGGTCGGCGTACCGGTCGACGACCCCGGCCAGCCCGTCGGCGTCCAGACCGTTCATCGACAGGTGGTAGAGGTCGAGGAGGAACGCGGCGTTGCCGAGCCCCGTCGCGGCGTTGACCCGGTCCACGACCCCCACCGCCGCCTCGGCGGTCACCAGCGGATAGTGCGGGGACTCCGGCGCGTTGAGCGCCTCGATCAGCAGGGTCGCCCCGATCCGGTCGGCCGCGCGGGCGGCCAGGACCAGGCTTTCCAGCGCGAGCGCGTCCTGGTCCGCCGGGTCGACGCCCTCGACGCGGTTGCCGTACAGCGCGTTCAGCGCCGTACAGCCGACCGACTCGGCGAAGTCCACCGCCACGTCGATGTTCGCGCGGAAACGGTCCGACTCCTCGCCGGGCAGCGACAGTGCCCCCCGGTCGGGGCCGGGCAGCCGGCCGGCGTAGAAGTTCAGCCCCACGAGCCGGGTGCCCGCCTCGTCCAGGGCGTTCTTCAGGGCGTCCAGCTCGGCCTGCGGCGGAGTGGGCGTCTCGATCCAGGGCCACCACAGCTCCACCGCCGTGAAGCCCGCAGCGGCGGCTGCCGCGGGGCGCTCCAGGAGCGGGAGTTCGGTGAAGAGGATCGAGAGGTTCACATCGAAGCGCTGCCCGGAGCCGGGCTCGTGCGTGAAGGGGGCCATGAGGGGTTCTGCGCTCCTTCCGTATTGCGGAAGTTAGTTTCTGCTTAATGGAAGATTGCCTGGGATCTGGGAGAGCTGTCAAGAGGCGGCCTCGATCTCGGCCCCCGCGCAGTAGGTTGTGCGCGTGCGACTGAGAGTGGAATTCACGACCGAGCCGTTCGACCTGGACGAGCCCCCCGGCCATGCCCTGGTGGCCCGCGACGTCATCCGGACGGCCGATCTGGACGCCGTGGACGTCGGACCCTTCGGCAACACGGCGGAGGGTGGCCGCGACGCCGTCATCGCCGCCGTCGACGCGCTGCTCCGCCGCTCCCTGGATGCCGGGGCGACGCGCGTCTCGCTCCAGGTCAACGTGCTCGCGGAGGGCGGGGAGTGACCGGGCGGGACGCCGCCGGGGCGGATCGGGGCGCGGGGCCGGAGACGGCCGGGGTGCCCGGCCATCCGTTCCTCGCGGCGGTGAAGCCGCTGCTCGACGCCATCGGCGCCGACACGGTACGGCCCGACCGGGCCGGGCCCGACGACGTGGTGCTGAGCTGGGAGGGCGAGCCGGTCGTCGCCGTACGCCTCCCTCAGCTCTCCGAGTCGCTCGACCACCTTCTCGCGGCGCTGGAACGCGGTCACGGCAAGCCCCTGTCGGAGCTCGACCGCAAGGCCAAGCAGTCCGTGGTGCGCTCGCTGGAGGCGCGGGGGGCCTTCGCCGTACGGCACGGCGTGGAGACCGTCGCAGGCGCGCTCGGCGTCAGCCGGTTCACCGTCTACAACTATCTGAACCGGTCGGAAGCGGGCTGACGGAGCGGGCCGGCGGGCCCTGCCGGGAGGGCGGCTCCGGCGGCCGAAAGGCTTCAACAAAGTGTTGACGTCATCCCCGTGAGGGCGTTAGCTGTCCCGCAGCCCGTCAAGCACAGCCACGGAGGCTCCCGTGCCGCCCGATCTGACGACCGATCCGCCACCGGGCCTCACCCGGTTCAACACCTCCGCCGACGGCGCGGCGCGCGCCGCGCTGCGCGAGGTGTGTGCCAGTACGGCCTGGGGGAGCCGGCTGCTCGCCCACCGCCCGTACGCCACCACCGACGCCCTCCTCGCCGCCAGCGACACCGCGACGGCCGCCCTGAGCGACGACGGTCTCGCCGAGGCGCTGGCCGGGCACCCGCCCATCGGCCGCCCGGCACCGGGCGACCCCGCCTCCGCCCGGGAGCAGCGCGGCATGACCGGGGCCTCCGACGCGCTCAAGGCCGAGATGCTCGACCTGAACCTGGCCTACCAGGCGAAATTCGGCCATGTCTTTCTCATCTGCGCCACCGGCAGGACCGGGGAACAGCTGCGGGACGCGGTCCGCGTACGGATCGGCAACCCGCCCGAGGAGGAGCGGGCCGTCGTCCGCGCCGAACTCGGCAGGATCAACCGCCTCCGGCTGACCCGCCTCGTACACGCCGGGCCGGACGCCCCGTGACGGACCACGGACGTGCCGGACGCGTCGGCCCCCAGACGTATCAGGCCCGCAGAGCGAAGGGACCGAACCCTTGAGCACGCGAACCACCGCCTCCGTGTCCACGCACATCCTGGACACCGGCGCCGGACGGCCCGCCGCGGCCGTCACCGTTCTGCTCCGCGTCCGGAGCGGGGCGGGCGAGGCGTGGACCCTACTGGGCCGGTCGGCCACCGACGAGGACGGCCGGTGCACGGACCTGCCCGCCCCGCCCGCAGGAACGACCCAGGTACGCCTGGACTTCGAGACCGAGGCGTACTTCCACCGCACCGGCGCCCACACGGGCACCGGCACGCGCGACAACCATGTCCAGAGCGAGAAGCGAGCCGAGGCACAGCGGGACGCCCCCGCGCCGGGGGACAGCGGCGCGTTCTTCCCGGAGGTCGCGGTCACCTTCGCCGTCACCCCCGGCGAGCACTATCACGTACCGCTGCTGCTCAGCCCGTTCGGCTACTCCGTATACCGAGGGAGCTAGCAGATGCCGACCATTCTCGGCCAGAACCAGTACGGCAAGGCGGAGAACCGCGTCGTCCGGATCGTGCGGGACGGCGCCACCCACCACATCAAGGACCTGAACGTCTCCATCTCCCTCTCCGGCGACATGGAAGAGGTCCACCACTCCGGCTCCAACGCCAACGTGCTGCCGACCGACACCACCAAGAACACGGTGTACGCGTTCGCCAAGGAGTACGGGATCGAGTCCGCCGAGCAGTTCGGCATCCGTCTCGCCCGGCACTTCGTCACCAGCCAGGACCCGATCCACCGGGCCCGCGTCCGGATCGAGGAGTACGCCTGGGAGCGCATAGCCACCGGCGGCGAGGGCGAGCACTCCTTCGTCCGCAAGGGCCAGGAGACACGCGTCGCCCAGATCACCTACGACGGCCGGACCTGGGAGGTCGTCTCCGGCCTCAAGGACCTGACGGTCCTGAACTCCACCGACTCCGAGTTCTCCGGGTACCTCAAGGACAAGTACACGACGCTCCGTGAGGCGTACGACCGCATACTCGCCACCGACGTGTCCGCGCGGTGGCGCCACCGCTGGAGCGACGACGCCGAGCCGATGCCCGACTGGGACGAGTCGTACGCGGGCGCGCGCGCCCAACTGCTGAGCGCCTTCGCGGAGACGTACTCCCTCTCGCTCCAGCAGACCCTCTACCAGATGGGCACACGGGTCATCGACAGCCGGGACGAGATCGACGAGATCCGGTTCTCGCTCCCCAACAACCACCATTTCCTGGTCGACCTCGAACCGTTCGAGATGAAGAACGAGACCGCCGACGGAGCCGTCTACGTCGCCGCCGACCGCCCGTACGGCCTCATCGAGGCGACCGTGCTGCGCGAAGGCGCCGAGCAGCGCATCCCCGTCGACATGACCAACCTCTAGTGCCGGCTCCGGTACGCGCTCCGGCACGGGAAGGACGAGGACCCGCCATGGCGGCTGCACGCATCGTCATAGAGAACTGCGCCATCGCGACCGTGGACGCGCGGGACACCGAGTACGCCTCGGGTCACGTCGTCGTCGCGGACGACCTCATCGAGGCCGTGGGCGCCGGCCCGGCCCCCGAGGGGCTGGCGGACGTCGTCCGGCGGGTCGACGGCACCGGCCATCTCCTCACCCCCGGCCTGGTCAACACCCATCACCACTTCTACCAGTGGATCACCCGGGGCCTCGCCACCGATCACCACCTGTTCGACTGGCTGGTGGCGCTCTACCCGACCTGGGCGCGCCTCGACGAGCCGATGGTGCGGGCCGCCGCCCAGGGCTCGCTCGCCATGATGGCGCGCGGCGGGGTCACCACCGCGATGGACCACCACTACGTGTATCCGCGCGGCACGGGCGATCTGTCCGGCGCGATCATCGGGGCGGCGGCCGAGACCGGCGTACGGTTCACCCTGGCCCGCGGCTCCATGGACCGGGGCCGGTCGCACGGCGGTCTGCCGCCGGACTTCGCCGTCGAGTCGCTGGACGACGCGCTCGCCGCCACCGAGGCGACGATCGACCGCCACCACGACGCCTCGTTCGGCGCGATGACCCAGATCGCGGTCGCGCCCTGCTCCCCGTTCTCGGTCTCCACCGAACTCATGCGACAGGGAGCCGAGTTGGCGCGCCGCAAGGGTGTACGGCTGCACACCCACGGCAGCGAGACGGTCGAGGAGGAGCAGTTCTGCAAGGAACTGTTCGGCATGGGCCCGACCGATTACTTCGAGTCCACGGGCTGGCTCGGCTCCGACGTGTGGATGGCCCACTGCGTCCATATGAACGACTCCGACATCGCCGCCTTCGCCCGCACCGGCACGGGTGTCGCGCACTGCCCGTCCTCCAACGCCCGTCTGGCGGCCGGGATCGCGCGCGTTCCCGACATGCTGGCGGCGGGCGTTCCCGTCGGCCTCGGCGTGGACGGCACCGCGTCCAACGAATCGGGCGAACTTCACACCGAGTTGCGCAACGCGCTGCTCATCAACCGCCTCGGCGCCCGTCGCGAGTCCGCGCTGACGGCCCGTCAGGCGCTCCGCCTCGGCACGTACGGCGGGGCGCGGGTCCTGGGACGGGCGGACCAGATCGGCTCGGTCGAGACCGGGAAACTCGCCGACCTGGTGCTGTGGAAAATGGACACCCTGGCCCACTCCTCCATCGCCGACCCGGTCGCCGCCCTGGTCCTCGGCGCCGCCGCCCCCGTCAGACTCTCCCTCGTGGGCGGCCGGACCGTGGTCGAGGACAACCGTCTGACCACCGTGGACGAGGACACCGTCGCCCGCGCCGCACGGGCCGAGGCACGGCGCCTGGCCCGGATCACGGAGGCGAACTGACCGCCGGGCGGCGGCACGGCGCCTGGCCTGGATCACGGAGGCGAACTGACCGCCGGGCGGCTGCACTTACCGGACACCCCCCCGCGGGGGCGGCGGCCCGCGACCGGCGGCTCCGGACCCTCGGGGCGGCTTCGCGTTCCGTAGGTACCCGGGGCCCGCGCCGGACAGAAGCTACGCGTCGATGCGGTAACTGTCCCCGTACACCTTCCACATGAGCGGCGGATCCAGGTCCAGATTGCCCGCGTCGAGGAAGACACGCTGCGCCGTCTCGATACGACTGGTGTCCGAATGGGACGGCTCACGGCCCATCGCGGCCACCCGGGCGTCGAGGAACGCGCGCAGATACGCGGTCTCGTTCCCGCCCTTCGCGGGCAACCGGGCCTTCTTCAGGGCCTGTTCGCGGATCGTACGGAAGCCGACCGAGCCGGGCGCGTCGCGGAAGCCGTGCATCACATGCGCGTCGTAGTACACGAACTGCCCCAGCACCCCGAGACCGTCGGCCTTCCCGCGGTCGACGGCCGGGGTGAAGTAGACCCGGTCGCGCTCGGCGTCCTGCGTCCTGCGGAACACCGGATCGTCGTCGGCGGCCCGCCGCCACGCGGTGGTGAACGCGTCGCCGAGCCCGTCGTGGGAGTCGCCGCCCTTGACCGCGCGGAGCGCCGGGACGAAGCGCGCCAGGACATTGCCGTCCGGCCGGGCCGCCACGTAACGCTCCACCACCTTCAGCAGATCGCCGCAGGCGGTGCAGAAGCCGACGAGCCCGGCCGTGTAGCCGCGGCCGTCGCCGATGTCCTCGATGTAGCGGTACTGGGCCCTCCAGTCGAGCGAGGAGTTCTCGGCGCTGGAGACCAGCTTCATGGCGATCTCCTTCTTCGCCGGATCGTCCAGCGCCGGGGACGTGTTCGCCGTCGACGCGTCCTCCTGGGCGGACGCGGTGCACGCCGTGCACAGGGTGGCGAGCGTCAGCAGCAGGGCGAGCAGCAGCCGGCGGAGCGCGAGGGGCATGGTGCGGCCTTTCCTTCCGGCCCCCGGCCTGCCCGGGGCACACCCCCAGTGAACAGCCCCGGCGCGGCGAACGTGCCCGTCGTCCACAGGTGGGAGCCGGGCGCAGGGCGTTGTCAGTGGCTCGTGCCAGGATCTTCGCCATGGATCTCGCACAGATTTTCGCCGACCTCGACGCGCAGCCGTGGGAGGAACGGGAGCACGCCTACGGAAGCGCGGAGGACGTTCCCGGCCAGCTGAGGGCGCTGGCGAGCGACGACGCCGGGACAGCGGAAGAGGCGCTGTACGAGCTGTACGGCAACATCGTCCACCAGGGGTCGGTGTACGAGGCCACGGCCCATGCCGTGCCCTATCCCGCCCGGCTGGCGGCGGCGGGGATACGGCCCGCCGAGATGCTTCAGCTGCTCGGGTGCGTCGCGGAGAGCGACGACGAGCGGAGCGACGCGGTGGGCGCGTGCCGGGCGGCCGTCGTCGAGCAACTGCCCCTGATACTCCCGCTGATCGGGTCGGCCGACAGCGACGTACGGCGGTCGGCCGTCTGGGCCGCCGCGAGGACCGGAGCGGCGGAGCAGGTCCTTCCGGTGCTGCGCCGGTGCTGGGAGGAGGAGCGGGACCCGCTGGTGAGGGCCGAGGTGCTGACGGGGACGGCGTGGCTCGACCCGGCGAGCGCGGCGGAGTTCGACAGGTCCGTACTCGCGGCCGGGGGCGCGCGGGTCGCCGAGGAACCGGTCGCCGAGGAACCGGTCGTACGGCTGGCCGCGCTGCTGGCCTGTGCGGACGCGGAGCTGCCGTGGACCACGGTCCACCACGACGCGTTCCTCGCACTGCTGCCCGCCGATCCCCTGGTCGCGGAGCGCTTCGACCAGGAGCGGACCGAGCCGCTGCGATACCTGGTCGATCAACTGCTGGAACGGGACACGGACGACGCGCGGGAAGCCGCCCTCGCCCTGACCGAGGCCGGACTGAGGCATCCGGACGCCGAGGCACGCGAGGAGGCGATCGGGGCGGCCGAGCACGCGTGCCAGGCGTCCCGCACCGCACCGGCCCGCCTCACCGGCCCGCTGACCGCCCTCCTCGGCGACCCCGCGTCGGCGGACTCCGCCCTCTCGGTCGTCGGACAGCTCGGCGAGCACGCCACGACCGCCGTCCCCGTGCTCACCACGCTCGCCACCGAGGACGGGCCCCTGGCCGACCGGGCACTGGCCGTGCTGGTGGCCACGGACCCGGACCGGGCGGCCCCGCTCCTGGCGGCGGAGCTGCCCCGGCGCCCGCGGGCACTCGACGCGGCGGCCAAGGCGAGCCCCGGCGGCTGGACGGGAGCCGGACGGGACGGCGACCCCGGCCCGTTCCCGTTCACCACGGCCCTCCTCGACGCCGTACGGGCCCGGCTGGCGCAGACCGGCATCGGGTGGAACGAGGCGATCCACCTCGGCCTGCTCCTGTTCGGCTGGGGAGAGCGCGCCGCCCCGGCGGTGCCGGACCTCCTCGCCGCGCTGGACCGGCACCCCTTCGTGGTGCTGCGCGCGCTGCCCGCCGTCTGCCCGGCGGAGGAACGGGAGCGGGTGGCGCGGGCACTGCGCGCGGCAGACCTCACCGGCCAGAGCCCACTCGACGTCGGCTCGGCGCTGCACCGGCTCACGGGGGAGACCGGACCACTGGTACGGGCCGTCATGGACGTCCTGGCCGTCGGCGACCGGGACGTGAGCGAGGCGGCGAAAGCCGCGGGCGAGCTGACCGGCACCGAGGCGGCGGACCTGCTGCCGCACCTGCGCGAGGCGCTGAGCGACGCCGCGCGCAAGGCGCCGGACGCCTCGGAGGAAGAGGGGCGCACCAACCCGCGCCTCGACGCCGACACGGAGATCGCCCGCGCGCTGTGGCGGATCACGGGCAGCGCGGACGAGGCCCTGCCGGTCGTCGCGGGGGTGCTGGAGGACGCGGAGGGGGACTGGACACGCTGGCAGAACGTCCGCGCGGCAGGGGCGGCGGGCGCCCTCGGTACGGAAGGCCGCCCGCTCGCCCCACTCCTGGAAGGGAAGCTGGACCACCCCGACCACGCGGCGGCGGCAGCGCTCGCCCTCCTCGCCGTCGACCCGTCGGGCCGGCACGGCACCCGCCTGGCGGACGCGGCCCTCACCTCCGCCGAGACGAACGCGGACCCGAACACGGCGCTGGACTTCCTGCGTGCCTACGGCGCGAGAAACCTGACGGACGACCAACTGCGCCGCTGGACGCACCTGGCGGAGCGCGACGCCCCCGTCTACATACCCGGCCTCTCCCACGACACGGTCCGCGCGGACACCCGCTTCCGTGAGCAGACCCGGCTACTGCTGCGCGGGACGGGCGAGGCGTCGTAGGCGGGGGTTGGAGAACCCCGCGTGACCCGGGGCGCGGGGCTCGGAGACGCCCTCGGGCGACGCGCGGACGGGAGGTGGGTTGTGCGGTGGCGGACGGTTCGGTCTGCCGCGCGCGTTCTCACCTTCCGGGGGCCGTGACGAGGCCGGAGGGGTCGGGGGCGTACGGGTTCCGGTACGGCGCCGGGCCGCCAGCCCCGGTGCCGACGGACCGTATCCGGCTGCTCCGTCGGACGGTTCGGCCTGCCGTGCCCCCTCGGCCTTTCGTGGCGCCGGGGAAGCCGAAGGGATCCTTTCGCGTACGGGGCCTGGCGGGAGCCGGTCCGGTGCCGGTGCCGATGGACCGCACAGGGCGGTGCTGGGCCGCTCCGCGGGGGCGGACGGTTCGCCCCGCATGCCTCCACCCTTCCGGTGCCGGGGACGAAGTCGAAGGGGCCCGTCGGCGTACGGGTCCTGGCGCGGTGGAGTCGGCCCGCCGAGCCTGGTAGAGGGGCCGGGGCTCCGGTGGTGGAGGACCGCGCCCGGCGGTGCGGGGCCGGCCCGTCGTGTCCTGGACGAAGCCCACGACGGGCCGGCCCCGCACGGCAGTTGGCTACTCCCCGGGACGCCAGTCCGGGCGGCGGCCGCTCAGGCCGATGACCCGGTCGAGCAGCGGCGCGTCGGCCGGGAGACGGACCGGCGGGCCGAACAGGCCCTCCGGGCCGTCGCCCGCCTCCGCGCTCGCCGCGGCGGGTTCGAGGAACGAGAACGTCGCTTCCAGGCTGGCCGAGTCGATCTCGTACGCCTGCCCGGTGCTGCGCGCCAGGTCCCAGCCGTGGACCAGCACCTCGTTCAGTGCGACGATCCCCGCCACCTCGCCCGGCAGGTCCACCCCGCCGGCGCGCGTGAAGCCCTCCCAGGCATCGGCTGCCCGCCATGCCTCGACGAGCCCGTTCAACCGCTCGGGAAGTACGGTCCGCCAGTCGTCCTCCAGCGTCGGCAGGTCATTGGTCGGCGGGGTGTCCGTGGTCGGCCCCAGGGCCTTCCGCCCGGCGTCCCGGAAGGCGAGGGTCAGCCCCGTCAGATGCGCGAGCAGATCGCGCACGGTGTAGTCGGGGCAGGGTGTGGGCCCGGCGAGATGCCGGTCCTCGACACCGTCGAGAAGCCGGGCCAGGGCGGCACAGGCAGGGGCGTGGTCGGGAAATCGGGTATCGGTACTGGTCTCCATACGGGGTTGACCCGTCCGGCCGCCGAAACTCATCGCCGCCCGGGTGCCGGGTCGCCCGCACCCGGCAGCCACCCGCCCGGCCGCTGACCATCCTCCCCCGCCGGGTTCTCAACGCGCCGTGCCGCGCACCAAGAACGTGACGTCGTCCGGATCGGAGCCCGGCACGGTGATCTCGTGGAAGCCGACCCGGTCGTAGAACGCCCGCGCCCCGGTGTTCGCGGGGAGCATCGAGAGGTGGATGCCTTCCACGCCCCGGGCGCTCAGGGCGTCGAGGAGGGTGTGGATCAGCGCTCTGCCGTGGCCCTGCCCCTGCCGGTCGGGCAGCAGGTCGATGTGCAAGTGCGCGGGGTGGCCGGCGAGTTCGGGCAGGACCATCCGTTCCGGGTCGTGCAGCATGGCCGCCATGATCTGGCTCGGCGTGGGGTCCTTCACGTCGTCGCCCGGTGCCGGGAAGCGGTCTCCCACGACGGGCAGCCAGTCCCGCCGGTACGCCTCCGCGAAACGAGGGGTGTCCGCGACCCCCAGGATGTACCCGACGGCGCGCCCCTCCCCGTCGTCCAGGACGAACGCCAGGTCCGGCTCCAACTCCAGATACGGCGCGGCGAAGACGCTGGGGACGAGTTCGCTGTCCGGGTACAGATGCCGCGAGTCGCCCCCGGCGTCGGCGGTCCGCACACAGATGTCGAAGACGGCGGCGCGATCGCCGGGACGGTAGGAGCGTATGAAGGCCATGCCGCCATGGTGAGCTCTCTGAGAGCGCTCTCGCAACGGTGATGCGCCTGCCCAGTCACCCCACCCGCCCCGGACCCGGCCCGGCGCAGCGAACACCGGGGCCGGGGCCGGGGGCCAGGTTTGGGTCGGGTCAGCCGCGGAGTTGCTCGTACGCGGGGAGGGTCAGGAAGTCCGCGTACGTCTCGTCCAGTGCCACCGTCAGCAGCAGGTCGTGCGCCTGCTGCCATTTTCCGGCGGTGAACGACTCCTCGCCAATCTCCTCGCGGATCGCGGCCAGTTCGTCCGCCGCGATGGTGCGGACGAGGTCGGCGGTGGCCGGTTGGCCGTTCTCGAAGACCACGCCCGCGTTGATCCACTGCCAGATCTGCGAGCGGGAGATCTCGGCCGTCGCCGCGTCCTCCATCAGATTGAAGATGGCGACCGCGCCCAGCCCCCTCAGCCATGCCTCGATGTAGCGGATGCCGACCCGCACCGCGTTGACCAGGCCCGGGTAGGTGGGCCGGGCGTCGAGTGAGTCGACCGCGATCAGCTCGGCCGCCGACACCGAGACGTCCTCGCGCAGCCGGTCCTTCTGGTTCGGGCGCTCGCCGAGGACCGCGTCGAACGATGCCATGGCGATCGGCACCAGATCGGGGTGGGCGACCCAGGAGCCGTCGAAACCGTCCGCCGCCTCGCGGTCCTTGTCGTCCTTGACCTTCGCGAACGCGACCTTGTTGACCTCGGGGTCGCGCCGGGAGGGGATGAACGCCGCCATGCCGCCGATGGCGTGCGCGCCGCGCCGGTGGCAGGTGCGGACGAGGAGTTCGGTGTACGCGCGCATGAACGGGGCGGTCATGGTGACCGCGTTGCGGTCCGGCAGTACGAACTTCGGCCCGCCGTCCCGGAAGTTCTTGACGATCGAGAACAGGTAGTCCCAGCGGCCGGCGTTCAGCCCGGAGGCGTGGTCGCGCAGCTCGTACAGGATCTCGTCCATCTCGTACGCCGCGGTGATCGTCTCGATCAGCACCGTCGCGCGCACCGTGCCCTGCGGGATGCCCAGGTGGTCCTGCGCGAAGACGAACACGTCGTTCCACAGCCGCGCCTCTAGGTGCGACTCGGTCTTCGGCAGATAGAAGTAGGGGCCCTTGCCGAGGTCGATGAGGCGCTGGGTGTTGTGGAAGAAGTACAGCCCGAAGTCGACCAGCGCGCCCGGTACCGGCCGCCCGTCGACCTGGAGATGGCGTTCGTCGAGGTGCCAGCCGCGCGGGCGGGTGACGACCGTGGCGAGTTCGCCGGCGGCTTTCAGCGCGTACGACTTGCCCGACACCGGGTCGGTGAAGTCGACCCGTCGCGCGTAGGCGTCCCTCAGGTTGAGCTGGCCGGTGATGACGTTCTCCCAGGTGGGGGCAGAGGCGTCCTCGAAGTCCGCGAGCCAGATCCGCGCCCCCGAGTTGAGCGCGTTGATCGTCATCTTGCGGTCGGTGGGCCCGGTGATCTCCACCCGGCGGTCCTCCAGCGCGGCCGGGGCCGGCGCGACCCGCCACGAGTCGTCCTCGCGTACGGCCGCGGTCTCCGGCAGGAAGTCCAGCGTCGACGTACGGGCGATCTCGGCCCGGCGCTCGGCCCTGCGGACCAGGAGTTCGTCCCGCCGTGGGGTGAACCGCCGGTGCAGCTCGGCCACGAAGGCGAGTGCCGCGTCGGTGAGTACCTCGTCCTGCCGGGGCAGGGGGTCGGCGTCGACGACGGCGAGCGAGGACGGCGCTGGTGCGGACATGAACGGTCACTCCTTCGACAGGCGGCCCCGGCGACCGCACCCACACCCCGGAGGCACTGGGTGCCGGGACGCCGGACCCTGGTCACGGGCGCCCTCCGATGGATCGGGCGCTTCTGACCTGTGGATAGTAGTTTTCTCATGGTGGAACTTCAATGGTTTGTTGACGTCGAGAGTCTCCGGGTCGACACACCATGACGCCCGGTGCCACACAGGGGGCGAGCACCCTGGCGCCGGAGGCGGGCGCGGCTCTGATCCGGTGTCAGATTCCCTCCCGTGCCCCCACTTTCACTCAAGGTGTGACAGATCCTCCACCGTGTCGATGTCGTACGCCTCCGCGACATCCCCGCACTCGACGAGCACGATGTCGCGCGCACGGGACCTCAGATAGCCGCGTGCCCCCTGATCGCCCGTCGCATCCGCCGCGATCCCCGCCCAGTGCTCGGCGCCGAACAGCACGGGATGGCCGCGTACGCCGGCGTACGCCGCCGCGGCGAGGGTGCCGGGGGAGCGGTACGCCGCCCGTACCCGCGCCATCGCCGCGGGGCCGATCCCTGGCTGGTCCACCAGCGCCACCAGCGCCGCGCGCGGAACGGGCCCGGGGGAGGCGAGGGCCGAGGGGGCGGAGGGAGCCGAGAGAGTCGGCGGGGCCGGCGCGGCGAGCGCGGCGAGTCCGGCCCGCAGCGACGAGCCCATGCCGCTGCCCCACCCCGGGTTCTCGACCAGGACGCAGCCCGGCAGGACGGCCCGGGACCGTACCTCGTCGGCGGCGGCGCCCAGCACCACGTACACCCGCTCGCAGCCGCCCTCGCGCAGGGAACGCGCGGCGTGTTCCACCAACGGCCGTCCCCGGTACGGCAGCAGCGCCTTCGGCCGCCCGCCCAGCCGCCGCCCTCCGCCGGCGGCCAGCAGAAGTCCGGCGACCGGCGACTCTCCGTGAACGTTGTCCGTCATGGGTTCTGCATACCTCACCGGGAGCCGCGTACGTCCTTTTGCGCCAACACGCCCGGCGCTGTCGCCCGTACGTGAATTCGTTGCGCGGCTCCGACCTGGTACGACGTCAGATGATTAAGTTGAATGTTGTTCATCCGGTGGCGCGGGGCCGCCGGTGTGGCGTTTACTGTGGCGCGTCTCACAGGCGCCGGGTGCGGGGAGCGGGGAAGCACCGGTGGGGCGAGATCCATGCCGAAGCACATGCACCATGGCGTGCGAGGGGGAAAACTTTGTTGCAGAGCGTGGGGCATACGCGAGTGACAGAGCAGCAGGGGGAGGACCCACGACTGGCAGGTCTGCGGTACGCCGTGGCCCGGCTGAGACGGGAACTCGCCGCGTATCCGAGTGAGTTCGGAGACAGGGGAATCGCGGAGGAGGAACTCGCCGCGATGGCCGCGATGGCGGTGGCGGGCGATCCGGAGATTCAGCGGATGCGTCGCTCGTTGCTGCTGATCGTCGGTTCGATCGGTTCGGTGAGCGCCCTGGCGCCCACCTTGATGGATGTCAGAGAGGCGGTAGACCTCTTCGGAGGCTTAGCGCGTTAGGTCCCGTCCGGCGGATCTTCGCGGATTGTCTGTCCGACAGGCGGTTCCGTCGGGCGGGCAGGTTCTCTCCGCCGGACGGGACCCAACTGCACCGAGTGCCACCACGGCCGGGCGTGAGCCACCCGGCGGGCGCCGCCGATCACCCGGTCTTTCAGGTATCGGGTAGCGGCACGGGGCGCCGTGAGCGGTCGTACGTTCCCGGGGATGGGGGCGTACGACCGCTCGGCCCGAGGCGGGCATACGGCCGTTCGGCAGGAAGCGCGCCTCCCACGCGGCCCGGTGCTTCGCCGGCGCCGCCCCTGCTCGCGCGGCCGACGGCCGCGGCCCACGGTCTGACCTACGCGGCCGAGACCCGCAGTGCGCGGACTCAGGAATGCTGATGTGCGGCTGCCGCCGCCGTGCTGGCCAGGACCGCGGACAAGTCCCGGGCCACTTCCTGGAGGATCGGGACGATCCGCTCCGTGGCCTCCTCCGTGACGCGGCCGGCCGGGCCCGAGATCGACAGGGCGGCGGGCGTGGGGGAGTCCGGCACCGGGACGGCCAGACAGCGGACTCCCATCTCCTGCTCGTTGTCGTCCACCGCGTACCCGGCCCCGCGCACCGCCTCCAGCGCTTCGAGGAAGCCGTCGGGCGTCGTGATCGTCTTCTCCGTCGCCGCAGGCATGCCGGTACGCGCGAGCAGCGCCCGTACCTCGTCGGCCGGCGCGTTCGCCAGCAGCGCCTTGCCGACGCCGGTGGAGTGGGGGAGCACCCGTCTGCCGACCTCGGTGAACATCCGCATCGAGTGCTTGGACGGCACCTGCGCGACGTACACGACCTCGTCGCCGTCGAGCAGCGCCATGTTCGCCGTCTCGCCGGTCTCCTCGACCAGCCGGGCCAGATACGGTCGCGCCCAGGTGCCGAGCAGCCGGGAGGCCGATTCGCCCAGGCGGATGAGGCGCGGGCCGAGGGCGTACCGGCGGTTGGCCTGCTGGCGTACGTAACCGCAGGCCACGAGCGTGCGCATCAGGCGGTGGATGGTCGGCAGGGGCAGTCCGCTGCTGGCCGACAGTTCGCTGAGGCCGACCTCGCCGCCCGCGTCCGCCATGCGCTCCAGCAGGTCGAAGGCGCGCTCCAGGGACTGGACGCCGCCGCTCGCTGCTGCGGGCTTCGCTGCGTCGGTGGCGCTTGCGGCGCTGGGCCTCGGCACAACAACGGTCCTCTCGGGGGCGGCTGGACGTCGGATCGGGCGGGCGGTTGAGCAGTTTACCGGGCGGTCCGGCGGGCGGCCGGTCCGTGCAGCCGCCCCCCGGTACCGGTACGAGCCGGTCGGGACGTGGCCGCGTGCCGGTCGGGGAGACGCCTCACCGGGTGTCGGCGGGCGCCTGTCGTGATCGGTTCGTACGGTGGGTGCTGGAGTGAGGTGATTCTGTCTGGTGAAAGTGAGTTTTCGTCAGACGGAAGCGCCTCAGTGTAGTGCAGGGGGTCGGGCTCCGGGTGGAGCGCTCTTGACGGGCCTCGGCCCGGCATGAAGACTCCTTCAACAGTTCGTTGAAATATCGATTCTCCGCGTGGACGCCGAGGTTGTCGAGGGCCTTCTGGGCATCGTGGACAGGAAGCGGACCATGAACGTGTACATGGACGTGTGCACGAACGTGTACATGGACGTGACGGAAGAGAGAGGGAGGAAGGCCGGTGGCCGACCTGGACCGGACCGTGGACCTCGTACTGCGCTCGACCCGCGTCGTCACCCCCGAGGGCACCCGCCCCGCCTCGGTCGCCGTCGCGGACGGCACGATCACGGCCGTGCTCCCCCACGGGCAGCCGTACGGCTCCGCACCCCCGCCCGGCGTCCGGCTGGTCGACGTCGGCGACGACGTCGTCCTCCCCGGCCTGGTGGACACCCATGTTCACGTGAACGATCCGGGCCGCGCCGCCTGGGAGGGCTTCTGGACCGCCACCCGCGCCGCGGCCTGCGGCGGCATCACCACCCTGATCGACATGCCCCTCAACTCCCTTCCACCGACGACCACCCCGGCCCATCTGCGGATCAAGCGCGACGTCGCGGGCCGCAAGGCGCACATCGACGTCGGCTTCTGGGGCGGCGCGCTCCCCGACAACGTCCATGAGCTCAAACCCCTGTACGACGCGGGGGTGTTCGGCTTCAAGGCGTTCCTGTCGCCGTCCGGGGTCGAGGAGTTCCCCGAACTGGACGCCGCACAGCTCGACCGGTCGCTCGCCGAGATCACCGGCTTCGGCGGACTGCTCGTCGTCCACGCCGAGGATCCGCGTGAACTGGCCGCGGCCCCCCAGCGTCCCGGCGCCAAGTACGCCGACTTCCTCGCCTCCCGCCCCCGCGACGCCGAGAACGCGGCGATCGGCACCCTGATCGAGACGGCCCGCCGACTGGACGCCCGCGTACACGTCCTGCATCTGTCGTCCGCCGACGCGCTGCCGCTGATCGCCGCGGCCAGACGGGACGGCGTACGGCTGACGGCCGAGACCTGCCCGCACTTCCTCACCCTCACCGCCGAGGAAGTCCCGGACGGCGCGACCGAGTTCAAGTGCTGTCCGCCCATCCGCGAGGCCGCCAACCAGGACGCGCTCTGGCAGGGGCTGGCCGACGGCACCATCGACTGTGTCGTCTCCGACCACTCGCCCTCCACGGCCGACCTCAAGACCTCCGACTTCGCCACCGCGTGGGGCGGCATCTCCTCCCTCCAGCTCGGGCTGCCCGCCGTGTGGACCGAGGCCCGCCGGCGCGGTCACTCGCCGGACGACGTGGCCCGCTGGATGTCCACGGGTCCCGCCGCGCTGGCCGGGCTGGACCGGAAGGGCGCCATCGAGGCGGGCCGCGACGCCGACTTCGCGGTGTTCGCGCCCGACGACACGTTCACCGTCGATCCCGCCGCGCTCCAGCACCGCAACCGGGTGACCGCGTACGCGGGGCGGACGCTGTACGGCGTCGTCAGGTCGACATGGCTGCGGGGCCGCAGGATCGTCGCCGACGGAGTCATCGCCGAGCCCTCGGGCCGACTGCTCGAAAGGAACTGACCGTGGCCACAACGTCGTTCACCGGTGATGCCCGTCCGTACGGCGGCGGCGACCCGTACGCCGACTACCGCAGCGCCGACCTGCCCTTCACCGGCCTGGTCGATCTGGCCGACCGGAGGCTCGGCGCCGCCGTCGTCGCCGCCAACGACGAGTTCTTCGCCGAGCGGGAGAACCTGCTCACGCCCGGCCCCGCCGTGTTCGACCCCGAGCGCTTCGGGCACAAGGGCAAGATCATGGACGGCTGGGAGACCCGCCGCAGGCGCGGCGCCTCCGCCGCCCGGCCCCATCCCACCGGCGAGGACCACGACTGGGCCCTCGTACGGCTCGGCGTGCCCGGAGTCGTACGCGGGATCGTGGTCGACACCGCCCACTTCCGCGGCAACTACCCGCGCGCGGTGTCGATCGAGGCGACGTCGCTGCCCGGCTCCCCGTCCCCGGAGGAGTTGCTGGCCGACGGGGTGCCCTGGACAACTCTCGTACCGCGTACGGTCGTTGGCGGGCACGCGGCCAACGGCTTCAGCGTCGGTGCTGCGGCCGGCGTCGGTTCCGACGGGGCCGGGCGCCGGTTCACCCATCTGCGGGTCAACCAGCATCCCGACGGCGGCATCGCGCGGCTGCGGGTGTACGGCGAGACCGCGCCCGACCCGGGCTGGCTGGCCGCCCTCGGCACGTTCGACCTCGTCGCGCTGGAGAACGGCGGCCGGGTGGAGGACGCGTCCGACCGCTTCTACTCACCGGCCACGAACACCATCCGGCCCGGCCGTTCACGGCAGATGGACGACGGCTGGGAGACCCGCCGTCGCCGCGACACGGGTCACGACTGGATCCGGTACGCGCTCGCCGAGCGGTCCGAGATCCGCGCCGTCGAGATCGACACGGCCTACCTGAAGGGCAACGCGGCGGGCTGGGCGGCGCTCTCGGTCCGCGACGCCGGCCCCGGCACCGATCCCCACGCCGGTCCCGGCACCGATGCGGACAGCGAACACGGCACCGCTGCGGACACAGGTCCCGGCACCGGCACCGGTGCCGGCGCTGACGCGGACGCCGGACCGGGCGGCGCGACGGGGGCCGGGCCGGGCGGGGACTGGACCGAGATCCTGGCGCGTACGCGGCTCCAGCCCGACAGCGTTCACCGCTTCGTCCTCGACCGCCCGGTCACCGCCCGCCAGGTCCGGATCGACATCTTCCCCGACGGCGGCATCTCCCGGCTGCGCCTCTTCGGTTCCCTCACCGACGACGGGGCGGCCCGACTGGCCGAACGCCACCGGGAGTTGGGCGGCTGACACGGGGCGCCGGTGTCCGAGCCGGAGGCTGTGCGGCGGAGCGGACCGGAGCGGACCGGAGCGGACCGGGGCGGGTCCGGCCGGATCCACGCGGAACCGCCGGCCCCGGGCCCCAAGTCGATTCTCCCGCGACTTTGGTATCGGGCTCCGCCCGGCAGACTCCGTGCCCCGCGCCACCTGCCTAGATTGGTCGTATGACGCGTACGGAGTACTCCTGGCTGCTGCCCTCGGCCATGGCGGGGCCCGCCGAGCACGCCTCCGGCGGGACCGGGGGCGTGCGCCGGCCCCGGCGGACCGTACGCGACTGGGCCGTGGACCTGATGCTCTTCCTCTTCGCCGCGTTCGTCGGCATGCTCGCGCTGGACGCCGCCGAACGAGCTGGCAACGACGAGATGTTGATCATGGCCGATCTGCTGATCGGTCTGTTGGCCTGCTGCACGCTCTGGGTACGGCGGAGCCGGCCCCTGGGCCTGACCGTCTGCCTCGTCTTCGTGCAGGTCGTCGCGCCGACCGCGAGCGGCGCGGTGCTGGTGGCGCTCGTCGGTCTGGCCGTCCACCGGCCGGTCAAGCCCGTGGCGTACGTCGCGGGGCTGGCCCTGGTGAGCATGACCGCCCAGGCGTACCTGCGCCCCGACCCGACCGAGTCCCGGTTCGTCTCGGTCGTCGTCGGAGCGCTCCTCGTCCTGCTCGCACTCGCCTCGGGCATGCTCGTACGGTCCCGCCGCCAACTGGTCCTCGCGCTGCGCGAACGCGCCGTACGGGCGGAGACCGAGGCCGCGCTCCGGGCCGAGCAGGCGCAGCGCCTGGCCCGTGAGGCGATCGCCCGCGAGATGCACGACGTGCTGGCGCACCGGCTGTCGCTGCTCAGCGTGCACGCGGGCGGGCTGGAGTTCAGACCCGACGCGCCCCCCGCCGAGGTGGCCAGGGCCGCGGGCGTGATCCGGGACAGCGCGCACGAGGCGCTCCAGGACCTGCGGACGATCATCGGCGTGCTGCGTGCGCCCGGCGACGAGGGCGAGCGTCCGCAGCCCACCCTCGCCACCCTGGACGCCCTGGTCGAGGAGTCCCGCGAGGCCGGGATGAACGTCACCCTCGACCGCGGCGTCGCGGACCCGGCCGCCGTATCTTCCACCACCGGCCGCACCGCCTACCGCATCGCCCAGGAGGGGCTCACCAACGCGCGCAAGCACGCCCCCGGCACCGCCACGACCGTCCTCGTGAGCGGCGGACCGGGCGACGGACTCACCGTCGAGGTACGCAACGAGGCACCGCGCGGGCCGGTCCCCGACGTGCCGGGATCCGGCCAGGGGCTGATCGGGCTGACCGAACGCGCCACCCTGGCCGGGGGCCGGTTCGAGCACGGCCCCACGGGCGACGGCGGATTCGCCGTCCGGGCCTGGCTACCGTGGTCCCCATGACGACCACGACCGTCCGGCTGCTCATCGTCGACGACGACGCGCTCGTACGCGCGGGGCTGACCTTCATGCTGGGCGGAGCGGACGGCATCGAGATCGTCGGCGAGGCGTCCGACGGCGCCCAGGTCGAGGAACTCGTCCGGGAACGCGCTCCGGACGTCGTGCTGATGGACATCCGCATGCCCGTGATGGACGGTCTCACCGCCACCGAGCGGCTGCGGGCGCGCGCCGGAGCGCCCGAAGTCATCGTCCTCACCACGTTCCACGCGGACGAGCAGGTACTGCGGGCGCTGCGCGCGGGCGCCGCCGGGTTCGTCCTGAAGGACACACCGCCGGCCGAGATCGTCTCGGCGGTACGGCAGGTGGCGGCGGGCGAGCCCGTGCTCTCCCCGGCCGTCACCCGCCAGTTGATGCTCCATGTCGCGGGAACACCGGGCGGCGCGCGGAAGAACACCGCGACCGGCCGGCTGGCCCGTCTCGGTGAGCGTGAGCGGGACGTGGCGCTCGCCGTGGGGCGCGGCAGGTCGAACGCGGAGATCTCGGCGGAGCTGTACATGAGCGTCCCCACCGTGAAGGCGCACGTGTCCCGCGTGCTGGCCAAGCTGGGGCTCAACAACCGGGTGCAGATAGCCCTGTTGGTCCACGACGCCGACCTGGTGACGGACGGCCGGGACACGCCCTGAGCCACCACCCCCGGCCCACCACCCCCGACCCGGGACCGATCCCCGGACTGATCCCTCTACGCATCCCCCGACCCGTTCCCGGACCGATCCCCGGGCCTTCCTTCGACGTGGGGTGACGTCACCTCGGTGCCGCCGGGCGCGTGCGACCCCACGCGCGGCGCGCACCCCCTCGGCACGCGCCCGCACGACCGTCCGCACACGCCGCTTGACCGTCCGCACGAGCCGCACGCGCGCCCTCGCGACCCACCCCGCGACCGTCCGCACGCGCGCACTCACGAGTCCCCGGGCGACCGCTCACAAGACCGCGCACACAAGACCGCGCACACAAGACAGCGCACACAACCGCTCACGAGCACTCATGACCGCTCATATGACCGCGCGTGCGGCGGCGCGCGCCGGAGCGTCGTAATCTGACGGGGTGACCGTTGTCGATCTGGGGGCGTACGGGCCCGACTTCACCGCCGATCCGTACCCGTACTACGCGAAGCTGCGTGCGTCCGGGCCGGTTCACCAGATCCGTACGCCCACCGGCGACCTGCTCTGGCTGATCGTCGGACACCACGAGGCGCGCGCCGCGCTCGCCGACCCCCGGCTCTCCAAGTCCCCGGCCACGGTGGGCCGCACGATGCTCGACGAACGGGTCATCGGCCCGAATCTGCTGGTGGCCGACCCACCTGACCACACCCGTCTGCGCCGGCTCGTCGCCCGCGAGTTCACCGCGCGTAGAGTCGCCGGGTTACGGGAACGCGTCCAGCACCTCACCGACCGGCTGATCGACGCCATGCTCCCCGCGGGCCACGGCGATCTGGTCGACTCCCTGTCGTATCCGCTGCCGATCACCGTCATCTGCGAACTCCTCGGGGTGCCCGCCGCCGACCGCGAGATCTTCCGCGCCTGGTCGACGGAGATCGTGGCCCCCGCCTCCTCCACCGGCGAACACACCGCGGTCCATGAACTCGGCGCCTATTTCGACGAGTTGATAGAGGACAAACGGTGCTCCGGTCCCTCCGACGATCTGATCTCCGCGCTGCTGCGCACCCGGGCCGAGGACGGTGACCGGCTCTCCGCCGCCGAACTGCGCTCGATGGCCTATCTGTTGCTGATCGCCGGTCATGAGACCACGGTCAACCTCATCACCAACGGCGTCCGGGCCCTGCTCCGTCATCCCGACCAACTGGCCGCCCTGCGCGACGACTTCGGGCTGCTGGACGGCGCGATCGAGGAGATGCTGCGCTACGACGGCCCGGTCCTGAACGGCACCGCCCGCTTCACCCGCGAGCCGGTCACCATCGGCGGCACGGTCATCCCCGCGTACGAGGTGGTACTGGTCGGGCTCGGCGCAGCCGGACGTGACCCCGCGCGCTACCCGGCCCCGGACCGCTTCGACATCCGACGGACCCCGACGGCCACCGCCACCGGCGCCAAGGGCCGCAACCACGGACATCTCGCCTTCGGGCACGGCATCCACCACTGCCTCGGCGCGCCACTCGCGCGCCTGGAGGCCCGGATCGCGATCCGTACCCTTCTCGAACGCTGCCCCGACCTGACCCTCGACCCGGACAAGGGGCCGCTGGACTGGCTGCCCGGAATGCTGATCCGTGGGGTGCGGGGTCTGCCGGTGCGGTGGTAGCCAGGAAGGCGCGGAGTGCCGCGCGGGTACGTTCCGGAGGAGTCTGACCATGCGGGAGTTCGACATTGTCCTGGCGCGGAAGGTGCTGGCCGGCCAGCCTTTCAGCAGCCTGCTCGGTACCAGGGTCATGGTCTTCGGTGACGGCGAGGCGGAGCTCGAACTGGACATCCGGGAGGATCTCCAGCAGCAGAACGGTTACTTGCACGGCGGGGTGCTGGCGTACGCGGCGGACAACAGCATCACGTTCGCTGCCGGCACGCTGCTCGGCCCCGCCGTACTGACGGCCGGTTTCTCCATCCAGTACATGCGGCCCGGCGTCGGCCGCACCCTGGTCGCCCGCGCCTCGGTCGTGCACGCGGGCCGGCGGCAGGCCACGGTCCGGTGCGATCTGCTGACCGTGGCGGACGACGGCACGGAGACGCTGTGCGCGGTGGCACAGGGCACGGTGCTCCCGATGCGCAAGGAGGAGTGACCGCCCGGCCCTCGCAGCGACCCCACCGGCAGCGGCCGAAGGACCCGCCCCGGCGGCACCCGGACCGGTCCCGGTCCGTCACACGTCCGGGATCTCGTCCAGCCGCACCGGCCGGTGCTCCCGCCGCGACAGCTCGCACGCCTCGGCGATCCGCAGGGCGTGCAGCGCCTCGTGGCCGTCGCACGGGTTCTCCAGCTCGCCCTGTACGACCCGGATGAAGGCATCCAGTTCCGCCTCGTAGGCCGGGGCGAACCGCTCCAGGAACCCCGGCCACGGGTTGTCGCAGCGCGGCGGGCCCTTCGGCTCGGTCGAGGTGATCGGCGTACGGTCGTCCAGACCGACCGCGAACTGGTCCCGTTCGCCTGCCAGTTCCATCCGTACGTCGTACCCGGCGCCGTTGCAGCGGGTGGCCGTCGCGGTGGCGAGCGTCCCGTCGTCCAGGGTGAGCACGGCGGCGGCCGTGTCGATGTCCCCGGCCTCGCGGAACATCGGGGGGCCGGTGTCCGACCCCGTCGCGTACACCTCCACCACCTCGCGCCCGGTGACCCAGCGCATCATGTCGAAGTCGTGGACCAGACAGTCCCGGTAGAGCCCGCCGGACAGCGGCAGATACTCCGGGGCCGGCGGCGCGGGGTCGGAGGTCAGGGCGCGCACCGTGTGCAGCCGGCCCAGCGCGCCGGACCGTACGAGGTCGCGGGCCGCGCCGTAACCGGCGTCGAAACGGCGCATGAAGCCCAGTTGCAGGACGGTACCGGCCGTGTCCACCTCGCGCAGGGCGCTCAGCGTGCCCTTGAGGTCCAGTGCGATCGGCTTCTCGCAGAACGCGGGCAGCCCGGCCCGCGCGGCGCGGCTGATCAGTTCGGCGTGCGCGGAGGTGGCGGAGGCGATCACGACGGCGTCCACGCCCCAGGCGAAGACCTCGTCCACCGAGGGGGCCGCCGTGGAGCCCGTACGGTCGGCGACGAAAGCGGCCCGCGCCGCGTCCGTGTCGGCGACGACCAGGGAGCCGACCTCGCGATGGCGGCTCAGCACCTCCGCGTGGAAGGTGCCGATCCGGCCGGTGCCGATGAGTCCGATGCGCATGGGCCCCAAGGTGACCTTGGCGCTGTCCTCGTGTCAAGCGTTTGTCCTGACATGAGGACCTGGTGTTGATCTTTGTCCGAACGGCGCCGGTCTGTGCTTGTCCTGACAACCGGACTACAGGACTTTCCGTCAACATCTCACGGGGCTACGCTCGCCACCGTGCCCCAGCAGCCGGAACCAGCGCAGCCGAACGGGCCGGCCTCCCGGCCCGGCGCGCTCCAGGCCGCCGCGCTCCAGCTCGGCGTCGACCGCACCAGCCCCGTCCCGCTCTACTTCCAGCTGTCGCAGCAGCTCGAAGCCGCCATCGAACAGGGCAGGCTCGCACCCGGCAGCCTCCTCGGCAACGAGATCGAACTGGCGGGCCGGCTCGGGCTCTCCCGGCCCACCGTACGACAGGCCATCCAGTGCCTCGTCGACAAGGGTCTGCTGGTACGCCGCCGGGGCGTCGGCACCCAGGTCCTGCACAGCCAGGTCCGCCGGCCCCTGGAGCTGAGCAGTCTGTACGACGACCTGGAGGCGGCCGGCCAGCGCCCCGCCACCCGGGTGCTCCGCAACACCGTCGAACCGGCCGGCGCCGAGGTCGCCGCCGCGCTCGGGATCCCGGAAGGGGCAGACGTACGGCTGGTCGAACGGCTCCGGTACGCCCACGACGAACCGATGGCGCGCCTGCGCAACCACCTCCCCGTCGACCTCCTCGACTGCGACACCGCCCAGCTCGAATCCACCGGCCTCTACCGGATGATCCGCGCCGTCGGCATCACCCTGCACAGTGCCCGGCAGACGGTGGGCGCGCGCGCCGCCGACGCCGAGGAGGCCCGACTGCTCGGCGAGACCACGGGCGCGCCGCTCCTCGCCATGGCACGGACCACGCTCGACGACACCGGCCGCGCCGTCGAGTTCGGTGCCCATGTCTACCGGGCCTCGCGCTACACCTTCGAGTTCCAGCTCCTCGTCCGTCCGTGAGGAACCCCCTGTCCCGGACGGTCTCCACAGGATCTCCGGGGTTCCTCTTCTTTCGTAAGAATGTTCGGACAATGTCTTGACGGGCCCCGGCGCCCGCCGCTAGAACTTCCCCCCAGCCGCAACGGGGCGGCCGGAAGAGAAGGCGGATCCACCATGCGTACGAACCGAAAGGCGGCGGCCCGCGCGGCGGCGGCGCTGCTGACCGCATGCGCGCTCGCCCTCGTCACCGGATGCAGCGGTTCCGGCGGCAAGGAGTCCGAGGACAAGGCCGACGACGGAGGCGGTGGCGGTACGGCGGCCACCACCCCGCGCATGAAGATCGCCATGGTCACGCACTCCGGGGAGGGCGACACCTTCTGGGACATCGTGCAGAGCGGCGCCAAGGTCGCGTCGGCCAAGGACAACGTCCAGTTCCTCTACGCCGCCAACAAGGAGGGCAAGGAGCAGGCCCAGCTCATCCAGAGCTACCTCGACCAGGACGTCGACGGACTCGTCGTCAGCCTCGCCAAGCCCGAGGCGGTCAAGGCCGTCCTCGCCAAGGCCGCCGCGGCCGGTGTCCCCGTCGTCACGATCAACTCCGGAGCCGAGTTCTCCGAGCCCTTCGGGGCGCTCTCCCACATCGGCCAGGACGAGGCCGTCGCCGGTGAGGCCGTCGGCGAGGAACTCAACAAGCGCGGAAAGAAGAAGGCGCTCTGCGTCATCCACGAACAGGGCAACGTCTCGCTCGAAGCCCGCTGCGCCGGTGTCGCGAAGACTTTCGAGGGCACCGTCGAGAATCTGAATGTCGAGGGCACCAACATGCCCGCCTCCACGTCGTCCATCGAGGCCAAGCTCCAGAGCGGCACGGACATCGACGCGGTCGTCACGCTCGGCGCCCCGTTCGCCGCCGCCTCCGTCAAGGCCAAGCAGGGTTCCGGCTCCGGCGCCGAGATCAACACCTTCGACCTCAACGCCGACGTGGTGAAGCAGCTCAAGGCCAAGGAGATCGGCTTCGCCGTCGATCAGCAGCCCTACCTCCAGGGGTATCTCGCGATCGACGAACTGTGGCTCCACAAGACCAACGGCAATGTCATCGGCGGCGGAAAGCCCGTCCTCACCGGACCCGCGCTGGTGACCGAGAAGGACGTCCCCGCACTGGAGAAGTTCACCGCCCGCGGCACCCGATGAACCGGCGCCGCCCGCACCCCGCGACCCCGCCGGCGTGCGCCTGCCGCCACCCGGCGGCCCGCCCCGGACCCGCCATGACCGATACTTGGGCCGCCGGGCCGCGACGTGTCGCGCCCGGCGGTTCCGGTAAACGCAGCGGGAAGGGCACGGCGTCGTGGGTGGGGTTCGGGCGGTTCGGACAGGGGTACGCGCGCTGGGCGCGGTGCTGGCGGCGGTTCTCGGGGCGGCGGCCCTGGCGGGATGCAGCGGCACCGGCGGCAAGCGCGCCGAGGACAGGGCCGCGGCGGCCGAGTCCAGGGCACAGGGGCGGGCCGCGGTGAGCACACCGAAGTGGACCGTCGCCATGGTCACCCACTCCGGCGACGGCGACACCTTCTGGGACATCGTCCAGCGGGGCGCCAAGCAGGCCGCCGCCAAGGACAACATCTCCTTCCTGTACGCGCACAGCGACGAGGGCCAGCAGCAGGCGCAGCTCGTCCAGTCGTACATCGACAAGGGCGTGGACGGGCTGATCGTCACCCTCGCCAAACCGGACGCCATGAAGGCCGTCGTCGCCAAGGCGACCAGGGCGGGAATCCCGGTGATCACCGTCAACTCGGGCTCCGAGCAGTCGAAGGCGTTCGGCGCGCTCACCCACATCGGCCAGGACGAGACCGTCGCCGGCGAGGCGGTGGGCGACGAACTGGACCGCCGGGGCAGGAAGAAAGCCCTGTGCGTCCTGCACGAGCAGGGCAACGTGGGCCACGAACAGCGCTGCGCCGGGGCGAAGAAGACCTTCGACGGCACGATGCGCAACCTGTACGTCGACGGCACCAACATGCCGGACGTCCAGGCGTCCATCGAGGCCCAGCTCCAGACCGACCGGGGCATCGACGCGGTCGTGACCCTCGGCGCGCCCTTCGCCGACACCGCCGTCAAGGCGAAGAAGACGGCGGGCAGCAAGGCCGAGATCGACACGTTCGACCTCAACGAGGCCGTCGCGGGCTCGCTCAAGGCGGGCCGGCTGGGCTTCGCCGTCGACCAGCAGCCCTACCTCCAGGGGTACGAGGCCGTCGATCTGCTCTGGCTCCACCGGTACAACGCGCATGTGCTCGGCGGCGGGCGGCCCGTGCTCACCGGACCGCAGATCGTGGGCCGTCAGGACGCCGCCGAGCTCCAGGAATACGCGGAACGAGGGACCCGATGACCACCACCGCACCACCCGTGAAGGATCTGCCGGGCGACGGCGGGGGCGGCGGTCCGGCCCGCGACGAGCGGCTGCTCGGCGACTCGCCGCTGCGCAAGCTCCTCGGCAGGCCCGAACTGGGCGCGGTCGTCGGCGCCCTCGCGGTGTTCCTGTTCTTCGCGGTCGTCGCCGACTCGTTCCTGAAGACGTCGAGCTTCGGCACCGTCCTGTACGCGGCGTCCACGATCGGGATCATGGCGGTGCCGGTGGCGCTGCTGATGATCGGCGGCGAGTTCGACCTGTCCGCCGGTGTCCTGGTGACCAGTTCGGCGCTGATCTCCTCGATGTTCAGCTACCAGATGACGGCCAACGTGTGGGTCGGCGTCCTGGTGTCCCTGCTGGTCACCCTCGCCATCGGGGTGTTCAACGGATTCATGCTGACACGCACGAAACTGCCGAGCTTCATCATCACCCTCGGCACGTTCCTGATGCTCACCGGTCTCAACCTCGGCCTGACCAAGCTGATCAGCGGCACCGTCTCCACCAAGAGCATCGGCGACATGGCGGGCTTCACGTCGGCGCGTGCGCTCTTCGCCTCCGAACTGACAGTCGGCGGCGTCGAGTTGAAGGTCACCATCCTGTGGTGGGCGGGCCTGGTCGCGCTGGCCACCTGGATCCTGCTGCGTACCCGCTTCGGCAACTGGATCTTCGCGGTCGGCGGCAACGCCGAGGCCGCCCGCGCCGTCGGTGTCCCGGTACGGCTGACGAAGACCGGCCTCTACCTGGGCGTCGGCTTCTGCGCCTGGGTCTCCGGCCAGCATCTGCTCTTCTCGTTCGACGTCGTCCAGTCCGGCGAGGGCGTCGGCAACGAGCTGATCTACATCATCGCCGCGGTCATCGGCGGCTGTCTGATCACCGGCGGCTACGGCTCCGCGATCGGCTCCGCCGTCGGCGCGTTCATCTTCGGCATGACCAGCAAGGGCATCGTGTACGCGGAGTGGAACCCGGACTGGTTCAAGTTCTTCCTCGGAGCGATGCTCCTTCTGGCCACCCTGCTCAACGCATGGGTGCGCAAGCGCGCGGAGGCGACCCGATGACCACGCACGGCACGACGGAGACGACCGGCTCCGCGACGGCGGCCACGCCCCCGCTGGTCGAACTGGACGGCGTCAGTAAGTACTACGGCAACATCCGGGCCCTCGAAGGTGTCTCGCTGGAGGTGCGCGCGGGGGAGATCACCTGCGTACTCGGCGACAACGGCGCGGGCAAGTCCACCCTCATCAAGATCATCGCGGGACTGCACCGGCACGATACGGGCGCGTTCCTCATCGAGGGGGCGCGGACGTCGCTCGGCTCGCCGCGCGAGGCACTGGACCTGGGCATCGCCACCGTCTACCAGGACCTGGCCGTCGTACCGCTCATGCCCGTCTGGCGGAACTTCTTCCTCGGCTCCGAACCGACGAAGGGCGCCGGACCGTTCAAGCGCCTCGACGTCGACCTGATGCGCCGCACCACCCGCGCCGAGCTGCTGCGGATGGGCATCGACCTGCGCGACGTGGACCAGCCCATCGGGACCCTGTCCGGCGGCGAACGGCAGTGCGTGGCGATCGCCCGCGCCGTCCACTTCGGCGCGAAGGTCCTCGTCCTGGACGAGCCGACCGCCGCGCTCGGCGTCAAACAGTCCGGGGTCGTACTGAAGTACGTGGCCGCCGCGCGTGACGCCGGGCTGGGCGTCGTACTGATCACGCACAACCCGCACCACGCGTATCTCGTCGGCGACCGGTTCGTGCTGCTCAAGCGGGGTGTCATGGCGGGCAGCCACACCAGGGAGTCGATCACCCTGGACGAGCTGACGCGCCAGATGGCGGGCGGCTCGGAGCTGGAGGAGCTGAGCCACGAGCTGGCCAAGGCCCCCGGGCCCGCCCGGCTCGGTGGCCGCCCGGTGGACGGCGGCGGGCATCCGGGGGACGAAGACACCAACGCGAAGCGGTCCGGCGGCAGTGCCAAGCCCTGACCGCCCTCCGTACCGTCCGGATGGCAGAATCGGCGGCGGTGGACGCCCGTCCACCGCCGCGGCCCCCCGGACCTCCGGCGCGGCGTGACCACGACCCGCAGGGACGACACGACACGTGCGAGTAGCCAGGCCGCGTTCCGGTAGCAGCGTCGTCCGTACGGCAGGCGGCCCCGACGGGCGTACGGGAAGATCCCGGCCCTCGGCGGGCCCCGGGCCCGGCGGAGGTCTTCGGGCGGCGAAGGGGTCCCGGGCCGCGACGGGTGTCCGGCTCAGGGGAGGCACCCGATCCGTGAGGGGTGTCGGGACCACGACAGGCACCCGATCCGTGACGGGTGTCCGGTCCGTGGGAGGAACCCGGTACGCGAGGGGTGTCGGGACCACGACAGACACCCGACACGCGACAGGCGGCCGGCCCGCGGGAGGAACCCGATCCATGAGAGGTGTCCGGCCTGCGGGAGGAACCCGGTACGCGAGGGGGCCCGTCCGATGAGCACCTACCGTGACTTCACCCACCGCGGCTCCGCCCGCGCCACCGTCCTGCGGACCGTCGGCACCCGCGAACGCCGCTCGCACGCCTCCGCGCCGCGCGTGCCCACCGTCGGGATCGACATCGGCGGTACGAAGGTGATGGCCGGGGTCGTCGACCCGGACGGCAACATCCTGGAGAAGATCCGCACCGAGACGCCCGACAAGTCCAAGAGCCCCAGGGTGGTCGAGGACACCATCGTCGAGCTGGTGCTGGACCTCTCCGACCGCCACGACGTGCACGCCGTCGGCATCGGCGCGGCGGGCTGGGTGGACGCCGACCGGGCCAAGGTCCTCTTCGCCCCGCACCTCGCCTGGCGCGACGAACCCCTCCGGGACTCGATCTCCTCCCGCCTCGCCGTCCCGGTGATGGTCGACAACGACGCGAACACCGCCGCCTGGGCGGAGTGGCGATTCGGCGCTGGCCGGGGCGAGGACCACCTCGTCATGATCACGCTCGGGACCGGTATCGGCGGCGCCATACTGGAGGACGGCCGGGTCAAGCGCGGCAAGTACGGTGTGGCGGGCGAGTTCGGCCATATGCAGGTCGTCCCGGCCGGGCACCGCTGCCCGTGCGGCAACCGGGGCTGCTGGGAGCAGTACAGCTCCGGCAACGCGCTGGTCCGCGAGGCCCGGGAGCTGGCCGCGGCCGACTCCCCGGTGGCGTACAACCTCATCGACCGCGTCAAGGGCCACATCCCCGACATCACCGGACCGCTGATCACCGAACTGGCCCGGGAGGGCGACGCCATGTGCGTCGAACTCCTCCAGGAGATCGGCCAGTGGCTCGGCGTCGGCATCGCCAACCTCGCGGCGGCGCTCGACCCCTCCTGCTTCGTGATCGGCGGCGGTGTCAGCGCGGCGGACGATCTGCTGATCGGCCCCGCCAGGGACGCCTTCCGCCGCCATCTCACCGGTCGCGGCTACCGCCCGGAGGCCCGTATCGCCAAGGCCCAACTCGGCCCGGAGGCGGGCATGGTGGGCGCCGCCGACCTCTCCCGGCTGGTGGCACGCCGCTTCCGCCGGGCGAACCGGCGCAGGCTGGAGCGGTACGAGAAGTACGAGCTGTACGCGGAGGCCATCCGCACCGGCCGGATGCCGCAGGACCTGCGTGAGGAGCAGGAGCTGCGCGAGGCGGAGGAGTCCCGTGCGGCGGAGCTGCGGGAACAGCGGGAGGCCGAGGCGGCGAAGCCCGAGCAGCAGAAGAAGCCGGACGCGGTCACGGACACCGACACCGACACCGAGACGGACATGGACGCGGCAGTGGACTCGAACGCGGATACGGGTGCGGGCAGGGACCCGAAGCCGGATACGCCGGACACGTACGGGGACACGACGCCCGACACGGACACGACGCGCGCGGCGGAACCGCGGACCGGGACGGGGGCGTCGTCCGGGGCGCCGGAGTCCTCCCCGACGCCGCGAGAACCCCGCGACCACCCCAGCCGAGCCCCTCGCACCAGCCAGGAACCTCCCTCATGACCGTGCCCCATCAGGCGAAGTCCCCCGAAGACACCGCGAAGCCGCCGGAGGACCACCGCCACATGGTCCGCCGCCGCTGGCTGACGGCGATAGTGATCGTGCTGCTGATCGGCGTCCCCGCCGGCTATCTGGTGATCTCGGCCGGCCAGAGCCGGCGCAGCGGTCTCGACAAGGAACTGGAGTCCTCGGCGACCGGACTGACCGACGCCGTACCGTCCCGGATGAAGCAGCGGGTCTTCGAGGTGCCCATCCCGGCCCGCGCCACGAACGTGCGCTACTACGAGACGAGCAACTGGAAGTCGAGCAGGCTGTACGTGCAGTTCACCGTGACGTCCGGCAGGCTCGACACCTTCCTCACCGAACTGGGCACGCACCGCGACGCCCTGAAGGAGGGCAACGTCACCATCGCGCCGCGCGACTCGCGCACTGTCGGCTGGGACTTCGTCCCCACCCGCGTGTGGTCGGGCATCACCCACCGGCAGAAGGACCCACTGCCCACCCAGGACATCACCGTCGACCTGAGCGACCCGGCCATGCCACGCGTCTACCTGGTCTCCACGACCACGCCCTGAACCGTCCGGACGGCGACGGGGCGGGAGGTGTCGGGCGTGACGGCCGTCGCGGACGGCGGCGCCCGGGGCGTCGCACTCCGGCGCCCCGGCCCGGCCGCACCGCCCGTAACTCCAAGGAGCACGCAATGTCGTTCATCGGCGAGGAGATCGCCCGTCAGCCCGAGTCCTGGCTCAGGGCCGCCTCCGTCGCGGGCGGGCCCGGGACCGGGCTGCCGCTCCCCGGGGAGCGGGTCGCCGTCGTGGGGTGCGGCACGTCGTGGTTCATGGCCGAGGCGTACGCCGTCCTGCGGGAGAGCCGGGGCCAGGGGGAGACGGACTGCTTCGCGGCCTCCGAGTTCCCCCACGGGCGCGACTACGACCGTCTCGTGGCCATCTCCCGCTCCGGTACCACCACCGAGGTGCTGGAACTCCTCGACCGGCGGCGCGGCCGGTACCCGGCGGTGGCGCTGACGGGCGACACCACCACCCCGATCGTGGACGCGGCCGAGCATGTCGTCGACCTCTCCTTCGCGGACGAGCGGTCCGTCGTGCAGACCCTCTTCGCGACGACCGCGCTCACCGCCCTGCGGGCCGGTCTGGGCGAGCCGGCCGAGCCGCTGGCCGAGGCCGCGCGGGCGGCGCTCGCCGAGCCGCTGCCCGGGGAATGGCTCGACGCCGACCAGATCTCGTTCCTCGGCCGGGGCTGGGCGCACGGCATCGCCCGGGAGGCCGCGCTCAAGATGCGCGAGGCCACGCAGGGGTGGACCGAGGCGTACCCGTCCATGGAGTACCGGCACGGTCCCATCGCCATCGCCGCGCCCGGCCGCCTCGTCTGGCACTTCGGCCCCGACGACGACGGGCTGCGACCGGACGTGGCGCGTACCGGCGCGCTCTTCGTGAACCACCCCGAGGACCCGCAGGCCGACCTGGTGCGAGTCCAGCGACTCGCCGAGGCGACCGCCGTACGCAAGGGACTCGACCCGGACCGGCCGCGGGCGCTGACGCGTTCGGTGGTCCTCGACTCCGTGACCGGGGACCCGGCGGGTTCATGAGGGTCGCGCTCGCCGGAGGCGAAGCGTCGGGGCGGCTCCGGACTCCCCGTACGGCGACGTCCGGACGAAGCGCGGCGGCCTGTACGGGCGCCCGAGGCGGGCGCACGGCGGCACGGGACGTCCCACCGGACGGGGAGCGGGACCGGACCCCGGCTCCGGTCCGGCTCCCCGGTCCCTCAGCCCCGCCCACCCGGGCCGGCGGCGTACGGCGACGTACCGCACCGAGCGTGGTGGCCTGTGCGGGCGCCCGAGGCGGGCGCACGGCGGTACGGGACGAACCACCGGCCCGGGGACCGGACCCGGCGCTACGGCCCAGCGCCCCGGTTCTCAGTTCCGGTCCGGGGGCCGGACCGTACCGAACCCCGACTCCCCGGCTCCCGGTTCCCCGGTCCGCTCCGGGAGCAGTACCGGATCCCTGCCCCTCGTCCCGGGCTTCCGCCGCCCGGCCCCTGACCGGAAGCAGGACCGGACCCCGGCTTCACGGACCCCGGCTCGCCCGCCCCGCCGCCTCCCCGGCCCCCCGACCGGCCGTAGGTCGTCGACCTTCCGAAAGGACCCCCATGCTCGTCCGCAGCGCGGATCTGATCGCCGAAGCCCGTGCCTCGGGTGACGGGATCACCGCCCTCAACGTCATCACCCTCGAACACGTCGAGGCGGTCGCCGAGGCCGCGCGGGCGACCGGTCTGCCCGCGATCCTCCAGATCAGCCAGAACGCCGTCCGCTACCACGGCGGGGACGTCCTGCCGCTGGCCACCGCCGCCGCGGCCGTCGCGCGCCGGAGCGAGGCCCGGCTCGCCCTGCACCTGGACCATGTCGAGGACGTCGAACTGCTGCGCCGTACGGCCGAGTGCGGCGCCAGTTCGGTCATGTACGACGCGTCCGCGCTGCCGGACGAGGAGAACATCGCCGCCACCCGGTCCGCCGTCCGCTGGGCCCATGACAACGGGCTGTTCATCGAGGCGGAACTCGGCGAGATCGGCGGCAAGGGCTCCGCGCACACCCCGGGCGCGCGCACCGACCCCTCCGACGCCGCGCGGTTCGTCGCCGAGACCGGGGTGGACGCCCTCGCGGTCGCCGTCGGCAGCAGCCACGCGATGGTCACCCGTACCGCCGCGCTCGATCTGGAGCTGATCTCCCGGCTCCGGGACGCCGTACCGGTACCGCTCGTCCTGCACGGTTCCTCCGGTGTGCCGCACACGACGCTGCGGGCCGCCGTCGAGCACGGCATGACGAAGATCAACATCGGTACGCTGCTGAACGTCGCCTTCTCCGGGGCGCTCCGCGCCACGCTGGACGAGGCGCCGGAACTGGTCGACCCGCGCCGCTTCCTGGCCCCCGCCCGCGCCGCCGTCGCGGCGTCGGCCGCCGAGTGCCTCAGGACGGTCACCGCCCGCCGCCCCCCGGCCGCCCCCCGGCCCGCCACCCCGCCCCGGGATGTGAAGCCCGGCGCCGAGGATCTTCGCGAGGCTGCCACAACGTGGGACGGCTTGCGCGGGGATCCGACCCACCCGCGTGCGCCCGGGAGGGACGTGGGAGCGTGAGGCGGTGACCGACGTACAGACCACCACCCTCCAGTACCGCCTCGACGGGCCGGACGACGCACCGGTCCTGATCCTGGCTCCGTCACTGGGCACCACCTGGCACATGTGGGACCGGCAGACCCCCGAGCTGGCCAAGCACTGGCGGGTGCTCCGGTTCGACCTGCCCGGCCACGGCGGCGCCCCCGCCCGCCCCGCCACCGGCGTCCCCGAACTGGCGGACCGCCTCATGGCCACGCTCGACGGGCTGGGCGTGCAGCGCTTCGGCTACGTCGGCTGCTCCATCGGCGGGGCGATCGGCGCCGAACTGGCGCTGCGCCGCCCCGACCGGGTCGCCTCGCTCGCGCTCGTGGCGTCCTCGCCGAGGTTCGGCACGGCGGACGAGTTCCGCCAGCGCGGTGTCATCGTCCGTACGAACGGTCTCGAACCGATGGCCCGCGCGGCGCCCGAGCGCTGGTTCACCGCCGGTTTCGCCGCCGCGCAGCCCGCGATCGTCGAGTGGGCGGTGCAGATGGTCCGTACGACCGACCCGGGCTGCTACATCGCCGCGTGCGAGGCCATGGCCGCCTTCGACATACGCGCGGAGCTGGGCCGGATCGGGGTGCCCACGCTCGTCCTGGTCGGCGCCGAGGACCAGGTCACCGGCCCCGCCGAGGCCCGCACCCTGGTCGCCGGGATACCGGACGCCCGGCTCGCGCTCGTACCGGGCGCCTCGCACCTGGCGCCCGTCGAGCAGCCGGCCGCCGTCACCGATCTGCTGCTGCGCCACTTCTCGACCGCCTGGCTGAACCCCTCCGACACCTCGACCGGACTGACGGTGCTGCCCGACTGGGCGACCTACCCGGGGCCGGGGACACCCGTCGGGCCGCCGACCGGGTCGCCGATGACCGTCCCCGTCGCCGAGCTCACCTCCGCCGAGCAGCCGAGGGCCGTGACGGCCGTACGCGCCGATCCGTACGAGGCGGGCATGCGGGTCCGCCGGGAGGTCGTCGGGGACGCCCACGTCGACCGGGTCATGGCGGAGACGGACGCCTTCGCCGCCGACTTCCAGGAACTCCTCACCCGCTATGTCTGGGGCGATGTGTGGAACCGCGAGGGCCTGGACCGGCGCAGCCGCAGCTGTGTGACGCTGACGGCCCTCGTCGTCGGCGGCCACCTCGACGAGCTGGCCGTCGAGACCAGAGCCGCCCTGCGCAATGGGCTGACCCCGGCCGAGATCAAGGAAGTGCTGATCCAGACGGCCGTCCACTGCGGCTTCCCGGCCGTGACCGCCGCCTTCCGGGTCGTCGCGGCCGTCGTCCAGGAGGAGACCACCCCCGATCCCTGACCGACCCGGGCCTTCCGGCGCTCCCGCCCTGCCCCCGTTTGCCGTCCTCACCGAGGATGTCGACCATGGGGGTGGGGTGCCGGAGCCGTACCCCCACGTCTCCGTAAGGAGGCGGAGGCGCGTACGCACGGCCCACGCACGACGCCCTCCTACGGAACCGAACGCAGAACTCCGTACTCCGAACTCCGCACTCCGACCAGGAACCCGTCACACGAGGTGGTCACGGTGAAGCTCACCAAGAAGTCCCACGCCTGCGTCCGGCTGGAGAAGGACGGGCGGACACTCGTCGTCGACCCCGGCGTCTTCAGTGAGGAGGACGCGGCGCTCGGCGCCGAGGCCGTACTCGTCACGCACGAGCACCCCGACCACTTCGAGGAGGGCCGGCTGCGCGCCGCACTCGAATCGGACCCGGCCACCGAGATCTGGACCCTGCGCAGCGTCGCGGACCAGCTCTCGGCGGCTTTTCCGGGCCGGGTGCGCACGGTGGGCCACGGCGACACCTTCACCGCGGCCGGCTTCGACATCCAGGTGCACGGCGAACTCCACGCGGTGATCCATCCCGACCTGCCGAGGGTCACCAACGTCGGCTATCTGGTGGACGGTTCGCTCTTCCACCCCGGCGACGCCCTGACCGTCCCCGGCACTCCCGTCGACACCCTGCTGCTCCCGGTGCACGCCCCGTGGAACAAGATTTCCGAAGTGGTCGACTACGTACGCGAGGTGGCGCCGCGCCGCAGCTTCGACATCCACGACGCGCTGCTCACCGACCTGGCGCTGCCCATGTACGACGGCCATGTCGGCCGGCTCGGCGGCTCCGACCACGCCAGGCTGGCACCCGGCGAGTCCACCCGGCTGTGACCGTCGCGACGGCCACTGTCGGACCGCGCGGATAGGCTGTCGCCCATGCGCATCGCCACCTGGAACGTCAATTCGATCACCGCCCGGCTGCCCCGGCTGCTGGCCTGGCTGGAGAGCACGGGCACGGACGTGCTGTGCGTCCAGGAGACCAAGAGCACCCTGGAGCAGTTCCCGTCCGACGCCCTGCGCGAGGCGGGTTACGAGGCGGCGGTCAACGCCACCGGCAGGTGGAACGGCGTGGCGCTGATCTCCCGCGCCGGTCTGGACGACGTGGTCCTGGGCCTGCCCGGCGGCCCGGAGTACGAGGGCGTCGAGGAGCCCCGCGCCGTCTCCGCGACCTGCGGCGGCGTCCGGGTCTGGTCGGTGTACGTGCCCAACGGCCGGGAGGTCGCGCACGACCACTACGCGTACAAGCTGCGCTGGCTGGAGGCGCTGCGCGCCGCCGTGGCCGAGGACAGCGCGGGACAGCGGCCGTTCGCCGTCCTCGGTGACTTCAACGTGGCGCCGACGGACGACGACGTCTGGGACCCGGCGCTCTTCGAGGGCGCCACCCATGTCACCCCCGCCGAGCGCGAGGCCCTGGCCGCGCTCCGTGAGGGCGGTCTGTCCGACGTGGTCCCACGACCGCTCAAGTACGACCGGCCGTACACTTTCTGGGACTACCGCGAGCTCCGGTTCCCGAAGAACCGGGGCATGCGGATCGACCTGGTCTACGGGAACGGGCCCTTCACGGCGGCCGTCAAGGACAGTTACGTCGACCGTGAGGAGCGCAAGGGCAAGGGCGCCTCCGACCATGCCCCGGTCGTTGTCGATCTCGACCTCTGACGTGCCGGGGCCGGTGGCGTCGGCGGGTCCGGCCACGGGCGTTCCGCCTCTGACACCGCCCGCGTGCCCTCGGGCACGCGACTACGGGGAAATGGCAGGCTGAGTGGTATGAACATCCCTTTCTTGGACAACTGGCGCAAACGAAACAGGCCCGACGAGGGTGCTTCGTCGGCGTCCGTCGTGGGGGATGACGCGGAGGGCGTGGCCGAACTGCTCTCCGAGTGCGAGCTGCTGCGTGTCCGGGCCGCGCAGTTCGGTCTGGAACTGGACGATTCCCCGGACTCGTTGGAGGCCCTGGACCAACTGCCCCCGAACTGGCGCGACGACCCGGAGGAGCTGCCCTGGCTGGGCAACGACGCGGGCCTGTATCTCGGTACGGTCATCGTCCGCACGGTCCAGGGCGCCGTCTGGCACGTCTGGCCCGGCGGGCATCCCGTCGTGCGTCTCACCTCCGGCCGGGAGATCCAGGTGGTGGAGGCCGGGCTCGACTGGGCCGTCAGCGGCGCGCCCGAGCTGTCCCAGGTGTACGCGGAGGCGGCCGAGACTTAGGCCCTGTCCGGCGGGAGGTGTGGGCTCTCTCCGCCGCGATCCTGGGCTTTAATACGGCTTATGCCCCTTTTATGCGTGTCGGGTGCGAAGTCCCTTGATGCGCTGGATAGTTTGCGCTGACCTCGACAGCCGAGAACGGGGAGGGCAGCGCATGGCCGTCGACCACGGTCCGACGGGCGTTCCGCGGCGGGAGCCGCGGCCGGTCGCCCGACGGGGCCGCACACCTCCGGCCGGAATGCCCGGTCCGGGAGTCCGGGTACGCGGACGCGTCGGCCGCGCCGAATCTGGACTACGCTTTGCCGTTCATCCCCATGGTGACGGTGGTCCTGCCGGCAGAGGCCACGGATGCCGCGCCGGCCTCGGGCACCACCCGGGCGTCCGTCCGCGACCGCCGTGCTCCGCGCACGCGGGGATGGTCCCGCCGCCGCCCGAGGCGCGGTAGCTCAAAGGGACATGGCCCGCCTCCCGCTTCCCGCGGGAGGACCCTCTGGCAGCAGCCGGAGATCACTTCTCGCGCCGCGGGACCCGACAGACAGCTCGGGTCGGGCGTGGCCGGGGAGAAGGTCAGCTGCGCGCCGGGAGGGCCGTGTCCGCCACGGAGCGGGCCCGCGTCGTCGCGAGTACGACGAGGGTGCCGCTCTTCATTCTTTCCCCGGTCCTCTCTCCCCGGTCGTTCTCCGGGGCCGGCCCGCGTCACCGCGGGCCCCGCCGGGTGCCGGTCAGCTCTTCGCCCGGTGGGAGGTGGGCGCGGCCGGTACGGGCTCGTGTGCCGCCTTCGTGACATCGGCGACCAGTTCGACCACATCGGGGCCGTACGCCTGCGAGTTGACCACCTTCAGCAGCAGACAGAACGAGTCGCGGCCGTGTTTGCGCGCCAGTCTCTCGTGGTGCCGGGCCAGATAGCGGGAGGCCGCCTGGTTGGTGATGGCCCGCTGCCCGCAGAACAGGAAGACCGGCCGGGCCTCCTGGCCGGCCGTCAGCCGCGCCAGGACGACGTACTCCGCCACGCCCGGCTCCACGCGGTAGCGCTCGGACCCGATCTGGAAGGCGCCCCGGTCCGGGCCGGGGTCCGGGTCCGTGTTGATTTTGACGCCGGGCAGCAGCGAGGACAGGTGGGCCGCCATCCGGCGATTGGACGCGGGACCGCCGAGGCAGAACTCCGTACGCTCACCGAATCCCTGCTGCGCCGAGTCGTGCTGGACTATCTGCGCGTGCGCGCCGCAGTCCTTGACCAGCGCGGACATCTCCAGCAGCGCGAAGACGTCGTGCCGGTGCACGGCACCGTCGCCTCCCGCCTCGCGGTTGACGACCAGCAGGCACTCGGAGTTGCCGGGCAGGCCGAAGAACGCCTGCTTCCTGCGCAGTTTGCGGCGCCACAGATAGGTCCGGGCGATCCACCCGAGGACGGCACCGACACCGGCGGCGAGCACCCCGAGAACGATGTTGCGTACGTCGTCAGTCATGGGCGCGCACTTTATCGGGACCGCGCCCTCCGGGACATCCCGTGCCCCGCCCGGCATCCCGCGCGCGGTTCGGGGCATGTGCGTCCCGACCGTGTCCGGCACCTGCCGCCGTCCGCCCGAAGGCACCGGCCGTCCGCCCGAAGGGCACCATGCGGGACGTCTCGGACACGGCCTGGCGGGGCGCCGGTGGTGAAGTTACGCTCCGCGAACCGACGTCCACCGGAGGTACGACATGCGCCGCCCCGCCCCACGCACGCTCTCGATCGTGGCCCTCGCCGCCACCATGCTCTCGGTCGGTGCCGCGGCCCCACCGTCCGTCGCCTCCCCGCCCGCGAAGACCCCCGCGAAGGGCCACCCGCACACTCCGGCCAAGTCGCCGGTCGCCGTCGGCCACGGCGGCGCGGTCGCCAGCGTCGACCGGGACGCCTCGGCCGCCGGGATCGAGGTGCTGCGGCGCGGCGGCAACGCCGTGGACGCGGCCGTGGCGACCGCCGCCGCGCTCGGCGTCACCGAGCCCTACTCGGCCGGTATCGGCGGGGGCGGCTACTTCGTCTACTACGACGCCAGGTCCCGTACCGTCCACACCGTCGACGGCCGGGAGACCGCCCCCAAGTCGGCCGACGCGACCCTCTTCCAGGAGGACGGCAAGCCGATCCCCTTCGCCGAGGGGCAGACGAGCGGCCTCGGCGTCGGGACGCCCGGCACTCCGGCGACCTGGGACCGGGCTCTCGACTCCTGGGGAAGCATGCCGCTGAAGCGGCTGCTGGAGCCCGCGCAGCGGCTGGCGAAGGACGGTTTCACCGTCGACGAGACCTTCCGTACCCAGACCGCCTCGAACGAGGCCCGGTTCGCCGACTTCCCCGCCACCGCCGATCTCTTCCTGCCCGGCGGTGAACTCCCGGTCGTCGGTTCGGTGTTCAAGAACCCCGACCTGGCGCGTACGTACGCGGAACTGGGCCGGCACGGCACCGAGGCGCTCTACCGGGGCGACCTGGCCCGCGACATCGTGCGCACCGTCCGCAAGCCGCCCGTCGGCCCGGACGCCACCCGGAAGGTCCGGCCGGGCGATCTGACGACCGGCGATCTGGCCGCGTACCGGACGAAGCGCCAGGAGCCCACGAAGGTCTCCTACCGGGGGCTCGACGTGTACGGCATGGCGCCCTCGTCCTCCGGCGGTACGAGCGTCGGCGAGGCGCTCAACATCCTGGAACGCACCGATCTCTCCCGTGCCTCGCAGGAGAAGTATCTGCACCGCTTCATCGAGGCGAGCCGGATCGCCTTCGCCGACCGGGGACGGTGGGTCGGCGACCCCGCCTTCGAGGACGTTCCCACCAAGGGCCTGCTGTCGCAGCGCTTCGCCGACTCGCGCGAGTGCCTCATCAAGGACGACGTGGCGCTGAAGAGTCCGCTGGCGCCCGGTGACCCGTCGGACCCGACGGCGTGCGCGGCGGGCGGTACGGCGGCGCCGACGACGTACGAGGGGGAGAACACCACCCATCTGACGGCCGCCGACAAGTGGGGCAACGTCGTCGCGTACACGCTGACGATCGAGTCGACGGGCGGCAGCGGCATCACCGTTCCCGGCCGGGGCTTCCTGCTCAACAACGAACTGACGGACTTCTCGTTCGCCGCGGCCAACCCGGCCGTCCACGACCCGAACCTGCCCGGCCCCGGCAAGCGACCCCGGTCGTCCATCTCCCCGACGATCGTCCTCGACGACCGTGACCGGCCGGTCCTGGCGCTCGGCTCGCCCGGTGGCGCGACCATCATCACGACCGTCCTCCAGACGCTCACCGGTCATCTGGACCGGGGGCTGCCGCTGGTCGACGCGATCGCCGCGCCGCGCGCGAGCCAGCGCAACTCCGCGACGACGGAACTGGAACCGGGGCTCTACGACAGCCCGGTGCGCGCCGAACTCGAAGCACTGGGGCACGCGTTCACCCGGAACCCGGAGATCGGCGCCGCGACGGGCGTGCAGCGGCTGCCCGACGGCCGCTGGGTGGCGGCGGCGGAGAAGGTCCGCAGGGGCGGCGGCTCGGCGATGGTGGTGCACCCGGCGGGACGGCCGTAGCCGTGTAGTCCGTACCCCCGTGGTCCGGGATCCGTGACGGTGTTTCCGTGATGTCGGGCGCCGCTCCCGCGCGGGAGCGGCGCCCGACGCGCGTCCGCACGGTCCGGCCCGCCCGGCGCCCGAGCGGGGCGCCGGCCGGAGCCGAGCCGTGGCGGGCGTCAGAGCGCGGTCAGGATGCGCGGGCCCTCGTGCGTGATCGCCACCGTGTGCTCGGCGTGGGCCGCGCGGCTCCCGTCGGACGTACGGATCGACCAGCCGTCGCTCGCCGTGTAGTGGTCGTCGGTGCCGCCCGCGATCAGCATCGGCTCGATCGCGATCACCATGCCGTGCCGCAGCGGTACGCCCCGCCCCGGCCTGCCCTCGTTCGGCACACCCGGGTCCTCGTGCATGGCGCGGCCGACACCGTGGCCGCCGAAGCCGTCCGGGATGCCGTACCCGGCCGCCCGGCAGACGCGGCCGATCGCGTGCGCGATGTCCCCGACGCGGTTGCCGACGAGGGCCGCCGCGATGCCCGCGTCCAGCGCCTCGAAGGCCGTACCGACGAGCCGGGCGTCGGCGGGGCTGCCCCGGCCGACGGTGAAGCTGACCGCCGAGTCGCCGGCCCAGCCGCCCGCCGTCGCGCCGCAGTCGATGCTCACGAGATCGCCGTCGCGGAGCGCGTAGTCGTCGGGGATGCCGTGCACGATCGTGTCGTTGACCGACGCGCAGATGACGGCGGGGAAGGGCACCGGCGCCCAGGCGGGGTGATAGTCCAGGAACGGCGAGCCCGCGCCCGCCTCGGCCAGCACCGCGCGGGCCACGGCGTCCAGTTCGCGCAGCGTCACGCCGACGGAGGCGGCCTCCCGCACCGCGGTGAGCGCGCGGGCGACGATCCGCCCCGTGACGCGCATGGCGGCCAGGGACTCGTCCGTCTTGATCTCTACCATGTCAGCTCCACCATGCCCGTCATTGTAATACCGGTTGATGGCGGTATTACAATGACGGGCATGGTACGGAATCCCTTGACCCCGGAGGAGCGCGAGCGCGGCGAGCGGCTCGGTCTGCTGCTCCGCGAGGCGCGCGGCGCACGCAGCATGGTCGAGATCGCGGCCGTCGCCGGCATCTCGCCCGAGACCCTGCGCAAGATCGAGACCGGCCGCGCCCCGACACCCGCCTTCTTCACGGTCGCCGCGCTGGCCGGAGCGCTGGGCCTGTCCATGGACACGATCGCGGTGACCTGCTCGCCACTGCCCGCCTAGCCGCTCCCCGCACAACCGCCTCCCTCGGCTTCTCCCTTCTCGTCTTCCCTCGGCTCCCTCTCCGACGGGCTCCCGGGAGACGGGCCCGGCGCCCCGTCCGTCCGGTGACGGGGCGCTCCCGGCCGAACAGGTCGATTTCAGCCACCCGGCACCGCGTACGCTCGGGGGCGTGACCCTCGACGCGCTCGGCCGCAGCCGCTATGTCAGCCTCACCACCTACCGCAAGGACGGCACCGGGGTGGACACCCCGGTGTGGCACGCCGTGGACGACGGCGCGCTGTACATCTGGACCCGCAGCGACTCGTGGAAGGTCAAACGCCTCCGCGCCGACAACCGGGTCGTCGTGACCGCCTGCGACGTACGCGGCCGGATCGCGCCCGGCGCGGCGACCGCCGAGGGGACGGCCCGCCTCCTGGAGGGCGACGAGGTCCGCCGGATCAACAAGCTGCTGGCCCGCAAGTACACCTGGCAGTTCTGGCTGGTCGAGAAGCCCGCCGCCCTCGTACGGCGCGGAAAAGCCGTGCACACCGGGATCGTGGTGACGTTCTGACGCCCCGTCATTGTGCGGACTTGTGGAGCGACGCCAACCTTTAGCCATATTTTTTTCGGGGAAACGTGACGTCGGCCACTCCCTGAAGCCATACTTGGGCGATCGCACCGCACCGTGCGCGACAATCCCGCGTAGCCGTCACGTAACACGGCTGCGGTTTCATGCCGGCGGGCCGGACGGTTCCCTCACGGCAGTGCGCGGCAGGGCAGGGGCGGGGAAAGACAGCGATGAGCAGGCATGAACTTCCGGCGGAGATCGGGGCCTTCGCGGGGTACTTCCGCGGTATTACGGCACTTCTCGACCCCGACAGCGGGTGGTACGCGGTGTTCCGGCAGCGCGACCCCGAGGGGCTGAAAGCCTGTCTCGACGGCACCGAGGTACCCCCGTGGGACGTGGTCGAGTCGCTGCTCCACGACCTCGCCGCCGGTCACGAGAACCGGCCGGTCGACCGCGAGACACCACGAGCGAGCAGACTGCACGCCGCGTCCGCCGCCGCCCACGACCGGCTCCCGGGCGGCGTCGACGCGCTCCGCGAACGGCTGCGCCTGATGCGTCAGGAACAAGCCACGGCGGCCGGCCGCGCCGACGAGGTGGTGGGCCGGCTGCGCCGGGTCCCCGGGGGTTCGCCCGAGGCGGACCAGCTCGAATACGACCTCGCCTGGGTCCGCGACGACTACGCGCGCGCCACCGCCCGCTTCGCGGAGCTGGGCGACCGCCTCGCCGCCGCCGAGTCCGCGAGCACGCGCGCCGCGCAGCCCGCCCCCACGCACGCCCCGCGCGCCCCCTCACCGGCGCACGCCGCGCCGGCCGGCCCGGAGTACGGCTCGCCGGAGGCGAGACCCACGGCCGCCGACGGGTGGTACCGGGCCGAGGAGACAACGGCGGACGAGCCGTCGGTCTTCGGCCGGCCCGACGGCGGCCGTCCCACCCCGCCCGACGACTGGTTCCGCCCCGAGCCCGACCGCGCCGGCGACCCCGGGGCCGACCCCGGGATCGGGCCCGACGACTCGCAGGAGATCGCGCAGGTGCCCGGCCCGCGCCGCAAGCCGCGCAAACAGCGCGGCGCGCGCTTCGCCTTCAGCGACGGCAACGGCCCGGCCGCCGGGCCGATCGTGCCGCCCGCCGCCACCGCCCCGCCCCGGGGAGCCCGCTTCGGCGGCGGCTCCGGTTCCGGCCCCGACCGGGCCCGCGACGAGACCTCCAGCACCGGAATGACCCGCCGGCAGTCCGAGGCACGCCGGGCCGCCCTCGACACGGTGGCCGTCCTCGTACGACTGCGCGCGGCCGGCCGCAGCGGGGAGGCACACGTGGTCCTCTACGAGGCGGCGGCCGGCCCCGCCGAGCAACTCCCCTTCCTCGCCGCCGAACTGCACCGCGCCGAACTCGGCGCCGACTGGGCGTCGGTGCTCTGGGAGGTGTCCTCGCAGCCGCCCGACAAGTTCGCGGCGGCGGCCGGGGCGCTCGCCACGGCCGGCCGTGACGCGGACTGCGGCACCCTGCTGCGGCAGGGCGTCTCCCGGTCCGCCGACGACATCGCGCAGGTCGTCCTCGCCCTCGGCGACGCGGGCCGCGTCCCGGAGGTCCAGGCGCTGCTCGGGGCCTTCGTCCGGGCCCGTACGCCCGAGGAGACGGCGCGGATCGCCGCCACCGACCCGGGGCGGCTGGTCCCGTGGCTGCTCGAAGCGGCACGCGGGGTCTCCTCCACCCATGAGCGCGACCTGGCCCGCGCGCTGCGCAGCGCCGGGACGACCGGCTCCTGACCGGCCGCGCGCCCCGCGCGGTGAGGGCCGCCCGACCGGTGCCCGACCGGTGCCCGACCGGTACGCGGGCGGCCCCCGTACGCCCGGTGGACCGGCCGGGTGCGAAACATGATCGACTCGGCGGCTTGACAGCGATGGTCTTGCCCCCGTGGGACGGCGGGCTTAGGTTCTCCTCCTACGCCCCGTGTCTACGGGCGTAGAAAAGCCCTCGCGCCCTACGTGCGAAGTACGCGCGACACGCGTGCGACGTACGCGGGTGAGGCACTCGCGACGTGCGCGCGACGCGCTCCCCGGAGCACGCGGCACGCGCGCGCGGGAACGCTGTGCACCACGCTCGGAGCACGCTCGACCTTCCGCCGAAGGAGCATCTCGTGGCCAGAGTCGTACGCGCCGCACTCGTCCAGGCGACCTGGACCGGCGACACCGAATCCATGATCGCCAAGCATGAGGAGCACGCCCGCGAGGCGGCCCGGCAGGGCGCCCAGGTGATCGGCTTCCAGGAGGTGTTCAACGCCCCCTACTTCTGCCAGGTGCAGGAGCCCGAGCACTACCGGTGGGCCGAGGCGGTCCCCGACGGCCCGACCGTGAGCCGGATGCGGGACCTCGCGCGCGAGACCGGCATGGTCGTCGTCGTCCCGGTCTTCGAGGTCGAGCAGTCCGGGTTCTACTACAACACCGCCGCCGTGATCGACGCCGACGGCTCGTACCTCGGCAAGTACCGCAAGCACCACATCCCGCAGGTCAAGGGCTTCTGGGAGAAGTACTACTTCAAACCGGGCAACGCGGGCTGGCCCGTCTTCGACACCGCCGTCGGCAAGATCGGCGTCTACATCTGCTACGACCGGCACTTCCCGGAGGGCTGGCGCCAACTCGGCCTGAACGGCGCCGAACTGGTCTACAACCCGTCGGCCACCTCCCGCGGACTCTCCAGCTATCTGTGGCAGCTGGAACAGCCCGCCGCCGCCGTCGCCAACGAGTACTTCATCGCCGCGATCAACCGGGTCGGCCAGGAGGAGTACGGCGACAACGACTTCTACGGCACGTCGTACTTCGTCGACCCGCGCGGTCAGCTCGTCGGCGAGGCCGCGAGCGACAAGGCGGAGGAACTGGTCGTCAGGGACCTGGACTTCGGGGTCATCGAAGAGGTGCGCCAGCAGTGGGCGTTCTACCGGGACCGCCGCCCCGACGCGTACGAGGGGCTGACGCAGCCGTGACCGAGGCCCCCGCGAACCCCTCCACCGCCCGGCCCGCGGCCTCTTCCGCCGGCGCGTCCGGCCGGACCCCCGCCGGACCGCCGTACCCCGCCCCGCCCGGTCTGCCCGCCACCGACCTGCACGACCGGCACCGCGCCGTCCTGCCCGACTGGCTGGCCCTCTACTACCGCCGCCCCATCGAACTCACCCACGGCGAGGGCCGCCACGTCTGGGACGCCGACGGCAACCGCTACCTCGACTTCTTCGGCGGCATCCTCACCACCATGACCGCCCACGCCCTCCCCGAGGTCACCAAGGCGGTCGCCGAACAGGCCGGGCGGATCATCCACTCGTCCACGCTCTATCTCAACCGCCCCATGGTGGAGTTCGCCGAACGCGTCGCGCATCTCTCCGGCATCCCGGACGCGCGGGTCTTCGTCACCACCTCCGGCACCGAGGCCAACGACACGGCCCTGCTGCTCGCCACCGCGTACCGCCGCTCCAACCAGATCCTGGCGATGCGCAACAGCTACCACGGCCGGTCCTTCTCCGCCGTCTCCATCACCGGCAACAGCGGCTGGTCACCGACCAGTCTCTCGCCGCTCCAGACCCTGTACGTGCACGGCGGCGTGCGCAGCCGGGGCCCGTACGCGCACCTGTCCGACGGCGAGTTCGTCGCGGCCTGCGTCGCCGATCTGGAGGACCTGCTCGGGCACACGCGTACGCCCGCCGCGCTGATCGCCGAACCGGTGCAGGGCGTCGGCGGTTTCACCTCACCGCCGGACGGGCTGTACGCCGCGTTCCGCGAAGTCCTCGACCGGCACGGCATCCTGTGGATCAGCGACGAGGTGCAGACCGGCTGGGGCCGTACCGGCGACCACTTCTGGGGCTGGCAGGCGCACGCCGAGAACGGCCCGCCGGACATCCTCACCTTCGCCAAGGGCATCGGCAACGGCATGTCCATCGGCGGTGTCGTCGCCCGCGCCGAGATCATGAACTGCCTCGACACCAACTCCATCTCGACCTTCGGCGGCAGCCCGGTCACGATGGCGGCGGGTGTCGCCAACCTCGCGTACCTCCTGGAGCACGACCTCCAGGGCAACGCGCGCCGTGTCGGCGGCCTGCTCATCGAGCGGCTGCGTGCCGTGGGGGCCGCCGTACCCGCCGTACGGGAGGTGCGCGGGCGCGGGCTGATGATCGGCGTCGAACTGGTCAGGCCCGGCACCGACGAGGCGAGTCCGGAAGCCGCGGCGGCGGTGACGGAGGCGGCCCGCGAGGGCGGCCTGCTCATCGGCAAGGGCGGCGGGCACGACAGCAGTGTGCTGCGTATCGCCCCGCCGCTCTCCCTCACGGTCGCCGAGGCCGAGGAGGGCGCGGCCATCCTCGAACGCGCCCTGCGCACCCTCTAGTTCACGACCGCCGGGACAGGACCTGTTTCACGCTCGCCGGGACAGGCACCGAGGTTCCCGTCCCGCCGGGACAGGCACCGAGGTTCCCGTCCCGCCGGGACAGGCACCGAGGTTCCCGTCCCGGCGGGTGTCACCGCCACCACTCCACGCACACTCCGTCACGGAGGCCAAGTCATGAGTACACGCACGCTCGTCCGGGGCGGTCTGGTCATCACCGCCGCCGACGAGGTCCACGCCGACGTGCTGACGGAGGACGGCCGGATCGTCGCACTGGCCGCCAACGGCAGCGACGTCGCCGCGGGTTGGACCGCCGACCGGGTCATCGACGCCACCGGGAAGTACGTCGTGCCGGGCGGGGTCGACGGTCATACGCACATGGAGATGCCCTTCGGCGGGACATACGCCGCCGACACTTTCGAGACCGGCACCCGCGCCGCCGCCTGGGGCGGCACCACCACCATCGTCGACTTCGCCATCCAGTCGCCCGGCCAGTCGCTGCGCGAAGGGCTCGACGCCTGGTTCGCGAAGGCCGACGGCAAGTGCGCGGTGGACTACGGCTTCCACATGATCCTCGCCGACGTCAACGAGGACTCCCTGAAGGAGATGGACCTCCTCGTCCAGGAAGGCGTCACGTCCTTCAAGCTGTTCATGGCCTACCCCGGTGTGTTCTACAGCGACGACGGCAAGATCCTGCGGGCCATGCAACGGGCCTCCCACAACGGGGGGTTGATCATGATGCACGCCGAGAACGGCATCGCCATCGACGTCCTGGTGGAACAGGCCCTGGCCGCCGGGCGCACCGATCCCCGCTACCACGGGGAGGTCCGCAAGGCCCTGCTGGAGGCCGAGGCGACGCACCGCGCGATCCAGCTGGCCCGCGTCGCGGACGCGCCCCTGTACGTGGTGCACGTCTCCGCCGAGGAGGCCGTCGCCGAACTCGCCCAGGCCCGCGACCTGGGGCTGCCGGTCTTCGGCGAGACCTGCCCGCAGTACCTCTTCCTGTCCGCCGACAACCTCGCCGAGCCGGACTTCGAGGGCGCCAAGTACGTCTGCTCCACACCGCTGCGGCCCCGCGAGCACCAGGCCGCCCTCTGGCGCGGACTGCGCACCAACGACCTCCAGGTGGTCTCCACCGACCACTGCCCGTTCTGCTTCACCGGGCAGAAGGAGATGGGCCGGGGCGACTTCTCCAAGATCCCCAACGGGCTGCCGGGCGTCGAGCACCGTATGGACCTGCTCCACCAGGCCGTCGTGGAGGGCCGCATCAGCCGGCGCCGCTGGATCGAGATCGCCTGCGCCACCCCGGCCCGGATGTTCGGCCTCTACCCCAAGAAGGGCACCATCGCGCCGGGCGCCGACGCCGACATCGTCATCTACGACCCGCACGCGGAGCAGACCCTGTCCGCCGAGACGCACCACATGGACGTCGACTACTCGGTGTACGAGGGGAAGCGGATCACCGGACAGGTGGAGACCGTGCTCTCGCGCGGCGAGGTGATCATCGACGGCCGGAAGTACACCGGGCGCCCGGGACACGGCAGTTACACCCCGCGCGCCACCTGTCAGTACCTCACCTGAAAGTTGGGAGTGGCCCGGCCATGGATTTCGGACTTGTCCTCCAGACCGACCCGCCCGCGTCGGCGGTCGTCGGCCTGATGCGGCGCGCCGAGCGCAACGGCTTCCGTTACGGGTGGACCTTCGACTCCGCCGTGCTCTGGCAGGAGCCGTTTGTCATCTACAGCCGCATCCTCGAACACACCACCGAGCTGATCGTCGGCCCGATGGTCACCAACCCCGGCACCCGCACCTGGGAGGTGACCGCGTCCACCTTCGCCACGCTCAACGAGATGTACGGCAACCGCACCGTCTGCGGCATCGGCCGGGGCGACTCCGCGATGCGCGTCGCCGGCCGGGCGCCCAACACCCTCGCCCGGCTCGGTGAGGCGATCGACGTCATCCGTGAACTCGCCGAAGGGCGCGAGGCGTTGGTGGACGGCAAGCCGATCCGGCTGCCGTGGGTGCGGGACGGGAAACTGCCGGTGTGGATGGCGGCGTACGGGCCGAAGGCCCTGGCCATGGCCGGTGCGAAGGCGGACGGTTTCATCCTCCAGCTCGCCGACCCGTATCTCACCGAGACGATGGTGAAGGCGGTCCGCACGGCCGCGTCGGACGCCGGGCGCGACCCGGACTCCGTCACGATCTGCGTCGCGGCCCCCGCGTACGTCGGCGACGACCTCGCGCACGCCCGCGACCAGTGCCGGTGGTTCGGCGGGATGGTCGGCAACCACGTCGCCGACCTGGTCAGCCGCTACGGCGAACACTCCGGCCTGGTGCCCGAGGCCCTCACCTCGTACATCAAACAGCGCGAGGGCTACGACTACAGCCACCACGGCCGCGCCGGGAACCCGTCCACGGACTTCGTGCCGGACGAGATCGTGGACCGCTTCTGCCTCCTGGGCCCGGCGGAGGCGCACATCGAGAAGCTGCGGACGCTGAAGGAACTGGGCGTCGACCAGTTCGCGGTCTACAACATGCACGACGCGAAGGAGTCGACGATCGACACGTACGGCTCCGAGATCATCCCGGCGCTCAACTCGTAGGCCGGGGGCGGGTGATCGGGCCGTGCCCCTGGCCTTCGGGGGTACGGCTCAGGCGACGGGAAGCCGGGCGCAGCGGCGGCAGGCTCGGGCGGAGGAGGCCACCGCGCCGTGCGCGGCGGCGGTGACCAGGGCCGCGAGGGTGAGCAGCGGCCAGTTCACGGCCGGTGGTGACACCACGGCGAGGGCGAGTGTGGCCACGACCATGGCCACGCCCGCCGTCGTGCCCGCCCAGGCGACGGCGAGGGGCAGCCGTTCCGGCGTGGGCAGCCTCCGGGCGAGCACGCCGGTGGCGGCGAGGGCCGCCGCGGCGAACAGGGCCGCGACGGCTGCGACGGCCGCCAGTTGGACGGCGAACAGCTGCCCCGTCCGCTGGAGTTGCCAGCCCGGACCCGATGCCCCGATCAGCTGCCAGCAGACGATCAGGAACGGGACGGTGAGGGTGACGGACAGGGCCGTCCGGCGGGTCTGCGCGAGGGTCAACTCCCGCTGACAGCTGGGGACCAGCTCGTCCGGACTGCCGAACTCCCTTACGGCGAGGCGTACGGCCCGTTCGTACGGCACACCCTCGCGGGTGTGCGCCTCGACGGTGTCGGTGAGGCCGTCCCGTATCTCCCGCACCATCCGGGACTTGGCGCGGGCCGGGCCGTGGAGGGCGGCGGCCAGGGTCGCGGCGTACGCGACGACGGGGTCGGAGCCGGCCCGCGCGTCCGTGTGTGTGCCGGTCATGTGGCGGGCCGGGGCGCCGGGGCGGCGGCGGGGTTCAGGACCGAGCCGATCGCCGTCGTGAACTCGTGCCACGCGGTCCGCTCGCTCGCCAGGCTGCCGCGTCCCGCGTCGGTCAGCCGGTAGCAGCGCCGCCGGCGCTCGCCGACCGACTCCCAGCTGCTGCCGAGCAGTCCGAGCCGCTCAAGCCGGTTCAGGGCCGGATAGATCGTGCCCGTGCGGAGCTGGAGCACGCCCTCGCTCCGCTGCTGGACCGCCGCGATGATCGCGTAGCCGTGCAGCGGGCCGGGTTCGAGCACGGCCAGCAACAGTCCGTCCAGGTGCCCGCGCACCGCGTCTGCCTTCATGGGTAGGCAGCCTACCTAAGGAATATCTTGGCGTGGTACCTATTGGCAGCCAACATATTCGTCCGCGTCTCTCCGAAGGGCCCCGCGGTGACCAAGCTGCTGCTGTCCATCCACGTCCTCGCCTCGATCCTGCTGATCGGCCCGATCGCCGTGGCGGCGTCGCTGTTCCCCCGCTACGCGCGCCGCGCCGACGCGGGTTCCGCCGGTGCCGTGGCCCTGCTGCACCGGATATGCGTCGGCTACGCGGTCGTCGGGGTCACCGTCCCGGTCTTCGGGATCGCGACCGGCGCGCGGTTGGGCGTCCTCACCGACGCCTGGCTGATCACGTCGATCGTGCTGACGGCGGTCGCGGCGGCGATCCTGGCGCTGGCGATCCTGCCCGGCCAGGCCCGCATGATGGAGCCGGCCGGGGGCGACGCCGAGGCCGGCACCGGGGCCGAAACCACCACCACGGCGCGCGCCGCCGCCCGTCTGGCGGGCCTCACCGGTGTCTTCAACCTGCTCTGGGCGGCGGTGGTGGTCCTGATGATCGTCCGCCCGGGGTCCACGACGGGGGCGTGACGGCTTCGGGCACCGTCGTCGTGGTGACGGCACTCGCTGACGACCCGTCATGAACTCCTTCATGAAGCGCAGTTGAAGGCGCGCCCCGTCGACCCGGTGGCAGTGACGCAGAGCACGCGCGCTCCGTGTCCCGTTGAGCGTCCGCTCCGTAGGCATCCGGCCGGGTGAGCACGGCTGCGTGGGCACCGCTACGGTTCGATTTGGCCCATCCGCACACAACGAGGTGAGAGACCCGCATGTTCACCACCCGGCCCACCCTTCAGGGCACCTTCGGCATGGTGTCGTCCACGCACTGGCTCGCCTCGCAGTCCGCGATGGCCGTGCTGGAGGACGACGGGAACGCCTACGACGCCGCCGTGGCCGCCGGGTTCGTGCTGCATGTCGTGGAGCCGCACCTCAACGGGCCCGCCGGGGACCTGCCCGCCGTCGTCGCGCCGGCCGGCGGGGAGGTGAAGGTGCTGTGCGGTCAGGGCCCCGCGCCCGCCGGGGCCACCGTCGCGCACTACCGGTCCCTCGGTCTCGACCTCGTCCCCGGCACCGGGCCGCTCGCCGCCCCGGTGCCCGGCGCCTTCGACGCCTGGATGCTGTTGCTCCGCGACCACGGCACCAAGTCCCTCGCGCAGGTGCTGCGTTACGCCATCGGCTACGCGGAGGACGGTCACCCGCCCGTCGAGCGGGTCGGCCAGACCGTGGAGAGCGTGCGCGAGCTGTTCGAGACCGAGTGGACCTCGTCCGCCGACGTCTACCTCCCCGGCGGGCGGGCCCCCGCGCCCGGCGAGTTGTTCCGCAACCCCGCCCTGGCCGCCACCTGGCGGCGTCTGGTCGCCGAGGCCGAGGCGGCCGGCGGGGACGACCGTGTCGCGCAGATCGAGGCCGCCCGTGACCTCTGGCGCACCGGGTTCATCGCCGAGGCCCTGATACGCCAGTCCGGCCGCCCCACCCTCGACACCAGCGGCTCCCGCCACACCGGCACCCTCGCCGCCGCCGACCTGGCCGGCTGGTCCGCGACGTACGAGCGGCCCGCCACGTACGACTGGAACGGCTGGACCCTCTGCAAGGCCGCCGCCTGGAGCCAGGGACCCGCCTTCCTCCAGCAGCTGGCCCTGCTGCCGCCCGTGCCCGAACTCCCCGCGTACGGCTCCGCCGCGTACGTCCACCTCCTTACGGAGGGCTGCAAGCTGGCCATGGCCGACCGGGAAGCCTGGTACGGCGACGCCGCCGACGTACCGCTCGCCGGGCTCCTCTCGGAGCCGTACAACACCGCCCGCCGCGCCCTGATCGGCGACACGGCCTCCTTCGAACTGCGCCCCGGCAGCCCCGACGGCCAGGTCCCCGTCCTCAGCGCGCACGCGACCGCCGTCGCCGCCGGCGAACCCGGCTTCGACGCGCTCGCCGTCCCGGCGGCGGGCGCGGGCGAACCCACCGTCGCCCGCGACGGCGCGACGGCCGGCGACACCTGCCACCTCGATGTCGTGGACCGCTGGGGCAACATGATCTCCGCGACGCCGAGCGGCGGCTGGCTCCAGTCCAACCCGGTCGTCCCCGAACTCGGCTTCCCGCTCGGCACCCGCCTCCAGATGACCTGGCTGGACCACGGCCTGCCCAACTCGCTCACCCCCGGCCGCAGGCCCCGCACCACGCTCACGCCGTCCGTCGCCCTGCGCGACGGCGTGCCCGTCCTGGCGTTCGGCACGCCCGGGGGCGACCAGCAGGACCAGTGGCAGCTGCACTTCTTCCTGGCCGTCGCGCTGCGCCCGCGCGTACGCGGCGGGCTCGACCTCCAGGGCGCGATCGACGCGCCCAACTGGCACACCGACTCCTTCCCCAGCTCCTTCTATCCGCGCGGGATGCGGCCCGGCGGCCTCACCGTGGAACCGTCCATGGACGCGGCCGTGGTGGACGGACTGCGCCGCCGGGGCCACGACGTCACCGTCGGCGAGCCCTGGTCGGAGGGGCGGCTGTGCGCGGTGGCCAGGGATCCGCGCACGGGTGTCCTGTCCGCCGGGGCCAACCCGCGCGGCATGCAGGGGTACGCGGTCGGACGCTGACACCGGGCCCCGCCGGTGGCGGGTACGGGGATCGTCACCCGGCCGCCATCGAGCCGTCATCTCCGCCCCCACCTGCGTTGTCACACCCCTGTGGTTCTCTTGACACATGATCGATGACTTTCTGAACGGTGACCTTTCCGCTGTCGAGGCGGCGCTGCGCGACGCCGCCGCCGCGGAGATCATGCCGCGCTTCCGGCAGCTCGCCGCCCACGAGATCGTCGAGAAGTCCGGCCCGCACGACCTGGTGACCAGCGCCGACCGGGGCGCCGAGGAGTACCTGACGCCCGTGCTCACCACGCTGCTGCCCGGCTCGGTCGTGGTGGGCGAGGAGGCGGTCCACGCCGACCCGGCGGTCTACGAGGCGCTGCGCGGCGACGCGCCCGTGTGGATCGTCGACCCCGTCGACGGGACCCGCCAGTTCGTGCGGGGCGAGCCCGGTTTCTGCATGCTCGTGGCGCTCGCCCTGCGCGGCGAGGTGCTGGCCTCGTGGACGTACGCGCCCGCGCGTGACGAACTGGCCACGGCGATACGCGGGCGGGGCGCCCTGCTGGACGGTGTCCCACTGCGCAGCGGCACACCGGAGCCGGACTCCGTGCTGACGGTCGCCATGTCGCACCCGGACTTCACCACGCCCGAGGAGAAGCGGGCCCTGCTGGGGGTCAAGGACGCGGCGGACATCGACGCGCGGCCGTGCGGTTCGGCGGGGCTGGAGTATCTGGACATCGCGCGCGGCGCGCTCGACGCGGTGGCTTTCAGCTGGGAACTGGCGTGGGACCACGCGGCCGGACTGCTGCTGGTGACGGAGGCGGGCGGCGACGTCCGCACCCTCTCGGGAGAGCCCTTCCGCATCACGGGCGGCAACGCCCTGCCCTTCACGGCGGGCCGGGACGCCGCCACCGTAAGCCGTGTGCGCGAGCGCCTGATGCCGGTCGCGGGGCTCGCGGAGGTCGCGCCGGGAAACGACGCGGCGGCGGGGGCCGGGGCGGGCACCGGAGTCTGAGTGCCCCGCCGAGGGTCCCGGGCAGCCCGGCAGGTGGAGGGAACATCCGTCGTATCGGCCGACCCGCCGACAGAGTGTCAGGCGCCGGGAATATCCTTGTCGCTCTGCCCGTCGGCTGACGAAGGAGTCCGAAGGTGCCGTCGATGCTCGATGCCGTCGTCGTGGGGGCGGGGCCCAACGGCCTGACCGCCGCTGTCGAGCTGGCCCGCCGTGGATTCTCCGTCGCCGTGTTCGAGGCCCGGGACACCGTGGGCGGGGGAGCGCGCACCGAGGAGCTGACGCTGCCCGGCTTCCGGCACGACCCCTGCTCGGCCGTCCACCCGTTGGGCGTCGGATCGCCGGCGTTCAACGACATGCCGCTGGACCGATTCGGTCTGGAGTGGCTGCACCCCGAGCTGCCGATGGCGCACCCCTGGGACGACGGCACGGCCGCCGTGCTCTCCCGGTCGGTCGCCGAGACCGCCGCGTCCTTCGGGCCGCGCGACGCCGGGGCGTACCGCAGGCTCGTCGCCCCCTTCCTGGGCAAGTGGGACGCCTTCGCGCGGGACTTCATGACGCTGCCCCCCAGGGGTCTGCCGCACGACGCCCTCACCCTCGCCCGCTTCGGGCTCGCCGGCCTCCCGTCGGCGAACGTGCTGATGAGACGCTTCCACGACGAGAAGGCCAAGGGCCTGTTCGCCGGTCTCGTCGCCCATGTCATCGCGCCCCTCAGCGGTGTCGCGACCGCCGGGGTGGGCCTGATGTTCGCGATCGCCGCGCACGAGAACGGCTGGCCGCTGCCGCGCGGCGGCTCCCAGTCCATCTCGGACGCGCTCGCCGCGTATCTGCGTGATCTCGGCGGCACCGTCCACACCGGTTACGAGGTCAAGAGGCTCGACGATCTGCCGCCGGCCCGCGCGTACGTCTTCGACACCTCGCCGACCGCCCTCGCCCGGATCGCCGGGCTGGGCCGCGCGTACGACGGGTACCGCTACGGCCCCGGCGTCTTCAAGATCGACTACGCGCTGGACGGCCCCGTCCCGTGGACGGCCGACGCCGCCCGCCGGGCCGGGACCGTGCAGGTGGGCCCCACCCGGGGCGAGATCAGTACGGCGCTGGACCAGGCGTACGGCGGCAGCGCCCCCGCCGTCCCGTTCCTGATCACCGCCCAGCCGAGCCTGGTCGACCCGTCGCGCGCCCCGGAGGGCAAGCACGTCTTCTGGGCCTACGGCCATGTGCCCAACGGCTGGGACGGCGATCTGACCGACGCGGTCGAGCGGCAGATCGAGCGCTTCGCGCCCGGCTTCCGGGACCGCGTCCTGGCCCGCGCCACCGCGGGCCCGCCGGAGCTGGCGGCCCGTAACGCCAACTACGTGGGCGGCGACATCGCCACCGGCTCCGTCGCCGGACTGCGGCTGCTGGTACGGCCCAAGCTGTCGCTGTCGCCGTACAGCACCCCGCACCCGGCGGTCTTCCTCTGCTCGTCCGCCACCCCGCCGGGGCCCGGTGTGCACGGCATGTCGGGGCAGAACGCGGCCAAGGCGGTCTGGCGCAAGCTCCGCGCGGCGGGCTGAGGCTCCTCCTGAGCCCACCGGACCGGGCCGGAGAGGGCCACGACCGGGACCGGCCGGGTACGCAGGCAGCGGAAGCTTGATGTCGGATTTCCGCCAGCCCCGCCACCCCCAGTGACGGATGCTGGACACATGCACACCGACACCGAGCGCTGCGTGCGTGCCGTCCGGTCCAAGGACGCGCGCTTCGACGGATGGTTCTTCACCGCCGTCCTGACCACCGGCATCTACTGCCGTCCGAGCTGCCCGGTGGTGCCCCCCAAGGCCGAGAACATGGTCTTCCATCCCAGTGCGGCCTCCTGCCAGCAGGCCGGATTCCGCGCCTGCAAACGCTGCCGCCCCGACACCAGCCCCGGCTCACCCGAATGGAACGCCCGCGCCGACTCCGTCGCCCGCGCCATGCGGCTCATCCAGGACGGCGTCGTCGACCGCGACGGCGTCACCGGACTCGCCCGGCGGCTCGGCTACTCCGCCCGGCAGATCGAACGGCAGCTCCTCGCCGAGCTCGGCGCCGGACCCCTCGCGCTGGCCCGCGCCCAGCGCGCCCAGACGGCGCGGCTGCTCATCGAGACGACCGCGCTCCCGATGGCGGAGGTGGCCTTCGCGGCCGGTTTCTCCTCCGTACGCGCCTTCAACGACACCGTCCGCGAGGTCTTCGCGCTCGCGCCCACCGAACTGCGGGCACGCGCCACCCGCCGCCCGGACACCGCGGCCGGGCCGCCGACTCCCGGCGTGATCTGCCTGCGGCTGCCGTTCCGGGCCCCGCTCACCCCGGACAACCTCTTCGGGCACCTGGCGGCGACCGCCGTACCGGGCGTCGAGGAGTGGCGCGACGGCGCGTACCGGCGCACGCTCCGTCTTCCGTACGGGCACGGCATCGTGGCCCTCGCGCCCCGCCCCGACCACATCCGCTGCCGGCTCGCGCTGACCGACCCGCGCGATCTCACCGTCGCCATCAGCCGCTGCCGCCGCATGCTCGACCTGGACGCCGACCCGGTCGCCGTGGACGAACAGCTCCGCACCGACCCGCTGCTGGCGCCGCTGGTCGACAAGGCGCCCGGCCGCCGGGTGCCGGGGACCGTCGACGCGGCCGAGTTCGCCGTACGCGCGGTCCTGGGCCAGCAGGTCTCGACGGCCGCCGCCCGCACCCATGCCGCCCGGCTCGTCACCGCGTACGGCACCCCCGTGGACGACCCGGAGGGCGGCCTGACCCATCTCTTCCCCACCCCCGGCGCGCTGGCCGCGCTCGACCCCGAATCCCTCGCGCTGCCGCGCAGCCGCCGCACCACCCTCACGACCCTGGTCGCCGCGCTCGCCGACGGCACGCTGCCGCTCGGCACCGACAGCGACTGGGACGAGGCACGGGCCCGGCTGCACGCGCTGCCCGGATTCGGCCCGTGGACCGTCGAGGCGATCGCGATGCGCGCGCTCGGCGACCCGGACGCCTTCCTGCCCACCGACCTCGGTGTACGCCGTGCCGCGCAGGGACTCGGCCTGCCGTCGACCCCCGCCGCGCTGACGGCGCGCGCCGCGGGCTGGCGGCCGTGGCGCGCGTACGCCGTGCAGTACCTCTGGGCCACCGAGGACCACGCCATCAACGTCCTCCCCGCATAACATCCTTTCCGCCTCGGGTTGTTCACGCACCAAGGAGTTCACCGCATGACCGGCAAGACGCACACCGTGATCGACAGCCCCTTCGGGCCGCTGACACTCGTCGCCACCGACGGGGTCCTGAGCGCCCTCTACATGACCGAGCACCGTCACCGACCGCCGCAGGACACCTTCGGCGTGGTGGACGCCCGCGCGTTCGGCGCCGTGACCGAACAGCTCGGCGAGTACTTCGCGGGCGAGCGCACCGAGTTCGACCTGCCGCTGCGGATGGCGGGCACCCCGTTCCAGCTGTCCGTCTGGGAACAGCTGATGGCGATCCCGTACGGCGAGACCCGCTCGTACGGTCAACTGGCCGACGCCCTCGGCAAGTCGGGCGCCTCGCGCGCCGTCGGGCTGGCCAACGGCAAGAACCCGGTGAGCATCATCGTGCCGTGCCACCGGGTCATCGGATCGACCGGCGGGCTCACCGGATACGGCGGCGGGCTGGACCGCAAGCGGCGGCTGCTGGCGTTGGAGGGCGCGGCGACGACGGGGGAGCGGCGGGCGGACAGCGGGGCGCCGGTGGCCACGCTGTTCTGAAGGCTGACGGCTGACGGCTGACGACTGACGACTGAAAGCTGAAAGCTGAAAGGTGTCGGACCGTCAGCCCTCGTGGAAGCGTTCCAGCAGCGTGGGCAGCGCGGTGCCGATCGGTTCCCGGACGATCTCGTCGGCCTGTTCGTCGTACGGTGTCGGCTCGGCGTTCACGATGATCAGCCGCGCTCCGTGCTCCGCCGCGATCCCGGCCAGCGAGGCGGCGGGCCGCACCTGCAACGTCGTACCGACCGCGATGAAGACCTCGCACGCCTTGGCGATCGACAGGGCCTGACCGAGGACCTGCGGGTCGAGCCGTTCGCCGAACATCACCGTCGCCGACTTGAGCACCGCGCCGCACCCGGTGCACGGCGGGTCGGCCTCACCCGCCTCGACCCGGGCCATCGCCTCCGCCATGGAGGAGCGCGCCCCGCACCCGGTGCAGACCACCTCCCGCGCGGTGCCGTGCAGTTCGAGGACCTTGCGGGCGGGCATGCCGCCGAGCTGGTGGAGCCCGTCCACGTTCTGCGTGATCACCCGGACCGCGCCGCCGCCCGCCCGGTCGAGCGCGGCGACGGCGCGGTGCGCGACGTTCGGCTCGGCGCGGAAGGCGGGGCTGGACCGGCGCATCTGCCAGGACCGGCGGCGGATCTCCGGGTCGTTCATGTACAGGTCGTACGTGACGAGCTTCTCGGCCTCGGGGTCACGCCGCCATACGCCGTTGGGGCCTCGGTAGTCGGGAATGCCGGAGTCCGTGGAGATCCCGGCGCCGCTGAGGATCGCGACGAGAGTCATGCCGCGAGGGTACGCAGCGGGGCCGGGGCCGGGCGAGCCGATAAACGGCGCGGGCGGTTAACGGGAACGGAGGTCACCGGCGTGACGTATGGGGTCCGGGTGAGTCGGGCGAGTGGGGTGGTCCGGGCCGTCCAGGTGTCCGGCACGCTCGGCGGGGTCGGCACGCTCGGCGGGACTGGTGTGACCGGTGTGACCGGTGTGCGCCGTCTGACCGTTGTGGCCGTTGCGGACGGGGTGGGGCGGGTGGCCGGGGTAGTCGGACGGCTCGGTGCCGATCTCGGCCGGGACGGCGGGCACCGGGGTGAACGGGGTCGGCACCTCGCCCGTCCACCGGTTCAGCACCGCCCGGCCGGTCCGCAGGGTGACGCCGTCCTCCACGACCGTGCCCGCCTCGGCCAGGTAGTAGCGGCCGTCGTCGAGCGACACCAGCCCGTACTGGCCGGTCGACTCCCACCCGTACGTCCCGGACGCGGAGTCGTGCAGGCCCCGCGCCAGGAGCGGCAGCAGCCGTCCGCGCTCGGGCGACGGCTGGCCGGTGACCGGCCCGGAGACCGGGTGCTTGGAGCCGTCGAGCACGAAGAGCGAGTAGTTCGGGAACTGCGGCTTGGTGCCCTTGTACACGGCCAGCAGCCAGTTGCCGGTGTGTCCGTCGTACTCCAGGTTCTGCACACCGTAGGTGGTGTTGCCGGTGCGGCTGAAGTACTTGCCGTCGGGCGAACCGGGCCCGCTGGTGTGCGGGTCGGCCTCGGTCAGCGGGCGCTCGTACTTCTTCCAGCGGCGGATGTCGTACTGGAGCAGTACCTGGTGGTCGTTGTCCTGCCGGGTGGTGTTGGCGTAGACGCCGTACGCGACGGTGAGCAGCCGCGTACGGGCTTCCGCCGGCCGCCCGGTGCCGCGCTTGTCGTCGAAGGCGGGGCCGAACGCGACACCGTCGATGCCGCTGCATCCGTAGCGGTGGTCGGCGGTCCGCGCGGTGTCGCCGTCGAAGACGCCGTCACCGTCCATGTCGGCGGTGTAGTCGTCCGCGACCTCCTGGAGATGGACGGTGGAGACGACACCGGTCGTCTCCGGGTCCATGTTCATCCGGGTGATGCGGTCACCGTCGAAGATCGCGACATAGAAGGCCCTGGCCGCCTTGTACTCCAGGGAGCCGTAGACCCTGCCGTCGTCGGTGTTGAGGTCCAGATCGCCGAGGTGTCCGGTGAAGCCGGTGACGGAGCCGACGGGCCTGCCGGTGAGGTCGGTCTTGACGAGGAGGTTGGTGAACGAGAAGTACATGAAGCCCTTGCGGCGGTCGACGGCCATGCCCTGGACATGGCCCGACCGCCAGGCGCCGGCGTCGACGGTGGCGGGGAGCGCGGGGCTCCGGCCGGTGTCCGTGGCTCCACCCGTCCCGGCTGTCCCGCCCGTCTCCGCTGTCCCGCCGGTGCCGGCTCGCCCGCCGGTGTCCGCCGAGGCCGTGGCCACGTTTGTGCCGGCGCTCACCGCGACGACGACCACCGTCGTGAGCAGGGCGGTCAGCAGGCCGCGATGCCGACGCCGCCGCTTCCCTCCGGGGGTGTTCCCTCGGGGCGTGCTCCTACTGGGCATGTTCCCTCCGGGCGTCGTTCCTGCGGGCGTCGTTCCTCCGGTCGTCCGGGCCGTCGTCGTCACCGCGCGCGCACGGCTCACCCGGCTCACCCGACCCTGATGCCGTTCTCCAACTCCACGGGTCCGGAGCCGGTTTCGAGCGCGTCGAGCCCCGCCAGTACACGGCCGCCGAGCGACCCGATCACCAGGTCGCGGATCTTCTCCCGGCCCACCAGCCGCCAGGAGAGCAACTCCTCCTGCTGGAGGCGGATCTCGCCCAGCCGGTCGTCGTCCAGGACGCCGCCGTCGTACAGATACGCCACGACGGCCGGCCGGTCCGGCGCCTGCGACCAGTCGACCGCGAGGAGCGGTCCGACCTCGACGTCCAGCCCGATCTCTTCGAGCGTCTCGCGCCGGGCCGCCTGACGGGGCGTCTCACCCTGGTCGGACTCGACCGTTCCGCCGGGCAGCGTCCAGCCCGGCCGGTAGTTCGGTTCCACGATCAGGACCCGGCCCCCCTGGTCCCGGACGAGCAGGGCGGCGCCGGACAGGACGCGTGGCAGCCCGGCGATGTAGGTCACGTAGTCGGCGTCGCGAATGGTCACGGCGAAAGCCTAGATCAGGGGCCCTGTCGGAGCACTGGGATACGCTCGGAGCGGCGCGACTGCCTGTTCGAAAACAAAAGGATGACAAGGTGACGAACGGAGCAGTATCCAAGGCCGCGCACGTACTTGTCGCGGCGGACAAGTTCAAGGGCTCACTCACGGCCGTACAGGTTGCGGAGCGCGTCACGGCGGGGCTGCGGCTGGCCGCCCCGGGGGTCACGGTCGAGGCCCTGCCCGTCGCCGACGGCGGGGACGGCACGGTCGCGGCGGCGGTGGCGGCGGGCTTCGAACGGCGGGAGGTCCGGGTCTCCGGGCCGCTCGGGGACCCGCTGACGGCGGCGTACGCGCTCCGCGACGGCACGGCCGTCGTGGAGATGGCCGAGGCGTCCGGTCTCCAGCACCTGCCCGCCGGGGCCTTCGCACCCCTCACGGCCGGCACCCACGGCTCCGGTGAACTGCTGCGCGCCGCACTCGACGCGGGCGCGCGCACCATCGTCTTCGGGGTCGGCGGCAGCGCCACGACCGACGGCGGCGCGGGCATGCTGGCCGCGCTGGGCGGACGTTTCCTGGACGCGGCGGGGGAACCGGTGGGGCCCGGCGGCGGCGGGCTGCGGCAGCTCGCGACCGTCGACCTGTCCGGGCTCGACCCGCGTATCGCCGGGACGGAGATCGTCCTGGCCAGCGACGTCGACAACCCACTGACCGGCCCGAAGGGCGCGGCGGCGGTCTACGGGCCGCAGAAGGGGGCCTCGCCGGAGGACGTCAGCACGCTCGACGAGGCGCTCACGCACTACGCGCGCGTCCTGGAGAGGGCCCTCGGCGCCTCGGCGGCCGAGGCCGCGCTCTCACCGGGCGCCGGCGCGGCGGGCGGGATCGGCTACGGCGCGCTCGTCGGGCTCGCCGCGACGTTCCGGCCCGGCATCGAGGTCATGCTGGACGTCCTCGGCTTCGCCCCGGCGCTGGGCCGGGCCACGCTCGTCATCACCGGTGAGGGCTCCCTGGACGAACAGACACTGCACGGCAAGGCCCCGGCGGGCGTCGCGGCGGCGGCCCGCGCCCGCGACATCGACGTGGTCGCGGTCTGTGGCCGCCTGACGCTGGCCCCGGCGGCCCTGGGCCGGGCGGGCATCCGCCGCGCGTACGCCCTGACGGACCTGCAACCGGACCCGGCCCGCTGCATGGCGGACGCGGGCCCCTTGCTGGAACGCCTGTCGGCGACGATCGCGCGGGACTTTCTGACCTGACCTGACCTGACCTGACCTGACCTGACGTCACGGCGGCCCGGCCCGTGCGGCGGACCCTTGGCGGGTGCCCTCCGGGTAGGGCCGGGCTCGCCGTCCGGGCCGGGCCGGGGCTCCCGTATATGGGGCCCCGCGCCGGACGACCCGGTCCCGGCGCTCCGGGCCGTCACCGTTGCCGTCACCACCGACGCCGGGTACCGGGCACCGGCTGCCGTACGCGCGCCGCCCTGCGCTTGGGGGTGGTACGGGCCGCGCCCGCTGCATGGCGGACGCGGGCCCCTTGCTGGAACGCCTGTCGGCGACGATCGCGCGGGACTTCCTGACCTGACCTGACGTCACGGCGGCCCGGCCCGTGCGGCGGACCCTTGGCGGGTGCCCTCCGGGTACGGGCCGCGCTCGCCGTCCGGGCCGGGGCGGGGCTCCCGTATATGGGGTCCCGCGCCGGACGACCCGGTCCCGGCGCTCCGGGCCGTCACCGTTGCCGTCACCACCGACGCCGGGTACCGGGCACCGGCTGCCGTACGCGCGCCGCCCTGCGCTTGGGGGTGGTACGGGCCGCGCCCGCTGCCTGGTGGGCAGGTGCGCCGGTCCGGTGCGCCCACGGGGGGCTCCTCCCCGGTCCGGGCGCGGCACCGGAGTCGGCGGAGGGGGGCACCTCCGGGAGACGGCCGAGCCACCGCCGGGCCGCGACCGATCGTCGACAACCGACCGCAGCCGTCCGGTGGTTGAACCCGAGGCCCGTCCGCCGGGGCCTCGGCCTGCCCCGGTTGCGTCCTCCGCATCCGCAGCCGCACCCACCCCCGGTCGGCCCGTCCCCTCCCCCTGCGGTGCCGCCGGGGCCCAGGCGTTCGCCGTCGGCGTGCGCCCCGTGCGGACTCCGCCCCTACAGGGCGCGCTCCGGTCGGCCGGAATCCTCCCCTGACCGGTGTTGCGCCGGGTCCCCCGGGAGACGTGCGCCCCGGCCCGGAGGCCCCGCCCCCGACCCCCCGCAGCAGCGGTCTTGTGCGCGTGCACAGTCACCCCGCCGCCGCGCTGGTCGGGGGCAGCGATTCGGGGGTGGGGCGTGGACGGTGTCGCGGGCCGGTGCTGAGGTGTGGCACCACGGCATGTCAGGACAACCGGAATGACGCAGAGGAGAATGCATGGCCGCGCTCGAAGTGCGTGCCCTGTCCGTCGGTTACGGGCCGGTGCGCGCTCTGCACGAGGTGTCGCTCGACGTACCGTCAGGCGGGATCACCGCGGTCCTCGGCGGCAACGGCGCCGGCAAGTCCACACTCCTCAGGGCCATTTCGCGCACCCTCGGCTTTCACCGGGGCACGGTGGGCGGTGGCGGTGTGCACTTCGACGGCCGCCCCCTCGACGGGCTGGACGCCGCCGGGGTCGTGGCCGCCGGGGTGGTCCAAGTACCCGAGGGGCGGCAGGTGTTCGCCCGGATGACGGTCGCCGACAATCTCCGGGCGGGCGGCCTCGGCGCGCGCGGCGGGCGCAAGCGGTACGCGGCGGCCCTCGCCGAGGTCTACGACCTGTTCCCGGTGCTCGCCGACCGCGCGGGCCAGCGCGCCGGACTGCTCTCCGGCGGCGAGCAGCAGATGCTCGCGCTCGGCCGGGGCATGATGGCCCGTCCCCGGCTCCTCCTCCTCGACGAACCGTCCCTCGGGCTCGCCCCCCTGATGGCCGCCCGGATCGGCGAGACGATCCGGCGGATCAACGCCGCCGGTACCTCGGTCCTGCTGGTCGAGCAGAACGCGGCCATGGCGCTGCGGCTCGCCTCGCGCGCGTACGTCCTGGAGGTCGGCGAGGTCACGCTCGAAGGGGACGCCGCCGAACTGGCCGCCTCCGACGAGGTCCGGCGCCGCTATCTCGGGGTCGTGGACGAGACCGCCGCCGAGGACGCGGGCCGGGCGCAGGAGTCCGCGCCGGTGCTCCGGAGGTGGAGCGCGTGACGGACGACGAGCAGCGCCCGGCCGGCGGCGAGATTCACCCGCCGCCCGGACCTCCCGGACCTCCCGGACACCTGCGGCACCCCAGTCACCCGGAGCATCCCGGGCATCCCGAACGGACGGTCGGCCGACCCGGGATCGGCGATGCCCCGCATCCCCTCACCGTCACCGACGTCACCGTCCGCTTCGCCGGGCTCACCGCCCTCGACTCCGTCTCCTTCACCGTCGAACCCGGCAGCGTCCACGCCGTCATCGGCCCCAACGGCGCGGGCAAGTCCACCTGCTTCAACGTCCTGTCCGGCGTCTACCGGGCCACCTCCGGCAGTGTCCGCCTCGGCGCGGCCGAACTCACCGGCCTCGCCCCGCACCGCATCGCCGCGCTCGGCGTCGCCCGCACTTTCCAGAACCTCGCGCTCCCGCCGCACGCCACCGTCGCCGACAGCATGCTCCTCGGCCGCCATCGCCTCACCCGCGCCGGTTTCCTCGCCACCGGGCTCCGTCTCCCCTCCGCCGCCCGCGAGGAACGCCGGCATCGCGACAGGGTCCGCGAGATAGCCGAGTTCGTGGGGCTGGCCGACGACCTCGACCATCCGGCGGGAGCCCTCCCGTACGGCAAGCAGAAGCTCGTCGAGCTGGGCCGCGCCCTGTGCATGGAGCCCACCGTGCTCCTCCTGGACGAACCCGTCGCCGGGATGACGGCCGACGAGCGACGCCGTACGGCGGCCGTCGTGGCGGGCGTACGCGACAGCCTCGGCATCTCGATCGTGCTGGTCGAACACGACATGGGGGTGGTGATGCGGCTCGCCGACGCCGTGACCGTACTCGATTTCGGACGCCGCATCGCCGCCGGTACACCCGCCCAGGTGCAGAACGATCCGGCTGTCGTCCGCGCCTACCTCGGCGAGAGCACCGACAGCACCAGCAGTACCGACGGCGCCGAGAACACCAGCAGAGCCGAGAGCACCAACAGCACCGAGAACATCAGCAGCACCGAAAGCACCAGCACCCCCCACGAGGAGGCCGCACCGTGACCACCTTCGTCGAACTCCTCCTCGGCGGACTCTCGATGGGCTCCGTCTACGCGCTCATCGCCCTCGGCTTCGTCGTCATCTTCAAGGCCACCGAGGTCGTCAACTTCGCCCACGCCTCGCTGCTTCTCGCCGGCGGCTACGTCACCGCCGTCCTCCACGACGACATCGGCTTCTGGCCCGCGCTCGCCGTCGGCATCGCGGGCGCCGCCGTCGTCGGGTCGGCCGTCGAGTACACCGTCATGCGGCGCTACCGGGGGTCCGACCACAGCGTCCTCGCCATCGTCACCATCGGCGTGGACATCCTCCTCACCACCGAACTCACCCGCCGCATCGGCACCGACGTCCTCGCGCTCGGCGACCCGTGGGGCGACAAGCTCCTCACCGTCGGGGACATCACCCTCGCCCAGACCCGGGTCGCGGCCTTCGTCGCGGCGGCGCTCCTGATCACCGCGTTCCTGCTCGCCTTCCGCTACACCACCTGGGGTGTCGCGATGCGCGCGGCGGCGGAGAACCCGCAGACCGCCGCGCTCATGGGCGTACGCCTCGGCCGGGTCTCGCTCTCCGCCTGGGCGGTCGCGGGCTCGCTGGCCGCCGTCGCCGCGCTCTTCCTCACCGTCTTCCCGACCCCCGGCCTGGAACGCGCCACCTCCCTCGCCGCCCTCAAGGCCTTCCCCGCCGCGATCCTCGGCGGTCTCGACTCCACCACCGGCGCGCTCGCCGGAGGGCTCATCGTCGGGGTCACGGAGTCCCTCGCCACCGGCTACCAGAGCGATCTGACCTTCCTCGGGCGCGGCTTCGGCGATCTCGCGCCGTACCTCGTGATGGTCGTGGTCCTGCTGATCAGGCCCGCCGGGCTGTTCGGTACGAAGGAGCTGGCCCGTGTCTGAGACGACCGCCCCCGCACCGGCCGCACGCACGGCCCCGCCCCGTCCGCCCACCCGCCGCCCCCGCCCCACCCCCCGGGCGTACGCCTGGCTCGCCGGTTCCCTCCTGCTCCTCGCCCTCCCCTTCTACCTCGACCGTTTCTGGCTCCAGGCCGGGCTCTTCGCCATGGCCGCCGCCATCGGCGCCATCGGCCTCAACCTCCTCACCGGCGCCACCGGCCAGCTCTCCATGGGCCACTCCTTCTTCCTCGCCGTCGGTGCCTACGGCTACTGCGTCCTGGCGGGCGACAGCGGTGAGGAGAACGGCCACCGGCTCACCGGACTCGGCCTGCCCACCTGGCTCGCCGTCGTCCTCGCCGTCCTCCTCGCGGGCGCGGCGGGCGGCCTCTTCAGCCCCATCGCCGGACGGCTGCACGGCGCGTATCTGGGCATCGCGACCCTGGCGCTGATCTTCATCGGCCAGCACGTCCTGTTCAACGCCGGGGGACTGACCGGCGGCTTCAACGGCCGTGACGTGCCCGTCCTTTCCCTCTTCGGCATCGACTTCGACGACACCGAGGTGGTGATCGCCGCCGTCCCGTTCGGGGCGTCGGAGAAGCTCTGGTACGCGGGCCTCGCCGCCCTCCTCGTCGGCGCTCTCTTCGCCCGCGGCGTACTGCGCGGCAGGCCCGGCCGGGCCATGAACGCGATCCGCGACCACCGCATCGCCGCCGGGGTCATGGGCGTGCCGGTCGCCCGCTACCGGGCCGCCGTGTTCGTGCTGTCCTCCATGTACGCGGGGCTGGCCGGCGTACTGATCGCGCTGATCTTCCAGCGCACCGTCCCCGACTACTTCGGCATGATCCTGGCCCTCGAATACCTCGCCATGATCGTCATCGGCGGTCTGGGCACGGTGGGCGGAGCCGTCGTCGGCGCGGCCTTCGTCGCCCTGCTGCCCCAGCTCCTCACCCACTACAGCGACACGCTGCCCCTGGTCGCCGACCCCGGCGCGGGCGGCGTCACGCCCGGCGAGGCGTCCCGCTATCTGTACGGCGCCGCGATCGTCGCGGTGGTGCTCTTCCTGCCCGGCGGACTCACCCGCCTGTCAGTTCCCACGGTTCGACGGTTCTCACGGGAGAAGTCATGAAGCGACGCGCACGTCCCACCCACGCACCGAGAAGCGGCGCGGCGCTGCTGGTCGTCCTGGCCCTCGCGCTCGCCGGGTGCAGCGGCAAGGCCACCGAGGGCGACGACAAGGGAGAGGACGCCGGGGGAGTGAAGACCGGGCAGGGCGTCACCGACAAGACGATCTCGCTCGGCGTGCTCACGGACATGACCGGCGTCTACGCCTCGCTCGGCAAGAGCGTCACCCAGTCCCAGCAGCTGTGGGCGGAGCAGACGAACAAGGCGGGCGGCATCTGCGGGCGGCAGATCGAGCTGACCGTACGCGACCACGGCTACGACCCGCAGAAGGCCGTCGCCGCCTACACGGAGCTGGAGCCGGACGTCCTCGGCTTCGCCCAGTTCATCGGCTCCCCGTTCGTCGCCGCCGTCGAGAAGCGCATCGACGGCCAGGACAAGGGGCTGGTCCTGCCCCAGGCGTGGTCGGCCAATCTGCTCGGCAGCCCGTCCATCCGGGTCGTCGGCGCCACGTACGACATCGAGACCGTCAACGCGATCGACTACCTGCTCTCCCACGACCGCATCGCCAAGGGCGACAAGATCGGTCACGTCTACTTCGAGGGCGACTACGGCGAGAACGCCCTCGTCGGCTCGAAGTACGCGGCCGGAAAGGCCGGTCTCACGGTCGTGGAGCAGAAGATCAAGCCCACCGACAACGACATGTCGGCGCAGGTCGCCGCGCTGAAGAAGGCGCAGGTCAAGGCGATCGTCCTCAGCGCCGGACCGCGCCAGGCCGCCTCGCTGGTCGGGGTCGCCGCGGCAGGCGGGTTCAACGTGCCGATCGTCGGCAACAACTCCGCGTTCGCCCCGCAGCTCCTCGCCACGGCGGCGGGCCCGGCGCTGATGAAGGACTACTACATCGCCTCCTCCACGCTGCCCATCGGCTCGGACGAGCCGGCGCCGAAGAAGCTCGCCACCGAGTACGCGGCGGCCTACCCGGACGACGGACTCGACAACGGCGTCGTCTCGGGCTTCACGGCCGCCTCCCTGTACGGCGAACTGCTGAAGACGGCGTGCGAGAAGAAGGACCTCACCAGGGAGGGCATCGGCAAGGCGCTGCTGGGCCTGAACGAGTTCTCCACCGGCTTCGGCATCACCCACGACTTCTCCGACCCGGCGGCCCCCTCCACCCGCGAATCGGTGATCATGAAGCCGGACTCGACGGTGCCGGGCGGTCTGAAGGTCGTCCAGGAGGCGACGGTGGCCGCCCCCGCCGAGTCGTTCACCTTCGGCGGCTGACCCGGTCGCCCCACCACGTGCGAGGGCCCGGACGCCTGAGAAGCGTCCGGGCCCTCGCACGTGGTGCGCGTACGGCTACGAGTGCTGCGCCGCCCGTGCCTCACGGCGGTTGTCACGGAAGGTGTTCACGCGCCGTGCCGTGGCGAAGAGCGGAATCACCGCGCCCGTCACCACCTGGAGCGCGCAGCCCGTCTGGAGCAGCAGCTGTCCGCCCGGCGCGTCGAACGCCCAGGCCGCCAGCAGCCCCATCGCGGCCACGATCCAGCTGAGCATCGCCACCGCGAGGACTCCCCGCGGCTTCGGATACTCGACCCGGCTCACCATCAGCCACGCCACACCCACGATGGCGAGCAGCGTCGGTACGAAGGGCAGCTCCAGCAGCACGATCGAGACGACCGTGAGCGCGCCGAACGGGCTCGGCATGCCCTGGAACATGCCGTCCTTCAGCGTCACACAGGAGAATCTGGCGAGCCGCAGCACGACCGCCAGCAGCACCACGACCGCCGCCAGCGCGGAGACCCGCTGATGCGCGTCGTCGGCGACCATGCCGTAGACGAGGACGAAGTAGGCGGGCGCCAGTCCGAAGCTGATCAGGTCGGAGAGGTTGTCCAGCTCGGCGCCCATCGGCGAGCTGCGCAGCTTGCGCGCCACGAGCCCGTCGAAGAGGTCGAAGACGGCCGCGCAGAGCATGAGGATCACGGCGGTGGCGGCGGAGTGCCGTGCCATACCGGTCTCCTCGCTCCCCGTGAGATGCGGGATCAGGATGCCGGTGGTGGTGAAGTAGACGGCCATGAAGCCGCACGTGGCATTGCCGAGGGTGAGGGTGTCCGCTATCGACAGCCGCATGGAAAGCGGCATGTCTTCGGCGTCGTCCTCCTCCTCGTCGGCCTCGGCGGCCCAGCCGGACTGTGTGTCGGGATCAATCACGGTCAATTCGAGTCACCCCTGCGGTCGTGGTCTGACCGACCTCGACAGCGACGTCCACACCTTCCGGAAGGTAGATGTCGACGCGCGAGCCGAAACGGATCAGGCCGATGCGCTCGCCTTGCTCCAGCTTGGTCCCCTGCGGTACGTACGGCACGATCCGCCGGGCCACGGCACCGGCGATCTGCACCATCTCGATATCGCCGAGTTCGGTGTCGAAGTGCCAGACAACGCGCTCGTTGTTCTCGCTCTCCTTGTTGAACGCGGGAACGAAACCGCCGGGGATGTGCTCCACGGACGTCACCGTGCCCGCGAGGGGGGCGCGGTTGACGTGGACGTTCAGCGGGCTCATGAAGATCGCGACGCGGGTGCGCCCGTCCTTCCACGGCATGATGCTCTGCACCACTCCGTCAGCCGGTGAGATGACCCGGCCCTGCGTGATCTCTCGCTCGGGGTCGCGGAAGAACCACAGCATGCCCGCGGCGAGAGCGGTGGCGGGCACAGCGAGGGTGGCGGCACGCTTCGAGCGGCGCGCGCGCACCAGGCTGAGTGCTGCGGTGGCGACGGTCGGCAGAAGCCACGGCGATGCTCCGCGCGCGAGGCGGACACTGCCGCGAGGTACGGAGGTTTGGCTGTGGGGCATGAATGACCTTCGTAGCGGATGATGCCGCTCGGGCAACGGGGACGGCGGCTTTCCGTCGATGGTATCGGTTGCCGGACGCAACTGGGCAATGGAGAAGCCGAGTCGGCGGCCGGAAGCCGATGACGCGGTGTGATGTGCGGGACGGTCAAAGCGGACCATAGGCCGCGATCAACCCTGCATTCGGTACTCCTCGAGCAGTCGGCGGCCAATGATCATTTTCTGGATCTCGGCGGTCCCCTCGCCGATCAGCAGCATGGGGGCCTCCCGGTAGAGACGCTCGATCTCGTACTCCTTGGAGAAGCCGTAACCACCGTGGATACGGAAGGCGTCCTCGACGACTTCCTTGCAGTATTCGGCGGCGAGGTACTTCGCCATCCCCGCCTCCAGGTCGTTTCGCTCCCCTGAATCCTTTTTGCGTGCCGCGTTCACCATCATCGCATGAGCGGCTTCCACCTTGGTCGCCATTTCGGCCAGCTTGAACTGGATTGCCTGGTGTTGTGCGATCGGTTTACCGAACGTGTGGCGCTGCTGTGCGTACGCGACTCCGAGTTCGAATGCCCGCTGTGCGACGCCGCAACCACGTGCCGCGACATTGACCCGGCCGACCTCGACACCGTCCATCATTTGGTAAAACCCTCGGCCGGTGGCGCCGCCGAGGACCCGATTGGCCGGAATGCGCAGTCCGTCCATGATCAACTCGGTGGTGTCGACGCCCTTGTAGCCCATCTTGTCGATCTTGCCGGGAATGGTGAGACCGGGTCGCACCTCACCGAACCCGGGCTCCTTCTCGACCAGGAACGTGGTCATCGACCGGTGCGCGGCCGTCCCTTCCGGGTGGCCTTCGTCACTGCGGCACAACACCGCGACGAGCGAGGACGTCCCGCCGTTCGTCAGCCACATCTTCTGGCCGTCCAGCACGTACGCGTCGCCGTCCCGCACCCCCTTCGAGGTGATGGCCGACACGTCCGAGCCGAGCCCCGGCTCCGACATGGAGAACGCGCCGGTCACCTCACCGGTCGCCATGCGCGGCAGGAAGGTGTCCCGCTGCTCCTGGGTGCCGTGCTGCTTGAGCAGGTACGCCACGATGAAATGCGTGTTGACGATGCCCGACACGGACATCCAGCCGCGCGCGATCTCCTCCACGCAGAGCGCGTACGTGAGCAGGGACTCACCCAGACCGCCGTACTCCTCGGGGATCATCAGCCCGAACAGGCCGAGTTCCCGCAGCCCTTCGACGATCCGGGCCGGGTACTCGTCGCGGTGCTCCAACCCGGTGGCGACCGGCAGGATCTCCTTGTCGACGAAGTCCCGGACGGTGGCGAGGATCTCCCGCTGGACGTCGGTCAGGTCCGCGGTCTGGGCGAGACGGCTCATGGGTCAGCTCTCCTGGATCGTCGGCTCGGGGCGGCCGGGCTGTTCGCCGCCGCGCCGCTCGATGTACGTCGCGGTCGGCACCAGCACCTTGCGGCGGAAGACGCACACGACCGTGCCGTTCTGCGTGTAGCCCCTGGTCTCGACGTGCACGACCCCGCGGTCGCTCTTGGACCGGGACGGCGTCTTGCCGAGGACGGTCGTCTCCCCGTACAGCGTGTCGCCGTGGAACGTCGGCGCGACGTGCCGCAGCGACTCGACCTCCAGATTGGCGAGCGCCTTGCCGGAGACGTCGGGGACGGACATCCCGAGCAGCAGCGAGTAGACGTAGTTGCCGACGACGACGTTCCTGCCGAAGTCGGTGGTCTTCTCCGCGTAGTTGCTGTCGAGATGGAGCGGATGGTGATTCATGGTGAGCAGACAGAACAGATGGTCGTCGTACTCGGTGACGGTCTTGCCCGGCCAGTGCTTGTACACGGCGCCGGCCTCGAACTCCTCAAAGGTGCGTCCGAATCGCATCTCTCACGCCTCCGGGGCTTCGAACACCGAGGTCCGCCGCAGCCCGGCGGCCCGTCCCTTGCCGGAGATCACCAGCGCCATCTTGCGGCTCGCCTCGTCGATCATCTCGTCGCCGAGCATCGCCGACCCCTTCTTGCCGCCCGCCTCGGACGTCGCGTGGTCGTACGCGTCCAGGATCAGCTCCGCGTGGTCGTAGTCCTCCTGCGACGGCGAGAAGATCTCGTTCGCGGCGTCGATCTGGCCCGGGTGCAGCACCCACTTGCCGTCGAAGCCCAGCGCGGCGGACCTGCCGGCGACCTCCCGGAACGCGTCCACGTCCCGGATCTGGAGGAACGGCCCGTCGATCGCCTGGAGATCGTGCGTACGGGCCGCCATCAGGATCCGCATCAGGATGTAGTGGTAGGCGTCCGCGCCGTAGCCGGGCGGCTGCTGACCGACCACCAGGGTCTTCATGCTGATCGACGCCATGAAGTCGGCGGGGCCGAACACGATCGTCTCCAGCCGGGGCGACGCCGCGGCGATGCCGTCCACGTTCACCAGGCCCCGGGCGTTCTCGATCTGCGCCTCGATACCGATCCGGCCGACCTCGAAGCCCATCGTCTTCTCGATCTGGGTGAGCAGCAGATCGAGCGCCACCACCTGCTCGGCGTCCTGGACCTTGGGCAGCATGACGCAGTCGAGGTTGTGCCCCGCGCCCTCCACGACGGTGATCACGTCGCGGTAGGTCCAGTGCGTGGTCCAGTCGTTGACCCGGACGACCCTCGTCCTGCCCGTCCAGTCGCCCTTGTTGAGCGCGTCGACGACGGTGTGCCGGGCGCCCTCCTTGGCGAGCGGCGCGCAGGCGTCCTCCAGGTCGAGGAAGACCTGGTCGGCGGGGAGGCCCTGGGCCTTCTCCAGGAAACGCGGGTTGGAGCCGGGGACGGCCAGGCACGAGCGGCGCGGCCGGAGCCGGTCCGCGGGCCTGTCCGACGCGGTCGGCGCGGGGGACACGGGCGGCGTGGGCGACGTGGTCATGTGCGGGCCTCCAGGGGGTCGAGCTTGTTCGCGTGACGGATCTCGTCGACGATACGGCCGATGATCTCGGTGATTCCGAAGTCCTTCGGGGTGAAGACGGCGGCCACTCCGGCGGCCCGCAGCGCGGTGGCGTCGGCGCCCGGGATGATCCCGCCGACGATCACCGGGACGTCCCCGGCCCCCGCCTCCCGCAGCCGCTCCAGCACGTCCGGCACCAGCGCGGCGTGCGACCCGGAGAGGATCGACAGCCCCACGCAGTGCACGTCCTCGGCGACGGCCGCGTCCACGATCTGCGCGGGCGTCAGCCGGATGCCCTGGTAGACCACCTCGAACCCGGCGTCCCGCGCCCGTACGGCGATCTGCTCGGCCCCGTTGGAGTGCCCGTCCAGACCCGGCTTGCCCACCAGCAGCCGCAGCCGCCCCGAGCCCAGTTCGGCGGCGGTACGCGCCACCCGGTCCCGTACGGCGGCGAGCGGCGAGCCCGCCTCGGCGGTGACCGCGACCGGCGCCCCGCCCACCCCGGTCGGCGCCCGGAACTCGCCGAAGACCTCCCGCAGCGCCCCGGCCCACTCGCCGGTCGTCACCCCGGCCCGCGCGCACTCCACGGTCGCCGCCATCAGATCGCCGTCGCCCGCCGCGTCCTTCCTCAGCGCGGCCAGCGACGCCTCGGCGCGCGCCCGGTCCCGGCCGCTCCGCCACTCGTGCAGGGCGGCGACCACCCGTGCCTCGTTCGCCGGGTCGATCGTCATCACGGCGGTGTCCAGATCGGCGGTGAGCGGGCTCGGCTCGGTCGTCTCGTAGCAGTTGACGCCGACGATCTTCTCCTCGCCCGACTCGATGCGGGCCCGCCGCTCGGCGTGCGACGAGACGAGGCGCGACTTGAGATAGCCGGACTCGACGGCCGCCATCACCCCGCCCATCTCCTCGATCCGCTCCATCTCGGCGAGCGAGTCCGCCACCAGCCCGGCCACCTTCGCCTCGACGACGTGCGACCCGGCGAAGATGTCCTCGTACTCCAACAGGTCGCTCTCCAGGGCGAGTACCTGCTGGATCCGCAGCGACCACTGCTGGTCCCACGGCCGGGGCAGCCCCAACGCCTCGTTCCAGGCGGGGAGTTGTACGGCGCGGGCGCGGGCGTCCCGGGAGAGGGTCACGCCCAGGGTCTCCAGCACGATCCGCTGCACGTTGTTCTCCGGCTGGGCCTCCGTCAGGCCGAGGGAGTTGACCTGCACGCCGTACCGGAATCGCCGCCGCTTCTCGTCCGTCACGCCGTACCGCTCGCGGGTGACCCCGTCCCAGATCCGGCCGAAGGCGCGCATCTTGCACATCTCCTCGACGAAGCGCACCCCGGAGTTGACGAAGAACGAGATCCGTCCGACGACGTCGCCGAACCGCTCGGCCGGCACCTGCCCGCCGTCCCGCACCGCGTCCAGCACGGCGATCGCCGTGGACATCGCGTAGGCGATCTCCTGGACGGGGGTCGCCCCCGCCTCCTGGAGGTGATAGCTACAGATGTTGATCGGGTTCCACCGGGGGATGTGCGCCACCGTGTACGTGATCATGTCGGTGGTCAGCCGCAGCGAGGGCACCGGCGGGAAGACATGCGTCCCGCGCGACAGGTACTCCTTGACGATGTCGTTCTGCGTCGTCCCCTGGAGCCGCGCGGGGTCGGCGCCCTGCTCCTCGGCGACCACCTGGTAGAGCGCCAGCAGCCACATGGCGGTGGCGTTGATGGTCATCGAGGTGTTCGTCCGGTCGAGCGGGATGTCCCGGAACAGCCGCCGCATGTCGCCGAGATGGGAGACGGGCACACCGACCCGGCCGACCTCGCCGCGCGCCAGCACATGGTCGGGGTCGTAACCCGTCTGCGTCGGCAGGTCGAAGGCGACCGAGAGTCCGGTCTGGCCCTTGGCGAGGTTGCTCCGGTACAGCGCGTTGGACGCCTCGGCGGTCGAATGGCCCGCGTACGTACGCATCAGCCACGGCCGGTCCCCGGGGCGCGGCGGGTCCTTCGGGCGCGTGCCGCCGGACGGTTCCGGTTCCGGGCCCGGTCCGGGCTCCGACGCCATGTCACACGTCCCGGAAGCGGTTGATGGCGTCGAGGTGGAGCGCGCGGGTCTCCGGGTCGGTGACGCCGAGGCCCTCGCGGGGGGCCAGCGCGAGTACGCCGACCTTGCCCTGGTGCCGGTTGCGGTGCACGTCGTACGCCGCCTGCCCGGTCTCCTCCAGCGGGTACACCTTCGACAGCGTCGGGTGGATCCGCCCCTTGCCGACGAGCCGGTTGGCCTCCCACGCCTCCCGGTAGTTGGCGAAGTGCGAGCCCACGATCCGCTTCAGCGACATCCACAGATAGCGGTTGTCGTACTCGTGGGTGTAGCCGGACGTCGAGGCGCAGGTGACGATCGTGCCGCCCTTGCGGGTGACGTACACACTGGCGCCGAAGGTCTCCCGGCCCGGGTGCTCGAAGACGATGTCGACGTCCTCGCCCCCGGTCAGCTCCCGGATGCGCTTGCCGAACCGCTTCCACTCGCGCGGGTCCTGGTGGTGCTCGTCCCGCCAGAACCGGTAGTCCTCGGACGTGCGGTCGATGATCGCCTCGGCGCCCATGCGCCGGCAGAGGTCCGCCTTGTGGTCGCTGGAGACCACACAGACCGGGTTGGCGCCGCCGGCGAGCGCGAACTGGGTGGCGTACGAGCCGAGTCCGCCGCTCGCCCCCCAGATCAGCACGTTGTCGCCCTGCTTCATCCCGGCGCCGTTGCGGGACACCAGCTGCCGGTACGCGGTGGAGTTGACCAGGCCGGGCGCCGCCGCCTCCTCCCAGCTCAGGTGCGGGGCCTTGGGCATCAGCTGGTTGGACTTGACGAGCGCGATCTCGGCGAGACCGCCGAAGTTGGTCTCGAAGCCCCAGATGCGCTGTTCGGGGTCGAGCATCGTGTCGTTGTGCCCGTCGGAACTCTCCAGTTCGACGGAGAGGCAGTGCGCGACGACCTCGTCGCCCGGCTGCCAGGAGTTGACGCCGGGTCCGGTGCGCAGCACCACCCCCGCCAGGTCGGAGCCGATGACGTGGTACGGCAGGTCGTGCCGTTTGGACAGGTCGCTGAGCCTGCCGTAGCGCTCCAGGAAGCCGAAGGTCGACATCGGCTCGAAGATCGAGGTCCAGACGGAGTTGTAGTTGACGGAGCTGGCCATGACGGCCACCAGGGCCTCGCCGGGGCCGAGTTCGGGCACCGGCACGTCGTCGACGTGGAGCGACTTGCGCGGGTCCTTGTCGCGGGATTCGAGACCGGTGAACATCTCGGTCTCGTCCTTGTGCACGGTCACCGCCCGGTACGTCTCGGGCAGCGGGAGTGCGGCGAAGTCGGCGGGCGTGCTGTCCGGCGACTGGATGGCGTCCAGGATGTCCTTCACGGTGTGGCCTCCGGCGAAGCGTGGTGCGGGAACGCTGAACAGTTCCCCGGGGACGGGGACGGGGACGGGGACAGGTACGGGGGTGCGGGGCGGCGCTGGGCGCGTGGTGCGGTGGAGGTGTGCCGTCGGTTCGGCGGGTGCGGCGCGGGGTGGTGCGTGGCGACGCCGGGTGGGCGTGCGGATTGCCTGTGACGCAGGCGTCCGGGCACGCGGGCCGGGTGGTGGTCCGCGGGGACAGCCGGCGAGGGGGAGAACCCGGTACGCCGACCGCCCGGACACCTCCAACGTATGGCACGCCGTGTCAGGTGACAAGGCACTGCGTGCCAAGAATTCGTCTCAGTTGTCAGCCGTGAGGCACGCATGAGCACGAGCAGTCCACTCTGTGAGGTGAAATGTCACCTTAGGTGGCTGTTTGACGGCGTGGCGTCCCGGTGAAGGCGTGTCTCACGCGAGGCGTGTCCCGGCGGCGGAGTGTCCCGGCGGGAGTCGGCGGGCGTGGCGTCGAGGGCACGGCACCGAGGCATGACACCGAGGCATGGCATCGGGGCGTGGCATCGGGGGCACGGCACGGCGGGCGTGACACCCACGGGCCGGCCGGTGCGGGGCGATGGGTGCGGGGTGGCGCGTTGCCGGTCGGTGCGGGGGCCGGTCGGTGTGCGGGCCGGTCGTCCGGACGGGCGCGCTCAGGCGTTCTTGAGCGCCTGCTTGATCGTGCGCATGACCTCGTCCAGCGGCGCGTCGGTACGGGCCACCGCGACCAGCACCTCACCGGCGCCGCTCACCGTCGCCGCCGGCGCCGTACCGCGCCCCATGGTCCGGCCCGCGCCGATGCCCGAACCGAACGTGTCGCGGACGATCGCGAAGGCGTGGTCGAGCTGGGTCTCCACGTCGCCCTGCCCGTCGGCCCGCAGCCAGCGGCGCAGCACGTGATTGTGCGCGGTGACGACGGCGGACGCGGCCACCTCGGCGAGCAGCGGGTCGTCGTTGCCGTCCGGGTGGTCGGCCTCGTCGAAGTGGCCGAGCAGATAACGGGTGAACAGCCGTTCGTAGCGCGCCACCGAGGCGATCTCGGCCTCGCGCAGGGTGGGTACCTCGCGGGTCAGCTGATAGCGCGCCACGGACAGGGTCGGCGACGCCGCGTACATCCGCATGACTTCCTTGATGCCCCGGCACACGGTGTCGAGCGGGTGCTCGTGCGCGGGCGCCGCGTTCAGCACCGCCTCGGCGCGGACGAGGGTGTCGTCGTGGTCCGGGAAGATCGCCTCTTCCTTCGAACGGAAGTGCCGGAAGAACGTCCGCCGGGCCACCCCGGCCGCCGCGGCGATCTCGTCGACGGTCGTCGCCTCGTACCCCTTGGTCGAGAACAGCTCCATGGCCGCCGCCGACAACTCCCGGCGCATCTTGAGCCGTTGGGCCGCCGCGCGGCTGCCCGCCGCACTCTCCGGCGCGTCGGCCGTCGGGTTGGTACGGGAGGGTCGGCGGGCGGAGTCAGCGGGCGGAGCCATGACCCGAACGTACTGCATCGACGCAGGAGAGCGCGCCTGTGGGGGGCGTCCGGGGGGCGTTCGCGGGCCCGCGCGGCGGCCGGGGGGACCGGGCCGCGCACGGGTCGCGAAGGGGCCCGCGCGCGACCCGCGCGGCGGGCGGTCCGGCCCCGTCCGCCGGGCGGACCGCACGCGCGGGCCGCCCGGCGCACGGGGCGTCGGCGGGACACCGCCGGGGGCCGGGCGCCGGTACGCGGGTGTCAGCGGCCGGTGGCGTACTCGCGGAAGCCGCGCCCCGTCTTGCGGCCCAGACAGCCCGCCGCCACCAGATGTTCCAGCAGCGGCGCCGGGGCCAGCCCCGGATCGCGGAACTCGCGGTGCAGGCCCCGTTCGATGGCCAGTGAGACGTCCAGTCCGACCACGTCCAGCAGTTCGAACGGCCCCATCGGATACCCGCCGCCGAGCTTCATCGCGGCGTCGATGTCGTCGGGGGAGGCGTAGTGCTCCTGGACCATCTTCACCGCGTTGTTCAGATACGGGAACAGCAGCGCGTTCACGATGAATCCGGCCCGGTCGCCGCAGTCCACCGGGTGTTTGCCGATCGCCTCGCACACCTCGCGGACCGTCGCGCGGGTCTCGTCCGACGTGAGGACGGTACGGACCACCTCGACCAGCTTCATGGCGGGAGCCGGGTTGAAGAAGTGCATCCCCACGACGGCCGACGGGCGCGTGGTGGCGCGGGCACAGGCGATCACCGGCAGAGACGAGGTCGTGGTGGCCAGCACGGCGCCCGGCCGGCAGACCTTGTCGAGCGCCGCGAACACCTGGCGCTTGACCTCCAGGTCCTCGGCCACCGCCTCCACGGCGAGATCCACGTCCTCGAACGCGTCGAGCGAACCGGCGGGCGTGATCCGCGCCAGCGCGTCGTCGCGCGCCCGCCCGCTCAGCCGCCCCTTCTCCACGGACCGGCCCAGGGACCGGGCGACACGCGCCTTGGCCGCGTCCGCCTTCTCCTGGCTGCGGGCCGCCAGCACCACGACGTAACCGGCCTTGGCGAAGACCTCCGCGATCCCGCTCGCCATCGTCCCCGAACCGGCGACACCCACCGTGCGCACGGCCCGCCGCGCGTCCTCGCCGCCCCCGCCCGCGTCGGCGCGCGGGCCGTCCAGCGGGGTCAGCGCGTCGCGCACCACCGTGCCGCTGCCCGCCGCCTCGTACGTGTAGAAACCCCGCCCCGCCTTCCGGCCGGTCAGCCCGGCCTCGCTGAGCTGGCGCAGGACCGGCGCCGGGGCGTGCAGCCGGTCGCGCGACGCGGCGTACATGGCCTCCAGGACCGTACGGGCGGTGTCGACGCCGATCAGGTCGAGCAGCGCCAGCGGCCCCATCGGCAGACCGCAGCCGAGCCGCATCGCCGCGTCGATGTCCTCGCGGGAGGCGTACTTGGCCTCGTACATCGCGGCGGCCTGGTTGAGATAGCCGAAGAGCAGTCCGTCGGCGACGAAGCCGGGCCGGTCGCCCACCGCGACCGGCTCCTTGCCCAGCTCGCGTGCCAGGGCGGTGACGGCGGTGACGGCCGCCGGGGCGGTCAGCACCGACGAGACGACCTCGACCAGTCTCATGGCGGGGGCCGGGTTGAAGAAGTGCAGGCCGAGGACCCGTTCGGGGCGGGCGGAATCGGCGGCGAGCCGGGTCACCGACAGCGCGTTCGTGCCGGTCGCCAGAACGGTGTCCGGCCGGACGATCCCGTCCAGCGCGCGGAAGACCTGCTGCTTGAGCTCGTACGACTCCGGGACGACCTCGATGACGAGATCGGCGTCCGCGGCGGCCCGGAGGTCGGTGAAGGGGCGGAACCGGGCGAGCATGCCGCGCCGCTCGCCCTCGGTGATCCGCCCGCGCTCCACGGCGCGGGCGGTGGACGCTTCGAGCGCGGCGACCGCCTGGGCGGTGGCGCTCTCGTCGATGTCGATGCCGACCACCTCGCGGCCGGCGCGGGTGAGGACCTCGGCGATACCGGTCCCCATCGTGCCGAGACCGACGACGGCGATGGTGGAGAGAGGGATGTCCATCACGGGACTCCAGGGGTGAGTGACGACTGAAGAGGAAGGCGGGGACGGGCGCATGGCCGCCGCGTACCTGTGCGGGGCGTGCGTCGACGGCAGTGGGCGGACACGAACCGGCGGACCCTGTCCCGGAGTCACGCCGTGCGGCCGGTGCTGCGGAGGCCGCGATGATGCCGAACCGACGGGCACTCACGGTGGCTGCGTCACCAGGCCACCGGGAGTCGCGGGGGTTTCCCGCTCACTTGAGAGTAACCGGTGGGTAATGAGCGCGCCAGCCCTGGCGAGTTGTGCGGTGCGTCACCGGCGGAATCAAGCCGTCCCACGGGCGGTCGTCACGGAGAGCGTTCTGCCGGACACGGAACGCGGATTACCCTGCCGGGCATGAGCGAGCTGGAACAGCGGACCGGACCGGCCGCGTCGGCGGAGACCAGCGGGCGGCGGGCACCCCTCCCCGCCGCCCGGCCCGCCGCCGCCCAACAGGCGGTCACCGACGAGGACTTGCGCGCACTCGCCGACCGGGTACGGGACGAGTCGGGCGACTCCGACGCGTACCGGCGGCTGATCGCCACCGACGACCACGAGGAACTCGCCCGCGTCCTCGTCGCCCCCGGGCATCCCCTCTGGGCACGCGAGATCGCCGCCTTCCGGCTCGGCGGAGCGGGCGACCGGCGGGCCTTCGAGACGCTGGTGCTGCTGCTCAACCACCGCGACCCCGAACGCTGCGCGTCCGCCGCCCGCGCGCTGGCCCGGCTGCGCGACCCCCGGACGCCGCGCGCCGCCGCCGCGCTGGCCACCAACGTGTTACGGACCGCGTACGCGCTCCACCCCGTGCGGCTGCTCGCGGAACTGCGCGCGCCCGAGTCCGTACCGGCGCTGATCGCCACCCTGGAACGGCTCCTCGCGCCCGGCGAGACCCACTGGCGGGTGGCGCTCGCGTGTGTGGAGGGCCTGGGGCGGCTCGGCGACCGGCGCGCGCTTCCGCTGCTGCGGGAGGCGCGGGCGCACCCGCGACTGGCGGGCGCGGCGGCGGAGGCGCTCAGCCGCCTCGGCTGACCGGGCGCGCGTAGCGCACCTCGGGCACGGACACGCCGCCGACCTCGAACGGCTCCTCGGCGCCGTCGGGTGTGAAACCGGCCTTTTCGTAGAAGCGGCGGGCGCGGGTGTTCTCCTTCAGCACCCAGAGCACCAGCGGGGAGAGACCGTCCGACCCGGCGCGCTCCAGCAGGGCGGTCAGCAGGGCGCGCCCGACGCCGGTCGAGACGTGCTCGGGCCGGACGTACAGCGCGTACACCTCCCCGGCGCCGGCGCCCACGTCGCTGTCCCGGCACGGGCCGACGCATCCCCAGCCGACCACGGCACCGTCGCGCTCCGCGACGAGGTTCCGTACGGCCCCGGGCCCGGCCCCGCCGCTGTCGCTGTCACCGTCACCGTTGCCGCCGGTCAGCAGGGCACGCCGTCGCGCCGCGTCCTTCTCCACGCTCATCGCGTCGAGATACGCGCCCGGCATGAGCCCGTCGTACGCCCACCGCCAGCCGGCGACCCGCACGGCGGCGACGGCCTCGCAGTCGTCGGCCGTCATGGGGCGCAGGAGCGGGTCCACGCTCAGACGTCCCCGGGAACGATCGCGAACGCCTCGATCTCGACGAGCAGTTCGGGCCGGAACAGGGCGGCCACCTGGACGGCCGAGCTGGCCGGGGGCCGCGCGGTGTCGATCACCTCGTCGCGGGCGACGCGTACGGCGGGCAGGTGCGCGACATCCGTCACGAAGTACGTGAGCTTCACGACGTCCGCGAACGTGGCACCGGCCTCGGCGAGACAGCGCCGCAGATTCTCGAACACCTGCCGGGCCTGCGCCCCGGCGTCGCCCTCGCCGACGACCAGCCCGTCGGCATCGAAGGCACACTGCCCGGACACGGCGACGAACCGCCCGGTGCCCCAGACGACATGGCTGTACCCGCTGCCTGGGGCGACACCGGCGGGGGCCTGAACATGGGTGAGTCGTGTCATGCGCCCATCCTCACGGACGGCCCCGGCCTCCGACGAGGGCTTTTCGGGCGGCGAGCCGCCGGTCGGCGGTCGCGGGTCCGGGTCGTACGCGGCGGGGCGGACCGCGACCGGATCGGCGGTGGGGTCGGCGGCTGTGTCGGCGGCCTCTACGCCTCCGCCTCCGCCAGCGCACCCGTCAGCAGGCGCTCCGACGTGGAGTCGAACGCCATCAGGCGGATCAGCGTCACCGCCGTCGGGGTCGCCCGCAGTGCGGTGACCGCGATCCGGGCCGCGAGGTCCGGCGGGAAGCCGAAGATGCCCGTCGAGATCGCCGGGAACGCCACGCTCCGGGCGCCCAGTTCGTCCGCTACCTCCAGGCAGCGGCGGTAGCAGGAGGCCAGGGTGTCGGGCTCGCCCCGGTCGCCGCCCTTCCAGACCGGGCCCACCGTGTGGATCACATGCAGGACCGGCGGGGAGAGGTCGAAACCCGGTGTCGCCTTCGCGTCGCCCCGCCGGCACGGCGCGATCGCGGCGCCCGCCTCGGCCAGCCGGGGCCCGGCGGCCCAGTGGATCGCCCCGTCCACGCCGCCCCCGCCGCGCAGCGACTCGTTGGCCGCGTTGACGACGGCGTCCGTGTCCTGGCGGGTGATGTCGCCCCGTACGACCTCGATCACTGTCATGCCCGCATGATCCCACCGGGGGAGCCGCCGCGCGTAGCGGATCACAGCAGCGTCAGCTGCGTAGGACCCGGCCCGGGTTCCGGCTCCGGATCCGGCGCGCGGATGCCCCGGCGCGCCGCCCGTCCCGCCGGGCCGATGCCGAACTCGTCCGCCAGTTCGTGGACCTGGCGCGTGATACGGCGCTGGTACCACTTCGGCGCGTACGCCCCCTCCGCGTACAGCCGCTCGTACCGGGGCACCAGATACGCGTGGTGCTCCCGCAGCCACCGCATGAACCACTCCCGGGCGCCCGGCCGCAGATGCAGGACCAGCGGTGTCACCGAGGTCGCCCCGGACGCGGCGATCGCCCGCACCGTGGCCCGGAGTTGGTCCGCGCCGTCGCCCAGGAAGGGGATGACGGGCGCCATCAGGACCCCGCAGCCGATGCCGCTGTCCGTCAGCGTCCGTACGGCGTCCAGCCGGCGCTCGGGCGACGGCGTGCCCGGCTCCACGGTGCGCCACAGTTCCCTGTCGGTGAAGCCGACGGAGACCGACACCCCGACGTCGGTGACCTCGGCCGCCTGCTGGAGCAGTTCGAGGTCGCGCAGGATCAGCGTGCCCTTGGTGAGGATGGAGAACGGGTTCGCGTGGTCGCGCAGCGCCGAGATGATGCCCGGCATCAGCCGGTAGCGGCCCTCGGCCCGCTGGTAGCAGTCGACGTTCGTACCCATGGCGATGTGCGCGCCCTGCCAGCGGCGCGAGGCGAGCTGGCGGCGCAGCAGTTCGGGCGCGTTGACCTTGACGACGATCTGCGAGTCGAAGCCGAGACCCGTGTCGAGGTCGAGATAGCTGTGGGTCTTGCGCGCGAAGCAGTACACGCAGGCGTGACTGCATCCCCGGTACGGGTTGACCGTCCACTCGAACGGCATCCGCGACGCGCCCGGCACCCGGTTCACGATCGACCGCGCGCGGATCTCGTGGAAGGTGATGCCCCGGAATTCCGGGGTGTCGAAGGTCCGGGTGACGACCGCGTCCGTACCGAAGAGCGCGGCGTCGCGGGGCGACGCGGGGTTCTCGGCCAGATTGTCCCAGCGCATGTGCGCCTCCTCAGGTGTACGGACCACTTAATAGAACACGTGTTCCCATGATCGAAGCAACCCCGGATTTGGGCGGGCCCCGCCGAGGTGGTTGGCTGGCCGCCCGGAGAACCGAATGCTGGAGGAAGCCATGGCGCAGGTCGAAGCCACGACGGAGCGGATCATCGCGGCGGACCCGGAGACGGTGTTCGACGCGCTGGCGGACTACCAGGAGGTCCGCCCGAAGGTGCTGACCGCTCACTTCAGCGAGTACGAGGTCCGCGAGGGCGGCGACGGCGAGGGCAGCCTCGTCCACTGGAAGCTCCAGGCGACCAGCAAGCGCGTCCGTGACTGTCTGCTGGAGGTCACCGAGCCCACCGACGGCCAGCTCGTGGAGAAGGACCGCAACTCCTCGATGGTGACCACCTGGGTCGTCACCCCGTCCGGCGAGGGCCGTTCGAAGGTCGTCGTCACCACCGTCTGGAACGGCGCGGGCGGCATCGGCGGCTTCTTCGAGCGGACCTTCGCGCCCAAGGGCCTCGCCCGGATCTACGACGAACTGCTGGTGAAGCTCGCGGCCGAGACGGAGAAGCCGGCCGACGCCGCCTGAGGGCTTGGCCGGACTCCGGCGGGCCACCGAACCGTCCCGGCGCCCCCGGCGCCCCCGGTGCCGCACCCCGGCAAAGCCCCGACGCCGGGAACCCGCCCCCGAGCCGGTGCCCCGGCAAAGCCCCGACGGCCCGCCTCCATCCGCCCGACGACCCGCCCGGTCGGAGCGCCCCGGCAGCCCGCCCGGCCGACCCGACGACCCGCCCCACCCGTCAAGTCCCCCTGAAAACGGGCGTCTTCATCACCCGGGAGCCCGCCCTCCCGGGTCACCGGTTCGAGTGGTCTTCCCCGCGACACGTGACGCGCGCCCGCGCATCACGTGTCGCGGGAAACCGCAGATGGGCGCCGTTCGTCCGCCCCTCACCACCCCGTGCCTCCGTGCGCCTCGGCCACTTCGGTGAAGCGCGCGCGTCGCTCCCGCCCTGCGTGCACTGTCGAGAATGGCGCCGCGCAGACGCGACGAAGGGGAGCAACTCGTGGGTGGGATCACACTGGTGAAGGACGACGAGCGGGCCACCGTGCCCTCTCCGGCCGCGATCGGGCCGCCCCCGCCCGTTCCCGGCGCCGCCCTTCCGGGGGGTGAACTCTCCCCGCGCCGCGTGCGCCTGGTCTTCTTCGGGCTGATGCTCGCCCTGCTGCTGGCCGCGCTGGAGCAGATGATCGTCGCCACGGCCCTGCCGAAGATCGTCGGCGAGCTCCAGGGCCTGGACCGGATGCCCTGGGCGATCACCGCGTACCTGCTGACCTCCACCATCGGCCTGCCGATCTACGGCAAGCTCGGCGACCTCTTCGGCCGCAAGGGCGTCTTCCAGTTCGCGATCGTCGTGTTCGTCGTCGGCTCGGCGCTGGCCGGCTGGTCCCGCACCATGAACGAACTCATCGCCTTCCGCGCCCTCCAGGGCGTCGGCGCCGGCGGACTCATGATCGGCGTGCAGGCGATCATCGCCGACATCGTGCCGCCCCGCCAACGCGCCCGCTACATGGGCCTGATCGGCGGCGCCTTCGGCCTCGCGTCGGTCGCCGGACCGCTGCTCGGCGGCTTCTTCACCGACCATGTCTCCTGGCGCTGGTGCTTCTACTTCAACGTCCCGTTCGGCCTCGTCACGCTCGCCGTCGTCAGCTCCGTACTGAAGCTCCCCAAGCCCCGGGGCAGGGCCCGGCTCGACATCATGGGCGCCGTCCTGCTCGCCGCCGCCTCGACCTGCCTGGTGCTGCTGACCAGTTGGGGCGGTACGCAGTACGCGTGGGGCTCCCGCGTCATCCTCGGCCTCGCCGCCGGGGCCGCGGTGACCGCCGCGCTGTTCGTGGTGGTCGAGCGCTTCGCGCCCGAACCGATCATCCCGCTGCGGCTGTTCCGCGACCCGGTCTTCACCCTCACCGGTCTCGTCGGCGCGGTCGTCGGCGTCGCCCTCTTCGGCGCGGCCAGCTATCTGCCGACGTATCTCCAGATGGTCGACGGCGCCACGGCCACCGAGTCCGGTCTGCTGATGCTCCCGATGATGGGCGGCGTCGTCGGCGCCTCGGTCGTCTGCGGCCAGCTCATCAGCCGTACCGGCCGCTACCGCGTCTATCCCGTCCTCGGCTGCGCGCTCTCCGTCGTCGGCATGTGGCTGCTCTCCCGGCTGGAGACCGGCGCCTCCCGGCTCGAATACGGCCTGGGCCAGGCCGTGCTCGGCATCGGCATCGGCCTCGTCATGCCCGTGCTGATCCTCGCCGTGCAGAACTCGGTCCCGCCCGCCGACCTCGGCACCGCCACCAGCGCCAACAACTACTTCCGGCAGATCGGCGGCAGCGTCGGCGCCGCCGTCTTCGGCACCCTCTTCGCGGACCGGCTCACCGACTCGCTCGCCGACCGCGTCCCGTCCGGCGCCGGGCTGCCCGACCCCGAGTCCCTCACCCCGCAGATGGTGCACGCGATGCCGCCCGCCCTGCGGGACGGCTACATCCAGGCGTACGCGGACGCGATGCCGCGCATCTTCCTCTATCTCGTGCCGGTGCTCCTGCTCGGCCTCCTCATCGCCTGCTTCCTCAAGGAGAAACCGCTGGTGTCCCAGAACACCCCCCTCGCCTCCGCCGCCGTGGCCCCCGCCGTGTCCGCCGTCCCCGGTGCCGTACCCGCCGCCGTTCCGGCCGCCCGCGCCGCCGCCCCCGCCCCGGCGCCGTACCCGCCGGGCGTGCCCGTCCGCGGTGTCGTCCAGCACCACGACGGCAGCACCGTGCCCCGCGCCGCCCTCACCCTCATCGACGGGCGCGGCACCCAGATCGGGCGCGGGGCCAGCGACGAGGACGGGCGGTACGCGCTGAGCGTGCCGGGCGCCGGGTCGTACGTGATGATCGCCGCGGCGGGCGGACACCAGCCCCGGGCCGTGACCGTCACCGTCGGCGAGCGCCCCGTCGAACTCGACGTGGTCCTCGGGGGCGCCGGCCGGCTCGCCGGGGCCGTACTGACCGCGGACGGCACCCCCGTGCGCGACGCCGCCGTCACCCTCACCGACGTACGCGGCGACGTGGTCGCCTCCACCCGCAGCGGTCACGAGGGCGGCTACGTCATCTCCGAACTGGTGGCGGGGGAGTACACCCTGGCGGCGGGCGCCCCCGCCTTCCGGCCCGCCGCGCTCCCGGTCAGCGTCCAGGCGTCGCGCGAGACCCGCCAGGACATCGAACTGGCAGGCGGCGCCGTGCTGCGCGGCACCGTACGGGGCGGGGCCGGGCGGCCGGTCGAGGACGCCCGGGTCAGTCTGCTCGACGCGACCGGCACCGTGGTCGACACCCTCACGACAGGTGCCGACGGCACATTCCGCTTCGTGGACCTGTCGTCCGGCGAGTACACCGTGATCGCCGCGGGCTACCCGCCCGTCGCGACGGTCCTGCGGATGGCGGGCGGTGGACGCACCGAGCGCGACCTGCGGCTCGGCCACGCCGACTGACCGGGCCCTGTTGACTGAATTTCAGTCAACTTATGGGGCGTACGCGGGCGCACAACTGAAAAGTTCAATGCCCCGCGCATTGCGTGTTCGGACCCGTACCGTGGGTGCACAGCCGCAGATCCCGGCGGCGGGGAAGGAGCCTCCCACCCATGGACAGTGGCACTCCGCCGCTCCGCGCACGGCCGCGCGGCGCCGTGGCCGGCCGGATTCCGCTTGCCGTGGTCGTCGTGGACGCCGACGGCCTCGTGTCCCACTGGTCGAGCGGCGCACGGCGTCTTTTCGGCCATTCCAGGGAGGACGCGGTCGGTCGCCCCGCGGACGATCTGATGCCGGTCTCCGGGGCGCTCGACGAGGGCCGCGGCGGCCGGGCCGACGCCGACGACATGTACGACGGCGACGACGACCTGGGACCGGAGCTGCACGGCCGCAGTTCCTACCCCACCTCCGGGCGGGCCCGGCTCACCGACGCGGGCCGCCCCCGGCTCGACGTGCTGTGGTGGGCGTATCCGCTGGCCGGACCGGGACCCGGCCGGCATCTCGTCCTCGCCGCGGACATCGACCGGTTCCGGGTGGACGCCGGGGTCGACCGGGAACGGATCGCGCCCAGCTTCTCGCTGTACACCGAGTTCCCCGACGCCGAGTCGCTGGCCGGCCAGCTGCCGCACATCCTGCCGAACATGAGCGTCGCGGATTCCGGGCGCATCGTCGCCCAGGTTCTCGAACTGGGCTACCCCGTGCTGGAGTTCAGCCATCTCGACCGGGTCCCGGTCACCCCCGACTGGGGTGTGCCGCGCCGCCAGTCGCGGCGCCCGGCGTCCGTCCACGGCTCGGCGGAGCCCGCCGGAACGGCCCCGTACGCCACCGGCCACACCCCGTACACCACCGATCGTGACGCCCCGGATCGGGCGGCGCGCCACGCCGAGCACGCCCCGGTGCCCGTGCCCCGGCCCGAACTCGACCTCGAATACGCGGCGGTGCGCGAGCGCCTGGAGTTCCTGAACGAGGTGAGCGGTCTCATCGGCTCCTCCCTCGATCTCTCCCGCACCATCCGCGAGGTCACCAGCGCCGCCGTCCCCCGCTTCGCCGACTTCGCGGGCACCCATCTGCGCGCCGCCGTGCTGGCCGGCGAGGGCTTCCCCACCGGGCGGCCCGACGTGAGCACCGTCTGGCACCGGGTCTGGGTCGAGCACAACGACGAGCCGGGCCGCTGGGACGACACGGTGCCGGTCGGCGAGGCCATCGCCTTCCCCGAACACACCCCGTTCTTCCAGTGCATGGTCACCGGTGAGCCCGTTCTCATCCCGAGGCTCAGCGAGGAGGACGGCGACCGGATCTCCGGCCAGTTCGAGAAGCGCGATCTGCGACCGCTGATCAACAACCGTTCCATGCTGCTCGTCCCGCTCAAGGCGCGCGACGTGGTGCTGGGCTTCATGGTGCTGATGCGCCGTCAGGACCGGGCGCCCTTCGACGACATGGACCGCACCACCGGCGCCGAACTGGCGGCCAGGGCCGGTCTCGTCCTCGACAACGCCCGGATGTACACGTATCAGGAGAATGTCGCCGAGACGCTCCAGGACAGCATGCTGCCGCAGGTCTCCGCACGGATGGCGGGCTGCGACATCGCCACCCGCTATCTGCCCGGCGCCCGGCTCGGCAGGATCGGCGGCGACTGGTTCGACTCCGTCAAACTGCCCGGCTCCCGCACCGCGCTGGTGGTGGGCGACGTCATGGGCCACGGCCTCAACTCGGCCGCCATGATGGGCCAGTTGCGCACCGCCGTGCAGACGATGGCGACCATGGAGATGCCGCCCGCCCAACTCCTGCGCAATCTGGACGACTTGGCGCAGCGGCTCGGTGAGAACTATCTGGCGACGTGTCTGTACGCGGTGTACGACCCGATCCGCTCCGAGGTGCAGATCGCCAACGCCGGTCACATCCCGCCGGTCCTGGTCCGGGCCGCCGACGGCAGCAGCGAACTGCTCGACCTGCCGACCGGCGCCCCCATCGGCGTCGGCGGGGTGCCGTTCGAGACCGCGACCGTCCGGGTCGGCCCCGGCGACCGGCTGATCCTGTGCACGGACGGCCTGGTCGAGGTGCGCGGGCAGGACATCGGCGCGGGCCTCGCGGCGCTCTGCGAGTCGGCCGCCCACCCCGCCGCCTCCATGGACCGGGCCTGCGACACCATCATCCGCGCCCTCAACACGAAGGGCGGCCGCAAGGACGACGTGGCCCTGCTGATGGCCCGGCTGAACGGCATCCCGGGCGGTGACGTCGCCGAGTGGCAGCTGGCCCTCGACCCGCGCGAGGTGGCGCGGGCCCGGCGGCTGGTGCGCGGCAAGCTGTACGACTGGAATCTGCCGGGCGCCGTGGAGCACGCGGAGCTGATGGTGAGCGAACTGGTCACCAACGCCGTACGCCACGCCAGGATCCGCCATGTCGGGCTGCGGCTGGTCCGTACCGACGCGCTGCTCTGCGAGGTCACCGACGACGAACCGGCCCCGGCGAGCCTGCTCGGCGCGACGTCAGGCGACGAGTTCGGCCGGGGTCTGCGGGTCGTGAGCCGGCTGGCCCGGGGCTGGGGGAGCAACAGCACGGCACAGGGCAAGACCGTGTGGTTCGAACAGGCTCTCGGGGGAAGGGTTTCGCGCGTGGCGTGAAACTGACGCGCCATCAGATCGCCCCCCGGGGCCTTCATCGAGGAGTGCGCGGATGACCCTGTCACAGCGTTACCGGGATTCGTGGGAGAGCTACTGGCGCGACACCTCGGACGCACCGGGCGAGGCGATCTGGGACTCCGACCCGTCCCTGACGGCCGTACCGCACTGCGCGATCCTGCTGCCGCACGCCGACCCGGCGCTGCCCGTGGTCGACCTCGGCTGCGGCAACGGCACCCAGACCCGCCATCTGGCCACCCGGTTCGCCCGCGCGGTGGGCGTCGACCTCTCGCACGCGGCGATCGAGCACGCCCGGCACGCCGACACGGCGAAGGCTGCCGAGTTCGAACAGCTCGATCTGGTGGACCACGAGGCCGTACGGGCCCTGTCGGCGCGGATCGGCGACGCCAATGTCTATATGCGCGCCGTCATCCACCAGAGCGAGCCGCAGGACCGGCCGGCCGTCGCCGGGGCGGTGGCGGCGCTGCTCGGCGAGCGCGGCCGGGCGTTCGTCGTGGAGCTGACCTCGGCGTCGAAGGGCGTGTTCCAGCAGGCCGCCGAGGCGCCCGGCGGCCCGCCCGCGAAGCTGCGGCGGGTCTTCGAGCACGGACTGAAACCGGCCGGGGCCGCCGACGACGAGGTCCCCCGGCTGCTGGGCGGGGCGGGCCTGCGGATCGTGGACAGCGGGGAGACCACGCTGGCGCAGACGGAGTATCTGCCCGACGGCAGCCGGATCGAACTGCCCGCCCGCTGGTTCGTGCTGGCACCCGCCTGACGATTCCCGCCCGGCCCCGGTACCCCTGGCCGGCGGGGCCCCGGCGCCCGCCCGGTCCGCCGCCCGTACGGGCGTTCCCCCGGAACCGGGGAGCGCCGGTACGGGCGGCCCGGGGTGGTCGCCGCGTCCGGCGGGGCGTACGGTTTCGCACCATGAAGATCCTCATCAGCGCCGACATGGAGGGCGCCACGGGTGTCACCTGGCCGGCCGACGTGCTGCCGGGGACACCGCAGTGGGAGCGCTGCCGGACGATGTTCACCTCGGACGTCAACGCCGCCGTCCTCGGCTTCCTGGACGGCGGCGCCGACGAGGTGCTGATCAACGAGGCGCACTGGACCATGCGCAACCTGCTCCTGGAGCGGCTGGACGAGCGGGCGGCGATGATCACCGGCCGCCACAAGTCGCTGAGCATGGTCGAGGGCGTCCAGCACGGTGACGTCGACGGCATCGCCTTCGTCGGCTACCACACGGGCGCCGGCGCGGAGGGCGTCCTCGCCCACACGTATCTCGCCAACTCGGTCACCGGCGTCTGGCTCAACGGGACGCGCGCGAGTGAGGGTCTGCTCAACGCCCATGTCGTCGCCGAGTACGGCGTCCCCGTGGTGCTCGTCACCGGCGACGACCTGACCTGCCGGGACGCCGAGGGGTACGCCCCCGGTGCCCGCACGGTCGCGGTGAAGGATCATGTCTCGCGGTACGCGGCGCTCTGCCGCACCCCCGCGCGCACCGCCGCCGACATCCGGGCGGCGGCGAAGCAGGCGGCGGCCCTGGCCGTACGGTACGAACCGGTCGTGGGCGGCCCGTTCACCGTCGAGCTGGAGTTCGACGCCGAGCATCTCTGCGGGGCGGCCACGGTCGTCCCCGGTGTGGTGCGCAGCGGGGAGCGGCGGGTCGCCTACACCAGCGAGACGATGTACGAGGGCATTCGCACGTTCAAAGCGGTCACCACGATGGTTTCGGCCGCGGTGGAGGAACAGTATGGCTGACAGCACGCCCGACCAGGGGCGCGAGGCAGTGGACGCGGTGGCGCTGGACGAGGTGGTGGCGTTCACCTCCGACCTCATCCGCATCGACACCACCAACCGGGGCGGCGGCGACTGCCGGGAGCGCCCCGCCGCCGAGTACGTCGCCGAGCGGCTGGCCGCCGCCGGTCTCGAACCCGCCCTTCTCGAACGCACACCCGGCCGGACCAACGTGGTCGCCCGGATTCCCGGCACCGACCCCGGCGCGGACGCGCTGCTGGTCCACGGCCATCTGGACGTGGTGCCCGCCGAGCCCGCCGACTGGTCCACGCACCCCTTCTCCGGGGAGGTCCGGGACGGAGTCGTCTGGGGCCGCGGGGCCGTCGACATGAAGAACATGGACGCGATGGTGCTCTCCGTCGTCCGTGCCTGGGCCCGCGCCGGGATCAGGCCGCGCCGGGACATCGTCATCGCGTACACGGCCGACGAGGAGGCCAGCGCGATCGACGGCGCCGGATTCCTCACCGACAGCCACCCGGAACTGTTCGAGGGCTGTACGGAGGGCATCAGCGAATCCGGTGCCTTCAGCTTCCACGCCGGCCCCGGCATGACCCTCTACCCCCTCGGGGCGGGCGAGCGCGGCACCGCCTGGCTCAAGCTCACCGCGCACGGCAGGGCCGGCCACGGCTCCAAGGTCAACCGCGCCAACGCGGTCAGCCGGCTCGCCGCCGCCGTCGCCCGCATCGGCGACCACGAGTGGCCACTGCGGCTGACCCCGACCGTGCGCGCCGCGCTCCGCGAACTCGCCGCGCTGCACGGCATCGACGTGGACACGGACGACCCCGGCTTCGACCCCGACGTGCTGCTCACCAAGCTCGGCCCGGCCGCCGCGCTGGTCGAGGCGACCGTGCGCAACAGCGCCAACCCGACGGTCCTGGAAGCCGGTTACAAGGTCAACGTGATCCCCGGTCAGGCCGTCGCCATGGTCGACGGGCGGATGCTGCCGGGCACCGAGGACGAATTTTGCGCCACCCTCGACGAGTTGACCGGACCCGACGTGGACTGGGAGTTCCACCACCGCGAAGTGGCCCTCCAGGCACCGGTGGACTCCCCGACGTACGCCAAACTCCGCGCCGCCATCGAGCGGTTCGACCCGGCCGGTCATGTCGTGCCCTACTGCATGTCGGGCGGCACGGACGCCAAGCAGTTCTCCCGGCTCGGTGTCACCGGCTACGGCTTCTCCCCGCTGAAGCTGCCGCCGGGCTTCGACTACCAGGCCATGTTCCACGGGGTGGACGAACGCGTCCCGGTGGACGCCCTGCACTTCGGGGTCCGCGTACTCGACCACTATCTGCAACACGCGTAGGGGAGTTGGGCATGGAGCAGCCGACGCCGTACGGCTCCTGGCCGTCACCGATCGACGCCGCGCTGGCCGCCTCGCACGACGGGCGCCCGGAGTACGTGGGCACCGTCGGCGACGAGGTGTGGTGGACGGAGCCGCGCCCCGCCGAGGGCGGCCGGCGCGCCCTGGTGCGCGGGCGTCCCGACGGCGGGGAGGAATCGGTTCTGCCCGCCCCGTGGAACGTCCGCACCCGGGTCATCGAGTACGGCGGCAGGCCCTGGGACGGCGCGGCCGGGCCCGACGGCTCCACCGTCGTCGTCTTCGCGCACCTCCCCGACCAGCGGCTGTACGCGTACGACCCGGACGCCGGCACGCCCCCGCGCCCCCTGACCCCCGCGCCCGCCCCCGGCGGCCGGCAGACCGGCACCCTGCGCTGGGCCGACCCCACGCTGCGCCTCGACACCGGCGAAGTCTGGTGCGTACTGGAGGAGTTCACCGGCGAGTTGCCCACCGACGTACGCCGCCTCGTCGCCGCCGTACCGCTGGACGGCTCGGCCGCCGACGACCGTACGGCCGTCCGGGAACTCTCCGGCGACCGGCACCGCTTCGTCACCGGACCCCGCCTCTCGCCGGACGGCCGGCAGGTCGCGTGGATCGGCTGGGACCATCCCCGGATGCCCTGGGACGGCACGGAACTGCTGCTCGCCGACGTGCCCGCGACCGGCGCCCCCGGGGGCCCCTTCGAGCGGGTGCGGACCGTCGCCGGAGGCCCGTCCGAAGCCGTCGTCCAGACCGACTGGGCGCCCGACGGCTCACTCCTGTACGTCTCCGACCCCGGCGGCTGGTGGCAGCTGAACCGGCTGCGGCCCGACGCCTCGGCACCGTCCGGCGTGGCCGGGCCCGAGCGGCTGAGCCCGGACGTCGAGGAGGAGTTCGGCGGGCCGCTGTGGAAGATCGGCCAGCGGTGGTTCCGGCCGATGGACGACGGCACGATCGCCGTCGTCCACGGCAAGGGCGCCACCACACTCGGCGTACTCGACCCCGCGACCGGCCGGATCGCCGACGTCGCCGGGCCCTGGACCGAATGGGCCCCCACCCTCGCGACCCGGGGCACCCGCGTCATCGGCGTCGCCGCGAGCCCCCGCAGCGCCTACGAGATCGTGGAACTCGACACGGCGACCGGCCGGGCCCGCGTCGTCGGCGCCGCGCACACCGACCCCGTCGACCCCGCCTACTACCCCGAGCCACGCGCCCGGGTGTTCACCGGGCCCGGCGACCGCGAGATCCACGCCCACATCCACCCGCCCCACCACCCCGCCCACCACGCCCCCGACGGCGAACTCCCGCCGTACGTCGTGTGGGCCCACGGCGGTCCGACCAGCCACGCCCCGCTCGTACTCGACCTGGAGATCGCCTACTTCACCTCGCGCGGCATCGGCGTCGCCGAGGTCAACTACGGCGGCTCCACCGGCTACGGCCGCGCCTACCGCGAACGGCTGCGCGAACAATGGGGAGTTGTCGACGTCGAGGACTGCGCGGCCGTCGCCCGCGCCCTCGCCGACGAGGGCACCGCCGACCCCGCGCGCCTCGCGATCCGGGGCGGCAGCGCCGGCGGCTGGACCAGCGCCGCCTCGCTCACCAGCACCGACGTCTACGCGTGCGGCACCGTCATCTACCCCATCCTCGACCTGTCGACCTGGGTCGAGGACGGCACGCACGACTTCGAGTCGCGCTATCTGGAGTCGCTGGTCGGCCCCGTCGCCGACGTACCGGAGCGCTACCGCGACCGCTCCCCGATCAACCACGTCGACCGGATCACCACCCCCTTCCTGCTCCTCCAGGGCCTCGACGACGTGATCTGCCCGCCCGTCCAGTGCGAACGCTTCCTCGCCCGGCTCGCCGGACGGGGCGTCCCGCACGCGTACATCACCTTCGAGGGCGAGGGCCACGGCTTCCGCAAGGCCGACACCATGGTCCGCGCGCTGGAGGCCGAACTGTCGCTGTACGCCCAGACGTTCGGGATCAGCCGCCCCGACGTCCCGCCGCTGGAGCTCACCACATGACGGTCAGGGCCCTGGTGCGCCCGCCCCGGCTGCGGCCCGGCGCCAGGGTCGCCGTCGTCGCGCCCAGCGGCCCGCTGCCCGCCGAGCGCCTCGACGCGGGCCTGGACATCCTGCGCGGCTGGGGCCTCGACCCCGTCGTGGCACCCCATGTCCTCGGCCGGCACCCGGAGTTCGGCTACCTCGCGGCGACCGACCGGGACCGCGCCCGGGACCTCCAGGACGCCTGGTGCGACCCCACCGTCTCCGCCGTCCTGTGCGCACGCGGCGGCTACGGCGTCCAGCGCATGGTCGACCTGCTCGACTGGGACGCCATCCGCGCGGCCGGCCCCAAGGTCTTCGTCGGCTACAGCGACATCACCGCGCTCCACGAGGCGTTCGCCGTCCGCGCGGGCGTCGCCACCCTGCACGGGCCCATGGTCGCCGCCCTCACCTTCCTCAAGGACCCCGCCACCCAGGAATCGCTGCGCGCCACCCTCCTCGACCCCGGCACGGTCCGGAGCGTCGGCTCGGCCACCGCGCGCACCCTGGTCCCCGGGCGGGCCCGGGGGGTCACGCTCGGCGGCTGCGTCAGCCTGCTCGCCGCCGACCTCGGCACCCCGCACGCCCGCCCGTCCGCCGCCGGGGGCCTGCTGCTGATCGAGGACGTCGGGGAGGAGCCGTACCGGCTGGACCGCGTCCTCACCCAACTCCTGCGCTCCGGCTGGCTGGACGGGGTCGCCGGGATCGCCCTCGGCTCCTGGGAGGACTGCGGCCCGTACGACGACGTCCGGCGGCTGATGCGGGACCGGCTCGGCGGACTGGGCGTCCCCGTCGTCGAAGAACTGGGCTTCGGCCACGGCCCGGTCAATCTGACCGTCCCGCTGGGCGTCCCGGCGGTCCTGGAGGCGTCCGACCAGGCGGCGACCCTCACCGTGGACGTACCACCGCCGACCTGAGACCCACCGACCGGCACGGTTAGGCTGGCGCGATGCGCGACATCACCACCCCCACGGGCGAGGGGCCCCGTACCCGCGTCCGCCCCTACCGGTACGAGGACGCCGACGAGTTCGCCTCGCACGCCCGCGCCAGCACCCACCTGCACCACCCCTGGCTCTTCCCGCCCCGCACCCCCGAGGCGTACACCGACTACGCGCGCGGCATCATCGGGGACCCCACCAAGGCCGGATTCCTCGTCTGCGACCTCGCCGACGACCGGATCGCCGGATTCATCAACATCAACAACATCGTCCGGGGCGGCTTCCTCAGCGGGACCCTCGGATACGGCGCCTTCGCCCACGCCGCCGGCCGGGGACTGATGGGCGAAGGGCTCGGCCATGTCCTCGGGCACGCGTTCGGACCGCTCGGCCTGCACCGGCTGGAGGCCAACATCCAGCCCGGCAACGCCGCCTCGATCGCCCTCGTCCGCCGCGCCGGCTTCCGCAACGAGGGCTTCTCGCCGGACTTCCTGCACATCGACGGCGCCTGGCGCGACCACGAACGCTGGGCGCTCACCTCGGACATGGCCGCCCGCACCTGACCGGGACCACTCCGGAGGCGGCCGACCGCACGGGACCGGCCGCGTGGGGAGCGGAGGGCTCAGCGGCGGCCCTTGCGGTTGATCTTCATGGTGTCCATGTCCGTCACCGTCGACCGCAGCTCCCCGAAGCCGATCTCCGTCCCCGCACCGCCGAGTTCCCCCAGCGCTCTCTCCGCCCGGTCCTCGGCCAGCGCCGCCGCCATCTCCTCGCCGTCCGCCGCGTCCGACACGACCACGAACCGGTACGAGAAGTGCTTCAGCACCCGGTCGTAGGTCAGCGACCCCTCCGGCGTGAACCGCATCTGCGTCAGCCCGTGCGCGTCGACCTCACCCAGCAGCCGGGCCCGCGCCTCGTCCGACAGCCCCTGGAAGGTCCCGCGCACGATCACCCGGTACGTGTGCTGCGTGGTCATGACGGCGCCGCCCTCTTCGCGAAGTCCCGGATCAGGATCCTGATTGAAGAACGAGCGTACGACGCCGAGGATGGATCGCATGCGGAATATCGTGGTGATCGACGCCCCCTCCAACCTGGGCCTGCGCCCCCCGGCCCCGGGCACGGTGCCCGGCTGCCACAAACTCGCCGGAGCGATGCGCGAACAGCGCCTCCTCCAGCGGCTCGGGGCGTTCGAGGGCGGCGTCGTCGTCCCGCCCCGCTACGACCGGGGGGACTGGAAGCCGGGCGACGGCGTCTTCAACGCCGCCGCCATCGCCGCGTACACCCCCCGGCTCGCCGACCGGATCGAACACCACGTACGGGCCGGTGACTTCCCCCTCGTCCTCGGCGGCGACTGCTCCATCCAGCTCGGCGCCTCCCTCGCGCTCCGCCGGATCGGGCGTTACGGCATCGCCGCGATCGACGGCTCCGCCGACTTCCGGCACCTCGGCAACTCCCCCTCCGTCGGCGCGGCCGGCGGCGAGGAACTGGCCATCGCCACCGGGCGCGGCCAGAGCGACCTCAGCGACATCGAAGGGCTGCGCCCGTACCTCCGTGACGAGGACGTACGGATCTTCGGCATCCGCGACGACGACGAGGACCGCGAGGAACTGGCCCGGCTGCGGATCCCCACCGTGACCGTCGGCGAGTTCCGCGACCGGGGCACCACCGACCTCGCGAAAGCCGCGCTCCAGACCCTGGAGGCGCCCGTCACCGAAGGCTTCTGGGTGCATCTGGACGCGGACGTGCTCGACCCCGAGGTCATGCCCGCCGTCGACGCCCCGGACCCCGGGGGACTGCTCCCCGGCGAACTGGAGGCACTGCTGCGGATCCTGGTCCGCTCGGACCGCTGCGTGGGACTCAACCTGACCATCTACGACCCCGATCTGGACCCCGACGGCACCGCCGGGGCGCTCCTCGCGGACATCGCGGTCGCGGCGTTCACCGAAGACTGACGCCAGGTCCTCTGTTCGGCGCGCACTCCACCGTGTTCCATGGTCATCGGGTGCGCGCCGGCCAACCGAGCCGCCGGCCCCCGCGAGCGAAGCGAGGTTTGCCTGTGGCCACGAGCGTGCGACGTGCCGTACTGACCCTGCCTGCCGCCCCCCTGGGGCCGGAGAACCCCCTGCCCGCGCTCCGGCCGCTCGGCGAGACCCACTCCGTGAGCGACAGCGTCAAGCGGGAGCTGCCCCGCGACATGGCGCGGCAGATCGGGTACGAGCCGCTGCGCACCGTCCTGCCCGTCCGGGTGCGCGACGGCTACGGACGCGACCGCGAGCCCACCGGCCTCGACACGATCGTCATCGAGAACGACCGGCTGCGGGCCACCGTCCTGCCCGGCCTCGGCGGACGCCTCCACTCCCTGCACCACAAGCCCACCGACCGCGAACTGCTCTACCGCAACCCGGTGTTCCAGCCCGCCGACTTCGCGCTCAACGGCGCCTGGTTCTCCGGCGGAGTCGAGTGGAACATCGGCGCCACCGGACACACCACCCTCTCCTGCGCACCGCTCAACGCCGCGCTGGTCCCCGCGCCCGACGGCGGCGAGATGCTCCGGCTGTGGGAGTGGGAGCCACTGCGCGGCCTGCCGTTCCAGGTCGACCTCTGGCTGCCCGACGCGTCCGACTTCCTGCACGTCGGCGTACGGATACGCAACCCGCACCAGGGCCCGGCCCCCGTCTACTGGTGGTCCAACACCGCCGTCCCCGAGGACGAGCACACCCGGGTCCTCGCCCCCGCCGAGGAGGCGTGGCACTTCGGCTACGAGCGGAGCCTGCGCCGGATCCCGGTGCCCGAGCACGAGGGCGTGGACCGCACCTACCCGCTGCGCGGCGAGTTCCCGGCCGACTACTTCTACGAGGTCCCCCGCGACTTCCGCAAGTGGATCACCTCGCTCGACGGCGACGGCCGGGGGCTCGTCCAGACCTCCACGGACACCCTGGGCGGCCGCAAGCTCTTCGTCTGGGGAGCCGGGCGCGGCGGACGGCGCTGGCAGCGGTGGCTCACCGAACCGGGCACCCCCGGCTACGCCGAGATCCAGGCCGGGCTCGCCCGGACCCAGCTCGAACACGTGAAGCTCGACGGGCACGACGAGGTCAGCTGGCTGGAGTCGTACGGTCCGCTGTCCGCCGACGCCGGTACCGTGCACGGCGCCGACTGGGACGCCGCCCGCGCCGAGGTCGACACCCGGCTGGAGGAGGCCCTGCCGCGCGCGGACGTCGACGCCGCGTACGAGGCGTGGCTGCCGCACGCGGACACCGAGCCCGGCGAACGCCTGGCGACCGGCTCGGGCTGGGGCGCGCTCGAAGTGCTGCGCGGCGCGATGCGCGGCGGGTACCGGCTGCCGGGCACACCCTTCGACGAGACGATGCTCGGCGAGCAACAGGCGCCGTGGGTCGAGCTGTTCACCCAGGGCACCCTGCCGAAGCCGCGCGAGACGGCGCCGCCGGGACCGTCGCTGGTCGCCCCGCACTGGCGCGACATGCTGGAGACCGCGCCCGCAGAGCCGCTGACGGAGTATCACCTGGGCGTGGCCCAGTGGCACGCGGGCGATCGGGCCCAGGCGGTGCGCAGTTGGGAACGCGGCCTGCAACTGGCCACCTCCCGCTGGCCGTTGCTGCGCTGCCTGGCCGTCGCCGACCAGGAGGGCGGCAACCCCGGACGGGCCGCCGACCTGTACGCGGAGTCCTTCGACGACCTCTGCCGGGAGCGCGGCGACCAGGAGGACGGGTCCGAGTCCTGGGACGCGGCCACGGCGGCGCTGGCCCGCGAGGCGATCGCCGCGCTGCTCGCGGGTGACCGCGCGGGCGACGCGCGGGGCGTGTGGGACCGCCTGCCGGACCCGATCCGGAAGCGGGGCGCGTTCCGGCTGATCGAGGCCCGGCTGCTGCTCGCCGAGGGGGACAAGGCGGCGGCCCGCGCCGTGTTCGACGCGGGTTTCGAGGTGGCGGACCTGCGGGAGGGCGCGGAGACCCTGAACGAGGTGTGGGCGTCCCTGACGGACGATCCGCTGCCGGAGGAGTACGACTACCGGATGCGGCCGGGGGACTGAACGGGGCCGGCCGGGGGCGGGCCTCGACGGGTCCGCCCCCGGCCGGGACGGGCGCGGCCCCGACGGGCCGGGCTCGGGTGGTCGGGCTCCGCCGGTGGGGCTCGGGCGGTCTCGTTCCCCGGCCGGGCCCGGCCGCCCCGGTCTGAGCCGGTGGGGCTTACGCCGCCGGGCATAGGCGGCCCGGCTCGGGACAGGGCGGGTCGGACCTGACCGCTCGGGCCCGACCGGCCGGTCTCGTTCGGGCCCGGCCGATCAGGTTCACGCGGCCGGGCTCAGGGACCGGTTCGGGCCTGACCGCTGGGAGCCGGGCTCAGCCGGTCGGGCTGAGACCGGTTGCTCCCGGCCGGTCTCGCTCGTGAGGCCGGCGTCAGGGGCCGGTTCGGGCCTGACCGCTCGGAGCTGGGCTCAGCCGGTCGGGGCCGGGTTGCGGTCCACGTACTCGAAGACGGAGCCGTCCGGGTGGACGGCGATCAGGTTGCGGCCCGCCGGGGTGGGCACCGGGCCCGCGAGGACCTGGGCGCCGACGCCCGTGAGCGCGGCGTACGCCTCGTCCACGTCCTTCACGGCGATCGTCGCGGTGACCTTGCGCAGCACCTCGATCTCCTCCGCCGGACCGCTCATCAACAGGAAGCAACTGACGGCGGCGGCGGAGACCCCGCCGCGCTCGAAACGGAGCGCGGGAGTGCCGGTCAGCCGTTCGTAGAAGGCGACCGAGGTCTCCAGGTCGTCGACGCAGATGCGCAGCGTGGTTCCCAGGATTTCCATACCGGTGAGGGTAGCGAAGCAGTCCCGGTCGCGACCATGAACCTCCGGGAACCAACCCTCATACGCGGCACAGGAGTTCGCCGTGCGGGACCATGAACCACCCGTCGGGGTCGGCGCCCCACGCGCGCCAGGCCGCCGCGATCCCGGACAGCGCCTCCTGGTCCGCGTGGCCGCCCGCCACCGCCAGCTCCGCGTACACCGAGTCGGTGGTCCGCTCCGCCCACAGACCGCTCCACCAGGCGCGCTCCTCCGGGGTGGCGAAACACCAGGTCGCCGCCGTGGACGTGAGGTCGGTGTCCGCGAAGCCCGCGCGGCGGGCCCAGGCGCGCAGGGCGCGGCCCGCGTCGGGCTCCCCGCCGTTGGCGCGGGCCACCCGGCGGTACAGGTCCCGCCAGCCGTCCAGGCCCGGCGACGCCGGGAACCAGGTGAACGCGCCGTAGTCGCTGTCCCGCACCGCGACGGTGCCGCCGGGCCGGCACACCCGGCGCATCTCGCGCAGCGCCCGTACCGGATCCCCGACGTGCTGGAGTACCTGGTGGGCGTGGACGACGTCGAACGAGTCGTCGGGGAAGTCCAGCGCGTGGACGTCGGCGACCGCGAAGCGGACGTTGTCGGCGCCGCGCGCCCCGGCCTCCTCGCGCGCCCCCTCCAGCACGTCCGCCGTCGTGTCGACGGCGGTCACCGTGCCGGGCGCCACCAGCGCGGCCAGATCGGCGGTGACGGTGCCGGGGCCGCAGCCCACGTCCAGTACGTCGAGACCCGAACGGAGCGCGGGGAGCAGATACGCCGCGGAGTTGGCGGCCGTGCGCCAGCGGTGCGAGCGCAGGACCGACTCGTGGTGGCCGTGGGTGTAGACGGCGGTCCCGCTCGTCTCGTCCTTCGTCTCTTCTCTCGTCCCGCGCGCCTCTCGCGGCATGACCGTGGTTCCTTCCGTGACGCCTTCCGGTCCCGGTCACGGTACGCCGCCCACCCGGTATATGAGACCGGCGTCTCAGGATGCGGCTAGGACGCCGGTGTGCACATCCACTCCTCACGGGTGAGCGCGTACTCCACGTCGCCGTGCTCCGACCCCTCGATGACCTCGGGCCACTCCTCGACATACGTACGGATGTGACGCAGCCCGGCCTTCTCCATGACCCGCCGGGACGCCCCGTTGACCGTCATGGTGGTGGCCGTGACCTGCCGGGTGCCGAGTTCGGTGAACGCTTTGCGCACCAGCGCGCGGGCGCCCTCCGTGGCGTAACCCCGTCCCCAGACCGCCCGGTGCAGCCGGTAGCCCAGCTCCACCGCCTCCCAGCCGGTGTCGTTCAGCGGTCGCAGTTCGAACCAGCCGAGGAACGCGCCGGTGGCCCGCTCCTCCGCCGCCCAGAAGCCGCGCCCGAGCAGCCGGGGCAGTGCCTCGGCCCGGAAGGTGTCGGGCGCCGCGGGCATCCCGCCGTCGATGAAGCGCTTCACCCCGGGGTCGTTGTCCAGTGCCAGCAGCCGGTCCAGATCGGCCTCGGCGCAGTCGCGGAGCCGCAGACGCGCGGTGAGCAGGAAGGGATCGGTCGCGGGAGGGGGTGCGGGTGCGGGATCGGGCCCGCGGCCGGGGGTCACTGGAACGTGCGCGGACGGTAGACCGTCAGCGCCTCCTCGCCCTTGTCGATGATCAACTCGCGCGGCGATTCGGCGACTTCGCCGTCGAAGGCCAGCGGCGTACCGGGCGCGATCCCGGTGATCCGTACCCGCCGCATCCGCTCCGCCGCGTGCACCGGCGACCGGCTCAGCGGACCGGCCGCCGCCGCTGCCAGCAGCCGCAGACTCGGGTAGCTGCCGCCGTGCACGATCCGTACGTCCAGCAGCCCGTCCGCCAGGTCGAGCCGGTGGCCGGGGGTGAACCCGAAGCGCTGGTAGATGCCGTTCCCGGCGAACAGCATCCACAGCGACCGCCGCCGGCCGTCGAACCCCGCCTCCAGCTGGTGCTCGCCGCGCAGCACCTTCGCGGCGGCCACCACCCCGGCGGGCCAGCCGCCGATCCGGGGCGCCCAGTGCTCGCGCACCCGCACCAGCTCCGGATAGACGCCCAGGCTGAAGGTGTTGAGGAAGTGACCGCTCACCCCGTCGGGCCCGGTGAACCGCCCCAGGTCGACGCGGACCGCGTCGCCCGCCGCCAGCGCGCGGCAGGTGTCCTGGCCGTTCTCGATGCCGAGGTCGTACGCGAAGTGGTTCAGCGTGCCGCCGGGGAACACCGCCAGCGGCAGCCGGTGCCGGGCCGCCACCACCGCGGCCCGGTTGACGGTCCCGTCGCCGCCGACGATGCCGAGCGCCTCGCACCGCCCCGCCGCCTTCTCCAGCTCCGTGTTCACCTCGTCGGGTTCGCACTCCACGAACTCCGCGAGCGGCAGCGTGGCGCGCAGCCCGTTCGCCATGTCCGACGATCCCGAGGCCCGGTTGACGATCACCACCAGGCCCTCGCCGTCCGGCGTCTCCGGTGCCTGCGCGTGCGGCCGGCCCGGCGAGGGCAGCTGGGAGCGGGTCGGCACGATGCCCCGGACCGCGTACGCCGCGCCCACCCCCAGCGCGGCGCCCACCAGCACATCACTCGGATAGTGCACACCCGTGTAGACGCGGGACGCCGCCACGGAGAACGCGATCGGCGCCACCACCGCGCCCCAGCCCTTCGACTCCAGCGCGACACCCGTGGCGAACGCGGCGGCCGACGCGGCGTGCCCGGACGGGAATGACGTGGTGAAGGGCTGCCGCTTCAGCTGCCGTATGACCGGCACGGCGTCCAGGACGGGCCTGCGGCGCTGCACCGACCGCTTGCCGACGGTGTTGATGGCGGCCGAGGCCACGGCCAGCGAGGCGACCCCGCGCAGGGCGGCCCGCCGGGAGCGCTGGCCGCGCCCGAGGAGGGCGATGCCGGCGGCGGCGCCGAACCAGAGGAGGCCGTGGTTGGCGGAGCGGCTGAGCCGGGGCAGTACGGGTTCGGCGCCCGGCCAGTGACGGTTCGCCGCCGACCGGAAGACGCTCTGGTCCCAGCCGGTGAGCAGCGCGGCGACCCGGGCCCGGGTGCCGGGATCGACCGGGGTACGGCGGCCCGCGTGGATGTCAGACATGGAACGCGAGTACCCCGTACGGCGCGGCCCCAAGCAGTCTCCGCAGGAGGCCGGGCCCGGGGCGGAAACAGGCCCTGACCGGCCCCGCTCGCGTCCTCCCCGGCGTCCGGGGAGAGTGGGGACATGGACGACTCACTGCTCGACCGGCACGCCGAGGCGCTCGACCTCTTCACCGACCGGGTGCACGCGGTCGGCGCGGACCGGTGGGCCGCGCGGACGCCCTGCGAGGGGTGGTCCGTACGCGACCTGGTGAACCATCTGACCGTCGAACAGCTGTGGGTGCCCCCGCTGGTGAGCGAGGGCCGGACCATGGCCGAGGTGGGCGACGCCTTCGACGGCGACGTCCTCGGCGACGACCCGGTCGGTGTCTGGGACCGCGCCGCGGCGGCGGCCCGCGCGGCGTTCGGCGAACGGGGCGCGATGGACCGGGCGGTGCCGCTCTCGTACGGGGAGACCGGCGCCGGCGCCTACTGCTCGCAGATGGTGCTCGACGCGGTGGTGCACGCCTGGGACCTGTCGCGCGGGATCGGCGCCGACGACCGGCTGCCCCGGGACCTGGTGGACTTCGCGCTCGGCGAGGTCGAGCCGTACGCGGACAGCCTCTCCGGGAGCGGCCTGTTCGACCCGCCCCTGGACCCGCCGCGGGGCGCCGACGACCAGACGCGCCTGCTGGCGATGGTGGGGCGCCGGGCGTAGGCCGGGGCCGACCAGCGGCGCCGCGGCGCCGTCCGCGAACGCCGGGGGCCGGGAGGTGGCGGGCATGGGGACGACGGGTTCGGCGGGCGGCGGCCACGAGGGTCACGGCCCCGTACGGTACGGGCCGTTCGCCCCGGACACGGGCCTGCCCGCGCTGCCGGAACTGGTCGAGGTGCTCGCCGGGGCCGCCGCCCGTACGCTGCCCGAACCGCCCGGCGGCGGACCGGTGCTGCGCGAGGCGGCCTGCGGCTACTGGTCGCGGCGCGGACTGCTCACCCACCCTCCGGAGGTCGCTGTCGCGGCCGGTGCCCGGCCGCTGCTCCTCTCGGTGCTCGCCGCGCACGGCGGCGACATCCTCATGCCGCGCCCGCACCCGGCGTCCTGGGGGCCGCTGGCCCGGCTGCTGGGCCGCCCGGTCTTCCCGGTGCCCGTCCCGGCGGAGTGCGGCGGCATACCCGATCCGTACGCCCTCCTGGAGACGGTGCGCCGGGTACGGGCCGAGGGCGGCACACCCCGGCTGCTGCTGCTCTCCCTCGCCGACGACCCCACCGGCACCGTCGCCCCGCCCGAACTGCTCCGGGAGGCGTGCGAGGCGGCCGTCGGCGAGGGCCTGCACATCGTCAGCGACGAGACGTGGCGCGACACCCTGCACCCACCCCGGGAGACGGTGCCGCTCAGCCCCGCCGAGATGTGGCCCGACGACGTCACGGTCCTCTTCGACCTGGCGGGCGCGCTCACCCCCGCGTCCTGGCCCGCCGCCGTCGCGCGCTTCCCCGCCACACCCGCCGGGGCCGCCCACCGGGCCCGGACGGTGGACCGTCTCACGGCGCTGGGCGCGCTCGTCGCCGGGCCGGTCGCCGCCGCCGCGAGCCGCGCGCTGGACGAACCGGAGGCCGTGACCGCGCGGACCGCCGCCACCGCCGCGCTGCACGCGCGCGTGGCGGACGCCGCCCACCGGGCCGTCCTCGCCGCCGGGGCGCTCGCCCGGCCGCCCCGCGCGGGGCGCCATCTGTACGCGGACCTCGGACCGCTGCGGCGCGGCCTGGGTGCCCGGGGGGTGGGCGACTCGACAGAACTGGAGGAGTACCTGGGCGAACGGCTCGGCACACCCGTGCCCGGTGGGCACCGGTTCGGGGACGAACCGGGCGCCCTGCGGGTGCGGCTCGCCACCGCCCCGCTGCTCGGGCCGAACCCGGAGGGGCGGATGGAGGCACTCACCGCAGTGGATCCCCTGGAATTGCCCCAGGTCGCCGAAGCGCTGAGCATTTTGACGGCGGCCCTGGGGGAACCGCGCTGAGCCCCGCCCGCCACCCCGTACCACCGTCCGGGGCGGACAGCCCGTACCACCGCCCCCACGTGTCGTACCGCGCCGAACGGAGCCCCGATGACGGATCAGACCGATCGGACGGACGACACCGGCCCCGGCACGACCCCCGCCCCCGCCGGGCCCGCTCCCGCCGGGGCGCCACAGGCCGACGACCCTGGTCCTGCCGGGGCCCCGCGCGCCGGCAACCCGGCTCCCGCTGGGGCCGCCCCCGCCGGGCCCGCCCCGGCCGACAACCCTGGTCCTGCCGGGGCGGCGCAGGCCGACCAACCCACTCCTGCCGGGGCGGCGCGCGCCGAGAATCCTGGTCCTGCCGGGGCCGTGCGCGCCGGCAACCCCGCCCCCGCCGGGCCCGCGCACACCGCCCGCCCCGGCGGCGTACTCCGCCCGGTCGGTGAGATCCGCGGGCCCTGGCCCCGTTCCTTCGCCGACCGGCTGACCGCCCCGCTTCCCGGTGTCCGGGCCATGGCGCGGCTCGCCCGCGAGGGTGCCGCACGGCCCGGCCGGGGCGCCCTCGACGCCGTACCGCTGCTGCCGTTCGCGCCGGCGCCGCTGCCCGCCGCGGACACCCGGACCGTGGCCGTCACCTGGGCGGGGCACGCGAGTTGGGTGATCCGTATCGGCGGGCTGACCGTCCTGACCGACCCGGTGTGGTCGCGGCGCATCCTGGGCACGCCCGCGCGGATCACCCCCGTCGGGGTCCGCTGGGAGGACCTGCCGCCCGTCGACGCGGTCGTCATCAGCCACAACCACTACGACCATCTCGACGCGCCCACCCTGCGGAGGCTGCCGGGGAACACCCCGCTGTTCGTGCCCGCCGGGCTCGCCCGCTGGTGCCGGCGGCGCGGCTTCACCCGGGTCACCGAACTCGACTGGTGGGAGGCGGCCGAACTGCCGGCGGGCGAGGGCGCCGCCGTACGGTTCGACTTCGTCCCCGCCCACCACTGGTCGAAACGGACCCTCACCGACACCTGCCGCTCCCTGTGGGGCGGCTGGGTCCTCACGGACGGCGCGACCGGCGGGCGCGTCTACTTCGCCGGGGACTCCGGCTACGGGCACTGGTTCCGGGAGATCGGCCGCCGGTACCCCGGCGTCGACCTCGCGCTGCTGCCCGTCGGGGCGTACGACCCGCGCTGGTGGCTGCGCGACGTCCACACCGACCCGGAGGAGGCCGTACGGGCCTGCCAGGACGTGGGCGCGCGGCACATGGCCCCCATGCACTGGGCGACGTTCGTGCTGTCGGCCGAGCCGGTCCTGGAGCCGCTGACGCGGGTCAGGGCCGCGTGGGAGCGCACCGGGCGACCGCGCGAGCAGCTCTGGGACCTGCCCGTCGGCGGCTCACGCGTCCTGACGGTCCCGCACACCCGCTGACCGCTGACCGCCGACCGCCGGGCCGCGCCGATGCCCTCACACCCCCGCCGACCGGCGGGCCGCGCCGATGCCCTCAGGCCCGCTGACCGTCCGGCTCCGCCGGCCCCTCCGGGCCGCCGTTGCCCCCGCCCTCCGCCGCGTCCGCCGCCCGGCCGGTCCGCAGTCTGCGCCATGCCGCCGGGGCGCCGCTGATCAGTACCGTCAGCGCCACCGCCGCCAGCACGCCCTCCCACGGCTCGTCGAACAGCGACCCGCCGAGGATGCCGATCAGCTGGTACGTCGCCGCCCACGCCAGACACGCGGGCAGCGCGCCCTTGACGAACCTCGGCGTCGGCCACCGGGCGAGCAGACAAGCCAGCATCACCGGTATCCGCCCGGCGGGCACCAGCCGCGACAGCACCAGCACCGTCACGCCGTGCTCCCGCAGCTTGCGCTGCGTCTGTTCGAGCGTCTCGTCGGAGACCCGCCGCTCCAGGGCCGCCAGCCACCGTGAGCCGTTCTTCGAGTTGACCCCCCGCCGCCCCAGCCAGTACAGCGCGATGTCCCCCAGGAACGCCGCGAACGACGCCACGACGAAGATGAGCAGCAGCGCGAGCGGCGACGTCTGATGGAACGCGACGACCGCCGCCGAACTCACCAGGGCCCCCGTCGGCACCACCGGCACCAGGGCGCCCAGCGCCACGAGCAGGAACAGCGACGGATACGTGACGGCCTGCTGCGCGGACTCCGACGGGAACTGGCTCATGAGCTGGTCGATCACCGGCCGGCCCCCGGCCGGACGCTCTCGCCGTGCGCCAGCCGGTGCACCGCGACCCCGGGCGCGCACCGGGCCGCCAGGCGGACGAACTCGTCGCCCGGCGAATGGAATTCGTGCGGTCTCACCCCGTCCAGACCGATCGGCCAGTACGTGCCGTAGTGCACCGGCACGGCGGCGTCCGGCGCGAGCCGGGCCAGCGCCTCCGCCGCGCGGCCGGCGTTCAGATGACCGTGGCCCAGATGCGGCCCCCAGCCGCCCACCGGCAGCAGCGCCACGTCGACCGGGCCCACCACGTCCGCCATCTCGTCGAACAGCCCGGTGTCGCCCGCGAAGTAGGTGCGGCGCTCACCGGTGATGACGTAGCCGAGCGCGGGTGCGCGCTGCGGTCCGACCGGCAGCCGCCGCCCGTCGTGGGAGGCGGGCACCGCCCGCACCCACAGCGGACCGATCTCCACCTCGTCACCCGCGTCGACCTCGGTGATCCGCAGCCCGCCCCGGCGGCACGCGGCGTCGAGCCGCCGCAGGCCGTGCACCGCCCGCCGCGCGCCGCGCGGCACGATCAGCCGCGTGCCGGGGGCGAGCCTGGCCAGCGACGGCAGATGCAGATGGTCGGAGTGCAGATGCGAGACCAGCACGGCGTCCGCGACGGCGGCCTCCGGCGGTGGCACCTCACCGCGCCGGCGCCGCAGATGGGCGAGCCGCCGGGCGAACAGCGGGTCGGTCAGTACCCGGACACCGGAGTCCTCGACCGTGCAGGTGGCATGCCCCCACCAGGTGATGACGTTTCCCACAGCGGGACCTCAACTCCGTCCGTATCGACTCTCAGCGTACGGCGGGCGCCCGGCGGCCGGGACTCCACCGGCCCGTCCCGTCCGCGCCCCGCGCTCCGGAGGGCGTACGCCCACGGCATCTCCGTGCGCCCGCATCTGCCCGGTACGCGCCTCCTTAAGACGGCCCGACCGGAGTAGGGTCGTCGAACACCGGGGAACAGGGGGCGACTTCGGGGCAGCGGTCGGGTGCGGCGGAACGGGGGGCCTTCCGGATGGGCGACTTACGCGTGGCGGCCATAGCCAGCCTCACCCCGCTCGAAGAACTCGACCGCGAGCCGTTCCTGGTGGACGTCCGGGGCCAGCAGGCCATGTGCGCGCGGTGGGCCGCCGACAAGGGCCATGTCGTCACCCGCCAGTTGCTCCTCTACCGGACCCGCTCCGACCACTGCGGCCTCTGGGTCGACGTGGAGGCCGGCGCGATCGACGCCTTCGTCGTCCCCAACGACCGCGTGCTCGGCCGGGCGATGGCCTCGGTGCCCGCCTTCCTCGCCGAATGCGAGCGCCGGGGCGTCCCCGTGGAGACCGCGGACCTGGACGAACCGTCGTACGACGCGACGTCCAAGGCCCGGGTCCACCGCAGGTACTCCATGCCGACCGCGGGCTACGACGGCTGCTGAATGCCGACCGCGGGCTACGACGGCTGCTGAACGGCCCGCCCCGGGGCCCGCCCGGGGATCCGCCGGAACGGCCCGTCCCCCGGACGGCGACCGGGCCCGCCGCGCGCTGTGTCAGGCTGTCACCGAGCCCGTGGAGGTGTGCGGGCCCTGGACGTGAGGTGACAACGCGGTGTTCGAGGGGCGAGGGCGGACGGCGGGCAGAGCCCTGGTACGGGTGGCCGTCGTGTGGGCGGTCTCCGCCCTGACCATGCTGGCGCTCGCCGGGATCCTCCCCGACTTCCAGCTCCAGGGCGACGACGACAGCCTCACCAGGACCGCCATCACCGCCGCCTGGGGCGCGGGCGCCTTCGGCCTCCTCAGCGCCCTGGTCTGGCCCTTCCTGGTCCGCGCGCTGCTGCTCGTGCCCGCCGTGCTGCTCGGTCTGCTGGTCTTCTTCCTCAACGGCTCGCTGCTGCTCGTCGCGCTCAAGGTCACCCCCGACGGCGGTGGCGCCGCCGACCCCGAGAACGCGATCGTCGTCGCCGCCGTCATGTCCGCCGTCGCCTCCGCGACCTCCACCGCGCTCGCCGTGCGCGACGACGACGCCTACCGGCGCAGGCTCTCGCGCCTGGCCGGCCGCCGCAGACGCCGGGGCGGCGAGGACGGCCCCGGCCCGGCGGTCTCGCCCGGCATGCTCTTCCTCCAGCTCGACGGCGTCGGACACCAGGTGCTCCTCGACGCCGTCGCCGACGGCCACATGCCCACCGTCGCCGGCTGGCTCGGCGAACGCCCCACCCACCGGCTCACCCCCTGGCGCACCGACTGGTCCAGCCAGACCGGCGCCAGCCAGCTCGGCATCCTTCACGGCACCAACCACGACGTCCCCGCCTTCCGCTGGTACGAGAAGGACAGCGGACGGCTCATGGTCAGCAACCGGCCCGCCAGCGCGGCCGAACTCCAGCGCCGCGCCGTCGAGCGCACCCGCGACGCCGGGCTGCTCACCCTCGACGGCGCCAGCCGGGGCAACCTCTTCAGCGGCGGCGCCGACCAGCTCGCCCTCGTCCTGTCGATGGCCGCCCGGCGCGGCCGGGCCACCCGCTCCCGGGCCGGGTACCGGGCGTACTTCACCGACCCGGCCAACGCCGTCCGTACGGCCGTCTCCTTCGTCGCCGAGGTCGGCCGCGAGATCGGCCAGTCGACGCGCGCCCGGGTCCGGGGCGACCGGCCCCGGGTGCGCCGGGGCGGGCTCTACCCGCTGATCCGGGCCTTCGCGACCGTCGTGGAACGGGACGTCGTCGTCGCCGCGGTGATCGGCGACATGCTGGCCGGACGCGCCGCCGTCTACGCCGACCTCGTCGCCTACGACGAGGTCGCCCACCACTCCGGACCCCACAGCCGCGACGCCACCCGCGTCCTGGAGCGGCTGGACCGGTCGATCGCCCTGCTGGCCAAGGTCGCGGAACACGCGCCCCGCTCGTACCGGCTGGTCCTCCTCTCCGACCACGGCCAGAGCCCCGGCGAGACCTTCCGGGGCGCCTACGGGCTCACCCTCCGGGACCTGGTGCGGGCGGGCTGCGGACTGCCCGTACCGCGCCGCGCGGGCCACACCCGCAGTGGCGCCGAGGCACGCTACGCGGCCTGGGACGCCGTACGGACGGCCCTGCACCGCCCCGTCGAGGACGAGCTGACCGAGGGCGGCGGCGACCGGCGTCCGGCCCGGGACTCCGACCCGATCGTGCTGGCCTCCGGGAATCTGGGGCTGATCTCCTTCCCCGACGTCCCCGAGCGGATGAGCCGCGAGCAGATCGACCGGCGCCACCCCTCGCTGCTGCGCACCCTCGCCAACCATCCGGGCATCGGCTTCCTGCTCGTACGCGGCGAGGCGGGCGGTTCCGTGGTGCTCGGCCCCGGCGGGGCCGAGGTCCCCGTCGCCGAACTGGACGACGACTCCGGCCCGCTCGCCACCATGGGGCCGGGCGCCGCCGACGCGGTCCGGCGCACCGACACCTTCCCGCATGTCGCGGATATCATGGTCAACTCGGTCCACGACCCGGCGACGGGCGGGGTGCACGCCTTCGAGGAGCAGATCGGCTCCCACGGAGGGCTCGGCGGCGAGCAGTCGAACGCCTTCCTGCTGTCGCCCCTGACGCTGCCCGCGCCGGTCCCCGGCGGTGGCCCGCTGGCGGGCGCGGAGCAGGTCCACGCGGTGCTCAAGCGCTGGCTGTACGACGGCCTGGGGCCGCAGATCCCGCTCGGGACGACCCCGGTGACGGGCACCGAGACCCGGCGGGAGCCGGCGCCGGACGCCGGCTGAGCCCCCGGCCCGGTCGCCGCTCCGTCCGCCCGACCTCCGCTCCCCTGCGCCCGACCTCCGCTCCCCTGCGCGGGCCTCCGCTCCGTCCGCCCCGTCACCGTTCTGCGCGGTTCCCTCAGGTGGGGCAGTCTTGGACAAAAGGGGCGGGACGGGTATGTCCGTGGTGTGCCGCCGTCACCCTCGGGCACCCGGAGAGCCGGTCCACCGCCCGTCCGGCCGCCGCACCGGCCGCACCACGTGAGGACGAGGAGTGACATGCGTAAGGAACTACTGACCGAACTGGCGCAGCAGCTCAGGGTCGACTCGGTCCGCGTCGCCGACATCGCGGGCTCGGGCCATCCGACGTCCTCGATGTCCGCCGCCGACCTCGGCGCCGTGCTGCTGGCCAACCACCTCACGTACGACTTCGACCGGCCCGAACATCCGGGGAACGACCGGCTGATCTTCTCCAAGGGCCACGCCTCGCCGCTGCTGTACTCCATGTACCTGGCGGCCGGCGCCATCGACGAGTCGGAGTTCCGCACCTACCGCCGCGAGGGCAGCCGTCTGGAGGGCCACCCCACGCCCCGGCTCCCCTGGGTGGACGTCGCCACCGGATCGCTCGGCCAGGGCCTGCCCGTGGGCGTCGGGATGGCGCTCGCCGGGCAGCGGCTCGGCCGGGTCCCCAACCGGGTGTGGGTGCTGTGCGGCGACAGCGAGATGGCCGAGGGGTCGATCTGGGAGGCCGCCGAGCACGCCGGGTACCAGCACCTCGACTCACTGACGCTGATCGTCGACGTCAACCGGCTCGGCCAGCGCGGCCCCACCCGCCACGGCCGGGACATCGGCGCGTACGCCCGCAGGCTGCACGCCTTCGGCTGGCACACCATCGAGGTCGACGGCCACGACATCGAGGCTGTCGAGGCGGCCTACGACGAGGCGGCGTCCACGGTCGGCGAGCCGACCGCGATCATCGCCGCCACGAAGAAGGGCCGGGGCGTCGCCGCCGTCGAGGACAAGGAGGGCATGCACGGCAAGCCCCTCCCCGACGCCGCGCGCGCCATCGAGGAACTGGGCGGGCGGCGGTCCATGCGGGTCGACGTGCGCAAGCCCTCGTCGGGCGGCACCGAACCCCGCCCCGAGATCGGCCATCTGAACCTGCCGCGCTTCGACGTGGGCGACGAGATCGCCACCCGTGACGCGTACGGGCAGGCCCTCACCGCCCTCGGCTCCGCGCGCGGAGACATCGTGGCGCTCGACGGCGAGGTCGGCGACTCGACCCGTACCCAGTACTTCTCCAAGGAGCACCCCGAGCGCTACTTCGAGCTCTACATCGCCGAGCAGCAGCTGGTGGCGGCGGCCGTCGGCATGGGGGCCTGCGGGCAGATCCCGTACGCCTCCACCTTCGCGGCCTTCCTGACCCGGGCGCACGACTTCCTGCGGATGGCCACCGTCAGCCGGGCGTCGATCAGCGTCGTCGGCTCGCACGCCGGTGTCTCCATCGGCCAGGACGGGCCCTCCCAGATGGGGCTCGAAGACCTCGCCATGTTCCGCGCGCTGCACGGCAGTACGGTCCTCCAGCCGTGCGACGCCAACCAGACGACCCGGCTCGTCGCCGCCATGGCCGAGCTGGAGGGCGTCAGCTATCTGCGGACCCTGCGGGGCAAGTCGCCGGTGATCTACGGCGCCGACGAGCAGTTCCCGGTCGGCGGCAGCAAGATCCTCCGGCACACCGTGGACGACCGGATGACCCTCGTCGGCACCGGGGTCACCGTCCACGAGTGCCTCAAGGCAGCCGATCTGCTGGCCGCCGACGGCATCACCGTGCGGGTGATCGACATGTACTCGATCAAGCCCGCCGACGAGGTGACCCTCCAGGCCGCCGCCGCCGACACCGGGTGCCTGATCAGCGTCGAGGACCACCACCCGCAGGGCGGGCTGGGCGACGCCGTCGCCGAGGTCTTCTCGGACGGCCGCCCCGCGCCCCGGCTGGTACGGCTCGGCGTCCGGAACATGCCGGGCTCGGCGACCCCCGACGAGCAGCTGCGCGCGGCGGGCATCGACGCCGAGTCGATCGCCGCCGCCGTGAAGCTGCTCACCGGGACGGCGATGGTGCGCTGAGAGCGGCGCGGACGGAGGCGTGCGAACGCCGTCGGGCGAGCACACGCAAGGACGGAAGGAAACAAGGACGGAAGGACACAAGGACGGAAGACCGGCAGGACGTACGGACAGACGGAACCAGACGCGGACAGAAGGGCGTGAGTGGCATGCGCGTGGCATTTCTCGTGGCACCCGAAGGCATCGAGCAGGTCGAACTGACCGAGCCCTGGCAGGCGGTCGTCGACGCGGGCGGCGAGCCCGTCCTCGTCTCCACCGAGGCCGGCGAGGTGCAGGCGCTCAACCATCTCGACAAGGGCGACACCTTCCCGGTGGACGCCACGGTCGCCGACAGCACCGTCGACGGCTTCGACGGGCTCGTCCTGCCCGGCGGGGTGGCCAACCCGGACGCCCTGCGGCTGGACAAGGACGCCGTCGCCTTCACGAAGGGCTTCTTCGACGCGGGCAAGCCGGTGGCGGCGATCTGCCACGCCCCCTGGACCCTGGTCGAGGCGGACGTCGTACGGGGCAGGACGCTGACCTCCTGGCCGAGCCTGCGGACCGACATCGGCAACGCGGGAGGTACCTGGGTGGACGAACAGGTCCAGATCTGTACGGACGGGCCGAACACCCTGGTCACCAGCCGCAGGCCCGACGATCTCAAGGCGTTCAACTCCGCTTTCCTCGACGTCTTCGGCGGCTGACAGGACCGGTCGCGGAAGGTGTCCGCTTGCGGACACCCCGTGACCGGCGCAGTGTGGACGAGCCGGACGACTTCGTTTCCGTCGCCCGGTCCGCCGGGCCGACCTGGGGAATCGGGAGAAGAGCATGCTTCTGCCGGACAAGGCCGGGCTCGCCCAGCTGCTGCGCCGCTACCGGACCTGGGAGCGGCTGGTGCTGCGGGAACCGCACGATCCCGTACGACGGCGACGGCTCGACGACGTCGCGTACACCCTGTGCGTGCTGATGGGGCACCGCACCGTCGCCGAGGCGGTGCGGGCGGCCGAGTCGTATCTCGGCGCGGTCGCGCGCGGCGACCGGAGGGCTCCGGCCGGGCGGCGGGCGCGGGGCCGGGCGGTGTCGCGGATCCGTCGCCACGGCAGCGACAGCAAGGAAAGGGCGTAGCCCACGGCCGAACGACCCGGCCGTCCCGGAGCGCCTCCCGGCCATGACGGCGTCACCCGGCGCGCCGTCGCCGCCGTCACCGCCCTCCCGTGGGAACGACACCGCCGCCGGGCGGCGAGCACTCGTGTGCCCGTCGCCCGGCGGCGGTCCTGCGTCCGTCGGCGGTCGTGCCGGCCGTCCGTCGGCAGGGGTCGGCGATGGTCGCGTGGTGGGTCAGTTCTCCACGGTGCGGCGCTTGCGCGCGGCCCAGGTGATGCCAGCGCCGGCCACGAGTATGACGGCGGCGGCGCCCGCGATCAGCGGTGTGGTGCTGGACGAACCCGTCTCGGCGAGGTCGTCACCGGCCGGGCTCGGCTGGGACGAGGGAACCTCGGCCGCCTCGGTCGTCTTGCTGGGCTCCGGCTCGGGAGTGGGCTCCTCCGCCGGCGGGGTGGCGGGCGGCGTCGTGGACGGCTCGGTCCCGGGCTCGGTGCCCTCGCAGACCGGAGCGGTCTTCTCCTGGTCCAGCGAACCGTCGTTGCCCGAACCGTCCTTCACCACGAGGTGAAGCGTCAGATCCTTGTCGTGCTTGGGCAGTTCGATCTTCTTGTGGAACTCGCCACCGAACTTCTCGGTGGGCAGCAGGTCCTTGCCGTCGACGCTCAGGGTCACCGTGTTCTCGGCGCCGGCGGTGTAGTTGACGAGATCGACGCTCACCTCCGAGCAGGTCACGGTCCACGCCGGGGTGTGCGCCACCGCCGGGGCGGCGAAGAGGCCGGCGCCGAGCGCACCCGCCGCCGCGACCGTCACGAGCGCCCCGGGGCGCCGCCACGATCTGTTGAATACAGTCACGTAATCCTCCGCGTATGAAACCGCGCCGCCCAGGATGACGGCGCGCGCGCACAGTACCGCCATCCGGGGCCCGTTCCGGACGCGCCCCTACCGATTTGACCGTCCCATGGGGTCGTTGGACTTCAAACCTGTTCCCGGTCCCCCTGTCCGCCACCGACCCCTTGCCGCCCTCCCGGCGCGTTTGTAACGTGGCGCGAATGCCCCGCCGGAAGCGCGTTCCGTGTGGTCGGGGCCGTGTCCGAGCCGCACCGTCCGAGCCGATGAGGTGAGCGGGATGCCCAAGCCCGGAACAACGGGACGAACCGTGCGCGCACAACTGGCCGTCGCGGCGGCGACGTTGCTGTTGGCGCTTTTCGTACCACCGGCCGCCGCGCGCGAGGACGGTCCGGTCGCCGATCCGCTGCCCGATCCGACGCTCTCCGAAATTGGCCTGGTACTTGACGAATTCTCGACGCTTCCGAGGTCGGAGCCGGTGCCGCCGCCGACCGACGACCGGCTGAACCGCTGGGCCCGGATCAACTACGCCGGTGAAGTCCCCGACGGCTCGGGCCGGTTGTACGTCCCCGACCTCAACGGGCCGCTGTATCTGCTGGACGGCTCCGGCACCCCCACCGAGTACCTGGACGTCGGCGCGGCCGTCGGACCCGACTTCTGGTCCCACCAGGGGCTCGGCAGCGGCTTCGGATTCGTCGCGTTCCACCCGGAGTTCGCCGGCAACGGCCGGTTCTACACCGTCCACACCGAGGCCCGCTCCGCCCTCACCACCAAGCGCCCCGACCTGCCGTCCGGCGGGGTCACCGCCGTCCACAGCGTGATCACGGAGTGGACGGCCGACGACCCGGCCGCCGGGGAGTTCACCGGAGCGCGCCGCGAGGTGATGCGCCTCGGCTTCCAGGGCACGGTCCACGACATCCAGGAGATCAACTTCAACCCCCGCTCCCGTCCGGGCGACGAGGACTACGGGCTGCTGTACATCGCGGCGGGCGACGGCGGCGCGGGCTGGCGCAGCTCCGTCCCGCAGGACCTGTACGTCCCCCAGGGCAAGATCCTGCGCATCGACCCGGACGGCGACGACGGCCCCGGCGGCCGGTACGGCATCCCGGCGACCAACCCGTTCGTCCACCGGCAGTACGTGCTCGGCGAGATCTACGCGTACGGGCTCCGCGACCCGCACCGCTTCAGCTGGGACGCGGGCACCGGCCGAATGTTCGTCGGGAACATCGGGGAGCACCGGGTGGAGTCCGTGTACGAGGTCCGGGCCGGGGACAATCTCGGCTGGAGCGACCGGGAGGGGCCCTTCGAGTACCGCAAGGAGGGCAACCCGACCTGCGGCGTCTACCCACTCCCCGACAACGACGGGCAGTACGGCTACACGTATCCGGTCGCCGCCTTCGACCACGTCCCGCCGCCGGACGCGCCCTGCGCCGACAGCGGCAACGCGCTGATCGGCGGCTTCGTCTACCGGGGCACGGAGATCCCCGGACTGCGGGGCAAGTACGTGTACGGCGAGGGCGTCGGCGGCCGGATCTTCTACTCCGAGGTCGCGGAGATGCGGCGCGGCGGGCCGCTCGCCGAGGTCCACCAGTTCCGGATCCTCGACGCGGCCGGCACCCCGACCTCGATGGCGGAGCTGGCCGGGGACGACCGGGTCGACCTGCGGTTCGGCACGGACGCCGCGGGCGAGCTGTACGTCCTCGCGAAGGCCGACGGCACGATCTGGAAGGTGACCGACGCACGCTGAGCGGGGCCCGCCCACCGCTCCCGGGACCGCGCGGAGATCGTCTCGCGGTCCCGGCCGGGCGCGAGGACAATGGGCGAGGGGGACAGTGGGCCGACGGGTGGCACGAGGACGCGAGAAGCAGAGTGATCGTCGTTGTCCCGGTCACGGTCGGGCACGCGCACTGCCGTCCGTACGACCCGAAACGCCACAGTCCGGAGTCGAACGTGAGCCGTTCCCGCATTGTCGTCGTCGGAGCCGGGTTCGCCGGCTTCGAGGCCGCCCGTACGCTGTCGCGGCGCGTACGGGACGAGGCCGAAGTCGTCCTGCTCAACCCGACCGACTACTTCCTGTATCTGCCCCTGCTGCCCCAGGTGGCCGCCGGAATCCTCGAACCGCGCCGGGTGGCCGTCCCGCTGCCCGGCTCGCTGCCGCGCGTCCGCCTCGTCCTCGGCGAGGCCCGGCACATCGACCTGGACAACCGGCTGGTGCGCTACAGCGGCCCCGAGGGCGAACGCGGCGAGCTGACGTACGACCGGCTGGTCCTCGCCGTCGGCAGCGTCAACAAGCTGCTGCCCATCCCCGGCGTCGCCGAGTTCGCCCACGGCTTCCGGGGCCTGCCCGAAGCCCTGTACCTGCGCGACCACGTCACCCGCCAGATCGAGCTGGCCGCCGCCGGCGACCCCGCCGAGAGCGCCGCGCGCACCACCTTCGTGGTCGTCGGGGCGGGCTACACCGGCACCGAGGTCGCCGCCCAGGGCAAGCTTTTCACCGACGCCCTGATCCGCAGGCAGCCCGGCTGGGGGCGGAAGCCGGCCCCGCGCTGGCTGCTGGCCGACATCGCGCCCCGGGTCCTGCCCGAGCTGGACCACCGGCTGTCCGGCACCGCCGACCGGGTGCTGCGCGGGCGCGGCGTCGACGTGCGCACCGGCACCTCCGTCAGGGAGGCCACCCGCCGGGGCGTCCAGCTGGACAACGGGGAGTTCGTGGAGACCCGGACCCTCGTCTGGTGCGTCGGCGTACGACCGGACCCGCTGGTCGCCGATGTCGGCCTGCCCGTCGAGCACGGGCGGCTGCTGGTCGACCCGCGGCTCGGTGTCCCCGGCCACCCGGAGGTGTTCGCCTGCGGCGACGCCGCCGCCGTCCCCGACCTGACCCGGCCGGGCTCGTACACGCCCATGACCGCGCAGCACGCCTCCCGCCAGGGCAAGGTGGCCGGCCGCAACGTGGCCGCGTCCCTCGGGTACGGGGAGCGCCAGACGTACCTCCACCACGACCTCGGGTTCCTGGTGGACCTCGGCGGGGTCAAGGCCGCGGCCAACCCGCTGGGGGTTCCCCTCTCCGGGCCGCTCGCCGGGGCCGTCACCCGCGGCTACCACCTGGCGGCCATGCGCGGGAACCGGGTGCGGGTCGCCGCGGACTGGATGCTCGACGCGGTGCTGCCCCGGCAGTCCGTCCAGCTCGGGCTCGTACGCTCCTACACGGTGCCGCTCGACACCGCGTCCCCCGAACTGGCGAGGGTCCCCGGCGGGCCCGGGAAGGATGAGCCATGACGAAGGAATCGCTGACGGCGCGCGAGGTCGAGGACCGGCTGCCCGCGCTGCCCGAGTGGACCGTGGAGTACGGGAAGCTCACCCGCACCTACCGGCTCGCCGACCACTTCGCCGCGGCGGCCATGGTCCTCCATGTGGCGCGTATCCAGGAGGAGTTGAACCACCACTCCGACCTGACGCTCGGCTACAACACCGTCGACGTGGCGGTGAACTCGCACGACGTCGGCGGGATCACCGACCGGGACTTCGACCTGGCCGCCCGCGTCGAGGAGATCGCCCCCGCCCACGGCGCCGAGTGAGGCCGCCCCCGCGCGGCCGGCCTGGCAACCTGGTCCCATGGACGCACTCGCCGGACTTCTCGACGGGCCCCGCGCCCGTGGCGCCTTCCTGCTGCGGATGGTCATGGAACCGCCGTGGTCCGTACGGATCGAGGACCGCGCGCCGCTCTGCCTGATGTCAGTCACCCACGGCGAGGCGTGGATCGTCCACGACACGGCGCCCGGGCCGGTCCCGGTGCGCCCCGGCGACATCGTGGTCGTTCGGGGCCCGGAGGGGTACACCGTCAGCGACACCCCCGGCCGCGCCCCGCACGCCGTCATCGGCCCCGGCGGCATCTGCCGCACCCTGCGCGGCGAACCGCTCGAAGAGACCATGCGGCTCGGCGTACGGACCTGGGGCAACGCCCTCGACGGCGCGTCGGAGACGCTCGTCGGCACCTACCTGATGGACGGCGAGGTCAGCCGGCGGCTGCTGGACGCGCTGCCCGACGTCCTGCGGCTGCCCGCCGGCGACTGGGACTCCCCGCTGCCGGCGATCCTGGACGACGAGATCTCCCGCGACGACCCGGGCCAGAGCGTCGTCCTCGACCGGCTGCTGGACCTGCTGCTCATCGCCGTGCTGCGGGCCTGGTTCTCCCGCCCCGGCGCGGCGGCGCCCGGCTGGTACCTGGCCCTGGGCGACCCGGTGGTGGGCCCGGCCCTGCGGCTGCTCCAGGACGGACCGGCCCACCCCTGGACCGTCGCGTCGCTCGCCGCCCGCTGCGGGGTCTCCCGCGCCTCGCTCGCCCGCCGCTTCACCGCCCTGGTGGGGCGGTCGCCGATGGCCCACCTCGCCGACCTGCGGCTCTCCCTCGCCGCCGACCTGCTGCTGCGCACCGACGCCACCGTCGACGCGATCGCCCGGAAGGTCGGCTACGCCAACTCGTTCGCGCTGAGCACGGCGTTCAAGCGGGTACGGGGCGTCAGCCCGCAGGAACACCGGTCGGGCGGCCAGGAGCCGGGGCCCGCCGCCACGCCCCCGGACCCGGCACCCCCGGTCCCGCCCGTCCCCGCCGCCCCGGCCCCGGTCAGCGGTAGAGCGCGTCCACCTCGACCGCGTACGCCGTCTCGATCGCCTTCCGCCTGAGCTTCATGGACGGCGTCAGCAGCCCGCGTTCCTCGGTGAAGGGCTGCGCCAGGATGCGGAACGTACGGATCGACCCGGCCCGCGACACGGCGGTGTTGGCCGCCACCACCGCGCGCCGCAGCTCCCGTTCCAGATCGGGGTCCCGCACCAGGTCCGCCGGCCGCAGCGGACCCCTGCCGCGCATCGCGAGCCAGTGGTCCACCGCCTCCTGGTCCAGGGTGACCAGCGCGGCGATGTACGGCCGGTCGTCCCCGACCACCAGGCACTGGGCGACCAGCGGATGGGCCCGTACGCGCTCCTCCAGCGCGGTCGGCGACACGCGCTGGCCGCCCGACGTCACCAGGATCTCCTTCTTCCGCCCGGTGAGGGTCAGATAACCGTCCGCGTCGAGCGAGCCGAGGTCGCCGGTGGCGAGCCAGCCGTCGCGCAGGACCGCGTCGGTCGCCTTCGGGTCGTTCAGATAGCCGCCGAAGACATGCGGGCCGTTCAGCCACACCTCGCCGTCCCGCGCGATGCGCACACCGGTGCCGGGCAGGGGCTGCCCCACCGTCCCGTGGCGGGTGCGCTCCGGCGGGTTGGCCGTCGCCGCCGCGCTCGACTCCGTCAGGCCGTACCCCTCGCAGACGGTGACCCCGGCGCCCGCGAAGAACAGGCCGAGCCGCCGGTCCATGCCCGAGCCGCCGGACATCGCGTGCCGCACCCGGCCGCCCATGGTCTCGCGCACCTTCGCGTACACGGTCCTGTCGAAGAACTGGTGCTGGAGCCGCAGCCCCGCCGGCGGTCCCGGACCGAGCCCGAACGCCTTGTGCTCCATCGCCTCCGCGTGGGTGACCGCCACGTCCACCGCCTTGTCGAAGGCCGCCGCCCGGCCTTCGCGCTCCGCCTTGCGGCGCGCGGCGTGGAAGATCCGCTCGAAGATGTACGGCACGGCCAGCACGAAGCTCGGCCGGAACGCGGCGAGGTCCGGCAGCAGTTCGGCGGCCCGCGTCACCGGCTGGTGGCCGAGCTTGACCCGGCCCCGGACGGCCGCGACCTCCAACGTCCGGCCGAAGATGTGCGCGAGCGGCAGGAACAGCAGCGTCGACGGCTCGTCACCGCGCCGCGAGCGGAAGACCGGCTCCCAGCGGGCGATCAGCGTGTCCGTCTCGAACATCAGGTTGGCGTGGCTGATCAGGCACCCCTTGGGGCGGCCGGTGGTGCCCGGGGTGTACACGACCGTGGCGGTGGAGTCGGGTGTCACGGCCCGGCAGTGCCGGTGCACCACCTCGTCCTCGATCCCGGCGCCCGCGCCGGTCAGCTCCGCGACGGCCCCGGCGTCCAGCTGCCACAGCCGTTTCAGACCGGGGAGCCGGTCGATCACCGAGCCGACGGTCATCGCGTGGTCCTCGTGCTCCACCACGCACGCCGACACGTCGGCGTCGTACAGGATCCAGAGGACCTGCTCGGCGGACGACGTGGGGTAGACCGGCACCGGCTGGGCGCCGATCGACCAGAGCGCGAAGTCGAAGAGCGTCCACTCGTACCGGGTACGGCTCATCAGCGCGACCCGGTCGCCGAACCGGATGCCCTGCGCCAGCAGCCCCTTCGCCAGGGCCAGTACCTCGTCCCGGAACCCGGCCGCGCTCACGTCCCGCCAGACGCCGTCCGCGCCCTTGCGGCCGAGGGCGACCCGGTCGGGATCGTCCATCGCATGATCGAACACCGCGTCCGCCAGCCCGCCAGCCCGGGGCGCGGACGCGATGGGTCGGACAGTGAACTCGCGCAATGACCTGCTCCTCGTGGCGCTCCGTACGGCGCCGTGACGCTACCCCACGGGGCAGCCCGGCGGCAGGGGGCGGAGATAAGTGGAGCAGTTCCGTATCGTTCCAGGTCAGAGGGGGCTCACCGGACCCGCGTCGGGGGCGGGCGCGGACGCCCGGCGGGGGAGCGCTCTCAGGCGGCGGGAATCTCCACCGAATCTGTACGACGGCCTTACGGTGCCTGCCTCTGGCCAGGCCGGAAGGGCGCACGCGGAGCCCCGAGGGCGAGCGAGCCGATGGTGTGCGCGGGGCCCGCTCGGCGAGTGAGCCGACGGTGTGCGCGGGGCCCGCTCGGCGAGTGAGCCGAAAGGGCGCGTCGGTGTCGAAGGGGAGAGCGCGCGGAGCCCGCGAGGAACGAGTGGGTGAGCACGGTCGACCGTCGACACCGCTTGGGCGTCCCGGAGGGGGACCGAGCTTCCGGAAAGGCGAGTGGGTGCGCACGGTCGACCGTCGACGCCGGCTCAGGCGCCCCGGAGGGGGACCGAGCCTCCGGAGAAAGGGGGCCGGGACCCGGCCGGCGCAGGGGGCGCTCCCCGCCGGCCGGGCCCGTATCCCGTGCAGCCGTGCAGCGGTCGCGTGTCACACCTCGCTGTGGAGGGCGATGCGGTCGTCGCCGGCGTACACGTTCATGGAGGGGCCGCGCAGGAAGCCGACCAGGGTGAGTCCGGTTTCGGCGGCGAGGTCGACGGCGAGTGACGACGGCGCGGAGACCGCCGCGAGGACGGGGATGCCGGCCATGACGGCTTTCTGGGCGAGTTCGAAGGAGGCCCGGCCGGACACCAGCAGGATGACCCGGGAGAGGGGCAGCAGTCCTTGCTGGAGTGCCCGGCCCACGAGTTTGTCGACGGTGTTGTGGCGGCCGACGTCTTCGCGTACGTCGAGGAGGTCGCCTTCTTCGGAGAAGAGCGCCGCGGCGTGGAGACCCCCGGTCCGGTCGAATACCCGCTGTGCTGCCCGCAACCGGTCGGGGAGGGCGGAGAGCAGGGCGGGTTCGACGCGGACCGGGGGAGTGTCGGTGAGGGGGAAGCGGGTCGTGGTGCGTACGGCGTCGAGGCTGGCTTTGCCGCACAGTCCGCAGGAGGAGGTGGTGTAGACGTTGCGTTCCAGGGTGATGTCGGGGAGTTCGACGCCTGGTGCGAGCTGGACGTCCACGACGTTGTAGGAGTTGCGGCCGTCGTCGGTGGTTCCGCCGCAGTACACGATGGAGCGGATGTCGTCGGCGGAGCCGAGGACGCCTTCGCTGACGAGGAATCCGGCGGCGAGGGCGAAGTCGTCGCCGGGGGTGCGCATGGTGATGGCGAGGGGTTTGCCGTTCAGCCGGATTTCCATGGGTTCTTCGGCGACGAGGGTGTCGGGGCGGCTGGTGACCGCTCCGTCTCTGATGCGGAGGGTGCGGCGGCGCTCGGTGACCCGTCCCATGGTGTTCTTCCCCTCGGTGCTGCTGTGTGTGCTGCTTCCGGTAATGGCTCTGCGTGTGCGGGGTGGCGTGGGTTCCCGGGGTGCTGGTGCGGCCGGGTGACCTCGGCGGTTTCATTGTCCTGCACGTGCGGGGCGACGTGCGTCGTCGCTGTGCGTTCCCGCCCGCGTGTGCCGCGTTCCACGTTTCGCTCCCCGGTGGTCATGGATGGTGACCGAGCCATTGCATACAGTATCCCGTCGAGTCGCGGGGAGGGGAAGTCTCCCGTACGGATTTTGTGCGGAGCGTGTGGAGCCGGGGAGGCGCACGGGGCGCTGGGGACCACGTCGTAGGCCGCAGGTCGTAAGCCTTCGACCCGGAACTTCGAGTCCCGGCCACCGACCCCCGCCCCCCGGCCACCGCCCCCCGGCCGCCGACCCCCGCCCCCCGGCCCCGAGCCCTGCCCCCGCGCCGGGCGCCGGACGGCCCGTTCCGTCCGGCGCCCGGCGGCCGTCCCTACGCGGCGGCGCCCCGCGCCAGCAGGTCCGAGATGGCGTCGACCGTACGGAGCGTCGGCACCTCGACGCCGCACATGGCGGCGAGTTCGACGACGGCGGCGAGCAGCACGTCCAGCTCCATCGGCTTCCCCTTCTCCAGGTCCTGGAGTGTGGAGGTCCGGTGGTCCCCGACCCGTTCCGCGCCGGCCAGCCGGCGTTCGACGGAGATGTCGGGGTGGGAGCCGAGTGCCTCGGCGACCCGGAGCGTCTCGTTCATCATCTGTTCGATGACCGCGCGGGTGCCGCCGTGCACGCACATCTCCCGCATCGTCGCGCGGGTCAGCGCGCTGATCGGGTTGAAGGAGATGTTGCCGAGGAGCTTGATCCAGATCTCGTCGCGCAGTTCGGCCTCGACCGGGCACTTGAGGCCGCCCGCCCGCATGGCCTCGCCGAACTCCTTGGTGCGCGGCGAGAGCGACCGGTCCGGCTCGCCGATGGAGAACCGGGTGCCTTCCAGGTGCCGGACGACTCCCGGCCCCTCCAGCTCCGTCGCCGCGTAGACGACGCAGCCGATCGCCCGGTCCGGCGGGAGTACGGCGCTGACCGAGCCGCCGGGGTCGACGCTCTCGATCCGGCGGCCGTCGTGCGCGCCGCCGTGCCGGTGGAAGTACCACCAGGGGATGCCGTTCTGGGCGGCGATGACCGCCGTGTGGTCCTGGAGCAGGGGCGTCACGAGCGGCCCGCACGCCGCGTACGAGTTCGCCTTGAGGCCCAGGAACACGTAGTCGACCGGACCGATGTCGGCCGGCTTGTCGGTGGCGTGCACCCGCGCGGTCCAGTCCCCGCGTGGGCTGTGCACCCGGACTCCGTGCTCGCGCATGGCCGCCAGGTGCGGTCCACGGGCGATGAGATGGACTTCGGCGCCTGCGCGATCGAGCGCGGCTCCGACATAGGCGCCGATCGCTCCGGCGCCGACGACTGCGACTTTCACCGTGGGGCTCTCCGTTCGCTCTGAGGGTGGTGGGAGAAGCGCGGAATCAGCGAAAGAGACATACTTTGCCGACGATATATTGTCTACAGTATGGAATAACTGCCGACAAGACGTCCGGCAACGGCAACGGCACCCCGCCGACCGGGACCGGTCCGTGGCGAGCCGGGGATCTTCCCGAAGATGCCGGGGATCTTCCCAACGCAACGAAGCGTTCCTAGAGTTCGCGACCATGACCCCACCACTCGCCCCGGTCGGCTGGAGCCGCTGGCTGGTACCCCCCGCGGCGCTCTCGGTGCACCTGTCGATCGGTCAGGCGTACGCCTGGAGCGTGTTCAAGCCCCCACTGGAGTCCGCCCTCGGCCTCTCCGGCACCCAGAGCGCCCTCCCCTTCCAGCTGGGCATCGTCATGCTCGGCCTGTCCGCCGCCTTCGGCGGCACCCTCGTCGAACGCAACGGACCGCGCTGGGCGATGACCGTCGCCCTCGTCTGCTTCTCGTCCGGCTTCCTGCTCTCCGCGCTCGGCGCCGCCACGGAACAGTTCTGGCTGATCGTCCTCGGCTACGGCTTCGTCGGCGGCATCGGACTGGGCATCGGCTACATATCGCCCGTCTCGACGCTGATCAAGTGGTTCCCCGACCGGCCCGGCATGGCCACCGGCATCGCGATCATGGGCTTCGGCGGCGGCGCGCTCATCGCCTCGCCGTGGTCCGCGCAGATGCTGGAGTCGTTCGGCGCCACCAACGAGGGCATCGCCAAGGCGTTCCTCGTGCACGGACTGGTCTACGCGGTCTTCATGCTGCTCGGTGTCCTGCTGATCCGCGTACCGCGCCCGGACGCGGCGCCGAAGGCGGCGCCCCCGCCCGCGTCGGCCCTGATCACCACCGCGCAGGTGTCCGCCAGGTCGGCAGTCCGGACGCCGCAGTTCTGGCTGCTGTGGGTCGTCCTCTGTATGAACGTCACCGCGGGCATCGGCATCCTGGAGAAGGCCGCGCCGATGATCACCGACTTCTTCGCGGGCACCGGCACCCCCGTCTCCGTGTCGGCGGCGGCCGGTTTCGTCGCCCTGCTGTCGGCGGCCAACATGGCGGGCCGTATCGGCTGGTCGTCCACCTCCGACGTGATCGGCCGGAAGAACACCTACCGCCTCTACCTGGGCGCCGGCGCCCTGATGTATCTGCTGATCGCGCGGTTCGGCGACGAGTCCAAGCCCCTGTTCATCATCTGCGCGCTGGTGATCCTCTCCTTCTACGGAGGCGGCTTCGCCACCGTCCCCGCCTATCTCAAGGACCTGTTCGGCACCCACCAGGTGGGCGCCATCCACGGACGGCTGCTCACCGCCTGGTCGGTGGCGGGCGTCCTCGGCCCGCTCATCGTGAACCGGGTCGCCGACAGCCAGGAGGCGGCGGGCCGCAGCGGCCCCGGACTGTACGGGCTCTCGCTGACCGTCATGATCGGGCTGCTCCTCGTCGGCTTCGCCGCCAACGAACTGATCCGCCCCGTGCACCCCCGCCACCATCTGCCCGAGACCACCCCCGGCGGCACGTCCGCACGACCGAAGGAGACCACCGATGGCCACAGCACCGGAGAGCGGGAGCGCGCCGCCTGAGTCCCGGCGGACGGCGCTGACCGTCTTCGCCTGGTTCTGGGTGGGCCTTCCCCTCGCGTACGGTCTGTACGAACTGGTCCGCAAGGCCACCCAGCTGTTCACCGGCTGACCCGGGCCCCGGGCGCGGGCGGATGATCCGGAGTCTCCAAGTGGAGGCGGAGAATCCTGTCGGGTCGGCTGCACCGTTACCGGCCGGTCGCTGACAAGACTGGGGACCTCCTGACGTCGAACGAAGAGGAGGTCCCGGGCATGACCGGCACTCGTATCGCCGCGCTCGGGCACTACCAGCCCGCCAAGGTGCTCACCAACGACGACCTGGCGGCGATGGTCGACACCAGTGACGAATGGATCAGGAGCCGGGTCGGCATCAGGACCCGGCATGTGGCCGGGCCCGACGAGCCGGTGGACGAACTGGCCGCGCACGCGGCGGCGAAGGCCCTCGCCGCCGCGGGCCTGACCCCCGCCGACATCGATCTCGTGCTGGTCGCCACCTCCACGGCGATCGACCGGTCGCCCAACATGGCCGCGCGCGTCGCCGCCCGGCTCTCCATGGGCTCACCGGCCGTGATGGACCTCAACGTGGTGTGCGCCGGCTTCACCCACGCCCTCGCCACCGCCGACCACGCCGTACGGGCGGGCGCGGCCACCCGCGCGCTGGTCATCGGCGCCGACAAGATGGCCGACATCGCCGACTGGACCGACCGCTCGACCTGTGTCCTGGTCGGCGACGGCGCGGGCGCGGCGGTCGTCGAGGCGGTCCGGCCCGGCGAGGAGCCCGGTATCGGCCCGGTGCTGTGGGGCTCGGTGCCCGAGATGGGCAACGCCGTACGGATCGAGGGAACCCCGCCCCGCTTCGCCCAGGAGGGCCAGTCCGTCTACCGCTGGGCCACCACCCGGCTGCCCCCGATCGCCCGCCAGGTCTGCGAGCGCGCGGGCATCACCCCCGAGGACCTGGCCGCCGTCGTGCTGCACCAGGCCAATCTGCGGATCATCGAGCCCGTCGCCCAGAAGATCGGCGCCGTCAACGCGGTGATCGCGCGCGATGTCGTGGACTCCGGCAACACCTCGGCCGCCTCGATCCCGATGGCGCTCTCCAAGCTCGTGGAGCGCGGGGAGGTCGCCTCGGGCGCCCCGGCGCTGCTCTTCGGCTTCGGCGGAAACCTGTCGTACGCCGGTCAGGTCGTTCGCTGCCCCTGAGGGGGGCGGTTTTCGGTAGACTGTAGACGATAGCCAATTGACCGGTGGTCAATCACCCGGCCGTCACGCACGTGTCACTGTCGTCGTCAGCGCCGCAGCCGTCGCCATGCCAGGAGGGGTACCGCATGTTGTCCGCAGGACTGCCACAGGGCTCCGTGCCCAAACTCGAACGTCCCGGCCCGCTGCGCGAGCGCGTCTACGAGGCCCTGCTCGAACTGATCACGGTCCGTTCGCTGCGTCCCGGACAGCATCTCGTGGAAAGCGAACTCGCGGGCCATCTCGGGGTCTCCCGGCAGCCCGTGCGCGAGGCGCTCCAGCGGCTGAACAACGAGGGGTGGGTCGATCTGCGGCCCGCCCAGGGCGCGTTCGTGCACGAGCCGACCGAGGCGGAGGCGGACCAGCTGCTCTCCGTCCGTACGCTCCTGGAGGCGGAGGCCGCGAGGCTTGCGGCAGCGAATTCCGGCTCGGCCGGGATCGCCGCGCTGGAGGCGCTCTGCGCCAAGGGCGAGCAGTCGGTGGCCGACGACGACGTGGAGCTGACGGTCGCGACGAACGCCGCCTTCCACGCGAAGGTGATGGAACTGGCGGGCAACGTCGTCCTGGCGGAACTGGCGGCCCGGGTGGACCGCCGGGTGCGCTGGTACTACGCGCCGGTGGCCCGGCAGCGGGGCACCCGGTCCTGGATCGAGCACCGGGCGCTGATCGCGGCGATCTCCGCGCGCGACGAGGCGGCGGCGACGGAGGTCATGCGCTCCCACACGGAGCAGACCCGCACCGCGTACCACCACCGCGGGGAGACCCAGGTATGACCGATTCGCACATGTGCGAGTGAAGCGCGAGTGAACAACGAGGCGCCTCCGGCGAGTTGCGGGGGGCGCCTCTCGCGTACGCCGTGATCCCCCCGCGCCGGAGGCGCCGCGCGGCACCCGTCCGCACGCCCCGGCCCGCCCGCCGCCCCGTCGGCGTCGGTCCGCCGACTCCCGCGCGGGCCGGGCGCGCTGGCCCGCTCGGGCGCCGGTCCCGCCGAACGCCTCTCCTCGCCTTTGTCCTCAGTGTGGAGAAAGTTGAGGAGGATTCCCGCTCAACTTCTTCCCACTCGGGGAAAGCGCTGCTACGTTCCCCTCGAAAGCCCGTCGAAACGACAACCGACGCAGGCACACATCACACAGCCGAGAGGCGGGGAGGGGCGCGTGAGACGTATGACCGCACGACCCGCGAACGCTCATCAGGCGCGACTGCTCCGGCTCCTGCGTGATGGCGGCCCCAACTCCCGCGCCCAGCTCGGCGATCAGGTCGACCTCTCGCGCTCCAAGCTCGCCGTCGAGGTCGACCGGCTGCTGGAGACCGGACTGGTCGTCGCGGACGGACTCGCCGCCTCGCGCGGCGGCCGGCGCTCCCACAACATCCGCCTCGCCCCCGCCCTGCGCTTCCTCGGTGTGGACATCGGCGCCACCTCCATCGATGTCGCCGTCACCAACGCCGAACTCGAAGTGCTCGGCCATGTCAACCACCCCATGGACGTCCGCGAGGGCCCCGTCGCCGTCTTCGAGCAGGTGCTCGCGATGGCCGCCAAGCTCAAGGCGTCCGGACTCGCCGACGGTTACGACGGCGCCGGCATCGGCGTCCCCGGCCCGGTCCGCTTCCCCGAGGGTGTCCCCGTCGCCCCGCCGATCATGCCCGGCTGGGACGGCTTCCCCGTACGGGAGGCGCTCAGCCAGGACCTCGGCTGCCCGGTCATGGTCGACAACGACGTGAACCTGATGGCGATGGGCGAGCAGCACGCGGGCGTCGCCCGCTCCGTGGGCGACTTCCTCTGCGTCAAGATCGGCACCGGCATCGGCTGCGGCATCGTGGTCGGCGGCGAGGTCTACCGGGGAACGACCGGCAGCGCGGGCGACATCGGCCACATCCGGGTCGAACCCGACGGCCGCGCCTGTGTCTGCGGCAACAGGGGCTGTCTGGAAGCCCACTTCAGCGGCGCGGCACTGGCCAGGGACGCCGAGGACGCCGCCCGTACGGGCCGTTCCGCCGAACTCGCCGCCCGTCTCGAAGCGTCCGGCCGGCTCACCGCCGCCGATGTCGCCGTGGCCGCCGCCGCGGGCGACCCCACCTCCCTCCACCTCATCCGTGAGGGCGGCAACCGCGTCGGCCAGGTCATCGCCGGGCTCGTCAGCTTCTTCAACCCCGGCCTCGTCGTGATCGGCGGCGGCGTCACCGGACTCGGCCACACCCTGCTGGCCAGCGTCCGCACCCAGGTCTACCGCCAGTCGCTCCCCCTGGCGACCGGCAACCTCCCCATCGTGCTGGGGGAGTTGGGTCCCACCGCCGGAGTCACCGGCGCGGCCCGCCTCATCAGCGACCACCTCTTCTCCCCGGCCTGACACCGGCACCCCCGACGTCGGGCCGACGGCACCCGCTTCACCTCGTTCCACCGAAATAACAGCAAAATACGCAACAAAAGCACCAGTCGCACGAGCCGCACCACCACGGGCAAGAACCGCACCGCCCGCGACACGGCACCACCCACCGCACACGGCACCACCGCCCGTTCGAGCCGCACCGCCCCGCCTGTTCCGCACGCCCGTACGCCCGTACGCACACCCGCTCACCGGCCGCATCCGCCGAGGGGATACGCCATGGCACCAGCACCACCCGAAGGCCACCTGCTCACCATGACCGGCATCACCAAGCTGTTCCCGGGCGTCCGCGCCCTGGACGGCGTGGACCTGGCGGTCCAGGCGGGCGAAGTCCACTGCCTGCTCGGCCAGAACGGGGCCGGCAAGTCCACACTCATCAAGGTGCTCGCCGGCGCGCACCAGCCCGACGACGGTGTCATCACCTGGCGCGGCGAAGAGGTCCGGCTGAACTCGCCCATCGCGGCGATGAAGCTCGGCATCGCGACCATCTACCAGGAACTCGACCTGGTCGAGGGCCTGTCGGTCGCCGAGAACATCTTCCTCGGCCACGAACCGACCTCCGCCGGCTTCATCGTCAAGGGCGGCGAGGCCAGGGCCGCGGCCACCGCGCTGCTCGCCCGGCTCGGCCACCCCGAGATCCCGGCCGGCCGGGCCGTCGGCGAACTCTCCGCCGCCCACCAGCAGATCGTCTCGATGGCCCGCGCGCTCTCCCACGACGTACGGCTCATCGTGATGGACGAGCCGTCGGCGGCGCTCGACCCGGACGAGGTCGACAACCTCTTCCGTATCGTCGAGACGCTCACCGCCGACGGGGTCGCGGTCATCTACATCTCCCACCGGCTGGAGGAGATCCGCCGCATCGGCGACCGCGTCACCGTCATCAAGGACGGCCGCACCGTCGCCGTGGGCCTGCCCGCCAAGGAGACCCCCACCAGCGAGGTCGTCTCCCTGATGACCGGCCGCAAGGTGGAGTACGTCTTCCCGGACCGCCCCGCGGTCGCCGACGCCCCGCGCGGCGAGCCCGTGCTGCGGACCGAAGGACTCACCAGGGACGGGGAGTTCGCACCGGTCGACCTCGAACTGCGGCCCGGCGAGATCGTCGGCCTCGCGGGGCTCGTCGGCTCCGGGCGCTCCGAGATCCTGGAGACCATCTTCGGCGCCCGCAAGGCCACCGCCGGCCGGGTCCTGGTCGACGGCCGGGAGCTGAAGCCCGGCAGCGTCCGCGCCGCCGTCCGCGCCGGACTCGGCCTCGCCCCCGAGGAGCGCAAGGCCCAGGGCCTGCTGCTCATCCAGTCGGTCACCCGCAACGTGTCGATCTCCTCGCTGGCCCGGTTCTCCCGGGGCGGCTGGATCGACAGGGGCGCCGAGCGCAAGGCCGCCCAGGGCGCCACCCGGGAACTCTCGCTGCGCCCCGACAACCCGGACGCGATCATCCGCACCCTGTCCGGCGGCAACCAGCAGAAGGCCGTCCTGGCCCGCTGGCTGCTGCGCGGCTGCCGGGTGCTGCTGCTCGACGAACCCACCCGGGGCGTGGACGTCGGCGCCCGCGCCGAGCTGTACTCCGTGATCCGCCGGCTGGCCGACGAGGGCCTCGCCGTACTGCTCGTCTCCAGCGAGGTCCCCGAGGTCCTGGGCCTCGCCGACCGGGTGCTGGTGCTCCGGGAGGGCCGTGTCGTCCACACGTCACCGGCCCAGGAGCTGGACGAACACCGTGTACTCGATCTTGTGATGGAAGGGAGTCCGACGCCATGACACAGCCTGCCTCTGAGGCGCGGCAGGGCGGGCCCGACGCCGCACCCGCCGCGGCACCGGCCGACGCCGTGCCGCTGACCAAGCCCGCCGGGAAGACACCGGGAGGCTCCGGGGGCCGGCCGCCGCTCGGGCTGCGTCTCGATTTCCGGACGCTCTCGCTGCTCGGGGTGCTCGCGGCCCTGATGGTCGTCGGCGGCATCACCAAGCCCGACAGCTTCCTGGACACCAACAACCTCCAACTGGTCCTGACGCAGGCGTCGATCATCGGTGTCGTCACCGTCGGCATGACGTTCGTCATCACCAGCGGCGGCATCGACCTGTCGGTCGGCGCGATCGTGGCCCTGGCCTCGGTGTGGGCGACGACGCTGGCCACCCAGGAGTACGGCTTCGCGGGCATCCTGTTCACCGCGATCGTCGTGGGTCTGGCCTGCGGTCTGGTCAACGGTGTGCTGATCGCGTACGGCCGGATGGCACCGTTCATCGCGACCCTCGCGATCATGGCGTCCGCCCGCGGCCTGGCGCTGCTGATCACCGACGGCAACACGCAGATCGTCACCCTGCGGTCGGTGCTCGACCTCCATGCCCGGGACTCGTACATCTTCGGCATCCCGCCGCTGGTCATCATCTTCGCGGTCGTGACGGTCATCGGCTGGCTGCTGCTGAACCGTACGACCTTCGGCCGCCGCACCATCGCCGTCGGCGGCAACGCGGAGGCGACCCGACTCGCCGGTATCGACGTCCGCCGCCACCGGCTCTATCTGTACCTGTTCTCCGGTCTGTGCTGCGGCATCGCGGCCTTCATGCTGATCGTGCTCTCCGGCTCCGGACAGAACACCAACGGAAACCTCTACGAACTCGACGCCATCGCCGCGGCGATCATCGGCGGCACCCTGCTCAGCGGCGGTCGCGGCACGATCGTCGGCTCCGTGCTCGGTGTCCTCATCTTCACCACCATCACCAACATCTTCGCGCTCAACAACCTGCAGAGCGACGTCCAGCAGATCGCCAAGGGCGCGATCATCATCGCCGCCGTGCTGATCCAGAACCGCACGGTGCGCAACGGCGACACCTGATCCCGGGCACCACCCGAGCCCACCGCGCACCGCCAACCCGCCGCACCGCTTCGTACACACGCTCACACAGCTCCACTGAAGGGGACGAACCGCCATGCCAGAGACGAGCCGCAGAAACCTGTTGTTCGGCACCGCCGCGATCTCCGCGGGTGCCTTCCTCACCGGCTGCACCAGCAACGAGAAGGACGAGCCCAAGGCGGCCGACACCCAGCCCGTCGCCGACGACAAGCCCGGCAAGCCCGTCACCATCGGCTTCGCCGGCCCCCAGGCCGACCACGGCTGGCTGAACGCCATCAACGACAACGCCCGTGCCCAGGCGAAGAAGTACTCGGACGTCACGCTCGACATCACCGAGGGCTCGAACGACACCGCCGCCCAGATCGGCCAGATCGACGCGCTGATCAACAAGAAGGTCGACGTCCTGGTGATCCTGCCGGCCGACGGCAAGGCCCTCACCCAGGCCGGTCTCAAGGCGATGCGCGCGGGCATCCCCGTCATCAACCTGGACCGCATCTTCGCCGACCCGCAGGCCTTCCGCTGCTACGTCGGCGGCGACAACTACGGCATGGGCGTCAACGCGGGCAACTACATCGGCGAGAAGCTGAAGGACAAGCCCAACGCCACGGTCATCGAACTGTCGGGCCCCGACAGCCTGGAGCTGACCAAGCAGCGCACCCAGGGCTTCGACGACGCGCTGAAGAACTACCCGAACATCAAGAAGGTCGCCCGCCAGGCGGCCGACTTCACCGTCGAGTCCGGCCAGGCCAAGATGGCGCAGCTGCTCCAGGCCCAGTCGAAGTTCGACGCCCTGTGGAACCACGACGACGACCAGGGTGTCGGCGCGCTCCGCGCGATCGACCAGGCGGGCCGTGACGACTTCCTGATGGTCGGCGGCGCGGGCGCCAAGTCGGCGATGGACGCCATCAAGGCCGACAACAGCGTCCTGAAGGCGACCGTGCTGTACCCGCCGATCATGGCCTCGTCGGCGATCGACCTCGCCCGCGCGCTGGGCCAGGGCAAGGGCGTCAGCGGGATGGCCGGACTGGAGATCCCGGCCCAGGTGACCCTGTTCTCCGCGGTTGTCGACAAGAACAACATCGACGAGTACCTGCCGCAGGGATTCAGCTGACCGGCTCCGCCCTGTCGACCCCCACACACGTGCGAGAGACGAGGAGTACTCCCTTATGACCAGCAGGGAAGCGTCGGAGAAGGAAGCCGGCGCACCGCCGCCACTCGGTATCGGCATGATCGGATACTCGTTCATGGGTGCCGCCCACTCACAGGGCTGGCGCACGGCGGGACATGTCTTCGATCTGCCGATGCGGCCGCGTCTCGCCGCGATCTGCGGGCGGGACGAGACCGCCGTCGCCGCGGCGGCCGGGAAACTCGGCTGGGCCGCCGCCGAGACCGACTGGCGGGCCCTCATCGCACGTGACGACGTGCAGCTGGTCGACATCTGCACGCCGGGGGACAGCCACGCGGAGATAGCGATCGCCGCGCTGGAAGCGGGCAAGCACGTGCTGTGCGAGAAGCCGCTGGCCAACTCGGTCGCCGAGGCCGAGGCCATGGTCCGGGCCGCCGAGGCGGCCCGGACCCGGGGCCAACTGGCCATGGTGGGCTTCAACTACCGGCGGGTGCCCGCGATCGCGTACGCCCGCAGGCTGGTCGAGGAGGGGAGGCTCGGCGCGCTGCGGCACGTCCGGGTCACCTACCTCCAGGACTGGCTGGTCGACCCCGGGTTCCCCCTCACCTGGCGGCTCAAGCGGGAGCACGCCGGGTCGGGGGCGCTCGGCGACCTGGGCGCGCACATCGTGGACCTCGCGCAGTTCCTGACGGGGGAGCCACTGGTCGGGGTCTCGGCGATGACCGAGACCTTCGTCCGGGAACGGCCGCTGCTGTCCGGCGCTTCGGCGGGCCTCTCGGCGACCGGCGGGGCCGAGACCGGCCCCGTCACGGTGGACGACGCCGCGCTGTTCACCGGACGGTTCGCCTCGGGGGCGCTGGCGTCCTTCGAGGCCACCCGGATGGCATCCGGCCGCAAGAACGCGCTGCGGCTGGAGATCAACGGCGAGCGCGGTTCGCTCGCCTTCGACCTGGAGCGGCTCAACGAGCTGTCGTTCCACGACCAGTCGGAGCCCGCGGTGACCGCCGGCTTCCGGCGGATCCTGGTCACCGAGTCGGAACACCCGTACCTGGACGCGTGGTGGCCGCCGGGCCACGGGCTCGGCTACGAGCACACGTTCGTGCACCAGGCCAAGGATCTGGTCGAGGCGATCGCCGCCGGGACCGACCCGAGGCCGTCCTTCGCCGACGGTCTCCAGGTGCAGCGGGTCCTCGCCGCCGTGGAGGACAGCGCGGAGAAGAACGCCATCTACACACCCGTGCCGGCCCCGTCCGGAACCGAGTCCTAGGAAGGTCCGTATGCCACGCCCGTTCACGCTGTTCACCGGTCAGTGGGCCGATCTGCCCCTGGAAGAGGTCTGCCGGCTCGCCCGTGACTTCGGTTACGACGGTCTGGAACTGGCCTGCTGGGGCGACCACTTCGAGGTCGACAAGGCACTCGCCGACCCGGGCTATCTGGAGAGCCGCCACCAGCTGCTCGACAAGTACGGCCTCAAGTGCTGGGCGATCTCGAACCACTTGGTCAGCCAGGCCGTCTGCGACAGCATCATCGACGAGCGCCACCAGGGCATCCTGCCCGGCCGCATCTGGGGCGACGGCGAGCCCGAGGGCGTACGGCAGCGGGCCGCCGCCGAGATCAAGGACACCGCCCGCGCCGCCGCCGCCTTCGGCGTCAACACCGTCATCGGCTTCACCGGTTCGTCCATCTGGCATCTGCTGGCGATGTTCCCGCCGGTGCCGCCCGCCATGATCGAGCGCGGCTACGAGGACTTCGCGGAGCGGTTCAACCCGATCCTCGACGTCTTCGACACCGAAGGGGTGCGCTACGCCCACGAGGTGCACCCGGGCGAGATCGCGTACGACTACTGGACGACGAAGCGCGCGCTCGAAGCGGTCGACCACCGGCCCGCGTTCGGGCTGAACTTCGACCCGAGCCACTTCGTCTGGCAGGACCTGGACCCGACCGGCTTCCTGTACGACTTCAAGGACCGGATCTACCACGTCGACTGCAAGGAGGCGCGCAAGCGTCTCGACGGCCGCAACGGCCGGCTGGGTTCGCACCTGCCCTGGGGCGACCCGCGGCGCGGCTGGGACTTCGTCTCCGCCGGGCACGGTGACGTGCCGTGGGAGGACGTCTTCCGCATGCTGGGGGCCATCAACTACGAGGGCCCGATCTCGGTCGAGTGGGAGGACGCCGGGATGGACCGGCTGGCCGGCGCGCCCGAGGCCCTGGCGGACCTGAAGCGGTTCGACTTCGACCGTCCCACCGCGTCCTTCGACGCGGCGTTCGGCGGCGGGGAGTAGCCGCGCAGCCGTAGCAGCCCGGCGGTGGAACCCTCATCGCCGGGCCGTCCGGCATGTCCACGTCCCCCTTTGTCCTGAACCGGGGAAAAGATGAACTTCATTGCCGCGCAAGGGCTTTTCGTCCCGGACGAACAGGACTACGGTCGCTGAGGTGTACAGGACACATTGACTTCCGGTACGACGGTGCCCTCCGGCGGGAGGACCCTCCGGGCCGGCGTCGACCGGGGAGGTCCCGCTGAGACGACGTCAACTCGCCTGCGGGCAGGGTCCCGTGTGCACCGCGCCGTGGCGAAGGAGCGAGCCCGTCGAAGGCCGAAAGCCGACGACGGGCCCTTCGGCCTGCCCTTTTTCTCTTTGTCCTCAGGGTGGAAAAAGTTGAACCCAATTGCTGCGCAAGGTCTTTCCGGCTCGGACCAACCCGGCTAACGTCCACCGACATGTAGGGGGCACGTTGCTCGTACAGAACGTCCCCCGACCCGTCGGGGCAGGGCGCTCCACGTCCGCCCGACACCCGCACGTACGAACAGCCCCACCCTGGAGGACTTTCGTGCCCAGAAGACGTCATAGATCCAAATCCCTCCTCGCACTCGTGGCCGGCGCTCTGATCGCCGGCACCATCTCCGCCATCCCGGCCAGCGCCCACCCGGACGACCCGCACCCGGCGGACGGCGCCTTCCAGCAGGTCGCCCTCGCCAAGGGCGCCGACGAGGTGGGCGAGCCCATGTCGCTCGCCGTGCTGCCGGACCGTCAGGTCCTGCACACCTCGCGCGACGGCACGCTCCGCATCACCAACGCCGCCGGCGACACCAAGGTCGCGGGCAAGCTCGACGTGTACACGCACGACGAGGAAGGTCTCCAAGGCGTCGGTATCGACCCCGGCTTCGCCGAGAACCGCGCGATCTACCTCTACTACTCCCCGGTGCTCGACACCCCCGCCGGTGACGCACCCGAGACGGGCACGGCTGCCGACTTCGCCGCCTTCGACGGGTACAACCGGCTCTCCCGCTTCACGCTGAACGAGGACGGCACCCTCGACAAGGCCAGCGAGAAGAAGGTCCTCGACATCGAGACCAACCGCGGTCTGTGCTGTCACGTCGGCGGCGACATCGCCTTCGACGCGGACGGCAACCTCTACCTGTCGACGGGTGACGACTCCAACCCCTTCGCTTCCGACGGCTACACGCCGATCGACGAACGCTCGAACCGCAACCCGGCCTTCGACGCCCGTCGTTCCTCCGGCAACACCAACGACCTGCGCGGCAAGGTCCTGCGGATCAAGGTCGCCGAGGACGGTTCGTACACCGTCCCCGAGGGCAACCTCTTCGCCCCCGGCACCGCCAAGACCCGCCCCGAGATCTACGGCATGGGTTTCCGCAACCCCTTCCGTATCAACGTGGACCAGAAGACCGGCATCGTCTACGTCGGTGAGTACGGCCCCGACGCCGGCTCGGCGTCCGACGCCCGCGGCCCCGCCGGCCAGGTCGAGTTCGCCCGCATGACGGAAGCCGGCAACTTCGGCTGGCCCTTCTGCACCGGGAACAACGACGCCTACCGCGACTACGACTTCGCGACCGGCGTCTCCGGCCCGGCCTTCGACTGCGCGGCGCCCAAGAACGACTCGCCGCACAACACCGGTCTCACCGACCTCCCGCCGGCCCAGGCCGCCTGGATCCCCTACAACGGCAGCAACGTCCCGGAGTTCGGCGACGGCTCCGAGTCCCCGATGGGCGGCCCGGTCTACAACTTCGACCCGGAGCTGGACTCCGCGGCGAAGTTCCCCGCGGAGTACGACGGCGACTTCTTCGCCGGCGAGTTCGGCCGTGAGTGGATCAAGCGCATCGAGAAGGAGGACGACGGCACCGTCACCGCCATCCACGACTTCCCGTGGACCGGCACCCAGGTCATGGACATGGAGTTCGGCCCCGACGGCGCCCTCTACGTCCTGGACTACGGCCGCGCCTGGTTCGGCGGCGACGAGAACTCGGCCGTCTACCGGATCGAGAACATAGCCGACGGCCGGGCCCCGGTCGCCGTGGCCGCCGCCAACAAGACCTCCGGCAAGGCGCCGCTGCGGGTCACCTTCTCCTCCGCGGGCACCGTGGACGGGGACGGCGACGAGATCACCTACGCCTGGGACTTCGGTGACGGCGGCACGTCCACCGAGCCCAACCCCTCCTACGCGTACAAGAAGAACGGCACCTACACCGCGACGCTGACCGCCACCGACCCCAAGGGGCACACCGGCAGCGCCTCCGTCCGGGTCGTGGTCGGCAACACCGCGCCCAAGGTGACGCTCACCGTGCCCGCCGACGGCGCCCTCTTCAAGTTCGGCGACACGCTGCCCTTCAAGGTCACCGTCACCGACCCCGAAGACGGTCCGATCGACTGCGCCAAGGTCACCGTCAACTACATTCTCGGCCATGACAGCCACGGCCACCCGATCACCTCGGCCAAGGGCTGCGAAGGCACCATCACCGCCCCGGCGGACGGCGAGCACGACCCCAACGCCGACATCTTCGGAGTCCTCGACGCCGAGTACACCGACGGCGGAGGCGGCGGCCAGGCCGCGCTCACCACGCACGACCAGGTCCAGCTCCAGCCCCGCCACCGGCAGGCCGAGCACTTCACCGGCCAGTCGGGCATCAAGACGTACGACAAGGCTCCCGCCAACGGCGGCAAGACCGTCGGCGACATCAGCAACGACGACTGGATCTCCTTCAAGCCGTACAACCTGACCGGGTCCAAGACCCTGACCGCCCGGATCTCCTCCGGCGGCTCGGGCGGATTCCTCGAAGTACGTACGGGCTCCGCGACCGGCACCCTCCTCGGCTCCGCGCCGATCCCGGTGACCGGTGGCTGGGAGACCTTCCAGGACATCGACGTACCGCTGCGCTCGGTGCCCAAGACCACCACGGAGCTGTTCCTCGTCTTCAAGGGCGGCCAGGGCGACCTGTACGACCTCGACGACTTCGAGATCAGCGACAAGGCCGTCGGCAAGACCGAGAAGCGGGTCCTCGTCTTCTCCAAGACCGCCGGCTTCCGCCACGACGCCATCCCGGCGGGCATCGCGGCCCTGAAGGAACTGGGCGCGAGCAGCAACATCACCGTCGACGCCACCGAGACCGCGGCGCAGTTCACCACCAACAACCTCGCCCGGTACGACGCGGTGGTCTTCCTCTCCACCACCGGTGACGTCCTCAACCCCGAGCAGCAGAAGGCGTTCGAGTACTACATCTCCACCGGCGGCGCCTACATGGGCGTCCACGCCGCCTCGGACACCGAGTACGACTGGGCCTACTACGGCAAGCTGGTCGGCGCGTACTTCTCCGGCCACCCGCAGATCCAGCAGGCCACCGTGCGGGTCGAGGACCACGACCACCCGTCGACCGGCCACCTGGCCGACGAGTGGCAGCGCACCGACGAGTGGTACAACTACCGCGACAACCCCCGCTCCGACGTGCGGGTCCTCGCCACCCTGGACGAGACCACCTACCAGGGCGGCACCATGAAGGGCGATCACCCGATCGCCTGGTGCCAGAGCTACGAGGGCGGCCGGTCCTTCTACACCGGAGGCGGCCACACCAAGGAGTCGTACACCGAGGCGGCCTTCCGCGAGCACCTGCTCGGCGGGCTGCGCTACGCCGCCGGCCAGGTCAAGTCCGACTGCAAGCCCAACACCGGCTACCGGGACCTGTTCAACGGCAAGACGCTGAACGGCTGGAAGCAGGCGGGCCCCGGCAAGTTCAACGTGGGCGGCGGCGAGCTGCACACCGAGGGCGGCATGGGCATGCTCTGGTACCAGGCCAAGCAGCTGGGCTCGTACTCCCTGAAGATGGACTGGAAGATGGACGGGGACGACAACTCCGGTGTCTTCATCGGCTTCCCGGCCTCCGACGACCCCTGGTCGGCCGTCAACAACGGCTATGAGATCCAGATCGACGCCACCGACGCGGCCGACCGCACCACCGGCTCCGTCTACACCTTCAAATCGGCCAACATCAAGGCCAGGGACCAGGTCCTGCGGCCCCCCGGCCAGTGGAACAGCTACGAGATCAAGGTCCAGGGTGAGCGGGTCCAGGTCATCCTGAACGGAGTCAAGATCAACGACTTCACCAACACCGACCCGGCACGCAGCCTGAAGGACGGCTACATCGGCATCCAGAACCACGGTGCCGACGACCAGGTCGCGTTCCGCAACATCCAACTGAAGGAACTGGCCTCCTAGCTCCGGCCGGGAGAGCCACCGGCCTCCTGGTTCCGACCAGGAGGCCGGCCGCCAGCCGGCGGCGGGCGGGGAGGCGCCGTACCCCCCGCCCGCCGCCGCCCACCACCACACCCACCCGGCAGGGAGGCAGCCCGTGACCACCAACGATTCGACTGCAGGACGTACCGGAGTCTGGTTCGTCGGAGCACGCGGCTCCGTCGCCACCACCGCCGTCGCGGGATGCGCGGCCGTCAACGCCGGGCTCCACCCCGCGACCGGCATGCTCGCCGAGACCCCGCCCTTCGCGGAGTCCGGACTCCCGGCCCTGTCCGCACTGGTCTTCGGCGGCCACGACACCGCGAGCTGCCCCCTGCCCAAGCGGGCCGAGGCACTCACCGCGGCCGGCGTCCTGCCGCACGGCCTGCCCAACGCCGTCGCCGCCGACCTCGAAGCCGCCGACGCCGAGATCCGCCTCGGCGGACCGATGCCCGGCGACAACCGCGACGACGACGAACTGATCGCCGCCTTCGCCGACGACATCACCGCCTTCGTCCGCCGCACCGGCGTCGACCGCGCGGTCGTCGTCAACGTCTCCTCCACCGAGCCCGAGCCCGCCGCGGACGACCCCCGGCTGCCGGCCAGCTCCCTCTACGCGGCAGCCGCCCTCAAGGCCGGCTGCTCCTACGTGAACTTCACCCCGTCGACCGGGCTGCGCAGCGCGGCCCTCGCGGACGCCGTCGAGGCGAGCGGACTTCCCCACGCGGGCCGTGACGGCAAGACAGGCCAGACGCTGCTCCGTTCCGTGCTCGCCCCGATGTTCGTCCAGCGCGCCCTGCACGTACGCGCCTGGTCGGGCACCAACCTGCTGGGCGGCGGGGACGGAGCGGCGCTGGCCGACCCGGCGGCGGCCGCCGCCAAGAACGCCGGCAAGGAACGCGTCCTCGCCGACACCCTCGGGATCGCCCCGGAGGGCGAGGTGCACATCGACGACGTGCCCGCCCTCGGCGAGTGGAAGACCGCCTGGGACCACATCGCCTTCGACGGGTTCCTCGGCTCCCGCATGATCCTCCAGACCATCTGGCAGGGCTGCGACTCGGCGCTCGCCGCGCCCCTCGTCCTGGACCTGGCCCGCCTCGTCTCCCGTGCCCACGAGGCCGGACTGAGTGGCCCGCTCCCCGAGCTGGGCTTCTACTTCAAGGACCCGGACGGCGGCCCCGCCGCCCTGGCGGAGCAGTTCGACGCGCTCCTCGCCTTCGCCGACCGCCTGAAGGAGAGCAAGTGACCTTGCGCGCCTGGGCCGAACTCCTGCGGGTCTCCGCGCTGTTCACCGTGCCGGGCGACGCCCTGGCCGGCGCGGCGTCCGCCGGGGTCCGGCCCAATCGCGGCACCGCGCTCGCCGTCGGCGCCTCCCTGTGCCTGTACGAGGCGGGGATGGCGCTCAACGACTGGGCCGACCGCGAGGAGGACGCCCGGGAGCGCCCGCACCGCCCGATCCCCTCGGGCCGTATCAGCCCGAACGCGGCGCTCACGGCGGCGGGCGGCCTCACGGCCGCCGGCCTCTTCCTCGCGTCCCGCGCCGGGCGCCCCGCCCTGGCCCTGACCGGCGCCCTGACGGTCGCGGTCTGGGCGTACGACCTCAAGCTCAAGCACACGGCGGCGGGCCCGGTGGCGATGGGCGCCGCCCGCGCGCTGGACGTACTCCTGGGCGCCGCCGCGACGACGACGGCGGCCTCCCGCGCCGCGTCCGCCGGGACCCGGGAGACCGGTCCGGCGCGGAACCCGGCGTCCCGCCCGCTGCCCCGGACCGGCGGTGCGCCGGACCGTACGGCGGCGGGTCCGGCACCGGGGAGCACCCGGCCGGAATCTTCGGCGACCCGGTGGGCCGCCCCCGTGCTCAAGCTGCTCGGCCGCTCCCCGCAGCCGCCGGCCCCGACGGGGGCCCCCACCGGTCTGTCCGGCCGGCTGCCGGCCTGGGCGGGCGGATCGTCCGCCCAGGCACGCACGGCGGTCTGCGGACCGACCGAGCCGCTGGCCTCACGGCCCGCCGGCCCCGCGCACGGGACCGGCTCCACCCCGTGCCCGCCCCCGTTCCGCACGGACGCCGCGCCGTCCCCCGCCGGGCTGTCGGCCTGGACCGAGGCGTGCGCGCAGGTCGGCCGGGCGGTCGCGGCCACCGGCCTCCCGGCGCCCGGCGCCCCGGAACTCCTCGACTGTGCCGGTCCGGCCGGTGCCCCCGCCCGTCCGGCCGACCGGTCGTCCGGGCTGCTCGCCCTGCTGTCGGCCTGGGCCGACGCCTCGTCCCCCAACGGCCGTTCCGCGCCGCTCGGTCCGGCGGAGCCGCTGGCCTCCCACCGCGCCGGTCCGGGACGCCACGGCCGTACGGTGCACGCCGCCGCGCGGCCGGGCGACCCGGCCGTCACCGGGGCCGGACTGCCGGCCCTGCTGTCCGCCTGGGCCGCCGGTCTGTCGGCCGACCGCCGTGCGGGGCCCCCGCCCGGCCGCCTCCCGTCGGCGCTCCCCGCGTGGTTCCCCGGTTCCTCGCACCGGACCCCGGCCGCGGCGGCGGGACCGCTCGCCCGACTGCTCGCCGGGCTCCACCGGACGCACACCGCGGGCCGCGCGGTCCCGCCCGCCCCGGGAACCGGCCCGTGGGAGGCACTGACCGCCCTCGCCGCCGGTTCGGCCGCCCACGCGGCCCACGCGGCCCGCCGGTCCGCCGCACGGCCCGGCGGCACGCTCCCGGCGGCCGGGGGCACCCGCCGCGCCCTCGTCCCCGCAGCCCTCCTCGGCGCGCACACCGTCGCCGTCACCGCCGTCTCCCGGCGCGAGGTGTACGGCGGGTCCACCGCCGCCCCGCTCGCCGCGCTCGCCCTCACCGGGGTCCTCGGCGGGCTCGTCGGGCGCCCCCGTACGGCGGACGCCGCCGCGCTGGTGACCGCCGGCCTCGCCGCCGTGTACGTCACCACCGCCGGACGGCCCTACCTGCACGCCGCCCTCAACCCGTCCCCGCAGCTCACCCAGCGCTCCGTCGGCGGCGGAATCCGGGCCATGATCCCGTTCCAGGCCGCCCTCGCCGCGCGCGGCGGCGCCCCCGGGCTCGGCCTCGCCGTCATCGGACTCGTCCCGCTGGCCAGGAAGTTCGCGAAAAAGGTGAGTGTGACATGACCCTCCGCTACGGATACGGCACCAACGGGCTCACCGACCTGCGGCTGGACGACGCCCTCGGGCTGCTCGCCGACCTCGGGTACGACGGCGTCGGACTGACCCTCGACCACATGCACCTCGACCCGACGGCCCCCGAACTCGCCGCCCGCACCGCGAAGGTGGGCGCGCGGCTCGCCGGACTCGGCCTGTCCGTCACCGTCGAGACCGGCGCCCGCTACGTCCTCGACCCCCGCCGCAAGCACGGACCCACCCTGCTCGACGCCGACCCCGAGGCCCGCGCCGCCCGCACCGGACTGCTCGTCACCGCCGTCCGGGTCGCCGCCGACCTCGGCGCGCACGCCGTGCACTGCTTCAGCGGCATCACCCCCGACGGCACCGACCCCGACACCGCCTGGAAACGGCTGGAGGAATCGATCACCCCGGTGATCGAGGCCGCACAGGCAGCCGGTGTCCCCGTCGCCATCGAGCCCGAACCCGGCCATCTCCTCGCCGACATCGCCGGCTTCCACCACCTCCGCACCCTCCTCGGCGACCCCGAACCCCTCGGCCTCACCCTGGACATCGGCCACTGCCAGTGCCTGGAGCCCGCCCCGCCCGAGGACTGCGTACGCGACGCCGGGCCCTGGCTGCGGCACGTACAGATCGAGGACATGCGGCGCGGCGTCCACGAGCATCTGCCGTTCGGGGACGGCGAGATCGACTTCCCGCCCGTGCTGGCCGCGCTCGACGCCACCGGCTACCAGGGCCTCACCGTCGTGGAGCTGCCCCGGCACTCGCACGCCGGCCCCGAGATGGCCCGCACCTCCCTGGAATTCCTGCGCTCGAAGGGAGCATCGGCATGAACCGCGAGGAGATCGACAGCCGGCTCGACGCCAAGGCCGTCGCCTGGCTCGACCAGGCGCTCGCCGAGGCGGCGGAAGCGGCCGGGGCACCCGACAACGTTGCCGCACCGACGTGGGAGCTGCGCTTCGCCGCCGCCGGCCGGCACGTCGGCCAACAGAACGCCGACGCCGTCCGGGCCCTGCTGCTCCGGCACGCCGCCGCCGACGTCGCCACCCTCACCCGCCTCTACCAGCGGGGCGCCGCCGCCGAACGCCGCGCCGTCCTCCTCGCCCTGCCGGACCGCGTCCCCGGCCCCGGGGCCCTGCCCCTGATCGAGGACGCGCTGCGCACCAACGACACCACCCTGGTCGAGGCGGCCGTCGGCCCGTACGCCGCCGGCCATCTCGACCCGCACGCCTGGCGGCACGCCGTACTCAAGTGCCTCTTCACCGGCGTGCCCGTCGCCGCCGTCGCGGACGCCGAACGGCGCGCCCGCGGCGACCTGGAACTCGCCCGGATGCTCGCCGACTACGCGTCCGAGCGCACCGCGGCGGGCCGGTCGGTCCCCGACGACCTGCACCGCGTAATGAACATGACCGGCGAGGAGTCCTGATGCGTATCTTCGACCCCCACATCCACATGACCTCCCGCACCACGGACGACTACCAGGCCATGTACGCCTCCGGAGTCCGTGCGCTCGTCGAGCCGTCCTTCTGGCTCGGCCAGCCCCGCACCTCGCCCGAGAGCTTCTACGACTACTTCGACGCGCTGCTCGGCTGGGAGCCGTTCCGCGCCGCGCAGTACGGCATCGCGCACCACTGCACGCTCGCCCTCAACCCCAAGGAGGCGAACGACCCGAGGTGCACCCCCGTCCTGGACGAACTGCCGCGCTATCTCGTCAAGGACGGCGTCGTCGCCGTCGGCGAGATCGGCTACGACTCCATGACCCCCGCCGAGGACGTCGCGCTCGCCGCCCAGCTCCAGCTCGCCGCCGAGTACGCGCTGCCCGCCATGGTCCACACCCCGCACCGCGACAAACTGACCGGACTGCGCCGGACCATCGACGTCGTCCGCGAGTCGAACCTCGACCCCGAGCACGTGCTGCTCGACCACCTCAACGAGACGACCGTCAAGGACGCCGCGGACAGCGGCAGCTGGCTCGGCTTCTCCATCTACCCCGACACCAAGATGGACGAGGACCGGATGGTCGCCGTCCTGCGCTCCCACGGCACCGACCGCGTCCTCGTCAACTCCGCCGCCGACTGGGGCAAGAGCGACCCGCTGAAGACCCGCAAGGTCGCCGACGCGATGCTCGCCGCCGGCTTCTCCGACGACGACGTCGACAAGGTCCTGTGGCGCAACCCCGTCGCGTTCTACGGCCTCAGCGGCAGACTCCAGCTCGACGTCCCCGCACCGGAAGCCCTGCACGAGGGGAACTCCATCCTCCGCGGCGGTGAGTGACCCGTGCGCTTCCGCCACCCCGACGGCTCCACCGTCCACCTCTCCTACTGCACCAACGTCCACCCCGCCGAGACCCTCGAAGGCGTCCTGGCCCAACTGCGCGACCACTGCGAGCCGGTACGCAAACGCCTGAGCCGCGACCGGCTCGGCATCGGCCTCTGGCTGGCCCGCGACGCCGCCCGCTCCCTGATCAACGACCCCGCCCAACTGCGCGGTCTGAAAAGCGAGTTGGACCGACGCGGGCTGGAGGTCGTCACCCTCAACGGCTTCCCCTACGAGGGCTTCGGCGCCGAGGAGGTCAAGTACCGCGTCTACAAACCGGACTGGGCCGACCCCGAACGCCTGGAACACACCACCGACCTCGCCCGCCTGCTCGCCGCGCTGCTCCCCGACGACGTCACCGAGGGCTCCGTCTCCACCCTCCCGCTCGCCTGGCGCACCGCCTTCGACGACGCCGCGGCCCGCACCGCGCACGCCGCCCTCACCACCCTCGCCGAACGGCTCGACGCGCTGGAGGAACTGACCGGCAAATCCATCCGGATCGCACTGGAACCCGAGCCCGGCTGCACCGTCGAGACCACCGCCGACGCGATCGGCCCGCTCACCGACGTCGCCAGCGCCCGCGTCGGCATCTGCGTCGACACCTGCCACCTCGCCACCTCCTTCGAGGACCCGGCCACCGCCCTCAAGGCCCTCACCGAGGCCGGCGTCACCATCCCCAAGGCCCAGCTGTCCGCCGCCCTGCACGCCGAACACCCGCATCTGCCCGAGGTGCGCGAGGCGCTCGCCGCGTTCGCCGAGCCGCGCTTCCTGCACCAGACCCGCACCCGCACGGCGGCGGGCCTGCGCGGCACCGACGACCTCGAAGAGGCCCTGGCCGGCGAGACACTGCCCGACGGCGCCCCCTGGCGCTCGCACTTCCACGTACCGCTGCACGCCCCGCCCGCCCCGCCCCTGACCTCCACCCTCCCGGTACTCCAGGACACCCTGGCCCGGCTCGTCGGCGGCCCCGTGCCGCTGACCCGCCACCTGGAGGTCGAGACGTACACCTGGCAGGCGCTCCCGCCCGAGCTGCGGCCCCGCTCACGCGGCCGGCTCGCCGAGGGCATCGCCGCCGAACTGACGCTGGCCCGCGACCTCCTGGTCGACCTGGGCCTCAAGGAGCTGCCATGACCGCCGACCCCACCCCCGAGCAGTCCGCCGCGCCGGACACCACCCGCCCCACACCCCTGCTGGTCCTGGACGTCGTCGGCCTCACCCCCCAGCTCCTGGCCCACATGCCGAATCTCAAGAAGCTGGCGGCGGACGGCTCGCACGCCCCGCTGACCACCGTGCTGCCCGCCGTCACGTGCAGCGCGCAGTCCACCTTCCTCACCGGCACCCTGCCCTCCGAGCACGGCATCGTCGGCAACGGCTGGTACTTCCGGGAACTCGGCGACGTCCTGCTGTGGCGCCAGCACAACGGACTGGTCTCCGGCGACAAACTCTGGGACGCCGCCCGGCGCCTCCACCCCGGCTACACCGTCGCCAACATCTGCTGGTGGTACGCCATGGGCGCGGACACCGACTGGACCGTCACCCCCCGCCCCGTGTACTACGCCGACGGCCGCAAGGAACCCGACTGCTACACCCGGCCGCCCGCCCTGCACGACGAACTGCACGACAAACTCGGCACGTTCCCCCTCTTCCACTTCTGGGGCCCCGGCGCCGACCTCGTCTCCTCGCAGTGGATCATCGACGCCACCCGCCACATCATCGACACCCGCCGCCCCGACCTCGCCCTGTGCTACCTCCCGCACCTGGACTACGACCTCCAGCGCTTCGGCCCCGACGACCCCCGCTCGCACCGGGCGGCCCGCGAACTCGACGCGGCCATGGGCCCGTTGCTGGACGACGCGCGCGCCGAGGGCCGCACCGTCGTCGCCCTCTCCGAGTACGGCATCACCAACGTCTCCCGGCCCGTCGACATCAACCGGGCCCTGCGCCGCGCCGGACTGCTGGAGGTCCACACCCAGGACGGCATGGAGTACCTGGACCCGATGGCCTCCCGCGCCTTCGCCGTCTCCGACCACCAGATCGCCCACATCTACGTGCGCCGCCCGGAGGACCTGGACGCGACCCGCGAGGCGCTGAAGGACCTCGCGGGCATCGAGGAGATCCTGGACGACGAGGGCAAGAAGAACCACGGCCTGGACCACCCGCGCTCCGGCGAACTGGTCGCCGTCGCCGAACCCGACGCCTGGTTCACGTACTACTACTGGCTCGACGACGCCAGGGCGCCCGACTTCGCCCAGCTGGTCGAGATCCACCGCAAGCCGGGCTACGACCCCGTCGAGCTGTTCATGGACCCCCAGGATCCGTACGTGAAGGTCAAGGCGGCCAAGGCCATCGCCCGCAAGAAGCTCGGCATGCGCTACCGCCTCGCCGTGGTCCCCCTGGACCCCTCACCCATCCGCGGCAGCCACGGCCGCCTCCCCACGAGCGACGACGAAGGTCCGCTCATCGTCTGCTCCACCCCCGAAGCCGTCGCGGGCCGGACCCGGGCCACCGACGTGAAGTCCCTGCTCCTCACTCTCGCCGGACTGCACTGAACTAAGGAGTTCCACGCATGAGCCGCAAGAAGTCAGTCGACCCCGAGCTCGCCGCCACACTCAGCCGGCGCAACATGCTGGGCGTGGCCGCGGGCACCGGAGCCGCGGCCGTCCTCGGCCTCGCGGCGGCCACCCCCGCCGCCGCGGGCGACCACGGCCGGGGTCACGGCCACGGACACGGCCACGGACACGGGCGCACCGAGCCGGTCCTCACCCCGGGCCACCTCGGCATCCAGCTCTACTCCCTCCGGGACAAGGTCAACACGCTCGGCTTCGCCAAGGTCTTCGAGGAACTGGAGCGCTTCGGCTACGACGAGATCGAGTACGCGGGCTACACCCAGGGCAGCGCCGGCGCCCTCACCCTCCCGCAGCTGCGCAAGCTCGCCCGCGACCACGGCCTGCGCCCCATCGGCAGCCACGTCAACTACTACGACGACAACAACCCCGCCGCGTACAGCTTCGCCCAGAACCTGGACAAGGTGCTGGACGACGCCCAGGCGCTGGGCCTCGACCACATCGGCACCGCCTCCGGCCCCTGGCGCTACGGCGACACCGTCGACGGATGGAAGCGCGCCGCCGAGGACTTCAACACCTACGGCGCCGCCGCCCGCAGGCGCGGCATGAAGTTCTACCAGCACAACCACGCCGAGGAGTTCTCCTTCGCCAGCGACCAGCCGGGCGTCCGCCTCTACGACGTGCTGCTCGCGGAGACCGACCCCAAGCTGGTCTACCTGGAGATGGACATCTACTGGGCCTTCGCCGCCAAGCACCGCTTCAGCCAGACCGGTGACGGCCGGCCCGCGCCCCTCGACCCGCTGCGCTACGTCCTCAAGCAGCCCGACCGCTACCCGCTCTTCCACGTCAAGGACGGCGTGAAGAACGAGGAGGCGCGCGACGGTTACGACATGGTCGACGTCGGCGACGGCGACATCGACTACAAGACGTTCATCTCCGCCGTGAACAAGACCCACAACGGCCGCCGGGACCACCACTGGCAGGCGGAGCACGACAACCCGGTCGACTCCTTCCTGTTCGCGCAGAAGTCCGCCGACCACCTGCACTCGCTGCGCCAGAAGCGCCGCTGACGACCCGGGTCGCCCGTCCCGGCGCGTCACGCCGGGACGTACGGCCGAGGCCCCCTGTACGACTCCTTTCCGGAGCCGTACAGGGGGCGTCGTATGTGGCGCTTCACGATCCCGTCAGCGGGGACCGCTCAGGCGTCCTCCCGGCCGATCGGGTTCGGATTGGCCTGGATCTTCCTGATGTCGGGCCTGCCGGGGGCCTTCAGGAAGATGGCGAGGCAGGCCGAGAACAGTCCGACACCGCCCGCGATGACGAACGCGGTCTCGTAGCCCCAGTTGGCCACCACGACACCACCCACACCGGCACCGACGAGACCGGAGATGAGCTTGGAGCTGTAGACCATGCCGTAGTTGGACGCGTTGTTGTTCTCCCCGAAGTAGTCCGCCGTCATGGCCGCGAACAGCGGGAAGATAGCGCCGCCGCCGAAGCCGGAGATCATCGAGCAGACCAGGAACAGCGGCATGCTGCCCGCGGATCCGGAGAGCAGCACACCGAACTGCGACATGCCCAGGACCACACAGACGAAGATCAGCGTCTGACGCCGTCCGTACTTGTCGGAGATCCAGCCGATGACACCGCGTCCCGTGCCGTTCACGATGGCCTTCAGCGACATCGCCGTGGCCACGATCCCGCCCGCGAAGCCCATCTCCTTGCCGAACGGCACCTGCATCGCGATACCGAAGATGTTGATGCCCGCCGTGCAGAGCAGACAGAACCACATCATCCACAGGACCGGGACGCGCGCCGCTTCCTTCGGGGTGTACTGCCGGACGGCCGGCGGGTTCTTCTCCAGCGCGCGACGGATCCTCGGGTCGTCCGAGACCTTCAGCGGGTCCGCGCCCTCGGGCCACCAGAACTTCGGCGGGTCCTTGAAGAACCAGCCCGAGATCGCCACCATCGCGCAGCAGATGACGCCCACCATGACCAGGACGCCCTGGTAGTTGCTCAGATCCATGTACGAGGTGAAGAGGAAGACGAAGGGCACCGAGCCGTAGGCGAAACCGCCGTTGACGAGGCCGGTCTTGCCTCCCTTGCGCTCCGGATACCACTTGCCGACCATGTTGACGCAGGTCGCGTAGACCAGACCCGCGCCGATACCGCTGAACATTCCGAAGCCGATGTACGCCACGATCACGTGCGGCGCGTAGGCCAGGGACAGATAGCCCAGCAGCGTGCCGAGCGCGCCGAGCATCATCGCGTAGCGGGCGGGCAGCTTGCCGCTCTCACGGAGCTGCCCCGCGGGGAAGGCCACGGCCGCCTGGAAGAAGATCCAGACACCCATCAGCCAGAAGATGTGCCCGCTGCTCCACGCGTGCGCCGTGTGGAGCGTGTCCTCCGCCGCGGTGAACGCGTACTCCGATGAGCTGATGCCCATCATCCCGATCCACGGGAAGAGCACCATCGTCCAGCGCGGCCGGCCCATGATCTGCCGGTCGGACTGCCCGATCCGGTAGATACGGCCGTTCCGGTCCGCCACCTCCTGGTAGGGGACAGAAGCGGAGATGTCAGTTGTCGCCATTGTCGATCGAACCCCTTGCGTCGAAGAAGTCAGGCCAGCGCCCCCTGTCCGTTCTCTTCGTGCGGGGGGCCTGCGATGAGCGGTATCCACAGGCCCCCTGGGTCGAGCCGTCAGCTCATCGGCCGCCTCCCCATAACTCCGTACCGGTCGTGGCGGGGCCGGTACTCGCCCGCGAGCAGATGCTCGCGGCGGCCCCGCCGCCCGCGCCCGGCGGACGGTGTCGCTCCGGGGGACAACCCCCGGACGCCCGGCCGGTGTTCGGCCGCGGACCGCTCCTCACAGCAGCCCCGCCGCCCGCGCCCAGCGATATTTCGCGCCGAGCACTTCGACGGGCCTCTCCGTGGTGTACGGGTACGCCACGACGCCCCGCTCGTAGAGGTACTGGCACGCTTCCTCCACCTCCACGTCGCCCGCCAGGGACGCCACCACCGGCTTCTCGATGCCGCGCTCCCGGAACTCGGCCACCACTCGCGCCGTCAGCTCCGCGAAGACCATCGGCGGGGTGACGATCGTGTGCCAGTAGCCGAGGACCAGCGAGTGGATCCGGGGGTCCTCAAGACCGAGCCGGATCGTGGCCTCGTACGTCGACGGCGGTTCGCCGCCGGTGATGTCCACCGGGTTGCCCGCCGCCCCGAAGGGCGGGATGAAGGCGCGGAACGCCTCGTCCAGGTCCGGCGGGATCTCCATCAGCGACAGGCCGTTGTCGACGATCGCGTCGGACAGCAGCACCCCCGACCCGCCGGCGCCCGTGATGATCACCACGTTGTCGCCCTTGGGGGTCGGCAGCACGGGCAGCCCCCGCGCGTACTCCAGCATCTCGCTCAGCCCCGGCGCCCTGATGACACCGGACTGCCGCAGGATGTCCTCGTACACCGCGTCGTCGCCCGCCAGGGCCCCGGTGTGCGAGCCCGCCGCCTTCGCGCCGGCCGCCGTACGCCCGGCCTTGAGGACCACCACCGGCTTCTTCGGTACGGTCGCCCGCGCCGCCTCCACGAAGGCCCGGCCGTCCTTGAGGTCCTCCAGGTGCATCGCGATGCAGTCGGTGTTGTCGTCCTCACCGAACCAGGTCAGCAGGTCGTCCTCGTCGAGGTCCGACTTGTTGCCGAGCCCGACGATGGCCGACACACCCGTCCTGGTGGTCCGCGCGAAGCCGAGGATCGCCATCCCGATGCCGCCGGACTGCGAGGTCAGCGCCACGCCGCCCTTGACGTCGTACGGGGTGCAGAACGTCGCGCAGAGGTCCTGCCAGGTGGAGTAGTAGCCGTAGATGTTCGGGCCGAGCAGCCGGATCCCGTTCTCCTCGGCGATCGTCACGATCTTCTGCTGGAGCTCGTGCTCACCGGTCTCCGCGAAACCGGACGGGATCAGCACGGCGTTGGGGATGTTCTTGCGTCCGACCTCTTCGAGGGCGCCGGCGACGAACTTCGCGGGGATCGCGAAAATCGCCACGTCCGGCTCACCGGGAACATCCACCACGCTCTTGTACGCCTTGCGGCCGAGAATGTCATCGGCCTTGGGGTTGACCGGGAAGATCTCGCCCGCGAAACCTCCGTCGATCAGGTTCCGCATGACCGAATTGCCGATCTTGCCCTCCTCGTTGGAGGCACCGATGACCGCCACCGAGCGGGGCTCCATCAGCCGCCGCATCGAGGTCAGGATCTCCTCGCGCCCGTACGTGGTCCGGGCCGGCGGTATCTCGTCGGTGAGCAGGATGCGGACGTCCGCCGCCATGACCCCGTTCTCGGAGGCGAAGACCGGATTGAGGTCCACCTCCGCGATGTTGGGGAAGTCGGCGGCCAACTGCGAGACCCGCACCACGAGATCGGCGAGCGCGTCCCGGTCGACCGCCGCCCCGCCCCGTACGCCCCGCAGGATCTCGGCGGCCCGGATGCCGTCCAGCATCGACAGCGCGTCGTCCTTGGTGGCCGGCGCGAGCCGGAAGGTGACGTCCTTCAGCACCTCCACCAGGACACCGCCGAGCCCGAAGGCCACGACCTTGCCGAAGGTGGGGTCGGTGACGGTGCCGATCAGGATCTCGGTGCCCGCGGGCACCATCTGCTGCACCTGTACGCCGAGGATCGTGGCGTTCGCGTCGTACTTCCGCGCGTTGGAGACGATCGTCGTGAACGCGGAGCGCACCTCGGCCACCGAGTTGACGCCGATGCGCACACCGCCCGCGTCCGTCTTGTGCAGGATCTCCGGCGACACGATCTTCATCGCCACCGGGAAGCCGAGCCGTGCCGCCACGGCCACGGCGTCGTCGGCCGACTCCGCGAGCGACTCACCGGGCGTCGGGATGCCGTACGCGTCGGTGACCGCCTTGCCCTCGGGCGCCGTCAGCGAGGTGCGCCCCTGGGCCAGCGCGTCCTCGACGATCGCCGCGACGGCGTCCTTGTCGGGCGTGAACTGATGGCTGTCCGCCACTAGATGACTCCGTTCGTCTTCAGCAGGCGCAGCTCCTCGGGGCCGAGCCCCAGCTCGCCGACGTACACGTCGGCGTTGTGCTCGCCGAGCAGCGGTGAGGAGGTGATGCGCACGGGGGAGTCGGAGAGCTTCAGCGGGCTTCCGACCGTGGTGAACGAACCGCGCTGCGGGTGCGCGACCTTGACGACCATGTCGTTCGCCGCGAGGGACGGGTCCTCGATGATCTCCTTGGTGGAGAGGATCGGCCCGCACGGGATGTTGTGCGCGTTGAGCTTCTCCAGCACCTCCCACTTGGGGAGGGTCGCGGTCCACTCCTCGATCAGCTGGAACATCTTGCCCAGCTTGGTGAGGCGGGCCTCGGGGGTCGCCCAGTCGGGGTCGTCGGTCAGTTCGGGCCGCCCGATCAGCGCGCTGATGGGTTTCCAGCCGACGGGCTGCACGATCACGTAGACGTAGTCGTTGGGCCCGCCCGGCGCGCACTTGACCGCCCAGCCGGGCTGCCCGCCGCCGCTCGCGTTGCCGGAGCGGGGCACCTCGTCGCCGAAGTCCTCGTTCGGGTACTCGGCCAACGGCCCGTTCGCCAGGCGCTGTTGGTCGCGGAGCTTGACCCGGCAGAGGTTGAGCACGGCGTGCTGCATCGCGACGTTCACGCGCTGCCCGCGCCCGGTGGCGGTCCGCTGGAAGAGCGCGGCCAGGATGGCGGCCACCGCGTGCATACCGGTGCCGGAGTCGCCGATCTGCGAGCCGGTCGCCATCGGCGGGCCGTCCTCGAAGCCGGTGGTCGACATCGAGCCGCCCATCGCCTGGGCGACGACCTCGTACGCCTTGAAGTTGGTGTACGGGCCCTCGCCGAAGCCCTTGATGGAGGCGTAGACGATCTCCGGGTTGATCTCCTGGATCTTCTCCCAGGTGAACCCCATCCGGTCGACGGCGCCGGGGCCGAAGTTCTCCACCATGACGTCGGAGCGGCGGATCAGTTCGGTCAGCAGTTCCTTGCCGCGCTCGGTCTTGGTGTTGAGCGTGACGCTGCGCTTGTTGCAGTTGAGCATCGTGAAGTACAGCGAGTCGACATCGGGGATGTCGCGCAGCTGCTTGCGGGTGATGTCGCCCGTCGGCGCCTCCACCTTCACCACGTCGGCACCGAGCCAGGCGAGGATCTGGGTGGCCGAGGGGCCGGACTGCACATGCGTCATGTCGAGGACACGGACGCCGGACAGTGCCTGGTTGCCGAGGGTGTCGGGGGAGTTCTCCGGGGCTTCGAGAGCCTGGGTCATCATGGCCTCCCTTACTTGTACATGGTCTGGTTCATGGTTCCGGGGGCGTACGCGTCGGGGTCGACCCAGACGTTGATCAGCGAGGGCAGCCCGGACTCGCGGGCCCGCTGGAGCGCGGGCGCGATGTCGGCCGGGTCCCGGACCTCTTCGCCGTAACCGCCCAGCATCTGGGCGAACTTGTCGTAGTGGACGTCGCCGAGGGTGTTGCCGATCCGCTCCCGCTCGTCGCCGTACTTGGCCTTCTGGCCGTAACGGATCTGGTTCATCGACGAGTTGTTGCCGACGATCCCGACGAACGGCAGGTTGTAGCGGACGAGCGTCTCGAAGTCCCAGCCGGTCAGCGAGAAGGCGCCGTCGCCGAACAGCGCCACGACCTCCTTGTCGGGCCGGGCCTGCTTCGCCGCGAGGACGAAGGGGACACCGACACCGAGCGTGCCGAGCGGGCCCGGGTCCATCCAGTGACCCGGCGACTTGGGCTGGACGACCTGCCCGGAGAAGGTGACGATGTCGCCGCCGTCGCCGATGTAGATCGAGTCCTCGGTCAGGAAGTCGTTGATCTCGCTCACCAGGCGGTACGGGTGGATCGGCGAGCTGTCCTTACGCAGGCTCGGCAGCCGCTTCTCGATCGCCGTCTGCTCGGCGGCGCGCAACTCGTCCAGCCATGCCTTGCGCTTGGCGGAGCCGCCGTTGATCCGGCCACTGGCCGCCTCGGTGACCGACTTCAGGATCAGGCCGGCGTCGCCGACGATGCCGAGGTCGATGTCCCGGTTCTTGCCGACGGTCCGGTAGTCGAGGTCGATCTGCACGACCGTCGCGTCGGGCGAGAGCCGCTTGCCGTACCCCATCCGGAAGTCGAAGGGGGTGCCGACGATGATGATGAGGTCGGCGTTGGTGAAGGCGTAGCGGCGCGAGAGCTGGAAGTGGTGCGGGTCGCCGGGCGGCAGCGTGCCACGGCCCGCGCCGTTCATGTAGGCGGGGACGTTCAGCGTCCGCACCAGCTCGATGGCGTCGTCCGTGGCCCGTGTCGTCCACACCTGGCTGCCGAGCAGGATCGCCGGCTTCTCGGCGTGCACGATGAGATCGGCGAGCTTCTCGATGGCCGCGGGGTCGCCGGCCGAACGGGTCGAGGCGCGGTACTGGCCCTGGTTGGGCACGCGCGCCTTGTCGGCCGGCACCTTGGCGTCGAGGACGTCACGCGGAATCTCCAGGAACGACGGTCCGGGAGCGCCGTGGTAGCACTCGCGGAACGCCATGGAGACCATGTCGGCGGCGCGCGCCGTGTCCGGGACGGTCGCCGCGAACTTGGTGATCGGCGTCATCATGTCCACGTGCGGCAGGTCCTGGAGCGACCCCATCTTGTGCTGGGTGAGCGCGCCCTGACCGCCGATCAGCAGCATGGGTGACTCGGCGCGGAACGCGTTGGCGACACCGGTGACGGCGTCGGTCGTGCCCGGTCCGGCGGTGACGACGGCGCACCCGGGCTTGCCGGTGATGCGCGCGTAGCCGTCGGCGGCGTGCGCGGCGACCTGCTCGTGACGTACGTCGACGACTTCGATGCCCTCGTCGACGCAGCCGTCGTAGATGTCGATGATGTGGCCGCCACAGAGGGTGTAGATGACCTCGACACCTTCTGCCTTGAGGGCCTTGGCGACCAGATGACCACCGGAGATGAGTTCCTGGCTGTCGTCGGGCATGAGGTTGTCCTGTCCCTTCGTAGAGGAGCCGGGAGGGCTCTTGGGGGTGCTTCCCGGTGCTCCCGCGATGGATTGCATACAGTCGACGAATACTGTATGAAACTTGTTATCCCCCATCCAGTGGGGTGGTGTCCAGGGGGCGCGGCACTTTCATTCGTTTTCTTGAAGCGGGAGCCGGCATGGATCTGTACGAGCACCAAGCCCGAGACCTGTTCGCGGAGTACGGCATCGCCGTGCCGGAGGCCGAGACCGTCGAGTTCGCCCGGGAGGCCGCGTTCGCGGCCGACCGGCTCGGCGGCCGGGTCGTCGTCAAGGCACAGGTGAAGACCGGAGGCCGGGGCAAGGCCGGCGGGGTGAAGTTCGCGGCCGACCCGGCCGCGGCGGAACTGACCGCTCGTCAGATACTCGGGATGGACATCAAGGGCCACACCGTCCGCACGGTGATGCTGGCCCAACCGGTCGACATCGAGAGCGAGTTCTACGTCAGTTACGTGCTCGACCGGGCCGCGGGCACGTTCCTCGCGATCGCGTCGGCCGAGGGCGGCATGGAGATCGAGGAAGTGGCCGAGACCCGCCCCGAGGCCGTCGCCCGGATTCCCGTCGACCCGGCCGAGGGCGTCACGGCGGCGAAGGCGATGGAGATCGCCGTGGCGGCCTCGCTGCCGCCCGAGGCCGCCCCCGTACTCGAAGCGCTCTGGCAGGTACTGATCCGCGAGGACGCCCTGCTGGTCGAGGTCAACCCGCTCGTCAGGACCACGGACGGGCGCATCCTGGCACTCGACGGCAAGGTCACCCTGGACGACAACGCCCGCTTCCGCCAGAGCCGTTGGGGCGACGACCAGGAGGACCCGGGCGCCGACCCGCTGGAGGCCGCCGCCGCAGCCAAGGGCCTCAACTACGTGAAACTGGACGGCGAGGTCGGCATCATCGGCAACGGCGCCGGGCTCGTCATGTCGACCCTCGACGTCGTCGCCGGCTGCGGCGCCCGCCCCGCCAACTTCCTGGACATCGGCGGCGGCGCCTCCGCCCAGGTCATGGCGGACGGGCTGTCCGTCATCCTCTCCGACCCCGACGTGAAGTCCGTGTTCGTCAACGTCTTCGGCGGGATCACCGCCTGCGACGCCGTCGCCGACGGCATCGTGCAGGCCCTGGAATCCGTCCGGCTGACCAAACCGCTGGTGGTACGTCTCGACGGCAACAACGCCGCCCGGGGCCGCGCCATCCTCGACACCCGCGCACATCCCCTCGTGGAACAGGTCACGACGATGGACGGCGCCGCGCGCCAGGCCGCCGTCCTCGCCAACGCCGGATAAGGCCGGTCAACGCAGGACCACCGGAAGATCCACCGAAGATCCACCGGAAGAGGAGACACAGACCATGGCGATTTTCCTGACCAAGGAGAGCAAGGTCCTCGTCCAGGGCATGACCGGCGCCGAGGGCATGAAGCACACCCGCCGGATGCTGGAGGCCGGCACGAACGTCGTCGGCGGGGTCAACCCGCGCAAGGCCGGCAAGAGCGTCGACTTCGACGGCCGGGCCGTCCCCGTCTTCGGCTCCGTCGCCGACGGCATCGCGGCGACCGGCGCGGACGTCACCGTCGTCTTCGTGCCGCCGCCGTTCGCGAAGGCGGCGGTCACCGAGGCCGTCGACGCGGGCATCGGCCTCGCCGTCGTCATCACCGAGGGCATCCCCGTGCACGACGCGGTCGCCTTCCAGGCGCACGCGCGCGGCAGCTCCACCCGCATCATCGGACCCAACTGTCCCGGGCTGATCAGCCCCGGCCAGTCCAACGCCGGCATCATCCCGGCGGACATCGCGACCAAGCCCGGCCGGATCGGGCTGGTCTCCAAGTCGGGGACGCTGACCTACCAGCTCATGTACGAGCTGCGCGAGATCGGCTTCTCGTCGGCGGTCGGCATCGGCGGCGATCCCGTCGTCGGCACCACGCACATCGACGCCCTGGCCGCCTTCGAGGCCGACCCGGACACCGAACTCATCGTGCTCATCGGCGAGATCGGCGGCGACGCGGAGGAGCGGGCGGCGGCGTACATCGCCTCGCACGTGACCAAGCCGGTGATCGGCTACATCGCCGGCTTCACCGCGCCCGAGGGCAAGACGATGGGCCACGCGGGGGCCATCGTCTCCGGCTCGTCGGGCACGGCCGAGGCGAAGAAGCAGGCGCTCGAAGCGGCGGGGGTACGGGTCGGCTCGACGCCCTCGGAGACGGCACGCCTGGTCCTCGACCGGATCGCCGTCGGCGCCTGACCCCGCCCGCCCCGCGGTGACCGGACCGGGGAACGCCCCGGCGCCCGGTCGCCGACGGGGCGCCACGCGTGTCGATGACCGCACCCGGCCGGGGCCGGGCGAAGAATTTCCGTACCCGGCCCCCGAACGGGGCCCGGGTTCGAACCCCCCCCGGAACACCCGGCCCACGCGGCACCGGACGGCACCCCGTCCTGTACGGCCTGGCGGTGCGGAGCAGGGCTCGACCGTTCGACTGTCCGGTACGCGGTCCGGACCGGACTCAGGGACGGCACCCTGTCCTGTACGGCCTGGTGGTGCCGGGTAGGGCTCGACCGTTCGACTGTCCGGTACGCGGTCCGGACCGGACTCAGGGACGGCACCCTGTCCTGTACGGCCTGGTGGTGCCGGGTAGGGCTCGACCGTTCGACTGTCCGGTACGCGGTCCGGACCGGACTCAGGGACGGCACCCTGTCCTGTACGGCCTGGTGGTGCCGGGTAGGGCTCGACCGTTCGACTGTCCGGTACGCGGTCCGGACCGGACTCAGGGACGGCACCCTGTCCTGTACGGCCTGGTGGTGCCGGGTAGGGCTCGACCGTTCGACTGTCCGGTACGCGGTCCGGACCGGACTCAGGGACGGCACCCTGTCCTGTACGGCCCGGTGGTGCCGGGTAGGGCTCGACCGTTCGACTGTCCGGTACGCGGTCCGGACCGGACTCAGGGACGGCACCCCGTCCTGCACGGCCCGGTGGTGCCGGTTAGGGCTCGACCGCTCGACCGTCCGGTACGCGACCCGCACCGGACGGCAAAGCCACACCGCACACCCGGCAGGCGATCCCGTCGCCGGACGCCCCGACGACAGCCGGGCACCGCGCTCGACCGGGCACGGCACCACCCGGTCGACCTGACCGACTCGACCGGACCCGGTATCACCCGTACCACCTGTACGGCACGACCGATCCGCCCTGTCCGACCTCCACGCCCCGCACCATCCGCCCCGGCGTCAACCATCCGATCGAACACCCCGACGTCACCAACCCCGACCCGAGCACCCCGGCGTCACCCATCCCGACGTCACACGCCCCGATCCGGGACGTCCGATCCGAGCACCCGATCCCAACCCCGACCGGACGCCCGACCGAACATCCCGATCCGGACGACCCGTGCATCCCGTCCGGCGACCACGCGACCACGCGACCACGCGCTCACGCGCTCACGCGTTTCGCGCGCCACGCACCTCCCGCCCCCTTTCGAGCGGAGATCACCATGGCACCCACCCTCATCCTCAAGCCGGGCACCGCCTGGTCCGACGCCTGGCGGCAGTGCCTCGCCGTCGCGCCCGAAGCCTTCCGGGACGACCACGTCCTCAACCTGTGGTCGGGGTCCTGGCAGACCGGTGGCCGTACCCTCCCCGCCACCAGCCCGGTCGACGGAAGCCCCGTCGCCGGACCGCCCCGGCTCGACGCCGAGGCCGCGCAGCAGGCCGTACGCGCCTCGCTCGACCAGCACCGCGCCTGGCGGCACGTCCCGCTCGCCGAGCGCCGCGCCCGTGTCGGCGCCACCCTCGACGCCCTCACCGAACACCGCGAACTGCTCGCCCTCCTCCTCGTCTGGGAGATCGGCAAGCCCTGGCGGCTCGCCCAGGCCGACGTCGACCGCGCGATCGACGGCGTGCGCTGGTACGTGGACGGCATCGAGCCCATGCTGGCGGGCCGCCACCCGCTGCCCGGCCCGGTTTCCAACATCGCCAGCTGGAACTACCCGATGTCCGTCCTGGTCCACGCCATGCTCGTGCAGGCGCTGGCCGGCAACGCGGTGATCGCCAAAGCGCCCACCGACGGCGGCGTCGCCTGCCTCACCCTGGCCTCCGCCCTCGCCGCCCGCGAGGGACTGCCGCTCACCCTGGTCAGCGGCAGCGGCGGAGAGCTGTCCGAGGCGCTCGTCCGCTCCCCGGAGATCGGCTGCGTCTCCTTCGTCGGAGGCCGCGACACCGGCGCGCGGATCGCCACCACCGTGGCCGACCTCGGCAAGCGCCACATCCTCGAACAGGAGGGACTCAACACCTGGGGCGTCTGGAACCACAGCGACTGGGACGCGCTCACCGCCGTCATCCCCAAGCTGTTCGACTACGGCAAGCAGCGCTGCACCGCCTATCCCCGCTTTGTTGTCCAGCGCTCGCTGTTCTCCGACTTCCTCGGGGCCTATCTGCCCGCCGTACGGTCCATCCGGATCGGCCACCCGCTGACCGTCGAGCACCCCGACGACCCGCTGCCCGAGCTGGATTTCGGACCGCTCATCAACGCGGCCAAGGCCAAGGAACTGGACGACCAGGTGACCGAGGCCATCGACCGGGGCGCGGTCCCGCTGCACCACGGATCACTCGCGGACGGGCGCTTCCTGCCCGGCCAGGACACCTCCGCCTATCTGGCGCCCGTCACCCTGCTCAACCCGCCCCCGTCCTCGCCGCTGCACCACGCGGAGCCCTTCGGCCCGGTCGACACGATCGTCCTGGTCGACACCGAGGCGGAACTCCTCGCCGCGATGAACGCCTCCAACGGGGCGCTGGTCGCCACCCTCGCGACCGACGACCCCCGGACGTACGCCCGGCTGGCCCCGCAGATCCGCGCGTTCAAGGTCGGCCACGGCCGGCCGCGCTCACGCGGTGACCGCGACGAACTGTTCGGCGGCTTCGGCTCGTCCTGGCGGGGCGCGTTCGTCGGCGGCGACCTGCTGGTCAAGGCGGTCACCGACGGCCCGGACGGCGAACGGCCGCCGGGGAACTTCCCCGACTACCACCTGATGCCGTGACCACCTGATGCCGTGACGCCTGATGCCGTGACCGCCCGGCGGGCCCGGTCCTGAACCGGAATCGGCTGAGGCCGTACGAACCCCTCCTCAGCCGATTCCCCGCAGGTCAGGTGGGTTGTCAGCGGCCAGGTGTAGCCTCGGCGGCATGGACGCGAACGAGCTCGCCAACCTCGCGCACCTGCGCCGGGCGCGCGATCTCATCGATCGTGAGTACGCGCGCCCGCTGGACGTGCCCACGATGGCGCGGCACGCGCTGATGTCACCGGCGCACTTCTCCCGGCGGTTCCGGGCGGCGTACGGCGAGACGCCGTACAGCTACCTCATGACCCGCCGCATCGAGCGGGCGATGGCCCTGCTGCGCGCGGGCACGAGCGTCACCGACGCGTGCATGTCGGTGGGCTGTACGTCGCTCGGGTCGTTCAGCTCCCGCTTCACCGAGATCGTGGGGCAGACCCCGAGCGCGTACGCCGCCCGCGAGCACGGCGCCGTCACCGCGATGCCTCCCTGCATCTCGAAGATCCTCACCCGCCCGGCCCGCGGCGCCCCGGCCCCGCCCCGGCAAGCGAGCAGGATCCGAGAAGCGGGCCCCGGGGCCGCCGCCTAGCGTGGACGGCATGACCATCGCACTCCAGTACTCGCACATCACCGTCAACGACCCCGACGAGGCGCTCACCTTCTACCGGGACGCGCTCGGCCTCGAAGTCCGCAACGACGTCGCCTCGGGCGAATTCCGCTGGATCACCCTCGGCAGCCCGACCCAGCCCGGCCTGGAACTCGTCCTCTCCCAGCCGCACGCCGGCCGCTCCCAGGCCGACGGGGACGCCATCCAGGAACTGCTCACCAAGGGCGTCCTCACCCAGGTCGTCTTCCGCACCGACGACGTCGACGCGACCTTCGAGAAGGTCCGCACGGCGGGCGCCGAGGTCCTCCAGGAACCGATCGACCAGCCCTGGGGCCCGCGCGACTGCGCGTTCCGCGACCCCTCGGGCAACACGGTCCGCATCTCCCAGGAGCCCGAGGCGTAACTCCGAGACCGCCCGCCCATGCCCCGGACCACGGGATATACGGGTGAGGAGCACCCTCGGGCCCTGGTATCGTTCACTCTGTCGCCCGGCGGAAACGCCGAGGTTCGACCACTCGTCCGGGTGGCGGAATGGCAGACGCGCTAGCTTGAGGTGCTAGTGCCCTTTATCGGGCGTGGGGGTTCAAGTCCCCCCTCGGACACCACGGGTAATTCACACGGAATTACCTGGGTTGGCTTCACAGAACTCCCAGCACGGATTCGTCCGGGCTGGGAGTTCTTCGTGTGTCTGGGATCTTGTTCGGCGGGGGCCCGTCGACGGGGACCGCCGGCGATGTCTGACCGGTTCAGCCCATTGGCGTGTGCAGTTGTCGCCACCACCAGGCGACGGAGGGGCAGGCCAGGGGTTCGGTGCTGGGGTCGCCGGGGTGGTCGGTGAGTGCCAGGGAGGTGGGGGAGGGGTTCGTCGGTGGGAGTTGGGTGCGGGGGGTCACCGCGGTGTAGCGGGCGGAGTTCGAGCCCGGTCGAGGTTGGAGCGGATCGCGTGGGCGAGGTCTGCGACGTAGGCCCTTCCGGGTGCGCTCAACTTGGGCAGTTCCCGCTCGCGCAGTCTGAGGAAGCGCGTCGTCAGGCGGTCGCGCAGGGCCACCGCCTGGTGGAGGGCCTGCTCCGGCGGGCAGTCGTTCAGCCTGGCGAGGTGGTGACGCGCGTCGGTGCGCACGGTCCGTTCCAGGTGTGAGGGAAAGGGTGTGCGGCACGGGAGCCCGGCGCGCCACCGGGGCGCCGGATCAGTCGAGGTGGAAGATCTCCTCGGCGCCCGCCCAGAGTTGGCCGTCGGTCGCGGTGTCCAGCGGCTGCTGGCAGGGGTCGGTGAGTGCCCACCACCGCTGTGTGGTCGGGTCGTTGGCGATCGCCGCGGTGTCGGTGGCGTAGTCGTCTCCGGTGTATTCGAGGTAGCTGAACAGCAGTCCGTCGCGCAGGAAGATCGAGTAGTTGCCGATGTTGGCGCGCTTGAGGGCTGCCAGGACGCCGGGCCAGGCGGCGGCGTGCAGAGCGCGGTACTCGGCTTCTTTCTCCGGGCGCAGCCTGACCACGGCGGCGTAACGTTCCATCTCTCACTCCTCGTTTCGCGGCCGCGGTCCGTCCACGATCCGGTTCGCCTGTGCGAGTCGCCATCCCACGGGTCTACTCGCCCTGCGGAACTCGGACGAAGCCCTCGGTCCAACTGTCCTCGTCCAGCTCGCAGGTGTCGAAATAGAAGCACTCCGGTTCGTCACGGAAGCCCGGGAGCAGTCGAGCCTGACGCACACGCTCCTCTGCCCGTTCACGCGTCGAGTAGATACCGAGCAGCTTCACGTCGTCGCCGTCCGACTCGTCGCAGAACACCCCGCTCTCGTCGACGTGCACGGTCGCACCGTCGTCACCGGCTTCGTTCTGGTGGCCGACGTGCCACAGCGGATACACGATCACGGGCGCGAAGCTATCAGCACCGGAGGCGTGGGACGTGCCGGTGGGTGAGGAGCGGGCCCGGTTCCCGCCGCGCCGACGCCGGGCCGGCCGGCGTGAGGTCGCCCGTCATGGTGGTCCGTCATGGTGGTCCGGAGGGGATCATGTGCCCATGGCTCCCACTTCCCGGCGCGGTCTGCTGGCCACGCTCGCCGCTTCCGCCGCCTCCGTCCCCCTCGGCGGTCTGGTCGCCACGCCCGCGCGGGCCGCCGGCCCGGCAGTGTCCGTGCGGCCGTTCGCCGGTTCGACCGGTCTCGCCCCGACGCCCTTCTCCGTGACGCTGCCCCCGCTGGACGCGTCCTACTTCACGCCGGTAACCCTCAACACCCCGCTCACCGCGACCGTCCTGCCGGGGACCCCCGCCCGTACCGAGGTCACCTCCGGCGGCGCGCGCGTCGCGCTGCTGACCCACGGCGCGCGGACCGTCGTACTGCCGGGCCCGCGGCGTACGTTCGCCGAGAACAAGCGGCCCTTCGCGGACGACTTCGCGCGCACGCTGCCCGACCTGTCCCTGCCGGTCTCGCAGCGGCAGTACTGGGGCGCCTCCCCGGGCGGCGGCACCTGGTCCACCCTCGGACCGGTCGACGCCGACTTCTCGGTGCTGCCGGGGACCGGCGTCATCACCCTCAGCACCGACAACGCCAGCCGTCACGCGAGTCTGCGGGACGACGAGATCGCCGACGTCGACGTGCGTTCCGTGGCGAGATTCGACAAGGTGCCCACCGGTCAGGCGTGTTCGTACGCGCTGGCCTTCGGCTACCAGGACACCCGCAACAGTTACCGGGCCCGGCTGTCCTTCCTCACCACGGGCGCGGTCGAACTGCGCGTCGAGAAGGAAGTCGCCGACACGGTGACCCAGTTGGCCACGCCCCAGACCCTCGCCACGGGCGTGCCCGCGGGCACCGACTGGACGGTCCGGGTGCGGCGAGAGGGCTCCCGTATCCGGGCCAAGGCGTGGCGTTCGGCGTCGGCGGAGCCGTCCGCGTGGGCCGTCGACATCGCCGACTCCACCTTCACGAAGGGCCGGGTGGGCCTGCGCGCCCTGGCCAACAGCGGGTGCGCCAATCTGCCGATCAGGCTCACCGTCGGCCGCTTCCAGGTCGACGCCGCGACCTGGGACGTCCCGCCGAGTGTCACCCACGCCGACTGGGTACGGGTGCTGCCCCAACCGTTCGACGGCACATGGACCGACGAGGTGGACGGGACCGTACGCGGCTGGGCCGGGTCCACGGCCCCGGACGTGCTCGCGTACGCCGCGATGTTCCTCGCCGGAGCGCCGACGGTGACGGCCGGGGCGGGGCCGGCGCAGGGCAGGCGGGTGCTGGGCGAGGCCGGGTACGGCTATCCGGATCCCCGGGGATTCCGGGTGGAAGGAGCCGACTTCCACGAGTACATGGGAATCGGCTGGACCTTCGACGACGGCGCCCACACCGGCCCGTCGAGCGGGCAGCTCGGCAATCTCGACTGCTCGGGCTACACGCGCATGGTGTACGGCCACCACATGGGCGTGCCGCTGGCCGCCGGCCAGGACACCTCCGGGCTGCGCATTCCGCGCCAGTCCCGGCACATGGCCGACCACACGCCGGGCGTGCGCGTCGACCGGACCGACGGCGCCGGTCCGCCCGTCGCCGCACTGCTCCAGCCCGGCGACCTGGTGCTGTTCAACGCCGATTCGGGGGACGACACTTCGACGGTCACCGTCGATCACGTCGGCATCCACCTGGGCGAGGACGCGGCCGGCAGGCGCCGTTTTCTCTCCAGCCGCAAGACCGTCAACGGGCCCACCATGGCCGACCTCGGCGGCGCCTCCCTCCTGGACGGCACGGGCACCTACGCCCGGACGCTGCACACGGTGCACCGCGTCTGAGCCGCGCCGCGCCACGGCGGAGTCGCGCGCAAGGGCAGCACCCTGGTGTCGTTCCACCCGATGTCCCTGAGCGGCGCTGCGGAACAGCCGAAGGAAACGGTCGACGCGCGGCTCGCCAAGCTCGGCTGACACGCGGCGCGTTCGGCGGCGCGTCCGTACGTGGCGGACGTGGGCGGGTCCCGGTGCGAGAGCGGAACTCCCGCACCGGGACCCGCTCTTCTCGGGAACGGGTGCGGACCGGAAACGTCGTTCCCGGTCCGCGCCTTCGTGCCTACGGTGTCGTCAGCGTCGGCCACCGCCCGTCAGCTTGCCCGGCAGGCGGGCCGCCGGGGCGCCCGTGATCACGAACTGGGAGCCCGGCTGGGTCACGACGTGACCGTCCGCCGAGTTCGTGATCGTCACGCCGGACAGGGTCGCGCTGCCCCGGGCACCGCTCATGGCCAGGATGCCGGCGCCGTTGTTGGACTTGTCGATCTTGACGTTGCTGATCACGACGCCCGGCATCGTGCCGCCGCCGGTCTTGAACTGGATGCCGTCGTAGGTCGAGTCGTAGATGTCGGTGTCCCTGATCGTCACGCCCGTGATGTCCCGGCTGGCCGCGAACAGGGTGATGGCACCGAACTCCTGGTCCTCGTTCCAGAAGGCACCGCCCGTGCGGTGCAGGGCGTTGTTGGCGATCAGGGTCTGACCCGAGAAGGGCAGCGGGTCGTGGTCGGTCGCCAGCATGATGCCCGGGTAGTTCGCCGTGTCGGAGACGATGTTGTTCTCGATCTTGTTGCCGTAGCCGCCGTAGACCGCGATGCCTGTCGCGCGCCAGGGCAGTTGGATGGTGTTGTTGGTGAACGAGTTGTCGTGCGCGACGTCCACCGACTGGTCCTTGACGTACCGGTTGGCCCAGACCGCCAGTGAGTCGTCCCCGGTGGTGCGGAACGAGGAGTTGAACACCTTCGAATTGCGGGTGCCGTTGGTGAAGTTGATGCCGTCGGCGTACGTGTTGCGAACCCGCATGCCGGTGAATTCGAGGCCCTCGCCGGGACCCCAGAGGGACGGGATGTTGTCGTAGTCGCGGCCGACCCAGGCACCCACGTTGGCGTGCTCGATCCACACGTTGGTGATCTTGGTGTTCTTGCCGAAGCGGCCGTTGAGGCCCACCCCGCCCTCGGCGTTGCCGTCGCCGCCCCGGATCCTGCCCGAGCCGAAGATGGCGATGTCCGAGATCTTGGTGTTGTCGTCGATGTCGAAGCCGAAGTTGCCCTCGTGCGGGTGGTTGATGCCGCCCGCGTTCTGCGGCTCGGTCAGCGTGTAGAGCTGGGAGTGCCACATGCCCGCGCCGCGGATGGTGACGTTCTTGATGCCGATCTGGTTGAACTGCCCCTGGTTCAGCGGGTCGTCGGTCAGGATCTTCTTCTCCTGACGCCACTGGCCCGCCGGGATCCAGACGCACTCGATGGTGCCGTTCTGGTCGGCGGTGACCGCCGCCTGGATGGCGGTCGTGTCGTCGATCCCGTCGCCCGGCACCGCGCCGTAGTCCGTGATCGAGGTGCACTCGGCGGGCTTGGACGCCGGGGGCGCGACCTGCTCCAGGTCGACCAGGTCGATGTAGTAGAACGACGCGTTGTCACCGGCGTCGCGCTGGAGCTTGAACGTGGTGCCCGCCGGATACGTCGTGGACAGCAGCGAGTTGGCCTCGTCGAACAGCCTGCGGGCGTCCGCCTGGGGCGTGTTCGTCAGGGCCTCGGGGCCGTCCGTGTTGCCGTACAGCCAGCTGTGCTTCGAGGAGAGGGTGAGCTTCTTCACGAAGGTGTTGTTGGCGTACAGGCTGATCGTGGCCTCGGTGCCGCCGCCGCCCGGGGCGTCGGGGATCGAGTTGCGCACCACGATCGAGTTGGCCGGGTTGGTGGAGGTGAACTCCACGAACTGGCCCTGTCCGGTGAGCCGTACGGACTTGCGGCCCGAGGACTCGGAGCCGAAGTTGGTGTGCCCGAAGGTGCGTACGGCGTCGGCCTCCACCAGCGTGCCGGTGTACCGGCCCGCCTCCGCCTCGTACTCGACGTACGGGACCGCCGCGCCGCGCCCGACCACGATCGAGCGGGAGAACGCGTTGTTGGTCTCGTTGGTCTCCGTCACGACGTTGGTCGCGTCGGCGGTGGCCACGATGGTGGCGCCACCGCTGGTGGCGGTCCAACTGCCGCTGACGCTCACGTTCGCCGTCGCCCCGGCCGCGATCGACGGGGTGTTGGTGTTGAGCGTCGTACCGCCCACCGCGACACGGGTGACCGTGGTGGCACCGCTCGCCGTGGTTCCGCGGTTCTGCACCGCCACGCTGAACTGGACCTGTGCGCCGACGGCCGGGTTCTGCGGTGTCGAACTCACGCTCAGCACCTGGAGGTCGGGTCCGGGAGCCTGACCCACGACCAGTGAACCGGTCGCGGTGAAGCTGTTGTTGTCGTTGTCCTGCTCGACGACGGTGTCGGTCGGGTCCACCACCCCGGTCACCCGGTACGTGCCCTCGGCACGCTTTCCGGCGGCGACCTGGACGGTCGCGGAGGCACCCGCCGCGAGCGCGCCCACGGCGGCGCTTCCGGCGACCGTGCTGCCGATGCTGACGTTGACCGTCGTCGCCGGGGACGCGGCCGTGCCGATGTTGCGCACCGTCGCGCTCACGGTCGTCGCGTCGGTCTCCACCGGGGAGGCGGGCGACCACGAGAGCGCGGTGACGGTGAGGTCCGGGTTGGGCGCGGGCTTCCCGATGACCTGGAGTTCGGCGACCTGGCCGCCCTGCGCCCCGGTGTTGGAGAAGATCTGGAGCCGCAGGTCGGCGACGCGTCCGGTGACGGGGATACGTACCGCGTTCTGGTTCGTCGCCGGGTTGAAGGAGTAGTCCGCGCGCGCCTTGAGGGAGGTGAAGGCCGTCGTGCCCTGGGCGCGGCCGAGCACCTGGATGTTCTGCGTGCGCGGGCCCCACGCGCTGTCGGGGTTGAGCTTGACCACCACGGAGGTCAGGTCGGCCTCGGCCCCGAGCTTGACCGTCAGGGTCGACGGGTGACCGGTGGACTCCCAGTAGGAGTTCAGGCTGCCGTCGTTGGCGTTGGCGGCGACGAAGGTGTGGATCGTCGAGGACGCCTCGATGGCCTTGCCACGCGCCAGGTCGGTGCCGTCGTCACCGGGGTCGGGGTCCCCGCCGCCCGGTTCGCCCGCGGGGCCGTAGATCCCGAACTCGGAGATCTGCGCCGCCGGCCAGCCCGTGTTGCCGGTGATGTTCAGCCGTACGTGACGGACGCTGCTGGAGGGGAAGTCGATGGTGACCGTGTTCCCCGAGGACGGGTTGAACTGCCGTCCCTGCGAGGCGGACAGGGTGTTCCAGGTGCTGCCGTCGGTGCTGCCCTGGACGCTCAGGGCCTGGGTGCGGGCCTCCCAGGTGGTCGGGAGCTTGAGCACCACCTGGTCGACGGCGACGTTCTGGCCGAGGTCGATCCGGAGGGTCTGGGGGAACGCGTTGTTCGGCCCTTCCCAGTACGACGCCTGATCGCCGTCGTTGACGTGGGACGCGGGGTGGGCCCCCTCGGACCCGCTGGCCGACACGCTCTTGCCGAGCGACTGGTTGGGGCGCTCGGCCGCGCCGGCCGAGAGGGGGGTGAGCCCGACGGCTATCAGGCCGGCCATGAGCATGCCGGTGATCAGCCGCCAGCTGAGCTGTGTGGGTCTGAGCTGCTTCCGTCTCATATGGTCCTCTGTTCGGTTGGAACGAGGGGGCAGGCGGGGCGCTGCCATGAAGTTGCGAAAAGAGCCTCAAGAAATTGAGTCACTTGTTTACTTTTTTGCGATTCTCAGGTTGCAATCGTGTCACGTACTTGTCAACGGTTTTCGCAGAGGTAACACGGGAGGGGCCCGGGGCTGTCGACCGTCCCCGCCGCGCACGACCAGTACCCCCACCGGTCACGGCGGGGGTACTGGTCGTGCGCGGCGGGTGGCCGGGGGCCTGACAGGCGCGGCGGGTCGGCCCGTACGCCCCGGCGGTGGTTCCTGACGTACCGGCGGGTCAGCCGGAGTGGCCGGTGCGCTTTCCGGACGCGGACGCGGACGCGGCGGTCGGCGATGGGCTCGCCCCGGACGCGGGGCCCGGTCCGAGCGCCATGCGCTCCTGCTCCTCCGCGACGATCTGCCGGGCCAGCGACTGCTCCGAGATGTCGACCGCGTCCGGCGTGGACTCCGCGACGTCGCTGTGCCGGGCGTACGCGTCGAACAACCGCTGCTTCGCCCCCAGCAGGTCCAGCAGGCGCTGGTCGACACTGTCGGCGGTCAGCAGCCGGTGGACCCGCACATGACGTATCTGCCCCATGCGGTGGGCGCGCGCCACGGCCTGCGCCTCCAGCGTGGGCTTGACCTGCGGCTCGCACAGGATGACCACGGACGCCGCCTGGAGATTGAGCCCCGTGCCGCCCGACTGGATCTGGCTGAGCAGGACCGCGTGCCCGGACGCGCCCGCGAATCCGTCCACCCATTCCTGCCGCCGGGCGGCGGGCACCCGGCCGGTGAGCGGGCCGAACACGGTGGTCGCCCCGGACACGGCGGGCGGGCCGAGTGCGACGGGCGCGCCGGAGACCCCGGACGCCGGAGCCACGGGGGACGGACGCGCGGAGCCCGGCCCCGCGCCCAGGGCCTCCTCCGCGGCCGTCAGCACATCGCGGAAGAAGGAGAAGACGACGACCTTCAGCCCGTTCGACGCGGCCTCGGCCACCAGTTCGCGCAGCCTCCGGAGCTTGGCCGACGTGGCGGGATCGGCGTACGCGGCCCGGCGCATGGCCATGAAGTTCCCCGCGGCGACCGCCTGCCGGTACGCGGCGCGCCCCGCCGGGCTGAACTCCTCCCACTCGTCGGTCTGTTGCAGCTCGGGCAGCTCCGTCAGGACATCCTGCTGGTTACGGCGCAGATACGCGGGCGCCACCGCCCGGCGGAACGCCTCGGACCCGAGGGACGCGGCCCCGTCCCGTATCCCGGGCAGCAGGCCCGGCTGGAGATGGCCGACCAGACTGCGGAACTCCTCCACCCGGTTCTCCATGGGCGTCCCCGTCAGGTACAGCACATGGTCCGTACGCCCGGCCCAGGCCCGGACGGTCCGCGAGCGCCGCGTCTCGGGATTCTTCACATAGTGCGCCTCGTCCACCACCAGCATGCCGACCGTCACCCCGGCGGGAACGTTGAGCGAGCCGAGGATGTCGTACGTGGTCACCGCGACGTCCCCGTGCCGCGTCCACTGCCCCAGGGCCACCGACCGGTCCTGGCCGTGCACCCGGTACGCGCGCAGGGTGCTGCGGGACTCGATCTCCCGGATCCAGTTGATGACGACACTGGCCGGGCAGACCACCAGGAAGTGCGTACGGCCCTCGGCCCTGAGGTGCGCGAGGGCGGCGATGGCCTGGATGGTCTTGCCCAGCCCCATCTCGTCACCCAGGATCACCCGGCGCTGGGCCAGCGCGAACCGGGCACCGAACGCCTGATAGCCGCGCAGCGACACCCTGCGGTGGGTGTCGTCCAGCCGCTGCCCGCGCACCCGTTCGGAGACGTCGCCCGGCAGGAAACCCTCGGCGGCGTCGGCGTCCGGCGAGAGGTCGGAGAACTCGGCGAGGAGCACCAGATAGTCGGCGGCCCGGACATGGAAGTCCAGCCACGCCTCGTCCGCCGGGACGGCCGGCCGCAGCAGATCCGTGGCCGCCTGGGTCAGGAGCAGCGGGACCTCACGTCCGGCGGCGTCGGCCAGGAAGGCGTCCACCGATCGGAGCGCCCGCTGGGCCTGTTGTCTGCGCCGCTTTCCGGAGAGCAGCATGCGCAGCCGGTCGCCGGCCGGGCGCGCCGGGGGCAGCAGCGGGGCGAGCGCGGTCTCGATCCGCTTCGCCGCGACGACGGCGCGCGGGATGTCCGGCCCGGCGTTCACCACCCGGTGCAGCGCGACGACCAGGGCCGTGGCCCGCGGGTCGTCGGTGTCGTCGGCGTCCAGCCGGACCGCGACGTGTTCCTCCATCGCCTCCGCGAGCTGGCGGGCGGCGGCGATGGCGTGACCGGCGCTCTGCGCCCCGATTCCGGGGATACGGCGCAGGTCGTACGCCGTCGCGTCCAGCACCTTCGCGACGTCGCCGTACCCGGCCGTCTCCAGCGTGCCCAGCCGCAGCCTGCCCTCGGTGACATCGGCGAGGCGCGACACGGGGATGTCCGCCAGCTCACGGCGGACCAGCGCGTCGCGCAGCGGGGTGACGGCGTCCAGGACGGCGCGCCGCACATCCGCGTGGTCGGCGGTCACGCGACGCGCGGCGGCGAGCAGCCGGTCGGCCCGGCCGAGCACGGCCCGCGCACCGGCCCCCACCGGCACCGGCCTGCTCCCGGGCCCCGCTCCGTCGCTCATGACACCCCTCGTGGTCCACCGCATCGGTCGGTCGACATGATTCCACGGGGGTATGACAACGCCGGGCGGCCGAATCCGGCGCGCCCGGCGACATCATGATCGTTCGTGTGTGCGGTGCCGATCGTCAGGAAGCGGTCGCCAGTTCGGCGGGGGCGGAGGAGCGCTCGTCGTCGGGCGTGTCCTGGGCGGGGGCCGCGAGCGGCACGAGGCTGGCGGGCACCGAGCGCAGGGCGTTGTACCAGACGCCCGCCATCTTGGCGTAGCCGCCGGCGTTGGGGTGGACGCCGTCGGCCAGGTCGGCGACCGTCAGCGCGCTGTACATGTCGACCAGATGAACCTGCGGACCCTTGCTGTTGACGATGCCGGGCAGCGCCGCGTTGAACGTCCTGACGCGGGCTTCGAGGTCGGGGCTGGACTCCGGGGTGATGGTCGCGACGAACAGCTGGACCTGCGGCTTCTGTTGGAGGATACGGTCGATGAGGCCGGACAGCCGGGCCGGGGCGTTCGCCACGTCGTAGTTCTGGTTGACGTCGTTCGTACCGATCTGGAGCATGATCGTGCGCGGGTCACTGGCGGCCAGCCAGCCGTCGATGTTCGAACGGAGCTGGTCGATGCGCCAGCCGGAGTGACCCTGGTGGTCGTGGTCGCCCAGCTCGGGCGGGCCGTTGAACTGCGAGCCGACGAAGTCGACCGCGTAGCCGCCCGAGGCGAGGTGCTGCCAGAGGTTGACGCGGTAGCCGCCGGGCACGTTGAACCCGTCGGTGATCGAGTCGCCGAGCGGCATGATCCGGACCCCGCCGTTGGACTCGGCGGGCGCGGCGGCGGCGGGGGACTGGAAGAGGGCCATGAGTGCCGCCGTGAGGGCGAACAGCACGAAACCGAGGAGGGCTTGCGCGCGGCGTGGGGCGTTGTTTCGCACAACGGATCCTTCCGACGGGCCGCCGGGGATGGGGGTGCGCGAGGTGCGTCCGTGGGGGTCTGCGCGTGGGGGGAGGGGCGGGGGGAGTGTGGCGGCCACGTTGTAGATACCACCGGTCGGCCCCCTCGGCGAGGGATCGCGCAACGGTGGCGGTGAATTGACCTGTTCCGGCCACGGATTCGACGGCTTCCCGGCGGCCGGCGTCGGTGGCGGCACGGCGTCAGTCCTCGTACAGCAGCCGGTGCAGAAAGGCGTTGGTGAACGTGCCCGCCGGGTCCAGGGACGCGCGCAGCGCCAGGAAGTCCGCCATCCGCGGATAGCGGGCGCGCAGCACGGCCGGGGCCGTCGTGAACACCTTGCCCCAGTGCGGTCGCGCGTCGAACCCCTCCAGTGCCGCCTCCAGACGCGCGATCACCGGCAGCACCGACGCGGTGTCCCTGACCCAGGTGAAGTGCAGCGCGACGGTCTCCCGGCCTTCGGCGGGGCTCAGCCACAGCCCGTCGCCAGCCACCGTGCGCACCTCGCAGACCTGGAGCACCGGCGCCATCACCGGTCCGAGCGCGGCCACCGCCCGCAGCGCGGCGACGGCGTGCCGACGCGGGACGAGGTACTCGGACTGCAACTCCTCCCCGTTGCTGGGGGTGAACTCGGCGCGGAAGTGTGGCAGTCGGGCATGCCAGGGACCCGGCACCCCGAACTGCCCGGTGCAGTGGGCGGCCGGCATGCCGGGCACGGGGTGCAGGGCCTCGGTGGCCGGCGCCGCCCACGGGAAGTCCGGCCCGTCGTCGCCGCCGACCGCGTCGGCGTCGGCGAGGCACTTCAGCCAGACCTGCCCGAAGCCCGGCGTGCTCCAGTCGGTGAACAGGCTCACGCTGTACGCGGCCGAGGTGATCGCGTCGAAGTGCTCCTCCAGCACGGCCAACGGCAGCCCGGTGAAGACGAACTGCCGTACGTCGAAGGCCGGGACGAGGTCCAGCGTCAGCGCGGTGACCACACCGAGCGCGCCGAGCGACACGACGGCGCCGGGGAAACGCTCCGCGTCCCGCTCCCGGTCCAGGGTCAGCCGTCCGCCGTCCGCCGTGATCAGCTCCACCGCGCGTACGGCGGTCGCGAGCGAACCGGTCGTATCACCGGATCCGTGCGTGCCGGTGGCGACCGATCCGGCGACCGAGATGTGCGGCAGGGACGCCATGGTGCGCAGGGCGAGCCCCTGGTCGTGCACCGTACGGGCCAGTTCCGCGTACCGCACGCCGGCCGCGACCCGTACCGTACGGGCCGCCGTGTCGACGTCCATGGTCCGGGGCAGCTCCGCGAGCGACACCAGGGCGCCGTCGGTGTCGGCGAGGCGGTTGAACGAGTGTCCGCTGCCCAGCGCGCGCACGCGGGAGTGGCCCGCGACGAGCGCGCGCAGCTCGTCGAGTGTCGTGGGGCGGTGCACCCGGCCGGCGGAGAAGACGATGTTCCCCGCCCAGTTGGTCCCCGCGCGCCCGGCCGCCTCCGTCACGTGTCCGTCTTCCTTCCTCCGGTCGACCGCACCCACCCCGAGCCTGGAGTATGGGCCCGCGCACGGTGATCCTCAACAGCCCGCCCCGCCCGGGGCCGGCTCACTGCCGGCTGACGGCGCGCGTCACACCGGCGGCGACGGTCGTGGCCAGGATCCAGCCGGTGATGATCAGGACGTACGCGAGCCACTGGAGCCCGCCGCCCTCCGGGGTGAACGCCCGCTCCTGGCCGAAGTCGATGATCGGCAGCAGCAGATCGAGGCTGTAGAAGACCGGATTGAAATCGGGGGCCTCGTCCGCCTTCAGCGGGCGCGGCGGGCGCAGGCCGTACGCGACCGAGGCCACCGTCAGCAGCGACAGCATCCAGGTCACGGCGCGCATGGGCCGGAAGCCGTATCCGACGGTGAGGTCCTGGACGTGCCCCCAGAGCCGCGCGTACCGGGCGAGTCCCCGGCGCTGCCGCCGCTGCTTGGCGAGCTGTACGGTCCGGGCCGCCGCGTCGTCGCCGATCCTCCGGTACGAGGCGGCCAACTGCTCGTACGAGTACGGCACATAGCCGTCGCCGTCCCGTTCGAGAACGGCCAGCCGCCGTTCGGCGGGCTCGTGCGGGGCGAGCGTCCCGTAGGTCAGCCCGTCGAGCCGGACGTTGTCCGGCCAGATGTCCGGTGCCACATGGAGCAGTTCGACCTGGGAGCGGCGCAGATTGACCGCTCCCTCGACGGGCGCCGCCCGGCGCAGCCAGAGTTCGCCGATCACACAGCTGCTGGCGCGCAGCGCCACGCCGCCGGGCTCCGACAACCGGGCGTGGGCGAGGTTCAGTTGACCGGGTATCCGGGCGCCGCGCAGATTGAACCGCCCCCGCACCCGCAGCCGCATCCCGCGCAGGTCGGCCCCGACGGTGAGCGTCTCCGCGTCCAGGGCGGTGCCGCCGGGGGCGGTCAGGACGGCGTCGTCCAGATTGACGCTCCCCCGGACGGAGCCCCCGTCGAGCCGCAGCCCTCCGTCGACCCGCAGTCCGGGCGCCCAGAGGTCGTCGCCGACGGAGGCGTGGTTGAGCGCGAGGAGCGCCTCCGGCGCCGGGGCGCCGCCGTCGGCGGGCCCGGAAGCCGCCCCGGTGAACCGCGCCCGGTCCAGGAACACCGCCCCGGCGATCTGAACACCCCCGAGCCGGACCGGCCCCCGGACGAGGCAGTCGGTCATCCGCAGGACACCGTCGACCCGCAGTGTGGCCGCGTTCAGTCCGGGCAGCACGGACCCGCTGAGATTGAGCTGCCGGACCTGCGCCCCGTACAGATTGGGCACCTCGTCGAAGAAGCAGCCGATGAGACTGACCGGGCAATCGGCGTTCCCGTACCGCAGGTTGAGCGCACCGGTGATCCGCGCCCCGATCATCCGCAGCGCGGCCACCTCCCCGTCCGGCCGCTCCCCACCGAGCAGCACGGCCCGCACGACCTCGGCCCGCACACTCCGCCGCGGCCCCCACCGCGCACCCTCGTCGGGACCGGCGTCCGCGTCACCGGCGTCACCGAAGTTCACGGGCTCGCCCGTCGGAAAGGCATCCCACAGACGCCGCTCGGCCGCGGTCAGCGTGTTGATCTCCATCGCGGCGACTCTGACGCGGGGGCCGCGGGGGTGTCAACACCGTTACGGGCGGCGGGCGTTCATGGTGTGATCCTGCGATGAGCGCCTCCGACCTCCCCCTCGAAGCCGTCACCGGCGCACGCCAGACCCTCACCGTCGTCCTCCCGGTCCGGCTGCGCCGCACACCCGACGCCCGCTCCGGCTGGGCCGCGGGCCCGTACCCGTTCGCACTCGGCACCCGCCGCACAGACACCGCCACCCGGTCCGGATACTTCGCCCCGGCCTGTGCCCGGGTCCTCTACGGGACGCCGGAGCGGCCCTGCCGCTGGCACCGGCCGTTCGCCGTTACCCACGAGGGGCTGCGCCTCGTCGCCATGGAGATCCTGCGCACCGCCACCGCCCGCACCGCCACCACCCCGGGGAACGCCCAACACGCGCTCCTCGTCATGCACTTCACCCCCGTCGGGCCCCTCCTTCCGCTCCTGCGGGCCATCGGCCACCGCCCCACCGCCGGACCCGACCCCCTCACCGGCCCGCTCGACCCCGCGGCGCTCCTCGACGGCCTCGCCGACGTACGGGACCACGCGGGCACCTTCGCCCTCGCCCGCCCCTACACCGTCGCCTTCCTGACCCCCGGTGCCGAGCACACGCCCGCGCTGCGGGCCGGACCCGGGGCGGTGCTGCCGGACGGGGCCGATCGCTGGCTGTGGCAGCTCGCCTCCCGGTCCGCGCCCGTGGACTTTCCGGTCGCCCCCGAGAGCGCGCCCCACCACGACTCCTCCGTCGTGCGCGTCTCGGCCGACTGGAGCGCGCTCGTGCTGCGGCACGGGGCCGCGTTCCTCGGGCACCGGGTGGACGGCGGGGACGGGGACTTCTACGAGTTCGGGGCGCTGCACGCGCGCACCGTGTACCTCGACGCGCTGCTGCTCGGGTCGCTCCAGCGCGACCACATCGACGAGTTGACCGAGGAACTGTCCGAGGTCTTCGACTCCGAACGGCTGACCCGCCGGGTGACCGCGCTGGAGAAGAACATCGCCCGCTTCCGCAGCACCTACTGGCGTCAGCACCTCACCGCCCACGGCCCCGCCAACGGACTGCTGCGCGCCTTCCAGCACCAGCACCGGCTGCCCGAGAGGTTCGCCGAGATCCTCGCCGAGGCCGCCGACTACAGCCGGCTCACCCAGACCCTGGAGAGCCAGCAGATCAGCGGCGCGCTGGGAGTTCTCACCATCCTCGGGCTGCCGCTCGGTACGGCGCTCGGGGTCCTTCAGGTGCTGGGCGACGAGTCGGTCTCCCATCTGCTCGTCGCCCTCGCCCTGTCGGTCGCCGCGACGGCCGGCGCGCTCACCACCCGCTACGGCCGTCTCGTCCTCTCCTCGCTGCGAGGCGGCGCGCCGGACGACGGCGGCGGGCGGCGCTAGGCCGTGTGTGACACACGGTGTCGTCCGCCCTCAGGGCGACGCACGCCAGGCAGTATGCGTCGGACACGGCCTAGGAACGCGCCCCGTACCGCTCCGCCACCGCGCGGAACGACTCCTTCGGCTCCCAGCCGCCGTCGACCGACTTCAGCAGACCGAAGCTCGCCATGTCCAAGTCGCGTGCCGGGACGGGGGAGTACGGCTTCGCGGCGGCGAACTCGTAGACGTACGCGCCGTGGACGCCGTGCGTCTCGTACAGGTCGAGCAACTCCGTGAGGCAGTCGGCCTGTTCACGCTCCGAGCGGACGTAGTCGCCGTTCAGGACCGGCGGGTCCGCCGACCGGTCGACGATGTCGTAGCCCGTCGGGCCGGCCGCCGCCGCGCCCTCGAAGGTGCAGCAGCCGAACTCGGTGATCAGAAGAGGCTTTCCGTGGTCCAGATGGGCGCGCAGACCGTCCACATAGTGCTCGGAGTTGTACGCCATCCGGTAGTAGTTCTGGCCGACGAAGTCGAAGCCCGACCAGTCCACCCGCTCCCACAGCGCCCCGCCGTACGTCAGCCGGCCGCCGAACCGCGCGCGTGCCACCTCCACCGCGCGCGCCAGGAGCACGTCCAGCCGCTCGCTGAACTCCGGCAGCCGGGGCCACCACTCCGGGAGCGCCAGCTTCGCCGAGCGTTCGACGAAGGTGTCGCCGGGCACCATGCCCGACCCGAAGATCGTCAGCTCGCACCCCACGTTCAGATCGACCTCCCCGTGACGCTGCCTCAGCCGCTCCGCCGCCTCGGCCGCCGCCCCCAGCTGCGCCACCGTCGCCTCCGGGTCGCCCTCGATGAGGCGGGGCTGCAACCAGACATGCAGCCCCGCCTCCGCGGCGAAGCCCGCGTACGCCGCCAGCCGGTCGATGTCGGTGCCCAGCACCGTGACCGAGTTCGCGTGCAACTCGTCGCGGATCAGGGCCATATGACTTCGCACCACGTCGTCGGGGTACGGCGGTGGGGGCGCGGCGCCGCCCGAGTAGTTGGTTCCCGTGTCGTAGTCGACGCCCTTCCAGACCAGCGGCGTCGCGCCCTCCGTGGATTCTTCTCGCATGCTGTGACCATAGAGACACCCGGCGCGTATCCGCGATCGATCAGCACCGGCCGAATTCGTCCAGATCCGTGCGGATCCCTGCCCCGTCCCGGTACCGGAGGACTAGGGTCGTGGTCCGACCTGCACACCCGTTCAGCCAAGGAGGGTCATGGCGCCCCCGTCGGAGGACCCGGCCGGCCTCCGCCTCCTCGAACGCGAGCCGGAGATCGCCGCCGCCGCGCACGCCGTCGAAGGACTCTTCGGGGACACGCCCTGCGGCAGCCTCCTCGTCTACCGGGGCGCGGCCGGCCTCGGCAAGACCGCGCTGCTCTCCGAGGTCCGGCGCATGGCGGCCGGGCGCTGCACGGTCTGGTCGGCGCGCGGCGGCGAGACCGTGACATCCGTGCCGTTCCACGTCGTACGGCAGCTGCTGCGGCCCGCGCTGGCCGAGCGCGGCCCCGGCGTACGGGCCCTGCTCGGTGACGGGTACGACATCGTCGGCCCCGCCCTCGGCGTGGCGCCGCCCCGGGACCACCCCGCCGACCCGCAGGGCGTACGGGACGGCCTGGAGGCCCTCTTCCGCAGGCTCGCCGAGGACCGGCCCCCGCTCGTCGTGCTCGTGGACGACGCGCACTGGTCGGACCTGGAGTCCCTCGCCTGGCTGGCGTCCTTCGCCCGGCGCCGGGGCGGCCCGCCGATCCTCGTCGTCGTCGCGTACCGCAGCGAGGAGGCCATCGGCGAGTGCGCGCACCTCCTGCGGGCCGTCGGCGACAGCGCCCGGCTGGTCGTCACCCTGAAGGCCCTCACCTCCGAGGCCACCGCCCGGCTCGCCCGCGCCGCCCTCGGCGACCACGCCGACGACCCGTTCTGCCGCGAGGTGTGGGAAGTCACCGGCGGCAACGCCTACGAGACCGTCGAACTCCTCGCCAAGGCACGGGACGAGGCCCTCGACCCCGTCGCCACGTCGGCCGACACCCTCAGCGCGCTCGGCGCCACGACACGCGGCACCGGACTGATCACCCGACTGGAGGAACTGGGCACCACCACGACCCGCTTCGCCTGGGCGGCCGCGATACTCGGCACCGACATCTCCCTCGAACTCGTCGTCGCCCTCGCCGGGATGGGCCCCGACGAGGCCGCACACTGCGCCGAACGGCTCAGGGCGGCCCGCATCCTCGTCGGCACCGACCCGCTGGAATTCGTCCACCCCCTCATCGCGACCGCCGTCTACCGCGCCATCCCCGGCGCCACCCGGACCGCCTTCCACGGCCGCGCCGCCTGGCTCGTCACCCGCAGCGGCCGGGGCGCCGCCCTCGCCGCCCGGCACCTGCTCCAGGTCCACCCCGACAACGACTCCGAACTCGTCGCGCAGTTGCGCGAGGCCGCCGCCGAACACCTCGCCGTCGGCGCCCCCGACGCCGCCCGCCGCTGCCTCGAACGCGCCCTGACCGAACCGCCGTTGCCCCCGGTACGCGCCCAGGTGCTGTACGAACTGGGCTGCGCCACGCTGCTGTCGTCCCCCGCGACCACCGTCCGCCATCTGCGCGACGCCATCGACACACGGCTCCTCGACGACACCACACGCGTCGACGCCGTCTTCCGTCTCTCCCAGGCACTGACACACAACGACCAGACCTCCGAGGCGGCCGACGTCGTCGCCGCCGAGGCCGCCCGCACCCCGCCGGGACCCGCGCAGATGCGCCTGAAGACCGCGCACTTCCTGTGGGAGGGCGTGCAGGACAACGAGGACGACGGCCGGCAGCGTTCCCACCGGCTCGCCGTGACCGCCGCCGGACTCACCGGCCGCGACAACACCGAACGCGTCCTGCTCATGCTGCGCGCCTTCGACGCCACGGCACGCGGCGAGAGCGCCGAGGAGATCGTCCGGATCGCCCACAGCGCCCTGATCGACGGGGCGCTCGCCCCCGGCACCGGCTGGACCGGCACGTCCTGGGGTTTCGAACCACCCGCCCTGCTCGCGCTCTCCCTCGCGTTCGCCGACCAACTCGACCACGCCGAGCGGCTGTTCGACGAAGGCATGCGCGCCTTCGAGATCTCCGGCTGGTCCGGCGGCCATCTCGCCTTCGCCCACACGCTCGTCGGCTATGCCCACCGCCGGCGCGGGCGCCTCGCCGAGGCGGAGACATACCTGCGGGAGAGCCTGCGCCTGGCCGACCGGGTCGGCGACCGCCTGCCGATTCACTGGAACGGCATCTGCATGCTGGTCGACACCCTGCTCGCGCGCGGCCGGGTCGACGAGGCACGGGAGGCGGCCGGACGCTACGCCTTCGCCCCGCCGTACGCCTCGTCCATCGCCATCCCGGACGCCCGCTCCGTCCGGGGCCGGCTGCTGCTGGCCCTCGGCCGTACGGAGGAGGCGGTCGCCGAACTGGAGGCAACGGGGCGGGCGTTGACCGTACGGGGCCGGCACAACGGCATCATGGCGGGCTGGGCCCTCGACCTGGCGCGGGCGCTGCGCGACGTGGATCCCGTACGCGCCGCCGAACTCGCCGCGTACGCCCGCGACCGCGCCGAGCGCTTCGGCACCCGCACCGCGATCGGGGTCGCGCTCTGCTGCTCGGCGTCCCTGACCGACGGACCGGCCGCCGCGAACCTGCTCGCGGAGGCCGTCACCCACCTCGAAGAGTCCCCCTGCATGTACGAACTGGCCGTCGCCCGCGTCGAGTACGGCATCGCCGCCCGGTCGGCCGCCGACCTCGTACGGGGCCGCGCGCTCGCCCTCGAATGCGGCGCGGACGGCCTCGCGGAACGGGCCCGCCTCGCCCGGGAAGGCGTCTCCGCGGCGGGGGACGCCGGGGACTGGCGCTAGACCCGGTCCGGCGGATCCTCGCGGGCCCGGAACGCCTGGCACGGCACCGCCCGTCGTTGCCCGGGTCGTGCGGGTACACCCGGTACGCGCATGATCCCGCGCGTGGCGACGCACCGCGCCGGTCGCCCCCGGGCCGATGCGCGAAGACCCGCCGGACAGGACCCGGGCCCTGTCCGGCGATTCCGTCGGTCCCCCTCCGGCGGATCCTCACCGGGTCCGGGAGGCCATGTCCGTGCCGGGCCGGCCGCCGGGCGGGGCCCTAGGAGTAGCCCTTCGTCCCGTCGAGCAGTTCCCGCACGATGTCCGCGTGGCCCGCGTGACGGCCGGTCTCCTCGACCAGATGGATGAGCATCCAGCGGAGGTTGGCGCCGCCGGAGCGGTAGTCGGGGTGGCGGCCGACGTCGTCCAGGGACGCGTCGGCCACGATCTCGTCGCTGCGGGCGCACTGGGCCTCGTACTCCGCGAGCAACCGCGTCAGCGGGACGCCCTCGGCCCGCCAGTCGGCGTCCTCGTCCGTCTCGTCGAAGGACGGGTTCGAGGTCTGGTCGCCGCCGAGGAACAGCACCTCCAGCCAGCAGTGCTCCACCCACCGCATATGGCTGAGCAGCCCGGCCATCGTCATCGCCGGCGAGGTGGGGACGACGGCGCGGTGCGCGTCCTCCTCGCTCAGGCCGTCACATTTCCAGCGCAGGATCTCCCGCTGAAGGTTCAGCCAGCCGAGGAGCGCGGTGCGTTCGTCGGCCCGCAAGGGGGGACGTTCGAGTGAAGGTGCCATGTCTGCGGACCCTAGGTGCCCGGCCCCCGCCTGTCGTGCGGTTTTCGAGCGGGTCGGCGGCCGGATGTCCGCCGGTTCTCCGCCGGACCCCAGGCGCCGCCGCTGCTCACGGCAGCGGGTGCAGCCGCCACGGGTCCGCCGACGCGTCCCGGCGGCGGCGGGCCGCGCGGCGTACGAGGAGGACCGCCGACGCCACGAGACAGGCGGTCCCGGCGAGTACGGCGGGCAGCAAGGACGCCGAGGGCCCGGGGGCGGGCTCGGCGCGCACCGTGACCGAGGCCGCTTCCGTCGCCCGCGCGGGTTCCGCCCCCGGACCGGGCCGCCCCGGGGCCGCCCCCGGAGTCGCCGCCCGCCCGGCACGTGCGACCGGGCCCGGTTCCTCCGCCTCGGTCGCGCGGCGCGGCGGAGCCGGGGGGCGGGGCGGTTCCAGCGACCCCACCGGAGTCACGGCGGGCGCGGCCTCGAAGCCCCAGTCCAGCAGGGTGCGTGCCTCCTCGTAGACCGCCTGCGGGATTCCGGACGTCGGGTTCATCACCGTCGCCAGCAGCGTGCGGTCCCCGCGCCGGGCCGCGACGACAAGCGTGTTGCCCGCCTGGGTGGTGTAGCCGTTCTTGACGCCGATCAGCCCCGGATAGCGCCGTACGCCGTCGGCCCCCGTCAGCAGCTTGTTGGTGTTCCGGATGCCGAACGTCGAGCCGTCCCGGCCCGGGAACCGGGCGTCGACGGTCGCGCAGTACTCCGCGAAGGCGGGCATCCGCAGCCCGGCGCGGCCGAACACCGCCAGGTCGTACGCCGACGACACCTGGCCCGGCGCGTCATAACCGTCCGGGGACACCACATGGGTGTCGTACGCGCCCAACATCCGCGCGGTGGAGCGCATCTGACGGATCGTCGACTCCCAGCCCCCGTTCATCCCGGCCAGCACCCGCACCGCGTCGTTGCCCGAGTTGAGGAACACACCGCGCCACAGATCGGGCACGTCGTACGTCTCACCGGGCGCGACACCGACCATGCTGCTGCCGGAACCGATCCCCGCCAGGTCCGTCTCGGTGACGCTGTGCCGCGCGTCGGCGGGGACCCGGGGCAGGACGGTGACCGCGAAGAGGGTCTTGAGCGTGCTGGCGGGCGGCAGCGCCCGGTGGGCGTTGTGGGCCGCCAGGACCGCGCCCGTGTCCGCGTCGGCGACCACCCAGGAGAGGGCGGAGACGTCCCGGGGCGGCGCGGGCGCCCCGGACGCCGCGCGCACCTGGGTGCCGGGCCGGTACAGCAGGGAAGGGTCCGGCGGGCGTGTGAGCTCTCTGCCGGGGCCGGTCCGTGAGCCCGCCGCCACGTCCGAGGCCGTGGCGGGCGACACGAGGGTGGCGGCCGTGGCCGTGGGGGTGGTCGGCGCCGCCACCGGGAGGAGGGCCAGGAGCCCGGTCAGTCCGGTGGTCAGGGCCACCGAACCGGCGAACGGAGGACGCGGGAGCAATCTGATGACCATTCAGTCACCGTAGGAACGGACCCGGCCCCCCGCACGGCTGCCTGAGCCGACCGGAGGTATCCCCGTCCCGAGGCCCGGAGACATCCCCGTCCCGCCGCACCGGACCATTCCTCCGGCCGCCGGGACGGGGGTCCGGCGTTCAGCGCTCCCGTACGACGAGCGGCATGCCGTGGGCGCCCAGGATCGTCAGGGCCCGGACCGTGGCGTACCCGCGCCACTCCACGGCCGCCGCGGCGGAGTACGCCGTCCAGTCGACGGTCCAGCCGCCGTCCTCGCGCTGGCCGGCCGCGAGCCGGTCGAGTTCGGCGTCGATCGCCGCGCCGTCGAGGAGTGCCCGCAGCGGCCGGCCGGGCCGGGGCGAGAAGTCCAGCAGCCGCAGTGCCTCACCCTCGGCGCCTCCCTCGACGGTCATCGGGGCGCCGTTACGGGGCAGGAACGCGGCGTACCGCGCCAGCTCGGCGGGGGCCCACGGGTGGCTGTCGTGGACGGTGTCGAGGAAGTCAAGGAGGAACCGCAGCACCATCACCTCCGGCGGGTCCACGAGAGCGGTGACCCGGTCCCGGCAGAAGCCGACGGCCCGCGCGAGCCACGGGTGGTCGCGGACGTCCGGGTCGTGACGGCCCACCCGGTGCGCCGCCGCCGCGAGCTGCGAGGTCATCTGGAGCGAGGAGACGTCCGGGTCGGCCCCGGTCCAGAAGGGCGCCGACCCGGCCGCGTCGGGGCCGGTCGTCGGCAGCGCGAACGGCAGGCCCCCGTCCGGGCGGGTGACCGACTCCAGCCAGTCGCACAACTGGGCCGCCCGCGCGAACACGGCGGGGCCGCACTCCTCGAACACCTCGAACGCGGGCAGCGCGCCGACCGGCTGGCTCACGGCGGACCGCAGGTCCGGCTCCAGGGCCCACCCGTAGCCGCCGTCGCTGTTCCGGTAGCCGTCCAGCGCCGTGACGACGGCGGCGGGGGTGCCGCTCCCGCGCAGCAGGTCGAAGCGCCGCCGGTCCAGCAGCCGCCCGTGGGTGGTCAGGAAAGCGGCGGCGGCGTCGAGGTCAGGGGTGTGGGTGAGATGCATGGGACGAGTCTGCGCGGTCCGGCCCCCGCCCGTCTTGAACGAAACGGCGCCCGGAAGGGGCACCGGGCCGACGCCCCTTCATGGAATCCGGCTGTCGGCGACCGACGGGGTGGCTGTCCGTCGCTGTGGCACGGCGACGGCGCGGCGGGACAGAACCCGAACATTCACGCGATCGTTTCAGGACGACGCGACTCTAACTTTGGCGAGGTCAGCAGGTCAGAGCAGGACCCCAAGTCGATGGAGAGCCCGATGAGTTCGCGCCTTGCCACCCGTTCAGCACGCTCCGGCCGCCTCGCCCTCACCGCCGTCGCCCTGGTCGCCGTCACAGCCGCGCTCACCGCGTGCGGCCCGGAGGAGAACGGTGCCGACGCCGGTTCGTCGTCGGCGGGCAAGGAGGCGGGCAGCGGGTCGGACGCCAAGGAGCGGGGCACCGGCACCGGCGGCAAGGACAACGACGTCGACGGGGCGAAGGACGAGTACTACGGGGACGACAGCGGCTCGGCCGGCAAGGACAAGGGCAACGGCAAGAACAAGGGCAACGGCAAGAACAACGACGTCGACGGCGCCAAGCAGGACCACTACGCCAAGAAGTGCGACAACGGCGACCTGAACTTCACGGTCGAGACGTTCTCCGAGGGCCACGGCTACTACCTCGTCACCGCCAAGGCCAAGTCCGGTGTCACCTGCTTCCTCCAAGGTCCGCCCCAGCAGGTCATGTTCGGCTCCGACCCCGACACCGTGGCGAGCAACGCCGATCAGGGGGTCGGCGAGCAGATCACGCTCAAGGGGGCCACCGCCGCCTACCTCGCGGTCAAGCCCGACAGCGCCGACACCAACGACGGCAAGATGTTCGAGTCGCTCATCGTCTCGGTCTCCGACGACGGCGGCGAGGCGGGGCTGCTCACGCTCTCCGAGCCCGAGGGCCTTCCGGTGAACAAGCCGCTCGTCACCCACTGGCAGGTCAGCGCCGACGACGCCGCCCACCCGTTTGCGTAGACCCACCCGTTCACGTGAGCCCACCCGTTCGGGTGAGTCCGCTCCGGAAGCCCGGTCTCCGTCCGGCCCGTACCGGGCTCCGGCGGCCTCAGCGCGCGGTGCCGTGGGGGAGAGGCTCCCGGCGGCGCGGGCGTGGGGCGGTGACGGGCACCGCCGTGGACGCGGCGGGGCCGCGCGTCCGGCGGGTGGTGTCCAACTGCTCCCACCACCAGGAGATCGTCGGGATCGGCAGCGGTTCCGTACCGGCGTCGGAGGGGTGCCGCTTCCACCAGCCGCCCGGCCGCGCCGCCGGTCCCGCGCCCGCCGAGTAGCGGGGGCAGGCCGAGGCCCAGTCCAGATGGCCCCGGACGAACTGCCCCAACCCCTCGACGTACGCGCGCAGTTCGTCCCCGGCGTCGGCGAGTACCTGCGCGCGGAGCCGACTGTGCAGCACCATCACGCGGTCCCGCATCGCCACCGCGCGGACCTGCGCCTCGCGCGGCTCGCAGCCCAGCTCCTGGCAGAGCACGTCGATCAGGTTGAGGTCGTCGCCCGCCCGCAGCAGCTCCTTGTTGCGGGAGTACAGGTCGTTGTCCCAACCGACCAGTGTCCAGGCGGTCTCGGTGAGCGCCTGGACGCGCGGGTCGGACAACTCCTCGTCCCGTACGGTGAATCCGCCGACGATCTCGATCATCGCCGTGGACGGTGCCATCCCTATCGCCCGCATCCACAGGGTGACGTAGTCGTCGAGCGAGGGCAGCCCGGCGCTCCGGCGCCAGGACGCCTCCCACACCAGACCGGACGTGTAGACCCGCAGCGACTCCGTCCAGCGGCGGATCTGCTGGGGAGAGGCGTACCGCTCCAGTTCGGTCCGCAGGGCGCGCAGCGAGGCGGTGTGCGGGGAGTCGGCTCCGGAGTGGGCGGCCGGGGCCTCGACGGCGCGGAGGATACGGGAGGTCTCCTGGGCCATCAGGTCCGCCGAGGCGCCGGTCTCGTCGCACAGGCCGTCGTCGAGCGAGAAGAGCACGGCGTGGAACTTGGCCATGAGGGTGAGGGGTTCGAGCGTCCCGTACGGCATGGTCGCGGCGGTCAGTCCGCCGAAGTCGCAGAGGGTCAGCCGGCTGCGCTGCCGCTCGTCGGTGTCGAGGTTCTGGCGCAGCATCCAGGCGACGGTGCGGTCGTTGAGGACGCCGGCGCCGGGATGTGCGGCCGGTGCCAGCGGACAGTAGAAGGGCACGGCCGGTAACTGCCGGGCGGCCAGGGCCTGTTCCTCGGCGCACATCATGACCGGCCTCCCGGGCGCTGGTTCGGCGGATGTCCGGTACGGAGGGTACGGGGCGGTGCGGGGTCAGACCGTCGCCCCCCTCGCCCCCTCGTACCGGTGCCGTCAGCTTCGCGCGCCGAACGCCTGGGTCCACCACGGTCCGCCGGAGGCGTCGTGGATGCCCACACCGAGCTCCTTGAACGCGCAGTTGAGGATGTTGGCGCGGTGCCCGGGGCTGTTCATCCAGCCCTCCATCACCTGCGCGGGGGTCTGCTGGCCCCGCGCGATGTTCTCGCCGTAGGTGGTCCACCGGTAGCCCGCCGCCGTGATGCGGTCGCCGGGGTCGGTGCCGTCCGGGCTGGTGTGGTCGAAGTAGTCCCTGGCCGCCATGTCCTGGGAGTGCCGCGACGCGGCCGTCTGGAGCTGCGCGTTGGCGCTCACCGGGTCGCAACCCGCCTCGGCGCGCTCGGAGTTGACCAGGGCGGTGACCTGTTCCGCGAAGCCGCCGCCCCCGCCGCCGGGCTGGGGGTCGTCCGCGGGCGGGGTGGGATCGGGCTTCGGGTCGGGGTCGGCGGTGGAGGGGCGCGGGGCGGACGCGGCCTTGGTGGGCTTGGCCGACGCCTTCTTGGACGGCGAGGGGCTCTTCGAGGGTGACGGGCTCGCGCCGCTCGGCGAGGGGGAGGGGCTCGTGGACTTCGACGGCCGGTCCGCCGCCGACTTGGGCTCCAGTGTCTCCGGTTCGACAGAGGCGGAGGAGGAGGCACGGGACTCGTCCTCGTCGCGGTCGCCGGCCACGTACTGGGTGGCGCCGGCGGCGGCGAGCAGCGCGGCGACCGCGGCTGTCACGGTGATGGCGCGCCGCCGTCCCGCCCGCCGTTCCCGGCGCCGTCCGTCCCGGGCCCGCGTGCGGTCCCCGCCGCCGGCGTCCGCGGACGCGTAGGCCGCCGGGGCCGGGGCCCGCCGGTCGCCGACCGGCACCAGCGGCAGACCGGCGACGAGAACGTCCGCGTGTTCGAGCCCTGTCGCGCGCCCGGGGCAGACCGTGCAGTCGTAGATGTGCCCGGCTATTCGCTCCCGCCAGAGCGGGGAAGGACCGCCGTCCCAGCCGCCCACCAACTGCTCCAGGAGGACACAGGGCGGATCGGCCACCAGGGCGCGGACCACCAGGCGGGCGGTGTCCAGTTCGAACTCCAGCCGCTCGACACGCGCCGCCACCTGCGCGGAGTTGGCGGCCAGGGCGGTGGCGACCTCGGGCCGGGTGAGTTCCCCGGCGGCCTCCAGCCACCACAGCGGCACCAGGATCTGGTGTTCCCGGTCGACCCAGCGGGTGGCCTCGGCGACCTCCCGGTGCTGGCCGGTGAGCCCCAGACGGCTGATCATCACATCGACGAAGTCGACGTCGGGGCGGGCGAGGAGGGGGTCGTACACGTAGTCGGCGTGCTCACGGATCCGGGCGACCGCGGTGGTCACCAGATACGTACGGAAGTCGGCCGGGCGGCGCAGCGTGCCGAGCCCGTCGAGGGCGTCGCGCACCGCCTGCCGCGCCAGGGCGGGCGCCTGGGGGTGGCCGTACAGCGCGTGGCCGACGAGCTGCTGGACCAGCGGCAGGCATTCGCGGCCGAGTTGGTCCCTGGCCCGCTCGTCCCCGGTCTGCGCCGCCTTGACCACTGCGGCCTTGAACGGACTGCTCACGCTGATTCACTCCCACTCGTGCGCCGGCGGTGGCCACCGCATCGTAAGGGGAAGAACGCTGCCCCACCCCCCGGACGGCCCACCTGGCACCGTACACGTGGGCTAATTCATATCCGGCCGTGTGTCTGATTCTGTGCGGCGTGAAGCTCCGCTGTCGACCCGCTTAAGAAAACCTCGATGGACCGCGCGGTCGCGTCGGCGGCAGATTGGTGCCGCTGTCGCTCAGCATCATCTGAACCGCCCCGCACCACCCGCACCACCTGGAGCCGCCCCGATGAAGGCACTTGTGAAACTGACGGCAGAGCCGGGGCTCCGGCTCACCGACGTGCCCGAGCCGGAGACCGGCCCCGGAGACGTCCTCATCAAGGTGCTTCGTACCGGTATCTGCGGTACCGACCTGCACATCCGCGCCTGGGACGGCTGGGCCCAACAGGCGGTCCAGGCCCCGCGCGTGCTGGGCCACGAGTTCGTCGGCGAGGTCGCGTCCGTCGGCGCCGATGTCCAGGACATCGCCGTCGGCGACCTCGTCAGCGGCGAAGGCCATCTGGTCTGCGGCAAATGTCGCAACTGTCTTGCCGGGCGCAGGCACCTGTGCCGCAGCACCGTCGGCCTCGGTGTCGGCCGGGACGGTGCCTTCGCCGAGTACGTCGCGCTGCCCGCGTCCAACGTCTGGGTCCACCGCTCGCCCGTGGACCTCGACATCGCGGCCATCTTCGACCCGTTCGGCAACGCCGTGCACACCGCGCTCACCTTCCCCCTCGTCGGCGAGGACGTACTGATCACCGGCGCGGGCCCGATCGGCATCATGGCGGCGGCCGTCGCCCGGCACGCCGGCGCCCGCAGCGTCGCCATCACGGACGTCAGCCCCGAACGCCTCGCGATCGCCCGCAAGGTCGGCGCCACACTCGCGCTCGACGTCTCGGCCCCCGGCACCGGCATCGCCGAGGCACAGCGGCGGCTCGGCCTCAAGGAGGGCTTCGACATCGGGCTGGAGATGTCCGGCCGCCCGGAGGCGATGCGCGACATGGTCGACAACATGACGCACGGCGGCCGGATCGCCATGCTGGGACTGCCCGCCGCCGAGTTCGCCGTCGACTGGGCGAAGATCGTGACCTCGATGATCACGGTGAAGGGCATCTACGGCCGGGAGATGTACGAGACCTGGTACGCGATGACCGTGCTGCTCGAAGGCGGTCTCGACCTCTCGCCCGTCATCACCGGCAGCTACGGCTACGAGGACTTCGACGCCGCCTTCGACGAGGCGGCCACGGCCACCGGCGGCAAGGTCATCCTCAACTGGGCCTGACCCCGGCGACCGGGCCCGGCCCCGGACCCGCCGGGGACCCCGGCCCGCTCGCGCATCCCCTCGCCCGCACCGCCCACTTCCGATCGGGAGCCCCGCATGTACGCGTCCGTCCGCGACGACCTCCGCGCCACCCTCGACGAGATCCGTGACGCCGGCCTCTTCAAGCCGGAGCGCGTCATCTCCACCCCGCAGAACGCCTCCGTCTCCGTACCCGCCGGTGACGTCCTCAACTTCTGCGCGAACAACTACCTCGGCCTCGCCGACCACCCCGACGTCGTCGCCTCCGCCAAGGACGCCCTCGACCGCTGGGGCTACGGCATGGCCTCCGTGCGCTTCATCTGCGGCACCCAGGAGATCCACAAGGAGCTGGAGCGGCGTCTCTCCTCGTTCCTCGGCCAGGAGGACACGATCCTCTACTCCTCCTGCTTCGACGCCAACGGCGGCGTGTTCGAGACCCTCCTCGGCCCCGAGGACGCGGTCATCTCCGACGCGCTCAACCACGCCAGCATCATCGACGGCATCCGGCTCTCCAAGGCCCGCCGGCTGCGCTACGCCAACCGCGACCTCGCCGAGCTGGAGACCCGCCTCAAGGAGTCCCAGGACGCGCGCTGCCGCCTCGTCGTCACCGACGGCGTGTTCTCCATGGACGGATACGTCGCGCCCCTCGCCGAGATCTGCGACCTCGCCGACCGCTACGACGCCCTGGTGATGGTCGACGACTCGCACGCCGTCGGCTTCATCGGCCCCGGCGGCCGGGGCACCCCCGAACTGCACGGCGTGATGGACCGCGTCGACATCATCACCGGCACACTGGGCAAGGCGCTCGGCGGCGCGTCCGGCGGCTATGTCGCCGCCCGCGCGGAGATCGTCGCGCTGCTGCGCCAGCGCTCCCGCCCGTACCTCTTCTCGAACTCCCTGGCCCCGGTCATCGCCGCCGCCTCGATCACCGTCCTCGACCTGCTGGAGGGCGCCGGCGAACTGCGCGAGCGGCTGCACGCCAACACGGCGCTCTTCCGTACGGAGATGACGGCGGCCGGGTTCGACGTCCTGCCCGGCGACCACCCCATCGCGCCCGTCATGATCGGCGACGCCGCCGAGGCGGGACGGATGGCGGAGCTGCTGCTGGAGCGCGGGGTGTACGTGATCGGCTTCTCGTACCCGGTCGTGCCCATGGGACAGGCCCGGATCCGGGTCCAGCTGTCGGCCGCGCACTCGACGCAGGACGTCCGCCGGGCGGTGGCGGCGTTCGTGGACGCGCGTGAGGCGCTGCGGGGCTGACCGGGCGGGCCTCGACGGGGCCGGGCGTCCAGGTTCGGGGCCGGGGCCCGGCGTCGGGGTTCGGGGCCGCGGCCGGGGCCCGGCGTCGGCGGCAGGGGACGGGTCGCGGCCGGGGAGCGGGCGCCGGATCATCCGGGCCGGGGCCGTGACCAGGGACGGGCGCCACGCCCGGAGCCGTCGTGACCTGGCACCATGGGCGGATGATCGACCCCCGGCGGCTGCGTGTCCTGCGAGCCGTGGCGGACCACCGTACGGTGACCGCCGCGGCGGCGGCCCTGTATCTCACCCCGTCCGCCGTCTCCCAGCAGCTCGCCGCGCTGGAGCAGGAGACCGGGCACACCCTGCTGACCCGCAGCGGCAGGGGCGTACGGCTGACGGCCGCCGGGGAGATCCTGCTCACACACGCCCACGAGGTGCTCGCCCAGCTCGAACGGGCCGAGGCGGAGCTGGCGGCGTACGCGGGCGGGACGGCCGGTGAGGTGACGGTAGCCGCGTTCGCCACCGGGATCGCCGAGGTGCTGGCCCCGGCCATCGCGGAGCTGGCCCGGCGGCACCCGGGCATCCGGGTCCGCGTCCGGGACTCCGAGGGCGACGCGAGCCTGCCCCTGCTGCTGGACGGGCGGGCGGACGTCGCGCTGGCCGTCGAGTACCGGGGCGCGCCCACCGAGGACGACCCGCGCCTGTCGCGCGTCCCGCTGTACGCCGAGCCCTTCGACGCGGTCCTGCCCGAGGGCCACCGGCTCTGCCACGCGACCGAGGTGCCCCTCGCGGAGCTGGCGGACAGCGACTGGATCAGCCCCTACCCGGGCAACCCGTGCCACGAGGTGATGCGGCTGGCCTGCGAGACGGCGGGCTTCGAACCGCGCCTGGCGCACTCCTCGGACGACTTCCGCGCGGTGGTCGCGCTGGCGGGCGCCGGCGCGGGGGTGGCCCTCGTACCGCGCTCCGCGCTGCGCGGGATGGAACTGAAGGGCACGGTGGTACGCCCGGTGTCCGGGCCGCCCGCCACCCGCCGGGTCTTCGCGGCGGTCCGCCGGGGCGCGGACCGCCACCCGCTGATCCGTCCGGTGCTGGACGCGCTGACGGAGTCGGCGTCGGGGCTGACGACGGGCTGAGCGGTCGCCCGGATCGTCGAGAGGCGGGCGGGGGCGGGGCGCCGTATCGGCGAGGCCCGGACCCCGGGTCCGCGCGTCTGCGGTTCGGCGGGTCGGGTTCCGCCGCTCCGTGAAGAGGTCGGCCTCGCCGCGGACCAGGGGCAGCCGCCGCACGTCCTCGCCGCGTCGGACAGTGCCCCGGCGAGCGCGTCGTCGTACGTGCGCCGGACACGGGGTGTCGCGTCCCGACTCCGCCGCGACGGACCGCGCGAACCGGAGGAGCGAGGCCCGCTGACGGATCGTCAAGAGGCGGGCGGGTCAACGCGTCGGCGCCTCGGGGGGTGTGCCCCGGGGCGGCCGGGCGCGGGCCCGGCGTGTGCGTACGCCCGGGTCCACCCGTCCCCGCCGCCCCAACAGCCGCCGTGCGGAAGGCGGTTACGAGAGCAGGCTCGGCGCCGCCCGGTCCAGCGTGCCGCCGATCCGCTCCCAGGTCTCCATGTCCCGTGCGACGGGCGGGAGTTCGGGCCCGTCGCCGGTCTTCCAGGACGCGGCGACCGCCACCGGGTCCTCTCCGGTCGCGGCCGAGGCCGCGAGAGCCGCCGCGCCCAGCGCGACCAGTTCGCCGCTCTCCGGCACGATCACCGGCCGCCCCGACAGCCGCTGTACGGTCTCCACCCACGTACGGCCCTGGGCGCCGCCGCCCACCAGCCGCAGCGGCCGGTCCGCCACCGCCGGGTCCGCCGGGTCGAGGCCGCAGGCGCGCAGGACCTCGTCGAGGGCGCGCAGGACCGTGTACGCGGCCCCCTCGTACGCCGCCCCGAGCAACTGCTGGGGCGTCGTGTCGTGCCGCAGGCCCGTCAGCAGACCGGCGGCGGTCGGCAGGTCCGGGGTGCGCTCGCCGTCCAGGTACGGCAGCAGCACCGCCTCGCCGCCGGGCGCCGTGTCCTCCCGGTCGAGCCCCAGCAGCTGGGCGACCTTGTCGACGGCCAGCGTGCAGTTCAGGGTGCAGCCGAGCGGCAGGAACGTGCCGTCGGCCGCCGCGAAACCGGACAGCGCCGGCGACGCGGGCCGGGTGCGGGTGGCGGCGAAGACCGTGCCCGACGTGCCGAGGCTCAGCACGGGGTGGTCCAGCAGCCCGGCCCCGCCGAGGCCGAGACCGACGGCGGCGCTCATGTTGTCGCCGGTCCCGGCGGCCACCGCGATACCGGCGGGCAGCCCGAGCTGTTCGGCCGCCGCGGCGGTGAGCGAGCCGACGCGCGCCCCGCCGGTCGGGGCGACGGCGGGCAGCAGCGACGCGTCGAGGCCGACGAGCGCGAGGAGTTCGGGGTCGTACGCGCCGGTCGCGGTGGAGTACCAGCAGGTGCCGGAGGCGTCGCCGGGGTCGGTCGCGGCCGTGCCCGCGAGACGTTCGGTGAGGAAGTCGTGGGGCAGCCGGACGGCCGCCGCCGCGTCGGCGGAGGCGGGGTCGTTCTCACGGAGCCACTGCCACTTCGCCGCCGTCATCGACGCGACGGGCACCGAACCCGTCCGGGCGAGCCACGCGCCGGGCCCGCCGAGCGCCTCCGTGAGCGCGGCGGCCTGCGGCGCGGAGCGGGTGTCGTTCCACAGCAGGGCGGGCCGCAGCGGCTTCCCGGCGGCGTCGAGCACCACCAGGCCGTGCTGCTGCCCGGCGACCGCGATGCCGGTGACGGCGGACGCCGGCACACCGGACTCCTTGAGCCCCTGGGCGACGGCCTCGCGCAGCGCCTGCCACCACACCTCGGGGTCGGTCTCCCGCGCCCCGGCCTCACCCGTCACCCGGTGCGGGGCGCGCCCGACGGCGAGCAGCCGTCCGGTCGCCGCGTCCGTGAACGCGGCTTTGGTCGACTGCGTGGAGCTGTCGACGCCGATGACCACCTGGCTGTGCGGCACGCTCGTACCTCTTCCTGGTTTCCGGGGCTCGCGGCGGCATTTGGACCGCAAGCCAACAAATTACGTGATGTTGTCGTGCATCCGGCAGTGCCTGACGTCATTTGCTTGCTCTGGGCGGTGTTTGTGACTCCGGGCGCTGTTCGGCGAACGCGGGGTCTTTTCCGTGCCCACCCTGAGGTGCATTATTAGTCATGTCAGGAAACAAAAAGGTCTGCACCTGCCGGACCTGAGGTATCGAAGGCGGCCAGAGATTATGACGGAACGCTTCACTCCCACCCCCGAGGACAAGTTCAGCTTCGGTCTGTGGACGGTCGGCTGGCAAGGCAGGGACCCCTTCGGGGACGCGACGCGCCCGGCGCTCGACCCCACCGAGTCCGTGCAGCACCTCGCCGAACTGGGCGCGTACGGAGTGACCTTCCACGACGACGACCTGATCCCGTTCGGGTCGTCCGACGCCGAGCGCGAGGCGCACATCAAGCGCTTCCGGCAGGCGCTGGACGCCACCGGGCTCGTCGTGCCGATGGTGACCACCAACCTCTTCACCCACCCCGTCTTCAAGGATGGCGGCTTCACCGCGAACGACCGCGACGTGCGCCGCTTCGCCCTGCGCAAGACGCTGCGCAACCTGGACCTGGCCGCCGAACTGGGCGCCAAGAAGTTCGTCGCCTGGGGCGGCCGGGAGGGCGCCGAGTCCGGCGGGGCGAAGGACGTGCGCCTCGCGCTGGACCGGATGAAGGAGGGCTTCGACCTGCTCGGCCAGTACGTCGTGGAGCAGGGCTACGACATCAAGTTCGCCATCGAGCCCAAGCCGAACGAGCCGCGCGGCGACATCCTGCTGCCGACCGTCGGCCACGCGCTCGCCTTCATCGAGCGCCTGGAGCGGCCCGAGCTGTACGGGGTCAACCCCGAGACCGGGCACGAGCAGATGGCCGGGCTGAACTTCCCGCACGCCATCGCGCAGGCCCTGTGGGCGGGCAAGCTCTACCACATCGACCTCAACGGCCAGCACGGCACGCGCTACGACCAGGACCTGCGCTTCGGCGCCGGCGACCTGCGCGCCGCGTTCTGGCTGGTGGACCTGCTGGAGACGGCGGGCTGGGACGGTTCGCGGCACTTCGACTTCAAGCCGCCGCGCACCGAGGACTTCGACGGGGTGTGGGCGTCCGCCGCGGGCTGCATGCGCAACTACCTGATCCTCAAGGAGCGGGCCGCGTCGTTCCGCGCGGACCCGCTGGTCCAGGAGGCGCTGCGCGCCGCACGCCTGGACGAGCTGGCGCTCCCGACCGCCGCCGACGGGGTGGCCGGTCTGCTGGCCGACCGGGGCGCGTACGAGGACTTCGACGTGGCCGCGGCGGCGAGCCGGGGCATGGCCTTCGAGCAGCTCGACCAGCTCGCCATGGACCACCTCCTGGGCGCCCGCTGACCCGGCGGCCGACCCTCGTGTCCTGACACCGCCGCGTACGCGGGGCGAACCGGCCGCCGGTCCGCCCCGCGTACGTGCGCCGGTCGCGGCGTGACCGCCGCCGGGTTCCTTGCGTCCGGACCGCGTGCCTGTGTGTTGGCCGACGTGACCACCGGACCCCCGCACGCCCCGCGTACGTGCGCCCGTCCCGGCGTGACCGCCGGGAGCACGGGATCTCCCTGCGCCCGCGCCGCGTACCTGTGGTTGGCCGGTGTGACCGCCGAGCGCCTGCGTCGCCCCGCGTACGCGCGCTTGACCCCGTCGACGGCCGATCGTGCGGGGCTGCGCGGGTCGCCGGGGACTTGCCCACCGGTGACGGTCACCACCCCGACTCCGTTTGCCCGCCCGGGAGTTGCCCTCTCCTACGGAGCCTGCACAGGCACCCGGCCGACCCGCCGTATGCGCGGGCCCGCCGCTCGCGTGGAGCCCGGCCCGCGCCGTAATCCAGCCCCCGGCGCACCAGGTGCGCTCGCGCGGTCCGCGCCCGCCACCGGGCCCGCCCCTCCTGCGGGGATCGGCCCGGTCCGCGCCGTAACCCTGCGCCCTCACCCGGCCCCCGCCGCGCCCCGCGCGCTACGCGCTCGCGCGGTCCGCGTACGCCACCGGGTCCGCCAGGACCGCGCGGACCACCAGGGCCGCCGCGCCGCGGGCCGCGTCTCCCGCCGAGGAGGACGCGCGTAGCCTGCCACTGTCGTGCGGCCAGAGGCCGGACACCACCCGGCCGGTCAGCTCGCCGTCGGCGGGCGGTGACAGCCACGGCATCAGGCTCCGGTAGATCCCGCCGAGCACGACCGCGTCCGGGTCGAAGAGGTTCACCGCGCCCGACAGGACCCGGCCCAGCATCCGGCCGGCCTCGCCGATCGCGGCGATCGCCCGCGGGTCGCCGCCCCGGGCCAGCGCCTCCAGCTCCGCGACCCCCGGCACCCCGGCGTTCTCGTCGAGCCCGGCGCCCCGCAGGAGCGCCGACTGGCCCGCGTACTGCTCCAGGCAGCCCCGGGAGCCGCACCGGCACAGCGGCCCGTCGGCGTCCACGACCACATGGCCGATCTCACCGGCGAACCCGTTGGCCCCGCGCAGCAGTTCGCCGTCGAGTACCAGCGCCCCGCCGACACCGATCTCGCCCGACAGATAGAGGAAGCTGCGGATTCCCCCCAGGCCGCCGAACCACAGCTCGGCGAGGGCCGCGAGATTGGCCTCGTTCTCCGAGTGCACCGGCAGCGGCGGTACGGCGGGCTGCGCCCCGGCGAGGGCCCGTGCGAACAACTCCTCGGCAGGTACCCGGTTCCAGCCCAGATTCGGTGCCTGCCGGACCGTGCCCCCGGAGACCAGACCGGGCAGCGCGAGCTGCACACCGACCGGCGACAGGTCCTGCTCGGCGGCCGAGGCGAGGGTGCGCGCCGCGATGCGGGCGCCCCGGGCCAGGACTTCGTCCGGCGCGGCGCCCCGGTTGTCGAGGTGTTCGGTCAGCCGTACGCGGTCGGTGCCCGACAGGTCGACCACGCACACCGACACGTAGTCGATGTTGATCTCGACGCCGATCCCGGCCGGACCGGAGCGCGTCACCTTCAGTACGGTGCCCGGCCGCCCGGCCTGTCCGCTGAACGTCTTGCCGGACTCGGAGAGGAAGCCGCTGTCCAGCAACTGCTCGACCAGGGAGGACACCGCGGCCCGGGTCAGCCCGACCCGCGCCGCCACACCGGCCCTGGTCGCCTCGCCCTCGTCCCGCACGGCGCGCAGCACCAGGCTCAGATTGTGCCGACGCACCGTCTCTTTGTCGGCCTTGGGACCGAGCGATGTGGGATTGGTCTTCATGGTGCGGTCGAGCCTATGTGATCGGTATCGGGGAGACCCGCCGGTCCCGGCAGGTCGATGCCCCGTCCAGCCACTTGTTCAATTCGACGAGTGGCAATCGTTGACGAACCGGTCGGGGCGGGCGACGCGTTCGCCACCGGTTTCCTGGCGGGTCCGCTGGGGGACGGGGACCCCGTACGGGCGCTGCGCCCCGGGCATCTCACGGCGGCCTCCGCCCTGCGGGTCGCGGCCGACCACGGGCCGCCGCCCTCGCCGGAGCGGATCCGGGAGCTGCCGGCGTCCGACGAGACGGACTGGAACGCGCTCTCCCTCTGAGGAACGCCCGCCTGTCCCCAGGGGGATGCGCTCCGGCCGGGACCACCGGGTCCTGGGGGACACTTCCTGCCGGGTCAGCCGCGCTGCCGTACCGGGATCTCTCCGCGCGGTTCGACTTCCCACGCGGGAGTCGTCCCCGCGAGCTGGCAGACCATCAGATAGAACGGGATCGGCGGGGTGTACGGCGTGGGCGCGTCCGGCCAGTGGATCAGCCGGGGGCGCGCGGCCGGGACCAGCGTCCCGGAGACGTAGCGCGCGGGCCGGGGCCAGTCCAGTTCGAGATCCGAGCCGGCGGGCACGATCCACCACCACCACTCGGTGTCCGCGAAGACACAACCGGTGCTGGGCAGCCTGCCCATCAGCCGGAAACCGTGCCGCGCGGGGACACCCACCGCGTCACAGCCGAGCGCGGCCGGCAGGGTCGGCGGCAGCGGCAGCCGCGCCAGACCGCTCCGCTCGTCGCGCAGCCCACGGGTGAACCGGCGCACCGCACCCATCAGCACGGTCGGCCCCGACCCGCCTCGTGCGGCAGCTCCGCCCAGACGACACGGCCGGCGCCGTAACCGGACGTGTCATGCGTTCCCCAGCTGCTGCACATCGCGTCCACCAGGAACAGCCCCCGGCCGCCCTCGCCGTCGGAGGCGCGGCGCAGCTGCGGGCCCGCGGGGCCGCAGCCCTGGTCCTCGACCGCTATGCGGAGCCGGCCGTTTCCTTCGCGCAGTTCGCAGATGACATGGTTGCCGGGTGCGTGCACCACCGCGTTCGTGACCAGCTCGGACACGACCAGGATCGCTGTCTCGACGGTCTCTTCCCTGGTGCCCCAACGGTCGAGGCGGGTCCGGGTGAGCCGTCTGGCACGGCAGACCGACTCGGCGTGGGCGGGCAGTGCGAAGCCGTATCGGCGGACAACGTTGCCAGGGCACACGGTCATCAGCGGGGGGGTGAGCGCGTTACCAGGTGCCACGACCGATTCCTAACGGGTGGGGGAGCAGCACCGTGCGGGACCTCCGGGGGAGCACGACATCTGCATGAGCTGGTTCACCGAACCACTCTCCACCCGTGCGGGACACTTGGCAAGTAGCACTGTGAAATTTTCAGAGTGCCGTGTTCTTCGTGGCAAGGGCATGGCACACTGCTGGGAACCGTGCATGGGGAGGTTCCAAAGTGAGTGAACCGCGGTCTGCCCCGACCGTGGGACAGGTCGTACTCGGCAAGCGGCTGATGGACCTGCGCGAGAGGGCCGGCCTGAAACGCGAGGAAGCCGCGAGGCTTCTCCGGGTGGCGGCGGCCACCGTCCGCAGGATGGAAACCGCCGAGGTCACGCTCAAAGTCCCCTACGTGCAAGTACTTCTCCGGGCCTACGGGGTCGGCGAGGCGGAAGCGGCGGCCTTCGTCGAACTGACGGAGGAGGCCAACAAGCCGGGCTGGTGGCAGCGGTTCCACGACATCCTGCCCGACTGGTTCAGCATGTACGTCAGCCTGGAAGGCGCCGCGTCGCTGATCAGGCAGTACGAACCGCATTTCGTGCCGGGACTGCTCCAGACGGAGGGCTACGCCCTGTCGGTCATGCACGCCGGCGCCGTGGGCAAGGTCCAGCCGGAGGCCATCGAACGGCATGTGGCGCTGCGGATGCGGCGCCAGTCCCTGCTCACGCGGTCGGACGCGCCCAGATTGTGGGTGATCATGGACGAGACGGTGCTTCGCCGGCCCGTCGGTACCCCGGAGATCATGCGCGCGCAGGTCGACCGGCTCATCGACGCAGCGGAGATGACCAATGTGACTCTTCAGATCGCGGAATTCTCCTCCGGGCACCACCCGGGGACCTACGGGCCGTTCGTCCTCTTCCGATTCGCCATGCCCGAACTGCCCGACATGATCTACAGCGAGTACCTGACCGGCGCCGTCTATCTCGACGCGCGCCCGGAGGTGGCGACCCATCTCGAAGTCATGGACCGCATGGCGGCTCAGGCCGCGACTGCACAACGCACGAAGGAGATCCTCAAGGATGTCCGCAAGGAGCTGTGAATGGATCCGATATACAACGGCATGCCCGCCACCGACCTCGGCGCCGAAGGCTGGCACAAGCCGTGGAGCGGTGGCAACGGCGGCAACTGCGTCGAGGCCATGAAGCTGGCCGACGGCAGGATCGCCGTTCGTCAGTCCAACGACCCCGGCGGCCCCGCGCTGATCTACACCTCCGGCGAGATCGCCGCCTTCATCCAGGGCGCCAAGTCCGGCAAGGCCGACTTCCTGCTGACCTGACCCGGCCGGGCCGACCGGGCTGATCCGGCCGGCCGACCTGTTCGACCCGTCGAACCGACCGACGGGGTCACCGTGACCCGAGGTGACGGAGCCCGACGCGATGTGACGTGAACCCCGCGCTCCATCGGCCGGATCCCGCCTGGTAAGAGCCGATCGATCCTGATCGGATCTGAACTCACCTGTTCCTTGTCCTCAGTTCGTGCCAGCAGTTCTTGCCGGCGACGTGAAAACTCATGGAGTGCGCATGACCGGGCATGACCCCATCGACACCAGCAGACCGCATCCCGCCCGGATGTACGACTGGTTCCTCGGCGGCAAGGACAACTATCCGGTCGACGAGGACATGGCCCGGCAGCTCCTCGAACTCAACCCGCTCGGCCGGGAGATGGCCAAGTGCAACCGCGCGTTCATGCACCGGGCCATCCGCTGGCTCGGCGCCAACGCCGGTATCCACCAGTACCTCGACATCGGCACGGGCATCCCGACCGAGCCCAACCTGCACCAGATAGCCCAGGAGGTCTCCCCGGAGGCCCGCGTCGTCTACACGGACAACGACCCCATCGTGCTCCGGCACGCCGAGGCACTGCTCCGCAGCAGCCCCGAGGGCCTCACCGAGTACATCCAGGCCGACGCGCGCGAACCCGACCGGATCGTCGAACAGGCCGGCAAGATCCTGGACTTCGACAAGCCGGTGGCCCTCTCGCTCATCGCGCTGCTGCACTTCGTCCCGGACGAGGACGGCGCGTACGAACTGGTCCGCAAGCTGCTGGAACCGCTGGCGCCCGGCAGTTACGTGGTCGTCTCCCACGTCACGGGCGACTACGACCCGGCCGGTTCGGACAAGGCGTCGGAGCTCTACAAGTCCAAGGGCGTGCCGCTCGCGCTGCGTTCCCGCGAGGAGGTCGCCCGCTTCTTCGACGGCCTCGAACTGGTCGAGCCCGGTGTCTCCCTGGTCGCCGAGTGGCGGCCGGAGCTGGGCGAGGTCGTACCCGTCCCGGGCGACGGGCTCATCCCCGGTTACGTGGGCGTGGCCCGCAAGCCCTGACCGGGGCACCCGCCGTGACCGCCGGCCACGGCGGCCGGGCGGGACACGGAACCGACACGGTCCGGATCTGCGGGGGTCCGGACAGGCAGGTGCTTCGGCGCCGCGGCGCTCGGGGGAGCGCGGCGGCGCCGAGGCGTTCTACGGCACGCTCCGGCGTTGCGCCGTGTACGCGGCCCGCGCGGGGTGTGCACGGCGCGCGTACGACTCCCGGGGGCCGGCACGCTCGGACCCAGCCCCCTGTCGTGTGCCGTGGACGCGCCGCGAACCCCGCCCGCGCGGGGTGCGTGCGGCGCGCGTACCTGCCCAGCCCGGCACGCTCCCGCTCCGTGCCGTGCACGCCGCCCGCGTACGACTTCCCGGTCCCGGCGCGCGCGGGAATCGGGCGGACCCCGACCGGTGTCCGTACAGCCGCCCGCCGGGACGCCTTCGGGGCCGCCGGACGGACGGCGCCCGTCGCCGGGAGGGGCACAATGTGCGGATGGTCCGACGCCCCGCACGCCCCACGCGCCCCTCCGCCGGCCCGCGCACGTCGGCGACCCCGCCCGCCTCGCGTGACGCCTCGCCCTGTCTGTGCGGACTGCCCGCCTCCTACGGAGAGTGCTGCGGCCGGTTCCACTCCGCGCTCGCCGCCGCCCCCACCGCCGAGCGCCTGATGCGCGCCCGCTACAGCGCCTTCGCGGTGGGCGACGAGCCGTACCTGATACGCAGCTGGCACCCCGTCACCCGGCCCTCCCGGGTCGACCTCGACGCGGCCATGCGCTGGGCGGGCCTGGAGATCCTGGCCACCACGGACGGCAGCGCCTTCCACACCACCGGCACCGTCACCTTCCGCGCCCGCTACACCCGGCGCGGCGAGCGGGGAACACTGCACGAGCGGAGCCGCTTCGAGCGCCACGACGGAGCCTGGGTCTATGTCGAGGGCACCTTCGTCGACGACTGACCCCGGCCGCGCGTGAACCGGAGACGAGCACCTCCGACTCCCGCGCGTCAGCCGGAGGCGAGCACCTCCGCCAGGTCGTACCGCACCGGCTCCTCCAACTGCGCGTACGTGCAGTCCCCGGGCGCCCGGTCCGGGCGCCACCGCCGGAACTGGGCCGTGTGGCGGAACCGGTCGCCCTCCATGTGGTCGTACGCCACCTCGCACACCCGCTCCGGCCGCACCGCCACCCAGGACAGGTCCTTCTTGCCCGTCCAGCGGCTCGGCGCCCCCGGCAGCCGGGCGCCCTCGTGGGCCGACTCCCGCGCCCACGCGGCCCACGGGTGCCCCTCGGCGGACTCCATCAGCAGCGGTGCCAGCTCCTCCACCAGCTCCGCCCGGCGCTTCATCGGGAACGCGGCGCACACCCCCACGTGCTGGAGCGTCCCCGCCGTGTCGTGCAGGCCCAGCAGCAGCGAGCCGACGACCGGACCGCTCTTGTGGAGGCGATATCCGGCCACCACCACGTCAGCCGTCCGCTCGTGCTTGATCTTGTACATCACCCGGACGTCCGGCCGGTACGGCAGATCCAGCGGTTTGGCGACCACCCCGTCCAGCCCGGCACCCTCGTAGCGCCGGAACCACTCCTCCGCCAGCTCCACGTCCGTCGTCGCCGGTGCCAGATGGACCGGGGCCCCGGCCCCCTCCAGCGCGTCGGCCAGGGCGGCCCGGCGCTCGGACTGCGCGGTGGACAGCAGCGACCGGTCACCGAGGGCGAGCAGGTCGAAGGCGACGAAGCTCGCCGGGGTCCGCTCGGCCAGCGTCCGCACCCGGGAGTCCGCCGGATGGATGCGCTCGCTGAGCCGGTCGAAGTCCAGCCGGCCCTCGTACGCGATCACGATCTCGCCGTCGACCACGCACCGCTCCGGCAGCTCCCGCAGGAACGCGGTGACCAGCTCCGGGAAGTACCGGGTCAGCGGCTTGCCGTTGCGGCTGCCGATCACCACCTCGTCCCCGTCCCGGTGCACGACGGCACGGAAGCCGTCCCACTTGGCCTCGTACTGCATACCGGGCGGGATACGCGCCACGGACTTGGCCAGCATCGGTTTCATCGGAGGCATCACCGGCAGATCCATGCCCCCGATTGTGCGCGGCGGACGTCCGGTCCGCCCGATGTGCGGGCCGGGGGAGCCCGGCCTACCGTGACGCGTATGGCGAGCAAGGGCGCGGCGACGGAGCTGGAGGTGGGCGGGCGGACCGTACGGCTGTCCAGCCCGGACAAGATCTACTTCCCCGACCGGGGGTTCACCAAGCTGGACGTCGCCCGGTACTACATCGCGGTGGGGGAGGGGATCACCCGCGCCCTGCGGAACCGGCCGACCACCCTGGAACGCTGGATCGAGGGCATCGCCGGCGAGTCCTTCTACCAGAAGCGGGTGCCCAAGAACCTCCCCGACTGGATCCCCACCGCCCGGATCGCCTTCCCCAGCGGACGCACCGCCGACGAGATGTGCCCCACCGAACCCGCCGCCGTGCTCTGGGCGGCCAACCTCGGCACCCTCACCTTCCACCCCTGGCCGGTACGGCGCGACGACACCGAGCACCCCGACGAACTGCGCATCGACCTGGACCCGCAGCCCGGCACCGACTTCGGGGACGCGGTCCGGGCCGCCCACGAGCTGCACGCGCTCCTGGACGAACAGGGCCTGAACGGCAGGCCCAAGACCTCCGGCGGACGCGGACTGCACGTGTTCGTGGCCATCGAACCCCGCTGGACCTTCACCCAGGTACGGCGCTGCGCCATCGCCGTCGGCCGGGAACTGGAACGGCGCATGCCGGGCCGGGTCACCACCGCGTGGTGGAAGGAGGAGCGCGGCGAGAAGATCTTCGTGGACTACAACCAGACCGCGCGCGACCGCACCATCGCCTCGGCCTACTCGGTGCGCCCCAACCCGTACGCCACGGTCTCCGCGCCGCTGCGCTGGGACGAACTGGACGACATCTCCCCGCGTGACTTCGACATCGCGACGATGCCCGCCCGCTTCGCCGAACTCGGCGACCTGCACGCGGACATGGACGCGGAGGCGTACGGCCTGGAGGGCCTGCTGGAGCTGGCCGCGCGGGACGAGCGCGACCACGGCCACGGCGACCTGCCCTACCCGCCGGACTACCCGAAGATGCCCGGCGAACCCCTGCGCGTCCAGCCGAGCCGGGCCCGTAAGCAGCCGGGGAAGCCGCCGCCCGACCCGGCGTGAGCGGTCCCCGTACGTCCGTCTCCTTGCCGCCGATGCCGGCGCCCACGCGCGCGTGGCCGCCGGGAACGGCGAAGTGCCCCTCCCCGCAGGGGAAGGGGCACTTCTGCGGCACGTCCGCGGCACCTCTGTCGGATCAGTTCTCCTCAGGAGGTGTCACTCGCGTGACGCCCGGTCAGAGCTCCTGGATCCGGATGTCGCGGTACGAGATGACATCCGTCGTGCCGTGGACCTGGAGACCGACATAGCCGGAGGCGTACCGCCGGCCGTCGGTGCCCGGGTCTCCGTCACGCGGCGGGGTGAACTGCTGACCGCCGATGTTGTCGAACTCGTTGATGACGACACCGTTGCGCAGGATCGTGTAGTGCTGGTCGACCACCCGGATCTCGTAGTCGTTCCAGCTGCCCTTCGGGGTGACGCCCGCGCCGGCCAGGCCGACCCGGTCGAAGCCGTAGAGCGACCCGGTCTTGTACATGTCGCCGTCCGGGCGGTCCAGGATCTGGACCTCGTGCCCGTAGTTGATGGCGACCCATTCCGGCCGGCTCTCCTGCGGGTGACCGTTGACGTCCGGGAAGCGCACGAAGACACCGCCGTTGGCGTTGCCCGTGCCCGGGGCGTCGTCACGGAACTGGAGCTTCAGCGAGAAGTCGTCGTACTTCCGCTCCGGGAACCACAGCATGCCCATGCCCGCGACGGTGGTGCTGCTCGTCATCGCGCCGTCGGCGGTCAGCGAGAACTTGCCGCCGCCGACCTGGGCCCACTTGGAGAAGGTCGACTGGGTGCCGTCGAAGATCGTGCGGTAGCCGGTCGTCTGACCCGGCTTGCCGATCTTCGACTGCTTGGCGGCCTTCGTGATCTTCGTGTGCTCGCGCTGGTCGATCACACCGTCCGCCTGGAGCTTGTCGAGCACGGTGGCGACATGCTTCAGGAACAGCGCGTGCGAGGACCAGTCCTTCTCGTCCTCGATCAGCTCGTTGACCGTGCAGCGGCGGGTGGTCAGACGGTTCGGCACACCGGTGTCGACGGCGCCGACGATGACCGTCAGACGGACGTCGTACTCGGGGCAGTTGGGGGCCGGAACGCCACCGCCCTGGGCGATGGTGAACGTCACCTCCTTGGCCACCGAGGTGTTGCCCGCCTTGTCCGTCGCCCGGTGCGCCAGCTTGTGGTAGCCCACCGCGTCGACGATCACGGGCGTGGTGTACGCCAGATACGGACCGCCGTCCAGCGAGTACTCGATCTTCTCGACCCCCGACTCGCCGTCGGTCGCCTTGACCGTCGCCGTGGCGCTGGTGATGTACGCGCCGTCGGAGTTCTTGTCACCGCTCACCGCGACCGTCGACACCGGGGCGGTGGTGTCCGCCACCGGAGGTTCGACGACGGTGAAGTCGACGGCCTTCTCGGCGGCGGCGTTGCCCGCCTTGTCGGTGGCGCGGTAGCGGATCTTGTGCGTGCCGAGCTCGTGGACCATCACCGGCGCCTCGTACGTCTGCCAGGCACCGCTCGCCCCGACCGCGTACTGGATGGTGTTGACGCCCGAACCGGTGTCCGACGCGGTCACGGTGACCGTGGCCATGCTCAGGTACGCGCCGTTGTCGTCCTGCTCACCGGTGACGGTCGCCGAGGTCTCCGGCGCGGTCGTGTCGTCCGAGGGGATCGGCGCGACGGTGAACGCGGCCGTCTTCTCGGCGGCGGCGTTGCCCGCCTTGTCGGTCGCCCGGTATCTGATGGCGTGTTCGCCGACCGTGTCGACCACCACGGGAGTGGTGTACGGCTGCCACTCGCCGTCGGCCCCGACCGCGTACTCGATCGTGTCGACACCCGAACCGGCGTCGGTGGCGGAGAGCGTCACCGTGGCCTGGCCGACGTACGCGCCGTCGCCGTTCTGGTCGCCGTCGATCGCGGCGGCCGTCTCGGGCGCGGTGGTGTCCTCGCCGCCGCCCCCCTCGGTGACGGTGAAGGTGCCGGTCATCATGCCGTGACCGGGGATGGTGCAGAAGTAGCGGTAGGTGCCCGGGGTCAGTACGACCTCGGCCGTCTGCACGCCGCCCTGCGCGTCCTCGGGACTGGCCATCAGATTGAGCGTCACGTCGTTGTTGTACTCGGGGTTCGAGGTGTCGAACGTGACCGTGTGCGGCATCGACGTGGTGTTGCCGGTCGACGTGTTGTTCGTGAAGACGATCGTCGCGGGACCCGCGACGGCCGTCGTCGGGAACGTCAGGTACTCCGTGGTGGAGTTCCCGGCCGTCCAGTTGAGCACCTGGGCCGCCGCGATCGGCGACTTCCCGTTGTCGCTACGTCCGTATGCCTGTGTCGAGGTCAGCCCCAGCACCAGCATCAACGAGCCCAGCAGGGCCGTCCACAGGCGTAGAGGTCGCTGTCTCAGTGCGCCGCCTTGCCTCACTGCGCCGCCTTCCTGGCCAGATCCGCGGCGGCGGGTGTGGCCTCGCCGCCCTTGTACGTCACGCGCCACAGCGCGGACTTCGCGTCGGAGGTGAAGAAGCCACGTCCGTAGTCGAGCACGTACAGCGAGCCGTCCGGGGCGAACTTCCAGTCCATGAGGTTGCGGATGCCGCTCTCACCGACCGGGATGATCTCCTTCAACGACTCGGCGTGCACGGGCAGTCCGCCCTTGCCCGCCGTCGCGGGGTCGAGCTCCACGGCGTGCCGCGGCTGGGTCTGGTCGTAGAAGTCGCCCACGAACCACTTGCCGTCCCAGTACGACGGCCATGCCTCGGCGCCCGCGGTGGCCGCGTCGAACCGGTAGAGCGGGCCGTTCATCGTCGCCTGGCCGCCGCCCTTGAGCCACGGCAGCAGGTACTTCGCCTCGGCCTGCTTGTAGCTCGGGATGCCGTTGGCGTCCCGCGGGTAGTCCGGCGCGCCGCCCTGCGGCGAGTACCAGATGGTGTTGCCGGTGACCGGCGGGATGTTCACGAGGCCGTCGTTGTTCGGCGACTCGTTCTTCGGCGCGTCGCAGTTGTACCAGCCCAGCGGCTTCGTCGGGTCCGGCAGATTGCGGTCGCGGTACGGCTGCTTGTTGCCCATGCAGTAGGGCCAGCCCTGGTTGCCCGCCTTGGTGATGGCGGCGAACGTGTCGTACTTCGCCGGGCCCCAGGTGGTGCTCGGGGCGCCCGCGTCGGGGCCGACCCAGCCCGCGTACAGGGTGTCCGTCTTCTTGTCGACCGAGATGCGTGCCGGGTTGCGCACACCCATCACATAGATCTCACCGCGGGTCTTGTCGCCGCCCTCGGCGGTCTCCTCGCCCGTGAAGAGGTTGCCGTCGGGCAGCGTGTACGTGCCGTTGGCCTCGGGGTGGATCCGCAGGATCTTCCCGTTGAGGTTGTTGGTGTTGCCGGCCGTACGGCGCGCGTCCGCGAAGGAGACGCCCTTGAAGTTCGGCTGCGGGTTGTTGCCGGAGTAACCGTCACTGAAACCAGAGGAGTTGTTGTCCCCGGTCGCGATGTAGAGGTTGCCCTTCGAGTCCCACGCCATACCGCCGCCCGAGTGGCAGCAGCTGTGGATCTGGACCGGCCACTTCAGCAGCGCCTTCTCGGACGCCAGGTCGAGCTTGTTGGTCGCGAGGTCGAGGGTGAACCGGGAGACCCGGCGCTCGGCCATATGGGTGTCACGGTTGATCCCGGAGTGCGGGGTGTAGTGCAGATACACCCAGCCGTTGGTCATGAAGCCGGGGTCCAGCTCGATACCGAGCAACCCCTCCTCGTTCTTGACCAGTTCGTCGCCGCCGCCCTTGTTGCCGAAGATGGTCAGGCCGCCGGCCTTGGTGACCGTCCCGGTCTTCGGGTCGTAGACGTGGATCTGGCCCTCGCCCTTGCCGATCTCCGGGTTCGCCCAGTCGGTCACCACGGGCTGGGTGTTGTCGCCGCCGCCGCGGCCGATGTAGAAGACCCGGCCGTCGGGCGCCACGACGGTGCCGTGCGGCTCGCCGATCTGGTCCGACTGACCCGGCTTGTTGGGCTGGGTGACCCGCTGCGCCGTGTAGTTGGAGGTGATCGACGCCTTGCAGTCGGCGCGCGAGATACGCGTGGTCCACAGCAGCGCGCCACGCAGGTGGTCGCGGAAGTCGGCCTCGGCGTACGAGTCGACGGTGCCGCCCATGCCGGTGTAGAAGGAGCGTCCGCCGTCGTAGTCGCGGCACCAGGAGATCGGGTGGTCCGCGCCGTTGGCGCCCGTACCCGGGTTGTAGGTGCTCTCCCGCAGACGGGCCACGGTGTGCACGTCACCGGTCGGGTTGGTCTCCCAGTTGAACCACTTGTCGGAGCGCTTCCACTCCCGAGGGAGGTTCTTGGTCGCGGGGTGCTGACGGTCCCCCACCTCGACGGTCGCGCGCTGCACGGTGTCGGGGCTGGTCCCGGCGGGCCGGGCGCCGATCAGTCCGGTGAACCACTCCGAGTACGGCTCGGTGCGCGCCGCGTCCCGGATGCCGACGAAGCCTCCGCCGGCCTCGACGAAGGCTTCGAGCCCCGCCTCCTGCTCGGGATCCAGCACGTCGCCGCCGCCCGTCAGGAAGACGACCGCGTTGAACGTGCCGAGCTTCGTGGCGTTGGTGAAGACCGAACCGTCGCCGTTGGTCACGGTCGTGAAGCGCTGTCCGGTCTGGCCCGACTGGCCGATCTTCTCGATCGCCTCGATACCGGCGTTGACGGTCGGGGACTCCTCCGACGCCGAGCCGTGGAAGACCAGGACCTTGACGTTCTTCCCGCCGGGAGGCGACGGAAGGGACAACGTTGTCGCCCGCGGCTCCGGGTACGGACCCGCCACGGCGTTCCCACCGAGCAGAGTCGCGGCCATCGTTCCGGCCACCACGGCCGCTGCCATTGCGCGCCGGGATCTTGACCGGCGGCGTGGTACGCGCTGCATGTGTTCACCCACCCATCTTTGGTCACAGCAACAGGCGTGAAGCTAGACCTCTTTGGGCGGTGAGCCAAGAGGTATCACCGGAATGGAACGAACTTTGTCCTGAGTGTGGATAAACGAAGATCCCCGAGCTACCGTGTGGCCGTTCCTGGGGCCTCACTGTGTCCCGACAGTCTCAGCACCGCATGTGGGGAGATCGGCATGGCGATGGACCGAAGGAGTTTCAACCGGCGCCTGATGGCCGGCGGCGCGGTCGCGGCAACAGGCGTGACATCGTTGTCCGTTGCCTCGGCCTCCTCGGCCGCCCCCGCGCCCATGGCCGCCGCGGCGGGCCCGCGGCGGGCACCGGCCGGCGGCACGGTGCACCATCTGACCATGGTGGCCGAGCGGTTGGGCACGGGGAAGATCGGCTACGGCTTCGAGCAGGGCAAGGCGACCGTCCCGGGCCCGCTGATCGACATCGTCGAGGGCGACACCGTCCACATCGAGTTCACCAATCTGACGGACGTCGACGCCAGCCTCCATGTCCACGGGGTCGACTACGACATCGCCAACGACGGCACCCGTATGAACAAGAGCCATGTACCGCCCGGCGGAAAGCGCACCTACACCTGGCGCACCCACAAGCCCGGCAAGCGCGCCGACGGCACGTACCGCGAGGGCAGCGCGGGCTACTGGCACTACCACGACCACGTCGTGGGCACCGACCACGGCACGGGCGGCATCAGGCAGGGCCTCTACGGCGGTCTGGTGGTCCGCCGGGAGGGCGACATCCTCCCCGACAAGCAGTTCACGATCGTCTTCAACGACATGCAGATCAACAATCTGCCGGGCAATCAGAGCCCCAACTTCGAGGCCACGGTGGGCGAGCGCCTCGAAGTCGTCATGATCACGCACGGCGAGTTCTACCACACGTTCCACATCCACGGTCACCGCTGGGCCGACAACCGGACCGGCCTGCTCAGCGGCGCCGGCGACACCAGCCGGATCATCGACAACAAGATCACCGGACCCGCCGACTCCTTCGGACTCCAGATCATCGCGGGCGAGGGCGTCGGCGCGGGCGCGTGGATGTACCACTGCCATGTGCAGAGCCACTCCGACCAGGGCATGGCGGGCCTGTTCCTGATCGCCAAGCCGGACGGGACGATCCCGGGGTACGAGCCGCACCACCCGGCACCCGCGAAGAAGGACGCGAAGGGCGCGGCCAGGGGCGCGAGCGCGCAGGGCGGCCACACGGGTCACTGACGGGGCGCCGGGAGCCCGGCGTCGCACCCGGCGCCGGGCTACCCCGTGCCCGCCCTCGGCGGCCCCGCATCGCGTCCGCGCGGTCGTGGGCCCTGGTCCCTGGCGCCGCGCCCTCGCCCGGCGGGCCGGGCCCGCACCGCGTCCAGCCCCTACCGTGCCCGTGTCTGCCTTGGCCCTCGCTGCCGCGCCCTCGCCCGCGGGCCGGGCCCGCGTCGCCCCCGTGGTCCCCGGGCGTTCGCTCCGTTGATCCGTCGGTGTGACGGCTCCGCCGGTCCGACCGCCCGGTCCGCCCGCTGATCCGGATCGCCTCCCGGCCGCGGTAGCGGGTCCGGTGGCCGGTCGCGTCGGCGCCGAACGGGAGCCACCGACGCCGGGGCCTCCACGCACCCCGGCATGATCGTGCGCACAGGCGTGGTGCTGTGCCCGCGTCATATGGCCGGGGGCGCCGACGCGCCACGCCGTACACGTGCGTCCGGCCCCGATCGGTAGCAGACTCGGGAGTGTCAGCCACGGGGGTCTCCTGAAGGAGCCACGATGCTCACCACTCGCTTCGTCCCGGGTTCACCGAACTGGACGGATCTCGCCACACCCGACATCGAAGGCGCGAAGACCTTCTATCAAGGCGTCCTCGGCTGGAACCATGTGTCGGCGGGCCCCCAGTTCGGCGGCTACGGGATGTTCCAGTCCGACGGCAAGACTGTCGCGGGGGCGATGCAGCTCCCCGCCGACCAGGCCCCGCCGTCCTGGACCCTGTACTTCCAGACAGCCGATTCCGAGGCCACCTCCGCCGCCGTGAAGGACCACGGCGGCAGGGTCGTGGCCGAGCCGATGGACGTCGAGGACCTCGGCCGAATGACGCTCTGCGCCGACCCGTCCGGGGCCGGGTTCGCCACCTGGCAGCCGGGCACCAACACCGGCCTGGAGGCCACCGACGACCCCGGCGCACTCTGCTGGGCCGAGCTGACCAGCCCGGACACCGGCGCGGCGGTCACCTTCTACGGCTCCGTCTTCGACTGGGGGACCACCTCCATGCCGATGCCGGGAGGCGGCGGCGACTACGTCATGGTCCACCCCACCGAGAAGGGCCCGGACGGCATGTTCGCCGGGATCGTCCCCGCGTCGGACGCCTCCGCCGCCGCGCCGACGGGGCCGGGCTGGCTCCTGTACTTCGGCACGGCCGACTGCGATGCTGCCGTGGCGAAGGCGGACCAGCTGGGCGGCACGATCGTCCAGGAGCCCACCGACATCGAGGGCGTCGGCCGCTTCGCCGTACTGGCGGACCCGTACGGGGCGCGTTTCGCGCTCATGCAGGGTGCGTCGCAGGACGGCTGACCGAGGGCCCCGGCCCGGAAACGATCCGGGGAGCGGCGGGACGGTCCGGAGCACGGGGCCGTGTCCGGGCACGGCCCCGCGGGCGTTGTCGCGGCCGGGGCATCCGTCCGGCAGCGCGGCCGGGGGCGACTTTCGGACGGTCGCCGAGCGGCGCGTTGATCGAATGTTTATCGGCAACGGGCAGCGTGTGTCCCATGCCGATCAATCGCATGGACACCGTCACCAGCATCACGGGACACGCCGGCCAGGAGCTGGCCTGGCAGGAGAACGCGCTCTGCGCGCAGACCGGGCCCGAGTTCTTCTTCCCGGCCCCCGGCTCGTCCACCCGCGAGGCCAAGCTCCTCTGCGGCGCCTGCGAGGGGCGCCGCGAGTGCCTCGCCTACGCCCTGGACAACGACGAGCGGTTCGGGGTGTGGGGCGGGATGTCGGAGAAGGAGCGCGAGCGCCTGCGCCGGGGCGGCCCGGCGAGCACGGGGACGGGATCGGTGGCCCCGGCCGTCACCGGGAGCGCCTTCCCGCACGCCCGGGTCGCCTGAGCCTGTCGTTCCCCGCCAGGTTCGGCTCAGGACCGGTCAGGAAGCGGGAAGCCGGAACGGTTCTCCGTACACCTTCCATCGCAGGGGCAGCTTCAGGTCCAGGTTGCCCTCCTTGAGGAAGACCCGCTGTGCCGTGTCGATGCGTGAGGTGTCCCGCTGCGTCTCGGTGACCTTCGTCCGGATCACCGCCCGGCTCCGGTCGAGGAACGCGTTCAGGTACTTCTTCTCCGAACCGCCCTCGGCCGCCGTCTTCGCCTGCTTCATCGCCGCGTGCCGGATGCCGTAGAAGCCGCCCGCCTCAAGGCCGGGCCCGTGCAGCAGCATCGCGTCGTAGTAGATGAACTGGCCGAGCGTGCCGAGGCCGTCCATCTTCGCCAGCCGCACCGCCGGGTCGAAGTAGACCCGGTCCCGGGTCCTGTCCTGGGCCTCGCGGAAGGCGGGCTCCTCGGCGGCCTTCTCCCACGCCTCGGGGAATCCCGGATCCAGGCCCTCGTGCGAGTCGGTGCCGTCGACCTCGCGCAGCGCGGGCAGATACGGCTCCAGCGGATTGCCGGGATGGTCCTTGGTGTATTCCTCGACCAGCTGGAGCATGTCGTTGGTCCCCGAGCAGAAGCCGATGACCCCGGCCGTGTAGCCGTTGCCGTCGTCCATGTCCTCGATCACGTCGTACTGGCTGCGCCAGTCGAGCGTGGAGTACTCCGCGCTCGCCACGATCCGCGAGGCGATCTCCTTCTTGCCGGGTTCGGCGAGCCCCGGCGGCATCTTCCCGATCCGCGCCTCCAGCTCCGCCTTCTCGTCGTCACTCGCGGACGCCAGCGGATTGGGCGCGGCACTCGCCGCGCGCTCCGGCGGGTGGTCGGCCAGGACCTCGGAGTCGTCGCCGTCCCCGCCGAAGAAGACGGAGACGGCGACCAGCACGGGCGCGCCGATGAGGAAAAGACGGGTGACAGGCTTCACGCCCGACAGCGTACGGCCCCCGATTCGAACAGGTGTGGGGAACTCCCTTTCGGAATCAGCACACTCCGAGGGGACACCCGGTGAACCCGTGGTGACCTGCGGCCGAGCGGGGCCGACGGGTCTGCCAGGGCCGGGCCGGGGGCCGGCCGTACGAACGGATCGCGGACGTACGGACCGGGGAAGCCGCGATCACGAACACACGGTCGTGGACCGACCGTCGCGGAGGAGCGGTTCCCCGGACGAACGGTGCCGGACGACCGTCGCGGACACACGGTCGCGAACGGCCGGTCCCGGACGAGCCGTCGCTGACGGAAAACTCCGGACGAGCCGTCAGCGACCGGCGCGCGCGGCCATCCGTGCCTTGCGGGCGGCGAGCTTCTCGTCGAACTTGGACGCCTCCGAGTCGAGCCCGCCCATGTACAGGCCCAGCTCCTCCTGCGCCTTGAGTCCCTCCGGGCCGAGCCCGTCGATGTCGAGGACCTTCAGATAGCGCAGCACCGGCTGGAGCACGTCGTCGTGGTGGATGCGCATGTTGTAGATCTCGCCGATCGCCATCTGCGCGGCGGCGCGCTCGAAGCCCGGCATGCCGTGCCCCGGCATGCGGAAGTCCACGACCACGTCGCGGACCGACTGCATGGTCAGATCCGGGGCGATCTCGAAGGCCGCGCCCAGCAGGTTGCGGTAGAAGACCATGTGCAGGTTCTCGTCGGTGGCGATACGCGCCAGCATCCGGTCGCAGACGGGGTCGCCCGACTGGTGGCCGGTGTTGCGGTGCGAGACGCGGGTCGCCAGCTCCTGGAAGGCGACGTACGCGACGGAGTGCAGCATCGAGTGGCGGTTGTCGGACTCGAAGCCCTCCGCCATGTGCGTCATCCGGAACTGCTCCAGCTTGTCCGGGTCGACCGCGCGCGAAGCGAGCAGATAGTCGCGCATCACGATGCCGTGGCGGCCCTCCTCGGCGGTCCAGCGGTGCACCCAGGTGCCCCAGGCGCCGTCGCGGCCGAAGAGGCTGGCGATCTCGTGGTGGTAGCTGGGGAGGTTGTCCTCGGTCAGCAGGTTCACCACGAGGGCGATCTTGCCGATGTCGGTCACCTTGGACTGCTGGGGCTCCCAGGCCGTGCCGTCCTCGAAGAAACCGGGAAAGTTGCGGGCGTCGGACCAGGGCACGTACTCGTGCGGCATCCAGTCCTTGGCGACCTTGAGATGGCGGTTGAGTTCTTTCTCCACCACCTCTTCCAGTGCGTACAGCAGCCGGGCGTCGGTCCACGCCTCCGAACTGCCGAGAGGGGGAGAGGTGAGTGTCACGGGTGCTCCTGGGGACGGGAGTAGTACCTACGGGTTCGTAGGTTACGTGACCGTAGGTTAAGGGCGCTGTAAGGCGAGAGCCAACCCCGGATCCGTGATGCCCGGTTACATGTGGTTATGCGCGCAGGTCGCGCGGGAGTCGCGTGAGGTGGGCCACGTACCTTTTCGCCTCCCGGCGATTCGACCCCAGATCGCCGAGAGCCGGGCCCCACGAGCCGGTCCCTGCGAGCCGGTCCCCACGAGCCGGGCCCCACGAGCCGGTCCCCACGAGCCGGTCCCTGCGCCCCCTGCGCGAGAAGGTGCGGAACCGCGGGGGTGCCCGCCGGTACGGCACGCGCGCCGTACCGGCGGAGCCCCCGTCGGGCGTCAGGCTCCCGGCTCGCGCCGGAGGTGTTCGGCGGTGAACGACTTCGGATGGCCGAGCAGCTCGGCCGGCGTCCCCTCGAAGAGGATCTCGCCGCCGTGCTTCCCCCCGTCCGGGCCGAGATCGATCACCCAGTCCGCCCGCTTGACCACGTCCAGGTTGTGCTCGACGCAGATCACCGAGTTCCCCGCGTCCACCAGCCGGTCGAGCAGCGCCAGCAGCGTGCCCACGTCCGCCATGTGCAGCCCGGTGGTCGGCTCGTCCAGGACGTACACGCTGCCCGTGCGGTGCAGCTTCGTCGCCAGTTTGATGCGCTGCCGCTCGCCGCCCGACAGCGAACTGAGCGGCTGACCGAGCGTCAGATAGGTGAGCCCCACGTCGTTCAGCGTGCCCAGCCTGCGCGCCATCGTCCGGTCGCCGCCGAACTCCCCGAAGAACGGGATCGCCTGAGCGGCCGTCATCTCCAGGACGTCGACGATCGACCGGCCGCCCACCCGCAGCGCCAGGACGTCGTCGTTGAACCGCCGCCCCTCGCAGGCGTGGCAGACCGTCGTCACCGGGTCCATGAACGCCAGATCGGTGTGGATGACGCCGCGCCCCGCGCACACCGGGCAGGCGCCGGACGAGTTGAAGCTGAAGAGACCCGGCTCGACACCGTTCTCCTTCGCGTACACCTTGCGGACGATGTCCATGACGCCGAGGTAGGACGCCGGGGTGGAGCGCGACGAGGCCGTGATCGCGCCCTGGTCGATGACGATCGCGTCCGGGTACGCGGCCGTGAACACCTCGGAGACCAAGGTCGACTTGCCCGATCCGGCCACTCCCGTCACCGCCGTCAGCACACCGGTCGGGAAGTCCACGTCGACGCCCTTGAGGTTGTGCAACGTGGCGTTTCGCAAGGGGAGTTGGCCGGTCGGCGTGCGGAAGGACGTCTTGACGGACGTACGGCTCAGCAGATGCCGTCCGGTGAGGGTGCCGGACTCCCGCAGCCGCTCCACCGTCCCCTCGAACACGACGTGCCCGCCGTCGGCGCCCGCGCCGGGCCCCATGTCGACCACATGGTCCGCGATCGCCACCACGTCCGGGTCGTGCTCCACCACCAGCACCGTGTTGCCCCGGTCGCGCAGCCGCCGCAGCAGATCGTTGAGCCGCCCCACGTCGCGCGGGTGCAGACCCACGCTCGGCTCGTCGAAGATGAAGGTCAGCCCGGTCAGTGAACTCCCCAGGTGGCGCACCATCTTGAGCCGCTGGCCCTCACCGCCGGAGAGCGTGGTCGTCTCCCGGTCCAGGCTCAGATAGCCGAGCCCGATCCCCACCAGCCGGTCGAGCCTCTCGCGCGCGGCGGCGGCGATCGGCGTCGCCACCGGGTCGTCGATCCGCGCCAGCACCTCGGCCAGATCGGCGACCTCCATCCGCGTGTATTCGGCGATGCCCAGGCCGTCGATACGGGTGGCCAGCGCGGCCTCGTTGAGCCGCGCCCCGTCGCACGCCTCGCAGACCCGCTCCACCGTGAACCGGCTCGCGGCCTCCCGGCGCTTCTCGGACATCGTGGCCGTGTCCCGGTTGAGGAAGAGCCGGGTGAAGCGGCCCACGATGCCCTCGAACCGTACGTCGGCCGGTCCCGTCCGCATCTCCAGCCGGACGGTGAAGTCGCCGCCGTGCAGCAGCAGTTCGCGCTCCTCGGCGGTGTACCGGTCGACCGGCTTGTCCGGGTCGAAGTGCCCCGACCCGGCGTACAGGTTCCACTCCCAGCCGCCCACCGTGAGTCCGGGTAACAGCAGCGCGCCCTCGTTGAGGGACTTCGACCAGTCCACGGCGCGGTCCAGGTCGAGCCGCACGACCCGGCCGATGCCGTCGCACTCCGGGCACATGCCGGAGGGGTCGTTGAAGGAGTACGCGGTGGCCGGTCCGGCGCTCGGTGTGCCGTACCGGGAGAACAGCACGCGGATCACCGAGTAGATGTCGGTCATCGTGCCGACGGTGGAGCGGACGTTGCCGCCGAGCGGCTTCTGGTCCACGACGATCGCCACGGACAGGTCGTCGATCGCCTCGACGTGCGGGCGCTCGTGCTTGGGCATCCGGCTTCTGAGGAACGCCGTGAAGGTCTCGTTGAGCTGCCGCTGCGACTCCACGGCGATGGTGTCGAAGACGATCGATGACTTGCCGGACCCGGAGACCCCGGTGAAGACGGTGATCCGGTCCTTCGGGACGGTCAGCGAGACGTCCTTCAGGTTGTTCTCGCGGGCGCCCACGATGGTGATGTTCTGAGGCATGGCCCGAAGCTAACGGGGAAATCAGACAGCTTCTGTCCGACTTTCCGTACGGCGTCGCCCCGGCTTCTCCCCGGGTGGGGTCGGGGTTCCCCACGGCACGGAGAAGGGGCGGCGGCGCGGCGCGGCGGGGGAGGGGCCCGGCGGGTCTCAGCAGGCGTCACGCAGCAGTTCGGCCACGTCGTGGTCCAGGTCGAGGAGCAGATGCTCACAGCCGACGGGCACGACCCCGAGGGAGCGGTCGAGGAACGCCCGTACCTCCGAGGTGCGCACATGGACCATCGCGACGCCCTCGGGGGCGTGGAACTCCAGGACCGTACGGTCGTAGCCGAACGGCCGCACCCGTACGTCGCCGAGCCCGGCCGGCTCGTCCACACCGACGGTCAGCAACTCGCGCGAGAACGCCCAGGACACCTCCATGCCCTCCAGCGACGCCGTGGCCGGAAACGCCATGCGGACGGCGAACGGATCGTCGCCGTCGTAGCGCAGGGTCGCGGGAACGTTCTCCTGCCGGGGCGCCGAGGCGACCAGCCGGGCTTGCAGTGCCTGCTCGATGACGGTGGACAAAGCCAGCTCCCCTTCGCACGGCTCGGGCGGACAACAGTCGTCCGCGTACAGGGGAGGACGACGCGGCGGGCGGAAGAGTGCTGGCAGATCGTTGTGACCTGCGTCACCATTTTTCCTACTCGCGGGTCGGTTCGCGGCGGCCACCGGTTCGAGCGGCGCGGGTCGGTTCCCCTGTCCACCTGATCGCCAGGCTGCGGGGAGCGCTCGGGCCTACGCTGGCCGGATCATGACGACGCCCAGAACGCCCGCCGTACCCGCCACAACCGCAGTACCCGTTACGCCGGCCGACGAGGCCGAGGCGCGGGCGATCCAGGACGAGTTGCGCGAGCGCGTCGTGCTCGACGAGGCGGGACCGGCGGCCGGGACCGGTCTGGTGACCGGGGTCGACGTGGCGTACGACGACGAACGGGACGTCGTCGCCGCGGCGGCCGTCGTCCTGGACGCCGCCACCCTCGCCGTCGTGGACCGGGCGACCGCCGTCGGCCGGGTCGCCTTCCCCTACGTACCCGGGCTGCTCGCCTTCCGTGAGATCCCCACCGTCCTCGCCGCTCTCGCCGCCCTGACATCCGCGCCGGGGCTGGTCGTCTGCGACGGATACGGCCGGGCCCACCCGCGCCGGTTCGGACTCGCGAGCCATCTCGGGGTGCTGACCGGGCTGCCGGTGATCGGCGTCGCGAAGAACCCGTTCACCTTCTCGTACGAGCAACCCGGCCCCCGGCGCGGCGACTTCACGCCGCTGCTCGCCGACGACGGCGAGGAGGTGGGCCGGGCGCTGCGGACCCGGGACGGGGTGAAGCCGGTCTTCGTCTCCGTCGGTCACCGCACCGACCTCGACACGGCCTGCGCGCACACCCTGCGCCTCACCACCGGCTTCCGCCTCCCGGAGACCACCCGGCAGGCCGACAGCGTCTGCCGCAGGGCGCTGCGCGAGGCCCTGGCCACGGCGGATCCGGCGGCGGACGGTCACTGACCGCGATTCCGGCGGTCGGACAGACGACCACCCGCGCCGAATCCGGCCCGCGCCGAATCCGACACGCACCGAATCCGACACGCACCGAGACCGACCCAAACAGAAACCGGCCCGCACCGAAACCGGCCCGCACCGAAACCGGCCCGCACCGAAACCGGCCCGCACCGAAACCGGCCCGCACCGAAACCGGCCCGCACCGAAACCGGCTCGCACCGAAACTGACACGCCGTCGAGCGATGAGTTCCGCCCGCCGTCCGAGTCCGTCTCCACGGGAGCCCGGCGGCCCGTGCTGGGGGCGGGCCGCCGGGTTCCCGCCCCGCCGCCAAGCATCACGGTGCCCGGCCGCGCCCGTCTCAGCGCGCGTGCGCCACCCGGAACGTCATTCCGGCCGCCCGCAGCCGCTCCAGCAGCGCGTCGCCCATCGCGGTCACCGGCGTGACCTGGCCCGCCGTCCTCGGAAGGTCGTCGAAGGCCAGGCTCAGCGCCGACTCGGCCAGGATCTTCGCCGTCTCGTCGTACCCCGGATCGCCGCCCGAGACCTCCGTGAACACCCGGCGCCCACCGCCCTCGCCCACGAACCGCACGGTGAACCAACTCGACCTCCGGCGCGCCTCGCTGGGCCCGCTGCCCGGCCCGTACCACCGCGTCAGCGCCCGCCGTACCGCCCCCACCTGCGCCAGCGCCGCGCCCGCGCCCGCCGCCACGGTGCCGCCCAGGGCCATCGGCAGCGACGTCACGGCGGCGTAGTGCCGGTAGCGGAAGTCGGGGCCGTAGCGCGGTACGGCCGCCGCCGAGCGCGCCACCACCCGCGCGTCCAGGGTGGGCAGCGGCAGCGCCCAGGCGCCGGTCTCCGTGCTGAAGTGCGGTGCTCCCAGCGGCCCGACGGCCCGCCGCCCGACCAGCCGGGGCTCGTGCAGCCGCCGCTGCTTCGCGGCCTCCAGGGCCGGCCGGGCCCGGCTCACCGCGTTCAGCGCCGAGGCGAGCGTCCCGCCGGAGAAGGACGCGTGGGCGCGGACGAACCCGTCGATGCGCAGTGGCACGTCCGGCGGCAGCTGCCGCACCGTGAAGTACGCGCCCAGATCGTGCGGTACGGAGTCGAACCCGCAGGCGTGCACCAGCCGCGCCCCGGTCTGGTGCGCCCGGTCCTCGTACTTCAGATACATCCGGTCGACGAACTCCGCCTCGCCGCAGAGGTCGGCGTAGTCCGTCCCGGCCTCGGCGCAGGCGGCGACCACGTGTTCGCCGTGCGTGACGTACGGGCCGACGGTCGTGGCGAGCACCCGGGTCGACCCGGCGAGGGCGCGCAGCGCGTCGGGGTCGGCGGAGTCCGCGACCAGCAGCGGCAGTTCCGCGCAGCGCGGGTCGATACGGGCGAGCCGGGTCCGCAGCCGCTCCAGTCTGCGCCGGTCGCGTCCCGCCATCGCCCACCGGCAGTCCTCGGGCGCGTTCCGGGCGAGATACTCGGCCGTGAGGCGTCCGACAAAGCCGGTCGCCCCGAAGAGCACCACGTGGTACGGGCGTTCCGCCCCGTTCTGCCTGTTCATCGAGTCTCCGCCGTTCCGGCCGCGCGACTGCGGGTGCCGTTGTCGTGAAGCTGTCGAGGGGCGAGGTTAGCGCTCCCGGCGGGGGCTCCGGGGCCCGGGTGACCAGCATCGGACGCGCGGGAACCGGAGACGCGCGCCGGCGCGGGCGCCGCCTCACCGGGTGTCTGCGACCATCGGGACGGACGGCGGGCGGAACAAGCGCTTGCTCGGGCGTGGTCGGCGGGGCTTGGGCGGGTCGGCGTGCGCGCCCCGGCGGGGCTTGTGCCTGCCGACCGGCATTCCTAACATCATTGCTGTTACATCGTTGGTGTCACACTGCGGGGAGCTCACCATGACAGCGACAGCGCACGACCCGGGCACCGGCGGCCCGGCCGCCGCGCACGGCCCCCTGACGGGGGTTCGGGTGGTGGAGCTGGCCGGCATCGGCCCCGGCCCCTTCGCCGCCATGCATCTCGCCGACCTCGGCGCCGACGTCGTACGGGTCGACCGGCCGGGCGGCGCCGGGCTCGGGATCGACCCGCGCCACGACCTGACGAACCGCAACAAGCGGTCCGTGCTCCTCGACCTCAAGGCCGACGACGGCCCCGCCCGCCTGCTCGACCTGGTCGAACGCGCCGACATCCTGATCGAGGGCTACCGGCCCGGCGTCGCCGAACGCCTCGGCGTCGGCCCGGCGGAGTGCCTGGCCCGCAACCCCCGTCTGGTGTACGGGCGGATGACCGGCTGGGGCCAGGACGGCCCGCTGGCCCCGTACGCCGGACACGACATCGACTACATCGCCGTCGCCGGGACGCTCTCCATGGTCGGCGAGAGCGACCGGCCGCCGGTCGTGCCCGCCAACCTGCTCGGCGACTACGCGGGCGGCGCGCTCTACCTCGTCGTCGGTGTCCTCGCCGCCCTCCAGCACGCCCGCACCCCCGGCGGCGCCGGACAGGTCGTGGACGCGGCGATCGTGGACGGCGCCGCCCATCTCACCACCATGATCCACGCCATGTCGGCGGCGGGCGGCTGGCAGGACCGGCGCGGGGCGAACCTGCTGGACGGCGGCGCTCCCTTCTACGGGACGTACGAGACCGCCGACGGCGGGTACATGGCCGTCGGGGCGCTGGAGCAGCGGTTCTACCGGGAGTTCGCCGACCTGCTCGGTCTCGCCGACGACGTCCCCGCCCGCAAGGACTTCGACCGCTGGGACACCCTGCGGGCCGCGATCAGCGCCCGCTTCAAGGAGAAGACCCGCGCCGAGTGGACGGCCGTCTTCGAGGAGTCCGACGCGTGCGTGGCGCCCGTGCTGTCGCTGCGCGAGGCCCCCGCCCATCCGCACCTCGTGGCGCGCGGCACCTTCACCGACCACGCGGGCATCACCCAGCCCGCGCCCGCGCCGCGCTTCTCGGCGACCCCCGCCTCCGTACGGAGCGCGCCCGCGCTGCCCGGCGCGGACACCGCGCGGATCGCCCACGACTGGGACGTACCGAGCCTCCACGGGACCGCCGTCACCACCGAAACCGCCGCCGTCACCGACAGCGGCCCCGTCACCGACAGCGCCACCGCCGACTCCGACACGACTCCGAAAGGCCGCTGACGTGAGCACCGAAGCGTATGTGTACGACGCGATCCGCACCCCGCGCGGTCGCGGCAAGGCCAACGGCGCCCTGCACGGCACCAAGCCGGTCGATCTCGTCGTCGGTCTGATCCACGAGATGCGCGACCGGTTCCCCGGCCTCGACCCGGCGGCCATCGACGATGTCGTCCTCGGCGTCGTCAGCCCCCTCGGCGACCAGGGCTCCGACATCGCCCGGATCGCCGCCGTCGCCGCCGGACTGCCCGACAGCGTCGCCGGCGTTCAGGAGAACCGCTTCTGCGCCTCCGGTCTCGAAGCCGTCAACCTGGCCGCGGCGAAGATCCGTTCGGGCTGGGAGGACCTGGTCCTGGCCGGCGGTGTCGAGTCCATGTCGCGGGTGCCGATGGGCTCCGACGGCGGCGCCTGGGCGATGGACCCGATGACCAGCATCCGTACGGGCTTCGCCCCCCAGGGGATCGGCGCCGACCTGATCGCCACCCTCGGCGGCTTCACCCGGCGTGACGTCGACACGTACGCGGCCCTGTCCCAGGAACGCGCGGCGGCGGCCTGGAAGGACGGCCGGTTCGCCCGCTCCGTCGTCCCCGTCCGCGACATGAACGGACTCACCGTCCTCGACCACGACGAGCACCTGCGGCCCGGCACCACCGCCGACTCGCTGGCCGCGCTCAAGCCGTCGTTCGCGCAGATCGGCGAACGCGGCGGCTTCGACGCGGTGGCGCTCCAGAAGTACCACTGGGTCGAGAAGATCGACCACGTCCACCACGCGGGCAACTCCTCCGGCATCGTGGACGGCGCCTCCCTCGTCGCGATCGGCTCCCGCGAGACCGGCGAGCGGTACGGCATGACACCCCGTGCCCGGATCGTCTCGGCCGCCGTCTCCGGCTCCGAACCCACCATCATGCTCACCGGCCCCGCGCCCGCCAGCCGCAAGGCCCTCGCCAAGGCCGGACTGACCGTCGACGACATCGATCTCGTGGAGATCAACGAGGCGTTCGCCGCCGTCGTCCTGCGCTACGTCGCCGAGATGGGCCTGCCCCTCGACAAGGTCAACGTCAACGGCGGCGCCATCGCGCTCGGCCACCCGCTCGGCGCCACCGGCGCGATGATCCTCGGCACCCTCGTGGACGAACTGGAGCGCCAGGACAAGCGGTACGGCCTCGTCACGCTCTGCGTCGGCGGCGGCATGGGCGTCGCCACGATCGTCGAACGCGTCTGACCCGTCCCGTCCGCCAAGCAACTCGTCGCTACGGAGCAGCAGCATGAGCGAGTCCACCACCATCCGCTGGGAACAGGACGGAACGGGCGTCGTCACCCTCGTCCTTGACGACCCCGCCCAGTCGGCCAACACGATGAACCAGGGCTTCCGGACCTCCCTCGCCGCGGTCGCCGAACGCGCGCTCGCCGAGAAGGACACCCTCCGCGGCATCATCGTCACCTCCGCCAAGAAGTCCTTCTTCGCGGGCGGGGACCTCAAGGACATGATCAAGCTCGGACCGGACGACGCCCAGCAGGCGTTCGACGCCGGGACGGCCGTCAAACGCGCCCTGCGCGTCATCGAGACCCTCGGCAAACCCGTCGTCGCCGCCATCAACGGCGCGGCCCTCGGCGGCGGTTACGAGATCGCGCTCGCCTGCCACCACCGCGTCGCCCTCGACACGCCCGGCTCCAGGATCGGCCTGCCCGAGGTCACCCTCGGCCTGCTCCCCGCGGGCGGCGGCGTCACCCGTACCGTACGGCTCCTCGGTATCTCCGACGCGCTGACCAAGGTGCTGCTCCAGGGCACCCGTTACTCACCCCGCCGCGCCCTGGAGAACGGCCTCGTCCACGAAGTCGCCGCCACCACCGAGGAGATGCTCGACCGGGCCCGCGCCTTCATCGACGCCCACCCCGAGTCCTGGCAGCCGTGGGACGTCAAGGGCTACCGCATCCCCGGCGGCACCCCCTCCCACCCGCGCTTCGCCGCCAACCTCCCCGCGTTCCCGGCCAACCTCGTCAAGCAGACCGGCGGCGCGCCCTACCCGGCGCCGCGCAACATCCTGGCGACCGCAGTCGAGGGCTCCCAGGTCGACTTCGAGACCGCGCAGACCATCGAGGCCCGGTACTTCACCGAACTGGTCACCGGGCAGACCGCGAAGAACATGATCCAGGCGTTCTTCTTCGACCTCCAGGCGGTCAACTCGGGCGCGAGCCGCCCGGCGGGCGTCCCCGAACTCCCCGTCCGCAGGGTCGCCGTCCTCGGCGCCGGGATGATGGGGGCGGGCATCGCGTACGCCTGCGCCCGCGCCGGGCTCGACGTCGTCCTCAAGGACGTGACCCCGGAGGCGGCGGCCAGCGGCAAGGGGTACGCGGAGAAACTGCTGGCCAAGGCCGTCGCCCGGGGCCGTACCACCGGGGCCGAACGGGACGCGCTGCTGGCGCGGATCACCCCCACCGCCGAGGTGGCCGACCTCGCCGGGTGCGACACCGTGATCGAGGCGGTCTTCGAGGACACCGCCCTCAAGCACCGGGTGTTCGGGGAGATCCAGGACGTGGTCGAACCCGACGCGCTCCTGTGCTCCAACACCTCGACCCTGCCCATCGGCACCCTCGCCGAGGGCGTCGCCCGGCCCGCCGACTTCATCGGTCTGCACTTCTTCTCACCCGTCGACAAGATGCCGCTCGTGGAGATCATCAAGGGCGCGAAGACCGGCGACGAGGCACTCGCGCGCGCCTTCGACCTGGTACGGCTCATCGGGAAGACACCGATCGTCGTCAACGACTCACGGGGCTTCTTCACCTCGCGCGTCATCGGCCGCTTCATCAACGAGGGGGTCGCGATGGTCGGCGAGGGCGTCGAGCCCGCCACCGTCGAACAGGCGGCGGCGCAGGCCGGCTACCCCGCCAAGGTCCTGTCCCTGATGGACGAACTGACCCTCACCCTGCCGCGCCGCATCCGCGACGAGACCCGGCGCGCCGTCGAGGAGGCGGGCGGCACCTGGACCCCGCACCCGGCCGACGCGGTCGTCGACCGCATGGTGGACGACTTCGGCCGCACCGGCCGGGGCGGCGGCGCCGGCTTCTACGACTACGCCGAGGACGGGACCCGGACCGGCCTCTGGCCCGGTCTGCGCGAGCACTTCACCCGGGCGGACACGGACGTGCCGTTCACCGACCTCAAGGAGCGCATGCTGTTCTCCGAGGCCCTGGACTCGGTGCGCTGTCTGGACGAGAACGTCCTGACGACCGTCGCGGACGCCAACATCGGCTCCCTGATGGGCATCGGCTTCCCGGCCTGGACGGGCGGCGTACTCCAGTACATCAACGGCTACGAGGGCGGCCTGCCCGGCTTCGTCGCACGGGCACGCGAACTGGCCGCCGCGTACGGGGAGCGGTTCGAGCCGCCCGCGTCCCTGGTGGCCAGGGCCCAGCGGGGCGAAACGTTCCACGACGCCCGGTAGTCCTCGCGCGTACGGGGCACGCGGGCCGGGTTCACCCGTCGGTGAACGCGGCCCGCAGCTCCTCCTTCAGCGAGCGCTGGAACGCCGTCACCAGCGCCTGCACGACCATCGGCCGCATGTGCGCCGAGAGCGACCGCATCGCCGCCACCCGCTCCGGGTCCGGCTCGCCCTCCTCGTACGGATTGCCCACCTCGTCCCGGAACAGCCGCGACAGGGCGTGCGCCGCCGAGCGGGTGTGCTCCAGCAGGACCGTACGGGCCGCGAGGATCGTCTCCTGCGCGATCGGCACGTCCAGCAGCTCCACGCCCAGCCGCAGCAGCCCCGGGTCCAGCCGGTAGTGACCGGGGGACCCGGCCCGCGCCAGCACGCCCATCGCCGCCAGCCGGTCCACGTCGCCCTCGGACAGGGCCCGCCCCGCCCGCCGCTCCAGCTCCGCCCTGGTCGCGTCCTCCGCCGGGTCCGGCGCCCAGGCCGCCACCAGCGCCCGGTGGATCGCCAGATCCCGGGCGCTCAGATCCGCCGGCAGCCGCTCCAGGTAGCGCTCGATCGCCGCCAGGGTCATGCCCTGGCACTGGAGCTCCTCGATGAGCGCCAGCCGCGAGAGATGGCCGTCCCCGTAGAGACCGACCCGGCGCGGGCCGATCACCGGGGGCGGCAGCAGGCCGCGGGTGCTGTAGAAACGCACGGTGCGCACGGTGACACCCGCGCGGGCGGCCAGCTCGTCCACGGTCAGCGTCGGCCCCGGGCGCGCCCCGGCGGCGCCGTCCGTTCCGGCCTCGGTGTCCATGCCGACAGTATTGCTGTCTCACCACTACTGCGAAAGGGAGGCGAGCACCGCGCCCCGTCCGCCCCGGCCCTCGCGGCCACTGCCCTGCCCGCCCGCTACGCCCCGGCCACGGGGCGGCGCGCGGGGCGGTGGGGCACGGCGGGAGCCGGGGTGTCCGCCCCGCACCCGTGGGGTAGTGTGACCCGACCAACGAGAGCACGGACCGAGGAGGTGGCCCCCATTACCGCAGTGTCAGGCCGGGTGCTCCCCCTCCACGGCCGGGCGGTCCGACCGACCGACTGAGACCGCCGGAGCGCCCGCGAGCGCCCCGAAAGGTTCCCATGTCGGCTGCATCCGCCTCCTCGTCCTCCCCCTCCCCGTCGTCCGCCACCGCCGGACACACCCCGTTCTCCCCCTCCGCCCTGCCCTCCCTCCCCGCCGTCGTCAGCAGGCTCCGCGCCGCCGGCTGCGTCTTCGCCGAGGACGAGGCACGGCTCCTGGTCTCCGCCGCCCGCACCCCCGACGACCTCGCCCGCCTGGTGGGCCGCCGCGTCGCCGGGCTGCCACTGGAGCACGTCGTCGGCTGGGCCGAGTTCCACGGTCTGCGGATCGCCGTCGGCGCCGGGGTCTTCGTCCCCCGGCGCCGCACCGAATTCCTCGTGCGCCGGGCTGCGGCCCTGCTGAACCAGCTCCCCACCGGCCGGCCCGCCGTGGTCGTCGACCTGTGCTGCGGGTCCGGCGCGCTCGGCGCCGCGCTGCTCGCGACGGCGGGCACCCCCGTCGAGCTGTACGCCTCCGACATCGACCCGGCGGCCGTCGCCTGCGCCCGGCGCAACCTCGCCGGTGGCGGCACGGTCCTCGAAGGGGACCTCTTCGACCCGCTGCCGGACGACCTTCGGAGCCGTATCGACATCCTTCTCGCCAATGTGCCCTACGTGCCGACGCACGAGGTCGGGCTGCTGCCGCCCGAGGCGCGCGACCACGAGCCGCTGGTCGCGCTCGACGGCGGGGCCGACGGGCTCGACGTGCTGCGGCGCGTGACGGCGGAGGCCACCCGGTGGCTGGCGCCCGGCGGCCATCTGCTGTTCGAGACGAGCGAACGCCAGGTGCCGGACGCCGTCGGCACGGTGCGCGCCGACGGGCTCGCCCCACGGGTCGTCACCTCCGAGGAGTGGGACGCGACGGTCGTCGTCGCCCAGTTCCGGGGCCGGGCCGGGTCCGGCACGTAGCGCCCGGCGGGCGACGCCCGGCACGCATCCTCGCGGCGCGGCCGGCGGCGGGCCGCGTACGGCCGGCGGGAGCCCGGTCCTCCGCCGGGCGCGCGCACGCGCCGACCGCCACACCGCGCCCACGGGCGGACGCCGTCACGTGCCGGACACGACCCGGGCCCCGTCCGGCTGATCCACGGGGATCCGCCGGACGGGCCCGTGGTCCCTCCCGGTCACTCCGTCAAGACTCGAACGCACGACGGGGCTGATGGGTCGTCAACCGGCTTCTGTGTCAACTCTATTGACACTCAGGTTTCAGGAGTTTTACGTTCCTTGACATCTGAGAGCGCTCTCGGACTTCCTTCCCCCCATGACTTCGAGGTGCCGTCCATGCCCACCTCCCGCTCCAGACCCGCCTCGGTGCTGGTCCTGGTCACCGCCATGGCCGCCGTCGGACTGGGACCCGCAGCCGGTCCCGCCGCCGCGGCGAACATCCCCGTCGGATCCGGCAGTTACTCCGACACCCGCCCCGCCGGCGCGTCCGGACCGACCAACAACGTCGGCGCCCCGGTCACGCCCAAGCTCACCGAGTCCGCCAAGGACCGGCCGGTCCCCACCAACGACTGGTGGACCTCGCTGGCCTACCAGCGCTACGGCGACAACCCGTACTCCACACCGATGTACGGCCACCCCCTCACCTACCAGGCCACCTCCGGCGGACTGGAGGTCGGCCACCCCACCACGCCCGCGATCGTCGGTGACGGACGGCAGTACGAGTACGCCCACAAGGCCGACCTCACCCTGGGCCTGACCGGCCTCAACTCCCCGGACACCAAGGCCGACGACTGGTCCGACTGGACGGTCACGCCCTACTGGTCCGACGGCGCCCGCACGCTGCGCGCCACCATCGGCCACGGCATGCCCTACGTGTACGCGAAGGGCTCCGGCGGCGACGCCCGCATCACCACCGCCTCCGCGCCGGCCGTCTTCGCCGACGACGGCAACGTCCTCGGCATCACCGTCGCCGGACACCACTACGCCCTCTTCGCGCCGACCGGCAGCGACTGGTCCGTCTCCGGCTCCACCGTGACCGCCGGACTCGGTTCCAAGGACTACTTCTCGCTCGCCCTGCTGCCGTCCGAGGACGCGCTCGCCACCTACCGCAAGTACGCGTTCAGCTTCGTCACCGGCTCCACGACGGACTGGAACGCCGGGGGCGGCGAGGTCGAGGCGACGTACACCCTGACCACCGAGCCGCAGGAGGGCACCGAGACGGGCACCCTCCAGGCCCTCTACCGGCACCAGTGGCTGCACACCAGCGACCCGCTCACCCCGTACACCTACGTGTCGCCGCGCGGCACGATGAAGGTGCGCGAGTCCACCACCTTCACCACCCGCCAGAAGGCGTCCGGTGTGCTGCCCGCGCTGCCCGAGTCCGGCGGCGTCGACACGGCCGCGCTCAAGGCGCAGCTGGACGAAGTGGTGAACGCCGCCGACCCGTTCTCGGGCGCGACCGACACCTACTGGACCGGCAAGGCCCTCGGCCGGCTCGCCCAACTGGCCCCGATCGCCGACCAGATCGGCGAGACCGCGACCCGCGAGAAGATCGTGGACCTGCTCAAGGGCCGACTTGAGGAGTGGTTCACGGCGGGCGGCGCGGGCCAGTTCAGCTACGACAGCGACTGGAAGACGCTGACCGGCTACCCGGCGTCGTACGGCAGCGACACCGAACTCAACGACCACCACTTCCACTACAGCTACTACGTCTACGCGGCGGCGATCGTCGCCCAGTACGACCAGGCGTGGGCCGCCGAGTCCGCCTGGGGCGGCATGGTCGAGACGCTGGTGCGCGACGCGGCCAACCCGAGCCGTACGGACAGCGACTTCCCGTTCCTGCGCGGCTTCGACGTGTACGCGGGCCACAGCTGGGCCTCCGGACACCAGGGCTTCGCCGCGGGCAACAACCAGGAGTCGTCCTCGGAGTCCGTCAACCTGAGCGCCGGACTCATCCTGTGGGGCTCGGCGACCGGCGACGACGAACTGCGCGACCTGGGCTCGTACTTGCTGGCCACCGAGTCCGAGGCGATCGCCCAGTACTGGTTCGACGCCGACCAGGAGGTCTTCCCGGCGTCGTTCCAGCGCGGCACCGTCGGCATGGTCTGGGGCAGCGGCGGCGCGTACTCCACCTGGTGGACCGCGAACCCCGAGGAGATCCACGGCATCAACGTCCTCCCGGTGACGGGTGGTTCACTCCACCTGGCCCGTGAGAAGGAGGCCATCGGCCGCAACATCGACGAGATGGAGCAGCAGAACGGCGGCCCGGCCGTCGAATGGCGCGACATCCTCTGGGAGTTCGAGGCGCTCTCCGACCCGGCGGCGGCCAAGGCCAAGTGGGACGCGGGCCAGGCGGCGCTCGCCCCGGAGGCGGGCGAGTCCAAGGCCCACGTCCACCACTGGATCGGCACGCTCGACGCGGTCGGCGCCCCCGACGCGTCGATCACCGGATCGGTCCCGACCTCGGCCGTCTTCACGAAGGGCGGCACCCGGACCTACGCGGCGCACAACTACGCGTCGACACAGACCACCGTCACCTTCTCGGACGGTACGACGCTCACCGTGCCCGCCCGCTCGACGGCGAGCACCACCGGCTGACGGACCGGCCGCCGGGGGAACTCCGGCCCGGCGGCCCCTCGAAGAACCACCGTCACCCCCCACACGCGGCGGGTCTCCGGCCTCAGGCCGAGGCCCGCCGCACCAGCGTGGTCGGGGTGATCACGGACGCCGGTGCCCGCGTCTCCCCGCCGTCCTTGTCGTCCAGACCGCGCAGCAGCAGCCGTGCCATCAACCGGCCCTGGCCCTCGACGTCCTGACGGATCGTCGTCAGCGGGGGATCGGTGGACTCGGCGACCGACTCCATGTCGTCGAACCCGACCAGCGCCACCTCGCCGGGCACCGAGATCCCGCGCTCGCGCAGCACCCGCAGCGCGCCGGACGCCATCAGGTCGTTGGCCGCGAACACCGCGTCCAGGTCCGGGCGCCGGTCCAGCAGGTCCCGCATCGCCCGCGCGCCGCTCTCCACCGTGAACCCGCCCTCGGTGATCAGCGTCGGGTCCGCGTCGAGCAGCACGTCGCGGTAGCCGTCCAGCCGGTCCGTGGCGGAGGTCTGGTCGGGCGGGCCCGCGATGTGCGCGATCCGCTCCCGCCCGAGGTCGCGCAGATACTGCACGGCGGCGCGCGCCCCGCCCCGGTTGTCGGCGTCCACGTACGGCACACCCTGGTCGCCCGGCGCGGACGTCCAGCTCGGCCGGCCGCCGTACACCGTCGGGGTCCCCGACCGGCGCACGATCGCCGGCAACGGGTCGTCCACGTGCAGCGAGAAAGCGAGGGCGCCGTCGACGTGCCCGCCCGCCAGATACCGGGCGATCCGCCCGAAATCACCGGGACCTTCGAGCAGGAGCAGCACCAACTGGGTGTCGTGGGCGGTGAGTTCCTTGCTGATGCCGCGGATCTGCTGCGAGAAGAACGGGTCCGAGAAGATCCGGATCTCCGGCTCGGCGATGATCACGGCGACCGCGCCGGTCCGCCGGGTGACCAGCGTGCGTGCCGCGTGGTTGGGCACGTACCCCAGGTCCTCCACGGCCCGCAGCACCTTGTCGACCAGCGGCTGCCGCACCCCCGCGCCGCCGTTGACCACCCGGGACGCGGTGGCGCGGGAGACACCGGCACGTGCCGCGACGGCTTCCAGCGTGGGCCGGGACCCCGGGGACTGCTCGGGCACGGCGGGCGCTCCTCTGACATGGTGCGGGACGGATGGCACGGGCCGACGCGGACCACACGGCCGGGATGCCTGTTCGACACGGACCGTACGGGCGCGGCGGACGACCGTACGGGCGGCACGGACGACCGTACGGGCGGCCGGACCGGTACAGGGTATCCGCTGCTCGCGACACCGAGAGAGCGCTCCCAACCACCCGCGCACCGGCCTCATCAGGGACGCCGCCCGATCCCCCGCCGGTCTTGACGGGGACCGTGTGCGACCCCCGCCCCTGCCTCACGGCTGACGGAGCGCGCTCCCCGCGCCGGACTCGCCGGGGACGGCGCGCGATCCCCGGGCCCACGATCGATCGCCGACGGCCCCCTGTCGCACCGTTGTTCACCGGAGTACGTTTCCGCCCCATGGAAATCAGTTCACGGGGCATGTGTTCCCCGGACTGTCCCGCCCACCCCCGGAGACCGCACTGATGACGTCACGGATCCGCACGCTCGTCCTGTCGGTGGCCACCGCCGCCCTCGTCGTCCCCCTCACCGCTCTCCCCTCCTCGGCGGCCCCCTCCGCCCCCCAGCAGACCCCGCCGCGCACCCCCTTCGAGAAGAGCGACGGCGCCGACTGGACGACCCTCGCGGAGGAACAGCGGTTCCTCGCCGCCGTCGACCGGGGCGGCGACCGGGTCTCGGTCGGCACCATCGGCGCCACCAAGCAGGGCCGTCCGCTCAACCTCGTCGAACTCGGCAACAAGCACGCCGTGACCAGCCTCCTGCTGATCTGCAGCCAGCACGGCGACGAACCCTCCGGCCGCGAAGCCTGCCTCACCACCGTCCGCGACCTCGCCTATCCCGAGGACCCCGCCACCAAGCGCTTCCTGGACCGTACGAGCGTCCTGGTCGTCCCGACCGCCAACCCCGACGGCCGCGCCGCCGACACCCGCGGCAACTCCGACGGCGTCGACATCAACCGCGACCACATCGCCCTGGAGACGGCCGAGGCCCGCGCCTTCGCCGCCCTCACCCGCGACCGGCGGCCGGACGTCATCTACGACCTCCACGAGTACGGGGCCACCCCGCCGTACTACGACGAGGACCTCTTCGACCTCTGGCCGCGCAACCTCAACACCTCCTCCCGCGTGCACGACGAGGCCAAGACCCTCTCCGAGGCGTACGTCCGCCCGGCCGCCCGCGCGGGCGACCACACCATCGGCACGTACGGCATCTGGACCGACCCGGTCACCGGCGAGCCCATCCGGCAGACCGCCGGCGACGGCCAGGAGCGCATCCTGCGCAACGCCTCCGGTGTCAAGCACTCCGTCGGACTGCTCATCGAGAGCCGGGTCGACCCCCGCTCCGAGGCCGAGGAGAACGACCCCTCCCTCAACCACCGGCGCCGGGTCGACAGCCAACTCGACTCCCTGAAGGGCCTGTTCGGCTACGCCGACAAGCGCCGGGTCCAGCTCTCCACCGCCACCGCCCTCTCCCGCGCCGCCGGCCTCCTCGACCGCGGCACGGTCTACTTCGGCGGCGGCGACAACGAACCCGCCACCCCCGAGGACACCGTCGAGAACCCGCCGTGCGCCTACCGGCTCGACGCCACCCAGTACGGCGAGTTCAAGGACGAACTGGCCCTGCACGGGGTCAAGGCCCTGCCCCAGCGCGGTGACGGAGCCCTCGTCCCGCTGCGCCAGTCGCAGCGCAAGCTGATCCCGCTCCTGCTGGACGAACGCGCCACCTACCACCTCACCGTCGGTCGCCCGGTGGAGGCCTGCTGACAGAACGGGACCCACGTCACACGCGCGAGGAGCCGGGGAGCACCGCCCGGCGGGCGGACGGCGTTACCTTTCCGCGCACGGCCCGGTTCCTTTCCGTGCACGGCCCGGTTCCATTCCGCGCACGGCCCGGTCCGGCTGATCCTCGGGCCCGAGAGGATCAGCCGGACAGACCCTAGAATCGGCGGTCTGATGACTGCCACTCTCGTCGCCAAGAATCTCGCCGCCGGCCACGGCGACCGCTCGCTCTTCGCCGGGCTCGACCTCGTCGTCGCGCCCGGCGACGTGATCGGGCTCGTCGGAGTCAACGGAGCCGGGAAGTCGACCCTGCTGCGCCTGCTGGCCGGGCTCGACACGCCCGAGGACGGCGCGCTGAGCCTGTCCCCGCCCACCGCGACCGTGGGCCATCTCCCGCAGGAGCCCGAGCGCCGGGCGGGCGAGTCCGTACGGGACTTCCTCGCCCGGCGCACCGGAGTCGCCGACGCCCAGACCGCCCTCGACGCCGCCACCCAGGCGCTGGTCGACAGCGCCCCCGGCGCCGACGACGCGTACGCCGCCGGGCTGGAGCGCTGGCTCGCGCTCGGCGGCGCCGACCTGGACGAACGCGCCGAGGAGGTCGCCGCGTCCCTCGGGCTGACCGTCGGACTCGACCGGCCGATGACCGCGCTCTCCGGTGGCGAGGCGGCCCGCGCCGGCCTCGCGTCCCTGCTGCTCTCCCGCTACGACGTCTTCCTGCTGGACGAGCCGACCAACGACCTCGACCTCGAAGGACTCGAACGCCTCGAATCCTTCGTCACCGGCCTCCGCACCGGCACCGTCCTCGTCAGCCACGACCGCGAGTTCCTCACCCGCACGGTCACCAAGGTCCTCGAACTCGACCTGGCGCAGCAGCGGGTCAACCTCTTCGGCGGCGGCTACACCGCCTATCTGGAGGAGCGCGAACGGGCCCGGGAGCACGCCCGCGAGGAGTACGAGGAGTACGCCGACAAGCGCTCCGCCCTCCAGGGACGCGCCCAGACGCAGCGCTCCTGGATGGAGAAGGGCGTCAAGAACGCCCGCCGCAAGGCCACCGACAACGACAAGATCGGCCGCAAGTTCCGCTCCGAGTCAACCGAGAAGCAGGCGGCGAAGGCCCGCCAGACCCAGCGCCTGATCGAGCGCCTGGACGCCGACGCCGTCGACGAACCCCGCAAGGAGTGGGAACTGCGGATGGAGATCGCGTCCGCCCCGCGCTCCGGCTCGGTCGTCGCCACGCTGAACGGCGCCGAAGTGCGGCGCGGCGACTTCCACTTCGGGCCCGCCTCGCTCCAGATCGACTGGGCCGACCGGGTCGCCATCACCGGGGCGAACGGCGCGGGCAAGTCCACCCTCCTGGCCCTCCTCCTGGGACGGCTGTCACCCGACACGGGAGCCGCCTCGCTCGGCTCGGGCGTGGTCGTCGGCGAGGTCGACCAGGCCCGCGCGCTGTTCCACGGGACGGAGACCCTGCTCGACGCGTTCTGCGCCGCCGTGCCCGACACCGAACCGGCCGAAGTCCGCACCCTGCTCGCCAAGTTCGGTCTCAAGGCGGCGCACGTGCTGCGCCCGGCGACGACGCTCTCCCCGGGCGAGCGCACCCGCGCCGCCCTGGCGCTGCTCCAGGGCAGGGGGGTGAATCTGCTGGTCCTGGACGAGCCGACGAACCACCTCGACCTGGTGGCCATCGAGCAACTGGAGTCGGCGCTCGACTCGTACGAGGGAACACTGCTGCTGGTCACGCACGACCGCCGGATGCTCCGGTCGGTCCGCACGGGACGGCGTATCGAGGTCGCGGGGGGCAAGGTCACCGAGGTCACGCTGTGACGGCCTGACGGGCCAGGCGCGGGTACGGACGCTCCCGCGGGGCCTTCCCGGACGGCCCGCTCCCGCGCGGAGAGGCGCTCCCCGATGGTCCCGGGCTTCTCGCCGGTCACTCCCCGGCAGGTCGGTACGCCGTACGGCGGGAGCCCCGGCCCGCCCGGGGCGTACCCGGCCGGGGCCGCCACCGGCCGCGCGGGCGCCGTGCCCGGAGCCCGGGTCAGGCGCCTCGCCGGATGAAGCGCCCGGACACAGCCCGGCGCGGCCCCCGGAACAGGAGCCGCGCCCCGTACTCAGCCTCCGAGCCCCGCCCGCCGGAGCGCGTCGGCCATCGCGCTGTTCGCGGGGGCCGGCTTCGCCGACCTCGCCGGGGCCTGTCCCCGCGCGCCGCCGCGATCGCCGCCGCCCGACCCACCGGAACCGCCCGAACCGCGCTGCTTGCCGCCACCGCCACCGCCACGGCCTCCGCCGCGCCGCTGCTGCGGTGCCCGGTCGTCGCCGCCGGAGTCCGCGCCGCCGCCCGCCTCCGCCTCGTCGTCCAGCCGCAGCGTGAGCGAGATCCGCTTGCGCGGGATGTCGACCTCCCGCACCTTCACCCGCACCACGTCACCCGGCTTGACCACGTCACGCGGGTCCTTGACGAACGTCCGCGACATCGCCGACACATGCACCAGCCCGTCCTGGTGCACCCCGACGTCCACGAACGCCCCGAAGGCCGCGACGTTCGTCACCACACCCTCCAGGATCATCCCGGCGGTCAGGTCGCCGATCTTCTCGACGCCGTCCTTGAACGTCGCCGTCTTGAACGCCGGCCGCGGGTCCCGCCCCGGCTTCTCCAGCTCGCGCAGGATGTCCGTGACCGTCGGCAGCCCGAAGGTGTCGCTGACGAAGTCGGCGGGCCGCAGCGACCGCAGCGCCGTCGAGTCGCCGATCAGCGCCGCCACCTCGCCGCCCGTCGCCTTCACCATCGACCGGACCACCGGATACGCCTCCGGGTGCACCGACGACGCGTCCAGCGGATCGTCCCCGTCCCGGATGCGCAGGAAGCCCGCGCACTGCTCGTACGCCTTCGGCCCCAGCCGGGCCACATCCTTCAGCGCCCGCCGTGAGCGGAACGGACCGTTCGAGTCGCGGTGCGCGACGATGTTCTCCGCGAGGCCCGCACCGATGCCCGACACCCGCGAAAGCAGCGGCGCGGACGCCGTGTTGACGTCGACACCGACGCCGTTCACACAGTCCTCCACGACCGCGTCGAGCGACCGGGAGAGCTTCACCTCGGACAGGTCGTGCTGGTACTGGCCGACCCCGATGGACTTCGGGTCGATCTTCACCAGTTCGGCGAGCGGGTCCTGGAGGCGCCGGGCGATCGAGACGGCGCCCCGGATCGACACGTCCAGGTCGGGCAACTCCTGGGAGGCGAACGCCGAGGCGGAGTACACCGAGGCGCCGGCCTCCGAGACCATCACCTTGGTGAGCTTCAACTCCGGGTGCCTGGTGATCAGTTCACCCGCCAGCTTGTCCGTCTCACGGGACGCCGTGCCGTTGCCGACGGCGATCAGATCCACGGAGTGCTCCGCGCAGAGCCGCGCGAGCCGCGCCAGCGACTCGTCCCACCGGTTCGCCGGAACATGGGGATGGATCGTGTCCGTCCCCACGACCTTGCCGGTCGCGTCCACGACGGCGACCTTCACGCCCGTACGGAAACCCGGGTCGAGCCCGAGGGTCGCGCGGGTCCCGGCCGGCGCGGCCAGCAGCAGATCCCGCAGGTTCGCCGCGAAGACCCGGACCGCCTCGTCCTCGGCCGCCGTCCGCAGCCGCAGCCGCAGATCGATCCCGAGATGGACCAGGATCCGGGTGCGCCAGGCCCAGCGGACCGTGTCCGCGAGCCACTTGTCGCCGGGCCGGCCCCGGTCGGCGACACCGAAACGGCGGGCCACCAGGGACTCGTACGCGCTGGGGCCCGGCTGCTCGGTGTCGTCCGACTCCGGCTCCAGGCTGAGGTCCAGCACGTCCTCCTTCTCGCCGCGCAGCAGCGCCAGCACACGGTGCGAGGGGAGCGCGGTGAAGGCTTCGGCGAAGTCGAAGTAGTCCGCGAACTTCGCAGCCGGGCCCTCGGTGGCGCTGCCCTTGCCGTCGCGGACCTTCGCCGTGAGCCGGCCGCGCGTCCACATGCGCTCACGCAGCTCACCGATGAGGTCGGCGTCCTCCGAGAAGCGCTCGGTCAGGACGGCGCGGGCGCCCTCCAGCGCGGCTGCGGCGTCCGCGACACCCTTCTCGGCGTCGGCGAACGCCGCCGCGGCCGTCAGGGGATCCACCGACGGGTCGGCCAGCAGGCGCTCGGCGAGAGGTTCGAGCCCCGCCTCACGGGCGATCTGTGCCTTCGTGCGCCGCTTGGGCTTGAACGGCAGATAGATGTCCTCCAGCCGCGACTTGGTGTCGGCTGTCCGGATCCGCGCCTCCAGCGCCTCGTCCAGCTTGCCCTGCTCGCGTACGGACTCCAGGATCGCCGTACGGCGCTCCTCCAGCTCACGCAGATAGCGCAACCGCTCCTCGAGCGTGCGCAGCTGCGCGTCGTCGAGCATCTCGGTCGCTTCCTTGCGGTAGCGGGCGATGAACGGCACGGTCGACCCGCCGTCCAGCAGCTCGACGGCCGCCCTCACCTGCCGCTCGCGTACGCCGAGTTCCCCGGCGATCCTGCCTTCGATGGACGTCGTCACGTTCTCCCCGACCCGGCTCTCGTGCTGGCTGTGCGTGTGCCTGCATTGTGCCGGGTGGCCGGGGCCCGTGTCGCGCGCCCTCCCGGACAGCCGCGCGCCCTCCCGGAGTGGGAGGGCGCGGCGGGAGGGCGCGACGGAAGGGGCGCGGACCGCTCCCCGCCGCCACCTTGAGGTACGACAACACACACGTGCTTGCGACTACTTATGGCCATCGATGGCCGATTTATTTACATGGATATTCACACCACAGTTATATAGCGTGCACGCACAGTCCCTTCAAGGGATCTTCATGTTCGTGCGCGGATGGGGTGGGCTATGCGGAGGTTCGCGCGGAAGCGCAGGGGCAGAGGGCTCCTTGCAGGGGCCTTGAGTATCGCGATTGTCATGGGTGCGGCACCCGGTGCCTTGGCGTCGCCCGCCGCACCGGCGGCGCCGGCGGCAGTGGCCGACGTCGAGGACGGCGCCGGCGCGGAGGAGAGCGCTCTGGCTGCTGCCAAGCGCACCGGTGAGCCGGTGGAGGTCGTCGAGAAGCGTTCCGAACGGTCAACGGTGTTCGCGAATCCTGACGGCATGTCGTTCACACTTGAGGAGTCGAATGTCCCGGTTCGCGTGGCGAAGGACGGTGGCTGGGAGCCGCCCGATGCCACGCTGGAGAAGCGTGGCGACGGCACCGTAGGGGCGAAGGCCGCGACCGCCGACATGACTCTCTCCGGGGGCGGCGCCGCCGAACCGCTCGCGTCGGTGACCGACCGAGGGAGGGCACTGGCGCTGCGCTGGCCGGGCCACCTGCCGGAGCCGGAACTGAACGGAGCCTCCGCGCTCTACGCCGAGGTGCTGCCGGGAGTCGACCTCCAGGTCAATGTCACAGCAGAAAGCTTTCGCCACGTTCTCGTGGTCAAGACCCCCGAAGCCGCCGAGAACCCGAAGCTCAGGGAGTTGACCTTCGGACTCACGACCAAGGGACTGACAGTCCGTGAGGCCACCGCGGGCAGCCTCACCGCGACGGACTCGGACGGCCGGACCGTCTTCCGCGCACCGCCCGCCCAGATGTGGGACTCCGCGGGAAAGGCCGACGCCGCCCGCCCGAAGGCCGCGCCGGCTCCACCCGCGTTCATGTCGCCGCCCACGACGGGACCGGTGGCCTCGGGCCCCCGGGACACATCGGAAGCCAGTCCTTCGGGTACGGGACTTGAGCCCGGCCAGGGGGACAACGTTGCCCGGCTGGACGTGGAGGTCTCCGACGACGCTCTGTCGGTGGTTCCGGACGCAGCCATGCTCGCCGGGGCCCAGGCGTCGGAGTTCCCGATCTTCATCGACCCGAACGTCTCCTGGGGCGAGTCCGAGCGCACACTGCTGCGTTCGGACGGCTACGAGTCGTACGGCTGGTCCAACGGTGACGACGGCCTCGGCAAGGGCGCCGGAAAGTGCGGCAACTGGAGCGGTTACTACTGCGGTCCCGGCTATGTACAGCGTCTCTACTTCGAATTCTCTCCCGCGAGCCTCAAGGGGAAGCACGTCCTCGACGCGACGTTCCGGGTGACCGAGCCGTGGGCGTTCCAGTGCGAGCCGCGCTGGGTGGATCTCGTTCGCACGAACAACATCTCGTCGTCCACCACATGGTCCTCGCGCCCGAAGGAACTGGACTGGATGGGCGACCGGCATGTGTCGGCGGGCCGGGGCTCACTGTGTGATCCGGATTCGCCCGACGCTCCCATCGAATTCAACGACAATCCCGAGGAGTCCAACGAGAACCTCACCCCGACGGTCCGCGACTTCGCCGCCGGGAAGTTCTCCCGGTTCACCCTGGAGATCCGGGCCAACGACGAGTCGGACACCGCTGCCTGGAAGCGTTTCAAGAATGATGCCGTCCTCGCCGTCAAGTACGTGGCGAAGCCGGCACTGCCCGTCGAAGTCGGCCTGACATCGGGATCGGGCGTCGTGTGTTCGACGAATTCGGCCGATCCGGACGTGATCAGTGACCCGACACCGCTCGTGACCGCGAAGCCGAAGACAGCGGCAGGCGGCGAGTCCGGCGCGAGCCTGCGAGTCCGGTGGCGGACCGAGCGCCTGGACGGCACCACGTGGGTAACCGCGCACACCGATGTCGACAGCCCCACCTCGGGCTATGCCGGAAACGCGGTCAAGCAGTCGAAGAGCCTGCCGACCCTGGTGGAGGGAAAGCGTTACCGGCTTCTCGCCCTGACCCTCTCGTACTACGAAAGCGGCTCGGACCGGCTCAACACGGGCTACACCAAGGCATGCTATTTCGGGATCGACACCACGGCGCCCAAGGCCCCCACGATCGCGGTCGGCGGTCCGTACTCGCTCTGTCAGCCGAACGCGTGCGTCGCGGGCGGCGGCCCCGGAACGGCGGCGACCTTCACGTTCACCCCGGCCGCCGGTGACACGAACAGCACGGCGTACCAGTACAAACTGTCGTCGGCGGACTCCTGGAAGACCGCGGTGAAACGACCTGCCGGCGGCGGTGCGACCGCGCTCGTCAACCCGGCCCGGTCGGGAACACACCGGGTGTACGCGCGGGTGCAGGACTCCGTGGGGCGCTGGGGCGCGCAGAACGTGGTGGACTTCCTCGTCGCCGCGGGTGAAGGACCCACAGCGCGTTGGCGATTCGACGAGGCCACCGGAGTGGCCGTCGACTCCGCCAACACCGGCACCGCCCGGCACGACGCCACGCTCGGGGGGACAGCCGCCCGTGATGACCGGGGGCGCCGTGGCGTACTGACGCACGACGCCGACGGGGTCCCGCTTGAGACGCCGGTGACCGACAGGGGTCTGTCCCTGGACGGGAGCGGCGGATACGCGGCGACCGGCGGCCAGGTGCTGGAAACCCGGTCCGCCTACACGGTCTCTTCCTGGGCACGGCTCGACAGCACCGACACCCGCGCGGCGATCCTTTCCCAAGGGGGCGCGGAAGGAGTCCCGTTCGGCTTCTGGTACTCGGATACCCAGAAGAAGTGGTTCTTCGGCATCCTCAGGAGTGACAAACAGTCCTACACGGGCCGTTACTCCAACGAGCTCGCGCAGACCGGGGTGTGGACGCATCTGGCCGGAACGTTCGATCCGGTGAAGAAGGAGATGAGCTTCTACGTCAACGGAAAGCGCCAAGGCGTTCCCATCGCGGCGGAGACGACGTGGCAGTCGACCTTCCCCCTTCAGATCGGTCGTACGCAGTCGAGTTCCCTGACCTACTCGAACCACTTCCCGGGTTCGCTGGACGAGATCGCGGTCTGGCAGCGCGAGCTGTCCCCGGCGGAGATCGCGGACGAGGCACGGCTGCTGACCTCGGAGAGTTTCGCCGGTGTCGAGCTGGTCGCCGACTGGAAGGCCGAACTGGGCAGCGGCAGCACCGTTCCCGACGTTTCCGGTTATGGCAGGGCCCTCACCCTCCAGGGCGGGGCGGCCGTCACCGAGGGCGCGATCGTGCTGGACGGGGTGGACGACATGGCCGGCTCGGCCGCTCCGCTCGCGTACGACCACGGCTCGTTCACGGCGTCGACGGTTGTTCAGCTCGACCGGACGGCGCTCATGACCAAGGACATCGGATACACCGGGCAGGTCCTGGGACAGCGCACGGCTGACGGGTCCGCCTGGGGTCTTTGGTATCAACTGTCCGGCAAGGATGTCGTGCTGGACATGGAGACCGGGCTGGAGACGGTCGTACCTGTCGGCAAGTGGCATTTCGGCCGGCTGAACAACGACGGCTCTTTCGACTCCGTTGTCTCCGACGAGCTTGCGGTGCTCGACAGCGAGGTGCGGCTGACGGGTACGTACGACGTCGTGGCCAACACGATCAGCCTGTATCTGGGGCGCAATCAGAACGGTGACGACACGGCGTACACCGCGCCGATCGGCAGCGGTGAGTTCGCGGTCGGAGCGGGCCTCACTTCGGGTGCGTGGAAGCATCACGTGCCCGCGCGGATCTCCGAAGTCCGCCTCTGGGCGGGCGCGATGGCGAGCTCCGCGCAGATCGACGCCCACGTGGGCGACTGACCGGCGACACCACCCAAGGACGGCGCCGTGTACGCACGGCGCCGTCCGCCCTGTCACGCGGCTGTGGAGCCGCGTTTCCGAACATCTGACATCACTCAAAAAATCGTGGTGGGGGACAATTGATGTTGTTTGGTAGAGGCACCGCATCCCGTCGAAGAAAAGGCCACTGGCGTCGCCCGCGTCTCTTGTCGAGCGTGCTGGCGCTGGGCGTGGTGGCTCCCCTCGCCTTCGCGTCCGGCGCCAGCGCCGGCGAAGTGGGCCTCGGCCGTCCCGATGTCCAGGAGCAGCGGGTCAGCAAGGTCGGAGAAATCAAGGGTCCCGGCGCTCGGAAGGCACGCGACCAGGTCACCAAGGACCGTAAGACCAACGCCGGGCAGGCGCGGAGAGCCCGTGCCGAGCAGACGAGTACGGCCTGGCCCCGGCCGGGCACCGCGCGGGTCAGACTCGCGGGCGACACGGTGAAGACCACCGCCGGTGGACTCCCGCTGACGCTGAAGTCCGCCTCCGCCGCGGAGAGTGGCGCGGGCACCCCGGTCGGCGTCAGTGTCCTGGACCAGAAGGTGGCCGGCCAACTCGGCATCACCGGCGTGGTGTTGACCGCCACGGCGGAGGACCCGGGAAAGTCGCGCATCAGCGTCGGATACGGCGGTTTCGCGTCGGCCGTCGGCGGGGGCTGGGCCGGCCGGCTGGCACTGGTACGGCTGCCCTCCTGCGCCCTGACCACCCCGGAAAAAGCCGAATGCCGCACCCGTACCCGGCTCGACTCCACCAACGACATCCGTACCCGGACCGTGTCCGCCACCGTGAGCCTGACGGCGCCCTCCGACGGCCCCGCGACACCGAAGAGGTCCTCCTCCGAAGCCGCGGTCCTTGCCCTGACCGCCGCGAGCTCCGGATCCGGCCAGTCCCCCTCGGGCAGTGGCGACTACTCGGCGACCGCGCTTTCCGAATCGTCGACCTGGTCCGCCGGCGGCAACTCCGGCTCGTTCACCTGGTCGCACGACTTCAAACCGCCGGCCCCCGCTGCCGGGCCCGTGCCGACCGTGTCGCTGACGTACGACTCCGGCAGCGTCGACGGACGGACAGCCTCCACGAACAACCAGGGAACCACGGTCGGTGAAGGGTTCGGTATGACCGAGTCCTACGTCGAGCGTACCTACGGTGGTTGCGACGACGACGGCCACGACGAGGTCCACGACCTCTGCTGGAAGTACGACAACGCACGCCTGGTACTCAACGGAAAATCCAACGCGCTGGTGAAGGACACGGATTCCGGCGAGTGGAGGCTGGAGGGCGACGACGCCTCGAAGGTGACCCGCTCCACCGGTGCGGACAACAACGACGACAACGGTGAGTACTGGACGGTGGTGACCGGCGACGGCGCCACATACGTCTTCGGCCTCAACAAGCTCCCCGGCGCGACCGATCAGCGCACCAACTCCGTCTGGACCGCACCTGTCTTCGGCGACGACTCCGGCGAGCCCGGCTACAGCAAGGGCTCCTCGTTCGCGGACCGCTCGTCGACCCAGGCATGGCGCTGGAACCTCGACTACGTCCATGACACCCGCGGCAACGCGGCCACCTACTGGTACGCCTCCGAGAGCAACCACTACCGCAAGAACAAGGCAGAGAAGGCGGAGGCTTCCTACGTTCGCGGCGGCTATCTCAAAGAGATCAAGTACGGGCTTCGCAAGGACGCGTTGTTCACCGGAAACGCCGAGGCGAAGGTCAACTTCAGCTACGCGGAGCGGTGCACGGCGTCGGACTGCTCGGAACTCGACGAGGACACCGCCGACAACTGGCCGGACGTTCCCTTCGACACCATCTGCTCCTCCGGCGACACCGAATGTGACGCCCTGGCCCCCGCGTTCTTCACCCGTAAGCGGCTGACCGGCATCGACACCTTCACCTGGGCGGCAGCGACGACGTCGTACGAAGCCGTCGACTCCTGGACGCTCACTCAGCAGTACCTGGACGGCGGCGACATCGGAGACACGTCCGACCACGTCCTGACGCTCAAGTCCATCAAGCGGACCGCCAAGGCCGGCACGGACATCGTCCTGAATCCGATCTCCTTCACCTACCACATGCGACCCAACCGTGTGGACGGCACGGACGACATCCTGCCGCTGACCCGGCCCCGCATGTCCACGGTGACCTCGGAGACCGGTGCCATCACCACGGTGACCATGTCGGCGCCCGAGTGCGTACGCGGTGACGTCCTCGGCGCGGCCGAGGACACCAACACCCGCAGCTGCTATCCGCAGTACTGGAACATCAACGGCGCCGAGAACGCCTCCGTGGACTGGTTCCACAAGTACCGGGTGCTGGCCGTCACGAACAGTGATCCGGCCGGACACAACGACGGTGTCGAGCAGGAGTACGGCTACAGCGGGGCCGCATGGCACTACAGCGACTCGCCTTTCACTCCCAAGGACGAGCGCACCTGGTCCGACTGGCGCGGCTACCGCCAGGTGACGGTCCAGAAGGGCGCCAAGGACACCACTCGCTCGAAGACAGTCGCCCTCTATCTCCAGGGTATGGACGGAGACGCGAGGAAAGACGGGACCAGCAAGTCCGTGAGCGTCCCGGCTCTGCCCATCAGCGGCCTCACGATCCCCGCCCTGACGGACGGCGCCGCCTACAGCGGCCATCTCCGTCAACAGGTCACCTACTCCGGCGCCACCGCGATCAGCGTCGCCGTCCACGATCCGTGGTCCGAGGAAACAGCACGGCAGGACGTGCCCGACGCCGGTGATCTCGTCGCCCGCTACGTACGCACCCGAAAGTCGACGACGCACACCTACCTGACCGCTCCCCAGACCTGGCGTTCCCACACGGTCACCACCGACCACGACACGTACGGCATCCCGTACCAGGTCCAGGACGGCGGGGACGACGCCAAGTCCGGCGACGAGACGTGCACACGTACCTGGTACGCCCGCAACACCCAGGCCGGCCTCACCAAACTGCCGTCACGCACCAGGGTCGTCGGCAAAGCGTGCGGCGTGACCGACGCGCTGCTGGATCTGCCCGCCGACTCGACCCGGCCCGGCGATGTCCTCTCCGACAGTGCCGTCGCCTACGACGGAGCCACCTGGTCCGCCACACAGGAACCCACCAAGGGCCTGGCGACCTGGACGGGGCGGGCCGCCTCCTACAACGCGGCGGACCAGCCCGCCTGGCAGAAGCAGTCCACCACGGACTACGACGCTCTTGGCCGCCCCGTCACTGTCACGGACGTGGACAACAAGGCCGTCAACACCGTGTACACACCGGCGGGCGCCGGCCCCCTGACCCGGACCGATGTCACCAACGCCAAGTCCCACAGGGTCATCACCTTCTTCGACCCCAGGCGGGGCGTCCCGGTGCGGACGTTCGACGCCAACGGCAGGAAGACCGAGGCGGCGCACGACGCCCTCGGCCGGATCACAGAGGTCTGGCTGCCGAATCGCAATCGGGCGGCGGAGTACAGCCCCAGCCAGAAGTTCGGCTATCAGATCAGCAGCACCAGGCCTTCCGCAGTTTCCACCTCGATCCTCAAGAAGGACGGCACCACCTACAACACCAGCTACACGATCTACGACTCCATGCTGCGGCCGTTGCAGACACAGTCACCGAGTCCTCAGGGGGGCCGGGTACTCACCGACACCCGATACGACTCCCGCGGACTCGCCTACGAGACCCACGCCGACATCTTCGACAGCACCACCGGGCCGGACGCCCTCTACACCCGGGCGGAGTACGGCGAGTCGCCCACCCAGACGGAGATCACCTTCGACGGCGCGGGCCGCGAAACGGCACGCTCGGTGTTCTTCTTCGGCGACAAGCGCTGGACGACCTCCACCGAACACACGGGGGACTCCACCGCCTCGACAGCTCTCGACGGCGGCAGCGCCCAACGGACGATCGCCGATGTCCGGGGCAGGACTGTGGAAACGCGCTCCTACGCGGGCACTCAGCCCACCGACACCCAGTACGGCGGTTCCCTCGGCGTCCCCTACACCACCGTCCGGACCAGCTATACGCTGGACGGCAAAGAGGCCTCGCTCACCGGCCCGGACGGAGCCGCGTGGTCCTACACGTACGATCTGTTCGGCCGTAGAACGTCCGCTACGGACCCGGACAAGGGCGAAGCCACGACCGTCTACAACGCGCTGGACCAGGTGACCAAGGTCACCGACGCCCGTGGAGAATCGGTGCTCACCTCGTACGACGAGATCGGCCGTATGACCGGCACCTGGGCCGGCAGCAAGACCGACGCCAACCAGCTCACGTCCCACACGTACGACGGCCTGGTCAAAGGCAAACCGCAGGCTTCCACCCGCTACGTCGGCGGCAAGTCGGGACAGGCGTACACGCGCGAGGCCACGGCTTTCGACACCCTGGACCGAGCGACGGGCACCCGGCTCACACTGCCGGCCAACGACCCGCTGGTCGTGGCGGGCGCCCCTGCCACGGTCGACTTCACGACCGCGTTCAACAACGACGGCACCAAGCTCAACGCCACCGAACCCGCGCTCGGCGGATTGCCGTCCGAGACCGTCGAGTACGGCTACACCTCACTCGGCCAGGTCAAGTCGATCATGGGTAGCACCGGGTACCTCCTGACCACCGACTACTCGGCACTCGGACAACCGCAGCAACTGGTCCTCGGCACCGCCAACACCGAGGCGCACAAGAAGGCGTACATCAACCACACCTACGAGGAGGGCACCGGCCGCCTGAAGCGCAGTCATGTCACGGACCAGACACACCCGTACATGCTCCAGGATCTCAACTACGAGTTCGACAAGGCCGGCAATGTGACCGCGATCTCGGACCCGACCCTGCTCGGCGGGGGCGGCAAGTCCGAGACGCAGTGCTTCACCTACGACGGATTCCGCCGCCTCACCGAGGCATGGACTCCCACCTCCCAGAAGTGCGCCGACGAACGCGGTGCGAACAGCCTCTCCGGGCCGGCGCCCTATTGGACCGGCTACACCTACGACACCGCCGGCCGGCGGAAGACGGAGACCCAGCACAAAGCCGCCGGCGCCGCCACAACCACCTACTGCTACAGGTCCGACCAGCCCCACGTGCTGACCGGAACCAGCACCGACAACGACTGCGTCGCACCGGACCGCTCCTACACCGCCGACGAGGCCGGCAACACGCTCAATCGGCCCGGCAGCACCGGAACGCAGAGCCTGGACTGGAACGCGGAAGGAAAGCTGGGCAAGGTCACCGAAGGGGCCAAGGAAACGGGCTATCTGTACGACGCCGACGGCAGCCTGCTCATCCGCAGCGAGAAGAACGGTGAGCGGGTCCTCTACGCCGGAGGAACGGAATTGCACCTCAAGGCCGACGGAAAGTTCTGGGCTCAGCGCTTCTACGGCACCCAGAACTTGACCGTGGCCGTTCGCTCCAACCAGTCGGGCGCCAACAAGCTTCAGTACCTGGCGGGAGACCACCACGGCACCTCCAGCCTCGCCATCGCATCCGACACCCAGGCGATCACCAAGCGATACATGACCGTATTCGGAGCGGAACGGGCGGGCGCCATCGGCGAATGGGGCAACGATCGGGGTTTCCTCGGCAAGACGCACGACAAAGCCACGGGGCTGACGCACGTCGACGCTCGTGAATACGATGCGGCACTCGGCCGGTTCATCAGTGTCGATCCACTGTTGGAACCGGCGAAACACCAATCGCTCAATGGCTTCAGCTACGCGGAGAACAATCCCGCCACCCTGTCCGACCCGTCCGGCATGGCCTCGTTCACCTGCCAGAAGGCGGACTGCTCTCCCGATGTCATCGCGTCGGATGCCAACGTTTCGCCACCGCGTCTGACCGGCGGCGGCGCCACGGGCTCCGCGGGGAACAGCCCGCTGGGCATCACGTCATCCTTGGGCTCTCCCGTTCTGCAGCCGCGCCCGCTCCTCCTGGGGCCCGACCCTCTCCCGCCTCTGTACGCCGGCGGGCAGTATCCGCTCCTGACATTGCTCGATGAGTGGTACAAAGTCATCTCGCCGAAGTCAGGAGATCTCGCCAACAACAAACATGGCGGTGACGGTAAAGTCCAGGGCGACGGCCCCTGGACCCTGGCGTTCCGCTGGCTTTTGGGCAGCTCCGAGGGGAAGGCGACCATCCCGGACAGGTCCTACGACGGCGACGACGAGATAACCAAGGCATTGATCAAAAGTTCGAGCATGAAGGACGTCAGAGATTCAGTGGTGACCCAGTTCATTGTGAACGGAACAAAGGGCGAGGACGAGCGGTACAGCGTCACAAAGAATCGCGCAGGTGAAGACCTCACCTTGGGTCAGATGGGCAATGTGTACCTCTCCGACCTGGGCGGACTTGCCATCGGAAAGGACGACAGAGAAGCGCAAGGTGTTCTGGGTTCGTACGACGTGAGATACGAGATCACCAAGAGCAAGGGAAACACGCTTACGGTCAAATATCACGCGCGGACGGACATCAACAATGAATCCTTCGTGCCGGGGCACGGCAAATGGCAGGAGGCATTCAATGGCGTGGGAGACCACTTCTTCGGGCTCTTTGCCGGGTACCGGGTCGACATCCGATGGACCGAAACCATCTACAAATAGGGTGGGTCGAGTGAAATTCGTGAACGTTAGAAACGCTGTGGCGCTCGCCCTGGCAGCGGCCTTCATGTTCGGCGCCACCGGCTGTGCCGGCGAGACCGAACGAATCGAATCAGTACAGATACCCGGTGTCTGGACGGGCGCCGGCGGTGGACGGGTCGAGTTCGGGGACGACGGCCGGTTCGAACTGTCAGGCATCCCGAGCGATGCTGTCGTATTCAGCTTCATCGACCCGCCGCCCAAAGGAGAGAAGGTCTCCGGCCAGGGCACGTGGTCGGTGAAGAGAAAGGGATCAATCGTCGGGCTCATCTATGACTCGACAGGTTCCTTCGCCGAAGGGGGAGAAGCCGGTACGCTCGGCGTGGCCGACGGTGGGGATTCCCCGAAGCTGTACTTCTCGACCAGCTCCGACAGGGAGTACGGATACGAGATCCACAAGTCCGGCTAGGACGTGAAGCTGTCCGGGGGCGTGTGCGATCCACGCACGCCCCCGGATCGCCTCGGGGCCGCCACAGCAGTGTCGGCGCCTTGGGCTCCGGACATCAGGCGCGGCGCGGGCGGCCGCCGCCGCGGCTGCCGCGCGAGGCGCCGCCGAAAAGCTTGGCGACCAGCCGGAACGGCAGGGTGACCACGGTGGCGATCGCTCCACCGACGGCGCGAAGTGCATCTGCGATGGCGCGCATGACGAAACCTCCTGTATCGGTGCGGATCTGCCTTGCTGACCCGCACTCTCCGGTTTGCCGCTCAGCGCGATCGCAAACGTCGGCCATGTAGGCAGGCGGACATCCGCGCGGCACCTGCGCGGGCGTCAGCCCTTCCCGATCAGGTCCTCCGGGAACGCGCCGGCGACCGCCGCCGTCAGCAGGAATCCGCGGCCCAGTTCGGTGAGCCGCTCCACCCCGGCGGCGCCCAGGTGCTCGTACGGCGCGGCGTCCAGCCGGTCCGTGTGCTCCTCCAGCTCGGCCCGCATCGCCGTCCCCGCCTCGGTCAGTTCGCCCGCGTCGTCCAGCAGCCCGCGCGCCGTGAGCCGCCCGGCCGCCGCCTCCCAGTCCGTACGGCGCCAGCCCCGGCTGCCGAGTACCCAGCGCGGGGACATGCCCTTGCCCGTCGCCGTGTGGCTGACCAGCGCCTCCACCGGGTCGAGCCCGGCAGCGAGCAGCGCCGTCAGATGGCCGTCGCCCCGGTGCTCCCGCAGCAGGGTCGCCGCGTGCCAGAACGCGAGGTGCGGCTGGTCGGGAACGGGCAGATCCGCGTGCGCGGCGTACAGCGGGCGGGCGTGCCGGGTGCACGCCTCGGTGGCGCGCAGTGCGAGCCGCGCGGCCTCGGCCATCTCGTCGGACCCGACGACGTCCTCGCCGAGGACCCGCCGCAGGGTGGAGTCGGCGGCGCGCAGCCGGGCGTCGAGGACGGCCTCGGGCGAGGTGGTTCGCCACACGGCGGGCAGGTGCCGGGAGACCAGGTCGAAGCTGAAGTTGTAGAAGGTGGCGGCGATCACGCCGGGTCCGACCGCGCCCATCGCGGCGCCGCGACTGGCGAAGTACGCGGCCCGCTCCTCCTCGACGCCGACGGCGGCCAGTTCCTTGTGGAGGTCCGGGGAGAAGTAGACCGTCGAGTGGAGCGGATTGACGGAGTTGTGGCAGCGGCGGGCGGCGCGCGGGGCGAGAGTGGTCATGCCGGTTACGTTACCGACTGGTCGGTACGCCGGGAAGCCCAGGGTTCCCGGGTGATATCGGGGGCGGGGCTCAGTCCCGCACCGTCCAGCCGAACCGGGGTGTCCTGCGCTCCAGGAACGCCGCGACCCCCTCCGCCCGGTCCCCGCTGTCGCGCGCCTGGGCGTCCCAGTACGCGTCCCGGTCGGTGCGGCCGTTCGCGTACTCCTTGACCGCCGCCTGGGTCAGCCGGGAGCGTGAGGCCAGGACGCGGGTGAACTCGGCTACCCGCGCGGCCAGTTCGCCGGGGGCGAGTACCTCGTCCACCAGGCCGACCCGGAGGGCGTGTTCCGTGCCGATCAACTCGCCCGAGAACAGCAGGTACTTGGCGGTGGACGGGCCGACCAGCGAGACCAGCCTTCGGGTCGAGGAGGAGCGGTAGACGACGCCGAGCTTCGCGGGCGTGATCCCGAACCGGGCGCCCTCCGCCGCGAACCGCAGGTCGCACGCCACCGCCAACTGGGCGCCGCCGCCCACGCAGTAGCCGCGTACGGCCGCCAGCGTCGGCTTCGGGAAGGCGGCGAGCGCCTCCTCCGCGCGCACGCTGAGGTCCTGTGTGGTGTCGCCGGGTTCGCGCAGCCCTCCGATGTCGGCGCCCGCGCTGAAGGAGTCGCCGGCGCCGGTCAGCACCAGGGCGTGGACGGCGGGGTCGGTCGCCATGCCGGCCAGCAGTTCGGGCAGTCGCCGCCACATGCCTGCGGTGAGCGCGTTGTGTTTGGCCGGATTCGCGAGGGTCACGGTGGCGACCCCGTCGGCGACGGCGGCGGTCAGCCGCGGCGGCGCGGGCGCGGTGGGCTCCATGGGCCGGATGCTATCCGGCACCGCGCCGCCCCGACCGCCCGAGCCCCGACCGCCCGAGCCCCGGCCGCCGGTGCCGTGACCGCAGGAGACCGCCCGGCCGCCGGAGCCGTACTACCCGAGCCCCGACCGCCCGACCGCCCGACCGCGTGATCGTGACAGGGCGGGAACCTCGCACGGTCGGTCAGCCGGGCAACAGGGTCGGACGTATCCGGACACAATCCGTCGATACCCGCTGACTTCTGTTCAGTTCCCGGTCCGGCCGGGCCGGTTCCCAAGACTCGACGCCTGTGACAGCGCGCCCGGAGCGCTGGGGAAACCGAGGGTGGGGGCCGTGGTGAGGGAGAGCCTCGGAAGTGTTCCGGCGCGACCGGAGCCGTACGAGGGGGTGTGGCGGTTCACGGTGCCCGCCGTCGAGGTCTCCGTACCGCGTATGCGCCGGGCCGTACGGGATCTGCTGAACCGGCAGAAGGCCCCGGTGTCCGACGACATCCTCCAGGGGCTGCTGCTGATCGTCTCCGAGCTGGTGACCAACGTCGTGTGCCACGCGGCCCTGCTCTCGCCCGAACTGGGCGTGGAGATCACCCTCGCCGCCGGGTGGGTCCGGGTGGCGGTGGAGGACGGTCACCCGTACCGGCCCAAGCCGCTGGAGCTGGACCACGGACAGACCGGTGGGCGCGGTCTGCTGCTCGTACGGGAGACCGCCCTGGAGGCGGGCGGCACCTGCGACGTCGAGCGCACGGCGAGCGGCGGGAAGATCGTCTGGGCGCTGCTCCCGCTGTCGCAAGGCGCCGGCGCGGTGCCCGGCCGGTCCGGGACCGGCCGGCCGGAGGGAGAGGGCGCGGCCGGTCCGGCTACCAGCCCCCGGCCGTCCCCGTCAGCTCCCTGACCGCCGGGCGCGCCGCGTCCAGCACCGTCATGAACCACGCCGAGAATTCCGCCGACCGGTGCCGCTCGTCCAGCTCGTCCGGGGTGACGAAGGCCGTGTCGGCGATCTCCGTCGGGTCCGGCCGCAGGGCGCCCTGGGCGAGCCCCACGAAGAGGTGGTTGTACTCGTGCTCGACGAGCCCGGACCCCGGGTCCGGGTGGTGGTAGCTGACGGTCCCCGCCTCGGCGAGCAGCGTGGGCGAGATGCCCAGCTCCTCGTGTGTGCGCCGGGCGGCGGCGGCGAAGGGCGCCTCGCCCGGGAACGGGTGCCCGCAGCAGGTGTTCGACCAGACACCGGGGGAGTGGTACTTGCCGAGCGCGCGGCGCTGGAGCAGCAGCCGGCCCCGCTCGTCGAAGAGGAAGACGGAGAACGCCCGGTGCAGCCGGCCCGGTGGCTGGTGGGCCGAGAGCTTCTCGGCCGTACCGATCGTGGTGCCGTTCTCGTCGACCAGTTCCAGCATGATCGATTCTTGAACGCCGCTCGGCGAGCCGCCCGTGACAGTGACAGGTGTGGTCGTCATAGCCATCCTTCGCTTCGGTCCTCGGCCCTCAAGTCTGCCGTACAGGAGCGCGTTGTCCGCACTTCCGCGAAACGGGCATGTCCGTTCCCGCGATGTGCTTCACGGAGGAGATTCGGCCGTTATGTCCGGCGCGCCCCGTCCCGGACCCGGACCCGCGCCCTGTCCCGCACCCGGTGTCGGCGCGGCGCGCGGGCGGGCGGTCAGTGGCAGAGGTTCGCCTCGTGCTCGGCGTGACCCGCCGGTTCGAGCTGGAACGTGCAGTGCTCCACGTCGAAATGGTCACCGAGACAGCCCTGGAGGTCGTGGAGCATCCGCTCGTGCCCGACGCTGTCCAGCACGGACGGGCTCACCACCACGTGCGCCGACAGCACCGGCATCCCCGAGGTGATCGTCCAGGCGTGCAGGTCGTGCACGTCCTCCACCCCCGACAGCGCCAGTATGTGCGCCCTCACCTCTTCCATGTCCACGCCCTTGGGCGCCGCCTCCAGCAGCACGTTCAGCGTCTCGCGCAGCAGCTTCACCGTCCTCGGGACGATCATCAGCCCGATGACCAGCGACGCGATCGGGTCGGCCGCCTGCCAGCCGGTGGTCAGGATGACCGTCGCGGCGATCAGCACGGCGACCGAGCCCAGCGTGTCGGCCAGCACCTCCAGATAGGCGCCGCGCACGTTCAGGCTCTCCTTCTGCCCGCGCATCAACAGGGACAGGGAGATCAGATTGGCGACCATGCCGACCGCCGCGAACACGATCGTGAGCCCCCCCTTCGTGTCGGCGGGCGTGATGAACCGCTCGACCGCCTCGAAGAGCAGGAAACCGCCGACACCGAGCAGCAGCAGACAGTTGGCCAGCGCGGCCAGGATCTCCGCGCGGGCCAGTCCGAACGTGCGGTTGCCCGTCGGCGGCCGGTTCGCGAAGTGCACGGCGAGCAGCGCCAGGGCGAGACCGACCGCGTCCGTCGCCATGTGCGCGGCGTCGGCGATCAGCGCCAGGGAGTCGGCCGCGATCCCGCCGACGATCTCCATGACCATGACGGACAGGGTGATCCCCAGCGCGATCCGCAGCCGGCCCCGGTACGCGGCGGTCGCGGTCCCCGGCGGCGGCGCGCCGCCGTGCGCGTGCCCGTGGTCGTGCCCTGCCCCCATGGGGTCGCCTCCCGGTCGGTTCCAGCCGTCGCGGCCAGTGAACTACGGGTGGGGGGTATCGGGCAACACGGCACTGAACACCGTTGTCATTCCCTCTGACCTGCGGGAACGCCCGCAGGTCAGAGGAACGGCCCGCCTTTCGGCGGCTCAGTCGGCAGCCACCGCGGGGTGGCGCAGCCGCCACCCCTCCCACGCCGATTCGACCATCTCGCGTACCCCGCGCCGGGCCGTCCAGCCCAGCTCAGCCGTGATCGCCTCGACCGACGCGACGGCCCTCGCCGCGTCGCCCGCCCGGCGCGGCCCGACCACCGGGGGAGTGGGATCGCCGGTGATCTCGCCCACCAGCTCCGCCAGTTCCCGCACCGACACACCCTCGCCGCGCCCGATGTTGTACGTCAGGTCCCCCGGCCCGGTCCGCCCGGCCAGCCGGCGGGCCACCGCGAGATGCGCCTCGGCGAGGTCCGCCACATGGATGTAGTCGCGTACGCAGGTGCCGTCCGGTGTCGCGTAGTCGTCGCCGAAGATCCGCATCGGCTCGCCGCGGGTGACCCGGTCGAAGAACATCGGGATGATGTTGAACACCCCGGTGTCGGACAGCTCCGGGCGCGCCGCCCCCGCCACGTTGAAGTAGCGCAGACACGCGGTGGACAGCCCGTGCGCCCGGCCGGTGGCGCGGACCAGCCATTCACCCGTGAGCTTGGTCTCGCCGTACGGACTGATGGGTACGGCCGGGGTCTCCTCGGTGATCAGCTCCACGTCCGGTACGCCGTACACGGCCGCCGACGACGAGAACAGGAACCGCTCCACCCCGGCGGCCACCACGGCCTCCAGCAGCACGGTCAGACCGTGCACGTTCTCCCGGTAGTAGGCGAGCGGACGCTCGACCGATTCACCGACCTGCTTCTTCGCCGCGAGGTGCACCACGCCGGTCACGGCGTGCCCGGCCAGCGCCCGGTCCACCGTCTCCCGGTCCAGCAACGAGCCGCGTACCAGGGGGATGTCGGCGGGCAGCCGCTCCGGGACACCGGACGACACGTCGTCGAGGACGACGACCCGTTCACCCGCCTCCGTCATGGAGCGCGCCACATGCGCCCCGATGTACCCCGCTCCACCTGTGATCAGCCATGTCATGCCGCCAGCGTAGGGGCTCTCGTACGGCGCCGTCCGCGCGCGGGGCGCCGGGCGGGGCGGCTGCGGACGCGACCCGGGGGCGGTGTCCCGTACGGTCCCCGCAGACGTACGGTCACCCGACGTTCATCCGCCGGTCGCGGCGTCGGCGGCGCGAACCGTACGGAGTCGGATATGTCTTACCGGAGTCGCGCGGGCCCCCGCCGGCCACGGTTTGTGGGGCGGGGCACCGATCGACAATGATGATCTCCCGACGGGCCGGAATTGGCCCGGCTCATGGCGTCCGGGGCGTGAACGGGCGGTGAACTCGGTCTGTGGTTCATCCGATAGCCTCTGCCGACATGCCGCCGCCCCCGATTTTCCAGGCAGAGGCGCCGCGCGTCCGCCCCGCAGTGTCAAGGAGTGAATTCGTCTGTCGACCGCCATCCTCACCGGTACGCCGGTACCCGGATCGCCGCTCGAAGGCGATCTGCGGTCGCTGGGATTCGACGTGCGCACCGCCGCCGACCCGGCGGCGGCCCTCGCGCTGCTCGCGTCGGCGCCCGCCGGCCACCGGGTCGCCCTGGTCGACCAGCGGTTCGTCGGCCATCTCCACACGCTCCGCCTCGCGTTGACCGACCCGCGCTTCCCCGCGGCGTCCGTCACCGGCGCGCTGACCGCGCGACCGGAGGCGCGCGCCGCCCTGTCGGCGGCGCTCACCACCGTGACCGACGGCCCGCCGCCGCCCCGTGACGACATCACCGGGGACGGCGCGGCGGTCCGGACCGGCGGCACCGGCCTGGTCACCGACGCCGTGCCGCCGCTGACCCGCACCACGCCCGGCGCCCCCGAACTCCCGCTCACCGACCGGGTGACCGCCGCCCTCGAAGCGGCCGGCAACGCCGTGCACCACCCCGAACTCGGTTCCCTCGTCGCCGCCGTCCCCGGCGGACCGGCCGCCCGCGAACAGGCGCTCACCGCCGTCGCCGCCGTGGACGACGAGGCGGTACGGCTGCGTTCCGCCGTCAAGGCCCGCGACGGCTTCTTCACCACCTTCTGCATCAGCCCCTACTCCCGTCACCTCGCCCGCTGGTGCGCCCGGCGCGGGCTGACCCCCAACCAGGTCACCACCGCCTCGCTGATCACCGCCCTGATCGCGGCGGGCTGCGCGGCCACCGGCACCCGGGGCGGCTACGTCGCCGCCGGACTGCTGCTGCTGTTCTCCTTCGTCCTCGACTGCGCCGACGGACAGCTCGCCCGCTACTCCTTGCAGTACTCCACGCTGGGCGCCTGGCTCGACGCGACCTTCGACCGGGCCAAGGAGTACGCGTACTACGCGGGCCTGGCCCTCGGCGCGGCACGCGGCGGTGACGACGTATGGGCGCTCGCGCTGGCCGCGATGGTTCTCCAGACGGTCCGGCACGTCGTGGACTTCTCCTTCAACGAGGCCAACCACGACGCCACCGCCGTGACCGCGCCGGCCACCGCCGCCGGGGGCGAGCAGACCAAGGCCGTCGTCGGCACCCCCACCACCGCGCTCTCCACCCGGCTCGACAGCGTCGGCTGGACCGTGTGGGTACGCCGCATGATCGTCCTGCCGATCGGTGAGCGCTGGGCGATGATCGCCGTCCTCACCGCACTGACCACCCCCCGGATCGTCTTCTACGCGCTGCTCGCCGGCTGCGCCTTCGCCGGCTGCTACACCACCGCCGGCCGGGTCCTGCGCTCGGTCACCCGCCGGGCCGTACGCACCGACCGCGCCGTCCGGGCGCTCGCCGACCTCGCCGACACCGGGCCGCTCGCCGAACTCGTCGCCCGCGCGGCCCGCCGCCCGGCCCGCGCGCTGCCCGGCGTACTCCCGCTGCTGATCGCCGTCGCGGGCGGTGCCTCGCTCGTCGCCACGGCCGCGTTCGGCCCGGTCGGCAGCCCCGTCCTGATCCTCGGCGCCCTGCTGTACGCCGTCACCTCGGGCATCGCCGTCGCCCACCGCATGGGCGGCGCCCTGGACTGGCTGATCCCGCCGGTCTTCCGGGCCGCCGAGTACGGCTTCCTCCTGGTCCTCGCGGCCCGCGCCGACGTCCCCGGCGCCCTGCCCGCGGCGTTCGGGCTGGTCGCGGCGGTCGCCTACCATCACTACGACACGGTGTACCGGATCCGGGGCGGCGCCGGAGCCCCGCCCCGCGGACTGGTCCGGTCACTCGGCGGACACGAGGGCCGCACGCTCCTCGTCGCCGTCGCCGCCGCCCTCACCACGGCCGGACCCGACCTTCCGCCGGCCCTGACGGTGCTCGCCGTCGTCGTCGCCGTGATCGCGCTCACGGAGTCCATCCGCTTCTGGGTGTCCTCCGGAGCCCCCGCCGTACACGACGAAGGAGAAACCGCATGATCGGCCTCGTACTGGCAGCCGGTGCCGGCAGGCGCCTGCGCCCCTACACCGACACGCTGCCCAAGGCCCTCGTACCGGTGGACGGCGACACCACCGTCCTCGATCTGACCCTGGGCAACTTCGCGCGGATCGGACTCACCGAGGCCGCGATCGTCGTCGGCTACCGCAAAGAGGCCGTCTACGCGCGCAAGGCGGACCTGGAGGCCACGTACGGCCTCACCCTCACCCTCATCGACAACGACAAGGCCGAGGAGTGGAACAACGCCTACTCCCTCTGGTGCGCCCGTGACGTCCTCAAGCGCGGGGTGATCCTCGCCAACGGCGACACCGTCCACCCCGACTCCGTCGAGCGCACCCTGCTCGCCGCCCGCGGCGAGGGCCGGCGGATCATCCTCGCCCTGGACGCGGTGAAGGACCTCGCCGACGAGGAGATGAAGGTCATCACCGACCCGGACAAGGGCGTGCGGCGCATCACCAAGCTGATGGACCCCGCCACCGCCACCGGCGAGTACATCGGCGTCACCCTCATCGAGGCCGAGGCCGCCGACGACCTGGCCGACGCGCTGAAGGCGACCTTCGAGCGCGACCCCGACCTCTACTACGAGGACGGCTACCAGGAACTCGTGAACCGGGGCTTCACCATCGACGTCGCCCCCATCGGCGACGTCCCCTGGGTGGAGATCGACAACCACGACGACCTCGCGAAGGGCCGTGTCGTCGCGTGCCAGTACTGACCCGACTCATCCCGTCCCCGGTCGTCGTGGACATCACCCGCGGCGCCCTGGACGACCTCGCCGGCCTCCTCGCCGACCAGCGCATCTCCGCGTCCGGCAAGCTCGCGATCGCGATCAGCCGCGGCTCGGGGCAGGCCCTGCGCGAGAAACTGGCCCCCGTGCTGCCCGACGCCGACTGGTTCCTCGTCGCCGACGGCACGATCGACTGCGCGGTCAAGCTCGCCGACGACATAAAGGGCAAGCGGTACGACGCGGTCGTGGGCCTCGGCGGCGGCAAGATCATCGACGTGGCGAAGTACGCGGCGGCCCGGGTGGGCCTGCCGATGGTGGCCGTCGCCACCAACCTCTCGCACGACGGCATGTGCTCGCCGATCGCCACCCTCGACAACGACAACGGCCGCGGCTCGTACGGGGTCCCCACCCCCATCGCGATCGTGGTCGACCTCGACGTCATCCGGCATGCCCCGGACCGCTTCGTCCGCTCCGGCATCGGCGACGCGCTCTCCAACCTCTCCGCCATCGCCGACTGGGAGCTGTCCCACGAGATCAACGGCGAACCCGTCGACGGCCTCGCCGCCGCCATGGCCCGCACCGCCGGTGAAGCCGTGCTGCGCCACCCCGGCACCGTCGGCGACGACGAGTTCCTCACCGTCCTCGCCGAGGCGCTCGTCCTCACCGGCATCGCCATGTCGATCAGCGGCGACTCCCGCCCCTCGTCCGGCGCCTGCCACGAGATCAGCCACGCCTTCGACCTGCTGCACCCCAGGCGCTGCGCGCTCCACGGCGAGCAGGTCGGGATCGGCGCCGCCTTCGCGATGCACCTGCGCGGCGCGCACGAGCAGTCCCGGCTCATCGCCGAGGTCCTGCGCCGCCACGGCATGCCCGTACTGCCCGAGCAGATCGGCTTCACCGCCGACGAGTTCACGCAGGCCGTCGCCTACGCGCCGCAGACCAGACCGGGCCGCTTCACGATCCTGGAGCACCTCGACCTCTCCACCGACCAGATCAGGGACGCGTACGCCGACTATGCCAAGACCATCAGTAGCTGAACTCCGTCCGGTCGTTCACCCCCCGGGCGTCAAGGACCGGCGGAGCGGCGAGCACTGGGGGGGCCGGCTCTACATGCGCGAGGTCTCCCTGCGCGTCGACCGGTACCTGGTCAACACGAAGGTCACGCCCAACCAGCTGACCTATGTGATGACCGTCGCCGGCGCCCTCGCCGCCCCCGCCCTCCTGGTCCCCGGGATCACGGGCGCGGTCCTCGGTGTGCTGATGGTCCAGCTCTATCTGCTGCTGGACTGCGTGGACGGCGAGATCGCCCGCTGGAAGAAGCAGTACTCGATGACCGGGGTCTATCTGGACCGGGTCGCCGCCTACCTGTGCGACGCCGCCGTCCTCGTCGGCTTCGGGCTGCGCGCCGCCGACCTGTGGGGCACCGGGCGGATCGACTGGCTGTGGGCCTTCCTCGGGACGCTCGCCGCCCTCGGCGCCATCGTGATCAAGGCCGAGACCGACCTGGTCGGTGTCGCCCGCCACCAGCAGGGCCTGCCGCCGGTCAAGGAGTCGGCGTCCGAGCCGCGCTCGTCCGGCATGGCGCTGGCCCGCCGGGCCGCCGGGGCGCTCAAGTTCCACCGGCTCATCCTCGGCATCGAGGCGTCCCTGCTGATCCTTCTCCTGGCGATCCTCGACGCGGTCCGCGGCGACCTGTTCTTCTCCCGCCTCGGCGTCGCCGTGCTGGCCGGTATCGCGCTCCTCCAGGCCGTTCTGCACCTGGTGTCGATCCTCGCCTCCAGCAGGCTGAGGTGAGTGACATGCGGCTCGGTGCGGTGATCATCACCATGGGCAACCGCCCGGACGACCTGCGCGCCCTCATCGACTCCGTCGCCAAGCAGGACGGCGACCCGATCGACGTCGTGGTCGTCGGCAACGGCGCCCCCGTCGGCGACGTGCCCGACGGCGTACGGACGGTGGAGCTGCCCGAGAACCTCGGCATCCCCGGCGGCCGTAACGTCGGCATCGAGGCGTTCGGCCCCTCCGGCGGTGACATGGACGTCCTGCTCTTCCTGGACGACGACGGACTGCTGCCCGGCACCGACACCGCCGAACTGATCCGGGAGGCGTTCTCCGCCGACCCGGTCCTCGGCATCGTCAGCTTCCGGATCGCCGACCCCGACACCGGCCTCACCCAGCGCCGCCACGTCCCCCGGCTGCGCGCCTCCGACCCGCTGCGCTCGTCGCGTGTGACGACCTTCCTGGGCGGCGCCAACGCCGTCCGTACGAAGGTCCTCGCCGAGGTCGGTCCGCTGCCCGGCGACTTCTTCTACGCCCACGAGGAGACGGACCTCGCCTGGCGGGCGCTGGACGCCGGCTGGATGATCGACTACCGCGCGGACATGGTGCTCCTCCACCCGACCATGCCGCCTTCGCGGCACGCGGTCTACCACCGCATGGTGGCCCGCAACCGGGTCTGGCTGGCGCGCCGCAACCTGCCCGCGCCCCTCGTCCCCGCGTATCTCGGGGTCTGGATCCTGCTCACCCTGGCCCGCCGGCCCACCGTCCCGGCCCTGCGGGCGTGGTTCGGCGGCTTCCGGGAGGGCTGGAGCTCTCCGTGCGGTCCCCGCAGACCCATGAAGTGGCGTACGGTGTGGCGGCTGACCCGACTGGGCCGACCGCCTGTCGTCTGACGGGCTCGGTTCTGAGAGCATCGGGGTTTACTCCCGGGTCCCGGCCGTCCGCGCCAGTGCCCGACCGGCTGCGCATCGTGAACACGAAAGTTTCCACTTGTGAGTGACACAACCCATGACGGCGCCATCGCCATGAGCGCGCCGCCGTCTCCCGACGACGGTCTGTCCACGGCCGAACTGGCCGCCAAGTACGGCCTGTCGGTGAGCGGTGCCCGTCCGGGACTGGCCCAGTACCTCCGTGAGCTGTGGGGCCGGCGCCATTTCATCCTCGCCTTCTCGCAGGCGAAGCTGACGGCCCAGTACAGCCAGGCGAAGCTCGGCCAGCTCTGGCAGGTCGCGACCCCCCTGCTCAACGCGTTCGTCTTCTTCCTGATCTTCGGCCTGATCCTGGACGCCGGACGGGGCATGGAGATCAACGTCTACATCCCGTTCCTGGTGACGGGCGTGTTCGTGTTCGCCTTCACCCAGACCTCCGTGATGGCGGGCGTGAAGGCGATCTCGGGCAACCTCGGGCTGGTGCGGGCCCTGCACTTCCCGCGCGCCTCGCTGCCCATCTCGTTCGCGCTCCAGCAGCTCCAGCAGCTGCTGTTCTCCATGATCGTGCTGCTGGTCGTGGTGGTCGGCTTCGGCAGCCTCCCGTCACTGTCCTGGGTGCTGGTGCTGCCGGTCCTGGTGCTCCAGTTCTTCTTCAACACCGGTCTGGCGCTGATGATGGCGCGGCTGGGCAGCAAGACCCCCGACCTCGCCCAGCTCATGCCGTTCATCATGCGCACCTGGATGTACGCGTCCGGCGTGATGTTCTCCATCCCGCTGATGCTGGCCGGCAAGGACTGGCCGAGCTGGATCGTGGACGTCCTCCAGTACAACCCCGTCGCCATCTACATGGACCTCATCCGCTTCGCGCTGATCGACGGCTACGGCTCCGAGAACCTGCCCCAGCACGTGTGGGCCGCGGGCCTCGCCTGGTCGCTCCTCGTCGGCGTCGTGGGCTTCGTGTACTTCTGGAAGGCTGAGGAACGATACGGCCGTGGCTGACCTCAACGAGCAGGGACGCGTCCCCACCGTCATCGCCGACGACGTGCACATCGTGTACCGCGTCCACGGCGGCGGCGGTGGCAAGGGCAGCGCGACCGCGGCACTGAGCCGCATACTCAGGCGCGACAAGGGCGAGTCGCGCGGAGTCCGCAAGGTCCACGCCGTCCGGGGCGTCACCTTCACCGCGTACCGCGGCGAGGCGATCGGCCTGATCGGCACCAACGGCTCCGGCAAGTCGACCCTGCTGCGCGCCATCGCGGGGCTGCTGCCCACGGAGCACGGCAAGGTGTACACCGACGGCCAGCCCTCGCTGCTCGGTGTCAACGCCGCGCTGATGAACGACCTCACCGGCGAGCGCAACGTCATTCTCGGCGGTCTCGCCATGGGGATGACCCGCGAGCAGGTGCGCGAGCGCTACCAGTCGATCGTCGACTTCTCCGGCATAAACGAGAAGGGCGACTTCATCACCCTGCCGATGCGGACGTACTCCTCCGGCATGGCGGCCCGGCTCCGCTTCTCCATCGCGGCGGCCAAGGACCACGACGTCCTGATGATCGACGAGGCGCTGGCCACCGGTGACCGCAAGTTCCAGATCCGCTCGGAGGCCCGGATCCGCGAACTGCGCAAGGAGGCGGGCACCGTCTTCCTGGTCAGCCACAGCAACAAGTCGATCAGGGACACCTGCGACCGGGTGCTGTGGCTGGAGAAGGGCGAGCTGCTGATGGACGGCCCGACGGACGAGGTGCTCAAGGCGTACGAGAAGGAGACCGGCAAGTAGCCGGACCCTCCGGGGAGTTCGAGCCCCTTACGCGCATGGCAGCGGCCCCGCCGGACCTGATCCGGCGGGGCCGCTGTCCTGTGCGTACGGGGGAGGTCAGACGGCGACCGGCGCGCGTTCCTTCTTTTCGGCGGCGGGTTCCTCGGCGAGACCGACCCTCCTGTGCAGCCGGCGCAGCGCGGCCGGCGCGTACCAGGCGCTCCGGCCCAGCAGCCGCATCGCCGCCGGTACGAGCACCCCGCGCACGGCCACCGCGTCGATGACGATCGCCAGTCCGGTCCCGAGGCCGAACATCTGGAGGAAGCTGATCCCGCTCGTCCCGAAGGCGAAGAAGCTCACGGCCAGCAGCCCGGCCGCCGTGCTGACGATCCGCCCGGTCCGGGCCAGCCCCTGAGTGACGACCGTCGTCCGGTCCGCGCCCGCGTCGTGCGACTCCTTCATCCGGCTGGTCACGAACACCTCGTAGTCCATGGACAGTCCGAAGGCCACGCAGAACAGCAGCACGGTCATCGAGGTGTCCATCGGCTGCGGCGTGAAGCCCAGCCACGACGACAGATGACCGTCCTGGAAGATCCACACCATCGCGCCGACCGCCGCCGACAGGCTGATCGCGTTGAGCAGCAGCGCGCGCAGCGGCTGGACGACGCTGCCGGTGAACAGGAACAGCAGGAGGAAGGTCGTCACGACGACCAGCCCGGCCGCCAGCGGCAGCCGGTCACCGATGGACCGCTTGGAGTCCACCAGCGTCGCGTCCGCCCCGCCGACCAGCATCTCCGTGCCGCCGGGCCGCTCCAGCGCCCGGATGTCCGCCACCAGGTCCTGGGCGGCGCCGGAGGTCGGCGCGGAGTCGGTGACGACCACCAGATGCTGCGCGTCCGGCCGCCCCAGGGCCGTGTGCGCCGGGCCGGGCCGCTCCGTCCGACCGTCGGTGTACGTGCCGGTGGAGGCGTCCACGCGGACGACTCCGTCCAGCCGGGACACCTCGCCCGCGTACCGCCCCAGCGGGACCGCGCCCACGGCCGAGGCGCTGACGATCTGCACCGCCCGCGCCTCGTCGGCCGGGAAGTCGTCCTGGACGGCGGTCGCGACCTGGCGGCCCCCGGCGTCCTCGGGCAGCACCCGCTCGTCGGGAGTGCCGAAGGCGACCCCGAGCAGCGGGCTCGCGACGAGCAGCAGCACCGCGACGACCGGCAGGGCGGTGAGGGCGGGGCGCCGCATCACGAGGGCGGCGAGCCGGCCCCAGAAGGGGGCCTCCGGGCGCCCCGCCGCCGTCGCCCACGGCACCCGGCCCGCGTTGACCCGGTGGCCGAGCACGGCGAGCAGTGGTGGCACCACGAGCAGCGCCGCGACCACCGCGATCGCGACCACGCCGATCCCCGCGTAGGCGAAGGACCGCAGGAAGTACTGCGGGAAGACGAGCAGCGCGGCCAGCGCGGCGGCGACGGTCGCGGCCGAGAAGAGGACGGTGCGCCCGGCGGTGCGGACCGTGGTGCGCAGCGCCTCGGGCACCTCGTCACCGGCGCCGAGCTGCTCGCGGAAGCGGCTGACGAGCAGCAGCGCGTAGTCGATGCCGAGGCCCAGGCCGAGCGCCGTCGTCAGATTGACGGCGAAGACCGACACCTCGGTCGCGCTGCCGAGGACGAAGAGCAGCGCGAACGTGCCGGCGATCGCGACGAGCCCGATGACCAGGGGCAGCGTCGCGGCGACCAGACTGCCGAAGGCGAGCACCAGCAGCAGGAGCGTGACGGGTACGGCGATCGCCTCGGCGAGGGCGAGGTCGCGCGAGACCTGGGTGCTGATGTCGATGCCGAGGGCGGTCGCGCCGCCGGCCCGTACCCGTATCCCGTCGCGGTCGCCCGTGTACCGGTCGATGAGGGCCTCGGCGCGTTCGGTGCGCCGGGTCTCGTCACCCTTCACATGCAGGGCGACCAGGGCCTGGCCGCCGTCCTCGGAGAGCAGGCCGGGGCTCCCGGTGTCCCAGTACGAGGCCACGTTGCTCACGGCGGGGTCGTTCCTGAGCCCGTCGGTGAGGGCTCGGCCGCGTGCGTCGAAGGCGGCTGAGCCGGGTCCGGGTCCGCCGGCCTCTCGTGGGCCGACCAGGAACAGCAGATTGGTCTCGCCCCCGAAGGTCTTGTCGATGTGGACGGCGGCGCGCGAGGACGGCGCGTCCGGGTCCTGGAAGCCGCCGCTCAGCAGGGTGCCGAAGGCGCCGGCGCCGAGCGTGCCGAGGGCGACCACGGCGACGGTGGTCAGTACGAGCAGGAGCCGGGCCCTCTTCAGGGCCAGTTCGGCGATCGCGGACAGCACGGGTCCCCCGTCTCCAGATGTTAACGGTGTCAACACGGACTGTCCCAGGGGATGTTAATGCTGTCAACATCGGGCAGGATGACGGCATGGCGAACAACGGCGGCGCGACCCGGGGGGCCAAGGCCGGCTACCACCACGGCGACCTGCGCAACGCGCTCATCGCCGCCGGGGTGGAACTCGCCACCGACGGCGGACCCGGCAAGGTGGTGCTGCGCGAGGTCGCCCGGCGGGCGGGCGTCTCCGCCACCGCCGCCTACCGCCACTTCGGCGGCCAGGGCGACCTGCTCCTCGCGGTCAAGACGCGGGCCCAGCGGCTGCTGGCCGACGTCATGGAGCGGGTCGCCGCGACCGTCCCCGGCGCGGACGACCCCGGCGAGGCGGCGGAACGGCGGCTGGCGGCCATCGGCCGGGGCTACATCGACTTCGCCCTGGAGCAGCCCGGCCTCTTCCGTACCGCCTTCCACCACGCGCCCTCGGACGACGACGGCGTGGAGTGGGCCGGTGCGGGGCCGCCCGTCGAGGACCCGCAGTACCGCTCGTACGGCCTGCTCACCCGGGCGCTCGACGACCTGGCCGCCACCGGCCGGATGCCCGCGCCCAACCGTCCCGGCGCCGAGGCCGCCGCCTGGTCGGTGGCCCACGGCCTCGCGATGCTCATCCTCGACGGCCCGATGGGGCGGCTTCCGGCCGCCGACCGGGACGCCATGATCGAACGTGCGATCGACACCGTCGTCGCCGGGCTCGTGGTGCCCCGGCGAGGCCCCGACGGCGCGTGAACGGGCCCCGCGCGGCACCTCCGGCTGGGCTCCCCGACCCGCCCTCGTGGGCCTCCCGCACTCGCCCGTTCGTCAAATCTTCGTCAAGTCGCTTGCCATATGGGAGAGTTGGCGCGGTGTCCCGCGTTGTCGTGGCGTCCGAGGTGCCCCGGCGCGGCCGGGCCGACCGTACAACGTAAGCTGTAGCGGTTGCTGATTCACGGCAAGAGCGGCGATACGTCCGCACACCCCGGCCGACAGGCCGCGGGCCCGCCCCATCGGCGGAATCCCAGTCGCCACGCCGCGCGGCGTGTCCGAAATGGGATGTTTGAGTCGGCAGTGTAGAACGGGAGACGTGACGGCAATGACGGTTGATCTCCAGCTCCGCGAGGGTCGCGCCGTCCCCGCAGCGGGCGGGCCGCGGTGACGGCCGCCCCCCGGACGCAGGCCGGGACCGCCTCGCGAGCCACCCTCGACAAGGCGTCCGGAGAGAACTTTCCCGTCGCCCCCTTCTTCCTGCCGCGCGCCTGGCGCGAGGACCTGATGGCCGTCTACGGCTACGCCCGCCTCGTCGACGACATCGGCGACGGCGACCTCGCCCCCGGCGGCGCCGACGCCCGCCACCTCGGCCTCGACCCCGCGCGCACCGACGACCGGCTCGCGATGCTCGACGCCTTCGAGACCGACCTGCGCCGGGTGTTCGACCCGGCCGGACCGGACCCCCGGCACCCGCTGCTGCGCGGCCTCGTCCCGACCGTACGGCGCCACACGCTCACCCCGGAGCCGTTCCTCGGCCTGATCGAGGCCAACCGCCAGGACCAGTCCGTACGGCGCTACGGCACCTACGACGACCTCGTCGCGTACTGCGCGCTCTCCGCCAACCCCGTCGGCCGGCTCGTCCTCGCGATCACCGGAACGACCAGCCCCGAACGCGTCCGCCGCTCCGACGCCGTCTGCACCGGCCTCCAGATCGTCGAGCACCTCCAGGACGTCGCCGAGGACCTGGCGAACGACCGGATCTACCTGCCCGCCGACGACATGAAGCGGTTCCAGGTCGGCGAGGATGACCTCGCGGCGCCCACGGCGAACGCCTCCGTACGCAGCCTGATCGCCTTCGAGGCCGAGCGCGCCCGCGAACTCCTCGACGAGGGGCTGCCGTTGGTCCACAGCGTGCGTGGCAGGCTCCGGCTGCTGCTCGCCGGATTCGTCGGCGGGGGGCGTGCCGCCCTCTCCTCGGTCACCGCCGTGGGACACGATGTACTGCCCGGACCGCCCAAAGCCACCACACCACGCCTGCTGCGTGAAGTGGGAGCGGTCCTGCGGACGACGCACAGAAAGGGGTGAGCCGGATCGTGGAGGGACAGACCCCCGTGTCGCCGCCGGTACAGGCCGCGTACAGCTACTGCGAGGCCGTCACCGGGCAGCAGGCCCGCAACTTCGCCTACGGCATCCGGCTGCTGCCCGCCGGCAAACGGCAGACCATGTCCGCGCTGTACGCGTTCTCCCGCCGGGTGGACGACATCGGCGACGGCACGCTGGAGCCCGACGCCAAGCAGGAGCGGCTCGAAGAGACCCGCGCCCTGCTCGGGCGGATCCGCAACGGCACCGTCCAGGAGGACGACACCGACCCCGTCGCCGTCGCGCTCACCGACGCATCGCGCCGCTTCCGTCTCCCGCTCGGCGGGCTGGACGAACTCATCGACGGCGTCCTGATGGACGTCAAGGGCGAGACGTACGAGACGTGGGCCGACCTCAAGCTCTACTGCCGGTGCGTCGCCGGGGCCATCGGCCGACTCTCGCTCGGGGTCTTCGGAACCGTTCCCGGCGCGCCCGGCGCAGAACGCGCCTCCGAATACGCCGACACCCTCGGCCTCGCGCTCCAGCTCACCAACATCCTGCGCGACGTCCGCGAGGACGCGGGCAACGCCCGCACCTACCTGCCCGCCGACGACCTCGCCAAGTTCGGCTGCTCGGCCGGTTTCGACGGCGCCGCCCCGCCCGCCGGCTCCGACTTCACCGGCCTCGTGCACTTCGAGGTCCGGCGCGCCCGCGCGCTCTTCGCCGAGGGCTTCCGGCTGCTGCCCCTCCTCGACCGGCGCAGCGGCGCCTGCGTCGCCGCGATGGCGGGCATCTACCGTCGGCTGCTCGACCGCATCGAACGCGACCCCGAGGCCGTCCTGCGCGGCCGGGTCTCCCTGCCGGGACGGGAGAAGGCATACGTCGCGGTACGCGGCCTCTCCGGTCTCGACGCCCGGAACATCTCCCGGCAGGCCGTCAGGAGACGCCCGTGAAGCCTCTCCCCGCCAACGGCGCGTACGGTGCGACCGCCGACGCTGGTCGCACGTACGGCATCCCCACCGGCTTCCTGCCCACGGGTGCCGTCGGGACGTACGGTTGCCCGGTAGGCGGCAGCCGCACCGGCGCCGTCCGCGCGCACGCGACCTCCACCGGCTTCCCGCCGACGGGCGCGGTCGGCACGTACGCCATCTCCACCGGCTCCTCGCCCACTGCCGCCGTCCGCGCGTGCGGCTTCCCGGTCGGTGGCAGCCGCACCCGCGCCGTCCGCGCGTACACCATCGCTACGGGCTTCCCGCCCATGGGCGCCGTCGGTGCGCGCGGCTGCCCCGCCGAGGGCAACCGCACCGGCAGCGGCTGTCCCGACGCCACCGACCGCGCGGGTGACCCCCGGTCAACCCTGTGCCGATCTGACGCGTCCCTCACGGCGACAGCCGCGGGGGAGGGCCCATGACCACATCCGGCAGTACGACGTCCCGGGGCGGCGCCCCCCGTCACGCGGTCGTCGTCGGCGGCGGCATCGCCGGGGTCACCGCAGCCCTCCAACTCGCCGACGACGGCGTGCGCGTGACGCTCGTCGAGGGCCGCCCGCGTCTCGGCGGACTCGCGTTCTCCTTCACCCGCGGTGAGTTGACCGTCGACAACGGCCAGCACGTGTATCTGCGCTGCTGCACCGCCTACCGCTGGTTCCTCGACCGGATCGGCGGCGCCGCCCTCGCCCCCGTGCAAGACCGGCTCGACGTCCCCGTCCTGGACGTGGGAGCGGGCCGGCCCCGGGTCGGCCGGCTGCGCCGCGACACCCTGCCCGTCCCGCTGCACCTCGCCGCCGGGCTGGCCACGTACCCGCACCTCTCGCTCGCCGAGAAGGTCTCCGTCTCCCGCGCGGCGCTCGCGCTGCGGGCCCTTGACCCCGCCGACCCCGCGCTCGACGGCATCGACTTCGCCACCTGGCTCGGCCGCCACGGCCAGTCGCCGCGCGCCGTCGAGGCCCTGTGGGACCTCGTCTGCGTCGCGACGCTCAACGTCCCTGCCGCACAGGCGTCGATGGGCCTGGCCGCGATGGTTTTCAAGACCGGACTGCTCTCCGAGCGCGGCGCCGCCGACATCGGCTGGGCACGCGTACCGCTCGGCGAACTCCACGACACCCTCGCCCGCGAGGCCCTCGACACGGCCGGCGTACGGACCGAACTGCGCACCCGCGTCACGGCCGTGACCCGCGCCGGGGACGGCCGCTGGAGCGTCCACCTGCCGGGCGGGACCGTCGACGCCGACACGGTGATCCTCGCCGTACCGCAGCGTGAGACGCACGCGTTGCTGCCCGACGGCGCGCTCGACGACCCGGACCGGCTCCTGGACATCGGCACGTCGCCGATCCTCAACGTGCACGTCGTCTACGACCGCAGGGTGCTGCGCCGCCCCTTCTTCGCCGCGCTCGGCACCCCGGTCCAGTGGGTCTTCGACCGCACCGACGCCTCGGGTCTCACCGACGGCCAGTACCTGGCGCTGTCGCAGTCGGCCGTCACGGACGAGATCGACCTGCCCGTCGCCGACCTGCGCGCCCGCTACCTGCCCGAGCTGAAACGTCTCCTCCCCGCCGCCCGGAGCGCCGAGGTGCGGGACTTCTTCGTCACCCGCGAGCGGACGGCGACCTTCGCCCCCACCCCGGGTGTGGGCCGGCTGCGCCCCGCCGCGCGCACCCGGGCGCCCGGTCTCTTCCTCGCCGGGGCGTGGACCGCGACCGGCTGGCCCGCGACCATGGAAGGCGCGGTCCGCAGCGGATTCGGCGCCGCGGACGCGGCCCTCGCCGAACTCGGCCGGGGCCACCGGCACCCGCTGCGGGAGGCGGTATGAGGCCGGACGCCGCCGTACCGGGCACGACGACGACGTCGGCCACGAGCACCGGCACCACCCCGAGCACCAGTACCACCAGCACCACCAGGACCGGCACGCTGAACACGAGCACGGTGACGACGAGTACGGCCACGGCGCGTACGGGACCCATGAGTACTGCGAAAAGAGGAGAGACCGTGGCGACTGTGCCCCCCGCGAACCCCGCTGTCGACACTGCGGACGTCTTCGCGCTGCTGGAGCGCGGCCGTGCCCTGTCCACCCCGGTGTTGCGGGCGGCCGTCGGCCGTCTCGCGGCCCCGATGGACAGCGTCGCCGCCTACCACTTCGGCTGGATCGACGCCGAGGGCCGGCCCGCCGACGGCGACGGCGGCAAGGCCGTACGCCCCGCGCTCGCCCTGCTGTCCGCCGAGGCCGCCGGAGCGCCGGGCGAGACCGGCATCCCCGGCGCCGTCGCCGTGGAACTCGTCCACAACTTCTCGCTGCTGCACGACGATCTGATGGACGGCGACGAGCAGCGCCGCCACCGCGACACCGTGTGGAAGGCGCACGGCCCCGCCCAGGCGATCCTCGTCGGCGACGCCCTCTTCGCCCTCGCCAACGAGATCCTGCTGGAGCTCGGCACCGTCGAGGCGGGCCGCGCCACCCGCCGCCTCACCACCGCCACCCGCAAACTGATCGACGGCCAGGCCCAGGACATCTCCTTCGAGCACCGCGAGCGGGTCACCGTCGAGGAGTGCCTGGAGATGGAGGGCAACAAGACGGGCGCCCTCCTCGCCTGCGCCGTCTCCATCGGCGCCGTCCTCGGCGGCGCCGACGACCGGACCGCCGACGTCCTGGAGGCGTACGGCCACCACCTCGGCCTCGCCTTCCAGGCCGTCGACGACCTGCTCGGCATCTGGGGCGACCCCGTCGCCACCGGCAAGCAGACCTGGAGCGACCTGCGCCAGCGCAAGAAGTCCCTGCCGGTCGTCGCCGCGCTCGCCGCCGGAGGCCCCGCCTCGCGACGGCTCGGTGAACTGCTCGCCGCCGACGCCAAGAGCAACGACCTCGCCCACTTCTCCGAGCAGGAGTTCGCCACCAGGGCCGCCCTCATCGAGGAGGCGGGCGGCCGGGAGTGGACCTCCCAGGAGGCCCGCAGACAGCACACCGTCGCCCTGGAGGCCCTGAACGGGGTCGACATGCCCGAACGGGTCCGCGCGCAGCTCGTCGCACTCGCGGACTTCGTCGTCGTACGAAAGAGGTGATCACCATCACCCCTCGCATATCCACGCCCACCGGAGGCTGACCCACCGTCGGCCTCCGCAGTCGCCGTTCACCGGACCGCACAGGTCCGGCGGACGACGGAGACCCCAGCACAGCAGACGACCAACTGCACTAAGGGGAAGCCATGACAGCGACGACCGACGGAGGCACCGGGTTCGTGGGACCCCGTGCCGCCGGGGCGAGCGGACCGGCCGACACCACTTCCACCCCCGACGACATCGAAGAGGCCGCACGCCGTGCCACCGCACGGTCCGTCGAGCATCTGCTCGGCCAACAGGACGCCCAGGGCTGGTGGAAGGGCGACCTGGAGACCAATGTGACCATGGACGCCGAGGATCTGCTGCTCCGTCAGTTCCTCGGGGTGCGCGACCGGGGAACCACCGAGGCGGCCGGCCGGTTCATCCGGGGCGAACAGCGGGCCGACGGAACCTGGGCCACCTTCCACGGCGGACCCGGTGAACTCTCCACGACCGTCGAGGCGTACGTCGCGCTGCGGCTCGCCGGGGACAGACCCGACGACCCCCACATGGCGCGCGCCGCCGCCTGGATCAGAGAACACGGCGGCATCGCGGAGAGCCGGGTCTTCACCCGGATCTGGCTCGCGCTCTTCGGCTGGTGGAGATGGGACGACCTGCCGGAGGTGCCACCCGAACTGATCTTCCTGCCGCGGTGGTTCCCGCTGAACATCTACTCGTTCGGCTGCTGGGCACGGCAGACCATCGTGCCGCTCACGATCGTCTCGGCACTGCGCCCCGTCCGCCCCGCGCCGTTCGCGCTGGACGAACTGCACACGGATACCGATCGTCCGAACCCTACCAAGCCCCTTGCCCCGGCGGTCAGTTGGGGCGGACTCTTCCAGCGCGCCGACAAGGCGCTGCACCTGTACCGCAAGGTCGCGCCGCGCGCCCTGCGCCGCGCGGCGATGAACGCGGCGGCCCGCTGGATCGTCGAACGCCAGGAGAACGACGGCTGTTGGGGCGGCATCCAGCCCCCCGCCGTCTACTCGGTCATCGCCCTGCATCTGCTGGGCTACGACATCGGGCACCCGGTCATGCGCGCCGGACTCGAATCGCTCGACCGGTTCGCCGTCTGGCGCGAGGACGGCTCACGCATGATCGAGGCGTGCCAGTCCCCGGTGTGGGACACCTGCCTCGCCACGATCGCACTCGCCGACGCGGGCGTCGGCCCGGACCACCCCGCGCTCGTCAGGGCCGCCGGCTGGATGCTGGACGAGCAGATCACCCGCTCCGGCGACTGGGCCGTCCGCAGACCCCATCTCGCCCCCGGCGGCTGGGCGTTCGAGTTCCACAACGACAACTACCCGGACATCGACGACACCGCCGAGGTCATCCTCGCCCTGCGCCGCGTCACCCACCCGGACACCGCGCGGATGAACCGGGCCGTCGAGCGCGGTGTGCGCTGGACGCTCGGCATGCAGTCCAAGAACGGCGCCTGGGGCGCCTTCGACGCCGACAACGTGAGCCGGCTCCCCAACCGGCTGCCGTTCTGCGACTTCGGCGAGGTCATCGACCCGCCGTCGGCCGACGTCACCGCGCACGTCGTGGAGATGCTGGCGTACGAGGGCCTGGGCCGGCACCCCGACACCCGGCGCGGCATCGAGTGGCTGCTGGCCGAACAGGAGCCGAACGGCTCCTGGTTCGGCCGCTGGGGCGTCAACTACGTCTACGGGACCGGGTCCGTGGTCCCCGCGCTCGTCGCGGCCGGGCTGCCCACGACCCACCCGGCGATCCGCCGCGCCGTCCGCTGGACCGAGTCCGTGCAGAACGACGACGGCGGCTGGGGCGAGGACCTGCGTTCGTACCGCGAGGAGACCTGGATCGGGCACGGCGGGTCGACGCCCTCCCAGACCGCGTGGGCGCTGCTCGTGCTCCTCGCCGCCGGGCGGCGCGACACCCCGGCCGTCGAGCGCGGCGTGGCCTGGCTGGCCGAGGCGCAGCGCGAGGACGGCTCCTGGGACGAGCCGCACTTCACCGGCACCGGCTTCCCGTGGGACTTCTCCATCAACTACCACCTCTACCGGCAGGTGTTCCCGCTCACGGCGCTCGGCCGGTACGTCAACGGGGAGCCGTTCGCGGACCGCGCCCCGGCAAGCGCCGAACCGCTCGGGACGACCATCCGGACACCCCTCGCCGGGGAGCGCCTCGGCGGCGGCCGGGCGGACGCCCGCGAGAGGGTCTGATGGGCTCCGCCCCGGACGGAGCCGGGCCCGCCGAGGACGAGGACCCGGCCGGCCCGCCGTACCCCGGCATCCACCCCGGCATCCACCCCGGCGGCCGGGACGACCGGCCCGGCCGCTCCGCGCACCCGGCCCCGCTGCCCCTGCTGATCGCCTGCGCGCTCGGCATCGAGCGGCTGGCCCTGCGCGGCGCGCCCCGCATCGGCCGGGCGGGGCAGGACCCCACCGGGCCCGTCTCCGTGCTCCGTACCGGCATGGGCCCCGCGAACGCCGAGCGTGCGACGGCGCGGGCGCTCGGAACGGACCGGCACCGGAACGCGGCCGTCATCGCGTCCGGATTCTGCGCCGGACTTGTCCCGGGCATGAGACCGGGGGACCTGGTCGTCGCCGACGAGACCCGGGACCCCCACGGCGTCACGCCCTGCACGGGAACGGCCCTGCTCGTCGAGGCGCTGACCCGCGCACTGCCCGGCCGCGGCGTCCACACCGGCCCGCTCACCGGCTCCGGCCATGTGGTGCGCGGCCCCGAACGGGCCGCGCTGCGCGCCACCGGAGCCGTCGCGGTGGACATGGAGTCCGCCGCCACGCTCCGCAGCGCGCTGCGCGCCGGAGCCCGCCCCGTTGCCGCCGTACGGGTGGTCGTGGACGCCCCGGAGCACGAACTGGTCCGTATTGGCACGGTCAGCGGTGGAATATCAGCTTTCCGTGTCCTTCGTGCCGTCATTCCGGCTTTTCTTGAATGGCACCGTTCTTTGCTGCTCCCCAGGAGGTGAGCTCGATGGCCATGCCGCTCCGCCAGACCATCAGGGTCGGGACGTATCTCGTTGAACAGAAGCTCCGCAAGCGTGAGAAGTTCCCGCTCATCGTCGAGCTGGAACCGCTCTTCGCGTGCAATCTCGCCTGTGAGGGCTGCGGCAAGATCCAGCACCCGGCAGGGGTCCTGAAGCAGCGCATGCCCGTGGCACAGGCGGTGGGGGCGGTGCTCGAATCCGGGGCACCGATGGTCTCCATCGCCGGCGGCGAGCCGCTGATGCATCCTCAGATCGACGAGATCGTCCGGCAGTTGGTCGCCAAGAAGAAGTACGTCTTCCTCTGCACCAACGCGATGCTGATGCGCAAGAAGATGGACAAGTTCACGCCGTCCCCGTACTTCGCGTTCGCCGTGCACATCGACGGCCTGCGCGAGCGGCACGACGAGTCCGTCGCCAAGGAAGGGGTCTTCGACGAGGCGGTGGAGGCGATGAAGGAAGCCAAGAAGCGCGGCTTCCGTGTCACCACCAACTCCACGTTCTTCAACACCGACACCCCGCAGACCATCATCGAGGTCCTCAACTACCTCAACGACGACCTGAAGGTCGACGAGATGATGATCTCGCCCGCGTACGCCTACGAGAAGGCGCCCGACCAGGAGCACTTCCTGGGCGTCGAGCAGACGCGGGAACTGTTCAAGAAGGCGTTCTCCGGCGGCAACAGGAGCCGCTGGCGCCTCAACCACTCCCCGCTCTTCCTGGACTTCCTGGAGGGCAAGGCCGACTTCCCGTGCACGGCCTGGGCGATCCCCAACTACTCGCTCTTCGGCTGGCAGCGCCCCTGCTACCTGATGAGCGACGGGTACGTCCCGACGTACAAGGAACTCGTCGAGGAGACCGACTGGGACAAGTACGGCCGGGGCAAGGACCCGCGCTGCGCCAACTGCATGGCGCACTGCGGCTACGAACCGACGGCCGTGCTCGCCACCATGGGCTCCCTCAAGGAGTCGCTGCGAGCGGTACGGGAGACGGTCAGCGGCGGCACGTGAGACCCGTGCGGCGTACGACCGGCGGCGCGTGACGTCCCGGTCGGCGGAGGGGAGGGCGGCCACCGCCGCCCGCCCCTCCGTCGGCCGCGCGCGGCCACCGGCCGTGCCGCACGGCACCGCGCGGTACGAGGACACAGCGAGGAGACGACGGGATGACGGCATGACGGAGTCCGCGGAGCACGTGACGGCCGGGAAGACCGGGCCCCGGGCGGCACCCGCCCCGGGCAAGGGCTTCGACCTCGCGACACTGCTGGCCGAACGCGGCGGTGAACGCTACGAGTTGCACTCCGCGCACCTCAACCACCAACTCCCGCGCATGCTGCGCACCCTCGGCTTCGACAAGGTCTACGAACGCGCCGAGGGCGCCTACTTCTGGGACGCCGACGGCAACGACTACCTCGACATGCTCGCCGGCTTCGGCGTGATGGGGCTCGGCCGCCACCACCCCGTCGTACGCAAGGCCCTGCACGACGTCCTCGACGCCTCGCTCGCCGATCTCACCCGTTTCGACTGCCAGCCGCTGCCGGGCCTGCTCGCCGAGCGACTGCTCGCCCACAGCCCGCACCTGGACCGGGTCTTCTTCGGCAACAGCGGTACGGAAGCCGTCGAGACGGCCCTGAAGTTCGCCCGGTACGCCACCGGGAAGCCCAGGATTCTCTACTGCTCCCACGCCTTTCACGGCCTGACCACGGGCTCGCTCTCCGTCAACGGCGAGGCAGGGTTCCGCGACGGCTTCGCCCCGCTGCTCCCCGACACCGCCCTGGAGATGGGTGATCTCGACTCCCTGGAGCGGGAGTTGGCCCGAGGCGATGTGGCGGGCTTCGTGGTCGAACCGATCCAGGGCAAGGGCGTGCACGCCACGCCGCCCGGATTCCTGCGGGCCGCACAGGAGTTGCTGCACCGGCACGGGGCGCTCCTGATCGCCGACGAGGTGCAGAGCGGGCTCGGCAGGACCGGGGACTTCTACGCGTACCAGCACGAGGAAGGCGTCGAGCCGGACCTGGTGTGTGTGGCCAAGGCGCTCTCCGGCGGCTATGTGCCGGTCGGCGCGACCCTCGGCAAGGACTGGATCTTCAAGAAGGTCTACTCCTCGATGGACCGGGTCCTGGTCCACTCGGCCAGCTTCGGTTCCAACGCCCAGGCGATGGCGGCCGGTCTCGCGGTCCTGTCGGTGATCGAGGACGAGCGGCTCGTCGCCAACGCCGGGGCGACCGGTGATCTGCTGCGGTCACGGCTGGCCGCGCTGGTCGACCGGTACGAACTGCTGCGCGAGGTGCGCGGCCGGGGGCTGATGATCGGCATCGAGTTCGGGCGGCCCGCCTCGCTCGGGCTGCGGAGCCGCTGGACGATGCTCCAGGCGGCCCGGAAGGGGCTCTTCGCGCAGATGGTCGTGGTGCCGCTGCTCCAGAAGCACCGCATCCTCACCCAGGTCTCCGGGGACCGGCTGGAAGTGATCAAGCTGATTCCCCCGCTGAACGTCGGGGAGCGGGAGGTCGACCGCTTCGTGACGGCGTTCACGGCGGTGATGGACGACGCCCATCGCGGGGGTGGGCTGATGTGGGACTTCGGCCGGACGCTGATGAAGCAGGCCCTCGCCCAGCGCTGACAGACACCCGTTTCTTGCCTCCGAGGCAAGGAACTTGCCTCGGAGGAAAATTCCTGGCGGAATGGACCCATGAACCTTCCCGCCGACGCCCGCGAACCCGAGGCGGCAGAGGACCTGCCGGACGTCGCCCCGCGCCTGCGTGAGCTGCGGCGCGGCCGGAGCCTCACCCTGGAGGCCGCCGCCGCGAGAGCCGGGCTCTCCCCGGCCCATCTCTCCCGGCTGGAAACCGGGCGCAGGCAGCCCTCGCTGCCCATGCTGCTCGGTCTGGCCCGCGTCTACGGTACGACGGTCTCCGAGCTGCTCGGAGAGGTGCCGCCCGAGTCCGACCCCGTGATCCGCGCGGCGCGCGCGGAACCCGTGGAGGCCGACGGCTGGACGTACCGCCGGGCGGGCAGCGCCTCCGGCCGGGCCATGCAGCCCCTGCGGGTGACCGTGCCGTACGGGGCGCAGGGCGACCTCGTCCGGGTCCATCCCGGCGAGGAGTGGATCCATGTCCTGGAGGGCCGGCTGAGGCTGGGCCTCGGGGACGGCGTCCATGTCCTCGGCCCCGGTGACAGCGCCCACTTCGACTCGACCACACCGCACCGGCTCGCGGCGGCCGGCCCCGGCGGCGCCGAGCTGCTGTTCGTACACACCCTGCTGACCAGTCCCGTCGCCGAGCTGTGCCTGCCGGGCGGGGCCCACCGCCGCTGACCTGCGGTCAGCCACCACCGGACCGAGAGAGGCCGTCACCATGCCCGACACGTCACCGAAGCAGGAGCAGGAGCAGGAGCAGGAGCAGGAGCAGGACCTGGTCCAGGTCCAGGAGCGGCGAGGTCGGGAGCGGGCGCCGCTGTCCGAGGCGCCCGCACCGTCCGCCGCCTGCGACATGTCGGCCACGCCCGACTCACCCGTTATGTCTGACTCGTCCGCCGCGCCCGCTCCGTCCGTCATGGACGAGGAGCGCAATTTCCCCCGGGGTCTCGCCATCCGGCTCTTCGCCTACCTGGTCGCGGGCCATGTCCTGGCCGGCTTCCTCTATCTGCTCTTCGAGGCGGGCGCCAAAGGCCGGTAGGCCCTGTCCGGCGCCCGCCCGGGGCCGTACTACCCCTCGTCGACCAGGCGTGCCCGCAGCCGTTCGCGCCGCTCGTCCGTCAGCCCCAGCCCGTCCGCGAGGTAGCGGTCGATGCTGCCCCACGTCTCCTCCATCGTCGTGAACGCCGTTTCGAGATACACGGCACGCGCGTCGAAGAGGGGCGCCAGCAGTTCGAGCACCTCCGGCGACGTTCCCTCGGGCGACGGGTCGCCGCGGCGCACCAGATACCGGCGGGCCGGGGCGTTGGACTTCAGATAGTCGGCCTCGATCGCGTCCCGCTCCACGCCCACGGCGAGCAGCGACACCGCGACCGAGAGTCCGGCCCGGTCCTTGCCCGCCGCGCAGTGCATCAGCGCGGGCAGGCTCTCCTCCGCCAGCGCGTGCAGCACACGCCGGTGCTCGGCGGTGCGGTCCAGAATGATGGAACGGTACGAAGCGGTCATCCGGGACACCCCTTTGCCGTCCGCGAGGATGGACCGCAGCTGGTCGAGATCCCCGTGGCGGACCATCTTCCAGAACTCCGTGCCGTCGGCCGGGTCGGTGAGCGGGATGTTCACATTGCGTACGCCGGCCAGTTCGACGTCCAGGCCGTCGAGCTTCTGGTCGGCCGCGTTGCGGAAGTCGAAGATCGTATGCAGCCCCAGCGACGTGAGGAACGCTCTGTCCTCGGCGGTGGCATGGGCGAGGTGGCCGCTGCGGAAGAGCCGTCCGTACCGTACGCGCCGCCCGTCGACCGTGGGCAGACCGCCCACGTCGCGGAAGTTGCGTACCCCGGCCAGAACGGGCTCGGCCGACGGGATCTGCTGCGGCACCTCGTGCGTCACGTGAGCTCCTCCGCGTCTCCGGACGGCGCTGGTCGCCGACCTGTCGCGCTCCGACTTTACGACATGGGCACCCATCGAATAGTCGTACTAAAGGGTTTCTGGTCGTAATGCCGGATTGTGAGTAACACGCCCAGGAAGAAGGGGAGATGGAGGGAAATAGTCGTCCGTGGGTGAGCAGGATCTCATCCGTGACGGTGTGTGGCCGTGCCCGGCCGGGGGAGGCCGAGGGAATCGGTGCGACGCACGGAATTCACCGGTCCGTTTCCACGCAGGGTGACCGGTTCCGGCGGCCGGTATTCGCGGCACTGATTGCCGGAGCAAAGCAACGGGTTGTCCGCGCCGGTCCGCCCGGCTTAACGTCACCGCAATCCGAACGGACCGCCGAATCCTGCCGCCGTTCGGAATCCGCATCCATCCAGCACCCATTCACGTGTGGCAGGAGCGGGGGACCCAGGTAGTACGCCGTTCCGGAGAATCGGGACGGCTCGGGGTGAAGCCGCGTCAACGCGCGGCCGGGCATCTCCAGTCCGAACCCGACAGCTCACCTCGCAGGCGCCGGAGAGGAATTCGCCATGCCCGCAAAGGGTAAGCACCGCCGTCCGAGGAACAACCCGATAGTGCGTGGATTCGTCGTCGCCGGAACGGGCGGCGCGGCCCTCGCTATTCCGCTCGTGGGCGCCACGGGTGCCCACGCCGCCGAGCAGACCGGTGCCCCGTCGTCCGTCACCGCCGCGTCCGCCGCCTCCGTCGCGCACACGGCCGCCGCTCCCGCCGGGCAGCGGGCCGGGACCAAGCGCGGGTCCGTCTACACGGTGAAGCCGGGGGACTACCTCGCCAGAATCGCCCAGACGCACCACGTCCGGGGCGGCTGGCACACGCTCTACGAGGACAACCGCGAGGCCGTCGGCGACAACCCGTCGCTGATCCACCCGGGCCTCAAGCTCACCATCGGCGCCCAGGCCAAGGCGACGGCCGGGGGCCGTGCCGACGGCGCCGCGAAGAAGAAGGCCGCGCCCGCCAAGCCCGCCCCGGCGAAGCCCGCGCCCGCTCGGCCCGCCCCGAAGGCCGACACCGCCGCCGACACCGCCCCTGACACCACGGCCGCGCAGCCCGCCGCGCCGAGCGCCGCGTCCGGCTACACGGCCCCCGTCGACGGCGCCGCCATCACCACCCAGTACCGCGCGTCCGGCAGCAGTTGGGCCAGCGGCTACCACACCGGCGTCGACTTCGCGGTCGGCACCGGCACCACCGTCAAGGCGGTCGCCCCCGGCACCGTCGTCTCGGCGGGCTGGGCCGGGTCGTACGGCAACGAGGTCGTCATCCGGCACGACGACGGCCAGTACTCGCAGTACGGCCATCTCTCCTCGATCTCCGTGTCGGCGGGCCAGAGTGTCGGCGCCGGTGACCAGATCGGTCTCTCCGGTTCCACCGGCAATTCCACCGGTCCGCACCTGCACTTCGAGATCCGCACCGGCCCGGGATACGGCTCCGACGTCGACCCGCTGGCGTATCTGCGCGAGCACGGCGTTTCTCTCTGACGCCTTTCTCTCCCCGGTCCCGACCGCAATCGGATTCACCGGAATCGGCTCCGCCGCAATCGGATCCACCGGAATCAGCCGTCGGCCGGCACCCCCGTGTGCCGGCCGACGGCTGTTCGTCCTTTCCCGGTGGAAATAACTCCGGACCCGATGTCGCTCGCGCGTCACCGAACCACCGGGAAAGGAAGGGACATCGGCCCGGTCGGCGGCGCCGCCGGTATCCGTTCCAGGACGCCGCCCGCGAAGACGTCGTACAACGGCAGTGTCTCCAGATGGACATAGCCGATGTGGCAGTCGCACGTCGTGAGCGGGCAGGGGCGCGGCCGGAGAGCCTCACGGTAGGAACCGTCGTACAGATTGCCCAACTCGGCCGGGACGAAGTGGCACCGGCGGACCCTGCCCTCGCCGTCCACCGAGATCACCGACTCGCCCGTGCGGCAGGGCAGCCCCGCCGACGAGTGCGGGTGGCGGCTGAACGGGAACAGCGGGTCGAGCGCGGTCCACTCCGCCGCCTCCTCGTCCGAGTACCCGCGTCCCTCGGCCGCGTTGACCCACAGATACACCTGGCCGGGGAGGTCGGCGCGGAGTCGGCGCGCCTGGTCCAGATGGTCCGGGAAACCCACCACACCCACACTGAACCGGACTCCCCCGCCTTCCAGTTCACGGCACTTGGCGAGGAAACGGTCGTACGGTGTCTGGCCCGGGTGATACGTGCACCACAGGGCCACCTTCGCGGGGTCGGCCGCCTTCAGCCAGTCGACGCGGCAGCTCAGATTCGTCTGGATGGCGACCCGGGCGACCTGCGGCAGATGCGACAGCTCGGTCAGCGCCCGCCGGTACCAGGAGCGGGTGAGCCCCTCGCCCCACGGGGTGAACAGGACCGACAGCCGGTCGTCCGTCCGCCCGGCCACCCACGCCGTGAAGCGTTCCAGCGCCGCCCGGTCCGCGCGCAACTGGTCCGGGCTGTCACGGCGCTTGGCAAACGGGCAGTAGGGACAGTCGTAGTCGCAGGAGGCGAGCGGGCCCCGGTAGAGGATCGTCAGGTCCACGTCGGTCTCACTTCAGTTCGTACGAGGCCATCGCGGCCCGGACGGCGGGGGAGAACAGGGCGGGGCCCAGCGCGTCCGAGTGGGCGAGCCCCTCGGGCGAGAGACGCAGCAGATCCGGACCGGCGCCCGTGTCGAGCCAGCCCAGATCCGCGAAACGCGTCAGCTCGGCGGGGAAGTCCTCCTCCGGACGGGTGCCGAACCGCGCCCGGTACGCCTCCCGTGCCATGCCCTCGGCCTGGAGCAGCGACTGGAGGAGATGGCGCCGGCGCGCCTCGCCGATGTCGACGGCGCGGCCCACCTCGGCCCGCGCGAAGTCCTCCGTGGTCGTGGTCGTGTACGCGTCGATAAGAGTGCGTATCTCCCGCATCCCGACCGCGTAGTCGAAGGAGTAGTGCAGATCCGCCGTGTACGAGCGCGCCCCGCAGCCGAGGCCGATCATGCCGTCCGTCTGGCACGCGTAGTCGTCCGCCCCCTCGTGCGGCGCACCGGGCAGGCGGAACATCCGCATCGACACCTGCTCGTAGCCCCGCGCGAGGAGATGGTCCCGGCCCCGCCGGTACAGATCGAGCCGCTGCGCGTCCCACTCCGTCTCACTGGCGTGCGCGCGCCGCCCGAGCGGGGTGAGCGGGCGGGCGTACAGCGGGTAGAGATACAGCTCCTCCGGGCGCCAGGCGAGCGCCGCGTCGAGCGAGTACCGCCAGGACTCCGGGGTCTGCCCGTCGATGCCGTAGATGAGGTCGATGTTCAGGACCGGGACGCCCGCGTCCCGGATCCGGCCCAGGGCGGCCTCCACGTCGGACCGGTGCTGCGGGCGCACCGCCGCCCGCGCCTCCTCCTCGACGAAGCTCTGCACCCCGATGCTCAGCCGGGTGGCCCCGCGCCCGGCCAGGACCGACAACCGGTCGGCCGTCGCGGTCGACGGTGACGTCTCCACGGAGAGCGGGACGGACCGCAGGTCGGCGCCCATCCGCTTCTCGGCGATGTCGCACAGCCGCTCCAGCTCACCGGCCGTCAGGAAGGTGGGCGTGCCGCCGCCGAACGCTCCCGCCGCGAACCGCACCCCGCCGCCCGCCGCGCCGTTCGCGTGGAGTGCGTCGGCCACGGCGGTCGCCTGCCGGTCCAGCGCGTCGAGGTAACGGGTCGTCAGCTCGTCGGGCGCGCCGATCCGCGTGAAGAGATTGCAGAAGCCGCAGCGCACCTCGCAGAACGGTATGTGCAGATACAGCGAGAGCGCGTCCTTGCGTTCCCCGGCCCACAACTCGCTCAGGGCGGGCCGGTCGGGCAGCGGGCGGTACGCGGTCTTGTGCGGATAGGCGTAGACGTAACTCTCGTACGGACGCGGTGCGTTGACAACGGACAGGTGGGTCGACTCGGTCGTCATCGGGCTGCCCCCGGCTCCAGGAAGAAATGGGCGTACGGCACGGTCCAGACGGACTCGTGGCCCAGGCGGTGGCCCGACCAGCCGTCGTCGCCGTAGGCCGTGCCATGGTCGGAACAGACGATGGTGAAGCAGCGGCGGCGGCTGCTCGCGGCGGCGAACAGCCGGCCGATGTGCCGGTCCACGTACTCCAGCGCGGCGGCGTGCGTCTCCCGCGAGTCGCCCGCCTCCCGGGTGGCGCCGGGCAGATGGAACCAGTTCGGCTGATGCAGCGACGGCACGTTGACGAAGAGGAACAGCCGCTGACCGGTGGGGAGTCCGGCCACGACCTTCTCCGCGCGGGCCACCTGGGACTCGAACGATCTCGGCGAAGCCACGCCGAACTCCGGCTCCCAGTGGCTCTCCTGGAACATCCCCGGCAGTACGGACCCGAGCGGGCCCCGCTTGTTGAAGAAGCCGACACCCCCGACGCACACCGTGCGGTACCCGGCGTCCGCGAGTCCCGACACCAGATCGGGCGTGTCGAAGACGAACGTCCTCGCCGCCGTGGACTCGCTCCCCTCGAACCGGGCGGCGAACAGCCGGGGGTGCGGCCCCTGCCGGGCCGGTGTCGGCAGGAATCCGGCGAACATCGCCTGGTGCGAGGCGTAGGTGAAGCTGCCGGGGGCGTGCCGCTTCTCCCAGCGCCCGCCGGGGAGATGACGGGTGAGGTTCGGCAGTCGGCCCGCGGCGGCCAGCTCGGCGGCCACGTCGTACCGCAGCGTGTCCAGCGTGATCAGCAACAGGTCGTCACGGCCGACGACCTGTGCCATGTCGGGCGGCTCCGGGACCGCTTCCGCCTCGCCGGTGACCGCGGGGGCCGCGACATCGGGACTCGTGGCTACGGGACCCGTCGCCACGGGACCGGCGGCCTCGGGACCTGAACCCCGGGCCCGCGTGGCATCAGACGCGCGCATCGTGTCCCTCCTCCGCCCTCGTGGCCCCGGCAAGCGGCGAACGTGGGAACACCCGTGGCAGGGCGGCGAGTTGTGCCCCGTAGGTGTCCAGGCCCTCCGCGCCACTGCCGGGCAGCCCGGTGAGACCGGGCAGCAGATCACCGAAGGCGTTGACCTCACCGACGGCGAACCTGCGCCAGCCGGTCGCGGGCAGCAGGTCAACGCCCACGCAGTGCGTGCCGGGGAAGCACGCGGCGGCCCGTTCGCAGACGTCCAGCGCGGCGGACCAGCTCCCGGCGCCGCCGGCCCGCTCCACCGCGTCCCGTACCGCGTCCAGATCGCCGCGTGCCCCGCCGAGATGCAGATTGGTCATGGGCGACGAACTGGTCCGTACGACGGCGTGCGTCGCCCGGCCCGCGACGACCACCACCCGCAGATCGGCCGCCCGGCCGCGCTGCGTGGCCTTCGGCAGCCACCGTTCGACATGCAGCCCGTCCGGGGCCAGCGCGTCGACGATCGCCGCCACCTCGGGCTCGCTCGTCAGCCGCCGCACCCGCAGCGAGTTGAACAGCCGCCCGGCGGCGTCCCGTTCGACCGATGTCGTCGCCCGCACCCGACCGGGGCCCGCGGTCTCGACGGCGAGCACCCCGGAGGCCGACGAGCCGTGTGCGATCTTGACGAACGCCCGGCGCAGACCCGGTCCCTCCATCAGGGCCCGCACATCGTCCCAGCCACGGACCACCGGGCCGCCGGGCCCCGACGTCGGCGACGGCGGTACGGGTACGGAGGCCCGGTCCAGCACCCCGTGGCACAGCCGCTTGTCGAACAGCACCGCCAACTCGTCCGGATCGTCCAGAAGATCCGCCCCCGACTCCCGTACGGCCCGGCCCAACTCCCTTACGACGGAGGTGAACCGCTCGTACCAGAGGGCGGTGCCCTCCACCCGGGTCGGATCGTCCGCGCCGCGCAGCAGCCGCTCCACCGTCCCGTCCTCACCCGGCGACTCGACCCGGACGACCTCACCGGGCCGGAAGACGGCCCGCCCGCCGAGCACGTCGAGCCAGGCCACCTCACGGGCCGGGGGCAGCCCCGCCGCCGCGACGGCGTCCTGGAACAGCCGGACCCGGCGGTTGGCGGGATTGCCGACAACGGCCAGATCCGGCGTGGCACTACTCGGAGACGGCGACATAACGCCACTCGTCCTCTTCGTCGTAGTAGTCCACCGACTCCTGCTCCACCCGCACACCGTGCGCGCCCAGGGCCTGTTCGATCCGCTCGGCGCAGGAGTCGGAGAGGAAGTGATGACGCAGATCCAGCTCCTTGAGGTGCGTGAGCGGCTGCCCGGCGAGCAGCGCCTCGGCGCCCTCGTCGCTCAGTGTCCCCATGGACAGCGCCAGCGACTCCAGCCCGGCCACGACCGGCGCCGAGGCCACGGCCGCGGCGATCTCGTCCTGGATCTCGCTGTTCTGGAGCCCCAGACGGCGCAGCCGCGGGAACCCGCCGCCGTCCAGCAGCGGCGCCAGATCGGCGACCGTCGTGTCGCCCCCGTACTCGTCGGTGCCCAGCCACAGCTCCAGACGCTCCAGCGCGGGCAGCCGGCTCGCGCCGACCGCGCGCACGACGGCGCCCGGCAGCCCGCCCGACTCGCAGCGCAGAACACGCAGATGCTCGTGCGTCACGGGCCGCAGCCGGAGCGCACCGTCGTTGTAGGAGTTGCCGCAGCCGCGTACTCCGAACTCCTCCAGCAGCGGGAACGCGTCGATCGCCGGAGTGACGTCGGTCATCACCAGCCAGGACACCTCGCACTCCTCGCCGACCACGTCCGCCAGGAACAGCGCGCGCAGCGCGGGGAAGCGGCCGGCGTCGGCGACGATCAGCTCCAGGGCCCGTGCCAGGCTCGAGTAGTCGCCCTTCCACCACGGCCCGATCACCAGAGCGCGCACCCGGCTGGTGTCCGCGACGTCCGTGAACCGCTTCCAGATCCGGGCGAAGTCCCAGTCGTCGTCCCACGCGCAGGCGAGCCGCCAGGCGACGGCGTCGCTCTCGGGGAGCGTCCCCGGCGCGGGCGCCTCGTCGTGCGGCAGCGTGAAGACGGGCAGCCCGTGGAACTCGTCGAGATGACCGATGCTCGTCGGGCCGCTCATTCGGCCACCGCCGTGTACCGCGAGTCGTCTTCCCGCGTGGACTCGCAGTCGGACAGGTCCACGACCACTCCGGCGGGCTCCAGCGCCGCCCGGATCCGCTCCCGCACGGGCTCGCTCAGGAAGTGGTGATGCAGATCCAGGGACTTCAGGTGCGTGAGCGGCTGCCCGGCGAGCAGCGCCTCGGCGCCCTCGTCCCCGAGGGTGCCCATCGACAGGTCGAGTGATTCCAGCCGCGCCACGACCGGCGCGCCCGCCACCGCCGCCGCAATCTCGTCCTGGATCTCGCTGTTGCGCAGGGCCAGGGACTTCAGGGCGGGCAGCCGGGCCCCGGTGAGAAACGGATCCAGGTCCGCCACGCCCGCGTTCGCCCCGTACCAGGACACACCGAGCCAGATGTCCAGATGCTCCAGCGCAGGCAGCTCGGCCGCCCCGATGTCACGGACCACGCCCGCGTCCAGACCGCCCGTCTCGACTGTCAGCGACCGCAGTCCCGCGTGCTTGATCCCGGCCATGTCCAGCGACTGGCCGCCGCGCACCCCGAAGGAGCGCAGCTGCGGGAGGCCGTTGATCAGTGGCGCCATCGCCGTCTGGATGATCCACGAGATCTCGCACTCCTCGAAGGTGATGTCACCGACGAACAGCGCGCGCAGGGCGGGGAACCGGTCGCCCGCCGCGACCAGGGCCGCCACGATGCCGGTGGGTGCGGTCTCGTACGCGTCGCTCCACGAACCGACGATCAGCGCCCGGACCTCGGTGGTGTCGACCGCCTCGACGAAGCGGGCGAACGCCGACTCCCACTCCTCCTCCGCCTCGTACGCGTCGACGCCGATACGCCAGGCCACCGACCCGGCGGCGGGGAGCTCCGCCCTCGTCTCGTCCGCGGCGTCGGGGAAGTCGAACGCCGGCAGGCCGTCCAACTCCTCCAGGTGGTTCGAAATGGTCATGGTGAATTGCTCCAGACACCGGCATGGGCGTTGATCGGCTTGATGCTGAGAGAAGTTGTAACAGGCCCCACCGACAAGCCCGGTCCGGGGGCACGGCCGATTGTCAGACCCACCCTCTAGCGTCGTTCACAGGTCGGCGCACTCGGCGCCGCCGATCGAGGGGAGAGCCATGTACCGGCAGGGAGACGTGCTGATCGTGCCCGTCGCGGAGGAGAGCGTGCCGTCCGGGATCACCGGGACACGGAGCGAGCCCAGGGACGCCCGGGGCCGCCTCGTGCTGGCGCTCGGCGAGGTCACCGGACACGCCCACGCGGTCACGGGACCCGGTGTGCTCGTCCGTGAGACCGGGGGCGAGTTCGGGCCGATGCTGCTCCATCTGCCCGAGGGCGGCCGGGTGGTGCACGAGGAGCACGCGGCGATCCCGCTGCCCAAGGGGTGGTTCCGGGTGGTGCGCCAGCGGGAGTACCTGCCGGGCGCGGTGCGCGTCGTCGCCGACTGAGCGACGGCGTCCGGCGCCGGGCGGACAGCCCGGCGGGAACGCGCGGAGAGGTACCGGAGGCACGAGAGGTGCCAGAGGTACGGGAAGCGCGAGAAGTAAGAGCGGCGTGGAGAACAGTGACGACAGGGGACGGGGCTTCAGACATGCAGCATGTGGACAAGTGGCGCGGCATCGCGGCGGCGACCGGGGCGGCCGACCGCCCGGCGGCCGAGGCGGGGATACGTCTCGCCCACCGGACGGCCGGGCTGCCCGAGCCGGAGCGGATCGTCTGGGCGGACTCCCCGCTCGCCGCGCTCGCCGTCGTCCGGTCCCTCACCGACCGTGGCCGGTCGGTCCGCGAGGAGATCCGCACCAGGCCGTGGGCCGAGGAACGGCGCAGGACGCACGACGAGTTGGGCCCGGCTGGCTGGGCCGAGTGGTGGGGCGTCACCGGAGCCAGGCTGTGGGACACCACCCGCGCGCTCGCCGACCGCATCCGCTCCGGCGTCGTCGACGCGCTCGGCGCGGACTCGCCGGACCTGCCGGAGACCCGTCAGCTGCTGCTCGACGCGGTCCTTGGCCAGCACGACGCCGCCTGGCTGGCCGCGTTCGACGGCCGGGGCGACCGGCTCACCGGGCTCGTCGAGGTGGCCGCGCACGCCGGCTGGTGGTGGCCGTACGAGAACGCGACGGTGGTCTGCGAACGCCCGGTGGAACTGCACCGGGACGAGGCGGGCCGGCTCGACCGCGGCGACGGCCCCGCCCTCGCCTACCCGGACGGTTTCGCGCTCCACGCCTGGCGCGGCATGCCGGTCCCGGCCGAGTTCCTCGCCGGGCTCGGCTCGCTCGACCCGGCCCGCATCCGCGCCGAGGAGAACGCCGAACTGCGCCGCGTGATGCTGGAGCACTACGGGTACGACCGCTACCTCGCGGAGTCGGGCGCCGAGCCCCTGCACAAGGACGAGACGGGCATCCTCTGGCGCATAGCCCTCGAAGGCGACGAGGACGTCGTGATGGTCGAGGTCGTCAACTCCACTCCGGAGCCCGACGGCACGAACCGCACCTACTGGCTGCGGGTGCCGCCGACCACGCGTACCGCCAAGCAAGGGGTCGCCTGGACATTCGGCCTGGGCGCCGAGGAGTACGTCCCGGTGCGGCAGACCTGACCGTCCGGGGTCGCGGACCTGTCCTTCCCCGGCCGGACAGCCGTGAGCGGGCGTGGACGGGCCAGGGACCGGCGCGTACGGGACAGGTCAGGGGCGGGCACGTACGGGAGCGGCCGGGACTGTCGCGTACGGAGCGGGCCGGCGGCCGGCCCGCCCCCGGACACGACGCGGATCAGCGGGTCCCCGACAGCAGCGCGTCGGAGCCGATCAGTGACGCGCTGCCCTCCACCGTGCAGGCGTGCGCCCCCGCGACCGCCCCGAGGCGCGCGCAGTCCTCCAGGTCCCGCCCGGCCAGCCGCCCGTAGAGAAAACCGGCGACGTACGCGTCGCCCGCGCCGTTGGAGTCCACCACCGGTGCGGGTGGGACGGTCGCCGGTACCGGCCGGGGGGTGCGGCTGCCCTCGCGGGTGAGCAGATACGACCCACCGGCGCCCGCCGTGGCCACCACCGCCTGTGCCCGGCCCTCACGCAGGATCTCCCGCATCACCGCCGCGATGCGCTCACCGGCCCCCGCCGCGCTGAGGAAGACCAGGTCGGCACGGTAGGCGAACTCCCGGTGGTAGGCGTCGATCCCGTCCCAGTCGTGCAGATCGGTCGAGACGGGGACACCCTGCTCCACGATGTCGTCGAAGAGAAAGCGGGTGAAGTTGGTGATCGACAGATGCACATGGCGGGCGCGCCGCAGATACGGCAGATAGAAGTCACGCGGCATCCGCAGGTCGTCGGGGTCGCGCGCGTCGTGCAAGGACATCCGGCGGCCGGTCCGCTCGACCAGATTGACCGCGCGGCGGGTGCCCGCCGGTGAGATCAGTCCGTCGAAGTCCACCCCGCCCTTGGTGAGATGCTCCCGGACCTGACTCCCCGTCCAGTCGTCACCGATGAAGTCCAGGAATTTGACGTTCAGTCCGAGGGCCTGACAGCCGAGGGCCACATTGCCCCCGGTCTGCCCCGGCCATTCGCGGATCGGCCCGACACCGACCGAGTCGGCGAGCGGGACCGGCAGCGAGTCGACCCGGACCACGGTGTCCACACCGCTGCCGCCGACGACGAGCACATCGACCCGCGCCCCGGGGCCGGGATCGGCACCCGGCCCGGATATCCCCTCGACGTCCGGATGTTCGGTCCGCTGCTGCGCCACAGTCTCCACCTTCGTGCCGGATTCCGGATGTCCGCCTCAGTATGGCCGTGGCGGCGTCGGCCGGTGGGATGTCAGCCACTCCGGGCATCCCCCGTCAGCGGTCGTGGCCGAACCGCGCGGCGATCAGGGGGAGTCGGCCGGCGGCGATCGCGTGCGCCGCGGCCCTCGGAGTCGTACGGTCGGCCGCCGCGCGCTCCAGCGTCAGCTCCGTCAGCGCGCGCATGGCGCGCCGGATGTGGGCCAGGGCCTCGTCCGGATCGGGCCCGATGTCGCCGAAGAGGGTCCACCACCACCAGGCGTTCGTGGCGGAGTTGACGACGACGTCCGGCAGCACCGTGATCCCGCGCGCGGCCAGCGACTCCTCCGCGTCCGGCCGGACGGGCATGTTCGCCGCCTCGATGATCCAACGGGCCCTGATCCGCGCCTGGTTGGTGGTGTCGATCGCGTACGAGACGGCGGCCGGCACCAGGATCTCGGCATCCGCCGACAGCCAAGCCTCGCCCGGCAGTTCACGGTCCCCGGGCCGCAGCACCGCGCGGTCCACCGTGCCGAACCCGTCACGCGCGGCGAGCAGCGCCTCGACGTCCAGTCCGTCCGGGCAGGCGATGGTGCCCTTGACGTCCGCCACGGCCACGACCGTCAGTCCGGCCCGGGACAGGAACCGCGCGGTCGCCCCGCCCATGGTCCCCAGCCCCTGGAGAGCGACCCGTGTCCCCTCGCGCGCGACCCCGGCCCGGTCGAGAGCCGTCAGCGCGGACTCGGCCACACCGCAGCCGCCGGCCAGTTCGTCCAGCCCGATGCCGTCGACCTCAGCCGCGAAGGCGTCCGCGAGCCGCCGCCGCGCCGCGGCCTCGTCGTCCAGGAGGGGATGGATCGCCTGCACGGTCGAGATCAGCCCGGCCTCGGCGGCGGCCCGGTCGATCACGTCCTGGGTCAGCCCGAGGTCCTCGCCTGTGGTCCAGACGGTCTCGATGTACGGCCTGACGGCCCGCAGATAGCGGACGAGTACGCCGTACGCCGCCGGGTCCCGGGGATCGCAGTCGATCCCGCCCTTGGCGCCGCCGAGCGGGATGTAGCGCGCGGCGGGGTCGTCGTCGTAGTGCAGGGCCTCCTTGAGGGTCATGCCACGGGCCAGGCCCGTCACCTCGTCCAGCGAGCAGCCCTCGCGCATCCGCAGCCCACCGCTGGAGACACCGCGTACGAGCCGGTCCACGACCAGATACCCCTGGCGGCCGGTCTCGCGGTCGGTCCAGGTCAGCGAGATCAGCGGCGGGGACATGGGTGCCTCCCGGCACGACGGCGGGCCGTGGGGAAGCGACACGGCTGAACGGGAGGTCAGTATCGAGAGCGGCGACGGTGCTGTCAAAGAGCGGTGACGGCGCTGTCCGAGAGCTCCCCGAGGAGCCGACGGCGGTGGAGGAGCGCCGAGAGGAACGGCGGACAGTCGGCCGCATGGCCGGATTTCGCCCATCGGAGACCCGTGAGGGAATCCCGGAGATCGTCCGTGCGTTCCCAGCGGGTGTCACGTACGGCATATCACCGTGGCACTGTGGTATCAGAAAACTCCCATAACGGGATGAAATCGAACCTTCAGGAGATGCAGTGGACGGCGCCGGCTCCTCACCCTCACTCCGCTCCCGGCTGCGCTCGATGCGGACCGAAGCCTTCGGGGCCGACTCGGCCGGCGAGCGCCTCCGGCGCATCCACCGCTCCCCGAACTTCGCCGACGGCGTCTTCCGCAATCCCGAGGGCACCACCAGAACGAGACCCTCCGGCTCCATGCGGGAACTGTCGAAGGTCTATCTCAACAAGGAGGCGCGCGCCCGGCGCCGACCCGCCACCCCGATCCCCGTCCACCGGGACACCCTCGCGGACCTCGCCGTACCACCCGCCTCCGGTCTGCGGCTCACCTGGATGGGACACTCCAGCGTCCTCGCCGAGATCGACGGCCGGCGGGTCCTCTTCGACCCGGTCTGGGGCGAGCGCTGTTCCCCCTTCTCCTTCGCCGGACCGAAGCGCCTGCACCCCGTGCCCGTCTCACTCGCCGCGCTCGGACCCGTCGACGTCGTCGTCATCTCGCACGACCACTACGACCACCTCGACCTGCCGACGATCAAGGGCCTGGCCTCCACCGACACCGTCTTCGCCGTGCCTCTGGGCGTCGGGGCCCACCTGGAGCACTGGGGGGTGCCCGCCTCCAGGCTGCGCGAGCTGGACTGGAACGAGACGGCGGAGATCGGCGGCATCTCGTTCACCGCGACCCCCGCGCGCCACTTCTGCGGCCGAGGACTGCGCAACCAGCAGCACACCCTCTGGGCCTCCTGGGCCGTCGCGGGACCCGAGCACCGGATCTACCACAGCGGTGACACCGGCTACTTCTCCGGATTCCGCGACATCGGCGCGGCGCACGGCCCCTTCGACGCCACGATGATCCAGATCGGCGCCTACAGCGAATACTGGCCGGACATCCACATGACCCCGGCGGAGGGTCTGCGCGCGCACCTCGACCTCCAGCAGGGCAACCCCTCCGGCGTGATGCTGCCGATCCACTGGGGCACGTTCAACCTGGCCCCGCACCCGTGGGCCGAGCCCGGCGAAGGCACGGTCGCGGCGGCGGCCGAGTCGGGCGTACGGATCGCCCTGCCACGTCCCGGCGAGTCCTACGAGCCGACGGTGAGCGAGACCATCCCAGGTGCGCCGTGGTGGCGCTCCGTCGCGCTCCCGCCGACGGGCGGCCGGCCGGAGCCGGCACCGTCCGGGGACAAGGCGGCCCTTACGGCGCCGACCACGGCCGCGACCACCACGTCCGCGAACGCGGGCGCCACGACGACCACCACGACAACGACGACATCCTCGGTGTCCGAGCCCGGTACGCGACCGGACACCGCGAAGCGCACCGACGACCCCGGCACGGGGTCCACCGGCACGGCGCCTTCCGCGCAGAGCGCCCCCTAGAGCCTGTCTGACAAATCCCGCCTGGCGCGCGACGCCCGGCACGCACGCTCTCCCCCGAAGCCCCCGAAGCCCCCGAGGGGGCACGGGAGGTGCCCCCTGTGTGGTCGGAGTCGGCCACGTACGCCCGGACCATCCACGACGACGATCCTCCGCCTCGCGAGCGCACGCACCGGCGGGGACATCAGCCGCTCCGCGACGGGCGCACGCCCCGCCCTGCGGGCGGACGGCACTATCTGTCAGACGCGGCCTAGGGTCTGTCGTTCGGATCGTGCCGGGCCCGCGTGCCCCGGCACCACGCCTCGCCGCTGTTGACGGCGCGGGAGGGAGGCACGGCGGAGGCCACGTCTCGCTCCTCCGCCGTGCGATCCACGGCGCCAAAGTGACATCGGCCGCCGACGCGGCGGGCGCTCACCGATCCGGCCTGTTCCGAACGACAGGCCCTCGGCCCTGTCCGCCGGACAGGGCCCGGCCCCCTTCCCGCTCCGCGGGCCCGGAACACCTGGCGTGGCTCCTCTCCGCCGTAGCCCGAGCCCACGGAGTCGCGCCGGACGGGATCTGACCGGCGGGCGGTCGTGCGCGGTTCGGACCCGGCACGGCGCGGGTCCGTATGCGCGCTCCACGATCCCGCCCGGCCTGTAGCCGGCACCGGCGCTCTCCATGGGTGGCCGGTCAACTCGCCATGCCCGCGTGCCCGTACGTCCCGGCGCCGCGCCCCACGCCCCGCACGCCGCACGCGATTCCTGACACGCTCGCCCACTCCCGCTCACCCACGAGGAGTGAGCGCGTGGGCAACTGCCCCGCCCCTCAGTTCGATTGCACTGTTTCGCTCTGTTGTGCGACGACTCATACCGAAGCGGGACGCTCTGTGGGCAACTTCGTCAACTGTCCGCCGCGACTGACTATTCGCCAACTACCGTGTGTGCTCAGTGATGAACGCTGGGCTTCCTTCCGCATGTCCGCCCGCCCTCCCCACCGACGACCACGCACCAGACCGCCGCAGAACACCGCCACACCACACCGCCGCGAAACCCGAATGCCCGCGGCGGGCCCCACGTACCGAGGACACTCATGTCGCACCTTCGCGCCCCCGCCGCGCGACCCGCCCGCCGAGAAGGCGGACGGCACGGCCGGCCAAGCGCCCGTACGTCCACGGCCAGGACGTCGCCCGCCAAGGGCCCCGACGCCGTACCCGACCCCGCACCCGACCCCGCCACGCCGGTGACCCCCGGGACCCGGATACGCGCCCAACTCCTGCGCGCCGCCGTGGTGCCGACCGTCATAGCCACGCTCGGCGGCCTGCTCGCCGTGCTCGTCGTCGCCCGCTCCGGCGGGGCGAGGCCGACGGGCGGTGTCTGGGCCGCCCTTGCCGGCGCCGTGCTGATCGGGGCTGCCGCGGTGACGTACGCCGTCGTCGCCGCCGACCGCGCGGCCAGGTCCGTGACCGACCGCAGCCACGCGCTGCGCAGGTCGAACGCCCGCGCCCGGTCCGACCTGCGCGGCGTCGTGGAACAACTCCGCCGGGGCGAGGGCCCGCCACCCCGCCGTACACCCCCGTCGACGCCCCCCACGGGCGACGAACTCGACCTGCTCGCAATGGAGTTGACCCGGTCCCAGGAAGGCGCGGTCGCCGCTGTCGTCCAGGCGTCCCGGCTGTCCAGCAGCGTGGGCAACGAGCAGAAGGTCGAGGTCTTCGTCAACATGGCCCGACGGCTCCAGTCACTCGTCCACCGGGAGATCCAGCTTCTGGACGAACTGGAGAACAAGGTCGAGGACCCGGATCTGCTGAAAGGTCTCTTCCACGTCGACCACCTCGCCACCCGTATCCGCAGGCACGCCGAGAACCTCGCCGTACTCGGCGGGGCCATCTCGCGCCGTCAGTGGAGCCTGCCGGTCACCCTGACCGAGGTGCTGCGTTCCGCCGTCGCCGAGGTGGAGCAGTATCCACGCGTCAAACTCGTGCCGCCGATCAGCGGGACCCTGCGCGGCCACGCCGTCGCCGACGTCGTCCATCTGCTCGCCGAACTGGTCGAGAACGCCACCCTGTTCTCCGCCCCGCACACCCAGGTCCTGCTCCGCGCCCAGCCGGTCACCTCCGGACTGGCCATCGAGGTCGAGGACCGCGGGCTCGGCATGCCCGCCGACGAGCAGAGCCGGATGAACGCGCTGCTCGACGACCCCGACCAGGTCAATGTCGCCCATCTCCTCCAGGACGGACGGATCGGCCTGTACGTGGTGTCGGCACTCGCCCGCCGACACGGCATCGCCGTACGGCTGCACGCCAACATCTACGGCGGCATCCAGGCCGTACTCGTACTGCCGCGCGCCTTGTTGGGCGGCCGGGGCGACGGCGACAGCGACGACACCTACGCACCGGAGCAGGCGGAACCGGCCGCACGGGCGGAGCCGACCGGACGGGCAGGGCAAGCCGGTCAGGCGGGCCGGGCCGGACGGACCGTTCACGCCGCACCCCCGTCGGGGCCGCTGCCCCCCGCAGCCCCCGTCGTGCCCGCGCCGGTGCCCCCGCCCCCGACCGACCCCCCCTCCGCGCCTGCGCAGCCGCACGAGACCGGGCCTGCCCCGGTCGCGGACACGTCGCGGTCATACTCCGGGCGGACGTCCCCGGGTCCACGCTCGCACCGGCGACGGACCTCGGAACGCCGGCCGCTGCCCGTACGCGGCGAGCACACCACCCCCACCATCCAGGGCGGCTCCCGCGCGAGCTCGATCTCCCGGCCCCGGCCGCCCGCGCCGGAGGAGCGGCCCCAACTGCCCAAGCGCCGCAGCCAGGAGCACCTCGCCCCGCAACTCCGGGACGCCCCCGCCCCGCCCGGCGACAACCAGGCACTCCACGATCCCGGTCTGATGGCCGCCTTCCAGCGGGGCATCGGCCTCGCCGAGGCCCAGACGCCCCGGGACCCCCGGCACGCAGTCGACGCGTCCCCCGCACCTGTCCCCGTCCCCGTGACGGACCTGACAGACCTGACGGACCGGCCGGACCTGACCGACGTGCCGTCCGTGCCGGTCCCGACGGACCTGCCGGACACGGAACGCCGAAACCGAGACAACCCCCCCAAGGAGTAGATCACCATGGCGAGCGATGCGCCGACCGGCCACGTCTCCGACCTCGACTGGCTGCTCAGCGGCCTGGTCCAACGGGTGCCGTACACCCGCAGCGCGGTACTCCTCTCCTCCGACGGACTGGTCAGATCCGTCCACGGCCTCGATGCCGACAGCGCCGACCACATGGCCGCTCTCGCCTCCGGCCTCTACTCGCTCGGCCGCAGCGCCGGGGCGCGCTTCGGCGACAGCAGCGAGGTCCGCCAGGTGGTGGTGGAGCTGGACTCCACCCTCCTCTTCGTCTCGACGGCGGGGTCCGGCACCTGTCTCGCCGTACTGGCCGGACGCGAGGCGGACGCCGCCGTCCTCGGCTACGAGATGGCGATACTGGTCAAGAGCGTCCGGCCCTATCTCGTCACGCCGGTCAGACGAGCGGCCGTCACCCCGTCGAGCGTTCCGGGGCGGTGAGCGGCGTGCGGCTTCTGCGGGACGGGCCCTGGCTGGACGACGCGGCGGGCCGGCTGATCCGCCCGTACACCGTCAGCGGCGGGCGGACCCGTCCGACGACCGAGCTGGATCTGATGTCGCTGGTCATGGCCACGGGCGCGGCCAGCCGGATGTACTTCGGCCCCGAGCACAGCCAGGCGCTCGGCCTCTGCCAGGGGCCGATGTCGGTGGCGGAGATCGCCGGACGTCTGCGGCTGCCCGCCGTGGTCACGAAGATCCTGCTCTCCGATCTGATGGACAGCGGCGCGGTCACCGTCCGGCCGCCGCACCTTTTCGACAATCCCGGCGACTGTTCCCTCCTGAAGGCAGTACTCGATGGTCTACGACGACAACTCTGACTCCGGGCCCGTCGCCTTCCCCACCGCCCTGAAGGTGCTGATCGCCGGTGGATTCGGGGTGGGGAAGACAACCTTTGTGGGATCGGTCAGCGAGATCGTCCCGCTGAGCACCGAGGAGTTGCTGACCCAGGTCGGTACGGCGACGGACGATGTGACGGGTGTCGAGCAGAAGACGTCGACCACGGTCGCCATGGACTTCGGCCGTATGACGCTGGACGCGCGGCATGTGCTCTATCTGTTCGGCACCCCCGGGCAGGAGCGTTTCTGGTTCATGTGGGACGAACTCTGCCGGGGCGCGCTCGGCGCGGTCGTCCTCGCCGACACCCGGCGGCTGGAGCACTGCTTCTCGGCCGTGGACTTCTTCGAGAAGCGCGGGATCGGATTCGTCGTGGCCGTCAACGAGTTCGACGGCGGGTTCCGTTACGACCCGGAGGAGGTCCGGGCCGCGATCGACCTCCGGCCGGAGGTGCCCGTCGTGATGTGCGACGCGCGGATCGCCAGTTCGGGCATCCGTACGCTGGTGACGCTGGTCCAGCATCTGCTCACCGCCGTCCCGGAGGGGCAGCCACCGGAGCCGGTCGGCGCGCCCGGCGAACCACCGGAACCCGTCGGCATGCCCGGCGAGCAGCCGGAACCCGCCGTCGCCAGCGGAGCCGGCCCGGACGAGGGGGCGCGGTGATGAGCGGACACGGAGCTGAGCAGACGCGGCGGGCCTGAGCGAGCGTGGTGACGGGCGAGCGCGGTGGTGACGAGGGGACGACCCGCGCGGTGCGACACGCGCGAAAAGAAAGGCGGTTCGCCCCGTCGGCACACCCCTCAGCCGTCGGTCCCACCGACCGGCGGTGGCCCCGTGCTGGCACGCAGCACCACCTCGCCGCCCACCCGCAGTACGCGTGAGCGCTGCCCGTGCGGCTCACGCAGCGCCAGCGAGATGGCGTGCCGGCCCATGGTGGTCAGCGGCAGGGCGACGGTGGTGAGCGGGGGAGTCAACTCCCGTACGAGCGGGATGTCGTCGAAGCCCGCGAGCGAGATGTCGGCGGGCACGCCCACACCCGCCTCCCGGAACGCGGCGAGCGCGCCCACCGCCATCACATCGGTCACCGCGAAGACACAGGTGGGGCGGACCGGCCGGGTGAGGAGTTCGCGGGCGGCGGCATAACCGCCGTCCCGGGTGAAAGCGCCTTCTACGACCGCGTCACGGCCGAGCGCGATCCCCGCCTCGGCGAGCCCTTCCCGGAAGCCCGCCAACCGGTCGGCGACGGTGGTCAGTTCGGGCGGCCCGCTGAGAACCGCGAACCGCCGGTGGCCGAGCGCCAGCAGCGCGCGGGCGAGCGCCGCCGCGCCCGCCCGGTTCTCGGGCAGGACGGCGTCGGCGCGCAGACTGCGGTGGCGGCTGACGACGGCGACCCGCCCGCCCGCGCGGATGTACGGGTCCAGCTCGGCGCCCAACGCCCGTTCCCAGGTGCGGTCCTGGAAGCCCGAGCCGATCAGCAGAATCGCGCGGGCGCGCTGGGCCCGCAGCATGGAGACGTACGCGATCTCCCGCGCCGGTTCGCGGAACGTACTCGCCAGCATGACCATCACGTCCTGCTCGGCCGCCGCCCGCATCACCCCGTCGGCGATCGCCGCGAAGTACGGGTCGCCCACGTCGTGGCAGATCATCCCGACGGTCTTGCTCGACGAACTGGCCAGTGCCTGGGCGTGCGCGTTGGGGATGTAGCCGAGCAGATCCGCCGCCGCCCGCACCCGGTCGCGCAGTTCGTCCCGCACCCGCGTCGTCCCGTTCAGCGCTCTGGAGGCGGTCGCCAGGGAGACCCCCGCGTGGCGGGCCACGACGTCGAGCGTCACATGCGTCCGTGCTTCCCGTTCACTCAAGTCGGCCCCCGAGTCGCGGTGGCGGCAGGGCCCCCGGCGGGGCCCGGAAACTTCCGGACGACCTATTGACCGTTCGGACGAGCAGTCATTAGCGTGGCGATCACCTTACCAGAAAGCGCTTTCTGAAAGCGCTTCTCCGGTGGGGCCGCAAGGCGGCCGGTACAGCCACCGGTCACGGCGGAGGATCGGACAGGGCCTCGTAACCGCTCCTGATTCCCGAGGAGTTCACTGTGAGCCAGAGCGTCGTACCGGGACCGGCCAAGGAGATCGCGGGAGTCGCCGCGCGCACCGGGCCGGGAGCCGGGGAACGGTTCGGCAAGGCCGTCGAGACCAGTTGGCGGCCCGTCGCGCTGCTCCTCGGCTGCTTCGTCGTGTGGTGGGCGATCGCCGCCGCCGAACTGGTCGAGCCGTATCTCGTCCCGTCGCCCGGAGCGACCCTCGACGTGCTGACGGGCAAGACGAGTTACCTCTGGGAACACACCTGGGTGACCACGTACGAGACTCTGCTCGGCTTCGCCATCGCGGTCGTCGTCGGCATCCTCGCGGCGGTCGTGATGGTCTACTCGTCGACCGTGGAGAAGACCCTCTACCCGATCCTGCTCTTCGCCCAGGTCGTACCGAAGATCGCCATCGCGCCGCTGTTCGTCGTCTGGCTCGGTTTCGGCATCACGCCGAAGGTCCTGATCGCGGTGCTCATCGCCTTCTTCCCGGTGGTGATCTCCATGGTCACCGGCCTCAAGGCGGTCGACCCGGAGATGCTCCAGCTCTCCGCGACGATGGGCGCCAAGCCCTGGCAGACATTCGCCAAGATCCGCTTCCCCGCCTCGTTGCCGCATCTGTTCTCGGGCCTCAAGGTCGCGGTCACGCTCGCCGTGACGGGCGCGGTCGTGGGCGAGTTCGTCGGCGCCAACGAGGGGCTGGGATACGTGATCCTCCAGGCCAACGGCAATCTCGACACCCCGATGCTCTTCGCGGGACTGCTTGTCATGTCACTGATCGGTGTGGTGCTGTTCGTGCTGGTCGAGATCGCCGAGAAACTGCTTCTGCCCTGGCACGCGAGCCGCCGGGACACCAACGTCACGACCTCGTTCTGACAGATCGGCGGAGTCCGCCGCGTACGCCCGCGTCCGGCCGGTACGACCCCGCCACGCCCCCGGTCCGGACGGCACCACCCCGCCGCACCCCGGCGGCACCACCGCGCACGGCCCCCACCGCACGACCCCCACGGCACCCCGCCCGACCCGACGCCCACCGCACCATCGCGTCCGACGCCCGCGCCACGACTCCTCCGCTCCCACGGCACGACCCCGTTCCGATGAGACCTCTCCTCCGAGAAGGGCCAGCCATGCACCCCCGCAGACTCCTGATCGGCCTCGTACCGCTCCTCCTGGTCGCCACCGCCTGCGGCGAGGACGGCGGCGGGACCACCACCAGCGACTCCGGCGAGAAGCTCGACAAGGTGACGCTGACGCTCAACTGGTACCCGTACGGCGAACACGCGCCGTTCTACTACGGCGTCGAGGAGAAGATCTTCGAGAAGCACGGCATCGACCTGGAGATCCGGGCCGGCCAGGGATCGCAGAAGACCGTCCAGGCCACCGCGGCCGGGCAGACCGACTTCGGCTGGGCGGACACCCCCGCCGTGATCAGCGGCGTCGACCAGGGCGTCAACGTCAAGAGCCTCGGTGTGATGCTTCAGACGACACCGTCGTCCGTGCAGTTCTTCGCCGACCAGGACATCAGCACACCCGCCGACATCAAGGGCCGGACGATCGCGGGTACGGCGGGTGACGCGCTCAGCAAGACGTTCCCGATCTTCCTCCAGAAGAACAACCTCTCGCTGTCGGACGTCAAGATCCAGAACACCGACCCGGCGGGCAAGATCGCGGCGGTCATCTCCGGCAAGACGGACGCGCTGCTCGGCTACGCCAGCGACCAGGGCCCGACCATGGCGGACAAGGCCAAGAAGGACGTGGCGTATCTGCGCTTCTCGGAGCACGGGCTCAACTTCTACTCCAACGGCCTGATCGCCGGCCAGAAGATCCTCGGCTCCGACCCCGAACTCACCAAGCGGATGGCCGCGGCCGTCAGCGAGGCGTGGGCGGCGGCCGAGAAGGCGCCGGAGCCGGCGGTGGCCGCGATGGAGGGCGCGTCCGAGCAACTGCCGCCGAAGGCCGTACTGACCGAGCAGTTCGCGACGACGATGACGCTGCTGCACACCGAGGCCACGAAGGGCCGGGCACCCGGGCTCAACACCGAGGCCGACTGGCAGGAGACCATCGACGTCTTCGCCGAGGCCGGTCTGGTGAAGAACCCGAAGGCGCCGTCGGACTACTGGGACAGCTCCGCGCTGAAGGGATGACGATGCCCAGGGACGCGACTCTCCGGGACCAGACGGAGCGGGGAGAGCAAGGAGGGGAGGGAGAGCGGGGAGTGCGCGGAGAGCAGGGAGAACGGCGCGTGAGCGGGACCAGCCTCGGCAAGGACGGCGGCACGGCGGGCGGCGCCCGCGCCGGAAGCGGGGCGGCGGTCTCCCTGCGCGACGTGGCCGTCCGGTTCCGTACGAAGGACCGCGACGTCACCGCCCTGCGCGAGGTGTCGCTCGATGTGCCGATGGGCGAATTCGTGGCGATCGTCGGCCCCTCGGGGTGCGGCAAGTCGACCCTGCTGAAACTGGTCGCCGGACTGCTGAAGGCGTCCAGCGGTGACGTACGGCTGCACGGCGAGCGCGTCGACGGGCCGCGCCCGGACATCGGTTACGTCTTCCAGCGGGCCGCCCTGCTGGAGTGGCGCAGCGCCCGGCGCAACATCCTGCTCCAGGCCGAGATGCGCCGGATGCCCGGCGCGCTCGCGGGCCGACGCGCAGACGAACTCATCCGGATGACCGGACTCGGGGGCTTCGAGGACGCCTACCCGCACGAGTTGTCCGGCGGGATGCAGCAACGGGTGGCGCTCTGCCGGGCGTTGCTGCACCAGCCGCCCGTGCTGCTCATGGACGAACCGTTCGGCGCGCTGGACGCGCTGACGCGTGAGCAGATGAACATGGAGCTGAACCGCATCTGGCGGGAGACCGGCACGACCGTCCTGCTGGTCACGCACTCCATCTCGGAGGCGGTCTATCTGGCGAACCGGGTGGTGGTGATGAGCCCCCGGCCCGGCACGATCACGGAGATCATCGACGTCGGGCTGCCGCCGGAGCGGGACTACGTCGAGACGCTGGCCCGGTCCGAGTTCCGCGAGGCGACGACGCACATCCGGGAACTGCTGGGAGCGGCGTCCTCGGAGGACTGAGCGCGGGGGCACGGGCGGGGGAGGAGCGAGAGCCGCGCGGGATCGGTGGGCGCCGGACGGGCCGAGGGCCGTCCGGCGCCGCCGCGTGGGCGCTGTGGTCGGTCGGGCCGGTGAGCGAGCGACGTATCCGGGCGAGGCGCCGTACGGCCTCCGACCTCGACGCGTGTGCCCGTGTTCTGGCGGAGATCCGCGGGAGCGCCGACCGTTCGGTCAACTGGTCCCGGAATCCTGCGGGTTGGCTGGAGCCCGACCGAGGCGGAGGCTGCCTGGGCGGGGGAGCCGGCCCACCGGGTCACGGGGAACGTCTGCCTGTCGTTCGCCCGCCCGCCCCGGCAACGCCGCACCCCCGGCGGGCCTCAGGGCCCGCCGGGGGTGCGGCGCGTGTCCGCGTACGTGTCTCAGAACCGCAGCCGCGACAGATGGCGGTGGCTGTTGCGGGCCGTGGCCATCGGGTCCTTCGGCGCGTCGTGCTCGACCAGCCACTGCCGTACGCCGCCCCGGTGTGCCGTCTCGAACATCTCCGCGAAGTCCAGGACGCCTGATCCGACGTCCGCGAAGTCACCGTTCGCGGCCATGTCCTTGACGTGCAGCGCCGGGAAGCGCGGGCCCTCGTCCACGAACAGACTGCGCGGGTCCGCCCCGCCCTTCGCGGCCCAGTAGAGGTCCAGCTCGAAGCCGACGTACTCCGGGTCGGTCTCGTTGAGCAGGATGTCGTACAGCACCTCGCCCTCCACCGTCCGGTGGTCCGCGTCGTGGTTGTGGAAGAGCACCGGGCCGAGACCCGACTCCCGCGCCACGCGCCCCGCCCGGTTCATGGCCGCCGCCGCCTCCCGGTAACCGGCCGGGGTGTGCATCTCGGTCGGCAGGCTCGGTACGACGACCCACTCGCCGCCCAGTGTGTGCACGTCCGCCACTGCCTGCTGGAGACCGGTGCCCGCCACCGTGCCGTAACCGACGTGCTCCAGCACGGCCTTGAGCCCGACGTCGTCCAACACCTGCCGGATCTGGGTGGCGTTGCGGCCGAACCGTCCGCTGACGCCGACCGTCGCGTAACCGATGTCCGCCAACTGCCCCAGTGTTCCCTCGAAGTCCGTCTCCAGGACGGAGCGCATCGTGTAGAGGTGCATGCCGATGCCCGAGCGCGGAATCCGCCGCCGGCAGCGAGGATCGTGGTGCCGGCCGGACTCCGCCGCACGGGCGGTGCCCGCCGTCGAGGCAAGCCCCACCCCGGTGAGGCCCGCCACCGCCGTGCCCAGGAACGCTCTTCGTGTGCCGTTCGCCCTCACGTGACCTCTTCTCTCCATGCTTCTCGATGTCCCGCTGTTTCTCGCTGTCCTTCAACTCGTCGGCATCCGGGCCGTGTTGCCGACAGGGCCCGCCCGCGTCACATGCGGTGCCGGGTCACTTCGCGGTGATCGGGAACTCGCCGGTCGTCCTGTCACCCTTGTCGTCCGTCACCGTGAGGTGCGCCGTGTACGCGCCGGGCCGCGCGTACGTGTGGGTGGCGCTCGCGCCCTGCTGACCGGTGGGCCGGGTGTTGTCTCCGAAGTTCCAGCTGTACGAGGCCACGGTGCGGCCCCCGGCGAGCTTCACCGTCCCGGTCAGCTCCGTCACCAGCGGCGCCGCGCCCTCCGCCCTGGGGGCGGTGACGGTGACCGTGGTGCCGGGCTTCTTCTCGACGCCCCGGCCGTTGAAGCGCAGCCAGTCCACGGAGAGCACGTCCTGGCCGTCCGGCTTCCAGTCCGGGTTCAGGAACACCGCGTACATCTTCACCGTGCCGCCGACCGGACGGAGTGGGGTGGTCGGGGAGACGAAGTTCGTCCAGGAGCCGGTGTTCGGGACGGTGACCGAACCCATCAGCGGGCCGGTGGGCGAGCCGTTGCGGAACTCGATCGTGCCGCCCGTACCGCCCGAGGACGCGCCGACGGTGACCGACCGGACCCCGGTGAGATTCACCGGGTCGTACGCGACCCAGTCGCCGTGCTCCACCTCGATGACGCGCTTGCCGCCGGACGCCTCGGGCCGCTCGCCCACCGTGACACCGCCGCCCTCGCCGCCGCCCTCGCCGCCGGTCTCGCTGAAGAACTCCCCTTCGCGGTAGGAGGACTTGAGGTTCGACGTGGCGGTCCCGGTCAGCGCCGGAACCCCGTCGTCGCTGTCACCGCCGTTGTCCCGGTAACTCGCGCTCAGGCGGTAGAACACGTCCTGGTTCGCGTGCTCGTCGCTCGCCGGGACGGTGAACTCGCCCGTGCAGCCCTGCGCGGTCTGCACCGGGTGCAGCACGGACGCGTGCCCGAGCCGCGCCTCGACGGAGACCCGTGCGCAGTCGATCTGCTCACCCTTGCCGTCCTCGCGATCCGTGACCTTCACCGTGAACGGAATCGTGTCGCCGAGGCTGAACATGCCCCCGTCCGGGGCCTGTTGAATGGTCAGCACCGGCCGCGTGTTGCCGACGGTGATCTCCCGTACGGCCCCCGCGGAGAGCCGGTCCGGTCCGGTGACCGTCAGCCGGGCCGTGAAGACGCCCTTGTCGGTGTAGATGTGCGACGGGTCGGCCTTCGTGGAGTCGACAGTGCCGTCACCGTCGAAGTCCCAGGCGTACGTGACCGGTTGACCCCCGGGCAGACCGGAACCGGCACTGGAGAACTTCACACTCCGGGGCCCGGGACCCGTGTCGGACGTGGCCGTGATCCGGGCGGTCGGCACCTGGCCGTCGCCCACGTAGTCGACGCGGTAGATGCCGGTCCCCGGATTGGGCACACCCGTACGGCCCGCGCCCGAGCCGACCCCGAAGTCGATCACGTACAGCGAACCGTCGGGTCCGAACTCGGCCTCGAACAACTGGTTCCACCGCATGTCGGGGAAGATCCGGTTGACCGACTGGATGTCCCCGGCCTTGGCGGGCGGGAAGCGCGGGTCGGTGAACGACTGGTCGTGCCGCTGGACCGAGAACGTCTTGAACCAGTTCTGGCCCAGCTCGAAGTTGAACCACTTCCCGTCGAAGTACTCGGGGAACCTCGTCGGCGCCGTGTTCGCGGGGTCGAAGTCGTAGACGGGACCGCTCATCGGCGCGCCACCGCCGCCGACTTCGGGGAACTGGGGCGAGCCCGAGTACAGGTACGGGACGGTCGCGGGCGTGGCCGGCGGCAGCTCCCGCAGACCGGTGTTGTTCGGCGACTCGTTGACGGGCGCAGCGCAGTCGAACTTCGGCCCCGAGACACGGGTCGCGAAGTCGAAGTCGTTGAACGGGGTGTTGGCCCCGATGCAGTACGGCCAGCCGAGATTCGCCGCCTTCGGGACCCGGTTGAACTCGACGGTGCCCTCGGGTCCGCGATTCGGGTCCGCGGAACGGGAGTCGGGGCCGTAGTCGCCGATCAGCAGCGCCCCGTCCTTCGGGTCGGTGGTGATGCGGAAGGCGTTGCGCAGCCCCATCGCGTAGATCTCGGCGCGGGTCTTCGCGGTGCCGGGCGCGAACAGGTTCCCCTCGGGGACGGAGTACGTCCCGTCGTCCTCGGGGGTGATCCGCAGGACCTTGCCCCGCAGGTCGTTGGTGTTGCCCGCGCTGCGCTGCGCGTCGAACACCTGCCTGCCAGGACGTTCGTCGATCGGCGTGAAGTTGTCCGAGCCGAAGGGGTCGGTGTTGTCGCCGGTCGCGATGTACAGATCACCGTCCCGGTCGAAGGCGAGCGACCCGGCCATGTGCACGTTGGCGCGCTGCTCGTCACGGTCGGTCGGGATCTCCAGGAGAAGCTTCTCGGAGGCCGGATCGACGGTGTCGCCCGTCAACGTGTAGCGGGACAGGTTGAGTTGCTTCTTCTCCTTGTCGGAGTGCAGCAGATAGAGCCACTTGTTCGTCGCGAAGTCCGGATCGAGTGTCAGGCCGATCAGACCGTCCGACGCCTCGGTCATCTTCGGGCTGTAGTCGAAGTCCAGGGCGGTGGTGGTCTCCAGCGTCGACTGGTCGAGGACCCGGAGCTCCCCGGTGCGCTGGATGTAGATCACCCGTCGGTCGGGGGTCACGGCCAGCTCGTACGGGTCGGAGAGGTCGGTCGCCAGCTGCGTACGCTCGAACGACCCGGTCTTGGTCGCCGAACAGTCACCGGGTTTGGTGCCCGCCGCCCACTGGATGCCGCCGAGAAGGTGCTTGAGGAAGTTCTCCTCCTCGAACGCGGCCGGGTCGTGGCCGCCGGCGGTGAACCAGGAGCGCCCGCCGTCGTAGTTCTGGCACCACGACCACGGGTGGTCGAGGCCCTCGTCCAGGCCGGTGATGCCGTCGTTCACCTTGATCTGGGCGAGCGTGTGCACCTTGCCGGTGGGGTTGGTGCGCCAGTTGTACCACTCCTCCGTACGCTCCCAGAGCTCCGGAAGGCCCTTGGTGGAGGGGTGTGCCTGGTCGAGGACCTTGACACGGCCGGTCTGCACGGCGGGGTGCTTGTCGAAGATGGCGCCGGTCAGCCCCTCGTACCAGTCCCAGTCCCGCTCACTCGCCGACGCGGCGTGCAGCCCCACCCAGCCGCCGCCCGCGCGGACGTACTTCTGGAGCGCGGCCCGCTGTGACGCGTTCAGCAGATCGCCCGACTCCGGTGTGGAGTTGGTGTTGTTGAAGACGATCGCCTGGAAGCGCCCGAGGTTGGAGTCGGTGAAGACGGCGGCGTCGTCGGACGCCTCGACCTCGAAACCGTTCTCCGCGCCGAGCTTCTTGATCCCCTCGATACCGGCCGGGATCGACTCGTGCTCGAAGTTGGTGACCTTGGAGAAGACCAGGACCCGGACCGGCGCGGCGTCGGCGGGAGGCGGCGAGGCGACCCCGAGCCCGAGCACGAGAGCGAGCAGTGCCAGGACGACGGTGAAGGGCGTCGACGCCCTTCGCGGCCGGCCGGCGCGCGGAGTGGATTGTTCTGGTGGACGGCTACTCACGGGCGCTCCCGGTGCAGGTGGCGGCTACGAATGGGCAGAAAGCGCTTTCTAAGTACGCCGCACAGCGTAGGTTCCCGGCTTCCGGGGGGTCAATGGGTCGGAAGCGGCGTCCGTGGTAAGGGAGTTGGGGACGGGGACTGTCCTGGTCCGTCCGACGAGTGATCACCGACGTGGCGCGGGGCGGCCGGATCGCGCGGCTGATGCCCGCCGGTCCGTCCGTCGGAGCCGGCGGGCGGACCGCCGCCGCGTCCCCGAGGCGATGCGACCTGAGATCCGGCGCCTGTCTGCGGGGCCACGGAAGCGGCGGGCGCGGGTCGGCGACGTGCCGGGGCCGGAAAATACGGTTCGTGACCACCGGTCGGAGTGCGGTATTGTTCTTATGCGCGTTCGGCCAGGGGAAACCCCAGGTCAGGCGGGCATCGGGACGTGGCGCAGCTTGGTAGCGCACTTGACTGGGGGTCAAGGGGTCGCAGGTTCAAATCCTGTCGTCCCGACTCGTGAGAGTCGGATTCAAGGGCCGGTTTCGGAGAAATCCGAAACCGGCCCTTGATCGTTTCTGCGGGCCGCATTCAGGCGGTGAGCGGTTGTGTCTTCGGCCCGCCCGTAATACTTCCGCCCGCCCGTGACACGGGCGGGGCCGATGACACCACGGTGGACGAGACCGGATCTGCCCGTACGACGACCGCGTCGTACGTCGGGACGCGTCGGGTACGAAGGCGCGACCCGCTGCGTCCAGGCGTACGGCATCCGGGACTCCCGGCTCCGACCGGACCCGAGTCACGGCGGACGGGCCCGGGGAATTCTCCGGGCCCGTCCCGTGGGCCGGTGTGCTCGCGAGCCCGCGTACGCCGGGGCTCGGCCGCCGACCGTGCGGGCGCGCCGCCCGCGACGGGTTCCGGACAATCCCCGCTTCGGTGTCCATGGAGAGCGGCGGGGTGGAAGCGGCGGGAAACGACGACTGATGACAGGGCAGCGGTCGTAACGACTGACCCACGCCGCGCGCCGAGGGAACGGAGTGAGTCCCGGTGCCACAGCGGCACCTGCGACGAGCATCGGAACGGCTGGCCGAGAACGTTGTGCCGGGCCGTGCTTCTGGGACAGTGAGCATCGGATTTCGAACGCCCGCGGCACTCCGCCGGAGCACGTGCTCCGGCGTTCCTCCGCGCCGGTTGAGGGCTGAGCCGAGGCTCGTTCTCGCCACGCGGCACGTGTCGGGCGTGCGTATCCACGCACCGGACCGCGCAGGCAGCACTCATCCACAGGAGGCACGCCCATGCACGTCCGTACCTCAGTTCTGTCCCCCAGACCCGTCGGCCCCTTCAGGCCCTTGCGGGCCGCACTGCTCGTCCTGGGAATGCTGGCCGCTCTGCTGGCCGCGGCACTTCCCACGGCCGGCTCCGCCCAGGCCGCCGTGCCCGACCGCTGGGGATTCGCCTATCTGGACAACCCGACCCCGCCTTCCGGCTACGTACCCGATACCACTCGGCAGTGGGGCAGTTGGGCCTCTCCGTCCACCAACCCCGTCAAGGTGGATCAGATCGGCGTCGGTTCGTACGTCGTGCACTTCCCGCTGATCGGAGGATCCGGCGGGATCGCCCATGCCACCGCGGTGAGCAGTGTCGGTCATTGGTGCCAGATCGCCGACTGGAGGACGGCAGGATCCGGTCAGGACGTCTACGTGACCTGTTATCGCCCCGGCGGCGCACGTGACAACTCCACCTTCACCGTTCTCTACACGAGCAGCAGCGGCCTGTCCGCCACGCCCGCCGGCTCGTACGGCTACCTCAACTCGGACGGCGCCGGCACGGTTCTCGCCCAGTACAACTCCACCGGCGCCGTCAACGCGGTGAGTCATGGCTCGACCGGCATCTGGAGGGCATGGCTTCCCGGGCTGGGGCTGGCCAGTCAGGCCGGCGATCTTCAGGTCACCGCGGTCGACGCGCGGCAGGGTGCGCGATGCAAGGTGTCCGACTGGGCGCCGGGCTCGCCGGGGCAGACCGTGGTGGTCGCCTGCTACAACGGGGCCAACGCCCTGTACGACACCGAGTGGACCCTGAGCTACTCCTACCTGCGAGCGGTCCACGGACCGGCCTCTCCGCCGAGGTCCTTCGGCTACCTCTGGTACAACGGATCGGTGCCCGCCCTCACCAACTACAACTCGGGCGGAGGCACCAACACCCTCGGCGGCTCGGGAGCGCCCTTCACGGTCACCATGCCATCGGTGGGCGTCCCTCCGGACACCGCCCAGGTCACCGCGTACGGCAGTGGCCCGGACTACTGCGGCCTCCACACACCCTGGACCAGGGCCAGCGGCGCCGTCCGGCTCAACGTGGCCTGCTTCAGTCCCGGGGGAGCACCGGTGAGGATCCCCTTCTTCGCCGCGTACACCTCGGCGTTCTGACCTGAGGCAGCGGCCTGAAGCGGGGACAGTCCCGCCGAGCACCTCGCGGTAGAGGCGCGCTTCGCGGTGTTGTGGCGGCGCCGGGGAAGTGGTGGGCGGCGAGGGACCGACGCCACTGTGCCGGCTCCGGCCGCCCGGCCGTACCGACTCACGTCGCGTCCGCACGAAATGTTCCGGGCCCCAAAGGGCCCAGGTCACCGACCTGGGCCCGCACTCGCGAAGCGGGAGACGAGAACCGAACGAGAACCGGACCCGCGCCGCGCGCGGGGCACCCGGACACGGGAGTCCGATCCCTGGCCTCCCAGACCCGGCCACGGGCCGCCCGTCCGGCGGTCGTTGTCATCCGTGGCGGCGATGGGCGGGACGGTGGGTCGTCTCGCTGCCCGAGGGTCGCGCGCCGCATAGTCCCGGCGTATCCGGAACGTGATCGGTGCGTGACCGGCGGCTTCTAGGATGGCCGACCACGGGGGGTGCGCATGCGCAGACGCTGGACCGGCACACTGGCGACGGCAGCGACCGCCGTACTGGCCGCATTCACGCTGGCCTCCTGCTCCCCACCGCACCGGAACCTCATCGGCGTCCGCCCAGCGGCGGACGGTGGCGCCGTCGCCATGCTGCGGCCCTGCGGGGAAGACCGTGCGGCTTCCGCCCGCGTACTGGGTTCGGTCACCACCGACACCCCCGAGGACCCGGTGGAAGACCTCACGTCCTGGCACGTGAGCGCACCCCGGTCCGCCGAAGGCCCGGAGAACATCGCGCTGTTCCACACACCGGACGGCTGGACAAGCGACCGGCCGCCGCAGGGCGACCAGCGGCTCAAGGCGACCCACAGCTACTCGGCCGGCTTCGTCGTGCTCTCCGACGGCGGCGGCGTCGACTACCAGGGAGTTGTCCACTTCACCGCTGCCGACCTGGCGCGCCTGGAACCAGGTCAGGTCTGGGCCGGCGGCCGGACCATGACGGTCGAGGAATTCGAGAAGCACACCGGCCAGGAGTGCGACGACGGCTGGTTCTGAGCCGGCCGGACCCGGGCGCCAGGGACCCGCCGCGACTGCCCTTCGACCGCACTACGTCAGGACGAGAGGCACCGTGATGGTGAGGTGTTCGTCGGTGGTCGGCACGGCGGCGGAAAGCGGGTTCATACGAGCCGCGAGGTGGCCGATCACCCGGCTGGTCACCGGCTCGTCCCACTCCGCCGTGCCTTCCGGTGGCAGGCACATCTCCTCCTGGGCGGGTGGGTTGTCACCGAAACAGCGCGCGGTGTCCATGTTGACGACCCAGCAGGCCAGCGCGATCTCGACCTGCCCGGGTGCCGCCCACCGCGCCCGTACGTGGGCGCACATGGTGAAGCCGTCCCCGCCGTAGGTGACCGTCGTGGAGAACGAACCGCCACGCGGGTATCGCCGTAACAGCGTGAGTACTGCCGGCTCCACGACTGCCCGCGCCATCGGTTCCGTATACACCGTCTGCCCCCCTGTCGAGCCCGGCTTCCAGCATCCCGGACGGAACGGGTGACGGACAGAAGGAGTGCCCCTCATACCCGTCACGCAGCTCGCTTGGGCCACTCCGGATGCGAAGACGGCGGGCGGGACACCCGATGCGGGGGCGGTCGGCCCGGTGGCTCGCCCGCGTCCCGCCACGGCACCGGGGTCGTTACGATCGCGATGTGTGCGCAGACATCGTGATTGCCGAAGACGACGTGAAACAGGCCGAGTTGGTGCGCCGCTACCTGGAGCACGAAGGGCACGCCGTCACCGTTGTCGCCGACGGCCGAGCGGCTCTGGAGGAGGTACGGCGCGGGGAACCGGATCTGCTCGTTCTCGACGTGATGATGCCCCGGGCCGACGGCCTCGACGTGGTGCGGATCCTGCGCGCCGAGTCCCGGGAGGTGCTGGTGCTGATGCTCACCGCACGCAGCACCGAGGACGATCTGCTGCTCGGGCTGGATCTGGGCGCGGACGACTACATGACGAAGCCGTTCAGTCCCCGGGAGCTGACGGCCCGGGTGCGCACGCTGCTGCGCCGCAACAGACGTCCCGGTGCCCCGGTCCCGGGCTCCGCGCCCGCCGCCGTCGAGGACGAGGCGCTGTCCGTGGGCACGCTGAGGGTCGATCCCGCGCGGCACGAGGTGTCGGTCGGGGGGACACAGATCGTGTGCACCCCCGGCGAGTTCCGCATACTCGCCGCGATGGTCAGGGAGCCCGACCGGGTCTTCACCCGGGAGCGGCTCCTGGAGGAACTGCACGGCTTCGACAAGTACATCAGCAACCGCACCGTCGACGTGCACATCATGCATCTGCGCAAGAAGATCGAGCCCGCCCCACGGCGCCCGGTCCGGCTGCTGACGGTGTTCGGTGTCGGCTACAAACTCACGGACCCCGCGAAGAAGGTGCGCCATGCGCCGTCCTGAACAGCGACAGCGACAGTGTCGGCGGGAGCGTCGCCGGGAGCGGGAAGACAAGCGGGAAGAGAAGCGGCCGAGGCCGCGCCTGCCGCTCCGCAGGAGTCTGCTCGGCAGGCTGCTGATCGTGTCGGTGTCGGTGGCCTCCTGCGCGGTCGCCGCCACGGCCTGGCTCGCGGTGCAGACCACCTCCGGAGCGATCCGTCAGGAGCAAGGACAGGATCTCAGCTCCGACGCCAAGATCTACGACACGCTCCTCGGGTACGCGGCCACCCACGCCGGTTGGGAGAACGCCGGGGACACGGTGACCGAACTGGCCCGGACGTCCGAACGCCGGATCGTGCTGACCACCGAGAGCCGGCGGCTCCTCTTCGACTCAGCCGCCGCCGACGGAACCTCCGGCACACCGTCCGTCGCGCCGCTGCCCGCTCAAGCCTCGGCGGTCGTCGACCCGTTGTCGGTCGACACCGGACTGAGGCCCGACACCACGACGTCCGGCGAGGACCGTGTCGATCCGCGAGCCGTGGGCCCCTTCCTGCTGCCGGCGAACGAACGAGCCAGGCTGCGGAAGGACGCCGACCAGAAGGCCGAGTGCCTGGGAAGAGTGGGTGTCGCCGCGGATGTGGTCGAGAGTCCGAGCGGCCGGCCCCGGGTCGAGTTCGTGCGCAACGACACCGAGCGGCTCCTGGAGACCAAGTGCTCAGCCTATGAGCCGGGCCCCACCCCGACCGAGAGGAAGGCCCTCCAGGAGCTCGACGAACTGGCCGACGCCTGCCTGAAACGCCAGGGACGTGCGGGCGTCGCACTGAATCTCGACCTGTCCTGGAACCAGGGGTACGACGACTCCGCGCGAGCCGTACCCGGCCTCGCTACGGGCAGGACCGCAGCCGGGAAGAAGGCCGCCGACGCCGCCCTGAAGCCGGCTCCGGTCGCCCGTGACAGTCGGTACGACCGGGCTGTCGCCTCGTGCGTCGGCAGCGCCCGCCGCGAGCAGCTCACGGACCATGTCGCGCCGCCCGCGCTGCTGTTCATCGACGGCACCGGCGCCGTCAGTGTGCCCGGCTTCGATCTCTCCCCGGCGAACACCGCACGCATCGTCGGGGTCACGGCGCTCGTCCTGGCTCTCACCGTGGGTGTCTCGGTGATCGCCGGAGCACGGCTCGTACGGCCCCTGCACGCGCTCACCGGCGCGGCGCAGCGGATGCGGGACGGACTGGACTCGGCACCGGTGCCGGTCGGCCCGGACAACGAGATCGGACGGCTGGCCGCGGCCTTCAACGACATGGCCGTACACCGCGCCCGCCTCGAGGAGCAGCGCAAGGTGATGGTCAGCGACGTCGCCCACGAACTGCGCACCCCGCTGAGCAACATCCGCGGCTGGCTGGAGGCGGCACAGGACGGGCTGGCCGATCCGGACCCGGCGTTCGTCTCCTCGCTCCTCGAAGAAGCGGTGCAGCTTCAGCACATCATCGACGATCTACAGGACCTGGGAGCGGCCGACGCGGGCGCGCTGCGCCTGCACCAGGAGCCGGTGTACGCCGACGATCTGCTCGGCCAGGTCGCCGCCGCGTACCAGGCTCCGGCCGAGACCGCCGGCGTCACACTCACGGTCGCCGCGCCGACGCCCGGCCGGCCGGGACCGTGCCTGTACGCCGATCCGGTCCGGTTGCGCCAGGCGGTGAGCAACCTTGTCTCCAACGCGGTACGGCACACACCGTCCGGCGGCCTGGTGAGCCTGCGTTCGTACGTGACCGGCTCCCGGGAGGGTGAGGGCCCCGGGCGCGAGGTGGCCCTGGAGGTGTCCGACACAGGCACCGGCATCCCGGCCGACGACATCCCGTACGTGTTCGACCGCTTCTGGCGGGCCGAGAAGTCCCGCAACCGGAGTACCGGCGGCAGCGGCCTCGGCCTGGCCATCGTGCTCAAACTCGCCGAGGCGCAGGGCGGAACGGCGAGTGTGGCGAGCACCGAGGGGCAGGGATCGGTCTTCACCCTGCGGCTGCCGGCGGCGCCCGGTGGTGGTCCGGACGGGGAGGACGATGGGTCGGACGGAGAGAACGGGGGAGACGGTGGGGACACGGCGGTGAGTGCCGACGGCGCGGCGCGGACAGGGACCGGCGAAGCACCGGTCGGCGGCGCCCGGCCCTGACATGGTCGACATCACGCTCTGACACTTTTCTCACAAGTGGTCGCCAGCCTGGAGCCCTGCCCGCGACCTGGTGCGACTCGGCATCAGGTGCGAACCATCCCGGGCTGGAACTGGAGTCGTACATGTCACGCCGTCACCCCCTGCGCCTCGTCGTCCTGCCGGCCGTCGTCGCCGGAATGATGCTCGCCCCGGCCACGGCGGCCCTCGCCTCCGACGGGAAGCCGTCGCCGTCGCCGTCGGCGGCCGAGGAGAAGCCCACCGCCCCTTCCACGGACGCCAAGAAGGCCGAGGACGCCAAGAAGGCCGAGGAACAGAAGAGGCTCGACGCCGTCAAGAGGGGCGACATCAAGGACGTCCCGCGGGGCGGTGTCGCCGCGGGCGAGGCCCCGGCCCAGGATTCCGCGACGACCGCCTTCGTCGGCTCGGCCGCCGGAGCGCTGCTCCTCGCGGGCGCCGGAACCATCGTGATACGTCGCCGCTCCGTCTCGCGACGCGGTATCTGACCCGGCGTCACAGGGGCGCCGCCCTTCACCGGGTGGCGCCCTCGCACACGTAGCACCGAGCCGGTCCCGCCGCCCGCTCCTCGCGGGCCCGCCCGCGCCGCCGACAACCGCCTTGTGCCGCGCGGCACTCGGACCCGCGCGTCCGGCCCGATCCGACAACGGGCCCCGCCCCCGGCCCTGTTCTGGAGCCCGCTGTGTTCCCTGCCCGCACCGCTCTCGTCGTCTCTGCGGTACTGATCGTGCTGACCGGCTGTTCGTCCGCACCGGACACCGCCGTCCCGTCCTCCGCGACCGGCCCCGCCACCGGCGCCGGTACCCCGCCGCCCCGTTCCCCGAAGGCGGTCGGGCGGCCCGGGACACCCGTCGGGATATCCATCCCCTCGATCGGCGTGCGGAGTTCCCTGATGGAGCTCGGCCTCAACGCGGACGGAACCGTCGAGGTCCCGCCGCCCGAGAAGGGCATGACCGCGGGCTGGTACACCGGCGGTGCGACGCCCGGCGAAGCCGGCGCCGCCGTCGTCATCGGTCACAACGACACCCGGTTCGGCAAGGCGGTCTTCCACGACCTCAAGAAGATCACCAAGGGCGCGGGCATCACGGTCCGCGACAGCCGGGGCGAGTCGGCGCGCTTCACCGTCACGGGCACCGAGAGCGTCAGCAAGGACACCTTTCCCACCGACAAGGTCTACGGCGACACGAAGGACCACGCCCTGCGCCTGATCACCTGCGACGGCGACTTCGACGCCCAGGGGCATCCGGTGAACAACCTCATCGTCTACGCCACGCTGGACTGACGCACTCCTCGGCGGCCCGTCAACCTCACGGCGTCGGCGCGCCGGAGAGCGGAAGCCGCACCGAGCACTTCTGCCCAGGCGGCGACCGGGCGTGCCCCGGACCGTCCGTGCCCGGGACCGTCCGTGAAGACGGCTTCGCGTCTCCATCGCGCGCCGGGTACCTGCGGTCAGTCGGTGAGGACCCGGGGCTCGTCGGCGGGGGAGCGGTGCCGGTCCACGATCGCCTCGACGATCCGTGTCAGCCGCTCCCCGATCCGATCGATGCTGCCGTTCTGCGCGCTGACCTGTGCGCCTTCGAGTACGAAGGTGATCTCGGCCGTGGTCTGTTCGGGATCGGGCAGTCCGGCCTCGGCGCACATGCCGGCCATTCTTTCGGTCTGGCGCGCCTTGTGCTTCTCGATCACCTGCCGTGCGGGATGGGCGCGATCGGGCAGTTCGGCGAGGGAGTTGATGAACGGGCAGCCCCGGTGCGAGAGCTCCGGCAGTCCCTCGGCGATGAACCGGGCCAGGCCCAGGATCTGCTCCCTGGGCCGGCCGGGGTGTTCGGCCTCGACCCGGTCGAAGGCCGCCCGGTAGTCGGCGGCGACGATCCGCAGCCACTCCGCGACCAGCGCGTCCTTGGTCTCGAAGTGCCGGTAGATCGCCGTCTTGGTGGTCTCGGCCTTCTCGGCGATCGCCTGGACGCCCACCCGCCGGATTCCCTCGTTCTGGAAGAGCTCTTCCGCCGCGTCGAGGATGCGCTCACGGGGCGGCAGTTTCGCGACCCTGCTCGGCCTTCTGACGGTCGATGTCATGACTGCTCCCCGACGTTCGGCGGGGGGACACCCCGCACGCTGCTACGGTACCAGTCCGACCTGAACGAAACCGTTCGGTATCGTCAAGTACTCAAAGGTATCGTTCTCTTCGCCGGGAGTGGCAATGAAAGCTGCCGAATATGTGCGCTTCGACGCGGTGGGGCTCGCGGAGCTGGTGGCCGGGAGAGAGGTGACCCCGGCCGAACTGGAAACAGCCGCACGCGAGGCCGCCCAGCTGGTCAACCCGCGGATCAACGCCATCGTGGAGACGTGGCCGAGCGACGACGAGCCGCACCCCGGCAGGACACCGCTGTGCGGGGTTCCTTTCCTCATCAAGGACATCGGAGTGGCCATGGCCGGACGGCGCATGGAGCTGGGCAGCCGTCTCGCGGCCGGCCATGTCGCCCGCGCCGACTCCGCCCTGATGACGCGCTTCCGCGACGCCGGCCTGGTGACCTTCGGGCGCACCGCGACACCGGAGTTGGCGTACAGCATCACCACCGAACCCGTGCTGTACGGCGCGACACGCAACCCGTGGGACCTGGAGCGCGGCGCGGGCGGCTCCAGCGGGGGCTCCGCCGCGGCGGTCGCCGCCGGGGTGGTGCCGATCGCGCACGCCACGGACGCCGCCGGTTCGCTCCGGATCCCCGCCGCGTACAACGGCCTGTTCGGGCTGAAGCCCACGCGCGGCCGGGTCTCCATGGGCCCCGACTTCGACGAACTGTTCAGCGGCCTGGCCGTGCACGGAAGTCTCAGCCGGACGGTCCGCGACAGCGCGGTGCTGCTCGACCGGATATGCCGCCCCGAACCGGGGGACCCGTACTCCGCCCCGGAACCGTGCCGGCCCTACGCGGCCGAAGTCACCCGCTCCCCGGGCTCGCTGCGGATCGGCGTACTGGCGCAGGCGTGGGGCGGGCGCCGCACCACCGCACCGGTCGCCGACGCCCTGTCGCGGACCGTGCGTCTGCTCGAATCCCTGGGCCACCAGGTGGTGGAGGCCGAGGTCGGTCTCGGGGCCGACTGGGAGGAGTTCGTCCTGGCCGTGGCCCGTCTGATGACGGTGAATCTCACGGCCTCGGTCGACGGGCTGGCCGCCGCCTTCCACCGGCCCGTCGACTCCTCGACCCTGGAGCCGACGACCCTGGCCGGCCATCGCTACGGACAGCGGGTCAGCGGCGCCCAGTTCGTCGATGCCCTCACGATCCGGAACCGGGTCGCCCGGAGCCTGGCACGGTACTTCGACGCTCACGACCTGCTGCTCACCCCGACCCTGCCGGAGCTTCCCGTACCCCTGGGCGCCTATGCCGAGGGCGCGGAGGAACTCGACGGACTGGGCTGGATCGGCCGTGTCCTCGACCGCTCGCCGTTCACCGTGCCTTTCAATGTCGCGGGCACGCCCGCCATGTCCGTGCCCGTGACGGCCGACGCCGGCACGGGGCTCCCGGTCGGCATGCAGTTCGCCGCCGGTTACGGCCGCGAGGACACCCTCTTCCGCCTCGCCGGCCAACTCGAACAGGCACGTCCGTGGTCGGCCCGAACCCCCGTCGTGTGGGCGGGAAACCGCACAGGCCACTGACGAGTGGGGCGGCCACCGGGCGACCGGGATCACATGAAGTGCGGGGCGGGACCGATGGCCGGTGACTGTGGGCCGCGATCGGGAGGACGCAGCCCACAGTGACGCATCGGGAGTCTCAGTATCCGTAGATCATCTTGTACGCGACTTCCGGGAGGAACTGACCCGCCACGGAGCCCGCGCCGACTCCGCAGTTGCCGTCGGACTCGCCGGGGGTCTTCAGCCACAGCAGCATTTCGGCTCCGCCGCCCGTCTGGCTGGCGGCCCCGATCCTCCGCCCGGCGGGGTTGCACCACTCGCCGTTGGAGTCGTTGCCGTTGCGGCTGGTGTCGATGACGAAGGGCTTCGTGTAACCGAAGGACGCCGACAGCGCGGAGTTGATGCCGTTGCCGTAGCCGAAGTTCCGGTCGTTGCCGTAGTAGTTCGAGATGTTCGACGCGAAGCCGTGCGCCTGTCGGACCCCGGCGCCGTCGAGATGCCGGGCCATGGTGCCCGCGTCGATCCAGGCGGGGTTTCCGGCGTCCAGGTACGTCCACGTGTGGGGCGCCTGCGCGGAGAACCGCGCCAGGGCGTCCCTGAGCATGCCGTTGCGCTCGTCGATCTGCTGCTGGGACATGCAGCTGAAGTCGCCGAGGGAGTCGGGTTCGATCACCACCAGCGCCGGTCGCCCGCCGATGGCCGAGGCGAAGGCGGAGATCCAGGCACGGTACGCCTCCGGAGAACCGGCCCCGCCGCCGGAGTGGCCGCCACAGGCGTCACGGCCGGGGATGTTGTAGGCGATCAGGACGGGAAGCTTGTCGGCGGCGTCGGCCGCTCCGACGTAGGAGCCCACCGCCGCCCCGATGTCACCGCTCCAGGAACCGAACCACCGGGCCATGGGCCGCGAGGCGATGTTGTCCCGGATCGCCGACGCCCGTCCGTCACCGGGGTTCGCGGCCACCCACTGGGCCGGAGTGGAGTTCGGGTCCGCGTAGAACCCGCTGGTCATGCCGATCGGATCGGCCTGGACACCGGCGTCGGCCTGCCCGGTGCCGAGGGGCAGGAGCAGGCACGCGAATGCCGACGTGACGAGCGTACGCATCATCTTTCTCATGAGTGCAGCCCTCTCTGGGAGCGCTCCCACACTGGAGATGAATCAGCCAAGGGGAGGCGCGGGTGGGGGGATCGAGCGGCGGTCCCCAAGGGGTTCTCTCCGGGAACTGCCGCTGTCAGACGAGACAGTGACAGGGGGCCACTTCGCTGTCAATGAGTCCGGCGAGGGCTTCGGCGCGAGGATCGGGGCGGTGGCGGGCGTTGCTCGCGGGAGTCGGCGTACGGACGACCGGCGGCAAGCACTCCCGGCTCTCACTCCGCGAACACCCGCCCCGCGTCGGCGTGCGACAGCCGCATCTGCTCGTACGGCCGGGCAGCCGGGGCTGCCCGACAGAAGGTGTGCGGCGGGCTTGAAATCCGGTTGTCGTCGATCCCTTTGCGACCGGCTTGCGCGGTTTGAGTTTCATGGTGACTCCCTCTGGAATTGTCCCTTTTGGTCGCGGGCGGGAGTCGTCCTGGAAGCGATCGACGGCATGCCGGTTGACCAGCGCGACTGTCCTGCGTCCGGTCGGCGGGAGACGACGCGGCCGGGCGGCGCGGGGTACGACGCGCTCGACGCCGTAGCAGTTCGGGCGGTCGCCGCTAAGGAGTGTCGAGATGCTCGACGCGGGCACTGAACGGGCCCGCCCGCCGCCTTGGTCGGGCGCTGTCCACGCCCGATCGGTTGCTGCTTCTTTTGCAGTCCGGCTGTAGTCCGGCCTGAATTGACCGCCTGCTCCGGCACTCCGGGGACCGACCATGGCCATTCCCTTTTCGCGTGCGGGAACGCTCACCGTATCGCTCGCCGTATCTGCCGTGATCAAGGCGAATCACCCCCTGATGCGACAACGGTTCGCCTGCCTGCTCTCGTCTGGGAGGCGGTCCCCGCCCACGGACGAGCCGATCCCGGGTGAGCTACCCTGCGCGCATGCGCCGACAGTTCGCCGGCTGGCCGGAGCAGGCCATGGACGTGTTGTGGCAGCTCCAGGGCGACCCCGACCACGCGACCCGTGAGCGCTGCCGCGCAGACCGGGAACGCCTGGTCCGGCAGCCGATGATCGCCCTGCTGAACGAGGTCGCGGACGCCGACCCCCGGTACGAGGACTTCTCCGTCTGGCACTACCGCACCAACTCCTGGTGGTGGCAGCACCAGGGCGCGGTGATCCGGCTCGGCCGCAAGGTCGAGATCGGTCTCCGGTTCGACCTGGACGGTCTGCGGATCCAGGGCGCCTGGTGGTACCCGGACCCCGGCCAGGTGGACATGTTCCGCAGGGCAGTGGCCGCCGAGGGGACCGGCCGTGAACTGTCCGCCCTCGTCGAGGAGTTGCGGACGAAGGGATACCGCATCTCCGGGGACACGATGAAACGGCCCCCGCGCGGGTATCCGGCGGACCACTCCCGTAACGGTCTGCTGCGCCATCGTTCGCTGATCGCCTCCCGCCGGCTCGGCGGTGAGGAGTCGCTGCACACCCACGAGGCGGTCGACCGGGTCCTCTCGGCCGCCGCCGACCTGGACGCCCTGCTGAGATGGCTGGTCCGCCACGTGACGCCCACCGCCTGACACCACGAGAACGCCGCGCCACCGCACCACCGCGCCCGGACGGTGAGGCGCGCCGCCGATGCCTACCCGCCCACCCCCGCCCCCTCGACGTGCGGCAGGAACAGCACCGCGTCGAAGTCCGTCGGGGTCGTCGGGGGGAGTGGGAGGTAGGCCCGGGTTTCCTGGGGGCGGGGGGACAGGGGTGGGGACGTGGCGAGCAGGGCGGTCAGTTCTGCCGCCGGGAACAGGCGGGGGGTCGAGGTGGTCGCGGACAGCAGGCCCTCCAGGGTGTCCGGGGGAGGGGCGCCGATGCCGTGGTGCGGGGCCGTGCCGATCGCCGTCGCGATCACCGCGTAGGACGCGCCGTACGCGCGGGCGAGGTGGGCGCCCGCCGGGGTCCAGGTCACGTCCATGGGGCCGTAGCGCATCCGTACCGTGTCGCGGCGCAGGTGCTCGTTGTGGGCGAACACCAGCGACGGGCCGTGGGCGAGGGCGCGTTCGCGGGTGGTCAGCGCGCGCAGGTTGGCCGCCATCATCGCGTCGCGGATGCCCATGCAGCGCTCCAGCCGCTCCCGGGGCTCGGTCCGGGCCAGGGCCGCGTGGTAGGCGAGCAGGCCGGCGGCCGTACGGGCGGCGAGGTCGGCGTCGTACCGGGCCTCACCCGTGAGGTTCCGGGAGGCGAGCAGCCAGGACAAGTCGTCGCCGATCAGGCGCAGTTCACGGGCCTCGGAGGTGTCGCCGACCGACCGCGAAGGGTCCATCGTGGCCGCCGGGTCGGACCAGCGCGCGTCGTCGCCGAGCAACTCCTCGATCCGGTCCCAGCTGTGCGGCAGCGACGAGCCCTCGGCCGTCGGGGCGCCGTCCAGCAGACCGTGCAGCATGCGCAGGGCCAGGCGGGGGCTGTGCGCGCCGCTCTCCGCGTTGTTCTCCAACGGGCCGTCGAATCCGGCGAATCGCACCTGGTCCTCCGGCGGTCGTACGCGGTTGTGCCCGCGCAGCCACTCCACGAGGGCGTGGTTCGCCGGTGAGGCGCCGAAGCCGTGGCTGATGCCGTCCGCCGTCACCTGGCCGAGCCGCCCGTCGCCACCCCGTACGTAGTCGTCCACCGACCGCCCCGCCAGACAGTCCGACTCCAGCGTCACACAGCGGCACCGCTCGTGTTCGACCAGGCCCCGCAGCAGGTCGTTGCGCAGCAGCGGGAAGGTCTCCTCACCGTGGAAGGGCTCGCCCAGGGCGAGGACGAGGGGTTGTCGTGGGCGCTCCCGGAGGAACGCGGAGATCGTCGCGTACATCGCTTCACCGATTGCCATGGCTTCGAGCGTATCTCTGACGTTTCGGTTGAAGGTTGGGGTGAAAAGGGGAGCCATGGGGGCCATGGATACTGGGGACGGACGGAAGGAACCTTAAAAGAGGGGGAGTACATGAGGCCCGTGGATCTCGCCCGGCCGCACGGGCTGTCCGGGCAGGCGGTCCGTAACTACGAGGCCGCCGGTGTCCTGCCCCCGGCCGAGCGCACCGCGTCCGGGTACCGGCGCTACACGCGCGTGCACGTCGCCGCGCTGCGGGCGTTCCTCGCGCTGGTTCCCGCCCACGGCCACCCCGCCGCCCGGTCCGTCCTGACGCTGATCAACACCGACCGCACCGACGAGGCGCTCACCGTCGTCGACCGGAGCCACGCCGAACTGCTCGCCGACCGGCACACCCTCGACACCGTCGAGCAGGCACTGACGGAACTCACCCACACCCCCGGCGAATCCCCCTCGCCACGCACCCACACCATCGGCACCCTCGCCCGCCGCCTCGGCCTCCGCCCGGCCACCCTGCGCCGCTGGGAACGCGCCGGGCTGCTCGCTCCGCGCCGGGACCCCGCCACCGGCTACCGGATCTACGCGCCCGGCGACGTACGGGACGCCGAGATCGTGCGCCAGCTACGGCGCGGGGGGTACGTGCTCGCGCGCATCGCGCCTCTCCTGGACGAGCTGCGCGACGTCACGTCCCCCGGCACGGCCGCGTCGGCGATCGCCGAACGACGTGAACGTCTGCACGCCCGCGCCCTCGCGATGCTCGACGCGTCCGCCGAGACCCGCGCGTACCTGCGTGAACGCGAGAACGAACATGAAAGAGAACGCGGACGCGAAGGCGAGAACGCACGCGAAAGAGAACGCGGACGCGAAGGCGAGAACGCACGCGAAAGAGAACGCGGACGCGAAAACGAACGGGCCCGGCAGGGGTGACCCGCCGGGCCCGCCCGGTCCGTCATGTCAGCCGCGCACCCCGCACGTGGCCGTGGCGATCTTCGTGGGATCGCTCTCGGACCGCGCCGTCAGCGTCACCTTCCCGGAGCGGGACGCGCCGCGCCCCGCCGCCACCGCGACCTTCACGGTCGTGGACGAGCCGGCCTCGGCCGTCGCCAGTCGGCTGGGCAGCGCCACCTTCCAGTTCTTGCCGTCGACCCGCGCCGACAGCCGGTACACGTCCGACTTCTCGTACGCGGCCGAACCGCTCGGCGCCCGCCCCTTGTTGGTCAGGTCGAAGCGGCACGTGGTGCCCGCCCCGTCCGCCTTCCCCCGGGCGCTTCCGTGGCCGAGCGCGACACCCCGCTTCTGTGTCCCGGACCCGTCGAGGGAGCGGACGGCGATGACGTACGACAGCTCGCCCCGCTTCGTCATCCGCCTGTCGATCACGTAGAAGTGGAGCCGGTTGGCCTGGTCGACCCACTCGTACGCACTGCCCGAGTTGGTCCCGGCGTGGAACAGACCGTCGTTGAGCTGCCGGTAGTCGCCGATGGAGCGCATGACGGGCGTCCCGTCCGGCTTTTTGAAGTCGACCATGCCGATGTCCTGCGGATTGGCGTCGATCATCCAGCTGAAGCAGAGATAGCCGCAGCTGTTGTTCTCGTTGTCGAAGGGCTTGTTCTTGGTCAGCAGCACTCCGTTGTCGGGGGTGAACGAGTCGGTGCCGATCCGCTGCACCGTCTCGATGGTGTAGTCGGTGAAGCCGGGCCCGGAGCACAGCGGGTCGGTGTTCACGTCGCACGCGGGCGTCCTGTCCGTGCCGAGATCGATCCGGACGCCCTGGAGGGCGTTCTTCTTCACGGCGGCGGTACGGGCCCGCACCTCGAACACGGCCGGGCCGTTCGCCGTCAGCTCCTCGGGCGTGAGGTTGAGGACCTGCGCGTCGTCGATGAAGCCGAGCTTGGTCCGCGTACGCAGGGTGAATCCGGCGGCCATCGAGGCGCCCCGTGTCGCGGGCACCTGCCAGCGGTTGTGCGGGCCGCCGGGGCCGTTGAACGAGCCGCGGTCCATGCCGTCGAAGGGACCGGTGCCCGAACGGTGGTACGGCTGGACGAACGGGTTGTTGGCGTTGTCACCGATGTCGAAGGTGTGCGTGATCTCGTGGGTGATCGTTCCCGAACTCTCGCCCTGCCGGATACCGGAGTTGCCCCACAGCTGCGAACCCGCCTTCCACGACGTCCACTCCGTGTACCGCCCGCGCACCCAGTTCGGCAGCGCCGGGTCCGGCGGCCCCCACTCGTCGGGGATGTCCTCCTTGCTCTGGAACATCATCTCGCCGAACTCCTGCCAGACGGAGGTCTCGTCGTAGCCGGCGTAGAGACGGAAGACACGGTCGTACGCATTCGACTCGGCCTCGCCGACGTCCGCCTTCCACAGCGGGTCGATGTCGCGCTCGATGGAGCCCTTGCAGGTGTGCCCGGCCGGACAGCCCTGCCCCTCCTGGCCGATGTCGTTGATGCCGTACTCGTAGGAGGGGCGCGGGGCCCGGTAGGGCGCGTACGGGACGAACTCGACGCCGATCCGGCCGCCGGTCTGCTCCATCCAGTACTCGTTCACGGTGTGCCCGTGGTTGACCTTGCTCGGCTTGTTCCAGAAGTCCGCGTAGAACTGGGCGACCTGTTCCCGGGGCACCGGGTCGATCTGCGGGTTGCCGAACACGTCGCTGCCCTTGGGCAGGGTCATCACGAACGGCTGGTCGGGGAAGTCGACGGCCAGTACGGCGATCTTCAGCTTCTTCACGGTCGGCTGCCGCTCCGGGTCGGCCCAGTCGGTGCCGGGGACGGAGGCGTAGTCGCTCCAGGTCATGTCGTCCTGGTCCTGCCAGGACCGCGGGTCGAGGGGAGCGAAGGGATTCTCCCGCCTGTCCTTGCCGTGGGCCCCGGCGAGGGACGCGGTGGTCCCGGTGCCGGCCCCGGCGCCGAGGAGTCCGGCGGTCAGCGCGAGCGCCAGCAGTATCCGTAGTCGCCTGGGTTGTCTTCGCGACAACCCCTTACGTGGGCGTGGTTGTCCTGAACGCATGAGAACCTCTCTGTCCCGACGTGCGGACCCGTCTCAGAGAACGAATCCGTCCGGGAACGGATCCGCCGGATCCAGCAGGTAGTTGGCCGTCCCGGTGATCCACGCGCGGCCCGAGAACTCCGGCACCACGGCCGGTACTCCCGCGACGTCGCTCGTGCCCACCAGCCGCCCGGTGAAGCGGGTGCCGATGAACGACTCGTTGACGAACTCCGTGTCCAGCGCCAGCTCTCCCCGGGCGTGGAGCTGTGCCATACGGGCGCACGTACCGGTCCCGCAGGGGGACCGGTCGAACCAACCCGGCTGAATCGCCATGGCGTTGCGCGAGTGCCGGGCGTCCGAACCGGGCGCCAGGAACTGCACGTGCTTGCAGCCGCGGATCAGAGGGTCCGCGGGATGGACCGGGGTGTGGTGCGCGTCGATGGCGGACGAGATCGCGAGCCCCGCCGCGAGGATGTCGTCCTTGCGCGCCCGGTCGAACGGCAGCCCGAGGGAGGCCAGGTCGACGACGGCGTAGAAGTTGCCCCCGTACGCCATGTCGTACCGGACCTCGCCCAGCCCCGGCACCGTCACCCGGGCGTCGAGTTCCAGCGCGAACGCGTCGACATTGCGCAGCGTGACCTTCTCGGCCACCCCACCGCGCACCGTCACACGCGCCTCGACCAGCCCGGCCGGCGTGTCGAGACGCACCAGGGTCTCGGGCTCGGTGACGGGGACCATCCCGGTCTCCACCAGGACGGTCGCGACACCGATCGTGCCGTGGCCGCACATCGGGAGGAAGCCGCTGACCTCGATGTACAGAACGCCCCAGTCCGCGTCCGGGCGGGTCGGCGGTTGCAGGATCGCGCCGCTCATCGCGGGGTGGCCGCGCGGCTCGTCCACCAGGAACCGGCGCAGCGGGTCCAGGTGCTCCATGGCGTGGCGGCGCCGTTCGGCCATCGTGGCGCCGGGGACGGGCGCCACGCCCCCGGTGACCACGCGCGTCGGCATGCCCTCCGTGTGGGAGTCGACCGCGCTGATCGTCCGCACGCTGCGCATCAGACCGGCTGCCCTTCCGCCGCCCCGGACGCCGGCCCGTCCGCTGCCGCTCCCGTTCCCGCTCGCGCCGTCGTTCCCGCAGCCGCTCCCGCCGGCGTTTCCTCGGCGAGGAAGTCGATCGCCCGCCGCATCTCGGCGGTGATCGCCTCCCGGTGCTCCGCGGTCAGCGGGCCGCGCGGCGGGCGGCAGGGGCCGCCGTACCGGCCGACCATCTCCATGCCGAGCTTGATGGCCTGCACGAACTCCGTGCGCGAGTCCCAGCGGAACGCGGCGACCAGCGGCCGGTACAGGGCGCGGGCCTCCTCCAGCCGGCCCTCGGTGGCCAGCCGGAACAGCCGCGCCGACTCCGCCGGGAAGACGTTGGGGAAGCCCGCGAACCACCCGGTGGCCCCCATCAGCAGGCTCTCCAGCGCCACGTCGTCCGCGCCGCTGATGACGTCGAGGCCGGGCGCCCGCTCCTGGATCTCCAGCACCCGCCGTACGTCGCCGGAGAACTCCTTGACCGCCAGGACGTTGTCGATCTGCCCGATCTCGCCCAGCAGTTCGGGCGTCAGGTCGACCTTGGTGTCCACCGGGTTGTTGTAGACCATGACCGGCAGTCCGACGGCGGCCACCGCCTCGAAGTGCGCCACCACCTCGGACGCGCTCGCCCGGTACATCGTCGGGGGCAGACAGAGCACCCCGTCGGCGCCGTCCTCGGCGGCGGCCTCCGCCCAGCGCACGGCCTGGTGCGACCCCGGTCCGTGCACCCCGACGACGACCCTGCCGCGCCCGCGCACCGCCTCGACGGCGGTACGGGCGACGGCACGCCGTTCGTCGTCGGTCAGCGACGAGTACTCGCCGAGTGATCCGTTGGGGCCGACCCCGTCGCAGCCGTTGTCGACGAGCCAGCGGCAGTGGTCCGCGTACGTGTCGAGGTCGACGGCCAGTCCGGCGGGGGCCGAGGGGTCCTGCCGGTAGGGGAGGGCGGTGGCCACGACCACGCCGGTGAGCGGGTTCGGCCGGGTGGGGGTGCTCATGAAGTGCTCTCTCTTCTCGGGGGCGGTTCTCGGGTGTCGCGCTTCTCGGGTCGTTCCACGGGTGTCGCGGGTGGTGCGGCTGTGGCGGGGCTGTGGCGGGGGTTACGGGGGATCAGGGGGCGCCGTCCGGGTCGGCCGGACGGCCAGGTGCGGCGGTGGCCCTGGGCGGAGCCTCGGGCGGGCGCGCGGACGACGGCTCCGGTGACGGCCCCGGTGGTGGCTCCGGCTGTGGCTCCGGCGGGTGGGCCAGTTCGCCGAGGCGGATCGGTTCGGCGATCGGCCGGTGGTGCGGGCCGGCCTCCCAGGGGCGGTCGGCGTCCGGCGCCGCCGTACGCGCGCCGCCACCGTCGCCGGGGCCCCTACCGCGCAGCTCGGCGACGGTCGGACCGCAGACCCGGGCCTGACACGGCCCCAGGCCCGCGCGCGTCGCGAGCTTCGCCACCCGGGGCTCGGCGCCGGTGGGATCGGCGGCGGCCCCGCACACCGCCGCGTACGTCGTCTCCTCGCACCGGCAGATCACGGTGTCGGGCCGCAGCCAGCCGGGCCAGGCCCGGCCGACGGGGTGCGCGAGCGACAGCCGTACGGCGAACGCCCTGCCCCGGTCGCGGATACGGCGCGACGTGCGCAGCGCCCGGGAGTCCCGGTCGCCGCCCGCCGCGAGCCAGCCCGCCACGGCGCCCTCGGCACGGGCCGCCGGGGCGCCGGCGACACCGGTGATCTCCCCGGCCGCGTACACACCGGGCCGGCTCGTCCGCTGGTCGTCGTCCACCGCCACGAACACCTCGGCGGGCGACCCGTCCGGCACCGGGCGCAGGGCGCATCCGGCCGCCACCGGCAGTTCGAGCTGCGGGGTGAACCCGTGGCCGACACACACCGCGTCCACGGCGACGACCTGTTCGCTGCCGGGCACCACCGACCAGTCCGCCCGGACCCGGGCGGTGACGATCTCCTCCACCCGGCCGTCCCCGCGTGCCTCGACAACCGCCGCGCCCCACCGGTACGGCACCCGGTGCCGGGCCAACGCGGCGGTGTACGAGGCGAGTTCACCGGACTTGCCGAGCTGCCCGGACAGTTCCCACGGCCTGCGGAGCCAGCCGCGCGCCACGGCACCCGGCCTGCCCGCCTCCAGGACCGCGAGCACCCGCGACCCGGCCTCCAGCAGGGACGCCGCAACCGGCAGCAGGAACGGCCCCGTGCCCGCGACCACCATCCGGTCACCGACGGCCACCCGCTCGCCCTTGGCCAGCGCCTGGGCGGCGCCCGCCGTGTAGACGCCCGGCAGGTCCCAGCCGGGGAAGGGCAGCACCCGGTCGTGGGCGCCGACCGCCAGGACCAGCGCGTCGGGCTCCAGCACATGACGGCGCCGGGGCGTACCGCGCAGGACATGCACCAGCGGCGGTCCGTCCGGCTCGCCGTCCGCGCCGGGGTCGCGGCGCTCCAGCGCCCAGACGGAGCTCTCCGCCCACCAGGAACAGCGCGGGTGTTCCAGCACCCGGCGGCTGCGGCGCTCGAAGGAGCGGTAGCCGTGCTGAAGGGCCCCGGGGTCGGTCGCCCCGTACGCCTCGGGCAGCATCCGGTGGTACTGGCCGCCGGGCCGTTCGGCCGCGTCGATCAGCGTGACATCGGCGCCCGCCGCGAGCGCGGTGTCGGCGGCGGCGAGTCCGGCGGGTCCCGCTCCCACGACCACGACATGACGGCGACGGCCGGTCACGGCGTCCACCGCCCGTCTCGTCGGTCTCGCCCGCCTTGTCCGTCTCGTCCGTCCCGGTCGTCGGGCGTTCCGGACCGCGTGCTCGGCGCCGCCCGGGACTGTGTGGTCACCGTGTCGCCGTCGCGGGCGCGGCGGCGGCACGCGCGTACGTCGGGCTCGCCGTTCACCGTCACCAGACAGTCGAAACAGACGCCGATCCCGCAGAACACCCCGCGCGGCGCGCCCGAGGGGGCCTGGCGCCAGGCGGGCCGGCCGGACACGAGCAGCACCCCGGCCAGGGTCTGGCCGACGACGCCGGTGACCCGTTCACCGTCCACGGTGATGGTCAGCGCACGGTCCCGGCGTCCGGCCGGGTCGGACGCGGCGGGGACGAGACGGGGGCTCATGAGCGCTCCTCGGTGGCGGCGGTCGAAGCGTCGCGGGGGCTGCCGGGCGGTCGGTCTCCCGGTGCGGTGGCGGGCGCGGCGCCAGATGTGTCGCCCGGTGCGGTGGCGGGCGCGGTGGCGGGTGCGGTGTCGGTCGCGTCGTCGCCGAGCACGGCCGGCCGGTCCACCCGGAACGGGTCCGTGTCGATGGCCGTCGCGGTGCCCGTCATCAGTTCGCGCACGAGCCGCGCGGTGCCGACGGACAGACCGATCCCCGCGCCCTCGTGGCCGGTGGCGTGCCACAGACCGTCCAGTCGCGGGTCGGCGCCGATGACCGGCAGATGATCGGGGACGTACGGGCGGAACCCTCCGTACGCCCGCATCACCGGCACGTCCGCCAGCGACGGGAAGAGTGTGAGCGCCTTGGCCGCGATCGCCGACAGCACCTCGGGGCGCGTCCGGTCGTCGAACCCGACACGCCGCCGCGAGGAACCGAGGAGCAGGGTGCCCGCGCGGGTCGACTCCACGACCGCCGACGTCTGGAGGTCGCCCGCGCCGCTGCCCACCGCGCCGACGTAGTCGGCGTCGTACACCTTGTGGAAGACGGTCGGCGGCCGGGGAGTGGTCACCAGCACCTCGCCCCGGCGCGGGCGGATGTCGAGCCGGACGCCGAGCCGCCGGGCGACCTCGCCGGACCACGGCCCGGCCGCGTTGACGAACACGTCGGCCTCGACGGTCCCGTCCGCCGTCCGGACCGCCGTCAGCCGTCCGCCGCGCACGACGGCACCGAGCACCTCGGCGCCGGTACGCAGCCGGGCTCCGGCCCGCAGGGCGTCGGCGAGCAGGGTGGTGGCCGCGCCGGCCGGCTGGACCTGGGCGTCCTCGGGGTAGTGCACGGCGGCGGTGCGCCGTTCGGTGAGGAAGGGTTCGGCGGCGGTCAGGGCGTCGTCGTCCAGGACCTCGGCGCGTACGCCGACCGCGCGCTGGGCCGCCGCGAACGGCAGCAGCGCCTCGGCGCCCTCGGGGGTGGTCGCGACCACGATGCCGCCCTTGGGATCCCATTCGACCGCGTCCGGGCCCGCTCCCGCCGGGTTCTGTCCGGCGACGGCGGCCAGCACCTCGGGCCACAACCGCCGGGACAGCTGGGCGAGTTCCAGTTCCGGGCCCGGTCCCTTGTCGGAGACGAGGATGTTTCCCTCGCCGTGCGAGGTGGTCGCGGCGGCGGGTCCGGCGCGGTCCAGTACGAGCACGTCGAAACCGGCGACGGCGAGTTCACGCGCGCAGGCGGCACCGATGATTCCGGCACCCACCACGACCACTCGTGTTCGGTCCACCAGACCTCCGCGTTCCGTATGACGAACGATGCTGAGGCTAGGGCTGCGTGCCGGAGGTGTCAACGGATCGGACGGGCCGGACGGACGCGGAGTCCTCGTCGTCCTCCCGGCCGGCCGACCGGTGTCCTCCCCGCTCCGTCCCCGCCGTGCCGGTGCGGGACCGGTGCCTGGTCAGTGCGGCGTGCCCGGTGCCTCGGGAAGGGACCCGCCGCCGGACGGGTAGTGCAGCAGCAGCACCGAACGCACCGGCCCGTCCTGCGCCGCGTACCGGTGCGGCAGTGAGGCGTCGAACGACACGTAGTCGCCCGGCCCCAGCTCCACCCGGTGACCGTCCACCTCGACCTCCAGCGTGCCGCTCTGCACCACCGTGTGCTCGGTGCCGGCGTGCCCGAGCGACGGCTGCTGCGCGTCGGCGCGTACCTGCTGGTCGTACACCTCCATGATGACCCCGCCCGCCTCGATCCGCCGCAGCGGACGCAGGTCCACGCCCTCGCCACTGAGGACGTCCACCTCGGCGGACCGGACCACGGTCACCGCCTCGGCGTGCCCGGTGTCGAGCAGGTCCGAGATGGGTACCTCCAGGGCGCGGGAGAGGCTGAAGACCGTCTCGATGGTCGGATTCCCGGTCCCCGACTCCAGCTGCGACAGGGTCGCCTTGCCGATCTTGGAGAGCCGGGACAGCTCGGAGAGCGACAGCCCCCGGCGCCTCCGCTCCCGGCGGAGATTGGCGGCCAGAGTGCTGCGGACCGGGCTGCTGGGGGACATCGGGCGATCTCCTTCGACCGTCAGGTGTGTTCGCTTCAGTGGGCGATGACGGGCGTGTTTCCGTTCGGTATCGCGAACGGTTGTGTGTCGGCGCCGCCTCGGCGAACTCGCGGAAGACAAATCGTAACGACATTCGCGCGACGTCTCCGTGCGGTGCCCGTGCGGTGCCGGGCGGGGATCGTCCGCCGTGAGCCGCCGTGAGCCGCCGTGAGCCGCGTGAGCCGTGACGCGTGCCGTGGGTCTCGCGCTCCGGGCCCCCGCCCCGGTCAGCCGGCGGGCTTCTCCCACACCGAGACGTGCTTCGTGCTCTCGTCGGTGAAGGGCTCGCGCTGCCAGCCCTCCCAGCGGTGGCGCAGCCGCATGCCCGCGAGTTGTGCCATCAGGTCGAGTTCCGCCGGCCAGACGTACCGGGCGTGTGCGTGTACGAGCCGTGACCGTCCACGACCTCCACATGGTTGGATGTCAGCCGCTGCGTCGCGACTTCGTAGACGTCGAACGCCCAACGCGTCGGGCTCACATGGAACGGTACGAGGCTCTGGCCGGCCGGAAGCTTCCGGAGCTCCGGGAGCATCGTCTCGACGAGGAAGCAGCCGCCGGGCGCCAGATGGTCCGCGACATTGCGGAAGCAGGCGACCTGTGCGTCCTGTGTGGTCAGATTCATGATCGTGTCGAAGACGAGACAGGCGACGGAGAACGTCCCGGCCACCCTCGTGGTCGCGAAGTCCCCGATCGTCACGCCGATCCCGTCGCCGCCGGGCTTGGCGCGCAGCCGGCTCACCATCGGCCCGACATGTCGATGCCGTGGACCGGGACGCCGCGCTCCGCGAGGGGGAGGGCGACCCGGCCGGTACCGATGCCGAGTTCGAGGGCCCGGCCCCCGTCGGCGAGTTCCGCCAGGAGGTCGGCCATCGGATTCAGTGTCTCCGGCAGGAATTCCGCCGCCGACGGATCGTCGTAGGTGGCCGCGACGCGCTCGCCGAAGTAACCGTCCTCGTCATTCATGTGCCGGACCGTGGGGCACGGAGCGGCCGGGAGCCCCCGATTTTCCGCGTGGCGCGGTGCGAATGAGCCAACCCGGGAGGCCGCCGCAGCCCGGCGCCGCTCACCCCCGAAGTCGCCGATCATCCCGACTCGGCTTCCCCGAAAGGAAGTTGGGCCGCCGGGTCGCCGAGGGCACCGTCCCGGCGCCGGGATAGGGTCCGGGCCGTGGACGACACCTTCGGGGACCCGACAATGATCATGGGGCTGCACGGAGTCCTGGACCCGCACCCGTGGGTCACGCGCGCGATCGCGCAAGGAGACAACGGGGACGACAGGAACGACGAGACCGAGGGCGGCCTTGAGGAGGACGTCTTCAGTCTGGCCGTGAAGCGCGCGGAGGCGTACGGCTGGAGCACCACGACCCTCGGCCCGGACGGGGAACTGGACGGCGCCCGGTGGGGGCACAACGACGCGGGCGGCGACTGGACGGCGGACGGCCGTGTCCGTGAGGCCGCCTGGCTCCAGATCGCCGTCGCGGAAGGACTGCGCGGTCAGCGGCTGCCGGTCCTCCCGGTGGCGACCGTCCTCGGCGACATCCTGCGCCGGGTCGGCGCCTTCCGGCTGACCGGCCTGCACGCCCTGCTGCCGACGCGTCTGGCCCCCGGCACCACCACCTTCGCCCTGGTCGACGCGGCCGACTGGTTCGCGATGACGGACCCGCACCCGGACGCCCCCACCGAACTGACCGTGACCGTGGCGGGCCGGGGACACGGCCTGTCCGCGCTGGCACCACGGGTCGGCGACCACGTACGGGAGTCGGCGTTCGGGCTCACGACCCCGGTCACCGCTCTGCCGCCGGACCACGACCCCGGCGCTCTGGCGCACCCGTTGACCGGCCAGGTCCAGACACGCGGGATGCGCCCCGCCATGGCCTTCCGGTGCCGTACCCGCGAATGGGCCCCGGACGTGGCCGCGTGGACCGCGGAGGTATTCCTGGACGCGCTGCGCGCCGCGGGCGTCACCGAGCCCGTCCTGCTCACCGTCGCCACCCGCTGAACCGGACGCGGGCCCCGTTGTCAGTGGCGGCTGGGATGCTGCCGTACATGGACGAACTGAAGCGGCGCCGGGTGTACGGCGCCGACCACGACGACCCCGATCCCGGACCGCGCACCGGCCGTGCCTACCGGGAGCTGTGCGCCGGTCCGCTGGACGGGCTGCTGCTGGACGTGACGGGCTGGACGGACCAGGAACTGGCCGACGGCGCCGCCCTGCCCACCGAGATAGGCGCGTACGGTCCGGGCGGCCGGACCCAGTACGGGCCCCGCGCCGGGGATCCGGGACGCTGGGACTGGCGGGGCGACTCGCGCTGACGCGGCGACTCGCGCTGACGTACGTGGACGGCGGGCGGCGACCTCCACGCGCTGATCTCCGCCGCCGGGCCGGCTCGCGAGGCACTTCCCACCACGGGCGGCCCCGGGAGCCGTACGGCCAGGCCCCCCTGGCGGGCGAGGAACGCCACGCCCTGGCCGACGAGTGGGAGCGACTTGTCGACACCGTACGGAGACGGCCCGGCTTCCCGGACCTCCTGAAGCCGCCCGGCCCCGCCGGCTGGCCGCGGAGGCGGACGCGCTCGGTCCGGTGGCCGTCATCAACATCAGCGGTCTCGGCTGCGCGGCGCCGCTGCTCCAGCACGGACGAGTCCGGTCGATTCCGCTGCCGGACGTCCACTACGACGAACTCCTCGCCCGGTCGGCCGAGTTCGCCGAGCAGCTGGACGCAGTGGGCGGCGCCGGCTCGTTCGCCGAACAGGCCGCGGGCCGGCGCGTCGTACGGACCCTGGCCCGGCTGTGGGAAGCGGTCAACCGAACCCGTGCTGGACGCACTCGGGTTCACCGGCCCACCGCCCGGCGGACAGGCGCCGCCCCGGATGTGGTGGATTCCCACCGGTCCGCTCGTCGGCTTCCCGCTCCACGCCGCCGGCCTGCCGGGCGCCCCCCGGGGACACCGTGCTCGACCGGGTCGTGTCGTCGTACGCCACCACCGTGCGCGAACCGGTCCGGGACCGGGCCCGCACACCGTCACCCACCCGCCGCGTGCTTGCCGTCGCGCTCCGCCACACCCCCGGTGCCGCCGAACTGCCGGGCGTCGAGAAGGAGACGGACGCACTGGCCCGCCAACTGATGCTCGACGTCCGGCTGAAAGGCCCGCAGGCCCGGTACCGGACCGTCCTCGACGCGCTGCCACGGCACAACCGGGCCCACATCGCCTGCCACGCGATCAGCGCCGCCGACACCGCGCCCGGCGGGCACCTGCCGCTCCACGACCACGCGCAACGGCTGCTCGCCACGGCGGACATCGCCCGACTCCGCCTGGACCAGGCGGAGTCGGCGTATCTGTCGGCGTGCGACACGCTGGGCGGACGCGACGCCCCGGCGGACGAGGCCCCGCACATCACCGGCGCCTTCCACACGGCCGGATTCCGCCAGGTGATCGGTACGCTCCGGAGCGTGGACGACGAGGAGTCCGCCGCGATCGCGAACCGCTTCTACGCGACGCCGACCGCCGGTTCGCCCTGCGCGGGCGGCTCCGCCGACGCCTCCGGGGCCGCCCGCGCACCGCACGAGGCGATCCGCGCGCGACGTGAACGGTCCCCCGCCACACCGACGTTGTGGGCCGCACATGTCCACTACGGACTCTGACCGAGCCCCGGCCCCCGACGTGCCCCTCCGCGCCCTCAGCTCCTCCCGAGCCCCGGCAGCGCCCGCAGGAAGCGCAGTTGCTCCAGGTCCTGGAAGTAGCCGCCGCCCTCGTGGCGGTTCCAGGGCCAGACCCGGATGTCCTTCGGGCCGGCCCAGTGGTTGTACGCCGCGAACACCGTCGACGGCGGGCAGATGTCGTCCATCAGGGCCGCCGCGAACAGCGCCGGGGCGGTCGCGCGCGCCGCGAAGTTGACCCCGTCGAAGTACGACAGCGTCCGGAACACCCGTTCCTCCGCGTTCCGGTGGGTCCGCAGATAGGTCCAGATCTCCCGGTACGCGTTGCCCTCCACCACCTGGAGCGCGCGCCGGAAGTGGGTCAGCGAGGGCTGGTTGATCAGCGCGGCCGTCACCCCGTCGCTCAGCGCCGACGCGGCCAGTGCGATGCCGCCGCCCTGGCTGCCCCCGGCGACGACGATCCGCGCCGGGTCGACCGACGGATGGGCGCGTGCGGCGTCCACGGCCCGGACTGCGTCGGTGAAGACCCGGCGGTAGTAGTAGTCCGCCGGGTCCTCGATGCCGCGCGTGACCATCCCCGGCGACGACGCGCCCCCGCTGCCGTGCGGATCGCCCGTCGCGCCGGGCTGGAGCGAGCCGCCCTGCCCCCGCGTGTCCATCAGCAGATGGACGTACCCGGCCGACGGCCAGGTCAGCCACTCGTACGGGAAGCCGCGCCCGCCCCCGTACCCGAGGAAACCCACCACGCACGGCAGCGGCCCCGTCGCGGAGGCCGGCACCAGCAGCCAGCCGGCCACCGGGTCGCCGCCGAAGCCCGGGAAGCTCACGTCGTACACGTCCACCTCGGTCAGCGCGGCGTCGTACGGCGTGAAGACGGGCGCCCGGTCGTGGCCGCGCGCCTCGGCGAGCGTGTCGGCCCAGAAGGCGTCGAAGTCCGACGGCTCCTCCCGGTCGGGGAGATAGCCGCGCAACTCCTCCAGGGGCAGGTCCATCAGCGGCATGGCAGCGGTTCCTTCTCGTGGACTCGTGGACTCGTGGACTCGTTGAGTCGCGGACGCAGGGGCTCGTGGATGTGCGGCTCGTGGCTCGCCGCCTGCGGGCCCGGCGACCCCGGCCCGGCGACCCGGAAGCGTCGGTCAGGCGCGCTCGGCGCCGTGCACGGTCAGTGAGCCCGGGGCCTCGACCCGTACCCGGCCCGTCGCGTCCAGCCGGACGGCCAGCGGCGCGCCCGCCACCCGCAGACCGGTCAGCCGCAGCGGACCGATGCTCTCGGCGGCGCGCGGCGAGAAGCTCAGCGTCCCCGCCGGTACGTCCGCCTCCAGACCGAGCGCGGCCTGGAGCAGCGCCACGGCCGACGCCGCCGACCACGCCTGCGGGCGGCAGGACGCCGGATACGGCGCGGGCGCGCTGTCGACGGCCGAGCCGTGCCCGGCGAACAGCTCCGGCAGCCGGCCCTCGAACGCCGCCGACGCGGCGACCAGACCGTCCGCCAGCGACGCCGCCTCCACCGGGAAGCCCGCCCGGACCAGACCGTGCACGGCGATCGCGGTGTCGTGCGGCCAGATCGACCCGATGTGATACCCGAACGGGTTGAAACCGGTCGAGTCGGTGCTGAGGGTACGCAGCCCGAAGCCCGAGTTCAGCTCCGGACCGGCCAGCCGGGCGGCGAGCAGCGCGCTCTCCTCCGCGTCGAGCAGTCCGGTGCCCAGCAGATGCCCGAACCCCGACGTGACCGAGTCCACCGGGCGCTTGGCGGCGTCCAGCGCCACGGCCGGGTAGCGGCCCGTCTCGTCCTCGACCCAGAAGCTCTCCCGGAAACGTTCCTTCAGCCGCTCCGCCCACTCCTCCCAGCGCTCCGCGCCGGGCCGGCCGAAGGCCCGCAGCAGCGCCGCGCCGCCCATGGCCGCCTCGTACCCGTACGCCTGGACCTCGCACAGCGCGATCGGGGCCTCGGCGAGCTCGCCGTCGCGCCAGCGGATGGAGTCGCTGGAGTCCTTCCAGCCCTGGTTGGCGAGACCGAGGCCGGAGGCGTCGATGTATTCGAGGAGGCCGTCGCCGTCCGCGTCGCCGTAAGCCGCCAGCCACTCAAGCGCCGCCTCGGCGTGCGGCAGCAGGTCGCGCACCTGCTCGGGGTCCATGCCCCAGCGCCAGGCGTCGTGCAGCAGGATCACCCACAGCGGGGTGGCGTCGACCGTGCCGTAGTAGACCGGGGGCAGGGACGCGCCCCCGCTCAGCGTCAGTTCCTCCCGGCGCACCTCGTGCAGGATCTTTCCGGGCTGCTCGTCGGTGCGCGGGTCGGTGGCGGTGCCCTGGCGGCGCGCGAGGGTACGCAGGGTGCCCGCCGCCAGTTCGGTGCCCAGCGGCAGCAGCATCCGCGCCGCCCACAGCGAGTCACGGCCGAACAGGGTGAGGAACCACGGCGACCCGGCGGCCAGGAACCGGTCCTCCGGGTGCTCCGGGTCGGACAGCAGCAGCCGCTCCAGGTCCCCGACCGACCGGGCGAAGAACTGGTCCATGCGGTGATCGGCGCTGCGCAGCCCGGTCGGGGACCACGGCACCGCGTCGCGCGCGACCGCCGGGAACCGCAGCGGGTCGTCGTCCGTGACGGCGCACTCCAGCGTCGTACGCCACGACTGGCCCGCCGCGAGGGCCACCTCGAAGCGGAACTCGCCCGCCCCGGCGTCCACGGCGGGGGACCCGGCCGACGCGGCCAGCCGCACCTCGACCCCGTCCCGGCGCCACACCAGCGCCCGGTCCTCGACGGCGGCGGGCAGGGCGGGGGAGGGGCGGCCGGACTTGACGTCGTTCATGCTGACCAGATCGCTGGCCGCGCCGACGACGACCGTCACCCGTATCGCCTTGACGCCGGCGTTCGCGATCTCCAACTCCTCGCGGAGCACGCCCGGTTCGACCGAACGCACCCGGTGCAGCGTGACGGCCGGGTCGGCGGTGTGCTCACCGACACCCCGCAACACCGCGCGGAACGACGTCCGGTCGGCCGCCCCGAGGCTGTCCCCGACGGGCAGGACGGGCACGCCCTCGACCCCGACCGTCAGCCGGGAGAGCAGCCGCCGGTCCCCGTGGAAGAACCCGTCGGGGCCGCCCGCGATGTCTCCGGCCGGCCGGGACAGCACCAGACTGGGCGCGTAGAGCGTGGTGCGGACGTCGTGCAGGAAGGGCTGAAGGCCCTCGGTGACGACGTCCGCGGGCGGCTGGTGACCGGTGGGGTTTCCCTGGACGACCGTGTTCACTGTGTGGCGCCTCTCATGTTTTGGATCGATCAAAATTCACCTTAACCCTTGCCAAGCTGCCATGGGAAAGAGTTTTATCGATCCATTGCAGATGCGGCGCCGCATTTCGAGCGGCTGCCGTGCGCGTGAACGCACAGGAGAACGGAGGCCGTCGGTGGCACGTACGACGTCGGCGGGCGGACGCAAGGGAGGGCCGGTCACCCTGGCCCTCGTCGCCCAGCGGGCCGGGGTGTCCACCCAGACCGTCTCCAACGCGCTCAACTCCCCCGACCTCCTCGCACCCACCACCCTGACCCGGGTGCGGGAGGCGCTCGACGAACTGGACTACCGGCCCCACCAGGCCGCCCGTTCGCTGCGCACCCGCTCCAGCCGGCTGATCGGCTACGGCGTCCAGCCCACGCCCCCGGGCCTGTCGACGCCCGTCTCCGACCACTTCCTGCACGCGCTGTCCGACTCGGCGGACCAGGCCGGGTACCGGATCCTGCTCTTCGCCGCGCCCCTCGGCGCCGACGACGAGGCCGAACGCTACGACGAACTGCTCCGTGAGCACTCCGTCGACGGCTTCGTCCTCAGCAACACCTACCGGGGCGACAAACGGCCCGGCTGGCTCCACAGGAACAACGTCCCGTTCGTCGCGTTCGGCCGCTGGTCGGCACGGGACACCGGCGACTGGGTCGACGTCGACGGCGCGCACGGCACCGGCGCGGCGGTCGACCAGCTGGTGGCGGCCGGGCACCGGAAGATCGCGTTCCTGGGCTGGCCGCGCGGCTCGGGCGTCGGTGACGACCGGGCCGGCGGCTGGCGCGAGGCCATGCGCCGCCACGACCTGCCCATCCGTGACCTGCGAGTCTCTTCGGTGGACGACGTCGACGCCGCCCGCGTCGCGGTCGCCAAGGTGGTGGGCCGCGCCACGGCCGTGGTCGCCGCCAGCGACACCCTGGCCCTCGGCTGCTACCGGGCGCTGCGGGACGCGGGCCTGAGCCCCGGCCGGGACGTGGCGGTCGTCGGCTTCGACGACTCGCCCGCCGCCGGTCTCCTCTCGCCGAGCCTCAGCAGCGTCCGCCAGCCGCTGGACGAGGTCGGCCGCGCCTGCACCCGGATCCTGATGGCCCGGATCAAGGACCCGGACGCCGCGCCGGAGCGTGTCCTGCTGGCACCCGAACTGATCGTCCGCGAAAGCTCGACGGCCGTGCCGCCCGGGACCTGACCCCCGGGCGGCACGGCCCTCGGATCCGCACCCCGGGTCCGGCCCCGTGACTCCACCCTCGTACCACCCCGCCCCGCCCCGGCCGGATCCCGGCCCCCTCCCCGGACCACCGGCCACCGTCCCCCGGCCCACCCGGCCACCGAAACCCCCAACAGCACGTCCGACAGCGACAGCTGGAGAGAGAAGCAGATGAACAAGAACAGAGCCGCAGTCGCCGCCGCCGTGTGCGGCGCGCTCCTGATAACCGGCTGCTCGTCCGACTTCGGCAGCGACAGCAGCGCCGAACAGAAGAGTTCCGGCAAGCAGAAGCTGACCGTGATGATCGGCTCGTCCGGCGACGCCGAGACCAACGCCGTCAAGGCCGCGGCCGACGCCTGGGCGAAGAAGACCGGCAACACGGTCACCGTCGTCCCGGCGCAGAACCTGGAGCAGCAGCTCGGCCAGGCGCTCGCGGGCGGCGCGCCGCCGGACGTCTTCTACGTCGGCTCGTCCGTCTTCGCCAACTACGCCAAGGGCAACTCCCTGTACGCGTACGGCGACAAGCTCAAGGACAAGGAGGACTTCGCCGAGACGCTGCGCAGCTCCTTCTCCTACGAGGACAAGTTCGTCTGCGCCCCGAAGGACAGCTCCACGCTGGGCCTCGCGATCAACACCAAGATGTGGGAGGACGCCGGTCTCACCGAGGCCGACCACCCCAAGACCTGGGACGATCTGGCGGCGGTCGCCAAGAAGCTGACCAAGGGCAAGGTCCACGGCCTGGTCGCCAACGCCAGCTACAACCAGCTCGGCCCCTTCATGAAGCAGGCCGGCGGCTGGATCACCAACGCCGACCAGACCGAGATCACGGCCGACAGTCCCGAGAACGTCGAGGCGCTCACCTATGTGAAGAAGCTGCTGAACGACAAGGTCCTCGCCTTCCCGCCGCAGGTCGACGCGGGCTGGGGCGGTGAGGCGTTCGGTACGCAGAAGGCGGCCATGACCATCGAGGGCAACTGGCTCACCGGTGCGATGACCAACGACTACCCGGACGTCGACTACCAGGTCGTCCCGCTGCCCGAGGGCCCGAAGGGCCGGGGCACACTGTCCTTCAGCACCTGCTGGGGCATCGCCAACAAGAGCGCGCACCACGACGCCGCGGTCTCGCTCGTCGAGGCGTTCACCACCGCCGAGCAGCAGATGGCGTTCGCCGACGCGTACGGTGTGATGCCCTCGCGCACCAGCGCGCTGGCGACGTACGAGGAGAAGCACCCGCAGGACAAGGCGTTCGTGGACGGTTCCGCCTACGCGCAGGGTCCGGTCACCCTTCCCGGCTTCACCAAGGTCCTCCAGCAGCTGGACACGGACCTGGCCGAGCTGGCGACCGCCGACCCCAAGAAGATCCTCGGTGATCTTCAGACCAACGGTGAGCAGATCCTGAAGAGCAACGGCTGACCGGACGGTTACACGTGTAGGACACCCGCCGGGGCGCACGGCCCCGGCGGGTGCGGGAGAAGAGGGAAAGACCATGAGTCAGTACGGCAGCGGCAGCGGCTCCGTCGCGGCGCCGCCCGCCGCCGGAGGAGACGACGGAGGCACCGGGAACACCGGGGGCACCGCCGCCGAGGCCGGGCGCCCGCGCCGGCCCGGCTCCGGCATCAAGGGCCGGCAGGGCATGTGGGGCTGGCTGTTCGTGAGCCCGATGGTGGTGGTGCTCGGACTGTTCCTGCTGCTGCCCATCGGCATGGCCCTGTGGGTCAGCCTGCTGAACTGGAACGGGCAGTCCAACCCGTTCACCGGCGCCGCCGACTTCGTCGGGGCCGACAACTACGCCAAGGTCCTGGGCGAGGACGGTCTCGACCGCACGCTCTTCATGACCTCGGTCCGCAACAACCTCTACTTCGTCCTGCTGGCCGTACCGCTTCAGACGGTCCTCTCCCTCGCCCTCGCCGTGGCCGTCAACAGCCGCCGCGTCAAGGGCAAGAGCCTCTTCCGGACGATCTTCTACTTCCCCTCGGTGACCAGCTCCATCGCCATCTCCACCGTCTTCCTCTTCCTCTTCCAGGGCAGCGGCGCCGTCAACGCGCTGCTGAAGTGGGTCGGGATCACCGGACCCAAGTGGTTCACCGACGCCAACGGCCTGGTCTGGACGGTGCTCGGCGGCCTCGGCATCGTCGACCCCGACAGGCCGACGGCGGCGCTCGCGTCGAACGGCTTCCTCGGACTGTCCTGGTGGGACTGGCTGTCCGGGCCCTCCATCGCGATGTGCACCATCATCGCGCTGATCGTGTGGACCTCCTCAGGCACCTACATGCTGATCTTCCTCGCCGCGCTCCAGGACGTGCCCGCCGAACTGGAGGAGGCGGCCCTGCTGGACGGCGCCAACCGCTGGCAGTCGTTCCGCAACGTCACCCTCCCCGCGCTGCGGCCGGTGATCTTCCTGGTGCTCACCCTCGGGCTGATCGGCAGCTGGCAGATCTTCGACGCCGTGTACGTGATGAGCCAGGGCGCCCCGGGCAACACCACCCTCACCCCGGCCTTCCTCTCCTACACCGCGGGATTCCAGGACTCCGAATACGGCCGCGCCGCATCCATCGCCTTCATCCTGCTGGCGATCATCATGGTGATGACCCTGATCCAGCGTGTCCTGCTGCGCGACCGGGACAAGCCGGTCAAGCCGGGCAGGCGCTTCGGGGCCATACGCCGGAGGGCTTCATGAGTACGACACCGGCGAACCCGAACCCGAACCCGACTGCGGCCATAAGCGCGACCGTGACCGTGACCGCGGACCCGACCGCGGACTCCCCGGCTGCCTGGGCGCCCCGCGCCCCCGCGGCCACTCCCGCCGGGCCGCGCGTCCCGGGCGGCAACGGCCGGCGGGCCCTGCTCGCCGTGCTCTATCTGCTGCTCACCGTGGTCGGCCTGCTGTACCTGATGCCGTTCGTCGTGCAGATCGTGACGTCGTTCAAGACCGACCCCGACGCGGCGTCGAACCCCTTGTCGCTGCTGCCGAACCCGTTCTCGCTGGACTCCTACCGGCGGCTGTTCGGACTCGGGAACGTCTCCGACGCCGTACCGTTCAGCACCTGGCTGGGCAACTCGGTCCTCGTCACGCTGTTCATCACGGCGGGCCGGGTCTTCTTCGACTCGCTGGCCGGCTACGCGCTGGCCCGGCTCGACTTCCGGGGGCGCAACTTCCTCTTCAGCGCGCTGCTGACGGTGATGTCGGTGCCCGGCGTGGTGCTGCTGATCCCGAAGTTCCTCGTCCTCAACCAGCTCGGCATCTTCGACACGTACGTCGGCATGATCATCCCTCTGATGGTCGACGCGGCGGGTGTCTTCATCATGCGGCAGTTCTTCCTCTCCATCCCGAGGGAGGTGGAGGAGGCCGCCAGGATCGACGGCGCCAGTGTCTTCCGCACCTTCTGGTCGGTGGTGCTGCCGATGGCCAAGCCCGCCCTGATCACCCTGACGATCCTCTCCTTCCAGGGCTCCTGGAACGAGTTCACGCACTTCCTGGTGGCGACCCAGTCGCCGCAGTACCAGACCCTGACGACGGGCCTCGCGTCCTTCGTCTCGGGCAGTCTGAGCAGCGGGACGCAGTATCCGCTCAAGCTGACGGCGGCCCTGCTGGCGACCCTTCCGGTCGCGGCGCTCTTCTTCGCCTTCCAGCGGCACTTCATGCGCAGCGCCAACTCCGGTGCGATCAAGGGGTAGTCACGGTCCGGCGCCGTGCGCCCCCGGTCCCGTTGACACGGGATCGGGGGCGCCTCTACGTTCGGGTCCGCACCCGGAAGAAAGCGCTTGCTGCGCCGTATCCGCGCCCGAGGGGGAGTACCGATGACGTCCCGCACCGGACCGTCCACCGACAGCGGCACCGGTGAGGGGTTCGCCGGACTGCCCGGCGCCGTCGCCGTCTCGCACCTGACCGTGTACGACTGGGAGGCCGCCGACGGGCTGCGCGGCGGCACCCCGCATCTTCATCTGACCTGCTCGGAGGGGTACGCGGTGACCGCCGGGCGCGGCGCCGTGCAGACCCTTGCCACCGAGGGTTTCGCGAGTACGCCGCTGGAGCCGGGCGCCCTGGTCTGGTTCACCCCGGGCACCGTCCACCGGCTCGTCAACGAGGGCGGTCTGCGGCTCGTCGTCCTGATGCAGAACAACGGACTGCCCGAGGCCGGGGACGCCGTGCTCACCCTGCCGCCGGAGCATCTGGCCGACCCGGAGACGTACGCGCGTGCCGTACGGATTCCCGAGGGCGCCGAGGCGGAGCGGGAGGCGTTCGCCCGGAGCCGGCGGGACCTGGCCGTGGAGGGGTTCACGACGCTGCGCGCGGCGTGGGACGCCGGGGACGGGAAGCCGCTGCTGGACTTCCACCGGGCGGCGGGCGCCCTGGTGCGGTCGAGGCTGGCGGACTGGCGGGCGCGCTGGGAGGCGGGCGCCGCGCGGGCCGCGCGGGAGACCGGGGTTCAGCTCGGCCGGCTCGCCGAGGGGGACGTGTCGCATCTGGCCGACGCGCGGACACGGTCCCGACTGCCGCACGCGCGCGGGGTGTTCGGGATGTGCGGGCGGCTCGACACGTACGTGGTGTGAACCCCGTACGCGGGGCGGTGCGCCGTCCCGGTCCGGCCGGCCGGCGCACCGCCCCCGCGCGGGGTCAGTCGTTGTAGACCTCCAGTTCGGAGAGCTGGGCGGCCGGCCAGCCGGTGTTGCCGGTGACGGTCACCCGGACGTAACGGGTCGCCGTCCCGGGCAGGATGACGGTGGCCGTGTTGCCGCTCGACGGGTTGAACGTGACGCCCGCCGACGGCTTGAGCGTGCTGTACGCGGAGTTGTCGGTGCTGCCCGAGACACTGAGGGTCTGGGTGCGCGTCGCCCACGCCGAGGCCGGCGGCAGCTTCAGCACCAGCCGGTCGACGTTCTTCGCCGCGCCCAGGTCCACGGTGATGGACTGCGGGAAGGCGTTGTTGGTGCTCTCCCAGTAGGAGTTCGCGTTGCCGTCGACGGCGTTGCCGGGACCGTACGTCTGCGCCTGCCCGGTCGCGGTGACCGGGCGGCCCTGCGCGAGGTTGCCCTCGTCACCGGGCTCCTCCGGCTCCCCGGGCTCCTCCGGCTCCTCCGGTCCGGGGCCGCCGCCGGGCACACCGCCGTTGGTCCACTGCGGCGCCGGCCATACGCCGGTGCAGGCGGGCGGGTTGGAGTACCAGCCGGAGTTGCCGCTGCCGACCTGGGTGATCTGGAATCCCGCGCCCACACAGTTGTGGATCTTGTTGGACTGGGCGATGTTGGTGGCCTTGACGTTCTCGAAGGTCGCCCGGCCCGGTGCCTGGATCTGGAGCGCGTAGGTGCCCGCGCCGTCGATCTTGACGTTCTTGAAGTTCAGCCCGTTCGTCGCGCCCTCGATCAGATGGATCGCGGCGTAGGAGCTGTCGAGGATCTCGGTGTCGGTGATGTTGATCGTGGCGTTGTTGATCGGTTCGTTGAGCCCGCTGAACCACACCGCGCCGACGCCGAACTGCCAGTTGAAGTCGTTGTTCCCGGCCCGGATCAGGGTGTTGCGCGCGGCGGTGTGGGTGCCGGAGACCGCCGTGCCCTGGCCCGAGTTGACGCCCGGGTAACGGTTGGCGATGTGCAGCCCGCCGCCGTTGGTGATGGTGTCCGACATGACGTTGTCGGAGATGGTGATGTCCTTGCCGCCGTACGTGACGATGTTGTTCGCCAGGATCGGCAGGATCACCGTGTTGAACGTGAACTTGTTGTTCACGTTCGGGATGTTCTCCGCCCACATGGCCAGACCGTCGTCACCGGTGTTGCGCACGAAGGTGTTGGTGACGGTGGAGTTGGTGACGCCGTAGTGGAAGTTCACGCCGTCGGCCGTCTGGTCCAGGATGCGGCTGTTCTTGATGGTGAGGTTGTTCATCGGACCGTCCACCCAGACACCGCACTTGGTGTGCTGCATCCAGATGTTGTCGATGACCGAGTTGGACAGCGCGCCACCGATCGCGTTGACCTGGTCGTTGTCCACCCGCTCCCGGATGTCGCCGATGATGGCGAAGTCCTTGAGGGTGACATCGCTGCTGCCGCCCTGGTTGGCGTACTTGCCGTAGACGCCCACCGCCTTGCTGCGGTCCGTGGGGTGACGGCCCTTCAGCACGCTGTACCAGGGGCCGGCTCCGGCGAGCGTGACCTTGTCGACCACGATGTGGTCGCGGATCTCGTAGCTGCCCTGCGGAATGTAGACCGTACGGTTCTGCGCCTGCCCGGCGGCCACCGCCGCCTGGAACTTGGCGGTGGAGTCGGCGGCACCGGTCGGGTCGGCCCCGAAGTCGGTCACCACGTCGAGCGCCCCGGAGGGCTTCGCCTTCGGCGCCTCGACCTGCTCGAAGTCGGCGAGGTCGATGGTGAACGTCGGCGACTGCGCGGTGGACGACACCTGGAGCCGGACCTTGGTTCCGGTCGCCAGGGTCGAGCCGAACATGGTGCGCGTCTCGTCGTAGAAGTGGTGCGGGTTGGTGTCGCCCGGGTTGTTGTTGAACGGGTAACCGCCGTAGTACCAGCCGTACTTGGAGGTCACGGGTACGTTCTTGAGCTGGTTGCCGTTGACCCGTACGTCGATCCCGGCGTCCCGGCCGGTTCCCGCGGGGTTGTCGGGCAGCGAGTAGCGGAAGGTCATGGCGTTGGCCGGCTTGGTGAGGGTGAACTCCACGTACTCACCGACCGCGTCGAGCGTCACGGCCTGCCGTCCGGAAGCCTCCGAGGGGAGCGTTCCGTACAGCCGGTTGGGGCCGATCAGGGTGCCGTTGGTGGCGGCGTACTCGGCCTCGTGCTCCACGAAGGGCACGGTGGCGCCCCGGCCGGGGACACCGATGGGGGAGGGGGCGGGGACTCCGGCGGCCATGGCCGCCGGAGCGGCGGACACGACGACGGCGACGGCCGTGCCGGCCACCGCCGTCGCGAGGGCCAGGGTGGCGGAGAGGGAGGCGGACACACCGCGGCGGAACAGGCGGCGGTGTCTTGGGGGAGGTGTCACAGACATACGTCCTTGCGGCTCGTGGGGACTCTGCGGACGCGAAAAGGCTAGAAGTGGTTCCGCAGGAAGTCTATGAATCTGCGCAAGAAATGAATGTTCGGCAAGAAATACCAAGCAGTCCACATCGAAGAATTGCGTTGAAATGGCGTCAAGTTGGTCGCGGTGCCGTTGACGTCTCCCGTCAACTCCGGTGATCGCTGGGCCTCTTGAGGGAGTCGCCGACCCTTCCCCGGACGCAAGAATCCTTCCGATCGCAGCAAGTGCCGGATCTGTGCCACCGTTCCGCGCACGCCCCTCGCGCCCCTCTTGTGAGCCCTCGGGGATCGGCCCTACGATTCTTCGCACGGGGCATGAAACGATTCAATCAAAGGGGCGCGCGCATGGGCATGGGCTGGACTCGCAGAGGTCTCCTGGGCACCTCCCTGGTGGGCGCGGGCACCGGAATCGTCTCGCTCGCCGGGAGCCCGGCCGCCTCGGCCGCCACCCCCGAGGAGGGGCCCGCGCGCGGCGGCGCCCGGGGGCTGCGGGTCGTCACCACGACCGTCGAGTACGCGCGGTACCTCCTCGGCACCGACGACCCCACCCCGCTCCTCTCCTGGGAGTCGGCGGCCGACGGCCACGGCGCCGGGCAGCGCGCGTACCAGCTCAGAGCCGCCACCGACCCCCGGGACCTCGCACGCGGACGCCGGCTCCTGTGGGACACCGGGAGGACGGACTCCGCCCGCAGCGTCGCCGTCCCCTACGGCGGGCCCGCGCTGCCGCCCCGTACCCGCTGCCACTGGCAGGTCCGCGTCTGGGACACCTCCGGCCGGGTCTCGGACTGGAGCCCGGCCGGCTGGTGGGAGACCGCACTCGGCGACGAACGCTGGGGCGCCACCTGGATCGGCGCCGACGCCCCCGCCGACCCGCTGACCCCCGACGGCGCCGCCTGGATCTGGTCCGAGGGCGCCACCACGGGCGGCGCCCCCACCGGGCCCCGCTGGTTCCGCGCCGCACTCGACCTCCCGGCCGGCGCGACCGTCGCGCACGCGGCCCTCGTCGCCACCGCCGACGACGACTTCACCCTCCACCTCGACGGCGCCGAGGCCGCGCACGCCCCGGAACAGACGGACGGCTGGCGCACCGGCAGGACCGCCGACGTCACCGACGCCGTGAAGGCGGCCGGGCGCCGTATCGTCCTCGCCGCCGTCGCCACCAATCGCGGCGGCGCCTCCGTCAACCCGGCCGGACTCCTCGTCCGCCTCGTCGTCGCGACCGCCGACGGCGGGAGCCACGAACTGCGCACCGACGGCCGCTGGCTGACCTCCGGCACCGAACAACAGGGCTGGCGGGAAAGCGACTTCGACGACAGCGGCTGGACACCCGCCACCGTCCTCGCCCCCTACGGCCAGGGCCCCTGGGGCGACGGCGTGTCCGTCTCCGCGCCCGAGGCGCCCGCGCCCCTGCTGCGCCGCGAGTTCACCGTACCGAAACCCGTCACCCGAGCCCGCCTCTACCTCACCGGACTCGCCTACTACGTCGCCGAGTTGAACGGCGAGCGGATCGGCGAACAGGTCCTCGACCCCGGCTTCACCGACTACGACGAGACCGTCCTGTACGCCGTGCACGACGTGACGTCCCTGCTGCGCCGGGGTGACAACGCCCTCGGCGTCACCCTCGGCCGCGGCTTCTACGGCATGACCACCCCCAACGTGTGGAACTGGCACCGGCCCCCGTGGCACGGCGAACCACGCCTGCTGTGCCGGCTGGAGGCCGACCACCCCGACGGCTCCCGCACCACCGTCGTCTCCGACGCCGACTGGCGCATGACCGAGGGCCCCACCCTCACCAACTCCCTCTACGCCGGGGAGACGTACGACGCGCGACGCGCCCCCGACGGCTGGACCCGGCCCGGTTTCGACGACCGCGACTGGCGTGCCGCGCGCGCCCAGCCGGCGCCCAGGGGCGCCCTGCGCGCCCAGCCGCACGACCCCATCGAGATCATCGACACCGTCACCCCCACCGGCATCAGTGAACTGCGCCCCGGTGTCTATGTGGTCGACATGGGCCGCACCACCGCCGGCTGGACCCGGCTGACCGTCGAAGCCCCCGCCGGCACGACGGTCTCCCTCACCCACGGCGAGAAACTCAAGGACGACGGCAGCGTCCACGCCGAGACCGGCCACGTCCCCGGCCGCTTCCAGCGCGACGAGTACATCTGCGCGGGCGGCACGGAACCCGAGGTCTGGGAACCGTCGTTCTCCTACAAGGGCTTCCGCTACGTCCAGATCGAGGGCCTGCCCGCCCGCCCCGCGCCCGCCGACGTACTCGGCCGCACCGTCCACACCCCGGTCGACGAGGTCAGCTCGTTCGCCTGCTCCGAGCCGTTCTACGAACAACTCGACCGCGCCATGCGCCGCACCCTCCTCAACAACCTGCACGGCATCCCCACCGACACCCCCATGTACGAGAAGAACGGCTGGACCGGCGACGCCCAGCTCGGCGCGCCCACCCTCGCCTACGCGTTCGGCGTCCACCGCTTCCTCGCCAAGTGGCTGGACGACCTGAGGGACAGTCAGAACCCGGACGGGCAGCTGCCGGTGATCGTCCCCAGCGGCGGCTGGGGCTACGGCGACCTCGGCCCGTCACCGGAGTGGACCACCGTCTACCCGTTCCTGGTCCGCGAGATGTACCGGGTGTACGGCGACGACCGGATCGCCCGGCGCCACTGGCCGGTGCTGACCCGCTATCTGGACTGGGAGCTGGACCGATTGGTGGACGGTCTCGCCGTCACCGCCCTCGGCGACTACCTGCCGCCCGGCTACGGCGGCAACCCGCCCGAGGACACCCGGCTCACCGCCACCGCCTATCTGCACCGCGCCCTGGTCGCCACCGCCGAGATGGGACACCTCATCGGCCACGACGACACGGCGCGGCGCTACCGCACGGCGGCCGACGGACTCAAGGACGCCCTCAACGCCACGTTCCTGGGCGACGCCGGGCACTACCGCACGGCGAAGGACCCCGGCTACCGGCAGACCTCCAACGCGATCCCGCTCGCCTTCGGCCTGGTCCCCGCCGGAGCCCGCGCCTCCGTCGTGGACAGCCTCGTCGCCGACATCACCGCACGCGGCAACCACCTCAACACCGGCGCCCTCGGCACCAGCGTCCTGCTGCGCGTCCTGTGCGCCCACGGCCACCCGGACATCGCCCACGCGGTCGCCACCCAGCGCACGTACCCGAGCTGGGGCCACTGGTTCGCCAACGGCGCCGACACCATGTGGGAGATGTGGCAGCTCGACTCCCGCTCCCGCGACCACTACTTCCAGGGCACCGTCGCCCAGTGGCTGTACGAGAACGTCGCGGGCCTGCGCCCCGGCGACGACGGCTACCGCACCTTCACCGTCCGCCCCGACGCCCGCACCGGCGTCAACTGGGCCCGTACGTCCATCCGTACGGTGCGGGGGACGGCCTCCGTCGACTGGTCCGGGGTCGGCCGTGACCTGCGGCTGACGGTGGGCGTGCCGGTCGGGTCCGACGCCGAGATCCACGTGCCCGCCGGACCCGGCGACACGGTGACCGCGCCCAAGGGCACCACCTTCGTCCGCACCGAGCCCGGCTTCCAGGTCCACCGCGCCGGACACGGCACCTGGGACTTCGTCAGCCGGTCCTGACCGCCCGGGACGGGGCCCGGACCGCCACGCACCTCATCGGTCCGGGCCCCGCCGCGCACCGGCATGTCACACGCGAGACCCGTGACCGCCCGCCGAACGCGGCATCGAGGACTCCCGCACCACCAACTCCGGCTGGAGAACGATCCGTTGATGCCGGTGCCCGGCCGCCGACTCACCGGTCTCCTCGATCAGCAACTCCGCCGCCAGCTGCCCCATCCGCGCCGCCGGCTGACGCACCGACGTGAGCGGCACGGCGGCGGCCGACGCGAACTCGATGTCGTCGTACCCCACGAGCGCCATCTCGTCCGGCACGGCCACCCCCGCCCCGTACATCGACTGGAGCACCCCCAGCGCCAGCAGATCGTTCGCACAGAACACCGCGCTCGGCCGGCTGTGCAGCCCCAGCAGCCGCGCCCCGGAGTCCCGCCCCGCCGGCACGTCCAGCCGCGCCGCCTCCACCACCCGCAGCCGGTCGGCCGGCAGCCCGGCCTCCTCCAGCGCCAGCAGCGCGCCCGCCCGCCGGTCCCGGCACTGCGCCAGCTGAAGCGGCCCCGACACGTACGCGATGTCGGTGTGCCCCTGCGCCAGCAGATGCCGCACGGCCAGCGCCCCGCCCGTCACGTCGTCCACCGACACCGAACAGCCCTCGGTGCTCGGCACCACCCGGTCCACGAACACGAACGGGATGTCCTGCCGCCGGAAGCTCTCCAGATTGCGGCCCGTCCCGTCGGCCGGGGTGATCAGCACCCCGCGCACCCGCTGCTCACTGAACAGCCCCAGATACACGGCCTCCTCGCTGCTGCTCTGCGCGCTGTTGCAGAGCATCACGCCCAGCCCCGACACCCGCGCCACGCGCTCGGCACCGGTCGCCACGTCCACGAAGAACGGGTTGGCCATGTCCAGCACCAGCAGCGCGATGATGCGGCTGCGCCCCGCCCGCAGATGGCGGGCCGACTCGCTCCGTACGTAGCCCAGCCGCTCGATGGTGGACAGCACCCTCGCCCGTGTCTCCTCGGCGACGGAGTCCGGCCGGTTGATCACGTTCGACACCGTGCCGACCGAGACGCCCGCCACCCGCGCGACGTCCTTGATACCCACCGATTGCGCCATCAGTCCATGACCTCCACCCGCTCCAGACCCCTCGGACCGCCCGGTGCGCGCGGCTCCGGAACGATGTCGCCGGTGGCGGGCGTCCGGGGTGTGCCCCACTCCGCCCGCACTCCGTGTGCCGGTGCGAGCGCCCGGGGCGCGGCCGGGGGCGACACGCGGGACGGTGTCGCCGATCGCCGGCAGCGGGCCTGCGCCCACTTTACCCACCGGGGCGCGCCGCCCGTGGCGACCGCCCCCGGACCGGCCGTGTCCCGCCGCCGGCGTCGTCGCGGGCCGCGCGCGGCCGGCGGCCTCAGAAGTCGAAGTCGCCGATGTTCTTCGCGTCGAACACCGTCGGCGGGCCGAGGATGACCTCGCCGTCCTTGCCGACCGTGTACTCGCCCAGCTCACCGGCCTGGAACGTCTCGCCCTCGGCCCCGGTGATCTGCCCGGACGCCAGCGCCGCCGCCGCGTACGTACCGAGGTGGCCGAGCTTCTTCGGGTCCCACAGCGAGAACTGTTCGAGGGTGCCGTTCTCGATGTACGCGCGCATCTGGTTGGGCGTGCCCAGACCGTTCAGGACGACCTTGCCCTTGTAGGCCGAGCCGCCGATGTAGCGGGCCGCCGCCGCGATGCCGACCGTCGTCGGCGAGATGATCCCCTTGAGATCCGGATACGCCTTCAGCAGCCCCTGCGTCTCCTGGAACGACTTCTGGTCCTGGTCGTCGCCGTACGCGACCTTCACCAGCTTCATGTCCCGGTACGCGGGCTTCGTCAGCTCGTCCTTCATGAACTCGATCCAGGTGTTCTGGTTCGTCGCGTTCTGCGTCGCCGACAGGATGGCGATCTCGCCCTTGTTGCCGAGCTGCGCGGCGATGTTGCGGACCTGGCTGCGGCCGATCTCCTCGGAGCTGGCCTGGTTGATGAACAGCTGCCGGCAGTCCTTCGCGGTGTCGGAGTCGTACGCCACCACCTTGATGTCCTGCCGCATCGCCTGCTTCAGCGGGCCGCACACCGCGTGGGGGTCGTTCGCCGCGATGAGGATCGCGTCCTGCCGCTGCTGGATCAGGGTGTTGATGTACGACACCTGGGACGACGCCTTCGCGTTGGAGGGCCCGACCTCCTTGCCGGTGGCGCCGATCTCCCGGGCGGCGGCGATACCCGCGTCGTCCACGATCTTCTCGTACGGGTTGTTGATCTGCTTGGGCAGGAAGGCGATCTTCAGACCCTTCTTCAGCGGGGCGTCCGGATTCGCCCTGGCCCCGGCCGACTTGGCGGGGGAGTCGTCCTTGACGGAGTCCTTGGTGGTGCCCGAGCAGCCGGACACGGCGAGCGTCAGGGCACAGAGCAGCGCGGCGGACGCGGTGGCGGACGCACCGCTTCGGGTACGGGCCTGTGACGGCATGGCGGGTGCCTTTCGGGAGTGTCGGTCGGGGTCGGGGGCGCGATCGGGTGTCAGGGCGCGGCGGAGACCGGGACGGACTCCTCGGCCGCCGTGCGCCGGTGCCGGCGTTCGGCGACCACCGCCACGATCCGGGGGGTCAGCACGGAGGCGACCAGCAGCAGACCGGTCACGATCACCTGGATCTCGTTGGAGATGTCGTTGAGGGTGAGCAGATTGGTGAGGAGCCCGATCAGCAGCACACCCGCGACGGCGCCGCCGAGCGTGCCCTTGCCGCCGTCGAAGTCGACGCCGCCGAGCAGCACCGAGGCGATGACGACCAGTTCCAGACCGAGCCCGTTGTCGGCGCGTGCGCTGCCGTAGCGCAGCGTGTAGACGATCCCGGCGAACGACGCGACGAGACCGGACACCACGAACAGCGCCAGCTTCAGCCGCTTGACCCGGATGCCCGCGAACCACGCGGCGTCCTCCTGCGCGCCGATCGCGAACAGCGAGCGGCCGAGACCCGTGCGGTGCAGCACGACCGCCGTACCGACGGCGAGCACCGCGAACAGCCCGACCGGATACGGGACGAACGTGCCGGGCACCGTCTCCGTGTACGCCGCGTACCGCGCGTACGCCTCCGGGAAACCGGCCACCGCCTCGTCCCCGAGGATCACCGATGCCAGCCCCCGGTAGAGGGTGAGCGTGCCGATGGTGACGGCCAGCGCGGGCAGCCCGACCCGGGTGACGAGCCAGCCGTTCAGCAGGCCGCCGACCGCGCCCGTCAACAGGCAGAGGGGCACGATGAGTTCGAAGGCGAAGCCCGCCTGCCAGAGCGAGCCCGCGAGCGCGCTGGACAGCCCCAGCATCGAGGCCACCGAGAGGTCGACCTGTCCGGCGACGACCAGCAGCGTCATCGGGAGGGCGATCAGCGCGATCTCCGAGATGTCGCCGAGCGCCGCGGACAGGTTGGCGGTGGTCGCGAACCCTCCGGTGCTGCCGGCGCCCGCGAGGAAGACCGCGATCAGCAGAATGCCGACGGCCGTGTCCCAGCGCAGATACCGGGTCGGTGAGGCCGCCCCCGTCGACCCGGTCGCCGGGGGTGTCGTGGTCGGGGGTGTTGCCGCGGTTGTCATCGTCGGCCCCTCTTCCTGAGCGCGCTGGTCGTCCGCACCTGGAGGACACGGTCGGTGGTGAGGGCGGCGAGCAGCAGGATCCCGGTGAGGGCCTGCTGCCAGAAGGAGTCCACCTTGAGGACGACCAGGGCGCTGCCGATGGTGGTCAGCAGCAGCGCGCCCAGCGCCGCGCCCCAGACGGTGCCCGTACCGCCCGTGATGGCGACACCGCCGACGACCACGGCGCTGACGACGGTCAGCTCCCAGCCGTTGGCCGCGTCCGCGACGACGGTGCCGAACCGGGCCAGCCACAGCGCCCCGGCGAAGCCCGCGACCGCGCCGGAGAAGGCGTACGCGGCCAGGATCCGGCGCCGTACGGGAATGCCCGCCAGCCGCGCGGCCTCCGGGCTCGACCCGATCGCGTACAGCTCACGTCCGGCGCGGTAGGTACGCAGGAAGTAGCCGGTCGCGGCGAGCACGGCGGCCGAGATCAGCGGCAGGTACGGGATCCCGAGGACGCTGCCGGAGCCGAGGGAGAGGACCCCGTCGGGGAGGTCGACGGCGCTGATCTGCTCGCCGTGCGCCCAGGCGTGGTCGACGCCCTGGATGATGTAGAGCATCCCGAGCGTCACCACCAGCGCGGGCACCCGGCCGAAGCTGACCAGCGCGCCGCTGACCAGCCCGCACAGGGTGCCGAGCCCGATGCCCAGCAGGACGACGGTGAGCGGGCCGTGGTCGGTGCCGGAGACGAAGTGGCCGCAGGCGAAGGCGGTGAGACCGACCACCGAGCCGACCGACAGGTCGATGTTGCGGGTCAGCACGACGACGGACTGGCCGACGGCGAGCAGGACCAGGATCGAGGAGTTGAGGAGCAGGTCCTTGACGCCCTGGTCGTCCAGGAAGCCGGGGTTGGCGAGCCAGGTGGCGAGGATCAGCAGCGCCAGCGCGCCGCCGATCGCGATCTCCCGCGCCCGGAGGACGGCGTCCACCAGGGAACGGGCCGACCGGGCCTCCGGGGCCCCGGGGGCGCCGTGGCTCTCCGGGGAGTCCGCGTTCTTCGCGCTGTTGGCGTTCTCCGGGTTCTCCGGGGCGGGTTTGTCGAGGGCGGTGGTCATGGCGTCGGCTCCTTCGCCGCCGTGCGTCCGGTGTCCGCGGTGGACCCGGTCACCGTCGTCGGTGGTACGGAGGCCGGGTCGGGAGCCGGATCCGGGGCGCGGCCGGTGGCGGCGGCCATCACCGTCTCCTCCGTCGCCCGGCCGCGAGGGATCTCGGCGGTCAGCCGCCCCTCGTGCATCACCAGAATCCGGTCGGCCATGCGCAGCACCTCGGGGAGGTCGGACGACACCATCAGCACGGCGAGCCCGTCGGCGGCCAGCGACGACAGGAGACGGTGGACCTCGGCCTTCGTCCCCACGTCGATCCCGCGTGTGGGCTCGTCCACGATCAGCACGGCCGGATCGGTGGCCAGCCACTTGGCGAGGACGACCTTCTGCTGGTTGCCGCCGGACAGCACGGACACCGGATCGGTGAGCCTGCCGTACTTCAGCCGCAGCCGCACCGCCCAGTCGGCGGCCCGCCCGTGTTCCAGCGCCCGGCTGACCAGCCCGCGCCGGCGTACCCGCCGCAGCCCCGTCAACGCGATGTTGCGCTCGATGGACATCCCCATCACCAGCCCGCGCAGCCGCCGGTCCTCGGGAACCAGCGCCAGCCCGGCCGCCATCGCGGCCGTCGGTGAACCGGCCCGCAGCACCCGGCCGTCGACCCGCACCTCGCCCGCGTCCGCCTGGTCCACCCCGAAGACCGCCTGCGCGACCTCGCTGCGCCCGGCGCCCACGAGTCCGGCCAGCGCGACGATCTCACCGCGCCGCACCTCGAACGACACGTCCCGGAACACCCCTTCGCGGGTCAGCCTGCGTACGGACAGCGCTGTCGCGCCGGGCTCCGCCGCCGCCTTGGGATACAGGTCGTCCAGATCCCGCCCGACCATGCGCCGCACCAGGTCGTCCTCGGTGAGCCCGTCGAGCGGTTCGGAGGCGACGAGCCGGCCGTCGCGCAGGGTGGTGACGTGCGAGCAGAGGCCGAAGATCTCCTCCAGCCGGTGCGAGACGAACAGCACGGCGGCGCCTTCCGCGCGCAGCGCCCGTACGACGGAGAACAGCCGGGCGGTCTCGCCGCCGGTCAGCGCCGCCGTGGGCTCGTCCATGATCAGGACACGCGCGTCGAAGGAGAGCGCCTTGGCGATCTCGACGATCTGCTGGTCGGCGATGGACAGTCCGCGCGCGGGCCGCCGCGGATCGAGGGCGACCCCGAGTCTGTCCAGCAGGGCGGCGGTCGCGCGGTGCACGGCCCGGTGGTCGATGCGCCCGGCCGAACGGCGCGGCTGACGGCCCATGAAGATGTTCTCGGCGACGGAGAGATCGGGGAACAGCGTCGGTTCCTGGTAGATCACCGCGATCCCGGCGTCCCGGGCGTCGGCGGGGCCGTGGAAGACGACGGGTTCGCCCGCGAGCAGCAACAGGCCCTCGTCGGGGCGGTGGACCCCGGCGAGTGTCTTGATGAGCGTGGACTTGCCCGCGCCGTTCTCACCGGCCAGGGCGTGGATCTCACCGGACCGCAGCTCCAGCGAGACGTCGTGCAGGGCCCGTACGGCTCCGAAGGACTTGGCGACGCCCCTCAGCGCGAGGACAGGGGCCGGCGCCGGGACGGGGGCCGGGCCCTGGTCGGGCTTTTCCATGACGGGCTCCTCGGCGGGGCTGGGGCTGGCATGGTCAGTCGCGTTCAGTCAGGTCAGTTGGCGCATGAAAGGATTCAACTTTCCCGGAAGCTAGACGGGCCACAGGCTTCGCGTCAATGGGCGTGCACCGGAAACCCTCGTCTTTACGGTGTGAAGGGCGTGTCGGCGCGCGGGAGTCGGGCCGCACCCTTGACAGTCCGATCCGCCCGGCTCATCATCGCCGATGATGAATCGATTCATGCACGGTGTCCGTGCCTCTGCCGATGCCGGTCACCGGGGCCCGCGCGTGTGCCCGTGTCCGCGTCCGTCCGCCGAATGGAGCGTTGCGAGATGACGAGCCGACCCGACATCTCCGCCGTGAAGGCGGCCCTCAGGACACAGGCCGTGGAGACCCCGTCCTGGGCGTACGGCAACAGCGGGACCCGGTTCAAGGTCTTCGCCCGGCCCGGCGTCCCCCGGACGCCCGAGGAGAAACTGGACGACGCGGCCCGCGTCCACGCCCACACCGGCGTCGCGCCCACCGTCGCGCTCCACATCCCCTGGGACCGGGTGAAGGACTACGGCGCCCTGGCCGCGTACGCCCGCGAGCGCGGCGTGGGGCTCGGCACGATCAACGCCAACGTCTTCCAGGACGACGACTACAAGCTCGGCAGCGTCTGCCACCCGGACGCGGCGGTGCGCCGCAAGGCACTGGGGCACCTGATGGAGTGCGTCGACATCATGGACGCGACGGGGTCGCGCGATCTCAAGCTCTGGTTCTCCGACGGCACCAACTACCCCGGCCAGGACGACCTCCGCGCCCGCCAGGACCGTCTCTCCGAGGCGCTGGCGGCGGTGTACGAACGGCTCGGCGACGACCAGCGGATGCTGCTGGAGTACAAGCTGTTCGAGCCCGCCTTCTACGCCACCGACGTCCCCGACTGGGGCACGGCCTACGTCCACTGCCTGCGCCTCGGCGACAAGGCACGGGTCGTGGTGGACACCGGCCACCACGCGCCGGGCACGAACATCGAGTTCATCGTGGCGATGCTGCTGCGGGAGGGGAAGCTCGGCGGCTTCGACTTCAACTCCCGCTTCTACGCGGACGACGACCTGATGGCGGGCGCCGCCGACCCGTTCCAGCTCTTCCGGATCATGTACGAGGTGATCCGGGGCGGCGGCCTCACCCCGGACGTCGCCTTCATGCTCGACCAGTGCCACAACATCGAGGAGAAGGTCCCGGCGGTCGTCCGCTCGGTGATGAACGTCCAGGAGGCGACGGCGAAGGCCCTCCTGGTCGACGCCGACGCCCTGTCGGCCGCCCAGCGCGACGGCGACGTCCTGGCGGCGAACGCGGCCCTGATGGACGCGTACGACACGGACGTACGCCCCCTGGTGGCCGAGGTCCGCGAGGAACTGGGCGCGGACGCGGACCCGGTGGCAGCGTACCACGCCTCGGGATACGGGAAGCGGATCGTGGCGGAACGGGTGGGCGGGGAGCAGGCGGGGTGGGGCGCGTAACTCCCTGCTAGCTGCCGCCGAACGCGGAGGTGTCGGCGTCGGGGCCGTCGTTGCCGATCTCCCAGTCGCCGCCGGTACGGGCGTTCTTGGGCTTGAGCGTGAACGCGACCTTGTGGGTGTGGGCGGCCCCGCGCCCGGCGTCCACGTCGGCGGAGACCACCCATGCCCTGACGCCGCCCTTGACGCGGGTGTCGTGCCGCAACTCGACGGCGAACTCCATCTGGATCTCCCCGACGTCGAACCGGAGATCCTGGCCGGCGCCGTGTGAGGCGGCTGCCATGAGCTGGTCGCGGACGACCCGCACGGCTTGGGTGAGGTCGATGCGGGGGAGGGGGTCGGGGGTCATGAGGGGTCCTCCTCGGGTGGCGTCACTTGGCGGATGGACAGGAGTTCGGTGCCTTTGAGGTGCAGGGAATCACCGAGGATCAGGGCCGTGATCTCGGGAACCCATGTCAGGGCCGAGAGGTCCACGTCGGCGTGTCCGTGGGACGCCATTTGCAGGTACAGCCGTCGCACGTTGGGGAAGCGCGTCCCGAGCAGCGCGGCATCGACGTCCCTGTCGAAGTGCAGGACGAGCTCAAGCTGAGTGACCGACGGAAGCGTGGGCAAGTGGGCGGGCAGATCCAGCATGTCCGGCCGGGCGTCGTCACCGAGTACGTTGAGCGTGAGTTTGCGGAGATTCGCGGCGGCGTCGAGTCCGGACAGCGCCTGCGCGGGCAGTGTGCCGTGCACGCCGAAGGTTTCCAGGTTCAGTCTCGAAAGACCGGTGTAGTCCTTGACCTCGGGGCACGAGACGAGAAGCAGTTCGGCGAGGGAGGCGGCCGTTTCGCTGAACGCGCTGAGACTCTTGAGCCGGTTGTTGTCGAATACCGTGACCTTGCGGGCTGCGACTGCTCGGATGGCGCCCGCGATGTCCTCAGGACACAGATCTCCGTTGAATGTCACCCAGGGTGCGTTTCGCATCAGGTGCAGAGCCGCGAGTTGCTCCGAGGAGTGCACCGCGACCGCCAGATCAGAGGTGTCCATACGGGCGAGGATGGTCTCGGCAAAAGCCGTCGATTCGAACGAGGCCCAGGAATAGACGAGTTCGACCCGAACACCGTGCGCCGGATGCCGGGCGTACTCACGAAGCACCTGCAACGCGTGATCCCCGCCGATCAACTGCGCCGTCCTCACCACTGCCGCCGCTTCCACGTCTGACAGACCCTCGGGTCCGGGCAGCAGATCCAGCACCAGTGGGCCGGCGTCGGCCAGCCGGTTCGCCTCTTCCTCGTTCTTGGGCGGGATCAACGCGGCGGCCCGTCGCTCAACCTCGGTACGGACCGCCGGATCGAGGCTCGTCGCGTGCTCCAGACTCGCGGCGGCCAGCAAGTGGATTCGCGCCATGATGTTGTGCGAGGTCTCGGAAACGGCGTCCCCCGACGCCAGGAGCTTGGTGAGCAGTGCCGCCCGTTCACTGTCCCGGGCATGGCCGACGGCCATCCGGACGATGTCCTCCCACTGCGCCTCATGGGCATGTGAGGCGATCATGTTGATGTCCTGTGCCTCGACGGCCGCCCGCGCCCCCAGGTAGTCCAGAAACGTCCGGTGGATGAAGTCCACCGTGCGCGCCGTCGGGGCGCGCAGGAGCCCGCTCCGGTGCAGCAGGAACCGGAAGACCTGTGGAGCGTCCTCGGGCGTCGCCACTTGCGGCATCGCCGGCAGAATCCGGGCGATCAGCCCGATCACGTCCTCCTGTTCCGCCTCCGCGATCTCGTTGCGGATCATCCAGTAGGCGATTTCCTGAAGAATCTTCTGCTGTTCTTCCTCGGCGACCGTCAGACCTTCCGGGGCTCCGATCGCCCGTTCGTGGTCGCGCCGTACCAGGAGCATCGTCAGCGCCGCGCCGTACAGCTTCATCCTGCTGTCCGGCAGGAACCCGCGCCGGTCGCGGTGCAGGGCGCAGATCATCGCGCACATGAGGGGGTTGGTGGCGAGCCGGGCCAAGTCCTGCTTGCGGGGCAGGGTGGACAGCAACTGCTGCTCGTACGCGTCGAGTTCACTTCGTTCGGAGTCCCGCCGGGTGATCGAGCGCGCCGCGGTGTGCCAACGGTGCACGAACGCGGTGACGTCCCGCCGGTTCATCGGCAGCAACTGGAACTCGGTGAACTCCTTGCGGTCCAGCCACTTGTCCTCGACCGCCGTCGGCCTGGTGGTCACCACGACGGCCGTGCGCGGATAGGCGGCGAGCAGCTTGACGAGCCACTGCTTCGTTCGCGCCCGGTCGGCTTCCGGCATCTCGTCCACGCCGTCCACGAGAAGGAGACCACGCCCCTCGGTGAGCACCGCCTCCATCCATCCGGCGGGCGGACTCAGCGGATGCCCCGCCGCGCTGAGGAAGTCCCCCGGCGCGGGCAGTGCCGCACCGCGCACCAGCGTGCGCAGCGGCAGGACGACGGGGACCCGTCCACCGAGGTGGGTGAGTTGGTCGGGGAACGAATCCCGTGCCGCGTTCACGGCCAGCCACTGCACGAGAGTGGTCTTGCCGGATCCGGCCGCACCCCGCAGCAGCACACGATGCCGGTCGCGCAGGGCGGACTCGACCCGGCCCCGCTCGGGGGTCGCGCGTTCCCCGCCCTCCCCGTGGACGAGTTCGAGACTGAGATAGGCGGAGTCGAGCGGCCACTGCGCGTGTTCGGACCGGCTGAAGTCCAGGCCGAAGATGCTCAGTTCGCCGAACGTCTCGGTCACATAGTCGCGGTACCGATCCTCGAACGAGGCCGAGTGGTCAAGGGTTTGGCGCAGCGTGGCCAAGTGCAGGGGCTTGCCGAGATAGGCGCCGCAGATGCCGACGAAATCGGGCAGTTCGGGCAGCCTTTCCAGGGGCAGGGCAGTGAGCCGACTGTGCTGCCAGCCCGAGACGTCCTTGGTGACCACGCCGATGAGGTGTCTGCCGGAGAAGAGCGGTGCGCCGGACATCCCGGCCCACGGCGACTCCCCGTCTTCGCGAGGGGCCGGAGGGGTGCCGGCCCCCTCCACGACGTACTCGTCGCGCATCCTGCCCGAACCCGGCTTGATCGTGCCGACGAACTGCTCGGAGTCCAGCTTCTGGCCGTCGTACCTGCCTACTTGGGGAAAGCCGAGGGCGTAGCAGTTCAGCAGCGGAGTGGAACCCTCGACACGGGCGAACAGACTGGTCTGAAACGCCTCCGAGGCGTTGTCCGACACCAGTCTTTCGTCCGCGAGCAGGAGCGCCACGTCGTCCCCGGACCTCCTGCCGGCCCACACGGTCCGGCAGCGGATACGCCCACGCCCGCCCGGCACCACCACCGTCGTCTCCGTGCCCACGTCCAACAGATGCCGTGCGGTGAGGACAACGCGTGACGAGAGCAGATACCCGCTTCCCTGCGTAACCCCGAACACGGCCGCGATGCGTTCCCTGATGGTCCCCGGTCCTCCCGATCAACAACGGCGCCCCGACACGTCGCCGTCCCCCAAGACCCATGCTATGACGGCCGGTTGTCCATACGACTTCATCTGGAGGACGCACGGCGTGGTCCACTTTCCGGTTCGGGCTGACCCCGGTGGTCGAGATCGGCCTCGCTCACCTCCGCCACGAACAGCGGGCCCGCGCGACCTGGCTCCGCCGCGCGCCGGAGCGCAGCCGCGACACCGACGGGGTGGCCGTACGCGCCGGGGCCGTCTCCTCGTACCCGTACCGCCCCCGTAGCCTCGTCCCCATGTCCCGCCCGCGCGTGCTCATCCTCGGCGGCACCGCCGAAGCCCGTCGGCTCGCCGACGTGCTCGCCGCCGAAGCCCCCCATCTGCACGTCACCACCTCCCTCGCCGGGCGCGTCGCCAACCCCGCCACCCCCGCCGGAGAGATCCGCCTCGGCGGCTTCGGCGGGCCCGAGGCCCTCGCCGCGTGGCTCGTCGCGCACCGTGTCGACGTCCTGGTCGACGCCACGCACCCCTTCGCCGCCACCATCAGCGCCCACGCCGCCCGCGCGGCGGCCGTCGCCGGGGTCGAGCTGTTCGCGCTGCGCCGCCCCGGCTGGCCCGCCGACCCGCGCGACCGCCGGCACCCCGCCCGTTCCCTCGCGGACGCCGCCGCCCTGCTCCCCGTCCTCGGCGCGCGGCGCGTCTTCCTCACCGTCGGCCGTCAGGGGCTCGCCGCCTTCGCGGGGTCCGAACTGGACGGGACGCACTTCCTCGTCCGTACGGTCGACCCTCCCGCGCCGCCCCTGCCGCGTGACGTCCGCGTCCTGCTCGACCGCGGCCCGTACACCGTCGAAGGTGAGACCGCGCTCCTGCTCGGACACCGCGTCGACGTCGTCGTCACCAAGGACAGCGGCGGCGCGGCCACCGCCGCGAAACTCACCGCCGCCCGTGAACTCGGCCTGCCCGTCGTCGTGGTGGAGCGGCCCCCGTCGCCCGAGGGTGTGCCGGAGGTGCCCGACGTACGGGGCGCGCTTGCCCGGCTCGGGCTCAGTCCCGCCGCAGCAGATACGTGTCCATGATCCAGCCCTTGCGGGCGCGGGCCGCCGCCCGCAGCTCCACGATGCGGTCCGCGACCTCCGCCAGCCGCCCGGAGACCAGGATCTCGTCCGGCGTACCGACGTACGCGCCCCAGTGGATCACCGGGTTCTCCGCCAGGTAGTGGCGGAACGACTGGTGCCCGTCCAGCATCACCACCACGTCGTCCACCCCCTCCGGCCATGCCTCCGCCAGCCGCCGGCCCGTGGTGATCTGCACCGGGCGCGCCACCCGGTTCAGACCGGTGCGGTGTTTCGCGAGCAGCGCCGAGACACTGCTGATGCCGGGGATCACCTCGTGGTCGAAGGGCACCGTCCCGCGCTCCAGGATCTCGTCCAGGATGCCGAGCGTGGAGTCGTACAGCGCCGGATCGCCCCACACCAGGAACGCCCCCACCTGGTCCTCGCCCAGCTCCTCACCGATCATCCGCTCGTAGATGTCCGCGCGCCGGCTGCGCCAGTCGCCGACGGCCGGGGAGTAGGCGGCCCCCCCGGCGGTCCGGTCACGGTCCGGGTCGCGCGCCTCGACCAGCCGGTACTCCCGGCCCTCCGCGACGTGCTCCGCGAGGATGTCGTGCCGCAGCCGGATCAGGTCGGACTTCTCCGCGCCCTTGTCGAGGAGGAAGAACACGTCCACCCGGTTCAGGGCCTTCACGGCCTGGAGGGTCAGCTGATCCGGGTCGCCCGCGCCGATACCGATCACATAGAGGTGTCTCACCGGCCCGAGTCTGCCTCATGGCCGCGTCCCCCTGGCGACGCCCGCTGCCGCCACAGCCAAGACATCGGATGAATGATTGCGTGGGGCTTACGTTCGCCCCTGACGACGGCTTATGCTCCGCCCATGCGTGTCGCCCTCTTCGTCACCTGCGTCAACGACGCGGTGTATCCGTCCACCGGGATCGCGACCGTGCGGCTCCTCGAACGCCTCGGGGTGGAGGTCGACTTCCCCCAGGCACAGACCTGCTGCGGCCAGCCCCAGTTCAACACCGGCTACCGGCGCGAGACCGAGCCGCTGGTACGCCGGACCACGGCCGCCTTCGAGGGGTACGAGTACGTGGTCACCCCGTCCGGTTCCTGCGCCGCCATGGTCCGCCGGCACTATCCGGAGATCGGCGACGCCTCCGCCGCGTCGCTCGCCACCCGCACCTACGAGCTGACCGAGTTCCTCGTGGACGTGCTCGGGGTGACCGACGTCGGGGCCTACTTCCCGCACACCGTGACCTACCACCCGTCCTGCCACGGGCTGCGGCTCCTCGGCCTCGGCGACCGGCCCCGGCGGCTGCTGGAAGCCGTCGACGGGCTGGAGCTGCGCGAACTGCCCGGCGCCGAGGAGTGCTGCGGCTTCGGCGGCACCTTCGCTCTGAAGAACTCCGATGTTTCGACCGCGATGGGGCAGGACAAGGTCCGTAACGCCGTCTCCACCGGGGCCGACGTCCTGTGCGGCGCCGACAACTCCTGCCTCATGCACATCGGGGGCGTACTGCGCCGCGAGGCCGCACCGCTGCGCGCCCTGCATCTCGCCGACATCCTGGCGAGCACCCGAGAGGAGCCCCTCGCATGAGCGGGACGTTCGTCGGTATGCCGTCCTTCCCGCGCGCGGCCAAGGAGGCGGTCCACAACAAGACGCTGCGCGCCAACCTGCGGCACGCCACCCACACCATCCGCGACAAACGCGCCAAGGCCGTGGCCGAACTCGACGACTGGGACCGGCTGCGCGAGGCCGGAAAGCAGATCAAGGACCATACGCTCCGTCATCTCGACCGCTACCTGGTCGAGTTGGAGTCCAAGGTCACCGAGGCCGGCGGCACCGTGCACTGGGCGGCCGACGCCGCCGAGGCCAACCGGATCGTCGCCGACCTGGTCAAGGCCACCGGCGAGACCGAGGTCGTCAAGGTCAAGTCGATGGCCACCCAGGAGATCGGCCTCAACGAGGCGCTGGAGGCCGAGGGCATCGCGGCGTACGAGACCGACCTCGCCGAACTGATCGTGCAGCTCGGCGACGACCGCCCCTCGCACATCCTGGTCCCCGCGATCCACCGCAACCGCGGCGAGATCCGCGACATCTTCCGCGAGAAGATGGCCGGTTGGGGGCGGGCCGCGCCCGCCGGGCTCTCCGACGTCCCGGCGGAACTCGCGGAGGCGGCCCGGGTCCACCTCCGGGAGAAGTTCCTGCGCGCGAAGGTCGGGATCTCCGGCGCCAACTTCATGGTCGCCGAGACCGGCACGCTCGTCGTCTTCGAGTCCGAGGGCAACGGCCGGATGTGCCTGACACTGCCCGAGACGCTGATCTCCGTCGTGGGCATCGAGAAGGTGGTGCCGAGCTGGCGGGATCTGGAGGTGTTCCTCCAGACGCTGCCGCGCTCGTCGACCGCCGAGCGGATGAACCCGTACACCTCGATGTGGACGGGCACCACCGACGGTGACGGCCCGCGGACCTTCCATCTGGTCCTCCTCGACAACGGCCGCACGGACACGCTCGCCGACGAGGTCGGCCGCCAGGCGCTGCGCTGCATCCGCTGCTCGGCGTGTCTCAACGTCTGCCCGGTGTACGAACGGGCGGGCGGGCACGCGTACGGCTCCGTCTACCCGGGGCCGATCGGCGCGATCCTCAGCCCGCAGCTCCGGGGCACAGGGAGCGAGATCGACGCGTCCCTGCCGTACGCGTCGTCGCTGTGCGGTGCCTGTTACGAGGTGTGCCCGGTCGCGATCGACATTCCCGAGGTGCTGGTCCACCTGCGGGAGCGGGTCGCCGACCAGGGCGGCAAGGGCCACCGGCTGGAGCGGGCCGCGATCAAGGCGGCGGGCTGGGTGCTCGACCGTCCCGGGGTGCTGGGCGCGGGGGAGCGGGTGGCGTCGAAGACCCGCAAGCTGCATCCGTCGAGACTGCCGGGCGCGGGGGCGTGGACACAGAGCCGGGAACTGCCGGAGCTGCCGGCGGAGCCGTTCCGCGACTGGTGGAAGAAGAACCGGCAGCCGCAGGCGGACGGCACATCGTCGCAGACGGACGGGAAGAACCCCTGATGACCACCACGCCCGACCCCGCGTCCGGCCGTGCTCCGGCCTCCGCGCCCGGCCCGGACCGCGCGTCCGACCCGGCGACCGGCCAATCTCAGGTCCCCGCCTCCGTGTCCGACCCCGCGTCGGCGACGGCCTCCGCGTCCGGCCCCGCACCCGGCCCAGACCGCGTGTCCGGTCCCGCCGCCGCGCCCGGCCCCGCTCCCGCGTCGGCGACGGCCGCCGCACCCGGCCCCGCTTCCGCGTCGGCGACGGCCGCCGCACCCGGCCCGGACCGCGTGCCCGGCTCCGGCTCCGGAACGGGCAGCACCCGCGAGCGGGTCCTGGCCCGTATCCGCGCGGCAGTCGCCGACGCGCCCGAGGCCCCGGAAGCCACCCGTGACTACCTCGACACGCACACCCCCGACACCTTGACCGCCGCCGTGGCCGACCTGCTCGCCGAGAACCTCGCCGACTACCGCGCCCTCGTCCACCGCACCGACTCCGCCGGACTGCCGGACCTGCTCATGCGCCTGCTCGCCGAGAACGGCTCCCGTACGGTCCTCGTACCACCGGGCCTGCCCCCGCACTGGCTCGCGTCCGCCGACCCGGTCCGGATCCACGACCGGGAGGCGTCCACCGCACGGGAACTGGACGAGGTGGACAGCGTCGTCACCGGGTGCGCCCTGGCCATCGCCGAGACGGGCACGATCGTCCTCGACGGCGGGCCCGACCAGGGCCGGCGCCGAATCTCACTCGTCCCCGACCACCACATCTGCGTGGTCCGGGTACCCGAACAGGTCGTCGCCTCCGTGCCGCGGGCGATGCCCAGGATCGACCCGACCCGCCCGCTGACCTGGATCTCCGGCCCGTCGGCGACCAGCGACATCGAACTGGACCGGGTCGAGGGCGTGCACGGCCCCCGCACCCTGGAGGTCGTCCTGGTCGAGGACTGACCGCCGGGGTCTCAGGACCGGCCGGACCCCGTCAGGCGCGGTGCCTCGACGGCCGCGTCCACCGAGACGTCCCCCAGCCGCCCCGCCAGCTCCCGGGCCCAGGAGAACAGGCCGGGGACGTCGATCCCGTACGGCGCCCCGTACCCGGAGATCCGCTCGGCGCCCCGCAGCAGCAACCGCGCCCCGCCCGTCGGATTGCCCCGGGCGGCGTGCGTCAGCCCCACCGCGAGCTGCGCCATCCCGCGCCACAGGGCCTCCTCCTCGGCGGGCCCCGACTTCCACGCGTCCTCGAACACCTCGTGCGCGTGGAACGGCATCCCCGCGTCGAGCAGCCGCTGCGCCTCCCGCACCGTCTCACCCGGCGCCCGCACCACCCCCTCGGGAGCCCGCTCGACCCCGGGCGCCCCGTACGGCAGGGGCCGCCCCAGCCCGTCCCTCGGCCGCGCGTTCCGCGCCCGCCCTTCCGTGTCCCGGTCCCGCCGCTTCTCCGCCATCCCCCGATTGTCCCCGCCCCACCCACCCCACGGGCGGCCTTCGGCCGGTCCGGGGTGGGGTAAAGTTCTCCACTGTGACCGCCGGAGGGATCCTTGGCCGGCGGAACCACCGGGACGTGGCGCAGCTTGGTAGCGCACTTGACTGGGGGTCAAGGGGTCGCAGGTTCAAATCCTGTCGTCCCGACTGGAGACAGTCGCAGTTCAGGGCCGGTTTCGGGGCAACCCGAAACCGGCCCTTGGTCATTGGGGGAAGAGTCAGCCCCGTAAGCCAGGCGCCTGCGGGGTGCACGCGGTGTTGACCGGAGGGAGAGCGGTTGCACATCCTTGGGCACGCACTGCCGCTGGTTGCCGAAGTCGTGCCGGCCCCGGGAGGGGATGACCCATGCGCAAGTCACCGACGATGGCTCTTGCAGGCGCCCTGCTCGCTCTCGGCTGGTCGCTCGTGGGGACCGGGAGCGCCGGGGCCGCCGGGAGGGGGCAGCCGGGCGCGGACACGGCGCAGGCCGCGGCCAATCGCGTGGTCTGCTACCAGGCGCACGTCGCGGGCATCGGCTGGGAGAACGCGTACTCCTGCAACGGAGCGACGGCGGGAACCACGGGCGAGGGCAGGGCCGTGGAGGCGCTGCGGTTCGTCACGATCGGCATGTCCGGTCTGTGCGCGCGTGCGCACGTCTCCACGATCGGCTGGCAGTCCTGGATCTGCGCCGGGGACAGCGCGACCCTGGAGATCGGCACCGCCGGCCGGTCCCTCACGATCGAGGCCGTCGAGTTCCAGACCCAGAGCGGAAGCGTGGCGGCCAACGCACACCTGAGCGGCTACGGCTGGCAGGGCTGGGTGGCGGGCGGCCGCGTCACGGTCGGCACGACGGGTGAGAACCGGTCGATCGAGGCACTCATGGTCACCCCCTGAACCGGGGCAGCCCCAGTTTGCGGGATGGATTCCCTCCTCATGGCCATCCGCACATCCCCGGCGCGCACAGCCCGTCGGCGCGCCCGCGGCACGGTCCGCACCCGTACCGTGCCCGGAAGCCCGAGTCCCTGCACCCGGGGGACCGGAAGCCCGGACGTGTGCAAGCCGACCCCCGTGACCGGCCCCCAACGCCGCAGGCGCCAACGGGCCGAACATCGGCCTCGGCGAGCCGACGCACGTCGTGGCCCCCGCGTTCGACCCGAAGCCGCCCGGTCCCTGGCTGGTCGACCTGTCCCACATCGACCTGTCGAAGGCGAAGGCCCGCAAGGAGCTGGTGGAGCTGGACGGCGGCCTGCTGCCTCCCCGTTCACGCCGGAGGGCGACCGCCCCCGAGGGCCCGGCCTGGTACCCGACGCCCACCGTCGCCTACGCCCAGGAGCTCGGCTACGACCTCGCGCCGAACGAGGCGTGGGTCCGGTACGACAACGGCCGCGACCTGGACGGCTGGTACCGGCGGCCGTGTGACGCCTGCCTCGCCACGACGGCCGACCTCGGTGTCGACGCCGACCTGTCGCTGGAAGACGTCCTCGCCGCGATGGACGGCTGCAAAGAGCGGGACCCGGAGCTGACGATCGTCATCACAGCCATCAAGACGACGGTCAAGGGAAGCCTTAGCAGGGTGCGCGAGCGGCCTAGGGTGAGGGCCAGCGGCCCGGCTCGCCGCCGAGCCCGAAGCCGCCGGGGCGCTCGCCGTTCTCCCCGCCGTGCCCGCCCCGAGAACCACTGATCCTGGCTCCAACGGCTGCGATCCGTGTCACGCTGACGGAGCGTGAGCGTGGCACAAGTGTGACGCTGCCCGCGAAGGCTGTCATACCGCCTTCAGATTCTGCCCGTTGTGTCCGTCGATGCGCTGCGAGAGCACGGCGACCGTGCCGGCTGCTGTTCCTGTGACCCGAGCACTCCGAGGGCCTTCTGGACTGGCCCGGCACCGCGGCCGACGCTGAGGGTCCGCCGGGGCTGTCCTGTGAGGTCGTGCCGGACTACCGACCCACGGCGCGGAGGGCGGGACGCTGAACAGCCTCACATTGATGCTCGGCTTGGCTGCCGAGAACGCGGCGGCCGGCAATCTCGATCAGGCGTGCGTGCCGCTCGGTTGGGGAGGGGCCCTCTCCCAGAATCTGCAACCGAGGGCCTGGGCCGGATGCCCGAGACCCGAGTGGTCGGTCCGGGCCGATCCCGGCCCGCCCACGCGGGCCGGGCCAGGGGAGCCCGAGAGCGCCTAGCAGCGCATCGAGGCCGTGGCGGAGGTGACGCTCATGTACGACTCGTGCACCCAGCCCTGCTGCGAAGTCCCCACTCGCTGTACGTGCCACCACTGTGAACTCCCGTTCACGAAAGTGCCGGTGGCCCAGCAGTGGTGGTCGACGGGGACGTTCGACCACTGCCCGTACGCAGTGCAATTCGTGTGAGGGCCGGTGCGGTAGTTGACGTTGGTTCCCGAGACCGTCCCCGTGAACCAACTCTTGTCGCTCCAGGATTGAGGACAACTCAGGGATGCCGCAGCGGCCGACGTGCCGGTCGCGGCAGTCAGTCCACCGGCAATCAAAGCAGCGGCCGCCAGGACTCTGACAGTGCGTGAACGGATGGTCATGCTTTCCCCACATTCACTCTTGGTCATCTGGTCAAGACATCGCAAAGCATCTTGGTAGATCGGTCGCTTCTCAACCCTGAAACAGCACAACCTTTTGCCACCCGGCCGCACCGTGCAACAACATCCTGAACAGGTCCTGGACGATGCGCCGCGCCGAAGTGCTCCGGCCCTCCTTGAAGGGGCCCGCCCCGGCCGCCGCACGTGACTGACCGGATCTCCTCCGTGGGCGATGCCGTCGTCGCCATCGGGTTCCGGACTCAACTCGCATCTGCTGCCCTCGACTGGCCAAGTGGGCTGGCTTTCCCACGACTTCCCCTCAAACGACCTTGCCGACCTAAGGAGAATCTGCGCATACTCGTTCACGATCATGACACATTCATAACCTCGCACACACCTGGGGACATCTTGCCGTCACGCATGGCCAAGACAGCGATAGCAGCGCTCGCGATGGGTACCGTGCTCAGCCTGGCCAGTCCGGCGAGCGCCGCCGTCGTCCAGAGCGAATGCACCACCACCCAGAAGGTGGTCGGAACCCCCGGGGACGACCTCTACCTGGACGTCCGCGTCTGTGTGCAGAAGGACTCGACCGGCGTGTACCGAGCGGAAGCCACGTTCGACTGGGAGCACGGCGGGTACGCCGTCGACTTCGAGAAGCTGCAGCTCCACCTCCGGCTGGAGAAGTACGACGTCGTCCAGAAGGGAGCTGTCTGCGACTTCAAGGACGAGGTGAACAACATCAACAGCGGCATCAGGCCCTGTCAGGTGCCTTGGTCATCGGCATCGTCGCCCCTCACGGCCGACGCCACGATGGTTTACAACCACAACAACGATGGACAGGGCGACTACAGCACGGACTTCACCGGCAGCCCTTCCATCTGACATCGGCGTCACGGAGCCGCGCGCCCGGGGCGCAGCGACCGCCCCTGAGTACCCGGCCACGCCTGGCCGGCGGTCCGGCGGCGTGGTGGTCCGCCGGCCTTGTCGGCGGGCCACCGGAGACTCGGTGCCGCGGGAGCCGGACTGGGAATGATCGGCGGATCAGGGCCTGATTCGGAGCGATCCGAATCGGGCCCTTGGTCGTTTTGGGCACTGGGCGGGGAGCAAGGACCGAAGGCCCAGGTCCCCCGACCCGGGGACGCCGGTGGCGGCTCCTGACGGAGGTGTCCCCGGGGCCGCACCACAAGTTCCTTTCCGGGCAAGGGCGTTGACGGCGGGCCCGGGGCCGGGGGCCGCCGGTTGTCGCGGGTGTTCTCCATCTTGCGCGCGCGGTCGCCCGTGCTGAAACTGTCAGGAGCATGACGGCCCGTGGCGCCGCGAGCCGTCCCCTCCGCCTCTTCGCACAGACAAGGACCGTCATGAGCCCACTGGCACTTCAGATCCGTGACGCCGGCCCCCTCGACGTGGCCGTGGAGGAAGAAGAGATCCCGTTCGAGGAACTGAGCGACCCCGCCCGCGGTATCGAGGCGTGTCTGCCTGAGCCCTGGCCGACGGCGACGACGCGCGTCGCCTGCGACTAGCAGAGGACGGCGGATGACGGCCGGGACGGCTCCGGCCGAAGCCGACGGGTCCGGCGCGCGCGAGGTCGTGGCGCACCGGCCCGCCGGTTCCGGAGCGGGCCTCACGGAACGGCTCACGCCACTGCTCGCCGGCTGCGGGAGGCGGCTGGTCACCGACGGCCGGTGGCTCTGCCTGTTCGCGGCCCGCCCCCTCGCGGACGGCGTCCCGGACCACGGCTGGAAGCTCCACGTCTCCGCCCGCGCGGACGATCTGGCACCGCTCGTGGAGCTGATCGTGCCCGTGCTGCTCCGGTACACCTGCGACGCCAAGTTCGCCCGCGACGCGGCGGTACTGGGCGCGATGAACAGCGGCGTGCCCGATCCCGCGCTCGTCGGCAAGGCCGTCACCGTCTATCCGCGCCCCGAGGACGTGACGGCACTCGGCGGTGAACTCGCCGACCTGCTGGCCGGCCGCCCCGGCCCCCGGGTGCTCAGCGACCGGCGTGTCCGGCCCGACGCGCCCGTCTACTACCGCTACGGCCCGTTCCGGTCCACCGGCCCCGACGATGCCGCCCTGACCATGACCGGCCCCGGCGGCGACCGCTTCCCCGGGCGCGCCGGCACCCGCTACCGCCAACCGCCCTGGGCCGCCGACCCGTTCCGGCCGGACGACCGGCCCCCGGGCCGCCCCGCCCGCCTGATCGGCGCCCGTTACCGGCTCACCGCGGGGATCGCCCGCTCCCCGCACGGCGACATCTACCGCGCCGTCGACACCGGGACCGGCGAGCGGGTGATCGTCAAACAGGCCAGGGCCCACGCCGGGGAGGACACCGACGGTGTCGACGCGCGCGGGCGGCTGCGCCACGAGCACGCGGTCCTGGCGGCGCTGTCCGGCGTCGACGGCGTACCCCGCCTCCGCGACCACGTCCGGCACGGCGACGACGAGTACCTCGTCACCACCGACAGCGGCCCCCGCGACCTGCGCCGCGACGTACTCGGCCACGGGCCCTACCGGCCGGACACCACCCGCACGCCCGCGATCTCCGGACCCGACGGCGGGAACACGGCCGGGCGCGGATACGCCGCCCTCGCACACCGTCTGCTCACCCTGCTCGACGGCGTGCACGCCCGGGGCGTCGTGATGGTCGACCTCAAACCGTCCAACGTGGTGCTCGGCGCGGACGGTACCGCGCACCTGGTGGACTTCGGCGTCAGCGCACTGCGCGGCGACCGGCCGACGGGCGGTACGCCGGGCTACTCGATGCCCGCCCACCGGGCCGGCGGGCCGCCCGGACCGGCCGACGACCTGTACGCGCTCGGCGCGACCCTGCACTTCGCGCTGACCGGCATGGACCCGGTGGTCGTCGACCCCGACGACGCCGTCAACCGCGAGCGCACCCTCGCCTGCCTGGCCGCCGCGCTCCCGGACGCCGCCCACCGGCCGGCCCGCGAACTCGTCGCCGGGCTCATGGATCCCGACCCCGCACGGCGTACCGCCTGCGCGGACCGGTGGCGCCGAAAGGGCCCGGCGGAAGCCCCGGTCGCGGCCGGACGCGGTTTCCCGTCCCCGCCCGCCCTCACCCGAGGTCTGCTGGACGACCTGATCGCGCACACCGTCGCCGGCTGCGTGCGCGCCGCCGCCGGGCTTCCCGCCGGACCGGGCTCCCGGCACGACACGCCGGGCTCCGGACTCACGCTCTACGACGGGGCGGCCGGCGTCGGCCTGGAACTGCTGCACCACACGGAACACCCCGGCGTACCAGGGGCCGTTGCCGATCTCGCCCACCGGACCGCGCACCACCCCGCGCTGCCCGCCCTGACCGCCGCGCTCCACGTGGGCCGTACCGGTGTCGACCTCTTCCTCACCGCCGCGGCGCCGAATGGTGAACCGGTGTACGCCGCCCCTCGGAGCCCGCGCCCGGACCCGCGCCCGTACGACGACACCGGCGACCAGATCGGCGGCGCGGCGGGCGCCGGGACCGGACTGCTGACGCTCGCCCGGCGCGCGCACGCGGCGGGCCGGGACGAGGAGTTCCACGCCCGGCTGGCGGCGGCGGGGGAGTGCGCCCGTACGCTGCTGGCCGCGCGGGGCACGGGGGAGGACCCGCGACCGCAGCACTCTGCGGCCTCGTCCGAGGCGGCGTTCACGTTCGGCTTCGCCCACGGCAGCGCGGGCGTCATCCACTTCCTGCACGCCTACCACCGCTTCACCGGCGATCCGGCCGCCGGCGCCGCCGCCCGCCGGGACCTGGCCCGGCTGATGTCGCACACCCCGAGATTGCTGGAGCTGGCCGCCCGCCCCGAGGCACACCGGCGCTACGGGTCCTGGTGCCGAGGACTCGCCGGGATCGGGACCCTCCTGATCGGGACGGGCGGGTACGAGGGGAACACGGACGCGACGGACCTGGGCGTACGGTGCGCGCGGGCGTGCCGCGCACTCGCGCCCCGGATGAGCCCGGTCTCCCAGTGCTGCGGACTGTCCGGCGTCGGTGAGGTGCTCCTCGACGCCGCGGCCGTCACCGGCGACGACCGGCTCCACCGCGCCGCCGAGGACGTGGCGGGACTGATCCTGGCACGGAGCGGGGGCACCCCGAGGCGGCCCCTGTTCCCCGACAACACCCTCGCCGCGTCCGGACCGGGGTGGGCGAACGGCAGCGCCGGTGTCCTCTCCTTCCTGCGCCGTCTGCGCGACGGCGGCGGCCCGCGCCTGTGGACGGAACCCTCTCCCTGACGCCACCACGCCGAAACGGCGGGGCTCGGAGTGGACGCGCTCACCGGGCCGACGCGGGTGAACGGCATGCACGGCCAAGCGCGTCGTTCGCCACCTCGGGCGTGCTCACCGGGCCCGCGGGCACCGCCGGGACACGGCCCTGCCCGGCCGGTGCGTCATCGGCGTCGTCAGGGGCCGCCAAGGCCGCGTACGGAGGTCCCTTCACGCACATCGACGAACTGCGGCGCGGTGAGACCTTCACGGCCGGCGCCGGCCCGGCGGCGCGCTCCCGGGCGGTCAGCGGCGGCGGCTGTGCGTCGCGCGCTCACCGGTGGTCCGGCCGCAGGTCCCGCTGACGGACGAGCCGTGCTCGGCGCTCGACCCGACATCCACCCGGCAGGTGGAGGAGACGATCGCCGAACTGTCCGGCGGGATCACCGTCGTCACCGTCGCTCACAACCCGCGGCACGCCGCCCGCGTCTCCGACTGTTGTGCCTTTCTCCTCGCCGAGCAGGGCACCCCGGCCGCATCGTCGAACACGGCCTCACCGACGCGATGTTCTCCCGGCCGGCCGGCTCCCGGACCGCCGACCACGTGAACGGCCGCTTCGGCCGGGCCCGTACGGCCGCGGACCGGGCCGGCCCCCGACGACGCGGCGGGCACGCCGACCCGAAGGAGCCCCCACCAGGTGAAAGACTGCCCACGACGCACCGGTGGAAAGGCCCTGACCCGGCACCCGGGGCACGGCGACGACGGCACGGAGGAACTGAGCCTTGCACGACTGGGAGTTACACGAGGTTTTCGACAGCGGTTCGGGGACCGTCCGGTGGGACCGGCTGGGGCCGCGGGGCGGTGAGCCCGTCGTACTGCTGCACGGCACTCCGTTCTCGTCGTACGTGTGGCGGGAGATCGCCCGCGCGCTCGCCGACCGGGGCCACGAGGTCTACGTCTGGGACATGCCCGGCTACGGCGCGTCCGAGAAGACCGACGGCCAGGAGGTCTCCCTCGCCTCGCAGGGCGAGGTCTTCGCCGCGTTGACGGACCACTGGCGGCTGTCCGATCCGTCCGTCGTCGCCCACGACTTCGGCGGCTGTGTCGCCCTGCGGGCCCATCTGCTGCACGGCGTCCCCTACCGGCGGCTGGCACTCGTCGACCCGGTGGCCCTCGCGCCCTGGGGCTCGCCGTTCTTCCGGCTGGTGGCGGAGTACCCGCATGTCCTGGCACGGCTGCCGCTCGCACTGCACCGCGCGCTCGTCCACGAGTACATCGGCTCGGCGAGCCATCGCGGACTGCGCCCGGAGCAGGCCGAAGCCCTGGCCGCGCCGTGGAGCGACGAGACCGGGCAGGCGGCCTTCTACCGGCAGATCGCCCAGGCCGACCAGCGCCACACCGACGAGATCCAGAAGCTCTACCCGGACATCGGCATCCCCGTCACCGTGTGCTGGGGCGAGGAGGACTCCTGGCTCCCCGTCGCCCAGGCCCACGAACTCGTGTCACTGATTCCCGGCGCGCGGCTGCGCCTCGTGCCCGGTGCCGGGCACCTCGTGCCGCTGGACGCGCCCGGGGACCTGCTCGCCGCCCTCGTGGACTTCCTCGACGGGGACACATGAGGCACCGGCAGGGCGGCCGGTGGCCCCGCCACCGCCGCCCGGCCCGTGCCGGGCACCGGACCGGCCCCGAATCGGCGGGGCCGGTGAGCGGGCCACCACGCCCGCACGGCGGGAGTGTGTTCCTCGCACCTCGCCCCCGGGGCCGGACGCCAGAAGCCTGGTATGTCATGGAAGACATCGCCACCCGGCTCTGTGCCGCCCTGTTCAGCGAATTCCGCCGGTACGACCAGCGCATCCGCGCGCGTCAGTACGTGGACGGGCTGCTGAGAGCGAACGGACGCAAGTCCATCGCGAACATCGCGTCCGCCGTCGGTGCCCCCCACGACGCCCAGCGGCTGCGGCACTTCGTCACCGGCTCGCGGTGGGAGTGCACGCCGCTGCGCCGCACCCTCACCCGTTCGCTGGAAACCACGGGCGGTCCCTCCGCCTGGGTGCTGAAGCCGGTGTCGATACCCAAGACGGGCGAGCACAGCGTCGGAGTGGGACGGCATTTCTCGCCCGACGCCCGCCAGTTGGTCAACGGCCAGCAGGCGTACGGCATGTGGTTCGCGTCCGCGCGGCTGACGGCGCCGGTGAGCTGGCGGCTGCGGCTGACCGGGCGGTGGAACGACGACGGCGCGGCGGACACCGGCCCGCGCGACAGTGTCGCCGGGCTCCTCGGCGACATCCGCGACTGGGGCGACCCGCGACGGCCCGCGCTGCTCGATCTGAGCGGGATTCCCGAGCAGCGGTCCCTCGCGGCCGGGCACCTGGGGGCCCGCTTCCCCCTCGCGGTACGCGTCGGCGGGCACCTGGAGGTCACCGCCGGACGTCCGGCGCCGGGCGGTCACGGCCGTCGGCCCGCCCCGCTGCGCCGGATTCTCGAAGCGTCGCCGAGACTGCGGGACACCCGGCCGGCCACCGGTCCCGGCAGACCGGCCACCGCCTTCGCGACCGCCCTGGTACGGCTCGCGGACGAAGGGCCGGACCGGGGACCGCTCACCGCCCTCGGGGTGTGGCACGATCCGCTGCGCCCGCCGGCGGAGGTGTGGCTGTCCAACGCCCGTACGGTGTCCCCGCCCGCCCTCCTGGGCCTCACCCGGCTCTCCGAGCAGGTCGGCCGGGGCTGGCGCACCCTCGGCGGGTCGGTCGGGCTGCGGGACTTCGAGGGCCGGTCGCTCCAGGGATGGCACCGGCACATGACCCTCGCCTCGTGCGCGTACGCGATCTCCGCGCTGACGTCGACGGGCGCCGCCGGTCAGTCACCGTACGGCGGGGGCGCCGAGGTGTGCGAGCTGTCGGCCTGAGCGGGGGAGTCCGCCGCCCGGTCGCCCGGCCGCTGCTGACGCAGGACGTCCTGCGTCCGGTGCAGCCGCAGGGCCAGTTGCACCTCCAGGGCCTTCTCCGGCTTCGACCAGTCCGCGCCGAGGAGATCGGTCACCCGCTCCAGCCGCCGGGAGACCGTGTTGGGGTGCACGTGCAGCAGCTCCGCCGCCTTGGTGGGGCTGGCGCCGGAGACGAAGAACGCGTCGAGCGTTCTTGTCAGATCGGTCAGCCGTTCCGCGTCGTAGTCGAGCACGGGCCCGACCGTCGACTCGACGAAGGCCGCCACGTCACGGTCGTCCGAGAGCAGGACACCGAGAAACCCCAGATCCTCCGCCGCCGCGCCCGTGCCCGTACTGCCGAGCGCGACGAGCGCCTCCAGACAGCGCATGGCCTCCTGATGCGCCCCCCGGATCTGGCCCAGCCCCAGGACCGGCCCGCCCGCGCCCACGGTCGCCGGATGCCCCAGCAGCCCGGTCAGCTGCTCGCACACCGCGCGGGCGAAGACCCCCGCTCCGCCGCCGGCGCCCGGCGCGGGCGCGGACGACACCGGCAGCAGCAGGGAGACACAGCCGCGCCGGATGCTCCGGAGCCCTCCCATCCGGCGCGCGTACGACGCGGCCCAGCTCGCCGTCCGCCCGGTGGCGCCGCCGCCGGGCCGCACGACCACCACGACGAACGGCTGCTCATGGTCGATGCCCAGCCTGTTCGCCCGCAGTTCGAGCTGTTTGAGCGGCCGTCGCTCCACCGCCAGCAGGTCGTCGAACAGTTCGTCCCGGAAGGGGCTCGCCGCCGTCGCCTCGCTGCGCTGCACCTGGAGCAGCACGGCCACGGCCTGCGCCGCCAGAGCCATACGGCGTCCACCGGGATCGTCCAGGGGTTCCCGGGGGTGCAGCAGCAGCACCGCGAGCGCTTCGCCGCCCGCCATGACCGGCGCGGCCCACACCGCCGATCCGGCGCGGTGCGCGACCGGCGTGCCCGGCCCCGAGGTGCTCCGGACGGCCGCCCGGATGTCGCTCTCGTCGATCTCGGGGAACCGCCCGACGGACGCCAGCCCGCGGTGCTCCATGTCCCGTACCAGCACGGCCCCGTCCAGGGCCTCGGCCACCTCGGCCGTCAGCGTCTGCAAGCTGCCGCCCCCGAGCGCGAGGTCGATCAGTCTGCTGTGCAGCTCCGCGAGCCGGCGGACATCGGCCAGGCCGACGACCTCGGCGCGGACGCGTTCCAGGGCGCGGGCCTTCTCGATGGTCGCGGCGGCCAGGCCCCCGAGCGAACTCATCAGGGAGACGTCCCCGACGCTGAAGTGGCGCACGTTCCGGTCGGCCGCGTACAGCACCCCGAAGGTCTCGCCGCCGACCGCCAGCGGTGCGGCGATGATGGCCCGGATCCCCTCCGCGCGCACCACGTGGTCGAGGACGCCCGTGTGCCGGAAGCTGGTGTCCGACAGGTAGTCGGGGGTCCAGATGGGGACGCCCCGTTCGGTCGCCGCGTCGCCGAGTCCCGAGTGGTGCGGCACCCGGTAGCCGACGGTGAGCGCGGAGGCATGGCCTTCGGCGGTCCGTACGACGCTGGCGTCCGCCTCCGCGTCACGAAAGCTGATGTACGAGATGTCCACGCCGAACAGGCTCCGGGTGCGCCGGGTGATGGTCTCCAGGAGCGCGTCGAGCCGGTGGGGGAGTATCAGGTCGCGCGCGGTGTCCACCAGCGCGGACAGCTCCGCCTCCCGCCGCTGACGGCGGGCCAGCAGCGCGTGCACCCGCAGCGCCAGGCTCCCGGCCTGCTCCAGTCGTCGTACGGCCTCGCCGTCCGGGCGCGGATGCCCGCTGCCGAAGCGCCGCGCGACACCCTCGACCTGGGCCGGCGGGGCCTCACTCGCGAGGAGTTCGAGAATCGAGAGCATCGCCGCCGCCTCGTCCGGCCACTCTCCCCCGGGTCTCGGCTCCTCGTCTAAATGCACCTGCGTGCCACCCCACTTGGTCCGGGTCGGTTTCCTGGGCCGATGGTGCGCCGTCCGCTTCGGATGAGGCTGCCCCTCACTTCCCTCGGCAATCCCCGTACGGGGCGGGACACCCTGTGGTCGAGCCACCACCGAGAGCGCCGGGGTGGTCGCCGGATCACCTTCCGAGGACACGTCCTGTTCGAGAAAACTGTGGGCAATCGCCTCGCCCGGAGTAGTTCACCACCCTGTAGGGAGGTTCGATGTCGGATGTCCGCAGTCATCTCAAGTCGCTTGAGCGTAGCAATCACTCACTGACACGACCGGACAGGCCCCGGGAGTTCACCCTCCTCGGCCGGCGCTGGGATCTGCTCGACCAGGTGTTCGCTCCTCTCTACTCACCGTCCACGCGGACGGGCGCCGAGCTCCTCGGACTGACCGGCGGCGAGTCGTCCGCGCCGCCGTCGTCCCTGCTGGAGATCGGCTGCGGCACGGGGGTCATCGCCGTCCAGGCGGCGCTCCTGGGCTGTACGTCCGTCGTCGCGACGGACATCAACGAGTACGCCGTCGAGAACACCCGGCTCAACGCGGAACGGCACCGGGTCGCCGACCGGGTCACCGTGCTGCACAGCGACCTGTTCTCGGCACTCGACCCGAACGCCCGTTTCGACCGGGTGTTCTGGAGCTCCAACTATGTGCGGGCGCCGTCCGACTACGCGTACCGGACCGTCCACGAACGGGCCTACGTGGACGCCGGTTACCGCACCCACCGCGGGTATCTGTCCGAGGCCGTGCGCCATCTGACCGACGAAGGGACCGCCCTCCTGCACTTCAGCGACCGGGGAGACCTCGCCGCGCTGCGGGGGATCGCCGCCGAGTGCGGCCGGGAGCTGCGTACGCTCCGCACCCGGACCGTCGACGAGGGAAACGACCGGGTCGAACACCTGCTGCTGGAGATCCGCCCGGCCCGGGACCGCCGGGCGCGGACCGGAACCGGCGGCGACCTCGTCGGCGCCTGACGCCGCTCACCGGGCCGGCCGGCGGGCGGCCGGGAGGGACGCCGGTCTCACAGGTAGGTCCTGATGGACGGGGTGCTCCGTACGGCGTCGAGCAGTTCGTCGCGGCCCCGCGCCAACTCCCGCAGACGTGACCGCTGTACGTCCTCGGCGAGACAGCCCGGGTGGATGCCGTGCCGCCGCAGTGCCGCCATCACGTCGAGGGCCGCGGCCGCCTCCCCCGACAGGGAGTCGCCGTGCGGCCTCGCCCGGCGGGCGGCCTCCGCCACGGCGAGGGGCGACAGCAGGTGCGCGGTCCGCCAGGCCACGATCTCCTCCACATGGCGTACGTGCCTGGCCAGTTGCCCGGGGCCGCCGGGGTCCCCGCCCGTCCCCGCGCCGGACCAGACCAGTCGCTGCGGGCGGGCTCCGGCCTTCCGCAGCGCGCGCCAGCGGCGGGAGTCGAGCCTGCGCTCGTGCAGGTCGTGGACCACGCGGGCGAAGGCGAGGGCGGTGCGCCCGCGCAGGGCGCCGGCCGCCGTGGTGCCGAGCTCGCCGAGCTGTTCGTCCACCGCCGCCTCCACGGCGGCGGCCTCCAGCGAGACGGCACAGGTGCCGGGGGCCGTACGCCCGTCGCGGTGCGCCTGGTCCAGCCCGTCCCAGTAGGCGTCGAGGACCTGCCCGTAGCGCTCGGCGGAGTGAACGAGGGCGGCGTGCACCCCGATGCCCTCGGCCACGCACGCGCGCACCACGTCGAGTCCGGCGTCGGTGGCCGCGATCGTCACCAGGAAGTTCGGGCGGCCCACCGCCACGGCGAAGGCACGGGCCTCTTCGAGCGCGGACCGGCGGTCGTGGGCCAGCCGCGCGTCGAGTTCCCCGCAGACCCAGCCGTCGAGGCCGTCGGTGTCCGTGCTCACGTGGGCGAGGAGGTCGCAGGCCCAGCGGGCGTCGTACGCCAGCAGGGCGCGCACCATGGCGTCCGGCGAGACCCGCTGCCGCGCGACGCGGCCGAGCTGGTCGAGATAGGCGTGGTCCTCGCGTCGGCGGAACTCGCGGGTCAGCGCCGACGCGGACAGCGCGACCCCGGTGACGCGCACGGTGGTGATCCAGGTCCGCAACGAGCCGCTGGTCAGCTCCGGCCTGCCCACGTCGCCGAGCCAGACGGACACCCCTTCCGCCGCGAGGCCGCGCAGTACCGCGCTGTCCGCGAGTATCTCGGCGGCCCGGCGTTCGTGTCCCATCGATCCCTCCAGCCGTGGGGGTCGGTCAGTGCGTGCGGGGGGCGGGGCGCGGTGGATCCCGGTGGCCGGCTCCGGGGTGGACGGAGGACGGCACGGATCTTCTCCGGAGGCCGGTGCGCGAGGTATGTGCACGGCGCTGGCGCCTCAGCCGACCTGTGAGGGCCGGCGCGGACCGCCGGGCGGTACCCCGTGCGGCGCGCTCGCCCGGGACAGGGACAGACCGCTCGTCTCGGGCGCCCACGCCGCCGACACCAGCGCCCCGGCCAGGGAGAGCGCGCAGCCGCAGAGCATGACGGCGCCGGCGCCCCATTCCTGGAGTGCCATGGGGACGAGGAACGTGCCGACCGCGGCGCCGAGCCGGCTCATGGCGGCGGCGAAGCCGATCCCGGTGGCACGTATCCCGGTGGGGAAGACCTCGCTGGGATAGACCGCCTGCAAGGTGCTCGACGCCGCGTGGAACAACGCGAAGAGGGCGAAGCAGGCGACGATCACCCAGCGCGGGCCCTGCGGCCAGAGCCCGAGGACCAGCAGCGCCCCGGCCGCGACCAGGAAGGGGTGGATGAGCAGCGGTCTGCGGCCGACCCGGTCCATCAGCCACACCCCGCTCAGACAGCCGAGCAGCAGGAAGAGGTTGAGCACGACTTCGCTCACCCCCTCGTCGGCGGCCCCGAGCGAGGCGAGCACCTGCGGGGCGAAGGTCGCGATGGCGAAGAACGGGGTGACCTGGCAGAGCCAGAAGAGGCTGGTGAACGCGGTCCTGCGCCGGTACGGGCGGGTGAACAGCGCCGCGAGGCCCGTCCTCGGGGTCGGCATCGCGTCCGCCGCCGTCCCGTGGAGGCCCGTGCCCAGCCACTTCCGGCTGATGGCGTCCGCCTCGGCGTACCGGCCCTTGCTCGCCAGCCAGCGCGGCGACTCGGGAGTTCCCAGCCGGGCCACGAGAACCACCAGCGAGGGCAGGGCGCTGCTGGCGAGTATCCAGCGCCACACGGACGGGTCGGTGCTCCGGGCGGCGACGGTGAAGCCGACCGCCGCGGCCAGCGTGTAGCCCACGTACCAGAACGCGATGAGCGAGGCGAGCAGCCGGCCTCGTCGCTCGCGCGGCGCGAACTCCGCCACGAGCGCCCCGGCGATGGCGTAGTCGGCGCCGACGGCGATGCCCATGACCAGCCGTACGGCGAAGAGTTGGGCGGCGCCGTCGACGACGAGCTGAAGCAGGGAGCCCACGAGGAAGACCAGCAGGTCGAGCAGGTACATCCGCTGGCGCCCGATCCTGTCGGTGATCCGCCCGAAGACGAGCCCCCCGAAGAAGATGCCCACGAGGGTGGCGGCGCCGATGAGTCCGGTCTCGAAGGAGCTGAGCCCGAGGTCGTCGCGGGCGAGCGGCAGCGCCGCGCCCACGACGCCGAGTATCCAGCCGTCGCACACCTCGCCGCCGCCGGCGCAGACGGTGATCCGGGTCTGGAACCGGCGGATCCGGCGCTTGTCGGCGGTGCTCGGCGCGGTGGGGGCACCGGGACGGGGGGCCGGTGTCACGGACTCTCCTCTCGTGGCCGGTTCGGCCGGCGGCGGGTCAGCGGCTGGCGACGAGATCCAGGGAGAGCCGCAGATTGAGCGGGGGCCGCACGTCCAGCTCCGCGTTCTCGGTCAGTACGGCGGTCTGGAGCGTGCGCAGTTTGTGCGAGGGCTCGATGCCGAGTTCGTCCGCGAGATGACGGCTCAGCACCCGGTAGACCTCCAGTGCCTGGGCGGTGCGCCCGCAGCGGTAGAGGGCGATCATGTACTGGGCGTGCAGGTTCTCGTGGGTCGGGTACCGGGAGATCAGCAGGCCCAGTTCGGAGAGCAGCTGGTGGTGGAGTCCCAGCCGCAGTTCGGCGTCCAGGCACTGCTCCAGCGCCGTCAGCCTGACGCCTTCGAGGTGGGCCACCTGGGCCTGGATGTGCCGCCCCGCCTCGACGTCGACCAGGGGCCGTCCGCGCCACAGCGCGAGTGCGGAGCGCAGCGCGGCGGCCAGCGTCACGTCGTCGTCGGCCGCGAGGGCGCGGCGGGCACGGGCCATGTGTCCCTCCCACGCGTGCAGGTCCAGGTCGCCCTGCCGCACATGCAGCACGTACCCCTGGTAGCGGGTTTCGAGGACGCGTTTCGCGGCCTCCACGGACCCCACGGAGGGCCGGGCCGCGAGCGCCCGGCGCAACTGGAAGACCCGGGTGTGCACGCTCTGGACGGCGCTGCGCGGCGCGTGGTCGCCCCACAGTTCGTGGACGCACGTCTCCAGGGTGACCTGAGTGCCCGTGTGCAGGAGCAGCAGTGCGAGCAGCTGCCGCGTCTTGGGGGCGGACGGCAGACGGCCGACGGCGCCTCCCGGGTCTCTTCCCGGCGCCGTGTCGGCCGGGGAACTCACGGGCGAATCCGTCATGGAAAGCGGGCCGAGAACTCCGAACCTCACGGGGAATTCCTCTCGTCCGGACGCCTGGGTCGGCAGTCCGCGGACAACATCCGGCTGGGATACAGCGGTGATCGAGCGGCGACGTGACCGGCGATGGCCGTCGACCGAACGTAGCCGGGATGCCGAGGCGGCTTCCAGTTGTCGTCCGGATGACCGAGGACTCTGCCAACCCCGCCCGTTTTGAACGGTTCTGGCGCACTGTGCCGGGCGATATCCACGCGGGAGCGGATCGTGAGGCCGCCGTGCTGTTCTGGGATTCGTGGACATCCCGACGAAGGGCCTGGGGCGTGAAGACGAGTCTCGTCATTTTCGACTGCGACGGTGTTCTGGTGGACAGCGAGACCCTCAGCTCCGAGGTCCTGCGCGAGATGGCGGCGGACGAGGGACGGGACTTCACCCCGGCCGACGCGCTGGCGTTCATCCGGGGCCGCAAGGTCGCCGTATGGGTCGCCGAGCTGGAGAGTGAGCTCGGAAAGTCCCTGCGGCCGGACTTCGTCGGGGAGTTCCGCCGCCGGGCGGCCGTACTCTTCGGCACCGGGCTGCGGCCCGTGCCGCACGTACGGCAGGTGCTCGACGGCCTCACCGTGCCGTTCTGCACGGCCTCCAGCGCGCCGCGCGACAAGATCGAGCACACCCTCGCGCTGACCGGGCTGCTGTCCCTCTTCGAGCGCCGTATCTACAGCGCGTACGAGGTCGGCTCCTGGAAGCCCGACCCGGGGCTGTTCCTGCACGCCGCCCGGGACATGGGCGTGCCGCCCGGCCGGTGCGCCGTGGTCGAGGACAGCCTCGTCGGCGTACAGGCCGCCGTCGCGGCCGGCATGACCGTGTTCGGCTACGCGCCTCCCGAGAACGGCACCGCCCCCGCCCTCGCCGGGGCCGGGGCGGTCACCTTCGAGTCGATGACCGCGCTTCCCGGGCTGCTCGGGAGCCGGCCCGCCCGGGGGCCCGTAAGCGGTTCGATATCGGCCCGCTAGAACGACCTGCTTCCGTATGTGTGCCGTCTATCCCCCTCTTCCGGGGATCGGATTGGAAGGTCTCCCCCCATGCCGATCGTTCTCGAAGAATTACAGCGGGTCAGCCCTGCCGCCGAAATCTGGTGGGACTCCTCGCCGCTCGATTTCCCCCGATGGCGGGACCGTTTCCTCAACGACGCCCCGGACAGCGCGTCGCGTGAACGCTGGAGCCGGCAACTCGACCGCTTTCTCCGTCCCGACGACCCGGGCGCCTCGCTGGTCCGGGGGATCACGACCAACCCCTCGCTGGTGGCGCAGAGCATCCTCGCCTCGCCCGAGACCTGGCGGGGCGAGATCCGGGAAGCCATTCGCGACCAGAGCGTCCCCGATGTGGAGAGCACCTTCCGTCTCGTGTACGAGGAGGCGTTACGGCGCGCGGCGGCACGCATGCTGCCCATGTGGCAGGCGAGCGGGGGCCAGTTCGGCTGGGTCTCCGGCCAACTCGACCCGCGGCTCATGTTCGACGCCGATCTCATGCTCGAACAGGCCCTCAGAATCGCGCAGTTGTCGCCCAACCTGATGCTGAAAGTCCCCGGGTCCGCGGCCGGATACCGTGTGATCCGCCAACTCGTGGCCCGTGGACTGTCGATCAACAACACGCTCTCGTACACCGTTCCGCAGCTCCTCGCCTGCGCCGAGGCCGTCGAGTCCGGGCTCCGGGACGCCCGCAGGCAGGGCGTCGCGACCGATCGCTCACGTGCCGTCTTCACCTTCATGATCGGGCGATTCGGGTCCAACAGCGATCTGCGCTGCGAGGCCGCGACCCGGGGCATGGAACTCACCCCGAGCGAGATCCGCTGGGCCGAGGTGGCCGTCCTCAAACGCATCCACCGCCGGGTCCGGGAACACCGGCTCCCGGTGAAACCGCTGCTCTCCAGCCTGGAGATCGACGAGCCCCCGGCCGGCCCGGGAACGCTGAGCACACACCTGGAGCAGAGCGCGGGCGGCGCGATCGCGTACACCTGCAAGCCCCGGTTCGTGGCCGACGTGATGCGTCAGGACCACCGGCTGCCCGACTTCTCCGCCGACGCCATCGAGCAGGACATACCGGAACCGGTCCTGGAGAAGCTGATGTGGCTGCCCTCCTTCCACCGTGCCTACGAACCGGGGGGCATGGGCGTCGAGGAGTTCGCCCACTACGGCTCCTTCATCTCCACGTACGCGGAAGTCCTCGGCAACACACGCAAGTTGCTCGACTTCATCGCCCATCAGTTCCAGACGATGTCCAACTCGGCGCGGCCACTGCTGTCCGGAATTGCCCGCTGACGGTGTCCCGACCACAAGGAAGCGAGCCCACCCGATGAATCCGTCGATCGCACTCTGGAGCCACCCACGGTCGATGTCGACGGCGCTCGAACGGTCCTTCATCGAGCGTGGCGACTTCAAGGTCTTCCACGAGGAATTCGCCTACGTCTACTTCATGCACGAGGAACGCGCCGCGATCCCGCACAAGAACCCCCAGCCGGGACACCCGCTCACCTACCCCGACATCAAGGACATGATGGAGGAGGCACGGCGGGAAAGCCCGGTGTTCCACAAGGACTTCCCCTACCACTGCCTGGACCATCTGCTGGGCGACCCCGCCTATCTGCGGGGGCAGATCAACACCTTCCTGATCCGGGAACCGGAGGAGGCCGTCCTCTCCCACGCCACCGTGCACCCGGACGTCACCCGCGACGTACTCGGCTACGAGGAACTCGTCCGGCTGTTCGACCACGTGACGGAGCTGACGGGCACCGCGCCCCTCGTCCTCAACGCCTCCGACCTGGCGGCCCGGCCGCACGAGACCATCGCCGCCTACTGCGAGGCGATCGGCGTCCCGTTCCTGCCCGAGGCCCTCAACTGGTCCGCCGGGGAACGCCCCGAGTGGACCACCTGGAGCGGCTGGCACACCGATGTCTCGGCGAGCAGCGGAATCCGCGCGCCGCGGCGCAACTACCGGTTCGGCTACGCCGACAAGCCCCATCTGCGGGAGTTCGTGCGGTACTGCCGGCCCTTCTACGAACACCTCGACCAGTTCCGGCTCCGGCCGGTGAAGGAGGCGACGACATGAGCGTCGGCACCGTGATCGTCACCGGCGGAGCGGGCGGAGTGGGGCGTGCCCTGGTCGGCCTGCTCCTCGACCAGGGCAAGACGGTCATCACCTGCGACATCGACGAGAGCGGGCTCAAGTCCCTCGCCGAGGAGCACCGGGGCAGGCCGCTGGACACCCATCTCACCGACGTCTCCTCGCACGAGGACTGCGACACCTTCATGGACGCGGTCATCGCCGCCCACCCGGAGGTGGACGGACTGGTCAACAATGCCGGGCTCTACCTCGGACAGCCGGTGTGGGAGTACGACGACGAGACCATCGACCGGGTCATCGGCACCAACATCAAGGGCCCGGTGTGGCTCTCACGCCGCTTCGCCGACCACCTCCTGCCCGCCGAGCGGCGCGGCGCCATCGTGAACCTGGCCTCCGTCGCCGGGGAAGTGGGCAGCTCCGACGCCCTGTACGGAACGGTCAAGGCCGGCGTCATCGGACTCACCAAGTCCAACGCCATGAACTTCGCCCCGTACATCAGGGTCAACGTGGTGTCTCCCGGGCTGATCGTCCGCACGGCGATCGCGGACCGTATCCCGGACTACCGGTACGCCGAGTACAAGCGCCAGGAACTGCTCGACGGCGACATCCTCCCCGAGTACGTCGCCGACGTGTGCGCCTACCTGCTCAGCGACCGGTCACGGACGCTGACCGGCGCCCTGCTGCGCGCGGACAACGGCTGCTACCCGCGCTGATCCCAGGACGCCGATCCCAGGAACCCGATCGCCGGAAAGCCGATCACCAGAAAGGCGAAGACCCATGAAGCGACCCCCAGGAAGCCCCGGCCCCGCGCCGGCCACCACGCGCAGGGCCACGGACAACCCCCTCATCATGCTCGTCGGCATGGGGGACCTGTCGGCCCGGGTCCTCACCATGCTGCTCGGCGACCCCGCGACCAACCGGGTCGTCCTCGCCGGGAGGGACACGGAGACCATCCGCAGACGGGGCAACCTCGCCCTGTTCGCCGCGACGAACCTGGGGCACCACGGCAGCGTCGACACCGTGCACATGGATCTGAACGACATCGACGCCACCGCCGAGACCCTGGCCCGGGTACGCCCGGACATCGTCTTCATGGGCGCGTCCCTCCAGTCGTGGCGGGTGATCACCGCACTGCCCCCCAAGACGTTCGAGGAGCTGGACGAGGCGCAGTTCGGCCCCTGGCTGCCCATGCACCTGACGCTCAACCACCTGCTGATGCGGGCCGTACGGGCGTCCGGTGTGCCCACCCGGGTGGTCAACGCCGCCTTCCCCGACGCGGTGGGCCCGGTGCTCGCCAAGGTCGGTCTCGCACCGGAAATCGGCGTGGGCAATGTCGCCAACATCGTGCCCGCCCTGACCCGTGGCGCCGCGCACCTCCTGGGCGAGTATCCCGCCGACGTGGAACTGCGGCTGGTCGCCCAGCACTACTTCAGCCACTACGTGCCCCGGTTCGGAGACGCGGGGAAGGGCGCGTACCGCCTGGACGTGCGGCTCAAGGGCGGTGACACCCCGGCGGACGTCGACCACCCGGCGCTGTTCGCCCAGCTCGACAACCGGCTCAAGCGACTGGGCGGCATCGACGGCCAGCTGCTCACCGCGTCCTCCGCCGTACGGGTACTGCGCGGCATGGCCACGGACAGCGGCGTCCTGGCCCACGCACCGGCGCCCGGCGGGCTTCCCGGCGGCTATCCCGTCCGCGTCCACCGGGACGGCGGGTCGGTCGACCTGCCGGAGGGGCTCACCCTCAAGGAGGCCGTGACGCTCAACGAGGACTGTCAGCGGGCGGACGGCATCGACCGGATCGACGACGACGGGACCGTGTACTTCGCCGAGCCGGAGATGGCCGTCATGAAACGGATGCTCGGCTACGACTGCCCCGTCATGAAGCTGGCCGACTGCGCCGGCCAGGCCGATGAACTGGCCCGTAAATACGCCTCCTTCGCGGCCTCGCACCGCTGAACCGCCACGCGGACGGCTGAGTCCCGCCCGGCCCTGTCCGGCAGACCCTCGGAGAGACACGTATGACCACCGACATCACGTCGTCCGCGGACGACTTCGCAGGCCAGTCCGCGGACGACTTCGCGGGCCAGTACGTCCGCCCGCTCGTGGACCGCTGGGACGAGCTCATCGACTGGGACCGCCGCGGGGAGGGTGAACAGGGCTTCTTCGTGGAGGTCCTGGAGGGGGCCGGGGCCCGTCGGGTCCTGGACGCCGCCGCCGGCACCGGGTACCACGCCGTCACGCTGGCCCGGCACGGATTCGACGTCACCGCCGTCGACGGCAGCGCGGAGATGATCGAGCGCACCCGCGTGAACGCCGCGCGCCACGGCCAGTCGTTCCCGACCGTCCGCACGGACTGGCGGCAGCTGCGCGACCACGTGCCCGGCCGGTACGACGCGATCGTCTGCCTCGGCAGCTCCTTCCCCCACCTCTTCCAGGAGTCCGACCGCCGCGCGGTCCTCGCCGAGTTCTACGAGGCGCTGAACCCGGGCGGTGTGCTCGTGGTCGACCACCGGAACTTCGACGCCATCCGCCGCCACCGGTACCGGAGCAGCGGAAATTACTACTACTGCGGTACGGGCGCCTCGGTGTCGGTCGCGCACATCGACGACCAACTGTGCCGTTTCCGCTACGACTTCCCGAACGGTGCCAGACACCACCTGGAGGTCTATCCGATCCTGGCCGCCGAACTGTCGGCCCTGCTCATGGAATCCGGGTTCGATTCGGTCGAGAAATTCGGGGACTTCCGCCGGGACTACGACACGAACGACGTCGATTTCGTCATCCATCTCGCCAGGAAACCCCGATGACACCGACGAACCCGACAGACCCTATGAACCCGAAGAACCAGAAGAACTCGATGAGTATGGAAGACCTGGCACAGGCGAAACGCTCACGGCGGATCGCGGGATTCGTCATCACGGCGCTCCTGACCAGCTTTGTGGCGGCCACCTACGGATTCGGCTTCTATCTCTTCGCGCAGATCGTCACGGACATGCGCAAGGATCTCGGATTCGGCTACACCGTGGTCGGCACCGTCACGGCGTCCGGGCAGCTCGGGTTCCTGCTGTTCGCCCTGCTCGGCACCTGGCTGTCGACCCGTGTGGGCGGCGGTCAGGTGACCATCGGCTCGGCCGCGCTGTGCGGTGTGTGTCTGGTGCTCATCCCCCTGACGGACAGCATCGTCGTCATCGGCGTGCTGCTCACGATCATGGGCGGCACGGCGGCGTCGGTCTACGTGCCGCTGGTCGAGATCGTCGGCAGGGTCGTCGACTACGAGCACCGCGGCAAGGTACTGGGCCTGATCTCCAGCGGTACCAGCTACGGAGTCTTCGTCAACAGCCTCCTGGTCCCGTCGTTCGTCGGCGGGGGCAACTGGCGCGGCCTCTGGTACTGCGTCGGGCTCGGCACCCTGACCTCCACCGCCGTCGCGGCCTTCGCCTTCCACCGCCTGGGCCTGTTCCGGGCCGAGGGCGCCACCGGGAAGGAGTCCCCGGAGCAGCCGGAGCGCGACGACAGCGCGCGGGCGGGATGGCGCATGGTGCTCGTCCGGTGGGTCGTCATCATCTGGGTGATGAAGTTCCTCAACGGTTTCGCCTGCATGCCGTTCCAGAACTACCTCTCGCCCTATCTGCGTGAGGGACTCGGTTTCGACATCGGATTCGCGGCACAGGTCTGGGGCGTCATCGGCGTCATCGGCATGTTCGCCGGATTCGGAGTCGGCTGGCTCTCCGACAGAATCGGCGTACGCAGCTCACTGGTCCTGTGCTACGGCATGTTCTTCGTCTCCGCGACCCTGCTCGTGCTCGCACCGGTCGGATATCTGCCCATGGTCTCCGGGGTGCTCTTCGCACTCGCCTTCTACCCCATCTACGGACTCGTTCCGGCCTATGTCTCGAAGTCCGCCTCCGGTGCCGCCGCGACCGTCATCTTCGGTATCACCAATGTCACACAGGGACTCGGCGGAATCGTCGGCAACTACACGGCCGGATTCCTCAAGGCATGGACCGGGGATTTCACCTGGTACTACGTCGTGATCGCCGCGACCACCCTCGTACTTGTCGTACTGACCCTCCAGCTCCCCCGTGAGGGATCGCCCGAGAGCGCCGTCGGCCGCCGCGGCGCACCACCCACGAGCGAGAAGGACGCCGCCCATGCCTAGCCGCACCGCGGAGACCGACCGGAGCGACACGCCGTCCATCCCCTGCACCTGTCGTCCGGGGGCGACGGTGTGGCTGACCGGCCTGCCCAGCTCCGGAAAGACCACCCTCGCGGACGAACTGGCCGAGACGCTGCGCGGCCGGGGCCGCCGGGTGGAAGTGCTGGACGGCGACGAGATCCGCCGTTTCCTGTCGGCGGGCCTGGGCTTCTCCCGCGAGGAACGCGACATCAACGTACGGCGCATCGGCATGGTCGCCGAAGTACTCGCCCGCAACGGGGTGTTGACCCTGGTGCCGGTGATCGCGCCGTACGCGGACAGCCGTGAGGCGGTGCGCCGGCGGCACCGCGACAGCGGGACACCGTATGTCGAGGTGCATGTGGCCGCCCCGGTCGAGGTGTGTTCGGTGCGGGACGTGAAGGGCCTGTACGCGAGGCAGGCGGCCGGTGAGATCAGTGGTCTCACGGGTGTGGACGACCCCTACGAGGCGCCCGAGGAGCCCGACCTGCGGATCGAGTCGCACACGCGGTCCGTGCGGGACTGCGCGGCGTCCCTGGTCGCGCTGCTGACCGAGAGGGGGCTGGCATGACGACGGTCGCCAAGGTCTCCGAGGAGACCGACGGGCTGCACACGCTGTCGCACCTGGACGCGTTGGAGTCGGAGTCGGTGCATATCGTGCGTGAGGTGGCGGGTGAGTTCGAGCGGCCGGTGATTCTGTTCTCCGGTGGCAAGGATTCCATCGTGATGCTGCGTCTGGCGCTGAAGGCGTTCGCTCCGGCGGCGGTGCCGTTCACGCTGCTGCATGTGGACACCGGGCACAACTTCCCGGAGGTGCTGGCGTACCGGGACCGTACGGTGGCGGCGCACGGGCTGCGGCTGCATGTGGCGTCGGTGCAGGAGTACATCGACGCGGGGACGTTGCGTGAGCGTCCGGACGGGACGCGTAATCCGCTCCAGACGCTGCCGCTGACGGAGAAGATCCAGGCGGAACGTTTCGACGCGGTGTTCGGCGGGGGCCGGCGGGACGAGGAGAAGGCGCGGGCGAAGGAGCGGATCTTCTCGCTGCGCGACGAGTTCTCGCAGTGGGACCCGCGCCGTCAGCGGCCCGAGCTGTGGCAGCTCTACAACGGGCGTCACGCGCCGGGCGAGCATGTGCGGGTCTTCCCGCTCTCCAACTGGACCGAGCTGGACATCTGGCAGTACATCGCCCGGGAACGGATCGAGCTGCCGGAGATCTACTTCGCGCACGAGCGTGAGGTCTTCAGCCGGCACGGCATGTGGCTGACGGCGGGCGAGTGGGGCGGTCCCAAGGACGGCGAGCCCACCGAGACCCGTCTGGTGCGCTACCGGACCGTGGGGGACATGTCCTGCACCGGGGCCGTCGACTCCGACGCCACCACGCTGGACGCCGTCATCGCCGAGATCACCGCCTCCCGCCTCACCGAACGCGGCGCCACCCGCGCGGACGACAAGATGTCCGAGGCCGCCATGGAGGACCGCAAACGCGAGGGGTACTTCTAACCATGACGACCATCGACACGCTGCGTTTCGCGACCGCCGGTTCCGTGGACGACGGCAAGTCCACCCTCGTCGGGCGGCTGCTGCACGACTCCAAGTCCATCCTCACCGACCAGCTGGAGGCCGTCACCCGGGCCTCCGCCGGGGACGCCCCGGACCTCGCCCTGCTCACCGACGGGCTGCGCGCCGAACGCGAGCAGGGCATCACCATCGACGTCGCCTACCGCTACTTCGCCACCCCCCGGCGCCGCTTCATCCTGGCCGACACCCCCGGCCATGTGCAGTACACCCGCAACATGGTCACCGGCGCCTCCACCGCCGACCTCGCCATCGTCCTGGTCGACGCCCGCAACGGCGTGGTCGAACAGACCCGCAGACACGCCGCCGTCGCCGCGCTCCTGCGGGTCCCTCACGTGGTGCTGGCCGTCAACAAGATGGACCTCGTCGGTTACCAGGAGTCCGTCTTCGCCGCGATCGTCGAGGAGTTCACCGCGTACGCCGCTCGACTCGGCGCCCCGGAGATCACCGCGATCCCCGTCTCCGCGCTGCTCGGCGACAACGTGGTCGAGCCGTCCTCCCACATGGACTGGTACAGCGGCCCCACCATCCTCGAACACCTCACGTCGGTCCGCGCCGAGCACGACCCGCACCGGGAGCCCGCCCGTGTCCCGGTGCAGTACGTGATCCGCCCGCAGACCGCCGAGCACCCCGACTACCGGGGCTACGCCGGGCAGATCGTCCGGGGCACGCTGCGCGTCGGCGAGCGGGTGACCGTGCTGCCCGGCGGCCGCACGTCCACCGTGACGGCCATCCACGAACTGGGCCGCCCGGTCGACGCCGCCCGGTCCCCCCGGTCGGTGACCGTCCTGCTGCGGGACGACATCGACATCGCGCGCGGCGACCTGATCGTGTCCGGCGACGGTGCTCCCGCCCTCACCCGGAGCATCGACGCGACCGTCTGCCATGTCGCCGACCGGCCGCTCACCGTCGGCCAGCGCGTCCTCCTCAAGCACACCACCCGCACGGTCAAGGCGATCGTCGAGGCGATCCCCTCACGGCTCAACCTCCACGACCTCTCGCGGCATCCGGACCCGGGGCAGTTGGTGGCCAACGACATCGGACACGTCAGGGTCCGCACGGCGGAACCGGTGGCGGTCGACGCGTACGCCGACTCCCGCCGCACCGGCTCCTTCCTGCTCATCGACCCGGCCGACGGCACCACCTTCGCCGCGTGCATGGTCGAGGAGAGCCGGTGACGCGCCGTCCGCTCCGGCGGATCTGACCTTCCGTCAAACTTCCCGCACCGTACGTGACCTGGGGTGGCGAACTCCGGCCATGATCGCCGACCGGTGGCCCCGGGTGACGTACGCTCCCCTCGAACAGGCCCGAGCGGCAACGGCGTTGCCGTCGTACCCGGCGGCGGCGAAGGTCGAACGTGTGGAGCGGAGATGCGGAACCCGGTGGAGCGTATTGACACCACGACGGCGCACTCGGCGCGGGTGTACGACTACATTCTCGGCGGCAAGGACCACTACCCGGTCGACGCCGAGGCCGGCGACGAGATGTGCCGTCACTGGCCGGCGCTGCCCGTCCACATGCGGGAGAACCGCCGCTTCATGCACCGCGCCGGCCGGTACCTCGCCCGGGAGGCGGGCATCCGGCAGTTCCTCGACATCGGCACCGGCCTGCCCACCTCGCCCAATCTGCACGAGGTCGTCCAGGAGATCACGCCCGCCTCCCACGTGGTGTACGTCGACAACGACCCCATCGTCCTCGCCCACGCCCGCGCCCTGCTGAACAGCAGCCCCGAAGGCGCCACGGCCTACATCGACGCCGACATGCGGGAGCCGGACGCCATCACGGGCAGCGCCTCCTTCCAGGAACTGCTCGACCTGGACGAGCCGGTGGGCCTGATGATCATCGGCATCATGCACTTCATCCAGCCGCCGGACGACCGCGACCTGGTACGCCATCTCCTGGAGCCGCTCCCCTCGGGCAGCTTTCTGGCCATGACGATCGGCACGGCCGACTTCGCGCCGGAGGAGGTCGGGCGCGTGGCCGAGGAGTACCACCGGCAGAACATGCCGATGGTGCTGCGCGACCACGCCACCGCGCTCTCCTTCTTCGACGGCCTGGACCTGGTCGGGCCCGGCCTCACCCAGGTCCACACCTGGCGCCCGGAAGCCGCACAGCGGGGGGTCCGCGGCAGCGACATCGCCATGTACGGCGCGGTGGCCCGCAAACCCTGACCACCGACGCCCCCGCGTCCCGGTGCCGCCCGACCATGGCCGGGCGGCACATGGATACGGGCGGCCCGCGGTGGGACCCTGGAGACGGCAGAGACGGCGGCCGACCGGGGAGTGGCTTGTGAAGGACGTAGCGGTTCCGGATCTGAGCGGGAAGCTCGCCGTGGTGACCGGCGGGAGCGACGGGGTCGGGCTCGGACTCGCCGAGCGGCTGGCGCGCGCCGGGGCCGAAGTCCTGCTGCCGGTAAGGAATCCGGCCAAGGGCGCTGCCGCCGTCGAACGTGTCCGGCGGAACGTGCCGGGGGCCGAGGTGTCCACCCGCGTACTCGACCTGGCGTCGCTGGCCTCGGTCGAACGCCTCGCGGACACACTCGACGCGGAGGGCCGGCCGGTCCACATCCTGATCAACAACGCCGGGGTGATGGCCCCGGCCACCCGTCACACCACCGCCGACGGTTTCGAACTGCAATTCGGCACGAACCATCTCGGCCATCAGGCGCTCACCGGACGCCTCCTGCCGCTGCTGCGCGCGGGCCGGGCCCGTGTCGTCACCCTGACGAGCGTGGCCGCCCGGGGCGGCCGTATCGACTGGGACGACCTCCAGAGCGAGCGGCACTACCACCCCGTGCGCGCCTACAGCCTCTCCAAACTGGCCAATCTCCACTTCGCGCTGGAACTGGAGCGCCGCAGCGCCGCGGGCGGCCGGCACCTCACCAGTTACGCCGCCCACCCGGGCACCACACTGACCAACCTCTATCTCGCCGGGCCCAACCTGGGCCGCTCCCGGCCCGCGCCGTACGACCGGATGGTCCGGCTGTTCGCCCGCTGGAGCCCCTTCGCCCACTCCGTCGACGTGGGCCTGCTCCCCCCGCTGTACGCGGCCACCGTCCCCGGCGCGCGGACCGGCCGGATGTACGGCCCCGACGGACCCGGTCAATACAGCGGCGGCCCCACGGAGTTGAGCCCCTACAAGTCCGCGCGGAGCGCGGCGGACGCCGCACGGCTCTGGGAGGTCTCGGAGACGCTGACCGGGGTCAGGTACACCGGCCTGTGACGACCGCGACGCGTCCCGGGCCCCCGCCCCCGGAAAACCAGTACCGCCGCGAGCACTCCGCCCGATAGTGTCCGGCGCCGTGAAGTGATCCCTCCCGGCGGCGCCGCGCCCGTGCGCGCACGGCCCCCGCCTCCACGCATACCCGTACGCGCCGTCCCGCCGCAGGCGACCGCGCGTGTTTCCGTGAGCCCCGCGAGGAGATCGCCGTGCCCCCGTCCATCGACCCGTCGCCCGATTTCACCGAGTTCGTCGCCCGCGCCTCATCGTCCCCGGACGTGGTCGGCCTGGTCCTCAGCGGATCCCGGGCCCGGCCCGGCATGGCGACCGCCCGGTCCGACCACGACCTCTACGTGATCACCGCCGACGGCTGCCCCGCCCTCCCGCCCGACATCGGCGACGCCCGCCGCACCCCGACCCTCGACGTCATGCCGCTCACCCTGTCGCGATTCCGCGTCCACGGACTGCCCGGCGACCCCTGCGCCTGGGACCGTTACGCCTTCGCCCACAGCGAGGTGCTCCTCGACCGGCTCGGCGGCACGATCACCCGACTCGTCCGGGAGAAGGCCGTTCTCGACGGACTCGAAGCGCATCACCTGGTCCGCGCCGAACTCGACGCGTACCTCAACTCCCTCCACCGGTCGGTGAAAAGCCACCGCGACGGACGCCCCGCCCTCGCGCACCTCGACGCGGCGGAGAGCGTCCCGTACCTGCTGACGACCGTCTTCGCGCTGCACCAACGGGTCAGGCCGTACAACAAGTACCTGCTGTGGGAGCTGGAGAACCATCCGCTCGGACCGCCCGAGTGGGCCGCCGACGTCCTGGTCCCGCAGCTCCGGCGCATCGTCGCCGACGGTGAACTCGCCGCTCAGCGCGCCCTGTTCGCGACCGTGGAGCGCGCCGTCCGGCGCTCCGGACACGCCTCGGTCCTCGACGGCTGGGGCGCGGACCTCGACCTGCTGCGGCCCGCCGACGGCTGACCGCGCGAGCGGGCAGGGGGCCCGCCGGACGCGGTAGGGGGGTTGATCGGTGCCGGGGCGTCCATATCCTTGAAGGATGCGCTACTTGCGGGCCCGCCGAGTTCGGAGCGATTGCCGGTGACCTATGAGATACGTGGCGCCGCGCCGCCCCCGCCCGACACCACGTCCACCCCGAGGCCCGGACGGCTCGTCGCCATCAGCGATCTGCACATCCGCTATCCGGAGAACCGGAAGATCACGGACACGCTGCGGCCCGAGTCGGAGCACGACTGGCTCCTGGTCGCCGGTGACATCGGCGAGGTGGTGGCCGACATCGAGTGGACGCTGCGCATCCTGAGCGAGCGGTTCGCCAAGGTCATCTGGGTGCCCGGCAACCACGAGCTGTGGACCGCCCCGGACGACCCGGTCACCCTCCGGGGCGACGCCAAGTACCGGCACCTGGTGGAGATGTGCCGGGGGCTCGGCGTCGTCACACCGGAAGATCCCTATCCGGTCTGGGAGGGCGAGGGCGGCCCCGCCGTCATCGCGCCCCTGTTCCTCCTCTACGACTACTCGTTCCGGCCCCCCGGCACCGACTCCAAGGCGTCCGCCCTCGCGGTCGCCGAGAGCGCCGGGGTCGTCTGCACCGACGAGTTCCTGCTCCACCCCGACCCGTACCCCAGCCGCGAGGCGTGGTGCCACGCCCGGCTGGCGGCCACCGAAAGGCGGCTGGCCGAGATCCCGCCCGACCTGCCCACCGTCCTCATCAACCACTGGCCGCTGGTGCGCGAACCCACCGACATCCTGTGGTATCCCGAGTTCGCGCTGTGGTGCGGCACCGAGGGCTCGGCCGACTGGCCGCGCAGATTCCGCGCCACCTCCGTCGTGTACGGGCATCTGCACATCCCCCGGCTCATGTGGTGCGACGGAGTGCCCCACCAGGAGGTCTCCCTGGGCTACCCGCGCGAGTGGGGGCCGCGCTCGCGGGAACCGGGCCGCCCCGTGCAGATCCTGCCCCTGCCGGTCCGTGACGGAGTGGAGAGCGGCCGATGATCGAACGGATCGTGCCCGCCGGGACCCGGACCTCCGAGGCGTACGAGGACCTCCCCGAGGCGCGGCTCTTCCCCGAGGAGGAGCCGATCGTGAAGTCCGCCGTGGCCAAGCGCCGGGGCGAGTTCACCACCGCCCGGCACTGCGCGCGACAGGCCCTGACCCGGCTGGGTGCCCCGGCGGGAGCCATCCTCACCGGTGAGCGCGGCGCGCCGCTGTGGCCGGAGGGGGTGGTCGGCAGCATCACGCACTGCGAGGGCTACCGCGCGGCCGTGGTCGCCCGTACCGCCGACGTCCTGTCGATCGGCGTGGACGCGGAACCGGCCCTGCCGCTGCCCGAAGGCGTCCTGGAGGCGGTGGCCCTGCCCGACGAGCAGATCATGGTCAAGGAGCTGCTGGAGACCGCGCCCGAAGTGCCCTGGGACCGGCTGCTGTTCAGCGCCAAGGAGTCCGTCTACAAGGCGTGGTTCCCGCTGACCCGGCGCTTCCTGGAGTTCGAGGAGGCCCGGCTCCATTTCGGCCGGGCGGAAGGGACGCCCCTGGAAGGGACGTTCACGGCGCGGCTCCTCGCCGGGCCGGCCCCGGCCGGGGGCCGTACCCTGCACACGTTCGACGGACGCTGGCTCGTGGCGGACGGCATCGTCCTGTCGTCCGTCACCGTTCTCGCGTGAGGTGACCGTCCCGGCGTGACCGGGGAGTCCCGGAGGGGACGCCCCGGTCACCCGCGTGCGTGCGCACGAGGTGAGGCGGGTTCAGGCGATCGAGGCCGACACGATCGCCGACACCGCGATGTTGCAGGACGCCGTCACCCACACCGCCGGATGCGGCTCCACGTCGACCAGCGTCGCGCCCAGCTTCCCCGGCGTGACCAGGTCCACCACCAGGAACGCCACCGCCATCATCACCAGGCCGAGCAGCCCGAACGCGGCGGTCGACGCGAGGCCCTTGCCGAAGTCGTCGTACGTCGTCCAGATGGACGTGAAGACGATGCCGCCGATTCCCAGGAGCGCCGAACTGAGCAGGATCGCCGCGTTGCGGTTCCGCTCCTCCCAGATCTGCCTGCCGAGCTTCCCCGGGGTCAGCACGTCGACCAGGACGATACCGAGGATCAGCAGGACCACACCGAGTGCGCCGTAGGCGCCCGCCCGGCCGAGTCCGTTGACTATGTCGTTCATGGGGAAGCTCGTCTCCGCAGCTGAGGATGATCGGGGCAAAGGCGTCGCAAAATGTATCGCACGCCGCCCGGACCGCGAGGGGGAGCGGCCAACCGCAGTGGTATCGGGTCCCGACCGTGGCCGGAAGCACGTCTTCCGCGCCCGGAATATCGATCAACTTACCCATGATGGCGATTTGTTCGCCCTGGCCCCGCGTGCGCCGCTCACTACGATCGAAGGCGACCGCCGACGCGGCGGGCGCACCCCGCCACGCGACGGCCCGCGAGTCCGCCACCAGGCGCCCCCCACCGAAAGGACCTCCGTCGTGCAAGCCGCCACCCCGGCCAGCTCCCCCGACAGCCCGGCCAGGAACGATCCGTACGACCGGCCCGTCGCCGACCTCCTCGCCCGGATGACCGACGACGAGAAGCTCGGCCAGCTCCAGCAGCTCGCCTGGGCGGGCGCCACCGGCCCCGGCGGCACCCAGACCCGCCAGGCCGAAGAGGCCGCCCGCGCCGGTCTGCTGGGCTCCGTGCTCAACATCCACGGTGCCAAGGAGAGCAACGCCCTCCAGCGGATCGCCGTCGAGGAGTCCCGGCTCGGCATTCCGCTGATCTTCGGCCTCGACATCATCCACGGCTTCTGGACCACCTTCCCGATCCCGCTCGCGCAGGCGGCCAGCTTCGACCCGGCGGTGTCCGAACTGGACGCGTCGGTCTCGGCCGCCGAGGCCCGGTCCAACGGGGTGCACTGGACGTTCGCGCCGATGATGGACGTGACCAGCGAGCCGCGCTGGGGCCGGATCGCCGAGTCCGGCGGCGAGGACCCCTATCTGAACGCCGTGCTGGCGGTGGCGAAGGTACGCGGCTACCAGGGCTCCGACCTGCGGGCCCCGGACCGGATCGCCGCCTGCGCCAAGCACTACGTCGCGTACGGGGGCGCCGAGGGCGGCCGGGACTACAACACCGTCGACGTCTCCGAGGCGCGGCTGCGCAACCACTACCTGCCGCCGTTCAAGGCGGCGGTGGACGCCCGGGTGGCCACCGTCATGGCCGCGTTCAACACCATCAGCGGCGTCCCCGCGCACGGCAACGCGCACACCCTCACCCGCATCCTCAAGCAGGACTGGGGATTCGACGGCTTCGTCGTCAGCGACTGGACCGGCGTCCAGGAACTCGTGCCGCACGGCTTCGCCGCCGACGGCCAGGACGCGGCCCGTCTCGCGTTCAACGCCGGGGTCGACATGGAGATGGTCAGCACCCATCTCGCCGACCACGGACGGACGTTGCTGGAAGAGGGCGCGATCGATCCCGCCCGGCTGGACGACGCGGTCGCCCGGGTCCTGCGCGTCAAGTTCCGCCTCGGCCTCTTCGACGACCCGTATGTCCCCGAGAAGGCCGAGATCACCGGTCCCACCCCCGAGGCCCGCGCCGCCGCCCGGACGGCCGCCGCGCGCTCCATGGTGCTGCTGAGGAACGAGGGCGGCGCGCTGCCGCTGGCCCGAAGTGTCCGTTCGGTGGCCGTCGTCGGGCCGTTCGCCGACTCCGACGACCTCCAGGGGACCTGGGCGGGCCCCGGCGCGGCGACGTTCCGCTCCGTCACGGTGCTCGACGCCGTACGGGCCGCCGTGCCCGACGCCGAGGTGACGTACGCCCTCGGCGTCGACGCGGAGGGCCGGGACACCGGCACGCTCCCGGACGCCGTCGCGGCGGCCCGCGCCGCCGACGTCACCGTCGTCGTGGTGGGGGAGAGCCCCGACATCAGCGGCGAGGCCAACTCGCGCGCCGACATCGGACTGCCGGGCCGCCAGGACGAGTTGGTCGCCGCGATCGCGGCGACCGGCAGGCCGTACGTCGTCGTCCTCGTCAACGGGCGCCCGCTCGCCCTCGGCGACTGGGCCGACGCGGCCCCCGCCGTGCTGGAGGCGTGGCACCCCGGCCTGGAGGCCGGGAACGCCGTCGCGGACGTGCTGTTCGGCGACGTCGACCCCGGCGGCCGGCTCCCCGCCTCCTTCCCCCGTACGGTCGGCCAGCTCCCGGTGCACTACAACCACGAGCGGACCGGCCGTCCGTACGACCCGGCGGACCCGGACCAGCGCTACGTCTCCCGGTACCTGGACGTGGCGGACGGCCCGCGCTACCCCTTCGGGCACGGACTGAGCTACACCACGTTCACCGTGGGCGGGCCCTCCCTCGACCGGGACACGATCACCGCCCCGGCGCTGCGCGAGGGGGAGACGGTGGAGGTCGCCGTCACCGTACGCAACACCGGGGAGCGCGCCGGCGACGAGGTCGTCCAGCTGTACGTCCACGACCCGGTCGCGAGCGTCGTCCAGCCGGTCCGGCGGCTGCGCGGCTTCCGCCGGGTGAGCCTCGCGGCCGGGGAGTCCACCACCGTGCGCTTCGGCCTCGGCGCGGAGGACCTCGGCTTCTGGACCAACGATCCGGACGGCCGGTTCCTGGTGGAGCGGGGCACGGTCGACGTCATCGTGGGCACCAGCTCGACGGCCAGCGCGAAGCAGACCCTGACGATCACCTGAGGTTCCGCCGGACGGCGCCCGGCCCCTGCTTACGGGCGCGGCCGGGCGGCTCCGTCCGCCTCCCGTGCGGGGCCCGCCGGACCATTCCGGCGGGCCCCGCGCGCCGTCGGGAGATTCCCGGCGCGTTCCGGCGCGTGCTTTCCGGACCACCGGAGACACTCGGAGAGCCGGGAGGGACCCCCGCACCGGCCGGGACCGGGCCCGTACCACCCGCCCGACCCCTCCGACCGCCGTACGACCAGGGAGACGAACCTGTCATGGCAGAGATCGACATCCGCGACGACCGGGCGCGCGGCCGGTTCGAGGCGTACGAGGACGACGCGCGCGTCGGCGTCGTCCGCTACTTCGTGATGGCGGGAGCGCCCGCCGCGCTCGTGGCGGTGCACACCGTCGTCGAGCCGGGTCACGAGGGCAAGGGCATCGCGGGCACGCTGGTGGAGGCGTTCTACCGGACGGCCGCCCGCGAGGGCGTCCCCGTGGTCCCGCTGTGCCCGTACGCCGCCCGGTGGGCACGGCGCCATCCGGACGAGGCCGCGGTGGCCCCCGCGGCCGGCGAGGAGACGATCCGCGCCGCGGAGGCCCAGCTCAGGGCGGACGCGGAACACTGGTGAGCGCCGTTTCCGGATCCGCCCGGGTGAGCCGGGCCGATCATGAGTGGATCCGGCGCGCGTGGGCACGCGCACCGGGAGACATTGGGAAGGCACGAGTCCGTACTTTTGGAGGACTGGCATGACGCAGCCGTATCCCGACCCCGTACCGCCCTCGCCCACCCCGACGCCGGGGCCGCCCGGACCCGAGCCGGGCCCCGCCCCCGGGCCGCTGCCCGGCCCGGCGCCCGTTCCGGCGCCGCCGCCCGCGCCGTCACCGAGCCCGATCCCGAGCCCGCCGGGACCCGATCCGGTCCCGGACCCCGAGCCGCAGCCGGGCCCGCTCGGCTGACACGGTCCCCGGACGGGCGCGCGCCTCGGGCGCGTACGACAGCCACGTGCCCACGCGCGACACGCCCGGCAGACACGCACAACACGCTCGACACGCACGAACGACCGGACGCCGACGGGTGGTTGACCCGTCGGCGTCCGGTCGTGCGCCGGTGTCCGGTCCGCGCGGACCGGACACCGCCGTGACCGGTCCGGTCAGCCCGAGACCTCGGAGCGGTCCCCGCCCCACAGCGTGTGGAACGACCCCTCACGGTCGGTCCGCCGGTAGGTGTGCGCCCCGAAGAAGTCCCGCTGCCCCTGCGTGAGCGAGGCCGGCAGCCGCTCCGCGCGCAGCGCGTCGTAGTACGAGAGCGCCGCCGCGAAGCCCGGCGTCGGCACACCCTGCCGTACGGCCGTCGCGATCACCTCGCGCCAGTCGTCCTGGGCCGCGCCGATCTCCGCCGCGAACTGCTTGTCGGCCAGCAGGCTCGGCAGATCGCGCTGCGCGTCGTACGCGGCCCGGATCCGGTCCAGGAACGCCGCCCGGATGATGCAGCCCGCCCGCCAGATCGCCGCGACCGACCCGAGGTCGATGTCCCAGCCGTACTCCTCGCCGCCCGCCTGGATCTGGTGGAAGCCCTGGGTGTACGACACGATCTTGGACGCGTAGAGCGCCTGCTCCACCCGGTCCGCGAAGCGCGCCGCCTCCTCCTCGCTCAGCGCGGTCGCGCTCGGGCCCGGCAGCGTCTGCGAGACGTCCCGCAGCGCGGCGTGCCCGGAGAGCGAGCGGGCGAAGACCGCCTCGGCGATGCCGGAGACCGGCACACCGAGATCCAGGGCGATCTGCACCGTCCACCGTCCGGTGCCCTTCTGCTCCGCCTGGTCCACGACGACGTCGACGAAGGGCTTCCCCGTCTCCGCGTCCCGGTGGGCCAGCACCTCGGCGGTGATCTCGATGAGGTACGAGTCGAGGCGCCCGGTGTTCCACGTCCGGAACGTCTCGGCGATCTTCTCGGGGGAGTAGCCGGCGACCGCGCGCAGCAGGTGGTACGCCTCGGCGATGAGCTGCATGTCGGCGTACTCGATGCCGTTGTGCACCATCTTCACGAAGTGCCCGGCGCCGTCGGGGCCGATGTGGGCGACCGTCGGGGTCCCGTCCGGGGCCTTCGCGGCGACGCGCTCCAGCAGCGGGCCGAGCGACGCGTAACTCTCCTTCGAGCCGCCGGGCATGATGCTCGGTCCGTGCAGCGCGCCCTCCTCGCCGCCGGAGATGCCCACGCCGACGAAGTGGATGCCGCGCTCGCGCAGCTCCTTCTCGCGCCGCCGGGTGTCGGCGAAGTGCGCGTTGCCGCCGTCGATGATGACGTCGCCCTCTTCGAGCAGCGGCGCGAACTCCTGGATGACGGCGTCGGTCGGGTCGCCCGCCTTCACCATGATGACGAGACGGCGGGGGCGCTCCAGGGCGGCGACGAACTCCTCGGCCGACTCCGCGGGGACGAACACGCCCTCCTCGCCGAACTCCTCGACCAGGGCGTGGGTCTTCGCCGCGGTGCGGTTGTGCAGGGCGACGGTGAAACCGTTGCGGGCGAAGTTACGGGCGAGATTGCGGCCCATCACCGCGAGCCCGGTGACGCCGATCTGGGCAGTACCACTCATGCGTGTGCTCCTGGGTCTCCGTCGGATGTGCCTCGTCCGGCGACAGGAATACGTCACGCCCGGCGAGGCCGTTCATCGATCTTCAAGCCGCCCGCATTCTTCCGCATTCCGGGCCGTACACGTCGGGTGTGTTCATCTCTTGGTCGGAAGCGGGGTCCGTACGGACCATCGTTCACCAACTATTGACACTCTCTCAGCGGCGGCGTAACACTGGCCGTGCTTTGGAGAGCGCTCTCCCACAGTGATTCCGGGCTTCCTGACACCCCGGATCCGGGGCCGCCCTCCGCGGTGCACCGTCCAGTACCACTCTCTCCCCCCACCGCATACGCCCCGTATGCGGACGAAGAGCGGCATGGAGGTCCGCATGGCCGAAAGACTGCGCAGAACATCACTGGTGTCCGCGTTGCTCGTCTTCACCGCCATGGCCCTGGTGGCCATGGGACTGACCGCGATCACGGACACCGCCACCGCCGACCCGAAGAACGACCGCGGCGCCACCGCCGCGTCCCACGCCGGGCACAAGATGCCCCCGGCCGTCCCCGTCGCCTTCGGGGACGACCCCGACGGCGACGGCTACATACCGGCGAACCCGCCGGTCACCGGCGTCGTGCCGTCGGCCGAACTGCCGCCGCACCGCTACTTCCACGAGTTCCAGGCGAACTGCGAGGTCACCCACACCCGGCCGGACGACCCGATCGTCTACCCCGGCCAGGCGGGTGCCTCGCACGACCACACCTTCATGGGCAACCGGACCACCAACGCGAGCAGCACCACGGCCTCGCTCAACGCCGGCACCACCGCGTGCAAGGCGCCGGGCGACCGGTCCGCGTACTGGATGCCGACCCTGCTCAACGCCGACCAGCCGGTACGGCCCGTCGGACCGCAGGTCATCTACTACAAGGCGGGCGTCACCGACTACCGCACCGTGCGCCCGTTCCCGAAGGGACTGCGCTTCGTCGTCGGCAGCCCGACGCAGACGGCCCAGCAGTTCCGCGACCACCCGGGCTGGGTGGAGGGCTGGGAGTGCGGCAACTCGTTCAACAACACGGAGATCCCGGCCAGTTGCCCCAGCACCCGTGATGTCCAGCTCAACCTCCGTTTCCAGGCGCCCAGTTGCTGGGACGGAAGGTATCTGGACACCCCGGACCACAAGAGCCACATGGCCTATCCGCTGGTGCAGGGCGCCAACCAGGACGTCTGTCCGACGTCGCACCCGGTGGCGCTGCCGATGATCGAGTTCAAGATGGCCTGGCCGGTGAACGGCGACATGTCCAGGGTGCGGCTGGCCAGTGGGACGGGACACTCCTTCCACTACGACTTCTTCAACGCCTGGGACGACGCCACGCTTCGGGCCATGGTCAACCACTGTGTCGTCGGCGGTCTCCAGTGCGACGCGCGCGGTTACGACCAGAACAACCCCGGGGCCGGAGCGGCCCTGAACCAGGACTACCAACTGCCGTGACCGGGACCGCTCTCCCGCCGGGGTGGACTCCGCCCCGGCGGGAGAGCGCTCTCCCAGCGTCCTCCGCCGGCGTGCCCTTCCGTGCTTTCCCTCCCGCCCCACCTCTCCCGCCCGCACTCTCTCCCCACAGGTGACTTCATGAGCGACACACGACTCCGCCCGGAATCCGCGCCGGGCCACCCACACTCCGACCGTCCACCCGCCCGCCGCCCCCGCGCCGGGCGGCTGCGATCGCTGGCCTCCCTCGCCGCCACCGCGCTCCTCGCCGCCTTCGCCGTGACCGTTCCGGCCGCCGCCCCCGCCCAGGCGGCGGGCAGCGTCGTCAAGGTCACCGGCTCCCAGGGCGCCTGGCAGCTCACCGTCGACGGCGCGCCCTACCAGATCAAGGGCCTGACCTGGGGCCCCTCCGTCGCCGACGCCGGCCGCCACATGCCCGACGTCGCCTCCATGGGCGTCAACACCATCCGCACCTGGGGCACCGACGGCAGCACCCGGCCGCTGCTCGACTCGGCCGCCGCGAACAACATCAAGGTCATCGCCGGCTTCTGGCTCCAGCCCGGCGGCGGCCCCGGCAGCGGCGGCTGCGTCAACTACCTCACCGACACCCAGTACAAGAACGACATGCTGGCCGAGTTCCCGCGGTGGGTGGAGACCTACAAGGACCACCCCGGCGTCCTCATGTGGAACGTGGGCAACGAGTCCGTGCTCGGCCTCCAGAACTGCTACAGCGGCGACGCGCTGGAGCAGCAGCGCAACGCGTACACCACCTTCGTCAACGACATCACCAAGCGGATCCACGCGGTCGACGCCAACCACCCGGTGACCTCGACCGACGCCTGGACGGGGGCCTGGCCGTACTACAAGCGCAACGCGCCCGACCTCGATCTGTACGCGGTCAACTCCTACGCCGACGTGTGCAACATCAGGGCGACCTGGAACGCCGGGGGCTACACCAAGCCCTACATCGTCACCGAGGGCGGCCCGGCCGGCGAGTGGGAGGTGGACGACGACGTCAACGGTGTGGCCTCCGAGCCCACCGACGTGGCCAAGGCCCAGGGCTACAAGGACGCGTGGAACTGCGTCACCGGCCACCGGGGCGTCGCGCTCGGTGCCACGCTCTTCCACTACGGCACCGAGTACGACTTCGGCGGCGTCTGGTTCAACCTGCTTCCCGCGGGCCAGAAGCGCCTCTCGTACTACGCGGTGAAGGAGGCGTACGGCCGGAGCACCGCCGGGGACAACAAGCCGCCGGTGATCTCCAACATGGCCGTCGCCGGTGCCACCTCCGTCCCGGCCGGGCGCCCGTTCAAGATCACCTCGGACGTGACGGACCCGAACGGCGACCCCCTGAGCTACGAGGTGCTGGTCAACAGCAAGTACATCGACAACAGCGGCCAGTTGACCCCCGTGCCGGTCACCACCGACGGGCCCGGCGACTTCACCCTGACCGCGCCGGGCAAGCTCGGCGTCTGGAAGGTGTACATCAAGGCGTCCGACGGCAAGGGCAACGTGGGGATCGAGACCAAGTCCTTCAAGGTCGTCCCGCCGCCCGTCGGCGGCACCAACGTGGCCCGCGGCAAGCCCGCCACGGCGTCCTCCTTCCAGCCCGGCAGCGTCGGCTGCCCCTGCCCCGCGTCCAACGCCGTCGACGGTGACTTCGGCAGCCGGTGGGCCAGCGACTGGTCCGACCCGCAGTGGATCCAGGTGGACCTCGGCCAGCGCACCCAGTTCCGGCACGTGCAGCTCGCCTGGGAGGCCGCGTTCGCCAAGAGCTACACCCTCCAGACCTCCGACAACGGACAGAACTGGACCACGGTGCGCACCGTCACCGGCGGCGACGGAAGCATCGACGACATCGAGGTGAGCGGCGCGGGCCGGTACGTGCGGGTGCACGCGACCGAACGCGGCACCGGGTACGGCTACTCGCTCTTCGAGTTCGGGATCTACAGCTGATCCGGCCGCCGCTGCCCGACCGGTCACGACCGGTCGGGCAGCGGCGGACCACCACACCTGCCGCGCCGTGCTGTCCCCGCCGGCGGCGCGGTGGTCCCGCGGCGGGTCACGGACGTCCGTGGCCCGCCGCGGGCTTCGTCGTGTCCGTGTGCCGTACACGCGGACCCGGCGCGCGTCACGCGCGCCGTACGTGCGGACATACGTGCTCCGTACATGATCCCGGGCGGATTTCCGTGCCCGTTTCGCTGACCGTTTCGGCGGGCCCGACGGGACGCAGCTCACGTTTAGACGGCCGATCCGCGGAAGCCCGCGCACCGGATCGGGCGCCGTTCGGGCGGTGATCGTCGCCAATCGGTCACCGAAGCGGGCGCCGAACAGGGGTGACCCCGGTGCGACCTGCACGTACGCTGATGGCCAAACGGGCATGAACGGGCACGTTCAAAGCTGTGAAGAGCCTGGTCCAGCCGGGTCCCTTACTTGTAAAAACAACCCATGAGCCCGAACGGGTGCTGAGCCGCAGCAGAGCAGGGAAGTGTGTGGTCGTGGACACCGACGAGCGCCGACGAGAAATCCTGGAGATCGCCCGAAGAGACGGGTCGGTCGAAGTGACCGCGCTCGCCACGAAGTTGAGCGTCGCCAAGGAGACGGTCCGGCGCGATCTGCACGCCCTGGAAGAACACGGCCTGGTACGGCGCACCCACGGAGGCGCCTATCCCGTCGAGAGCGCCGGTTACGAGACGACCCTCGCGGTGCGCACCACGCGCCTGGTCCCGCAGAAGTCCCGGATCGCCGCCGCCGCCGCCGATCTCATCGGGGACGCCGAGACGGTCTTCGTCGACGAGGGCTTCACCCCGCAGCTCGTCGCCGAGGCCCTGCCCAGGGACCGCCCGCTGACCGTCGTCACCGCCTCCCTGGCGGTCGCCAACGGACTGGCCGACGCGGACAAGATCGCCGTCCTGCTGCTCGGCGGGCGGGTGCGCGGCGGCACCCTCGCCACCGTCGACCACTGGGCGACCCGGATGCTCGCCGACTTCGTCATCGACCTGGCGTACGTCGGCGCGAACGGCATCTCGCGCGAGTACGGGCTCACCACCCCCGACCCGGCCGTCAGTGAGGTGAAGGCCCAGGCCATGCGCAGCGCGCGCCGCAAGGTGTTCGCCGGGATCCACACCAAGTTCGGCGCCGTGAGTTTCTGCCGGTTCGCCGATGTCGGTGACTTCGAGACGATCGTCACCGACGTCGGACTCCCGTCGGCGGAGGCGCAGCGTTACTCGCTGCTCGGCCCCCAGGTCATCCGCGTCTGACGGGCCCGTCGGCCGGCATCCCCCGCGCCGCGGCGGCCGGGGGCGGGACCCGTACACCCCGGGACGCGCCCGGCAGCCCACGGGACACCTCACCGGCAGCCCCCAGTACCCCTCAACACCCCCCCAAGTACCCCCAAAAACTCGGAAAGGGCCGGAGCTCCTCCCTCCGGCTCTCTCAGTGACCAGCAGTTACCCGCAACCGAATGATCAGGAGAAACTCATGTCCCTCCAGCAGCAGCGACGACGTGGCATAGGCGTGCGGGTGGGCGCGGGAGCGGCCCTGACGGCGCTCCTCGCAGGATGCAGCGGCGCGGGCGGCACCGCCTCCGAGGGCGGCGACACCCTCAACGTGCTGATGGTGAACAACCCGCAGATGGTCGAACTCCAGAAGCTGACCGCCGCGAACTTCACCAAGGACACCGGCATCAAGGTCAACTTCTCGGTGCTGCCGGAGAACGACGTACGCGACAAGATCAGCCAGGACTTCTCCAACCAGGCCGGCCAGTACGACGTCGCGACCATCAGCAACTTCGAGGTCCCCTTCTTCGCCAAGAACGGCTGGCTCCACACGCTCGACGAGTACGCCGAGAAGGACAAGAAGTTCGACCAGGACGACATCCTCAAGCCGCTCAAGGACTCGCTGACGGCCGAGGACGGCAAGCTCTACGGCCAGCCCTTCTACGGCGAGTCGTCCTTCCTCATGTACCGCAAGGACATCCTCGCGAAAGAGAAGCTGACGATGCCGCCCAACCCGACCTGGGAGCAGGTCGCGGACATCGCCGCCAAGACGGACGGGGCGGAGCGCGGCATGAAGGGCATCTGTCTGCGCGGTCTGCCGGGCTGGGGCGAGGTCATCGCGCCGCTCACCACGGTCGTCAACACCATGGGCGGCACCTGGTTCACCGAGGACTGGGAGCCGCAGCTGACCGCTCCGGAGTTCAAGAAGGCCACCAAGTTCTACGTCGACCTCGTGCGCGAGCATGGCGAGGCGGGCGCCCCGCAGGCCGGTTACGCCGAGTGCCTCAACAACATGACGCAGGGCAAGACGGCCATGTGGTACGACGCCACGGCGGGCGCCGGCTCGCTGGAGGCCAAGGACTCCCCGGTCAAGGGCAAGATCGGCTACGTGCCGGCGCCCGTCGACAAGACCGACAGCTCCGGCTGGCTCTACACCTGGGCCTGGGGCATGCAGAAGGCGTCCAAGAACACGGACAACGCCTGGAAGTTCATCTCCTGGGCGTCCAGCAAGGAGTACGAGGAGCTCGTCGGCAAGGAGATCGGCTGGGCCAACGTCCCGGCGGGCAAGCGCGCCTCGACGTACATGAACGCCGACTACCGCAAGGAGGCCGGCGCGTTCGCCGACGTCACCTCCGAGGCCATCTCCAGCGCCAACCCGCGTGACCCCGGCACCCAGCCCCGCCCGACCGTCGGCATCCAGTTCGTCGGCATCCCCGAGTTCACCGACCTCGGCACCAAGGTCTCCCAGGAGATCAGCGAGGCCATCGCCGGCCGCAAGTCGGTCGACGAGGCGCTCGAAGCCTCCCAGAAGCTGGCCGAGAAGGTCGCCGAGGAGTACCGGTGAGTACTTCGGTCAGCGACGCCCCGGCGGCACCGCCGGAACCGTCCGCGCCGGCCGCGTCCCGCCCCCCGGCGGGGCGCGGGCCCGGCCGGGCCCGTGAGTGGGCCACCCGGGCCCCCCTTCTGCCGGCTCTGATCTTCCTCATCGCCGTCACCCAACTGCCCTTCGTGGCAACGCTGTTCATCTCGCTCTTCGACTGGAACTCGCTCAACCCGGACGCCCGGAGCTTCTCCGGACTCGCCAACTACGGCGAGGTGTTCACCGACGCCGACCTGCGTGACTCGGTGTTCACGACGATGCTCCTCACCGCGAGTGTGGTGATCGTCAGCGTCGTCCTCGGACTGCTGCTCGCGCTGCTGCTCAATCAGCGGTTCAAGGGCCGGGGTCTGGTCCGTACGCTGCTCATCACCCCGTTCCTGCTGGTGCCCGTCTCGGCCGCGCTGCTGTGGAAGCACGTGCTCTACAACCCCGAGTACGGCCTGCTGAACGGTGGCTGGGCCTGGTTCACCGGACTGTTCGGGGTGGAGACCCCGACCCAGCCCGACTGGATCTCCGACATGCCGCTGCTCGCGGTGGAGGCGGCGCTCGTCTGGCAGTGGACGCCGTTCATGATGCTGATCCTGCTGGCCGGGCTCCAGAGCCGGCCGCTGGACATGATGGAGGCGGCCCGCCTCGACGGCGCCAACGCCTGGCAGATGTTCGCCTTCCTGACCCTGCCGCATCTGCGCCGCTACCTCGAACTCGGCGTCCTGCTCGGCTCGATCTACATCGTGCAGAACTTCGACGCCGTGTTCACCATCACCGCGGGCGGACTCGGCACCGCCAACCTCCCGTACACCATCTACCAGACCTTCTACCAGGCTCACGAGTACGGACTTGCCTCCGCGGCAGGCGTGGTCGTCGTGATCGGCACCATCGTGATCGCGACCTTCGCCCTGCGCGTCGTCTCGTCCCTCTTCAGTGAGGAGGCGAGCCGCGCATGAGCACACTCTCCGCACCGAAGACCGCCGGCGCCCCCGGCAAGGGGTCCACGACCGACGGGAACCGGGACAGCTACGGCGACGCGGCCCGGCGCGAGCGGCGCCGGTCCACCGCGCTGGGCCTGCTGGCCTGGGTGGTCGGGGTCGTCTTCTGCTTCCCCGCGCTGTGGATGTTCCTCACGTCCCTGCACTCGGAGTCGGACGCGGCGACCAACCCGCCGTCCCTCACCGCGCCGCTCACCTTCGACAACTACAGCGGCTTCTTCGGCGCCGACGGCGGGGCGAGCCCCTGGCCGCCGCTCATCAACTCGGTGACGGCGTCCCTGTTCTCCACCCTGTTCGTCCTCGTGCTGGCGCTGCCGGCGGCGTACGCGCTGTCCATCAAGCCCGTCCGGAAATGGACGGACGTGATGTTCTTCTTCCTCTCCACGAAGATGCTGCCGGTCGTCGCCGGACTGCTGCCGGTGTACCTCTTCGCCAAGAACGTGGGGATGCTGGACAACATCTGGCTGCTCGTCATCCTCTACACGTCGATGAACCTGCCGATCGCGGTCTGGATGATGCAGTCGTTCCTCGCGGACGTCCCGGTCTCCATCATCGAGGCCGCCCAGGTGGACGGCGCCCGGCTGCCCACCGTCCTGATGCGGGTGGTGGCGCCCGTCGCCGCCCCCGGTATCGCGGCCACCGCGCTGATCTGCTTCATCTTCAGCTGGAACGAGCTGCTCTTCGCCCGGGTGCTCACCGGCGTGACGGCGCAGACGGCGCCCGTCTTCCTGACCGGATTCGTCACCAGCCAGGGGCTGTTCCTCGCCCAGCTGTGCGCCGCCTCCGTCGTCGTGTCCCTGCCGGTGCTCGCCGCCGGCTTCGCCGCCCAGGACAAGCTCGTCCAGGGCCTTTCCCTTGGAGCCGTCAAATGAGGGCAGCGATCGTCGAGGCCCCCGGCAAGGTGTCCGTCACCACGGTCCCCGACCCGACCCCGGGCCCGCGCGACGTCGTCGTGTCCGTCGCGTCCTGCGGCATCTGCGGCACCGATCTGCACATCCTCCAGGGCGAGTTCGCCCCGACCCTGCCGATCGTGCCCGGCCACGAGTTCGCCGGCGAGATCGTGGGCATCGGCGCGGACGTCACGGAGCTGGCCGTCGGCGACAAGGTCGCCGTCGACCCGTCCCTGTACTGCCACGAGTGCCGCTACTGCCGGGCCGGCCGCGGCAACCTCTGCGACCGGTGGAACGCCATCGGTGTCAGCGTCCCCGGAGGCGCCGCCGAGTTCGCGGTGGCGCCCGTCGCCAACTGCGTCAAACTGCCCGAGCACGTGGACGTACGGGACGCCGCGCTCATCGAGCCGCTGTCCTGCGCCGTACGCGGCTACGACGTGCTGAGCAGCACGCTCGGTGCCGAGGTGCTGATCTACGGCTCGGGCACGATGGGCCTGATGATGCTGGAGCTGGCCAAGCGCACCGGCGCCGCCGCCGTCGACATGCTGGACATCAACCCCGAGCGGCTGGCCACCGCGTCCAAGCTCGGCTGCTCCCGGGCGGCGGCCTCGGCCGAGGAGTTCGAGCGGCCCGGCGGCTGGGACGTCGTCATCGACGCGACCGGCAACGCGGGGGCCATTCAGGACGGTCTCGGGCGGGTCGCCAAGGGTGGCACGTTCCTTCAGTTCGGGGTCTCCGACTACGCCACGACGGCGGTGATCGAGCCGTACAAGATCTACAACCAGGAGATCACCATCACCGGCTCGATGGCGGTGCTGCACAGCTACGAGCGGGCCGCCGCGCTGTTCGCCGCCGGGGTCCTGGACCCCGCGGTGTTCATCAGCGACCGGCTGCCGCTGGAGCGGTACCCGGACGCCATCGAGCAGTTCAAGGCGGGCCAGGGCCGCAAGATCGTGGTGGAGCCGTGACCGAGGCCCCCGGCACGGCACCGGACCCGGTACCGGGTCCGGGCGCCGTCCTGGTGCTGGGCGAGGCGCTGATCGACCTGGTGCCCGTGGCCGGCGACGCGGAGGCGCACCGGGCCCAGCCCGGCGGCGCCCCCGCGAACGTGGCCACCGGACTGGCCCGGCTCGCCACGCCGAGCTGGTTCGCCGGCGCCCTCGGGAACGACGGGTTCGCCCGGTCGATCGAGCACCGGCTGGTCTCGGCGGGAGTCGAGCTCGGTCTGTGCGCCCGGCCGGACCTCCCCACGGCCCTGGCCGTCGCGGATCCCGGACCCGAGGGCACCGGTTACCACTTCCACCTCCAGTCCACGGCGACGTTCCAGCTGCCCGTCCGCACCGACGTGGAGCGCTTCGCCGCCGTGTACGTGGGCGGCCTCGCCGCCGTCGTCGAACCCGCCGCCTCCGCCGTGGCGGCGACGGCGCGCGCGGCGGCGGCCGGCAGCCCGCTGCTGGTCGTGGACCCGAACGTGCGGCAGGACCGCACCCTCGACGCGGCCAACGGGGCCCGGCTGCTGCGCGAACTGTGCGAGCCGGCCCAGGTGGTCAAGGCCAGCGACGAGGACCTGGCGGTCCTGTGGCCGGACGCGACCCCCGACGAGACGGCCCGGGAGCTCGCCGCCGGCGGCCGGCTGGTGGTCCTGACCCGGGGATCGCGGGGCAGCACCGCCTACTCCGGCACCGCCGAACCGGTGTCCGTGCCCGCCGTGCCGGTCGAGGTGGTCAACACCATCGGCGCGGGTGACGCCTTCATGGCGGCCATGATCACCTGGATGGTCTCCCTCGGCGTCCACCCGGGCGGCGTACGGGAGTTCACCCCCTCGTCGGTCGAGGAGATGCTGGTCTTCGCCTCCCGGGTGGCGGCCTCCGTCGTGGCCCAGGCGGGCACCGAGCCCTCCCTGCCGGTGGACGCCTGACGAACCGTCCCCCGGGTCAACGCCGTTCGCCGGCAGCGGTGTTGCACCGCTGCCGGCGAACGGCGTCTTTACTGCCCTGTCCTCAGGCCGCCTTGTGACCCCGCTCGGCCAGCGCGCGGATGATGTCCGCGTACCGGTGCCCGCTCGACTTGATCGTCCGCCGCTGCGACGCGTAGTCGACATGGACGAGACCGAACCGCTTGTCGTAGCCGTAGGCCCACTCGAAGTTGTCCAGCAGCGACCACGCGAAGTACCCGGCGAGCGGGACACCCTTGCGCACCGCCCGCGCGCAGGCCTCCAGATGCTCCTCCAGATAGCGGGCGCGCTCCGGGTCGTCCACCGAGCCGTCGTCCCGCAGGACGTCCGGGTAGGCCGACCCGTTCTCCGTGACGTACAGCCGCTGGGCGCCGTACTCCCTGGTCAGCCGGAGCAGCAGCTCCTCCAGGCCGTCCGCGTGGACCTCCCAGTCCATGGCGGTGTGGCGTACGCCGGGCAGATAGACCTGCTTGGCGTACGGCGCGGGCCCGGACGGGTCGTCGGTGACGACCTGGCGGAAGTAGTAGTTGAGGCCCAGCCAGTCCAGTGGCGCGGCGATGGTCTCCAGATCGCCGGGGCGCTCCGGCAGGTCCACCCCGTACAGGTCCAGCATGTCCTGCGGATAGCCGCGTCCGTGGATCGGGTCCAGCCACCAGCGGTTGGTGTGGCCGTCGGCCCGTACGGCCGCCGCCCGGTCTGCCTCGCGGTCGGTGGCCGCCTCGATCGGGCTGAGGTTGTTGACGATGCCGATCCGGGCGTCGGAGGAGACCGCGCGAATGGCCTGGACGGCGAGCCCGTGACCGAGGTGCAGATGGTACGAGGCGTGGACGGCGGCCTTGAGGTCGGTCAGACCGGGCGCCATGGTGCCTTCCAGATGGCCGATCCACGCGGAGCACAGCGGCTCGTTGAGGGTCGCCCAGTCCTTCACCCGGTCGCCGAGGCGTTCGGCGACGACGGAGGCGTACGCGGCGAAGTGCTCGGCCGTCCCACGGGCCGGCCAGCCGCCCCGGTCCTGGAGCGCCTGTGGCAGATCCCAGTGGTACAGCGTGGCGAAGGGGGTGATGCCCGCCTCCAGCAGGCTGTCCACCAGCCGGTCGTAGAAGTCGATCCCGGCCTCGTTGACCGGCCCGTCGCCGCCGGGCACGACCCGTGGCCAGGCGAGCGAGAACCGGTAGGAGCCCACCCCGAGGCGTTTCATCAGACCGATGTCCTCGGGGACCCGGTGGTAGTGGTCGCAGGCGATGTCGCCGGTGTCGCCGTTGTCGACCTTGCCGGGGGTGTGGGAGAAGGTGTCCCAGATCGAGGGGGAGCGGCCGTCCTCGGCGACGGCCCCCTCGATCTGGTAGGCGGCGGTGGCGACGCCCCAGAGGAAGTCGTGGGGGAGGGCGTTGAGCTCGTTCACTGACTGCCTTTCCACGGAGGACGCGTGGGTGATGGACTGATATTCCGTCAGCTGACGGCCTGTCATGTCCCGGTGGGAGTTGTGCTGAGGGTCCGTCACTTCACCGCTCCCGCCGTCAGTCCGGCGACGAGATAGCGCTGGAGCAGCAGGAAGCCCGCGACGACGGGCACGCTGACGACGAGCGACGCGGCCATGATCTGGTTCCAGTACACGTCGTTCTGGGTGGCGTAGCCCTGGAGACCGACGGCGAGCGTGCGGGTCTCGTCGTTCGTCATCACGGACGCGAAGAGCACCTCTCCCCAGGCCGTCATGAACGCGTAGACGGAGACGGCCACGATGCCGGGGATCGCGGCGGGCACGACCACCCGGAACAGCGCGCCGAGCGGGCCGCAGCCGTCGACCTTCGCGGCCTCGTCCAGATCCCTCGGGATGGAGTCGAAGTACCCGATCAGCATCCAGATGGAGAACGGCAGCGAGAACGTCAGATAGGTGAGGATGAGCCCGCCCCGGGACCCGTACAGGGCGACGCCCGTGCTGTTGCCGATGTTGACGAAGATCAGGAACAGCGGCAGCAGGAAGAGGATGCCCGGGAACATCTGCGTGGAGAGCACCGTGACGGTGAAGATCCGCTTGCCCCGGAACCGGTAGCGGCTCACGGCGTACGCGGAGAACACCGCGATCGTCACCGACAGCACGGTCGCCGCGCCCGCCACCATCAGCGAGTTCATGAAGTAGTGGGCGAGCGGGACGGTGTCCCAGATGTCGATGTACGGGCGGATGGTGATCTCGGTCGGGATCCACTGGAACTTGCCGGTCACGTCCTCCAGCGGCTTCAGCGAACTGCTGACCATCACGTAGACGGGCAGCAGGGCGAAGGTGGCGAGGAACGTCAGGACGAGCCGGCGGGTCCAGAGGAAGGACACCGGGGGAGCGAGCGGGGATCTGGCCTTGCGGGCCGGCGCCTCAGGCATCGGAACCCTTCCTTCCGCGTGAGGTGGCCACCAGGTAGACCGCCGTGACCAGCAGCAGGAAGAGCAGCAGCAGGACGGACATCGCGGAGCCCGTACCGAAGTTCCAGGTGACGAACGACGACTGGTAGATATGGATCGAGATGAGGTCGGCCGCTTCCGGCGCCGAGTCGCCGAACAGCACGTACGGCGTGTTGAAGTCGTTGAACGTCCACAGGAACAGCACCAGCACCAGCACCTGGTTGACCGGACGCAGCGACGGCAGGGTGATCTTGCGGATCTGCTGCCAGATCCCGGCGCCGTCGATGGACGCCGCCTCGTACAGCTCGCGCGGGATGTTCTGGAGCCCCGCCATCAGCATGAGGAAGGCGAACGGCCAGGACTTCCAGAGCGCGACGACGACCAGCGCGACGAAACTGTTGTCGCCGATCAGCCAGAACGACGGCTCGTCGGTGAGACCGAGCTGGTCGTGCAGGACGTGGTTGATCATGCCGTTGTCACGCTGGAACATGAACGCCCAGGTGATGACGGCCGCGTACACGGGCAGCGCGTACGGCGTGAGGAAGACGGCCCGCAGCAGCCCCCGGCCGCGGAAGTTCTCCTGGAGCATGATCGCCGCGGCCATGCCGAACAGCCAGGACAGTCCGACCACGAGAACCGTGAAGAGACAGGTGACGTAGAAGGAGTGGAGCAGCGCCTCGCCGAGCGGGGCGTCGATGTCGACGGCGATCCGGTAGTTGTCGAACCCGCGCCACGGCGCCCGGTCCCAGTTGTTGATGTAGAACTGGGTCAGTTCGCGGAAGCTCATGACCATCCCGATCACCATCGGGACGAGATGCACGAGCAGTTCGAGCAGGACCGCGGGAAGCAGCAGGAGATAGGGCAGCCCGCCGTGGCGGATCCGGTCGGGGATGCGCGGCAGCAGCCTGCGCCGCCGCGCACCCCCGTCGCCCTGGTCCTTACCGCCGCCCGACGTGCGTACGGGGGGAGTCACGGTGGACGTCATGGGCGGTGCCTCACTGCTGCATCTGCTGCTGGGCCTTGTCCAGCCGCTTCTTGACGGACTCGGTGGTCACGGGGCGGCCCGAGGCGGCGTCCGCCCACAGGTCCTTCACGGCGGTGCCGACGGCCGTCTCGAACTGTGACTCCTCGGGCACCTGGGGCAGCGGCGCGGCGCTGGTGGCCAGGGTGTCGCGGAGCACCTTCAGGTCGGGCGCGGCGAACGCCGGGTCGCTCTGGGCGGCGGCGACCGGCGGGATGGACCCGTAGGTCTTGTTGAGGAGCTTCTGCTCGGCGTCGCTCGTCATGAACTTGACGAACTTCTTGGCGCCGTCGATGTTCTTGGTGTTCTTGAAGACGGCGATGTTGATACCGGCGACCATCGAGTTCACCTGCTGGCCGGTGCCGGGCGCGCCCGCCGGGACGGGTACGGGCGCGGCGCCCCAGTCCTCGGGCTTCATGCCCTGGGAGGCGAACGTGGAGGCCGCGGCCTGCCACAGCACCATCGCGGTCTTGCCCTTGGCGAAGTCGGTCAGCGACTGGTTCTGGGCGTACTCCGCGTTGCCCGGAGCGATGATCTTGTCCTTGGCCATGAAGTCGACGTACTGCTTCACGGCGGCGACCGCGCCGTCGGAGGTGAAGGTCGGCTTGCCGGAGTCGTCGAAGAAGTCGGCGCCGTGCTGCTGGCCGAGGACGAAGACCTGGTGGATGTTGTTGGACAGGTTGCCGCCCTCGGTGCCCAGCGCCCACTTGCCGTCCTTGGACAGCTTCTTGCCGTCGGCGACCAGCTCGTCCCAGGTGGCGGGCGGACCGTCGATACCGGCGTCCGCGAACATCTGCTTGTTGTAGTACAGCGCGTACGCGAGCGAGTACAGCGGCACCGCCGCGGGCGGCTGGCCCTCCGCGCCGGCGGACCCGACGGCCGACTCGACGAAGCGGTCCCGGCCGCCTATCGCCTCGAAGTTCTTGTCGTCCCACGGCAGCAGCGCGCCGGTCGCCTGGAGCGAGGCGGACCAGGTGTTGCCGATGTTCAGCACGTCCGGGCCCTGGCCGGAGGTGGTGGCGGCCAGGATCCGGGTGAGCAGGTCCGACCACGGCACGACTTCGAGCTTGACCTTGATCCCCGTCTCCTTCTCGAACTTCTTCAGCTCGGGAGTGAGGATCTTCTTGTCGGCCTCGATGCTGGGGCCCTGGTTGGACGCCCAGTAGGTGAGCGTCTTCGGGGAGTCGTTGGTGCCCGCACCGTCGGTGGAGGTGCCGCCACCGCATCCGGTGACGGTGGCGGCGAGGGCGGTGGCGAGGGTGACGACTGCTGCGGCTCTGAATCTGCGCATGGGGTGGCCCCTTTCCGGGGTGGCTGTGTTCGAGAGTCGAACGCTGCCTCACGGCTTAATTTATGTCGTGATTTAAGAGGTGAGAGAAGGTCGCGTCAAGGTCTGGGACCGGGGTATGTTGCGTCCTGGGAAGGAGCACCATGGCCGAACGGGACAGCAGAACAGTGCGTGACCTGCGCAGGGGCAACCGGGCGAGGGTGTTGCAACGGTTGTATTTCGACGGGCCCCTGAGCCGTCAGGAGCTGGGCCCGGCCACCGGTCTGAGTTCAGGTTCCATCAGCAACGTCGTCACCGAACTCGCCGCCGAACGCCTCCTGGAGGAAGCCGGGGTCGTCGACTCCGACGGCGGCAGGCCGCGCACCCTGCTGCGGGTCGCCCCCGGCGGCGCGCTCCTGATCGGCATCGACATCGGGGAAACCCGGGTCCGGGTCGAGCTCTTCGACCTGTCCCTGACCGAACTCGCCCGCACCGAACGGCTGCTGGCCCAGCACGGACACGACGTCGAACGCATCGTCGCCCATGTCCGCACCGGTGTGGCCCATGTGCTGCGGGACGCCGGGGCCGACCCGCGCGAACTCCTCGGCATCGGCATAGGGGTCCCCGGCATCATCGAACGCGACGGCCCCGAGGGCGCGGTCGTGCACGGACAGACCATGGGCTGGACCGCCGTGCCCTTCGAGAGACTGCTGCGCGCCGCCGTCGACGTACCCGCCGAGGTCCCGCTGTTCATCGACAACGGCGCGAAGACGCTCGGCCAGGCCGAGATGTGGTTCGGCGGCGGCCGGGGCGCCGGGACGGCGGCGATCGCCCTCATCGGTTCCGGTGTGGGCGCCAGCGTGATCCGGGGCGGCGAGGGCGGCACGTTCGACGAGACCCGGCACGGCAGCGCCCTCGAATGGGGCCACACCACCGTCCAACTGCGCGGACGCCGCTGCCGTTGCGGCTCGATCGGCTGTCTGGAGGCGTACGCGGGCGCCGAGGCGATGCGCGAACGCTGGCAGGAGGCGGACGGGCCGCTGCCCGCCGACGCGGACGACGAGACGGCCCTCGCGGCGCTGCTGGCCGCCGCGTTCCCGCCGCCCGGCGGCCCCGCGCCCGACCAGGTCGCGGTGTCCCTGCTCGACGAGACGGCGGAGTGCCTCGGCGCGGCTGTCGCCGACCTGATCAACCTGTTCCTGCCGGAGCGGGTGCTCCTCGGCGGCTGGGCCGGCCTCCAGATCGGCCCGCACCTGCTGCCCGACATCCGCCGCTACGCCCGCGAGTACGCGCTGCGCCACACCGGGGCACGGGCGACGGTCGAGATGGGGCGGCTGGGCCCGGACGCGGTGACGGTGGGCGCGGCGACGCTGCCGCTGGCGGACTTCCTGGCACGGGGCGGTACGCGGCCGATGCCGCCGCCCCCGGTGGACGAGGGGGCCCGGACGGTGCCTGGCGGCCGTACTCCGACGGAACGCTGGGCGCACACTCCCTCCCCGGCACTGGAGACGAAGCCCTGACGGCGCCCTGACTGCCTGTCTGCCTGCTCGGCTGACTGCCGGTCCGTCGGTGCGCCGGGGGTGCGCCTTCCGTCGGCCGTCCGGCCGCCTGTCCGTCCGGCCGTCCGGTTCAGGTCGGACATGTCGAACGGACGACGCCCGGCGGAGACCACGCGTCCCCCTCGTGACCGCCGTTTCCGGGCCGCCAGGGGCGCTCGTACGGCCTGCCCGGTGCCCGACCGAGGGCGGCTGCCGCACCGTCAGGCCGAGGCGCGCCGGACCAGGGTCGGTTCGAAGATCACCGAGGTGACGGGGCGTTCCGGGCGGGCCAGCCGGTCCAGCAGCAGCCGGGCCATCTCCGCCGCCATCTCCTCCACCGGCTGCCGCACCGTCGTCAGCGGCGGGCGGCAGGCCGCCGCCGCGCGGCTGTCGTCGAAGCCGATCACCGCGACGTCGTCCGGGACCGCCCGCCCCCGCTCGCGCAGCACCTGGCACGCGCCCACGGCCATCAGGTCGTTCGCCGCGAACACCCCGTCCAGGTCCGGGTGTTCGTCCAGCAGCCGCGCCATCGCCAGGGCGCCGCTCTCCTCGGTGAACTCGCCCTCGGCGACGGGGACGTACGGATGCCCGTGCCGGGCCATCGTGTCCCGGAAGCCCGCCAGCCGGTCCTGTCCGGCCGGGACGTCGTAGGGCCCCGCGATCGTGGCGATCCGCCGGCAGCCCCGGGCCAGCAGATGTTCGGCGGCCAGCCGGGCGCCGTCCTGGTGGGCGAGGTCGACGTAACTGATCCGTACCGGACGCGCCGGGCGGGCGTAGAGCACGGCGGGCAGCCCGGCGTCCGTGATCAGCGCGGGCAGCGGGTCCCCGGCGTGCGTGGAGACGACCAGCGCGCCGTCGGCACTGCCCTGGCGCAGGTACGACACCACCTCGTCCCGCGCGCGCGAGGTCTCGGCGAACATCAGCACCGGGTGGATCCCGCGCGGGCGGAGGAAGTTGACGACGCCCGTCACCACCCGGCCGAAGAACGGGTCGGCGAAGACCTCCGTCATGAAGGAGCCCACACCGCCGTCGAAACCGCCCTCCTCCGCGCCTCCGTCGCCGCGGTCGCCGTCCTGCGGCTCCGGTCCGGCCGTCGCGGCGACCGGCGGCGGATCGTCCCCGGCGCCCGACACGACCAGGGCCACCGAGTCGGCCTTGCGGGTGACCAGCGAGCGGGCCGCGCGGTTCGGCGTGTACCCGGTGACGGCCACCGCGTCCCGCACCGCCGCCTGGATCACCGGATCGACGTTGCGTACGCCGTTGATGACCCGGGAGACGGTGGCACGCGAGACCCCGGCCGCGCGGGCGACGTCCTCCAGCGTGGGCGCGCCGGCCGTGCGTGAATCCTCCGTCATGAGCGCATTTATAGCATCAGCGGAGAGCGCTCTCCATCGCCAAGTCCGGGGTGACCGGCCCCTTCTCCGACACCGTGAGCGCCGTGCTCAGCGGCAGTTCGCCCGCCGAGGACCCGGCCAGAAGCGTGAACACGCCCGGCTCCCGCTCCCAGCGCCCGCTCTCCACCGACCAGTGCGACAGGGCCCGCGCGCCGAGCCGTACCGTCGCCACGACCTCCTCGCCCGCCTCCGCCTCCACCGCCGCGTACCCGGCCAGCGCGCGCACCGGCCGGTCGACCGCCGTCTCCGTACGGGCGAGATAGACCTGGACGACCTCACGGCCCCGGCGCGGGCCGGTGTTGCGCAGCCGTACGCGTACGTCCACGCCCGCCTCGCCGTCGGCCGCCGACACCGTCGCGGGCGCCTCCACGCCCTCGTACGCCCACGTCGTGTACCCGAGGCCGTGCCCGAACCAGTACGCGGGGCGCCTGCCGGCGCGCAGCCAGGCGCGGTGGCCGATGTGGACGCCCTCCTCATAGGGAAGGCGTCCGTCGCGCGGCACGGTGTCCAGCACCGGGACGTCCCGCCGGTCCCGCGCCCACGTCGTCGGCAGCCGCCCGCCGGGCTCGGCGCGGCCGAACAGCACGTCGGCCAGGCCGTGTCCGGCCTCCTGGCCGGGGAACCAGGCGAGCAGCAGCGCCGGTACGTCGAGGTGCCAGGGCAGTTCGACCGGGCCGCCGGAGTTGACCAGCACCACCGTGCGCGGGTTGGCGCGGGCCACCGCCCGCACGAGCGCGTCCTGGCCGCCGGGCAGGGCCAGGGACTCTCGGTCGCGTCCCTCGGACTCGCTCTCCTCGGTCGTGCCCACCACGACGACGGCGACATCGGCGGCCCGCGCGGCGGCCACGGCCTCGGCGAGGGCCGCCTCCGCGTCCCCGGGCGGCGGTGCGGCGGCCAGCAGCGTCGCGATCCCCGTTCCGGGATCCAGCCGCCGCCGCGCGACCACCTCCACCTCCACGCCCTCGGTCAACTCGGCCCGCGCGCACCGGTAGGGCGGCGCCACATGCACCCGGGTCGGGTCGTCACTGTCCAGCGGGAACTCCTCCGACAGCAGCGTCCGGCCGTCCACCGACAGGGAGATCAGCCCCCAGCCGCCCACCCCCAGGGTCCAACTGCCGCTGTGCGCCGGGCGGACGAGGGCCCGGATCTCCACGGTGGCCGCGCCCGGCACCCGGGCCGGTTCCACGATGCGGCCCGACAGCCGGTGTTCGGCGTGGAGTTCGGCGCCGTCGGCGTCCAGCAGCCGTACGAGGACGCCCGGTTGGCCGTCGCGCGGGTCACGGGTCCAGGCGGGGTCGAGCGGCCGGGGCCGGGTGTGCGGCGGCAGGCCGGGCGCGTACGTCACCTCGGTGTCCGCCCCGCCGGTGTCCCGCAGCGCCGCCTCGATCCCCGCCAGCGGGGTGACCACGGACGCGGGGAACACCTCCGCGCTCCCGCCGCCCTGGATCCGCACGGCGGTGGCGTGCGCGCCCACGACGGCGAGGCGGCGCAGCCGGGCCGGGTCCAGCGGCAGGACGGCGTTCTCGTTGCGCAGCAGGACCGTTCCGGCGGCGACCGCACGCCGCAGCAGCGCGCGCCGGCCGGCCGGCGGGGTCATGTGCCGTCGCGCCGGGCCCGGTTCGCCGAGCGCGCCGACCCGCCGGGCCAGCCGCAGCAGCCGCCGTACCTTGTCGTCGATCCGCGCCTCGTCGACCAGCCCCGCCCGTACGGCGTCGAGCAGCCCGTCCGCCCAGGGGCTGCAAGGACCGGGCATGGCGAGGTCCTGGCCGGAGCGGGCGGTGTCGAGCGGCGAACGGACCGCGCCCCAGTCGGAGACGACGAGCCCGTCGAAGCCCCAGCCGCCTCCCGGACCTCGGTCCCCGTGCGCCGGCCGGTCCTCCTTCAGCGGCCGGTCAAGCAGCGGGGAGGCCGACATCGTCTCCCCGTTGACCTTGTTGTACGCGGACATCACCGCCCAGACACCGGCGTCCACCGCCGCCTCGAACGGGGCCAGATACACCTCGCGCAGGGTCCGTTCGTCCACCCGGACGTCGACGCGCAGCCGGTCGGTCTCCGCGTCGTTGGCGACGAAGTGCTTGGCCGTGGCCGCGACACCGCCCTCCTGCACACCCGTCACGAAAGCGACGCCGGTGCGCGCGGTCAGCAGCGGGTCCTCGGAGAAGCACTCGAAGTGCCGCCCGCCCAGCGGCGACCGGTGCAGATTCAGGGTGGGGGCGAGCAGCACCCGCACCCCTTTGCGGAGTGCCTCGTCGGCGAGCAGCCCGCCGAGTTCCCGGACCAACTCCTCGTCCCAGGAGGCCGCGAGGGCGGTCGGCGACGGCAGCACGAGGGAGGTCCGCCGCTCGTCCCAGGCGTCGCCCCGTACCCCGGCGGGTCCGTCGGACATCGTGAGAGGACGCAGACCGACGGCCGGTTCGTCGTACGTACGCCAGTTGCTGGCTCCCGTCAGCAGACGGACCTTCTGCCCGATGTCGAGCTTCTCCAGCAGTCGCTCGGTCTCGTCCTCGGCCATACTGCCCCTTCAATCCTGTTGGAGAGCGCTCTCCCGCTGACTGACCCAGACTCGCCGGACGGTGCCGGGCCTGTCAATGCCGGCCCCTGGGCTGGGACGACGCGGGGGCGGCGGGCGGCGGGCGCCCGGACCTCGTGCCCGACGGAGCGTCGGACGGGGCGCGGACGCCGGGCCGGCCGCGTCACGAACGTCGCGCGGCCGACGGGCGGAGGCCGCGCCGAGGACGCACACGTGGACGCACGACAGGCGCACACGATCCGCGCGGGCTCCCGATGTGAGCCCTTGTCATTGCACATGCGACTGGCCTAAGTTGACCGATTGCGACGTGTCCCAGACGTCCATTTTCCTGCCAGTGGGGGAGCCGACACCATGGCCGCAACCGGTCGCCACCGCAGATACCAGCCGAGCCGCATCAACCGCGCTTCGCTCACCGTCACGGCGGGCGGTGCGGGCATCGCCCTGCCGCTCATCGGCGCGAGCACCGCCGGCGCGGCCCCCGTGGAGACCTGGGAGAAGGTCGCCGCCTGCGAGTCCACGAACAACTGGCAGATCAACACGGGCAACGGCTACTACGGCGGGCTCCAGTTCAGCCAGTCCACCTGGGAGGCGTTCGGCGGCCGGCAGTACGCGGCGCGCGCCGACCTCGCCACCAGGGACCAGCAGATCGCCGTCGCCGAGAAGGTCCTCAAGGGCCAGGGCCCCCAGGCGTGGCCGCACTGCTCGGTCAAGGCGGGCCTCGCCCGGGGCGGCGACGCCCCCGACGTGTCACCGGCCAAGGCGCGGGACACCGACCGGGACACGTCCGCGCGCAAGAGCGCCCCGCGCAGCGACCCGAAGAAGGCCGCCTCGCCCACCTCCGTACCGACGGAGCGCGAGGGCTACACGGTGTCGGGCGGCGACTCGCTCTCCGGCATCGCCGCCGCCCAGGAGCTGCGGGGCGGCTGGCAGCGGCTGTACGAGGAGAACCGCCGCGTCATCGGCAGCGACCCCGACCTGATCTTCCCCGGCCAGAAGCTGGTCCTGCACGTCTCGGCCCCGGCGAAGGACCGGCCGGCCGCCGAGGCGCCCGCCCCTCCCAAGAAGGAGGAGGCGAAGAAGCCCGCCGCGAAGGCGCAGCCGCCGAAGCAGGCCGAGAAGCCGAAGCAGCAGGCGCCGAAGGCGAAGGAACAGCCGAAGCAGGTCAGCGAGGAACGGAAGGCCGACCGGCCGAAGGAGTCGTCCTCCTTCAGCGCCCCGGTGGGCGCGAGCACGGGCACCCCGTACCGCAAGGCCGGTTCCTGGTCCAGCGGCTACCACACGGGCGTCGACTTCCCCGTCCCCACCGGCACGTCGGTGAAGGCCGTGGCGGCCGGCACGGTCGTCTCGGCGGGCTGGGAGGGCGCGTACGGCTACCAGGTCGTCATCCGGCACGGCGACGGCAAGTACAGCCAGTACGCGCACCTGTCCGCGCTCAACGTGCGGGACGGTCAGCGGGTCAACGCGGGTCAGCGCATCGCGCGGTCAGGGTCGACCGGAAACAGCACGGGACCGCATCTCCACTTCGAGATGCGCACGGGGCCCGGCTACGGCTCCGACATCGACCCCGTCTCCTACCTCAGGGCGGGCGGCGTCCGCATCTGATCGCAGGGGCCGCCGGGGGGCCGCGTCCGCGCGCGGTGCCCGCCGCAGGATGTGGCGCGTCACCCGCTGCTGCGCCCGGTGCGCGCCACCGCCCTCCGGCTTGCGTGAGGCGCGGTACGCGGTCAGGTGCCAGCCGGGGCGCGCCGACGGCCCGGCGTGGTGGTGGCGCTCCGCCGTGGCGCCGGGCGTCGTGGGGCCCGGAACGCTCACCCGGTCACGGTCCCGGTCGTCGTGCGCCGGGCCGCCGTGCGCGGTCTGTGCCGCGAGCCGTTCCGTGGTCAGCAGCACCAGGCCGCCCGCCGTCAGGACACCGAAGGCGAGCGCGAACAGTCCGCCCGTCAGGCCGTACCGGAATCCCTCGCCGAAGAGGGTGAGCCCGACGGCCGCCGCGACCACCGGATTCACGACCGTGACCGTGGCCAGGGGCGCGGCCAGGCCCGCGCCTCGGTAGGAAGCCTGCGACAGGAGCAGCCCGGCGGCGGCGAGCACGGCGATGAACACCAGGCTCGGCACCTGTCCGGCGAACGTGCCCGCCGTCCAGTCGACGGCGACCGTCTTGGTGAAGACCGAGGCGATGCCGAAGGCCACACCGGCCGACGCGGCCAGCAGCACACTGCGCGCCGCCGGGCGGCGCACCGCCTGCGCCAGCACGAACAGCAGACCCACCAGGACGGCGGTGGCGCCGGCCACCACCAGGCGTTCGCCCGACCCCAGCGAGTGGGACCCGGCATGACCGGTCAGCGCGAGCAGCCCCGCCAGTCCGAGCGTCGCCATGAGGGCCCCGCGCCAGGCGGTGGCCCCCGCCTTGCGGCGGACGAAGACGGCCGCCATCGGCAGGGCGAAGACGATCGTCAGGGCGCCGAGCGGCTGTACGAGGCTCAGCGGGCCGTACGCGAGTGCCACGACATGCAGGAGCGCGCCCACGCCGTTCAGCGCCACAGCGGCCCACCACACGCCGTGGTGCAGGGGCGCGTAGGGCCGGGCGGGGGTGTCCGCCGCGACGCGCTCCTGAAGGATCGCCCCGGCCGCGTACGCGACCGCGGAGACCAGTGACAGCAGCACGGACAGCGCGAGTGCACTCATATGTCCACGATCTCTCGCCCGCTTCGATTAGTCGTCGTCCTGAAGACGGCATTCCGACGTACTGCTGTAGTAGTACGCGCCGAGGGCTCGGGTCATTCCCGGGGCGGTCGCCGGGGCCCTCGTCACGGAGCAACGGGCGGCGGACGGTGTTCCGTACCGGGAACCCGTCGTGACCACGGAACGTTACGGACTGTGACGGCAGGTGAGAGCAATGGTGGCGGTCGAGGGCCGGAGAGGGAGGGCGGGTGGATCTCGCGGAGGTCGGATCTGTGGGCGGGTTCTTCGCACTGCGGACGGACGGCGGTCCCCGGACGGGGACGGAGTCGGGGACGGGGCCTGAAACGGCGTGGACGGCGGAAGCGCGGGCGGGCGTGGGGGCGCACGACGGCGCGTACGTCCCTCTCGCGCGGATCTACGCGGGCGACGTCGCGCCGCTGTCCGCGCGCGTCGACACGGTCGCCCGGAGACTCGGCGCCCCCGAGCGCCGGGTCGCGGCGTCCGTCGCGCACCTGGGCCTCGCCGCCCGCCTCTGGTCGGTGGCCCTGGGACCGGCCGCGCTGCACGGCCGGGTACCGGACCTGGACCCGGCCAGGCTGCGCTGGAATCCGGGCGCCTCCGCGCCGGACGACCTCCTGCTGGCCGCGCCGCGCGCCCTGGGCCCTTACGACCCCTCACCGGAGAACCTCGCGGTGTCGGTGCGCGCGGTGGTCCAGTACGGCCACCTCGTCCCGCTGGCGGCGGCCCTGCGCGCCGACGGCGGGATCTCGCCACGCCTGCTGTGGGGCAACGCGGGCTCCGCCCTCGCCGGCGCCGTACGGGAACTGCGCGCCTGGAGCCGCCGGACCGGGCGCCCCGAGGCCGGTGAGCGGGCGGCCCTCATCGGCGCGGCCCTCTTCACCCACCCCGACCTGCGCACCACCGGCGTATCAAGGGACGGGACCTTCCGGCGCCGCAGCTGCTGCCTCTACTACCGTTGCCCCTCCGGCGGCCTCTGCGGGGACTGTGTCTTCGACCGGCCACCGCCACGCCCTTCCGCGCGAGAGGTTTCCGGGTGACCATGACATGGCTGAGATCGTCGGGCGACGGGGGTATGGCGTGAAGGTCGGTCTGCTGACCCGGGAGTTCCCCCCGGACGTCTACGGAGGCGCCGGCGTCCATGTGGAGTTCCTGGCCCGTGAACTGCGCGAGCTGACCGATCTGCGCGTGCACTGCTGGGGCGAGGACGGCGGTCCCGAGGACCGGGCCGCCGGTGTCGTACGCCACCGGGCCGCCGCCGGACTCGACGGCGCCAACGACGCGCTGCGCACGTTCTCCGTGGACCTCGCGATGGCCGCCGCGGCCGAGGGCAGCGATCTGGTGCACTCCCACACCTGGTACGCGGCGCTGGCCGGCCATGTCTCCAAGATGCTGTACGGCATCCCGCACGTGATGACGGCCCACTCGCTGGAGCCCCTGCGCCCCTGGAAGGCCGAGCAGCTCGGCGGCGGGTACGCGCTGTCCGGCTGGGCCGAGCGCACCGCGATAGAGGCCGCGGACGCGGTCGTCGCCGTCTCGCGCGGCATGCGCGCCGACATCCTCGACTGCTACCCCTCGCTCGACCCCGACCGGGTCCGGGTGATCTACAACGGCATCGACACCCGCCTCTACCGGCCGGACCACGGCACCGACGTGCTGGAGCGGATCGGCATCGACCCCGACCGGCCCTTCGTGCTGTTCGTCGGCCGCATCACCCGGCAGAAGGGTGTCCCGCACCTGCTGCGCGCGGCCCGCGCCCTCGACCCGGAGGCCCAGCTGGTGCTCTGCGCGGGCGCACCCGACACGCCGGAGATCGGCCGGGAGTTCCGGGAGCTGGTGGACGAGCTGAGCGGCAGCCGCGACGGGGTGTTCTGGATCCCCGAGATGCTGCCGCGCCCCGACGTCGTCCAGTTGCTGACCCACGCGGCGGTGTTCGCCTGTCCCTCGGTGTACGAACCGCTGGGGATCGTGAACCTGGAGGCGATGGCGTGCGGCACCGCCGTCGTCGCCTCGGCGGTCGGCGGTATCCCGGAGGTCGTCGACGACGGAAGCACCGGCCTGCTGGTGCCGTACGACGAACGGCACCCGGAGGACTTCGAGACCGCTCTCACCGAGACGCTCAACCGGGTGCTGGACGACCCGGAGTCGGCCGCCGCGATGGGCGCGGCGGGACGGGACAGGGCGGTGCGCGAGTTCGGCTGGGACCGGGTGGCCCGGCGTACGTACGAGGTGTACGAAGAGCTGCTCAAGTCCGGTCAGGGCGGGTAGACGGATCCGGACGACCGGTAAGAGGGTCGCGAACAAAGGAGCGGCGATGCGCGGTGGACCTTCGGTGCTCGGGATCGTGCTGGCGGGCGGAGAGGGCAAGCGGCTGATGCCGCTGACGGCCGACCGTGCGAAACCGGCGGTGACCTTCGGCGGCACGTACCGCCTGGTCGACTTCGTCCTGTCGAATCTCGTCAACGGCGACATCATGCGCAACTGCGTCCTCACGCAGTACAAGTCGCACTCGCTGGACCGCCATGTGAGCGTCACCTGGCGGATGTCCAGCCTGCTGGGGAACTACGTGACGCCCGTCCCGGCCCAGCAGCGTCTCGGCCCGCGCTGGTATCTCGGCAGCGCCGACGCGATCCTCCAGTCCCTCAATCTCGTCCACGACGAACAGCCCGACTACATCGCGGTCTTCGGCGCCGACCACGTGTACCGCATGGACCCCCGGCAGATGCTCCAGCGGCACGTCGAGAGCGGCGCCGGGGTGACGGTCGCCGGGATCAGGGTCCCGCGCGCCGAGGCGTCGTCGTTCGGGATCATCACGCCCGGCTCCGACGGCACGACGGTCGACCGGTTCCAGGAGAAGCCGACGGACGTGCCCGGCCTGGCGGACGACCCCGAGCGGGTCTTCGCCTCGATGGGCAACTACCTCTTCACCACCAAGATCCTGGTGGACGCGCTGCACCGGGACGCCGAGGACGAGTCGTCGGTCCACGACATGGGCGGTTCGATCCTGCCGATGCTCACCGAGCAGGGCATGGCGCAGGTCTACGACTTCGACGACAACCACGTCCCCGGCGAGACCCCGCGCGAACACGGCTACTGGCGCGACGTGGGCACCCTCGACTCGTACTACGACGCGCACATGGATCTGATCTCGCACCAGCCCGAGTTCAACCTGGACAACAGACGCTGGCCGATCTACACCCACACGGGCCAGCTGCCGCCCGCGCGGTTCGTGGCGGGCGGCATCGCGAGCGAGTCCATCGTGGGCCCCGGCTGTGTGATCCGGGGGCAGGTGACCCGTTCCGTGCTGTCGCCCGGCGTGGTGATCGAGGAGGGCGCCGTGGTGCAGGGCTCGGTGCTCCACGACAACGTACGGGTGGGCCGGGGCGCGGTGGTCCGCGGCTCGATCCTCGACAAGAACGTCGACGTCCCGCCCGGCGCCACGATCGGCGTCAACCCCGGCCGGGACGAGGAGCTGTACACGGTCTCGAAGAACGGTGTGATCGCCCTCGGCAAGGGCCAACTGGTCGTCTAGCCGCCCCAGTTGGGCGACCCAGTGGGTCGTAACGGTTCTTCTGGCGCCCTGTCCGGCGGATGCGCGCGGGACAGGGCCCGGAGGCCGTCCGCGTCGGCCGGCCGGGGGAATTCACCTCGCCTCGCGTGAAAGGCCGGGGCAGGCAGGACCTTTGCGCCGGCGCAAGGCCCTGACCAGGGGAAAGTCCGTTCGAATCGCGGTCCGGGCGTGGCGGTGGCGGTCGTATGATGCTCCGCGTGAGCCAGTTGTTGACCCTTGAGCGGCCCTCCCACACGCGCACGTGGAGCATGCCCACCGCCCGTGGCGAATTCGCCGTGCTGGACACGGCGCCGATGGACGCCGCTCCGTATCGGGGGGTCGCCCTCCTCGTGCCGGGCTTCCTGGGCAGCAAGGAAGACTTCCTGCCCCTGCTTTCCGGGCTGAGCGAGGGCGGCTACCGTGTCGTCGCCCTGGACGGCCGGGGGCAGTACGAGACCGGCGCCGCGTCGTCCGAGCCCTCGTACACACAGGTCGAACTGGCCCGTGATGTCATGGCCGTCGCACGGCGGCTCGACGCGGGCGCCGTGCACCTGCTGGGCCACTCCTACGGCGGCATGATCGCCCGAGCCGCCGTGCTCGACAGCTCGGGCGACCGCTCCCTGTGGGCGTCGCTGACTCTCATGAACGTCGGCCCGGGACCGGTTTCCGCGGGACAGCGGGAGCGATTGGGAATGCTGCTCACGGGCCTGGAATCCATGTCGCCGGACGAGCTCTGGCCGTTCGTCCGCCAGCGGCGGAGCGAGGCGGCGGAGGAGGTGCGGGAATTCCTGCACCGGCGCTGGCTCGCGAATGTTCCGGCACATCTGGCCGCGGCGGCCGGTCAGATGCGGGGCGAGACCGATCGCACCCCGCAACTGGCCCGGATCGACCTTCCCAAGGCGGTGCTGTCGGGTTCCCCCGACGGCACCTGGTCCCCGGAAGAGGTCGAAGAAATGGCGCACCGTCTGGGAGCGCGTCTCGTCCCGTTGCCGGGAGGCGGACATTCGCCCAATGTCCACCTCCCGGACGAAACGGCCTCCGCACTGGTCGATTTCTGGGACCGGAGCGCGGCGAGCCCCCGCTAGGCCGTGTCTGACAAATATCGCCCGGCGCGCGACGCCCGTCACGCACGCTCTCCCCCGAAGCCCCCGAGGGGGCACGGGAGGTGCCCCCTGTGTGGTCGGGGTCGGCCACGTACGCCCGGACCGTTCACGACGACGATCCTCCGCCTCGCGAGCGCACGCACCGGCGGGGACATCAGCCGCTCCGCGACGGGCGCACGCCCCGCCCTGCGGGCGGACGGCACGATTTGTCAGACCCGGCCTGGGCGCCGTGGCGCACCCGCTCGCGCCGGTGCCCGCCGGTCGCGTCACATCATCCGGCGCCGCCGGCCCAGCCAGGTCTGGGCGATCACCACGACCGCCAGGAAGGCGCCGCTGACGACCTGCTGGTACGCGGAGTCCAGCGACCCGATCTGGTTGATGACGTTCTGGATGACCTTCAGCAGCAGAACACCCACCAGCGACCCGCTGATGAAGCCGAAGCCACCGGTCAGCAGGGTGCCGCCGATGACGACCGCCGCGATCGCCTCCAGCTCCATGCCGGTGCCGAGGATCGTCACGCCCGAGACCAGCCAGGCCGCGTTCAGCGCCCCGGCCAGCCCGGCGCACAGCCCGGACAGGGTGTAGACGGCGATCTTCGTACGGGCCACGGGGGCACCCATCAGGGCCGCCGCGTCCTCGTTGCCGCCGACCGCGTACACGTACTGGCCGAACCTGCCGCGCCGCAGCGCCACGGCCCCCGCGACGAACAGGGCCGCCGTGATCCACACCGGCACCCCGACGCCCAGCAGTTTCTCCTGCCCGAGGCTCGCGAAGAACGACGACTCGTCCACCAGATAGGTCGTGGAGCCCTCGTCGGTGACGGCCAGCAGGATGCCGCGCGCGGCGAGCATCGCCGCCAGCGTGACGATGAACGGCGCCAGCCGCGCCCTCGCGATCAGCAGGCCGTTGACCAGTCCGATCAGACCGCAGACGGCCAGCGGCAGGAGCAGCGCGACCAGGGTGCCGTACCGCGACCCCCAGGCGGCGAGGACCCCGCCGAGCGCGAACAGCGACCCGACGGACAGGTCGATCCCGCCCGTGATGATCACAAAGGTCATGCCGAGGGCGACGATCGCCAGGAACGCCGAGGAGACCGCCATGTTCTCCAGGTTGTCGCCGGTCAGGAAGGTGTCGAAGCCGATCGACGCGCCGACGGCCACGAGCACCAGCGTGACCAGCGCGCCGTGCTGCTGGGCGAGGGCGCTCAGCGCCTCCGCCCGGCTCGCGCCGAGCGGCGCCTCGTCGGAGCCGTCCCCGGCGGGGGAGGGCCCGCCGCCCGTGGCGGACGCCGGGCGTTCCGTGTGGGTGTGGGTCATCGCTTTCCCCGTTCGCGTGCCGCGTAGACCGCCAGCACGATCACGACGGCCTGGGCGATCTGCGTCCAGGACGGCGGCAGATCGTGCTTGATGAGGGTCGCCGTCAGCAGCTGGATCAGTACGGCCCCGGCGACCGTGCCGCCGATACGGATCCGCCCGCCGCTCAGCGGCGTGCCGCCCACGACCACGGCGGTGATCGCCGACAGCTCCATCAGCGTGCCCAGCGAGGTCGGGTCGCTGGCCTGGAGCCGCGCGGTGGCCAGCACGCCCGCGATCGCGGCGAGCACCCCGGCGATGACATAGACGGTGATCAGCACCCGGCGCACCGGCAGCCCGGCGAGCCGCGCGGCCGGCCGGCTGTCGCCGATCGCCAGCAGTTGCCGCCCGAAGGTCGTACGCCGCACGGTGAATCCGACGGCCAGGGCCAGTGCGGCGGCGATCAGTACGAGATACGGGACACCGAACAGGTCGCCCGTGCCGAGCGAGGCCATCCCCGGGTCGCGTACGTCCTTCAACTGCGGCAGCAGGACCAGGGCGACGCCCCGTACCGCGACCATCAGCGCCAGCGTGGCGACGATGGGCTGGACGCCGATGAACGCGATGAGCGACCCGTTGGCGAGCCCGACGACGGCGCCGCCCAGCATCGCCACGACCAGCGCGACCCACGGGCCGTAGCCCAGATACAACGACAGCAGGGACGTCGAGAGGGCCATCACGGAGCCCACCGACAGGTCGACGCCCTCGCTGCCGATCGCCAGCGCCATGCCCAGCGCGACGATCAGCACGGGCGCCACCTGCACGGCCTGGGTACGGAAGTTCTCCGTGGACAGGAAGTGCGGCGTGAGCGCGATGTTGACCAGCAGCAGGACGGCGACGCCCGCGTACACCCCGTACTCCTGGAGCAGCCGCAGCAGCCGAGCGCGGTCCACCGGGGCGCCCTTCAGGGCGAGTTCAGTCATGGTCCCTCTCCCCTCCCGAGGAGGCCGGGCCGGCCGGCGCCGTACCCGGAGTCACGGGGTGCGCCACCAGCGCCGCCGCGTCCGGGGCGACCGTCTTCAGCTCCGCGTCCGACTCCGGCGCCGCGGCGATCGCCCGCATCAGCCGGTCCTCCGTGACGTCGTCCCCGGTCAACTCCGCCACCACGGCACCGTCCTTGAGGACCACCACCCGGTCCGACCCCTCGATCAGCTCCTCCATGTCGGAGGAGATCAGCAGCACCGCGAGCCCCTCGTCGGCGAGTTCGTCGATCAGGCCCTGCACCTCGGCCTTGGCGCCCACGTCGATGCCCCGGGTCGGCTCGTCCAGCAGCAGCACCTTCGGCCGCATCGCCAGCCAGCGGGCCAGCAGCACCTTCTGCTGGTTGCCGCCGGACAGTTCACCGACCTTCTGGTGCGGCCCGGACGCCTTGATCCGCAGCCGCTCCATGAAGGTGGCGACGATCCGGTCGATCCTGGCGTCGTCCACCAGGCCGAACCGGGAGAGCCCGGGAAGCGCGGCCAGCGCGATGTTCTCCCGGACCGACAGCCCGGGGACGATGCCCTCGGCCTTGCGGTCCTCGGGCAGCAGGCTCACCCCGGCCCGGATGGCGGCGGGCGTGGAGCCCGTACGGACGGCGGCACCGGCCACCACCACACTCCCCGAGTCCGGCGGCAGCGCGCCCGCGATGGCCTTGGCCGTCTCGCTGCGCCCCGAGCCGAGCAGCCCGCCGAGGCCCACGACCTCACCGGGCCGGATCTCGACAGACACCTGGCGCAAGGTGTGACGAACCGTCAGATCCGTTGCGGAGAGCACCGGTTCGCCCGACGCGTGGTGGTCGCCGGTGAACTTGGTGACCCCCTCGCCGCGCACCTCGCCCATCTCGCGCCCGAGCATCAGCGACACCAGCCGCAGCCGCTCCAGCTCCGCGATCGGCCCGGTGTGCACGAGCCGGCCGTCGCGCAGCACCGTGACCGTGTCGCACACCTCGTACAGCTCGTCCAGCCGGTGGCTCACGTACACCACCGCGATACCGCGCTCCCGGAGCATCCGGATCACCCCGAACAGGGTGCGCACCTCACGAGGCTCCAGCGAGGACGTCGGCTCGTCCATCACGACCACCCGCGCGTCGACGGAGACCGCCCGCGCGAGGGCCACCATCTGCTGCGCGCCGACGCCCAGTGTCCGCAGCGGACGCCGGACGTCGACCCGCAGCCCCAGCGTGCGCAGTGCCTCGTCGGCCTCGCGGTGCATCCGGCGGAAGTCGATGAGCCCCAGCCGGTTCCGGGGCTCGCGCCCCAGGAACAGATTGCGCGCCACGCTCATCAGCGGGACGAGGTTGACCTCCTGGTAGATGGTGGAGATCCCGGCGTGCTGCGCCTCCAGCGGGGTCTGGAAGCGCACCGGCCGCCCGTCGTACACGATCTCGCCCGCGTCGGGCCGGTACACACCGGTGAGCACCTTGATGAGGGTGGACTTCCCGGCGCCGTTCTCGCCGATGAGCGCGTGGACCTCGCCCGGCAGGGCGGCGAAGTCCACGCCGTCGAGCGCGCGGGCGCCCGGGAAGGTCTTGGTCAGACCGGTGACCGACAGCACGTCAGTAGGCCTTGCCCAGATCGGCCTCGGCGTTCTCCGGGGTGTAGGCGCCGTCCTGGATGACGATGTTCTGCGACACCTTCTCGCCCTTGGTGAAGGCGTCGAGGGTCTGGAACGCGAGCGGCCCGAAGCGCGGGTTGGACTCCACGACCCCGGAGATCCAGCCGTCCACGATGCCCTGGACGGCGTTGCGGGTGCCGTCGACCGTCACGATCTTGACGTCCCCGGCCTTCTTGCCCGCGCCCTTCAGGGCGTTGACCGCGCCGAGGCCCATCTCGTCGTTCTCGGCGTAGATCCCCGTGATGCCGGGGTTCGACTGGATGAGCTGCTCGGTGACCTGCTGGCCCTTCTCCCGGGCGAACTCGCCGGTCTGCTCGAACACCACCTTCAGCCCGGGGGCCTCGGCCGCGATCCGGTCCTTGAAGCCCTTGGTGCGCTCGGTGGTGACGTTGTTGCCCGCCGCGCCGAGCAGGATCGCGACCTCGCCCTTGCCGCCGGTCGCCTCGATCATCTGGTCCGCCGCGCGCCTGCCCTGCTCGATGAAGTCCGAGCCGATGAAGGACACGTAGTCCTTGCAGGCGGCGGCGTTGATCTTGCGGTCGATGGTGACGATCGGGATCTTCTTCGCCGCGGCGCTGCGCAGCACCGGGCCCCAGCCGTCGGAGTTGAGGGGCGCGATCACCAGCAGGTCGGCGCCCTTGGCGATCAGGTCCTGGACGTCGCTGATCTGCTTGGAGAACTGCGTCTGGGCGTTGGCGGACAGCAGGGTGACCCCCCGGGCCTTCGCCTCGGCCTTGATGGACGCGGTCTCGGCGATCCGGAAGGGGTTGGCCTCCTTCTCGGACTGGGAGAAGCCGACCGTGGCGCTCTTGAGGTCGGTCTTCGCACCGCCGAACTGCGTGAGGTCGCAGGTCTTGTCGTCCGCGCCGGGCGTGGCGACGACCTGGCCGCTGTCCTTGTCGCCGGCCGCGGAGCCCTTGTCGGACGCGTCGTCCTCGGACTTGGCACAGCCGCTGAGCGCCAGCGCGCCGACGAGACTCGCGGCGAGGACGGTAGTGGTGGTGGTACGGCGGACGGCGGAAAGCTTCATGGGAATCCCCATCTCGGCGCGGCCCCGCGACCGGGACACTCGCGGCAGGTCGGCTCGTACGGACTGGCGAACGGACGGACGGGAGAGCTGTCATGACGTGTCGTCACATCGACGGCGCGTCACCACGGCGGCCCGACCGGACGGCGGGAGCGGATGTGCGGGAGTCGTTCGGAACGGTTTTTACATCGTTGTACGGAACCTGTAAACCCTTCGCGCGATAACAGCCGTGCGCGCGGGGCCCGTTGGGCCCGTCAGCGGCCGTCCCGGTGGCGGCCGAGCGTGCTCTCCCGCTCCACCAGCCGGAAGTCCGCCCGGAGTTCACGGGAGCCGTTGCCCACCGGGTCCCCGGTGCCCAGCAGCCGGTTCACCACCGAACGCACCGCGAGCCGGGCGATGGTGCCCTTGTCCGGGGAGATCGTGGTGAGGGTCACCGTGCCGTAGCGGCCCTCGGTGATGTCGTCGAAGCCGACGACGGCCACGTCCTCGGGGACCCGCAGACCCCGTTCGGACAGCACCCGCATCGCCCCTATGGCGATCAGGTCGTTGTACGCGAACACCGCGTCCGGCGTCACTCCCGAGTCGAGCAGCCGGTTCATCGCGTCGGCGCCGTTGGCGTGGTCCCAGCCACCGGTCGGGGCGATCAGCGAGTCCGGTGCCGGGAGCCCCGCCGCGTCCAGTTCGGCACGCCAGCCGCGCAGCCGCAGATGCGACGGCTCGTTGACCCGGTCGGTCCGGGCGCCCAGGAACGCGATCGTGGACCGGCCGAGACCGAGCAGATGCCGTACCGCCGTCCGGGCGGCGGCCACGTTGTCGATCGCGATGTGATCGTACGGCAGGTCGTACTCCCGCTCGCCGAGCAGCACCAGCGGCGCGTCCTGGTCGCGGCCGAGCAGGTCCTCCGGCTCCAGCTCGATCGGGCTCAGGATCAGCCCGTCGATCACCCGCGCCCGGAACCCCTGGCTGACCAGGATCTCCTGCTCCCGGCGGCCCCCCGTGTGGTCGAGCAGCACCGTGTACTCGTGCTCCGCCGCCACGTCGATCACCGCGCCCGCCAGCTCCGCGAAGTACGGGTTGCCCAGCTCGGGCACGGCCAGGGCGATGATCCCGGTGCGTCCCTTGCGCAGATGACGGGCCGTGAGATTCGGCCGGTAGCCCAGCTCGTCGATGGCCAGCTGGACCCGGGCCCGCATCGCCGGGGTGACATGCCGGTAGTTGTTCACCACGTTCGACACGGTCTTGATGGAAACGCCCGCGCGTTCCGCGACGTCCTTGAGGCTGACGGTCACCGTATGTCCCCTCCGAGGCCGGCCCGAAGACCGCCCCTGCCCAATCTGTACAACGTTATATACGGTGCGCACCCGTGCTTTGTCATGGCTCTGGACAGCAAGTGGAAGGGCATGTTGTCATGCCAACTGCCGTTCCTTCCAACGTTGTACAGACCGTCGCTACGAGCCGCCACCGCAGCAGCACGGAGGATTTGTGCGCATCAGAAGAAAACTGGCCCTCCTTCTCGCCCCGCTCCTGGGCGTCGCCGGACTCACCGCGGTCCCGGCCGCGTCGGCCGCGGACGACCCGGTCGTGCCCCACGGCCTCAAGGGCGAGTACTACTCCTCGTCCGCCCCCGGCGCCTTCGACTTCCACGAACTGAAGGCGACCGGATTCGATCCCTCGATCGACTTCGACTCCCTCGACAACCGGCTCGCCACGGCCACCGGAAACGCCGATCACGCCTCCGTCCGCTGGACCGGCAGGATCGTCCCGGAGAGCAGCGGCGCCCACACCTTCTCGATGATCGGTGACAACGGGTTCCGGCTCTGGATCGACGGCGAGATCGCCATCGACCACTGGGTCAACGACTGGGAGAAGGAACAGACCGCCGACCCCGTCGAACTGACCGGAGGACAGGCGTACGACATCAAGGTCGAGTACTTCGAGGACGTCGGCGGCTCCAATCTCCATCTGAACTGGACCGAACCCGGCGGCGCCAAGGAACCGGTGCCCACCTCGGCCTTCCGCCTCCCCGACGGTTACGCGTACGACGGCGCCGTCGCCGCCACCGTCCTCGCCGACGGCCGCACCCTGCGGATGGAGTTCGCGCAGGAGATCGCCGCGCCCCCGGCCGGGCTCGCCGGCCACCTCGACGCCGTCATCGGCGGCGCCGAGTGGCCGCTGGCCTCGGTGAAGCGGGACCCCGCCGACCGGCGCGCCCTGCTCGTCGGGCTGACGGAACCGGTGGTCGGACAGGGCGGCACCGCGGACATCCGGTACGACGGCGCCGGCGGGCTCGTGTCGGTGGACGCCGACCCCGTGGAGCCGTTCTGGAGCAGCGGGCCGAACACGTCCGAGTACCAGCTCACCACCCCCTGGGCGAAGGAGGTCGGGCCCGAGAACGCGCTGCCCGAGTACCCGCGCCCCCAGATGACCCGGGACGCCTGGCGCAGCCTCAACGGGCAGTGGCAGTTCGCCGCCGCCGAAGAGGGCGAGCGGCCCCCGGTGGGCCGGAAACTGAGCGAGAAGATCCTGGTCCCGTACCCCGTCGAATCGCGGCTCTCCGGGCTCGAACGCCACGAGGACCGGATGTGGTACCGCCGTACCTTCACCGTGCCGGACACCTGGGGCGTCGGTGCCGGGGAGCGCCGGGGAGGGCCGGACAAGCGGCTCAAGCTGAACTTCGACGCCGTCGACTGGCAGGCCACCGTCTACGTCAACGGGACGAAGGTCACCGAGCACAAGGGCGGTTACGACCGGTTCACCGCGGACATCACCGATGCCCTCAAGCCCGGCCGTACCCAGGAACTGATCGTCGGCGTGTACGACCCGACGGACGCCGCCGACGGCGAGAACCCGCCCATGGGCAAGCAGCGACTCGACCCGAGCGGCATCTTCTACACCTCCTCCTCCGGCATCTGGCAGACCGTCTGGATGGAGCCGGTCGCCGCCGACCACGCCGACTCGCTGAGGCTCACCCCGGACGTCGCGGGCGAGAAGCTGGCGGTCGAGGTGCGCGGCGTACGTGACGGGGTGCCGGTCACGGCCACCGCGTACGACGGCAAACGGAAGGTGGGCACGGTCCGGGGCCGTACGGGCACGGCGCTCGGCCTGCCGGTGCCCGCCCCCCGGCTCTGGTCGCCGGACGACCCGCATCTGTACACGCTGGACGTCCGGGTCGGCGACGCGCGGACGGGTGACCGGCTGGGCAGCTACTTCGGCATGCGTTCCATCGCCGTCGAGAAGGTCGGCGGAGTGCCGCGCACGGTGCTCAACGGTGAGCCGGTCTTCCTGATGGCCACCCTCGACCAGGGCTTCTGGCCGGACGGACTGCACACCGCGCCGACGGACGAGGCACTGGCGTTCGACCTCAAGAAGCACAAGGAGCTCGGCTACAACTCCGTGCGCAAGCACATCAAGGTGGAGCCCGACCGGTGGTTCTACTGGGCGGACAAGCTCGGCCTGCTCGTCTGGCAGGACATGCCGTCGATGCCGAAGTCCCCGGACACCCGCGCCGCCGCCCAGTTCGAGCACGAGATGAAGGAGATGATCGACCAGCACGCGAGCAGCCCGTCGGTGATCATGTGGGTGCCCTTCAACGAGGGCTGGGGCCAGTACGACCAGGCGCGGATCGCCGACCAGGCCAAGGGCTGGGACCCGACCCGGCTGGTCAACAACATGAGCGGCGTCAACTGCTGCGGGGCCGTCGACGGCAAGAACGGCGACATCGCCGACGCGCACGGCTATCCGACACCGCTGCTGCCCGCGCCGGACGGGAAACGGGCGCTGGTCACCGGCGAGTACGGGGGCCTCGGCCTCGCGGTGCCGGGCCACGCCTGGCCGGTCCAGCACACCTATGTGGGCGTCGACAAGGAGAAGTACACCGACGAGTACCTGGGCCAGCTCGACAACGTGCGCGACCTCGCCTGCCGGGGCAGCAACGGAGCCGTCTACACCCAGATCACCGACGTGGAAGGGGAGTTGAACGGCCTGCTCAGCTACGACCGCAAGGTGATGAAGCCGGACGTCCAGCGGCTTCGGGCGGCGCACGACGCCCTGATCCGCGACGCGTCCGACCCGGCGTCCATGGAGTGCGGGACCTCCTGACGCCCGGGGCCCGTCGTCCGGATGGGGTACGGCACGAGCCGGACGACAGGCCCCCCACGTGAGCCGCGGGCGCCGGACCGGGGACCCCGGCGCCCGCGGCCCACCGGGAAGCCGGTCGCCGGGAATAAGCAGGTCCGGGGTGTGACTTGACATTGCTGCCGCACCGTCGCGGCCACCGACGTCAGCAGTCAGAGCGAGGATCCCATGCCCCAGGCGTACGTCTACACCCGGTTCGGCGGCCCGGAGGGCGAAGCCTTCACCGACCTGCCGAAGCCGGTCCCCGGCCCCGGTGAACTGCTCGTCGCCGTCCGCGCGGCCGGGGTCAACCCGGTCGACTGGAAGCTGCGCGGCGGCTACACCCGGCCCGGTTCGACCCGGCCTCCGCTGCCCACCGTGTTCGGCAGCGAGGCGTCCGGCGTGGTCGAGGGGATCGGCGAGGGGGTGCGCGGATTCGCCGTGGGCGACGCCGTCTTCGGCTCCACCCTCACCGGCGGATACGCCGAGTACACCCTGCTGCCCGCCGCGATCACCGCGCACAAGCCGGACGCCGTGTCGTTCACGGACGCGGCGGCCCTGCCGGTCGCCGGGGCGACCGCGTACGACGGCGTCCGGCAGCTCGCCCTGCCCGCCGGCGCGACCCTGCTGATCACCGGCGCCGGAGGCGGTGTCGGTGTGGCCGCGACACAGATCGCGACCGCCGCCGGCATCCGGGTCGTCGGCACGGCGAGCGCGGGCAAGAAGGATTTCGTGGAGTCGCTGGGCGCGGTCCACGTCCCGCCCGGCCCCGGGCTCCAGGAGCGGGTACGGGCCGCCGCGCCCCAGGGCGTCGACGCGGTCTTCGACCTGGTCGGCGGCGCCGACCTGGACGCCGTCGCCGGGCTCGTCCCCGACCTGGCCCGGCTGATCAGCGCGGGCGACAAGCCGCGGGTCGTGACCCTGGGCGGCGCGGCCGTCGTACGGCTGCGCACCGCCGCCGTCCTCGACGAGGTCGCCGCGCTGGTGGTGGCCGGGAGCCTGCGGCCTTACGTGACCCGGACGTTCCCGCTGGCCGAGGCGGGCGCCGCGCTGCGCGCCGTGGAGGACGGCCACGCCCTCGGCAAGATCGTCATCGAGGTGGGCGCGTGAGCGGGGCGCCGGGGCTTTCGCCGGGCGGCGGGTCGTACCACCCGCTGGACGATCCCGTACTGGCCGGACTGACCGGCCCGCACGCGCGCTTCGCCGAACGGCGCGGCCGGGTGCTCGGCTACCGGCCCGAGATCTCCACCTGGCTCGCCCTGCCCGACGACCCGGACGCCCGGGACTGGACGGACGCCGCCGCCCTGGTCGGGGCCGACGGGACGGCCACGCTCGCCGGGGCCGACGTCCTGCCGCCGGACGACTGGGAGGTCGTCTTCCGGGCGGAGGGCGTGCAACTGGTCGCCCACACCCTGCGCGCGGTCCCCGACGAGGAGGCGGTGGTGCTCGGCCCCGCCGACGTACCGGAGATGCTGGACCTGGTGGAGCGCACCCGGCCGGGGCCGTTCCGGCCGGGCACCGTCGAGCTGGGCACGTATCTGGGCATCCGCCGGGACGGCGCGCTGGTGGCCATGGCGGGGGAGCGGATGCGCCCGCCGGGCTGGACCGAGATCAGCGCGGTCTGCACGGCGCCGGAGCACCGGGGCCGGGGGCTGGCCGCCCGGCTGATCCTGGCGGTCGCCGCCGGGATCGAGGAGCGGGGCGACATCCCGTTCCTCCAGGCCGCGGCGGACAACGCGAACGCCGTCCGGCTCTACGAGACGCTCGGTTTCCGGCTGCGGCGCCGGCTGCCGTTCCTGGGCATCCGCGTACCGGAGCCGTCCGGCCTCCCCGCGCCGGACGGGACACGGGACGCCTCCGGGGTCCCGGCGGCGGCCGGCGGCTGAGGTCCCGCTGCCCGTCCGACCGCGCCCGCGCATGGCGACGGGGTGGGCGGACGGTCCGTCACAACCGTCCACCCACCCCGCCGGGCAGGGTTTATCCGGCTACGTGCGCAGCGGCCGGCCCGAACGGCCCGCCCGCTTGCGCATCCGGCCCGCCCTCAGTGCCGCGCCCGCGCAGACCAGGCCCAGCACGGCCACGAGAGCGCCGGGGATGACGCCGCTCAGGAACACGCCGCGGTCCGGGCTGGAACCGACGACCCATGGCGCCGCCACCATCCAGGCACCCATCAGGATCAGGGCCCAGCTGAAGCCGTACGTCCGGGTCGGCGTGGCCGAGAACACGAGGGCCAGACCGGCGATCGCGATTCCCATGACCACGTTGTGGATCACCAGACCCGGCTGACTGGTCGTGAAGTGCAGGATCCACGGTGAGAGGGCGATGAACAGCCCGGCCAGAAATATCGGGCCGTCCAGCAGGGCCACATCACGCCCACCGAGCACACGGGCGTACCTGGCCCGCATCTCCGGAGCGTCAGGGTGAGAGCCTATGTCTCCCCTGGTGTCCATATCACCCGGGCGGGCGCCTGCGTCCCGCCTGGTGTCGGTAACACCGGGGCGACCTGTGTCTCCCCTGGTGTGTGAAACATCGGCCATCAGTCTCGACTCCTTCGCTCTGAGTGGTGCGCCGTGCTGCACCTGATCGAGCGGTACATGACCATTCTGCCCCCTATTCACCTTTATGTGTAATTGGGGGCGAAATAAATGCCGGGCACCCCATGGCAAACTGTTCGGGGCCGCTCGGCCGGACGGCCCAGCACGGCGGGCGCGACCGGCCCCGGACGGACGAGTGACCCGACCGGGTGACCGACGAGTGAAGAGGGAACGCACCGGCGATGACGTTGACACAGGACGGGACCACACTCGGCGAGAGCGGACCTGACACCGGGACCGCCGTCGGCGAGACCGGCCCGGACGTCGGGACCACGCTCGGCGAGAGCGGCCCGGACGTCCCGTACGGCCCCGGGATCGACCCCGAGCGCATGGCCGTCTGCCTCGCGGTCCTCGACGAACTGGACACCCTCGACGTCGACCACCCCGACGCCGTCGCCGTACGCCGCGCCACCGCCGGGGTCTACCGCACCGTCAAACAGCGCCGCCGCCAGGAACGCCGGGCCGCGAAGACCGCCAACGACAAGGCCGTCACCGAGGCCACGGCCACCGGCTCCGCCGAACGCATCGACGACGAGACCCAGGGCCTGCTGCCCTCGTCGTCCGTCGCCGGCGAGATCGCCGGAATCCTCCGCCGGCCGCGCTCCTGCTACATCTGCAAGACCCGCTACGTCGAGGTCGACGCCTTCTACCACCAGCTCTGCCAGGCGTGCGCCGCCGAGAACCGGGCCCGCCGCGACGCCCGTACCGACCTCACCGGCAGGCGCGCCCTGCTGACCGGCGGGCGCGCCAAGATCGGCATGTACATCGCGCTGCGCCTGCTGCGCGACGGCGCCCACACCACCATCACCACCCGCTTCCCGAACGACGCGATCCGCCGCTTCAAGGCCATGGAGGACAGCGCCGACTGGATCCACCGCCTCAAGATCGTCGGGATAGACCTCCGCGACCCCGCCCAGGTCGTCGCCCTCGCGGACTCCGTCGCCGCCGAGGGACCGCTGGACATCCTCATCAACAACGCCGCGCAGACGGTACGCCGCTCCCCGCGCGCCTACGGCGAGCTGCTGGCCGCCGAGTCCGCGCCGCTGCCCGCCGGGGAACTGCCCTCGTCGCACGTCATCGGCGCGTTCGGCAGCGGCGCCCAGGCCGTCCTGACCGCCGGCGGGGCGGAACCGCTGAGCGCGGCGGACGTCACCGCGCTGGCCCTGGTCGGCGGCTCCGCCACCCTCGCCCGTATCGAGGCGGGCACCGCCATCGACGCGGGCGGCCTGGTGCCCGACCTGCACGACACCAACAGCTGGATCCAGACGGTCTCCGACGTCGACCCGGTGGAGCTGCTCGAAGTCCAGCTGTGCAACTCCACCGCGCCGTTCATCCTGATCAGCCGACTGCGCCCGGCGATGGCGGCGGCGGCGGCGACGCGCACGTACGTGGTGAACGTCTCCGCCATGGAGGGGGTGTTCAGCCGGGGCTACAAGGGCGCCGGACACCCGCACACCAACATGGCCAAGGCCGCGCTGAACATGCTGACCCGCACCAGCGCGCAGGAGATGTTCCGGAGCGACGGCATCCTGATGACGGCCGTAGACACCGGGTGGATCACCGACGAGCGCCCGCACCCGGACAAGATGCGGCTCGCCGAGGAGGGCTTCCACGCCCCGCTCGACCTGATCGACGGCGCGGCCCGCGTCTACGACCCGGTCGTACGCGGCGAGGCGGGCGAGGACCTGTACGGCGTCTTCCTCAAGGACTACGCGCCGGCCAACTGGTAGACACCGCGCCCCGGACCGGCCGGGAGCCGTCGCCGCACTGTCCGGAAATGGACGCCGCCACCCACGCCATCGAGCGCACCCGCGCTCATGTGGTTACTGTAAGCCGCACGGACGTTCCCCGGGAGCCCACGAAGGTTCCCCGGCCGTCCGGGGACAGGTCTGCAACCAGACCGGCACCCCCGCCCGAGACCGGCGCCACCGCGACCGAACGTCCCTTTCCCCTGCCCCCGTTCGGCGGCCGGCGTCCGGAAGGAGTCCGGAGCCGCGCGCCCGGGGCGACGTGACACGAAGGAGTGCGCGGTGACACCCGACACGGCCCAGCACGAGCACAGCCCGCCGGAATCCGGCCATCGGCGGAGCGGCCCCCAGAAGCTCCGGAACATCGAGGTGTGGGCCCGGTCCGCACCGATCCGGCTGGCCGGCTACGAGGACGACCTGGCGGAGCCGCACATCCTCCAGGGCGTCGACTGAACGCTCCACGCCGCTCCCGGAGCGACGTGACCGGTGCACGGGCGGAGCGGCGCGACGGGTCCCCCGTCCGCCGCTCCCGCTTGCGCGGCGGTCCCCGGTCCGGCAGACATGGAGTCACCACCCGGACGTTCCGGTCGGGACGAACAGCTGGGAGACCCCGTGCGCCGTGTACCTCTCCGCTCCCGTCACCCCGCGCTCGCCGTGCTGTCGGCCGGCATCCTGATCACGGCCGGCTGCGGCGAGGACGGCGCGGGCGGGGACACCCGGGCGGCGCGGACGGCGAAAGCCGCGTCCGCCGAGGTCACCCTGCTCCCGCTCGCCGCGCCGGGCCCCGACCCCTTCACCCGGTCGACCGCCGTCCCGGACACCGGCTCCACGGCCGCGCCCGCCCCGAGTACGCCCGCCGCCCCGAGCGCCTCCGCCACCCCCGGCTCCCGCGCCGTGCGCTCCCTGTCCGGCGCCACCGCCGGGCTGTACGGCGCCACCCGCCCGGCCACGAGCTGCGACGTCCCGGCGGGGACCCGGCTGCTGACCGCCGACCGCGCCAAGGCAGCGGCCTTCGCCCGGGTCGCGGGCGTCGCCCCCGCGTCCCTCCCCGGATTCCTGCGCGGGCTCACCCCCGTCGTCCTGCGCGCCGACGTCCGCGTCACGGACCACGGCTACCGGGACGGGTCCCCGGCCGCCTTCCAGGCCGTGCTCCAGAGCGGCACCGCCGTCCTCGTGGACGACCGGGGCCTGCCCAGGGTCCGCTGCGCGGGCGGGAACCCGCTGCGCCCGGCCGTCGCCCCACGGACCGACACCGTCCCGAAGGGGACGCCGTGGCGCGGATACCGGGCGGACCGGGTGGTCGTCGTCAACCGTGCCAGCCGCGCCCTGACCTCCCTGCTGATCGTGGACGCCGCCGGCACCGGCTGGCTGGAGCGGCCGACCGGGACCGCCGGCGCCCGGGACCGGAAGCCCGAGGTGGAGCCCCCGTACCCGCCGGACACCGACCTCGTCGATCCGCCGACGGAGCCGCCCGTGCCCGACGACGGCGGACCGGAGAGCCCGGACCCCGGCCGCTCCGACCCGGCCGTCCCCGAGCCCGACGCGCCCGAGAGCGATCCCGCGCCGTCCCCCGACTGCCCTGCGCCGGACGCCCCCGCGCCCGACGAGCCGTGGTCCGAGGACCTGACCGACCCGGAGTGCCCCGCGCCGCCGGGACGGCCCGACAGCGGCGTGGACCCGGACTACCCTGTGATGCCGATGGCCCCGGAGCGGCCGGGCGACGGCGGGCCGGGCGACGACGGTGGGACGGGCGGACCCGCGGGCCGTCCCGACGAGGGCACCCCGCCCGGCGGCGGGCTCCTCGCGGCCGGACCCGGCGGGGCGGCGGCCGGACCCGGCGCCTTCCGGGGCTGACGACCGCCGCGAGGGACCGGTCCGCCCGGACGCGTACCGGGCCCGGCGGACCGGTCGAGATATCCGACAAATAATGACAGAGTGACCCCATGGTCGATCGGGAGGCGGGATCCCTGTCGCTGCCCGACGACTGGCCCGCGAAGCCGGAACGGAGCCTGTCCCTCAACGGGATGGGCTGTTTCGACTGGGACCTGCGCACCGGCCGGCTCCATCTGGACCCGGTGGCGCTGGAGGTCCTCGATCTGCGCGACGACGAGTACGACGGCAGCCGCTTCAAGATCCTGGACCGGCTGCCGCCCGGCGAGAGCGCCCGGCTGGACGCCGTCTCCCGGGAGGCGATCAGCGGCGACAGCGACGGCTACGGCGCGTACTTCCGGGTCCGGCGCCGCAACGGCACCCTGCGCTGGGCCCACTCCCAGGCGTCCATCCGCCGCGACGCGAGCGGCCGGGCGCTGCGCCTCATCGGCGTCATCCGCGACGCCACCCAGGAACTCGCCGACTCCATGGCGCGGCTCGAACTGGAGGAGGAGCGCCGGCGGCGGACCAGCGTCGTCGAGGGCGCCACGGCGGCCCTCGCGCACGCCAGGACGGTCCAGGACGTGATCGACGTGCTCAAGGAGTCCGGCGGTCTGGAACACCTGGGCGCCGCCAGCATGGTCATGGGGCTGCTCGACGCGGGCCGTATCCATCTGGTCGCCGAGGGGCCCGCGGGCTCCTTCGTACCGGGCACCCGCGTCACCCGCGTGGACGAGGACTACCCGATGAGCGAGGTGATCCGCACCCTCGCCCCGCGCTTCATCGAGTCCGCGGACGACTTCGCCGCCTCCTACGCGGACCTGTGGCCGCACATCAGCGATCTCGGCATCACCTCGGCCGCCTATCTGCCGCTGATCGCGCAGGGCCGCCCCCTCGGCGCGGTCGGACTGCTCTACGGCGACAAGATCGGCTTCACCGCCGAGGACCGCAATCTGCTGGTCGCCCTCGGCAGCAGCATCGCGCAGAGCCTCCAGCGCGCCGTCCTCTTCGAGCAGGAGCACGATCTCGCCGAAGGACTCCAGCGGGCGATGCTGCCGCGCCGTATCGCGGACGTGCCCGGCGCGGAGATCGCCGTCCGCTACCGCTCGGCCCGGCTCGGCAGGGACGTGGGCGGGGACTGGTACGACATCGTCCCGCTGCCGGGCGGCCGGGTCGGGGCCGTCATCGGCGACGTCCAGGGCCACGACACCGACGCCGCCGCCGTGATGGGACAGCTGCGGATCGTGCTCCGGGCGTACGCGGCCGAGGGCCACACCCCGGCCACGGTGATGGCACGCGCCTCCGTCTTCCTGCACGCGCTCGACACCGACCGCTTCGCGACCTGCGTCTACGCGGAGGCCGACCTGAGCACCGGTGTCGTCCGGCTGGTCCGGGCCGGGCACGTCGACCCGATGATCCGGGACACCGACGGCGGCTGCCGCCGGGTCCCGGCCGAGGGCGGGCTGCCGCTGGGTCTCTCCGCCGAGTTCGACCAGCTCGACTACCCCGTGAACACCGTCGAACTGGACCCCGGCCAGACCCTCGTCCTCTACACCGACGGACTGGTCGAGATGCCCGGCGCCGATCTGGACGAGGGCATGCGGCGGCTGACCGACGTGATCACCAACGGCCCGCGCGACCTCCAGGACCTGGCCGACCAGCTGTGCGCGATGGTGGACGACCGGGGCGGCGACGACGACGTCGCCGTCCTGCTGCTGCGCCGCCGGGGCGCGGACCCGGGCCGGACCGCCGGCAGGCTCCGGCAGCAGGTCGGGCCGGACGACCCCGAGGCGCTGTCCTCCGCGCGCCACATGGTCCGGGCGGCGGTCCGGGCGTGGGGCGCGCAGGGCAGGTCGGACGATGTCGAACTGGTCGCCGACGAGCTGATGACCAACGCGCTGACCCACACCGAGGGGGGCGCGACCGTGATCGTACGGGTGCTGCCGGGCGCGGAGCGGCGGCTGCGGCTGGAGGTCGAGGACGGCTCCAGCGCGCTGCCCCGGATCAGGGACGCGGGGGAGACGGGTGTCTCCGGGCGGGGGCTGGTCCTGGTGGACGTGCTGGCCGACGAGTGGGGTGTGGACTCGCGGGGGAGCGGCAAGTGCGTGTGGACCGAGTTCGTGATCGAGGACCCGGCGGAGGACGCCGGCCCCGCCGGTCCTGGGGAATACGCGCACCCGGTGAGCCCGGTCGACGCCGTGGATCTGGCGGGCCTCGCGGATCTCATGGACCCGGCGGACCGTCCGGAGCAGGACGGCTGAGCGGTCCGTGACAGGTGCGCGGCATTACAGTGACGCTAACTGAGCGTAAGTCGTCCGTCCTTGACCGTAACGGACCGTGGGCGATTGACTTGCTGTCTCCGGCATCCCTTCCCAAGACATGAGGCCCCCGTGACCACCGAGCTGCTGGCACCTCTCGACCTGGCCTTCTGGCATCTCGAATCCCCGGAGCACCCGATGCACCTCGGCGCGCTCGCCGTCTTCGGGACACCGCCGCCCGGCGCCCCCGGCGCGGCGCCGGGCGCCGTCGGCGACGAGGCGCTCCTGGAGCTGCTCGCCGGCCGCACGGCGGCCGTCCCCCGGCTCCGGACGGTCGTGCGGGACGTGCTGCTGCCCGTGGGCGGCGCCGCGTGGAGCGTGGACGAGGACTTCGACGTACGCCGCCACGTCAGGCGCCTGGAGCTGCCGCCCGGAGACTTCGCCGAGGAGACCGCCCGGCTCGCCGGGGAACTCATGGAACGTCCGCTGGAGCGCGGGATCCCGCCCTGGGAGATGTACCTCCTCACCCCCGGCGGCGCACCGCCGAGCCGGCGCTTCGCCGTCCTGGTGAAGATGCACCACGCCCTCGCCGACGGCATGCGCGCCGTCGCCATCGGCGCCGGGATCTTCGACCAGATCGCCGACGCCCGCGCCACCGGCACCCACCGGGCCCGCCCCGCGCAGCCCCGCACCTGGCCGGCCGGCCCCGGACAGGTGGCCGACCGGGCGCGCGACCGCCTCGGCGAGCTGCGCAGGGCCCTGGGCATCGGCGCCTCCGTCGTCCGCGCCAGCCGGCTCGACCTGCGCGGTACGCCCGCGCTCATGGCGGGCTCCAGCGGCACCCGGAGACTGGCCACGGCCGTCCTCGCGCTGGACGACGTGCGGCGGGTGCGCAAGACCCATGGCGGCACCGTCAACGACGTGCTGCTCGCCACCGTCGCGGGCGCCCTGCGGCGCTGGATGCTGGAGCGCGGCGAACGGCTGCCGGACCGCGCCCCGCGCACCGACCCGCGCGCCCTGGTGCCCGTCTCCGGGCGGCGGCCGAGCCAGGTCCGCCGGAGCGCGGGCGCCGCCGCCGGCTCCGGCAACGTGCTCTCCGCGTACCTCCTCGGCCTGCCGGTCTCCGAGCCGGACCCGCTGACCCGGCTGACCTCCGTACGGCAGGCCATGGACCGCAACAAGAAGGAGGGGCCCTCGCGCGGCGCCGGGGCGGTGGCCGTACTCGCCGGGCAGCTCCACCCGCTGGCGCACCGCCTCGGCGCGCCGCTCGCGGGCAGTGCCGCCCGGGTCCTGTTCGACGTGCTGGTGACGAGCGTGCCGCTGCCGGGCGCGACGCTCTCCTTCGGCGGCTGCCCGCTGCGCGAGATCTACCCGATGGCGCCGCTGGCGCGGGGCCAGTCGCTGGCCGTGGGGCTGACGACGTACGGCGGCCGGGTCCATGTCGGTCTCGTCGCGGACGGCAAGGCCGTGCCCGATCTCGGCGGGCTGGCGGCGCACATGGGCGAGGAGCTGACCGTGCTGCTGGAACTGCCCGCGCCCGCCGCGCCCGCACCCCCGCCCGCCGTGCCCGTCGCACCCCTCGCACCCGCACCTGCCCCCGTCGCGCCCGCGCCCGCCGTATCCGCGCCCGCTTCACCCGCATCCGCCGCATCCGAGCCCGCCGTGCCCGGACCGACCGTCGCGGCCACGGGGGCCGTCGGCGCGGACGTGCCGTGACAGGTCCGACAACTCCCGGCGCACACGCGCGAGCCTGCGCAGGCTCCTGCCCCCGACCGGCTGATCGCACGGGTCAGTTCGGGGTCGGAGTTCGCTGACTCAAAACGGTTGACGCCACCCAGTCATCCGATGAATATTCTGGGGTGTCAACGTCGGGAGGCACAGCGCAATGCGGCAGAACACCCTCGGACGCGGCGAGATCGGCGTGTCCGAGCTCTCCTTCGGATCGGCCGGGATCGGCAATCTGTACACCCCCGTCGAACCGGAGCAGGCCGCCGCGGCGGTCGACGCCGCCTGGGACGCCGGCATCCGCTACTTCGACACCGCCCCGCACTACGGCATCGGCCTCGCCGAACGCCGCCTCGGCGAGGCCCTGAGCGCCCGGCCCCGTGCCGAGTACACCCTGTCGACCAAGGTGGGCCGGCTGCTGGAGCCGCTGCCGGCCGCCGAGGGCGACGACCTGGCCAACGGTTTCGCCGTGCCGGCGACCCACCGCCGGGTCTGGGACTTCACCGCCGACGGGGTGCGCCGCAGCATCGAGGAGAGCCTGGAGCGGCTCGGCACCGACCACGTCGAGACGGTCTTCCTGCACGACCCCGACCAGCACGTCGCCGAGGCGTTCGGGCAGGCGTACCCCGCCCTGGAACGGCTGCGCGCCGAAGGAGTCGTCGGAGCGATCGGCGCCGGGATGAACCAGACGGCCGTGCTCACCCGCTTCCTGCGGGACACGGACATCGACGTCGTCCTCTGCGCGGGCCGCCACACGCTCCTCGACCAGTCCGCCCTCGACCACCTGCTGCCCGAGGCCGTCGCACGCGGCCGGAGCGTGATCGTCGGCGGTGTCTTCAACTCCGGGCTGCTCGCCGACCCGCGCCCCGGCGCGACGTACGACTACACGGCCGCGCCGCCCGCGCTGCTGGAGCGCGCCCTGCGGATCAAGGCCGTCGCCGAACGGCACGGCGTACCGCTGCGCGCCGCCGCCCTCGCCTACCCGCTGCGCCACCCGGCGGTCGCCAGCGTGCTCGTCGGCACGCGGTCCGCCGAGGAGGTACGGGACGCCGCCGACATGTACGGGCGCCAGGTCCCCGACGCCCTCTTCGACGACCTGCGCGCCGAGGGACTGCTGGAGGGCGGCGCCCGATGAACGGAGCCCCCGCCGGACCGGCCCCGCACACCCGGCCGCCCCGCAGGCCCGTCCCCGCCGCACCCGTCGTGGACGCGCACCACCATGTGTGGGACCTGTCCGTACGGGACCAGGACTGGATCACCGGCCCGGCCATGGCGCCCATCCGGCGCGACTTCGGCGTCGCCGACCTGGCACCGGAGGCCCACGCGGCGGGCGTCGGCGCCACCGTCCTCGTCCAGACGGTCACCGTCCCCGAGGAGACCCCCGAATTCCTCGCCCTCGCCGACGGCAGCGACCTGATCGCCGGCGTCGTCGGCTGGACCGACCTCACCGCGCCCGGCATCGCCGACACCCTCGCCGCCCTCCGTGAACTGCCCGGCGGCGACAAACTCGTCGGCATCCGCCACCAGGTCCAGGGCGAGCCCGACCCCGAGTGGCTGCTGCGCCCGGCCGTACAGGACGGGCTGGCCGCGGTGGCCGCCGCCGGGCTCGCGTACGACCTGGTCGTCCTCCCGCACCAGCTCCCGGCCGCGACCGCCGCCGCCGCGCTGCTGCCCCAGCTGACCTTCGTCCTCGACCACCTCGGCAAACCGCCCATCGCCACCGGCGCCCTCGACCCCTGGGCCGGCCACATCCGGGCCCTCGCCGCGCGGCCGAACGTCGTCTGCAAGGTCTCCGGCATGGTCACCGAGGCGGCGTGGGACGCCTGGTCGGCCCGGACGCTGCGCCCGTACACCGAGACCGTGCTCGACGCCTTCGGCTCGGCCCGGCTGATGTTCGGCTCGGACTGGCCGGTGTGCCGGCTCGCCGCCTCGTACGCCGAGGTCATGGACGTCACCCGCACCCTGACCGCCGACCTGAGCGAGAACGAGCGCCGGGCGGTCTTCGGCGCGACGGCCACGGCGGTCTACGGGCTCTGACCCGGTGCGCCGCGCGCGGCGTGCCACGGCCCGGCACGCCGCCGCCGGGCGTTCGCCCCGGCGCTGCGGCACCCTGGAGGCATGCCGGAAGTCCCCGAGGTCGAAGCGCTGCGGGAGTTCCTCGACGGCCAGCTGGTCGGCAAGGAGTTCGCCCGCGTCCTGCCCCTGACGATCAACGCCCTCAAGACGTACGACCCACCGCTCGGCGCCCTCACCGGTACCACCGTCCGGGCCGTCGAGCGCCACGGCAAATGGCTCGACATCGTCACGGGCGGGTCCGGGGCCGGCGCGGAGGGCTGCCTCCATCTGGCGATCCATCTGGCCCGCGCGGGCTGGCTGCGCTGGAAGGACGAGTTCCCCGCCGCCCCGCCGCGCCCCGGCAAGGGGCCGCTCGCGCTGCGGGCCGTCCTCACCGGCGGCGACGGCTTCGACCTGACGGAGGCGGGCACCACCAAGCGGCTCGCCGTCCATCTCGTACGGGACCCCTTCGAGGTACCGGCCATCGCGAGTCTCGGCCCCGACCCGCTGGACGACGCCTTCGACCGGGACGCCCTCGCCGCGCTGCTCGCGGGGGAGCGGCGGCAGCTGAAGGGCGCCCTGCGCGACCAGCGGCTGATCGCGGGCATCGGCAACGCGTACAGCGACGAGATCCTGCACGCGGCGAAGCTGTCCCCCTTCAAACCGGTGCAGAATCTGACCGAGGACGAGACCACCGTGCTGTACGACGCCATGCGCACGACGCTGACCTCGGCGATCGAGCGTTCGCGCGGGGTGGCGGCCGGGCGGCTCAAGGCCGAGAAGAAGAGCGGACTGCGGGTGCACGGCCGCGCGGGCGAGACGTGCCCGGTGTGCGGCGACACCATCAGGTCGGTCGCCTTCGCCGACTCCTCGCTCCAGTACTGCCCGACCTGCCAGACCGGCGGCAAACCGCTCGCCGACCGCAGGACGTCCCGCTTCCTCAAGTAGGACCCGCCCGGCCCCTGGACGGGCCGTCCTCGCGCGCCGCCCGGCTCACCCGCGTACGGCCCGGGTCACCCGCCCCGTACCGTCATCAGCCGGTGCCCGTCCGACGTCCGCACCTCGAACCGGTCGATCTCCGGCGGACGCAGCGCCGCCCCGCCCCAGGTGACCAGCGGACCGTCGCCGTCCGGGCGCCCCGCCCACGTCATCACGGTCTCCTCCGACCCGTCCAGGCCCACGGCGACCAGCGAGCACACCCCGACCGCCACCGACGTCGACAGCTCCAGCGCCACGTCCGTGCCCCAGCCCCGCTCCGCCGCCGTCACGACGGCCGCCGTCCCGGTCCTGCGGTCCGTCGCCGTCCACCGCTCGGCGACCGGCGTGTCCGGGGAACTCCCGCCGCCACCCCGCGAGTCGACGATCGCGAACGGTCCGCCCACCGCGATCACCACCGCAGCCGCGACCAGGGCCAGCCGCCGTCTTCGGCTGAACCGCCGCCGGGTCGCCGTCCCTTCGAGCAACCGGTGCAACAGCTGGGGCCCCGGTGACACGAAGGGGCCGACGCGCGGCGACGTGCCCCGCGCGTACTCGTCGAGCTGATCGCGCAGTCCGTTCAAATCCCCCAACAGCAGTGTGCAGTGGGGGCAGTCCATGAGATGGTCCTCGAAGCGGAAGGCATCGGCCGCGTCCAGTACGCCGAGTGCGTAGGCGCCGACGTCGCGATGGATCTCCGGTGTCCGCATGCCTCCTGATACGGAGCGCGACGGCAAATCACTCAGGCCGATATCCGTCCGTGACCCGATCCGGGTCCGCTCACCCGCGCACCCCCTAAACTTCCCGGTCATGCTGCGCGTACTGGCCGTGGACGACGAACAACCCGCCCTCGAAGAACTCCTCTACCTCCTGCGCGCCGACCCGCGCGTCCGCAGCGCCGAGGGCGCCACGAGCGCCACCGAGGCGCTGCGCCGGATCGGCGCCGCCCTCGACGCGGGCCCGGACGACCCGGCCGCCGTCGACGTCGTCTTCCTCGACATCCACATGGCGGGCCTGACCGGGCTCGACGTCGCCCGGCTGCTCGCCGGATTCGCCGAACCCCCGCTGATCGTCTTCGTCACCGCCCACGAGGGCTTCGCCGTCCACGCGTTCGACCTCAAGGCCGTCGACTACGTGCTCAAGCCCGTCCGCCGGGAACGGCTCGCCGAAGCCGTCCGGCGGGTCGCCGAACTCGCCGGGGAACGGGGCCCCGTCGTGGACACCTCCGCCGACCAGATCCCCGTCGAACTCGGCGGTGTGACCCGCTTCGTCCCCGTCGCCGACATCGTCTACGCCGAGGCCCAGGGCGACTACGCCAGACTGCACACCGACACCGGCAGCCATCTGGTACGGATTCCGCTCACCACCCTGGAGGAGCGCTGGCGCTCCCGGGGTTTCGTACGCATCCACCGCCGCCATCTCGTCGCGCTCGCCCGCATCGACGAACTGCGCCTCGACGCGGGCGCCATGAGCGTGCGCGTCGGCGACGCCGAACTCGCCGTCAGCCGCCGCCACGCCAGGGCCGTACGCGATCTGCTCATGCGGCTGCCCGGCCGCTGACCAGGCCCTTCACCGGCCGGACCGAGACGCGCCGGGGCTTCCCTCCGCCCGGGCCGTCTGCCTACACTCCGGCCCTGGCACGCGACACGGCGGCACCGGGCACACGGGGGACAAGAGAGATGACCGCGGACTCCGCCCCCAAGCTCCCCAGACGGGAGGTCGTCACCGGCGCACCCCGTCGCGTCCGCCCCCTGCCCCGCTACCGCCCCCAGGCCGAGATCGACGAACAGACCGCCCTCGGCGACGCCTACGTCCGCTCCCTCATGCGCGGCCAGCTCCGTGCCGGACTCACCGCGTTCGCCCTGCTCGCCACCGTCGTCGCCACCCTTCCGCTGGCCTTCGCCGCACTGCGCGACCCCACCGTCGTCTGGGTGGTGCTCGGCGTCGCCGCCTACCCGCTGCTGACCCTGCTGGCCTGGTGGTACGTACGCCGCGCCGAGCGCAACGAGCGGGACTTCGCCCGGCTCGTGAAGGGCCGGCCACTGCCGTGAACCAGAGCTGGACGGTGACGGCCGTCGCCGTCGTCATGGTCGCCACCGTCCTCGTGGGCGGCTTCGGCCTGCGCATCTCCCGCACCACCTCCGACTTCTACGTGGCCTCGCGCACCGTACGGCCCGGCCTCAACGCCGCCGCCATCAGCGGCGAATACCTCTCCGCCGCCTCCTTCCTCGGCATCGCCGGACTGCTCCTGCTGCACGGCCCCGACATGCTCTGGTACCCGGTCGGCTACACCGCCGGCTACCTGGTCCTGCTCCTCTTCGTCGCCGCCCCGCTGCGCCGCTCCGGCGCCTACACCCTCCCCGACTTCGCCGAGGGACGCCTGGAGTCCCGCCCCGCCCGGCGCGTGGTCAGCGCGCTCGTCGTCGGCGCGGGCTGGCTCTATCTGGTGCCCCAGCTCCAGGGCGCGGGGCTGACCCTGGAGATCCTGACCGGCGCGCCCAACTGGTTCGGCGCCGTCCTCGTCGCCGTCGTCGTGGTGGTGGCCGTCGCGGCGGGCGGCATGCGCAGCATCACCTTCGTCCAGGCGTTCCAGTACTGGCTCAAGCTCACCGCCCTCCTCGTCCCCGCGATCTTCCTGCTGCTGGCCTGGCAGGGCGACGGACGGCCCCCGATCGACTTCGACCTCACCGAGATGTCGAGCCGCGCGGACCACCCGCTGTACGCCACATACGGACTGATCGTCGCCACCTTCCTCGGCACGATGGGACTGCCGCACGTCGTCGTCCGCTTCTACACCAGCCCCAACGGCCGCGCCGCCCGCCGCACCACCGTCGGCGTCCTCGCCCTGATCGGCGGCTTCTACCTGCTGCCCCCCGTCTACGGCGCGCTCGGGCGGCTGTACGCCCCCGGGCCCGCGCTCGGCCCGGACGCCGACGCCGCCGTACTGCTCCTGCCCGACCTGGTGATCGGCGGCACGGCGGGCGACCTGCTCGGCGCGCTCGTCGCGGGCGGCGCGTTCGCCGCGTTCCTCTCCACCGCCTCCGGCCTGACCATGGCCGTCGCCGGGGTACTCACCCAGGACGTGCTGCCCGCACGCGGCGTACGGCACTTCCGGCTGGCCACAGTCCTCGCGATCCTCGTCCCGCTCGGCGGCTCGCTCACGGTCAGCGGCATGCCCGTCGCGGACGCCGTGGCCATGGCCTTCGCCGTCTCCGCGTCCTCGTTCTGCCCGCTGCTCGTACTCGGGATCTGGTGGCGGCGCCTCACCCCGCCCGGCGCGATCGCCGGACTGCTGCTCGGCGGCGGCTCGGCACTGGTGGCCATCGGGATCACGGTCAGCGGCGCCGTACGGACGGGCTGGCCGCACGCCCTGCTCGCCTGGCCCGCCGTCTGGTCCGTTCCCGTGGGATTCCTCGCCATGATCCTGGTCTCGCTGGCCACCCGCTCACGCATACCGCAAGGGACCAGAGCCGCCATGACCCGCTTCCACCTCCCCGAGGACCTGACCCCCCGCGCCCGGGGAGGCTCCCGATGAGCGGTGCCGCCCTCGCGCTTCTGACCGTGCTCGCCCTGCTGCCGCTCGCCGGGGGCTATCTGCTCGGGCTGCGCACCGGGCGCGCCCGCCCCGACCGCACCAGCGACGTCGGCACACCCGTCGAGCACGCCACCTTCGAGACCCTGCACACCGCCTCGCTCGCCGCGCCGCCGCTGCGCGCCGGACTCACCGAGGAGAGCGCGGGCAAGGCCGCCCGCCGGCTGCGCTCCCTGCTGGGCACCGACGCGCTCTGCCTCACCGACCGGGACCGGGTGCTCGTCTGGGACGGCCTCGGCGCGCACCACGCCAAGCATGTGATGGACCATGTGAAGCCCCTGCTGGCCAGCGGCCGGGACACCGCCTTCGCGAGCGGCTGCGGCGATCTGGACTGCCCGCTGCGCTGGGGCGTCGCCGTGCCGCTGACCGTCGACCACCGGGTGCTCGGCACGCTCGTCGCGTACGCCCCCCGGGAGTCCGCCGTCCTCGCGCGGGCCGCCGGCGAGGTCGCCCGCTGGGTCTGCGTCCAGCTCGAACTCGCCGAACTCGACCGCTCCCGCACCCAGTTGATCGAGGCGGAGATCAAGGCACTGCGGGCCCAGATATCCCCGCACTTCATCTTCAACTCGCTGGCCGCCATCGCCTCGTTCGTCCGCACCGACCCCGAGCGGGCCCGCGAACTGCTCCTGGAATTCGCCGACTTCACCCGCTACTCGTTCCGCAGACACGGCGACTTCACCACGCTCGCCGACGAACTGCACTCCATCGACCAGTACTTGGCGCTCGTCCGGGCGCGTTTCGGCGAACGTCTGTCGGTCACCCTCCAGGTCGCGCCCGAGGTGCTGCCGGTCGCCATGCCGTTCCTCTGTCTCCAGCCGCTGGTCGAGAACGCCGTCAAGCACGGCCTCGAAGGCCGGATCACGATGAGCCGCATCACCATCAGCGCGCTCGACGCGGGCGCGGAGGCGGAGGTCGTGATCGAGGACGACGGGGTGGGGATGGACCCGGAGCGGCTGCGCGAGATCCTGCGCGGCGACGGCGGTCCGTCCACGGGCATCGGACTGCTCAACGTGGACGAGCGGCTGCGCCAGGTCTACGGGGACGACTACGGGCTCGTCATCGAGACGGGGGTGGGGGCGGGGATGCGGATCACGGTACGGATCCCCAAGTACCGCGCGGGTGTGCACGGCAGCTGAGGGCGCCGGCGCGGGTCGCCCCCGAAACGGGTCAGAACAGCGCGATCGCCAGATGCCCGAGCGGCAGCCCGAGCTGCCACGCCGGCGTCCAGACCTGGGGTCCCCGCTCCTCGTGCGGTCCGCCCCCGCCGCCGTCCGGCCCCGGGGGATCGCCGCCGGGCGGCCCCACCGCGTCGAGGTCGGGCGCCAGCAGTTCGGTCTCCTCCAGCCACCGCCAGGCGGCCAGGGCCAGCTCCAGATCCGGATCGGGGCGGCCGGCGCCGGACCGTTCCGCCTGGCAGACGCGTGTCTCCAGCAGGTCGAGCTGGTGACAGACCCATTCACGCCAACCGGTGCCGTACGCGGTCAGGGTCCGCCAGCGCGCCATCCGCGCTCCGCCGCCCCCTTCGCCGACCGGCCCGTCGGAGAGGAATATGGTCAGCGCGAGGGCGTCGCGGCCCGCCCGGTACTCCAGTGTGGTGGGCGGCATCAGGTCGCCCGTGCGCAGGAGTTCGTCGGCGACGTACTCCGCGTACATCCATGCCATGGGGACGAGCAGACCGCCGCCACCGCCTTCGTCATGACGTTCCGGACGCATGGTTTCGCGCCTTCCCTTCTTCTCCGTGGACGCTGCTTCACGGAGCATTGAACCGGCGGCCGGTGCCCAGCGTGGCCAGAAGTGCGGGATCGGACAGCGGACCGGAGGCGATGGTGACGGGTGAGGCCGGCGGTGACCCCCATGTGCGGTCCCGGCTCGGTGCGTACGCGCTGGGCGCACTCACACCCGAGGAGGACCGGCTGATCGCCGGGCATCTGGACGGCTGCGCGCGGTGCGCCGCCGCCTATGCCGAGGTGGCCGACGGCGCCGCGCTCCTCGCGCTCCTCGACGAGGGCGACCTGTGGTAGCCCGGCAGGGAGCGGCCGAGGGCGCGCAGGGCGTAGAAGGAACGGGACTTGACGGTGCCGGTGGGTATGCCGAGCGCGTGCGCGGCCTCGACCACGCTCAGCCCCTTGAAGTAGATCTGGGCGAGTACGGCGCGGTGCTCCGGGCTCAGCGACCGCACCGCCTCGCGCACGTCCAGCACGGCGGCGGAGGTCTCGGTGATGTCGTGCGGGTCGGGGGTGCCCGCCAGGATGCCGTCGCTGACCTCGGCCGGCCGGGCGAGCCGTGAGCGGCGGGCGTCGATGGCCAGCCGGCGGCCCACGGTGAAAAGCCAGGGCCGCATGGACTCGTAGGGGCCCTCGAACGCCTCGGGGTGCTGCCAGGCGCGGACGAGTGTCTCCTGGAGCAGATCCTCGGCGCGCTGCCGGTCGCCGTAGGTCAGCCCGAGCAGGAAGTGGAAGAGCGCGGGGCCGTGGTCGCGCTGCAACTCCGTCAGCGCCCGCTCGTCGGTCGTCGCCGTGGCCGTGGCGGTGGTCATCGTGAACGTCCCTTCTCGCGGAGGTCGCCGGCGTCGGCGTCGGCCCCGTTGCCGTTGGCGTATCCGAACCCATCCGGGGCGCCGGGGGACAGACGGCTCACACGTGTCTGCGACGAGCGGTCGCTCCGCGCGGCGAGTGGTGCGGTGAACGGTTCGGCCGATCCCTTTCGTCCATTTCAGGTACTTCACTCCCTTCGGAGTATTAATCACATAAATATGAAGATATGCATGCGGTGACCGCTTGGTCGTCTTCCTCGTCCCTCAAGGAGCCCGACCCATGACGACACGCATGCGACACGGAGCGATGGCCGCCGCGGCTCTCCTCCTCGGCACGGCCGCGGGCTGCGCCCCGCCCAGCGGCACGGACCCGGCCCGGGACGGTCCGGGCGGCAGGGCCGGCGGCGCCTCGGCGGCGGGCGGCACGGGGCCGGGGCGCGGATTCACGCTCGTCGCCTCCGGGGACGTACTGCCCCACGACTCCGTCATCCGCCGTGCCAACGCCGACGCCGGTGGCACGGGCCACGACTTCGTCCCGATGCTCGCCGGGGTGAAGTCCGTCGTCTCCGCCGCCGATGTGGCGATCTGTCACATGGAGACGGTCTACGGCCCCGACGGCGGACCCTTCACCGGCTATCCGTCCTTCGCGTCGCCGCCGCAGATCGCCGGCGCGCTGAGGGCGACCGGCTACGACTCCTGCTCCACCGCCTCCAACCACACCCTCGACGCGGGCGCCGACGGAGTGGCCCGCACCCTCGGCGCCCTCGACCGGGCGGGGGTCGCGCACGTCGGCTCGGCACGCTCGGCGGCGGAGGACGCCCGGCCCGCGCTCCTCGACGCGGGCGGCGCCAAGGTGGCCCAGCTCGCGTACACGTACGACACCAACGGCATCCCGCTGCCGGACGGACAGCCCTGGGCCGTCGACCTCATCGACGAGGAGAAGATCCTCACCGACGCGCGGGCCGCGCGCGCGGCGGGCGCCGACGTCGTCGTGCTGAGCCTGCACTGGGGCACGGAGTGGCAGAGCGCCGTGGACGACGGGCAGTTGACCCTGGGCGACCGGCTCGCCGGGGCCACCACCGACGGCCGCCCCGACATCGACCTGATCATCGGCACCCACGTCCATGTCCCGCAGGCGTACGAGAAGGTGAACGGCACCTGGATCGTCTACGGCATGGGCGACCAGATCGCCGGCGACATGATCAACCACGCCGGGGAGTCCGACCCGCGCGGCACCCAGGGCTCGATCGCCCGGTTCACCTTCGCCCCGCCCGCCGCGAAGGGCGAGCGCTGGGAGGTGACGAGGGCGGAGTTCGTCCCACAGCTCATGGACAACGCCGTCGGACGGGTCGTCAACCTCAACCGGGCACTGGACGAGGACCCGTCACGGGACGACTACCGGGCCGCGCGGTCGGCGATCGAGTCGGCGGTCCTCAGCCGGGGCGCCGCCCGGGACGGCCTGACCACGGGCCGCTGAGACGGGGGTGCCCCCTCGCACTGCCGGAGGACCGGCCCTTGGCGCCGGGCGCGGACGCTGGTTCTGGCGGGCGACGGCCGCAGGATGACCGGGCGTCGGCTGCGGGACGATCCGGGCAGGCGTACGGGAGCACCGGGGCGTCTGCTACGGGGCGAGCTGAGCACGCGTACAGGACGAAACGAGCGGCTTACGGGACGACCCGGGCACGCATGCAGGTCGGCCTGACCTGCCGGGGGCACAGCCCTGGGTGCGAGTACGGGATGACGCCGGGCACGGATACGGAACGACCCGACCGGTCCGGAGGACGCCTGGACGCGATCCACGGGGTCTCGTGCAGCCGCTGCGGGAGTTCCCGATACCGGCTACGGGCGGCCGGGGTGCCGCCTGCGGGGACGATCCGGGCAGGCGTACGGGAGCACCCGGGCATGGCATCCGGGTGACGCCGGGCACGGGTACGGAACGGCCCGACGTGCCTATGGGCCGGCCCGAACACCGCCTGCCAGAGGCCGGATACGGGCTGCGGGACGAGCCGGACACCGGTGCGGGACGGACGCCCCGGCCAGCCTTCGGGAGTACCCCACACCGGCTACGGGGTCGACCCGGGCGCTGCCCCGGACTGTCCACGGGAGTCGGGGGCGCCGGCTACGGGACCACCGTCACCGGCCAGCGGCCCGACTTGACCAGACGGACCGCCACCGAGCCGACGAAGCGGTGGCCCGCCGATTCCGACGCGCCCACCACCACGGCGTCCGCCTTCAGGTCGTCGGCCGCGGTGACCAGGCCGTTGTAGGGGTCGCCGCGCAGCGTGTGGAACTCCCAGCGGACGTCCCAGATGTCCCGGACCCGTTCCGCGCCCTCGCGGATCTCCGCCGCCAGGCTCTCGGCGATCTCCTCGGTCGCGTCGGCGACCGGGGCGCCGAGCGCGGCCCCCGACGTCAGCGGCGGCTGCACGTACACGACGGCGAGCAGCGCGTTCTGCCGCCGGGCGAGACCGCCGGCGTACGCCACCGCGCGGAGCGACGACGCCGAGCCGTCCACACCGGCGACGATCACCTTGGGGCCGTCGGTACCGCGTTCGAAGGGGGAGGGCCGCTGATCCGTCACAGCGGCGAGGCTATCGGCTCCCGTACGGGGCCCGTCCAGGGGCCGGCGTCGTCGGTCCGCGCGCACGGCCGGGGGTCGGGCAGCCGAGGAGCCGAGGAACCGAGGGGAAGTTCATCGGCTGATCCCATCGGGTGCTTTCCCCGCCCGCCCCGTGTCGGTGAGGGGCGGGGCGCACCGCCCGTGCGAGCCATTGCTCATGGAACGGGAAACTGTTGACAAGGACCAGTCGCTTCCGGGGCGCCGGGCCGCGCTGCGTATCGCCGCCGTGCTCGGGGCCGTCTCACTGACCCGGCTGCTGACCTCGTGCGAGACCCGCGCACCGGACCGCCCCGCGAACGGGGCCCCGCCGGCGGCGGGACCGGGCGCCGGGGCCCCGCCGCGCCGGGCGTCGGCCTACCGGCTGAGCCCCATGACGGAGTTCCAGCCCTCCCGCCGGCGGCCGGCCCGGCCGCCCGTCCGTACGGAGCCCCTCCGTGAATTGCCGGACCTCGGGCGCTCGATGGTCCTCACCTTCGACGACGGGCCCGACCCCCGCCACACCCCCCGCATCCTCCGGACCCTGCGCGCCCACGACGTGCGGGCGATGTTCTTCGTCTGCGGCGAGATGGCCGCCAAACAGCCTGACCTGTTGCGCGAGATGGCCGACGACGGGCACATCGTGGGCAATCACACCTGGTCGCACCCGGAACTGCCCACTCTGCGACGGGCCGCGATCCGGGCCGAGTTGGAGCGCACCAGCGAGGAGATCGAGCGGACACTGGGCCGGGTGCCGGTCTGGTTCCGGGCCCCGTACGGCTCCTGGAACCGGCCCGTGTTCGAGATCGGCGCGGCCCTCGGCATGGAGCCGCTCGCGTGGACCGTCGACACTCTCGACTGGAAGACTCCGGGCACCGGGAAGATCGTCCGCCGGGTGCTCGACGGGGCGGCGCCGGGCGTCGTGGTCCTGTCGCACGACGCGGGCGGGAACCGCTCGCAGAGCGTGGCCGCGCTCGGGCGCTATCTGCCGAGGCTGCGCGAGGACGGCTGGATCCTCACCGTACCGAGGCCCTGACGCACGAACGGGCGGTACGGCGCGCAGCCGTACCGCCCGCTCATGCCAGGACCGCCCGTACCGCTCATCCGCGGAGCCCTCCGGCCCGCCCGCCTGTACCGGTCGCCCGTACAGCCCGCCCGTGCGACCGGGCCGCGCCCACCGCTCAGCGGGTCTCCACCAGCCGGGCGAAGGCCACGACGTTGCCGTCGTAGCCGCCGGCCTTCGTGTAGCCGCCGCCACAGGTGATCACGCGCAGTTCGGCGTGGCCGGTGTCGCCGTACACCCGGGCCCCCGGGAAGTCGTTCTTGGAGAAGACCTCCACGCCGTAGATCTCGAACACCGCCACGCGCTCGTCGAAGCGGGTCACCTCGATGTGCTCGCCCTTGCGCAGGGAGCCGAGACCGTAGAAGACCGCGGGGCCCGCCTGGTTGTCGACATGCCCCACCACGACCGCCGTGCCGCGCTGGCCCGGCGCGACACCGTTCTGGTACCAGCCCGCCATGTTGGCGTCCTCCGGCGGCGGCGCGGCGATCCAGCCCTCCGGGTCGAGCCCCACGTCCATCACGGGGGCGTCCACCTTGATCGACGGGATGGTCACCCGCGACATGGGGGCGTACGGCAGCGGCTTCACGATGGGGACGGTCTCGGGCGCGGTCACCGTCTCCTGCCGGGTGTCCGGCGCCGCCGCCGAGGCGGGCTGCGGCGGGCCGAGGGAGACGTCGGCCCCGTTCCGCATCAGCGCGAGACCGGAGAGCATGACGAGCGCCAGAACGCCCCACGGCGAAGGTCTCCTCGACACCGAGCCGCTGTGGTCCTGGCCCATGGTTCTCCCTTCGTGGGCGCCTGCTAGGCACCCTAGGCACGCCGGTCCGGGTCGGCGACCAGTGGAGGGCGAACGGGTGGTGCCCGCCGTCCGGGCAGGGGCGGGCTGCCCCATTCGAGTAGTCGTCATACAACCTTTCTGACGGTCCGTGACCTGCGGGTCCGTCAGATCCGGCTGCCGACGGTCGGCGTGTCGTCTCACCGGGGTGGACCAGTGCCGACATGCGTGGAACGCGTAGGAAGGTGATGGTTCGTCATGGAGGGCGTACTCGTCGAATTTCCCGGAGCACCGCTTCGGGGCGTCTTCCGCTGGAGGCTCAACGATGCGTGCTTCACGCGCTCTCATGGTGACTGCCGCGGCCTGCGCCGCCGTGGCGCTCTCCGCCCCGCTGGCCGGGGCCACCAACGGTCCGACCAACGTCACCGTCAACCCGTTCGCCGTCCACCAGGGCGGCACGCTGCACATCTCCGTCCAGGGCTGCGGTCACGGCGGTTTCGTCACGTCCAACGCCTTCCCCAAGGCGCACCTGTCGGTGAACGCCTCGGGCCACTCGGAGGCGCGGGCCCGGATCCACAACCACGCGACACCGGGCGACTACAACCTGTCCGTCAAGTGCAGCGACAACAGCCGCATCGCCACCCACCGCTTCCGGGTGCTGGCCGGTCAGGGCGCGGAGGGCGGCCTCGGCGGCTCGATCGGCCCCAGCTCGACCGAGACGGCCGTCGGTGCCGGTCTGGTCGGCACGGCCGCGATCGGCGGCACGCTCCTCATCGCGCGACGGCGCCGTACGAGCGACACGCTGGTCTGATACGTACAGGCCGGGACCCGCGGCCCGCTCCCCTGACCGTCTCCGGCCGTCCCTCCCTACGGGCCGTGCCACGGGCGGGCGCGGCGCCCGTCGGGCACGGAACAACGCCCGTCGCCCCAAATCCCGCGGGGGACTTGGGGCGACGGGCGTTCTCCGGGCGGTGGCGCCGTGCGCCGGGTTCAGCGGCTCGCCGAGCGGCGGCGGACCATCAGGACGGTGCCGATCGTCGCCGCGGCCACCAGACCGGTGCCGACCGCCAGCTCCGTGGCGTTCATTCCGATGAAGCTGCCGCCGAGGCCGCCGCGCACACCGCCGGGAGGCGCGATCGCCGTCGAACTCGTCGTCGGCGTCAGCGTCGGAACGGGGCTCGCGGTGCCGGTCGGCGTCGGCGTCGGAGTCGGTGTGGGGGTCGGCGTCGGTGTGGGCGACGGGGTCCCGCCGGCGATGGTGAGGTCCGTCGTCCCCTCCTCGCCGTTGCACGTGAAGGTCACCTCGTACATCGCGCCGGGCTTGGCGTCCCAGTAGACGGAGGCGCGCGCCGACCCGCCTGACGGGATGGGGGTGTCGTCGAAGACACCGGACTCGGCGGTGGCCGTGCTGCTGCAACCGGTGACCGTGAGGGTGACCTGGCCGCCGGCCGCGATCACCGAGGGCGTGACGGCGAAACCGAACGGTGTGACAGGGGCCGCCGCCGTGGCCATGGCCACGGCGGGCGTCATCAGTGCGAGTGCGGCCGCTCCCAGCAGGGCGGCGGACGCGGCACGTATCGCGCGCATGGACAATCCTCCGGCTCTCCGAGGAGCAGTGCGGAACTGATTTCCGCGGATGGCGGGAAATGCACCTCGATACCCGGCACGCTAGGAGCGCCCCATCCCCGCCGCGATCGCAGTCGGGCGAACGGGTTGTCCTGTCACCCGACCGGCCCGTGCCCCTGGCCGATCACCGGCGCCCCGTCTAAGGAACCGGGTCCGTGTCCTGTCCGGTGAACCCCCGCTTCCCCGACCTCCCTCCGCCGCTCGGGCCGTGCGCCCGCGCCCGGTCGCCGGGCGGACGCGGGAGCGACCGGCCCGCCCGGCGACCGGACCCGGACAGGATCTACGGGCCGAGGTGCGGGAACAGGTCGGCGAACGGAGCCGTCGCCGCGCCGTCGCGCCCGTACGGGGAGTCGAAGTCCCAGATCAGGAAGAGCAGGAAGGCGATCAGCGCGCTGAACAGCCCCGCCAGCAGCAACTCCCGCCAGCTGCGGCGGATCTGGAGCGTGAAGATCAGCCCCACGGTCACGACGGCGCCGGTGATGAGGCCGAACCAGACCACCCCCGGCATCGTCGCCCCCGCGCTCTCCGCCCGGGAGCCCCGCGCGTCGTCGGCCACCGCCACCTGGTCCACCAGCGGCTGGTACGCCTGCGCCTCGTGGTCGTCGGCCGGCACGTAGTCCGTGACATCGCGCCGGACCCGCTCCAGCAGCGCCGTGCCCTGGTCGGTGAGGCTCTGGTGGTCCGCCATGTGGGTCCACTCCGTGTCGACCACATGGCTGACGTAGGCGTCGACGTCGCCCCGGATGCGGTCGCGCACCTCGGCCGGGTAGACCTCCGACCGCGCCACCACCTCGTGCAGTGCCTGCGCCTCCTGGCGCACGGACTCCTGGGCGGCGCCGCGCGCCTCCCACACACCGGCGATGGCCAGGCCCAGCACGATCGCGTAGACCACGCCGATCATCATCGTCATGTACTCGAGGACGTCGGGGCTGTCGGAGGGGTCGTCGTCGGCCGGTACCCGGCGGTTGTTGATGAGGACGATGGTCACGACGACCGCGCCTGCGGCGGCCATCGCGAGGGACAGGACAAGCCATTCCGACATGGGTCTCCGTCTGCTAGCGGGAACGGGGGCGAAGGATGGCGGCGGCGAGCACCGCCGGTGCCGTGAGCAGGAGCATGAGCATCACGACCGAGGTGCTGTTCGTGGGCTGCCTGCGGGCCGGCGCCTTGTACGCGGGCAGCACCCGTACCTCCGGCGGCGTCACCTCCGGGGGCGGTGGCGTCGGTGACGGCGGGGGAGTGACGGCGGGCGGCGGCGGGGCCGGGGCCGCCACGGACCGTACCGGCGGAGGCGCGGGCGGCGGAGGTACGGGCAGGGGCTCGGCGGCCTTCGGCGGCTCGGGAGCCGGTTCCGGTGGCGGCGGGGGTGGTGGCGGGGGCTCCGGAGTCGGCTCGGGAGGAGGCGGCGGTGGCGTTGGTGGTGGCGGTGGCGTTGGTGGTGGTGGAGGCGGAGGGGGTGGCGGAGGTTCGGGCGGTGGTGGCGGGGACGGTGGGGGCGTGGGCCGGCAGGGGCCGTCGCCGATGATGACGACCGCGCCCGTACCCTCCGGTCCGGTCCAGGCGGAGATACAGACGTCGGCGGCGGCCGGCGAGGGCGCGCTGAGTACGCAGACGAGCCCGGCGACGGCCAGGGTCCGCATGACAAGTGATCGGTACACGGCGGAAGCTTGGATCAACACGCCCCGCGCCGCGCCGAATTGGCACCGGATTCCCCTGATCGGGGGGAATCGAGGCCTTCCGTGTTTATTTTCTTTCCGAAGATTCTTTGAAGCGCGTTGAACGCTGCGCACCCTCCCGCCCGTACTTAGGACCATGAACGGCGCGGCACGACCGCCCCAACTGTCTTACGAACAACGGGAGTTGACATGAACACCTGGCGGAACGCCTCGCTCGCGGTGACCGCGGTGGCCGTCCTGGCCCTGACGACGGCGTGCGGTCAGGAAACGGGCACCAGCCCCAACGGCCAGGCGGTCGGCGCCGCGGCGCCCGCCGACGCCGGTTCGGGCTACGGATCGGAGGGCGGCTACGGCGACGAGTCGGCGGCCGAACCCAAGACGGCCGGTCAACTCACCGTGCTGGACAGCAAGGAACTCGGCAAGGTCATCACGGACAGCGAGGGCTTCACCCTCTACCGGTTCGACAACGACACCGCCGAGCCCCCGAAGTCGAACTGTGTCGGCGAGTGCGAGAAGGCATGGCCGGTCGTCGCGGCCGGTGACGTGAAGGCGGCGGCGGGCACCGACGCCTCGAAGATCGGCGAGGTCACCCGCGCCGACGGCTCCAAGCAACTGACCCTCGGTGGCTGGCCGATGTACCGCTACGCCAAGGACACCAGCCCCGGTGACACCAACGGGCAGGGTGTGGGCGGTACATGGTTCGCCTCCTCCCCGGACGGAAAGAAGGCCGCCCTCGGAGCGGGCGGCGCGGAGGCCGGCGAGTCCGCCGGCGATCTCCCCGGAATGTCCGTCCGCAAGGACCCCAAGCTCGGCGACATCGTCGTGGACTCCGAGGGCATGACGGTATATCGGTTCAAGAAGGACAGCGCCTGGCCGATGAAGACCGCCTGCACCGGTGCCTGCCTCGAAAAGTGGCCGGTTGTCGCCCCGGTCGACAAGAACGACACCGAGGGCATCCTCAAGAAGGGCTTCGTGACCTTCGACCGGCCCGACGGGATCAAGCAGCAGACCATCGACTGCTGGCCGCTCTACACCTTCGCGGGCGACAAGAAGCCCGGTGACACCAATGGTCAGGGCGTCGGCGGCACCTGGTACGCCGTCGCTCCCGACTCCAAGCTGGTCGGAGCGCCCAAGTAGTCCCCACGTCGCGCCCTCCGACCGACCGGTCCGCCGTCACGCCCCCGTGCGTGGCGGCGGACCGCTTGTGCGCCGGGTCCGGGTGTGACCGAGAACGGACCGCTAATTTCCGTTTCGGCTCGCTCTCTTGGCGGGCGATCAGTAGCCTCGGCTCGAACACCGGCCACACACAAGGCCGTTCACCCGTGGCGACTTGTTGGAGATCTCGATGGAGCGTCCCGCCTGGGTACCGCAGGGTATCGACATATCGGTGCCGAGCGTGTCCCGTATTTACGACTACTATCTGGGCGGTTCGCACAACTTCGAAGTGGACAGGGAAGCGGCCCGCAAGGCGATGGAGTTCATGCCTGGGCTTCCCAAGATCATGCAGGCGAACCGGGCGTTCATGCGCCGCGCGGTCCGCTTCGCCGTCGCCGAGGGCGTGACCCAGTTCCTCGACATCGGCTCCGGCATCCCCACCTTCGGCAACGTCCACGAGGTCGCCCAGAAGGCCGACCCGGACGCCAGGGTCGTCTATGTCGACCACGACCCGGTCGCCGTGGCGCACAGCAGAGCCGTACTCGAAGGCAACGGCAACGCCGCCGTCGTGGCCGCCGACCTCCGTACGCCCCGCCAGATCCTCGACAGCCCCGAGGTCGCCGACCTCCTCGACCTGAACCGGCCCGTCGCCCTGCTGCTGGTCTCCGTCCTGCACTTCCTGGAGGACGACGACAAACCCTTCGCGGCCGTGGCCGAACTGACCGGCGCCCTCGCCCCCGGCAGCCTCGTCGTCCTGACCCACGCCGCGGTCGCGGGCATCCCGCTGCCCCAGGAGAAGGTCGCCGGCACCGTCGGCGTCTACCGGGACATCCGCAACCCGCTGGTCATGCGGACCCGTGAGGAGATCGCCCGCTTCTTCGACGGCTCCGAACTGGTCGAGCCCGGACTGGTGCCCATGGGCGGCTGGCGGCCGGAGAACCCCTCAGGCCAGGAGGACCCGTACGCGATGTCGGGCTTCGCCGGTGTGGGACGCACGGCGTGATGGTGCCCGAGCAGGCCCCGGACGCCGCGGCGGAACCGGCGGAACCCGACGGACTGGAGGACCGGCTCAGGCGGTTCGCGACGATCTGGAGCCGCGCGATCTTCCCGGCGACCGCGACGTCGCTGACCCGGCCCGAGTTCGAACAGCATCTGCTGCCCCTGGCCCGCCGGCTGCGGGACGCCCTGCACGACACGGTCTTCGACGCCGCGCCCGCGCACACCGTCGGCGCGGCGCTGGTCGGCGCCCACTGCACCGACCCGGACGCGCTCGCCCGCTCCCTCGGGGTCGTCGACGCGTATCTGGTGCTGTACTGCGGCGCGGCGGCCGATCCGGCCGACGACCTCGCCGCCGAGGAGCTGCGCGCCCGCTGCGCCCGGCTCCAGCACGCGCTGGCCGCCGGGTTCGCCCAGGCGCTGCGCGAGCGCACCCTCGCCGAGCAGGAGGCCATCGCCCGCTCCGCGCTCGCCGCGCGCGGAGCCGCCGAGGAGGCGCTGCACGCCACCGAGGCCCGGTTCCGCGCGGTGTTCGAGGGCGCGGCGATCGGCATCGGCATCGCCGACCTCGACGGGCGGGTGCTGGAGGTCAACGACACACTGACCCGGATGTTCGGCGGCCTGGAACACCATGTCCGCAGCCGTAACGTCGGCGAGTGGGTGCACCCCGACGACGAGCCGCACGTGTGGCGGATGTACAGCGAGCTGGTACGCGGCGAGCGGGACAACTTCCGTACGGAGAAACCGTTCTTCCGCAACGACGGCACGGTCCTGTGGACCAATCTGACCGTCTCGCTGCTCCGGGACGTCGACGGGCAGCCGGAGTACCAGCTCGCCCTGCTGGAGGACACCACCGAACGGCGGCTGCTCAACCTGCGGCTGCGCTACGAGGCGACGCACGACGCCCTCACCGGACTCCCCAACCGCACGCTGTTCTTCGAACGCCTGGAGAAGGCGCTCGCCCCCGCCAAGGAGACGCCGAAGGACGGCGCGAAGCCGGCCGGCGCCGGAAAGACGGCGGAGAAGGGGCGGAAAGCGGAGAAGGGACGGACTGTCGGCGCCGGGAAGGCGGCGGACGCCGCGTCCGGCAACCGGCCCCAGCCCGGCCGCGTCGGTCTCTGCTACCTCGACCTCGACGGCTTCAAGGCCATCAACGACAGCCTCGGCCACTCCGCGGGCGACCGGATGCTCGTCGAGGTCGCGGACCGGCTCCAGAGCTGCGCCACGGCACCCGGCGAGATGGTCGCCCGGCTCGGCGGCGACGAGTTCGTGGCCCTGACCACCGGACCCGACACCCAGCGCGAGGTGGCCGACCTCGCGTCGCGCATCCTCGGCGCGCTGGCCGCCCCGATCAGCCTGGACGGCCGCGAATTCACCGTCCGGGGCAGCATCGGCATCGTGGAGGGCCGGGCCGGCGAGTCCAGCGCCGCCGAGGTCCTGCGCAGCGCCGACATCACCATGTACCGGGCCAAGTCGGCGGGCGGCAACCGCTTCGAGCACGCCGACGCCGAGGCCGACGCCCGCGCCATCACCCGGCACGGGCTCACCACCTCGCTCCCGACGGCCCTGGAACGCGGCGAGTTCTTCATCGAGTACCAGCCGCTGGTCCATCTCTCGGACGGCACGGTCCACGGCGCCGAGGCACTGGTGCGCTGGAGCCACCCGACGCACGGCGTCCTGAGCCCCGACCGGTTCATCCCGCTCGCCGAGCACACCGGGCTGATCGTGCCGCTCGGCCGCTGGGTGCTGGAGCAGTCCGTACGGCAGGCGCGGGCGTGGCAGGAGGAACTGGCGGCGGGTACCTTCGACGGACCCCTGCGGATCAATGTGAACCTCTCGCCCGCCCAGCTGCACCACCCCGGCCTCGTCGCCGACACGGTGGAGGTGCTGGAACGGGTCGGCCTCGCGCCGGGCTCGCTGTGCCTGGAGGTCACCGAGTCCGCGCTGATCGGCGCGGACGAAGACCTGCTCAAGCCCCTGCGGCAGCTCGCCGAGATGGGCATCGACATCGCCCTGGACGACTTCGGCACCGGCTACTCGAACCTCGCGAATCTGCGCCGGCTGCCGGTGAGCGTGCTCAAGCTGGACCGTGCCTTCACCCGGGGCATGCAGCAGCATCCCGCCGACCCGGTCGATCTCAAGATCGTCGAGGGGATCGTCTCCCTCGCGCACGGCCTGGAACTGGCGGTGACCGTGGAGGGCGTGGAGACCGGGGCACAGGCGGACCACCTGCGACGACTCGGTTGCGACACGGCACAGGGCTGGTACTACGCGCGCCCCGGCCCGCCGGAGATGCTGCACACCCTGTCGCTCGCCGACGCGGTCTGACACGCTCCACGACGGGCGGCCGACGCCCCAGCTCTTGGCCGCCCGTTCAGCTACGCGCGTCGCGTCCCGGCGTACGGCGGTCGCCCGCCCCGTCGGCACCACCTGTATCACCGGTATCACCCGGCCGCCCCGCCGCGCCCGCACCACCGGCCCCGGCCGCCCCACCCGTACACCCCGCCACGCCCTCCTCGCTGGACCCACCCGAACGCCCCGACCCGACCCCGCCGCCCCGCGCCCCCGTACCGCCCCGTGCCCGGGTGCTGAACAGCACCTTCTGGAGCTCGCGCGCCGCGCGTGGCGGGGCCACGTCGCTGCGGTGCGCCAGCGCGATCGTCCGCCGCAGCCCCGGCGGCGCCAGCGGTGTCACCCGCAGATCACGCCCCGCCTGCTCCGCCACCATGCTCGGCACCACCGCCACCCCGAGCCCGGCCCGTACGAAACCGAGCACCGCGTCCATCTCGCCGCCCTCGACGGTGAACACCGGCTCGAACCCCTCGGCCCGGCAGGCGGCGACGGTCAGCTCCCGCAGGTCGTACCCGTGCCGGAACATCACCAGCTGCTCCCGCCGGAGATCGGAGATCCGCACCGGCCGGCGCGGACCGGGCGCCGCCGCCGACGAGACCACCACCAGGTCCTCGTGCAGCAGTTCGACCGTCGTCAGGGCCGGTGACGGGGTCGGCAGCGGAAGCACCACGAGGGCGAAGTCCAGCGCGCCGCGAGCCAGTTCGCGTACCAGGTCGTGCGAACCGCTCTCCTCGATCAGCAGCTCGATCCCCGGATGCAGGTCGTGGAAGGCCCGCAGCACGTCCGGCAGCAGACCGGTGCACAGACTCGGCGTGGCGCCCAGCCGCACCCGGCCGCGCCGCAGCTGAACCAGTTCCTGCACCTCGTGGCGCGCGGTCTCCGCGTCGGCGAGGATCCGCCGGGCCGTCGGCAGCAGCGCCTCGCCCGCGTCGGTCAGCGCGACATTTCCCCGCGCCCGGCCGAACAGCTCGGCGCCCAGCTCCTTCTCCAGGGCCCGGATCTGCTGGGAGAGCGAGGGCTGCGAGACATGCACCCGCTCGGCGGCCCGGGTGAAGTGCCGGGTCTCCGCGACGGCCACGAAATAGACGAGCTGCTGGAACTGCATGGATCCACCGTACGCCCACGATAGGCAGCGCCTATGGACATGAGCCGATCCATGTCTTGGACCTCTCGCGCCGCCCGGCTCTACCGTGCGAGTCATGGCTCTGGCAACGCGTACGGACACACGGGCGGCCCGGAAGGCCGGCGCTCCGGGCAGCCCTCGCCCCGGCACCCGCCCCGGCTCCCGGCCCTCGCTCCTCGGCACCCTCTGGGGCTCCACGATCGGCAAGAAGGCCGTCATGGCCGTCAGCGGCCTGATCCTGCTCGGCTACCTCGTCGCGCATCTGCTGGGCAATCTGAAGATCTTCTTCGGCCCCGGCGAGTTCAACGCGTACGGGCACTGGCTGCGCACCATGGGCGCGCCCGTCCTGCACCACGAATGGGCCCTGTGGATCGTGCGCGTCGTGCTGCTCGCCGCCGTCGTCCTGCACGGCGTCTGCGCCTACCAGCTCAGCCGCCGCGACATCGCCGCCCGCCCCACCGCCTACGCCCACAAACGCCGCCGCGCGAGCTACGCCACCCGCACCATGCGCTGGGGCGGGATCATCCTCGCCCTGTTCATCGTCTGGCACCTGCTCGACCTCACGACCCTGACCGTCAACGAGAACGCCCAGCCGGGCCACCCGTACGAGAACGTCGTCGCGACCTTCTCCACCTGGTACGGCAACGCCGTCTACATCACCGCGATGCTCGCCCTCGGACTCCACGTCCGGCACGGCTTCTGGAGCGCCGCGCAGACCCTCGGCATGGGCAGCGCCACCCGCGACCGGCTGCTGAAGACCCTGGCCAACGGTCTCGCGCTGGTGCTGACCGCCGGCTTCCTCTCCCTGCCCGTCGCCGTCATGACCGGAGTCGTGAGCTGACATGGACGACACCCTCCCCGCCACGCACGAGGACACCCTCCCCGCCGGCTACACCGACTACACGACGGGCGCGCCCCTCACCGACACCAAGGCCCCCGCCGGACCCGTCGCCGACCGCTGGGACACCCGCCGCTTCGAGGCCAAGCTGGTCAACCCCGCCAACCGCCGCAAGCACACCGTCATCGTCGTCGGCACCGGACTCGCGGGCGGCGCCGCCGGCGCCACACTCGCCGAACAGGGCTACCACGTCCTCCAGTTCTGCTACCAGGACTCCCCGCGCCGCGCCCACTCCATCGCCGCCCAGGGCGGCATCAACGCCGCGAAGAACTACCGCAACGACGGCGACTCCGTGCACCGCCTCTTCTACGACACCGTCAAGGGCGGCGACTTCCGGGCCCGCGAGTCCAACGTGCACCGCCTCGCCCAGATCTCCGTCGAGATCATCGACCAGTGTGTCGCCCAGGGCGTGCCCTTCGCCCGCGAGTACGGCGGGCTCCTCGACACCCGGTCCTTCGGCGGCGTCCAGGTCTCCCGCACCTTCTACGCGCGCGGCCAGACCGGCCAGCAACTGCTGCTCGGCGCCTACCAGGCACTGTCGCGGCAGATCGCGGCGGGCACCGTCGAGATGCGCCCGCGCACCGAGATGCTCGACCTGGTCGTGGTCGACGGCCGGGCCCGCGGCATCGTCGCCCGCGACCTGATCACCGGGAGGATCGACACGTACATCGCCGACGCCGTCGTCCTCGCCTCCGGCGGCTACGGCAACGTCTTCCACCTGTCCACCAACGCCAAGAACAGCAACGCCACGGCCGTCTGGCGGGCCCACCGGCGCGGCGCGTACTTCGCCAACCCCTGCTTCACCCAGATCCACCCCACCTGCGTCCCGCGCTCCGGCGACCACCAGTCCAAACTCACCCTGATGAGCGAGTCGTTGCGCAACGACGGCCGTATCTGGGTGCCGAAGGCGCACGGCGACACCCGCCCGCCCGCCGAGATCCCCGAGACCGAGCGCGACTACTACCTGGAGCGGATCTACCCGTCCTTCGGCAACCTCGTCCCGCGCGACATCGCCTCCCGCGCCGCCAAGAACGTCTGCGACGAGGGGCGCGGCGTCGGCCCCGGCGGCCAGGGCGTCTACCTCGACTTCGCCGACGCGATCCGCCGGCTCGGCCGCGAGGCCGTCGAGGAGAGGTACGGCAACCTCTTCGAGATGTACGAGCGCATCACCGCCGAGGACCCGTACCGGGTGCCGATGCGCATCTACCCGGCCATCCACTACACGATGGGCGGACTCTGGGTCGACTACGACCTCCAGACCACCGTGCCGGGCCTGTTCGCGATCGGCGAGGCCAACTTCTCCGACCACGGCGCCAACCGGCTCGGCGCGTCGGCCCTGATGCAGGGCCTCGCCGACGGCTACTTCGTGCTGCCCGCCACCCTCGGCGACTACCTCGCCCGCAACCCGCGCCTGCCCGCCGTCCCGGCCGACCACCCGGCGGTCGCCGAGGCCGTCGCCGACACCGAGGACCGGCTGCGGCTGCTGCTCGCCGTCGACGGCGACCGCACCCCCGAGTCCTTCCACCGGGAGATCGGCGAACTGCTCTGGGAACACTGCGGCATGGCCCGCGACGAGAACGGTCTGCGCAAGGCCCTCGGCCGTATCCCGCAGATCCGCGAGGAGTTCTGGCACCGGATCAAGGTCCCGGGCACCGGCGAGGAGCTCAACCAGTCGCTGGAGAAGGCCAACCGCGTCGTCGACTACCTGGAACTCGCCGAGCTGATGTGCCTCGACGCCCTGCACCGCACCGAGTCCTGCGGCGGCCACTTCCGTGAGGAGTCCCGCACCGACGGCGGGGAGGCGGAACGCGACGACGAGGCGTTCTCGTACGTGGCCGCCTGGGAGTTCCGGGGCTCCGGGAGCCACCCGTCGGGGGAGCACAGCACCGGCAGCGGCACGGCGCCCGTCCTGCACAAGGAAGACCTCGTCTTCGAGTACGTCCACCCCACCCAGCGGAGCTACGCATGAGGCTCACCCTGCGCGTCTGGCGGCAGCGCGCCGCCGACGCCCCCGGCGCCATGGTCACCTACGACATCGACGGCATCTCCGCGTCCATGTCGTTCCTGGAGATGCTCGACACGCTCAACGAACGGCTGATCCTCGCCGGGGACGACCCGGTCGCCTTCGACCACGACTGCCGCGAAGGCATCTGCGGCGCCTGCGGGGTCGTCATCAACGGCGACGCCCACGGGCCCGAACGCACCACCACCTGCCAGCTCCACATGCGGCACTTCGCCGACGGCGACACGATCGACGTCGAGCCGTGGCGGGCCGGCGCGTTCCCCGTCGTCAAGGACCTCGTCGTGGACCGGTCGGCCTTCGACCGGATCATCGGCGCGGGCGGCTACATCAGCGCGCCGACCGGCTCCGCGCCCGAGGCCCACGCCACGCCCGTGCCCAAGGCGGACGCCGACTTCGCGTTCGAGCACGCCGAGTGCATCGGCTGCGGCGCGTGCGTGGCCGCCTGCCCCAACGGCTCGGCGATGCTCTTCACCTCGGCCAAGGTCAACCACCTCAACGTCCTCCCGCAGGGCGCGCCCGAGCGGGAGACCCGGGTCCTGGACATGGTCGCCGCCATGGACGACGAGGGCTTCGGCGGCTGCACCCTCGCGGGCGAGTGCGCGACGGCCTGCCCGAAGGGCATCCCGCTGCCGTCGATCACGGCGATGAACAAGGAGTGGCTGCGCGCGACCCGCAGGGCGGCACGCTAACGGGCGGGCGCGGTGAGCCCCGCGATCCGGGCCAGGCGGGTGTACGAGTCGAGGAGCGCGTCGCGGTCGTACGTGCTGGTCGTCACCAGCACCTCGTCGGCGCCGCTCTCCCCGATCACCGCCGCCAGGGCCCCGGCCACCTGCTCCTCGGTGCCCCGGACATGGCCGCGCAGCCCCGACTCGTACAGTTCCCGCTCCTTCGCGGTCATCGGCAGCCCCTCGATCCGCCCGGCGGGGGCGAGCGGCGGGAAGACGCCACGAGTACGGGACCGGGCCATCGACCAGGACTCGGGCACCAGCAGCCGGCGGGCCTCCTCCTCGCTCGCGGCGACCGCGACCGTCCCCGCGACGACCACGTACGGGCGCGGCGCCCAGGGCGACGGGCGGAAGCCGGCGCGGTAGCGCTCCACGGCCCGCAGCATGCGGTCCCGGCCGCGCAGGTCGCCGACGACCACGGGCAGCCCGGCCGCCGCGGCGATGTCCGCGCCCTCACCCATGGCCAGGACGAACGGCGCGGGCCGCAGGCCCTCGGCGGGCAGGGCGTGGACGCCGGGGTAGCGGTCCTGGTCACCGGTGAACCAGCCGAGCAGCTCCCCGACACGCTCGGCGAAGTCCTCGGTGTCCTTCTTGTCCTTGCCGAGCGCCCGGCGTATCCCGTCGGTGAAGCCCACGGACCGGCCGAGGCCCATGTCGACCCGGCCGGGGAACAGCGACTCCAGCACCCCGAACTGTTCGGCCACCACGAGCGACCGGTGGTTGGGCAGCATCACCCCGCCCGTACCGACGCGGATCGTGGACGTGGCGGCGGCGACGGCCGCCGCCAGGACGGTCGGCGCCGAGCCCGCCACCCCGGGCACACCGTGGTGCTCGGCGACCCAGAAGCGGTGGTAGCCGAGGGCCTCGATCCGCCGCGCCAGCGCCACGGTGTCCCGCGGCGCCTCGGCGGTGGCACGGCCCTCGCGGGTGCGGGAGCGGTCGAGTACGGAGAACCGGGTGTTCGCGAGGACGGAAGTCACGTCCACTTCAACAGCCGCGCGGCGCGAGGATTCCCCGGCCTGCCTAGGCTGGGCGTGTGACCGACGACAACAGACCACTGGCCGTGTTCGATCTGGACGGGACGCTCGCCGGGACCGCCCACCGGCAGCACTTCCTGGAGGGCGGGACGAAGGACTGGAAGGGCTTCTTCGCGGCGGCGGTCGACGACCCGCCGCTCGCCGAGGGGGTCGCGCTGGTCCTGCGGAGCGCCGAGGAGTGCGAGATCGTCTATCTGACCGGCCGGCCCGAGCGCTGCCGGAAGGACACCCTTGCCTGGCTGCGGGCGTACGGCCTCCCCGAGGGGCGGGTGTTCATGCGGCGCAACGACGACCGCAGGCCCGCCCGTACGACCAAGGTGGAGCGGCTTCGGAAGCTGGCCGCCGGCCGGGAGATCCGGATGCTCGTGGACGACGACGACCTGGTGTGCGACGCCGTGGAGCGGGCGGGATTCCGGGTGGTACGGGCCCGCTGGGCGAGTACGTCCCAGGCACTGAGGGACGCGCAGGAGCGCGAGGGGCGCACCTGAACACGCCCCGGACGCACCCACGCACACGACCTGAACAGGGCTCGCGCGCGGGACGGGAACGACGGGACGAACGGCGCCCAGGGCCCCGCGACAGAACAGGGCCCGCGCGCGGGACGGGAACGGGCCCCGGCACAGGAACGGAACGGGCCCGGCGTCCGGGAGCTGAACGTGCCCCGGGCGGGGCCGGGGTCAGCCCGCCGTGTCGCCGTCCTCCAGACGGAAGCCGACCTTCAGCCCGACCTGGTAGTGCTCGATCCGGCCGTCCACGATCTGGCCGCGCACCTGCGTCACCTCGAACCAGTCCAGCCCCCGCAGCGTCTGCGACGCCCGCCCGATGCCGTTGCGGATGGCGTCGTCCACGCCCGTCTGCGAGGTGCCGTAGATCTCGGTGACCCGATAGGTGTGGTTGCTCATGGGCCGTTCTCCTGTTCGCGGGGTGCCGGTCTCACTCCACCGTGCCCCACGGGGCGGCGCCGCGCGCGGCAGGAGAAAGGCGCCGGTCAGGCCGCCGGGCCGGGACCGGGCTTGACCCGTCCTTAGGTCCATACCAAAATCACGCGAATACCCGCGCGAGCTCTCCTTGCTCCCCCCACGTCGGGTTCACTCTTTCGTGCCGCATGCCCAGAAGGTGACCTACGTGAAGAACCGCTTCCTTGTCGGCTCCGCCGTGTTCGTGTCCTCCCTCGCGTTCGTGGGGTGCGGGATGCTCCCAGGCGAGGACGACAAGGTGATCACCGTGTGGCTCATGAAGGACAGCGTCTCCGGGGCGTATCTGGACCGCTTCACCGAGGCGTACGAGAAGGACAACCCCTCGGTCGAACTGGAGGTCAAGATCCAGGAGTGGACCGGCATCGGCAAGAAGGTGATGGCCGCCCTGGACTCCGAGAACCCGCCGGACGTCATCGAGGTCGGCAACACCCAGGTCGCGCAGTACGCGGAGAGCGACGGCCTGCGGGACCTCACGCTGGAGTCCGTGCGCGACCTCGGGAGCGAGGACTGGCTGCCCGGTCTCGCCGAGCCCGGCAGCATCAACGGCTCGCAGTACGGCATCCCCTGGTACGCCGCCAACCGTGTCGTCATCTACAACAAGGAGATCTTCGCCGAGGCAGGCATCGAGGAACTCCCCAGGACCCGTGACGAGTGGCTCGACATGACCGCCGAACTCGACAAGGGTTCACGGCAGGGCATCTATCTGGCCGGCCAGGACTGGTACACCCTCGCCGGCTTCATCTGGGACGAGAAGGGTGAACTGGCCGCCGAGTCCGGCGGCGAGTGGGAGGGGCGGCTCAACACCCCAGCGGCGATCCGGGGCATGGAGTTCTACCAGGAGCTCCAGGCCCTCGGCGACGGTCCCAAGGACTCCGACGAGGTCACGCCGGTGCAGGAGATCGAGTTCGCCAAGGGCGACATCGCGCAGATGATCGACACCCCCAACTCCGCCGTGCAGATCGAGGAGAAGAACCCCGCCCTCAAGGGCAAGCTCGGCTTCTTCCCGATACCGGGCAAGACCGCCGCCAAGCCCGGGTCCGTCTTCACCGGCGGCTCCGACCTCATCGTCCCGAAGAACTCCTCGCACCGGTCGGCGGCGGTCGACGTGGTCAAGGCGCTGGCCGGCGAGAAGTGGCAGACGGACCTGGCCAAGACCATGAGCTACGTGCCGAACAAGACGACCCTCGCGGACGCCATCCAGGGCCACGAGGCCACGTCCGCGATGGCGGCGGGAGCGGCGCAGGGCCGGGCCACACCCAACTCGCCGAAGTGGGCCAACGTCGAACTGGACAACCCGATCAAGCGGTACATGACGGCGGTCCTCCAGGGCGAGGACCCGGAGATCGCCTCCGAGGTGGCGGTCGCCGAGATCACGGCCGCGCTCCGGTAGGGCCGACGCGGGGCCCGCACGGCATACGGGACCCCGGCCGGCACGTCGGCGGCACGCGTACGGACACCGCGTGGGCGGTCCCCGGTCCGCCGGGGACCGCCCACGCGCTTTGCCAACCCGTGACCGATCGGTTCCGGTCATTCAGCCGTCCCACATCCCCGCTCCGCCGGGGTGTCATGTCGAATCCAGCCACTCACGGAAGAAACAAGGTGCCGGGTCGCCGCACCAGCGGTGTCCCGTCACCGCTCGTTCTTCCGTCCGGCACTGGAGACCGTCATGTCCGCCTCGCCCGCCGTCATCCCCGCCCCCGCCACCCTCCCCAATCCCGTTCCCCTCCCGGTGTCCCTCCCCGCAGGGTCCCTCCCCGCCCCCGCCGGTGCCGCCGCGCCCGACGGGCGCTACCGCGTCTCGCTCGCCGTCGACCAGGAGGACGTACGCGCCGCCCAGCGCCTGCGCCACATGGTCTTCGCCGGAGAGATGGGCGCCCGCATCGACGGACCCGAGCCCGGTATCGACAGCGACGCCTTCGACGCCTACTGCGACCACCTCCTCGTACGCGAGGCCGGGACCGGCGAGGTCGTCGGCACCTACCGCCTGCTGCCCCCGGACCGCGCCCGCGTCGCCGGACGCCTCTACTCCGAGGGCGAGTTCGACCTCCGCCGGCTCGACCACATACGCCACGACCTCGTCGAGGTCGGCCGTTCCTGCGTCCACCCCCAGCACCGCAACGGCGCCGTCATCGCCCTGATCTGGGCCGGCCTCGCCCGCTACATGACCCGCACCGGGCACAACTGGATGGCCGGCTGCTGCTCCCTCCCGCTGGCCGACGGCGGCGCCCTCGCTTCGGCCACCTGGAACACCGTCAAGGACCGCGACCTCGCCCCGGAGGAGTACTGGGTCACCCCGCACCGCCTCTGGACCCCGGACAGCGACACCGTCCCCGCCGCCCGCACCGAACTCCCCGCGCTGCTCCGCGGCTACCTGCGGCTCGGCGCCTGGGTCTGCGGCGCGCCCGCGCACGACCCGGAGTTCGGCGTCGCCGACCTCTACGTCCTGCTGTCGCTGCGCCGCACCAACCCGCGCTATCTGCGGCACTTCCTCTCGCTCGCCCCCGCGCGATGAGCGTCTGGCTGCCCACGGCGCCCTGTACGCCGGGGCTCTGCGCCCCCCGGGCCGAGGACGCGCGCCGGGGGGCACCCGCCGCGTGCGCGCGGCTGCTGGCCGGGGTCGCGGTCGTCGTCGCCGGGGTGCTGCTCGTACCGCCGGCCGCCCTGTGCCGCGCGGACCGGCGCGACCGGCTGACCCGGTGGTGGACAGGTACGGTCATCCGGACCTTCGGGCTGCGCCTGCGGACCGGGTACGCCGAGGCGGACCCGGCGTCCGCCGAGACGCCCGGCACGCCGGGCACCGGCGTGCTCGTCGTCGCCAACCACATCTCCTGGCTGGACATCCCGCTCGTCGCGACCCTGTTCCCCGGGCGGGTGCTGGCCAAGAGCGACATCCGGCGCTGGCCCGTCCTCGGGGCCGTCGCGGAACTCGGCGGCACCCTCTTCGTGGAACGCGACCGGCTCCGGGCCCTGCCGGGCACCGTCCGGGACGTCCGGGACGCCCTGCGCGCCGGATCCCGGGTCGTCGTCTTTCCCGAGGGCAGCACCTGGTGCGGCCGGGACCAGGGGCCGTTCACCGCCGCCATGTTCCAGGCCGCGCTGGACGCGGGGGCGGCCGTGCGGCCCGTACGGATCGGCTACCGGCCGCTGGGGCCCGCCGCGTTCGTGGGGGACGATCCGCTCGCCGTCTCCCTGTGGCGGATCGTGGCGGCCCGGGGGCTCACGGCGCGGATCGAGGTCCTGCCGCTGATCCCCGCGGGCCGCCACCCGGACCGCCGCTCACTGGCCCGTGCGGCCCGTGCCGCCGTCACCGGGACGGACCCGGAGGGGGCGACGGCCGTTCACCCGGCCGCCGCCCCCACCGTCACTCTGCACCCCGTCACCGTTCACCCCGCGACCGCGACCGCGACCGCGACCGCGACCGCGACCGCGACCGCGACCGCGCCGCTACCCCCGTCCGTATCCGCGACCGGGCCCGTGCCCGCCGTCACCGTTCACACCACCGTCGCCAGCGACAGCGCGAACCGCCCGGCGTCGTCCGTCCACCAGTGCGCCAACTCCATTCCGGCATCGGCCAGTTCACCGCGCACCACGTCCTGAGTGAACTTGGCGGAGACCTCCGTACGCATCTCCTCACCCGCCTCGAACGTCACCACCAGATCCAGCTCGGGAATCTTCACCGTCAGTGCCCGGCGCGCCCTGAGCCGCATCTCGATCCACCGCTGACCGGCGTTCCAGCACGCCACGTGATCGAAGTCCGACTGATCGAAATCGGCGCCCAGTTCACGGTCGACCACCGCCAGGACGTTCTTGTTGAAGGCGGCCGTCACCCCTGACGCGTCGTCGTACGCCCGTACCAGAACGGCCTCGTCCTTCACGAGGTCCGTCCCGAGGAGCAGCGCGTCGCCCGGCTCCAGCAGCGAGCGCACCGAGGCCAGGAAGTCGGCGCGCTCGTCCGGCAGCAGATTGCCGATCGTGCCGCCGAGGAACGCGACCAGACGGGGCCCCGGGGTCCGGGGCAGCGCGAACTCCTCGGTGAAGTCCGCGATGAGCGCGTGCACATGGAGGTCCGGCCGCTCGGCGAGCAGCGCCCGGGCGGCCCCGGTGAGCGCGCTCTCGCTGACGTCCACCGGCACGTAACTCCGCAGCAGCGGCAGCGCGTCCAGCAGATATCGGGTCTTCTCCGAGGAACCGGAGCCCAGTTCGACCAGGGTGCGGGCGCCGGTCGCCGCCGCGATGCCGGGCGCGCGGGCGAGCAGGATCTCCCGCTCCGCGCGCGTCGGGTAGTACTCGTCGAGCGTGGTGATCTGCTCGAACAGTTCGCTGCCCCTGGCGTCGTAGAACCACTTGGGCGGCAGGGACTTGGGCGTACGGGTCAGCCCGTGCCTCACGTCGTCGCGCAGCGCGGCGCCGGTGGCGTCCTCGGGCAGGGTGCGGGTCATGTGGTACGGGCTCACGCGGGGGGCTCCTTGAGGGGAGTGAGCAGGACATCGGCGGACGTCGCCACCAGCAGGGTGCGGTCGGGGACCTCGCGCCAGCGCGGATCGTCGTCGTACGGCTCCGAGGCCACGGCCGTGCCGCCGCCCGGCTCGGTGAGATACCAGAGCGTGTCGCCCCAGGCGGTCGCGGCGACCGTCTCACCGTCGGTGAGCAGCAGGTTCAGCCGGGAGCCCGGGGCGGCCTCGGCCACCTCCAGGACGGTGTCCGCCAGGGCCGGGCCCATCCCGTCGCCGTCCCGCAGCCGGTGCAGCACCAGCGCCCAGACGAGCGCCGAGTCGGTCCGGGCGTCCAGCGCCAGCAGTTCGGCGGCGGACAGCGCGGCGGAGACGGGAGCCAGGCTCGCCGGCCAGCCGCGCACGGCGCCGTTGTGGCTGAACAGCCAGGGCCCGGCGGCGAACGGCGCCGCCGCCGCCTCGCCGTCCGCGCCCGACTCGGTGGCGTCTCGTACGGCGGCGAGGACCGCGACGCTCCTGACCACCCGGGTCAGGTCGACGACGCTCTGGTCGCTCCAGATGGGCCCCGCCCGGCGGTAGCGCGCGGGCAGCGGGTCACCGTCCGCGTACCAACCGACCCCGAAACCGTCGGCGTTGACCGTCCCGTACCGCTGCCTGCGCGGCTCCCAGGACTGCCGGTACAGCGCGTACTCCGGGGCGACCAGCACGTCGCGCAGCGGCACCGGCCGCCCCACGTAGGCGATATGACGGCACATCAGATGTCCTCCGGGGAGCGGGCGGTGCGGAAGCCCGCGAAGATCTGCCGGCGCACCGGCAGGTCCCAGTTGCGGAAGGTGCCCCGGCACGCCACCGCGTCCACACCGAACGAGCCACCGCGCAGCACCTTGTGCGCGGGGCCGAAGAACACCTCCGAGTACTCCCGGTAGGGGAAGGCGACGAAGCCCGGGTAGGGCAGGAAGTCGCTGGACGTCCACTCCCACACGTCGCCGATCAACTGCCGTACGCCCAGGGGCGAGGCGCCCCGCGGATAGCTGCCGGCGGGCGCGGGCCGCAGATGCCGCTGTCCGAGATTGGCGTGCTCCGGGCCCGGGTCCTCGTCACCCCACGGATACCGCCGCGAGCGGCCGGTCGCCGGGTCGTGCCGGGCGGCCTTCTCCCACTCCTCCTCGGTCGGCAGCCGCCGCCCGGCCCAGCGGGCGTAGGCGTCCGCCTCGTACCAGCTGACATGCACCACCGGTTCGTCGGCGGGCACGGGCTCGACCGTCCCGAACCGGCGCCGCGTCCACTGCCCGGCCTCCCGCCGCCAGAACAGCGGTGCGCCGATGCCGTGTTCGCGGATCTGCGCCCAGCCGGCCGGGGCCCACCAGCGTTCGTCGGTGTAGCCGCCGTCCTCGATGAAGTGCTGGAAGGCGCCGTTGGTCACCGGCACCGTGTCGAGGAAGTACGCGGGCACCAGCCGGTGATGGGCGGGCCGTTCGTTGTCCAGCGCCCACGGCTCCGTGGCGGTGCCCATGCTGAACTGCCCCGCCGGGATCAGGACTTCGTCCGGCAGGTCCGCCGTGTCCGCCGGATCGGGGCGCGGCGGCTCGTGATCGGGGAGCACGGCCGGGCCACGCCGCAGCTGATGGGTGATCAGCATCGTCTCGTCGTGCTGCTGTTCGTGCTGGGCGACCATCCCGAAGGCGAACCCGGCGTCCAGCAGCGGGCCGCCGCGCAGCGGACTGCTGCCCAGGATGTCCAGGACCCGCCCCCGGATGTCGGAGGCGTACGCGCGTGCCTCGGTGGGCGCCAGCAGCGGCAGCGTCGGCCGCAGCGCCCGGGGATGCTCGAACGCGTCGTACACCGAGTCGATGTCCGGCCGGACGGCCTCCCGGCCGCCGACCGTACGGAGCAGCCACTGCTCCTCCTGGTTGCCGATGTGGGCCAGGTCCCAGACCAGCGGTGACATCAGGGGGGAGTGCTGCGCGGTCAGATCGGGCTCGTCCACGCTGGAGGTGAGCAGGGCGGTCCGCTCGCGCGCGGCGGTCAGCGCGTCGGCGGCCCGGCGCCGGAGCGTCTCGACTGATATCCCGTCGGTGCCGCGGTCCGCGCTCCGGCCCGCGGCACCGTCCGGCGTCCCGCCGGCCGTCGCGGCGGTGGGTCCGCCGCCGGCGCTGTCCGGCGTCCCGCCCGGGTTCCTGTCCGTTCGTCCGTACGCCGTCCCGGCCGGTGTCCCGGCGTTCTCGGTCATGTCCGCAGTTCCTTCCCGGTCGCGGGGACACGCATGTCGTCGGCGGGGCACCGGCCCGGCACGACGTACCGCTCGTCGAAGACCGCCACGGCCTCCTGCACGGCCTCCGAGGCGCCCGTACGGGGCAGCGCCTCCCGCGCGACGGCGAAGCACTCCACCGCCGCCGCGTGCAGCTCGGGGTCCGCCAGCCCGTCACGGGCGGCCGTCGTCCAGAGCGGATTGCCCGGCGCCGGCAGCGGGCCCGCCGTCTCGGCGAGCGTCTTGACGGTGCGGTACACCCGCTCGGCGGCCTCGGGGTCGTCGAACAGCGCCGTGGTCACCGCCAGCGGCACCATCCACCCGTCGGACCCCAACTGGGCGTCGATCATCCGCAGCTCCAGATGACCGCGCGGGCGTACCGGCGGGAACAGGGTGGTGATGTGGTAGTCGAGATCGGCGCGCACCGGCGGGCGCGGCAGCCCCGAACGGATCCAGTCGCGGAAGGTCAGCCCCCGGGGCACGTCCCAGGGGCCGTCCGCCGTCCGGACGCACATCACGGGCGCGTCCAGCGCGTACGCCGCCCACGCGGCACGCGGCTCCCGCCGCAGGTCGGGGGCCTTGGTACGAGCCGGATCGAGGTCCGTCCAATGGGCCTGCCGGGTGGAGCGCCAGCCGGTGGGACGGCGTGCCTGGACGGGGGAGTTGGCGAACGCGGCCACCAGCACCGCGCCCAGCAGATGGGCGAGCTGCCACCGCCGCCCGTACCCGAGCGGGCCCGGTTCCTCGGTGCCCGCGTCGAGACAGACCTGGATGGAGGCGGAGGAGCGCATCATGGCGCGGCCCGAGGGGCCGATCCGGTCGAGATAGGTCTCCATCGCGTCGTACCGCGGCTCCTTCAGGAGCCTGCCCGGTGAGTGCCACGGGTCCTGTCCGAGGCCGGTGAGCGTGAGACCGGCCGTCCGCAGCGCGCGGCGGACGGCGGTGAGATCCGCCGCGGTGGAGTCGACGCACTCCATCAGCGAGGGGGCGGGGGCCGAGCTGAGTTCCAGCTGGCCGCCCGGTTCGAACGTCAGCGCCGATCGCAGGGGAAGGTCCCGCAGACCGTCGAACGCCCTGGCGAGACGCGTGGTCCGAACGGGCAGTTCGGGGTCGTACAGGTCGTGCACGAGCCATTCCAGCTCGACGCCCACGGTGCGGGGCGGACCTGTTTTGAAACATATGCCGCGCAGCAGCGCCTCTGCGTCCTCCTCGCGGAGAAATGGGCCCTCAGCTGCGAATTCGTCCGACGGCATGGTCGGATCCTCCTGTCGAAGATCGTGACCGGACCCCGCCCCGGGTGCCGGGGCGGGACGCTTTGTCCAACCTAAGGCCACTCTCACCGGTCCGCACAAGAGTGCCCCTTCGGGTGGGAAACATGGTTGCCCCGAGTGTGCTTCTGAGCCACGCTGCGTGGCATGAGCGCACGGCTTCGGGGGATCGCGAAGGAGACCGAGAACATCGTCCGGGCGGGTGGTTACCGCACCGGGGACGGGCGCCGGGTGTCGCTCGCCGGGCCACTGGCCGCCGCCCTGGAGGGGACCCGGCCGTACGGTCCGGAGCCCGTGCCCGTCGTGCCGGACACGGGCCGCGGGACCTCCTTCGAGGTCACCGGCGAGAGCAGCCTCCAGGCGGCCCGGCGGATGACGTCGGCCGCGCCGGGCCCCGTCGCCGTCCTGAACTTCGCCTCGGCGCGCAACCCGGGCGGCGGCTACCTGAACGGCGCACAGGCCCAGGAGGAGGCGCCGTGCCGGGCCTCCGCCCTGTACGCCACGCTGCTGCGCGCGCCGGACCACTACGCGCACCACCGGGCCGTCCGGGACCCCTTCTACAGCGACCGGGTGATCCACTCGCCCGGTGTGCCGGTCTTCCGCGACGACAGGGGGCGGCTGCTCGACGCCCCCTTCACCGTCGGTTTCCTCACCTCGCCCGCCCCGAACGCCGGGGTGGTGGCGCGCGACCGGCCCGAGGAGTCCCCGCGCGTCCCGGCCGTCCTCGCCTCGCGCGCGGAACGGGTGCTGGAGGTCGCGGTGGCGGGCGGCTACCGGCGCCTGGTGCTGGGGGCGTGGGGGTGCGGGGTCTTCCGCAACGACCCGGCCCGGGTGGCCGGAGCCTTCCGCGCGCTGCTGGTACGGCCGCCGGAGGACGCCGGGGGGCCGGGCGACGTGGGCGCGGGCGCTGGGGGCGCGGGCCGGTTCGCCGGCCATTTCGAGCAGGTCGTCTTCGCGGTGCTCGACCGGACGGCGGGCGCCGCCACACTGGCCGCTTTTCGCCGTACGTTCGCGGCCGAGACCCCCGGGGAGACCGCCCGGGAGACCATGGGCGAGACGGACGACGGGGCCGTGGACAGGACCGCCGACAGCGTCGCGGCAGGCACCGGCCCGCCGGCGCGGCACCGGCCGTGACGCGCCTGTCGGCTCGGCGCCGGCCGGTACCCCCCGCCCGGCGCCTTCCCTCGGCTCAGCGCCAGCCGTACAGCTCCCGCAGGCGGTTGACGACCAGGTTGAACCGCCCCCGGTCCAGCGCGCACGCCTCGCGCCGCATGCCCGCGTCGTGAATCCGCAGCACCCGGTCCACATCCACCCACGACGCGCGGCCCCGCCGGTCCCACGGCCCGATCCCGATCGGCACCCACTCGTGGTCCCGGTCGTGCCGCTTGCTGGAGAGCTGGACCGCCAGCAGGGTCCCGGCCGCTTCACGGGCCACCACCAGCACCGGCCGGTCCTTGCCGCGCCCGTCGTTCTCCTCGTACGGCACCCAGGTCCACACGATCTCGCCAGGATCGGGATCGCCGTCCTTGTCGGGCGCGTACGAGGTACGTACCGGTCCCACGGCGCGCGGTTCGGCCTCGGTGGTGGCCGACGGGCCGCTGCGGCCGGGGAGATCGGGTTCGGGCGAGGGGACCGGGGCGGGCGCGGTGAAGGAGTTCATCCGACCGACGGTAGAGCCCGCACGCGCCCCGCCCCCGGCCGGGTCGGCCGTTCACCGCCCCTGGCTCGGAACCACCCTCTGTCGGCAAGGCCGTGCACGCGTCGAGGCCGTCGCGGTGCGCCGGGTGCCCCGTGCCGGGCACCGGCCTCAGCAGCGGCCGGGGCGCGCGTACACCGTGACCACCGACCCGTGGGCCGTGCGCTCGCCGCAGACCGTGAAGTGGTCGGCGAGCGTGTCCCGTTTGACCCGGGCCATGGCGTCGTCCTCCACCGCGGCCCCGGGCGGCGAGGCGACGGCGACGATCCGGGGGCGTGCCAGCATCCGCGCCCGCAACTTCTCGGGCGTCACCTCCGTGCCGTACAGGCTGTGCGAGGCGACCGGGCCGCGGGCCCGCGCGAGATCCACCCCGGCGGCCGGCCCGGAGCCGGCGAGTTCCCAGGCTCTGCGCTTCACGGACAGGTAGACCACGCCGTCGCCGGGCCGGGCGGTCTCACGCAGGGTCGCGGCGAGCGCGGTCATGTCGTCCGAACGGCCCGCGGACGTGCGCAGACAGAAGGAGAGCGGCACCAGTGCCGCGCAGGCGACGACGGCCACGACGGCCGTGCCCGCGCGGACCGCCCGCCCGCGCCGCGGCACCTGGTCGAACGCGGCACCGAGGAGCAGCGCGAGACCCGCCGCGCCGTAGACCACATACCGGTCCAGATACAGCGGCTTGGCCAGGGACAGCAGCATCAGCAGCCCGGTCGGCGCGAGAAAGAGACCGAGACCGAGGACGACCAGCCGGCCCCGGCGCGAGGCGCGGGTCGGCCGCCCCGACCCGGCGATCACCGCCGCCGCCAGGCCCACGCCGGCCATCAACGAGAGACAGGCGTACTCGGCGGGCTTCGTGGCATCCAGCCAGCCCACCTGCGCGGACTGCCGCACACTCACCAGCACCAGGGGGACGATCCCCACGACGACACACACGGCCGCCCCCACGAAGGCCCGGCGCCTCGCACGCGGCACGAACAGGGCATGCGCGGCCAGCGCGAGCACCGCGAACTCATGCAGCCAGCAGGCCACGAGAAGCAGCCCGGCGTACCCCGCCCACACGCCTCGCCGATCGCGCTCCACCGCTCGCACCAAGGTGTACGTGGCCCAGACGACGAGGGCGCACACCAGCGCGTACGAGCGGCCCTCCTGCGCGTACCGCTGCACCCCGGGCAGTACCGCGAACACGATGCCCGCCCACAGCCCGGCACGCGGCCCCGCCAGGTGAACGGCGAGCATCGTCACGCCGGCCGTGGCCGCGGCCACGGCGAGCACCGAGGGCAGCCGCAGGACGACCAGGTCGGCGCCGGAGATGTCGAACAGGCCGTGCATCAGCAGGTAGTAGAGGCCGTGCACGGCGTCGACGTGTCCCAGCGTCCGCCACAGATCGGGCAGATCGCGACTCGCGAGCCCGATCGTCACGGCCTCGTCGTGCCACACGGCATTGCCGCGCCGGAGCCCCCACATGCCCAGCGAGAGCGTGAGCAGCACCGGTACGACGACAACACGCCGCCGCACGGGCGCCGTTCGCACACGAGGGGCGGATACGGCAACGGACGGTGCGGGGAGCCCGGGGGCCTGGACGGTGGCGATGGCTGACTCCTGCGTGCCTCGACGGGTGGGGAGGAGACCGAGTCCAGCCGCCGGGGAATTGATGGGCAGCCCCGTTCCGGCGGCCGATCAATTCCCGGCGGCCCGCCCACCAGCGGGAACGCCTGCCGATAGGATCGCGGGCCGATGGGGCGACGCGACCGTGGCATGAGGGGCGCGCCATGCACGAGGGGGGAGCCGCCGATGGGGCGCCGTGAGAAGCCGCTCGACCCGGCGGCGGGCGCCGCCTCACAACTCGCCTACGAACTGCGGACGTTGCGTGAGGAAGCCGGCGGACCCACCTATCGCGCGATGGCCGAGCACGTCGGCTTCTCGGCCCCGACCCTGTCCGCCGCCGCGTCCGGCGAACGGGTGCCCACGCTGCCCGTGCTGCTCGCCTATGTGCGTGCCTGCGGTGGCGACACGGCGGACTGGGAGCGGCGCTGGCGCGACGCCACGGCGGACGCCGCCGACGAAGCCGAGGCCGAGGCCGTCCGGGAGGCGACAACCTCCCCCTACAAGGGCCTGGCCCGGTTCGAACCCGACGACCGGGACACCTACTTCGGGCGCGGCGAACTCGTCGCGGAACTCGCCGACTTCCTCGCCCGCCACCGCGTCGTCGCTCTGGTCGGCGGCTCCGGCAGCGGCAAGTCCTCGCTGCTGCGCGCCGGGCTCGTACCGGCCCTGCGCGACGAACAGGATCCGCGCCGCAGGCCCGCCCTCGTCCGGGTCGTCACCCCGTCGGACCACCCCCGCCCCGCCCTGCTCGCCCCGGCCACCGCCGCGGAGGGCGACACGATCGTCCTGATCGACCAGTTCGAGGAACTGTTCACCCTGTGCCACGACAGCTCCGTGCGCGCCCGGTTCGTCGACGCGCTGCTCGCCGCCCGCGCACCCGAGAGCCGACTACGCGTGGTCATCGCCGTACGCGCCGACTTCTACGGCCGCTGCGCCGAGCACGGTCCGCTCGCCGACGCCCTGCGCTCCGCCACACTCCTCGTCGGCCCGATGACGTCCGCCCAGCTCAGGGAAGCCGTCGTCGGACCGGCACGACACGGCCGTCTCGTCGTGGAGAGGGCATTGACCGCCCGCATCGTCGCGGACGTCGAAAGCCAGCCGGGCGGTCTGCCACTGATGGCACACGCCCTGCTCGAAGTCTGGCGCCGACGCCGCGGCAAGACCCTCACCGAGCAGGCGTACGACGCGATCGGCGGGGTGCGCGGCGCCATCGCCCACACCGCCGAGGCGGTGTATGCCGGCTTCACCGGCGAACAGGCCGCCGTCGCCCGCCGGCTGCTGCTGCGCATGGTCTCCCCGGGCGACGGCACGCAGGACACCCGGCGGCCCGTGGACCGCGCCGAACTCCCCCCGGCACTCGCCGAGTCGGTCGTCCTGGAGGAACTGGTACGGGCCCGGCTGCTCACCGTGGACGGCACCACGGTCGACCTCGCCCACGAAGCGCTCCTCACCGCCTGGCCCCGGCTGCGCGGCTGGATCGAGGCCGACCGGGAACGGCTGCGCCTGCACCGGGCGCTGACGGAGGCCGCCCGCACGTGGGAGGCGCTGGACCGGGACCCGGGGGCCCTGTTCCGGGGCGTACGACTCCCGGCCGCACGTGAGGCGTTCGGCGACGGGGCGTTCGGTGACCGGGACAACAAGGCTCGGGACAACAAGGCCCGGGGGGAGAGGTCTTGGGGGGACGGGGCTCGGGAGGAGACGGGCGCCTCCGATGAACTGACGTCCCTGGAAGGCGACTTCCTCCGCGCGAGCGTGGCCGCCCATGAGCGGGCCCTGCGCCTGCGCACCCGTGGCGCCCGCCGACGCCGCTCCCTGCTGGCGGCCGTTGCCCTGCTGATCTGCCTCGCGGCGGTGGCCGGTACGGCGGCCTGGCAGCAGAGCCGCATCAGCGATCGCCGCCACGACGAGGCCGAGGCCCGCCGCGTCGCCGGTGTCGCGACGGCCCTGCGCGCCTCGGACCCGCGCCTGGCCATGCGACTGGGCGTGGCCTCCTGGCGGATCGCCGACCTGCCCGAAACCCGAGAGGCGGTGCGGGGCGCCGCCGCACAGCGCGAGCTGGCGTCGTTCACCCCGCGCGACGACACGGGTGACATGCAGTCCCCGGCCCAACTCAGCGCGGACGGACGGATCCTGACAAAAGTCGGCAGGGACCGGGTGTACCGGTGGGACACCCGCACCGGCCGCTCACTCGGCGCGGTCACCGTTCCGGGCGGCGCCTTCGGATCGGTTCTCGCCGTCAGCGGCGACGCCGGGCGGCTCGCCTTTCTCGACGGCCGGGGCGCCGTCGTCGTGCGGGACCTGCGCGACGGGCAGCGGACGCGGCGACTCGGGAACCTTCAAGGGAGCTATCCACAAGCCGAGTTCGGCTCCGGCGGGCGGCTGCTCGTCACCCAGGACGAGGACAGGGAGGAGAGCGGAGCCAGGGTTCGGGTGTGGGACGTGGAGACGGGTCGGGTGGTGTTCACGGCGGGCGCGCGCGAGGACGACGGCCCGGTCGCCCAGGTGAGCCCCGACGGGAGGCTCGTCGCCGCCTGCGCGGACGACGGCGCCCGGCTGACGGTCTGGGACACCGGGACGGAACGCCGGCTGCCCGCACTCTGGACCCGCGAGGCGGATCGCGAACTGTGCTACGTGGGCGCCCGGTTCACGTTTCTGCCCGACAGCCGTGCTCTCGCCGTCGGCGTGGAAGGCGGAGTCCGTACCTGGGACGTGCGGGACGGCCGGGAGCGCCCCCGGATGAAGACGGGCCGCGAGGACCTGCCGGAGGTGTCGTTCAGCGCCGACGGCGCGTACGCCGTCACCCGGCACGGCGACATGGCGCTGTGGCGCACCGCGTTCCCGGACCGCCCGCTGACGACCTACACACCGGAAGGGTCCGGCGGCGCCGGGCCACGGATCGATCCGGCGGACGGTGTGCTGCGCTTCGTCGGCGGGGCGAGCACCGTGAAGACCCTCGATGTCCGCGCCGTACTGGCGACAGCCGGATCGGGCCCACCTGAACAGCCTTACCAAAAGGCCGAGTTCAGCCCGGACGGACACACCGCCCTGACGACGCGGCGGGACGGCCGGGACTGGGAGTTCCAGCTGCACGAACGGGGCGGCCGAACGACCACCCTGCCGGGGCGGGCACGCGGGGACACCACACCGCGCACGGCCTTCTCGCCGGACGGCCGTACCGTCGCCCACGGAGGCGCCGAGGTCCGCCTGTGGGACGTGGACCACCGGCGTACGACCGCACGCGTCAAGGTGCCGGAACTGATCGAGACCGTCGCCGTGGGCGCGGACGGCACATCCCTGCTGTTCGCCACGTCCCGGCCGATCGGCGGGGACAACGACGCCCCGAGCGTCGTGGAGGTGTGGCGGGCCTCCGAGCAGGCCAGACACCGTCTCCTGCGTGAGCGGACGGAGACGTTCTCCGTGATCCTGACACCGGACGGGACGGCTCTGCTCATGTCGAACGGCGATCGGTACGACCTGGACACCGGGCGCGGAACCACCGGCCTGCACGGCGAGGACACCTGGGAGTCCGCGCGGTTCAGCCGGGACGGCAGCTTCCTGGCGGTCGGCGCCCTGGAGGGACGGGTCACTCTCTGGGACCGCCTCGGCCGACACCGGCTCGCGGTCCTCGCACGATCGGACCACACGGTGCGTGACGGACCCCGGCCCGTCGCCTTCTCGGCCGACGGCGAGTTCGTCGCGGTCGGAACCGGGGACGACTCCGTACGCGTCTGGGAAACCGCCTCGCCCGGCACCCCGGGCACACTCGTCCCGGTCGGTGAAGGCCCGGTCCTCGGACTCGGATTCACCGACGACGGCGACGCTCTGCGCATCGCGACCCCGAACGGCGTGCACCGGGAAGTCGGCGTGCTCGATCCGCGACGGGCGGCGCGGGAGGTGTGCGAACGGGCTCGGGGCGGGCTCGGGAGGGAGCAGTGGGAGGCCCACCTGCCCGAGCTCCCCTACCGGGAGACCTGCTGAGCGGGCCCGCCTCCGAGGGGCCGGATCAGCGCCTCCTCGTTAAGGGTGCTGCCCCCGGGGCCGCGCGCTCCGGTCCGTACGTCGTCGCCCGACGGCGACCGGCCACGAGGTCGGCACGGTGACCGGAGCGTGCGGGCAACCGATCGGGACGCGTAACTGTCCAGTAATCGAAGGACAGTTCACGCGAGAGACACCGACCGTCCCCCCCCGTCCCCACAGAGGTTTCCACCATGCCCCGTCCCCCACACCGCTGCCGCGTCTCCCGAACCGCCGTCGCGGCTCTCGGTGCCGCCGGCCTGATCGCACTGGGCGCGGCTCCCCCCGCCATCGGTGACGAGCCCCCTGGACGCGTGTTCGTCGGAGGCGTCGGGCCGCTCGAAGACGTGAAACCGGAGAGCGTCCTCGAACTCCCGGTCACCGTGGTGAACAAGGGCGCCTCGACCGTCGACGAGGTGTGGATCAAGTTCACGACGACCCGGGGGCTCGACATGACGGAGGTTCCCGCCAACTGCCGGACCCAGTTCGTCGGCGCCTACGACGAGATGCCCGAGAGGTGGATCGCGGTGTGCCGGTTCCGCCGGACACTGAAGCCGGGCGTCGTCCACACCCTTGAGCGGCCCTTCACCGTCAAGACGCGGGCCCACGCGTTCGACGACGAGATGTGGGTGAGCGCCTCGAACTTCGATCCGGGCTCGGACGAGAACAACCCCCCGTCGCCGGGGAACGAACCGGCCGTCGGACTGGTCGAGGCACCGGGCGGGGCCGAGGGCACAGCGGAGGAGGTCAAGCTGCCCGTCCGGGCGGCCAACACGGCCGACTACGAGGTCACGGGTGGCGCGCTGCGGGGGAACGTCGGTGACACGGTGACGATGAAGGGCACCTTCACCAACAACGGCCCCGCGTGGGTGTACCACCGGCCGGAGACGAAGCCCGCCCTGGTCCGGATCACGTTCCCCGCCGGCACCTCGGTCGTCAGGCCCGACCCCTCCTGCCGGGCCGAGGGCGAGATGTACATCTGCGGCGCCCTGGGGGAGAAGGAACACGTCCAGGACACGTTCGCCTTCAAGCTGAGGATCGACAAGAAGGTGCCGGGCGCCAAGGGTTCACTGGTACTGACCGGCGTGCCGCTGCCGTTCGACACCCACCGGGCCAACAACGCCGCCCCCATCTCGCTGGAGATCACGGGCAGCGACACGGGGGCCGGTCCCTCCTCCGCCGCGCTGCCGATCGCGGGTGCGGCAGCGGCGGGCGCCGTGGTGGGCGCGGGCGCGGTCCTCGCCGTACACCGCCGCCGGACCCGGAGCCCGAGCTGACGACCGCACGACGGGTGCGGCGGTCCCGGCCCGGGGATTCCGGACGGCGGAGCCGCCGTCCGGCCTCGGGCTTCGCCCGCCCCGGGTGACACGCCTCCGGTCGGCGCCCGCGATTCGGGCTTCGACAGCGGCCCGTTACCAGGAAGGGAATCTTCCGGCCGACCGAGTTTCCGGAGGCTGATCTCGGCTCGGGTGAGAGGAGGCTGACGTTCCGGCCGGAAAGGCGGTTGGATCGTGCCCCATCAATTCCAGCCGAGCCGGTACTGCGGGATGGCTGTCGTCAATGACGTGCGAAACCGAATCATTACGCTGCTCGTCTCCGGGAGGACAGAGTCGTGCCGAGGAGGGGTTGTGGTGATCGAGTCGGTATTCCGAACCGCGGACGTGGCACCGGAGGACGGGTTCGACATGTGGCGTGAGCAGATGGCGAACGCCATGGCTCCGATGAACATGTCCGCCGATCAACCTGAGCAGTTCGCTGCGGAGATGAGCCTGCGCATGCTCGGAGAGGTCGGCGTGTGGCCCACCAGCTTGGAGTCCATGAGTTTCGTACGGACTTCCCAACTGATCCGGCAGTCCGATCCGGATCGCTACCACTTGACTCTTCCATTGAGCGGGGGAATCGGAATTAGCCAGAGAGGCCAGAGTGGTTTCCACGGTCCGTGGGAGATGTACGTCGTCAGTACTTCGGATCCCTTCGACTGCACCAATAAAGAAATCACCGCGGTGGGACTTGATGTCCCGCGACGGCTTCTGCCGCTCGCCGGTGACAAAGTGCGCCGGCTGGTGACGCGCCGTTTGTCGGGCCGGGAAGGGCCGGGAGCCCTGCTGGCCGAAACACTCGTCAGGCTCGGGACGGAAAGCATCGGTTCATTCCGTCCGTCGGACGGGCCCCGTCTGGAGCCGGTGGTGGTGGATCTGCTCGCCGCGACCCTGGCTCACCATCTGGACGCCGACGGCGAACTACCCCCGGAGACCCGTACCCGCTCCCTCGCCCTGCGGATCCAGAGCTTCATCCGCCACCACCTCCAGGACCCCGAGCTCACCCCGGGCACGATCGCCGCCGCCCACCACATCTCCCTGAGACACCTGCACACCGTCTTCCGTACCCTCGGCCACCACACCTCCCCGGCCGCGTGGATCCGCCAACAGCGTCTCGAACAGGCCCGCCGCTTCCTGATCGACCCCGCGCACCGCACCACCCCTGTCCACCACATCGCCGTCCGCTGCGGCTTCACCGATCCTGCGGTCTTCTCCCGCACCTTCCGCAACGCCTTCGGCCTCCCGCCCCGCGACTACCGCCACCAAGCCCTGAGCAGCGAAAAAACGCCGACGATCTCCAAGGGATCGACCGTGCGCCAGGGGGACCCGACGTGACAGCACTCCGGCCGGAGAGCGCGAAGGCCCCCGCCTCAAGCCGTTCGGGACGGGGGTCTTCGCGCCGCTATTCCCCGGTGGAACCCGCCCGGACGACCTGGCGTTGCGACCGCGCGCTCAGCGAAGCGGCGCTGTCGGGCGCACCTTGGCGCCGGCCGGCGGAGCTTTCTCCCCGATGAGCAGTCATCGGGACCACGGGCCGGACGAGCGGAGGCTCGGGCGTTCTGCCCGTGCCCCCGCTCTCATGCCGGGGCCGCTGCCGGTGTCACTTGGCGGTCGGCGGGGTCTTCAGTCGCCGGGTGATGCGGTCGCGCATGCCGGGCATGGTGAAGCCCTTGGGGTCGATCTTGTCGTTGGACCATTCGAGGTGGCCGATGACGCTCTTCGCGCTCCACCGGTGGAGGCGGCAGATCGCGGCCCCGACGCGTTCGATCGCGGTGAGCTGGGCGGCCGGCCAGGGGTCCGTCCCGTTGCCGAGGTTGACGCACTCGAACCCGTAGAAATGGGCGTTGCCGTCGACTCCGTCCGCGTTGCCGGCGGTGGGCCGGGGCGGGCGTTCGCCGTAGTCCTCGGCGACGACGTGCTTGAGGACGAGGGGGTCGCCGCCGCCGGCGTGGTTGGTGCGGCCGTGTCCGACGAGGTGGACGACACCGTCCTTGGCGATGACTCCGTGGCACAGCGGACCGGGCAGGGTGCTGTGGCCGTCACGGCACAGGGCGACGGATCCCGCCGCGCCCGACGTGACGGTGTGGTGGATCATCACTCCGTGGACGGGGCCCCAGGGTCCCTTGTGGTTGCGGTTGTGGGTGCGCCAGTTGCCGACTTCGGTGACCTTCACGCCTTCGGCGCGCAGGGCGGCGATGAAGGCCGTGGCGGACAGGGGTGATGCCATGGTGCTCTGCCTCCTTTCTCCGGTGGTCGTCACCAGGACGGCTTGCGGTCGTTTCCGTAGCCGCCACCGTGCGGGCGGTCCTCGAAATGCAGGTGCGGTCCCGTGGAGTTGCCCGTCGAGCCGACGTCGCCCAGCTTCTGGCCGGCCTTGACCTTGTCGCCCTTCTTCACGCCTCGCTTGGAGAGGTGGCAGTACCAGTAGTCGCGGTTGTTTTCGGCCCGCAGGACGATCATGTTCCCGTACGAGGCGCCGTCGTTCTTCGACTCCGCGATGGTGCCCGCGCGCACGGCCACGACGTCCGTGCCGGTGGGCGCGGGGTAGTCGTCGCCCGTGTGGTAACCGACGCTGTAGCCCGAACTGCGCCTGCCGTAGGGGTTTCCCTTGTTGATGCCGTAGCCGGGCACGGGGGAGGAGACGCCTCCCGAGCCGCCGGTCTTGTGCCCGCCGTCCGTGAGCTTGAGCCGGGCGAACGTCTCCGGGCCCGGCGCCCCGTCCGCGTTGGTGCCGCTCCACCCCTGCGCCCGCTGGAACGCGGTGCAGGCGGCCTTGGTCTCGTTCCCGAACAGTCCGGTCGCGCCGGACGGGATCTTGTGACCCTTGGCTATCAGGGCCTTCTGGAAGGTCGTGACACACGGGTCCTTCGATCCGTGCTTCACATGACTGAACTCAATCGCTGCCACGCCGTATCTCCTTGTGCGGTGAGTGCGCCAACACGGAGGCTCAGGCTCTTCGGAGCATGAGAATTCATGTCCGAGAGTTCATGTCCGCGAGTTCCTGGCATTCGTGTTGGTGCGAATTCCGTTGCCAGAGACGGTATCCGCCCCGATCCCGCGATTCCTTGTTGCTGAATGAGAGGTCTCTTGACGATGCGTGCACTGCGACCGGCTTCGCCAAGGGAGCGTTGCCGATAGTCCGCCGACGACCGACCCGTCCGACGCCCTGAGCGCCCGGGTGCTGTGACATCGCGCCGGATTGTCAATTCAGGCCACATGCCGCGTGAAAAGGATCAATGAGCTCGGCGGGACCAGGCTGCGCGAATGCGCCCCGCCGGTCGGCTCATCAAGCCATATCGCTCCTGGGTGAAACCGGGTTCGCGACGCCACCCGTCTCACTGCGGGACAGGACCACACCGCGCACGGGGGAGTACGGTGAACGAGACGGTGTTCCGGACCTCAGATGTCGCTCCGGAGGAAAAGTTCGACATGTGGCACGAGCTGATGGCGAGCACCATGGCTCCGATGGAATTGACCGCTGATCGACCCGACCAGTTCCAGGCGGAGATGAGCCTTCGCACCCTGGGCGAGGTGACCGTCTGGCCGGCGAAGTCGAAGTCCATGAGATTTCAGCGGACTCCGCGGTTCATCCGCCAGTCCGATCCGGAGATCTGCCACCTGACCCTCATGCTGACCGGAGGAATCGGAATCAGCCAGAGAGGCCAGAGTGGTTTCCACGGTCCGTGGGAGATGTACGTCGTCAGCACATCGGAACCATTCGACTGCATCAACAAGGACGACAGCGCGGTGGTTGCACTTGAGGTCCCGCGACGGCTTCTGCCTCTGCCCGGCGACCAGGTGCGCCGGCTGGTGACGCGCCGTTTGTCGGGCCGGGAAGGGCCGGGAGCCCTGCTGGCCGAAACACTCGTCAGGCTCGGGACGGAAAGTATCTGTTCATTCCGTCCGTCGGACGGGCCCCGTCTGGAGCCGGTGGTGGTCGACCTGCTCGCCGCGACCCTGGCTCACCATCTGGACGCCGACAACGAACTCCCGCCGGAGACGCGTACCCGCGCCCTCGCCCTGCGGATCCAGACCTTCGTCCGCCATCACCTCCACGACCCGGACCTCACCCCCGGCACGATCGCCGCCGCCCACCACATCTCCCTGAGACACCTGCACACCGTCTTCCGTACCCTCGGCCACCACACCTCCCCGGCCGCGTGGATCCGCCAACAGCGTCTCGAACAGGCCCGCCGCTTCCTGATCGACCCCGCCCACCACACCACCCCTGTCCACCACATCGCCGTCCGCTGCGGCTTCACCGATCCTGCGGTCTTCTCCCGCACCTTCCGCAACGCCTTCGGCCTCCCGCCCCGCGACTACCGCCACCAAGCCCTGAGCAGCGAAATCACGTCACCCACCCCGGACAGCCGAGCCCTCGACGGCTGGGCCTGACCCCGTGAACACAGCGATCCGGCCCGTCCGTTGAGGCTCTTCCCGGACCGCACCACGTGCCCGCCGCCGTCCGAGAACGAAGGGATCCCGCGTGACCCGTCGAAGGTGCGAAGCCGCCCGGATCGCGGCCCGCGTGGACGAGGTTCAGGCGCTGTGTGAGACGGGCACGCCAGTGCTCCGACCGGAAACGACCACCGGGGTGGTGTGATGGCCGAGCGTCCGCGGCGGCGGAGCCGCGCAGCTCGACCCACGTTCAGGACACGGCCTGTCGGTTCTCTGCTCTAGGGTGCCCGCATGGCTGAGTCCTCCTACCTGACCGCCGTCCGCGAGTCGTACGACACGGTCGCCGCCGACTACGTCGAGCGCGTCCCGTCACCGGCCGAGATGGACCCGCTGTCACGCGCGATGCTGGCGGTGTTCGCCGAACTGGTGCGGACGGCCGGTCCGGGGCCGGTCGCGGACCTGGGGTGCGGCCCCGGCCGCGTGACGGCGTACCTGGCCGGGCTGGGGGTGCCCGCGTTCGGCGTCGATCTGTCGCCGAAGATGGTCGCGCTGGCCCGGCACGCCTATCCGAACCTCCGGTTCACCGAGGGCTCGATGACCGCGCTGGAGACGGCGGACGACGAGCTCGGCGGCATCCTGGCCTGGTACTCCACCCACCACACGCCCCCGAAGTGGCTGCCGGCGGTGTTCGCCGAGTTCCACCGCACGCTGGCGCCCGGCGGCCACCTGCTCTGGGGAGACTACGTCGGCGACGAACGGCTGCGGCCGACCCGGGGCTACGGCCGTCCGGTGTCCTACGAGTCGTATCTGCTGCCCCTGGACCGCGTGAGCGGCCTGCTGGAGCGGGCCGGATTCGTCGTCACCGCTCGGCTGGAGCAGGAGCCGGGCGGACGGGTGAACAGACCGCGCGCCTGCCTGCTGGCCCGCAGGCCCGAAAAGCCCTGACGGGCCTTGTTCCCGCGGCGGACGCCGACGGGCCGGCCGGCCCGTCGACGAGGACGCTCGTGTCGGATCACCGGCCGGTCACGCCGGGGCGGTACGGAGCCCGAGAACCGGAGCCCGGGGGCTCCGTACGGTGTGCCCGGGGGCGGCTCAGCAGGGAGCGGTGACGTTGTCGCAGTAGATCCAGCCGTACACGGTCTTGGGGATGCCGTTGCCGAACACGTACTGGACGTAGTACCAGCGGTTCCCGGAACTGTTGATCGCGTAGTGGCTCCACCGCACCGTCTCGCCGGGTCCCGGACGCCAGACCTCGTCGCACGAGGCCGCGTAACACTCCCTGATCGGGCCGTTGTTCAGAGTGGTGGTCGGAGTCCAGGCGGTGGCTGACGTACCGCCGCGGGTGTCGGCCGCGGCCGGTGTGGCGGTGATGCCGGTGCCGAGTGCGACCGCGGCCGCGGCGACGGCGAGTGCGTTTCTGACGCGCATGATGGCTCCCCCTCGGGTTGGTCGGGGAAATCTCCCACCCCGACCTTGGGGGAATCTGCGGGGAACCTTGAATGTCCCGCTCAGGGCACAGTCGCGGGACGCTGCCGCTCGAAGCGAGCGACTTCCACGGGCCGAAGCGGCGTGACATCCACGAACTCCACGAACTCCCGTTAGATTGAAGGAAGGTGACGGTCAGTCGGACAGACCCCGGACGCGGGCGGCGATCTGTCTGGAAAGATGCGGGGAGCGATGAACCACTTACCTGAACAGCCCTCCCCGCAGTCGTCCGCACGACCCAACCCGCCGCCGTTCCCGGGGCCCGCCGAGCCCCCGGACGGTCCCCGCACCGAGCACCCCGCGCGCCGCCGCGCCCCCCGCCCCGTCCCCACCAGCGCCGACGTCGCGCGGCTGGCCGGAGTCTCGCGGGCCACCGTCTCGTACGTCCTCAACAACACGTCGGCCGTACGGATCAGCGAGCCCACCCGCCGCAAGGTCCGGGAGGCCGCCGAGGAGCTGGCCTACGTCCCGCACGCCGCCGCGCGCAGCCTGCGCGCGGGGCACACCAGGATCGTCCTGCTCCCCACCGCGCACATCCCCGTCGGCCCGCTCTACAGCGGTTTCCTCAACGAACTCCAGTGGGCGCTGCGGCGGTTGGACTACACCGTCGTCCAGTACGGCAGCCTCGGACTCGGCGGCGACGAGGCCGCCCGCGCCTGGGCCGAACTGCGCCCGGTCGCCGTCGTCTCCCTCGGCGAGATCGCGCTCACCCCGCAGGGGGTCGAGATACTCAAGCGTTCCGGCGCGAGGGCCGTCATCACCCTCGGGCCGCAGCGGGTCGAAGGGGCGCACGCCCTCGTCATGGACCAGCGCGGGATCGGCAGGTGCGCGGCCGAGCACCTGCTGGAGCGGGGCCGCCGCCGGATCGGCGTCGTGATGCCTGAGGAGACGGGCCTGGCCCTGTTCTCGGAACCCCGGCTGGCCGGGGCACGGGCCGCCGTCGCCGAATCGGCGACCGGGGCCCGCGTCGTACCACTGCCGCTGGCGTACACCGAGGAGTCGGCCGCCGCGCTCGCCGCCCGCTGGGACGCCCTCGGACTGGACGCCGTGCACGCCTACAACGACGAGTACGCGATGCTCCTGATGCGGGCCCTCCAGGACGCGGGCGTCTCCGTCCCCGGCGACACGGCGGTGCTCGGCTCCGACGACCTGCTGCTCGGCAAGCTGCTGCGCCCCCGGCTGTCCACCGTGCGGATCGACCTCGTCACCGGGCAGCGGCTGGCCGCGCTGGTCGACCGTGTGGTGCGGGACCCCGGCGGTGAACCGGAGCGGCACGACCTGATGGGGGCCCGCGCCGTACTCCGCGAATCGACCTGACACCTCCGCACACCTCCGTACACATACACCTCCGTACACCTCCGTACGCGGGCGCGCGCCGTCCCCGACACGCGCGCGCCGCCGGACACCCCGCGCGCGGTCCGACGACATGCGCGCCCCCGGCCCGTTGTCTAGCGTCACCGGCATGAGCACTCACTGGCATCCCTACCCGCGGCTCTTCGAGATCCTCCTGGTCCCGGAGCACGCCGACGACCACACGGGCCCGCCCGACGCGTCGACCGCGCTGCGCTCCGCCGTGGTCGAGGTGACCGGCGAGATCGGGGAGTCGGGGTACCCGCGCTACGCGGGCAGCGGCATGGTCGCGGACATCGACCCGGAGACCCGGACCGTCGAAGGTCTGCTGATCGACGGCTACGAGGTGGACTACGGGCTGTCCGCGCGGGTCCGCGACGTTCCGGACCCGATCGGCGGCGCGCAACCCCCCGCCTCCTGATCCCCGCTTCCCGACCCCCATCCCCCTGACCTGACCTGACCTGACCGCCCGCACTCCCGCCCGCCGGCCTCCCCGCCCGTCCCGCGACCTCCCGGCCCCGCCGCTCCCGCCCGCCCGGTTCCGCCCGCGCCCGCCGTGAAAGAGTGCCGCGAGCGACAGCCGACCGAAGGGGAGAGCCGATGAACGACCCGATGACCATCCGTGACGTCTACATCGTCGACGCCGTCCGCACACCGATCGGAAAGTTCGGTGGCGCGCTCTCCTCCGTACGGCCGGACGATCTCGCCGCCCATGTCGTACGGGCCCTCCTCGACCGCACGCCGGACCTCGACCCGGCCAGGATCGACGACGTCGTGCTCGGCGCCGCGAACGGCGCCGGCGAGGACAACCGCGACGTCGCGCGTATGGCGGCACTGCTCGCCGGGCTGCCCGTGACCGTCCCCGGAGTCACCGTCAACCGCCTCTGCGGCTCCGGTCTCGAAGCCGTCATCCAGGCCGCGCGCGCCGTCGCCCTCGGCGACGCGTCGATCGTCGTCGCGGGCGGCGTCGAGTCCATGTCGCGCGCCCCTTGGGTGCTTCAGAAGCCCGAACGCGCCTTCCCCGCCGGGCATCAGCAACTGCACTCCACGACCCTCGGCTGGCGCATGACCAACCCCCGGATGCCCGCCGAGTGGACCGTCCCGCTGGGCGAGGGCGCCGAACTGGTCGCCGACAAGCACGGCATCACACGGGAGGACCAGGACGCGTTCGCGCTGGCGAGCCACCGCAAGGCGGCACGGGCGTGGAGCGAGGGACTGTACGACGCGGAGGTCGTGCCGTACGCGGGAGTGGACCTCGTCCGCGACGAATGCGTCCGCGACAACACCTCGCTCGAAGCGCTCGGCAAGCTGCGGCCCAGCTTCCGTGCGGACGGCCGGGGCACCGTCACGGCGGGCAACGCCTCCCCGCTGAACGACGGCGCCGCCGCGCTGCTGCTCGTGGACGAGGCGGGCCTGCGGGCCACCGGACGCGAACCCCTCGCCCGGATCAGGACCTCCGCCGTCACCGGCATCGAGCCGCAGCTGTTCGGCCTCGGTCCGGTCGAGGCGGTACGCCGGGCCCTCGGCAGGGCGGGCCGGGACTTCGACGACCTCACCACGTTCGAACTCAACGAGGCGTTCGCCGCCCAGGCGCTGGGCTGCCTCGCCGAATGGCCCGGACTGGACCCCGCCCTCGTCAACCCGCGCGGCGGCGCGATCGCCGTCGGCCACCCCCTGGGTGCCTCCGGCGCCCGCCTGGCCGGCTCCGTCGCCCACCAACTCGCCGCGGCGGGCTCGGGAACCGGCCTCGCCGCCCTCTGCATCGGGGTGGGTCAGGGCCTCGCCCTCGTACTGGAGCGCTGACGCGGCCGCTCCAGGGCCTGTCGTTCGGAGCTTGCCGGGCTCGCGCGCCCCGGCACCACGCCTCGCCGCCGTTAAAGCACCGGAGGGAGGAATGGCCTCAGCCATGCCTCCCTCCGCCGCCGTGCGACCTACGGCACCGACGTGACATCGCCCGCCGACGCGGCGGGCGCTCACCGATCCGGCCCGATCCGAACGACGGAACCTACGCGCTCGCGGCGCCGCCGTCCTGCGCCGCCCCGCCCGGTGCGTTCGCCCGCGCGGCGGCCTCCGCCTCCGCGACCGACTTGCGGACCTCGTCCATGTCGAGCGCGCGCGCCTGCCCGATGACGTCCTCCAGGGCCGTCTCGGGCAGCGCGCCGGGCTGCGCGAAGACCGCGACGTTCTCCCTGACGATCATCAGCGTCGGAATGGAGCGGATCTCGAACGCCGCCGCCAGCTCCTGCTGCGCCTCCGTGTCGACCTTGGCGAAGACCAGATCGTCATGGCGCTCGGACGCCTGCTCGTACACCGGGGCGAACTGACGGCACGGACCGCACCAGGAAGCCCAGAAGTCGATCAGGATGAAGTCGTTCTCCGACACCGTCCGGTCGAAATTCTCCTTGGTGAGTTCCACAGTGGCCATGACCTCATACCTCTTCCTGGTTTCTCCGGGGGAAGCCGCCTCGGACAACGGTGGGTACCACCGCCGTATTCCTGGCCCATGCCCGAAGATCGTCTGGCCATGCGGCGGACGGCGCACCAGACTGGCCCCATGACGGATGCCGTGGAATACGACGTGGTGGTGCTGGGCGCGGGACCGGTCGGGGAGAACGTCGCCGAACGCGCGGGAGCGGCGGGACTCAGCACGGCCGTCGTCGAGAGCGAACTCGTCGGCGGGGAGTGCTCCTACTGGGCGTGCATGCCCAGCAAGGCGCTGCTGCGCCCGGTGATCGCCCGCGCGGACGCGCGCGCACTGCCGGGACTGAGCACGTCGGTCCAGGGGCCGCTCGACGTCCCGGCGGTCCTCGCCCGCCGCGACTCGTTCACCTCGCACTGGAAGGACGACGGCCAGGTCGCCTGGCTGGACTCCGTCGGCATCGCCCTGCACCGGGGCCACGGCCGGCTCGACGGCCCGAAGCGGGTGGTCGTCACCGGCCCCGACGGCACCGAACAGGTCCTCACCGCCCGCCACGCCGTCGCCGTCTGCACCGGAACCAGCGCCGTCGTGCCCGACCTGCCGGGCCTCGCCGACGCCCGGCCCTGGACGAGCCGCGACGCCACCGGGGCGTCGAGCGTGCCGGACCGGCTCGTGGTGGTGGGCGGGGGAGTGGTCGGCGTCGAGATGGCGACGGCGTACCGGGGCCTCGGCTCGGAGGTCACGATGCTCGTACGGGGAGAGGGCCTGCTGCCCCGGATGGAGCCCTTCGCGGGCGAACTGGTCGCCGAATCGCTGACGGCGGCGGGCGCCTCCGTACGTACGGGCGTCTCCGTCACCTCCGTCGCACGCGACGGCGGCACGGGACCGGTCACCGTCGTTCTCGACAACGGCGAGCGGATCGAGGCGGACGAGATCCTCTTCGCGACCGGCCGCGCCCCGCGTACGAAGGACATCGGCCTGGACACCGTCGGTCTCACGGCGGGCTCCTGGCTGACGGTGGACGACAGCTGCCGGGTCGAGGGAACCGACTGGCTGTACGCGGTCGGCGATGTCAACCACCGCGCGCTCCTCACCCATCAGGGCAAGTACCAGGCCCGCATCGCGGGAGCCGCGATCGGCGCCCGGGCCCGGCGCGTCCCCCTGCTGGAGACCGACCGCTGGGGCGCCCACGCGGCGACCGCCGACCACGACGCCGTCCCGCAGGTCGTCTTCACCGACCCGGAGGTGGCCTCGGTCGGCCCCACCCTGAAGGAGGCCGAGGACGCGGGCCACCGGGTCCGCGCGGTCGACTACGACATGGCGAACGTCGCGGGCACGAGCCTCTACGCGGACGGCTACCGGGGCCGCGCCCGCATGATCGTGGACCTGGACACCGAGACCCTGCGGGGCGTGACGTTCGTGGGCCCCGGCGTCGGCGAACTCCTCCACTCGGCCACGGTGGCGGTCGCCGCCGAGATCCCGATCGACCGCCTCTGGCACGCGGTCCCCGCCTACCCGACCATCAGCGAGATCTGGCTGCGGCTCCTGGAGACGTACCGGGGCTGAGGGGGCGGGCGGCCTACGGGACGTCGCCCGGGAGCAGGGACCGGGCGAAGCGGCCCAGCGCACGGAAGTCGTCCTCGCGCAGCCCGACGCGCGGGTTGACGTGGCGCAGCAGGCACGGCGCGCGATGGTGGGCGGTCACGTACGCCTGGTCGCTGTCGCTCTGTTCGTCGTCCACCCAGGCGAAGGGACGCCCGTCGGCATGGTCCACCAGTACGGCGGTCTTCCAGTGGACTCCGTCGGGGCGCTCCTGGAACAGAGCGTCACCGAAGTCGACGAACGGGAGCGGGGGAAGGCCGAGCACCGGGGCGATCCACCGGTTGGCGTCCGCCATCCATGTGGTGGCCCAGCACAGTTCGTAGCCGAGCCCGAGCAGTTCGCGCCCGTGCGCGGGGTTGAGCCAGATGCGCAACGGCCGTCGGCGGAGGAGGAGTTCATCCTCCTCCGGAGTTCCGCCTGCGCGGGGCACCCTGATCGTTGTGCAGCCCTCGGGCCGCCTCTCCGGCTGCGCCGCACAGGGGTTGAGGGGCCCGTCCACATCGAGGAACAGCAGTGGTCGGCTCACGGTCGCCCCCGGCGTGTTCGTTACGGGCTCTGCTGGTGGAAGCGTGGTCACGGCCTTCGCCCGAGAGGCCGTCCGCCCCACGTCGAGAGGTGCTCGGCACGGGGCGGCGTCCGGTCGTCGGGGGCAGCACGCCTCAGGAAGTCGAACTCGGCATGCACTGGGCGGGACGGGGTTCCGCATGGGCCGTTGCGACGCTCCGGGGCACGTCCGTGCGCTCCGGCAGTTCGGGATTCGCTGTCATCAGCAGCACGGCCACAAGAAAGTCAGGGGTCACTCGGGAGATCCTTCGGGGGCGGGCTCGAAAGCCAGTACGATCTATGCCCGAATAAGATCATCCGAGTGCCCGAGTATGCAAATCGAGAGCGATTCGCGACCGATCTGGATCGGTGTACGACCGTTCTTCGCTCACCCTATTGGTGTAGACCAGCGTCTTCGATTGCGCTCATTTTCTTTCGGATCCGATCGGCCTCGAACCTGTTGATGGGCTCGAATGCGGAGTGCGCCCTCTCCAAGTAGGAGAGAGCTTCTCGTGTCCGTCCGGCCGCCAGTTCCAGTTCGCCCAAACCGGCATATGCCAGTGCTTCCTCGTGGCGCGCGCGAATGCGCTGGGAAAGGGACAACGCTGTCGTCAGCTGACGTGACGCGGCATTCCGCCTCCCCGCGCGCAGTTCCGCCCAGCCGAGGCCGCAATGGGCCGACGCCTGCTCCTGTGCGATGCCGATCCGGTGGGCCAGGCCGAGGGCCGTGGTGTGGTGGGCCGCCGCCTCCGCGTACTGGCCGGCGCGGAACAGTGCCGCTCCGACGGCGTTCAGCGTCACCGCCTCGTTACGGCGATCATTTATCCTGCGGAAGGTGAAAAGCGCCTCCCGCAACAGATGCAGACAATCCTCGAGTTTCGCCGAAGGCGGCATCGTACTCGCCTTGTTCAGCTGAGCGATTGCCTGTTCCGAAAGACTTCCCACGCGCAGTGCGATATCGAGTACCCGGGTGAAGGTTTCGTGGGCGGCTTCCCTCTCACCCATGCGTTGGTATCCGTCCGCGAGATTGTTCAGCGCCTGTGTCTCGCCCCGCGGGTCCATTTTCTGTACAAATCCGGTCATCGCTTCCCGGAAAAGCTGCATGGCCTCTCTGTTCAGGCCCAGATGCAGGACGGTTATCCCCAGGTTGTTCTTGTACCGCGCGATCTGCCAGGGATCTCCGGCCGCCAGTTTGATGCTCAGCGCTTCTTCGCTGCATTCACGCGATTCGTCCAGTCGGCCGGTGTTCCAGTAGAGCAGCCCGAGTGCCCGAAGGGCCTCCGCCTCCGCCTCGGTGTCGCCCACGGACCTCGCCGTGCCCAGGGCGCGCCGCGCGCTCCGCTCCGCCTCGGTGTACCGACCCGTCTGCGACCGGACCGCCGCGAGGTCGATCAGCGAGCGTGCCTCCCGGGCGGCGTCGCCCTCCGTGCGCCAGTGGTCGACGGCGAAGGTGTGGAGTTCCTCCGCCTCCTCCCAGTACCCCTCGGACTCCAGGAAGCCCGCCAGCACATGGGCGAGATGAGCGGCACGGCCCGGACTGCCGTGCCGGCGGGCGTACCGCGCGGTCGCGGCGAGGGCGGTGTGCTCCGCGACGAGCCAGGCGCGCGCCTGCTGCGGCTCCGCCCAGTCCGGCAGGACGTACGGCGACGGCGGCAGCGACAGATCGGTACGCGGGCGCAGCGGGTTGAGGGCGTGTTCCGCCTCCGCCGCCGCCCTCAGGTAGAAGTCCGACAAACGGTCGAGTGCCGCCTCGCGAACGGGCGCGGAATCATGGGAAACGGTCAGCATGAGCGCGTATTCGGTGATCAGATCGTGCCGGGAGAAGCGCTCGGGAGTCGGTTCCCGAATGAGGTGCGAGTCCTGGAGCGACTCCAGGATCCTTTCGGCCCGCTCCAGTGGCAGATCCGTGAGCGCCGCCGTCGAGTGCACGCCGAAGTCCGTTCCGTGGTGCAGGCCGAGAAGGCGGAACGCTCTTCTCTGATCGGTGGGCAGCGTGTCGTACGACATGGCGAAAGCGGAAATGATCTCGGAGCCGCCGTCGCGTAGTTCCGCCAGTCGTCCCGACTCCTTGGACATGCGCCGCACCAGGTGCGAGACCGTCCATGCCGGGCGGGAGTTGAGACGCCCCGCGGCCAATTCGATCGCGAACGGAAGATGGTCACAGAGCTGCGCGAGAACGGAGATGTCGCGCTGGTCCCGGGCCCGTTCCGGAGTGACGAGACTGGTGAAAAGGTCCACCGCCTCCTTTGTGGAAAGGACATCCAGGAAGAGCTGCTGGGCCCCGGGAAGTCCGCTCAGCCTGCGCCGGCTGGTGATCAGGATCAGGGACGGCGACGTGCCGGGGAGCAGCGGAAGGACCTGAGCCGTGTCGGACGCGTCGTCGAGGATGATCACCGTGCGGCGGGCGCTGAGCAGCGTGCGCCAGAGGCTGACGAGGTCCGCCAGGTCATGGGGTATCCCGGCGGCCGTCACCCCCAACTGCCGTAACAGCGCGGCCAGGGCGGCCTCAGGTGTCAGCGGGTCCCGTCCCGACGCGTGGGCGGCGAGGTTGACGTAGAGCGCCGCGTCCGGGTAGTGCCTGGCGAGCCGCCGGGCGGTGTGCAGGGCGAGCAGGCTCTTTCCGGTACCCGCCATTCCGGAGATGGCGTGCAGGGCGACGGTGCCGGACGACGGCTTGCGGAGCGCGCGCAGTTCCTCGGCGCGGCCGATCAACTCGCCATGTGCCGGAAGGGTGTTGGGCGCGGGAGTTCCCGTCGCGGACGCCTGGCCCGTCAGTAGGTCGGCGACGGGCGCGCGATCCAGGACGGCGCGGTACGCACGGGTGACGGCCTCGCCCGGTTCCGTACCCTCCTCGCGCAACAGCCGCCGCAGCGTCTCGTACGCGCGCAGCGCGTCCGTCTGCCGTCCGCATCCGTAGGAGGCCGTCATGTACTGCCGGGTGATCACCTCGTCCGCCGGACGGCGGACGATCAGGTCGGACAACGCACCCGCCACGTCCGCGAAGTGGCCCATGCGCAATTCGATCTCGGTCCGCAGCAGGGTGGCCGTGAGTCTGCGCTCGCCGAGCGCGTGGCGCACGCGGTCCACCCACAGTCCCGTCATGCCGGTGAGGGGCTTGCCACGCCACAGGGCGTCGGCCTGCCGGAGAAGGGTCAGTGCCTGAGGGTCGTCGCCGCTGGCGGCCAGTGAGCCGGCCTGGGCGACCAGCCGATCATGACGGTGCCGGTCCACCGCGTCCGGCTCGACGTCCAGCGTGTACGCGTGGGCTTCGTGCCGCAGCCGGTCGGCGCCCAGACGGGTGCGGATCCGGGTCGCGTACGAGTGGAGGGACGCACCCGGCTTCCCGGGTGGCCGGTCGTCCCACAGGCGCTCGACAAGTGTGTCCAGGGGCACGGCGCGGCCGACGTCGAGCGCCAGCGCGGCCAGCATGCGGACGGCCTTGGCGGAGCCGTACATCTCCCGGAACCCGTTCCGCCGCAACTCCACCGGCCCCAGGATCAGGATCTCGAAGTCCACCAGCACCCCCCGTAGCCGGTTCACCCCGCGTGTCTCAAGAGTGACATGCGGTCAACTTCGATCGATAGTGATGCTCAACTCGGGATATTTATTGGCCGAAATGTGTCTGATTTCGTCACACTCTTGCGGTGTCGTGCGGAATTCGCGCAGAACTGGTCGGCGCCCGGAGCCGCACTCGTACAGCGCCCGTACGGCGCCCGTACGCAATCCGCGCCGGACCCGTACCGGACCCGTACGGGCGGCGAACGGACCCGTACGGATGGTGCTCGGGCATACACACGGAGCGATCGTGGCTCTACCGTGAGGAGTTGACGCGGACGGCGCAGGGGGGCGGCGGCATGGACCGGTTGACGGTGCCCGCATTGGCGGGCGCACTGGGCAGGGCCGACGAGACGGCCCGTCGGACCCTGGCAGGTCTGGCGCCCGGCGAGTCGCTTCCACGAGGGCCCTGGGACACGGCCACGGCGTCCGCGCTCGCCGGAAGCCTCCTGGCCGAGGCCGACGCCCGGCCCGAACTGGCCGAGGCGCTGCGCCTGTGGCTGACTCTCATGACCCCGGCCGGTCCCTCCGTGTCCGCCGCCAACTCCATCGCGGGCGGCGCGAGCATCGACGGCACCGCCATCCAGGCGGGTGAGATCCATGGCGGCGTACACGTCCACACCGGCGAACGACGCCCCGCACCACCCGTACCCCGTCAACTCATCCCCGGCCCCGCCCACTTCACCAACCGGCTGTCCGATCTCGGGGCCCTGGAGTCCCTCCGCTCCGCCCACCCGGGCGCCTCGGCGCTGACGGTCGTCGTCACCGGCGCGGCCGGAGTCGGCAAGACCGCCCTGGTGTCGCGTTGGCTGCACGGGCTCACCGCCGACTATCCGGACGGTCAGCTGTACGCCGATCTGCGTGGCCATTCGAAGGACGGACCCGTGGGACCGGGCGCCGTACTGGGCCAGTTCCTGCGGGCGTTCGGCCTGGACCAGGTGCCCGCGGCGGCGGCCGAACAGGCCGCCCTCTGGCGCACCGTCACGACCGGCCTGCGCATCGCCGTACACCTGGACAACGCGCTCAGCGCCGCGCAGATCCGCCCCCTGCTCCCCTCGGCCGCCACCGCTCTCACGGTGGTGACCAGCAGGAACCAGCTTCCCGGGCTCGGTGTCGACGGCGCGGCCTTCCATCATCTGGGCATCCTCGATCCGGCCTCCGCCGTGGAACTGCTGACCCGTCGCCTCGGCGACGAACGCGTGGCCCGCGAGCGCGAGACGGCGCACCAACTGGCCCGGCTCTGCGCCGGGTTGCCACTCGCACTCTGCGTCGCCGGGGCCCGGATGGCCGCGCGTCCCCGGCAGTCACTGACCGCGATGACCCGGGCGATGAGCCGGGAGGGCGGCCGGCTGGCCGCCCTGGACGCCGGAGGGGAGCAAGCCGTGGAGCGGGCACTGGACGGGTCGTACGAGGTGTTGTCCGACGAAACCGCCAGAGGCTACCGGCAGTTGGGCCTGCCACCGGTCGCCGAGTTCCCGGCCGCCGTCGCGGCGGCGGCCTGCGCCCTGAGCGTGGAGCGGGCCGATCGGCTGTTGGACGAGCTGATCGAGGTCAATCTCGTGGAGGAACTGGGGCCCGACCGCTACCGCTTCCACGATCTCGTACGCCTGCACGCCGCCCAACTCGCCGCCGCACGGGACACACCGGAAGCGTGCGAGAGCGTCCTGCGCCGGGTCGCGGACTGGTACGTGGCCTCGGCCACGGCCGCGGAGGCGCTGCTCTCCCCGTCCCGCCGCAGACTGCGCCGGGACTACGCGCGGACCCCGGTCGCCGTACGCCGCTTCGCCGACCCCTCCGCCGCACTGGCCTGGCTCGACACCGAACGCCTGCATCTCATGGACCTGCTGAGAACCGCCGTCGACCGGGGCTGGCACGCGACCGCATGGCAGATCGTGGACGGCATGCAGCCGCTGTTCCTCCGGACCAGGCCGTACGACCTCTGGGTCGAGGCCCACCGCCTGGGACTGGCCGCCGCCGAGCGGGCGGGCCACCCGGAGGCGGTGAGCCGGATGCTCACCACCGGAGGCAGCGGCCTCTACAACTCCGGCAGTCACGACGAGGCGATCGGCTGGTTCACCCAGGCTCTGGAAGGCGCCCGCCGCGACGGCAACCGGCGTACTCAAGCCCAGGCGCTGCACGGTCTGGGACAGTCCCACCGGCTCGCGGGACGGCTCGGGACCGCCACCACCCTGTTCACCGAGGCCCTCGGGCTGCGGGAGGAGATCGGTTACGTACGGGGCGCCGCGCTGTCGCGACTGTGCCTCGGCGACATCGCGCTCGCCTCCGGCGAGTCCGGGAAGGCCGTCGCGCTTCTCACCCGCGCCCGCGCCGACCTGCGCGCGGTACCCGATCCGTACGACGCCGCGCGAGCGCTGGCCTTCCTGGGCCGCGCCCACGCGGCCCCCGCAACAAGGGACTTCGCCACCGCCGAGCGGTTACTGGGCTTGGCGCTCTCGGAGTTCGCGGACACCGGTTCGGTCCACTGGCAGGGGCGGGTCCTGGAGATGCTCGGCGAGACGGCCCAGGAGAGGGGCGACACGCAGCGGGCCAGGGACTGGTACGAACAGTCCCTGGCCCGCTACGCCCCGGTCAGTCCGACGGACGCCGCGCGTCTGGAGGAACGCCTACGGGCCCCGGACCCCCTCTGAGCGCCAGCAACAGCCGGTAGAGCGCCGAGACGACCAGCGCGTGATCCCGTTCGTCCCGTACCCGGCCGACCTCGACGGTCCGGGGGACACCCCGGGCCGCCGCCGTGCAGCGGCCGTCCACGCGGTCCCGGACACTGGCCAGCAGACAGCCGGGGTGGGCGTCCAACACCCGCGCCGCCATGGCCGGTTCACCGGTGCCGTACAGCACGTCCGCGCACTCGAGCCACGCCGCGGAGGCGTCACTGTCGAGGTCGACACGGACGTGATCGGGGAGGACGGCCCGGTCCGCCCCGATCATGTGCGCGTCCGGCGCCCTCGCGTCCCGCCGTCCGCTCACGCCGCCCCCAGTTCTTCGAACTCGTGCAGCGCGGGCGGCAGCGGCACCGGTTCGGTGGTGGGTGCGAACGCGGGCTGACCCAGCCCCAGCAGCCGGTACATCAGTCCGCGCATGTTCCGGTTGAAGGCTCCCGGCTCGGAGGAGAGCCGGGCACCGATCCGCGCGTACTCCTCACGCGGATACCGCGCCGCCGCGTAGTCGAGCTGCTCGTCCAGCCGCCGGGACAGCGACAGCGCGGGCGTGGCGAGCGCCATCGCGACACCCGGCGACACGGGATTGGCGTCACCGTGCGGATAGCGCGTCAGCAGGATGGGCGCGTCCGTCATCGTCGCGTACAGCGTCAGCGAACCGTAATCCCCGATCACCGAGTCGGCGGCGATCAGCGGGGCCCGCCAGTCGACCGCGGGCGGAAGCACCACCACCCCCGCCCGCCGGCAGTCGGCGAGCCACGCCCGGACCTGCCAACTCCCATGGAACGACCACACGTTGGGATGAACGAGCAGCGCCGTCCGGAACCTCCGGCCGGGCAGTTCCGTCAGTAACCGCGGCAACAGCGAATCCAGTTGGCCGAACGACGAGCGTCGGCCCCAGGTCATGGTCGCCAGCACCAGATGCTCGTCCGTCCGCAGGCCCAGCGCTGCCCGGTAGCGCTCCCGGAGCGGCAGGCTCGCCGCGATCCGGTCGTAGGCGGGATCACCCACCACCTCGGCCACCGGCAGCGCCTGCGGGCACCACCGTCGCAGGGCCGCGAGGTCGTCATGGTGCGGCAGAGCGACCGCACGGGGCACCACCACCCCGTTCCAGGTCAGATAGCCGGGGCCGGTGATACCGGCGGGTCCCCGAACGCCGTCCGTCACGCTCCCGCCCTCGGAGCCGTGCGACACCCGCTCCAGGGACATGTGCCCCGCGCCGTGGGAGATCCTGACGAGCGGCCCCCGCACCTGCTCCATTCCCCGCGACCCCGCGGCCAGCACCAGGTCGAACGCGGTGCGGACCGCGTCCTGCCAGGGCAGCACCGTCGCGCCCAGCTCCCGCAGGAATCGCGCCGCGCCGTCGTTGAACGCGTGCGGGGCGACCGTGAACACCACCTCGATCCGCAGATCGGACTCCAGCAGCGGCAGCAGGTCGCGCAGCCGCCTGCCGTACACCTCCGTGTGCACGAGGACGAGCACCCGCTTCTGCCCCGGCAGCGTCACCCACGGCCCGCCGCTCACCGCGCGTCCCTCCTCCGTCGCCCGGCGCACGGCGACGTCCGTACTGTCTCCGACATCCCTCACTGACATGTCTCCCCCGGTGAAATCGACTCCGTCCGCACAGAACCCGAACGGATCCCGTGCGAGGGAAGACATTCCCGAGAGGCGACGCGGAAGCCTTGCCGGGCGCTTGACGAAAGCTTGCTCCGCAGGAAAACGGCCTGCGGCTCCCGTCCGGCTCACCGTAGTCAACCCGCTTGAGGGAAAGGGAAGTTGAGCGAATCGGGGCTCGCTCCGGATCACCACCTCCGCCGCCGCGTGCCGACATCCGCCGGCGCGTGCCGACGCGTGCCGGCGCAGGGCGGCGCAGGGCGGCGCGCGGGGGGTGGTGCACCACGCGCGGGCCGGCCGAGGTGGGGCCCGCGTCCGAGAGCAGGGCGAATGCCGACAGGCCGGTGGCCGGGTCGCCCGTGGTGGCCGGACTGGTCGCGGTGGTCCGAAGCATCGACCCCACCGCTCCCGCACTCCCGTGACCAGGCACTCCCCGGGAGCCGTACGCCCGCTCGCGACCACGATCCCGTTCAGCCGCTGCCCCGTGTCGGCCACGCGTCGTCGTACGCCCTCCGGCCCCCGTCAGGCGCCCTCGACGTACCCTCCGACGTACTCCCGCAGGTGCCGCGCCGTGACCGTGTCCGAGTGGGCCACCAGGTCGGCCGGTGTGCCGGTGAAGACGATCCGGCCGCCGTCGTGACCGCCGCCCGGCCCCAGGTCGACCAGCCAGTCCGCGTGGGCCATCACCGCCAGATGGTGCTCGATCACGACGACGGTGTTGCCCGCGTCCACCAACCGGTCGAGCAGCGCGAGGAGTTTGTCCACGTCCGCCATGTGCAGCCCGGTCGTCGGCTCGTCCAGGATGTAGACCGACGACTTCTCGGCCATCTGGATCGCCAGCTTCAGCCGTTGCCGCTCGCCGCCGGACAGGGTGTTCAACGGCTGGCCGAGACGCAGATAGCTCAGCCCCACATCGGTGAGCCGGCCGAGAATCGCGTGCGCCTGACCGGAGGTGAAGGAGTCGTAGGCCTCCGCCACCGACATGGACAGCACCTCGCTGATGTTCTTGCCGTTCAGCCGGTACGTGAGCACCTCGGGCGTGAACCGCTTGCCCTCGCACTCCTCGCACACCGACGCGACGCCCGCCATCATCGCGAGATCGGTGTACACGAGCCCCAGGCCGTTGCAGTTGGGGCAGGCACCCTCCGAATTGGCGCTGAACAGCGCCGCCTTGACGCCGTTGGCCTTGGCGAACGCCGTACGGATCGGGCCCAACAGCCCTGTGTACGTGGCCGGGTTGCTCCGCCGCGATCCCCGGATCGGCGACTGGTCCGCCACCACGACACCGTCCCGGCCGGAGAGATAGCCATGGATCAGCGACGACTTGCCCGATCCGGCGACTCCCGTGATCACGCTCAGCACGCCGGTCGGGATGTCGACGCTCACGTTCTTCAGATTGTGCAGACCGGCGCCCTCCACGGACAGCTGTCCGCTCGGCTCACGCACCGACTCCCGCAGTTTCGCCCGGTGTTCGAGATGCCGCCCGGTCAGGGTGCCGGACGCGCGCAGCCCCGCCACGTCACCCGTGTAGCAGACCCGCCCGCCGTCCGTACCGGCGCCGGGCCCCAGGTCGACCACATGGTCGGCGATCGCGACGACCTCCGGCTTGTGCTCGACGACCAGCACCGTGTTGCCCTTGTCCCGCAGCCTCAGCAACAGGTCGTTCATCCGCCGGATGTCGTGCGGGTGCAGGCCGATGGTGGGCTCGTCGAAGATGTACGTGACATCGGTGAGGCTGGAGCCGAGATGCCGCACCATCTTCACGCGTTGCGCCTCGCCGCCGGAGAGGGAGGACGAGGTGCGGTCCAGGCTCAGATAGCCGAGCCCGATCTCCACCAGCGACTCCAGCAGATCGCGCAGATTGCCCAGCAGCGGCGCCACGCCCGGGTCCTCGATGGTGCGGATGAACTGAGCCAGATCACTGATCTGCATCGCCGAACACTCCGCGATGTTCACGCCGTCGATCCGGGAGGAGAGCGCGGCGGCGCTCAGCCGGCTGCCCCCACAGGAGGGGCACTCGGCGAACACCACGGCCCGGTCCACGAACGCCTTGACGGGCGCCTGCATCGAGTCCCGGTCCTTGACCAGGATCATACGGTTGACCTTGGTGACGAGCCCCTCGTACGTCATGTTGCCGGTGCCGATCTTGACCTTCGTCGCGCTCCGGTGGAGGAAGACCTCCCACTCCTCGGGCGTGAAGTCCTTGAGCTTCCTGTCCGGGTCGTAGAAGCCCGAGGAAGCCATGATCTGCCAGTACCAGGAGTCCACGGCGAAGCCGGGGACGGTGATCGCGCCCTCGTTCAGGGAGAGTTCACGGTCGACCAGCTGATCGATGTCGATCTTCGACACCTGGCCGATGCCCTCGCACTCGGCGCACATCCCCTCGGCGGCGTTGAAGCTGAAGGCGGTCGACGTGCCGACGTGCGGGACACCGAGCCGGCTGAACACGATCCGCAGCATCGTGTACGCGTCGGTCGCCGTGCCCACCGTGGAACGGGAGTTGGCGCCCATCCGCTCCTGGTCGACGACTATCGCGGCACTCAGATTGTGCAGCGAGTCGACGTCCGGCCGGCCCATGCTCGGCATGAACGACTGGATGAACGCCGTGTACGTCTCGTTGATCAGGCGCTGCGACTCGGCGGCGATGGTGCCGAAGACGAGGGAGGACTTGCCGGAGCCCGAGACGCCGGTGAAGACCGTGAGCCTGCGCTTGGGGATGTCGACGGAGACGTCCCTCAGATTGTTCTCGCGGGCCCCGCGGACCTGGATCACATGGTGACTGTCGGCGGTCGGGATGTTCACGGACGGCTCCTCGGCAGGCTCGGCGAGCAGTCAGCGTACACCGTACTCAGAAGGGTTCGAACCTTTTTTCGAAAGGGTGGACGCGGGCCGGCGGGACCGGGGCGGGAGAAGGCGGCGAGGAGACGGCGAGGAGGCGGCGAGGAGACGGCGAGGAGAAGGGGAACGGCTGAACGGGGGCGGGTCGAACGGGGCACCGAGGGGTCGTGGAGGGCGGTGGACGGCGGTGGGGGTCGTGACGGCGGGCGGTCCCGGACCGCCGTCACAGCCAGCCGTTGCGCCGGAAGCTCCGGTGCAGCACGTAGCAGGCGGTGGCCATGAGGGCGCCGGCGGCCGGATACCCGTACGTCCACCCCAGACCGGGCATGTGCTCGAAGTTCATCCCGTAGATCCCGCAGACCATGGTCGGTACGGCGATGATCGCGGCCCACGCGGTGATCTTGCGCATGTCCTCGTTCTGCGCGACGGTCACCTGCGCGAGATGCGCCTGGAGGATCGAGTCCAGCAGACTGTCGAAAGCGGCGATCTGCTCGGTGAGCCGGGCGAGATGGTCGGTGACGTCGCGGAAGTACGGCCGTACGGCGGGAGTCACCACCGGAAGCGCCCGGTTGGCCAGCATGCCCAGCGGCCGGTCCAGTGGTGCCACGGCCCGCTTCAGCTCCAGCAACTCCCGCTTGAGCTGGTAGATACGGCCCGATTCGCCCCCGCCCGGGCGCCCCGCCGACGTGTTGAAGACATCGGACTCGACATGGTCGATGTCGTCCTGGACGGCGTCCGCGACGGTGAGACAGTCGTCCACCACCTGGTCCGCGATCGCGTGCAGAACGGACGACGTTCCCATCGCGAGCCGTTCCGGCGCGGCCTCCAGCCGCTCCCGCAGAGGACCCAGCGAACCGTGCCTGCCGTGCCGGATCGTGATCACGAAGTCGGTCCCGGCGAAGACCATCAACTCACCCGTGTCCACGACCTCGCTGGTGGCGGTGAGCTTCTCGTGCTCGACATAGCGGCAGGTCTTGAACACCGCGAACAGCACCCCGTCGTACTCCTCGACCTTCGGCCGCTGATGGGCGTGCACGGCGTCGTCCACCGCCAGCGGATGGAGCCCGAACAGCTCGGCCAGCCCCTTCAGCTCGGCTTCACCGGGCTCGTGCAGACCGATCCACACGAAGCCCCTGCCGGTACCGCGGACCCGTCGCACGGCTTCCTCGGCCGGGTGGTCGCCCGGCTGCCGTATGCCGTCCTCGTAGACGACGCAGTTCACCACGGCGCTACCGAGCGGCGACCGGGCCGGGTGGCTGAGGTCGACGGTACTGCGGTAGACGCGCCGCACCGCCCGGCGGAGGCGACGGATCATGGGCACCAGGGAACTCCGTTCGAAAGACCGGCGGCCAGTCTGCCACCACGCTTCCGGCCCCGTCCCGGCCGTCTCGGCGCCGGGGCGGAGCTACGACGCGCCGCCCGGCCGTGCCTCGGACTCGACCAGGGGGCGGGGCGGCGTCCCGGACGCGGACCCGGCCGGCGTCCCGGACTCGGTGTTCCCGTCCGTGCCCCTGTCCGCGTCCGCGTCGGTGCCGGTGCCGGTGTCCGTATCCGTATCCGTGTCCGTATCCGTGTCCGTGTCCGACGGTGCCTCCGTGATGTCGAGGAAGACATGGTCGGCCTCGGGCCAGGTCCTGACCACCGAGCGTTTGATCCGTACGCAGATCAGCTCGATCTCCTCGCTGTCGAACCCCGGCACCAGATCCATGCGCGCCGCGATGAGCGCCGAGTCCATCCCCAGCCGCATCGTGAGCAGTTCGGCGACGTTGTCGATCTCCGGCTGGGCGTCGAGCAGCGCGACGATACGGCCCCGCAACTCCGGATCGACCGACTCACCGACGAGTTGGACGCGGGCCTCGGCCCCCAGCCGATACGCCACGTACACCAGCAGCAGCCCGATACCGAAGGACGCGCCCGCCTCCCAGACGACCTCCCCGGTGACCAGGTGCAGCACCATGCCCGCCATGGCGAGCAGCACACCGAGCACGGCGGTCGCGTCCTCGGCGACGACGGTGCGTACGGCGGGGTCCTTGTCGCTGCCCGCCTGCTTGCGGAGCTGATGGAGCGCGCGGAGCAGCGAACTGCCCTCGGCGATCAGCGCCACCGCCAGGACGATCAGGCCGACCGTGTAGCCGCTCGGCTGCTCCCCGTCGTCCGAGGCCAGCGCGTGATAGCCCTGGTAGAAGGAGAAGCAGCCGCCCATGACGAAGATCCCGACCGCCGCGAGCAGGGACCAGAAGTAGCGCTCCTTGCCGTAGCCGAAGGGGTGCCTGCGATCGGCGGGGCGGCGGCTGCGGCGCAGCGCGGTGAGCAGGAAGACCTCGTTCATGCTGTCGGCCACGGAGTGCGCGGCCTCGGAGAGCAGTGCGGGCGACCCCGAGAGGAGACCGCCGACGGCTTTCGCGGCGGCGATGACGATGTTCGCGGCGAGGGCGACGAGGATGGTGATGCGGGTCTTCGAGTCGGATTCTTTCTGGTTCACGTCCGCCCACTGTCGAGTCGATGAGGGTCAAGATGAGGGTTGATCGGAAGACGATCAATCGGAACCGGCGGCCACCCGGTAGACGGTGACCGCCGGTGATGCGTCAACTGCGCTGTACGCGGGGCCTGTTCGGTCCACCACGGCGCGGAATGTGCCGGGATTCGTGAGCCGTGAGTCGCAACTCGCCACCTATGAGTTTTCGTTGACGAGTCGTCACCCGCGCCTGTCGCGTGGCGAGTTGTATGTGCCGAGTTGTGTGGTGCCGTGTTGTGTCGAGGGGCGCCTCAGCGGTTGTTCAGCCGTTCAGCGCCCGCGCGAGCTGCTCCTTGTTCATCGTGGAACGGCCGTCCAGATCGCGGCGCCTGGCCTCCGCGTACAACTGGTCGTACGTGGGGCCCTGCGCGCCGCTGTGCGAGCGGCGACCGCCGCGCCGGCCGGACGACATGTCCTCGGTGGAAACGCGCGACGCGGTCTTCGACTCGCCGTGCCTCGCCCGCTCCTTGTTGACCGTCCGGGAGGCGATCTCCTCGGCACGCGACGTGCTCTCGCCGCGCTTCTCGGCGCTTTCCTTGATGTGCGCGTACTGCCGTTCACGCTTGGGACTGGATCCTCGCGGCATGACGGACCCTCCTTTCGTCCGGGCGAGCCGACCGTCTCGTACCGGCCGCTGCGCCACGTGTACCCCGCGCACCCTGGCCGAATCGGCGACCGGAGCGGTGACAGGTCCCGGGGCGGCCCTGCGGCCTGAGGTCCCGAGGGGTACGCGGAAGCGGTGCGCGACGCTGGTGGGCCGCCCGATGCACAGCAGCCCGCTTCGCCGCCCCCTCCCCGCTCCGCCCCTCCCCGTTCCGTCCATGGTCACAGCGATCCGCCGCGCCCGCAGGGAGAGGCCCCGGCCCACCCCCGGACCGGCCCTCCCAGGGGGCGACATGCGGGCCGCCCGCACTGCTGGCACAGTCGTCAGTGAGCGCGCGGGAGCGCGGGGGCTTCCACTGGCACGACCGGAGTGAGGCGAGCGCCCATGGCACCGAGGCATCCTGTGTTCGGGGCGCCGTGCTGGGCGAGCCTGCTGGCCCGCGACCTCGCCGACACACGGAACTTCTACGGTGCGGTGCTCGGCTGGACCTTCCGCCCGGCCAGGACCGGTGACCAGTTCGTGGTGGCCGAGACCGACGGCGTACCGGTCGCGAGTATCGGCGCCCTCGCCTCCGCCCTGCGGATCGCCGTGGCCTGGACGCCGTACTTCGTGGTGAGCGACGTCGACGCGACGGCCGCCCGGATCCGGGAACGCAGTGCCACCGTCGCCGTGGGCCCCCTGTCCTTCGAGATGGGCCGGGCGGCGCTCGCCGCCGACCGGGACGGCGCGGTCTTCGGCTTCTGGGAGGGCGAGCCGCTGCCCGACGTGACCGCCCGGCGCGGCGCGCCGCCCGTCCGGCTGGAGTTGCGGACCCACGACGCCATCGCCTCGGCGATCTTCTACGGCGAGGTGCTGCGGTGGGCCGAGGACGGTTCCGGGGGCATCGACGTCAGCTACGAGAAGGACGCCGTCGTGCTCCGTACGGGCCACGGGCCGGGGCATGTCGTGGCCCGGATGAGCAGCGGTGGAGTCGAGGCCGCGCTGAACCCGCATCTGCGTCCCCGCTGGCACGTGGCGTTCCCCGTGGACGGCGTGCGGTCGCTCGGGGCCGCCGCGGAGACCGCCGAGAAGCTCGGCGGCGGCGTGGTGGCGGTGAAGGAGCGGGGGCGCGACGGCGTGGAACAGGTGACGCTGCGGGACCCGGACGGCGGACTTTTCACTCTGACGGACCGCTGACCACTGACCGGACCTCGGCGGGCCCTGACCGGCGGACGGGAGACGAGGGGCGGGAGGCACGAGGCAGCGGACAAGGACGGGGAAGGGGCGCCGATCGTCCGGTTCCCCGGTACGTGATCGGGTAGGCGGCGAGGACCCGCCCGGCCCCGGCGAGGGCCCGCGACGAAGGGAAACAGAATGAGCAACCGACATCCGGACGACGACGAGGGCGACCAGGAGGCCGTCCCGAGGGATCTGCCCGATCAGCACGCCCGCCCGCCCGGGGACGACCCGCTGGACGTGGACATCGACGAAGACATGGACACCGTCGAACCGGACACGCCCGACGACCCGGAGACCCCTGAAGAGGCCGTCCCCGACGAACCTTCGGGCTAGGCACGGCCCACCACCCCTATCAGCGGAGGAGCCACGGTGAACAGCTCGCACGACCCCGCGCACGACCCCACACCCCATTCCACACCCGATTCCGCGCCCCACCCCGCGACGGCACACGACGGAGCCGGCGAGGTGACGGTGGAACTCAGCGGTTGCGAGACCCAGGACGCGCACGCCGTGTTCGGCGCACTGCGCACCGTCTTCGCCTCCGACCGCGCGCCCGACGACCGGCCGCAGGAGCGGGCGGGCGCCCGGCCGACGGTGTGGAGCTCGACCTTCGACGTGTCGGACGTACGGGAGCGGCCCGGTCCGACGCCGCTGACCCGACCGGTGACCGCCGAGATCCAGGGCGGCTACTGGGCGGTCGCCAGACTCCAGGAGGAGCTGACCGGCGCGTTCGCGGTGGAGGTCCTCGGGACGGCGGCGGGCGACCAGGAGCAGGAGGTCCAGCTACGGCTGGCCGGCCGCCGTTCCTGAACCGTGTCCGGTGCACCGTAGCGATGCACGAACGGTGCACAAGGCGTGACGGGGAGCGATGGCCGCAAATCCGACAAGTTGCGCATTCGGCTCCCTCGGGTCAGTCTTTTCAGTGACCCAAGAGTGGCAAATGCTCACGCTTCGTGTTCGGGGCTCGTTGGTACAACGAGGTGAAGCACGTGGGCCTCTGTGTGAGGAGCCTCGACCATGACGATTCCACACGACCGTTACTACGTCGTGGAATTGCACGCCTCTCCGGAGCGCGTGACGCAGATCCGGCGCATCGTCGCCGCGCACCTCCGGCACTGGGATCTCGACCCGCACGTCGACCCGGTCTGCTCGGGCATCGGCGAACTGCTGACCAATGTCCACCGGCATGTCGGCACGGACAACAAGTGCATGGTCGAGCTCCGCTGGACCGGCCGGTTTCTCACGACCGCCGTCTCGGACAACGGCCCCGAACTTCCCCGGCTGCCCTCGGGGGGCGGCGGCGGACTCGCGCGTCTCGCCTCCCTCAGCGACAGCTGGGGCACGTGCGGCACGGTGGAGGGCAAGGTCGTCTGGTTCACCAGGAGCGTCGAGGCGCCGCAGAACGTGCTGCGGCTGCCCGTCGTGCCCGACGGCGGGACCGACACGTCGGCCAAGGAGCCGGTCGCGTCCCCGGCGTCGCAGCCCGAGTCCGTGCCGCTGCCGTCGCTGATCTCGGCCTGACGGGTCTGCCCCGCGCAAGCCGCACGCGCGCGACTCGTACGCGGTTCGTACGCGACCCGTACGCGGCGCAACTCGCCTACGGCGGGGGGCACTTCGCGGTCGGCCGGCCCGCCAGGTCCGAGTCCGGGGCCGGATCCGGAGTCGTACGCCGACCGGACCGGAGTCGTGTCGCGCCTGTGGCGCAGTCCTGTCGCAGCCGTGGCGGACCCGTATCGACCGCCGAACCCGAACCCGAACCCGAACCGGAGGCAGCACGGCCGAAGCCTTCCGGCCCGGCCCGGCCCCCGCTTTTCGGTGCCGGAACGTCGGGTACCCGACCGGTGAGCCCGCGCCTGTGGCGCGAAGACAAGGAGCCTGAGATGGAAACCGACCAGGGCCTCATAACGGCCCGTCGTCGACGAGCGGCCGAGCGCGAGGGGCGGTTGCGGACCTGCCAGCCGGCCCGCCTCCCGGCGCGCGACCACGAGGCGAGAGACCGCAAGGAACACCAGGAGACGGTGGACCAGGACTGGAACGTGGTGCGGGGAGAGGACTGAATGACTGCGCGGCTGAACATCGATCAGAGGATCACGACCGACGAGGACCGGACCGGAGCGGGCGCGGACACGTGGGAATGGCTGCGGGACGCGGCCTGCGTGGGCGCCGATCCCGAACTGTTCTTCCCGGTGGGGGACTCGGACCCCGCCGCCGAACAGGTCGAGCGCGCCAAGGCGGTGTGCCATTCCTGCCCGGTGGAGAGCCGGTGTCTCGACTGGGCCCTCAACACCGGCCGTACGTCCGGGGTTTGGGGCGGTACGGACGAGGAGGAACGCCGTCGGCTGCGCCGCAACGGCCGCCGTAACGTGCCCGCGCCACGCGGCAGGCAGGCGTCGGCGCCGGGCGGTACGCGGCGACCCCGTGCCCACTAGAGGACGCGGGCGCGCCACGGGCGGGGACCCGGGCGGCCCGGCGGAGACCGAGGTACGGGCGGGCGACCGGACCGTACGGATCCACCGCCCGTACAAGGTCCTCTTCCCCGGCGACGGGGTCGGCGCCGACGCGCACGGTGGGGACGGCGGCGGTGACGGCGGCGCTGTCGGCGGGAGATCCGCCCTCACGAAGGCGGATCTTGTCGAGCACTACCGCTCCGTCGCCCGCTACATGCTGCCGGAGATCAAGGGCAGACCCCTGACGGTGGAGCGGTATCCGGACGGTGTCGGCGGTCCCCACTTCATGCAGAAGAACGTTCCGGGGAACTATCCCGACTGGGCACACCGGGCCGAGATGCCGAAGAAGGGCGGGACCGTCACGCACCCCGTGTGCGACGACACCGCGACGCTCGTGTTCCTCGCCGACCAGGCGAGCGTCACCTTCCACCGCTCGCTGTCCCGGGCGGACCGCCCGGACTTCCCGGACCGGCTGGTGTTCGACCTCGATCCGGCGCGCGACGACTTCGAGCCCGTACGCGCCGCCGCGCTGCTGCTCCACGACCTGCTCGACGAACTGGGCCTGCCGTCGGCGCCGATGACGACCGGCTCCAAGGGCCTGCATGTGAGCGTCCGGCTGGACGGCCGGACGGGCCACGACGAGGTACGGGCCTTCGCCAGGGACGTGGCCGGCGTCCTCGCGGCCCGTGACCCGGACCGGCTGACCACGGAGCAGCGCACGGACGCGCGCGGTGGCCGGCTCTACCTGGACATCCAGCGCAACGCGTACGGGCAGACCGCCGTGGCCCCCTTCTCCGTACGGGCGCGGGAAGGCGCCCCGGTCGCGACGCCGGTCAGCTGGGACCAGGTGCGGGATCGTGCGGTCAACGCGCGGAGCTGGACGGTGACGAACGTGCTGGAGCAGGCCCGCACCCGCCCCTGGTCCGGCGTCCCGGCCAGGGGCCGGGCGCTCGGCCCGGCCCGCCGACGGCTGACGGCGCTGTCCTGAGGTGCCGAAGGTTTCCCTCAGCCTTCCTGATGCTGACCCGCTGAGGAGCACTCCTCCGGTGGGTCCGGTGCCCCGTCACACGGCGGGGAACTCGCCCCCCAGCGCGGCGGCCATCCGCAACTGCGGCGCGGCGTCGGCCACCCGGCCCTGCCGCTCCAGCGTGCGGCCCAGCATGAGGCGCGCGTACTGCTCGACGGGGTCGCGCTCCAGTACGGCGAGCAGCTCGGTCTCGGCCTTGCGGAGCCGGGCGGAGTGGTAGTAGGCGCGGGCGAGCAGCAGCCGCGGCGCGACCTGCTCCGGGACCTCGGCCACCAGCCCTTCGAGGATGGCGGCGGCGGGGACGTACTCCCGCGCGTCGAAGAACTGCTGAGCACGCGTCCAGCGCTCGGCGGACGTCCCGACGTCGTAGTACGAGCTGTTCACGTGTCCTCCTTCAAGCCTGGCCGGCCGGGCCGGTCGTTGTTTCCGTACCCGGTCACTGCTTCCGTCGGCTCCAACACGACGGTGTCGTTGAACATTCCACTATCGCCCGTACCGTTATCGAGGGGATGCTGCCGACGGGCGCCGGACGGGCTTAGGTTGGGCGTCATGAGCAATCTTGATCGTCAGGCGACGCCCTCCGTCTGCGGTGGCCGTGGCTTCGTCGTCGCCGAGCCGGTGCGCGAACTCCTCAGCCCCCGGCGCGTCACGCTCGGCGAATCCACCGAGGTCCGCCGACTGCTGCCCAACCTCGGGCGCCGGATGGTCGGCGCGTGGGCCTTCGTCGATCACTACGGCCCCGACGACATCGCCGACGAGCCGGGCATGCAGGTACCGCCCCACCCGCACATGGGTCTCCAGACGGTCAGCTGGCTCCACGACGGCGAGGTCCTGCACCGCGACAGCCTGGGCAGCCTCCAGACCGTACGGCCCCGGGAACTGGGCCTGATGACCTCGGGCCGCGCGATCAGCCACTCCGAGGAGAGCCCCCGCCCGCACGCCCGGCTGCTCCACGGCGCCCAGCTGTGGGTCGCGCTCCCCGACGCCCACCGCGACACGGAGCCGCACTTCCAGCACCACACGGACCTCCCCGTCGTCACGGCCCCGGGCCTGACGGCCACCGTCATCCTGGGCACCCTGGACGGCGCCACCTCACCGGGCACGACGTACACCCCACTGGTCGGCGCCGACCTGACCCTCACCCCGGGCACCGACGCGCGGCTGCCCCTCGACCCGGACTTCGAATACGCGGTCCTGGCGATGTCGGGCGAGGCCCGGGTCGACGGCGTCCCGGTCCCGGCGGGCTCGATGCTCTACCTCGGCTGCGGCCGCACCGAACTCCCCCTCCGTACGGACTCCGAGGCCGGCCTGATGCTCCTGGGCGGCGAGCCGTTCGAGGAGGAGATCGTGATGTGGTGGAACTTCATCGGCCGGTCGGACGAGGAGATCGTAGAGGCCCGCGAGGCGTGGATCGCGGGCGATCGCTTCGGCGATGTCCACGGCTTCGACGGCCCTCGCCTCTCCGCCCCGGCGCTCCCCACTGCCCCGCTGAAACCCCGGGGTCGGGTGCGCTGAACAGGCCTTTTGTCCTTCTCAAGGAATGTTATGACTCCTCGTGAGGCTTGGTATCCCCTCCTGTCGAACATGGCCTGCGGGGACCTGAGTAACGGGCTGCCGAGCGTCCCGGGAGGAGGGGTGCGGAGTCCCATGTGCGGCCTGCCGAAACAGGATTTTCCAGGATCAATGCTGACCGAATGCTGGCTTTCTGATGGCTAGTCATCTGCCGGACCATCCGTCCGACTGGCATTTTGACCTCGGGCTAGACCATCGCGCTGGCGGCAAGCGAAGGCGCCTGGGAGCGCCTGATGCGACCCTGGTCACTCCCCGCGCGGGCGGGGAGGATACGCCCAGGACCAGGACGACCGCGAACGGAACACCCCCGCGCGCGGGGAGGACGGCGAGGGTCCGCTGGTAGCCGGGGGAGGCGGTGGAACACCCCCGCGCGGGCGGGGAGGACGTCGGCCAGCGTAGTGGTGAGCACGGGAAGTCCGGAACACCCCCGCGCGGGCGGGGAGGACCTCCTGCAACGTCAGCAGTCCGGCCAGCACTGCGGAACACCCCCGCGCGGGCGGGGAGGACCCAGGCCCGGTAAGCCGCCGTGCCGTCCTCTTCGGAACACCCCCGCGCGGGCGGGGAGGACGTCGACACCCCCGAGCTGGAGGCCCACCCGCACGGAACACCCCCGCGCGGGCGGGGAGGACACGTCCACACTCTCCGCATCGAAGCCCGCTCCCGGAACACCCCCGCGCGGGCGGGGAGGACACGAACGGGCGCGCGGCCACGACCTGCGCGTCCGGAACACCCCCGCGCGGGCGGGGAGGACGCCGACTCACTGCCCCCGGCTCCGGTCACAGGCGGAACACCCCCGCGCGGGCGGGGAGGACCACTTCAACCGCCCGCGCCCGGTCCCCCTCGCCGGAACACCCCCGCGCGGGCGGGGAGGACGTCGACAGGAATGCGGCGGCGGTCGCCGGCGGTGGAACACCCCCGCGCGGGCGGGGAGGACGTCGACAGGAATGCGGCGGCGGTCGCCGGCGGTGGAACACCCCCGCGCGGGCGGGGAGGACGGACACGTGAGAACCACGACCTACGCTTGGTGCGGAACACCCCCGCGCGGGCGGGGAGGACTCGTCGACCGGCTCCAGCGGCGGCGCCACCTGCGGAACACCCCCGCGCGGGCGGGGAGGACGCGGATGAGGTCCATGTAGATGGCGACGGGGTTGGAACACCCCCGCGCGGGCGGGGAGGACGGCTCCTCGCCCGCGCGGTCAGTCCAGGCTCGCGGAACACCCCCGCGCGGGCGGGGAGGACCGGGGGCGGGTACGGGCTCGTCACTGGACATTCGGAACACCCCCGCGCGGGCGGGGAGGACACTTCGCGACCTGCGGGTTAGTACGGGCTTTGCAGTTTCTTTGCTGCCGCGGCGGCGAGATCGCAGTTCGTCACCGTGCGAGCGTAGCGCGCGTGGTGATCGGCTGGATATCTGACGGGCTCGATGAGCTTCGCGCGGTCGTCGGCGCTGGCTGCGGTGGGTGGTGTCTCTTGCGCACCATCAGGGACGCTGACAGTCGGTTCCTCGCCTGCTGTTCGACGTGTTCGCTGAACGAGATGCGCACTATCCGAGGGGTGTTGGTGCAACTGGCTTTGCCAACCACGGCCTGGGAAACGAGACGAACCCCCAGTCTGCGGCAAGTCCGTGCTGGGGGTCTTGTCAGTTGATCAGTGCGAACCTGATGCGCTCGGTTTCAGAGGGAGAGCGTATGGACCATTCGTGGTCGAGGATGGCCTGCGCGACCGAGTCGCGCCATATGCCGTTCTTCCGGATGTGTTCTCGGATCGTGTACTCCTCTTTCATTCCGGCGGTTGGCCATGGTCCTGGCGGAGGCAGAGTTGAGCGCCGAGCGTGCGCCCCGTATCCGGTAGGGGCCCAACTCGTTGAATCCGAGCCTGAGAGGGAGACGCACGGTCTCGACGCCGTAGCCGATGCCCGACCGGTCCGGGCGCAGCGCGAAGCCGATCGTGGCGGCGCGCTGTTGGTGTGGATCTGTCGCGAGGCGTGCGAACCCGATCAGTTCACCCCCGTCGCGCTCCACCACCGCAAGGGCGAATTCGACGCGCGGCACGGCGGCAGCCGATGCGACGGAGCGTTCGAGGATCTGCCCGACCTCGTCGCGGGAGCGCGGCTCGAACGACAGGTGCTCCGTCGCTTCGTCGCTTCCGTAGATCGCGAAGACGGCGTCAGCGTCCTCGGTGGTGAACTCGCGGAGTTCCAGGCGCGGGGCTGTGCGGCTGACCGGCCACATGCCACCGGACTGTGCCCGCAGCTTTCTAGGGCGTGTCTTCAAATGATCTTGAGTGGTGGATCATGGTTGGGTGATACGTCGTCATGAACTGTCGGATGCCGAGTGGGAGTTCGTCCGGCCGCTGCTGCCTGAGTCGTTGCGGGGCAGGAAGCGGTTGGACGACCGCACGGTGCTCAACGGGATCGTGTGGAAGTTCCGCACCGGGACCGCTTGGCGTGACGTGCCCGAGCGGTACGGTCCGTGGGCCACGCTGCACACCCGGTTCCGCCGGTGGGCACTGGACGGCACGTTTGAGCGGATGCTCCGAGCCGCCCAGTGCCGGGCGGACGCCGACGGGGACATCGACTGGCTCGTGTCGGTCGACTCCACCATCGTCCGCGCCCACCAGCACGCCGCCGGGGCGCGAAAAGGGGGCTCCGCGGCCCCGCACTCGGACGCTCCAGAGGTGGCCTGACCAGCAAGATCCATCTGGCGTGCGATGCCATGGGGCGTCCGCTCGCCTTCACTGTCACCGGCGGGAACACCAACGACTGCACCCAGTTCACGGCCGTGATGGACGCGATACGGGTGCCCCGCCTCGGCCCGGGACGGCCACGGAACCGGCCCGACCACCTCTTGGGCGACAAGGGCTACAGCTCCAAGGCCATCCGGGCCTGGCTCAGGCGGCGGGGCGTCAGCCACACCATCCCGGAACGGGCCGACCAGATCCGCAACCGGCTCCGGCGCGGCAGCCGCGGCGGACGACCGCCGGCCTTCGACAAACACCTCTACAAGCAGCGCAACACGGTCGAACGATGCTTCAACCGCTTGAAGCAATGGCGAGGCATCGCCACCCGCTACGACAAGACCGCCGAGTCCTACCAAGCAGCCGTCACCCTCGCCTCGCTCCTGATGTGGGCGTGACATTTGAAGACAACTCCTAGCGCAGAAGTGCCGGTCGTACGGGCTGGAACATGGAGATCTCCGTGCTCAGGTCCCGTGCCACGGCGGCGTCGCGCGCGGCGCCGCCGACGAGGGCGTCCCGGACACGTTCGGCCGAGACGGCGATGCCGTTGTTCCGGTGGCCGGGGGAGAGGTCGAGAACGGGCCGAACGGCCTCGGCAGCTCCGTCCCGATTGTCGGCGAAGAGGCGGACCAGAGCGAGGTTGCACTGAGAGCCGGCCAGGTCCCCGAAGGCCCAGCCCGGGAATTCGGGGTCGCTGAATCGCTTCACCGTCTCCTCGGCCTCGGCCGAGGAGCGGCCGCGATCTGCGCGTCTGCACGGCCGAGCAGTACGGCCGACTCGACCGTGTAGTAACTCTGCTTGGCCTCCGGACAGGTGAACAAGCCGCCCAGGGCGTCGAGGTCGTTGTGCACGACCCGCTCCCGCGGAGTCTCCGCCCGCTCGTTGGCCGCGCGGACGGTGCTTTCGTCACCGAGCAGGGCCGCCGCTCCGGCCTCCAAACCCGGGAGCCAGACGGACACCGTCCCCCGCACGCCGGAGTCTTCCTACGTACCCTTCCGCGCGTAGTGGAGCGCGTCCTCCGGCCTGTTCGCCCAGTAGGAGATGAACGACTGGAGTCCGTCGACCAGGGCGATGAGCCCCGGGTGCTCGGACTGGCGGGCGCAGAAGCCGGCGGTGCGCGCCTGCGTCACGGCGGTGCGCGAATCACCCATGTCCTGCTAGCCCTCGGCCATGAGGGACGACAACACAGTGGCCATGGAGTGCAGGTGCAGGTCGCGCCTCTGCCACGGGCGGGTGCGACCGCTCTCCGTCAGCGGGAACGCTTCGTCCTGTTGCTTGGGCCAGATCGGCCCAGATCTCCGCCCAGCCGGATCCGCCACGCGCTCATCCTCGCAGGACGCCCAGGAGACAACCTCGTCACCGGCCGGCCCTCCCGCCGGGAGAGGGTGACAGCGGCCAGCCTGCGGGACGGCGAGAGCTGGACGAGCCTCACGCCGCCGGTCGAGTCACCGGACGTCGCGTTCAGATCGTGGGATCGGCGGCGTGGCAGAGACTTGCTCGAAATTTTTCGCCCAAATCAAAACCTCGGGGATTTCCTCGGATTCGCGTGTGTGTGGAATATTCTCACAATATTGAAAATGAAACTCGTTGGAACTCGGCTGTGTCTATTTCCGTCGGAAGGAAATCAATGCTTACTCTGCCCGCGACAGAATGAAGGTTTTCCGGGCGATCGGTAGCGGCCCGGCAGGCCCCCGTATCCCCACAGAAATGGTCTCGATGAAGCTCAATACCCTTGGCGCGGCTCGACAACGATCCATTTCCGGATGGTTCACCGCCGTGCTCACGACGACGGTCGCCGCTGCCATGGTCGCGGTGACGCCGACCCAGGCGCTCGCCATCGCCACACCGGTTCCGCTCGGTACGGCCGACGCCTTCGCCGTTCTGGCCGGAGAGTCGATCACCAACACCGGCCCCTCGGTCATCACCGGCGACATCGGGGTGAGCCCCGGAACGGCGATCAGCGGATTCCCGCCCGGTCTGGTCAACGGCGCCCAGCACTCCGCCGACGCGGTGGCCCTCCAGGCCAAGGCCGACCTGGTGACCGCGTTCAACAACGCCGCCGGACAGGCCACGGACGCGGTACTGCCGCCGGACGCGGGCGGCCTGACGCTCGTTCCCGGTGTCTACACCGCCTCGTCGACGCTCGGTCTGACCGGCACCCTCACCCTCGACGCGCAGGGCAACCCCAACTCCGTCTGGGTCTTCCAGGTCGGCTCCGGGCTGACGACGGCCTCCGCCAGCCGGGTCGCGCTCATCAACGGCGCGCAGGCGTGCAATGTGTTCTGGGAGATCGGCAGTTCGGCCACCCTGGGCACCAACTCGACGTTCGTCGGCAACATCCTGGCCCTGACCTCGATCAGTGCCACGACCGGGGCGACCATCGACGGGCGCGCCCTGGCGCGTAACGGCTCGGTGACCCTGGACACCAACCGGATCACCCGTTCCACCTGCGCGGGCGGCACCACATCCGGTACGACGACCGGTACGACCACGGGCACGACGACCGGTACCACCACGGGCACCACGACCGGTACGACCACCGGCACCACGGGCAGCGTCCTCGGCGGCGTCCTCGGCGGTGTGCTCGGGGGCGCGACGACCGGTACGACCACCGGCGGAGTGCTGGGCGGCGTCCTCGGCGGCGTCGTGACCGGCGGCACCACGGGCGGCCCGACAGGCGGCACGACCGGCGGGCCCTCCGGCGGCGTCATCTCCGGCAACACGACCGGTAACACCAGCGGCAACACGGTCGGCAACACCACCGGCGGCAACATCACCGGCGGCAACGGCGGCGGTCACGGCGGTCACACCGGCGGCGGCCACGGCGGGAAGCCCCCGGGGAAGCCCGACCACGGCTACGGCCACGACGAGGGCGGCTACGGCGACAAGCCGCCGGAGCACGGTGGCTACGGCGACAAGCCCGAGCACGGCGGCTACGGCGACAAGCCCGAGCACCTGGCCTGACCAAGCCGGCCAGGGATCGCGCCGCGCGGCGGAACCACTCCGGTTCCGCCGCGCGGCGCACAAGAAATCCCCCGCGAGAATTCCGGGCGTGAGTAGCTGATATGAAAAAGACAGGGTGGGTGCCGGTGCCGGGCAGAATTGATTCGGTGGAATCGGTCGATTCGGTTGAATCGTCGGAGCCGGTGAAATCGGCGGGAGCAGTAGCGGTCGACAGGGCTGAAAGACCGTTCTCACTGAGGGACGGTGAACCCGATGCCGCGGACGTGCCGGTCATGTCCCGCGTACTGAGAGCGGGAATCCGCACGATCGTATGCCTCTGCCTGACGGCCGTGCTGACCCACGCGGTGCTGGTTTTCCTCCACATCGCACCCTCCAACGCCGTCTCCCAGCGTTACAGCGCGCAGATCAACGCCTGGGTCTATCCGCTCTTCGAGCAGAACTGGAAGCTCTTCGCCCCTGATCCGGATTCCGTCAACCGGCGGATCTCCGCGCGCTCGGCCCACACGGAGGCCGACGGGACGGTCCGGGTGAGCCAGTGGTTCGACCTCTCGGCCGTGGACCACACGGCGGTCGAGCACAGCCCGTTCCCCAGTCACACCGCGCAGAACGAACTGCGCCGGGCCTGGACGTCGTACCTCGAACTGCACGGAGGCAGCGACGAGCCGCGCTCGGAACGCGCCGTGATGCTCCAGAAGTATCTGCGCAACATCGCGGTGGCCCGCATGACCGAGCACGCCGACGACCGCTCGGGCGAGCGCATCGCCCATATCCAGCTCCGGGTGGTCACCGTGCCCGTCACCGCCCCGCGCACGAACGCCACGACCACGGCACAGGCGCCGCCGAAACCCGCCGAGACCCGGCTGCTGCCCTGGTGGAAGGTGACCCCCGATGGCAACTGAACAGCTCTCCCCACGCGCACGGGGCAGGCACCTGTACGCCCTGCTGACGGAACAGCCGATCTCCCTGTACGCCGCGGCCGTGCTGCGCATCGGCTACGGCCTGCTCTATCTGGGCTTCCTCCTCAGGGAGTTCCCGCACCGCGACGAGATCTGGGGGCCCGGCTCACCCTGGACCCCTGGACTGGCGGCACAGCTCTACGAGCAGACCGGCTGGGCCAGCATCCTCTCCCTGTCGGAGAGCCGTACGTACTTCGAGCTCTGCTACGCGCTCGCCGTCGTCACCGCCGCGCTGTTCGCCCTCGGCTGGCGGACCCGCGCGATCTCCATCCTCTTCGCCCTTCTCGTGGCCTCGTTCCACGCCCGGTCCATCTTCATGACGGACGGCGGCGACAACCTGATCCTGCTGATGGTCTTCTACCTCGTGCTCACCGCCTGCGGCCGGCGCTGGTCGCTGGACGCCCGCCGCGCGGCCCGCCACACGGCGGCCGACGACGGCCGTACGAGGAAACCGCCGGGTCAACTGCGTCAGGCGCGGACCACGCTGGTCACGGTGCTGCACAACTGCGGACTGATCGTCATCGCCGTCCAGGTCTGTTTCCTCTACGGGTCGGCGGGCCTCTACAAGGTGCAGGGCGGTACGTGGGGCGGCGGGACCGCCATGCACTACGTACTGAACCTCGATCTCTTCCGGCCCTGGCCCGAGCTCTCCCGGATCGCGGACGAGCAGACGGTACTGCTCGCGATCACCGCCTACGCGACGGTGCTGCTCCAGGTCGCGTTCCCGTTCGTGCTGTTCGGCAGGCTCAAGTACCCCGTCCTGGCGATGATGCTGGGCATGCATCTGGGGATCGCGGTACTGATGGGGCTGCCGCTGTTCTCCGGTGCGATGATCGTCGCGGACCTGGTCTTCCTGCCCGACCGCTTCTATCTCGCGCTGCGGCGTCTCTGCGCGCAAGCGCTGCGGGGCACACTCCAGTACCTCGGGATCGGCTCCAGGCGTGAACCCTCTCGACCCACGAAGCCCACAGGGGACGGATCACCGGCCACCGGCGTACTGCCGCACCAGGGCGGCGCCGACGGGCCCGCCGACTCGTGGGAAACACCCGGGTCCCGTGTTCCGCCCACCCGCGGCGTCCGCTGACGGACGGTGCCCACCCCGCGCCCACCGCATTTTTCCGCGAGACGAGGCGGCATTTCCGCGACACCACCTGGGCGGCGCTCGTGCCTCGCCGGCTGCGGGAGCTGACCGGCGACATCACCCGGGCCTGCGACGAACTGAGTGCCCGTCTCGGCAGGAACCTGTTCGCCGGTGAACTCGCCGACCGCCTCTACCTGCCCAAGGATGAGATCGCCGAGGACCCGGTGGGAGCTCGGAGTGGCCCGGACGCGCATGGGGCGAAGCTCCGCGGCCGGGCCGCTTCCGTGCGGCCCGGCCCAGGGCGGAGGCTACCGGAGACCGTTTCAGAACGGGCGGCCACCGAAGTGAACATGGCCGTCGGGGCAAGGCGACGGCCGTCACCACCCTCGGCCGGGTCACCCGTGTGGCCCTCGGACATCGGTGCCCGTAGAACGGGCGCGGTCGCGGAACGCGGGACCGCTCTGTCAGGCGTCCGGCGTGCGGTCAAGGGTGAGTTGCGGAGTTCTTCGTTGATGCGCTGTGCTTCGTCGAGCTGATCCTCGAGGATGACGATGCGGCAGGCGGCCTCGACGGGGGTGCCCTGGTCGACGAGTTCGCGGACTCGGGCGGCGATCTTCAGCTGGTACCGGGAGTAGCGGCGGTGTCCGCCCTCGGAGCGCAGCGGGGTGATGACGCGGGCTTCGCCGATGGCGCGGAGAAAGGCGGGGGTGGCGCCGAGGATCTCGGCGGCCCGGCCCATGGTGTAGGCGGGGTAGTCGTCGTCGTTGAGTCGGTCGATGGAGTTGCCCGCTGTCATTGTGCCTCTCTGTGAATCATGCTGGAGGGGCCCTGGTGCCGTACGGCACCAGGGCCCCGAAGGAATTGCTACACCATCTGCCGGCTGTTTTCCTGTGCCGGGCTTCTGTGTCCGCACGGCTGTCCGGGAGAGGACGGGGAATGCGGGGATCGCGGTTGCTTGACCGGAGACCACCTCACTGTCGATGTCCTGCGGTACCCGGACTCAGTCATTCCGCCCGGGCGATCCTGATGGTGCTCGGCTCCTCCGTCTCCCTCTTGACCAATTACCTGACTGCTTACTGCTGGTACCGCGCACTGCTCTGTACTGCTGGTGATGCGAACCGCTGGTGACCTGAGGGAGCGTCACTCTCCGGCGGCCGGCCCCGTCGCCCGTCGCGCTTCTGCTCCGGCTTGGAACCCCACCGTCGGACTTCCCGGTACGCGCGCCCGCAGTCGGCGCCTTTACCGGGGGACCACTGGTCCTGCCCTGCTGTTTGTGCGTACTGCGGTACTGCTGTGGCGGCCCCTGATCCTGCGGGCTGCCCGGTCCGGCCGTCAGTCCCGTCGCCGTCCTGCAACCGCTCTGGCTCCGGAACTCCACCACCGTACCGACCTGCACTTATCGGTACCGCTACCGGCAGTTCATCCCTGCCGGTCCTGCTCGACCTCTTGGCTACGGACAGAACACTAACCCCGCCGAGGCCCACATGTCTACCTTCGCCGTGACAGATTTTCTGCCGGGAGGGTGAGCGAGGTGCTGTGCTCCCCAGAGCCGTGAAGCTGCACCGGAGCGCGCCTTCCGGGGCGTGAGCCCCGCCGGAGCGGGCGCGGTCGTCCGGCGCCCGACTCGGCACGTGGTGCCGGGGGCCGAGTCGGTGAAGAGGCGCGCAGCGGGAACCCGAGAGTCGCTTCGCCCACCCTCGACTGCTGGGAGACCCGGTGTCCGCCGCCAGCTTCATCTCCGCCGCCGCCGCTCCGATTGCCGACGCGCTCACCGCGATCGGTTTGCTCCGCATCAGCCTCCCGAGTTCGAGCGTGCTGATCTCGTACACCAGCGGCGGGTGCCTTGTCCGTGTGGCCTCCCGCCGAGCCCCTCGTCGGAAGGCCGTGGAGGAGGAGTTCCGCCGGGCGTTCACTGAGGCCGGGTGGGACGTCACCGTCCGTCAGACGGGCGGCCTGGCCATGGAACACCCGTCCCGTCCGACCCGCCTCTGACGTACGGATCGGCGCCGGCCAGGGTGCCCGTGCGAAGTGCCAGAGGTGCGCCGCACCGCGCCCTGCCTGGGTGTGAGGGCCCACCTCACCCGGCATCCCGAGAAGGGGAACGGCGTCCGGCCGCGTCGCCGTCGACGGGACGCATGCGTGACTGCGTTCCGTCCCGCCGACGCGGGCACGCACGGAGCTCCGAGGCAAGGCGTATGAAGCGGTCTCACCCTGTCCGACCGGTCGAAAGCCAGAGCGAACGTGAGGCGGCGCGGCTCGGCACGAACGGTCGTCCGGGACCTGCGCGAGCACCGACCGCTCGTCTCGGCGGGGGAACGGCGCCCAAGTTCGTCCCAACGGTGGACAAGACGCTGCCCCGAGGACACCGTCCGCGCCCCGTTCCCGGAGGCCGGGTTCATCGCCGTCCTGCCCCGCGAGCACGGCAGCCGCAGCGGCAGCGGCAGCGTCTTCCGTACCGCCGACGGCCCTCCGCCCGACCGCACTCCGGCCTTCACCAGGACTCTCCGGCCCCGAGTCGGCGGTGTTCCTTCGACATGCCCGGGAGAGTCACCGAGGTCCTTCGCGCTGCCGGGGCGGAGCCCACCGGGCGCCGCCGGGCTGTTCAGGTGAGGACGGCGCCGTAGGCGGCGAGTACCTCGTTGATGGGCTGGACGAAGGACGTGGCGCCCGAGGCGCAGTTGCCGGAGCCGCCCGAGAGCACGCCGACGGCCAGTCCTGTCGTGCCGTCGCCGGTGCGGGTGAACACCGGGGAGCCGCTGTCACCGGGTTCGGAGCAGAGGGTGGTCTGGATGAGTCCGCTGACGATCCCGCCCGCGCCGTAGTTGACGGTGGCGTTGAGGCCGGTGACGGCACCGCTGTGGCAGCCGGTGGTGCTGCTGGCCAGCCAGATCCTCTGGCCGACGGTGGGGTTCGCGGGGCCGGTGATGTCGATGATGGTGCCGCCGCAGTTGACCGTTCCGGGACGGGGTACCGCGGGGTTGGTGTACCGGACGATGCCGTAGTCGTTGCCCGGAAAGCTGGTCGCCGCGGTCGGGCCGATGGTGGTGGTGCGCGACGCGTTCGTGTACCAGGTGGAGACGCCCTGGGTGCAGTGGCCGGCGGTGACGAAGTAGTCGGCGGTGCCGGCCCGTACGTTGAACCCGGCGGTGCAGCGGCCGGCGTTGCTCCAGACCGGCTCGCCGCCCTGGAGGTGTGGCTGCAGGGTACCGGCGGTGCGCTCGAAGGTGAGGGCGTCGGCCTGCGCGCCCGCGCTTCTGCGCAGTTCGGCCACTTCGGTGGCGGACACCCGCTTGTCCACCGTGACCAGGACGGTGCCGGTCGCCGGGTTGACGCCCCAGGCCGTTCCGGCGATGTCGGCGGCGAGGACGGCGTCGCCCGCCGCCGCGAGCTCGGCGGCGCTGAACGTCTGCGGCTGGGCCTGCGCCGCCTGGGGGCCTGCCAGCCCCAGTGCGGCCGACAGGGCGAGTACGGCCAGGGCGGTCACGGGCCGCCGGAAGCGTGGGGCGGTGCGTCTGAGGGGGTTGGTGCGCTTGGTGCTCACGTCTTCCTCCCACGAGGAGTCGAGAACCGGGTGGGACCCACCGCACAGTAACGGCATGCCCCTGACAAACCGCATTCTCTCATCGCACCCCGCGTCGCGAAGGCCGTCTTCAGGCCACCGCCGACCGACCCGGCTACGGCTCGCAACTCCCGGTACTGGACTGCTGGTAGCTGTCCGGCAAGACCTGCCCGGACCGCGACCGGCGGACCCACTCCAGACGCTCGCCCCCTGCGGCGAGCGTCATACCAATGCCGCGCGACCACGGGCGGCCCCGGCTTCCAGCTCCCGTGCCACGTACGCAGGGCTGCTCGCTGCCCGGTCCCGGCGTGACGCCGGTACGGGTGCCACCACATCTGACCGTCGGTCTCGGCAGACGGCGACGAAGCGCCGTCGTCCGCACACGGTCGGCCGGGTCGGCAGGGCTCTTTACACCGGTGGAAGGGGTTCTGCGGGGCTCCGGCACCGGCCGAGTGTGAGACCCGGCCGGTGCGGCGGGCAACGCCGGGCCGGAACGCGGCCCGTGCGGCGTTTCAAATCCAACGCCCCTTTGGCGTCACCGGTCCGGAGCCCACAGGGTGCTGATCAGGGTGCCGGAGGCCGAAGTGGCTTCTCAGACCCAGATGAAGAGGTAGTACATGGCACCGTACGGGCTGCAGTAGGACGGGTGGTTCGCCGGTCCCGGCCTCCCCGCTCTGGCTACCTCGCATGCGCCCGCAGTGAGGTAGGCACCCGCGAAACTGTAGGCGGTCGCGCCGGCCGGGCCCTCCGCGGAAGTCTGGATTTCGGCCGAGAGCGTGGCGGGCCGAGGCTGGGCGGCATGGGCGGGAGCAGCGATGGCGCCCATGGCGAGAACAGCCCCGAGGGCCGTTCCCGTTGCGGCGCGACGGATACGCATCTGTGGATCCTCTCCGTAGATCTGTGGTTGGTAAGCGGTTGAATGCTCCGGACCGGCCCTCACTCGATGGGTCCGGTTTCTGTACCCGCTTGTTTGTCCGGTCGTTGTCTTCACCATGACCGGGGTGCTCGCCCAGACTGCGTTCCCGGCGGGTCCGGTGTCTTGTACGAAGGCGCACTTTCCTGTCTGTCCCGGGTCGGCCGGGGGAGGTCTGCCGGGCGGAGGGGGAACGGTGTGTTGGCGGGCGGGGGTGAGCCGGTCTACATCCGGCGTCCGGCGTCGCTGGTGCTGCGCGGGCAGGTGGTCGGATACCGCGGGTACCGACTGCCCGGGAGCGAGCGCCTGAGGGTCACGCTTCCCACGGCCACGGTCACGCTGGTACTGGGATGGGCGGCCCCCCTGGAGATGTATGAGGGGCCGGGCGGCGGGGAGCCGGGCCGGTGGCTCTCGATGATCGCGGGCCCGCGGACCGCGCATGTCCTGGGCGGCTATCCGGGCACCGGGCAGGCGGTCGAAGTCGACTTCACTCCGCTCGGCGCCCACCGCTGTATGGGCATCCCCCTGCACCACCTTGCCCAGGTACTGGTGCACCCCGATGAGGTCATGGGTACAGGCTGGACCGGGAGAATCACCGAACAACTCGCGACGGCTCAGGACTGGACCGGGCGTTGGGCCCTGCTTGACGACATCCTGACCAGGCACTGTGTCGGCCGTCCCCCGCCCGCGACCGCAGCGGTCGAGGCATGGGGCCTGCTGCGTGCCCGCGGCGGCAGGATGACCCTGTCCGAACTCGCCGAAACCACAGGGCTGGGCCGACGGCGCATCCAGTCGCTCTTCCGCGAGTACGTCGGCATCCCGCCCCAGACCCTTTCCCGGATCCTTCGATTCCAGAGCGCCCTCACCGTGCCGGCCGACAGGTACCGCTCGCTGGCCGAACTCGCGGCCATGAGCGGCTACCACGACCAGGCGCACATGAGCCGGGACTTCCGTGCCCTCTCCGGCCACACCCCCACACAACTGAACCGCATCGCCCGGACAACACCGCCGGACGCCGCCGGCAGCGACGGAAACCTCAGCGACTTCCTCATGCCGTGAGTAGGCATGCGAGCGGTTCGGGACGGTGCGTGGCACTTCACCAACCCCTTTGCGTCCGCTGGTTTCGACGCGTCAGGTCTCGGTGCGAAAGCGGAATGCGTGTGATCGCCGGGCGCTTCGGCGTTCCGCTCATCCGCGAACGTTTCGCCGTGAAGAGAAGCCTTCACGGATGGGCGCCTGCCGAAGCGGAGAAATCTGCTGGTACGTGAACAGAGCCGGCGATGCGAAAGCGGATGCCTTTCAGTCTGTGGGCCGTGGGAAGAGAATCTTTGTCGGACGGATCCTGCGCAGCGCTTGGAATTTCCGGAATTTCCCCATCCGCTAGGAGCGATCACGGACTTTCGCTGACGGGGGGCACGTCTCACGCCTCACGCACATGACCGCGGCGCAGAGTCTTGCATCTCAAGTCGGATGCGATCATTATTCAACTCACATTGCACAAAGAGCAATTGGGGGAAGTGTGTCGGTCGGAGAGAGATTCCTGAATCTGGGCAGGAGGGTTGCCATCACGGCAACCGTCGCCTCCTTCGCGTTCGTGGTGTCAACGTCAACTGCCCAAGCCGGCGGCGCGTGTGACTGGTCGGGCTGCTCCGAGTTCACCAACGGCAGCCATCTCGGAGTGCTGGCCGTAAAGCACTGGAACTGCGGCACCGGAACAACGGGTACCGCTAGCGAAGGCTGCGTGAACACCGGTGACACGAAATGGATCTACACCGGAGAAAGGACTCCGGTAAGCCAGGACTGGGACGCTCTGCGCATCGACGCGGGGTACTGCTACAAAGTCGAATTCCTCAATGAGTTTCCGCTCCTGGCGAAGCGGTGGACCATGACCTACGACAGGACGAACTCCGCCAAGCCCGTGTATGTCAAGATCGAAAATCCCTCGCAAGGGTATGTACTCGCACAGAAGCGCGGGTCCTGCCCGTAGAGCAGGGTGGACGGCGCCGGTATCGGATTCTCCTTGGGCCGTGAAGCGACTCAAGGGCGGGGACCCCGTGGCTCCTGCGCTTTCTGCGCAGGGGCCACGACGGTCGGGGCGTCAGAGCCTGGCTGGTGCCGCGGCGCTGCCCTGCCGCACACCCGCACCGAGATCAGGGAGGTCTCCAACGAAGTCCGGAGAATCCATGACGAGATCGGCCCACGGGCGCCTTCGTTCCCACGGGTGTTCGGGAGCCACTACTGCCCTTCCCGCGGGTGGTGTCGTACGGTGCGTTCTCGCCGGACCGGGGCTCGGTCGGCGGGATCCCGTGGCGCCCCGCGGCCGGTGCATGGGGCGACCCCAACTCCCTTGTTGAAAAGTCGAGTTGGCGTGGAACATACGTGGGAGTCGTAAGAGTTCACGCAAGATTCCCGGGCTTCGGGCGCGGGAGCGGAAACTCGGAAGGCTCACTCGGCGCCTGCGAACGGGCCGGGCGTCGACCCATGCGAGGGGAGACCGATCAATGATGTTCACTCCGGTACGGAGCAGACTGCGGACGGCGGCGCTCGCGCTCTCGGCCGTCGCGGCGCTCGCCTTCGGCACGGCCACCACGAACGGGGCGGCAGCGGCCCCCGCCCCTGCCCCGGCTCCAGCCCCCGCGAAACAAGGGCCGATCTCGGTGGCGTACGTCGAGGTGAACAACAACAGCATGCTCAACGTCGGCAAGTACACCCTCGCCGGCGGTGGTGGCAACGTCTTCGACGTCGCCGTGATCTTCGCGGCGAACATCAACTACGACACGGGCACGAAGGCGGCGTATCTGCACTTCAACGAGAACGTGCGGCGGGTCCTCGACAACGCCGCCACGGAGATACGGCCGTTGCAGCAGAAGGGCATCAAGGTCGTCCTGTCGGTGCTCGGCAACCACGAGGGCGCGGGCTTCGCCAACTTCCCCGATCAGCAGGCCGCTTCGGCATTCGCGAAGCAACTGTCGGACGCCGTGGCCCGGTACGGCCTCGACGGCATCGACTTCGACGACGAGTACGCCCAGTACGGCGCCAACGGCACCGGTCAGCCCAACGACAGCTCCTTCGTGCACCTGGTGACGGCGCTGCGCGCGAACATGCCGGACAAGATCATCAGCCTCTACAACATCGGCCCGGCCGCGTCGCGGCTCTCCTACGGCGGCGTCGACCTCTCCTCCAGGTTCACCTACGCCTGGAACCCGTACTACGGCAGCTGGCAGGTCCCCCGTATCGCCCTGCCGAAGTCGAGGCTGTCGCCGGCTGCCGTCGAGATCGGGCGGACCTCGCAGAGCACGGTGGCCGACCTCGCCCGCCGCACCGTCAGCGAGGGGTACGGGGTCTATCTGACGTACAACCTCGACGGTGCCGATCGCACCGCCGACATCTCCGCGTTCACCAGGCAGTTGTACGGCGGCGACGCCGTTCGCACGCCTTAGGCCGACGGTGTCCCGGCACGCGGTGCTCCGTTCGGGCCTGCCGCACCTGTAGGGCCGTGGCGCGCACGCGGGCGACGCCTTCGACAACGATGTCGGGGTGGGCGATCGCCCGGCCGTCCCAGCCGCACGGCACCACTGGCCGGTCGGCCGACCCGGGTGCGGACCCGGGTCGGCCGACCGGCTGCGGGTTGCCGTGCTTTCCCCCGACGTGCGGACGTCTTCCGACGGCGTCCGCGGTGGGGTCCGGGAGGCCGGACCCCGGGTGGCGCGGGGAGGTGTCGCGGTGGGGCCGGGTCCGGGTCAGCGGACGGAGGTGACCCGGCGTTCCTTCAGGGCCGCGCAGTTGGAGTTCTCCACCTGGACGTACACGTTGGCGATGTGCCCGCCCCAGCTCACGCAGTGGCCCTTGCCGTAGACGCGGCCCGGACCCGCGTAGGACGTGTAGTTCCCGTAGTCCTCGCCCCACTCGCCGGTGTCGGGGACGTAGATGTAGGTGGACATGGCCTTGACGGTGCCCGGGGCGCTGCGGATGGTCACGACGCAGTTCTTGCCGTTCGAGGAGTTGTACGTGAGGTAGACCGTGCCCAGCGAACCGATGGGAGCCGAGTTCACGGTCTTGTAGGCGCTGCCGCAGACTCCCTGCGGCGTGACGTTGGGCGCGGCGTGGGCGGTGGCGCCGATGGTGGCCGAGGCGCCCACCATCGCCACGGTCAACGCACCCACAGTCGCGGCATTACGCGCGATTCCCATAATTTCCCCCTTGTTACTCCGAGAGCGGTTTGCTCACACTTGATAGACCCCCCAACGAGGCGGATGGTTGTACCCGGTTCGGCACGGAAATGTCGCGGCGGCATCCGACGGCGTTCCGACCCTTCGATCAACTTCGTTTGCGGGTAGGCGCCATGACGGATCGTCACCTGATGTCGTACGCTGGCGACCCCACATTTTGGCATGTTCAGATCATCACTCTCAGCGTCATCACCCCCCACGAGAGGCGATCCACATGGGTGTCCGTTCCTCACCCGGCACACGGTCCGTGCCTGCCATCCGACCGGCGTCGGTTGTCCGTTCCGCGCTGTCCGCGCTCCTTCTCGCCCTCGCGTGCGTGCTGGCCGGAGCCGTCGGTCCCGGGGCGCAGGCGGCGGCGGCCGAGCACACCGTCACCTTCGCCAACCAGTCCGGTCAGCGCGTATGGATCGGCAGTACGGTCAACGCCGACGGATCGGCGGTACTCACCGGTCTGCCCGTGCTCGACGACGGTCAGTCGGCCACCGTCACCATTCCCGAGGCGTCCGCGCCCGGCCACTGGCGCGGCAAGTTCTTCGCGCGCCAGGGCTGCGCCGGCGAGTCCGGCAGCACCTTCCACTGCCGGGTGGCCGACTGCGGGCCCTACGCCGACCGGTGCAGTACCGGCGAACAGCCCGCGAGCCTGGCGGAGTTCAACTTCGATCCCTCCGACGGACCGGCGCCCTGGTACAACGTCAGTTACGTCAACGCGGTGTCGCTGCCGGTGACCATCACCCCGGCCGGTGTCGCACCCCCGCCCAACGGCGGCGAATGCGAGGAGATGGGCTGCTCGAACGAGCTGCTCCCGTACTGCCCGCCCGAGAATCTGACGTCCGACCCCGCGACGGGCGCACCGATGCTCTGCGTGAATCCGAACCGGGACGCGCAGACCGCCTACAGCGACGCCGTCAACTCCCGCTGCCCCAAGGCCTACGCGTGGTCCAAACAGGACACGATTCCGGGCAATCAGGTGATGCGCCAGTGCCGGGCGTGCACCGGCTTCACCGTCACCTTCCACTGACACCAGGGGCCGGTCGCGCCCACACTGAGGACGGCCGCGTTCCGAATCCCCCACACCGTTGGAGCGAGCTCCGTGAACGGAACCTCTTCCCTCCCTTCCCTGCCGTCCTCTTCCGCACCGTCCCCCTTCCGTCGGCCGCTGACGATCCTCGCCCTGCTGCTGGCGCTGCTCTGCGCGTCCTTCGTGGGCCCGGCCACGCATGCCCAGGCCGCAGCCTCCTCGCGTAAAGGCGTGAGCGTGAACTCCGTCGCGGGCGCCTCCCAGGCACTCGCCGATCTCGGCGGGTCCTGGTACTACAGCTGGGCCTCGAACCCGGGCACGGTCGCCCGGCCGGCCGGCACCGAGTTCGTACCGATGATCTGGGGAGCCGGGTCCGTCACCGACGCCGCGCTGGCCGAGGCCCGGCAACAGGGCACCCAGCTCCTGGGGTTCAACGAGCCCGACATGGCGGCGCAGGCCGACATGACGGTCGAACAGGCACTGGACCTGTGGCCGCGCCTGCAATCGACCGGCCTGCGGCTCGGCGCGCCCTCCGTCGCCTACGGAGGCGACACCCCGGGCGGCTGGCTGGACCGGTTCATGTCCGGGGCGGCGGCGCGCGGCTACCGCGTCGACTTCATCCCCCTGCACTGGTACGGCGGCGACTTCGGCTCCGCTGCCGCCGAGCAGCTGCGCGGATATCTCCAAGCCGTGTACGACCGCTACCGCAAGCCGATCTGGCTCACCGAGTACGCCCTGATCGATTTCTCCGGCGGCACGCCCCGCTACCCCAGCGAGCGGGAGCAGACCGACTTCGTCCGCTCGTCCACGGCGATGCTGGAGAGCCAGCCGTACGTGGAGCGCTACTCCTGGTTCACCCTGTCCATCGAGACCAGCCGGACCGGGCTCTACAACGGCGCGACCCCGAACGCGTCCGGACTCGCCTACCGCGAGGCGGGCCGCTGAGTCCGGGCGACCTCCACGGCGGTGCGGCGCCGACCGGGGCCCCGTCGGCGGGCCCCGGGCACGGACGTACCCGGTAGCGGGATCCGCCCGCGCCGACGGGTGATGACGCGCGTTCAACTGCGTCGGCGCGGGCAGTTGAACGGCCTCCGGACGACGGGTGCCGTGGTGGTTGTCGCTCCCGCGACGGCGCTGTCCGCAACCGGCCCGGCCACTTGCTGACAGCACGGCCGAGTGCCGAGGGGCCGTCCCACGGGTTTGGATGGAGAAAACAGCTCGCGGGATCCGCCCGACGGCCCGGTTCGTCCCGCTGCGCGTGGTGCGGACGTGCGACACCGAGCCCTGCGGGGTGCCGAGGTCGACCGCCGTGACAGCGGGCGCGACGGTGCCCCGCGGCGCGGCCCGCTGACCGGCGAGGACCCGTGCCGGACCGCCCCGGCACGGAGCCGTACGCGGGCCGGCACGCAGCCGCACGGGGGTCCGCTCGGGGCCGTACGCGGGTCGGCTCGGGCAGATCGGAGAGACCGATGGTACGTGTCACGGATTTCGCGGCCCCGCGCATCGTCCTCGTGGGCGCGACGGGCGCCCTGGGGGCCTCCGTCATCGAGCTGATCGGGGACCTGGGAATGCGCTACCGGGAGATCCGGCTCGTCGCCTCGGCCCGGTCGGCGGGACGTGAGCTCCTCGTCGAGGGGCGGGCGCAGCCCGTGGTCCGCCTGGACGACGTCGACTTCGCCGACGCCGACCTCGTCCTCTTCTGCGCCGGGGAGGCCGTCACCCGCCGCTGGGCCCCGGCGGCGGTGGCCCGGGGAGCCGGGATCGTGGTCGACGGCTCCGGTGCCTTCCGCACCGACCCGGACAGCCCCCTGCTCGTCCCACCGGTCAACGGTCATCTGCTGGAACGGCGCCCCGTCGGGGCCGTCGTCGGGGCGGGCAGTCTGACCGTACCGCTGGTACGGCTGCTGCACGGCATCGAGCGGTGCTGGGGCCTGCGCCAGGTGGTGCTGAGCACGTACCAGGCGGCCTCCGGGCAGGGACACCATGGCGTCGAGGAACTCCTGGAGGGCAGCGAACTCGCCCTCCAGGACCCGGACGCCGACCGGCCCGCCGACCGTTTCCGTTCCCCGCTGGCGTTCAACGTGGTGCCCGCCGTGGGGGAGTTGCTGGAGAACGGGTCCAGTGCCGAGGAGCAGCGCCTCGTGCAGGAGACCCGCCGGATCCTCGGCCTGCCGCATCTGGACGTCGCGGCGACCTTTGTCTTCGTACCCGTGGTGCACGGTCACGCGGCGGCCGTGTACGTGGAGGCGGGGGCCCCGCCGGAGCGCCGGGAACTCGTGGAGCTGCTGGCCTCGTTGCCCGGGGTCGTGGTCCACGACGGCGGGAACCCGGCGGCGTTCCCCACGCCGCTGACCCTCGGCGACCCGGACAGCGTCCACGTGGGGCGGATCCGGTTCACCCCGCACAACCCACGGGGATTCTGGCTGTGGGTGGTCTTCGACAATCTGCGCGCCGGGGCCGCGCTCAACCTGCTCCAGATCGCGCGCACCTCGCTGGCCCGGCACCCGTTGCCGGGCCGCGCGGACCCCTGTTGACGACGTCTGCGCGCCCCCGGGGTGAACCGGCCGTCCGGTACCGGACCGTGCGGGCGGCGGGGTGGGCGCGGGCGATGCCCTGTTCAGTTGTTCAGGGATGTGTTCCGGCCGTTCGTTCCGATAACGTGAGGATCCCGGTCAACGGGTGACCCGTTACGCCAGATCCCATTTGTCATCGGTAAGGGTGACGGCGGCCTTTCCCGTTCCGGGCGATACGGTTCCGGTCGCGGCTGTGTTCTCCTGAATTCCGGCGGAGAGGAAAAGGGCCGCCGTACGGCGGGCCGGAACGTGTCGGTTCTTCACCATCATGTTTCCACCCATTCGACTGAGTTCAACTCTGTGGCACTCCCGATTCCGGGATCTTCAGCAGTATGCCGGTCGAAAGGATTCGTTTCGGGAATCGGGGGTGTCCTGTGGTGGCTCGGCAACAAGTGGACAGCAGGGGGACGTCGAGTGGAGGGTGCTCCGTGGACAGCCACGTCTTATTGGGTCAACTGGAGGTCCGCGCCTACCGGTCGGCGCTGCGAACCGGTGTCTTCGTCGACGAGGAGATAGCCGCCCAGCTGGGTGCGGAGCTCTCGCGGGTCGCCGAGGCCCGCAAGATCCTCCAGGATCTGCGACTGCTCAGCCCCTCCGGCGAATGCGGTCCCGTGGTGCCGCTCGACCCGGAGGTCGTGGAGGCAGAACTGGTGACTCCGCTGGAGATGTCGATCGCCCGCCGGCGCATTCAGATAGCGGGAATCCACCGGGAATTCCACTCACTTGCCGGACTCTACCGGTCGGCCGAGCGGTCCCAGGCGCGAGATGTTCCGATTCGTATTCTCGACGATGTGCGCGAGGTACGCCGGGAGATCGATCTGGCGCGGCACCGCTGCACCGAGGAGCGGTTGAGTCTGCAACCCGGCGGAGGCAGATCGGCGGAACTTCTCCGTCAGGATCTTGTGCAGACACAGGAAATGCTGCGGCGCGGTGTCCGTATCCGGACGCTCTATCAGCACACGGCGCGGGCGAGCCTCACCACCCGGACCTATGCGCGGGACATCTGCGCGGCGGGCGCGGAGGTCCGTACGGCGGAGGAACTGCCGGAACGGCTCATCATCTACGACCGCAGAATCGCGTTCGTGCCCATGGAGCGCAAGGGCTCCGAACCGCCCGGTGCCGTCGTGGTCACCGATCCGACGCTGGTGGCGTATCTGCGCCGCTCCTTCGAGGCTTCCTGGCAGGTCGGCAGGCCCTTCGGGACCGAGGCCGATACCGAGGCCGACACCGATACCCGGACCGGGACCGGGACCGGGACCGAAGCCGGGAGCGACAGTGAGGCCGAGGCCGAGGGCGGGAGTGACAGCGGGGGCGGCCGTCAACCGGGCGCGGATCCGCGGTCGTCGATACTGCGCCTGATGTCGATGGGGCTCAAGGACGAAGTGATCGCCCGCCGGCTCGGCATGGCCACCCGCACCTGCCGCCGCTACATCTCGGCTCTCATGGACGATCTCGGCGCCACCAGCCGCTTCCAGGCCGGACTCCTCGTCGGCCGCCGGGAAGCCGGGGCGGGGGACGGGGCGGGGGCCGGGACACGGGCGGGGACACCGACTGCGGCGAAGGACGGCGAAGACACCGACGGGACGACGTGACCACCACGGGGCCGACGGCCCGGCCGTGACCGCCCACACCGCCACCAGGTACGAGGGGGCGGCAGCGGTATCGCCACGTGCCCCGCCGGGGGCTGTCCACAACTGGTCGCGCCAGCTTAGGACGCCGTCAACTCCTCGCAGCGGCTCCCTCTCCCGTGCGACCTTTTCGTCACCGGCGGTCCACAACGATGTCGGATGGGAGAGACCGATGGCGGAACTCATCAGCCTCGAAGAGGCCGAGAAACTTGACGTCGACCAAGTGCACGAGCTCTACCGCACATACATCAACAAGAGCCAGGTCCGGCTGATGACCTCCTTCGGCTTCGGCCGGGAGCTCGTCGACCACGCCGAGGGCGCCTATGTCCACACCCGCGACGGCCGCAGCATCCTGGACTTCACCGGCGGGGTGGGCGTCCTGAACCACGGGCACAACCACCCGCGCATCCTGGCGGCCCGGCAGCGCTTCCAGGACCAGCGGCGCATGGAGGTGCACAAGACCTACTTCTCCCCCTACCTGGCAGCCCTGGGCCACAATCTGGCGGCGGTGCTGCCGGGCGACCTGACCCGCTCGTTCCTGCCGAACTCCGGGGCGGAGGCCGTCGAGGGCGCGGTGAAACTGGCGTACAAGTACCACGGCGGCCGGCGGCGGCAGATCCTGCGGGCCGACATCAGCTTCCACGGCAAGCTGCTGGGCTCCGGCGGGCTCACCGGCGGCGCGCAGAACCACTTCGACTTCCCGACCATCCCCGGCATCCGCACCTTCGCGTACGACGACCTGGACTCGGTGCGCCGTACGCTGGCCGACGCCCGCGACGCGCGCGGGCGCAGCGACGTGTACGCCCTGCTCATCGAGCCGTTCAGCGCGTCCACGATGCGCTGGTGCTCGGAGGAGTTCCTGCGGGGACTGCGCGAGCTGTGCACGGCCGAGGACATCGTGCTGATCTTCGACGAGATCTACACCGGCTGGGGCAAGACCGGCAGCATGTTCCACTTCACCCGGTACGAGGGCCTGGTGCCGGACGTCGTGACCACGTCGAAGTCCTTCGGCGGCGGCAAGTCCTCCGTCTCGGCGTACGTCGCGCGGGAGCCCGTCTTCCGCAAGGTGTACGACAACATGACGGACGCCATGATGCAGAGCACGAGTACGACGTACTACGGCTTCGGTGAGGAGACCGCCACGGCCATCGAGGCGATCAACGTGGCCGTCGAGGACGACTTCCCCGCGCGGGCACGGGCCATCGAGGCGGTGCTGCGGCCGGGCCTGGAGCGCATCCGCACGACGTATCCGGAGCTGATCACGGACGTGTGCGGCTCCGGCGCGCTGTTCGGTGTCTTCCTGTCCGGCGGGCCCAAGGTCCTGGATCTCGTCGGCAGACTGCCGGCCGGCGGCCTGGCCAAGGACCCGCTGATCCGCACCAAGATCATCACCGCGGCGGTCATCGACACCCTGTACCGCAAGCACGACATCTACACCTACTACACGCTCAACGGCCGCAGCCCGCTGATCGTGAGCCCCCCACTGGTGGCCGGTCCGGAAGAGGTCGAGCGGTTCCTCGACGCCCTGGACGCCACCCTCGCCGAGGGCATGAGCCGCTTGGTGGGCCGATTCGTACGGGAGCGGGTGAGCTCGCTGTGGTGACGAACCCTCAGGAGAACGGGGCCCCGGCCCCCGGGTGGTCCTCGCTGCCGGACCGCGTCGCCGTCACGGGCGCCGCCGGGGTGCTCGGCGCGCACCTGGTGGAACGGCTGCTGGAACAGGGCAAGGAGGTCCGCGCCTTCGACCGGCGCCCGGTACCGGCAGCGCCCGGCCTCGTACCGTTCACCGGCGACATCCGGGACCGTAAAGCCCTCGCCCGCGCACTGGACGGCGCCGACGCCCTGGTCCACTGCGCCTCCGCGCTGCCCAGCTACCCGACGGCCGACATCCGGTCGATCGTCGTCGAGGGCACGACGACCGTGCTGGAGGCGGCCCGCGCCATGGCCGTTCCCCGGGTGGTGCACATCTCCTCGACAGCCGTGTACGGGCTGCCTCGACTGGTCCCGACCCCGGAGAGCTACCCCCACTCGCCCGTCGACCCCTACAGCTCGGCGAAGGCCGAGGCCGAGACGGTCGCCGAGCGGTTCCGCGCGGCGGGCATGTGCCTGCCGGTGCTGCGGCCCAAGACCTTCCTCGGGCCGGGCCGGATGGGACTGTTCGACATGCTGTTCCAGTGGGCCGAGGAGGGCCGCCACTTCCCGGTCCTGGGCAAGGGCGACGTCCGTATCCAGATGCTGGCCCTGGAGGACCTGGTGGACGCGGTCCTCACCGTGCTGCGCGCCCCGGACGACCTGGCCTGCGACACGTACAACATCGGCGCCGCCGAATTCGGCACGCTGCGTGAGGACTTCCAGGCGGTGCTGGACGCGGCGGGGCACGGCCGACGGGTGGTGTCCGTACCGGGCCGGCCCGCGGTGGCCGTGCTGCGGACCCTGGAACGGACCCGGCTGTCACCGGTGTACGGGCGGCTGCTGTCCAAGCTGCTGGCCGACTCGTACGTCAGCGTCGACAAGGCCCGGGAATGCCTCGGTTTCCGGCCCCGGTTCTCGAACCGGGACGCCATTCTCCGTACGTACGCGTGGTGGCGCGGCCGGCAGACGGAGGCCGTGCCCGGTGGGCCGGGCGCTTCCGGCGGCCCCACCAGCCGGGACCCCTGGCGGCAGGGTGTCCTGGGCATCGCCAAGGTGCTCTTCTGAGATGACCACGACCAACGAACCCCTGGCCGCCGCGCCCGAACGGGGATCGGCCCCCGCTCCGGACGCCGGGACCGCACCACCGGCGCGGGCCCGCTGGTGCGCGGGCACCCGGCTGCTCGTCGGGGCCACGGCGGCATGGGCCCTGCTGCTCACCCTGCACCTGCTGCTCGCCGGTCGGTGGTGGCCCTGGCTGCTGGTCGAGGCCACACCGCCCCTGACCCTGGTGGCGGTGCCGCTGCTGCTCCTCGCCCTCGCCCCGCTCGCCCGGCCCGTACGCCGGTGGCTCTCCGCCGTCCTGGTCGTCCTGCTGCTGGCCGGGGTCCATCTCGCCGACCTCGGACCGAGGTGGGGTGAGGACGCGGGCACCACCCGGGGCACCACGGTCAAGGTCTTCGCCTGGTCCACGGACTACTGGCAGATGACCGACGACAAGGACGACTTCTACACCTTCCTGCGCCGGCAGGCCGCCGATGTGTACCTGCTCCAGGAGTACCTGTACTGGGAGGGCGACCAGCCGGTCCGGATCGACGACTCGGCCCGGCTGCGCAAGGAGTTCCCCGGCTACCGCCTGTCCGTGGAGGGCGAGTTGCTGACCCTCTCCCGGCTGCCCGTGGTCGCCGAGCACCACCGGCCGGTCTCCGGCGGCGGCACGGACTGGTACTGGAAGGGCGCCAGGGCCCAGCGCACCGACGTCCGGGTCGGCGGCAGTACGGTCTCCTTCTACAACGTGCACCTCCCGGTGCCCTTCCGTGTCGGGGACAACCCGCTCACCGGCCGCTTCCGCGACTTCCTGCGGGAACAGTACGACCGGCGCGACCAGGAACTCGGCGCCCTGCGCGCCGACCTGGCCGGCAACCCCCACCCCGCCGTGGTCGCCGGCGACCTCAACTCACCCTGGATGAAACGGGTGACCCCGCTCGGCTCCGGCACCCGGACGCACGACCCCGGCGGCTCCCCGCTGTCCGCCCTCTCCTGGCCCGTGTCCGACTACCCACTGCCCCGACTGTGGCGGCTGGACTGGCTTTTCACCACCGGCGGTCTCGCCGTACCCGACTACACCTTCCGGGGCGGCCAGGACTTCTCCGACCACGTGGCACAGGAGATCCGCGTCACCGTCCCGGACGACGACGCGCCGAACGACCCGCGTGGGCGCAGTCTCTGACAGAGCGTCAGATGTCAGTCACGACTGGTCACACCTGCGACCACCCGCCACCACGGCCGAAACACGCCCGAAGCACACCCCCTTGAGACCCTGAGGAGTGACTCCGCCATGCGTGAGACCGACGCATTCGATGTGACGGTGATGCTCGACTACTACGCCCCGTACGTCAGCGGGCTCACCGAGGCGGCGCGGCTGACCGCGGAGGGCCTGGCGGCCCGTGGCTGGAAGGTGGCCGTCGCCTGCGCCCAGCACGATCCGGCGCTGCCCCGCCACGAGGTCATCAACGGCGTCCAGGTATTCCGGGCGCCGGTGCTCGCCCGCGTCAGCCGGGGCTTCCTCGCGCCCGCCCTCCCGCTGCTCGTCCGGCGCCTCGCGGCACGCTCGAAAATCGTCCACATGCACCTGCCCAACCCGGAGGCCGCCTTCGTCGCCGCCCTCAAGGGCAGCGCGCGGCTCGTGGTGACGTACCACATCGACGTGTTCCTGCCCGACAGCCCCGTGAACCGCTTCGGGATGCGCGCCGTCGACGAGGTCTGCAAATCCGCCGTCCGGAAGGCGGACCTGGTCATCACCAACAGCGAGGACCAGGCGCGCGGTTCACGGATCTGGCCCACGATCCGCAACCGCCGGCTCGTCCCCATCCCCTCCCCGTGCGTGGACCGCGCCGGCGGCACCCCCCGGCTGCGCGACGGGGGCGGGCTGCACATCGGCTTCATGGGCCGGATCGCCGTCGACAAGGGCATCGAGTACCTGATCCGGGCCTTCCGCTCCCTCGACGATCCCGGGGCCCGCCTGCTGATCGCCGGGGACCACACCACCGTCGCGGGCGGCAGCAACATCGCCCAGCTGCGCCAGGAGGCGGGCGACGACCCGCGGATCCGGTTCACGGGCCTGCTGCGCGGTGAGGCGGTACGGGACTTCTACGCCTCGATCGACGTCTTCGCGCTGCCCTCGGTCTCGGAGTCCTTCGGCATCGTGCAGGTCGAGGCGATGATGGCGGGCATCCCGCCCGTGTCCACCAACCTGTCCGGCTCCCGCTACCCGGTGGAGGCCACCGGGTTCGGCCGGCTCGTGCCGCCCCGGGACCCCGCCGCGCTGCGCCGGGCGATCCTCGAACTGGCCGAATTGCCCGCCCAGGAGCGGGAGACGGGCCGGGAGACGGCGACGAAGCTTTTCGGCGGTGAGGCGTTCCTCGACGCGCACGAAGAGGCGTTCCGCACGCTGCTGCCGGGGGTACGGCCGTGAAGCCGCCGGGCGCGACGGACACCCGCGACGGGCGGGGCGCCCCGTCCACGACCGCGACGGCCGCCCAGGACCCGGACAACTCCGTTGGCGGACACCGGCGTTCGCGGCTTCCGGCGGCGCTGGTGCTGCTGCGGCCCCGTCAGTGGGTGAAGAACGTCTTCGTCCTGATCGCCCCGCTGGCCGTGGACCCGGCGGCCCTGTTGCGCCATCCCGGACGCCTGCTGGCCACGCTGGTGGCGTTCACGGCGGCCTCCGCCGCGGTGTACGTCCTCAACGACTGGCTGGACCGGGAACGGGACCGGCTCCATCCGGTCAAGCGCCACCGGCCGCTGGCCTCCCGGCGCGTGGGCCCCCTCGGCGCCCTGCTGCTGGGCGCCGCCTGCACGGGGGTGCTGGCCGGGGCCGGGGCGCTGCTGCCCCCGGCGGGGCAGGCGGCCATCGCCGGGTACGTGGTGATCAACCTCGCCTACTGCCTGGCCCTGAAGCACTATCCGCTGGTCGACGTCAGCCTGGTCGCGACGGGTTTCGTCCTGCGCGCGGTCGCGGGCTGCGTGGCGGTGGCGGCCCCCTTCAACCCCGCGCTGATCATCAGCGTCTACTGCACCTGCCTGCTGCTGTCCCTGGGCAAGCGGCGCCACGAACTCGCCACCGCCCAACTGCGGGGACAGGCCGCCGCCCAACGGCCCGCCCTCGCCGGGTACTCGGTGCCGCTGCTCGACCAGCTCATGGCGGTCCTCCTGGCCGCCACCCTGATCAGTTACGAGCTGTTCGCCCTCTCCGCGCCGCATCCGCACGCGGCCGTCCTGGCCGTCGTCACCCTGCCGTTCGCCGTCTTCGCCGCCTGCCGCTATCTGCAACTGGTGGCGGTACGGCGCGGCGGCGGCGAGCCGGGACAGGACGTGTTCAGGGACCTGCCGCTCGTGATCAACGCCGTCCTGTGGCTGACCTGCCTGGCCCTCGGCCGACTCCTGTGAGGTGCCCCATGACCCCCCTGATGCCGACGATCCTCCCGGCCCCGCGCCCTCACCGGCGCCGAACGCCGGGTACCACCGGCGGGCCCGTGACCGGGACCGGCCATGCCTGACCCTTCGTCCGGCGCCGCGCGCCGCCGCCGGTGGTGGGCCGCGGTCCGAGGGTTCGCGGGGCGGCCGTGGGTGCGGCGAACCCTCACGGTGCTGGTGCTCGCGCTGTGCGCCCTCTTCCTCGTGCGCTCGTTCGCGGGGGCGGGAACCCGGGCGGCCACGGGCGCCGCCCTGACGCGGCTGAGCCCCGCGCTCCCCGTGGCCCTGATCCCCGCGGTGGCCGCGCTGTGGCTGACCGCGCTCTCCTGGCGGGAGCCCCTCCAGGCCCTGTCGGTGCCGCTGTCGCGCGCGGCGGCCGTACGGATCTTCGCAGCGGGCCAACTGGGCCGCTACGTACCCGGGGTGATGTGGTCGATCGTGCTCCAGTCCCGTCTCGCGGCGGCGTCCGGCATCACGGTCCTCCACCTCACCGTGGCCTTCGGGGCCGGCGCCGGGGTGGCCCTGTCCACCGGTGCCGTACTGGGGCTGCCCGCCCTGGCGGGGTACGCGTACGGCACCGGGGCCGCGGTCCTCGCCGCCGCCCTGACACCGGGGGCGCTGTGGTTCCTGCCCCGGGTGCTGACGGCCGCGGTACGGCTGCTCACGGCGCTGCCGGCGCTGGCCCGCAGGCTGGCCCCCGTCCCGCGCGACGTGCTCCGGCGGTCCGTGTGGCTGTACGCGGCGGCCTGGGTGGTGACCGGCACCCATCTGTGGCTGCTCGCCGTGGCGTTGGGCGCGGACCCGCTCGCGGCGGTGGTGCCGTGCGTCGCCGGATTCACCCTGGCGACCGCGCTGGCCAGCGTGGTGGTCGTCGTACCGGACGGGCTCGGGGTGCGGGAGGCGCTGCTCGCGGTGTTCCTGGCCTCGGTGCTCCCCGCGCCGGAAGCGGTCGTCGCGGCGGCGGCGAGCCGCCTGGTGCTCGCCGCGGCGGACGTCCTCGCCTTCGCGTACGGCTCCCTCGCGGTTCGGCGGACCGGTACGAAGGCCGAGGACACGGGACCCTCGGCCGGACCCGGCCTTCGGTCGGCTCCCGGTTCTCCGGGTGCTCCCGCTCCGCCGCCCAAGGCCGATGTCAGCTCGTCCGGCTGAACCCCGGGCGCCTTCCCGCCATGAGCCGGGACGGGCCCCACGCGCGCTCAGTTGGGCGAGTCGTCCAGGGCCTTGGCCATCTCGCACCACACCTCCGCGTAACCGAGCAGCAGTTGGGCGATCGGACCCCGGCAGTGCGGTGGCACGTTGTCCATGATGGTGAGGCGGGCGCGGGCCGCGTGGGTGCTGGAGTCGAACAGGCGCAGCACGAGACGCCCGGTGTCGGTGAAGCGCAGCGACGGATCCCGCCGCAGGGAGTCGAGCAGCGGAAGCAGTTCCGCCAGCGGACGGCCGCCGGGTGTCGGCGGGTCCTCCACCGGTTTCCGCCGACCGGTCGTTCCGCCGCCGGGGCGCAGCTTCGACGGCACGGGATCGTCGCCCCGGCTCAGCCTCTTGCGCACGTCCGCCACCGTCGCCGGGGAAACGTCCGCGACCCGGGCCACCTGCCGCAGTGAGGCCGAGGGGTTGGCCCGGAGGAGCTGACTCGCCAGTTCCCGGCCGCGCGTGGAGTTCAGCGGCCGTACCCGGCCGTCGAGTCCGACGCGTACCGCCGACATCGGACTTCCGTCGATCATGCTCCGGCGCACCGCCGACACCCGGGCCGCCGACAGCCCGGCCACCGAGGCCACCGCCCGGTCGGACAGTTCCGGACGCGTGGACAGGATGCGCCGCACCGCCGCCAGCCGGTCGGCCCGGGAGAGCGGCAGTCCATGGGTGACGTTGACGGCGACGGACAGAAGGTACGCGTCTCTCCTGTCGCCCTCGAAGAAGCGCACGGCGATGCGGTCCTGTCCGCCCAGCAGGGCCGCCCGTAACCGGTGCACTCCGTCGATGACCCACATCGACTGCCGGTGCACGGTGATCGGCGGCAGTTCCGACTCCGATTCCGCGAGTGCCCGGACGTGTTCCTCGTCCACCCCCAGAAGGCGGGGAGAATCGACGGCGACGAGGCGGTCCACCGGGATCCATTCCGTGTGTGATTTCTGTATCTCTCTGCCCAACCCGGTCACGTATTCCTGGGCGCCGGACCCGCGCGGGTCCCGTTGCCGGGGCACCGTATTTCCGGCGGTGGGGGACATCGTCAGGTTGTTGGAATTCACAGTGGTACCGCTCCCCGTGCAATGGATCTGTCATGGACGGAAGTGTGGTGCGAGAGAGGACCCGGCCAATTCCCTTGTGCGACGGGTAAGGTGCGGAGGTCGGGGAGGTGGCCTGGTCGGGCGCGTTGTCGGCGAATTCCAGTGTTCTTTCGGCGTCGCCGACTCGACAGTGACATTTGTCATCACTCCCCACCTGTCGGACTTGCCCGGCCTCGTCCACGGAGTGGGGCGGCGCGAGTGGAACTGTGCTCCTCGCCAAAGGAATTCAGCGGCGTCCGAGTCGCCTGAGCGGGCGCCGGTTCCCGTGGTTCTCCCGGCGGGCGTGTCGATGTTCCGGCTTCCACTGCCCCGCCTTCCGGCCCGGGATCTTTCCGGTCCCGTATCCAATTCCCGAACGGGTGGGGAAGTCCCGGCGTGGTCGGCCGTGCCGCGCCCAGCCGGGCCGCGTACGCCCGGGGTGACGCGTACACCGCGTGGACGCGCCGATGCCCGGCTCCCTCGCGGGAGCCGGGCATCGGACGGTGCGGCGGGCGGGGCGCGTCGCCGCGTTCCTTCCGCCCCGGTCCTCCCCCGTGACCGCTCGGCGGCGTCAGGTGCCGGGGGAGCGACGGTGCGGTCCGGCGGACGGTGTCCGGTGGCGGCCGGCGCCACCCGTGCCGGCCGCACGGCCGCCGGGGGTCATCCCTTGGTGGGGACGTAGTCGAAGTTGGGGGTCAGGGTCCCGAACAGGGCGCCGACCCGCGGGGCTTCGCCCCCGGTCACCGAGGCGAAGACGCGTGAGGTCTCGGCGGTCATGTAGAACGGCGCCTTCTTGATGCGCCACCCGGTGAGGGTCGGCCGGGCTCCCGCGACGACCTCCGTGTAGGTGGATTCGGCGATCGTGACCTCGTCGGAGAGCTTCCCGCCGTCGACCGAGACACCCGCGCTGTACGCGGGCGTCGGCATGACGCGGATGTAGGTCGGCATGAGGGTGATGGTCTTGCCGGAGCGCGCGTGGTGGAACCTGAGGCCGCCCGGGTAGAAGATGCGGCCCTTCGAGTCGAGGCCGTCACCGGCCGTCGAACCGATCGGCATGCTGAATCCCCGGCCGTCGGCGTCCATCGCGAACGGGCTGATGGCCTCCAGGGTGATGCCCTCGCGGGCCATCCACGCCAGCGCCTCGTCGCCGAGCGCGACCTGCGCGTCGCCCCACGGGGAGAGGTAGAGACCCGGGAACGGGTCGGCGGCCGGCGCCGCCTGGGGGGCGGGGACGGGCAGCGGGGCGGTCGCCCCGGCCGAGCCCAGACCCAGCGGGAGGGACAGCGCGGCCGCTGCGGCGAGGACGGTGAGACGACGGAGTCCGTGCGTGAACATGTGGCGTGTCCTGTCTGTGACGGGGGAGAGGTCCGGCGGATCGGGCGCGGCAAGCCGCGTGGGGCGCCGATCCCTTGGTGTACACGCGTATCAATGCATAGATGTGCACAGAAATAAATCATCACCGGACTAGTCGGGTGAAAAAGCCGCACAACGGTCCAATTCGGATCGTCGGCGCTCCAGACTGGGGCGACTGCCCCCCACTCCTGGAGAGCCGCATGCCCGGAACCACCGCAGGACCAGCGTCCGTTGGACTGTCCCGCCGAAGAATCGCCGCCCTGACGGTGGCCACCGCCGCCCTCACCGCCGCCGCCCTGGGCGGGCAACTGACAGGTGTCGGCGAGGCGGGCGGGCACATCGACGCCCCCTCGGCGGTACTCGACCCACCCACGGACCTGACCGACGTCTACGCCTTCACCAGCCCCGACGACCCCGGCATGGTCACGCTCATCGCGAACGTCCGGCCGTTCCAGCTGCCCGGCACCGCCGCGAACGCACTCGTCGACCACCCGTTCGCCACCGGTGCCCGGTACGAGATCCACACGGACGCCGACGGTGACGGGGCACCCGACACCACTTACCGCTGGACCTTCCGCGACGAGGACCGCAGACCCTTCGGGATCGGGCCGAAAGTCGGGCCGCTGCCGGTGACTTCACTCGACGACCGGTCCCTCGGCGTACGCCAGAAGTACACCCTGGAGAAGATCGGCGAGGGCCGCCCCGCCGAGACACTGCTCCGGGACGCGATCGCCTCGCCCACCCACACCGGCCGCGCGCTGATGCCCGACTACGGCAGGCTCCGGACCCAGGCCGTCCGCGAACTCCCCGGTGGCGGACGGACGGTGGCCACCCAGGCGGCGGAGGCGTTCAAGGCCGACACCCAGGTCTTCGGCCTCTACACCCTCGGCACCCGGGGCCCGGTACCGGGATGGCTGCCGGACGCCCAGCCGCTGTCCGTGCTGAATGTGAACAGCCTCGTCCTCCAGGTGCCCAAGCGTGACGTGGCCCTGAACGGCGATGTGAAGCGCAACCCGGTCGTCGGCGTGTGGGCGTCGGTCTCCCGGCAGGGCGCGGATCTGAGCCGGAGCCTGGCCGCGCAGGCCCCCACCTACCGGCAGGTCTCCCGGCAGGGCACCCCGCACCTCGCCTTCGCCCTCTTCGGTTCCACCGTCGGGCTGGCCAGGCCCGGCGGGCCGGAGGACCGGCTCCAGGCCCGCACCCCCGAGGACGACCACCGTCAGGCCGACTTCCTGGCCGCGACACTCGATCCCGTACCACCGCACCGCATCGAGCGGGCCCAGGGATGCAAGGCTCCCGCGACTCCCCGCCACGACATCCAGGCCCTGTTCATGAAGGGCATCGGCAAGGACAACGGAGCCGCGTTCGGCTTCGACCTCAACACCCACACGATGAACGCCGACGCCGACCCCGGGCGCATCGTGCTCGCCGAGGAACTGCGGCTGAACCTCGGCACCCCGCTCACCGCCCGCCCCGAGGCGTACGGGGTCCTCGACGGGGACCTCCAGGGATTCCCCAACGGGCGGCGCCTCAACGACAACATCGACGGGCCGCTGATCCGGATGCTGGAGGGCGAGCCCGCCGGGCCGTCCGCCGCCGACCTGCTGCCGAAGCCGATCGTCGGCCTGGAGCCCGCCGACGCGCAGAGCGTCTTCCCCTACCTCAACCTCCCCCACGCGGGCCCGTGAAGTCTCTGATCAACGCCGCCGGCGCGGCGCTGGCCGTGGCCGCGTGTGTGGCGGGGCTGCTGTACCTCGGCCCCGACGCCGCCCGGCCCACGGCCGCTCCACCCGCCGGAGCCGACACCGGCGCACCGGGTGCGGGCCGGGCGGACACCGGCGCGGTCGGCGCCGCGCGGAGCCGCACCCGCGACCACCCGGGCGACCCGGCCGCCTGGGCCGGACTGGCACGCGCGGAGATCGAACAGGCCCGCACCACTCTCGACGCGGCCCGCCTCGACGCCGCCGAGAAAGCACTGCGGCGCTCGCTGGCCCTCGACGGCACGGACAACTACGCCGCCGTGACGGGACAGGGGCTGCTCGCCAACTCCCGGCACGCGTTCACCCGTGGGCGCGCGTACGGACTCGACAGCACCCGGATGGCCCCCGACCGGCCCGACGGCTACGCCGTCCTCGCGGACGCCGAGATCCAGCTCGGAAACTACCCGGCCGCGCGGACCGCCGTACAGCGGCTGCTCGACATCGCCCCGACCACGGCCGCGTACAGCAGGGCCGCCTACGACCTGGAGACCCACGGCAGGACCCAGGACGCCGCCATCGCGCTCCGGCGGGCCCTGGACCACGCGGGCACCGTGGACGAACGGGCCTTCGCCGAGGCCCGGCTGGGCGACCTGGCCTGGTCGGCGGGCGCGGTCGACCGCGCGGAACGGCACTACCGGCGGGCCCTGGACGCCGTACCGAAGCACCCGTACGCACGGGCGGGCATCGCCCGGGTCACCGCGGCACGAGGGCGTACGGGCACGGCACTTGAGCTCTACGGCCGGTTGACCGAGGAAACCCCGCTGCCCCAGTTCCTGCTCGAAGCGGTGGAACTGCGCCGGGCGGCAGGGGACATGGGCCAGGGCAGGGAAGGAGCGGCACTGGCGGCGCAGGTGCGCCTGGTGCGCGCGGACGGCGGTCCCGTCGACCCGTACCTCGCCCTCTACGCCGCCGACCACGGCGATCCGGCACTCGCCGTGGAACTCATGCGGAGGGAATGGCGACACACCCGGAGCGTGATCGTCGCCGACGCGCTGGGGTGGGCACTGCACCGTGCGGGACGACACACGGAAGCCCTCGGCTACGCCCGGGAAGCGGCCCGGACGGGATGGAAGAACGCCCAGTTCCACCACCACCGGGGCACGATCGAGCAGGCACTCGGCATGCCCGGGGCAGCCCGCAGTCTCCGCGAGGCCGCCGCGCTGCGCCCGCGTCCCACCCGGGAGACGACGAAGCCCCCGGCGCCGCTCGGGGCACGAGCGGACGCCGGGGGCTTCGCCCGGTAACTCCGGATCACCGTTCGGCGAGGAGCCGTGGGGACTTGGGGTCGGCCGGCCGGCACGGTACGGCTCCCGCCGACCGTGCCGGCCGGCCGTGGTCGCACGGCCGGTGGGAACCGCCGCTACCTGGTGTCTCCGTCGGTGCGACGCCTGGCCAGGAGGTTCCTCCTGCGGAGCGTGCGCGGAGCGGGAGCGGGCCGGTGGTGGCGGGTCGGCCGGGCCGACACGGCCGCGAGGGTGAGGGCGGCCAGGTCGATCCAGTCGGCGGGAAGCCCCAGAGCGAGGAGCGTCCCTCCGAGGGCCATCAGGCCGACGGCCGTGACAGGCACGCGGCGGAGGAGGAGCGCGGCACGGCCCTTCGATCGCATTCGCATGACGGTTGCCTTCCTGGTTCGTGGAACGGGTAGATGACCAGGGTGTGTTGATGGTCTGATGTCCCTTTACGTCCGTTCACGTCCGGTGACGTCCGCGCAGGTCACAGCGCCGAAACGGGACAAGAACCCGGGACGCGCGGACGGATCCGACTCCCGTGGAGGCGGTACCAGTGCATGACGACGAGCGGCCCACCCATCGGCTGACCGCCCGGTACCGCCCGGTGGCGGGGGACACGGCCGAGGCGAACGAACTCGCGGAGTGGTTACGCGCGCGGGTGGCCGGACATACGGTGCGGCAGCTGGCGGACGGATTCCCGTGCAGCCGCACGCAGTGGAGCGAGTTCCTCAGGGGCCGCAAGCTCATTCCCCTGTCGGTGCTGGACAGCGTCGTCACCAAGCTCGTCCCCCGCCAGGACCAGCAACTGCACCGGGGGCTCGGGCACGAGCTGCTGCGCGCCGCCACCGACGCGGACGCGATCCGCCGGGCGGAGTCGGCCCCCGCTGCGTCCCCCGGTGGCAGCCCGCACGAGTACGAGATGCGCCTGGACAACGCCCGGCAGGGCCAGATCGAGGCGCAGGAGACGGTACAGAGCCTCACGCTCCTCATCTACGCCTTCATCCGCGCGATGGCCGACCTGAACCAGCGCTGCCGCACGCTGGAGGCCGAACGGGACCAGGTGCGCCTCCAGTTGCACCAGCAGGAGTCGGCCACGACCGCCAATCAGCACCGCGCCGCACAGATCAGACGACGCTCCGCCGAGCGCCAACGGCGGCTGGCCGAAGCCGAACGGCGGCTGACCGAGACCGAGCGGCGGCACGCGGAGTTCGAGGAGAGACTGGCCCGCGCCCGCCGGGAACAGCAGCAGGCCGAGGAACTGCGCATCGAGGCGTTCCAGCAGGCCGAGGAGAACCGCCGCGCGTTCAAACAGCTCACCGGGCGGGACTCTCCCGCCGGTTCCTCCGGCGAGGCCCCCGGCCAGGTGCCGGCTCCCGAGCCGTCGGAGTACGACCGCTTCCTCGAAATCGCCGACGCCGAACTCGACTCCCACAACGCCCGCATGGACACCATCCGCGAGCAGATCGGCCTCCCCGCCCTGACCGCCCCGACGGGGCCGCGGACCATCGTCGGCCAGGTCGTCCGCACCTCGTCCACGGACGGCGCGGACAGCGCGGACAACACGCTCATTGGCCAGAACCCTGTCCCGGGCCCGTCCGCGGACGACGCGGACAACGCTTCCGGCGCCCCCGCGGAGGCCCCCGCCCCTGTTGCCGGGAAGACCGACCGGCACGGTTTCGGCGCCGAACCGCCGGAGGGCGGGCCCCGACGACGGCGTCGCGGGAGCGGCAGGGGACCGGTCTCCGCACTGGCCGGAACCGCGTGCCTCGCGCTTCTCGCCGTCGGCGGCTGGTTCCTCTGGATCCACGAGCCGGCGTCGTTCCCCGAGACCGAGGCCCTGGTCGCGCTGAGGAACGCCCAGAACGGCAAGGGGACTTTCAGGATCGGCGTCAAGGACAACCAGCCCGGACTGAGCACCAATGAGGGCACGAAAGAGAAACCCCGGTGGATCGGAGCGGAGATCGAATACGCCAGACACATCGCCGAGTTCATGCGGATCCCCCCGGAGAACATCCATTTCGAACCTCTGGGGAGCAACACCCGTGAGACTCTCCTGAGAAACGGGGATGTCCACATGGTGGTGGGGACCTATGGCATCAGCGACAAGAGGAAGAAGGAAGTCGACTTCGCCGGCCCCTATTACCAGACCAAACAGAAGGTCATGCTGCGAAAAGGCCAAGGGGACGACGAGGCCGAGTTCAGGGACGAGAGTGGGGCGATGGGTTCGGAGATAGTCAGATCCGTCGCCAACTTGAAGGACAATCCCCGTATCCCCCTCTGCACGGTCGAGAAGTCGACCTCGCTGGATCGTCTCAAGAAGGAGGGGTTCACGCAGGTGGCCGCCCTCACCGACTACGAGGACTGCATGGAAGGACTACAGGAGAAGGACGGGTCCGACGGCTACCGGTACGACGGGGTGGTGACGGACGAAATCATCCTGTCGGGCCTGAAGAACAACAGCCCGGACGGCGACAAGCTCATGATCATCCGGGATGGTCTGGGCGAGGCGGAGCAGTACGGGATCGGACTGAAGAAGGACAACGGCGCCCTGAAGGAGAAAATTTGCGAGGCGATAAGGAGCATCGAGGCGGACCAAGTGGAGAAGATCTACGAAGAAATATCGGAGGAAACGTCGACACAGGTCATCCCCGACCCGACCGAGTGCTGAGGCCGAGCGCTGACTTCGAGTGCTGAGACCGGGTGCTGACGACGGCGCGCGGGCGACGGCCCGCCGGGGCCCCGGACCGGGACGGTGCCGGATCGCCCCCCGGCCACCGTCATCGCCGCCGCCGCCCCGCCGGTCCCACGCGCACCGACGGGGCCCGGCCGCCGCGCCTCCCCCTCCCGCAGAAGACAGCGCCGGCCGGCGGACGCTCACCGCACGGGTGTCAGGCGCCCCGGCGCACGGCGATCGTGTCACCCACGCCCACGGCCGTTCCGCGCGTGGCGGTCGTGAACGCGGATCCGTCGACGCTGACCTTCCAGGTGAGGGAGCCGCTGTTGGCGGTGCCGTTGACGGAGGTGACCGCGCCGGTCCCGGAGGCCGGTGCCACGGAGGTGACACAGCCCGCGGGCGTGGCGGCGCCGGTCGCCGCGTCGAGGACGGCCCCCAGGGTGGTGGTGGCACCGGTCGGAGTGAGGGCGACCGAGCACACCTTGAGGGCCCCGCCGGTCCCGTCGTCCACGGTCAGGGCCAGCGTGGTCGCCGTACCGGAGGTCAGGGAGGTCTGACCGACCCACTGCGGGGCACCGGCGGTGACGGGGACGGGCGGCGTGGCGGTGAAGCCACCGCCCGCGACGGCGCGCAGGCCGTCGATGGACGCGTACGCGGACGGACCCGTGTCGCTCGGCAGGTACTTGAAGCCGCCGCCCGGGTTGAACTGCTGGGCGATCAGGAAGTCGACCGGGGTCTTGCCCATGGTGGTGAGGAAGTCGCCGGTCTGCGGGTTGACACCGCACGCGTTCAGACCGGAGACCGCCCAGCCGTTGGAGTCGGTGTTCACACCGAACATGGCGTTGAACGCCCCGCTGCTCGCGATCAGTTTGCCCTTGAGGAACGCCTTGGCCTGCACGATGTCCGTATCGGTGTTCGGCACGCCGGAGGTGCACAGGGCGGCCATCGCCGCGCCGGTCATGTCGATGTCGCTCGGTGCGGCCAGCTGGGTCGGACTGCCTTCCGCCTTGCCGAAGTTCCAGCCGCCGTCGTTGTGCTGGTTGGCGCGGAGACGGGTGACGATCGCGTCGCGCAGCGCCCCGGGGACCCGTACCTGACCGGCCGTCGTCCTCGCCCCGTTCAGCGCCAGGGCCGCGAAGACCGTGCCGTTGAAGTTGGCGGACGGGCCGAAGTAGCCGGGCTCGGCGGTCTGCCAGTAGCGGTAGATGTCGGCGATCAGGTTGCGGGACGCGGAGACACGGGCCGGGTCGACGCCGGCGGCGTAGGCGTTGAGGGCGGCGCGCTCGTAGTCCGTGACGACGGGGGAGGAGGACGGCCAGCCGCCGGACGCCAGGAGGTTGCGGTAGACGGTTCTGGCGTTCTTGCTGGTGTCGCCGCCCGGTGTGACGTCCACGGCGGCGGTGCCGGCGGCGGCCAGCGCGCTGAACGCCCACTCGTTGGACAGCCCCGAACCGGCGTACGAACCGTCCGCCGCCTGAAGGGACTTGAGGTAACCGACGCCGTTGGTCTTCGACGTGGCGATCTGGGCGGGGGTCGCGGTGGCCGCCGCGGGCAGGGTGGTCAGCGCGAACGCGCTGAGGGCCGCGGACGCGGTGAGCGCGGCACGGCGGAGAGCGGTGGTACGGGACATGGCCTGCTCCTGGGATGAGGGACGCCGACCGTGCCCGTGCCGGAGCCGCCCTCGCGGTGCGGCGGAGCAGCGGGCGGGCCGCGTCCGGAACGCGTGGACGGGCTGTCGAAGGTGGTGAACCGTGTGGGCACTCGGGCTCGGGCCGGCCTTCCGCCGTCCCACACCGCTGCGCGTCAGCCCCGGATTCCCACCGGGTTCCCCCACTCGGCAGTGCGGGACGGTACCCGACCGGCATCCCGGTCGCCAGAGGGGCGCCTGACGGACCGTCGGAGGTCCGGAGACCTGCCTTGACGCTGTCCGGGAACCGTGCTCCAATCCGCCTGATACGTAAGAGTTCCAGGGGAAGCCGGTCGAAGTCCGGCGCTGACCCGCAACCGTAGGCCCGGCGTCACGCCCGGCGAGCCGGAATGCCTGGAGCGTGATCGAGCGACAGACGCCGTCGCGGACTACGGCGTGGTGCGACCAGCTCTCGTGCGGGGGACCTTTCCCGACGGGGGCCCTCAGCCACGTTCCCGTCCCGCGCCGGACCGGGGACGAACGAGGGGGCCGCTGTGGGGACCGGAGAGCGAAGAGAAGGGCGGGCGGGCGCGAGTCCCGCGCCCTGGGCGGTGCTCGGGGCCGCGCTGCTGGTTCTGGCGGCGGCCTGCGTGACGTTCCTCACCGGCACCTCCCCGGCGGCGGCCGACCCCGTCGGTGACTGCACCGCCACCGAGGGCGCGGTTGTCGCGGTGGACTTCGGACCGTTCGGCGGCACGCTGCGACGCGGCTGCGACACCACACCGACCACCGGCTACGAGCTGCTGCACGACGCCGGTTTCACGACGGCCGGCACCGAGCACGACGGGCCCGCGTTCATCTGCCGGATCGGCCACGGCTCAGTCAACTCCGGTACGCAGTACCCGACTCCGGCCACGGAGTCCTGCGTCCTGACCCCGCCCGCCTCCGCCTACTGGTCGTACTGGGTCGCCTCGCCCGGCCAGGACACGTGGAGCTACAGCCCGTACGGCGCCATGGACCGCAAGCTCGGGGACGGCGACGTCGACGCCTGGGTGTACGGCGGTACGGACGTCGGCGGCACCACCGGGCGGCCCACGTTCACCCCCGACGACGTCCGCGCCGGAGGAACCGGCACCCCCGGTCCGGGCGGCACGCCGACCGGCGCCCCCGGCGAGATCGACCTGGCCGCCGCCACGGGCTGGCTCAAGGGCCGTCTCACCGACGGCGAACGCGTCGACGACGACGCCACCACCCCCAACTACCCGCTGACCACCGAGGCCGCGTACGCCCTCGCCGCCACCGACGGCACGAGCGCCGGCCTCGACAAGGTGACCGCCTATCTCGCGGCGCACACCGGCGGCTACGCGTACCCGAACGGCGCCGGCGAGGCACCGGACGCCACCGCCGCCGCCCGCCTCGCCCTTCTCGCCGCGAGCACCGAGCGCGATCCGCGCGCCTTCGGCGGTCACGACCTCGTCGGCGACCTCATGGCGAACGTGTGCCCGGCGGGCCCCGAGTCCGGCGAGCCCACGCCCGGATGCACGGCCAGGGGCGACTTCCGCAACGCCGGCTACACCGACGGCCAGGCCCTGTCCGTGCTGGCCCTGGCACGGGCCGGGAAGACACCGCCGGCGGCGGCCGTCGACCGGCTGACCGGTCTCCAGTGCGCCGGCGGCGGCGTCACCGGCATCCTCATCCGCCCCGGCGAGTACTGCGACGGCGACCCCGCCACCACCGGCCTGGTCGCCCTCGCCCTGCACACGGCGGGCGGCGCCGACACCGCCGTGACCAGGGCCCGCGGCTATCTGACGGCGTCCCAGCGGGCGGACGGCGCCTTCCCCGGCTCCACCGGTGCCACCACCGGCAGCGTGTACGCCACGGCGTACGCCGCCCAGGCGCTGCGCGCCCTCGGCGACACCGCGCGGGCCGACGCCGCCGTGGGCTGGCTCTCCCGCCAGCAGCTCGACGGCGGCGGCTTCGGCTTCGAGGAGGGCGCCACCGATCCGGCCTTCTACCCGACACCGGCCGCCGTCCTCGCGGGCGCCGGAACCAGCCTGGCCACCCTGACCACGAAGAGGACCGACCCGTCCGACCCGCCCACCTCCGGCCCGCCGACGACACCCGGCACCCCCTCACCGGGCCCCGGCCCCGACCTGAGGAAGGGCGTCGCCTACCTCACCGGCCCGGCCAACCTCCTCCAGGGCCGGTACTACACCGCGGGGCCGGGCACCGCCCGCGCCGACTTCGGGCTCACCATCGACGGCGCCTACGCACTCGCCGCCACCGGCCTGAACAACGCCAGGCTGCGCGGTCTCGTCGACTTCCTCGACCAGGGCGGCAAGGACGCCGAAGGCCGTACCGTCAACGACTGGACCGGCATCGGCACCCCGTACGCCGCCGGCGGCTCGCTCGGCAAGACCGCGCTGCTCGCCGAGGCCGTCGGCCGCGACCCGCGCGACTTCGCCGGACACGACCTCGTCGCCGCGCTCGACAAGGCCGTCTGCGCGAAACCGAGCACCGCGCCCGACCGCTCCTGCGCCGCCAAGGGCGCCTACACGTACGCCCCTTCGGTCTTCGCCCAGTCCCTGGCCGTCATCGCGCAGCTGCGCGCCGGGGAGAAGGCCGAGGAACCCCTCGCCTACCTGGCGGGCCTGCAACACGACAACGGCGCCTGGCCGAGCCTGATCCCGGCCACGAAGGACTCCGACGTCGACTCCACCGCCATCGCCGCCATGGCTCTCGACCTGGCCGGCGGCGAGAAGGCGGACCGGGCCGTGGACAAGGCCCTCGGCTGGCTCGCCGGAAAGCAACTGCCCGACGGCGGCTACCCGGGCGCGGCGGGCAACTCCGTCAACTCGGCCGCCCTCGCCGTCCAGGGCCTGTCCCTGGACACCGCCACGTACGCCGACGAGATCCGCCGGGCACGGACGTTCCTCGCCGGACAGCAGAACGCCGACGGCGGATTCAACGTCGCCAAGGAGGGACAGCGCGGCTCCGACCTGCGGGCCTCCACCCAGGCGGTCGGCGGCTCCACCGGCATCTCCTTCGCCGCGCTGGACCGGAGCCTGGACGGTACGTCCCCGCAGCCGACACCCAGCCCCAGCGGTACCGGCCCGGAGATCGTCACCCCCGGCGATTCGGGCGGACCGGACGGCGGGCACACGGCCGACGGCGGCGGTGGCCCCCTCGCGTCGACCGGCACCCAGGCCGGTGTCCTCGCCGGCTGCGCCGCGCTGCTGGTGGCCGCGGGCTGGCGCACGGTCGTCGTCGCGCGCCGGCGGGCCGGGGCGGGGAGCCGGTGATGACCTTCCCCCGCCTGTCGCGAACGGTGGCCCGTACGGCGGGCGCGCTCGGCCTGACGGTCGTCGCGCTCGCCGCCACCACCGCCCCGGCCGCGGCCGCCCCGCAGCCGATCGGCCGCTGCACGACCTCCTCCGGCGCGGTGCTCGCCGTCGACTTCAGCCACTGGGGCGGCCCCGTCTACCGCTCCTGCGGCACCACCCCCACCACCGGCTACGAACTGCTCAACCAGGGCGGCTGGCGCACCACCGGCACCGGGCACGACGGTCCCGCGTTCATCTGCCGCATCGGCTACAGCGGTCACCAGAAGGGCAGGCAGTACCCGACCGCGGCCGACGACGACTGCGTCCTCACCCCGCCCGCGTCCGCCTACTGGTCGTACTGGCACGCCGACCCGGGCGCGAAGGACTGGAGCTACAGCCAACTCGGCGCGATGCTCCACAAGCCCAGGCCCGGCAGCGTCGACCTGTGGATCTTCGGCGGCACCGACATCAAGGGCACCGAGGGCCGGCCCACCGTCACCCCGGACCAGCTCCGTGCCCACAACACCCGCCCGCAGGGCGGCGCGGGCACACCCCCTCCCACCGGCCAGGCCCCCGCGCTGCCGCCGGACGTCGACACCGGACCGGCACCCGAGCAGCCCAGGGCCACGCCCCCGAAGCCGCCGTCGAAGAAGCCCGAGGCACGTGCGTCGGCCTCACCTTCACCTTCGCCGACACCGAGCCCCACCCTCGGCACCGCGACACCCTCGGCCGTCGCGGCTCCCCGCTCCACCACCGACGTGGTCGACGCGGCCCCCACCGCCGACGCCCGGCACGACCCCGGCTCGATCACTCCCGTGATCACCGGCGCCGCACTCGTCGTCCTGATCGGCGGCGCGGCGGTGTTCGCGGCGCGCCGACGCCGCCGTACCGGGTGACCGCCCCGGCCGGTACCACCACCCCGGCGCCCGCCCCCGGATCCCGCGCCGAGCCGGACCCCGGCGGGCGCCGGCTGCCGCGCCTCCTGCACCCGGTGGCGTGGTGGGTCTGGGCCCTGGCGCTGGCCACCGCCGTCAGCCGCACCAACAACCCGCTGCTGCTGTTCCTCGTCCTCGCCGTCCTCGGCTACGTCATCAGCGCCCGGCGGACGGAGGCGCCCTGGGCACGCGGATTCAAGTACTACCTGTACCTGGCCCTGACGGTCGTGGCGATCCGGGTCGTCTTCCGCGCCGTCTTCGCCACCGGCATCACCCCCCGCGACCACTTCCTGTTCTCCCTCCCGCACATCCCCACCCCCGACTGGTACGCGGGAATCCAGATCGGCGGACCGGTCTCCCTGGAGGCCCTGCTGTCGGCGGCGACCGACGGGCTGCGCCTGGCGTGCATGCTCTGCTGCGTCGGCGCCGCCAACACCCTCGCCAACCCCAAACGCGCGCTGCGCGTGCTCCCCGGGGCCCTGTACGAACTCGGCGTCGCCGTCACCGTCGCCATCAGCGTCGCACCGCAACTCGTGCAGAGCGTCCAACGCGTCGCGCGCGCCAAGAAGTTGCGCGCCGGACGGGCGAAGGGCATGAAGGCGCTGCGCGGCATCGTGGTCCCCGTCCTGGAGGACGCCCTGGAACGGTCGCTGCGCCTGGCCGCAGCCATGGACTCGCGCGGTTACGGCCGGGCCGGCACCGCCACCCGCCGCTCCCGCAGAATCACCGGCGCGCTGATGCTGCTGGGTATGGGCGGCCTGTGCGCCGGGGCGTACGGACTGCTGGACGCGACCGCCCCCGCCTTCCTGGGACTGCCCGCCATGGGGCTGGGCGCGGCGCTGTGCGTCGCGGGCCTGCGGCTGGGCGGCCGACGCATCACCCGCACCACCTACCGGCCCTCCCCGTGGCGGCTGCCCGAGTGGGCCGTGGCCGGCAGCGGCATCCTGTCCGCCGTCCTGCTCATGAGCAACCTCGGGTACGACCCCGCGCAGCTCAACCCCACCTTCTACCCGCTGACCTGGCCCGACCTGCCCCTGGTGCCGACCGCCGCGATCCTGCTCGCCGGCACGGCCGGATTCGTCGCCCCGCCGCCCGGCCCCGTCCCGAGAGGCGACGCCCCGTGATCACCTTCGACCAGGTCACCGTCCAGTACGACGACGCCCCGGAACCGGCCCTGCGCGACATCGACCTCACCGTGGAGGAGGGGGAACTCTGCCTCGTCGTCGGGCACACCGGCGTCGGCAAGTCCACCCTCCTGGGCGCGGTCAACGGGCTGGTGCCGCACTTCACCGGCGGCACCCTGTACGGCAGGGTCACCGTCGACGGGCGCGACACCGCCCGGCATCCGCCCCGCGAACTCGCCGATGTGGTGGGCGTGGTGGGACAGGATCCGATCGACGGCTTCGTCACCGACACGGTCGAGGAAGAACTCGCCTACTGCATGGAGCAGTTGGCGATCCCACCGGCCACCATGCGCAAACGCGTGGAGGAGACCCTCGACCTGCTCGGCCTCGCCGACCTGCGCCACCGCGCGCTGTACGAACTCTCCGGCGGACAGCAGCAGCGCGTCGCGATCGGCTCCGTCCTCACCGCCCACCCCCGGGTCCTGGTCCTCGACGAACCCACCTCCGCGCTCGACCCGACAGCCGCCGAGGAGGTCCTGGCCGCCGTCATCCGGCTCGTCCACGACCTCGGCGTCACCGTCCTCATGGCCGAGCACCGGCTCGAACGCGTCGTGCAGTACGCCGACCGCGTCCTCCATCTCCCCGGCGACGGCCACGCCCGTATCGGCACACCCTCCGAGATCCTGGCCACCTCCACGATCGCCCCGCCGATCGTGGAGCTGGGCCGCGCCGCCGGATGGTCCCCCCTGCCCCTCTCCATCCGCGACGCCCGCCGCGCCGCCGGACCCCTCCGGGCCCGGCTGGCCGACCGGGCGCCGCGTCCCGTCCGCCCGGCTCCGCCGGGCAAACGCCCGCGCCTGCTGACCGCGAGCGGCGTCACCGTCACCTACCAGGGTGTTCCGGCCGTCCGTGAGGTCGACCTCGACCTGCACGGCGGCGAGGTGACCGCGCTCATGGGCCGCAACGGCTCCGGCAAGTCCTCCCTGCTGTGGGCACTTCAGGGCTCCGGCCCGCGCCGCGCCGGAACGGTGAAGGTCACCGGGCAGCACGGCGGGCCGGACACCGACCCGCACACCGTGTCCGCCGCGCGCGCCCGCGCGGTCGTCGGCCTGGTCCCCCAGACCCCCGCCGACCTGCTCTACCTGGAGAGCGTCGGACAGGAACTCGACCAGGCCGACACGGAATCCGGGGGAACCGAGAGCGCCCGGTCGATCCTCGACCGCCTCGCCCCCGGCATCGACGGCGCCACCCACCCCCGCGACCTGTCGGAGGGCCAGAAACTCGCCCTCGTCCTCGCCATCCAACTCTCCGCCGCACCCGGGGTACTGCTCCTGGACGAACCGACCCGCGGCCTGGACTACCGGGCCAAGTCGGAGCTCATCCGCATCGTCGACGCCCTCGCGACGGAGGGAAGATCGGTCGTCATCTCCACCCACGACGTGGAGTTCGCCGCCCGCGCCGCCGACCGTGTGGTCGTGATGGCGGAAGGAGACGTCGTCGCCGACGGGCCGACCACCGAAGTCATCGTCGCCTCACCGGTCTTCGCCCCGCAGACGGCCAAGATCCTCGCCCCGCTGCCGTACATGACGGTCCATCAGGTCACCGGGGCGCTGGCGACCGCGGACGACGAGGGAGCGGTGCGATGATCTCGCGTACGGCCCCGGCCATCCGGCTCACCCCACGCGTCGGCGTCGTCATCACGCTGGCCGCCCTCCTCGGAGTCGTCGCGTTCTTCTGGCCGTTCGTCGTCGCACCGGGGACGTTCGGCTCGAACTACGCGCCTCCGCTGATCTTCGGCGTCCTGCTCGTCCTCGTGCTCTGCGTGGTGCTGTCGGAGATCGCCGAGGGCGGCATCGACTCCAAGGCCCTCGCCATGCTGGGCGTCCTGTCCGCCGTCAACGCGGCCCTGCGCCCCCTGGGCGCCGGCACCGCCGGTATCGAGACCGTCTTCTTCGTCCTGGTCCTGGCCGGACGCGTCTACGGGCCCGGTTTCGGCTTCACCCTCGGCTGCACCTCGCTCTTCGCCTCCGCGCTCATCACCGGCGGGGTGGGGCCGTGGATGCCGTACCAGATGTTCGGCTGCGCGTTCGTCGGCATGCTCGCCGGATTCCTGCCGAAGGCGACCGGGCGGCGCGAGGTGCTGCTCCTGGCCGTCTACGGGTCCCTCTCCGGCTACCTGTTCGGATTCCTCCTCAATCTCTCCTTCTGGCCGTTCTCCGTCGACCCGAACAGCTCCCTCGCCTATCTGCCGGGACTGCCGTTCACCGAGCAGTGGCAGCGCTACCTCGCCTTCGACCTCGCCACCTCGCTCGGCTGGGACACCGGGCGCGCCGTCACCAACTTCGTGTGCGTCCTGCTGGCCGGCCCCGCCGTGCTGACCACGTTCCGGCGCGCGGCCCGGCGCGCCCGCTTCCGCGCCCCCGTGCGCTTCGTCGAGCCCCGGCAGGCCGCGTCCGACGGCACGGGCGGCACCGGCAGCACGGACGGCATCGACCGGGCCGGCGGGCCGGGTGCGGAGCGGGCCGACCGGTGGGACACGACCGAGACCGACCGGTCGCGTCGGGACCTCACCGACCCACGTGGGTATGAGAATTGACACTTCATCAGACATGTCGATACGTCAGCTGATGACACGTCATGTCAGACTCTGGCGCGGCGCCCTGGACCGGCCTTACCATGCGAGTGCTTCGGAGCGAGCGTCCGAAGCGACAACCGAATGCGTGCGTGCTCGGGGGAAGCCGGTGGGAATCCGGCGCTGACCTGCAACCGTGTGCGGCCCGACCGGGCCGCGAGTCGGGGAACCCGGTGCGTGACGTGAACCGCTTCCCACTGTCATGGTCTGCAGCGCGAAGCCCGCGGGTGTGTTCCGCCCTGCCCCGCCGCGCGACACGCCGCCGGGGGCGACGGTGGACGTCCGGTGCGGCGAGGGCGGCAGACGACCCGTAGCAGGAAGGCACCTCCGTGCACCTGAACGCCCGCCGCACCCTCGTCTCCATGGCCGTCCTCGGCCTCGCCCTCACCTCCGCCCCCGCCGTCGCGCAGCCGCACAGCCCGGCGGAGACGAACACCGCCGTCAAGGTGACCCTGGTCGTGAAGGGCCCGGACGGACGCCTGTTCAAGGGGAAGATCAAGACGAAGGGTCATGACGTGACCACCGCCACCGGCGGTACCCACAGATGCGACGGCACCAACGGCGGCGCGTACCCCACCGCAGTCCCCACCCCGACAGCCGCGCTGGACGACGCCGCCCGCAAGAGGGGCTTCACCTGGGACGGCGCCTGGTACGCGTCGTTCGACGACTTCTCGGTCGACACCGTCAAGGACGTCGACGGCGGCGGTGCCGCCTACTGGAACATCTCCGTCAACGGCACCCCGACGCCCGTCGGAGGCTGCCAGTTCAAACTGAACGCCGGGGACAAGGTCGCTTTCACCTGGACCGCGTTCCAGAGCTGACAGCACCCGGCACCGCCGCGCTGGTCCCGCCCGTCGCGGACACCCCGACGGGCGGATCAGCCGCGCGCGCGAGACGTTCCGGGTACCCGCCAGAGGTGTCCGCCGGCGCGTCAGCACCACGTGTATCAGCCTGTGGACAGCTCCCGGCTTCCGCCCGAACCGGCCGCTAACCTGCGCTTATGTCTCTCGGTATCCCCAGCACAAGGCCGGACCACGCGGATTCCATCCGCGACCTTCTCGCGTCCGGGGGCCGTTCGTACTCCTTCGAATTCATGCCGCCGCGCAGCCAGGCGGCCGAAGCCGGACTGTGGACGGCGATCCGACGGCTGGAGGCCCTGTCACCGACCTTCGTCTCCGTGACGTACGGCGCCGGGGGCTCCACGCGGGGACGCACCATCAACATCACGGGGCGGATCGCCCAGGAGACGACCCTCACCCCGGTCGCCCACCTCACGGCCGTCGACCACAGCGTCGCCGAGCTGCGCAACATCCTCGGCCACTACGCCGACCAGGGCGTCCGCAACATCCTCGCCCTGCGCGGCGACCCGCCGGGCGATCCCCTCGGCTCCTGGACGAAACACCCGCAGGGAGTCGAGTACGCCGCCGAACTCGTGCGGCTGATCAAGGAATCCGGCAACTTCTGCGTCGGGGTCGCGGCCTTCCCCGAGATGCACCCCCGCTCACCCGACTGGGACAGCGACATCCGCCACTTCGTCGACAAGTGCCGGGCGGGCGCCGACTACGCCATCACCCAGATGTTCTTCGACGTCGACACCTACCTGCGCCTGCGCGACCGCGTGGCCGCCGCCGGATGCACGACACCGATCATCCCGGAGATCATGCCGGTCACCACGATCCGCTCGCTGCGCCGCATCCCCAGCCTCAGCACCGCCGCCTTCCCGCCGAAGCTGGCGGAACGGATGCTCGCGGCCGAGGACGACCCCAAGGCGGTCAGGGCGCTCGGCATCGACCACGCCACCGAGATGTGCCGCCGCCTGATCGCCGAGGACACGCCGGGCCTGCACTTCATGACGATGAACTTCTCCAAGGTGACGGCGGAGATCTACCAGAACCTCGAACTGCACCCGCGAGACGGGGCGGTTGGTCCGCCCACGGACGCGTGAGGCGGGTCCGCCGGGTGCGGCGCCGGGCCGAAGTACCGGCTGCCGCACCGTCGGTTCCGACTCAGCCCTCGACCTTCGCCGCCGCCGCTGCCGAGGCCGACGCGTTCCGGGCCCGGCAGTAGTACGCGGCCCGGGTCCCCTTCGCGTAGTAGAACCACGGCAGCGCTCCCACGTACCCGTCGACCAGCCGGAACTGCTCGATCGCCATCTCGTGCCGGTCCTGCCGCGACAGGTAGAACGCCAGCAGGTGCCGCAGTTCCGGCAGCGCCGGATTCGCCGGGTCGGCGGCGGCCGCGTCGATGAGGCCCGCGTCGACCCGTGCCACCATCTCGGGTGTGTTGTCGGCGTCCTTGTCCTCGGACTCCTTGTGCTCGAACTGAGCGATCAGGGGGAGAGCGGTGAGCAGACTGCCCGGGGGCGCCCCCGCCGCCGCGCGCTCGGCGAAGTCCATGGCCAGCCGCTCCGAACCGCGCCACTTCTCGCACCAGTACTGAAGGGCCGCGAAGTGGGCGCCGTAGTGGTAGGGGTCGCGGGCGACCGTCTGCGCCCACAGCGTGGCCATCGTGGCGCGCGGATAGCCGAGCCCGAGCGCGACCCAGATCTCCACCGCGTGGGGCGTCGGGTCGTCCGGGTTCAGCTCGGCCGCCTTCGCTATCTCGTCGCGGGCACGCACCAGCGTGCGGTGGAAACCGTCGAACTGCTTCCCCGACGTGTACTTGGCCCGTTTCCCGCCCCGCCGCCGCCACGCCAGCCTCACCGTGCCCTGGGCGCGCACCACGGCCGCGTCCGGGTCGCCGGGACAGGCCGTCTCCCAGGCGACGAGCCAGGCGTCGTCCTCGGCCACGAGATCACCCAGGCAGCTCACGGCGAGGTAGCGGCGGCCCCAGTCCCGGCCGATGCCGCGCAGCAGGGCGGCCGGCGTCTGCCACTCACCCTCGCGTGCCTTCGCCAACGCCGCCCGCCACTCGGCCGGGAGCGGGCCGGGGGACTCCGCGTCCAGCTGCCCGGCGGGCAGCAGCCCGAGCTTCTCGGCGGCCTTCCGGCCGGCCGCGTTGCCGACATCGTGCCCGGCGAAGAAGAGTTCCTTGAAGAACACCCAGACCAGCCACAGGGCGAAGATCAGGGGTGGTGCGGCGAGGATGCCGAGGATCCACAGCAGGACGGTCATCGGTGAGTTGTTCCGTTTCTCTGTCGTGAGGGTGGCGCCGACCGGGACGCCGGTGACGTACGGGGAGGTGGGCGGGCGGCGCCGGGTGGGCGGCACCGCCGGACTCGGTGACCGTCCGGCCGCAGGGGCGTGCGGAGCCTGTGGACGGTGCCCGCGGTGTCGGCCGGTGGGCCGGTCGGCCGGTCGGCCGGTCGGATGTTCGGTGCCGGTGCCGGTGCCGGTGCCGGTCCGGTGCTGTGTCGTCGGTTTCCGCAGTGATTGCGGTCGTCCGACCGGTCCTGACGTGCCGTCAGGTCGTCCGTCGGGTTGAGGGCGACGGGACGCCGCGGGGCGGGGGCGCCGCCGGGCGCGCCCTGCTGGGGCGGTGCCCGTCTCCGTAAGTCATACGGCCGTGGTCTCCTCGGTGCCTGTCGGGACGAGGGGCAGAATACGCGGGCGATCGCCCGGCGCCGACGGGGAGGTCCTCGGCCGTGAACCCGCCCAAGTCGGCACGGTCGGCAGTAGGCGCGGGTGACCACGGGTGGGCCCGAAGTCCGCTCTGACGCGGTCGTGTTGACCGTCCCCGCGTCGACCGGCCGAGCGTCGACATTCCGCGCGTAGCCACTCCGCACGCGGCGACTCCGCGCGGAGTCGCCCGCCCACGTCGGCGGGGCATCGGCGTTTCGGCCAACCCGGGATCGTCGGCGATCTCCGCGCCGCAAGGGTCCGTGCACCGCACACCTGCGGGGAACCGCTCAACTCCGGGCAGCGCAACCCGGCCGAAAGACATGTGTTCGAAACCGGCGCGGCGTCGTTGAACCCGACGACATCGCCCGGACATCCACGAAGGAGGCACGTTGACATCAGCCGAGCCACCCACCGACGCGGCCCAGAGCGAGCGGAACACCCCGAACACCCCGAACGCGCAGGGCGCGCAGGTCCCCCAGGACACGCAGGACACGCCGCGCACGGACGAGGCGGCCAAGGACACGATCTCGGACGCCGAGCGTGAGCTGTACGGAGGTCGGCTGCGCTACGACCAGTCGTACATCCGCCACGAGCGCCCGCTGACCCGGCTGGGGTTCGGGCACATGGCCGCCGCGCTGCCGCGCATGACGGGGATGGTCCTGCGCACCGGTTGGCAGACGGACCCGCGGGCGCTGACGGGGGTGGTGGTCGCCCAGTTGGGGCAGGGGGTCGCGGCCGGGTGGGGACTGCTGGCGGTCAACAGTGTGCTCACGGAGTTGTTCGCGGACGGTCCGACCGCCGACAAGCTGCGCGAGGCCCTGCCCGCGCTGGCGGTGCTCGCGTTCACGGCGGTCGCGACGGCGCTGCTGACGGCGTGGTCGACGGCCATGTCGGGACGGCTGGAGCCCCAGGTGGAGCGCGCGGTGTCCGCCCGGTTCTACACGGCCGTGACCGGCGTCGAGGTGGAGGCGACCGAACGGCCCGAGGTGCAGCGGGTCCTGGAGGCGGGGAGGTTCGGCACCGACTCCGCCCGTGGCATGCTCCGGCTCTCCGTCGGTGTGGGGAACGTACTGATCGGCATGGCGGCCGCGGCCGTCGTTCTGGCGTCGCTGCACTGGACCCTGCTGCCGATGCTGCTGGCCATCGCCCTGCCCAAGGGCTGGGGGGCCGTCCGCGTCGCGCGCCGCGAGTATCTGTCCCGGCTGAACTGGCTCGACCACCGCCGGGCGATCGCCTCCCTGCTCGCCTATCTGACCCGCCCGCACGCCGCCGGGGAGATCCGCGTCCACGCGGCCGGTGCCAAACTCCTGGGCAGTTACGAGGAGATGTCCCGGCAGATGGAGGCGGAGCAGCGGCGCCTGGCACGGGCGCAGGCGACGACGGACCTGGTCGCCGGCGGCTTCGCGGGCCTCGCGTCACTGGGCTGCTACGGGGTGCTGTGGTGGCTGCTGGCCGCCGGTGGGCTGCCGCTGGCCGTCGGCGGCACGGCGGTGGTCGCCATCCGCACCTCGACCGCGCGGCTGACCTCCCTGGTGCAGCAGGTCAACCGGCTCTACGAGGAACTGCTCCTCCTCACGGACACCGAGGACGCCATCGTGGTCGCGGGCGAGCACGCGATCCCCCGTGCCGGCGCCCCTCTTCCCGCGCCCGTGCGAGCGGTGCGGACGGAGGGAGTCACGTTCACCTACCCGGGAGCCGGCTCTCCCGCCCTGACGGGGGTGAGCGTGGAGATCCGCCGGGGCTCGGTGACCGCGCTGGTCGGTGCGAACGGCTCGGGGAAGACCACCTTGACCAAGATCCTCGCCGGGCTGCTGCTGCCCGCCGAGGGAAACGTGTGGTGGGAGGGCGGGTCGGGGGAACGGGTCGAGCTGCGCGAAGCGGACCGCCGCCAGGTCTTCGCGACGGTCGGCGCCCTGGCCCAGGACTTCCCGCGCTGGGAGATGACCGCCGCCGCGAACGTGGCCATCGGCGCCGGGGACCGCCCCCGGGACATGGACGCCGTCCGCCGGGCCGCCCGGGACGCCGGCGTACGCGACCTGGTGGAGACGCTCCCGCACGGCTGGGACTCCATCGTCTTCAAGGGCTACGAACGCGGTGTCCAGCTCTCGGGCGGGCAGTGGCAGAAACTGGGCACCGCTCGCGCCCTGTACCGGGGCGCGCCTTTTCTCCTGGTCGACGAGCCGACGGCGGCGCTCGATCCGCACGCGGAGATCGCCGCCTTCCAGGGACTGTGGTCGCTGGCCCGGGAGGGGCACGCGGTCGTGCTCGTCACCCACCGGCTCGCCGCCACCATGAACGCCGACCACATCTACGTCCTCGACGAGGGGCGCGTGGTGGAGGACGGTACCCACGAGGAGCTGATGGCCGACAGCGGCGGGCGCTACCAGGGGATGTTCACGGCCCAGGCGGCCCAGTACGGACTCGCGCCGGCGGCCGGCGCCGTACCGGGCCCGCGAAGCACCTCACCGGCCGACCACACGAAGGAGGCACGGTGATCGCGCCGGACGAACGGCGGGGCGGCGAGGGCGGCGGCTTCTCCTTGACGCTCCAGCAGTACGCCGAGACGGTTCTGAAGGCGACCGCCTGGGCGTGCCTGTACTTCACCGACGAGGACGACCGGCCGCTGCAACTGCACTCCGTCTACTCTCCCGCCCACCCCTGGCAGTTGGTGGGCGGGACGATGGACCCCGGCGAACGCCCCTGGCAGACGGCGGTTCGCGAGTGCGAGGAGGAGACCGGCATCACGCCGACCGGGCCGCCGAGGCTCCTGGCCACGGTGTACGGGCTGCCCGGCGCCGCCTGGCCGTACAGCACGGTCGGCCTGGTCTTCGACGGCGGCCGGCTCACCGCCGCGCGGATCCACGGCATCACCGTGAACCCGGAGGAGCACGACGAGGTCCGTGTCCTGCCCCTGGCCGAGTGGCAGGCACTGATGCCGGCGCGTGACTTCGCGCGCCTGAGCGCCGTGGAAGAGGCTCGCCGTACCGGGGTGGCCGCGTACGTCGATACCTGGGACTGGGGGAGCGACTGAGCATCCGTCACGGCGGCCACGGGGCCCTCCCGCCGCGTACGCCCGCGCCGGTGGTGATCGCCTGGCCGGCGAGGGCCGGGGCCAGGAGGGCGATCACCGCCGACGCGAGCGGGTGTGCGGGTGTGGTGGCCCATGGCTACCGCTCACCTCGCGGGGCCCGCCGACCACAGCCACGGGTGTCGGCGCGCGGGACCGGAGCGCTGAGGTCAGGCGACCGGGGATCCCACCTTCTCGCGCGGGTGCGGAAGTTCGGCGGAGGAAGCGGATGAATCGGAGGAAGCGGAAGAGGCGGAGGCCGGAGCGAGCGAGGGCGAGGGGGCCGAGGCAGCGGACTCGGAGTCGGCGGCCGGGGGCGGCGTGGCGGACTCCGGTGCCCGTACGGGCTCCTCCGCCGGTCCGTCCTCGGACACCGGCTGCCGCGCCGGGTGGCGCAGCGCCAGCAGCGCGGCCACCGGGGCCACCAGCGCCACCGTGCCGCACACCAGCCAGGTGACCTTGAGACCGATCGCCAGCGACAGGCTGCCGAACAGGGCGATGGAGATCGGTCCCACACCGATGCTGGCCAGCGTCAGGGTGGCCAGCGCCGAGCCCATCCGGTCCTTCGGGGCGGCCTGCTGGTAGACCGTCACGATGGCCGGTCCGTTCAGCCCGGTCATAAGGCCGACGGCGGCGCCGGTCGCGGCGATCGTCAGGACCGACGGCATCAGGGCCATCACCAGGATGCCGACGGCGATTCCCGCGCCGCTCACCACGAACCGCACCATCAGCGGAATCCGGTGCGCGAGGACGGCGCCCAGCGCGCTGGAGACCAGAGCACCGGCGCTGAACGCTGCGATGATCACACCGATGGCGTGCACACCCCAGCCGTTCTCCTGGACGAGCAGCGGCAGCGCGACGTCGATCGGCCAGCCGAACGCCATGTCCAGACAGAGCGCGGCGACGAAGGTCCAGCGCAGCCGGGGGTGCGAGACCAGCAGGCGCAGCCCGTCGCCGGAGGAACGCACCAGGCTCCGGCCGCTCGGCTCACGCTTCGGCGGCTCCATGCCCTTCGTGACGACGAAGAGGGTGCCCAGTGAGATCGCGCAGGTCACCGTGGTCACGAGCAGCGCCCGCCACAGCTCGCCGGAGGCGATCATCCAGGCACCGACCGGTGAGCCGATGATGGGGGCGACCCGGGTGACCATCGCGTACAGGGAGTTGGCGCGCGGGAGTTGGTCGTGGGTGGCCAGGTGCGGGATGACCGAGCCCGCCGACGGACTGGCCAGCCCGAAGAGCAGCCCGTCGAGAAGGCTGATGACGACGAGGGGGGCGAGCGTCTGGGAGGAGTGGACCACCACCGTGCCGACCGCCAGCAGCACCAGCCGCGCGCTGTTGGTCCGCAGCAGGACGTGCCGGGGGCCGAACCGGTCCGCGACCGCTCCTCCGAAGATCAGCATCAGGGCGCGCGGGATCGTGGCGGCGAGCATCAGTGTGGTGACCGCGCCCGCGCCCCCCAGCTGGATCGCGGTCCACCCCATGGCGATGAGCAGGATGTAGTCGCCGCCCATCGAGGCGCCCTGCCCGGCGACCAGGGCGTTGATCCTCTTCCACTGGATCGGCGGCTCGCCGCCGGTGCCGGATGCCTCTGATACGTCCGTCGTAGCCATGGGTCTGTCCTTCGGGAGATCGGATGAGGATCAGTCGGAGTCGAGCATCAGTCGGAGTGGTCGGAGTGGTCGGAGTGGTCGGCACGGTCCGGACGCTGTGCACGGTCCGACCGGTCGGACCGGTCGGAACGCCCGGAACGGGGTGCGCCGGACACCGCCCGTCCGCCGGGGAGCCGGTCACCCGGCCAGTGACCGGGCAGCGGCAGCCGTACGGTGCCGGAGCCCCCGCGCAGCGCGTCCTCCACCGCCCGGACCGTCGCCAGCCGTTCACTCGCCGCCGGGATCCGGCCGAGCCGGGCCGGCGCGTCGGAGGTGACCTCCAGATGACCCCCGAGATGACCGCGGCCCTGCGCCGCGAGCACCAGGCCCGCGGCACGGATCGCCGTAGCCCGGTGGCCCGGCCCCGTGGTCAGCCCCGGGAGGTCGGAGGGCGTGAACCGCACCCGTACCGAGTACGTGGGCGTCTCCCGCCCCGGTTCGAGCGGGCACGCCGCGCCCCGCCGTGTCTCCCCGGCGTGCGGCCGGCGGGACGCGACTGCGCGCGTGGCGGTACCACGTGCCGTACGGGACGGCGGACGGACGGACCGGTGGGTGTTCATCGTGAGCACTCCCCTCGCGGCCACGGCTCTGCGAGCGACCGCTGGAATTCGAACGGTAGGGAACGGGGCGCCTGGCCGGCGGCGCTTGACGGGGCAGGCGGGCGGAAGTTTCCCGGCTCGGGACCCGGCGCGCGCCAGCCCCAGTCGAACAGCCGCAGTCCGCGCGCCTCGTCGCCCAGGACGGCCAGCGCCGCCACGAAGCCCGGCGGCGCGGACAGGTCGCGCAACTGCCACCGCTCCCCGGCCATCGCGCCGGTGCCGTGGACCGTGCCGGGCGTCAGCACGTTCAGCCGCAGCCCGTCGAGCAGCCGGCCGCCGCTCGCCTTCACGCACGCCTCCTTGCGCGACAGCAGCCGGTGGTAGACGACGCGCGCCGCGTGCGGGGTCTTCTGCGCGGCGACGCACGCCGCCTCCTCCAGCGGCAGGAAGCGGGCGGCCAGCGCCACGGCCGGGGTCTGTTCGTCGACCCGTTCGATGTCCACCCCGACCCGCGCCGACAGGCAGACCGCCAGCAGCGCGTGCTCCGCCGACCGGCTCAGACTCCACTGCCAGTGGCTCAACGGGCCCTCGAAGGCGGGCTTTCCGTGGGTGCCCGCCGACCAGTGGACCGCGCAGCCCGCGATGCCCAGGTAGCCGCCCAGGATGGTGCGGACCGCGCCGTGCGTGAGGACGTACCGCTCGGCGGACGGAAGGTCCCGGGTACGCGCGGCGCGCTCCCGTTCCCGGGGGCCGAGCAGGGAGCTGACCGGGCCGAGTGCCTCCGCGCCGCCGTCCAGTCCGATACGCCACACATCGGCGCCCGGCGGCGGTCCCGGTATCGCGGGCGGCGGCGGGTGCGCGGCCGAACAGGCGGGGCACGGCGCGGGCAGGAGGGCGGATGCGGCGGGGGAGGCCGCCGCCGTCCCCCGCCCCGGCTCAGGCGGCCGGCCGGACATCGTCGAGCCTGCCGTTCAGATGCCCCTGCGCGAGGGTCAGCCGCTGGACGTTGCTGGTGCCCTCCATGAACTCGAACGCCCGCGCGTCGCGAGCCCACTTGTCCAGCATCGGGTGCTCCCAGCGGGCGCCGGGCCCGAACATCCGCAGCGCCAGGAGCGTGGATTCCTCCGCGAGCGCGGTGGCCCTGATCTTGGCCGCCGACGCCAGCGTCCCGTCGCCCGGATCGTGGTCCGCCGACTCGGCCGCCGCCATGACCGTCGCCCGGGTGCCGGCCAGCCGGTCCGCCAGGTCCGCGAGCCGGTCGCGGTCCCCGGCGCCGAGCTGCCGCCGGTGGGCGACCACGTAGTCGTGGGCGCCCTGCGCGACACCCAGGGCGAAGGACGCCACGACCGGGCGGTACCGGTTGAACGTCCGTACGGCCGCCCACATACCGCCCCGCGTCGCCGGACGGTGCCGGCCGAGCACGTCCGCGTCCGCGACCGGCACGTCCCGCATCCGCAGCTCGCTCAGCTGAAGACCGCGCAGCCCCAGCGTCTCCAGGGGAATTCCGGTGAAACCCGGCCGGTCGGTCTCCAGCAGGACGGCGACCACGCCCAGCGGACCGGGGTGACGACGGGCGAACACCACCCCGACCCCGGCGCGCGCCCCGTTGCCGACGAACCGCTTCGTGCCGTTCAGGACCAGGCCCGCACCGTCCTCGCCGGCCGGTCGCAGAGCTGTCCCCATGCTCGCCGGGTCCGAGCCGTGCGCCGGTTCCGTCATCCCGAAGAACGTCCAGGTGGGACGGTCGGCCAGCCGCCGGTAGTAGCGGTCCCGCTGCTCCTCGTCGGCGATGTCGGCGACGACGAAGCCCGACATCGAGGGACCGGGCAGCGCCAGGACCGCCGCCGCGTCGACCCGGGCCAGCTCCTCCATGACGACCACCTGCTCCACGCAGCGGTCGACGTACACGGGGCGCCCGGCGACCCGCAGCGGGTCCGGGTTGTACGCGGCGGGCATCCCGGTCAGCCGCAGCCAGCGCGGGTCCGAGCCCAGCAGGGCGGGCCCGGTCGAGGGGTCCGCGTCGAGCCCGAGCGCGGTGGGCCGCAGCAGTTCGGCGTGTTCGCGGGCCAGCCCGCGCAGGCCGGCGAGGAATCCCGGGTCGGTGGTCATGGCCGCTCCAGTTCGGTCGTCGGTGGGTGTCCGGCCGGTGCCGTACGGCCGTCGTACGTGGCGTGGCCGCACGAGGCGTGGTCGTACGGGACGCCGGTGCCGCTGTGCTCACCGCCGCTGTCGCCCGCGCCGCCGTCGTCCGCCGTCGGCGCGTAGGTGTCGGCGAGCAGTTCGGAGACCCGTACCTCGCTGCCCGGCCCGTCCGCCACGAAGCCCGCCGCGCCCAGGAGATGGAGGCAGGTCCGTCCGGTCTCGTCCAGGCTCCGGTGCACCCGCCGCAGGGTCGCCGACGTCGGTGCGGCTTTGAGCAGCGCCCGGCACTCGGTGGTCCCGGCGACCGCGTCGGCCAGCATCGCCCGTACCAGCGGCAGATTGAGCGTGACGGTCCGCTGCACCGTACGGCCGCCGAGATGCGTGGTGACCCGGTCCACCAGACGCTCGGCCAGGCCGAGCCTGAGCCAGGCGAGCCCGGTGGCCCAGCCGTCCGGCTCGCCGGCGGGCGGGCCGGAGCCGTCGACCCGCAGGGCGATCAACTCCCGTCCCTCCAGGGCGATCAGGCCCAGCCGGTGCTCGTCGGCCCCGGCGCCGCGCGGGCGCGGCCCGGCGGAGGCGCCGTACCGGTCGCAGGTCGCCTCGGCCTCCCGGGGCACGAAGACGTGACCGCCGGGCCCGGCGGGCAGGACACCGGGGCTGGTCGCGTCGTGCAGCTGGATCAGCGCGGACACCGGCCCGTCGCGGTACGCCGCTTCCCGGTGGCGTTCAGGTCCGCCCGCCGGCCCGGCGGTGACCGGGGCGCCCGCGGGCGGGCCGGTCGTGGTGACGGTCATGACACCAGTTCCTTCCGTCTCGACGCCGCCAGAGCCGGGGGGTCACCGGCGGGCAGGGTGAGCAACAGGCCGCAGTGGTAGGGGAGTACGGGGTCGCGGTCGGCGATCAGGACCTGTCCGCCGGGCCGGCCGTCCGCCCGTTCGAGCAGCCCGGCCAGGGCCAGCCAGACCCCGGCACACGGGTGGCCGGGCTCGGCCCGCGCCAGGACGGGGTCCCCGTGCTGGCCGCCGAGGCCGGTGAGGCCCGCCCCGGCGACGACGCCGTCGGCGCGCGGGGCGTACGGCATACCGGCGCCGTCCCCGGCCGGACCCGCGACGTCCGCCGCGTTCCGGCGGTCGACGGTGACGACCGGACGCTCCAGCGGCATCGCCCCGCCGGGCCCCAGCAGCAGCGCCACCGCCACGTCGCGCGCGGGCCGCACCGCCCGGCCGTCGGGCGGCAGCGTGCTCTGCTCCATCACGAGGACCAGCGCCCGGTGCGAACTGCCGTCGGCCAGCCGGTCGTAGGCGACGCGCAGCGCGGTGAACGGACCCGCGACGCCCTGCTCGGAGATGCCGAGGAGCATCGGGTCGCCGGGCATCAGGTCGGCCAGCAGACAGCCGGGGAAGCTCTGGTGGCGGCAGTCGGGGCTGCCGTCGACGGTGATGACGAGGTCGACGTCCGCCAGTTCGGCGGCCAGCTCCCCGGCGATCACGCGGGCCATGTCGTGGTAGCTGACGGCGGAGCCCTCCTCCAGCCAGGAGAAGTCCGGGAGGGCGCCGTACACCGACTCCACGTGGTCCCGGTAGGGCCGGGTGTCATTGCCGCCGGAGTCGGCGGCGGTGAAGGCGAAGGGGATGACGCGTTCGACGGTCGGTCCGGCCGCGCCGTCTCGCGCGGCCGGACGTCCCCGCGTCCCCGGGGGCGGGGTGAGGGTCACGGGTCACCGGCTCTCGGCGATGTAGCCGGCCAGGGCGCCGACGCTCTCCAGGTGGCTCTGCTCCAGGCTCTCGGGGTCGACCTCGATGTCGAGGGCGTCCTCCAGGGCCATCAGCAGCCCGAGGACGCTGGTGGAGTCGAGGCTGAGGTCGTCGAAGAGGCGGGTCTCCTCGGTGACGTCGGTCAGCTCCTTGCGCAGGACGTCGGAGAGGGCGACGACGATGGCGTCGATGATCTGCGTGCGGTCGGTGTCGTGGGCGACGGTGGTCATGAGGGTTCCTGCCTTCTGTGAGAGATCAACGGATGTGCTGAACAAGGGAGTTCGGGCTTGCAGGGGGTGCGGGAGCCGCGCCGGCGGCCGGAGGGCCGCCGGCCGGCGGCTCAGCCGAAGTCGTGCAGGATCTGCGGCGCGAGCATGCTCGTCGCGTCGTCGCGGGTACGGATCAGCCGGGCCTCGCCGTCGTGCACCAGCACCTCGGCCGGGTAGCCGTGGCTCAGGAAGTACACGGGTGAGGCGGTCGGCCCGTACGCCCCCGAGCGCTCCACGCCCACGAGGTCGCCGGGGCGCAGATCGGCCGGGAGTTCGACGGCCTTGCCGATGGTGTCGTTGGGGGTGCAGAGCGGCCCGGTCACGTTCCACGCCGCGCTCTCGGCGGCCCCCGCGCGGTTCAGCAGCCGCATCGGGAAGTTGCGCTTCACGAACGAGCCGATCCCGACGGCCGCCATGTGGTGGTTCGTCCCGCCGTCGGCCACGGCGAACCGCTCGCCCATCGACTCCTTCACGTACCGCACCTCGACCGCGTACAGCCCGCTGTGGCCGACGAGGAAGCGCCCCAGTTCCATGACGAGACGGGTCTCGGGGTGGCGGGCCGCGAAGGACTCGAACACCGGGTTGAGGCGCTCCGCCAGCACCGGCACGTCGAGGTCGCGCTCCTTCGGGAAGTACGCGACCCCCAGGCCGCCGCCGACGTCGACCACCTCCAGCGGCACGCTCAGCAACTCCGAGAGCCGCTCGGCGAGTTCCAGGATGCGGGCCGAGTTCTCGGCGATGACGGCCTCGTCCAGGAACCGTGTCCCCATGTACGCCTGGAAGCCGACCAGCCGTACGGAGGGATGCCGGGCCGCCAGATCGGGCGCGGCGGTCAGCGCGTCCTCGTCGATGCCGAACTGGCGCGGCTTGCCGCCCATCGTCAGGCCGCCGCCCTTGACGGCGAAGCTCGGATTGACCCGCAGCACCACCCGGGCGACACCGCCCAGACCTTCCGCGACCTCGTCGATCATCGCCAGTTCGCCGAAGGACTCACAGATGACGGTGATGTCCTGCTTCAGGCAGGCGGTGATCTCGTCGCGGCTCTTGCCGGGGCCGAGGAACATGATCCGCTCGGCCGGCACACCGGCCCGCTGCGCGGTGACCAGTTCGGCCAGCGACGAGACCTCGGCGCTCGCGCCCAGCGACCGCAGCAGGGCGCACACGCTGACGTTCGGGTTGGCCTTGAGCGAGTAGAACATCTCCACCGACGGGTGCAGCAGATCGCGCAGACCGTTGTACTGACGGGCGATGATCTCGCCGTCGTACACGTAGAGCGGGGTGCCGAAGCGCTCGGCGAGTTCGGTGAGGGGCAGGCCCTGGACGAGGTGGGCGCCGCCGGTCGCGGGGCCCGTCGTCGTACCGTTCTCAGACATGGGTGAGGGTCTCCTTCCGCACGCGCAGTGCGACGGCGTCGTCGAGTTCGGCCAGTTCGGCCTCGGAGTGGGCGATCAGCAGTCCGTACAGCCGGCCGCCGTAGGTGCCCGGCGTGTTCCCGGCGGGGCCGGCCGGCGCGGCGGCGTTGACCGTCGCGAAGTTGTTGACGAGCAGGCCCCGGCCGGACGCGGTCGAGAAGAGCAGGTCCCCGAGCCGCTCGCGGAGTTCGCCGAACGGCAGGGCGCCGGTCAGCGACACCGGGTACTGCCGGGCCAGCGCGACCGTGCCGGGAGCCATGAACCGCTCCTGGAGGGCGGTCTGATAGGTCGACATGTTGTTGCGGGCGTTGATCTCCAGGACCGGCAGCAGACCGCCGTCACCGGTGACGATCGCGTCCACCCCCACCACCCCGTGGAAGCCGTCGGCGGCGAGCCGCGCGCCCAGCAGGTCCGCGCACCGCTCGATCTCGGCGGTGTGCGCGGCGGAGATCCGGGCGGGGATGCGGTGCCCCTTGTGCACCCCGTTCTCGGTGATCGCCTCTTTCACGAAGTCGAACCGGACCGAGCCGTCCCGGCCCACCGTGAAGTGGTAGTTGAGGTCGACGGCCTTGTCCGCCCACTCCTCGATCACCACCGCGAGGCGCGGGTCTCCGGTACGCCGGGCCACCCGGGCGACCATCCGGACGAGCTGGTCGAGCCTGCGCTCGTCCTCGACCACCATGATCCCCTTGCCGGAGACCCCGAAGGCGTCCTTCACCCCGACCCGGTGCCCGGCCGCCAGCGACCGGCGCGCCTCGTCCGCCGCCGCCGTGAACTCCTCGACCGACTCGCACTCCCAGCCCCGGGCCTGGGGGAGCCCCAGCTCGTCGGCGACCCGGCGGCTGTAGATCTTGCTGTTGACGGACTTGACCAGGGCGGCGGGCGGCAACGCCGGTGCCAGACCGGTGAGTTCGCAGAGCTGCTCCTCCAGCACGGACATGCCGTGCGGCAGCAGGTGCGCACCGCGCTCGGCGAGCCGGGCGAGCGTCTCGGTCAGTACGGGGGAGCGCAGCGCGTCCACACTGACGCTGTGGGCGGGATCCTGCGCGTCGGTGACCAGGATCTCCGGCAGCTCAAGGCCCAGGTCCGCCAGGTAGGAGAGATAGCCGGGGTCCGGCGCGGACTTCAGTACGACGCTGTCGCCGGGGCCGGCGAGCAGCAGCGCGAACTCGTCCATGCGGTTGACGATCGCCGCGGAGGCGCTGCCCCCGACCGACGGGAGACCGACCTCGTCCACGGCCCACTCGTCCTCCACCTCGAAGTTGCCGAGCAGGACGAACGGGGTCCGCGGGTCGCCGGTGCAGGCCTGTTTCACACCGTCGAGGAAGTTCGGGCGGGGGGTCGGTGGCATGGGCTTCTTCCTTCTCGCGGGGGCGGAGTGGGTGCGGAGTGCTGGTGGTGCCGCGCGGGCGGGCCGGGGCCCGGTGCGCGGCCGGTACGGCTGCGGGGCGGGGGTCAGTGGCGCAGTACGGCGGCCGAGAAGGTCGCCCCGAGGCCGACGGCGGCCATCAGGTACAGGTCCCCGGGCCGGAGCCGGCCCGCCTCGCGGGCGTCCACGTGGTTGATGAAGGGGTCGGCCGTGAAGCAGTGCCCGGTCGTCGGGATGTTGTCGAGGAAGACCCGGTCGAGGGGGACGCCGAGGAGCTTGCAGGTCCACTGCCAGGACAGCCGGTTGACGTTGTGCGGCAGGATCAGCGCCAGGTCGTCGAGACCGGCGCCGGCGTTGTCGGCGGCCTCGCGCATCACGGCGGCCAGGGTGCTGTTGTGCTCCTTGAGGAACATGGGGTCCAGCGGGTACGGCGGGAACTCCTCGCTGTACCGGCCGCGGGTACGGGTCGCGAAGCCGAGCAGCCGGTCGCGGTCCCCGTCGGCCGAGACCAGACAGGCCGCGGTCCCCTCACCCATGACGGTGCTCTCCGGGATGATCTGGAGGGTGCGGCTGAACGCCTTCTCACCGGTCAGCACCAGCGCCAGCGCGTCCGGGTCGCCGTCGGCCGCGAGCAGCCGCCCGGCCAGCTCCACCCCGAACAGGCCGGTGGCGCAGCCGTGCTGGGTGAGCGTGAACGCGGTGGCCCGGGTCAGGCCCAGTTCGGCGCACAGGTCCTCGACGGTGTTCTCGCCGGCCGGGGCGACGGTGGAGACCGTACGCGGGTGGATCACGTAGCGGACCCGGTGCTCGTTGCCGCGCAGTTCGGTCAGCGCCTCCACGGCCGCCGTGAGGGTGGCGCGCAGATCCCGTCCGGGGGCGCGCAGCACCGTGCGCAGCCCGTAGAACCTGCGGAAGGTCCACATGAGACTCGCGTCGGCCCCGACGTCCGCGCCGATGTCGGCGATCGGGACGTTCTCCTCGGGCAGATGACGCGCGATGTCCAGCAGGGCGGTCATGCTCGTCCTCCGATCCGGTCCGCGGGAGCGGCCGTGGGGGTGGCGGGGTGCGCGGCGTGCGCGGAGCGGGCGGACGGAACGGTCTGCGCGGATGCGGATCCGGGGGCCCCGGTGCCGTACGCGACGGGCCGGTCCGGCCACCACAGGTCGTCCGGGGTGAGGGCGTCGGCCGCGTACTTGCCGAGCGCGCTGATCAGCAGCCGGGTCTCCAGGGCCAGCGCCTCCACCAGCCGTACGAGCCCGTTCTCGGGGTCCTCGTCGACCGCGACGAGCGCCGCCCGGCCCAGTCCGGCAGCCGTGGCGCCCAGCGCCAGGCCGCGTACCACCCGGCCGCCCTCCCACATCCGGCCCGTCACCAGCAGCGGGCCCTCGGGGTGGCCGATCCGGCGCAGGCACTCGGCCAGCGGCAGCCCGACCTGGTCGAGGAAGACACGCGGCGCCCAGCCGGTGCCGCCCTCCGCGCCGTCGACGGTCACCGCGTCCGCGCCCGCCCGCCAGGCGGTCGACGCCGCCGCGGCGATGTCCCGGCCCGGATGGAACTTCGCCCACACCCGGGCCCGGGGGAAGTTGTTCCGCATGAAGCGCAGCTGCTGGCGGACGATCTCCTCGGTGTACGTGCCGGGGCTGGCGAGCCGCAGCCGGCTGCCGGGGCCGAGCACGTCCCGTACCGCGAAGCGCCTGCCCAGCCGTTCGGCGTCCGCCTCGTCCACCACCGTCATCCCGCCGAGACCGGGCTTGGCGCCCTGGCCGATCTTCAGCTCGAAGGCGAGCCGCCCGGACTCCAGCAGGGGCTGCGTCGCCGGGTCGCTGTAGAGGAGGTTCCAGACCTCCGAGTCGGCGTCCTCGGTGCTCTGCTGCACCACCACGCCGCCCGCGTCCCCCGGGCACTCGTCGAGATAGGCGCGGACGCGCGCCGTGATCGCGGAGGGCGCGGTCCTGGCCGCTCCGGTGCGATAGCCGTGCACCGGGACCATGTTCTCGCCGATGACCATGGGGATGCCGAGCCGGCCGGCCTGGCGGCTCGCGGCGATCCCGAGGTCACCGCTGCCGGCGCGGGTGGAGCCGAAGGCGGAGAGATAGACGGGGAGGGCCGAGTCGAAACCGCCGATGACGGTCCGCAGGCTCACGTCGTCGTCCAGCGGTTCGCGGCCGAGCTCGATCAGCTTCTCCAGCCGCCGGGGCATGAAGACCGGCGGGACGATCCGCGCCCGGTCCAGCTCGTCGGCGGGGGCGCCCCGGCCGGCCGCGTCGGACCCGGCGCCGAACAGCTCCGCGCCGTACGCCGCCACCGGCGGGAACACCTCACGGGTGCCGTGCCGGGCACGGGCCCGTATCGCCGCCTCCGGGAGACCGGCCGCGCCCAGGGGGGTGTCCGGAGTCGTCACGGCGCGATCACCCCCGGAAGCTTCGGGTACGCGCTGACCTGCCAGAGCGCGTCGAGTCCGGTCAGGAAGCGGACCAGGCGCTGCACACCCATGCCGAAGCCCGCGCTCGCGGGTATGCCCTCGCGCGCCATGGCCAGGTACCACTCGTACTTGGCGGGGTTCTCGCCGCTCTCCCGCATGCGGGTGACGACGGTGGCGTAGTGCGACTCGCGTTCGCTGCCGCTCACCAGTTCGCCGAAGCCGCCGTGCGCGATCAGGTCGAAGTTGCGCAGCACACCGGGGCGGTCGGGGTCCTCGCGGTCGTAGAAACCACGCGAACCCTTCGGGTAGTCGGTGATGAAGAAGGGCCGGTCCGCGTCGCGGGACAGCGCCTCCTCGCCGGTCCAGTCGATCTCGGCGTCGGCGCTCTGCCCGTGTCCCTGGCCGCGCAGCCGGCCGACCGCCTCCGCGTGCGTGCAGGCGTCGAACTTGCCCGTGAGCAGTTCGGTGAAGGCCAGCGGGTCGCGGCCCAGACCGGACAGGACCTCCGGCACGGTCTCCCACACACGGGCGGTGACGTGCTGGAGCAGGCCCGCCGCGATCTCCATGACGTCGTCGCGCGACGCCCCGGCCATCTCGACGTCGATCTGGTGGAACTCCACCAGGTGCCGTCCGGTGTGCCGGGTCTCCGGGGGTTCCACCCGGAGGTTCGGCGCGATGTAGAACAGCTTCGGGAAGCCGCGCAGAGACGCCTGCTTGTAGAGGATCGCGCTGGTCATGAGCTTGTACGGCTCGCCGTAGTAGTCGACGTCCAGCGCTTTCGCGCCGCGCCCGCCGGGGTCGGTGACCGGCCCCACGAGCGGCGGGAGCAGCTCGACGAAGCCCCGCGAGCACAGGAACTCCCGCGCCGCGTGCAGCGCTTCCTGCTGGACCAGCATCGCGGCGCCCAGCGACGGGGAGCGCAGGTGCTCGCCGAGAGGGGCGGGCGTCCGCGCGTCGGCGGTCCTGGTACCGACATCAGTCCGGGTACCGACATCATCCGTGGGGCGCATCAGGTCTCCTGATCTCATTGGTGGTCGAACCTCCTTGCGACACCGTGCAGGGCGGACATCAGCTGGTCCGAGGTCATGGCGGTCCGCGCTCCGGGCGCGGCCCGGGGCCGTATCGGCATCGACCCCACCGACGACCAGCGCAGCAGCCCCTCCGGGTCCACGAAGCTCCGGGACCGGCCGGCGTTGTCCGGGTGCAGACAGAACGGGATGTCCAGATGACCGCGCTCGAACGCCGTGGTCAGCGACCGTCCGAGGTCGTCGCCGAGGTCCAGCACCGCCGTGACGAAGGCCCGCGCCTCCGCGTACACCCCGCTCTCGGCGGGACCCGGTCCCGCCGGACCCGACGCGGTCCCGGCCGCCGCGCGCGCCGCGGCCTCCAGCGACTGGACGTTCTCGTCGACGGTGGGGATACGGTGCGCCTCGGCCGCGGTCTTGACGATCAGACGCCGTGCCCCGGAGCGGACCGCGAGGCGCGCGGACTCCTCCAGCAGCCGCCGGGCCCCGTGCGGGGTGACGGGGAAGACGCCCATGTACGTGTAGAGGACGATGTGCCAGTCGGTCCCGGCCGGCAGGAACTCCGCCGCCAGCCGGCGCAGCGCGAGGACCGCCTCCTCGTCCTGGCCCGGATGCGTCTGCTGCGCGTAGCTCATGGAGACGCTGCCGATTCCGTGCCGGGTGAAGAACACCGCCTCGAGGAGGCTGATCGCGACCAGCAGGCTCGGCGGGCAGAGCTGGCCGAGCATGCAGCCGCCGAAGCTCTCCAGATGCGGGGCGGGCACCGTGGCGGCCAGCAGTTCGCAGGCGTCCGCCCAGTTGCGGACCGACTCCCGCAGGGGTGTACGGCCGTAGGGCAGGCAGTACGAGACGGGGCCGCCCTCCGTGGCGTCGAGCCCCACCCCGGCCAGCGCCCGGATGATGTGCCGGGGCTGCGAGGAGCCGTGGCGCACCTGCACCGGGAAGGACGCGTCGTGCACCCCGTCGAGCAGCGCCCGGGTGGTCTCCCGGGTGTGGCTGACGATCGGGTAGCCGTTGAGCCGGGCCCCGTCGTCCAGGGCCCGGCGGGCCGCCGCGTGGTCGCCCAGCCGGGTGTAGCTGTCGATGGTCAGGGTCCCGACGGTGGTGGCCGCCGCGGACCTGGTCCGCTCCAGGCCGTGCCGCATCCGGGGGAATTCACCGAACCCCATCCGGGGCTGGACCACGAGCCGGCCCGCGTCGGCGGACTCGGCCACGAACCGGCCGAAGGGCGAGGCGACGGCCGGCGCGCCGGAGGAGACGGGCGTCCCGGGGGTTGCCGTACGGGTGGTCGCCGTCCGCGCCCCGGTACCGGCGGTGCGGGCGGTCGGCGTTCGCGTCGTGGTCCCGGCGGTCGTCATGCCGTCACCCGGTTCCGCCGCGTGCCGGCCGGCGTACGGCCCGGCAGCAGCGCCAGGAACTCCCGGAAGGCCGCCACGTTCCCGTCGTCGAAGACGGCGGTGAATCCCGCGTCGAGCAGCTCCAGCGCACTGTCGGTGTCGGGCGCCCCGGTCACCCCGAGCTTGCCGCCGATGACGACCGGCAGCTCGGCGAGCCCCGGCTCCTGGCGCAGCCGGACGATGGCACCGAGTCCGTCGCGGTACCCGTGGCCGTTGACGCTGCTCATCACGACCAGGTCCGGGCGGTGCGCCAGGCACCGCTCGATCAGCAGCTCGTCCGGCACACAGGGGCCGAGCCCGATCACCCGGTGCCCCAGCTCCTCGACGAGAAGCTGAAGGAAGACCAGGTTCCAGTTGTGCGAGTCGGATCGGGTACTGGTCACCAGAACCGTGAGCCCGCCCTGCGACTGCGCCATGGAAGCTCTCCGAAAAGATATATGGGTCTCTGCTCCGGCGGACACTTTCTTGAACCGGCGCCATTCCTTGTACCGCACGAGAAATATAGAAGTGCGCGGAGGCCGTGGACGGAAGTTGGTGCGGCAGTAAGGCGGGCAGTCGGAGAAATGCGACGGCGGCCGGCGGCGGGCCGGAAAAGAAAATCGGCGGCCCGCCGTGCACACAGGCACGGCGGGCCGCCGACGGTATTTCAGGAGATACGCGGAGAACGAGCGCTCCGACTGCCGGGAAGCCTCAGGAATTCACCCCGGGCATCAGGTGTACTGGGCCACCAGACTCTTCGGGCGGATGTCCGTCCAGTTCTTCTCGATGTAGTCCAGGGACTCCTGACGGCTGCTCTCACCTTGGGCGATGTCCCATCCGGCGGGCACGTCCGCGAACACCGGCCACAGCGAGTGCTGGCCCTCGTCATTCACCAGGACGAGGAAAGTGGCGTTGTCGTCGTCGAAAGGATTGGTCATCTCAGTTCCTTGTCTCGTTGAGGCCGAGGTCAATGACCTGCGGATCCGACAGTCGTCGCCGAAGAATTCGGCCGATGTGCGCGAGCGGTTCGGGTTCGGTCATACGGAGATGGGTGGAATCGATGTCGTGCCGTTCGGTCTCTCCGTCGGTGTACGGGTTCCACAGATCGGCGGACGGTGAATCGGGACCCCGCCCCCCGGCCGCGGTGAAGAACAGCGGATCGCCGGTGAAAACGCGGGGCCGGTAGGCGCGCATGAGAAGGGCGTGATTGACGGCGGCACCGACCAGCGCCGCGACCTCCGCCTCCGCGAAGCCCGCCAGCACCGGGTCCCGGCGGCGCAGCACCTCCACCACGGCGGCCGTGTCGAAGCGCGTGAAGAACGCGTCCGGCAGCGGGTCCGGTCGCCCGGCCTCCTCACCGGCCGGCCCCACCAGCATCTCGACGGTCTCCCGGTCCGTCATCGGCTCGGCGGCCTCCCCGGGCGGCACCGGGTACGCGTCCATCAGCGCCAGCAGCTCGACCTCCTCGCCGGCCGCCTGGAGCCGGGTCGCGACGGCGTGCGCCACGACCCCGCCGAAGGACCAGCCGAGCAGCCGGTACGGCCCCCACGGCTGGACCCGCCGGATCTGCTCCAGATAGTCCTCGGCCAGCTCCTCGACGCTCGACGCCCGGTAGTCCGGCCGGGTCAGCGCCCTCGTCTGGAGGGCGTACACCGGCTGGGAGTCGCCCAGATGCCGGGTGAGCCCGGCGTACGCCCAGCCCATGCCCGCTCCCGGATGGACACAGAACAGCGGGCGCCGGCCGCCTTCCGCGCGCAGCGGCAGCAGCACCCCCAGGGCGTCGCTCTCGGGTTCGTCACCGAGCAGCCCCGCCACCGTGGGCGAGCGGAACAGGTCCCGTACGGAACGCTCCACACCCAGCACCGACCGGACCCGGCTCATCAGCCGTACCGCCAGCAGCGAATGCCCGCCCCGGTCGAAGAAGTTGTCGTCGATGCCGACCCCCGCCACACCCAGGACCTCGGCGAACAGCCCGCACAGCACCTCCTCGCGCGGGTTGCGCGGCCCGCGCCCGGCGGGCGCGCCGTCGTGCGCCGGGGCGGGGAGCGCGGCCCGGTCGAGTTTCCCGTTGACGGTCAGCGGCAGCGAGCCGAGGACCACGACCGCCGAGGGGACCAGATACTCCGGCAGGGTCTCCGCCAGCCAGGACCGCAGCGCCGCCGTGTCCACCGGCGCGGAGCGGGGCACGACGTAGGCCACGAGCCGCTTGTCGCCCGGCCGGTCCTCACGGACCACGACGGCGGCACGGCCCACGGACGGGTGCCGGGCGACCGCCGCCTCGGCCTCGCCGGGCTCGATACGGAAGCCCCGGATCTTGACCTGGTCGTCGGCCCGGCCCACGAACCTCAGCTGTCCGTCGGTCGTCCAGCTCACCAGGTCGCCCGTACGGTAGAGGCGTTCACCCGCCGCGCCGAACGGGTCGGCGACGAACCGCTCCGCCGTCAGACCGGCCCGCCCCAGATAGCCGCGCGCCAGGTGCGACCCGCCGAGGTACAGCTCACCCGTCCCGCCGCGCGGCACCGGCCGCAGCCGGTGGTCCAGCACATAGGCCCGGGTGTCGTCCATCGGCCGGCCCAGCCGCACCGGGACGGCCTCCTCGGCCGGTCCCCGCCCGTCCGGCCCGAAGCGCTGGTAGTGGGTGCCGAAGGTGGCCTCGGTCGGCCCGTAGGAGTGGACCAGCACCGTGTCCGGGCAGTGGGTGAGCACCCGCCGTACGGCGTCCGGCGACAGCACGTCGCCGCCCGTCCACACCTCGCGCAGCAGCCCGAGGGTGTCCACCGCCTCGTCGGCCATCAGATGGAACAGCCCGACGGTGAAGTACGCGGCGGTCACCCCGTGCCGCTCGACGGTGCGCCGCAGCGCGGGCAGATCGGTGGCGTCGCCGCTCCCGACGACCAGCCGCGTCCCGGCCAGCAGCGGGACCCAGATCTCGTAGGTCGACGCGTCGAAGCCGAAGGCCGAGTGGACGAGCATCCGGCGATGGGTCTCCCGGTCCCAGCAGCGGTCGGCCGCCAGCCGGGCCACGTTGCGGTGGGTGACCCCCACGGCCTTGGGGCGGCCGGTGGAGCCGGAGGTGAACATGACGTACATCAGGTCCTGTTCACCGGTCGGCACGACGGGTGCGGTGTCGGGCGTGCCCGCCGGGGCGGGGGAGCCGGCCCGCAGGACCACGGTCCCCCCGGCGCGTTCCCCGTCCGCGATCCCGCCGGCCGCCCGGCCGGCGTCGGTCACCAGGACCGTCGCACCGGAATCCTCCATGATCACGCGGACCCGCGCCGCCGACAGTGCGGTGCCGACCGGTACGTACGCGGCCCCCGCCTTCAGCACGGCCAGGGTCGCCACGATCAGGTCCGGTCCGTGGTCCATGAGGACACCCACGGTGCCCCCGGGCACGGTCCCGGCGGCGATCAGACGGTGGGCGAGGAGGTTGGCGCGGCGGTCGAGCGCGGCGTACGTCAGCTCGCCGGCGTCATGGCTGACGGCGACGGCGTCGGGCGTGCGCCGGGCCTGGGCCGCGAACAGCTCGTGGACCGTGCCGCCCGGCAGCGGGCCCGTCGGGGCGGTGTCGTTGTAGTCCAGGACGAGCCGGCGGTGTTCCTCCGCGGTGAGCAGGTCGATGTCGTCCACGGGACACCCGGGGTCGGCCGTCACCGCGCGCAGCACCTGGGTCAGCCGTACGGAGATCAGCTCCGCCGTCCCCGCGTCGAACAGGTCGGTGGCGTACTCCAGATACCCGTGCATCCCCTGCGGCGCGCCGTCCGCGTCGTGCCGCTCGGTCAGCGACAGCGTCAGGTCGAACTTGGCGAGCCCGGTGTCGTACGGGATCTCCGTGGCCGCCGGTGCGGGACCGCCACCGGCCTGCCGCCCGCTGTTCTGGAGCAGCAGCATGATCTGGATGAGCGGGTGGTGGGCGGTGGAGCGCGCCGGGTTGAGGTGTTCCACCAGCCGTTCGAAGGGCAGGTCCTGGTGGGCGTAGGCGGCGAGGTCGGTGTCCCGGACCCGGGTGAGAAGGTCGGTGAAGGCGGGGTTGCCGGAGACATCGGTGCGCAGGACCAGGGTGTTGACGAAGAAGCCGACGAGATCGTCGAGGGCCTCGTCGCCCCGGCCCGCGACGACGGTGCCGACGGGTACGTCGGTGCCCGCGCCCAGCCGCGCCAGGGCCAGCGCGAACGCGGTCTGGAGGACCATGAAGAGCGTCGCCCCGTGTCCGGCCGCGAGCCGGGTCAGCCGCGCGTGCTCCGCGGCGTCCAGCACGAGCGGCACCGAAGCGCCCCCGTGGGTGGCGACCGCGGGCCGGGGCCGGTCCGTCGGCAGCTCCAGGACGGGCGGCGCGCCGTCCAACGCCTCGCCCCAGTACGCCAGAAGACTCCCCTCCGGCCCCTCCGAGCCCTCCGTACCCTCGGCGCCGCCCAGCATGTCGCGCTGCCAGAGCGCGTAGTCGGCGTACTGCACCGGCAACGGCCGCCATTCGGGGGCGTGTTGGGCCAGCCGCGCGGCGTACGCGGTCCACAGGTCCGCCATCAGCGGGCCCATCGACCAGCCGTCGCCCGCGATGTGGTGCAGCACGAGCACCAGGAACCGTCCGGCGTCCTCGCCGTGCTCCTCGTCGCACTCCACCAGGGCCGCCCGCAAAGGCAGTTCGGCACTCAGGTCGAAAACGTGCCCGGCGGCGGCGTCCACCGTGGCCGCCAACTCCGCACGGGACACCCGGATCACCCGCAGCTCCGGGCGGGCGCCGGGCAGGACCCGCTGGTACGGCTCCCCGTCCACCGCCCCGTACACCGTCCGCAGCACCTCGTGCCGCTCCCCGACGTCCGCCAGCGCCGACGCCAGCGCGGCGGCGTCCAGCGGCTCGTCCAGCCGCAGCACGACGGGGATGTTGTACGCCTGGCTCGGCCCGTCCAGTTCGTCGATGAACCAGAGCCGGCGCTGCGCGAACGACAGCGGAACCCGCTCCGGCCGCGCCCTCGGGACCAGCGGGGCCCGCACCGGCACCCCGGCCGTCGCGTCGATCCGCTCCGCCAGCCCGGCCGGCGTCGGCGCCTGGAACAGATCGCGGATCGCGACCTCCGCGCCCAGCGCCGCCCGCACCCGGTTGATGAGCCGGGTCGCCAGCAGGGAGTGACCGCCGAGGTCGAAGAAGCTCTCGTCCACCCCGGCCCGGCCCAGCCCCAGCACCTCCGCGAACAGCCCGCACAGGATCTCCTCGCGGAGCGTGCGCGGCGCGCGCCCCGGCGCACTGCCCCGGGCGTCCGGCGCGGGCAGCGCCTTCCGGTCGAGCTTCCCGTTGACCGTCATCGGCAGGGCGTCGAGCGCCACCACGGCCGACGGCACCAGATAACCGGGCAGACTCCGCGCCGTCGCGGCACGCAGCCCCGCCTCGTCCACGGTCCGGCCCGGCCGCGGCACCACGTACGCGACCAGCCGCTTCCCGCCCGGCCCGTCGTCCCGCACCACCACGGCGACCCGGCCCACGGACGGGTCACGCGCGACGACCGCCTCGACCTCACCGGGCTCGATACGGAACCCGCGGATCTTCACCTGGTTGTCGGCCCGGCCGACGAACCGCAGCTCGCCGCCGGTCGTCCACGCCACCAGGTCCCCGGTGCGGTACATCCGGCCCCCGTCCGCGCCGAACGGGTCGGGCACGAACCGGTCCGCCGTCAGCTCCGGCCGGCCGATGTACCCCCGGGCCACGTGGTCGCCCGCGATGTACAGCTCGCCACTGGTGCCCAGCGGCACCGGGTGCAGCCGCCCGTCCAGGACATAGGCCCGGGTGCTGTCCAGCGGGCGCCCCAGGGAGAGCGTCTCCGGCAGACCGCCGGACCGCTCGTACTTCAGCAGATGCGAGGCGAAGGTCGTCTCCGTCGGGCCGTACACATGGGTCACCGCCGTGTCCGGGCAGTGCTCCAGTACGGTGCGCACCGCCGCCGCCGACACCACGTCACCGCCGGTGCCCACCTCGCGCAGCAGCGCCAGGGTGTCCAGCGCCTCCTCGGCCATCAGATGGAACAGCCCGACGGTGAGGAACGTGGCGGTGACCCGGTGCCGCTCGATCGCCCGGCTCAGGGACCGCACGTCCGCGCCGTCCCCGCCGGTCGTCACCAGCGTGCCGCCCGCCAGCAGCGGCACCCAGATCTCGTACGTCGACGCGTCGAAACCGTACGGCGAGTGCACCAGCACCCGGCGCTGGACCTCGTGGTCCCAGAACCGGTCCACCGCGAGCCGCACCACATTGCGGTGGGTGACCCCGACGCCCTTCGGACGGCCGGTCGAACCGGACGTGAACATCACGTACATCAGGGCCTGTTGGCCGGTCGGCACGGCGGGCGAGGTGTCGGGCGTGCCCGACGGCGCCGGCCCGTCGGCCCGCAGGATCTCCGTACCGGCGACCCGCTCGGCCGCCGCGACCTCGCCGTCCGCGGTGGTCGCGCCGACCAGCATCAGCCGGGCGCCGACCTCCGCCATCACCAGCCGCACCCGGTCGGCGGGCGAGCGCCCGTCGACCGGCACATAGGCCGCGCCGGTCTTCAGCACCGCCAGCAGGGCGACGATCAGGTCCGGGCCGTGGTCCATCAGCACGGCGACGCTGCCCTGGGGCACCGTTCCGGCGGCGATCAGACGGTGGGCGAGGAGGTTGGCGCGGCGGTCGAGCGCGGCGTACGTCAGCTCGCCGTCGTCGTGGACGAGCGCGACGGCGTCCGGGGTGTGCCGGGCCCGCGCCTCGAACAGTTCGTGCACCGTGCCGCCGGGCAGCGGGACGCCCTCGGTGTCGTTGTACTCGGTGACGAGCCGGCGGTGTTCGCCGGCGGTGAGCAGGTCGATGTCGCCGACCGGCCGGGCCGGATCGGCCGCCACCGCCCGCAGCAGATGCGCGAGGCGGGTGGAGAGGAGCACCGCCGTCTCCGCGTCGAACAGGTCGGTGGCGTACTCCACGAACCCTTCCAGACCACGGGGTGTTCCGTCGTCGTCGCGCCGCTCGGTCACCGTCAGGGTCAGGTCGAACTTCGTCAGACCCGTGTCGAACGCGACGTCCGAACCGGCCAGCGGGGAGCCGTCCCCGGCCGCGCCCGCCGCCCCCGCGCCGTTCTGGAGCAGCAGCATGACCTGGACGAGCGGGTGATGGGCGGTGGAACGGTCCGGGTTGAGGTGCTCCACCAACTGCTCGAAGGGCAGGTCCTGGTGGGCGTACGCGGCGAGATCGGTGTCCCGCACCCGGGCCACCAGATCGGTGAAGGCGGGGTTGCCGGAGACGTCCGTCCGCAGGACCAGGGTGTTGACGAAGAAGCCGACGAGATCGTCCAGGGCCTCGTCGCCCCGGCCCGCGACGACGGTGCCGACGGGTACGTCGGTCCCCGCGCCCAGCCGCGACAGGGCCAGCGCGAGGGCCGACTGGAGGACCATGAAGAGCGTCGAGCCCTGCGCGGCGGCGAGCCGGGCCAGCCGCTGGTGGGTCGGACCGTCCACCGCGAACGGCACCACGGCGCCCCCGTGGGTGGCGACCGCCGGCCGGGGCCGGTCGGCGGGCAGGTCGAGCACCGGCGGCAGACCGTCCAACTCCTTTGTCCAGAAACCCAGTTGGCGGGCGAGAGGGCTCTCCGGGTCCCCGGCGTCGCCCATCGTGTCCCGCTGCCAGAGCGCGTAGTCGGCGTACTGCACCGGCAGCGGTTCCCACTCCGGGGCCGCGCCGGCCGCCCGTGTTCCGTACGCGGCCGACAGGTCCGCCAGCAGCGGCTCCATCGACCAGCCGTCCCCCGCGATGTGGTGGACGAGCACCACCAGCACCTGGGCGCCGTGCGGGTCCGCCGACTCCAACAGCCACGCACGGAGCGGAAGTTCGCCGCTCAGATCGAAGACGTACCCCACCGCCGCGTCGATCGACGCGGCCAGGGACTTCTCCGTGGTGCGCACGACCGTCAGTTCGGGGCGGGCGCCGGTCAGGACACGCTGGTGCGGCTCGCCGTCCACCGCCCCGTACACCGTCCGCAGCACCTCGTGCCGCTCGGCCACATCGGCCAGCGCCTCCGCCAAAACGTCCGCGTCCAGCGGCACGTCCAGCTTGAGCACGACGGGGATGTTGTACGAACGGCTGGGCCCGTCCAGCTCGTTGACGAACCAGAGGCGGCGCTGCGCGTACGACAGCGGAATCCGCTCCGGCCGCTCGACGGGCACCGGCGCCGGGCGCCCCCCGGCCCCCGCCAGCTCGTCCAGCCGCCGGTCCAGACCGCGCACGGTGGGCGCCAGGAACAGGTCACGGATGCCGAGATCGGCGCCGAGCACCGACCGCACACGGTTCACCAGCCGCACGCCGAGCAGTGAATGCCCGCCCAGGTCGAAGAAGTTGTCGTCGGCACCGGCCGACGGAAGGCCCAGCACCTCGGCGAACAGCCCGCGCAGGATCTCCGCGCGCGGCGAGAGCCCGCCCCGCGAGGCACCCCCCGTCACGGCGGCGAACCCGCCCGCCCGCCCACGCTCGTCGGCCACCCGGGCACGCCGTTCGGCCAGGGCCGCGCGCTCCTCGTCGGTGAGGGCGACGGCGTCGGTGACGCGGACCGCCGGGTCGGTGGCGACGGCGTCCAGCGCGCGGGTGAAGAAGTCCAGCAGCAGGGTCGCGGTCGACGCGTCGAACAGGTCGGTGGCGTACTGGAACCACACCTCGATCCCGGCCGCGTCGTCCGCGCCGTCCACCGTCTCCACACAGGACACGCTCAGATCGAACTTCGCCGTCTCCAGCCCGGCCGGCTCGATGGCGCCGGGGACGTCCCCCAGGGGGATACCCGGATCGGCGTCGTTCTGGAGGGTGAGCATCGTCTGGAAGAAGGGGTGATATGCCAGCGAACGCGCCGGGTTGAGGTGCTCCACCAGGAGATCGAACGGCAGATCGTCGTGGGCGTACGCCGCGAGGTCCGACTCCCTTACCCGGTCCAGGAGTTCGGCGAAGGCCGGGTCGCCCGAGACGTCCGTCCGCAGGACCAGGGTGTTGACGAAGAACCCGACCAGCTCGTGCAGCGCCTCGTCCGGGCGCCCCGCCACCGGCGTGCCGATCGCGATGTCGTCCCCCGCGCCCGCCCCGGACAGCGCCGCCGCCAGCGCGGCCCGCAGCACCATGAACAGGCTCGCCCCCTGCCCGGTGGCCAGCTCCCGCAGCCGCCGGTGCGTCCCGGCACCGAGCCGGACCGTCACGGTCTCGCCCCGGTACGACGGCTCGGCGGGGCGCGGCCGGTCCGCCGGCAGGTCCAGCACCCCCGGCAGCCCGGCGAGCGCCGTCCGCCAGAAACCGATCTGACGGGCCATCACACTCGCCGGGTCGTCCGCGTCGCCCAGCATGTCGCGCTGCCACAGCGTGTAGTCGGCGTACTGCACCGGCAGCGGCTCCCACTCCGGGGCCACGCCCGCGCACCGCGCCGCGTAGGCCGCCGTCAGATCCCGCAGCAGCGGGCCCATCGACCAGCCGTCCGTGGCCACGTGGTGGATCAGCAGCACCAGCACCGATGTGTCCGGTCCGGTCACGAACAGCCGTACCCGCACGGGGACATCGGCCGGAACGTCGAACGCCTCCCCGGTGAACGCCTCCACCGCCGCGTCACCCGCCCCCGGCGCGCACGCGACCACCGCGAACACGTCCGCCACATCGTCCCGCACCCACTGGTACGGCTCCCCGTCCACGGCCGGGAACACCGTCCGCAGCACCTCGTGCCGCTCCACCACGTCCGCCACGGCCGCCGCCAGCGCTTCCCGGTCCGGGACACCGTCCAGCCGCAGCACCAGCGGCACGTTGTACGTCGCCGAAGGGCCCTCCAGCCGGTTGAGGAACCACAGCCGCCGCTGCGCGAACGACAGCGGCACCCGGTCCTCCACCGGGGGGTGTCCGTGCTCCGGCGGCGCCGTCGCCTCCGGGCGGACCACCTGCTCACGGGACGGCCGCATCGCCCGCAGCAGCGACCGGTCGATCTTGCCGGTGCTGGTCCTCGGAAGCGACTCGATCAGACTGATCACGCCGGGCACGGCGGGCGGCGGAAGCCGCTCCGCCAGCGTCGCGCGCACCTCGGCCGGGCTCAGATCGCCGTCCGCGACGACATACGCCACCAGGCGCTTCGTCCCGTCCGCCGACTCCTGCGCCACGACGGCCGCCGCCCGCACGTCGGGGTGCCCCAGCAGTACCGACTCCACCGCCGCCGGGTCGATCCGGTGCCCACTGATCTTGACCTCGTCGTCCACCCGGGCCACGTGCACCAGCTGGCCGTCGGACCCGAGCCGCACCACATCGCCGGTACGGTAGGCCGATTCACCGGCCAGCCGCGTGAAGCGACGGGCCGTCAGCTCCGGCCGGTCCAGATAGCCACGGGCCAACCCGCCGCCCAGCAGCCACAGTTCACCGTCCACCAGCGCGGCCCGCACTCCCGGCAGGGGCAGTCCGATCGGTACCCCGTCGGTCTCCGCCGTGCCGTCGGCCGGGCCCTCGGTCAGGTCGGCGACGGTGGCGACGACGGTCGCCTCGGTCGGCCCGTACGTGTTGAGCAGCCGCACCCGCGAGCCCACGGCGCGCCGCCAGCGCGCCACCCGCTCCGGGAGCGCGGCCTCACCACCGATGATCACCGTGCGCAGGGCGGCCGGCAGCTCCGCCACCCCGGCGGCCACCGCGTACGCCAGCTCGTGCCAGTACGCGGTCGGCAGATCCAGCACCGTCACCCCGTGCGCCACGCAGCCCGCCAGCATCCCGGGCACGTCCAGCATGCCGTCCGTGCGGAGCACCAGCGTGCCGCCCGCGCACAGCGTCACGAAGACCTCCTCGACACTGGCGTCGAAGTGCAGCGGGGCGAACTGGAGCACCCGGTCGTCGGCACCGATCCCGTACCGCTCCGTCGCCCCCGCCACGAAGTGCGCCAGCGCCTCGTGGCCGACGAGCACCCCGTTGGGGGTGCCGGTCGACCCGGAGGTGTAGATGACGTACGCGATGCCCGTGCCCGCGGCCTCTCCCGGCAGCACGGCCTCACCGTCGGCGCGCAGCGCGTCGGGGTGCGGCGGTTCGCCGTCGCACGCGTCCGCGAGGATCGCCGTGTTGCGTGCCAGGGGCGCGTCCGGGTCCAGCGGCAGATAGGCCGCGCCGGAACGCAGCGCCGCGAGAACACCCACGATCGCGTCGATCCCGCGCGGCCTGCACACCGCGACCAGCCGCCCGGGACCGGCGCCCGCGTCCTGGAGCAGACCGGCCCGTGCCGCGACCGCCTCGGCCAACTCGCCGTAGGTCAGGCGCACATCGCCGTGGACCAGGGCGGTCCGCCCCGGATCGGCGGCCGTGCGCCGGGCGATCAGCTCCAGCACCGGCACCACCGGTGCGGCCGGGACACCGCCGTCCAGGAGCACGGACGGCTCCGGGACCTCCGGGTTCGGGTCGGCTCCGGCGGTGAGCACCGGCAGGTCGGTTGACCGCATCGGACTTCCTCCTTGCGGGGGCGTTGGTCGGACGGACCGGCGCCGGGGGAGCGGCGCCGGGACGACGGCCGACGGGAACGCGCCCGGTCAGGGGCCCGCCGTCCTTCTGCCAGAAGGCTAGGTACGCGCCCGCCCGGCGAACGGCAGTAGCTGAGGCAGATTCGGCGGAACGAGCGCATGCGGCCCAGGGCCGGCCGCCGCTCCGCCGCACGCGCGAGTACCTGGTCCGAGGGCGCCCCGGGCGGCGCCCGTTCCGACACGCCAAAGGGCCGTGCCCGTAGCGAAGTTACGGGCACGGCCCCTCGATGATCCCGGTGACTACGGTCGGCCCGCCGGGACCCCCGCCTCGTGGACGCGGCTGCCCGCCCGGGTGCGGCGGCGCAGCGTGGGGCGGCTCTCCTGCGGAGGCATCTCGGGCTTCGGCCCGTCGTTCGCGGGCAGACGTTCCACCAGGGTGGCGACGCTCGGTGCCGTGAACACGTCGCGCAGGGTCAGTTCGGCGCCCAGCGCGGAGCGGATGCGGTTCAGCAGCCGCACCGCGAGCAGCGAATGACCGCCCACCCGGAAGAAGTTGTCGTCCCTGCTGATCGGCCGCCCGCCGAGGATCTCCACGAACAGGCCGTGCAGAATCTCCTCCCGCGCGTCACGCGGTGGCTCCGCCGACGGTGTCCGTACGTCCTCGGGCGCGGGCAGCGCCGCCCGGTCGAGACGGCCCTCCGGGGTGAGCGGAAGCGCGTCGAGGACCACGAACTCCGCGGGCACCCAGTGCGCGGGCAGCGTCTCCGCCACGGCCGCCCGTACCGCCGTCAGGTCGGCAGCGCCCGCCCCGCCCGCCGCGACCAGGTAGGCGACCAGCCGGCGCTCCCCGGGTGCGTCCTCCCGCAGGAGCACGGCGGCCCGGCGGACGGACGGGTGCCCGGCGAGGACCGCCTCGATCTCCCGGGGCACCACCCGCAGCCCCCGCACCGACGGCGGTGCGTCCCCCGCCCGGCCCAGCACACGGACGGTCCCGTCCGCCGCCCGGACCGCCGACTCGCCCGTACGGTGCATCCGCCCGCCCACCGGGCCGAACGGATCCGCCGTGAGGTACGCCGAGGACGCGGCGCCCCGGCCCGGGAAGCCGTCCGCCGTGCGCGGACCCGCGACATACAGCTCACCCGGCACCCCGACGGGCACCGGACGCAGTCTGCCGTCCAGGACGTAGCGGCGCCCGGCCGAGGCCAGCTCCCGCCCCGGCTCGTTGCCCACGCTCCCGCCGTGGCCGAACACACTGCCCGCCGCACCGTGGCCGTGGACCGTCCGTACCTGTCCGAACCGGCTCTGTGCGTGCGCCAGTCGACCGCCCGAGGGCGGCTCGTCGGCGGTCACCACGAGATCCAGCCGGGCGAACGCCTCCGGGTGGTCGTCCACCAGCACGTCGAACACCCGGCCGGGCAGCACCGCGGCGGTGACCTCGTGCTCGGTGACGAGCGACGCGATCCGCTCGGGCCGCCCGCTGCCGCCGGACGACAGCACGCACGTCGCACCGCTCAGCAGCGGCGCCCACAGCTCCAGAGCGAACCGCCCCGAGGAGACCGGTGTGTGCTGGAGCCACACGCTCGGTCCGACGAGCGAGGGGTCCGTGGCGGCGGCCACGACGGCACGGTGCGAGAACAGCGGGGCGGGCGAGCCCGGCAGGACATACGCCCCGTCCGACGCGCTCCCCGCGAGCAGCGGGGCTGCCACCCCGGTCGTGGTCTCCTCGGAACTCCCCCCGGCGGCAACGCCGTTGGTGTCCACCTCGATCACCTGTGCCGCCGCCCACACGGACCCCGAGCGGTCCACCGCACCCGGACCGCCGTGGACCAGTGCCGCGAGCGGTACGGCGACGTCGTCCCGCCCGCCCTCCGCCGCCGGGTCCCTCAGCGCGTACGCGGCACCGGACTTGAGCGCGGCCAGCGCCGACACGACCAGGGCCGTTCCGGGCTCCAGCAGGACCCCCACCACGTCACCGCGTCCGACGCCACGCGCCACCAGCTCCCGGGAGAGCCGGTCCGACGCGGCGCCGAGCGCGCCGTACGTCGTCCGCCGGCCGTCCGCGACCAGCGCCACGGCATCCGGGGCGGACGCGACCCGCCGGGCGAAGAGGTCGGTGATCCGCACGTCCGGCGCGTGGATTTGGTCGGGGTCCGGGCCCGCCGACGCCGCCCGTTCGGCCGCCGACAGCAGGTCGAACTCCTCGATCCGCCGCTCCGGAGCCGACGCCGCCTGGCGCACCACGGCGACGAGGCAGTCCACGACCAGCCGAGCCGTGGCGGCGTCGTACAGATCCGTGGCGTACTCCAGCACCCCCGTGAGGCCGGCCCGCGCCCCGTCCGCCCCCTGACGCTCCGTCAGTGCCAGCGTGAGGTCGAATTTCGCGCGCCCCGTGTCGAAGAGGACGTCGGACCCCGACAGCGCCGACCGGCCCCCGGTGCCCGCACCGCCCGCCCCGCCCGCGCTCCGCAGGAGCAACATGACCTGGACGAGCGGGTGATGAGCGGTGGAACGGTCCGGGCTCAGATGCTCCACGAGCTGCTCGAACGGAACGTCCTGGTGCGCGTAGGCGGCCAGGTCGGTGTCCCGCACCCGGGCCACCAGGTCGGCGAAGGCGGGATCGCCGGACACGTCCGTCCGCAGCACGAGGGTGTTGACGAAGAAGCCCACCAGGTCGTCCAGCGCCGCGTCGCCACGCCCGGCCTCGACGGTCCCGACCGGCAGATCGGTCCCCGCCCCCAGCCGGGACAGCGTGACCGCCAGCGCCGCCTGGAGGACCATGAAGAGCGTCGCGCCGTTCGCCCCGGCGATCCGGGCCAGCGCGTCGTGCACGTCCGCGTCGAGCGCGAACGGCACCAGCGCCCCGTCGTGGCTCGCCACCGCCGGCCGGGTCCGGGCGGCCGGCAGCTCCAGCACCGGGGGAGCACCGGTCAAAGCGCCCCGCCAGAAGTCCAGTTGACGCGCCAGCACACTCTCCGCGTCGGACTCCCCGCCCAGCATGCCGCGCTGCCAGAGGGCGTAGTCGGCGTACTGCACGGGCAGCGGCTCCCACTGCGGGGCCGCGCCCGCCGCCCGTGCTCCGTACGCGGCCGACAGGTCGGCCAGCAAGGGCTCCAGCGACCAGCCGTCCCCCGCGATGTGGTGCACCAGCACCACCAGCACCTGCCCGCCCGAGTCCGCCAACTCCAGCAGCCGCGCGCGCAGCGGCAGGTCCGCGCCGAGGTCGAAGACCTGGCCCGTCGCCGCGTCGACGGCCGCCGTCAGCCCCGCCTCGTCGGTACGCACCACCTCCAGCGGCGGCCGGACCCCGCTCAGGATGCGCTGGTACGGCTCCCCGTCGGCCACCCCGCACACCGTCCGCAGCACCTCGTGCCGCTCGGCCACATCGGCCAGCGCGTCCGCCAGGACATCCGCGTCCAGGGGCGCGTCCAGCCGGAGCACGACCGGGATGTTGTACGAACGGCTCGGCCCCTCAAGCTCGTTGACGAACCACAGCCGCCGCTGCGCGAACGACATGGGCACCCGCGCGGGCCGCTCCACCGGCACCAGCGGTGGCCGCGCCGATCCTTCGCCGGCCAACTCGTCCAGCCGCCGGTCGAGTCCGGCGGGGGTGGGCGCGAGGAACAGGTCACGGATGCCGAGGTCGACACCGAGCACGGACCGCACACGGTTCACCAGCCGCACCCCGAGGAGCGAATGCCCGCCGTTGCGGAAGAAGTTGTCGTCCGGGGCGACCCGCCCCCGGCCCAGCACCGAGGCGAAGAGTCCGCAGAGGATCTCCTCGCGCGGCGAGCGCGCCGCCGCCCCGGCCGCCGAGGACCCGGTCCGGCCCTCCGTACCGCCCGCCGCCCGCTCCCCGGCCTTGTCCTCCGCCGCCGTACGGGCGTCCGCCACCCGCGCGCGCCGGTCGGCCAGCGCCCGGCGTTCCTCGTCGGTGAGGGCGACGGCGTCGGTGACGCGGACCGCCGGGTCGGCGGCGACGGCGTTCAGCGCTCGGGTGAAGAAGCCGAGCAGCAAGGTCGCGGTCGACGCGTCGAACAGGTCGGTGGCGTACTGGAACCACACCTCGACACCGCCGGGCTCGCCGTCGTCGCCGTGCACCTCCGTGCAGAAGACGTTCACGTCGAACTTGGCGGTGCGCAGCCCGGCCGGCTCGGCGGAGCCCGGGATGTCACCCAGCCGGACACCGGGGTCGGTGTCGTTCTGAAGCGTGAGCATCGTCTGGAAGAAGGGATGGTGGGACAGCGAGCGGGAAGGGTTGAGATGCTCCACCAGAAGGTCGAACGGCAGATCGTCGTGGGCGTACGCCGCGAGGTCCGACTCCCGCACCCGGTCGAGGAGTTCGGCGAACGACGGATCGCCGGACACATCGGTGCGCAGCACCAGACTGTTGACGAAGAACCCGACCAGATCGTTCAGCTCCTCCTCCGGGCGTCCCGCGACGGCCGAGCCGACGACGACGTCGTCCCGCCCGCTCACCCGGGCCAGCACACCCGCCAGCACCGCCTGCGCCACCATGAACAGGCTCGCCCGCCTCGACCGTGCCAGTTCCAGCAGCCGGCCGTGGGTCCCGGCGTCGATCCAGCCCTTCACCAGGTCGCCCCGGCCGGACGGCTCCGCCGGGCGCGGCCGGTCCGCCGGCAGCTCCAGCACGGCGGGCACCCCGGACAAGGTCTCGCGCCAGAAGGCCAGTTGCTCGGCGAGCAGACTCTCGGGGTCGTCGGCCTCGCCCAGCATGTCGCGCTGCCAGAGCGTGTAGTCGGCGTACTGCACGGGCAGCGGCTCCCACTCCGGGGCCGCGCCCGCCGCCCTGGCCGCGTAGGCGGCCGACAGGTCCCGCAGCAGGGGCGCCGTCGACCAGCCGTCCGTGGCCACGTGGTGGAGCAGCAGCACCAGCACGGACTCGCCGGAACCGGTCACGAACAGCCGCACCCGCAAAGGGCGTTGGGTTGTGATGTCGAAGGGCTCGTGCACGAACGCGTCCACCAGCGCGTCGACCGCGCCGGGGACGCACTCCACCCGCTCCGGCTCCGGTCCGGGACCGTCGAGCAGATGCTGGAACGGCTCACCGTCCACGGCGGGGAACACGGTACGCAGCACCTCGTGACGGTGCGTCAGGTCCGCCACCGCGGCGGCCAGCGCCCGGTGGTCCGGCACCCCGCCCAGCCGCAGCACGACCGGCACGTTGTAGGTCGCCGACGCGCCTTCCAGGCGATTCATGAACCACAGCCGACGCTGCGCGAACGACAACGGGAGCACAGTCATTCCTCCAGACACCTCAGAAGAGTTGAACGATCTCGCCGTCCGCCGGCGGGAGTCCGGGCGACGTGAGCGGCGACGGAGCGAGAAACGGGGACAAGGGGAAACGGGGGAGACACGGGAGACAGGGGAAGCGACGCGGGAAACGAAAGCGAAGCCGTACGCGGCGACGTGGTCCGAGCCGTATGTGAAGCCGTACGTGGGGCCGCACGCCGAGCCGTACGCGAAGCCGCTCGCCGGGAACGCGGGGGCGTGTCCGCTGCCGGGGAATCCCCCGACGGCGGGGCGCGGCCACCGGCCCGGGTGCCGGTGCCGCGCCTCGGGAGGCGCCGGTCTCAGGCCGACGCGCCCGCCAACCGCGGTTCGGCGGCGTCACGCGCGGCGAGCGCCGCCTCGATCTGCCGGGCCAGGTCACGCAGGCGCGGGTGCGCGTACACCGTCTTCACCGGCAGACCCACCCCCAGCTCCCGGCGGACCCCCGCGACCAGTTTGATCGCCAGGAGCGAGTGGCCGCCCAGCTTGAAGAAGTTGTCGTCGGCGCCGATCCGGGGCCTGTCGAGCACCTGCGCCCAGACCCGGGCGATCAACTCCTCGACGGGCCCGGTCGGTTCGTCCGCCGCCGGGCCACCGGCCGGGGTCCCGGCCCCGGCCGCCTCGGCCACCGGGGCGGGCAGCGCCGCACGGTCCAGCTTGCCGCTGGGGGTCGTCGCGAACCGCTCCACCTCCATGAGGACGGCCGGCACCATGTACTGGGGCAGCCGCGCGGTCAGGTGCTCGCGCAGCGCGGCGCCCGTGACGGCGGACGAGGCGCGGTAGTACGCGACGAGCCCGGCGGTCCCGTTGACGTCGTCCCGCAGGACCACCGCCGCCTCGGCCACGGCGGGGTGCGCCGCGACGGCGGCCTCGATCTCGTACAGCTCGACACGGTGACCGCGCACCTTGACCTGGCCGTCCGCGCGCCCCAGATAGGCGAGCCGCCCGTCCGGCAGCCGGCGGCACAGGTCACCGGTCCGGTACATCCGCGCGCCGCCGCCCGTCGACAGGTCGGCCACGAACCGCTCGGCGGTCAGCCCGGGGCGCCGCCGGTAACCGCGCGCGACCCGGGGGCCCGCCAGATACAGCTCGCCGGACTCGCCGTCCGCGACGGGCCGCAGCCCGTCGTCCAGCAGCCGCATACGCAGACCGGGCAGGACCGCGCCGATGTGCGGGTCCTCGCCCGAGGCGATCCACCCGGCGGTGGCGTCGACGGTGCACTCGGTCGGGCCGTACAGATTGACCGCGCGCAGCACACCGGCGTCGACCAGCTCCGCGAGCCGCGCCCACAGGACGGGGCTGATCGCCTCGCCGCCGATGAGCAGGGTGAGCGGTCCGTCGGCGGCCGGGTCACGGGGCGGAAGGTGCTCAAGGAGCGGTTCGGCGTGCGACGGGGTGATGTCCAGATCGGTCAGCGACCGGTCCGCGACGAGCGCGGCGAGCAGCGCCGGGTCGGACCGCGTCTCGGTGTCGATCATGACGAGGGTGTCGCCCCGGCAGAGCCGTACCCACTGCTGCACCGACGCGTCGAAGGACGGCGACGCGTTCCAGCCGACCCGGCCCGGCCCGGCCGCCGCGATGCCCTCGGACTCCAGCTCGGCCAGGAGCGCCGAGGCGGAGCCCCGGCCCACCTCGACACCCTTCGGGAGGCCGGTGGAACCGGAGGTGTAGATGACGTACGCCAGACCGTCCGCGCCGACCGCGACCGGGGCGAAGCCCTCGTCCGCCCGCGGCTCGCCGTCCACCGTGCCGACGGGGGAGGCGAGTTCACCGAAGGGGACCGTGGAGGGACCCCGGGACGGCTCGCCTTCCGCGACGATCAGCAGATCGGCGGCGGAGTCCTCGACCAGATACCGCTTGCGTTCCGCCGGAAGCGCCGGGTCCACCGGCAGATACGCCGCGCCCGCGGTGAGCGTGCCGATCAGCGCCACCACCAGATCGGCGCCGCGCGGCAGAGCGAGCGCCACCACACTCTCCGGGCCGACCCCGCGCGCGGCCAGCCGCCGGGCGACCCGCCCCGCCTCGGCGCGCAGTTCACCGAAGGTCAGCTCCCGGTCCCCGGCCACCACGGCCGGGCGGTCGGCCGGCACGGACGCGAGCCGGGCCAGCAGATCCACGGCCGGTGCCTCGGCCGGCGCGGGAACCGGGTTCCCGCCGTGGGACAGTACCGTCGTCATCGTCGCCTCACTCCCCGGACGCGGTCGTCGCCGGCGCGGTCTCGGGACGGCACTCGGCCAGGGTGATCGGGTCGCCCATGGCCACCAGGATCTTCCGGTCGCCCTTGAAGGACTCCCGGCCGTGGGCGTTGAGCACGTTGTCCACCAGCATGACGTCGCCGCGCTGCCAGGTCTCCCGGACGGTGACCCGGTCGTACACCTCGTTGATCGCGTCGACCTCGTCGTCGGTCAGCCGTGTCCCGTCGCCCAGGTACGTGTCGAACGGCAGCCCGTCGTCCCCGTACGTCTCCAGCAGCACCTCACGGACGTCGGGGTCGAGTGTCCGGTTGTTCCAGAACGCGAAGTGGTTGAACCACGACTTCTCCCCGGTGACCGGGTGGGTCACGACCGCCGAACGCCGCTGGCGGGTGCGCAGCGCGCCGTCCGGCAGCCACTCGTAGCCGATGGCGTTCTCCCGGCAGTACGCCTCCGCCACGGCGGGGTCCTCGGTGGCGAAACTCTTCTGCCAGGGCAGCCCGGCCAGTTCGGAGAAGTTACGCGTCAGCAGCCAGCCCTTGGCCATGAACCGGTCCCGCAGATCGGCGGGCAGCAGACGCAGCGCCTCGCGCATGTCGCCGACCGTGGTCGCGCCGTCCTCGGTGGGGGCGACGACACAGCCGAACAGCAGGGTGCCGGGGAAGTCGAGGGTGTAGCTGTTCTCGTTGTGCAGCCGGATCGGCTGGACGGCGGGCAGGTCGGTCGAGGAGAACACACCCTCGCCGAAGTCCGTGCGCGGCGTGGCCTTCTCCTTGTAGCCGGCTCTGCGCGGCATGAGGACATCACGCACCCGGCCGAAGTCGGCCGCGTCGTCCACCCCCAGCCCGCGGATCAACAGCGCGCCGGAGCGGTGGAGTTCGTCCTTGACCGCGGCCCGCTGCTCGGTGAGCCAGTCGATCGCCGGATCGATCCCGGCGAACGAGGGGGCCCGCAGGACCGCGGGCTTGCCCGCTTCCCTGCTGACGTCGAGAGCGGTGGCGGTGGCGAGGGTGGCGGCGGCGGGAGCGGCGGTGGCCGTGGGCGACATCGCGTTCTTCCTTCTGATCGGGTGGACGGGTGGGGTGGGTCAGGCGAATTCGTGCGGGGTGGGCGCCCCGGAGAGCACGGAGTTGACGAGGGTGAAGAAGCGCTCCAGCTGCTGCTGGAAGTAGAAGTGGCCGCCCGGCAGGATCTCGAACGCGGCCGGGCCGTCGGTGATCTCGGCCCACCGCGTGAGCGCGTCGAGCGGGACGACGGGGTCCTCGGTGCCGCCGATCGCGGTCACCGGGCAGCTCAGCGCGGGGGAGGGACCGGTGTAGCGGTAGACGTCGTCGATCGCGAAGTCGGCGCGGACGGACGGGATGATGATCTCGCGCAGCTCGGGTTCGTCGAGGATGCCGTCGTCGGTGCCGCCGCGCGCCTTGATGGCGGCGACCAGTTCGTCGTCGGTGAGCCGTTCGGGGTGGACCGTGCTGGGGTTGGCCACGAACGGCGCGCGGCACGCCGAGGCGATGAGGGCGCGCGGGGCGCGGCCGGCCAGGGTGAGGGCGCGCGTCACCTCGAAGGCGACCAGCGAGCCCATGCTGTGTCCGAGCACCACCAGGTCGTCGGTTCCGGCCGGCAGGCTCTCCACGATCGGGCCGACCAGGTCGTCCACGCCGGTGGGCAGCGGGTCGGAGAAGCGGGCACCGCGGCCGGGGTACTGGCCGATGAGCAGCCGCACGTCGGCGGGCAGGAACGCGCGCCACTCCGTGTACGCGTGGGCGTTGCCGCCGGCGTGCGGGAGGACCAGGAGGGACGTACGTACCTCGGTGGCGTCGGCGGCGTCGAGCGTCCACACCACGTCGTCGGGATCGGGAATCACCGTGAACTCCGTTCGTCTTCGGGAGAGCGGGAATCGGACAGGGAAATGGGGACAGCGGGCGAATCAGGGCAGCGGGAACCAGGGCAGTGGGAATCAGGGACGTGGGAATCAGGGACGTGGGAATCAGGGACGTGCGAAGGCGTGTGACGGAGGACGGGGTGCAGGCGACGGGGGCGTCAGCCGCGCGCGCCGTCGTTGCTCAGGAGCGTGCCCGCCTCGGTACGGCGCCGCAGAGTGGGGCGCTTGCGTTGCCGGGGAGCTGCTTCCTGGAGTGTGGTGATGTGGTGGGTGAGGGTGGCGGGGGTGGGGTTTTGGAAGATGTCGCGGATGGTGAGGTTGGTGTGGAGGGTGGTGCGGATGTGGGTGGTGAGTTTGGCGGCGAGGAGGCTGTGTCCGCCGAGGTCGAAGAAGTTGTCGTCGATGGTGGTGGGGTGGGTGAGGTTCAGGGTTTGGGTATAGAGGGTGCAGAGGATTTCTTCTTGGGGGGTGCGGGGTGGGCGTCCTTGGGTGGTGGTGTGGGGTGTGGGGAGGGCTTTGTGGTCGATTTTGCCGTTGGGGGTGAGGGGGAGTTTGGGGAGGATGGTGATGGTGGTGGGGATGAGGTGGTGGGGGAGGGTGGTTTGGAGGTGGTGGCGTAGGTGGGTGGGTGTGGTGGTGTGGTGGTGGGGGTGGAGGGTGGTGTAGGCGTTGAGTTGGGTGGTGCCGTTGGGGTGGGTGGTGGTGGTTGTGGTGGCTTGGGTGACGTGGGGGTGTTGGAGGAGTGCGTGGTGGATTTCGGTGGGTTCGATGCGGAAGCCGCGGATTTTGATTTGGTGGTCGGTGCGGCCGTGGTAGTGGAGTTGGCCGTCGGGGGTTTGGTGGGCGAGGTCGCCGGTGCGGTAGAGGCGGGTGCCGGGGGGTCCGTAGGGGTGGGGGATGAAGTGGGTGGCGGTGAGGGTGGGTTGGTGTTGGTAGCCGTGGGCGAGTCCGGTGCCGGCGAGGTAGAGCTCTCCGGTGACGCCGGGTGGGACGGGCTGGAGGTGTGTGTTGAGGATGTAGGCGTGTTTGTTGGTGACGGGGTGGCCGATGGGGATGGGTGTGTGGGTGGGGGTGTCGGTGGTGGGGAGGGTGTGGGTGGTGGTGTAGCCCATGGATTCGGCGGGGCCGTAGCCGTTGGTGAGGGTGAGGTGGGGGTGGAGGGTTTTGAGGTGGTGGGTGTGGGTGGGTGAGGCGGGTTCGCCTCCGGTGGAGGCGTGTTGGGTGTGGGTGAAGGTGTCGGGGTGTTCGTCGGTGAGGTAGTTGAAGAGACTCGACGACAGTTGGAGCATGGTGATGCGGTGGTGGTGGGCGAGTTGGTTGATGAGGGTGGGTTCGGGGCGTTGTCCGGGCTGGAGGACGGTGGTGGCTCCGTGGAGGAGGGCGCCCCAGAATTCGAGGGAGAAGGCGTCCCAGGAGACGGGTGAGCACTGGAGGAATCTCTGGCCGGGCCCGAACTCGGCGTAGTCCTGGGCGAGCACGGTGCCGGTGAGGGCGCGGTGCGGGGTCAGGATCGCCTTCGGCCGGCCCGTCGACCCCGACGTGTACATGATCGTCGCCGCATCCTCCGGATGCGTACTCGTCTCGGGATCGGTCACCGGAGAGAGGCTGACGTCCAGGGCGTCGAGATCGAGGGTGGCGAGACCGGTGAGCCGGTCATGGGTCGGCCGATGGGTGAGTACGACGACGGGCCGGGCGTCGCCGGTGATCAGCCGGAGCCGTTCCTCGGGGAAGTCGGGGTCGAGCACCGCGTAGGTCGCCCCGGTCTTGGTCACGGCGACCAGGGCGGTGGCGAAGGTGATGCCCCGCTCGACGAGCACGCCGACGGTCTGCCCCCGCCGCACACCATGACGGTCCATCAGCTGATGAGCGAGGCGGTTCGCCCGCTCGTTCAACTCCCTGTACGACACGTGCTCGTCATTGAAGATCAGCGCCGTCGCCTCAGGTGTCCGCGCCGCCTGCTCCTCGAAACGACCGCCCAGCGTCACACTCTCCACCGGCCGCACCGTGTCGTTCCAGGTATGCAGGACCAACTCCCGCTCCTCAGAAGACATCACCTCCACCGCACCCACCAACACCCCCGGATCGGCGGTCACCTGGTCCAGGAAGCGGGAGAGGCCCTCGACCAGACGCTCCACCGTCGACCGGTCGTAGATGTCGGTGCTGAAGACGACCGCGCCCGTGATGCCGGCGTCCGCGTCCTCGCGCAGCAGGAACTCCAGATCGAACTTGGCCGCCCGGTTGTCCACGAAGGTCGCCGGACCCGACCGCGTACCCGCCAGTCGTACGTCGCCCGCGGCCCCGCTCTCCAGCGCCAGACAGATCTGGAACAGCGGATGCCGGGACAGCGACCGTACCGGGCTGGTCGCCTCGATCACGAGGTCGAACGGTGTCTCCTGATGGGCGAACGCGTCCAGATCGGCCGTCCGTACCCGTTCGAGCAGTTCGCGGAACGACGGGTTGCCCGAGGTGTCCGTCCGCAGCACCAGCGTGTTGACGAAGAATCCGACCAGCTCGCCCAGGGCGTCGTCCGTTCGGCCGGCCACCGGGGACCCGAGCGGTATGTCCTCGCCCGCGCCCATCCGGGTCAGTGTCGCGGCCAGCGCCGCCTGGAGCACCATGAACACCGTGCAGCGCTCGGCCCTGGCCAACTCCACCACACGGGACCGCAGTTCGGGTCCGAAGTCCACCACCACCGCGTCGCCGCTCTGCCCCGCCACGGCCGGTCGCGGCCGGTCCAGCACCAGGCCCAGCTCCTCGGGCAGCCCCTCCAGCGCCTCCCGCCAGAATGCCAGCCCCTCGGCGAGCAGGCTCGTGTCGTCCGACGTCTCGCCGAGCAGCCGGTGCTGCCACAGCGCGTAGTCCGCGTACTGCACGGGCAGCGGCGTCCAGCCCGGCGCGGTCCCCGCACGACGCGAGGCGTAGGCGGCGGACAGGTCGTCGAAGAGCGGACGCAGCGACTGGCCGTCGGTAGCGATGTGGTGCAGCAGCACCAGCAGGACGTGCGTGCCGTCGCCCAGGTGGAACAGGCTTACCCGCAGGGGGAGTTCGGCGCTCAGATCGAAGGTGTGCCCCGCCGCCGTACGCAGCCGCTCGGCAAGTCCGTCCGCGTCGACCGTCTCCTCCTCGAAGACGACCGGGGCCTCTTCGGGGGCCAGTACACGCTGGTACGGCTCACCCTGCTCCACCTCGAACCGGGTTCGCAGCACCTCGTGCCGTGCCACCACGTCACCGAAGGCCGCGCGCAGCGCGGCCGTGTCCAGTTCCCCGTCGATCCGCACCGAGAGCGGCACGTTGTACGCGGTGCCCTGCTCGCCCAGCGCGGCGAGGAACCACAGCCGGCGCTGTGCGTACGAGAGCGGCAGCCGGTCCGGCCGGTCGCCGGCGGTCAGCCGCGGACGTGCGCGTCCGGGTCCGTCTGCCAGTGTGGTGATGTGGTGGGTGAGGGTGGCGGGGGTGGGGTTTTGGAAGATGTCGCGGATGGTGAGGTTGGTGTGGAGGGTGGTGCGGATGTGGGTGGTGAGTTTGGCGGCGAGGAGGCTGTGTCCGCCGAGGTCGAAGAAGTTGTCGTCGATGGTGGTGGGGTGGGTGAGGTTCAGGGTTTGGGTGTAGAGGGTGCAGAGGATTTCTTCTTGGGGGGTGCGGGGTGGGCGTCCTTGGGTGGTGGTGGTGTGGGGTGTGGGGAGGGCTTTGTGGTCGATTTTGCCGTTGGGGGTGAGGGGGAGTTTGGGGAGGATGGTGATGGTGGTGGGGATGAGGTGGTGGGGGAGGGTGGTTTGGAGGTGGTGGCGTAGGTGGGTGGGTGTGGTGGTGTGGTGGTGGGGGTGGAGGGTGGTGTAGGCGTTGAGTTGGGTGGTGCCGTTGGGGTGGGTGGTGGTGGTTGTGGTGGCTTGGGTGACGTGGGGGTGTTGGAGGAGTGCGTGGTGGATTTCGGTGGGTTCGATGCGGAAGCCGCGGATTTTGATTTGGTGGTCGGTGCGGCCGTGGTAGTGGAGTTGGCCGTCGGGGGTTTGGTGGGCGAGGTCGCCGGTGCGGTAGAGGCGGGTGCCGGGGGGTCCGTAGGGGTGGGGGATGAAGTGGGTGGCGGTGAGGGTGGGTTGGTGTTGGTAGCCGTGGGCGAGTCCGGTGCCGGCGAGGTAGAGCTCTCCGGTGACGCCGGGTGGGACGGGCTGGAGGTGTGTGTTGAGGATGTAGGCGTGTTTGTTGGTGACGGGGTGGCCGATGGGGATGGGTGTGTGGGTGGGCTTTTCTGTTGTGGGGAGGGTGTGGGTGGTGGTGTAGCCCATGGATTCGGCGGGGCCGTAGCCGTTGGTGAGGGTGAGGTGGGGGTGGAGGGTTTTGAGGTGGTGGGTGTGGGTGGGTGAGGCGGGTTCGCCTCCGGTGGAGGCGTGTTGGGTGTGGGTGAAGGTGTCGGGGTGTTCGTCGGTGAGGTAGTTGAAGAGACTCGACGACAGTTGGAGCATGGTGATGCGGTGGTGGTGGGCGAGTTGGTTGATGAGGGTGGGTTCGGGGCGTTGTCCGGGCTGGAGGACGGTGGTGGCTCCGTGGAGGAGGGCGCCCCAGAATTCGAGGGAGAAGGCGTCCCAGGAGACGGGTGAGCACTGGAGGAATCTCTGGCCGGGCCCGAACTCGGCGTAGTCCTGGGCGAGCACGGTGCCGGTGAGGGCGCGGTGCGGGGTCAGGATCGCCTTCGGCCGGCCCGTCGACCCCGACGTATACATGATCGTCGCCGCATCCTCCGGATGAACACCCACGACAGGATTCGTGACCGGCGGCTCATCGGCGTACGGAGTATCGAGGGACAGAGCGTCGAGATCGAGGGTGGCGGCGGAGACCCGGCCACCGGTCGGCCCATGCGTCAGGACCACGACCGGCCGCGCGTCCCGTGTGATGAGGGCGAGGCGCTCATCAGGAAAGTCGGGGTCGAGCACCGCGTAGGTCGCCCCGGTCTTGGTCACGGCGACCAGCGCGGTGGCGAAGGTGATACCCCGCTCGACGAGCACGCCGACGGTCTGCCCCCGCCGCACACCATGACGGCCCATCAGCTGATGAGCGAGCCGGTTCGCCCGCTCGTTCAACTCCCCATACGACACGTGCTCGTCGTTGAAGATCAGCGCCGTCGCGTCAGGTGTCCGCGCCGCCTGCTCCTCGAAACGCCCGCCCAGCGTCACACTCTCCACCGGCCGCACCGTGTCGTTCCACGTGCGCAGGACCAACTCCCGCTCCTCAGAAGACATCACCTCCACCGCACCCACCAACACCCCCGGATCGGCGGTCATCGAGGCGAGAATCTGATGGAACGTCCGCTCGTACGCGGAGAGGTCCACGCTCTCGCCGTACGCCTCGTCGATGGTGAAGTCGACCCGCAGCCCCCCGTCGGGACCGCGGCTGACGGTGAGTGAGAGATCCTCGGCGGTGCCCCCGGTGGAGAGCAGATGCCCCACGGCCGGGATGCCCGCGAACGACGACTGCTCCTCGGCCACGACGATGTTGACGACCGGACCGAACCGCCGCCGACCGTTCGCCGGCCACCCCAGGTCCCGCATCAGATCGGCCGCGTCGTACCGCTGGTGCCACTGCGCGCGCAGCGTCAGCGCCGCCACCCGGGCCGCGAACTCCTCGCAGGTCTCGGCGTCGTCGACCCGGCAGCGCAGCGGGATGACGTTCGCCATCATGCCGGGCACCGTCATGCCGTCCTTGCCGAGCCGCCCCGACACCGGGAGGCTCAACAGCACGTCGGCGTCGCCCGTCCACAGCCGGCGGTGCAGCACCGCCGCCGCCAGGACCGCCTGCTGCCAGGAGATTCCCGCGCGTTCCCCGAACGCGACCAGCCGCCCGAAACCCTCCTCGTCCAGCGAGGAGATCCGCCGGCTGATCCGGTGCGTGAGCGCCCCGGCGGGACCCGGACCCGCCGGATACTCCGCACCCGCCATGACGTTCTTCCAGTACGCGGCGTCCCTGGCCCGCGCCTTCGACTCCGCGTACGCGTCCTGGTCCGCCAGCAGACGCTCGAACGAGCCGTACGGGGTGCCGGGGCCCGCCACCCCGGCGAGTGACGCGTACAGTTCGGCGGCCCTGCGCCGCATCAGGGTCGCGCTGTAACCGTCGTTGATCAGATGGTGGGCGCGGTTGTACCAGAACCAGCGGTCGGGACCCACCGCGAAGAGCAGATGGTGGAAGAGCGGCCCCCGTTCGAGATCGGGCACGGCCGCCAGGTCGTCGAGCATCCGCTGTCGCGCCGCGCCGACGGGGTCCGGTTCCGCGCTGACGTCCAGCAGTTCCACGGTGAAGTCCGGCGCGTCGCCGAAGTGCTGCCGGGGCACGCCGTCGGCCTCGCTGAACGTGAGGCGCGCGGTCTCGTCCTCGGCGACCAGGGCCGTCACCGCCGCCTTGAGGAGTTCCGGGTCGGCGGGACCGTTGATCTCCAGATAACCGCCCATGTTGAAGACCGGGTTCAGCGGGTCCATCCGCTGCGCGTACCACACCCCCGACTGTGCCTCGTTGAGCGGACGTCCGCCGTTCACCGGACCAGACATGGCTTCCCCTTGTACGTTGTTCCGCTGGCGGACAGGTGACGGCGCCGGCGCGGTCCTGATACCGCGCCCGCCGCCCGGAAATGAGCCGGGCCCCGGCCGGCCGCGCGCCCGGCGCGCGGTCCGGCCCGTCCGGCGGACAGCCCGTGGGGCCGGTTCTCAGACGACGGCCACAGCCTGCCGGCGCTCGATGATGTCCAGAATGTCCTGCACGCTCTCGACGTCGATCATCTCGCTGTCGTCGAGGGTGACGTCGAAGCGCTTCTCCACCTGGACGAGGATCTCGACCAGCGAGAGGGAGTCGACTCCCAGATCCTGTTCGAGCCGGTCCCCGGCGGCGATGGTCGCCTCGAACTCCGGCAGGACGTACACGACGATGTCCCGCACTCTTTCCAGCGTCGTTTCCATGTCTCTCCTTCGGTGGTGGCCGGCGGATGCCGAACCGGGTGGGTGGTGACGCGTTGACGAAGAGGAGCCCGGGGGGCCGGGATCCCGTGGAGGTCTCAGAGGGAGTCGGCGGGGGCGACCGGGGGCAGGTCGGGCCAGATCAGCGTGGCCGCGGCCCAGGTGACTCCGCCGCCGAACGCGGCCAGCAGGACCTTGTCGCCCGCCTTCAGCTCCCCGGAGCCCATCGCCTCCATGAGGGCGAGCGGGATCGAGGCGCCGGAGGTGTTGGCGACGCGGTCGACATTGATGACCGCCCGCTCCTCGGGAAGACCGATCTCCTTGGCGGTCGCCGCGAGAATCCGCCGGTTGGCCTGGTGCGCGACGAGCCGGTCGACGTCCTCGACCGCCCAGCCCGTCTTCGCGAGCACGTCCAGCGACGCCTCGGCCATCCGGGCGATCGCGTGCCGGTAGACGAGCCGTCCCTGCATACCCAGGTAGCTCTGTTCCGGGTCGGTCGCCGAGAGCGGTGAGCGCTGCCGCGAACCGCCGCCGGGTGTCAGCAGGATGTCCAGCAGATCGCCGTCGCTGCCCAGCGACTGCGCCAGCAGGCTGCCGGGCTCGTCCGCCGTACCGGCCCGTACCACCACGGCCCCCGCGCCGTCACCGAAGATCGGTGCGGTGATCCGGTCGTCGTGGTCCACGATGGTGGAGATGGTGTCCGCGCCGATGATCAGACCGGTGCCGTACGCGCCCGAGGCCAGCATGCCCGCCCCGGCGGAGAGCCCGTACACGAAGCCGGAACAGGCGGCGTTCAGGTCGAAGGCGGCGATGCCCGCGAGGCCCAGCCGGGAGGCGACGGCCGGCGCGGTGGAGGGGAACGTGTGGTCGGGCGTGCAGGTCGCCAGGATGAGGAAGTCGACCGGGGGGTTGCCGCACGCGTCCAGCGCGCGCCGCCCCGCCTCCACCGCCAGGTCCGACGTCGCGCCCTCGGGGTCGACGAGATAGCGCTGCTCGATTCCCGTCCGCTCCCGGATCCAGTCCTCGGTCACCCCGAGCCGCGCCGCCACTTCCTCGTTCTTGACGAGGCGGGCGGGCAGGGAGGCGCCGATGCCCGTGATGACGGCGGTCCTGGTGCCTGAGGCACTCTGCAATACCGGGGACATGGGTCCTCCTCCAGTGCGCGTGTGGTCGGCCCGGCGGGATTCCGTCGCTCTCCGAGGCCCGTTGCTGACCTCATCGAACACCTGGTACGAAACGGCCTGCGGCAGTTGTTCCGGCATTCGCGGAGCAGAAGGACCCGGTACGGCACCGGGCCCCGGGGCGCCGTTCACCGGTGGCCCGCGGCGGTCGTGACCCGGGCCGCGGCCGGCTGGAAGGCCCGTACCAGGTGGAAGACCTGGAAGCGGGAGCGGCCCAGCTCGTAGCTCGGGCGGGCGGTGCCGCTCAGCAGCAGATCGCGCACCATACGGCCGCAGTCCGGCAGGCTCCGCCCGGTCAGCGCGGCGACGTCGGCGAGCGCGAAGCCGCCGTCCCGGCCCGCCCCGTCGGCGTCCCCCGCACCGCCGTTCCCCTCGCCCGGTTCCCGCTCGCAGAGCCGGGCCAGCAGTGCCCGGCCGTCCTCGGGCAACCGGGCGACCCGGCGCCGCAACGCCTCCAGGAACCTGGCCCCTTCGTCGTCCCCCGCCAGATGGACCAGCAGACTCGCCAGGTCGTCCTCCAGGCACTGGCGCAGTGTCGCCAGGTCGTACACGACCAGCCAGGAGGCCGCCGCCCGCAGCGCGGAGGGCAGACCGTCCAGCCTGCGGCACACGTCCGCGACCATCGGCACGTCGTCGGCCGTCAGTACGTACTCCGGTCTGGTCCGCCGCAGCTGGTCCAGGAAGAGCCGTACGGCCGGGATCCGCCCCAGCGCGTCGGGGGTGTACTCCACGGTGCCCACCGGCGCCTCCAACGGGCCCAGCAGGAAGGCGCGTTCACCCGCGATGCCGTACGGGCCCTCCGACGTCACCAGGATCCGCAGCTCCGGGCAGTCGCGCAGCAGCCGGTCGATCCCGGCGGTGTCCGGGCGGTCGGTGAGCGCGCCGTCGACCACCAGGAGCGCGGGCCGGTCGGCGACGAGTTCCGCGAGCGCCGTGACATCCGCGTGCCGGGCGCCTGCTTCGGCGGGGGGCTCCGCCGAGGGGCCGGACGACGGCCGACCGGTCGCGGACGGCCCGAACAGCGCGTCCGCGCACCCCGCGACCAGCGTGGTCAGACCGTCCGGACCGCTCGGCGGCCGGTACGCGACGGTCGGGCCCCCGAAGGCCGCCCACAGCACGGGAAATCCGCTGCCACCGTGCAGCCGGGCCGCCACCTCCAGGGCGAGCCGGGTCTTGCCCACCCCGCTCAGACCCATCACATTGACCAGCCGCTCGGTCCCGGAGGCGAGTTCGGCGGTGAGGGCCGCCGCCTCGGACTCCCGGCCCGTCAGCGTGTCCAGCGCGGCGGGCGGGGCCACGGGGCCGGCGTCGTACCCCAGTTTCAGCGCCCACCCGTTCTGCCCCTGCCGGGCGGCGGCCTCCAGATCGGCGCGGGCCCGCGGGCCCAGCCGCAGGCCGTCGGCGATCAGCCGCACGGTGGCGTGCCGGGGCCGGGTGGCCCGGCCCTGCTCCAGATCGCGGATGGCCCGCACACTGATGGTCGAGAGGTCCGCCAGCTCCCGCTGGGTCAGGCCGACCCGGTCGCGGTGCCCGCGTACCAGCCTGCCGAACAGACCGATGTCCTCGGCTGTTTCCCCGGTTCTCTCCGCCTTGGTGCTCGTCGTCACCTTCAACACTCCTCGCGTCGGGACCTGGGTCCGGGAGAAGGCTGAGCCCGCGTCGGTCCGCCCCCGGACTGGAACTACGCACCCATCGTCCGAATCCGGCTATCGGCGCGGCATCGCCGGAACAACGGCGTACGGGGGCCGAGCCGGCGCCGGAGGAAGGCGGCGACCGGTGGTGAAAGGATCCCGTCATCGGTGATAGCGGCGGGATAAAGCCCGCGATAGTCCCGAGTTTCCAGCTCTCCCTAAGTTCGTGTCATCGAAGAGCGGAACCGAGGGAAGGAAACCCCGAGATGAGCGTCACCAGAGTCCTCGACAGAGTCCTCAAGAGCCTCGCCGTCACCGCCGTCATCGGCGGAACCATCCTGATCGGCGGCACCGCCGCCCACGCCGCCGAGGGCGACCCGACCCCCCGCACGACCGCCGCGCTGTCGGCGCCGGCCACCACGTCCGACGACGGACAGCAGGGGAACGACCCCTGGGACGTCCCGCCGCCGAAGAACGACCCGTGGGACGGCGAGCCGAAGGGCAACGACCCCTGGGACAGCTCCCCGCACGGCAACGACCCCTGGGACTGACACCGGGAAGCGGCTCGACCGCCTCGACCGGGTGCGGGAGCCGACCTCCCGAACGACATCCGGGACCGGCCTCGGGAACCGCCCGCAGGACCGGCCCCCCGATACGAACTCCGGGACCGGTGACAGAAACCGGCCCCCCCTCGAACGCCCCCGGGCCCGACCCCCCCGGAGAGGCCCGACACGACCCCCGCTACGGCAGGTTCTCGATGTCGCGCCGTACGACGTCCGCCCCACCGTGGTCCATGATCTGCTCCCGTACCGCCAGCGCGCGGACGAAGAAGCTCCGGGCCTCGTCGTAACACCCCCGGCCGGCCTTCACCTCGCCGAGGTTGCGCAGCAGATGCCCCTCGCCGATCAGGTCACCACTGGCCCGTACCATCGCCAGCACATCGGTCAACGTCCGTTCGGCCTCGGCATGTTCACCGCGCTGGAACAGCACCTGACCCACCCGCCGCAGCGCACGCGCCTCACCGCCGGTGAACCCCACCGACCGGTAGATGCCCAGCGCCTCCTCCAACTGGGCGTGCGCGGCTGCCGTATGACCACGTCTCATCCAGATGTGCGCGCTCTGTGTCAGTACCGTCGCCCGGCCGACGATGTCGCCGACCAGTCCGAAATCACGGATCGACCGGTCGTACAGCGCCAACGCCCGTTCGTCGTCGCCCGCCTGTCGTTCCAGAAGTGCCAGGTCCCTTCGGCAGAGGGCCAGTCCGCCCCGGTCACCGAGTTCGTCGAAGAGAGTGAGTGCCTGGTCCAGCGACGTCCTGGACTCCTCGGGCCGTCCCCTGCTGAGATACAGCGTGCCCAGCGAGCTGAGCAGTGCGGCGGTGCCACGTCTGTTGCCGGATCTTCGAACCGCCGCGAGCGCCACCTGATGCGTCGTCTCCCAGTGGTCCAGATAGCCACGGGCCTCGAAGAGCGTCACCAAGGTGGTCGCGAGATCCCAGCACAGTTCGTCCAGCCCTTCCTTCGCCGCCTGTTCCACCGCGTGACGGAGATTCTCCTGCTCCCTGTCCAGCCAGTCGAGCGGGTCGGCGAGCAACTCCTCGACATAGTCGGCGGGCGGCACCCACCGGGGGGCCGAGCCGTGCAGCACCGTGTAGTCGCCGCCGTAGATCTTGCGGTGGGCGCGCTCCGCCAGCGCGAGCCAGCCGCCCAGCATCCGCTCGGTCGCGCTCTGCCGAACGGACCTGCTGTCGGTGACGGACAGCTGCTCACGCGCGTAGACCTTGATGATTTCGTGGAACCGGTAACGGAACTCGCCGGTGTTCTCCACCGAGACGACATCGAGCATCTGTACGTCGACCAGCGACTCCATCAGGTCCGACGGCTGCGGGCGCTGGTCGTCCAGCAGGGCGCCCGCGAGCCAGCCCGGCAGTGTGGGCCCCTCCGCCAGACTGAGCCTGCGCAGCAGATGCCGGTCGGTGGCGTCGAGGCCGTCGAACGTGAGCGACAGGCTGGTACGGATGGTCATCTCGCCGTAGGCCAGTTCGTCCAGCCGATGACGTTCGTTCGCCAGCCGGTTGACCATCGAGGCGAGCGACCAGTGCGGACGGGCGGCCAGCCGGGCGGCGACGATCCGCAGCGCCAGGGGCAGCCCGCCGACCGTACGGATCAGCGCCTTCGCCGCCTCCCGCTCGTCGGACACCCGCTCGGGGCCGAGGATCAGGCTCATCAGCTCCAGGGCCCGCGTCTCGTCCAGGATCGTCAGCTCGATCCGGCGCGCGCCCGGCAGGGCCGTCATCCGGGACCGGCTCGTCACCAGGACCGCGCAGCAGTCACTGCCGGGCAGCAGCGGGCGGACCTGGCTCTCGTTGTACGCGTCGTCCAGGACGACCAGGACCCGGCGGGTCGCCATCAGCGTCCGGTACATCTCGGCGCGTTCGTCGAGGGAGGCGGGGATGACCGGGCCGGGAATGCCCAGCGCCCGCAGGAAACGGCCGAGCGCGTCGGCGGGGGCGACCGGGTCGGCGCCCGCGCCGCGCAGGTCGCAGTACAACTGGCCGTCGGGGAACACCTTTCCGCTCAGCCGGTGCGCGATGTGGGTGGCGGTGGTGCTCTTGCCGATGCCGGGCTTGCCGACCATGACGGCCACCCCGACCGCGCCCTGGCCGGCGCCCCCGGTCAGCACCGCCTCGACCGTCCCGATCAGCACCTCGTCACCGACGAAGTCCGCCGTGTCGGTTGGGAGTTGATGGGGCAGCTCGTCACGGTGGCCGACGTCGGCGGGGTCCGCCGGAAGGAGTGCGGGCGGCTCGACGGAGGTCCGTACCGGAGCGGGAGCCGGAGCCGGGGCGAGAGCCGTGCCCGCGACCGGGGCGAGCGGCCCGGCGTGCAGGGCGCTGTCGCCCGCCAGGATGGCGGTCTCCAGCAGCCGCAGTTCCTCGCCGGGGAGCAGCCCCAGCTCCTCGATCAGCAGATCACGGCCCGCCCGGTAGATGTCCAGCGCCTCGGACTGCCGGCCGGAGCGGTGCAGAGCCAGCATCAGCTGGCCGCGCAGCCGTTCCCGCAACGGGTTTTCGTGCAGCAACCTGCCGATCTCGCCCACCAGTTGGTGATGGCGGCCGAGGTCGAGCTCCAACTGGATATAGGTCTCCACGGCGTTCAGCCGGTCCTCGTCGAGCTGGAGCGCCTTGGCCCGCAGCGCGTCACTGGTCACACCGCCCAGACACTGGCCGCGCCAGAGGGCCGCCGCCGCGCGCAGCAGCTCGGCGGCCTCCGCGCCGCGCCCTTCCTTGACCAGCACCCGGGCCTCGGCGGTACGTCGGTTGAACAGCCGCAGATCGAGCATCTCGTCGGCGGCGCGCAGCAGATAGCCCGGCGGGCGGGTGGTGATCGGGGCGTCGATGCCCGCTTCCGTGAGCCCCTTGCGCAGTCGTGACACGCAGATCTGGACCTGTGTCCGCGCGGTGCCGGGCGGCTCCTCGTCCCAGATCAGGTCGACGAGGTAGTCGGTGCTCACCACCCGGTTGGCGTCCAGCAGCAGGGCGGCCAGAATCGCCTCCTGGCGGCCGGGAGGTATCCGTACGTGCCCGGCGGGGCCCCGTACCTCCAGCGGCCCGAGGATCAGGAAGGCAAGCTGTGCCGAGCTGGTCCGTTCCACTGCCGACGACTCGATCATGCGTCTCCAAGCTGACACATCTGTGACGTTTGGGCACAGTGTCATCGACCGTAAATCCGGTTGTCCATGGGGTGTTGATGGCTATCTTGGGGATCGGTGTGTCTGGAACATAAATTCCACGGGTCTTCGGGCACGCACCGTCGTCCGGCCCCCGGCGCTGAGCTGTGACTTCGTCAACTGCCCACGCGGCGTCGTGTGTTGACGGAGTGTGAACCGCTGACTTCCGGTCAGACGAGGGATGCTACCGCCCGCTGAGGCCCCTGGGGCCGGTGGTGTCTGAGACTGTTTGACCGATCCTGCGAGTGGCCGATGTGCAACGCCCGCCGGAGGGGGTCCGAATCCCGCGGCGGCCCGTTCCGTTCACCGTAATAGCGCGGTGATAGCCCCCAGTTGTGACACTCGAAGAAGGTGTCCGAGCGAACCACGCATCGTGGCACGGACGCCCCGGTGCGAGTTGAGAGGAGTAGCCGTATGAGCGGCCTGTTTCCGAGACGGTCGCCGCGAAGTACCGCCGCCACGGCGGCCGGCATCGATCATGTGCGGCTGTCCTACCACTACCGCGACACCGGGGACATCGACGCGTTCGGCTCGCTGCTGCACGAGGACGTGCAGGTCAAGCGGCCGGACGCGCCCTTCGGGCACGGCCGCGACGAGGTCATCCGGCTGCACACGCGGATGGCCGGCGCCCGGGAGCACCATCACATCTACAAGATCGTGGCCGACGGTGACTGTGTCGTGGTGACGGGCAGCTACACGGGGGCCTGCGCGGGGGCGGGCGGCGACGGCGGACCGGACGGGGGGCCCGCCGGTCCGCTGGAGTTCGCCGACGTGTTCACGCTCACCGACGACGGCATGCTCCTCGGCTACCGGCGGTTCTACTTCGTCGCGCCGAACTGAGGGGCTCCGCCGCCCGCACGCGCCTCAGCCGGCGGCCCGCGCGGCCCGGGCGTCCGCCGCGGGCCCCTCGGGGCTGCCGTCGATCCACTCCTGGAGCTGGTCCGGCGTCACGGCCGGGTCGGCGATGAGGGCGTTCAGCGTGTCCGAGGCGTGGACGGACGTGCTCACGGCGGGGCAGCGCCCGCAGGCGGCCCGGCCGGTCTGCTGCCACCACTGGCAGCGGGCCCGCAAGTGGCAGCGGGGGAGCGGCTGTTCGTCGGCGGCGGGCAGCGTACGGATCTTGTCGACGAGCGTGCAGTCGTTGTTCCGGCGGTGGGCGCACTCGCTGACGCAGTGCGAGGCGAAGCGCAGGACCCGGCTCGGCTCGATGCCGTCGGGGATCATCGGGAGCAGCTCCCGGGCCGGGGCCGGGGTGGCGAGGTAGGCCAGGGTGCCGTCCGACCGGGAGCGGACGCCGAGAACCACGGCCTCGGGTGCGAGGGCCTGTCCGCTGGGGCACCACGTGGTGGGTGCGGGTTCGGCAGCAGTTGCGACGTCGGGCGCGTTCTCGGTGTCCATGACTCCTCCTCGGGACGACGGTGTCAGCAGGCGGCGGTCGCGGCCGTGCCGGGCTTCGACTGGAGGGCGGGGCGGCCCACCGGGTCGGTGTTGAGGGCGACGGAACCCTGAGCGGCCTCCAGGGCGACGGCCTGGGCCAGGTGCTCGTGGAGCTGGGCGGTGCCGGTGATCCGCTCGGCGGCGACCGCACCGCCGGTACCGGCGGCCAGCAGACCGGCGGCGAGAACCGCCGCGGCGGCCACGCGGGATGCCTGGGGCAGAGGAGACATGAAGTGATCCCTTCCGGATGGACTGTGGGGCTGACGGACTGACGCAGCGCGTACGTCGGGTACTGCGCTCCCGAAGGGACGCTAGGGGGACGGACGCGCCGCGACCGGCAGTCCCGGTGCCGGGTACGGCGGCGGTTTCCGGTCAATGTCGGTGAGGGCCAAGGCAGTTGGCAGCGTGACCTCGGACGCCCGGCCGGCTGCCGGCCCTCGGGGAGCGCCCGGGGGGCGGGAGACACGCTCGGGTGGGTGGTCGCCCCGCCCGCGCCGTGATACCTGTTCCATTCTCCGTCCCCAGACTTTGTCGTCCATTCGGAAAACGTCCGGACAAATCGATGCATGGGGCGCCCGTGGAGTTTCCCGACGGATTATTTGTCGCCACCACTGGCTTGAAGTGAGCGACGGTGCGGGGGGAACTTGGTCATGCCATGTTGTCGAACCCGAATAAACGGGAAGACGCACCCCGTCAGCCGGTGCACCACGAAATCGACACCTGTATCCGCCGCCCTGCGGCCCCATTCGCATGCCCCCATGTCCCCACGCCCCCGTCCCGCGTGCCCGCATGTCTGTTTATCCGCATGTCCGTGCATAAATCGTCTCGGTATTGAGATTCGGTTCATCACCCTCAGAAGAAAGGTTTTCGATGAAACTGGCGCTGATATCAGGAGATGGCCTGCCGGTGAGCGGCCTGCTCACCATCTTCCGAAATGTGATCGAGTCCGAACTCGGGAACGGAAGTCTTGAGCTGCCGGTGGTGGCCGATCTCGGTTTCTCCTGGCGCCCCGACAAACAGCACTTCTTCCCGCGAGGCTCCGAGCAGTGCGTGTATCCCGACTGGATGTCCACGAGCGACGCCGTGCCGGTCGGTACCGGCCGTGCGGAGCTGATGCGTGAACTGACCGAGATCCGTGGCGCGGTGGCACGTGCCGACACGCTGGACGACGAGGCGCGCGCGGAGCTGCGCAGTGCCGTGGAGTCGCTCGCCGGGCCGTACGAGGAGTACTTCACGCGCTGGTTCGAGGAACACGACGTCGACTGGGTCTGCGCGGTCAACATGACCCTCTCCGACGCCGTGCCGGTGACCCTCGGTCTGCACCGGGCGGCTGCCCGGCGCTGGCCCCCCGGAGTGCCGGGCGGGGTGCTGTTCTGGGATCACGACCTCTTCGGTACCTGCGCGATCTTCGAGGACGGCGCCCGGCTGTACCCCCCCGTCGCCCAACGAATTCACGCCCGTTCCCGGCACACACCCGTGTCACCGCTGGGCTGTCATCTCTCCCGCGCTGGCGGAGGAGGTGAAGGGATATCCCACGGAGCTCGAAGCGACGACGCTGCCGAACGTGCTCCCGTCGCTGGAACCGGCGGAGCCGGGGGAGCGGCACGCGTCCTTCCTGGCACAGCACGGACTGGCCCCCGACCGGCCGCTGTTGCTGGTGCCCGTGCGGGTGTTCCAGGTGAAGGGGGTGGAGATAGCGGTCTCGATGTTCGCGGAGATGAAGCGGACATGTGAGGAGCGGGGAATGCCGGAGCCCAGTCTGCTGGTGTTCGGCAGTCTCGACGAGGATCCGCCGTACGCCCGGAAAGTGCTCTCCGTCGTCCAGGAGCTGAACGTCCAGGACGACGTGATCTTTCTGGACGGGGTGCCGCTGTCGAGCCATCAGGACGCCGGGGGCCGCCGGCGGCTCGACGAGGTCGACCTGCTCCGACTCTGCCGGGCCAGTGGGGGCGCGGTGCTTTTCACCCCCAACACCTCGGACGTGGAGAGCGTCGGGCTCGGACCGGCGTTGGCGGCCATCGCCGAAGTGCCGTGCGCCGTCACCGAATACGCGTGCTTCGAGGACATCTACGGGACACGGAGCAGTTGCGTCAGGGTGTCGGACGCGGCCGACATTCCGGCGGCGGCCGGGCGGCTCCTCGAACTGATGGCGAAGAACCGGCACGGCGATCCGACGGTCCGGGAAGCGCTGAAGCGCGACAAGGAACAGGTTCTGGCGTCGTTCGACCCGAATCCGTGGCGGAAGCTTCTTCAGGAGATGGCGAACGAGGTGAGCGGGTCCGGGAGTTACGGGGAGATCGACGGAGCGGGTGACAGAGGACCGCGCTCCTGAGCGGGCGCTCCACACCGGTCGCACACCACGGGGTGAACTCGTCGGGGTGAACGCGTCGGCTCGCGCAAGCCACGGACCCCGAACCGCGGTCCGTGGCTTGCCCGGCCTGATCCGGACGAGGAGCGAGCCCTATCCGTGGGTCCGGCGGGCGCTCGCCGTGACCATGGCGCTCAAGTCACCGGTGCGGGCGAGCAGTTCGCGCTGAACCCGGGCGCCGCTGCCGGTCTTGAGGAGCGTGGCCAGCAACTCCCGCGCGGAGTCGGTGTCGCCGCTGTCCTCCAGGGCGTCCCGTACGTGGTCGAACAGCGCGTGCAGCACCGCCTCGGCAGGGGCGGGGCGCATGGTGAGGGGGTGGACCAGTTGGTCCTCCAGCCCGGATCGCGCGGCGCGCCAGGACGCGAGACGCAGCAGTTCCACCCCGTGCCGCGCCGGTGGCTGCCCGGCCTGCCACTGCCGCGCGGCCGTCTCCACCAGCGCGCGGACCAGGGTCGCCAGCAGCACCGTGGTGGAGGAGTCCAGACAGACGTCGGCGACCCTGATCTCCACCGTGGGATAGGAGTGCGAGAGCCGGGCGTCGAAGTAGATCATGCCCTCGTCGAGCAGCGCCCCGGTGTCGATCATCGCCCGTATCCGCTCGTGGTACCGGTCCGCCGAACCGAAGACCTCCACCGGCCCGGCCGACGGCCACCGTCCCCACACCCGGCTGCGGTAGCTGCTGTACTTGCTGTCCTGGCCCTGCCAGAAAGGGGAGTTCGAGCTCATGGCGAGCAGAACGGCCAGCCAGGGCCGGATACGGTCGAGGACCGCGACCCCCTCCTCGTCGGACGCGACCGACACGTGCACATGGCATCCGCACGTGAGCTGCTCGTGGGTGGTCAGCCCGAAGTTGTCCGCCAGCCAGCGGTACCGCTCCCCGAAGCCGATCGTGGGGCTGACAGGAAGGGGCGAGGTCCCGAGCGCGGCGACCGTCGCCCCCAGCCCGTCCGCGTGCCGGGCGGCCTCGGCCCGGCAGCGGTCGATCTCCGCCGCCAGCTCGCCCATGTCGGTCCGGGGCGACGTCGCGAACTCCAGCTGCTGCCGGTGCAGTTCCGCCTCGAACACCTCGTCCTGCCCGTCGGCCTCCCGGGAGGCCGATGCCAGCACCGCGGTCGCCAGGGCCCGCGGCTCGCCGTTGTCCGCGTCCACCAGGAGCAGTTCCTCCTCGACACCCACGCTCCGCACCATCACTGCCTTTCAGCTGTTGATCAACGAACAACGAACACGAACAACGAACACGAACAACGAGCACCCCGAGCACCGAGCACCGAACGCCGGAGAGATCGAGAGCCGGGACCTCGGGGGCCACGCTGACCCTGCTGGTGCCCAGCTCCGGAACTCTGACGCGCCGCCCGCCCGGTCTTGTTCGGAAGAGACCGGATCTGCCCGGATCGGGCCGTCCGAGGCCGGATGAGCTCGGACGGATGAGAAGGGATGAGCGCGGAGGGAGCGGGTGGGGCTCCGAGCGTGCGGTGCCGGTGCGGTGCCGGGCCGGGTCCGGCCGGTGCGGCACCGGGAGAGGCGGGCGACCCGGCCGCCCAGCGCGTGCGCGATCCCGCCGGAGGCACCAGCCTGGAACCATGACCGATCCGCTCGTACCTCCTCAGGAGACCCCGCCGGCCGAGGGCTGCATCGCCGAGGCCCACGAGGAACGGCCGGACGGAGGCATCTGGGAGCACCCCGGCGTCTGGCTGGGGCTGATCCTGTTCGGTGCCGTGCTCGTCGCGGCCTTTCTCATCGGCCGGGTGATCGCCTTCTGACGCCGCCGGTCCGCGGGCCGCGTACCGCTCACCGCGCCTCCCCGACCGACTTCGCCCCGGCCCGCGCCTCCGACGCCGGGACCGTCAGGGAGGCGCGGCACCACGCCGCGCCGCGGCGTCGAGGAGTTCCGCCAGATCCTTGAGCCGGTCCAGGCCCGTGACGGCGCGGGCCGTGCGGTGGTTGGCGGCCAGCCGTGCCCGGTGGCGGTGCAGGAAGGCCCAGTAACCCGCCGTGTAGGGGCAGGCACGGTCGCCCGTACGCTCGGCCGGCCGATAGGCACAGGGCCCGCAGAGGTCGCTCATCCTGTGGATGTACGCGCCTCCGGAGGTGTAGGGCTTGGTGGTCATGAGGCCGCCGTCGGCGTACTGGGACATGCCGACGACGTTGGGGAGCATGACCCAGTCGTAGCCGTCGACGAAGCAGCGGTGGAACCAGTCGGTCACGGCCGCCGGGTCCCAGCCGTCCTGGAGCGCCCGGCTCCCCAGGACCATCAGGCGCGGGATGTGATGGGTCCACCCGGTGTCCCGTACCTGTGCGAGGACCGTGGACAGGCAGTTGGCGGTGACCGCGTCGGCGTCCAGATCGAGGAACCAGCCGGGCAGCGGCGCGGTGTGGCGCAGCGCGTTCCGCTGCCGGTAGTCCTCACCGAAGTGCCAGTAGAGCTGCCAGACGTACTCCCGCCAGCCGGCGATCTGCCGGACGAAGCCCTCGACGCTGTTGAGCGGCGCGTCACCGGCGCGCCACGCCCGTTCGGCCCGCTCGACGCACTCCGCCGGGTCGAGGAGCCCGAGATTGAGCGGCGCGGAGAGCAGACTGTGGCTGAGCGCGGGGTCGGCCGCGAGCATGGCGTCCTCGTAGCAGCCGAAGTCCGGCAGCCGGTGCCTGACGAAGTGGCGCAGCGCGGCCAGCGCCTCCCGGCGGGTGGCGGGAAACCGCCGTGGCCCGTCCCGGCCGACGAAGGAGACGTCGCCGTCACGCTCCCAGCGGTCGAGGTCGTGCCGGACCTCGGCGTCGATGTCGTCCTCGGAAGGTTCCCAGGGCCCCCGGACATCCAGGGTCGGGCTGCCGCGCGGTGGCGGCTCACGGTTCTCGTGGTCGAGGTTCCACTTCCCGCCCGCCGGTTCGTCCCCGTCCATCAGCAGACCGTGCCCCGCGCGGACCCAGCGGTAGAAGCTCTCCAGCCGCAGACTTCGCCCGGAGCCGCGCGCCGCCCACTCCTCGAAGTCCCCCTGGCCGACCAGGAAGCCCCGCGCCGGCAGGACCTCCACCCCGTCGAGCGCGCTCACGAAATCCAGCGCGGCGCGGGAGGTGGGGTGGCAGACGGTCAGCCCGGCCGTGCGGCGCGCCCCGGCCGGTGCGAGCCCCTCGGCCTGTTCGCGGGCCCGTTCAAGCCCCTCGGCGTACGTCTCCGCCCGGATGTAGCTGACCCGGTCGCCGAGTTCGGCGGCGCGGTGCCGCATCGCCGAGAGGACGAGGTGGGCCTTGGCCCGGTGGAAGCGGCGCCGCCGCAGTACCGAGCGTGCCTCGATCATGACGACCGGCGCCTGCGCGTCGGGACCGCCGTGCCGGGGATCGAGGAAACGCGGGCCGAGTTGGTCGCCGAAGAGCCAGTGCGTGCGTGGCGCCATGGGCCCGCCTCTCGTGCCGTCGGCCTCGTCGGTCGCGTCGTCCTCGTCGTCCTCGTCGGCCTCGTGGGCCTCGTGGGCCCGGCCGGTTCTCAGGCCCCGCCGAAGAGGCGGGAGAGAAGGCGGAAGGGCAGGGACACGACGGTGGCGACCGCGCCACCGACGGCCCGGAGAGCGTCTGCGATGGCCTGGAGCACTGAGTACCTCCCGGAAACAGATGGATGCGTACGTCGTCCGGCGCCGGCGGCCGGTTCAGGGTCGGCGGCCGGTCCAGAGGCGGTCACCGGTTCTGGGGGCGTTGACCGCGTCTCCAGCGTCCGCCCCGCGTGAACGTGCCGCCACCAGGGACGGGGACATCCGCCCCGTTGCCGGTCGGGCCGCGTGTTCCCCGTACGGCTGCCAGAGTGAGAAGCGGACCCACAGGCGCCGGGCACCGGGGACGGGCGCCTTTCGACAGGCCGTGACCAGGGTTGGAGGGCCGATGGCCGTACGACACCGACTGATCGAAGCGCCCGTGGAGGACGTGTGGGCGGTCCTCGCGGACGGCACGCGTTACGCCGAATGGGTGGTCGGCACGGCCGACTCGTACCCGCGCGAAGGTCAGTGGCCCGAGATCGGCGCCCGCATCACGTACACGGTCCGGCTGGGGCGGTGGTCGGCGTCGGGGACCACGGTCGTCCGGCGGAGCGAACCGCCTCGGGTGCTGGAACTGGAGGCGGACAGCGGCCCTCTCGGCACCGCGCGCATCGCCGTCGAGGTCCGCCCCTGGGGTGAGCACGCCCTGGTCGTCATCGACGAACACCCCCTGCGCGGACCGGGCGGGACCCTGCACAACACGGCCGTGGACGCCGTGATCCAACTGCGGCACCGCACCATGCTCGCCCGCCTGGCGGACGTCGTGGAGAACCCCCCGAGGCACACGCGCGCCCGACGGGCGGCGTGACCAGGGGGTGCGACAGGCGGCGACGAGAGCGATCAGAACCTGGAGGCGGCGATGCCGGATGCCGTGGTTGTCGGCGCGGGGCCCAACGGCCTGGTCGCGGCGAACGTGCTCGCCGACGCCGGCTGGAGCGTCGAGGTCCTGGAGGCCCAGCGGGAGCCCGGGGGAGCGGTCCGCAGTGACCGGGGCCTGCACCCCGACTACGTGAGCGACCTCTTCAGCTCCTTCTATCCGCTGGCGGCGGCCTCCCCGGTGCTGGCGGAGCTGGAACTCGGGCGCCACGGCCTCCGCTGGAGCCACGCGCCACGCGTTCTCGCCCACCCGCTGCCGGACGGCCGGTGCGCGGTGCTCGAACGCGGCGCCGCCAGCACGGCGGCCGGCCTGGACGCCTTCGCGGCGGGCGACGGAGCGGCCTGGCTCGAACTGTCCACCGTCTGGGACCGCCTGGGTCCCGACATCCTCGGCGCGCTGTTCACCCCGTTCCCGCCCCTACGGTCCGGCGCGCGTCTCGCCGCCCGGCTGCGGGGCGCCGGAGGGCTGCGGCTGGCCCGGACCCTGATTCAGCCGGTACGGCGCCTGGGCGAGGAGCGGTTCGGCGGCGAGGCCGGGCGGCTGCTCCTCGCGGGCAACGCGCTCCACGCCGACCTCGGACCGGAGGCCGCGGGGAGCGGCGGCTTCGGCTGGCTGATGTCCATGCTCGGGCAGAGCGTCGGCTTTCCCGTGCCGGTCGGCGGGGCGGGCGCGCTGACGGCATCCCTCGTCCGGCGTCTGGAGCGGCTCGGGGGCCGGGTCCGCTGCGGCGAGCGCGTGACGCGGATCGTCGTACGGGACGGGCGGGCCGTCGGCGTACGTACGGCGGGCGGCGACAGCGTCCCGGCCTCCCGCGCCGTACTCGCCGACGTGTCCGCGCCCGCGCTGTACGGCGAACTGGTCGACCCGGCCCGGCTGCCCGGACGGCTGCTGGACGACCTGCGCCGCTTCCAGTGGGACTTCGCCACCTTCAAGGTCGACTGGGCGCTCTCCGGCCCGGTGCCCTGGGCGGCGCCGGAGGCCGCCACGGCGGGCACCGTGCATCTCGCCGACGGCGTCGACGGCCTCACACGTTTCGCCGCGCAGCTCGCCACCGGGCATGTGCCCGAGCGTCCCTTCCTCCTTCTCGGCCAGATGACCACGGCCGACGGCACCCGCTCCCCGGCGGGCACCGAATCGGCGTGGGCGTACACGCACGTCCCGCACCGGATCAAGGGCGACGCGGGCCGGGAGGGCCTGACGGGGCTCTGGGACCGGCGCGAGCAGGAGGTGATGGCGGCCCGGATGGAGGAGGAGGTGGAACGCTGGGCGCCCGGTTTCCGCTCCCGTATCAGAACCCGCCGTCTCCTCGCGCCGCCCACCCTCCAGGCCCTGGACGCCAACCTGCGCGGCGGCGCCGTCAACGGCGGTACGGCCGCCATTCACCAGCAGCTGGTGTTCCGCCCGACGCCGGGAGCCGGACGGGCGGAGACCCCGGTCAAGGGCCTGTACCTCGCCTCGGCCTCCGCCCACCCCGGCGGTGGTGTGCACGGCGCGCCCGGCGCCAACGCCGCCCGCGCCGCACTGCGCGGGCACGGCGATCACCGTCTCCGCCGGCTCGCTCTCCCCCGGCGCGGGCGGGCCTCGCGGCCCGCGCCGCCGCATGGCGGGGACGGCGCATGACCCCCGTGGGGCGCGCCTGCCGCGCCGTGCCCACCGCCCGCGCCGGTCCGCGAGGCGGCGGCGAGCCCGGCGTACTCGGCTTCGGCCGCCCGTGCCCCGGCCCGGCGCGCCCGGTGACGACAAGGAAGGGCGGGTGATGGTCCGTGTCGAACGCGTCCGATGACAGGCCCCGCCGTGTGACGCCGACCCGGGACGGGCCGTTCCTGGTCGACGGCCCCGTGGAGGTGGTCCTCGACGACGGGACCACGGTGAGGTCGGACCGGTTCACGGTGGCCCTGTGCGCGTGCCGCCGCAGCCGTACGTACCCGTGGTGCGACACCAGCCACCGCCGCAGGGTCAGGGAGCCCGCCGACCGCCCGTCGGCGACGCACGACGAACGCGGTGAGCGGAGTGAGCGGGGCGAACGCGGCGACCCCGCCGGGCCGAGCGAGGAGGCCGAGGAGTGACGACGCGACACACGACGCGACAGGCCCCCGCCCCCTCACCGGCCGACCCGGCTCTGCCGGACGGCCGTGGCGACCTCAGCCACGGAGTCGTACGCGCTCTGCGCGACCGGCCCGGTGATCGGAGCGCTCTGCCGCCGGACGGCACGGCCGACGCGGCGGATCCGTACGGGGACGATCTGCACCTCGCGCTCTACGTCTGTTACGAGCTCCACTACCGGGGCTTCCGCGACGTCGACCCCGCCCGGGAGTGGGACCCCGCGCTGCTCGGGCTGCGGGCCGCCCTGGAACGCCGCTTCCTCGCCGCGCTGCGCGAGGACACCCGGGCCCAACCGCCGGGCGCCGACGAGGCGTTGGCGGTACTTCTGGTCGAGCCGGTCGGCGGCGCGGGGCTCTCCCACCATCTGCGGGACGCCGGAGAGCTGTGGCAGCTCCGCGAGTACGCGGCGCAGCGCTCGCTCTACCACCTCAAGGAGGCCGATCCGCACCTCTGGGTGATCCCGCGCCTGCGCGGGCGGGCGAAGGCGGCCATGGTCGCGGTCGAGTACGACGAGTACGGCGCCGGCCGGGCGGACCGGATGCACTCGCGGCTCTTCGCCGACCTCATGACGGACCTGGGACTCGACACGACGTACGGCCGGTATCTCGACGTGGCGACGGCCGAGATGCTGGCGAGCGTCAATCTGATGTCGATGTTCGGGCTGCACCGGGCGCTGCGTGGCGCGCTGGTGGGACACTTCGCCGCCCTGGAGGTCACCTCCTCGCCGTCCTCGCGCCGCCTGGTCCGGGCGATGCGCCGGACCGGTGCGGGCGAGGCGGCCGAGCACTTCTACGCGGAGCACGTCGAGGCCGACGCCGTCCATGAACAGGTGGCCCGCCGGGACGTGGTCGGCGGGCTGCTGGCGGACGAGCCCTGGCTCGAGAAGGACGTGGCCTTCGGCGTCAACGCCACGGAGATGCTGGACGCACGGCTGGTGGAGAAGACGCTCACCGCCTGGCGGGCGGGCCGCAGCAGCCTGCGCGCGCCGCTCTGACCCGGGGCCGCCCGTCCGGCCCTGTCTCGTCCGGCCCTGTCTCGTCCAGCCCCGTCCGTCCAGCCCCGTCCGTCCGGCCCGAAGGCGGGGACAGCCGGGCCGGAGGGATGACGGCTTCAGGGGAGACAGCGGGAAAGGGCGGCTATTGGTCTAGGCCAGGCCGCTCCGTCCCTGTAGCCTCATGCGTGGCCAGCGGCACTCAATCCCCCCCACCCCGGTTGTGTGTTGGCGCGGGCGAAGCCCCAGTACGACCCTGCGCCAGGCAGCCGGGCGGGTTCCCCCCATCCGCCGCCTCCAGGAGGTCACGGTGAAAACTCGTACCAGAAGCACGGCCGTCATCGGCGCCATCTGCCTCATCGGTTCACTCGCCCTGGGTTCGGCATACGCCGACCAGCCCGCCGACCCGCCCCGGGCGGCGGCGGACGTCGTGCTCACGGAAGTGGCCACGGCCACCAACCCCATCGCCGGTGCCGCCGGACCGGGCGACACGGTCTGGATCGCCGAACGCGCGGGCACCGTAAGGGTCCTGGGCGACCAGGGCCTCGGCGCGCCCGTCCTCGACATATCCGACGAGACGACCACCGACGGCGAACGCGGCCTGCTGGGCGTCGCGTTCGACAACGAACTCGAACACTTCTACATCTCTTTCACGGATCTTGAAGGCACCAGCACCATCGACGAGTTCGCGGTGCGGGACGGCGCCCTCCAGCCGGAGACGCGGCGTACGGTCCTGACCCAGACGCAGCCGTACGAGAACCACAACGGCGGCGACATCAAGTTCGGGCCGGACGGATATCTCTACATCGCCTTCGGTGACGGTGGCGCGGGCGGCGACCCGCACGGCAACGGGCAGAACCTCGACACCCTGCTCGGCAAGATCCTCCGCATCGACCCGACCGGTGGCGAGCCGTACGCCGTCCCGGCCGACAACCCGTTCGTGGCCGACCCGAACGCCAGGGACGAGATCTGGTCGTACGGGCTCCGCAACCCCTGGCGCTTCTCCTTCGACTCGGCCAACGGCGACATGCTCATCGGCGACGTCGGCCAGAGCGACTGGGAAGAGATCGACTGGGCCTCCGGGGCGAGCGCGGGTGGCGAGAACTACGGCTGGTCCTCCATGGAGGGCACCCACCCGTTCCGGGGCGGCACCGAGCCCGCGAACCACACGCCTCCGGTGTTCGAGTACGACCGCACCGGCCTCGGCTGCTCGGTGACCGGCGGCTACGTCTACCGGGGCGACGCGATCCCGGCCCTCCAAGGGCAGTACGTGTTCAGCGACTACTGCGACGGCACCGTCCGCACACTCCAGATCGCGAACGGCGAGGTGACCGGCCAGGGCGACCTGGGGGTCAGCGGCGGCGAGGCCATCTCCTTCGTGCAGGACGGCGACGGCGAGCTCTACGTGCTCGGCATCGGCGGCGCCATCTCCCGTATCGACCCCGCGTAATCAGCACCGGAGTGTGACCTCGGGCCCGGAGCCGGACGACCGGCACCGGGCCCGAGGTCGTGCCCCACCGTCGCCTGCCCCACTTCCTCAGGTCCGGCGCTCGTCCACAGGGAGGAGTGTACGTTCGTACGCTCTCCTTGTAGGCTCCCGCCCATGACCGTCGACGCGATACGCCTGCCCACCCACGCCGAACGCCGGGCGCGCGCGGCTGTCGCCGTGCTGTTCTTCACCAACGGGGCGCTGTTCGCCAACCTCCTGCCGCGTTTCCCGCAGATCAAGACGGATCTCGGCATCGGGAACGCCGCGTACGGACTGGCCCTCGTGGCCTTTCCGGCCGGCGCCGTCGCGGCGGGCCCGGCGGCCGGGGCGCTCGTCCGGCGGCTGGGGTCGGCGCGCGTCGCGGTCGCCGGCACCCTGCTGACCGGCCTCGGAGTTCTCGCCGCCGGACTGGCGGGATCCGTGGCGCTGTTCGCGGCGGCCCTGTTCCTGGCGGGAGCGATGGACGCCCTCACCGATGTCGGGCAGAACGCCCACGGCCTGCGTGTCCAGCGCCGCTACGGTCGCTCCCTCATCAACTCGTTCCACGCGATCTGGTCCGTCGGCGCCGTGACCGGGGGATCGATGGCGGCCGGGGCGATCGCGCTCGGCCTGCCCCAGGGGCAGCACCTGCTGATCTCGGCGGTGCTGTTCGGGATCGCCGCCTGCGTCGCCCTGCGGTTCTGCCTGTCCGGGCCCGACACCGATCCGGACGCGGCGCGGACGGACGATGTGACGACGGACGGCGCGAAGGCGGGCGGTGCGGATACGGACGCGGCGAGGACGGACAGCGCGGACGGCGGTGACCGGGGGCGGGCCGCGTGGCCGGGGGACCGTGACTCCGCGCGTCTGCGCGGCGCTTACGTACTGGCGGCCCTCGTCCTCATCGCCGCGTCCGGTGCCCTTGTCGAGGACGCGGGCAGTTCCTGGGCCGCGCTCTATCTCGCCGACTCGCTGCACGCCTCGGCGACCCTGGCGGCCTCCGGCTACATCGCCCTGGTCGGGGCCCAGTTCGTCGGCCGTGTCATCGGTGACCGGATGGTCGACCGGTTCGGCCGGCGTACGGTCGCACGCTCCGGCGGCGTCGTCGTCGCGATCGGCATGGGACTCGCCCTCGCCGTACCCACCACTAGCGGGACGATCCTGGGCTTCGCCGCCGCCGGATTCGGCGTGGCGACCCTCGTGCCCGCGGCGATGCACGAGGCCGACGAACTGCCCGGTCTCAAGCCCGGATCGGGCCTCACGATCGTCTCCTGGCTGATGCGACTGGGCTTCCTGCTCTCCCCGCCGGTCGTCGGGCTGGTCGCCGACGAGTCGGGTCTTCGGGTGGGCCTGCTGGTCGTACCCCTGGCCGGGGTCCTGGTGATCCTGTCGGCGGGGGTGCTGCGGCCTCGACGCCCGTGAGCCGTCCCGCCGGCCGGTGCGCGTCGACCCTCGACTTTCCGCCGACCTCCTGAGGAGGCCGCATGGGGAGGGAGAGGGAGAAGCGCCGGTACGGAGGAACTCCCCGGTGTACGTTCGCGTCTATGCCGATGGACTTCCCCGGGCCCGGCCCGCGCAGGCGACCGATCGTACGACCCGGCGCCCGCCCGGCCCGTACCCTCTGAGCGCGCCGCCATGGCCACCGGACACACCGACCCGCAGCGCCGCGAACGCATCATCGCCGCCACGCTCGACCTCATCGCCGAAGAGGGCCTCGCCCGTGTCTCCCACCGGAAGATCGCCGCGCGGGCCGAGGTGCCCCTGGGCTCGATGACCTACCACTTCGGCGGGATCGACGAGCTGCTGCGCGAAGCCTTCGGCCGTTTCACCGGCCATATCGTCGCGGTCTTCGACGCGTACCTCTCCGCCCCGGCCGACCGCGACCAGGCCCGGGAAGCCGTGGCCGACCTCGTGCACGTCCTGTCCGAGGGACCCCAGCGCGACCTCGTCCTCACGCAGGAGCTGTACACCCTCGCCGCCCGGCGCCCGGAGTACCGCGAACTCACCCACGAGTGGATGCGCCGCAGCCGCGTCCACCTGGAGAAACACTTCGACCCGGACACCGCCCGCCAACTCGACGCCCTCATCGAGGGCTTGGCCCTGCACCGCGCCCTGGCCCGCGAACCGCACGGCCGGGAGCTGACGTTGGAGGCGATCACGCGCATCACCACGACCGACGGGTGAACGGCGGGCGGGTGAACGGCGTGCGCGTGAACGGCAGACGGGTGATCGACGGACGCACGACGCACGGACGCACGACCCGCGGGTGAACGACCCCCGGTTCGCGGGGTCCTCGCTCACCTCCGCGGGCTGATGCCCGCCACCGTCAGGCCGAGCAGCCGGTGCGCCTCCGCCTCGGGATCGGGGTGGTGCTCCGTGGCCAGGGCGATGCCCGTGACCAGCGTGACCAGGTCGGCGACGGTCACGTCCGCCCGCACGGCACCGGCCCGCGCGGCGCGTTCCAGCAGTGGTTCGACCGCCCCGCAGAGCTTCTCGGAACACGCGTTCACGCGCTCCGGGCCGCCGACCGCGCCGTCCTGGACCAGCGCGTCCGCCATGCCCCGCGCGGACGCGGCGTACGAGGTGAGCGCGCCCAGCCACTCCAGCAGCGCGGCCCGCGGATCGGCCGCGCCGGTCAAGGCGCGCGCACGGCCGCACAGCGCCTCGATCCGCTCGCCGAACACCGCCTCCAGCAGCGCGCGCCGCCCCGGGAAGTGCCGCCGTACGGTCGCCGATCCCACCCCCGCCGTACGGGCGATCTGCTCCAGCGAGGCGTCGGCGCCGCGCGCGGCCACCTCGGCCTCGGCGACGGCGAGGATCCGTGCGTAGTTACGACGCGCGTCCGCGCGCTGGACGGTCATGGCGTCCTCTCCGAATTGTCGAGTGGCCGACGTGCCGGGTAGGCCGGGCCTGCCGAGGTGCCCGAGCGATACGAGCTTGCTAAGTGGCGGGGCCCTCCGTATCGTACCCGAACGTAAGTGGCGGCCCCCGCCACTTAGGGCCCGTGGTCTGCGCCGGGCCCTGGCCGCGAGTCATCACCGAGGACCTCATGACGTCAGAATCAGCGCCCCCGAACCCGACCCCGACCCCGCTCCCACCCGCCTCCGCGCCCGTCCTCGTCGTCGGCGCCACCGGACAGCAGGGGGGCGCCACCGCCCGCGCCCTGCTCGCGTCCGGTATCCCGGTCCGGGCGCTGGTCCGCGACCCGGCGAGCGCCAGGGCGAAGGCCGTGGCGGTGCTCGGCGCCGAGCTGGTCACCGGGGACCTCGACGACCGCGACTCCCTGAAACGGGCCGCAGAAGGGGCCCGCGCCGTCTTCTCGGTCCAGATGCCCGATGTGGGCGGGCGTGCCTTCGAGGGCGAGGTCGCCCAGGCCGTGAACCTGATCGAGGGAGCGAAGGCGGCGGGCGTGCCGCAGTTCGTGCACACCTCGGTCTCCGGCGCCGGACAGCACACCGACTGGGTCAGGGGCGACTGGGCCTGGATGGATCCGTACTACTCCGCGAAGAGCGAGATCCAGGACCGGGTACGCGACGCGGGCTTCACGCACTGGACGCTCATCAAGCCCGGCTACTTCATGGAGAACCTCCGCCCCGCCGCCGGGATCGTCTTCCCGCGCGGGGTCGAGGGCGGTCTGGTCACCCTCCTGAAGCCCGGCACCCGGCTGTCTCTCGTCGCCGTCGGCGACATCGGCGTGGCCGCGGCGGCTGCCGTGGCCGCACCTGAGCGGTTCCACCGGGTCGAGATCGAACTGGCGAGCGATCTTCTGGCGATGACGGACATCGCCCGGATCCTCTCCGCCCGTCTGGGCGCCGACCTGACCGCGCCCGACCTGACCGGCGAGGAAGCCGTCGCCGCGGGGATGCCCGACATGGGCTTCGGCCAGGCCGCCCTCAACGACTTCCCGCAGCCGGCCCGCCCGGAATTCGCCCGCGCGCTCGGTGTCCCGCTCACGACCTTCGAGGAGTGGGCGCGCGAGCACCTGCGGGCGACGGTCTGAGGGTCCCGTCGGACGAGGCGGGAGCAGGTGTCGTGTTTGAGCCGCGCGTCGGCGGTTATCAGACGGGTGTCCCTGAAGTCGATCGCAGCAGGATGTGAGTGATCATGGCTGCCAATGAGAAGACGCGGGCCAAGACCGAGCAGGCCAAGGGCAGGGCGAAGGAAGCCGCCGGCCGCACCGTGGGCAACGAGCGTCTGACCGCCGAGGGCCGCGCCGAGCAGGCCAAGGGCGACGCGCGCCAGGCCAAGGAGAAGACGAAGGACACCTTCAAGCACTGACACCGCCTCCGCCGTCCCCCGGACGGCGCGGCGACCGCGGCCCGGCACACTGTGCCGGGCCGCACGCCTGTCCGGAAGGAAGCCGCAGATGCCTCAGTCGCCGACCTATGACGACGTCCAGGACGCCGCCGCGCGTATCGCGCCGTACGCCCACCGCACCCCGGTGCTCCGCTCGCGCCTGATCGACGAGCGACTCGGCTGCGAGGTGGTGTTCAAGTGCGAGAACTTCCAGCGCATGGGCGCCTTCAAGTTCCGTGGCGCGTACCACGCCCTGTCGCGGTTCACTCCCGAACAGCGGCGTGCCGGAGTGGTCGCCTACTCCTCGGGCAACCACGCACAGGCCGTGGCGCTGTCCGCCCGGCTCCTGGACATACCGGCCACGATCGTGATGCCGCACGACGCGCCCGCCGCGAAGGTCGCCGCGACCCAGGGGTACGGAGGACAGGTCGTCCCGTACGACCGTTATACGGAGGATCGCGAGGAGATCGGCCGCGCGCTGGCCGACGCCCGCGGTCTCACGCTGATCCCGCCCTACGACCACCCGTGGGTGATCGCCGGGCAGGGCACCGCGGCCAAGGAGCTGTTCGAGGAAGTGGGCGACCTCGACGCCCTGTTCGTACCGCTCGGCGGCGGTGGACTGCTGTCCGGTACGGCCCTGTCCACGAAGGCGCTGTCGCCGGGCTGCCGTCTGTACGGAGTCGAACCGGAGTCCGGGGACAAGGGCCGGAGGTCCGTGCGCGAGGGGGCCGTCGTGCACATTGACACCCCGAGGACCATCGCCGACGGCGCGCAGACCCAGCACCTGGGCGCCTGGACGTTCGACATCATCCGCCGTGACGTCACGGACTTCCACACTGCCGGCGACGCCGAACTGGTCGCGGCGATGCGGAGTTTCGCCACCTTCATGAAGATCGTGGTGGAGCCGACGGGATGCCTCGGCTTCGCCGCCGCCCGCGATCTGGCCGGTCAACTGCGTGGACGGCGCGTCGGTGTGATCGTCAGCGGCGGCAACATCGACCTCGACCGCTATGCCTCGCTCCTGTCCTCCGGGCCGTCCGCCTGACGGGGAGACGGGTCACGGCAGCACCGAGGAAAGACGCCCGAGCGGGGCGGCCCGGAGAAGCGATTCTCCGGACCGCCCCGCTCGGGCGTTTCCCCGGACCGCGCGCGTCCGTGTTCGACTCATCAATCGAACAAATCGCACACCATCTGCCGAGCAGATAAACCTCATGCGCAACAAGATCGCCGGATCGAGTTAACTCACCAGCCGTTTCAGGCGAGTTGGGCCCACCCGCCGTTAGCGTTCCCATGGATCTGGACGCCTTGCCCGTGATTCGCCCTTTTGCTCTTGTCCACAGTCCGTCCTTGTTCTTGGTCCCTGCTCCGTCCTTCCTCACCCGTTCCACCGGTTGGCGCGTGTACGCCGATCACCGCCGTGGCAAAGGAGAACCCGCCCGATGACCGTCGACACCAGCCCGGAAGCACAGCCGGAATCGCCCCCGCAGTCCAGCCTTGGCACCGCGGCTGCCCGCAATCTCGCCACCACCACCAAGTCCGCCCCGCAGATGCAGGAGATCACCTCCCGCTGGCTGCTGCGGACGCTTCCCTGGGTCGAGACCAAGGGCGGCGCCTTCCGGGTGAACCGGCGGCTGACCTACACCGTGGGCGACGGACGCGTGGACTTCGTCCAGGACGGCGCCGATGTCCGCGTCATCCCCCGCGAGCTGGGTGAACTGGCCCTGCTGCACGGCTTCGACGACGTCGAGGTGCTGACCGCGCTCGCCGACCGCTGTGTCCAGCGCGACTTCCGCGCGGGCGAGCCCCTGGTCGAGCGCGGTACGCCCGCCGAGCACATCCATCTGATCGCCCACGGCCGGGTGAACCGGACGACCGTCGGTCCCTACGGTGACGAGGTCTCCCTCGCCGTCCTCGCCGACGGCGACCGGTTCGGCGACGAGGCCCTGCTGGACGACGACGTGCGCTGGGACTACACCGCGACCGCCGCGACCGACGGCGTTCTGCTCACCCTCTCCCGCTCCGACTTCGCCGCCGTGCAGTCCTCCGCCCCGCAACTCAGGGCCCACGTCGAGCGGTTCCGCGCACTGCCCCTCCAGCGGCAGAACCGGCACGGCGAGGCCGAGATCGCGATGTCGTCCGGCCACACCGGTGAGGTCGCCCTCCCTGGCGCCTTCGTGGACTACGAACTGAAGCCCCGCGAATACGAACTCTCCGTCGCACAGACCGTGCTGCGCGTCCACACCAGGGTCGCGGACCTCTACAACGGCCCGATGAACCAGACCGAGGAGCAACTCAGGCTCACCATCGAGGCGTTGCGGGAGCGGCAGGAGTACGAGCTGGTCAACAACCGGGAGTTCGGCCTGCTCCACAACGCCGACTTCAAGCAGCGCCTCCAGCCGCACTCCGGCCCGCCCACCCCGGACGACCTCGACGAGCTGCTCTCCCGCCGGCGCGGCACCAAGGTCTTCCTGGCCCACCCCAGGGCGATCGCGGCCATCGGGCGTGAGCTCAACCGCCGGGGCCTCTACCCGAACCATGTCGACCTCGGCGGCCAGCAGGTCCCGGCCTGGCGCGGTGTCCCGATCCTGCCCTGCGGCAAGATCCCCGTCACCAAGGAGAACACCACCTCCATCATCGCCATGCGCACCGGCCAGGAGGAGCAGGGCGTCGTCGGTCTGCGCCAGACCGGGCTGCCCGACGAGTTCGAACCCGGCCTGTCGGTGCGCTTCATGGGCATCAGCGAGCAGGCGATCATCTCGTACCTGGTGACCACGTACTACTCCGCCGCCGTCCTGGTGCCCGACGCGCTGGGCGTGCTGGAGAACGTGCAGATCGCCCGCACCCGTGACTGAGGTGCTCGGGCGGTCCTCGCCGCCCGGCCCCCGGCCGTCGGTGCTCCCGTCGGGGCCGTCCGTGGCGGCGGCCTTCGCCGGGGTACGCGACCGGGCCGCCGCCGACGTGGTGACGCCGCCGGGTCCCGCCCCGGGGCGGGTGCTCGGCGGCCCCACCGGGCTCGGTACGGCGGGTCTGCGTCCCGGCCGCCGTACGGAGCCCGCCGTGCCGTCGGCGCCGCCCGCGCCGCCGGAGTCCGGCAAACCGGCGAAGGGCAGTCCCGTCCCGGGCCTCTACCACCATCCGGTGGCGGAGCCCGACCCGGTCAGGGTGGAAGAGGTCGGGAGCCGTATCCGGGTCTGGGCGGTGGACGACGTCCAGGCGGTGCCCCCCGAGTGGGAGGACCAGTTCGACGGCTTCTCCGTGGGCCGCTACATGGTCGCCTGCCACCCGGACGCCCCCACCGTCGACCATCTGATGATCGCCACCCGGCTGATGGTCGCCGAGAACGCGCTGGACGACTGCTACTGCGAGGACCACGGCGGCTCACCCGTCGGCCTCGGCGGACGCCTGCTGCTGGCGCACACGGCCCTGGATCCGCTGCACACGACGAAGGAGTACGAGCCCGAGTGGGCCCGCTCGCTCCACGCGGACGCGCCCCGGCGTGCCTACCGCTCCGCCATGGAGTACTTCGTCCGGCAGGCCACCGACTCGCAGGCCGACCGGTACCGGCACGACATGGCCCGGCTGCACCTGGGCTACCTCGCCGAGGCCGCGTGGGCCGAGACGGATCACGTACCGGAGGTGTGGGAGTACCTGGCGATGCGCCAGTTCAACAACTTCCGCCCCTGTCCCACGATCACCGACACCGTCGGCGGCTACGAACTGCCCGCCGATCTGCACGCGCTGCCCGCCATGCAGCGGGTCGTCGCGCTCGCCTCCAACGCCACCACCATCGTGAACGACCTCTACTCGTACACGAAGGAACTCGACAGCCCCGGCCGGCATCTGAACCTGCCCGTGGTCATCGCCGACCGGGACGGAGTCTCCGACCGGGACGCCTATCTGAAGGCGGTCGAGGTCCACAACGACCTCATGCACGACTTCGAGGCCGAGGCCGCCGCCCTGGCGGCCGACTGTCCCGTCCCGAACGTGCTGCGTTTCCTCCGCGGCGTGGCGGCCTGGGTCGACGGCAACCACTACTGGCACCAGACCAACACCTACCGATACAGCCTGCCCGACTTCTGGTAAGGAGTTCTTTTCACTGTGACCAGCACCCAGCTCACCTCCGGCACCTCCGTGTACATCCCCGGGCCGGCTTCGCCCTACCAGGGAGACATCGCCCGGTACTGGGACGGGGAGGCCAGGCCCGTGAACCTGCGCCTCGGTGACGTCGACGGGCTGTACCACCACCACTACGGCATCGGCGACGTCGACCACGCCGCGCTCGGGGACACCGGCGACAGCGGCTACGAGAAGCGGCTCATCGCCGAACTCCACCGGCTGGAGTCGGCGCAGGCCGAAGTCCTCCTGGACCACCTCGGCTCCGTCGGCCGCGACGACACCCTCGTGGACGCCGGCTGCGGCCGGGGCGGTTCGATGGTCATGGCGCACCAGCGGTTCGGCTGCGACGTCGAGGGCGTCACCCTCTCGGCCAAACAGGCCGAGTTCGCCAACGGGCGCGCCCGGGAACTCGGCATCGAGGACCATGTCCGGGCCCGCGTCCGCAACATGCTCGACATGCCCTTCGAGAAGGGCCACGCGACCGGCTCCTGGAACAACGAGTCCAGCATGTACGTCGACCTGGACGACCTCTTCGCGGAACACTCGCGCATCCTGGCCGTCGGCGGCCGGTACGTCACGATCACCGGCTGCTGGAACCCGCGCTACGGCCAGCCCTCGAAGTGGGTGTCCCAGATCAACGCGCACTTCGAGTGCAACATCCACTCCCGCCGGGAGTATCTGAAGGCGATGGCCGACAACCGCCTCGTACCGCAGACCATCGTCGACCTGACCGCCGAGACCCTGCCCTACTGGGAGCTGCGGGCGACGTCGTCACTGGTCACCGGCATCGAGGAGGCGTTCATCAACTCGTACAAGGACGGTTCCTTCCAGTACCTGCTGATCGCGGCCGACCGGGTCTGATCCGCCCTCCGGCCGAGGCCGCCGCCCGGCCCCCGCGGACGCATCTCGTACGCGAGCACGAATCGCGCGACGACCGCGGGGGCGCGGACCGGCACGGATCGCCGCTGCTGTGATGCGCGGGGTGCGGCGCGCCGGCGCCGACCGGGTCCGGACGGTCGCTCGCCGGCGTCCGCTCGCCGGCGTGACCCGGACTCCGGGCACGGTACGGGTCTCGGGCCGGACGGCCGCAGGTACGGCCCCCGGAGCACGGCGGCGACGGCACGTCCGCGCGCCGGCCGTTCCTCACCCGCCCGGCGCTCCGACCGTCACCGCCTGTGGTGGCCATGTCACCGCTCCGTCGCCGTACGCCCCCTTTGCTCCGTTTTGCTCGGATGAGGTGGAAAATGGAGGGAGGCGACATCTGACGGAGGCGAGCGATGACACGAACCCGCTACACGAAGGACCGCGGACTGACCACGCGCATGGTGACCACCCTGTTCCTGATCGGCCTGCTCTACGTGGTCCTGCTCGGTGTGCTTCTCGCGGTGCTCGGCAAGTTCTGGCCGGTGATCCTGATCCTCGTCGGCGCGCTCTTCGTCGGGCAGTTCTGGTTCAGCGACAAGATCGCCGCCTTCGGCATGGGCGCGCACGAGGTCACCCCCGAACAGGCGCCCGCACTCCACGGCGCCGTCGACCGTATCTGCGCGCTCGCCGACATGCCGAAGCCCAAGGTGGCGATCTCCGACAGCGACATACCCAACGCCTTCGCCACCGGCCGCAGCGAACGCAGCGCACTCGTGTGCGCCACCACCGGCCTGCTCCGCAGACTGGAACCCGAGGAACTCGAAGGCGTCCTCGCCCACGAGATGTCCCACGTGGCCCACCGCGACGTCGCGGTCATGACCATCGCCTCGTTCCTGGGCGTCCTCGCCGGCGTGCTGACCCGGATCGCGCTCTACAGCGGACTGGCCAGAAGCGCCCGCAACTCCGGACCCGTCGGACTCGCGATCCTGATCATCCCCCTGGTCAGCGCCGTGGTGTACGCCATCGGCTTCCTGCTCACCCGGCTGCTCTCCCGCTACCGCGAACTCTCCGCCGACCGCACGGCCGCGCTGCTCACCGGACGGCCCTCGGCACTCGCGTCGGCACTGACCAAGGTCGACGGTCAGATGGCGCGCATCCCGACGCGTGACCTGCGGAAGGCGGAGCCGTACAACGCCTTCTACTTCGTCCCGGCCTTCTCCTCCGGCGAGAGCCTGGGGCGGCTGCTCGCCTCCCACCCGACCTTGGAGCAGCGGCTCGACCAGCTGGCCCGGATCTCCGCCGACCTCGCCCGTCCGTGAGTCGGTCCTTCACCCCTGAGGAGCTGGTCCCGTGGGTCTTCTCGACACCATCCTCGGCCGGAGCAAACCGGTCCGCCCCGATCTCGACCAGCTGTTCGCCCTCCCCGCCGCCGCGCTCACCCTCCAGGCCGGAGCCGGTTACACACCCACCGGCTTCGGCTCGGTCTGTTTCGCCGGTGTCGAGGGGGGCGGTTTCGCCCAGGTCAGACAGGACGTACGGGAACTGCTCGACGCGGACGTACGTCAGGACGGCCACCCCGTGGAGTTCAGCCGGGACTCGTACGGCTACACCTGGCTGCTCGCCCGCCAGGACCCCGGCGACACGGCCTCGCTGGTCAACGATCTGCACGCGGTCAACACGCTCCTCCAGGAGGCCGGATTCGGCCCCCAGCTCCTCTGCTCACTGATCAGTTTCCGCGACGCGGAACAACGGCCGCTCGCCCTCGTCTACCTCTACAAGCGCGGCACCTTCTACCCCTTCGCACCGCTGCCCGGCACCGCCGAGAAGCGGGACAGCCAGCGTGAACTCCAGGTCAGAGCCGTCATCGGCGACGATCTCCGGATCGAGACCGACCTCGCCCGCTGGTTCCCGGTCTGGGGCGCACCCGGACTCTGACCGCCCTCCGGCCCCGGCCGGGCCGGTGTGCCCCGCGCCTGAGCAGACCCGGCCGCGTTCCCGAACGGGTGAATCGACTCGCGATTTCGGCGTGTCCCGCCGCCGTAAGCAGCACTGTGCGGATGCGGGAGCGCGTCGGCGCCGTACCCGCCGCGCAGGCACAAGTGCACGGGGCACGAGGGGGAGGGGCGGGAGTGGCAGAAGCGAAGGTGCGACGTCCGGTCTCGTGGCGGGACCGGGCGAGTTACCGGTTCGACCGGACGCTGGCCCGCAGCACCGGCACGCTGATGGGCTGGCTGGTGATCACCTGCCTGGCCGTCGTCGTCCCGGTCAGCATGCTGCTGGTGTGGACCGACCCCGGCTCACCGAGGTCCCTGTCGGGCAGGCTGACGGCCGCCTGGCGGACCAGCGCCGAGACACTGCGGCTGGGCGCGATGACCGGCACACCGCTGCGCATGCTGCTGTCCGCCCTGCTCGGGCTGGTGGCTCTGCTGTGCGTGTCGACCCTCGTCGGCGTGATCACCACGAGTCTGGCCGAGCGGATGGCGGAGCTGAGCCGTGGGCGGTCGACGGTCCTGGAGCAGGGCCATGTGGTGCTGCTCGGCTGGTCGGACCAGGTGACCACGGTGGTGAGGGAGCTGATCGCCGCCCAGACCCCGCACCGGCCCCGGGCCATCGTCCTGCTCGCCGACCGGGACAAGACCGAGATGGAACGGGCGCTGGCCGCCCAGGTCGGCCCCGCCGCGCGCACCCGGCTCATCTGCCGTAGCGGCCCCGCGAGCGACCCGGCCGTTCTCGCACTCGTCGGCCCGGGGACGGCGAGCACCGTCCTGGTGCTGCCGTCCGGTGAACCGGGGGCGGACGCCGAGATCCTGCGGATCCTCCTCGCGCTGCGCGCGGTCGTCGGCGGCGCGCCGGACGCCCCTCCGGTACTCGCGGCGGTGCGGGACGACCGGTACCGGGCGGCGGCCCGGCTGGCGGCCGGACCGCGCGGCACGGTCCTGGAGACCGACACGGTCACGGCCCGGCTCATCGCCCAGTGCGTGGGCAGGCCCGGCCTCTCCCTCGTCCTGCGGGACCTGCTCGACTTCGCGGGCGACGAGTTCCACCTCGCCGACGCGACCGCCTTCCACGGCGCTTCCTTCGGCGCGGCGCTGCTGGGCCACGCCGACTCCTGCGTGGTCGGACTGCTCACCCCGGAGGGGCGTACGGTGCTCAATCCGCCCGCCGACACGGTTCTCGGGACGGGGAGCCGGCTGATCGTCGTCACCCACGACGAGACCTCGGCGCGGCGGCAGGACTGCCGGCCTCTCGTGGACCCGTCGGCCCTCGCCGGGGACCGCCCGCCGCCGGAGGCCCCCGCGCGGCTGCTGGTGCTGGGCTGGAACCGGCGGGCGCCCCTGGTGGTCGAGCAGTTACGGCGTACGGCCCGGCCGGGCTCCACCCTCGACGTGGTCATGGACAGGGCCGTACCGGGACCGAGGGAGCCTCAGCCGGCCGACACGGGGGAACGGCTCGGTGCGGCGGGGGAAGGCGTCGCGGGGGAGGGGGAGGCCGATCGGCTGACCGTACGGTTCCGTTCCGCCGCCCTGTCCCGGCCCGAGACCCTGCTCGGGCTCGACCTCACTCCGTACGACGGACTCGTGGTCCTCGGCCCGGACCCCGACGACGGCCCGGACCGCCCCGACGACTGGACACTGGTCACCCTGCTGGCCCTGCGGCTGCTCGAAGAACACACCGGAGGACGGGAGTTGTGCGTGGTCAGCGAACTGACCGACGACCGCAACCGGCCGCTGGCACCCGTCGCCCCCGGCTCCGACGTCATCGTCAGCGGGCAGCTGACCGGACTGCTGATGGCGCAGATAGCGCAGAACCGCCATCTGGCGGCCGTGTTCGACGAGTTGTTCTCCCCCGACGGCAGCACGATCTCGCTGCGGCCCGCCGGGACGTACATCCGTCCGGGCGTCGAGGCGACCTTCGCCACCGTCGTGGCCGCCGCGCGCGACCGGGGCGAGTGCGCCATCGGTTACCGCCGCCACGACCGGTGGACGACGGCCCCCGACCACGGGGTCCGGCTCAACCCCCACAAGGGGGAGCGGCGGGTGTGGCACGCCCTGGACCAGGTGGTCGTCATCACAACCGAGCACACGGAGCGCGCACAACTCACGGAGCGCGCACAACGCACGGAGCGCACGGAACGCACGGAGCAAACGGAAATCATGGAACGCACGGCGCCGACCGACTGCGCGGAGCATGCCGACCGGACCGGGCAGGCCGACCGCACCGAGTTCACCGAGTCGACCGATCCGACCGAGCCGGTCGAACAGGCCCGACAGCGGAAGCGGCCTGTCGCGACGGCCGACACAGCGGAGGGGCCGGGGCGCCCCGGTTCCCTCCTCGGTCCGCCCGACGGACCCTGAACGGCCGTCGGCCTCCCATGTATCCACGGGAGGCCGACGACAGCGTGCGAAGGACAGCTCAGATGTTGTCGCCGAAGACGACAATCGTGTTGAAGCTGTTCTTGATCCAGGTGGAGACGAACTCGCTGTTCACACCGTAGTTGCCGCCGTGGGGGCCGCTGCCCGGCGTCATGGCGGTGGCGGCACCCGCGCCGCCGAGGAGGGTGACGGCGGCGAGAGCGGTGGCGGCGACTGCTGTGCGGATGCGCATGGGGTTCTCTTTCTACGGGTACTGCGGGGACGGTCGGACTCTGCACCCATAGACGCCGGGAGCCCCCGATAATCCCGTCGCCCGAGAGACCACTCCGATGCCGGGCACGGTCGGGCGGCGATATTAAGTCAGTCGCTTGCCTTAGTGGGCGGGCGGCGGTTAACTGATCGCGTACTCGAAGCCGACCACGAGGATCTGTGATGGGTGACCCCGCGCGACGTGCCGGTCCGCTCGTGACCGAGCGAGGCAGGAACGGCCGGGGCGAACGCTCCGACGCGACACGCGAGTTGATCCTCGCGACGGCGGAGCGGCTGTTCGCCGAGCACGGTGTGTTCGCGGTCTCCAACCGGCAGGTGAGCGAGGCGGCCGGACAGGGCAACAACGCCGCCGTCGGCTACCACTTCGGCACGAAGACCGATCTCGTGCGGGCCATCGCCCGCAAACACGCGGAGGCGCTCGAACAGCTCCGCCGCCGGATGGTGGCCGGGATCGGCGAGACTCCCGGCGTACGGGACTGGGTGGCCTGTCTCGTACGCCCGGTCACCGACCATCTCGCCGAACTGGGCAGCCCCACCTGGTACGCCCGGTTCGCCGCACAGGCGATGACCGACCCCGCCCTGCGCGAGGTCATGGTCCAGGAATCACGCACCGCGCCGTCGCTGCACCGGATCATCGAGGGCCTCGACGTCTGCCTGCCGGACCAGCCGGCCGATGTACGGGCCGATCGCGCCGACATGGCCCGACAGCTGATGACGCACGTCTGCGCCGAGCGGGAACGGTCGCTCGCGCTCGGTGCCGACACCCCCCGATCGAACTGGCAGGACACCGGTACGGGCCTGATCGACGCGATCGTCGGGCTCTGGCTGGCCCCCGTCACCCGGCCCTGACCTCCTCCTCTCCCCTCCCCGCAGCTCCCGTCCTGATCCCTCCTCACCTCGTCCCCGCACGGCGACGACCCGACCTGCCCACGAGCGGACGACCGTCCGGCCCCCTCCTCGGGACCCGCCCCACGGCCCCCGCATGCTCCACGGCTCGCACCCGCACCGAGCCCACCGAGCCCGCCCGCGCCCGCGACACCCGCGGCAGAGGCCCCGCACGACCCCCACGTTCCCTGCCGAACCGCAGACGGAGGAGTTCCCACCATGAGAGCAACGGTCGACCGGTCGTCGCACACGACGGCGGGTGAGCCCGCCGACGTGCTCGTGATCGGCGCGTCCGCCGCCGGGCTGACCACGGTGGAGGCGTTACGACGCCAGGGCTTCACCGGCCCGGTGACGGTGCTCGGCGCCGAGAAACACCCCCCGTACGACCGGCCGCCGCTGTCGAAGCAGGTGCTCGCCGGTGTCTGGGAGCCCGAACGGGCCCAGCTGCGCCCGGAGAAGGCGCTGTCGGCCCTCGGCGCCGAGTTCGTCCTCGGCGACCCGGCGGCGGGCCTGGACGCGGCGGCCCGCACGGTGCACACCGCCTCCGGCCGCACGCTGCGCGCCGACGCGATCGTGGTGGCCACCGGCACGCGTCCCCGTACCCTGCCCGGCCAGGAAGCGTTGGCCGGGGTCCACTACCTGCGGACCCTCGACGACGCGCTCGCGCTGCGCGCCGGACTGTCGCGCAGCACACGCCCCGTGGTCGTCGGCGACGGCGTCCTCGGCGCGGAGATCGCCGCGACCGCCCGCACCATGGGCCTGGACGTCACCCTGGCAGGACCCCAGCACGCGCCGATGGCGAGCCAACTCGGCCACGGCGTGGCCGACCTGCTCGCACTCCTGCACACCGGACGCGGCGTCGGAACCCGGCCGGGCGCCGGCGTACGCGGGCTGACCAGCAGCGCGGGCACCGTCACCGGCGTGGCTCTCGACAACGGTGAGGTGCTGCCCGCGGACCTCGTCGTGGTGGCGATCGGCGTCGTCCCGGTCACCGACTGGCTCCAGGACAGCGGGCTGCGGATCGACAACGGCGTGGTCTGCGACTCCCGTTGCCGGGCGGCCGAGGGTGTGTACGCCGTCGGGGACGTGGCGCGCTGGCACCACGACGGGCTCGGCCGGCTGCTGCGGCTGGAGAACCGGACCAACGCCGGCGAGCAGGCGATGACCGTCGCGGCCAACATCCTGGGCGCGGACCGCGCGTACACGCCCGTGCCGTACTTCTGGACCGACCAGTTCGAGACGAAGATCCAGGTGCACGGCGCCGTGCCCGCCGGTGCCGGCGCCGAGATGACCGTGGTGGAGGGCGACCCGGCGACCGGACGGTTCGTCGCGCGCTACCGCCACGAGGGCCGGGTCACCGGCGTACTCGGCTGGAACATGCCCAAGCAGACCCGGCTGCGCCGCCAGGAGGTCGTCGACGCGCTCGCCGCCGGACGACCGGACCCGGCAGCCTCCGGGGCCCCGCGCTGACCGCACCGCACCGCTGACCGCACCGCGGCGTCCCGGGACGTCCCGGGACGTCCCGGGACGTGCGAGCGACCGGGGCCCGGCCACCCCAGGGGCACCACCACCCCCACGGCCCCCGTGCTGACCTCACCACCGCATCGCCGCACCCACGGCACCGCCCCCAGGTGCCCCATCCCCCACAACCAACCCCCCTTTGGAGCGGACATGTCCACCACCGTGAAACCCGCCGGCGACACCCCGGAAGCCATACCGGCCTTCCCGATGGACCGGGCGCCCGGCTGCCCCTTCGACCCTCCGCCGACCGCGGTCGCCCAGCAGAGGACCGCCCCGCTCACCAAGGTCCGGATGTGGGACGACAGCACCCCCTGGCTGGTCACCCGGTACGCCGAACAGCGCGCCCTGCTCGCCGACCCACGGGTCAGCGCCGACATCACCCGGCCCGGCTACCCGCTCCAGACCCCGCTCCCGCCCGACGGCGCCGGAGTCAGCTTCATCCTGAAGGACGACCCCGAACACGCCCGGCTGCGGCGCATGGTGACGGCCCCCTTCGCGATCAAGCGGGTGGCGGCGCTGCGTCCCGCCGTCCAGAAGATCGTGGACGATCTGATCGACGACCTGCTCGCCGGTCCGAAACCGGTCGACCTGGTGGAGACGTTCGCGCTGCCGCTGCCCTCGCTGGTGATCTGCGAACTGCTCGGCGTCCCCTACGGCGACCACGACTTCTTCCAGGACAACAGCAAGGTCGTCATCAGGCGCGACGCGGCACCCGAGGAACGCATCGCCGCCCAGCGGCAGTTGTTCGGCTATCTCGACGACCTCATGGGCCGGAAACTGGCAGCCCCGGCCGACGATCTGCTGTCCGGTCTGGCCGGGCGGGTGACGGCGGGGGAGCTGACCCGGAAGGAAGCGGCCCAGATGGGCGTGCTCCTGCTGATCGCCGGACACGAGACCACCGCCAACATGATCGCGCTCGGTACGCTCGCGCTGCTCGAACACCCCGACCAGCTCGCGCTGCTGCGTGACTCCGACGATCCGAAGCTGGTCTCCTCGGCCGTCGAGGAACTGCTGCGCTATCTCAACATCGTCCACAACGGGCGCCGCCGGGTCGCCCTCGAAGACATCGAGATCGGGGGCCGGCTCGTCCGCGCGGGCGACGGCCTGATCATGGCCAACGACATCGGCAACCGGGACCCCGACGTCTTCCCCGACCCCGACCGCCTCGACATCGAGCGCGACGCCCGGCACCACGTGGCGTTCGGCTTCGGGGTCCACCAGTGCCTCGGCCAGCCCCTGGCCCGGCTGGAACTCCAGATCGTCTACAGCACCCTCTACCGGCGTGTTCCCACCCTGCGGCTCGCGGGCGCCATCGAGGACGTCCCGTTCAAGCACGACGGCAGCGTGTACGGCGTCTACGAGCTGCCCGTCACCTGGTGACCGCCCCCCGCCGCCCGCCCCTGCCACCCACCGATCGCCCGTTTCCCGTCCCCCCGCCCAAGGAGCCCTCATGAAGATCACCCTCGACCAGGACAGGTGCGTCGCGTCCGGGCAGTGCGTGGTCGCCGCCGCCGACGTGTTCGACCAGCGTGACGAGGACGGCATCGCCGTCCTGCTCAACGCCGCGCCCCCGGCCGACCAGGCCGACGACACCCGCCACGCCGCGTCCGTCTGCCCGGCGCTGGCCATCCACATCGAGGAATGAACCGAGAAGTGAACCGAGAAGTCAATCGAGGAAGGAGCGGACGGGGCCCGGAGGTCCCGTGACACTCGGTTCCGGACCGTCACCGTTCACCTGAACGGCGTAGTACCGGTGGTCAGGGGAGCACGGACGGCGGATTGTCGGGCCCATGCCGGAGTGGTTCGCGGAGCGGGCCACACAGTCGGCCGAGGAGGCTCTCATGGCACAGACCGCGTCCCCTTCGGGGGCACACCAGACACCGTCCCGCAAGAGTCACGGCGGAACCGCCTGGGCGACGGGCGGGGCGATGTTCGCCGGGGTCCTGCTGTTCGTGGACGGCGTACTGGCCATCCTGAACGGCGTCGTCAGCATCGCCCGGGACAAGGTCTTCACACTGAACGGCAGCTACACCTACCAGTTCACGCTGACCACCTGGGGATGGATCCACGTGGCGGTGGGCATCGTGCTGGTCCTCACCGGGATCGGCATCATCAGCGGGGCGTCCTGGGCACGGTGGCTCGGCGTGGCCGTCGCGGCGATCAGTGTCGTCACGAACTTCATGTGGCTGCCGTACCAGCCCGTCTGGGCGGTTGTTGTGATCGCCATGGGAGTCTTCGTCATCTGGTCCCTGCTCACCGACCACCGGCCCCGGGCGCTGCGGTAGCCGCGTACGGGGGCGGCCGGGAATCCCCGGCCGCCCCCGTACGCCGGGACTCTCCCCGAGCCGGTCAGGAGCCGCTGCCGCCGGTCTCCCGCTCCGCGTTCTTCTCCTTCACGCGCGCCGCTTCCTTCCGGACCTCGGCCTGGGTGGCGCGCTCGCGGCGCAGCCAGGACGGGAACTCCTCCTTGAGCGCGTCGATCTGCTCCGTCGTGAGCGGGTCGGTGACACCGCCGCGGGCCAGACCCGCGATGGAGACACCCAGCTTGGCCGCGACCACCGGCCGGGGGTGCGGGCCGTCGCGCCGCAGGTCCCGCAGCCACTCGGGGGGATCGCTCTGGAGCGCGTTCAGTTCACCGCGCGAGACGACTCCCTCCTGGAAGTCGGCGGGGGTGGCCGGGAGGTACACACCCAGTTTCTTCGCCGCCGTGGCGGGCTTCATGGTCTGGGTGGTCTGCTGCGACGTCATGGGCCCCAGACTATCGAGCGCGTGCGGTGCCTCCGACCACGACCGGTAGCCTGACCGGCGTGACAGGCTCGGAGGTACCCCTCGCGTCCCCCACGTTCCGGCTCGTGTACGTGCCGGGGGTGACCCCCACCAAATGGCTGCGGATCTGGGACGAGCGGGTTCCCGGGGTCCCGCTGACCCTCACCGCGGTCGCCGCGGCGGAGGCGGGCGGCGTGCTGCGCGCGGGCGGGGCGGACGCCGGTCTCGTACGTCTGCCGGTCGACCGGACGGAACTCAGCGCGATCCCCCTCTACACCGAGACCACCGTGGTCGTCGTCCCGAAGGACCATCTGGTGAGCGCGGCGGACGAGGTGTCGGCCGCCGATCTGGCCGGTGACATCGTCCTGCACCCTCTCGACGACACCCTCGACTGGGACGGGCCCCTGCCCGGCCGGCCGGCGATCGAACGGCCCGCGACGACGGCGGACGCCGTCGAACTGGTCGCGGCGGGCGTGGGACTTCTCGTCGTCCCGCAGTCGCTGGCCCGGCTGCACCACCGCAAGGACCTCACCTACCGGCCGGTCACCGACGCCCCCGAGTCACGCGTCGCCCTGTCGTGGCCGGAGGAGCGGACGACCGATCTGGTCGAGGAGTTCATCGGGATCGTCCGGGGGCGCACGGTCAACAGCACCCGGGGCCGCCGCGCCGCGCAGGCCCAGGCGCGGCCCGACCCGAAACAGAAGCAGAAGCCGGCCTCCGGCGACAAGCCGAAACCCCGGGGCTCCGGCGGGAACGGGAAGACGACGGGCCGCGCTACCGGCAGGCCCACCGGCGGCGGGAACTCCCGGAACACCCCCCGGGGCGGCGGCGGTTCGGGCGGCCGGAAGAGCGGCGGGCGCGGGCGCCGCGCCTGACGGCGGGCCACCGTCGGCAGCCGCGTCCGACAACGGCCCGCCGGCCCATGCCTCAGTGCCCGGTGTCCTCCACGAGCCGGGCCAGACTGTCCAGCGACATCCGCGTACCCGTCTCGTTGTCGGCCGCCGGCACCGCGTCCGGCACCCCTTCGTGGACGAGCCGGACCTCCGTCCCGCCGTCGACGTCCGTCAGCGTCGTCGTCATGGTCATGGTGCCCCGCATCGCGGCGTCGTCGGTCTCGAACTCAAGCACCTCCACCACCAGTTCGCCGGGCACCAGCCGCGCGAAGTGACCGTGGTACGTGTCCCGGCGCGGCGCCGACCTGCCGGTGTCCGTCGGCGCGTCGTACAGGAGCGAGACCCGGAACCGCCCGCCCTCGCGACCGTCGAACTCGTGCACCCGCGCGCTCATGCCCTCGGGCGCCCGCCACACCGCGACGGCGTCCGCGTCCAGCAGCGCGCGATAGACGGCGGCACGCGGGGCCCGCATCCGCCGGGAGACCTCGGTCGAGTACATGGCGCAAACGTAGCGCCCTCACTGCCGCCACAGCCGGCCCGCGTCCGCCGTCGGCGGCTCCCCGGACAGGGTGTCGCCGCGGTGCAGTTCGAAGAAGAGCCAGCCCAGGGAGACCAGGGCCAGCAGCACGTAGGTGAACCGCCCCGTCGTCCCGTCCCAGAGGGCGTGCAGGGCGACCGCCGCCAGGAACGTCACCACCAGCCGTACGACGGCCCCCAGCGACCAGCGCGCCGCCACGGCCCCCCACAGGGCCCCGCAGACGAGCCCCGTCCACGCCATGTGCGCGGCGGGCGAGGTCAGTCCGCGCAGCAGCAGGGTCTCCTCGACGTCCCCGATGTTCCCCTGGGACGCCAGCAGCGCCGTGAACGCGTACCCCATGGTTTCCAGCGCGGCGAACCCCATGCCCGCCGCGACGCCGATCAGCAGACCGTCGCCGACGCGCACGGTGCCGCGCCGCGCCTGCCACACCAGGATCAGCACCGGGACGATCAGCTTGCAGGACTCCTCGATCAGCCCGATACCGATCAGGGTGCTGGTGCCCAGACCGCGCAGGGTGTCGAACTCCAGCTGTCCGGCGGTCACGATCCCGACCACGCCGCCGAACAGCGCGGCGATTCCCAGCGTGAACGGCCCGACCTGCCACTGGCCGGTGCGCCCGGCGACGAAGGTGAGGAAGGACAGGGGCACGACGACCGCGCCCAACATGATCATCGCCGGTACGTAGTTGACGTTGCCGGTGTCGACGAGGGTGGCCTGGACGATGAAGTACAGCCCCAGCCCGACGGCCAGAACGGGCAGCCAGGCCCATTTGCGCATGACGGTCGGCATCGCACTGCACCTCGTTCTCACGTCCACGGCAGGTCGTACCACCGGTGCAGCGTAAGCCGGACCCACCCGCGGTCCGGTGCAGCGACCCGGCCGCGCGTCGCCGGGGGTTCACGAGGAGGAACACACCCGCCGGGACCGTTCCCGGCGGGTGCGGAAGGGCTACGACACCCGGGCCACGCCCGCGTAGATGCCGCTCGCCTCGTCGGTGGGCGCCGTCGTGTCCTTGAACCAGGAGGGGGCGGTGACCAGCCCCGGCTCGACCAGTTCCAGTCCGTCGAAGAAGCGGCCGACCCCGGCGTGGGTACGGAATCCCAGCCGGATGCCGCCCTTCGCGTACTCGGCGACGACCTTGGCCGACAGCTCAGGCATGATGTCGGACGCGGCGTGCGACAGCATCAGATAGCTGCCCGACGGCAGCACGTCCAGCAGGCTGGAGACGATCTCGTACGGCCCCTCGTCGTCCGGGACGAAGTGCATGAGCGCGATGAGCGACAGCGCGACCGGCCGGTCGAAGTCGAGGGTGCCTCGGGCGTGACGCACTATGTCCTGCGGCGCGCGCACATCGGCCTGTATGTAGTCCGTCCTGCCCTCGGGGCTGCTGAAGAGCAGGGCCTCGGCGTGGCGCAGCACGATCGGGTCGTTGTCGGCGTAGACGATGCGCGCCGCTGGGTTTATCGCCTGCACGATCTGGTGCAGGTTCGGCTCGGTCGGGATGCCGGTGCCGATGTCCAGGAACTGGGTCACGCCGTGGCCCGCCAGCCAGGCGGCGGCGCGGTGCATGAACGCCCGGTTCTGGCGGGCGGCGGCCTTCGACTCGGCCGGCAGGGACCCGCCCACCCGACGGTCGACCTCGTAGTTGTCCTTGCCGCCGAGCAGCCAGTCGTAGACCCGCGCGGGGTGCGGCTTGCTGGTGTCGACCTGGGGTTTGGGCGTGCCTGCCGTCATGACGAAGCTCCGATGCGTACGTGGCGGTGCGACGGAGGCGGCACGACGTGTTGGGACGCGTCGCCGGGTCGGCCCCGGGCGTCACCGGCCGTCCGGGCAAGTCTGCCACAGGGGACGGGAGTTGATCGTGGCCGGGTCGGACGGCGGCCGGGCCCCGGCGACCCGGACCCGGCGGGGCCACCCACCTCGGGACGCCCGGCGCGGACGGTCGACCGCGAGCCGTTCAGCGCCGACCGACCGCCGACCGCCGACCACGACCGCAGATCGCCGACCGCGACTCGTCCGCCTCGCCCCGTCGGCCCCCGACAGCGCCCGGTTCAGGCCATCGACAGCCCGAGACCGTAGAACGTGACCCGGTACGCCCCCACCTCCCCGGCCTCCGCGCCGATCAGCAGGTCCTCGGGGGAGACCACACCCATGGCACGGGCCGTCGCCACGATCGTCTCGGCCAGCTCCTGGCCGGAGGGCTCGCCCGGACCGCCCGCGTCGATGCGCAGCCGGGGGTGGCGGGTGTCCGGCCAGGGCCGGCCGGTCTTCGGGTGGTCGGCCGACGTGCCCCAGCCCAGCGCCGACGCGTCGACGTCCTCGCCCGCGAAGCAGGCGAGCATCAGCCGGTCACCGCAGTCGACGTCGAACAGGATCGGTGCGCCCTTCCCCTCGATCCGGCCGTAGATCGGCATCCACATCGGGGTCCGCAGCGCGCTCGTCTCGGCCGGGAGGGTCGTGAGGAAGTCGGCGAGCGCCCGCGTCACCGTCTCCCAGCTGCGGGCCTTCCAGCCGCCGGGGAAGGTCAGACCGCCGTTCGACGCGTCGGGCCGGAAGCCGAAGAAGCCGCTGATGGCGTGCTCCTCGCCGTTGCCCTGGCGGACGAACCAGTTCTCCGCGGGGTCGGTGGGCCTGAGCACCAGCTCGGGCCCCGTCGGCCCGGCGCGCAGTTCGAGCGTGTCCCGTTCGCCGCGCCAGCGCAGATAGGGGGAGCCCCAGCTCTGCACGGCGCCGAGGAACGGTGCCAGCCTGCCGTGCACGCCCATGATCGACGCCTCGCCGAGGGTGGCGGTCAGCTCGTCCTTCGCCACCCGGAACGCCTCCGCCTGGGAGGCGGCGTCCGGTGCGGCGCGCCGTACCGGCACGGCCAGTTCGACGTACGCCTCCCCGCCGACGTACCGCTCCTCGTACTTCCCGACGGGCCGCAGCCGCGCGTCACCGGTGGAGCGGCCGGTGAACACCGTGGGGCTCTCGCTCCAGCCCCAGCCGAGCCGGACGATCAGCGCGCGTGTCGCGTCCGCCGTCCAGCCGCCCGTGTCCGCCGCGCGGAGGCGGACCGCCAGGGCCGCGATCGTCTCGTCCGTGGCGCTGTGCTGCGGTGCGCCGCCCCGTTGTTCGGTCATACGACCGATCTTGCCGTACGCGACGGTCCTTCTTCACCGGGAGTTGCGGAGTTGGAACATCGGGCGGCGGCGGGGCGGCGCCGGCGGAGCTCAGTTGCCGAACCGGTCCGGGTGGGGGCCGGTCCTTTCGTCCCGGTTCAGCGCGGACAGTTCGGCCATGTCGGCCTCGCTCAGCTCGAAGTCGAACAGGGCGAAGTTCTCCTCGACACGCTCCCGGGTCACCGACTTCGGGAAGACGATGTCACCGCGCTGGAGTGCCCACCGGAGGGTCACCTGCGCGGGCGTGCGGCCGGCGGACTCGGCGATGCTCACGACGACCGGGTCCTTGAGCACCCGGCCCTTGGCGATGGGGGACCACGCCTCGGTGGCGATGCCGTGCTCGGTGTCGAACGCCCTGACCTCGTCCTGGGTCAGATACGGGTGCACCTCGACCTGGTTGACGGCGGGCACGATCTCGGAGCCGTCGAGGACCCGGCGCAGGTGGTGGGGCTGGAAGTTGGAGACGCCGATGGCCCGCGCCCTGCCGGAGCGGTACATCTCCTCCAGCGCCTTCCAGGTCTCCACGAAGTCCCCGGCCGCCGGCCACGGCCAGTGGATGAGGAAGAGATCCAGCCGGTCCAGCCCCAGGTCCCGCAGGCTCTGCTCGAACACGGCGTGCGCGGCGGCGGGATCGTGGGCGGTGTTGTCCAGCTTGCTGGTCACGAAGATGTCGTCCCGGTCGATCCCGGAGTCGCGGACCGCCTGGCCGACCTCCTTCTCGTTGCCGTACATCTGCGCGGTGTCGATGTGCCGGTAGCCGATCTCCAGCGCGGCCAGCGTCGCGCGCCGGGTGTCCTCCGGCGGGATCTGGAAGGTGCCGAAGCCGAGTTGGGGGATCGTCACGCCGTTGTTGAGCGTGATGTCGGGGACGGCGTTCATGGGTGGCTCCTCGATGGGGTGGGGGAGAGCGGACGGGAGGCCGCCGGGGTGATCGTATGACGTCGGCGCCACACAACACCGCAAAGGCGTACGAAATGTCAGCCGGCCGTGCGCAGGACCGTCGACACCAGTGCCTTAGCCTCCTCCTGGACCTCGCTCAGATGATCCGCTCCCCGGAAACTCTCCGCGTACACCTTGTAGACGTCCTCCGTGCCCGAGGGCCGGGCCGCGAACCACGCGTTCTCCGTGCACACCTTCAGGCCGCCGATCGCCGCGCCGTTGCCGGGCGCCTCGGTGAGGACGGCGGTGATCGGCTCGCCCGCCAGCGAGCCGGCCGTGACCTGGTCCGCCGAGAGTTTCGCGAGCACGGCCTTCTCCTGCCGGGTCGCGGGGGCGTCCACACGGGCGTACGCCGGATCGCCGAAGCGTCCGGTCAGCGCCGTGTAGTGCTCGGACGGGGTGGAGCCCGTGACGGCGGTGATCTCGGAGGCCAGCAGGGCGAGCAGGATCCCGTCCTTGTCGGTGGTCCACACCCGCCCGTCGCGGCGCAGGAAGGACGCGCCGGCCGATTCCTCGCCGCCGAAGCCCAGCCCGCCGTCGTACAGACCGTCGACGAACCACTTGAACCCGACCGGCACCTCCACCAGCGTCCGCCCCAGATCGGCGGCGACCCGGTCGATCATCGAGGACGACACCAGCGTCTTGCCGATCCCGGTGCCGTCCGGCCAGCCGTCGCGGTGCGCGTACAGGTACTGGATGGCCACGGCCAGATAGTGGTTGGGGTTCATCAGCCCGCCGTCGGGCGTGACGATGCCGTGCCGGTCGGCGTCCGCGTCGTTGCCGGTGGCGATCGTGTACGTGTCGCGCTGGGCGATCAGCGACGCCATGGCGTACGGCGACGAGCAGTCCATCCGGATCTTGCCGTCCCAGTCCAGCGTCATGAACCGCCAGGTCGGGTCGGCGAGCGGGTTCACCACGGTGAGGTCCAGCCGGTGCCGCTCGGCGATCCGGCCCCAGTACCCGACCGAGGCGCCGCCGAGCGGGTCCGCGCCGATCCGGATCCCGGCGTCCCGGACCGCGTCCAGGTCCAGGACGGACGGCAGGTCCTCGACGTACCGGCCCAGGAAGTCGTGCCGCCCCGTGGTGTCCGCGGCCAGCGCCCGCGCGTACGGCACCCGGCGGACTTCCTTGAGACCGCCCTCGATCAGGGAGTTGGCCCGGTCCTGGATCCAGGAGGTGGCGTCCGAACCGGCCGGGCCGCCGTTGGGCGGGTTGTACTTGAAGCCGCCGTCGGCCGGGGGGTTGTGCGACGGCGTGACGACGATGCCGTCGGCGAGCCCCGTGCTGCGGCCCTGGTTGTGCGTCAGGATCGCGAGCGAGACGGCGGGGGTGGGCGTGTAGCCGTCGTCCGAGTCGATCAGGACGGTGGCCCCGTTGGCGGCCAGCACCTCCAGCGCCGTGACCCGGGCCGGCTCGGACAGCGCGTGCGTGTCGGCGCCGAGGAACAGCGGCCCGTCGGTGCCCTGGCGGGTGCGGTAGTCGCAGATGGCCTGCGTGGTGGCGGCGATGTGGTCCTCGTTGAACGCCGCCACGAGGGCGGAGCCGCGGTGTCCCGACGTGCCGAAGGCGACCCGCTGCGCGGGATCGGCCGGATCCGGACGCAGCGCGTAATACGCCGTCACCAGCCGCGCCACGTCCACCAGGTCTCCGGGCTGCGCCGGCTGCCCGGCCCTGTCGTGCACCATCGCCGAACTCCCATCGTGTCGGTCGGCCGCCGCCCGGGGCGTCGCGCGCCGGGCGGGACTTCGGGGCCGCGCCCCCGCTACGTAACCCTATGAGGGGAGGCCGCGCCAGTGGGCGCCGCCCCGCCTGCGGCGGGCCAGTGCGTCAGCAGCACATGGAGCGCCTCGACCATCCGTTCCCAGGACGCCCGCACCTCACGGTCGGCGGCGAACCCGCCGCCGGCCTCCAGCGCGGTGAAGCCGTGGAAGGTGCTGCGCAGCAGCCGTACGGCGTCCGTCAGATCGGGCTCGTCCAGACCGTACGCCCGGAGCATCCCGTACGTCATCCCGACGGTGCGCGCGTACGACGGGGGAGGGGCGGGCAGCGGCGGGTCGATCCGGGTCTGGGTGGCCCCGTACAGACCGGGGCGCTCCCGCGCGAACGCCCGGTACGCGTCGGCGTACGCCACGAGCGCGTCCTTCCCGGCCCGCCCCGCCAGCGCGGCGGCCACCCGCTCCGCGAACTCGTCCACCGCCAGCAGCGCGATCCTCGTCCGCAGATCGGCCGCGTTCCTCAGATGGGCGTAGAGGCTCGCGTCCTTCACCCCGAAGCGCCGGGCGAGCGCGGCGACGGTGACGTTCTCGAATCCCACCTCGTCCGCCAGCTCGGCCGCCGCCTCGGTCAGCCGTTCGACGGTCAGTCCCACGCGCGCCATGGGCGCCACCTCCTGTGCCGGATGAGGAGCACAGCGTACCTAGGGAAAATAATTGTTTGCCTAATATGATTAGGCACTGTTAGCGTCGCCACCATGAAAGCTGTGACCGAGCGTGACATCAGGGCGTCGTTCGTCAATTGTTCCAAGGGCGAGGCGCAGCGACTGCCCCTTCCGCGCGGCTTCGCGGAGCTTCCCTGGGAAGACCTCGACTTCCTGGGATGGCTCGATCTCTCCGCGCCCGACCGCGCCTATCTCGTCGTGCAAAGGGACGACGTGCCAGGAGACGGCACAGAAGGGGACGGCGAGGAAGGGGACAGCTCGGAAAGGGACGGCACGCTCGTCGGGGTGACCCTGCGATATCCGTCACGGCGCCGGGGCTTTCTGCACCGCACCATGTGCTCCCTCTGTCTGACCACCCACCCGGGCGGCGGGGTGTCCCTGATGGCGGCGCGCAAGCGCGGCAGGGCGGGCCGCGAGGGCAACTCGGTGGGGCTGTACATGTGCACCGACCTCGCCTGCTCCCTGTACGTACGCGGAAAGAAGGCCGCCGCGCCGGGCTCGCGCATGGAGGAGACCCTGACCGTCGAGCAGCAGACCGAGCGCCTGCGGGCCAACCTCCTCGGCTTTCTCGACCAGCTCGGCCCCTGAGCGGACGGTCCGCGCGCGCCCTACGATTGCCGGGAAAGCAGCCCTCTTCCACGGAGAAGGTGCGCCGCATGACGAAACTCGGCCTCCCGGACAGAATTCGGGCCTGTCTGTTCGATCTCGACGGAGTCATCACCAGGACGGCCGTGGTGCACGCCGCCGCCTGGAAGGAGACGTTCGACGTATTCCTGCGGGAGCGTGGTGACGGGGAACAATTCCGCCCGTTCGACGCCGTCGCCGACTACAACCGATTCGTCGACGGGCTGCCCCGCGCCGACGGCGTCCGGGCCTTTCTCGGCTCGCGCGACATCCGGCTTCCCGAGGGCGCGCCGGACGACCCGCCCGACCGGGCCACCGTCCAGGGCCTCGGCAACCGCAAGAACGAACTGCTCCTGAAGAAGATCAGGACCGGGGGCGTCGAGGCGTACGACGGCTCCCTGCGCTACATCCGGGACGTCCGCGCGGGCGGACTGCGTACCGCTGTCGTCTCCTCCAGCACCAACTGCCGCGACATCCTCCGGTCGATCGACGCCGAGGGACTGTTCGACGTCCGGGTCGACGGCGTCGTGGCGGCCGAGCGCGGACTGCCCGGCAAACCGGACCCTGCCCCGTTCCTCGCGGCGGCGCGCGACCTGGGCGTCGAGGCGTCGGACGCCGCCGTCTTCGAGGACGCGCTGGCGGGCATGGAGGCGGGCCGCTCCGGACACTTCGGCTACGTCGTCGGCGTCGACCGGGTCGGCCAGGCCGACGCGCTGCGGGCGCACGGCGCGGACACCGTGGTCACCGACCTGGCGGACCTCGCCGGCAGCCCCGCCGCCCCCGGCCACGACCGCGCCCACGGGGAGCAGCACTCATGATCACCGACTCGATGTACGCGGTGGAGCCCTGGTCCCTGCGGGAGACCGAACTCAGCCTCGACGTCCTGCCGCAGAGCGAATCGGTCTTCGCGCTGTCCAACGGCCATGTCGGCTGGCGCGGCAATCTCGACGAGGGCGAACCGCACGGTCTGCCGGGCTCCTACCTCAACGGCGTCCACGAACTGCACCCGCTGCCCTACGCGGAGGCCGGATACGGCTACCCCGAGTCCGGCCAGACTGTCATCAACGTCACCAACGGCAAGATCATCCGACTGCTCGTGGACGACGAGCCGTTCGACGTGCGCTACGGCCAACTCCGCTCCCACGAACGGGTCCTGGACCTGCGCACCGGCCTGCTGCACCGTACCTGCGAGTGGACCTCACCCGCCGGCAGCACCGTACGGGTGCGCTCCACCCGCCTCGTCTCCTTCACCCAGCGCGCCGTCGCCGCCGTCTCCTACCAGGTGGAGGCGGTCGACTCCGAGGCGCGCATCGTGATCCAGTCCGAACTGGTCGCCAACGAGCAACTGCCCGACGGCACCGGCGATCCCCGCGCCGCCGTCGCCCTGGAGTCACCCCTCCAGGCGGAACAGACCTTCGCGTCCGGACACCGGCTGCGGCTGGTGCACTCCACCCGCCGCAGCGCCCTGCGTGTCGGCGCGGCGGCCGACCACTTCGTGTCGGGGCCCGAACGCACCACGACCCAGTGCGAGTCCGACGACGACATCGCCCGGCTGACCGTCACCGCAGTCCTCGCCCCCGGCACGAGCCTGCGCCTCGACAAGATCGTGGCGTACGGCTGGTCCGGCGCCCGGTCACTGCCCGCCGTCAGCGACCAGGTGGACGCCGCCCTGGCGGGCGCCACGAGCGTCGGCTGGGACGGACTGGCCGAGGAACAGCGCGCCTATCTGGACGACTTCTGGACCTGCGCCGACGTGGAGGTGGACGGGGACGAGAAGATCCAGCAGGCCGTACGGTTCGCCCTCTTCCACGTCCTCCAGGCGGGCGCCCGCGCCGAGCAACGCGGTCTCCCCGCCAAGGGGTTGACCGGATCGGGCTATGACGGGCACGCCTTCTGGGACACCGAGGCGTTCGTCCTGCCCCTGCTCACCAACACCACGCCCGACGCGGTGTCCCAGGCCCTGCGCTGGCGCCAGAGCACCCTGCCCGCCGCCCGGGAGAGGGCGACGCAACTCGGCCTGAGCGGCGCGGCGTTCCCCTGGCGGACCATCGAGGGCTCCGAGTGCTCGGCCTACTGGCCGGCCGGCGCGGCGGCGTTCCATGTGAACGCCGGGATCGCCGACGCCGTCGTGGGCTATCTCGCCGCGACCCACGACGAGGAGTTCGAGCGCGAGTGCGCCGTCGAACTCCTCGTGGAAACAGCCCGGTTGTGGCGCTCCCTCGGCCACCACGACCACCGCGGCGCCTTCCACATCGACGGTGTCACCGGCCCCGACGAGTACAGCGCCGTCGTGGACGACAACACGTACACCAACCTGATGGCCCGGACGAATCTGCTCGCGGCGGCGGACATCGTCGAGCGGCACGCCGACCGCGCGTCCCGACTCGGGGTGGACGACGAGGAGAGCGCGACCTGGCGGGACGCCGCCGAGGCCATGCACGTCCCGTACAACGAGGAGTTGCGGGTCCACGAGCAGGACGCCGGATTCACCGGGCACCAGCAGTGGGACTTCGCCCGCACCCGGCCCGACCAGTACCCGCTGCTGCTCCACTTCCCGTACTTCGACATCTACCGCAAGCAGGTCGTCAAACAGGCCGACCTGGTCCTCGCGATGTACAAGTGCGGCGCGTACTTCGACGCCGACCACAAGGCGCGCAACTTCGCCTACTACGAAGCCCTCACCGTCCGTGACTCGTCCCTGTCGGCCTGCTGCCAGGCCGTCATGGCCGTGGAGACCGGACACCTGCGCCTGGCCTACGACTATCTGACCGAGGCCGCGCTGATGGACCTGGAGGACCTGGAGCACAACACCCGCGACGGCCTGCACATCGCCTCGCTCGCGGGCGCCTGGACGGCCCTGGTGGCCGGTTTCGGCGGTATGCGGCGCCACGGGGAGCGGCTGGAGTTCGCGCCCCGGCTGCCGGAGGAGATCAGCCGGCTCGCTTTCACGGTCCGGTTCCGCGACCGTCATCTGCGGGTCGAGATCACCTCCACCACCGCGACGTACAGCCTTCCCACCGGTGAACCGCTGAAGATCCGCCACTACGGCGACCCGCTCACCGTGCGCGGCGGGGTCGGCGATGCCCGTGCCATTCCGCCGGTCGTCGCCCCGCCGCCACCGCCGTACCCGCCCGGACGCCGGCCCAACGAGGGCGGGCGCCGCCGCTGATCCGGGCACACCTGATCCGGGCACCTGATCCCGGCCGTCGAGCCCGCCGCCGGGTCTCGGGTGTACACCGCCGGCTTCGCACCACGCCGCGAAGGGTGTGAAACTGGACAGAAGTGGGTGATGTCGCCTCGGAGGAGCGCGGGTCGCAGGCCGTCGGTCGTAGGCCGTTGTAGGTCCGTACCGGCCTCCGCCATCGGCGGGACGTGCCGCGGGATACGCGGGGCGTGCCACTCACGCACGGCCGGTGGCCCGAGCGCGGGTGCCCGGCCCGACCCGGGAGTGGTCCATGGCCAAGGCAGCAGGAATCGATCTCGGTACCACCACCTCGGTGATCGCCGTCTGGAAGGACGGCGGGGCGACGGTCGTCCGCCACGCGCGGGGCGCCCGCACCGAACCCCCCGTGGCCGGATTCACCGACACCGACACCGACACCGGTGACGCCGATGCGGTCGAGCGGCGGAGCGGGCCACCGGCCCGGCGGCAGGCGGTCCCCGATCCCGAGGGCGCCGGGACCTCGGCCGCGGCGCCCGTACTGCGCCAACTCGCCGAGGACGCGGGCCGGGCCCTGGGCGAGCGGATCACCGAAGCCGTCATCACCGTGCCCGCCCACTACGACGACGCGCGGCGAACCGCCGTCGGGGACGCCTGCCGGACCGCCGGTCTCGACGTCCTGCGTGTCATCGACGAGCCCACCGCCGCCGCACTCGCGTACGGAATGGACAAGATCGGACGCGCCACGAACGGGTTCGGGCATGGGACGGACGAGAAGGAGCACGAAAGCGTGCTCGTCTTCGACCTCGGCGGCGGCACCCTCGACGTGAGCGTTCTGGACGTCGCGGACGGAGCCGTGGAGGTACGGTCCACCGCGGGCGACAGCCACCTCGGCGGCGCCGACTTCGACCGCCGGCTGGTCGACCATCTCGCCGACGGTTTCCAGCGCGACAACGGCATCGACCCGCGAGCGGACCCGCGGTCCCTGCCACGGCTCTTCGAGGCGGCGGAGAAGGCCAAGACCGAACTCAGCTCGGCCACCCGGACCCGGATAGGTCTGCCCTTCGTCGCCGCCGACATCTCCGGCCCCCGGCATCTGACCGGGACGGTCACGCGCCCCACGTTCGAACGGCTCACCGCCGATCTCGTGGAGCGCTGCGCCGGGCCCGTCCGGCGGGCGCTCGCCGACGCCGCGCTGACCGAACAGGACATCGACGAGGTCGTCCTGGTCGGCGGCTCGACCCGTATCCCCGCCGTCCGGGCCCTGGTCCGCCGCCTCGCCGGCGGCACGGAACCCCGTACGGGTGTCAGCCCCGACGAGGTCGTGGCGCTGGGCGCCGCGATCCAGGCGGGGGTCCTCGCGGGCCGGGCCGGGGACGCCCTGCCGCCGGACGTCCTGCCGCTCGCGCTCGGAGTCGAGACGCACGGCGGTGTCATGACGAAGATCATCGAGCGGAACACCCCGTTCCCCGTCCGCCGCTCCAGGACCTTCTCGACCGCGGAGGACAACCAGTCGGCCGTCGATGTCGTGGCCGTCCAGGGTGAACGTGAACGGGCCGCCGACAACCGGGTCCTCGGCCGCTTCCAGCTCACCGGCATCCGTCCCGCGCCCCGTGGCGAACCGCGTATCGAGGTCACCTTCGACGTCGACGCCGACGGCGTCCTCCACGTCGGCGCGAGGGACCGGGCCACCGGCGGGGCTCAGTCCGTCTCCATCGGCGAGGGCGCCCGCCTCGACCGGTCGGAGGCCGAACGGATCGTCGCCGAGGCCGCCCGCAACCACGGCGAGGACCAGGCGCTGCGCGAGGCCGTCCACGCCCGCAACGAACTCGACGCCGCAGCCCACCGGGTGGAGCATCTCCTCACCGAACTCGGTGACTTCGCGCCCGAGCACGAGCGGGCCCGCGCACGGCTGCTCGTCTCCGACGCACGGCAGGCCGTCGAGGTCGAGGCCGACCCGGTACGGGCCGGGACGCTCACCTCCGAACTCCACCAGACCCACGTGTCGCTGGCCGCGCACCGAACCCCACCGGCAGCGGACGAGAGCGGCGACGTGGTACCCGGCGACGGACCGGGGGACGCCGGGGCGGGCGAGGGCCTTGAGCCGTCCGGCGCCGACGACGTCATCGACGCCGAGTTCGACAGGGACTGAGACCGCCCGGACCGCGTCCCCACACACTCACACCCACGATCACTGTCTCCACGTCCTCGTCCCTGAGGCCCCCGGAATCGTCACCGCCCGCTGACAGTCACCGTGTTGAGCACGTCCGCGAGTCCTCGGACCACCTCGGACGCCATGACCGCCTGACCCGATGTCGAGAAATGGATACGGTCCGCACTCAGCAGATCCGGCCGCGAGTTGAGCGGGTGGTCCCACATCTCGACCACGACGATGCCGAACTCGGCCGCCAGATCACGGGTGATGGTGTTGAGCGCCCGCACCCGCTGCGGAAAGTCGGGGAACACCGGTACGTCGAAGGCCCGGCCCAGCGTGAACGTCGTCACCCGCGCCCCGGTCCCCGCCGCCGCCCGGAACACGTGTCGCAGCGTCTCCTCGACGGCGTCGAAGTCGGGCCGGCGCCGGAACAAGTCGTTGGCGCCACAGGAGAGATGGAGCAGATCCGGGCCGAACTCCGCGATTCCACCGATCTGTTGGCCGAGCGTGTCGGCGGCGGTCGCGCCGATCGTGCCGGTGTTGAGATAGACCAGTTCCGGACGGACGCGCCGCAGGGCGTCGGCGACCCGGTCGCCCCACGGCCGGTCCAGATATCCGGGACTCGGGTCCCCGGTCCCGGCGGCCAGGCTGTCGCCGGCCACCGCGAACCGTCGCCACGGCGCCCCGGTGAGGAGCCGTGTGGCGCGCGCCGGTGAGAGGCAGAAGGGATCGGTCTCTTCGGTGAGGGCCTGTGCCGCGGTCTTCATGACGTAAAAATACGATCGATCGTGCGCACACTGCAAGTGATCATGAGGCCGGAGTGTCGGCGTGTCGCGGCTCCGGTAGTAGGTTTCCGATGCGCCGCTATTGGTATGGACCTTGACGCCGATGGCGGGTGTCCTTACGGTGGCAATCAGCCCCATCGTTCACATGCTCGCCCCTCGTTCACATATGAGACCCCCACTCCAGGTAGGAAGGCGTTCGCGATGCGTGCTCGAAAGCTGCTCCCCACCCTCCTCGCCGTCGCCACGACGGCCGGCGTGCTGTCGGTGGCCACCACTCCGGCCCACGCGGCCGTCATCAGTGTCAAGACCGCCGCCGAGCTGAAGACGGCGCTCACCAATGTCCGCCCCGGCGACACGATCCAGCTCGCCGACGGCCAGTACACCGGCAACTTCAAGGCCCTGGTCGCCGGCACCGCCAACTCCCGCATCACGCTCACCGGTTCGGAGCGGGCGGTGCTCAGCGCGGGCGGCGGGTACGTGCTGCACCTCAACGGCGCCTCGTACTGGACCGTCAAGGGCATCACCCTCACCGGCGCCCAGAAGGGCATCATGGCGGACACCGCCAACGGCGTCGTCATCGACTCCGTCGTGGTGCACGACCTGGACATGGAGGGCGTCCACTTCCGCAACTCCAGCCGGGACGGCGTCATCAAGAACTCCCGGATATACAACACCGGCAACGACGGACGGGGCATGGGCGAGGGCGTCTACGTCGGCTCCGCCGGCGGCACCTCCGACAAGAGCGACAACGCCCAGATACTCAACAACACCATCGGTCCCGATGTCGGCGGCGAGGCCATCGACATCAAGGAGGGCACCACCGGCGCGAAGATCATCGGCAACACCTTCGACGGCCAGGGGCTGACCGGCGCCAACTTCGACGACTCCTGGGTCGACGTGAAGGGCAACAACACCCTGGTCGAGAACAACACCGGGAAGAACACCACCAACAACGGCTTCGAGACCCACACCCAGCAGTCGGGTTGGGGCTGCGGCACGGTCTTCCGCGGCAACAAGTCGAACCTGACCGGCGCCACCGGCGACAAGCGGCTCGCCATCAACGTCACGGCGGACACGGCCAGTTGCCGTACGACCGTCTACGCGAGCAACACCGTCACCGGCGGCCGGGGCCTGACGAACATATCCGTCACCCCCTGACCCCCGGTCGCCCGCGCGCGGGTGGGCGCCGGACGGACCACGCCGATACGGCCCGTCCGGCGCTCACGGACACGGGCGAAGGAGCGGACGGCGGGCGGAAGGAGCGGACGGTGGACGGCGGGAGCGGACGGCGGGCGGTCGGCTCCGACCCGAATCCCCGGCACGGCCGCGACCCGCGCCGGGGCCACATCCGCGGCGCGCTCCCGCCGCGCTCCGACCGCCTCCGCCCGTTCAGCCCGCTGAAGCGCCGAACCACGCGGGCAGCCGGTCGAGCAGCTCCCGCTGGTCCTCGCCCACCCACACCACGTGCCCGTCCGGCCGCAGCAGCACCGCGGGCACGTCCAGTTCCTCGCCGGCGTCGACCACGTGGTCGACCCGGTCCGCCCAGCCGTTCACCGAGAGCCGGCCCGTCCGGTCGAGCAGCAGCCCGCGCCCGCCGTGCGTCAGCTCGTACAGCCGTCCCCGCCCCAGCCGCACGTCCCGCAGCCGCCGGCCGAGGAGTTCGTGGCCCTCCCCGACGTCGTAGCGGATCCCGATCGCGATGATCTTCTCCGTCAGACACCGGTTCACCTCCTCGAAGTCCATCAGCTCCGCCAGCAGCCGGCGCACCGCCAGCGGGCCCGGCCCGGTGGACATCAGCAGGCTCTGCGCGCGGGTGTTGTCCAGAACGTCCGCCGCCACCGGGTGCCGCTCGCTGTGATACGTGTCCAGCAGCCCCTCCGGTGCCCGGCCGCCCACCTCGGCGGCGAGTTTCCAGCCGAGATTGAACGCGTCCTGGATGCCGAGATTCAGCCCCTGGCCGCCCATCGGCGGATGGATGTGCGCCGCGTCGCCCGCCAGCAGCACCCGGCCCGTCCGGTAGCGCTCGGCCTGCCGGGTCGCGTCGCCGAAGCGGGACAGCCGGCGTGGCGAGTGCGCACCGAAGTCGGTGCCCGCGAAGGCCCGCAGCTGCCGCCGGAACTCGTCGAGCGTCGGCGGCGCCGAGCGGTCCTCCGCCAACCCCTCGGCCGGGACGACGACACGGCAGATCCCGTCCCCGAGGAGCCCGGCACCGAACCGCTTCTGGGTCCGGCGGACCTCGGCCGTCACCGCCGCCAGCGTCTCCGGCGACGCGGTCACCCGCATCTCGCCCAGCAGCGTCTCCTCCCGGGCGGGCTCGCCCGGGAACCCGACGCCCAGCAGTGTGCGCACCGTACTCCGGCCGCCGTCGCAGCCGACCAGGTACCGCGAGCGCAGCCGTGTGCCGTCGGCCAGTTCGGCCGTCACCCCGGCCTCGTCCTGGCTCAGCCCCACCAGTTCGAGGCCCCGCCGGATGTCCGCGCCGAGCTCGGCGGCGCGCGCGGCCAGCAACCGGTCCGTGACGGTCTGCGGAATGCCGAGGACATAGCCGTGCGCGGTGTCCAGCCCTTCCGGCGCGGGCTTCTCGATCGCGGCGAAGCCCCTGAGCGGGAACCGGCGCCCCTCGGCCAGGAACCGCTCCAGCAGCCCCCGCTGGTCCAGTATCTCGACGCTGCGCGCGTGCAGACCGAGCGCGCGTACGTACGGCGCCGGCTCCGCCGCCTTCTCCAGTACGTGTACGGCCACCCCGTGCAGCCGCAACTCGGCCGCCAGCATCATTCCGGTCGGTCCACCGCCGACGACGGTCACCTCTGTCACGTCTGTCACGTCTGTCGCATCGGTCACCGCGGTCATCTTCGTCACCGCGGTCATGTCGGTCGTACCGGTCGTATCGGTCACGTGATTTCCCCCGCATATCGCCACCACCAGCACGCCGAAGCGCATGAAAGCGATATCTCACGCATTTCATCGCGTTCCCGCTCGGGTCGGCCATTCTGCGATACGAACGGGGCCTTGCCGCAAGCCCCCCGGTGCGCTATATGTTGAGAATGGCGAGGAGCGTGGGTGCTCCCCGCCATTCGTCGTTCACGGGGTGAACGCGGGTCGGTCGGCACCGGCCGACCGCCGGAAGTAGTGGCCCTGGTCGAGGTCTTCGAGAAGACCGGGACGGCTCGGCCGCCAGTCCAGCAGCTCGCGGGTCAGCGCACTGGACGCCGGGCTGTCGAGCCCGAGCAGCGGACTCAGCCAGGTGAAGTGCGCGGGGGCGTCCTCCGGGTTCACGGAGGCGACCGGCACACGCAGATGACGGCCGATCACCTCGGCGATGTCGCGGATCGGGATGCCCTCCTCGGCGACGCCGTGCAGCACCGACCCGGCGGGTGCTCCGTCGACCGCCAGCCGGAACAGCCGGGCCGCGTCGAGGCGGTGGACGGCGGGCCACCGGTTGGCACCCTCGCCGATGTACCCCGAGACGCCCTTGGTGCGGGCGATGGCGACCAGGGTCGCCAGGAAACCGTTGTCCCCGTCGCCGTGACAGGTCGGCGCGAGACGCACCACGGACGACCGCACCCCGCGCGCGGCGAGCGCGAGCGCGGCCCGCGCGGTCGCCGACCGGATCGCCGACGGCGACTCGTCGACGCTGGGCACGACCCGCTCGGTGGCCACCCGTCCCGGGGCGAAGCCGATCACGCCGGAGGCGAGCACGAACGGGCGGTCGGTACCGGCGAGCGCGTCACCGAAGGTGTCGACGGCGCGCCGGTCGGCCTCGGCGGCGCCCTGGAAGTCGCCGGTGAAGGCGATGTCGTGCTTGAAGGCGAGATGGATGACCGCGTCCGAGCCGGCGGCGGCGTCCCGCAGGACCGCGAGATCGTCCAGGGTGCCGCGGACCACCTCCACCCCGGCCGCGTCGAGCGCGGCGGCGGAGACGTCGGAGCGGGCGAGGCCGGTGACCCGGTGCCCCGCTTCCGCGAGTTCCGGAACGACGGCTGAGCCGAGCCAGCCGGACGCGCCGGTCATGAAGATGCGCATGGGGAACCTCACCGTGTCGATGTGCGCCGGGCCGAGCACCGGGCGCGCCGGGCGGGCCGCCCGCACGGGCGGGGCTCCTCCGGTGGCCCTCGTGCGGCGGGACGCGCACCGGTACGAGGCGCCGTCCGCCGGTTGCGGCGTGGGGGAGTCGCGCTGCGTGGAGGCGATCGCCGGCGGCTCGCGGTCCGCCGCCGGACCCGTCGACGGGCACGCGGTGGGGCTCGGCGTGGTCCCCGGTATGGTCCCCGAGCACCTCGCGCAGCTCCGTACACGACACGCCGCCACCCGCCGTACAGACCTGACCCGCGAGCGGCCCGCCGGACGGGACGCAAGCGGCGGGCGGCCCGGCCGGTTGCCTGTCGCACGGGTCAGGTCGTCCGGCACGCACGCGTGCGCCCGACGCTGTACCTGTCGCTCCTCCTCCGACGGAGGTGGCGTCGGGAAAGAGGGACGGACGTGGTGGACACGGCGGACAGGGTGGGGCCCGGCGGTGCGGAGATCGCCGGTCCGGCCGAGGTGTCCCCCCGCGCCGGAGCGAGGGACCGTGAAGCGCGGCATCGACATCACCGGCACCACCGGCCACGGCATCCGCCCCTCCCGCCCCGGGCCCCGGACGGGGCGGCTCCGTACGGTCCTGGCCGGACGCGTCGCCGGGCATCGGGGGCGGCCGTCGGAGTCGTACGCCCCCGGTGCCCCGAGCCGGCGACCGCCGTAGGCCGATCGCGCCGCCGCTCCCACCCCCGCCCCGGTGGCAGTCCGGGCGCATGATCGGATCGGACCGGGACGATCGGGCGCGGCCCGGGGCCCGCTCGGCAGAGTGGACATCGAAAAGGGGGTCGTGATGATCGCGGCACTGAACCAGCTCGTCGGTCTCGTGGAGGATCGTCTGGCCGAAGAACTGGACGTCCACGGACTGGCCGGGAAGTTCGGCACGACCGAGTACCACCTGCGCCGCATGTTCTCGTCGCTGGCCGGCATGCCGCTGTCGGAGTACGTGCGGCGCCGCCGCATGACCGCCGCCTGCGCGGACGTGGTCCGGGGCGAGGACGATCTGCTGGGTATCGCGGTCCGTTACGGATACGGCTCGACCGAGGCGTTCGGCCGGGCGTTCCGCGCGGTCCACGGCGCCGGTCCCGGTGACGTCCGCCGCGACGGAGGCCCCCTGCGTACACAACCCCGGCTCAGGTTCCACCTGACCGTCGAAGGGAGCATCCCCATGGAGACCCGTCTGGTCGCAAGACCCGCGTTCCGGCTGGCCGGACACGCCGCCCGGGTCCCGCTCATCCACCAGGGCGTCAACCCGCACATCCAGCGGCACATCACCGCGCTGTCGCGGCAGGAGCATCACCGGCTCAAGGACCTCGGCGACACCGAACCGGAGGGCCTGCTGCAAGTCTCCGACGACGTCGACCCCGACGGCACGGAGGGCAGCGAACTGACGTATCTCCACGGCGTCGCCGTCACCCGTGACACGCGGATCCCCGAGGACCTCGACGTCATCGAGGTACCGGCCGGCACCTGGGCGGTCTTCCGTACCGAGGGTGCGTACCCGCAATCCCTCCAGACGGCGTGGGCCGCGACAGCGACCGAATGGTTCCCCTCCAACCCGTGGCGCCTGCGGCCGGGCCCCTCGATCGTCTCCGTTCTCGACCGCGCGGACGACTTCAGCACGGCCACCTGTGAGCTGTGGCTGCCCGTCGAAGCCGCGTGACCTCCGCACCTCCGGGAGGAATGCCACACCACGGCGGCCCACGACGGAGCCGGTGACGGAGTCGCCGGGCGCGCCGGTATGACTGTTGTGCCCCGGAGGGTGAACTTAGGGACACTCGCTTCGTCGGGCCGTCGCGGGTCGGTATCAACGACTCATGCGTACAAGCCGATTCACCGGATTCACCAGATTCACCGGATTCGTCTCCCGCGCGGTCGCCGTCGCGGCAGCCGCCCTCATGTCGCTGCCGCAGAGCGCGGCAGTCGCCGAGAGCCCCACCGCCGTGTCGCGTGCCGTTCCCCCGGCCTCGGCGCCGGCCGCCGAGAACCCAGGCATCCGGTACACGACGAGCTTCCGCAACGCGGCCGTCTACGAGGTGCGTGCCGCTGTCGGCGGGAAGTGCCTCGACATCCGCGGCGGGGGTCGTCCGCAGGCCGGAGCCGTGATCCAGACCTTCGACTGCAAGAACGAACTGCACCAGCGCTTCCACTTCCAGAGCCTGGGCAACGGCACCTTCACGATCGGCGCCTTCGGTGTCTACTGCCTCGGGGCCCAGGGCGGCGGCCCCACTCCCGGCGCCCCTGTCGTCCTCACCACCGGCTCGGGCTGCTCCACCTTCACCTGGAACAACCGCGGCACCTCGGCGAACCCGGACCGCTGGGAGTTCGTCGAGGTGACCACCGGGCAGTGCGTGCGGGACACGGGGCGGCGTTCCCAGGCGGTGCTGGGGGCCTGCGGCGGCACCGCGGGCCCGGGGCCGGAGGCGTGGGACCCGCGATTCAAGGAGTACTTCAACTATGACCAGTTCTGACGCGGGCACCCTCTGACACCCCCCGGACGGCGCGGTGCGGCGCCGTGCCGGACGCCCCGGGCCTGTCCACGCGGCTCCACCGGACGGGCCCCGGGCGCGGTGCCGGATCAGCCGGCCACGTCGCTCCGTGACATCAGGACCGGCGTCGGGAGGATCACTTCCCGTTCGATCGGCAGGCTTCCCCTCCCCTCCACCGTCCAGGTGCCGAGGGCGAGTTCGGCCGTGATGCCGGGGCCGAAGCCGGCGATGACCCCGCGTGCGCCGTGCTCGGCGCCGCCGTCCTCGAAGAAGCGGTCCAGGGCGTCGAAGATGACGGCGCTGGCGATGTTGCCGCGCTCGGTCAGTGTCGCCCTGCTGTAGCGGAACATGTCCGCCGGTACATCGAGGAAGCGGCAGAGGTCGTCCAGGATGCGGGGCCCTCCGGCGTGCACGATGTAGAAGTCCAGCCCGGAGACGTCCCAGTCGTACGGCTCGGCCATCTCCCGCATGGCGGGCGCGAGGACGGACATGGTGCCGGGCACCCGCTTGTCGAGCATGAAGTGGAACCCGGTGTCCCGGACCTCGTAGGAGATCCAGTCCTCCGTGTCGGGCACCAGATGGGACGCGTTGCGCTCAAGCCGTACGCCGGTGCCTCCCTCACCGCGTACGACGGCGGCGGCGACGGCGTCCCCGAACAGGCCGTTGGAGAGCAGGTTGCCCACGGCCAGGTCCGTCGGCTGATAGCACAGCGAGCAGAACTCGCAGGCCACGATCAGCACGTTCGCCCCCGGGTACGCCGAACAGAAGTCGTGCGCCCGGTTGATGGCCGCGCCGCCGGCCGCGCACCCGAGCTGGGCGATCGGCAGCTGCCGGGTCCCCGATCCGAAGCCCATGGTGTTGATGAGCCACGCGGTCATCGACGGCATCATGAAGCCGGTGCAGGACACATAGACGATCATGTCGATGTCCGGCGGCGCCAGTTCGGCGTGGCCCAGGGCCCGGCGTACGACCTCCGGCACCCGGGCCTTCGCCTCCGCCTCGTAGACCGCGTTACGGGTGGTGAAGCCGGGGTGCTGGAGGGTCGTCCCGATCGGCTGCACCAGACGCCGGGTCCGGACACCGGTGTTGCTGATCAGCCGCACGGCCAGGTCGAGCTGCGGATGGCCGGCGTGCAGTGTCCGGGCCAGCTCCACGGTCTCTTCCATCGTGATGACGTGCTCGGGGACCGCGACGGCGGGTCTGCACAGAGTTGCCATGATCAGTTCCTTACCAGGTGACCGGCAGGGCGAGCGGATAGCGCCAGATCGAGACGGTGTTCCACCGCACCTCCTCCGCCGGTACGGCCAGACGAAGGTCGGGGAATCGGGTGAGCAGCGTGCCGAGGGAGACCTGGAGCACCATGCGCGCCAGATGGGCACCGAGGCAGTGATGGCTGCCGTACCCGAACGTCAGGTGCGGGACGGGGTCCACCCGGTGGAAGTCGATCTCGTCCGGGCGGTCGTAGGCCAGCGCGTCACGGTTGCCCGTCAGATATGACACATGGACCGTGTCGCCCGCCTTGATGACGGCACCGTCGAACGCGACGTCCTCCAGGGCCACCCGGGGGATACCGACCCCTTGCCGGAACGGAATGTGCCGCAGCAGTTCCTCGACGGCCCGGGGAAGCAGCTCGGGCCGGGCGCGCAGCTCCGCCGCCCGCTCGGGGTGGGTCAGCAGCGTGTACACGATGTTGCTGATCTCGTACGTCGTGGTGTCGTGGCCGGTGACCACCAGGAGCATGGCCAGCACGGTGAGTTCGTCCGCGTCGAGCATCTCGTCGCCGATCCGCGCCGTGGCCAGGCCGCTGATCAGGTCGTTGCCGGGAGCACGCCGCCGCTTTGCCGTCAGGTCGGCGAAGTAGGCCCGCAGCCAGGCCTTCGCGGCGACGGCCAGGTCCCGGTCGGCGGCGCTCATGGACATCATCTCCATGGCGCGGCGCCGCAGTTGCTCCCGGTCGGCCTCCGGCACGTCCAGCAGTTCGCTGATCGTCATGAGCGGCAGCCGCTCCGCGAGGTGCTCGGTGACATCGGCCGGCGCGCCGCTCGCGGCCATGGTGTCCAGCAGTCCGTCCGCGGTCCGCTGGGTCCACGGGCGCAGTGCCTCCACCTGCGGAGTGGTGAACGCCTTGTTGATCAGCCTGCGCACCCGGTTGAGGGCGGGCGGGTCCATGAGGTTGATGGACTCGGACTGGGCGATGGGCGCCGGAGTGATCCGGGGGAAGTCCCGCCCGACGAGGGCGGCCCTGCTGAAGCGGCGGTCCGAGGTGACGGTCTTCACGTCCTCGTACCGGGTCACCAGCCAGCACTCGCCCTCGCCGTACGGCATACGCACCCGGGCGACGGGCGCCTCGGCGTGCATGCGGGCCATGAAGGGGTCGGGCTCCAGAGCCACGTCGTGGCGGAAGGGGCAGGTTTGTACGGAGTCCACACCGGTCATCACAGCACTCCCACGGGAGGGAAAGTCACTCACGGTGACATTGGCAACTCCGAGTTCATTGCCCGTGGGGGGAGCCGCCATGCGCGGAGATCCCAAGCTCACCTGTACGGGTAAGCCGCCTGGGGCCGGGGGCGCGCGGCCGACGCTCCGCGCCCACCTGAAAGCGTGCTGGTCAGAGGATCGGTCATCCGCCGGTAGGGCCTTCGCCGCGTGGAACGTCGCCTCCGGCGCACCGGGGAAGCCGCCGCACGCGCCGGAGCGCGTGACCCCCGTATACGGCGATCCCGGCGGACGGTGACTCCCCGCGCACGGTAGCGACCCGCGCAGGGTGACGGCCCGAGCGGTGACGGCCGGTCGGCTGCACGGGGCGAGTGCGGCGCGGGCCTGTTCACGGGCGTGCCCGACGGCGTCGGGAATGATCCCCGGGCCGTGAGCGACCGGCGCCCCGCTCGTGAATCGGCATGAGCGTGCGGGCAGGAGGCCGGGCGATGTCCGTGTCGGTCTCCGGTGCCCGGTTCGGCGGGGCGCCGCGTCCCGTTCCCCGGGGTGCCCGGCAGGAAGGCGCCGATCAGTGGTCTGCGACGATGGCGCGCATGGACGTGCGGCGGAGGAACCATGTGAGGGTGACCGGGCGTGCCGGTGGCCCGGTGTTGATGCTGGCGCACGGGTTCGGGTGCGACCAGAACATGTGGCGGCTGGTGGTGCCGGCGCTGGAGCGCGACTTCACGGTCGTTCTCTTCGATCACGTCGGATCGGGGAACTCGGATCTCGCCGCGTGGAGCCCGGAGCGCCACGCGTCGCTGGACGGGTACGCCGACGATGTGCTGGAGCTGTGCCGGGAACTGGCACTGGGCCCGGTCACCTTCGTGGGCCATTCGGTGAGCGCGATGATGGGTGTGCTGGCCGCGGCACGCGAACCCGAGGCGTTCACCGGGCTGGTGCTGCTCGCCCCGTCACCCTGTTTCATCGACGACCCGGTCACCGGTTACCGGGGCGGGTTCAGCGCCGGCGACATCGACGAACTGCTGGAGTCCCTGGACGCGAACTACCTCGGCTGGTCCGGCGCCATGGCCCCGGTGATCATGGGAAATCCTGAGCGGCCCGAGCTGGGGGAGGAACTGACCAACAGTTTCTGCCGCACCCACCCGGACATCGCCCGGGCGTTCGCCCGGGTGACGTTCCTCTCCGACAACCGGGCCGACCTCGCGTCGGTGGGTGTGCCCACCCTCGTCGCCCAGTGCTCCAACGACGCGATCGCCCCGTCCGAGGTGGGCGCGTTCGTCCACGCCCGGATACCGGGAAGCCGCCTGATCACCCTGGACGCCACCGGACACTGCCCCCAGCTCGCCGCCCCCGAGGAGACCGCCGCGGCCATCGCCGCGTTCGCGGGAGCCCCCGGATGATGTGCGCGACAGGCGATTCCACCGAGGGCGGGGACCCGGGCGGGAACCAGCAGCCGGGCGAGCCGGACGACGAGAAGGCCCGGTTCTCCGCACTGCTGGAGGACAGCGCCGAGGACCTCTACGAGCACGCGCCCTGCGGCTATCTGTCCACCCTCCTGGACGGGCGGATCGCCAAGGTCAACACCACCCTGCTGAACTGGCTCGGCCACACGCGCGAGGACCTGGTCGGCCGCAAACACTTCTCCGACCTGCTGACCGTGGGTGGCCGGCTCTACCACGAAACGCACTTCGCCCCCCTCCTACGGATGCAGGGTGAGATCAGCGGCATCGCCCTGGAACTGAAGACCGCCGACGGCTCCCGTCTGCCCGTCATGGTCACCTCCACGGTCAAGAGGGGCGGCGACGGACAACCACTGCTGATCCGCACCACCCTTTTCGACGCCCGTGACCGCCGCGCCTACGAAACCGAACTGCTGCGTGCCCGCCGGGAAGCCGACCAGGAACGCGACCGCCTCAAGCTCCTCAACGCCACCCTCCAGAGAACGCTGCTCCCACCCACTCTGGCGAACGTCCCCGGCCTCGATGTCGCCGCGCACTACCACGTCGCCTCCGCCGACGAGGTCGGCGGCGACTTCTACGACCTCTTCCCCCTCTCCGCCGGTACCTGGGGCATGTTCCTGGGCGATGTCTGCGGCAAGGGCGCCGCCGCCGCGGCGGTCACCTCCCTGGCCCGCTACACCCTGCGTGCCGCCGCCGTCTACGACCCCGACCCGGCCGCCGTCCTCGCCAATCTGAACACCGTCCTCAACCACGAGTACCACGGCACCGACCCCCGCTTCTGCACCGTCCTCTACGGCCTGCTCAGCCCCGACACCGACCGGGGCGGTTTCCGTCTCACCCTGGCCAGCGGGGGCCACCCACCGGCCCTGCTGATGCGCGCGGACGGCACCGCCGACCGGTTGCCCACCCCTGGCGGGCAGCTCATCGGTGTCCTCCCCGACGCCCACATCGCCACCGTCACCTTCCGCCTCGCCCCCGGTGACACCCTGCTCCTGCATACCGACGGCCTGACCGAGGCCCACGCCGGCGGAGACGGCGGGGACCGGTACGGCGACGAAGCCCTCCTCGCCCTCGGCCGTGCCCTGGCACCCACCACCGCGTCACGGACCATCGGGGCGATCCGCGCCCTGCTCGACACCTTCGGCACGGGCGTGGACGACGACACGGCCGTCCTTGCCGTCCATGTACCCCTACCCGCCGGCGAAGGGCAGACGTGACCAGGCAGCTGACCCTTCACACCCGTGCCACCACGGCCGGGGTGGTCATCGAACTGACCGGGGAACTGGACCACCACACCGCGCCCGAGGTCCGCGCCGCCCTGCCCGCGGCCGGCCTGCGGGCGGGCCGGCAGCTCACCCTCGATCTCACCGGTCTCACCTTCTGCGACTCCACCGGCATCACCGTGCTTCTCGCCGCCCGCAACCACGCCCTGGCCGCCGACGCGACCATCGCCCTGGCCGCCGTCCCCGACCGTGTCAGCCGGATCTTCCGCATCGTCGGCCTGGAACACGTCTTCCCCACCCACCCCACCGCCCAGGACGCCGAAGCAGCCTGGCGACCGACCACCGACTGACCTCCGGACCCGGCAGAGGGCCCCGCGCCGCGTGTCGGCGGCGGAGGCCCGGCTTGTCCCCCGGAGGGGGCGGTATAGGCGACGGCGCGGGCCGACGGGAGGCTGACCGCCCCGCTCGGTGACGGGTGGGCGAGAGGCGCGGTGGACGACGTACGCGATCGTGCCGCCGGCCATCGGCCGTACGACAACGACGCCGTCGGACGGCCACGCCGCCGATCACGATCACACCCGTGCCGTTGCCCGGCCCGAGGCGGTTACGCCTGTCGGCGATCCGCCCGCGCGGGGTCCCGTACGGTCCGTGTCCGGTCGTACCCCGGCGAGGGTACGGACCGGATCCCGCTCAGTTCACCTCCACGTAGTCGCCCGTCGCCTTCGCCGCCGGGGTGGTGGTCGTACCGGCGAAGTTCCACCGCCAGTACCCGTCCGCCGCCGCCTTCACGGTCGTGCTGAGGTTCCCGGTCCCGTTCGTCGTCACGGTCTTGACGGTGCTGTACGTGTCGCTGTCCTTCGGACGGAACTGGAGGGCCACCGGCCGGCCGGTGTACCCCGCGTAGCGGTACGTGTCCCAGTTGGCCCGGGTCAGCTTGCCGGTGACCGTGAGGGTGGCGCCCTTCGCGACCGGTTCGGGCGCGGCGTTGACCGTCAGCAGGGACGCGCGCTGAAGCCGGAACGTCCCGGCGCCCATCGCGAGGAAGGAGACCCCGTCGTTGGTGTCCACCAGCGTGTTCACTCTCCAGGCACCCGCGTTGGCGTTGCTGAGGTCGGCGTCGTCGTTGTACGGATCGAGGTGGGGGTCGACGGTGAAGCTCATGGTGCAGGCGGTCTGGCTCTCGCAGAAGGCGTCGGTCGTGTAGAAACCGACGGCCGGTCCCTGAAGATCGACGTCGGCCATGAGGAGGCCGGAGTCGTCACTCCCGTGGACCGTGACGGTGAAGGACACGCGTTCCGTCGTACCGACGACGACGTCCTTCCCGCCGTTGACGGTGACCCCGGTGACGACCGGGTCCGTGGGGTCGAGGGCGGCGGCCGGCCCGGCGGCGAGGGGGACAGGAGCGCTGTCCGCGAGGGCGGTCGGAGCGGTGAGCCCGCCGACCGCTGCGGCGAGGGTCAGGGCAACTACGGCATGTCTGGTCATATCAGGTATGACCGCCGAGAGCGGCAAAGGTTGCGAACCCCGGAGAGCGGCGCTCGCACACCTGCCCGAAGCGTCCAACAGGGTTGTCCCGGCGCCGAGATGGGCAACGGGGGCGGATGACGGGAGCGCCCGCCCGACGCTCTATCGTGAACGCCATGTCCACCCCAGAACTGATCCGCATCGTCTCCCGCGACTCGCCGATGGCGCTTGCCCAGGTGGAGCGGGTGCGCGCCGAACTGACCGCCCTCCACCCCGGCATCGAGACCGAGGTGATCCCGGTCAGGACGACCGGCGACAAGTGGATGGGCGACCTCTCCCTGGTGGAAGGGAAGGGCGCCTTCACCAAGGAGGTCGACGCCGCCCTCGTCGCAGGAGAGGCCGACCTCGCGGTCCACTGCGTCAAGGACGTGCCCGCCGACCGCCCGCTGCCGGCCGGGACGGTCTTCGCCGCCTTCCTGAAGAGGGACGACATCCGCGACGCCCTGATCCACCCCGGGGGGCTCACCCTCGACGAACTGCCCGCCGGCACCCGCGTCGGCACGTCGTCGGTCCGGCGTGTCGCCCAGCTCGCCGCCTCCCACCCGCAGCTCGTATGCGTCCCGATGCGCGGCAACGCCAACCGCCGACTGGAGAAACTCGCGGCCGGCGAGGCCGACGCCCTGCTGCTCGCCGTCGCGGGCCTGGAACGCATCGGGCGCGCCGACGCCGTCACCGAGATCCTGCCGGTCGACCTCATGTGCCCGCCCATCGGCGCGGGCATCCTCGCCCTCCAGTGCCGCGAGGACGACACCGACACCATCGACGCCGTCTCCGGGCTCGGCGACCGGGACACCTACCGGGAAGCCTCCGCCGAGCGGATGTTCCTCCATGTCCTCCAGGGCCACTGCAACAGCCCGATCGCGGGATTCGCGCACGCCGAGCGCAGCGGTGGACTGTCGCTGCGCGCACGGGTCTTCACCCCCGACGGCAAGACGGTCCTCAACGCGCACGAGTGGGCCGGCCCGCTCGACCCGGCCACCCTCGGTACTTCGGTCGCGGTGGCGCTGCTCCGCCAGGGAGCACGCGAGCTGATCGACTCGATCGCGCACTGACCGGGGGCGCGGGGCGGGCCCGGCCCGGCGGTCCCTAGGGTTGACCCACGCGGTGACATCGATCAGGAGGCCGGCCACGGTGACGGGCACGCTGGACGGGCTGGACGGGCTGGACGAGTTCTGTACGAAGGCGCTGGCCGACCACGGCTGTCCGTCGGTGTCCGTCGCGATCGCCGAACATGACGAGCTCGTGCTCGCCAGGGCCTACGGCTGGGCGGACACGGCCGCCCGGCGCCCGGCCACTCCGGAGACCATCTACGGACTGGCCTCCGTCACCAAGGCGTTCACCGCGACGGCCGTCTGTCTGGCGGCCGACGAAGGACTGCTGGACCTCGACCGGCCGATCTCCGGTGTCAGCGAAGGGACCGCGCCGACACCGCGCCAACTGCTGCGACACCGGGGCGGTTTTCCCGCCTTCTACAACTTCCACTACGAAGCCGGTCCCGTCCCGATCGACATCGACCGGTATCGCACCCTCGTCCGCGAGCCGGGCACCGGTTTCGAGTACTCCAACCTCGGCTATCGCGAGCTGGGCAGGCTGCTGGAGTCCGTGACCGGCCGGGAGCCGGGTGGCCATCTGCGTGAGCGGATCTTCGAGCCGCTGGGCCTGAGCAGCTTCGGATACGGGCCGGACCACCCGGGACCCGGTCCGGTCGCCGAGCGCTACTCCGCCGGTGGGCGGGCGTATCCCACCTGTTTCAGCTCTCACTCCGCCGCCGGGGCCGGCTGGGCGACCGCCGGCGACGTGGCGCTGTTCGCCCGGCGGTCCCACCGGCTGCTCGAACCCGCCACGCTCGCGGACATGTACGACGCCGAGCCGATCAACGAGCACCTCGGTTACGGGCTCGGCCGGATCGTCACGCGCGGGCCCGGACCGGTGATCCGCAGTCACGGCGGCGGCATGGGGGGCATCGCCGCGATGATGATCGAGATCCCCGAGCGCGATCTCTCCGTCGCCGTCCTGGCCAACTCCACCGACAAGGCCGCCCGCGACGCGATCGTCCGCCATCTCGTGGGCCTCCTGGCCCCCGGCTTCCGCAGCGAGATACTCAGCCCGGTCACCGAGCACCCCCGCCCGATGACACTGCGACCGGGGGAGTGGGAGGGGGAGATCACCACCCCGGAGGGCATCGTCCCGCTGCGGATCGGAATCCTGACGGATCACCGGGTGGAGATCCGGCTGGGCGAGGCGGCGGACACGGCGCCGGTCACCGCGCCGGGTAGCGCCTCCGAGAGCTGGGACCTGAGCGTGAGCACCCCGCAGCAACTGCCCACGGCCGACGCCCGGCTCAACAGCCCCCACCTCGCCGTCCATCTCCGTGCGGAACGGAACCGCCTGGTCGGCCGGGCCGTGGCGTTCAAGGACGGGGACCGGGAAGGCCGGCTGGGCGCCTACCTGGTTCACCCCTGCGAGCTGAACCCGCGCTGACCGGCGGGCTCAGCCGCGTAACCGGGACCTCGGCGGGCGAGCGGCCGTCGCCGGTCGCCCATCTCCCGTGAACGCGCAGGTCGGAAGCTGTTTCGCAGCTCGTTCAGGGTGCGTTGTCAGTGGTGGGCGGCAAGATGAGCGGCATGACGACACCCGCAGCCGTTCTTGTCGACGCAGCCGCCTACGCCGTCGCGGTGGAGACCGCGAAGAAGGCCGCCGCTGCCTACTACGCGACGGGCGAGAGCGCCCTCGACGACGACGCCTACGACCGTATGGCGCGCGGTATCGCCGCCTATGAGGAGGCGCACCCCGGCGAGGTGTCGGCCGACTCGCCCAGCGGCAAGGTGGCGGGCGGTGCGGCGGTCGGGGACGTGCCGCACACGGTGCCGATGCTGTCCCTGGACAACGTGTTCGGCGGCGACGAGTTCACCACCTGGGCCGCGTCCGTGGAGCGGCGGATCGGCCGCCCGGTGGAGTGCTGGAATGTCGAGGCGAAGCTGGACGGGCTCGCCGTCGCGGCCCGGTACGAGGACGGCGGGCTGGTCCGGCTGATCACCCGGGGCGACGGGCTGGCGGGCGAGGACGTCTCGCACGCGACCGGGATGATCGCGGGACTGCCCGACCGGCTCGCCGAGCCCGTCACGCTCGAAGTGCGGGGCGAGGTTCTGATGACCACCGAGCAGTTCGAACGGGCCAACACGCTTCGTACGGGCCACGGCGGGACCCCGTTCGCCAATCCGCGCGGCGCGGCGGCCGGGAGCGTGCGGGCCAAGGACCGGCCGTACCGGGTGGAGATGACGTTCTTCGCGTACGCGGCACTGCCCCTCGCCACCACCGGACCGGAACTCGCCGCCGCACTGACCGGGGATTCCCACGGTGAGGTGCTCGCACGCGTCGCGGCCCTCGGTGTGCACACGACGGCCGCCACCGCCGCACCGCCGAGAACGGTGACCGACGCCGACGCCGTACGCGCCCGGGTGGAGGAGATCGCCGCGCTCCGCCCGGAGCTGCCGTTCGGCATCGACGGCATCGTGATCAAGGCGGACGCGGCGGCCGACCAGCTCGCCGCGGGCTCCGGATCCCGCGCGCCGCGCTGGGCGATCGCCTGGAAGCTCCCGGCGGTCGAGAAGGTGACCCGGCTGCTGGACGTGGAGTGGAACGTCGGCCGTACGGGCACCATCGCACCCCGTGCCGTCCTGGAACCGGTGGTCATAGACGGCTCGACCGTCGCGTATGCCACCCTGCACAACCCGAACGACATCACCCGGCGTGACCTGCGGATCGGTGACCAGGTGATGGTCTACAAGGCGGGCGACATCATCCCCCGCGTGGAGGCGCCCGTGGCGCATCTGCGCACCGGGGAGGAGAAGGCCGTCGTCTTCCCCGAGGTGTGCCCGCAGTGCGGCTCAGACATCGACACCACCGAGCAGCGCTGGCGCTGTGTCCGGGGCCGGAACTGCCATCTGGTCGCCTCCGTCTCGTACGCCGCCGGGCGCGACCAGTTCGACATCGAGGGCCTGGGGGCGACCCGTGTCGTCCAGCTCGTCGACTCCGGGCTCGTCGGTGACATCGGCGACCTGTTCAGCCTCACCCGCGAGCAGATCCTCGGCCTCGACCGGATGGGGGAGACCAGCACGGACAACCTCCTGGCCGCGATCGGACGTGCCAAGGGCCGGCCGCTGTCCCGGGTGCTGGCCGCGCTCGGCGTACGCGGCACGGGCCGGTCCATGTCCCGGCGTATCGCCCGGCACTTCGCCTCCATGGACGTGCTGTGCGCCGCGGACGAGGAGGCGATGCGGCGGGTCGAGGGAATCGGTACGGAGAAGGCGCGGGCGATCGTGGCGGAACTCGCCGACCTGGCGGAACTGATCGGGAAGCTGCGGGCCGCCGGGGTCAACATGACCGAGCCGGGCGCGACACCGCCGTCCGACGACCCGTCGGCCGCCGAGGGTTCTCCGGGTGCCGTTGGCGCCGAAGTCCCGGCGGAAGAAGGTCCGTTGAGCGGGATGACCGTGGTGGTCACGGGTTCGATGACGGGACCGCTGGAGAAGCTGTCGCGCAACGGGATGAACGAGCTGATCGAGCGGGCGGGTGGCAAGTCCTCCTCCGGTGTCTCCAAGCGCACGTCCCTGCTGGTCGCGGGAGGAAACGCCGGATCCAAGCGGGAGAAGGCCGAACAACTCGGGATACGTATCGCCTCGCCGGACGAGTTCGCCGAGCTGATCGCGGAGTTCCTCGCCGCTGAGGCGGACGCCACCGTTACCGCCGACGCCGCTGACACGGGCGCCGACGCGATGGCCGGGTAGCGGCAGGCCCGCCCGGGGGTCGCCGTCCGGAGTAGCCACGTGGAGACCCGCCCTGAGCGCGCCCCGGGCGGCGGCTCACCGGGTCGATCCTGCCGCTGGAACCGCTGGAACCGCTGGAACCGCTGGAACCGCTGGAACCGCTGGAACCGCTGGAACCGCTGGAACCGCCCGAACCGCCGGAAATCGCGGGGGACAGGAGAGAGCCGGTGGAGTCCGCCGACATCGACCGGGTCCGCGCGGCAAGCGAGCGCGCTATGCCCCGGGTGTTCCCGGACGCAACCATCGCAACGCCGCGTCGGCGCAGTCCTCCGGGGTGGTGTCGAAGGCGATCGCGGCGGTCGGCGCGTGCCGGTGGATCATGTTGATCAGCTTCTCGAAGAACTCCAGCAGCGGCTCGTACGTCCGGATGCCGCCGCCGATCACCACACAGGCGTACTCCTCGCGGGTCAGGGCCTGCCGGATCGCCCCCTCCGGGTCGGCGCCGAGGTCGACCAGACACCAGTCGGCCTCGACACCCACCTCGGCGAACCGGGCCCGCCCCCGGGCGATCGCCGACAGCACCGGGCCCGGGTCCCACTGGTCGAACTGCTCGGGATCCAGGCCGACGACGAGCACACGCGGCTTGTCCCCCACTACGCCTGGCCCGTCTCGAAGCGGCTGACCCGGCCGCCGGTGACGGTGAAGGCCCAGCGCGTCCGCATCGTGCCGTACGTCGTGTTGGTGAACGCCGCCGTCAGGGAACGGCCCTCGTCGGAGGCGGTCTCGATGTCCATCCGGCCCCCGGCGGAGAAGATCTCCCTGTCCACCCAGACGGCGAGATCACGTTCGCTTCCGTCGTCGGACATCGTGGCGTCCGGGGTCAGGACGGAGTAGAAGGCGTCCCTGTTCCCGCCGTTGACCGCCGAGACGAACGCGGCGACCGCCGGGTCCTCGGGGATGACGCTCATGACGGATCCTCCTGGTGGCTCGGTGACGGCGCGCCCGGCCGGCGCGAGGGCCGCCGCACCGTCCGTACGGCGGACACGCCCATCATCCCGTCTGCCGCACCGGCCCGCAGCCCGGCCGGAACCGGCTGCGCGGCGAGGGTGTACAGCCCCCTTCCAACGATGTAAAAGAACTCTACGGGCCCGCACCAGCACCGTCCTCGCCCGTCTGACCGAGGAGGGCACACCGACCATGCACGCCTCGTCCGTCCCGTACGCCTCGCGGCTGATCCCCGCCCGCGCGACCGCCTGGCTCGGCGCGCTGCTGCTCCTGTGCGTGAGCCTGGTGGCGGCCGGCGGCCCCGCCGAGGCCAGGCCCGCCGCCTGGCAGCCCAAGCCGTCCCCCATGACCACCCCGTGGACGAATCAGGTCCCGGTCGACAACCCGCTGCCGGAGTATCCGCGCCCCCAGCTCACCCGCCCCGACTGGCTCAACCTGAACGGCGTCTGGGACTTCGCGGTCACGGGCGCGAACGCCGGGCAGCCCGCCGCGTTCCCCGAACAGATCAGGGTCCCGTTCCCCGCCGAGTCCGCCCTCTCCGGCATCCAGCGCCGGATCACCCAGAACGACAAGCTCTGGTACAAGCGGACCTTCACCGTGCCGGCGGGCTGGAACGGCCGCCGGGTCCAGCTCAATTTCGGGGCCAGCGACTGGCAGACCACGGTCTGGGTCAACGGCCGGCAGGCCGGCGCCACCCACAGCGGTGGTTTCGACGCGTTCACCCACGACATCACGCCCCTGCTGACGACGGGCACCAACACCGTCGTCGTCTCCGTCCTCGATCCCTCCCAGACCGGCGGCCAGGCCGTCGGCAAACAGCGGATCAGCGAGGTCACCCCGCACCCCGGCGGAGGGATCTTCTACACGGCCGCGTCGGGAATCTGGCAGACCGTCTGGCTGGAGCCCACCGGGTCCGCCCACATCACCCGGCTCGACCTGGTGCCCAGCCTGTCCGACAACACGCTGCGGGTCACCGTCCGCGGTGCCGGGGTCGTCGCCGGCCAGACGGCCAGGGTGACCGTGTCCTCCGGCGGGACGACGGTGGCCACCGCCACCGGCCCCGTCGGCACCGCGTTCCCGGTGGCGATACCCAACCCCCGCCTGTGGACCCCCGAGGACCCGTATCTGTACGACGTCAGGGCCGATCTGCTCTCCGCGCCGGGCGGTGGGACGACCGTCGACTCGGTCGGCAGCTACGCCGGGATGCGCTCCATTTCCGTGGGCAAGGTCGGCGGCGTCCAACGCCCCCTGCTCAACGGGAAGTTCGTCTTCCAGACCGGCACACTCGACCAGGGGTACTGGCCGGACGGCATCTACACCGCCCCCAGCGACGAGGCACTGCGGTACGACCTCCAGAAGCACAAGGACCTCGGTTTCAACATGGTCCGCAAACACATCAAGGTGGAGCCGCAGCGCTGGTTCTACTGGGCCGACCGGCTCGGGCTGCTGGTCTGGCAGGACATGCCGGCGATGGACACCCGCACACCGGACAGCGCGGCGCGCGTGCAGTGGGAGGCGGAGTACGACCGGATCATCGACCAGCACCGCAGCTCACCGTCGCTGGTGATGTGGGTCAACCAGAACGAGGGCTGGGGCCAGTACGACCAGGCCCGGATCGCCGACGAGGTCAAGGCGTACGACCCCTCCCGTCTCGTCAACAACATGAGCGGCGTCAACTGCTGCGGCTCGGTCGACGGCGGCAACGGCGACGTGATCGACAACCACAACTATGTCGGCCCCGGCACCACGACACCGACGGCCGCCCGCGCGGCCGTCCTCGGCGAGTTCGGCGGTCTCGGCTGGAAGGTACCGGGCCACGAGTGGTATCCGGGCGGCGGCTTCAGCTACGAGGACCAGGCGAGTGTCGCCGCGCTGAACAACCGCTTCGTCGGGCTCATCGACACGATCCGGGAGAATCAGATGCCCCGGGGTCTCTCCGCCTCGGTCTACACCGAGATCACCGACGTCGAGAACGAGGCCAACGGCCTGCTGACGTACGACCGGCAGGTGGTCAAGGTCGACGCGGCCCGGGTGAAGGCGGCCAATCTCGCCCTGATCGACGCCTCACGCACCCCGCCGCCACCGGTCACCCTGCCCACCGGCCAGTACCGGTCGCTGCGGGTGACCACACCCGGTCACACCGGCAAGTATCTGCGCCACCAGGACGGACTCGCCTTCACCGCGCCCGTCGACGCGAACAGCGACGCGCTGCTCAAGAGCGACGCCACCTGGAAGATCGTCCCGGGTCTCGCGGACAGCGGCTGCTACTCGTTCGAGTCGCGCAACTATGCCGGGCAGTATCTGCGGCATCGCGACTTCCGCGTGTACCGGGAGGCGGGTGACGGTTCGTCGCTCTTCCGGGGCGACGCCACGTTCTGCGCGCTGCCCGCCGCCGGGGGAGTACGGCTCACGGCCCACAACATGGCGGGCGCCTACCTGCGGCACATCAACTCGGAGGTGTGGATGGCGACCCGGGGCGGTCCGCGTGCCTGGGACAACCCCGCCTCGTTCACGGAGGACACCGTCTGGTCCGTGGACGGTCCTTGGGCGGGCTGACCCGGTGAGCCTGCGGCCATGACGGCCCCGACCCGCTTACGACCCGGCGGTGGACCCTCGGCCGTCCGTGGCGGCGCGGGCGGCGGCGGGCGGGGGCCCGGTGTGCGAGCATGCCGCCATGGACCTGGCTCATCTCGAACTGGCCGTGCAGCGACTGCGTGATGCCGAGGCGGCGGCCGACGCCGCCCGCGCCGACGTGGAGATGGAGGCGGTCCTCGCCGTACGGCGCGGCGCGGCCGTCGAGGACGTCTCGTCCGCCTCCGGCATCACCCCGCACGACCTGATCCGCCTGGAGAAGACAGCGGGCGGTCCGGAGCAGTAGGCGCCCGGACCGTTCGCTCGTTCGCTCGTTCGCTCGTTCGCTCGTTCGCTCGTTCGCCCGTTCGCCCGTCCGGGCTCAAGGGCGGGGCCTCCTTCGGCCGGACCGTGACCCACCGGGCCCGCGACTGTCGGCCCGTCACCTCCGGCCGGCCCGTCACCTCCCGCCCGCCGGGCCCGGCGCGCTCGCACCCGGCCCGTCACCCCCGCCGCACGCACCCCGCCCACCACATCCGCCGCCCACACACCCCGCGCACCCCGCCCCACCGTGCCCGGTACGCGCACACCCGGCCCGCCGCGTCCGATACGTCATCTCTCCCCCGTGAACGCTGAAGAGCACGGGGGAGAGCCCATTTGTTCATAGTGTGAACCCAATTCGCACGGCCTCGCCAACGGCCTTGATTCAAAAGCCTGAACACCCTGCCGGAGGCCGCCGCTCCACCAGCAGGTCACGGTATTTGGATAGACTCTTGACAAATTAGTGCGCCGTTGCCAGCATGCAAAAAATTCGCGGGCGTCCCGCGAATGTTCGGTGCCGTACCCGCAACCCCTTGCACGGACCAGCACGACTGCTCCCCGGGTGACGGGACATCACCCTGGACGGCAGGTTCCTCCCTGAGTGAGACACGGTGGCGCGCTCGCCCGCGCTTCCGCCTGTCTCCCTCCCCTTATCAGGTAAGGAAGGACGCTCGATGTCAGGACTCTCAGGACGGCCGCGCCCGAGACAGAAGTGGCTGAGATGGCTCGCGGTACTGGGCCTGGTGGTGGGGGGCGGCGCGATCAGCGTTCCCACCGCCGCCGCCCACGCGGGCCACGAGCACCCCGGCCAGGAAGCAGCAGCCGCCGCCGACATCCCGGCAGGCGACTATCAGCAAGTACAACTCGCCCTCGGATCGGCCGAGTTGGGCGAGGCGATGTCACTCGCCGTTCTGCCCGACCGCGCCGTGGTGCACACGGCGAGGGACGGCACGGTCCGTTACACGGACGCCGCGGGCAACACCAAGTCGGCGGGCAAGCTGGACGTCTACACCCATGACGAGGAAGGCCTCCAGGGCATAGCCGCCGACCCCGGCTTCGCGACCAACCGGTATCTGTACATCTACTACTCGCCCAAGCTCAGCACGCCGGGCGGCGACGCCCCCGTCACGGGCAGCGCCGCGACCTTCGAGGCGTGGAAGGGCCACCTCAACCTCTCCCGGTTCACGCTGAAGTCGGACAACACCCTTGACCTGGCGAGCGAGAAGGTCGTGCTGGAGGTTCCCAACGACCGTGGCCAGTGCTGTCACGTCGGCGGCGACATCGACTTCGACGCGCAGGGCAACCTCTACCTGACCACGGGCGACGACACGAACCCGTTCGAGTCGGCCGGCTACACGCCGATCGACGAACGGACCGACCGCAACCCGCAGTTCGACGCCCAGCGCTCCTCCGGCAACACCAACGACCTGCGCGGCAAGGTGCTCCGCATCAAGCCGACCGCGGCCGGCGGCTACACCGTCCCGTCCGGCAACCTCTTCGCGCCGGGCACCGCCAGGACCCGCCCCGAGATCTACGCGATGGGCTTCCGCAACCCGTTCCGGATGTCCGTCGACAAGGCCACCGGCATCGTCTACCTCGGCGACTACGGTCCGGACGCGGGCGTCACCAACGCCAGCCGCGGCCCCAGCGGCCAGGTCGAGTTCAACCGCATCACCGGCCCCGGCAACTACGGCTGGCCGTACTGCACCGGCACCAACACGTCCGCCGAGACGTACAGCGAGTTCACCTTCCCCAGTGGCCCGTCCGCCGCGAAGTACAACTGCGCCGCGCCCGCGAACAACTCGCCGCACAACACCGGTCTGGCGACCCTGCCCGCCGCCAAGGCGAGCTGGATCAAGTACGGCGGTGACGCCGGTACCCCGCCCGAGTTCGGCGGCGGCTCCGAGTCGCCCATGGGCGGCCCCGTCTACCGCTACAACGCCGGCCTCAACTCCAGTGTGAAGTTCCCGCAGTCGCTCGACGGCCGCTTCTTCGCCGCCGAGTACGGCCGGAAGTGGATCAAGGCCATCGAGGTCAAGTCCGACGGCACACCGGGCGTCATCGAGGCGTTCCCGTGGACCGGCACGCAGGTCATGGACCAGGCGTTCGGCCCCGACGGCGCGCTGTACGTCCTCGACTACGGCACCGGAGCCAACAACCAGGCCCTGTACCGCGTCGAGTACCTCGCGGGCGCCAACCGTAACCCGGTCGCCAAGGCCGCCGCCGACAAGGTCTCCGGACCCAGCCCGCTGACCGTCGCGTTCTCCTCGGCCGGCAGCGCGGACCCCGAGGGCAAGGCTCTGACGTACTCGTGGAACTTCGGTGACGGCACGTCCTCCACGGCCGCCAACCCGAGCCACACCTACACCAGCAACGGCACCTTCCGGCCGACGCTCACCGTGCGGGACCCGGAGGGGCTGACCGGCACGGCGAGTCTGGTCGTCACGGCGGGCAACACCGCGCCGACCGTGACCCTCCAGACGCCCAAGGACGGCCAGCTGTTCTCCTTCGGCGACACGGTGCCCTTCCAGGTCACCGTCAGCGACCCGGAGGACGGGACCATCGACTGCTCCAAGGTCAAGGTCACCTATCTTCTCGGCCACGACGAGCACCGGCACCAGATCACCCAGGCCACCGGCTGCTCGGGCAACCTGAACGTGCCCGCCGACGGTGAGCACGACAGCGCGGCCAACATCTACGGGGTCTTCGACGCCGAGTACACCGACGGCGCCGGGCTGACCACGCACAGCGCCCGTATCCTCCAGCCCCGGCACCGCCAGGGCGAGCACTTCTCCGCCCAGAACGGCATCCAGGCCGCCGCGCACGGCAACGCCGAGGGCGGCAGCACCGTCGGCTTCACCGACAACAACGACTGGGTCTCCTTCAAGCCGTACAACCTGGCCAACGCCACCCGGTTCAGCGCCCGCGTCTCCTCCGGCGGCGTCGGCGGCAGCCTGGAGGTCCGGGCCGGTTCCGCGACCGGCACCCTGCTCGGCTCGGTGAACGTGGCGCCGACCGGCGGCTGGGAGAACTTCGTCGACGTGTCGACGAACATCGCCAACGCCCCCAGCGCGTCGACGGACCTGTTCCTCGTCTTCAAGGGCGTGACCGGCCAGGGCAACCTCTTCGACCTGGACGCCTTCACGTTCACGACCGGCACCACCGGCTCCAGCCAGACCGTCGAGGGCGAGTCGTTCAGCTCGGGGCAGGGCGTCCAGGCGGCCGACCACGCTCCGGCGAGCGGCGGCAAGACGCTCGGCTACATCGAGAACGGCGACTGGGCGGGCTACGCCAGCGTGCCCACGGCCGGCGGCAAGACCTTCTCCGCGAAGGTCTCCTCGGCGGGCGCCGGCGGTACCGTCACGATCCGCTCGGGGTCCGCGACCGGCGCCGTCCTCGGCACCGTCGCCGTACCCAACACCGGTGGCTGGGAGACGTTCGCCAACGTCTCCACCGCGCTGACCGGCACCGGGTCGTCCGGGGCTCTGTTCCTCACCTTCACCGGTGGGGCCGGCTCCCTGTTCGACATCGACACCCTCACTGTCACCAAGTGACGCGAGTCAAGGGGACGATGATGCTCCGTCAGCTCCGCACACTTCCGAGGACCGCAGCCGCGGCCTTCGCCGTCACCCTCGGCCTGGCCGCGTCGCTCCTGGCACCCGCGACCGCCGCCCAGGCCGCCGACCCCGCGTACAAGGTCCTTGTCTTCTCCAAGACGGCGGGCTTCCGCCACGACTCCATCCCGGTCGGCATCCAGACCATCCGGGACCTCGGCGCGGCGAACAACTTCACCGTCACCGCCACCGAGGACAGCAACTCCTTCACCGCGTCGAACCTGGCCGGCTTCAAGGCCGTCGTCTTCCTCTCCACCACCGGCGACGTCCTCAACACCAGCCAGCAGTCGGCGCTCCAGGGGTACGTGGACGGAGGCGGCGGCTACTTCGGTGTCCACGCCGCCGCCGACACCGAGTACGAGTGGCCGCAGTACGAGCAGCTCGTCGGCGCCTGGTTCAAGAGCCACCCGGCGATCCAGCGGGCCACGGTGAAGAACGAGGACCGGTCGCACGCGGCCACCTCGCACCTGGGCACGACCACGTCCCGTACCGACGAGTGGTACAACTACCGCACCAACCCCCGCCCGAACGTCCGGGTGCTCCAGAGCCTGGACGAGTCGAGCTACAGCGGCGGCGAGATGAGCGGCGACCACCCGATCACCTGGTGCCACCCGCAGGGCAGCGGCCGGTCCTTCTACACGGGCCACGGCCACACCCAGGAGTCGTACGCCGACCCCGCGTTCCGCTCGCTGCTCCTCGGCGGCATCCGGTACGCGGCGGGCTTCGCCAAGGCGGACTGCCGCGCGGAGACCGGCTACACCACGCTGTACAACGGCTCCACCACCGGCTGGTCGCAGGCGGGACCGGGCAGCTTCACCAACACCGACGCCACCCTCAACGCGCAGGGCGGCATGGGACTGTACTGGTACCGCACGAAGGAGTACGCCTCGTACTCCCTCAAGCTGGACTGGCGCATGGCCGGGGACGACAACTCCGGTGTGTTCGTGGGCTTCCCGGCCTCCGACGACGTCAACACGTCGGTGAACCAGGGCTACGAGATCCAGATCGACTCCAGCGACGCGGCCGACCGGACCACCGGGTCCGTCTACGGCTTCAAGGCGGCGGACATCGCGGCGCGGGACAACGCCCTGAATCCGCCGGGGAGCTGGAACACGTACGAGATCCTCGTGGAGGGGGAGCGGCTCCAGGTCTTCCTCAACGGCGCGAAGATCAACGACTTCACCAACGCCGACCCGGTGCGCTCGCTGCGACAGGGCCACATCGGGATCCAGAACCACGGCACCGGTGACGACGTGTCCTTCCGCAACATCAGGATCAAGGAGCTGGGCGGTACGAGCCCGCCGGCGTCGTCCACCTACGAGGGGGAGTCCTACACCTCGGGGCAGGGCGTCCAGGCGGCCGACCACGCTCCGGCGAGCGGCGGCAGGACGCTCGGCTACATCGAGAACGGCGACTGGGCGGGCTACTCCCAGGCGTCGCTCACCGGGGCGAAGACCTTCACCGCGAAGGTCTCGTCGGCGGGTGCGGGAGGTACGGTCTCGGTCCGCTCGGGCTCGGCGACCGGGCCGGTGCTCGGTACGGTCGCGGTACCGAACACGGGCGGCTGGGAGACCTTCCGTACGGTGTCCACGAACCTGACGGGCACACCGACCGGACCGCTGTTCCTCACCTTCACCGGTGGGGCCGGCTCCCTGTTCGACATCGACACCCTCACCATCGGCCGGTAGCGGTACCCCGGCCGAGGCGGGCCCCGAGGACGCACCTGTCCTCGGGGCCCGCCCCATGTCCCGTGCGCACGAGCTGTATTGACGGTAGGTCAGACGCGACGCCGGAGTACTCGCGCCTCCCAGGGCGCGAGCGCGACCGTGGTCCCCACCGGCGCCGGGTCCGGGACATTGCCGATCAGCGTGCGGGCCTCCCGCCACCCGCCGTCCGGCAGTTCCACCTCGGCGGTGTCCCCGGTGAAGTTGCCGAGGACCAGCAGCTCGGTCGCCGTACCGCCGTCGGGGTCCGCCAGGCGCCGGGTGAACGCGTACACCCGCGGGTCGTCCGGCAGGAGCATCGTGAAGTCGCCGTGCGCCACGGCCGGTTCGGAGTGCCTGAGGGCGATCAGCCGCCGGTAGTGGTGGAAGACGGACCCCGGATCGGCGTACGCCGCCTCCGCGTTGATCTCGGTGTGGTTCGGGTTGACCGGGAGCCACGGGGTGCCGGTGGTGAACCCGGCGTGTTCGGAGGCGTCCCACTGCATCGGCGTGCGGGCGTTGTCCCGTCCCCTCGCCCGCAGCCCCGCCAGCACCCGCGCCGGGTCGGCGCCCCCGGCGACCGCCTCCGCGTAGTGGTTGAGCGACTCGATGTCGCGGAAGTCGTCCACGGAGGTGAACGGGGCGTTGGTCATGCCCAGTTCCTCGCCCTGGTAGACGTAGGGCGTGCCCCGGTGCAGATGCAGGACGGTGGCGAGCATCGTCGCCGACCTGACCCGGTGGGCGGGTCCGTCGTCGCCGAAGCGGGAGACGACGCGCGGCTGGTCGTGGTTGTTCCAGTAGAGGCTGTTCCAGCCCGTCTCGGCCAGCGCGTCCTGCCAGCGGCCGAGCGACGCCTTCAGATCGAGCGGATTCAGCGGCCGGACGTCGAACTTGTCGTCCCCGTGGTCGAGTCCGACGTGCTCGAACTGGAAGACCATGTCCACCTCGGCGCGCGCCGGATCGGTGAACAGCCGGGCCTCCTCGACGGTGACCCCCGGCATCTCGCCGACGGTGAGCAGCCGCCCGGCGCGGCCCGCGAAGACCTCGCGGTGCATCTCCTGGAGGAATTCGTGGATCCGGGGCCCCGCGCCGTGCCGGGTGCGGTCGGCCAGCGCGGGGTCCTTGGAGATGAGGTTGACGACATCCATCCGGAAGCCGTCCACGCCCCGGTCGAGCCACCAGTTCATCATCCGGTGGACGGTCGCGCGGACCTCCGGGTTCTCCCAGTTGAGGTCGGGCTGCTTCCGGGAGAAGAGATGCAGGTAGTACTCCCGGCTCCGCTCGTCGTACGTCCAGGCGGGGCCGGAGAAGAAGGAGCGCCAGTTGTTGGGCTCGGCGCCGGGGGCACCGGGCTCCGTGCCGTCGCGCGCGGGGCGCCACCAGTACCAGTCGCGCCGGGGGCTGTCCGGGCCGCGCCGGGACTCGGTGAACCACGGGTGTTCGTCGGAGGTGTGGTTGACGACGAGATCCATGACGAGCCGCATGGAGCGGGCGTGGACGGCGGCCAGCAGGTCGTCGAAGTCGGCGAGGGTGCCGAAGACCGGATCGATGTCCTGGTAGTCGCTGATGTCGTAGCCGTTGTCGTCCTGCGGGGACGGGTACACCGGGGACAACCACAGGACGTCGACGCCGAGTTCGGCCAGATGGTCCAGCCGGTCGACGATGCCGCGCAGGTCCCCCACACCGTCGCCGTTCGAGTCGGCGAAGCTGCGCGGATAGATCTGGTAGACGACCGCGGACTTCCACCAGGCGTCGGAGTCCCGCCGGGCGCCGGAGTCGTTCTCGTGGGGTGCGGGCCGGGCGGGTGCGGGCGGCCGGGGTCCGTCGGACTGGCGACGGGCTTCGGGGGAGGGGGAGTCGGTGCTCACGTGCCGGAACCTCACTGCCGTTCTCGTTGTCGGTCAGCGTGCGTGTGCCTCCAGGAGCACCAGGTGCCCCGGAAGGAGGGTCGGGGCCCGTACACCGGCGACGGCCAGGGTCCGGCCGGTCAGTTCCACGCCGTACGGGTCGTCCCACCAGGGCGGGTCGGAGGGGCGCGGTCCTTCGGGCCGGCCGCCCGGCAGCAGGGGCCGTACCCGGTAGCGGGCCGCCGGGTCGAGTCCCGGAAGCCGTACCTGACCGGCCGCCGACATCACCCCGGTCGCCATCCGGACCAGGGCGTACAGGGCCTGGGAGCGGTCGGGCGCCACCACACCGTGCACCCATGACGCCGGGTCGGGATGGTCGCCGTGGACGACCGTGCCGGAGTGCAGCAGCGGGCGTAACGCCTTGTACCCGGCGACCCATTCGGCCAGCCGGGCGCGCTCGCCGGGAGGGGCGGCGGTCAGGTCCTCCTCGATGCCGAAGTGGCCGAACAGGGCGGTCCCGGCGCGGAAGTCCAGCGCGGCGGTGTGCCCCGCCGGGCCTCGGGCGGACGGGCCCACCCGGGCGACGAGGAGTTCGGGCGGCAGCAGCACGCCGGTCCAGCGGTGGACCCGCTGCTGCTCCAGCGGGTCGGCGGGTCCGGCCGTCCCGACGCCCTCGGCCCGGTCCAGGACACCGGCGTCGACCCCGTCCTCGCCGGACGAGGGCGACGCGATCTCCAGAGCGGGATGCCGGCGGCGCAGGTCGTCCAGGAGCCGGTGGGCGGCGGCTGCCCGTGTCCGGGCCCCGGCGGCCCCCGCCGGACCGAGCCCGGCCGCCACGAGGTCCGGGTGCGGGTCCCAGACCAGGTGGTCGACCGCGTGCTCGCGGACCAGCGCGTCGAGCCGCGCCAACAGCCCCTCGTGGGCGGCGGGTTGACCGGGGCCGGTGCCCGGGAGGAGGCTCCCCGGCGCCGGGGCCAGCCCGAACTCCATTCCCCGGGTGTGGACATGATCGGCCAGCGGACGCAACTCCCCTTTCCGGACGGCCTCGTCCACGGACCGGCCCTCCAGGACGAAGCGCTCCGCGCCGACCTCGGCGGCGGCGTCGGCGAGCGCCGTGAGCGCCCCGACGTCCCGGGGGCCGGGTCCGTCGTCGCGGGCGGTGAGGGTGACCGGCCGCGGGCGGCGCGGATGCCGGGGCCCGGCGCGCAGCTGACGGTGGAAGCGCCCGGCCAGTTCGTCCAGCCCCCGGCCGTACGATCCGACGACCCAGGGGCCGGTGTACGACTCCCCGCCGCCCAGCCGGACTTCGCCCGCCGGCAGCGTCTCACCGCCGCCGAGCAACGACACACCGTCCGGGGTGCGTTCGGCGAGCGTGTGGTGGTCGCCGCCGCACGCCGGACGCAGACCCCACACCTCGCCCGTACGGAAACCGAAACCGGGCTCGCCCGCCACCCGGAGCAGCGTCGGATCCAGCCCCGCGAACTCCCGGCGGTTCTCCCGCAGATGGGTGCCGGGCGTGAACGCGTAGCGCCGCGGCCCCTGTTCACCCGGCTGCCGGCCGGTGGTGAGGTCGAGGAGTTCGGTGGCGTGGGCGGGCACGGGGAGCGCGAGCAGCAGACCGGCGAGAACGTACGGGCGTTCGCCCCTGTCGTGGTTGACGAGGGTGGCACGCTGGCGTACGAGCCCGGCGCCGGTCATCTCGACCTCCAGGACGAGACCGAGCCGGGCGCGCGCGTCCACGGCGTCGACGGTGAGCTGGTGGGCGCGCGGCAGGTCGGGGGCGCGGACGGTACGGATCGCGCGGACCGTGAACGCGGTGGTGAAGTCGGCGCCGTCGCGGTGGCCGGTCAGCCCCGGCGTACCGTACCGGCCCGCCGCGTACTCCGGCAGCAGGGCGAGCGGGCCGGGCGTGCCGGCGCCGTCCGGTCCCGGCCGGACGGCGCTCGCGGCGGCCAGCGCCCCGAGCGCGTCCGGGCCCGTGGACTCCAGGTCTCCGAGGTCGTCGCCCCAGTGCAGCACGCGCGGCAGCCGGTCGCCGGAGCAGTCGAGGACCAGGCTGGTACCCGGCGCGCGCAGCTGGAGCAGGCCCCCGGAGTGCGTCACCACTGGTACGGCAGGTACTTTCCGTCCATCGTGATCACCACGCGGTCACCGGCCGGGTCGGGAACCCGCCGGACGTCGAGACGGAAGTTGATGGCGCTCATGATGCCGTCGCCGCACTGCTCGTGGATCAGTTCCTTGATGGTGGGACCGTAGACCTGGACGACCTCGTAGAGCCGGTAGATCGTCGGGTCCACCGGGACGGCGGCGTCCAGCGCTCCGCGTGTCGGCTGGAGTCGGAAGGCGAGAGCCGCGTCGTCGCCGAGTTCGAGGAGCGCCGCGGCCGTGGCGGCGTCCTCCGCGCCCATCGGGTGCTGCCCGAGCAGCGCCGCCGTGGTCCAGGCGAGCGGTTTGCCCACCGCTTCGGCGAGTTGGGCCCAGGTCACTCCCGTACGTACCTTGGCCTGACGGACTGCTTCGGCGGCTTCGATCTTGGTGAGCATGTGCGTCTCCGATCTCGTGCTGCGGCCCTGTCAGCGCCCGGCCACAGCATAGGAGAGCGGGGGCGGAACGGGTACGGCGCCTCGTTCCCGTGCCTCTGCGCCGCCCCCGGGCCTGCTCGTCGCCCCTGCCCGCCGTGCCCCGTCCGTCAGCGGGCGGACGGCGGCAGGGAGTCCAGGAAAGCGCCGAGCACCGCGTCGAACTCCGCCCGCCGCTCCAGGTTGGGCAGATGCCCGGCACCCTCGACGACCGCGAGGGTCGCGCCGGGTATCCCGTCGCTCATCACCCGCGCGTCGGCGACCGGCGTGTACCCGTCCTCGCTGCCCACCACGACCAGCGCGGGCACCGTCACCCGCCCCAACATGCCCACGTAGTCCGGCCGTTCGGCCCGGCCGCGCAAGGCCGCCGCCGCGCCCTCCGGCGGCGCGGCCCGCATCATGTCCCGTACGTGCGCGGTCACCTCCGGCAGGGCCGCCGCGGTGCCCGGCGCGACCATCCTCGTCAGCACCTCGTCCGCGTACGGTCCCATGCCCTCCCGCACCAGCCGGTCGGCCGTCGCGCGGCGCACCGCCCTGCCCCGCTCCGTCTCGGCCGCCGCCAAGGTGTCGGCCAGCACCAGGGCCCTGACCCGCTCCGGGAAGAGCCGGTGGAACTCCAGGACGATCTGGCCGCCCATGGACAGCCCGCCCAGCACGACGCGGCCGACGGCCAGCCGGTCGAGCAGCGCCGCGAGGTCACGGGCGAAGGCGGTGAGCGTGGTGACACCCGGTACGACGGTGGAACCGCCGTACCCGCGCAGGTCCGGGGCGATCACCCGCCACCGGGGCCCGGCGAACGTCTCGATCTGGGGCCGCCACATCGAGCGGTCGAACGGGTGGCCGTGCACGAGAAGCAGCACCTCGCCGTCCTCCCGGCCCTCGCCCCCGCCCACGTCGTCGTAGGCGACGGTGAGGTCGTGCAGCGTCATGGTGCCCATGGGGTCCCGCCCTTCGTCCACCGGCGCACCCCGGCGGCGACAGTCGCCGGGGCCGGTCGTCCGGTGCTCCGCCTCTTGAAATCCGATGCTAGGTGGTGCACCATCTCAATGCAATGAGGAAATTGCACTCGGTGCAATAGGGGCAATGGGGAGGGCGTGTGCGCCATGGACGACTACCGCCGGATCGCCGACCGGCTCGCCGCCGACATCCGGGCCGGGCGGCTGGGACCCGGCGAGCGGCTGCCACCGCAGCGGACGTTCGCCCGGAACCACGGCATCGCCCCTTCCACGGCGGCCCGCGTCTACGGCGAGCTGATCCGGCGCGGACTGGCCGCCGGCGAGGTGGGCCGGGGGACCTACGTCCGCGCCGCGCCACCCGGACCCCAGCCCGCGCTCGCCGAGACCGGCGAGGCCAGGATCGACCTGGAGGTCAACTTCCCCGTCCTGCCCGAGCAGGCCGGAATGCTCGCCGCCGGGCTGGCCCGGACGGCGCGCCCCGACGTCCTGGAGGCCTCCCTGCGGCCCCTCGGCGGCGCCGGGTCCCTCACCGGGGAGCGGGAAGCCGCGTCCTCCCTGCTCGCCCGCGCCGGCTGGACACCGGAACCGGAACGGATCCACTTCGCCGGCAACGGCCGCCAGGCGATCGCGGCGGCCCTCGCGGCCTGCGTCCCGGCCGGCGGCCGGCTCGGCGTGGAGGAATTCACCTACCCCGTCGTCAAGGGCATCGCCGCCCACCTCGGCATCACCCTCGTCCCGCTCGCCATGGACGAGCACGGCGTCCTGCCGCGGGCCCTGACCGACGCCCCACCGCTGCGCGCCGTCTATCTGCAACCGACGCTCCACAACCCGCTGGGCATGACCGTCCCGCCGTCCCGCCGGGAGCAACTGGCCGAGACGGCGAGGAAGTTGGACCTCCATGTCATCGAGGACGCCATCTACGGATTCCTCCGGGACGACGTGCCGCCGCTCGCCACCCTCGCCCCCGAACGCACCGTCGTCCTGGACAGCATGTCCAAGCGGCTCGCGCCCGGCCTGACCCTCGGTTACGCCGTCGCGCCGTACGGATTCGAACAGCGTCTCGCCTCGGCCCTGCGCTCGGGTGCCTGGTCGGCGGCCCGGTTCGCCCTCGACGCGGCGACCCGGTGGACGACCGACGGCACCGCCGGGGAGATCGCGCGTGCCAAGCGCGCCGACGCCCTGCGGCGGCAGGGCATCAGGGCCGACCGGCTGGCCGGCTTCACCGTCCACGCCGACCCCCACGGCTACCACTGCTGGTGGGAACTGCCCGCGCACTGGCGGGCCGAGACCTTCGTCGCAGCCGCCGCCCGCCAGGGCATCGCCGTCGCACCCGGCGCCGCCTTCGCCGTCGGCACCGGCCGCGCGCCCCACGCGGTCCGGCTGGCCCTCGGCACCCCGTCCCACGCGGCGCTCTCCGACGCGCTCGACCTGCTGGCCCGGCTGGCCCACGGCACACCGGAGGACACCACCCCGGAATGACCCGGAGCGGACGGCCCGGGGGCGTGCCGCCCGCCCACCGGCCCGGACGGGCCAACCCCACGCGCGGCCCGCCCGGAACGGCGCTGCAATGGACGGGTGACCGCGCCCCCCGACGACTGCCTCGCCCGCAACGACTGGATCTGTGGTGCCTATCTCTCCAGCCGCCGGGACCTCCTCCAGGACGCCGTCCTCCAGCACCTCCAGCTCACCGCGGGCTCCGTCCTCCTCGCCCTGGCACTGGCCCTGCCGCTCGCACTCGCCGCCCGGCACCGGCGCTGGGCGGCCGGCCCCGTCCTCGGTGCCACCACCGTGCTCTACACCGTCCCGTCCCTGGCGATGTTCTCCCTGCTGCTGCCCGTGTTCGGGCTGTCCGCCTCGCTCGTCGTCGCCGGGCTCGTCCTCTACTCGCTCACCCTGCTCGTCCGCAACATCCTCGCCGGACTGCGCGCCGTCCCCGAAGAGACCCGGCAGGCCGCGCGCGGCATGGGATACGGGCCGCTCAGACTCCTGCTCACCGTCGAACTGCCCCTCGCCCTGCCCGCCTCCATGGCGGGCCTGCGCCTCACCACCGTCTCGGCCGTCTCCCTCGTCACCATCGGCGCGATCGTCGGCCACGGCGGGCTCGGCAATCTCATCCACGCCGGGATGAACACCTTCTTCAAGGCGCAGGTACTGACCGCCTCCGTCCTCTGTGTGCTCATCGCCGTCGCCGCCGACCTGCTGCTGCTCGCGCTCCAGTGGGTGCTCACCCCGTGGGCGCGGCGGCCGGGGGAGCGCCCCGCGTGAACACCCCGGCCGCCGCCTGGTCCTGGCTCACCACCGGCGCCCACTGGACGGGCGCCGACGGCATCGGCACCCGCCTCGGCGAACACCTCTTCCTCACCGTCGTCTGTCTGCTCATCGGCTGCGTCCTGGCGCTGCCCGTCGCCGTCGTCCTCGGCCATCTCGGCAAGGGAGGCGCCCCGGCCGTCACCCTCGCCAACACCGGCCGGGCCGTCCCCACCTTCGCCGTCCTGGTCCTGCTGCTCCTCACGCCGGTCGGCCGGTACGGCGACTGGCCGACGATCGTCGCGCTCGTCCTCTTCGCGGTCCCGCCGCTGCTGACCAACGCCTACGTCGGCATACGGGGCGTGGACGCCGACGTCGTACGGGCCGCCCGGGGCATGGGCATGACGGGCCGTCAGCTGCTCGCGCGGGTCGAACTGCCTCTCGCCGCGCCCCTGATCCTCACCGGGGTACGGATCGCCGCCGTCCAACTCGTGGCCACGGCGACACTCGCCGCGCTGGTGGGCGGCGGCGGCCTCGGCCGGATCATCACCGCCGGGTTCAATCTGGCGGCCACCCCGATGGTCGTCGCGGGCGCGGTGCTCGTCGCCGTGTTCGCGCTCCTGGTCGACGGGCTCTTCGAGGCGGTGCGGCGGCTGTCGCCCCCGTGGGTGAGGGGCGAGGCGGGATGAGCCCGCGCCGTACGGCCGTTGCCGCACCCGGTGCTCCCGCCCTCGTCCTGTTCCTCGCGCTGGGCGCCACGGCGTGCGCCACCGGCCCCTCACTGGAGACGCGGGACGCCGTCACCGCCGCGCCCGGCGACAGCGAGAGCCTCACCGTCGGATCGGCCGGATTCACCGAGAGCGATCTGCTCGCCCGGATGTACGCCCTCCTCCTGGACCGGGCCGGCTACCGCACCCGGATCCTCTCCGTCGCCAACCGCGAGCTGTACGAACCCGCCCTGGAGAGCGGCCGGATCGACGTCGTGCCCGAGTACGCCGCCACCTTCGCCGACTGGCTCAACACCAAGACCCACGGCGCCGGCGCCGAACCCGTCGCCTCCCCGGACCTGGCCCCCACCATGAAGGTGCTGCGTGCGCTGGCCGCGCGGCGCGGCCTCGACGTACTGGAACCGGGCCGCGCCGTCGACCAGAACGCGTACGCCGTCAGCGCCGCGTACGCGCGGAAGCACCGGCTCCGCACGCTCTCCGACCTCGGCCGCGCCCGGCTGCCCGTCCGGCTGGCGGCGGGCGACGAATGCGTGCGACGCGCCTCCTGCGCACCGGGGCTGAGGAAGACGTACGGCATCCGGATCACCGCCGTCGACCCCCGGGGGCTGGGCACCACCCCGTCCAAACAGGCCGTGCGCAACGGGCGCGACCAGCTGGTCGCGACCACGACCACCGACGGGACACTCGCCGGGTTCGGCCTCGTGGTCCTCGCCGACGACAAGCGCCTCCAGAACGCCGACCACGTCGTCCCCGTCGTCAACCGGTCGCGGGCCGGCGGCCCGGGTGTGCGTGCCGCACTCGCCCCGCTCAACACCGTACTGACGACCGGGGACCTGACCGCGCTGAACACACAGGTCGACAGCTGGCGCCGGCTGCCGGAGGAGGTCGCCAGGAACTACCTCGTGTCGAAGAGGCTGCTCCCCGGCTGATCCCCGGCCGCACCGCACCCGGCGGCCGGCCGAAAAGATGTCAGTCCGTCAGCCGGGGCGGCAGCCAGGCCAGTTGGGCCTCCTCCTGGTACGACTGACCGCCCTCGTGGCCGTTGAACTCGTACACCTCGATCGTCCGGTCCTCGGCCCCGTAGGCGTTGAACGCCCCGAACACCGTCGACGGCGGACACGTCTGGTCCTCCAGCGCCACCGAGAACAGCGCGGGAGCCCGGCCGCGCGCCGCGAAATGCACCCCGTCGAAGTAGCCGAGCGTCCGCCGCACCTGCTCGCCCCGGCGCCGGTAGGTGTTGAGGTACTTGCCCACCTCCCGGTACGGATGGCTGTCGGTGAGCGTGATCGCCCGGGGGAAGTCGCAGAGGAACGGCACGTCCGGCGCCACCGCCGCCAGGTCCGGCACCAGACCCGCCACCGCCAGCGTGATCCCGCCGCCCTGGCTGCGCCCGATCGCCGCCGTGCGGGAGGCGTCGGCCAGCGGATGGGAACGGGCGGCCTCGACGGCGCGGACCGCGTCGGTGAACACCCGGCGGTAGTAGTACGCGTACGGGTCCTCGACGCCCCGGGTCAGATAGCCGGGGAACGCGGACGCGCTGCCGACCGGGTCCGGGGTGTCGCCCCCGCCCCACGCGGCGCCCTGCCCCCGGGTGTCCATCACGAAGTGCGCGAACCCGGCCGAGGCCCACAGCAGTTGGGTGTGCGGCAGCCCGCGCCCGCCGCCGTACCCGACGAACTCGACCACCACGGGCAGCGGTTCACGCGTACCGGCGGGCAGCACGAACCAGCCCTTGACCGGGTGGCCGCCGAACCCGGCGAAGGTCACGTCGTACACCTCCACCGTCGCCAGCCCCGTCGTGACGGGCTCGAAGCGGGCGTCCAGCTCATGGGCGCGGGCCTCGGCGAGGGTCGTCGTCCAGAAGTCGTCGAAGTCCGCCGGTTCCACGGACCGGCTGCGGTAGGTCCGCAACTCGTCCAGGGGCAGATCGAACAGGGCCATCGCGGCATCACCTCGGTTTTCGCGGACGGATGATCACACCGTACGGTCCGGGCCGCCGCCGATGAAGGGAGCGGAAGGGGCCGGAAGAAGTCTTGACCGATCCCTTGACCGCCGCCGTCCGGAGGTCCACAGTACTCGCTAATGCGCATTAGTAATACGCATTAACGATCTGGAGGAACACGGTGGAGGAACCCAGGAAGCGGGCCCGGCCGGGCCGGACACCCGCACCCACGGGCCGTACGTCACGTCCGCGCCAGGCCGAGGTCGCCCGGCTCGCCGGGGTCTCGCAGGCCACGGTCTCGCTGGTGCTCGGGGCCCGGAAACAGGGCGCCACGATCTCCGAGGAGACCCGGCGGAAGGTGCTCGACGCGGTACGCAGCCTCGGCTACGTCCCCGACCCGGCGGCCAGCAGACTGGCCGCCGCCCGCAACAACCTGCTGGGGGTCTTCAGCTTCACGTCCACCTTCCCGACCGACGTGCACCACTCGTACTACCCGTTCCTCGTCGGCGTCGAGCGGGAGGCGGCGGCGCGCGGGTACGACCTGGTGCTCTTCACCGGCTCCAGCACCGGCGGCGCGGGAGCCACCGGACCGCACGCCCTGGGCCGCGTACGGCTCGCCGACGGCTGCCTCTTCCTCGGCCGCCACGCGCCCGCCGACGAACTGGGGCGCCTGGTCGCCGACGGCTTCCCCGTGGTGCATCTCGGCCGCCGGGACGAACTGGAGGGGCTGGCCTGGGTCGGCGCCGACTACGTCAGCGCCAGCAAGGAGGTCGTCGCCCACCTCGCCGCACTCGGCCACCGGCGCATCGTGCTGGTACGCGAGGACGACGAGGCGCCCGCGTCCACCGACCGTGAACACGGCTTCCTCAAAGGGCTGGAGGAGGCCGGGCTGCCCGGTGGCCCCGCCGCTGTCTTCCGCTCCGCCGACCCGGAGCACGACCTGACCGCCGAACGGCTGCGCGGCTGGCTCGACAACGGTGTCACCGCGTTCGTCGCCGAGGAGACCGACACCGGGGACGCCTGGCGCGCACTGCACGGCGCCGCGCACTTCGTCGGCATCGACTGCCCGCGCGACGCCTCGCTCGCACTCCTCGGCAGCCCGCCGCCGGATCTCTCCGACGGTCCCGCGCCGACCGGATTCGACATCCCCCGGCCGCAGTTGGGCGCCGCGGCCGTACGGATGCTCGCCGCGCTGGTCGCCGGGGAACAGGCCAGCGAACCCCTGGTCGCGTGCACCTTCCGGCCCGGCACGACGGCCGGACCACCGCCCACGGCGGGACCGCCACCCGCCCGCCCCTGACCACCCGGCCTGCCCCCGGCCCCTCACCCGCACCCGTCGCACGACGCACGCACCACGCCCCCGCACCAGACCCACCCCGTATTCGACGCACCACGCACACACCGCACTTCAAGGAGACCCGTGACATCCGCACCCGACATCCTCATCGTGGGCGCAGGGCTCGGCGGCGTCGCCGCCGCCCTCGCCGCCTGCCGGGCCGGACGCACCGTCGTCCTCACCGAGGAGACGGACTGGATCGGCGGCCAGCTCACCTCCCAGGCCGTCCCGCCCGACGAGCACCCCTGGGTCGAGCGGTTCGGCGTCACCGCCTCGTACCGCACGCTGCGAGAGTCCATCAGGGACCACTACCGCCGCTGGTACCCGCTGCGCTCCGAGGCGCTCGCCCTCACCGGCCTCAACCCGGGCGCCGGGCGGGTCAGCAAGCTCTGCCACGAACCGCGCGTCGCCCTCGCCGTCCTGGAGGCGATGCTCGCCCCGCACCGCTCGTCCGGCCGGCTCACGCTCCTCACCGAACACCGCCCGGTCGCCGCCGAGACGGCCGGCGACGACACCGTACGGTCCGTCACGCTGACCGATCTGCGCACCGGCAACCACCGTACGATCAACGCCCGTTACGTCCTCGACGCGACCGAGACCGGTGAACTGCTCGCACTCGCCGGGGTCGAGCACGCGATCGGCGCCGAGGCGCGGAGCGAGTACGGCGAACCGCACGCCCCCGACGACGCCCAGCCCCTCAACCAGCAGGGCATCACGGTCTGTTTCGCGCTCTCCCACCACGAGGGCGAGGACCACACCGTCGAACGGCCCGCCGACTACGACTTCTGGCGCGCCTACCGGCCGGACTTCTGGCCCGGCCCGCTGCTCGGTTTCCTCGCGCCCGACCCCCGTACCCTGGAGGCCGTACCGCGCACCTTCGTCCCCAACCCGGACCTCGACCCGCTCGACGTCACCGCCGACCAGTCCGCCGACGCGGGCGACAAGGAACTCTTCGGCTTCCGCCGGATCCTCGCCCGCAAGCTGCACCGGCCCGGCGCGTTCGACTCCGACATCACCCTGGTCAACTGGCCTTTGAACGACTACTGGTTGAAGCCCCTGATCGGCGCCGGCGAGGAGACGTCGGCCGCCGCCCTCGAAGGGGCCCGGCAGCTCTCCCTCTCGCTCCTGTACTGGCTCCAGACCGAGGCGCCGCGTGCCGACGGCGGCACGGGATTCCCCGGACTGCGGCTGCGCCCCGACGTGACGGGGACGGCGGACGGTCTGGCCAAGGCGCCGTACGTGCGCGAGTCGCGCCGGATCAAGGCGGTCACCACCGTCACCGAGCACGACGTCGCGATCGACCTGGTCGGCCCCTACGGCGGCACCCGCTACCGGGACTCCGTCGGTATCGGCAACTACCGCATCGACCTGCACCCCTCGACCGGTGGCGACAACTACATCGACATCGGCTCCGTGCCGTTCGAGATCCCGCTCGGCGCGCTGATACCGCGCCGTGTCCGCAATCTGCTGCCCGCCGGGAAGAACATCGGCACCACCCACATCACCAACGGCTGCTACCGGCTCCACCCGGTGGAATGGAACATCGGCGAGGTCGCCGGCGCGCTGGCCGCGCACTGCGTCGCCGAAGGCGTCGAACCGCACCAGGTCCAGGCCGAGGACAAGCGGTTCGACCGATTCGCCCAACTGCTCGACCGCGAAGGGGTGCAGCGCCACTGGCCCGACGTACGCGGTTACTGACACTCGATCACCTGACGATCCGTCAGGCCGCCATACCCCTCAACGACGGCGGACAGCCGGGCGGCGCAGCTCCACCTGCCCCGCCCGGCCTACCGCCCGCGCCGTACCCACCCACCCGCACAAGGAGGTGCCCAAGCCATGAACACCCACCGCATCCGCGTCGGCATCGACGTGGGCGGAACCTTCACCGACGCCGTGGCCGTCGACGCCACGACCCTGCGACTGCTGGGACAGGTGAAGGTCCCCACCAGCCACCGTCACGAGGACGGCGTCGCCCACGGCATCGTCGAAGCTCTCGACCGTCTGCTCGAACAGACCGGACACGCCCCCGAGGACGTGGCCTTTCTCGCCCACGGCACCACCCAGGCTACCAACGCCCTGCTGGAGGGCGACGTCGCCACGGTCGGACTGATCGGCGTCGGCGACGGACCGGGCGCCGCGTTCACCCGCCGCCTCGCCGCGTTCCGGAAGCTCGAACTCACCCCCGGCAAGCGGCTGCCGCTCGCCTACGCCCATGTCGACGACCCCGACGACGCGCCCGCCGTCCGCGCCGCCGTCGACGCGGTCGTCCGCGACGGCGCCCAGGTCGTCGTGGCCAGCCAGCCGTTCAGCGTCGACCGCCCCGAAGGCGAGGACCGGGTCGTCGCGGCGGCCCGGGAGCGCGGACTGCCGACGACCGCCGCGCACGAGATCACCTCGCTGTACGGGCTCCACAAGCGGACCCGCACCGCCGTCGTCAACGCCGCGATCCTGCCGCGCATGCTCGCCACCGCCGACCTCGTCGACGCCTCCATCACCAAGGCGGGCGTCACCGCCCCGCTGATGGTGATGCGCTGCGACGGGGGAGTGATGTCGCTGGACGAGATGCGCCGCAGACCACTGCTGACCGTCCTGTCCGGTCCCGCCGCCGGAGTCGCGGGCGCGCTGATGCAGGAACGCGTCAGCGAGGGCCTGTTCCTGGAGACCGGCGGCACGTCCACCGACATCAGCGTCGTCCGGCGCGGCAAGGTCGCCGTCCGGCACGCCACGATCCTCGGGAAGACGTCGTACCTCTCCGCGCTCGACGTCCGGACCGTCGGGGTCGGCGGCGGCTCCATGGTCCGTATCGGCGGCGGCAGGGTCACCGGCGCCGGGCCGCGCAGCGCGCACATGGCGGGCCTGCCGTACGCCTGCTTCGCGACCCTGGACGACCTGCGGGACGCCACGGTCACCACCGTCCGGCCGATGGACGACGACCCGGCCGACTACGCGGTGCTCGACGCCGCCGGCGGACGATTCGCGCTCACCATGACCTGCGCGGCCAACGCCCTGGGCCGGGTCCCGGAAGGGGACTTCGCGCACTGCGACCCGGCCGTGGCGAAGGCCGCGCTCGCGCCCCTGGCCGCCGCGCTCGGCACGGACGTCGCCACGGCGGCGGCCCGGGTCCTGGACGCCGGGGTCGACCAGGTCAGGAGCGTCGTCGACGCGATGATCCGTGACTACCGGCTGGACAAGGACACCGCCGTGCTCGTCGGCGGCGGCGGAGGCGCCGCGGCCGTCACCCCGCACCTCGCGGCGGTCACCGGCCAGGAGGGCCGCATAGCCCGGCACAACGAGGTCATCAGCCCCATCGGTGTCGCCCTCGCCCTCATCCGCGAACAGGTCGAACGCATCGTCCCCGGCGCCGGACAGGAACAGATCCTCGCCGTACGGGCCGAGGCCGAGGCGGCCGTCGTCGCCCAGGGCGCCGCCGCCGACGGCGTCGAGGTGGAGGTCACCGTCGACCCGCAGACCAGCACCGTGCGGGCCGTCGCGACCGGCGCCACCGAACTGCGCACCCAGGACCGCGCCCACCGGGCCGACGACACCGAACGGCTCCGCGCCGCCGCCGACAGCCTCAAGACCGACCCGGCGTCGGTCCGCGTCCTCGCCGGCACCCCCGCGCACACCGTGTACGGCACCGACGTCCGCCGCCGGTTCCGCCCCGACCGGCACCCGGTGCGGGTGGTGGACGCCGACGGCGTCGTACGGCTCCACGCGCCGGACGCCCGGGTCGAGTCCACCACCGTCGGCCGCGCCCCCGAGGTCCTCGCCGGACTGGTGCGGGAGGCCACCTCCTACGGCGACGGCGGTGTCCGCGCCCCCGCCCTGCGGCTCCTCCTCGGCTCCCGGATCGCCGACCTCTCCGGCGTACTCGACCCCGGGCCCCTGCTGGCGCTCGCCCGCAGCGAACTGCGCGCCCGCGCCGCCGACGAACCCGTCGTCGCCGTGCTGGAGGTGCGCTCATGACGGCCGTCCTGCTCGACCGCGCCACCCGCGCGGCGATCGAGGCACTGGAAGCCACCGACGACATCGCGTTCGGCGCCCGGCTGCTCGCGAACACCCCCACGCACGAGGGCCGCGACCCGGACCTGCTGCGCCGATGGGCGCGTACCGCCACCGAGTTCGGCGCCGCGCTCGACCCCGTCGCCACCACGGCCCGGATCGTGGAGAGCGACGGCGGACTCGCCAGGGGGCTGCTCGCCCGCTACACCTCCCGGCCGGTGCCGACGGTGGAACTGTTCACCGACACCCTGGCCCTCGCCGACGAACTGGCCGGCCGGCTCGGCTGGCGCCACTGGTACCCGGCCGGGTCCCTGCGGGCGGCGGCGATCGCCCACGAGACGGTGCACGAACAACTCCACCACGGACCGGCGAAGGCGGCCCTGAGACGGTCGCTCGGCCATGTCGTGCTGCGCGCGGGACGCCACCGCCTGTACGGCCATGTCGCGGGCGCCGACGAGATCGCCGCCCACGCCCACGCCCGCGCCGTCTGCGGTCTGGGCCGCAGCCCGCTCCTGCTGACGGCCGCCCTGGCCGCCGCCGCCGAGGCGGCCGAACCGCCGTACGGAACCCGGCACGGGTCGCCGCACGCCTCCCCGCACGGAAGAAAGAAGTAACGCCATGGGCGTCGTCATCCTTCTTGTCATGGCGGCCGGTGTCGCCGCGATGCTCACCCGCAAACTCCCCACCGCCTTCGCGCTCGTCCTGCTGGCCGTCGTCATCGCCCTCCTCGCGGGCGCCCCGGCGACCGGCGAGAACAGCGTCCTGGACACGGTCCTCCAGGAGGGCGCGCCGACCCTCGCCGTCACGATGATCGCCATCCTGCTGGGCTCCTGGCTCGGCAAACTCCTCGACGAGACCGGCATCGCGGGCACCCTCGTCCGCAAGATCGTCGAATTCGGCGGCGACCGCCCGGTCGTGGTCGCCCTCGGTGTCCTCGCCGTCTCGACGCTCGTCGGCACGGTCACCGGCTCGGCACCCGCGGCCATGCTCGCCGGAATCGTCGGCATACCCGCGATGATCGCGGTCGGGATACCCAAGGTCACCGCGGCGGGAACGATCCTGATGGGCATCGCCGCCGGCATGCCCTTCGAACTGCCCATCTGGCAGTTCTTCTCCACCGCCCTGGAGCTGCCCGTCGACACCGTGCGCGGCTTCATGATGAAGCTGTTCCCGTTCGCGCTGGCCGCCGCCGTCCTGTTCGTCCTGGTCGAGACCCGCCGGCGCGGCGTCGAACACACGTGGTCTCTCAAGTCCGCCTCGGCGAAGCCCACGTCACGCCGCGAGCGGCTCGGCGACGCCCCCTGGTACGCGCTGCTCACCCCGCTCGTCCCGCTGATCCTCGCCCTCGGCCTGGACGTCGCGATCCTGCCGTCGATGCTCGCCGGTGTGCTGTACGCGCTGGTCACCACCACCCGGCCCGGCGGGATGAACAAACGGCTGCTGCGCACCCTGTACGGCGGCTTCGAGGTCGCGGCGGCACCCATCGTGCTGTTCGTCGCGATCGGCATCCTCCTCGCGGCGGTCAAACTGCCCGGCGCGGTCGAGGCGCTGGAACCACTGGTCAAGGCGGTCAGCCCGCAGAACCCGGTGCTGTTCGTCGTGGTCTTCACCGCGCTCGTGCCGCTCTGCCTCTATCGGGGGCCGCTGAACGTCTACGGCCTCGGCGCGGGCATCGCCGGTGTCCTCATCGCCGCCGGGATCTACCCGGCCGCCGCGGTGCTGGGCCTGGCCACCTCGTACAACCAGGTCTTCGGTGTGTCGGACCCGACCAGCACCCAGACCGTGTGGAGCGCCCAGTACGCGGGGGTCACCCCGCAGCAGGTGATGGCGCGGACCCTGCCGTACGTCTGGGCCGTCGCCCTCGGCGGCTTCTGCGTCACCGCCGCCACCTACCTCTGAACCCTCTCCGGCTTCCTCTGTGATCCCTCAACCCTCCGGGACGGAGCACGACATGACACAGCACGACAGCGACGCACACCCGCGGTCCTCCGGTGAACCGCGCGACCCCGGCCGGCGGATCTTCCTGCGCGCGGCGGCGGCGACCGCCGCGGCGGCCTCCGGTGTGATCGCCACCGGTGCGGCGGCAGGCGGCGCGGTCGCGGCCCCCGCCGTCACCCCCGCCGCCGCTCCGGCGGCCGCGCCCGGCGGATTCCCCGACTACCGCTACCTCAAGACGCTTCTGACGCCCTCTCAGCTGAAGTACAACCCCACCGGCGAGATCATCTTCCCGTGCGTCAGGGGCGTCTACGACAAGCTGGCCAACCCGCTGGGCCGCTACTACCTCTACTACGGGCCGCACGACGCGCCGGGCGGCATCTGCCTGGCCTACGGCGACTCGCTGGAGGGCCCTTTCACCGAATACACCGCCAACCCGATCGTCTCCAACAACTGGCAGCCGCACTACCGCGTCAGCCACGTCGCCTCCCCGCACGTCGTCTGGCGCGAGGACGTCAAGGAGCTGTGGCTCTACTTCCACGGCGAGAACGGCACCACCCGCCTCGCCCGTTCCAAGGACGGCATCACCTTCACGTACGACAAGGTGGTGCTCACCACCGCGATGATGCCCGCCGGCAGCAGCGAGACCTCCTACGCCCGCGTCTTCCCGCACGAACTGCCCTCGCGCGGCGCCCACTGGGTGATGCTGTTCATGCTCAACAACCAGTCCAACCACCGGGACATCGCCTGGGGCTGGTCGGCCGACGGCCGCAACTGGACCTTCGACCAGACACCGCTCGTGCGCCACTCCGACGTCGGCGCCAACAACATCGGCGGCCCCCACCTGCTGAGCCGGGACGGCAGCACGTACGTCGTCTACAACAACAGCAAGGAGAACGGCGGCAATCTGCTGATCACCGAGGTCGGCAACGACTTCGGCCGCCGCAACCATCTCGGACTCTTCTACGACTCCGCCACCACCGCGCCCGACAACGGACGCAGCGCGGCCCCGAGCTTCGGGACCGACCGGGGCGTGCCGTACATGATCTACGAGGCGGGCGAACGGCTCCAGGGCTCGATCGCGGTGGCACGCGGCTGACCCACCGCCGCCGGACGGGCCCCGGCCCGGCCCGTCCTGCGGCACCCCCGACTCCCGGCCCGTCCTGCGGCACCCCCCGACTCCCGCTCCGCTACGCGTCCGCCACCGAGTCGAACAGGACCTCGCCGCGGGCGACCCCGCGCGCGTCCGCGCCCACCGACCGCCGCAGCGCCTCGTGCAGCTTCGCCGGGGTCAGCACCCCCGCGAACCGCGCCCCGTCCAGTACCGCCACCCACCCCGCGTCGTGCTGGAGCAACTCGCCGAACGCCCGCTTCAGCGGCGCCCCCAACGGCACCCACGCCTCCATCCGGCGCGCCAGCGAACCCACCGCCCGCTGCGCGCCCGCGCCCTCCAGCGCCGAGACGGACACCCAACCGTGCGGCTCGTCCCGGTCGTTCAGCACCACCGCCCAGCGCGCCCCCTCCTCCCGCAGCCGCCGAGCCGCCCCCGGGGCCGGCTCGTCCAGCCGGACCACCGGCGGCTGCTCCAGATCGGCCGGCTCGATCGTGGTCACCGACAGCCGCCTCAGCCCCCGGTCCGCGCCCACGAACTCCGCGACGTACGGCGTGGCCGGCGCCCCGAGCACCGCCCCCGGCCGGTCGAACTGCTCGATCCTCCCCGGCCCGTACACCGCGATACGGTCGCCCATCCGCACCGCCTCCTCGATGTCGTGCGTCACCAGCAGCACCGTCTTGCGCACGGTGGCCTGGAGCTTCAGGAACTCGTTCTGGAGTTTCTCCCGGGTCACCGGGTCGACCGCGCCGAACGGCTCGTCCATCAGCAGGACCGGCGGATCGGCTGCCAACGCCCGCGCCACGCCCACCCGTTGACGCTGCCCGCCCGACAACTGCGCGGGGCGGCGGGGCCCGTACACCGCCGGATCGAGGCCCACCAGATCCAGCAGCTCCGCGGCCCGCTCGCGCGCCCTCGCCCGCTTCCAGCCGAGCAGCGCCGGGACGGTCGCCGTGTTGTCGAGGACCGTACGGTGCGGAAAGAGCCCCACCTGCTGGATCACGTAGCCGATCCGGCGGCGCAGCCGGACCGGGTCGGTCTCCGAGACGTCCCGGCCGCCGACCAGAATCCGCCCCGACGTCGGTTCGAGCAGCCGGTTCACCATCATCATCGTGGTCGTCTTGCCGCAGCCGGACGGGCCGACCAGGGTCACCAGCTCCCCTTCCCGGACCTCGAAGGACAGCCCGTCGACGGCCGTCGTACCGTCTGGGTAGACCTTGCTGACCTGCTCGAACCGGATCATGGGCCCACGCTAGGAGCGGGGCCCCCGCCGCGCACACGGACCGCCGCCGAACGGCCACGGTCCGTCGCCGGACGCCGTCGGGCGGACCACGGCACGGCCGCACCCGCACCGACCGACAGCCCGCGCCGCACCCGCACCGACCAGGAGCCACCGTTGACCAGCTACCGCCAGCCCGGCGTCATCCTCACCGATCACCGCTTCTCGGTCCCGCTCGACCACGCGAACCCGTCGGGGGAGCGGATCGAGCTGTACGGCCGCGAGGTGGTCGACCCGTCGAAGGCCGGCGAGGACCTGCCGTGGCTGGTCTATCTGGAGGGCGGCCCGGGCTTCGGGGCCCGCCGGTTCACCGGTCGCCAGGCATGGCTCGACCGGGCCCTCCGGGAGTTCCGGGTGCTCCTGCTCGACCAGCGCGGCACCGGGCTCTCCACCCCCCTCAACCGCCAGACCCTTCCCCTGGTCGGCGCTCCCCGGGAACAGGCCGACCATCTCGCCCTCTTCCGGTCCGACAGCATCGTGCGCGACTGCGAGACGATCCGCCACCAGCTGACCGGCGGCGCCCCCTGGACCGTCCTCGGCCAGAGCTTCGGCGGCTTCTGCGCCGTCCGGTATCTCTCCGCCGCGCCGGAGGGCCTGGCCACCGTACTGATCACCGGCGGGCTGCCCTCGCTCCACGCCACCGCCGACGACGTCTACCGCGCCGCCTACCCCCGGATCGAGCGCAAGGTCGCCGCGCACTACGCCCGCTACCCGGGGGACGCCGACCGGGCCCGCCGTATCGTCCGGCACCTCGCCGAGCACCGGCCCGAGCTGCCGAACGGCTACCGGCTCACCCCCGAGGCGTTCCAGTCGCTCGGCATCCTCCTCGGCGGCAGCGAGGGCAGCCACCAGCTCCACCACCTGCTGGAGAACGCCTTCGTGCGCACTCCCGGCGGCGCCGAGCTGTCCGACGCCTTCCAGGAGGCCGTGGCCGCGCAGCTCTCGTTCGCCGGGCATCCCCTCTACGCCCTGGTGCACGAGGCGGCCTACGCCCAGGACGACCGGCCCACCGCCTGGGCGGCCGAGCGGGTGCGCGCGGAGTTCCCGCAGTTCGACCCGGAGCGGAGCCCGGACGGCGGCACGCCGCCGCTGTTCACCGGCGAGACGATCCACCCCTGGCACTTCACCTCGGACCCGGCCCTGCGTCCGCTGCGCGAGACCGCCGACCTGCTGGCCGCGCGCACGGACTGGCCCGCGCTGTACGACCCCGCGCGGCTGGCCGCGAACGAGGTGCCGGTCGCCGCCGCCGTCTACCACGACGACATGTACGTCGACACCGCGCACTCGCTGGAGACGGCCCGCGCCATCCGGGGACTGCGCACCTGGGTCACCGACGAGTACGAGCACGACGGCGTGCGGGCCTCCGGTCCCCGGGTCCTCGACCGGCTGCTCGGACTCGCCCGGGGAGAGATCTGACCGCCGGGCACCCGGCAACGGAGTTACCCTTCTGAGTGTTTCGGGTGGTTTTGTACGGCGATGAACCGGTAGCTCTCACGAGGGGGTGGCGGAACGGAGAGACGGGCTCGGCAGCGAAGGACCGGCGGCATGAACCAGGGTCATTCCCGCATCCAGGAGTACCTCTGGCTGGCCCCGGTGCTCCTCGCCGCGTCCGTCGCCCTCGAACTGCTCACCCCGACGATCGTCAGCGGCGCCGCGCTGATCGCCGTCGCCGCGATGGCGGCGGCCATCACCAGCTCCTTCCGCTACACACTGCTGGTCGTGGCCGTCGGCATCGCCATCTCCGGTGTCTCCGCGCTGGAGGGGCACCACGGCTACCCGGCCGAGATCGTGCAGATCGTCGAAGTGCTGATCGCCTCCGCCCTCGCGCTCGCCCTGCGGCGCATGCTCGACAGCCAGAGCGCCAGATTCTCCCTGGTCAGATCCACCGCCGAGGAACTCCAACGCGCCATCCTGCCCCCGCTGCCCACCATCGTCGGCCCCATGACCGTGGCGTGCCGCTACGAGGCGGCGTACGCCGAGGCCCGGATCGGGGGTGATCTCTACGCCGTGGAGGAGACCCCTTTCGGTCTGCGGCTGCTCATCGCCGACGTCCGGGGCAAGGGCCTCGGCGCGGTCTCCGCCGTCTCCGTCATCATCGGCGCGTTCCGCGAACGGGCCGAGTCCGAGACGGATCTGACCGGACTCGCGGCACGGCTGGACCACGCCGTCGCCCGGTCCGTCCAGGAGTACGCCGACCCCTTCGACGTCGACGCCGCCGAGGCCTTCGCGACCGCGCTCCTGGTCGAGATCGACCGGCCCGGCACCACACTGCGCCTGGTGAACTGCGGGCATCCCGCCCCGTACCTCCTGCACGACGGCGCACTGATCCGGCTCGACACGGGCGAGGCGACCCTGCCGCTCGGGATGCGCGCCCTCGCCCCCGGCGCGGGCGGGCCCCACACGTACGACTTCCCCCTCGGGACCACGCTGCTCTGCCTCACGGACGGCGTGACGGAGGCGCGGAACGCCCGCGGAGTCTTCTACGACCCCTGCCGTGATCTGCGGCCGGCCACGGACGGGGACCCGGAGCGGCTGATCGACGCCCTCTTCGCCTCGGTCGGACACTGGACGTCGGGCGAGCGCGACGACGACATGGCGGTGGTCGCGGTCGCGCGTCACGGCGCCGACAGGCGTGACGGTGAGGTCGGGCGCAACGGTGAGGTCGGGCGTGACGCCGAGCCGCCCGGCGGTGAGGGCGGGCGGGGGAGCGGGCCGGCCGGGACCGGCTGACGCGCGGCTGTTCCCCGAGGGCAAGCGACCGCTTAGTATGCGCAGAGGTTCCCGAAACCGCGTGCGTACCGACCCTCAGCTGTGGAGGCCCCGAATGCAGGCATGGCGAGTGCACCGCAACGGCGAGCCGAGCGAGGTGATGCGGCTCGACGAGGTGGACCGGCCCGTACCGGGAGACGGCCGGCTCCTGCTGAAGGTCCTCGCGGCCGGCATCAACTTCCCCGACGCGCTGCTCTGCCGGGGCCAGTACCAGGTCCGCCCGCCGCTGCCCTTCACCCCCGGCGTCGAGGTCTGCGCCGAGACCGAGGACGGGCGCCGGGTCATCGCGACCCCCGCCCTGCCCCACGGCGGCCTCGCCGAGCACGTCGTCGCCGACGAGGCCACCGTGCTCCCCGCGCCCGACGCCCTCGACGACGCCGAGGCGGCGGCGCTGCACATCGGCTACCAGACGGGCTGGTTCGGACTGCACCGCAGGGCCCACCTCCGGGCGGGCGAGACGCTGCTCGTGCATGCCGCCGCCGGAGGCGTCGGCAGCGCGGCCGTCCAGCTCGGCAAGGCGGCGGGCGCGACCGTCATCGGTGTGGCTGGAGGGCCCGACAAGGTGCGCGTGGCAAGGGAGTTGGGCTGCGACGAGGTGATAGACCGGCGCGCCGACGACATCGTCACGGCGGTGAAGGACCTGACCGGCGGGCGCGGCGCGGACGTCGTGTACGACCCCGTCGGCGGCGACGCGTACACCGCGTCCGCCAAGTGCGTCGCCTTCGAGGGCCGCATCCTCGTCGTCGGCTTCGCGAGCGGCGCCGTCCCGGCCCCCGCGCTCAACCACGCGCTGGTGAAGAACTATTCGATCGTCGGGCTGCACTGGGGGCTGTACCAGCGCAAGGACCCCGCCTCGATCCTCCGCTGCCACCAGGAGCTGACGGAACTCGCCGCCAAGGGCGTCGTCCGGCCGCTCGTCAGCGAGCGGGTGCCGATGGCGGACGCCGCCAACGCGGTGCAGCGGGTGGCCGACGGCACCACCACCGGCCGGCTGGTCGTCCTCCCCGCAGCCGGGAAGGGCACCCGGTGACCACCCCGGACGCGGCCGAACTGCGCCGACTCACCAGGGAGTTGCTCGCCGGGCATCCCCCGGCCGACACTCCGGTCGCCGACTTCCTGACCGCCCGTTTCGACGCCGGGCTCGCCTGGGTGCACTTCCCCGTCGGTCTCGGCGGACTCGGCGCGCCGCGCACCCTCCAGGGGGCGGTCGACGCCGAACTGGCCGCCGCCGGAGCGCCCGACAACGACCCGCGCCGGATCGGCATCGGTCTCGGCATGGCCGCGCCGACCATCCTCGGGTTCGGCACCGACGAGCAGAAGCGCCGCTTCCTGCGGCCCCTGTGGACCGGTGAGGAGGTGTGGTGCCAGCTTTTCAGCGAGCCCGGAGCCGGGTCGGACCTGGCGGCCCTCGGTACCCGCGCCGTACGGGAGGAGGACGGCGACTGGATCGTCAACGGACAGAAGGTGTGGACCTCCAGCGCCCATCTGGCGCGCTGGGCCATTCTCGTCGCCCGTACCGACCCCGCCCTGCCCAAGCACCGGGGCATCAGCTACTTCATCTGTGACATGACCGACCCCGGCGTCGATGTCCGGCCGCTGCGGCAGATAACCGGCGAGGCCGAGTTCAACGAGGTCTTCCTCACGGATGTCCGTATCCCCGACGCCCACCGGCTCGGCCCGGTCGGCGACGGCTGGAAGGTCGCCCGGACCACCCTGATGAACGAACGCGTCTCGATCGGCGGCGCCCGGCTCCCGCGCGAGGGCGGCATGATCGGCACGGTCGCCCGCACCTGGCGGGACCGCCCCGACCTGCGCACCCACCAACTCCACCAGCGGCTTCTCGCCCTGTGGGTGGATGCCGAGGTGGCGCGGCTGACCGGCGAACGGCTGCGCCAGCAGCTCGCGATGGGCCGGCCGGGGCCCGAGGGCTCGGGCCTCAAACTCTCCTTCGCCCGCCTCAACCAGGAGATCAGCGGGCTTGAGGTCGAACTGCTCGCCGACGAGGGCCTGTTGTACGACGACTGGACGATGCGCCGCCCGGAACTGGTCGACTTCACCGGCCGCGAGGCCGGCTACCGCTATCTGCGCGCGAAGGGCAACTCCATCGAGGGCGGAACGAGCGAGGTACTGCTCAACATCGTCGCCGAACGCGTCCTCGGCCTGCCCGCCGAGCCGCGCGACGACAAGGACGTGGCGTGGAAGGACCTCACCCGATGAGCACCCTGGACGAGACGCACGAGACGCGGCCGGAGACGTTCCCGGCCGACGGGGCGCCGGACCTGCTGTACTCGGAGGCCGAGGACGACCTGCGCGCCGCCGTACGGTCCCTGCTCACCGACCGGGGCGACGCCACCGCGTCCCTGGCCCGCGCCGAGTCCGGCTCCCCGTACGACTCCGCGCTCTGGACCTCCCTCGCGGGCGGGATCGGCGCGGCCGGACTGCTCGTACCGGAGGCGCTCGGCGGCCAGGGCGCGAGTCACCGGGAGGCGGCGGTGGTCCTGGAGGAACTGGGCCGGGCGGTCACGCCCGCGCCGTATCTGACCAGTTCCGTGATCGCGACGCAGACCCTGCTCGCCTGCGACCCGGACGACGGCGGAGGCGGCGGTGACGGGACGGCCGCGACCGCACTGCTCGGCGACCTGGCCGAGGGCCGTACGGTCGCCGTGCTGGCCGTCCCCCTGGCCACCGGACCGGACGCCCCGCTCCCCGGCACCGCGCCCGGCGGCGTGATCAGGGCCGTGGCCGACGCCGCGACCGCCGACGTCCTGCTCGTCCTCGGCGACGACGGGCTCTACGCGATCGCGGCCGACGCCCCCGGCGTCACCCTCCGGGCACAGACGCCGCTCGACCTCACCCGCCCGCTCTCCGCCGTCACCGTGGACCCCGCCGCGTTCGCCGCCGGGACACGTGTCGCCGGGCCGGACAGGGCCGTGGCCGCCGTACGCGGCGGACTGCTCGCGGGCGCGGGACTGCTCGCCTCCGAGCAACTCGGCCTCGCCGAATGGTGCTTGGCGGAGACAGTCCGGCACACCCGCGAACGGCACCAGTTCAACCGGCCCCTCGGCTCCTTCCAGGCGCTCAAGCACCGGATGGCGCAGCTGTGGCTGGAAGTCGCCTCGGCCCGCGCCGCCGCCCGCAACGCTGCCGATGCCCTGGCCACGGGCAGCCCCGACGTACGGCTCGCGGTGGCGGTCGCCCAGGCGTACTGCGGCCGGGTCGCCGTCCACGCGGCCGAGGAGTGCGTCCAGCTCCACGGCGGCATCGGCATGACCTGGGAACACCCCGCGCACCTGTACCTCAAGCGCGCCAAGTCAGCGGAGATCGCACTGGGTTCGACCGGAGCACACCGCACCACCCTCGCGACGCTGACGGACCTGCCCGCGCCCCGGACCCCGCAGGAGTAGGCGCGCGGCGGAGGTGGCGCGGTCCGCCCTCAGGGCGGGGAATCGGGGTTGAGGCCGACCCGGCCGTACGTGGCGACGCCGACAACCGGCGCGAGGTGCCGTGCCCGGCGTTCCGGGCTCGCGACGATCCGCCCCTCAGGGCCCGGCGCGCACCGCGATCGGCGTGCCGGTCCGGGGGCGGGCGTACGCGACTTGATCGCTGGGCGGCCGGGGCGGGCGTGCGGCGCGGTGAAGTCGCCCGCCGTACCGGGAAGTCGGCGCAGCTGTCCACCGCCCCGACGCGCCATCCGGCCGCCGTCCGTCCGCACGGGCCCGGTGGCCCCGCCTGCCGCCCGCGCCGGCGGGGGATCCCCGAACCCTCGACCACGGCCGTACCGGTCCGGGGCGAAGTCCCGGCCACGGCAGTGGACTTCGGGCAGTCGGCGGCCCTGACCCGTTCGCGCCGGGGCCGGGAGGTGAGCGTGGCGTCCTGGCGGCGGGACTTCGCCGCTGTCGTCTGTATCGCAGTTGTCGGTGGTCGAGCTCCGGCACGTCGGTGCGGGGGCGAAGTCCCGGCCACGGCACCGGACTTCGGGCAGTCGGCGGCCCTGTCCCGTTCGCGCCGGGGCGCAGGGCGACCGTGACGCCCCGCCGTCGTTGGGACTTCGCCGCGGGCCGTCTGAATCGCAGCCGTCGGGCGGTCGAACTCTTCGTAGGAACACCCCACATGAGGCCGCCCCCGGCGGATACTCGGCTGGTCGTCCGGCCCCCACCCAGACCTCGGAGGCATCATGGCCCTCACCACCCGACGCAGAGCGGTGACCACCGTCGCCGCCGTTCTCGCCGGAGCTGTCGCCACCCCCTCGTACGCCGCCGCGACGGAGCGCGGACGCCGGCCCGAACCGCTGCGCCGTGCCCACGCGCACAACGACTACCTGCACGGGCGCCCCCTGCACGACGCGCTGTCGCACGGCTTCACCAGTGTCGAGGCCGACATCTTCCTGGTCGACGGCGATCTGCTGGTCGCCCACGAGCCCGAGTCCCTCGACCCCACGCGTACGCTCCGCTCCCTCTACCTCGACCCGCTGCGCGACCGGATCCGGGCCAACGGCGGCGCCGTGTACCGGGGATACCACCGGCCGGTCCAGCTGCTCATCGACATCAAGACGGACGGCGCCGCCGCCTATCTGGAGCTGCACCGCCAACTGAACGCCTACCGGGCGCTGTTGAGCACCTACGCTCACGGCACGGTACGGTACGGCGCCGTCACCCCGGTCATCTCCGGCGACCGCGCCGCCCGTCTCCCGATGGAGGCGCAGCAGGTCCGGTACGCCTTCTACGACGGCCGGCTCGACGACCTGGCCGGCCCGGCGGGCGCCTCGTTCGTGCCCCTCATCAGCGGCAACTGGACCACGAGCTTCGGCTGGCAGGGCGTCGGTCCTTTCCCCGCCGCCGAGCGCGCCGAACTGCGCCGTATCGTCCGCACCGCCCACGGCCGGGGCATGCGGGTCCGGTTCTGGGCCACCCCCGACCTGCCCGGACCCGCCCGCGACGCGGTCTGGACCGAACTGCTCGACGCCGGGGTCGACCACCTCAACACGGACGACCTCGCGGGCCTGGCGAGCTTCCTCACGGCCCACGACCGGTCGCCCCGGAACCGCTAGTCAACCCGTACGGCCTACACGCCGGTTGCCCGCGCAGCTCCTCCGCTCCGCCAGACTGGCGGCCGAACGTCGCGATTCCGGCGCGGCGGAGGAGGTTGGCGATGGCCATTTCGATCTCAGTCGTCCTGCTACTGCTGCTGCTCACCGTGATCTTCGTACGCAACAGCGGGCTCAAGCTCGGGCACGCGATCATCTGCGTCCTGCTCGGCTTCTTCCTCGCGGGCACGAGCATGGCGCCGACCATCCAGGACGGCATCGACTCCACGGCGAACGTGGTGAGCAGCCTCCAGCCGTAGGACACGGCGAACGTCCGGGGCCCGGTCCCCGCGCCTCACGCGATCAGCCGTGAGCGGATCAGGAACCGCACCCCCTCCGGGGCCTCCAGCGAGAAGCCACTGCCGCGCCCCTCCACGACATCCACGATCAGCCGGGTGTGCCGCCACGCCTCGTACTGGCTCACCGACATCCAGAACGGCACCGGCTCCGCGACGCCCTCGACCGCCAGGGACTCCAGCAGGACGTCCGAGTTCCCCGTACGGAACTCGCCGGCCGGGTAGCACATGGGCGCGCTGCCGTCGCAGCACCCGCCCGACTGATGGAACATCAGCGGCCCGTGATCGGCCCGCAGCCGCCGTATCAGTTCGGCCGCCGCGGGCGTCACCTCCACGCGCGCGATCGTCTCCTCGCCCATCGTCAGTCCCGTCCCGTTCCCGCTCGATCGACTTCTCGATTTCTTCCAGTCAATCGCACCCAACGTTGCATGAAGGTTGCGTGCCCGGCCGGGGCCCGCTGAATTGCCATCAGATATTTTATGACCGGGTATACCCAGGGGCATCAACTGATGCTATTTATATAGAGTCCATGACCCCACTCATCGGAGAACTAGTCGTGCGCTCAAAAAGACCACTGGTCGCCGCCCTTCTGGCAATGGTCGTCGCCGCCACCGCAGCCCCCACAGCGAACGCGGAGCCCAAGGCGGCCGGTAAGTACGTGGCCATCGGCGACTCCTACGCGGTCGCCCCCGGTACCCGTACCTACGACAACCCCGACGACCCGTGCCGGCGCGGTCCGCTGACCTACCCCCGGCTCTGGGCGGCCTCGCACCCGTCGGTCGGTTTTGTCGAGGCGTCCTGCTCCGGCGCGACCACGGCCGATGTCAACAGCACCCAGATACCGCAGCTGACGGCCGACACCACCCTGGTGACGGTGCAGGTCGGAGGCAACGACGTCGGTTTCGTCGATGTCCTGACGAACTGCATCCTGACGATCAACGACGCGGACTGCCTCGCCGGCGTCGACCTCGCGAAGCAGGCCGCCCAGGGCCTGCTGTCGCCCGCGCTGGCCCAGACCTACGGCGCGGTCCGGGCCGCCGCCCCGTCGGCCCAGGTCGTCGTCGTCGGTTACCCGCGGCTCTACAAGATCGGCGGCAACTGCGGCATCCTCGGGCTCAGCGACACCGAGCGCGCGGCCATGAATTCGGCGGCCGACCTGCTCAACGAGATTATGGCGAGCCGTGCGGCCGAGGCCGGTTTCACCTTCCTGGACCCGCGCCCCTCATTCGACCAGCACGCCCTCTGCTCGGGCGCGCAGGAATGGGTCACGAGCCTGGAGTGGGACAAGATCAACGAGTCCTACCACCCGAATGTGGAAGGACACCGGGACGGATATCTGGCCGCCCTGAACGGCATAACCGGCTGATCTTCGTCACGTTGACCGAGAATCACTGGAAAAACTGAGAAAAGGTGAGGGCATTTCGCGAACACGCGGAATGCCCTCACTTCTTTCTCACAGATTCACCGGCACCGGCCCCTCGCCGGCCGCCGGAACCCCGGGGCCTCCCGCGCTGTCGCCCTCGTCGCCCACCAGCATCTGGGAGGCGGCCAGTTCGCGGTACAGCACATCGGACTCGACCAGCTCCCCGTGCGTGCCCGAGCCCCGCACCTGCCCGTGCTCCAGCACCACGATCTGGTCCGCGCCCGTCACCGTGGAGAGCCGGTGCGCGATCAGCAGGACCGTGCAGCGCCGCGCCACCTGCTCGACCGCCTCGCGCAGTGCCCGCTCGTTGTTGGCGTCGAGCTGCGCCGTCGCCTCGTCCATCAGCAGGACCTCGGGCCCGCGCAGCAGGGCCCGCGCGATGGCGAGCCGCTGCCGCTCACCGCCCGAGAGCGCCACCCCGCGGCTGCCGACCTCGGTCCGCAGCCCGTCCGGAAGCCGCTCGATCAGCGAGTCGAGCCGGGTCAGCCGCAGCACCTCGGCGATCTCCCCGGCCGACACGTCCGAGGCCGCGTACGTGAGGTTGTCCTCGATCGTCCCCGCCATGACGGGCGACTCCTGCTCGACATAGGCGATCCGGCGCCGCACCTCGGCGCGCGGCAGGGTCGCGATGTCCACCCCGCCGATCAGGATCCGGCCCGCCGACGGCTCGTAGAACCGCTGGAGCAGCGCGAACATCGTCGTCTTTCCCGCACCCGACAGACCCACCAGCGCGCTCTGGGTGCCGCCGCCCACCGTGAACGAGACCCCGCGCAGCGCGGGCGAGCGGTCCGGGTACGAGAAGTGCACGTCCCGGAACTCGACCGGTGGCGCGTCCGTCCCGTCCCAGCGGCCCGCGCGCGTCGCCGCGTCGCCGTCCACGTCCTCCTCGACGGGCATCCGCCCCACCTGCTCGATGCGTCCCACGGCGCCCAGCCCCTGCTGGAGCATGCCGAGCCCCGCGACCAGCGAGCCGATCGGGCTCGCCAGGTAGAACACGTACAGCAGGAAGGCGATCAGCGCCGACGCGGTCAGACTCCCCGACGCCACCAGCGCGCCGCCCACCCCGAGCACGGCGAGGAACGCCGCCTGGATGGAGACACCGGACAGCACCTTCACCATCGCCACGTACCGGGCGCCGACCAGCCCCGCCCGGTACGCGCCGTCCACGGCCCGCTCGGCGGCGGCCGTCTCGCGGCCCTCGGCGCCGTTGGCCTTCACCGTCCGGGCCGCGCCCAGCGCCCGGTCGAGTGCCGCGCCCACCGCGCCGATCGACTCCTGCGAGCGCGCGACCGCCTCCCGGATGCGCGGCAGGATGAGCACCATCACCAGCGTGACCCCGAGCAGCACCGCCACGGTCACCCCGAGCAGTCCCAGATGCACCAGGCCCATCAGGACCACCGCGCCCAGGATGCTGAGCACCCCGTTGGCGATCATCACCAGGCCCTCGGTCGCGGCGTTCTGCACGAGCGTGCTGTCGGAGGTGACCCGGGAGATGAGATCGCCCGGGGCCCGCCGGTCCAGTTCCGGCACCCGCAGCCGGATCAGCCGGAACACCAGGTCCCGGCGGATCTGCCGCACCACCCGCTCCGAGGTGCGCTGCTGCCACCAGGACTGGAGCCCGGTCAGCACCGCTCCCAGGACGACCAGGGCCGCCAGCAGCAGGACCGGCCCCGTCACCCCGGAGCCGTCCCCGAGTCCGTCCAGGACGTGCTGCGCCACCAGCGGCTGGACGAGACCGGCCCCGCTCGCCGCCAGCAGGAGGAGCAGGGTGGCGCACAGGACGAGGCGGTGCGGGCGGGCGTAGCCGAGCAGGACCCGTAGCGGAGAAACACCTGACGGTTCGTCAACTGATTTGTTCTCAGCGGCGGTTTCGGTGCGGGGGGTGGGGGGAGCGGTGGCCGAGGTCATGGGGGGTCCCGTGGTAGCGGTCGGGGGAGTCAGTGGGGGAGGGGGTGGGCGGCGGCCGGGGCCTGCCGCGCCGCGATCCGGATCAGATGGTCGGCGGCGGCGGCCCGGCCGCCCGCCGCGCGCAGCGACCGGCCGACGGCCTCGGCGGCGGTCCGGTGCCCGCCGGAGTCGTCCAGGACGGTGCCGATCGCCGTCGCGAGCCGGGCGGCGTCCACGCGGCGGAAACGGACCCGTACACCGGCGCCCGCGTCGACCACCTGGCCCGCGACGATGGGCTGGTCGTCGCGGATCGGGGCGAGGACCAGCGGCAGGCCGTGCCAGAGCGTCTCGCACACCGTGTTGTGCCCGGCGTGGCAGACGACGGCGTCGGCCCGTGCCAGCAGGTCGAGTTGGGGCACGTGCGCACGCACGATCACCCCGGGCGGTACGGCTCCGAGGGTGCCGCCGGGATCGACGACGACCCCCTGGACCCGGTCCGCCAGCATCTCCAGCGCGGAGACCGCCTCGGTGAGGAAGCGGCCTCCGGCGTCCGCGTTGGCCGTCCCGAGCGAGACGAGAACGAGCCGGCGGTCCGGGTCGATCCGCTCCCACGGAAAGTCGCCGCCCCCGCCGCGCGGGGCGACGGCCGGGCCGACCAGATGGACGTGGCCGCCCGGCAGCGCCGCGTCACCCACCAACTCGCGCCCCGTGAAGGCGATGACGCCGTGCGGCGAGAACCGGGGGTCGCCCTGCGCGGACGGATCGCCGATCCGGGCCCGCAGACCGCCGAGCAGCTCGGCCAGCCAGGCGCCCACCTTCGGCAACTCGGCCAGCGGGTCCACGAGTTCGGCCGACGTGGTCGCGGAGGTGACATGCACGACGCCGCGCCGCTCGGCGACCAGCGCGCCCGCGACGGCGTGCTGGTCGGTGAGGACGGCGTCCGGACGGAACGCGTCGATCGCCGCGTCCACGCCCGGCGCCATCAGATCACCGAGCGGGACGAAGAACTTCTCCCAGAGGTGCTGGAAGGCCGCGGGCCCCGCGAGGCCCGGCGGCCGGCTCAGCCCCCCGTCCGGCATCGCGCACTCGTACACCCGGGCGCCGGAACCCGCCAGCGCCCGGATCTGGTCGCCGTAACCGGCCCATGCCACCTCATGACCCCGGCCGGACAGCTCCCCGGCGACGGCCGCCAGCGGGTTGGTGTGTCCGACCAGCGGGGGGACGACGAGCAGGAACCTCACCGCACCGCCCCCGCCAGGGTGTGCTCGCGCACCCAGCGCAGGATCAGCCGCTGGGTCTCCTCGGTGCGCTCGACCAGCACCGAGTGACCCTGCTCGGGCAGGACCACCGTGCGGCAGGACACCAACTTGGCCTCCAGTTCCGGCACTTGGGCGCTCAGTCCGGACTCGTCGCCGAAGATCGCCAGCAGCGGGCAGCCGTCCAGCGCGTCGAGACCGTCGTCGATGACCCGGCCCGCCGGGACGTCCTCGGCCAGGGTCGTGGTGGCCAGGATGCGACTGGCGCTCCGGGAGAGCCGGGCGGTGTGCGCGCCGTGGTTGGCGGAGATCCAGCCGATGACTTCCTCGCGGCCGAGCTGGTTCTTGGCGTCCGCCAGCCCCTCGGCCATGTGCCGGGTCCACTCCGCCACCGGCGGCTCGGACTCGATCATCGTGACGGTGGCCACCCGGTCCGGGTGCCACGCGGCCAACGCGGTCGCGATGGTGCCGCCGAAGGAGTTGCCGACCACATGCGCCCGACGGGTCTCGCCGAGCCCGTCGAGCACCCCGACGAGATCCGCGACGAACGACTCCAGACGGTATCCGGAGGCCGGCCGGTCACTGCGGCCGTGGCCCCGGAGGTCGTACATGATCACGTCGATGCCCGCCGCCGCGAACGCCGGGCCCAGGGTGAAGTAGTAGCTGGCCAGACTGTCCGTGAGCAGACCGTGGACGAACACCACGACCGGCACCTCGCCGCCGTCGGCGGGCGGGTTCGCGGCCGGCAGCAGCTGGACGTGGGTGGTGATGTCCCCCGTACGTATCTTCGCCATCGGATCAGACCTGCCCGGCGGTGCGCAGCGAGGCGGCGACGTAGTCGACCAGTTCACCGACGGTCAGCGCGATGATCTCGTCCAGCTCCAGATCGGCGATGAACAGCGCGAGGTTGACCTGGTCGCCGTAGTGCTCGCGCAGCGAACCGGCCAGCGTCACCAGGTCGATGCTCTCCAGCTCCAGATCGTCGTGGAAGGTGGTCTCCCGCGTGATCTCGGCGTCGTCCAGCCCGTCCTCCGCCAGCATGGTCCGCAGCATCGCGGTGATGTCGCGCTCCACGGCCGCCGCCACGGTCGTCTCGGTCTCGGTGGTCATGACGAGTCTCCTGTCCGATTGGTGTCGTCGTTCTCGGTCGTCGTCCGGGCGACGACGTAATGCCTCTCCGGCAGCCCCGGCGGATTGGCGGTTTCCTCCAGCCGCACCTCGTAGAGGCGTCCCCCGGCCACCACACGGGCGCGGTTCTCGTCGGCGGCGACCACCCGGTACTCCGCGGGGCGGCCCCGCAGACCGGTGCCGCGCGCCTTCGCGACGGCCTCCTTGGCGGTCCAGAAACGGGTGAACCACAGCGCGCCGCCCCCCGGCGACCGCGCCACCAGCGAGTCCAGCAGGGCGAGTTCGGTCGTGTCGCACGACGTCTCGACCGTGGCGCGCGGACGCTCCACGACCTCCTCGACGTCGATCCCGCACTCTCCCCGCGCGGCGATCGCCACGCCCGTCTCCCGGCGGTGCGCCACCGAGACCGTCAGCCCCGGACCGAGCACGCGCCCGTGCACGCCCTCGGCCAGCGGGCGCCCCGACGCGTCGTTGCGTACGGCGATCTCGGCCGGATAGATGTCGTCCGCGCCCTCCCGCCACAGCAGCCCGCGCACCGCGTCCTTGGCCGCGATGCGGCCGAGCAGCCACTGGCGCCTGCGCACCGGCGGCAGCCCCTCGTAACGGGCCCGCTCCTCGCTGCCCAGCATGTTGCGCATGATCAGCTCGCGCGTGGCGAGGTCCGGCCAGCGCTCGTGGACGAGCGTCCAGCCGCCGGGCCGCGCCGTGGACAGGGTGTTGCGGCCCGGGAAGCGGTCCACCGCGCGGATGTTGGCGTCGGTGTCGAACCGCCGGTCCTGCCAGCCGGTGAACTCCGCCCAGACCAGGCCGTCCTGGCCGACCAACTGCATGTCGGCGGTGAGCGTGAGGTCGGTGACCTCGGTGATACGGATCAGACAGGTCAGCCGCTCGCCGGGGCGCGGGTGCGGCCCGTGGAACCGGATGTGCTCCATGCGGACCGGGAACACCGTGGTCCGTTCGGTGAGCGTCGCCATGATCCAGTAGCCGAGCAGCTGGCCGACGTTGTCGAGCAGCGCACCCGGCGCCTGAGGGGTCGTCAGCACGCCGCGTACCCAGCGGTCGCCGATCCCGGACAGCTCACTGACGCCCTGGAAGCGCGGCCCGTGGAACATCCACCGCTCGTCGTAGAGCTGCTCGGCCGTCATCCCCGGGACCCGCTCGGCGGCGGCGTCCACCGGCCAGGCGGCCGGCGGCGCCGGATGCGCTGCGGCCAGTTCGACCACGGCCCGCGAGTAGCCGGTGAGGGTCACCTCGACCCGGTCGGCCGCCAACCGCCGCACCTCCACCGGCACATCGGAGGCGGGCATCGCCTCGATCCACTTCAGCAGACGGACATCGTGCACGGCGACCGCCCCCATGCCGGGCACGGCCTGTTCGGCGATCTCCATGAGGTGGCCGATGACCGTGGTGGCGGGGACGATCGGCCAGCGGTCGCCCTCGTCGGGCCAGCCCGGCCGCTGCCGGAAGAAGCAGTGGTCGAGCAGGTACGGCATCGCGGCCACGTCCACCCGCAGCACGGCGGGGACCTCGGAAGCGGCGGGGGGTGCGGCCGGTGCGGGGGCCGGGGTCTGTGCCGGCACCCGGGCCTGGGGCGTACCGAGGGCGGCGCGTGCCGCGATCAGTTCGTCCGCCACCGCCGCCGTGTCGCTGATCAGCGCCGACAGCTCGGCGGCGACCGGGAACCCGGCGCCCGAGCGCCCGAGCGCGTCCAGCCGGTCGAGCGCGTTGCCGTCCCCGAGACCACGGGACGGCGGCGGATGACCGATGCTGTCCGCGAGGAGCTTGCGGGCCTGGTCGGGCAGCGAGATCAGCGCCCCGTCGAGGTTCAGCCGTACCCCCGGCCGCCCACGGCCCGTACCCGCCGGAGCGGCCCCGGACCCCAGCAGCGGACCCACGTCCGGCGCCGCGCCCTCCACCCACAGCGCGGTCACGACCCGGCGCAGCTGCGCCAGACCGTCCCGCGCCGGGGAGTGCGCCGAGACGACCAGCCGGTCCTCGCCCGCCAGCGTGTCGTCGATCAGCGAACCCAGCTGACCCGCGCCGAGCTGGACGAACGCCCGGTGCCCCGCGCCGTGCATCGCCGTGATCAACTGCCGGAACCGCACGGGCTCCAGCAGATGCCGCACGAACAACTCCCGTACCGCCGCCGGGTCGTCGGGATAGCGCGCGGCCGTCGTCGCCGACCAGACCGGCGTGGACTGCGGATGCAGCGTGTACGTCTCGGCGGCCCGCCGGATCGGATCCAGGTACGGGGCGAGCATCGGGGTGTGGAAGCCGGAACGGAACGGCAGCACCTGCCCGATCACGCCCCGTGTCCGGAACCGGTGGACCAGTTCGCCGACCGCCTCCTCCGGACCGCAGATCATCGACTGGTTCGGCGCGTTGTCGTGCGACAGCACCACGTCGTCGCGGCCCGCCAGTTCGGCGAGCACCCCCTCGGCGGGCATCCCGAGCACGGCGAACGCCGCACCGGGCACCCGCAGCGCGTCCGGGTCGAAGCCCGCGAGGAACGTGTCGACCTCGCCGGCGGCGTGGATCCCGCCGCAGGCCATCGCCGTCCACTCGCCGACACTGTGTCCGGCGACCGCGTCCGGCACCACGGACAGCCGCCGCAGCGCCGTGTCGAGCAGCCTCCCCAGCTGGAAGACCGCCGCGCCGTGCCGGCCCACGTCCCCGACCCGGGCCTCGTGACCCGGCGCCCAGGTCAGTCCGAACCGCTCGGCCAGCGAGTCGACCCGCGCCTCGAACTCCGCCTCCAGACCGGGGAACACGAACACCGTCGTGCCGCCGCCCGGACCGAGCAGCGGACGCGGGCTGAACCACACGTCGCTGCGCCCGCGCCAGGCGGCGCCCTTGGCGACCGCCTTCCTGGCCAGCTTCAGCCGGCGCGCCGTCGGGTCGACGATGCCCAGCCGGACCGGTCCGGCGGCCCGCTCACGCTCGTCGAGACCGGCGGCCAGCACCGCCGGGTCGTCGGCGTCCAGCAGCGCGGCCAGCGACTCCCGGTCGGGCGCGGCGAGCCGCAGCACCCGTTCCGGTTCGGTGACCGTGGCCGTCGCCCGCCCCGTACGGCCCGCCGGGACGCTGCCCCGGCCCGCCGGTGCGGACGCCGCCTGCTCCAGCACCACATGGGCGTTGATGCCGCCGAAGCCGAACGCGTTGACCCCCGCCCGCCTCGGCGCGCCCGACTCCGGGCTCTCCCAGGGCGCCGACCGCGACAGCGGGGCGAACCGGGTCTGTTCCAGGGCCGGATGCGGGTCCTCGCAGTGCAGCGTCGGCGGCAGCACCCCGTGGTGCAGCGCCAGCGCGGCCTTGATCAGCCCCGCGACACCGGCGGCCGGCATCGTGTGACCGATCATCGACTTCACCGAGCCGATCGCCGCACGCGCACCCACGGCGGGGCCGAACACCTCGGCCAGCGTGGTCAGTTCGGCCCGGTCACCGGCCGGGGTCGCCGTGCCGTGTGCCTCCAGCAGACCGAGGGCGTCGGCCGCGCGCGGGTCCAGCCCCGCCGCGTCCCACGCCTGACGTACGGCACGGACCTGCCCGCCCGGATCGGGATTGAACAGACTGGCCGACCGGCCGTCGCTCGCCACACCGGTACCGGAGACCACCGCGTACACGCGGTCGCCGTCGCGCTCCGCGTCCGCCAGCCGCTTCAGCACCACGATGCCGGTGCCCTCGCCGATGAGCACCCCGTCCGCGCCCCGGTTCAGCGGCCGGATGCGCTCGCTGGGCGACAGCGCGCCGAGCTGGCTGAACACACTCCACAGCGTGATGTCGTGGCAGTGGTGCACCCCGCCCGCGAGCATCACGTCGCAGCGCCCGCCCGCCAGTTCACGCACCGCGTGGTCGACCGCCACCAGCGAGGAGGCGCAGGCGGCGTCCACGGTGTACGCCGGGCCGCGCAGATCGAGCCGGTTGGCGACCCGGGACGCGGCCAGGTTCGGCACCAGACCGATCGCCGACTCCGGCTGCTCGGGCCCGAGCTGACCGGCGAAGGCGGAGCGCACCTCCTCCAGCCGGTCGTCGCCCAGCTCGGGGGCCAGTTCCCGCAGCGTACGCACCAACTGATTCGCCGTACGCACCCGTTGGTCGAGCCGCACCAGACCCGGCGTCAGATAACCGCCCCGGCCCAGCACGATCCCCGCCCGCTGCCGGTCCGCCGGCAGCACCGGCTCACCGCCCGCGTCGGTGATCGACCGGTGGGCCACGTCCAGCGCGATCAGCTGGTCCGGCTCCGTCCCCGCGACGGAGGTCGGCATGATGCCGAACCGCGTCACGTCGAACTCGGCGCCCTGGTCCACGAATCCGCCCCGCCGGCAGTACACCCGGTCGCTGCGCGGGGGACCGCCGGGCGCGTAGAACTCCTCGTCCCAGCGGCCCGGGGGCACCTCGGTGATGGAGTCGACGCCGTTGACGATGTTGTGCCAGTAACTCTCCAGGTCGTTGGCGCCCGGGAAGTACACGGCCATGCCGACGACGGCGACCGGTGTGCGGGTGTCCACGGAGGTCACCAGCCCGACGCGGTGTAGACGGCCGCGTGCGTGTGCGGCGCGCCCCAGGCGAGCTCCCGCAGCAGGCTCAGCGGCCCCTCCTCGGGGTCGATCAGCTTGATCCCCCGCGCGGCGTACGAACGCATCAGGGCGGGAGTGACCATGCCGCCGTTGGTCTCGGCGGCGGCCCACGGGCCCCAGTGGACGGTCAGCCCCCGGCGCTCGTCCGTCGACCAGCGGCGGCCCAGCTCCTCCAGCGCGTCGTTGGCCGCCGCGTAGTCGGACTGGCCGCGGTTGCCGAGGGCGGCGGCGATGCTGCCGAACAGCACGGCGAACCGGGGGCCGCGCGGCAGCGCGTCCACCGCGTCCAGCACGGCGCGCGCGCCGTCGACCTTGGTGGCGAACACCCGGCCGAAGGACTCCGCCGACTTCTCGGCCAGCAGCTTGTCCTCGATCACCCCGGCCGCGTACACGACACCGTCGAGCCTGCCGTGCTCGGCGTGGACGTCCTTCACGGTGGACCGCACGGCCTCCGCGTCCAGCACGTCCACGCAGTGGTAGCGGACCTCACTGCCGAGCGCCCGCAGCGCCTCGACGGTGCCCCGCACCTCGCGTTCCGCGAGGACCGCGCCCACCAGGCGCTCCACCTCGCCGGGCGAGGTCAGACCGGTGGACAGGAACGCGGCCCGCAGCGCGTCACGGTCGGCGGCCCCGGCCGTGGCCGGGTCCTCCGTGTCCGCGGGGACGGGGGTACGCCCCATGAGTTCGATCCGGCAGCGGCTCGCGGCGGCGATCGTCCGGGCGAAGCGCGCGGTGATCCCGCGCGCGCCGCCGACCAGCAGTACGACCGACTCACGGTCGAGGCCCGCCGCCTCGGCCTCCGCCTGGCCCTCGCCGGCCGGACCGGCCCCGGTGGCGGCGAGCGCCCCGAGATCGGTCGGGGTCAGCCGCAGCGCGTGCCGTGCGACGCCGTCGTGCAGGACGACCGGCTCCTTGTCGGTGGCGGTGAGTTCGGTGACGAGGGCGTCCGCGACCGCGTCGGCCGTCGCCTCGCCCGCCACCTCGACCAGCGTCGCCTTCATGTCGGGGTACTCACGGGCGACGGAGCGGAAGAAGCCGCGCAGACCGCTGGCCGCGCCCTCGCCCCGGCGCTCCACGGCGACCAGCGTCCGGGGCGCCCCGGCGAGCGCCGCCTGGAACACCGGCAGCGCCTCGGGGAACGGCGGCTCCGCCGCGTCGAGCGTGCCGAGCAGGATCACCGCGTCGGCGGGCGCCGTCGGCGCCACTCCGGCCGGTACGAGCGTGGGATCGGCGCCGGCCGCGCGCAGCCGCTCGGCCAGCAGCGGGGCCAGCTCGCCACCGCCGAGCAGCGTCACGGCGGTCCCGGCGGCCAACGACCCGGTCACCTCGGCCAGCCGCTCCTCGGTGAACTCCAGCCGCTGCGGGGCCAGGATCTCCGCCTCGGCGGCGGTCTCCGCGACCGGGGGCTCGTCCGCCGCCCGGGTGTCCCCGGCGGCCGGGGTGCCGGTGCCGGTGAGCCGTTCCACCAGCAGCCCGGTGATCCCGGCCGCGGTGCGCGCCGTGCTGAGACCGTCCAGTTCACCGCTGGCGTCCAGCGGCAGGCCGAGGCGTACGGCGAGTTCACCGGCGATCTCGGCGCGCTTGATGGAGTCGACGCTGAGGTCCGCCTCCAGGTCCAGTTCCGGCTCGATCATCTCGACCGGGTAGCCGGTGCGGTCCGCCACCACGGACAGGACGGCGGCGAGTACGGACTCCGGGTCGGCCGGGGCGGCGGGGTCGGCGGGCACCGGGTCCGCCGGGGCCGGGGCCGGGGCACCGGCGGCGGGGCCCGCCGCCGCGGTGGGGGGCGCGGCGGCGGGCAGCGCGAGGACCGCCCGGTCGGCCGGCGCGGCGACCGGGGCGGGCTGCCAGGTGACGGCGGCCGGGGCCGGGACGGAGCCGGCGCCCGGTCCGCCGAGGTAGGTCATCAGGACGTCGCGCTGGGCGGCGACCAGGTCGCGGCTGGTGCGCAGGAACTCGGCGACGAGAGCGTCCGGCGCGCTGTGGGGGGCGTGGGGGGAGTGGTTCTCCGGCACGATCAGCTCCGTAACGGGTCGGGCGGGGTGCAGGGCGTGGGGGGGAATGGTGCCGTCGGCGAGCCGGACGAGCTGGCCGTCGACGGTCCAGCCGGGGCTCCGTCCGGCGGTGGCGGTCTCCGGGTCGACGGCGTCCCGGCCCCGGAAGAGCCGGCCGGTGCGCACATCGGCCCCGTTGACGGCGAGCTGCGCCAGGGCGGTGAGGAAGCCGCCCAGTCCGCCGCCCGGCCGTCCGCCGTCGAGCGGGACCACGCGGTGCGGGCGGTCCCCGAGGACGGCCTCGACCAGCCGGGTCAGGACCCGGCCCGGCCCGACCTCCGCGAAGACGCGGGCCCCGGCGGCGTACATCGCCTCGACCTGCTCGGCGAACCGGACCGGCGCGCCGATCTGGGCGGCGAGCCCCGCCCGTACCCCGGCGGCGTCCGCCGGATACGGCTCCGCCGTGCGGTTGGCCCACACGTCGAACGCGGGCGGATACACGGTCAGCGCCTCCAGCCGCTCGGCGAACACCTCACCCGCGCCCGCCAGCAGCGGGCTGTGGAAGGCGCACGCCACCTGGAGCGGTTTGACCTGGTGACCGGCGTCGCGCAGCCGTGCGACGGCCGCCCCCACCTGCTCGGTGGGGCCCGAGATCACCGTCTGGACGGGCGAGTTGCGGTTGGCGGCGACGACCTCGCCGTCGAGGCCGGCCAGCCGCAGCACCTCGTCCACCTGTTCGGGTGACGCCGTGACGGCCGCCATCGTGCCGGGGTCGCCGCCCGCCGTCCGGGACAGGATCGCCCCGGCGCGCTCGGCGCTCGCGGTGATGACGTCCCGGGGCGAGAGCGCCCCGGCCACCCCGAGGGCGACCAGTTCGCCGTAGCTGTGCCCCGCCGCCATGGCCGGGCGTACGCCGACCGAGGCCAGCAGTTCGGCGGCGGCGAGTTCGACGACACCGAGCGCGGGCTGGGCGACGGCGGTGTCGGTGATCCGGGCCAGCTGGCCGGCCCGGTCCTCCTCGCCGAAGGCGGTCGGCGGGTGCAGCACCTCGGCCCAGCGCTCGCCGAGCTGGAGATAGTGCTGCAACTCGGGGAACGCCACGAAGAGTTCGGCGAGCATGCCGGGGCGCTGGCTGCCCTGCCCGGGGAACAGGAACGCCAGTTTCCCGTGTGCCACCTCCGCGCCCGGTGTGCCCTCGGCGGCCTCGGCCGCGTGGATCCCGGCCTCCGGCGCGTGCTCGCCCTCCGCCGCCCGGCGCAGTAGACCGGGCAGGTCGGCGAGGGTGTCCGCCACCACCGCGATCCACACCCGCTCGCCCCGGACCGCCGCCCGGTCGGCGCGCGCGGCGGCGTTGCGCGCGTAGTCGCGCAGCCGCCACCGGCCGCCCTTGGCCACCAGGTCCTCCAGCGCCCGGACCGACCGGCGTGCCGCGTCGGCGTCCCGGCCCCGGAAGACGAGGAGTTCGGCCGGCCACGTGTCCAGAGAGTGCGCGGGCGGTGCCTGTGTGTACGCGCGTAGAACGGCGTGGAAGTTGGTGCCGCCGAATCCGAAGGCGCTCACTCCCGCCACCCGTCGCTCGGGCTCGGCCGCCCACGGAGCCGCCTTGGTGTGGAAGACGAACGGGCTGCTCCCCGCCTTCCAGGCGGAGTTGGGCTCCTTGAGATGCAGGGTCGGCGGCTTCACCCCGTGGTAGAGCGACAGGGTGACCTTGATCAGTCCGGCCAGCCCGGCGGCGCACTTGGTGTGCCCGATCTGGGACTTGACCGAGCCGACCGCGCAACTGGCCACCTCCGCACCGGCTTCGGTGAACACCTCGGTGAGCGTGCCGAGTTCGGTACGGTCCCCGACGACGGTGCCGGTGCCGTGCGCCTCGACCAGCCCCACCTCGGCGGGCGAGACACCGGCGTTGCGGTAGGCGCGGGTGAGAGCGGCGTGCTGGCCCTCCGGGCGGGGCGCGGTCAGACCGAGCGCCCGCCCGTCGCTGGCACTGCCCACTCCGTCGATCACCGCGTACACCCGGTCGCCGTCGCGCTCCGCGTCCGCGAGCCGCTTCAGGACCACACAGGCGACGCCCTCACCGAGGGCGATGCCGTCGGCGGCGGCGTCGAAGGTGGCCGAACGGCCGGTGGGGGAAAGGGCGTGCACCGACGAGAACAGCAGATAGTCGTTGATGCCGTTGTGCAGGTCGGCGCCGCCGCACAGCACCATGTCGCTGGTGCCCGCGACCAGTTCCTTGCAGGCGACGTCGACGGCGGTGAGCGAGGAGGCACAGGCCGCGTCGACGGTGTAGTTGGCGCCGCCGAGGTCGAGCCGGTTGGCGACCCGTCCCGCGATCACGTTGGCGAGCATGCCCGGGAAGGAGTCCTCGGTCAGCCGGGGCAGCTGCTCGTCGAGCGCGGGCGGGATGGTGCCGATGTAGCCCGGCAGCACCGTACGCAGCGTCGTCGCGTTGGACAGGTCGCTGCCCGCCTCGGCTCCGAACACCACCGACGTACGGGAGTGGTCGACGCCCTTCGCGTCGTACCCCGCGTCGGCGAGCGCGCGCCGCGACGCCTCCAGGGCGAGCAGCTGCACCGGCTCCACGGCCGCCAGCGACGCGGGCGGAATGCCGTAGCGCAGCGGGTCGAACGGGATCTCGGGCAGGAAGCCGCCCCACCGGGAGGGGGTGCGTTCCCCGTCGCCGTCGGGCGCGTAGTACCGCTCCTGGTCCCAGCGCTGGGCGGGGACCTCGGTGACACAGTCCTTGCCCGCGAGGATGTTGGCCCAGAAGTCCGCCAGATCGGGCGCCCCCGGGAACATGCCGGCCATGCCGACCACCGCGACCCGCAGCGGCTCGGGGGCCGGCGGCTCCTCCCGCGCGCCGATGCCGAGCGGGGCGCGCACCTCGGCGGCGCGGGCGCGCAGCCAGCCGGCCGCGCCGTCGCTCACGGCGCCGTGCAGCGCGGCGACCGTGGTCACCGCCTCGCGCAGCACCACGACCTCACCGGCCATGAACATGCCCTCGTCGGACTGCCGGGTCTCGTCCACGGCCAGCAGGTCGTCGCCGACCCGCTCGATGCCCTTGCTGGCGAGCCGCAGCCGGCCGACGTTGAAGCGCTCCAGGCGCTCCCAGATCTCCCGGTCGGGCACGCCCTGTTCGCGCAGTTCGTCCTTGAGGGCGGCGAAGTCCTCGCTGATGGCGCTGCGCGCGCAGCGGGTGGCGTGGCCGGGGGCCGTCTCCAGCAGATCGGTCCGCTCCGCGTCGAGGATGCGGCGCTGGAACAGCGGCTGTATCGCACCGCCGCGCACCGCCTCCTCGGTGAACAGATAGGCGGTGCCCATCAGTACGCCGAATCCGACACCGGCCCTGGTCAGCGGGGCGGCCAGCGCGGCGGCCATCGCGGCCGACCGCTCGTCGTGCACGCCGCCCGCGAAGAGCACGGTCAGCGCGGCGGCCTCGTCGCCCGCCTCGGCGAGGAAGTCCAGCAGGACCTCGGTCTGCGCCTCCCAGAGCGGGAAGCTGTTGCGCGGGCCGACATGGCCGCCGCACTCGGCGCCCTCGAAGATGAACCGGCGCGCGCCCGCCGCGAGGAACTGCCGCAGCAGACCGGGGGACGGCACGTGCAGGAAGGTCGTGATGCCCTCCGCCTCCAGCGCCGCCGCCTGGGCCGGCCGGCCGCCCGCGATGATCGCGTGCGTGGGCCGCAGCTCACGGACGACCTCCAGCTGGGCGGACTTGATCTCCTCGTCGGCGAAACCGAGCACGCCCACACCCCACCGGGCGTCGCCGAGGGCGTCACGGGTGCGGGTCAGCATCGACCGGGTCCGCTCGGCGTTCGCCAGCGCGAGCGCGAGGAACGGCAGGCCGCCCTCGGCCGCCACCGACGCGGCGAACGCGGGCTCGTCGCTGACGCGGGTCATCGGCCCCTGGGCGACGGGCAGCCGGGTGCCGAGCGCGCGTGCCCCGGCCGATCCGGCGGCCAGCGCGGCGGCGGGGGCGTCGTCGGCGAACGCGTCGGCCATGGCGGCCGTGACACCGCGAACGGCCTCGGCCACGCTGCTCCAGCGAGCGGCGAAGGAGGCGGCGAGGAAGGCGTCCTGACCGAGCGGGAGGAACTGCGTACGGAGATCGTCCGAACCGATCCGCGCGGCGAACTCGGCCGCGTCGTCGGGGAGTTCGGGCGCGCCGGGGCCACGGCGGCGCAGCACCCGCACGCCGTGGTGGAGCACGGTCTCCGAGCCGTCGAGCCCGGCGAGCACGCCGGTCAGCTCGGTCGGCAGCGCCGCCTCGTCGAACAGCGCGACCTGCGTGTCGAGCACGACACCGGCCGCGCCGCCGGCCACGGAGGCGGCGGCGGTGTGCGGTCCGATGCCGCCGCAGGCCCAGGCGGGCAGATCCAGGGCCGGTTCGGCGAGCACCTGCTGGAGGAGCACGAAGGTGCTCAGCCCGCCCGCGCGACCGCCGCTCTCGGAGCCGCGCACGATCAGTCCGGAGGCACCGGCCTCGGCGGCGCTCAGCGCCTCGGCGAGGGTGGTGACCTCGACCAGGACCCGGCGGCCGGCGAACTCGGCGGGTGAGCGCGCGGGATCGGCAAGCAGCACCGTGTCCACGAGTTCGGGCAGTTCACCCGCGCCGGCCGAGCAGCCCTCCCGGATCCGGACGCCGAACGGCGCGGACGACCAGCGGCAGGTGCGGTCGAGCAGATCCGTCACCTCGCGCGGGTCACCGGCGGGCAGTTCGAGCACACCGACGGCACCGGCCGAGGCCGCTGCGACGGTGAGGCGTGGGGACGGCCGTTGCAGAGGGTTGATCACGATGACCGAATGCGGCAGGGAAAAGTCGTTGGACCAGGAAGGTCCTGGAGTCCGCATGAACTCTCCAGATGCGGGGGGCAGTTGTGGGGATTGGCAGTTAAGTGGCCGTGCTTCCCCAGAGTCAACCGGACACGGAGCGTGGTGGACCCGATCTGTCGAACGTCTGTACGGATTTGACCGGAGCCACATTCCCGCAGGCGGGGGGTTGGGGGGCGTTTCTCATGGGCGTCATCCGTGGATCATGTCGTTGATATCGACATGACATGCGCGTGCAACAGGCGCCCTCCTGTGGCGCCCGGGGCTGTGCTTCAGATCACAATAACTTTCTCGATGGGTGTCCGGTTCCGGCCTTATGGCTACGGAGAGTGAGGCTGGCCCGGGAGGGAGGCCGGTCGGCGCGCAAGGGCGTGTTTCGGCAGCTCGGCGGCGTGAAACGGCCGGTCGCAATCGTTTCGGAAACCTTCTTTCGCAGCGTTCCGACGCTCAATGTCCACGGAGAGACCAAAGTTTGGCGACGGAGCGCAGCGATCAAACCCCACCGAACCGGCACGTAGCACGACCGCCGTCCGCGACCTCACATTTCCCGGGCCCCGGACGTCTACGGAGTGATGGACATGAAGAAGCCTTTCGAGCGGCTGGTCGAGGACCACGCGGACACCGTGCTCCGGGTCTGCCGGGCGGTGGTCGGCGTCCACGACGCCGACGACGCCTGGTCGGAGACCTTCCTCGCGGCACTGCGCGCCTACCCGGACCTGCCGGACGACACCAACACGGAGGCGTGGCTGGTGACGGTCGCGCACCGCAAGGCCGTCGACATCGTCCGGGCGCGGCGGCGGCACGCCGTACCGGTCGCGGACCTGCCCGAGCGGCCGTCGGGCGACGGGCTCCCGGACGGGACGGACCACGACCTCTGGCGGGCCGTGGGCGCGCTTCCGGAGAAGCAGCGGCAGGCGGTGGCGTACCACCACTTCGCCGGGCTGCCGTACCGGGAGGTCGCGGAGATCGTCGGCGGCACTCCGGAGGCGGCGCGGCGCGCCGCGTCGGACGGCGTCAGGTCCCTGCGGGCCACCCTGTCCGAGCCCTCCGACCGGCCCACCGAACTGAAGGGAAGCACGCCATGAAGGACAGCACGGGAAGCAGGGGAACCACGGGAGCCGGGGGAACCACAGGCGCGAGTGGCACCACCGGTACGAGTGGCACCACCGGCGCCACCGGCACCACGGGCGTCACCGGTACGAGCGGGACCACCGGCGCCACCGGCACCTCAGGCGCCACCGGCACGAGCCACGCCCCCGACGCCACCCGCGCCCCGGACCTCGCTCCCCCCACCCCTCTCCTCCCTCTCCTCGACCGCGCCGCCGCCGACCCCCGAACCCTGGCCCGGCTGCACACCCGTCTGGAGGACGCGGCGCGCCGCGACGGGCTGCTGGATGTCGCCTACACCGTCGTCGACAGCCCCGTCGGCCGCCTTCTGCTGGCCGCCACCGAACGGGGCCTGGTCCGCGTGGCCTTCTCCGGCCAGGACCACGACAAGGTCCTCGACGGCCTGGCCACCGCACTGAGCCCCCGCGTGCTGCGCGCCCCGGGCCGGCTGGACGACGCGGCCCGGGAACTCGACCAGTACTTCAGCGGTACGCGCAGGACGTTCGGGCTGCCGCTCGACCTGTCGCTCTCGCACGGGTTCCGCCAACTGGTGCAGCGTCATCTCCCGGACATCGCCTACGGCCGGACCCGGAGTTACGGCGAGGTCGCCCGGCTCGTCGGCAACCCGAAGGCGGTCCGCGCGGTCGGCACGGCCTGCGCGACCAACCCGCTTCCCGTCGTCGTCCCCTGCCACCGCGTGCTGCGTTCGGACGGAACGCTCGGCGGTTACGCGGGAGGGGCGGCGGCCAAGTCGGTCCTGCTGGACCTGGAGTCCGCCGTCTGAACGCGGCCGATCCCGGCCGATTGGCGTCTTTCCCCCTGACGCGCCCCTCCCCGCCACCCCACAATGGCACGCACATGACATGCCATGTCCGGGAAAACGGGGAGGGACCATGAGTCCGTACGGGACCGAAAGACCGTTCCGCAGACCGACGCGCAGACCGTTCCGCGGGTCGATCCGCACCGCCGCGTCGGCCGTCGCCGCGCTGACGCTCCTGCTCGGCCTGTCCGCCGCCACCGGATCGGCCGCGTACGCGAAGGAGCCCACGACCCGGGCCGCCGCGCCCGCGGCCACCTCGGCGCCCGCGAACGCCAAGGCGGTCACGGTGCGCGGGGGCAACGTCCTCTATCACAGCAGCGGAGTCCGCTGCACCATCGGCTTCAACGCCAGCGGGGCCGTCGGCCGCGTCGGCCTGCTGCCCAAGGTCTGCGCCCAGATCGGCGGCAACTGGTACGCGGACTCGGCTCGTACCGTACTCGTGGCCACCAGCACCGGCGTACTCCTGCCGACCGACAACTACGATCTCGGCATCGTCCGTTACGTCTCCAGCACGACGGTCAACCCCGTCGGCGAGGTCTCGCTCCTCGGCGCCGGGACGCTGGACATCACCGGTGCCGCAAGCCCGGCCGTCGGCCAGCGTCTCTGCCACGTCGGCGTCACCAGCGGAGTCCGCTGCGGCAGCGTGACCGGCGTCAACCTCACGGTCAACTTCCCCCAGGGCACGGTGTACGGGCTGTTCCGCTCCAACATCTGCTCCGAACCCGGCGACCTGGGCGGCCCCGCGTACTCCGGCAGCGTCGCGCTCGGCGTCATCGTCGCCTCGTCCGGCAACTGCACCTCCGGCGGCGCCACGTACTACCAGCCCGTGCTGCCGTGGCTGTCGACCTACGGCGTGACCGTCTACTAGGCGATCGGGACCACCGGGCGTGAACAGGTCGGCCGGACGGGACTCTTGAGCCCGTCCGGCCGACCGGTCGGTTCACCCGATCCGGGGCCGGGCCCGCCCCGGGCCTGCTCAGTCCCCCCGTACCAGCGCCGGGCGCCCCGGGTCGAACTCCCAGCCCGGCATCAGATACCGCATCGCCACCGCGTCGTCGCGCGCCCCGAGCCCGAGGCTCCGGTACACCTCGTGCGCCGACTCCACCCGCTCCCAGTCCAGTTCGACACCCAGCCCCGGCCGGTCGGGCACCTCCAGCGCGCCGTCCCTGATCGCGAACGGCCGGACGGTGAGCCGCTGCCCGTCCTGCCAGATCCAGTGGGTGTCGATGGCCGTGATGTCACCGGGAGCCGCCGCCGCGACGTGCGTGAACATCGCCAGCGACACGTCGAAGTGGTTGTTGGAGTGCGACCCCCACGTCAGGCCCCACGCCTCGCAGAGCTGAGCCACCCGCACCGAGCCGTTCAGCGTCCAGAAGTGCGGGTCGGCGAGCGGGATGTCGACGGCGTCCGCGCGTACGGCGTGCCCGAGTTGCCGCCAGTCGGTCGCGATCATGTTCGTCGCCGTACGCAGCCCCGTCGCCCGGCGGAATTCGGCCATGGTCTCCCGGCCCGAGTAGCCGTCCTCCGCGCCGCACGGGTCCTCCGCGTACGCCAGCACGTCGCGCAGTTCCCGGCCGAGCGCGACGGCCTCCTTCAGGGGCCAGGCCCCGTTCGGGTCCAGCGTGATCCGCGCCCCGGGGAAGCGCTCGGCCAGCGCCCGTACCGCGTCGGCCTCCTCGGCCCCCGGCAGTACCCCACCCTTGAGCTTGAAGTCCTGGAAGCCGTAACGCCGTTGAGCCGCCTCGGCGAGCCGTACCACCGCCTCCGGGGTCAGCGCCTCCTCGTCGCGCAGCCGCAGCCAGTCGTCGCCGGTCCCGTCCCCCGCCCGGTACGGCAGATCGGTTCGGCCCCGGTCGCCCACGTAGAAGAGATACCCGAGCACCGGCACCCGGTCGCGCTGCCGGCCCTCGCCCAGCAGGGCGCAGAGCGGCACCCCGAGATGCTGCCCGAGCAGATCGAGGAGCGCCGACTCCAGGGCGGTGACCGCGTGCACCGTGACCCGCAGATCGAAGGTCTGGGCGCCGCGCCCGGCGGTGTCCCGGTCGCCGAACCGCTCGCGCACCGCGCGCAGCACGGCGTGATGGTCACCGACGGACCGTCCCACGACCAGGTCCCGCGCCGCCTCCAGGGTGGCCCGGATACGTTCGCCGCCGGGCACCTCGCCGACTCCGGTGCGTCCCTCGGAGTCGGTCAGCACGACGAGGTTGCGGGTGAAGTGGGGGGCGTGCGCGCCGCTGAGGTTCAGCAGCATGCTGTCCTCGCCCGCGACGGGGACGACGCGGACGGCGACGACCGACGGAGTGCGGGGGCCGGGTGCGGGGGCGCTCATGGGGTCCTTCCGGGAGCGGCGCGCGGGACGGCTCCCGCGCGGGGATCAACCACCTGTTCCGTATCCCGCGACGCCGCCCCCGAACCGGACACGTCCCCATGACGACACTCACACCCTCGGGGGATTCCCGGCGCCCGCGCGGCGAGGCGGTAGGTCACCTGCCCCGTACGGCTCGACGGGCCCGCCCGCCCGGGAGCCCGCGCGCGCTCATTCCGGGCGGGAGCCGGGGCCGTTGACGAAGGCCACGATCTCCGCGAGGCCGGGGGCGTAGCCGTCCGTGGTGTCGACCTCGATCCACGGCGCGTCGACCGAGACCCGGTCGAACGTGTCGTGGCCCCGCGTGTGCGCGGCCGGGTCGATCGAGCCGGGGATCTCGTGTGCCGTACGCGCCGGGTCCTGCGCCCGGCGAAGCCGCCGTGCCAGTGCCACCTCCGCGTCCACCGAGCAGTGCACGACGCGGAGTCGGGCCCTGCCGCGCAGCGCCTCCAGCCCGGGGCGCCACAGCCGGTCCTGGAACGCGGCCTCGGCGACCGTCGTGACCCCGGCGCCGATCAGCAGGTCCAGCACACCGAAGAACGCGGGCAGCGTACGGAGGTTCAGCTCCTGGCTCCTGCCGGCCGAGAAGTCCGGCGTGGCATGGACCATGCCCTCCTTGATCTCGTCACGGCAGACGGCCGGGCAGCCGACCGCCCGCGCGACGGCGTGCGCGAGCGTGGTCTTGCCGACGCCGGGCGGCCCGCCGATCACGACGAGCGTGGGCCTGGTGTCCGTGGTCGTCTCCGTCACGCGTCCAGTGTGGGGTACGAGGCTCCCGCCCGCCGTTCCTCCCGGACGCGTGGGTCTTCCCCCTGCCACCGGCTCGGCGTCCCGGCGTGGGGCGTTGGCCGGATCACGTCAACCCGCCTTTCTGATAGGAGAGTTGACGCCGCATCAGGGAGGGTCCGGCTGACCCGGCGTATGCGGGCGGTGACATAATCCCGGCATGACTTCAGGCACCCCCAGGCCCCAGATCGACACCAGCAGGCCCCACCCGGCCCGGCTGTACGACTACTACCTGGGCGGCAAGGACAACTACCCGGTCGACCGGGAACTGGCGGAGAAGCTGGCCAAGGGGGCACAGCGCGGGGCGCAGATCAACCGGGAGTTCATGCACCGTGCCGTGGCGTGGGCGGCCGGGAGCGGCGCCGACCAGTTCCTGGACATCGGCACCGGCATACCCACCCGGCCCAACCTGCACCAGATCGTGCAGGCCATCGTCCCGGCGGCGCGGATCGTGTACGCGGACAACGACCCGATCGTGCTGCGGCACGCCGAGGCGCTGCTGGTGAGCACGCCCGAAGGAGCCACCGCGTACGTCGAGACGGATGTCCGCCGGCCGGCGGACATCCTCGAAGAGGCCCGCCGTCTCCTGGACTTCGAGCGGCCGGTCGTGCTGTCGCTGGTCGCGCTGCTGCACTTCCTCGGGGACGACGACGATCCGTACAAGGTGGTCCGCACCCTGGTCGACGCCCTGCCGCCCGGCAGCCTCCTGGTGATCTCGCACGGCACCGCGGACTTCCTGGACCCGGAACAGGCAGCGAAGGTCACCAGCACGTACCGGTCCGGCGGCATTACCCTGCGCCCGCGCACCCGCGCCGAGGTCGCGCGGTTCTTCGAGGGGCTCGACCTGGTGGATCCCGGACTGGTCCGGGCCCCCGAGTGGTACAAGGACACGCCGGCGCCCGCGAACGAGGAGAGCGGCTTCTACGTCGGGGTCGCCCGGGTGCGCTGACCGGTACCCGGCTCCCGCACGAACCGCCTCACGCGCCCTGCCGAGGCGCCGGACCTGTGGGCCGATCGGGCGCCCGGGGAGGACCTCGAAGTCGGGTCCTACGGCGGCCCGTTGAGGTCCTGCGCGATCCAGCCCGGGGCGTCCGGGCGTACCGGACGGGCGCCGACCAGCGCCGCCAGGTGCGACTCCAGCCTCGCGAGTTCGCCGGCCCCGATCCGCCGGGCCCACTCCTCCCGCAGCTCGTCGAAGATCGACTCCCCCTGCCGCAGCACCTCGAAGCCGAGCGCGGTGACCTGGAGCCGCTTGCGGCGGGCGTCCAGGGGATCGGCGTCCCGTGCGACGTAGCCCCGTTCCTGGAGCACCGCGATGGTCTTCGCCGCCGCCTGTTTGGAGACCGAGAGGCGGCGGCCCAGCTCGGACGCGTTGTCCGCGCCGGCGGCGATGGCCCGCATGGCGAAATCGTGGACGGGGCGCACGTCCTCGTGGCCCCGGCGGGCCAGTTCGGCCGTCGCGGCGTCCACCAGTGACCGGAAGCCTCCGAGCAGGAGCAGCGCGAGATCAGCGCCGGATCGTGACATGGATGAAGAGTACGGCCACGCGGCTGGACATCGACAACCGAGTTGTCTAACGTTATGGACAACAAGGTTGTCGAACTGTGGAGGAACGATGAGCGGCACGCCCACGCCCACGACCCACCCGGGCTCCACCCTCCCCGGGATCACGCACCACCACGCCGAGGTCAACGGCACCCGGCTGCACTACGCGGCGGCGGGCACCCACGGCTCGCCCGTCCTGCTGGTCCACGGGTTTCCCGAGACCTGGTGGGCCTTCCACAAACTCGTCCCGCTCCTCGCCCGGACCCACCGCGTCTTCGCCGTCGACCTGCGCGGCTTCGGCGACTCCGGCAACGGACCGGGCGACTACGACAGCGCGGCCTCGGCCGAGGATCTGCACCTGCTCATCGAGGAACTGGACGTCGGCCCGGTCCACCTCACCGGACAGGACATCGCCGGCGCGACCGTCTTCCGGCTGGCGACCACCCACCCGCGCGACCTCCTCAGCCTCACGGCGATCGAGATGGGCCTGCCCGGCTTCGGCCTCGAAGCGCTGGGCGACATCACGCACGGCGGCAGCTGGCACATCGGCGTCCTCGCCGCGCCCGGCATCCCCGAACTGCTGCTGGCCGGTCGCGAACGCGAGTTCCTCGGGCGGTTCGCGTTCCCGGCCATGAGCGCGACTCCGGGCGCGGTCACCGACGCCGACATCGAGGAGTTCGCCCGCACCTACGCGCGCCCCGACGGCTGGCGTGGCGCGAGCGGCCTCTACCGGTCGATGCTGCGGGAGGGCGCGGAGATCAAGGCCCTCGCCGAGCGGCCGGGCCTGCGGGTGCCCGTCCTCGCGGTCGGCGCGGGCGGGGGCCCGTTCACCGCCGGCACCCTGTCCCGGGCCGGGGCGGCCGACCTGATCACGGTGACGCTTGACGGCGTGGGGCACTACGCGGCGCTGGAGGCTCCCGACGCACTGGCGAAGACGCTCCTGGACTTCACGGCCGGGGTCGACGCCGGCTGAGCCGCCCGGTGGGACAGCCGTGCCGGGCGGGAACCCTGCACCGGTGGAGCCGGCCGGGGTGCGCGCCCCGGAGAGCGCTGCCACTCGGATCGGTCGTGGGCGCGCCGGGTCAGGACGCCTCGCGCCGTACGCGCAGCTCCCGCAGTTCGTACAGCCCGACGGCCCCGGCCAGCACCGCCACACAGCCCGTGAAGATCAGCCCCACGACCCGCAGGTCCAGCACCAGGGTCAGCGCGCCGATGCCGATGACCGGCAGGGAGATGCCGATGTACGCGACGACGAAGAACGCCGAGATCGTGCCGCCGCGCGCCTCCGGCGGCGCCGCCGCGCCGATGGTCGTGATCGCCGCGCGGAACGCCAGCCCCTGACCGAGCCCGCCGCACACCACACCGACCACCAGCAGCGGCAGCGACTCCACGAACAGCGACACCCCCACCAGGACGAGCCCGGCCACCAGCACCAGACAGCCGCCCGGCAGCGCGCGGGCCGCGCCCACCCGGCCCATCAGGGACTGGCCCACGGTGGAGGCGAGGAAAACCGAGAACACCACCGCGCCCGACACCGCCAGATTGGTCTCGCCCAGCGTCGTCCCGATGAACGTCGGCGACACCGCCGTCAGCAGACCCAGCAGCGCGAAACCCGCGAACGCGGCCAGCGCCGCCGGGGCGAAGACGCCCCGCACCTGCGGCGGGACCCGCAGCCCCTGCGGTCGGAGCCTCGGCCGCCGCGAACGGTGCCCGACCGTCTCGGGAAGGAGCCACGTCAGGACGAGCCCCACACCCACCAGCACCAGCGCCGCCACGAACGGCAGTTTCAGCGGGGACGGCGCGTACTGCGCGAGCAGCCCCGCGAGCAGCGGGCCGCAGCCGAGACCGCCCATGTTCGCGGCGGTGGCGGCCAGCCCCGCACGGGCCTCCCGGCCGGGCGGGGCCAGTTCCATCACCGTGGCGGTGGCGGCGCCGCTGAACAGCCCGGCGGCGAACCCCGACAGCAGACGGCCGGCGAACAGCAGCGGCAGCCCGCCCTCCGTGAGGAAGCAGACGGCGCTGCCCGCCGAGAGCGCCAGCGCGACGAACAGGACAGGCCGGCGGCCCGCCCGGTCGGAGAAGTTGCCCGCCAGCAGCAGGACGGCGATGACCCCGAAGGCGTAGACGGCGAACACGACCGTCACCATGAACTCGGAGAAGCCGAGCTTCTCGCGGTAGAGCCCGTACAGGGGTGTGGGAAGCGTCGTCCCCAGCATGCCGATCGCGAAGACGACCGCGGCGCCGAGATAGCCGACCGACAACCGTCCTACCGACAACCGTCCTGGGGTGCGCTGCGGCATGGGCGCTGCGTCCTCACCTGATACGACCGGAGTACGAAAGGGGATGCTTCTGGTCATATCATCGTGTCGGCCGTGCGCGGTGTCCAATGAGGCATCAGTTCCCCGGCCGGGCAGCGGTGAAGGCCAGCGACACGTTGTGGCCGCCGAAGCCGAAGGAATTGGCCACCCCGGCCGTCCAGGCGCCCCGGCGCGGCGCGCCCGCGACGACGTCGAGAGCGACCGCCGGGTCGAGCGTGTCGAGATTCCTGGTCGGCGGCACCGTCCCGTCCCGCAGCGCGAGCACCGTCGCCAGCGCGCCCAGCGCCCCGGCCGCGCCCAGCGGATGCCCCGTCATCGACTTCGTCGCGGTCACCACCGGATGGACCCCGACGGCCTCGGCGATCGCCCGCGCCTCGGCGACATCACCCTGCGGGGTCGACGTCGCGTGCGCGTGCACCAGGCCCACGTCCCCCGGAGCCAGCCCGCCCGATCGCAGGGCCGCCCGGACGGCCCGCACCTGACCCGTGGTGTCCGAGGCGGTGATGTGCCGCGCGCCGGACGTCACCCCGGCGCCGGCCAGCGCCGCGTACGGACGGGCGCCCCGCGCACGCGCGAACTCCGCGCGCTCCAGCACCAGTACGGCGGCCCCCTCGCCCAGCACGAAGCCGTCACGTCCCGCGTCGAACGGGCGCGAGGCCCCCGCCGGGTCGTCGTTCGCCCTCGACAGCGCCCCCATCCGCGCGAACCCCGCCAGCGGCAGCCCGTGCAGACACGCCTCCGCCCCGCCCGCCACCACCACGTCGGCGCGGCCGAGCCGGATCAGGTCGAGCCCCAGCGCCAGCGCCTCGGCGCCCGACGCGCACGCGCTCACCGGGGTGTGTGCCCCGCCGAGCGCCCCCAGGTCGATGCTCACCAGGGCGGCGGGCCCGTTGGGCATCAGCATCGGCACCGTGTGCGGCGAGACCTTGCGCGGCCCGGACGCCTCCAGGACGTCGTCCTGGCCGAGCAGCGACCGTACGCCCCCGACGCCCGTGCCGATCGACACGGCGATCCGCTCCGGTTCGGCGCCCGGCCGCCCCGCGTCGGCCCACGCCTCACGGGTGGCCACCAGCGCCGCCTGCTCGCACCGGTCCAGCCGGCGGGCCTCGGTCCGGGGCAGCACCGAGGCCGGGTCCACCCGCAGCCGGGCCGCCAGCCGTACGGGCAGTCCCGCCGCCCAGTCGTCGTCCAGCACGCCGATCCCGTTCTCCCCGGCGCACATCGCCGACCAGGTGCTCGCCGCGTCGCCGCCGAGCGGTGTGGTCGCGCCGAGGCCCGTCACCCACACCTCGGCGTCCGCCCCGGTCCCTGTTCGTGTTCCTGTCCCTGCGACCGTCATCGGCGCGGCTCTCCTCGTCTCGCCCCATCGTCCGGTGAGGCTGTTCCGGTGAGGCGCACCGTAGCCAACCAACCGTCTGGTCGGCCATGTAGGGTTCTGCCATGTCGCCCACCGAATCCCTGTCAGGAACCCGTGCCCGGCTGCTCGTCGCGGCCCGCGGTGAATTCGCCGTCCACGGCATGGGCGGCGCCCGTGTCGGCCGGATCGCCGAGCGGGCGGGGGTCAGCAAGGAGCGGATCTACGGCTACTTCGGCAGCAAGGAAGGACTCTTCGCCGCGGTCGTCTCCGAGGCCCTGACCGAGCACGCCGCGCTGCTCGGACCGCCCTCCGGCGACCCCGGCGAGTACGCCGGACGGATCTACGACCTGCACCGGAGCAACCCGCAACTGCTGCGCCTGATGATGTGGGAGGCCCTGCACTACGACGGGGACGGCCTGCCGAACGAACAGCCGCGCGGGGCCCGCTACCGCGAGATGGTCGGGACGCTCTCCGAGACCCTCGGCTCCGGCTCCGACGGCGGCTCCGGTTCCGCTTCCGACGGCGGCTCCGGCTCCGACGGCGCGGCGGCGAGCACGCTCCTCGCCCTCATCGGGCTCGCCGTCCTGCCCACCGCGTTTCCCCAGATCGCCCGGCTGATCCTCGGCCCGGCGGCCGACGACGACACCGAACTGCGGTCCCACATCGTCCGGTTGGCGCGCCGCATGGTCGCGGGCCCTGACGTGCCGACGTCATCCTGACGGGCCGACAAGCCACCCATCGAGTGATTCATATGCTTTAGATGCGGTTTCTTAATATTCGCCCTGTGGCGTGTCCCGTCGGCCCGGCGGGACCCGGGCGGGCAGCTTTGGGCCATGACTCAGACCAAGGCCGTCGCGACCGGCCTGCCAGAGACGAGCCGCCGACCGGCCCGCCAGGTCCTCCGGGACTGGACGGCCGACGGCGGCTTCCTCTGGCCGGCGGTCGTCGCGAGCGTGTACACCCTCGTCCAACTCGTCTTCCTCGTACCGGGATCCGGGCTCGGCTGGGACGAGACGGTCTACACCAGCCAGGTCAGCCGCGCCGCCTCCGACACCGCGTTCTTCAGCGCCCCCCGCGCGCGGGGCATCACCTTCCTCGTCGCCCCGGTGACCTCGCTCACCGACTCCGTCGCAGCGCTCCGGGTGTATCTGGCGCTGCTCTCCGGCGGCGGACTCCTCCTCGCCCTGTGGGTGTGGCGGCGCCTGCTGCCCGCCTCCGTACTCGCCCTGGCCGGCGCCCTGTTCGCCGGACTGTGGATCACTCTCTTCTACGGTCCCCAGGTCATGCCGAACCTCTGGGTCGCCCTCGGCTGTCTCGCCGCCGTCGGCCTCTTCCTCAGGGCCGCGCGCGACCGCACCGACCGCGCGGCGCTCGTCGGCCTCGGTGTCGCCGTCGCGTTCGTCGCGCTCATGCGCCCCACCGACGCCTTCTGGCTCAGCGCGCCTCTCGCGCTCGTCGCACTCGCCGTCGGCCGGTGGCGCCGGGGCGCCCTGCTGACGGCGCTCGCCGCGGGCGGGGCGATCGGCAGCGCGGAGTGGATCGTCGAGGCGTACGTCAGTTACGGCGGACTCTTCACCCGGCTCGCGCGGGCCAGCGAGATCCAGGGCCATCTCGGCTGGAACCTCGTCTTCGGCGACCACATGCGCGCGCTCGACGGGCGGCTGCTCTGCCGTCCCTGCTCCTCGCGGTGGCGCCGCCCGGCCACCGCGATCTGGTGGTTCGCCCTGCCGCTGCTCACGCTCGGCGGGGTGCTGGCCGCCGCGCGGCTGCGGCGGCTGCCGCTCGTGCTGGTGCCGACACTGGTCGGACTCTCGATGGCCGCGCAGTACCTGCTGCTGATCGGGTACGCCGCGCCGCGCTTCCTGCTGCCGGTGTACGCGCTGTTCGCGCTGCCGGTCGCGCTTTTCCTGACCCGGCTGGCCAGGGCCGCCCGGCCCCGTCCGCTGGTGGTGGGGCTGCTGGTTGCGGCGGCCGTCGCGCATCTGTGGGTGCAGGGGACCGTCGTCGCCGACCGGGTGGAGCGCGGGCGCGCCGACCGCGTGCGACTCGACACGGTGACCGCCGAGTTGGCGCGCCTGGGCGTCCGGCCGCCGTGTGTGGTCAGCGGCATGGAGGCGATCCGGGTCGCCTTCCGGGCCGGCTGCGCGTCGCGGCAGACCGGCGGCCACGACGGGAGCATCACCCCCGCCGGGCTGGTGGCCCTGGGGCGTGAGCGGCCGGTGGCGTTCGTGGTGGCGGGATCGGCCGGGCCACCGGCGTACGCGCGCGGCTGGCGGGCCGCGCGGATCACGAACCTGCCGGGGCTGCGCGACTGCCGGGTGTATCTGTCACCGGCGGCACACGCGGCACAGACAACACCTGCGGCACCGGCGGCGCCCCCCGCGTCGGCCGCCCGAGCGGGAGCGGCAGCCCGAACCGCCCCCGTCGGCACGTCCTGAGCGATGGCCCGCCCGTCATCCCGGCCGCCCGTGGCGTGCGGACCGGCACCGGCACGCGGACCGGCACGCGGACCGGCCCCGCTCTCCCGTGGCCGGGAGAACGGGGCCGGGGCCCGGATCGGTGCCGTGTCGCCCCTACTTGGGCATCAGCACCGTGTCGATGAGGTTGACCGTCGCGTTCGACGTCGTGACGTCACCGCACACGATGTTCGCCGCGTCGTTGACCTTGAACGCCGAGCCCGAACCCGACGTCGAGAGGGTGCTGCCCTCCATCGTCGTGAACGTGCCGTTCGCCAGCTGCGACTTGCTGATCTTCTCGCCCACCACGTGGTAGGTCAGCACCTTGGTCAACTCCGCCTTGTTGGCGAGCAGCGCGTCGAGGTCCGCCTTCGGGATCTTCTCGAACGCCGCGTTCGTCGGCGCGAACACCGTCAGGTTCTTCGCGTTGTTGAGGGTGTCGATCAGTCCGGCCCTCTCCAACGCCGCTGTCAGCGTGGACAGTTCCGGATTCTCGGCGGCGGCGGTCGCCACCGGCTTCGACGCCATGGACGCCGCGCTGCCCGCACCCGACTGGGGGAGGGACGCACACGCGGGGCCGAACGGGTCCGACGCGGCGGGGGCCGCGGAAGCCTGGGGCGCCAGAACTCCCAGCGAGACGGGGAGAGCCACGGCGGCGCAGACCGCCACCGCCGTGCGGCGGGCGCGGGAGCCGCGCGGGCCACGGGGGCCGGAAGCGTTGCGGGAGATGTTCATGGGGGGACTCCTCCTGCGGTAAACGCGGGAACGTCGGACGCGCGGGGTCTCCGCACGGCCACTGTCCTGCCTCAGCCGTCCGGTCGGACGACACCCCTCACGTTCGCACGACCCCGCGCGACGGGCATGTCGTGACAGCGCCCTGCCCGCCTCGCTCCCGCCCGTGCCCGCCGGTCACGACCCCCGCCCCGACGACCCGCCCGGCCTTGTCCCGCAACGGGCGGGGCGCCCTCGTCCGGGCGCTCCCGGGGCGCCCGTCCAGCTGCTCCGGACACCGGTCCGCCGCGTCGTTCGTGCGTCGCTGGTGCGTCGCTTCGAGGGTCAGTCGATGCAGAAACGATGCGAATTGCTCCTCTCGCATCGGTTTCGTGAGAGTGGCCCTGTCTCCGCCGCCCGTACGCGCCGGCCGGGCGGCTCCCCGGCACAAGGAGCCCCTGTGAACACGCCGTACGCCGATCCGGCCACCCGGTCCCGCGTACCGGAGCCGGCCGGGGAGAGCCGCGCCGAGGCGGACATCGCCGCCGCCCTGACACGCGGCGACCCGGATGCCCTGGCCGACGCGTACCACCGCTGGGGACCACTGGTGCACGCCCTGGCCACCCGCGCGCTGGGCGACGCGAAAGAGGCCGAGGACATCACCCAGCAGGTCTTTCTGGGCGTGTGGCGGGGACGGGCCGGCTACCGCCCGGAACGCGGGCCGGTCGGCGCCTGGGTCGTCGGCATCGCCCGCCGGAAGATCGTCGACGCCCTCGCCGCCCGTACCCGCCGCACCGAACTCGTCGCCGCGGCGACCGCCGCCGCCGAGACCCGCGTGGAACGCCCCGGCGACCGCCCCGAGGCGGTCCTGGACCGATTACTGGTGCTGCGCGCCCTGGAGACGCTGCCCCAGGCCCAACGACGGCTGCTCGCCCTGGCGTTCTTCGACGACCTCACCCAGGTCCAGATCGCCGAGCGCACCGGGTTGCCGCTGGGCACCGTCAAGAGCCATGTGCGCCGCGGCCTGCACCGGCTGCGCGGCTGTCTGGAGCCGGAACACGACAGCACGCCCCGCCCCCGTGGCTGACCGCCCGGACCCGGGCCCCGCGCGGCCGGGACCCGGGCGTACGGGAGGCCGGGACCCTGGCTACGGGACCGGCGGGGCGACGGCCCGGACAGGACCCGGGCACCCGGACAACACCCCGGGCCCGGATGCCGCTCACGCCGCCGCGTGTCGGCGCCGACTCGTAGAGTGATCAGGTGAGCGAATCCGTGTACGAGGTCCGGGGCCCGTTGGCCGGTCCGGCAGAGGGCGCGGGGGACGACGCCGCCTCCGAGGCGGGCGTCTCCACCGGAGCGGTGGCCCGCAGACTCGGCGTCTCGCCGACCACGCTCCGCTCCTGGGACCGCCGTTACGGCATCGGGCCCGCCGCGCGCGAGGACGGCCGGCACCGCCGCTGGACACCCGCCGACGTCGCCATGCTCGAAGAGATGTGCCGGCTGACCGCCGCCGGGGTGCCGCCCGCCGAGGCCGCCCGCGCGGCCCGCGACCGGCCCGCCGCACCGCCGGGTCCGCCCGCCCCGTTCTCGTCCACGTCCACCTCCGTGCCATCCGTCGCCGTCCCGTTCGGCCTCACGACCCGGTCCGCTCCGGCAACCGGGCCGGTGACGCCGACGCCGGGCGCCCGTCGCCCGTCGACCGCTCGGGTGCTCCCGCTCGGGAACGTCCGGTCGGACTGCCGGGGCCTCTCCCGCGCCGCCGTACGCCTGGACGCGCCCCTCGTGGACGAACTGCTCGCCTCGTTCGTCGCGGCCTACGGCCTCCTTCACGCCTGGGAGGACGTGATGGTGCCGACGCTGCGCGCGGTGGGCCGCACCTGGGAGGCCGCCGGGGACAAATACGTCGAGGTCGAGCACCTGCTGTCCTGGCACATCTCGTCCGTCCTGCGCCGTGTCCCGCCGGCCCCGCCCCGGCGGACCGACACCGGGCCGGTGCTGCTGGCCTGCGTACCGGGTGAGCAGCACACCCTGCCGATCGAGGCCCTGAACGCCGTACTGGCCGAACACGGCCTGCCCACAAGGATGTTCGGCGCCGCCGTACCGGCGACGGCACTCGACGAGGCCGCCCGCCGCGTCGGCCCCCGTGCCGTCGTCCTCTGGTCCCAGTCCCGGTCGACGGCGAGCCGCCCGCTGGCCCAGCACATCGGGGCGGGCAGCTGGGGCGTGCGCGGAGCGCGCAGCAGCCCCGAGGTCATGCTCGCCGGGCCCGGCTGGGCGGGACCCCCGCTGCCCGGCATGCCGCGCCCGCACGGCCTGCGCGAGGCGCTCACCACCCTGGCCCGCCTCTACGGCACGGAACCGCCGGCGCCCGGCCCCGAGGCGGGGGACGACCACCGCGCGCGGGGCGCGCGCCGTATCCACCCGTCCCACGACACGCCCGGCACCCCGCCCCACGCCACCCCCGGCTGATCTCCCCCCGACGCGAAGGACGGTCCTCATGTCCGTATCACCCGGCACCCCCGACGTCCTCGTGGTCGGAGCGGGCCTCGCCGGTCTGGCCTGCGCCCACGACCTCCTCGCCACCGGACTGAAGGTCACCGTGCTGGAGGCGTCCGACGGGGTGGGCGGTCGCATGCGCTCCGACCGCGTCGACGGCTTCGTCGTCGACCGAGGCTTCCAGGTGTTCAACACCTCCTACCCGCAGGCCAAACGGCGCCTGGCGCTGCGTGACCTCCGGCTGCGTCCGTTCACCCCGGGCGTCCTCGTCCACACCGACCGGGGCAGGATCGCCTTCACCGACCCCACCCGCGCGCCGCGCGCGGCCCGAAGCCTGCTGCGCGACCGCCCGGCCACGCCCCGCGATCTGCTCGCCCTCGGCGCGCTCGCTGCCCGCGACATGCTCGGACCCGTGGGGCCACTGAAACGGGCCGAGGAGCACACCACCCGGACGGCCCTCGCCGCCGCCGGGATCTCCGAGGAGTTCACCGGCCTGTTCTTCCGGCCGTTCCTCTCCGGCGTGTTCCTGGAGGACGAACTGGAGACGTCCAGCCGCGTCTTCCATCTGGTCTGGCGGAGCATGCTGCGCGGCACGCTCTGTCTTCCCACGGACGGGATCGGCGCGGTGCCCCGGCAGCTGGCCGACGCGCTGCCGCCGGGCACCGTACGGTTCGAGTCGCCCGTCGACCGGCTCACCGACGACGGGGTCCAGCTGGCCGACGGCACCACGCGCGGCGCGCCCGTCGTGGTCGTCGCGACCGGGCCGCGACCCGCCGTACGTCTGCTGCCCCGACTCCTCGTGCCGCCCTACCGCGTGGTCACCACGTACTTCCACACCGTCCCGCGCCCGCCGCTGGACCGGCCGACGCTGCTCACCGACACCCGGCTGCGTTACCTCAACAGCTGTGTCCTGAGCGAGGTGGTGCCGGGCTACGCGCCCGCCGGGGCCGCGCTCGTCGCGACCTCCGTCCTCGGCGCGGACACCGAGGGCCGGGAACGCGCGCTGCGGGACGCGCTCGCGGAGGCGTACGAGACGGACACGGCCGGCTGGGACCTGCTCGCGGCGCGCACCATCCAGGACGCGCTGCCCGCCATGGCGCCGCCCCAGCCGCTCACCCGGACCTCCCGGGTCCGGCCGGGCCGCTACGTGTGCGGCGACCACCGCACGACCGGCTCCGTCCAGGGGGCGCTGGCGTCCGGGGCCCGCGCGGCCCGCGAGATCCTGCGGGACCTCGGCCGGTAGACCTCGCGAGGGCCCGGCCGTTCAGCCCTTCCCGCGCGCCCGCTGGAACCGGTCCCGGCCCTCGGCCAGCTCCAGCAGCGGCGCCGGGTAGTCGTACCGGGCCCGCTCCGCGTCCGGCAGTTTCCACGGCTCGTGGACCGCCGGGCCCGCCAGCCCGGCCAACTCCGGTACCCAGCGACGGACATAGCCGCCGTCCGGGTCGTACCGCCTGGCCTGCGTCACCGGGTTGAGCACCCGGTTGGGGCGCGAGTCCGTGCCCGTGCCCGCCATCCACTGCCAGTTGAGCTGGTTGTTGGCGATGTCGCCGTCCACCAGGAACTCCAGGAAGTGGCGCGCGCCGACACGCCAGTCCACGTACAGGGTCTTCGTGAGGAAGCTCGCGGTGAGCAGCCGGCCCCGGTTGTGCATCCACCCCTCGTGGCGCAACTGGCGCATGGCCGCGTCCACCACGGGATAGCCCGTACGGCCTTCCTTCCACGCCGTCACCTCCGTGCGGGCGGACCGCTCCGACCGCCAGCGGTCGTGCTTGGTGCGGTAGTCGGCCCACGACACCTCGGGCCGGGCGGCCAGCACCTGGTGGTGGAAGTCCCGCCAGCACACCTGCCGGACGAACGCCTCCGCGCCCGCCCCGCCCACCCGGCGGGCCCGCCGCACGACTTCGGTGGGGGACAGGGCGCCGAAGTGCAGATACGGCGAGAGCCGCGAGGTCACGTCACCGGCCAGGTCGTCGTGGCCGTCCTCGTACGTCGCCAGCCCCGACCGCCGCCACGCGGCGAGGCGCGCCCGGCCCGCCGACTCACCGCCCTCGGCGAGACCCTCCGAGACGCCGGGCGTGTCCGCCCGCCTCGGCACCGGCACGGAGGCCACGCCCTCCGGCACCCGTACGGTCCGGGGCGCCCCGAGCACGTCGCGCGGGCGCTCCTGGGACCAGCGGCGGAAGTACGGGGTGAAGACCGCGAAGTGGTCCGAGCCGCCCGGCGTGACGGCACCCGGCGGCAGCACCGTGAGCGTGGCGTCGTGGACGTGCAGCGTCCGCCCGTCGGACTCCAGGGCGGCCCGCAGCCGTTCCTCCCGGCGCTGGGCGTACCGGCTGACCCCGCCCGCCGTCCGTACCTCGCCCGCGCCGGTCTCGGCGGCGACCTTGCGGGTCTCCTCGACCACGTCTCCGGCGCGTACGACGAGCCGGCCGCCGCGCTCCCGGAGCCCCGCGTCGAGATCGGTCAGACAGTCGGCGAGGAACGCGCGCCGGTTGGGCGTGGCGAACCCGGCCGAGACGATGGCCTCGTCCAGCACGAACAGCGGTACCACCTCGTCGGCGCCCGTGACGGCGGCGTGCAGCGGGGGGTTGTCGTGCAGGCGCAGGTCGCTGGTGAACAGGACGACCGAGACGGTCATGGTGGTTCTTCTCCTCAGCTGGGTCCGTGCCGTTGTTCCGTGCCGGGTGTGTGTTCTGTGCTCTTGCCCCGAACCTGGTGTTTCGGGCTCGTTGTTCCGCGCCCGTTGTTCCGTCCGTCCGGGCCGTCCGGATGCGGCGCGCGGCGTATGGCGTGCGTGTGTGGCGTGGGCGAACGTCCCCGGAGACCTCGGTGGGCCGTCCGTGTGACGGTGCCGACGGAGACCCGCCGGCACGCTGCCCCACGGGCCCTCGGCCTCCGCCGGACACCCGGCCGGGGGAGTCGCCGGACGCCGTGTCACCCGAAGGGCGCACCGCTGACGCGGCGCCCCGGCGCGCGGCGGACGACCGTGGTGGACTGAGGCGCGTCACCGGATCAGTACCAACGAGCCGTACACCGGACCCGCACCGGCGGAGCCGTACGGGCGCCGTCGCACCAACCGAGCCGTACCACCGCAGCCGTACCGAGCCGTATCGGGCCGAACCACCGCAATCGCGCCGGGGCCGGCGCATCCGAACGTCCCGCCCGATCCGAATGAGCGGTGGAAGACGGCCGGCCGACGCCAGGAGAGGACACGCGATGCGCCGCACCGGGGCCGGGACACGACCCTCCGAAGGACAGCGCGGCACCTCACGGCCGGACGGCCCGCCCACGGACGGCGTCACCCGGGAGACCGTCGACCACGACGTGGCGGCGGCCGTCGAACGCGAACTGGCCCACGTCCTGGCCGACCGGGTCCGGGACGCGGCCGAGACCGACGCCGTCTTCGCACGCGACGTCGCCCAGCGGGTCGCGGACTTCACCCTGCGCGGCGGGCGGCGTATCCGCTCGCAGTTCCTGTGGTGGGGCCTGCGCGCCTGCGGCGGCGACGGCATCGCGACCGGACCCGTCCTGCGGGTCGCCGCCGGTCTCGAACTGATCCAGACCTGCGCCCTCGTGCACGACGACGTGATGGACGGCTCCCCGCTGCGGCGCGGTCGTCCCGCCGTCCACACCGACTTCGCCACGCACACCGGCACCGCCGCGCGCCACGACACCCTGCCGGGGCCCGGCGCCCGGCCCGGCGGAGCCGTCCCCTTCGGCACGGCAGCCGCCGTCCTCGTCGGGGACCTCGCCCTGGCCTGGGCGGACGACACGCTCGGCGACGCGGACCTCGCCCCCGGACCACGCCTGCGGGTCCACGAGGTGTGGCGGGCGATGCGCACGGAGATGGTCGCCGGCCAGTACCTCGACCTGCACAACCAGGCCACCGGCTCCCGCTCGGCGGTCCGGGCGATACGCGCCGCGTGCCTCAAGACCGCCCTCTACACCGTCGAACGGCCGCTCGCCCTCGGCGCCGCGCTGGCCGGCGCGGACGAGACCACCTCCGGCGGCCTGCGGGCCGCGGGCCGCTGCGCCGGGATCGCCTTCCAGCTCCGCGACGACCTCCTCGGCGTCTTCGGCGACCCGGCGGCCACCGGCAAACCCAGCGGCGACGACATCCGCGAGGGCAAACTCACCTACCTCGTCGCCGTCGCACGCGCACGCGCCGAGGCCCACGGCGACACCGCGTCCCGCACGCTCCTCGACGGCGCGCTCGGCGACCGGAGCCTCTCCGAGGGCGACATGGACCTGATCAGAACCGTACTCGTCGACACCGGCGCGAAGGACCACGTGGACGCCAAGATCGAACGCCTCGCCGCGCACAGCGCCCGCCGGCTGGCGGCCGTCCCCCTCGATCCCGCCGCGCGCCACCGGCTCGGCGCCCTCTTCCACGCCGTCACGGGTGCCACCGGCCCCGCGCCCCCGGCAGCAGGACCGGATCCGCGTGCGGCGCTCCTCGCCGCGTCCCCCGGCGGCGGCCGATGAGAACCCTCCCCGGACCCACGGACCACGTCGTCGTGGTCGGCGCCGGACTCGCCGGGCTCTCCGCCGCCCTGCACCTCCTCGGCGCCGGCCGCGCCGTCACCGTCGTGGAGCGCGGCACCGGGCCCGGCGGCCGGGCCGGGCTGATCGAACGGGGCGGCTACCGCATCGACACCGGCCCCACCGTCCTCACCATGCCCGGCCTCGTCGAGGACGCACTCGCCGCCGTCGGCGACAAACTCACCGACCGGCTCGACCTGATCCCCCTGCACCCCGCCTACCGGGCGCGGTTCGCCGACGGCAGCACCCTCGACGTCCACACCGACGCAGACGCGATGGCGGCCGAGGTCGAACGCCTCGCCGGAGCCCGCGAGGCCGACGGCTACCGGCGGCTGCGCCACTGGCTGGAGAAGCTGTACGACGCCCAGATGGGCCGCTTCATCGACGCCAACTTCGACTCACCGCTCGGCCTGCTCCACCCCGACCTGCTGCGGCTCGCCGCACTCGGCGGCCTCGGCCGGCTGGACGCCCGCATCGGGTCGTTCCTCGGCGACGAACGCCTGCGGCGGATCTTCTCCTTCCAGGCCCTGTACGCGGGGGTCCCGCCCTCCCGCGCCCTCGCCGCGTACGCCGTCATCGCCTACATGGACACCGTTGCCGGGGTCTACTTCCCGCGCGGCGGCATGCACGCCCTGCCCCGGGCCCTGGCGGACGCGGCGGCGGACGCGGGCGCCGTGTTCCGCTACGGCCACGAGGTGACCGGCCTGGAACGGTCCGGCCGCGGCACGGCACGGGTAGCGGGCGGTGGCTCCGGCGACCGGATCACCGCCGTCGTCACCGGCCGGGGCGAGGACCGGGAACGCATCCCCTGCGACGCGGTCGTCCTCACCCCCGACCTGCCCGTCACCTACCGCCTGCTCGGCCGGGCGCCCCGCCGCGCCGTACCGCTGCGCCACTCGCCGTCCGCCGTGGTGCTGCACGCGGGCACCGACCGCACCTGGCCCGGACTCGGCCACCACACCCTGTCGTTCGGACACGCCTGGCAGGGCACGTTCCGCGAACTGACCCGCACCGGGAGCCTCATGAGCGACCCCTCCCTGCTCATCACCCGCCCCACGGCCACCGACCCGTCCCTCGCGCCGCCCGGCCGCCATCTCCACTACATCCTCGCGCCCTGCCCCAACACCCGGATCGGGCCCGGCGTCCAGGACTGGGCCGCGCTCGGTCCCCGCTACCGCGCGAGCCTCCTCACCGAACTCGAACGCCGGGGACTCGACGGAATCGGCGCGGCCATCGAGGAGGAGTGCCTGGTCACCCCCGCCGACTGGGCCGCCGAGGGACACGCGGCGGGCACCCCGTTCTCCGCCGCCCACACCTTCGCCCAGACCGGGCCCTTCCGCCCCCGCAACCTGGTGCGAGGCACCGTGAACGCCGTCCTCGCCGGCTGCGGCACCACCCCCGGAGTCGGCGTCCCCACCGTCCTGATCTCCGGGAAACTCGCCGCGGCCCGCGTCACCGGCGCCGGTGACCCACGGCCCGGCCGGGCCCGGGGAGGACGGCGCGTATGACCGACCGCGAACTCGCCGCCGCGGGCATCCGGGACCCCTACCTGCGCGCCGCCTACACCCACTGCCGCAGGCTCAACGCCCGCCACGGCAAGACCTACTTCCTCGCGACCCGCCTCCTGCCGGTCGAACGGCGTCCCGCCGTCCACGCCCTCTACGGCTTCGCCCGCTGGGCCGACGACATCGTCGACGACCTCGGATCGGGCGCGACACCCGCCGAACGCGCGAGTCGACTGGGCGCGCTCCAGGAGCGGTTGGCGGCCGGACTGCGCTCCGGGCGCAGCCCCGAACCGGTGGTCGGGGCGCTCGCCCACACAGCGGCGGTGTACGGCATCGACCACCGTCTCTTCACCGACTTCATGGCCTCCATGCGCAGCGACCTGACGGTCACGGACTACGCCACCTACGACGACCTGGACCGCTACATGCACGGCTCGGCCGCCGTGATCGGCCTCCAGATGCTGCCGGTGCTCGGCACCGTCGTCCCGCGCGGGACGGCCGCCCCGCACGCCGCCGCGCTCGGAGTCGCCTTCCAGCTGACCAACTTCGTCAGGGACGTCGGCGAGGATCTCGACCGGGGCCGGATCTATCTGCCCGCCGATCTGCTCGCCGCCCACGGCGTCGACCGCGACCTGCTGGAGTGGAGCCGGGCCGGAGGCTTCCGGGACCGGCGGATCACGCTCGCGCTGCGGGACGCCGTCGCCCTGACCCGGGGCGTCTACCGCCTGGCGGCGCCGGGCCTCGGCATGCTCGACCCCGTTGCCCGGCCCTGTATCCGCACGGCGTTCGTGCTGTACGGCGGGATTCTGGACGCCGTCGCCGACGACGGGTACGCGGTCCTGCACCGCCGCGCCGCCGTGCCGCGCCGACGGCGTGCCGCCGTGGCCGTCGACGGGCTGGTACGGCTGGCGGCGGCCCGGCGCAGGGCGGCCGGTCACGCGCGGGGCACCGTGACCGGGCCCGGCCGACCCGCCGGAGGCGTACAACGGACGCGGGAGCGGGCCGAGTCCGTGCCCGAGGGGGTGGCATGAGGGCCCACGACGACGGCCCGGCGGACGGCTCGGCGGACGGCCCGGCCGGTGAGCGCGGTGGGTCCCTTGAGCGCGGCGAGCCCGGGGAGTCCGGTGGGCGGCGCGGGCGGTTTCCGCTGCGACTGCGTCGCGGCCCCGTCAACTGGGCCGAGCAGGAGCCGAGTTGGCGCGAGGCGCGGCCCGCGCTGATCGCCGGGGCGCTGAAGCGGGCGCTGGCCCGGCCCTCGGGCAACTGGTACGTGATCGGCGCCGCCCGCGACGTACGCCCCGGCCGTCCCCTCGGCCGTACCGTCGCGGGCACCGAACTGGTCGTGTGGCGCGACGGATCGGGCAAGCTGGTGGCGGGCCCGGGAGCGTGTCCTCATCTGGGCGCGCCCCTCAAGGACGGCCGGGTGTGCCACGGCACCCTGATCTGCCACTGGCACGGACTGGCCCTGGACGGTGGGCCGTTCGCGGGCTGGGAGCCCTACCCGGCCTACGACGACGGGGTGTTGGCCTGGGTGCGGCTCGACCGGGCGGGCGGGGAACCGCCGTTGGACCGGCCCGTCCTGCCGCCCCGCCCCTCGGCACCGGCTGTCGACGCCGTCTACACCGGCTTCGGGGTGTGCGAGCCCGAGGACGTGGTGGCCAACCGGCTCGACCCCTGGCACGGTGCCTGGCTCCACCCGTACTCCTTCGTGGATCTCACCGTCCTCGCCACCCCGGAGCCGGACACCCACGACTCCGACGCGGACGACGGCTTCGCCGTGGACGTCTCCTTCAAGGTCGCCGGGCGGGCCGTGGTCCCCGTACGGGCGGTGTTCACGGCACCCGGCCCACGCACCGTCGTCATGCGCGTCACGGAGGGCGAGGGCCGGGGCTCGGTCGTGGAGACCCATGCCACCCCGCTCGGCACCGACGACCGGGGCCGGCCGCGTACCGCCGTCGTGGAGGCGGTCGTCGCGGCCTCCGACCGGCCGGGCTTCAGGGCCGCCCGCGCCGCCGCACCCGTCCTGCGCCCGCTGATGCGCGCGGTGGCCGGCCGCCTGTGGCGCGACGACCTCGCGTACGCGGAACGCCGTCGGCAGCTGCGGGCGACGGGGCGCTTCCCCGGGTAGGGCCCACGCGGGGCGAGGGGGCGAGGCCGGTGCCGTGTTGGTGGCGTGCGGTGCGGCGGTCGATTCCGCTCGCTTCCCGCGCCGGTCAGTGCCGGGCCAGTCGCGCCAGTGCGCGCAGTGCCGCCGACCGTCCACGGTCGGGTGCGGTCCTTCGTGGGGCGAGGGGGCGAGGCCGGTGCCGTGTCGGTGGCGTGCGGTGCGGCGGTCGATTCCGCTCGCTTCCCGCGCCGGTCAGTGCCGGGCCAGTCGCGCCAGTGCGCGCAGTGCCGCCGACCGTCCACGGTCGGGCACGGTCCACAGCGTCTGGCCCCGTACGCCCCAGCGCTCCAGCAATGTGTTCGCGGCCAGGAACCCCGTGGTCGCCGCCCGCTCCATCAGTGCCACCGGCAGGTCCGTCCGGATCAGGTCACCCGCCACCACCACGGCCGGGTCCGGCGTACGGACGGTGGGACGGTCGCCGTAACCGCCCACCGGGAACAGCGGACAGTCCGACCGCCACTCGTGCCGCGCGTCCACGATCCCCGCGTCCCGGGTCTCCGGATACACCCGGTGCAACTGCTCCACCAGCAGCCGCTGCCGGTGGTCCCGGTCGGTGCCGGGGGCGACGGCGTACGCGTGCAGCTCCACCACCGAGCCGCCGTTCTTCGCCGCCCACCGCGCCGCCTCGCCCTCCCAGCGCTCCAGCACGCTCACATTGTCCAGCCCGCCGTAACCGCTCGTCCCGAGGAAGCCCGGCCGTTCGGCGGAGACCGGCCGGTCCAGCCACAGCCGCGACACCAGGAACGGCGGCGCGTCGCGCAGCCGACCGATCCGCGCCCGCCACCGCTCGTCGCACAACCGGGGTGAATCGGCGACCACATGACGCAGCCCGCCGCCGTCCAGGGCGAGGACGGCCGCGTCGTAGCGCCGGGGCCGCCCGCCCGCCGTCACGGTCACCCCGCCACCGGGCGCGGGCGCCACCTCGTCCACCGCCGTACCCGTCCGCAGTGCGGCCCCGTGCCGGGTGAGATACCGGCCCAGGGGCTCCCACAGCGCGGCGGGAAAGGGCTCGTCCGGTACGTCGAAGAGCAGGCCCTCGCTCGATCCCAGGAAGTAGATGTGGAACATCAACACCAGTTCGGCGGCGGAGAGTTCGGCCGGATCGCAGAAGAAGCTGCGGGAGAACACCTCGAACGCCAGATGCCGGGCCGCCTCCGGGAAGCGGATCGCGGCCAGGAAGTCCTCGGCACTGACGCGGTCCAGTTCCTCGTACACCCCGGGCACCCGCACGTCGAGCAGCGGCAGCGCCGCCCGCGGGTCCATCCGCGCCAGGTCCCGCCAGCCGAAGGTGGGGCTGCGCGCGACGAATCCCAGGGCGCTCCACGGCGGGGTCCGCGGGACCCGCGCGAAACTGTCGTACAGGTCCGAACCGCCGTGGCGCAGCGGGTAGTCGGGGAGCCCGACGAGCGCCCCGAGGCCGGGATCGGCCCGCCGGAGCAATTCCCGCAGGTTGTAGTACTGCCGGAAGAAGGCGTGGAAGCCCCGGCTCATCGTGGCCGCCGAGCCGTCGGCCAGGGTGACCGGCCAGCCGGTCAGCCGCCCGCCCAGACCCTGCTCGCGCTCGAACAGCGTCACCGCCGCCCCGCGCTCCGCCAGTGCCGTCGCGGCGGCGAGCCCCGCGATGCCGCCTCCGACGACCGCGACGTCCGGCACCTCACCGCCGCCGAACCGGGCGCGTCCCGGCGCCGCCCGGATCACCCGGGCCCGCCGGTCCCGGCCCCGGCGCGGCTCGGCTCGCACCGGGCCGGCGTGCACGGTGTCGTGCGTGGCGTCCCGAACGGTCATCGCGCGCCCCCGTTCTCCGCCTGCCGCCGCCTCGGCGGGGGACACGGGAGAGACGCGCGCCGGCCGGGGCCGACGGCGAACGGCCGGTCGTACGCGGGTGCGGCGGGGGCTGACCCGGGCGGGAGCCCCGGGTCGGGCGGGAGAGTCATCGGTCAGCCGTCTCCTTCTGGTGTCACCGTTCGTGCGGGTCGGGTCGGTCCGGTCCGGTCGGTCCCGTCGGTCCGGGTCGTGGTTTCTTCGGTCGTGGTGCTCGTGCTGCTCGTGGTGCCGGTGGTGTCGGTCCGGTGGCCCGCGCGGCGTGTCCGCTCCCCGCCGTCAGGTCCCGCCGGGCGGGCGCCGTCGCAGCCACGGCAGTTCGGCGACGGTGCGCAGCATCGGCCGGACCGGGGTGCGCAGGCCGATCAGCACGTCCTCGTACGGCCGGGTGTCCCCGTCCAGGAACCGCAACAGCCGCTCCGTCGGCACCCGCCGGAACAGCCCCTCGAAGAACGCGGCCCCGTCGACCCGCCCGCTGTCCAGCCCCCGCAGCAGCACCGCGTCCATCGCCGTGGCCCGCGCCCCGTACGCGGGCGGCGGCGCGGGCACCCGTCCGGCGTGGTACGCGGCGGCGACGGCCCGCGTCTGGCGCTGCACGGCGGCGAAGGTGTAGCCGGTGGAGGGGCGGGTGGCGCCGCCCGCGGTGCCGATACGGAACACCGAACGGCCCGCGCGGCGTGCGAACCGGCCGTCGGTCATCGGAATCACGCCCTGCTCGGAGGCGGTCACCTCAAAGTCGCCCAGCCCGAGGACCCGCCCGGTGTAGTTCCGCAACGCCCGCTCGTACCCCGCGTCGTTCAGCACCTCGCGGGAGAACTCGGTGTACTCCACCAGCGCCTCGCGCGCGCCCGTCGGCAGGACGTAACCGAACGACAGCCCGCGCGGCGGCTGCGGGGTGCGGAAGTCCATCAGATCGGCGGTCCCGGGATCGAACACCGGCCGCTCCGTACGGACGAACCAGCCGCGGAAGTGCTGGAGGAGCGTCGTGCGCGCGGGCGGCAGAACACGCGGCGGACGCGAGTCGAACACCCAGCGGCCCCGCAGCGTCAGCGGGCTCCCGTCGGCGCGCACGCCCGTCACCTCGGCCCCGGCATCACCCGGAAGGTCCCTGATCGTGTCGACCCGGGCCGCCACCCGGGCGGGCGCGCCGGTCCCGTCGAGCCGTTCGGCCACCAGCGCCTCGAAGGAGCCCGACCGCAGCATCTTGTACCGGAAGGGACCGGGCCGCCCGACCGTCTCCGTGCCGTCCCGCCCCCGGACCCGCAGCGACGCCCACGAGGCGCCGAGCGCCCCGTCGTAGTCTCCGGGCCCGCTCTCCCAGAAGCACCAGGTGCGCTCGGGCGGTCGCAGCGGGCCGGGGGGAGCGTCGATCAGCGTCACCCGGGGAAGGGGCCGGCCGGGCGGAGGCGTACACAGCCGGTACGCGAGGGAGAGACCGGACGCGCCCGCGCCGACGACGATCACGTCCGCGTCTCGCTCCACCGCTCCTCGCCTCCGCCCGCCGGCCGTCGAACGGCCGTCCGTCGTGCCGTAGGGCACCGGCCGTTCCTCAGCATTCGGCGGGAGGGGCCCGCCCGGATGCAGACGGCACGCGGAACTTTCCCGGAGCGGACGGGGCCGGGCCCGCCCGGTGCGGGCGGCGGCACGGGAGGTTGACGGTGCCCCGGGGCAGACCTGTCGGCCCCGGGGCACCGGGTGTCGTGGGCGCCGGCCGGTCGTCCGTGGGGGGTGCCGGGGCTCACGACGGATCAAGGGGCGCCCGGCCGGCCGTGGTCGCCCGGCCGGCCGTGGTCGGCCGGGCGGCCGTCGGTCAGGTGATCGGCTTGGTCTGGGTGCAGTTGGTCCATTCGACCCAGGGGCGCGCGCCGCCGTTCTTGGGTCCGGTGGCGTAGGAGGGGTCGCCGGTGATGGTCTGGTTCTTCTCCTCGTGCGTGATGTCGATGCCGAAGAGTTTGAAGCCCATGGTGACCTGGCCGGCGGAGATGCCGAAGCCGATGCCGAGGGAGGCGTTCCACCAGTCGGTGTTGGCGTTGTAGTCGAGGCGGGAGAGTTTGGCCTTGTCGTGGAGGAGGCGTTCGAGGGGGCCCGCGTCGCTGCCGGGGGCTTCGGCGGCGTCGGAGGGGCTGGGCAGGACGTCGCCGGCGGGGAAGTCGCCCCGGCCGCGCAGCCAGTCCTCGACGAGCTTGCTGTCCGGGTCGTTGTCCAGGACCAGCTCCGCCGACTCGGTGTGGATCTGCGACTGGATGGTGCCGCCACCGCCGCCGACGTCGATGGTCACGGGCGTTCCGGCGACGTTGGCACCCGCGCCGACCTGGACCCCGGCGCCCGCGCCGTTCTCCTCACTCGTCGTGATGACCAGCTTCTCGGGGCGGTGCTCCTTGCCGTCCTCTTCTTCCTGGTCGTACGTCGCCGCGTCGTAGGTGACGGCGACCTGCTGCATGCGGGTGGCCTTGCCCTGGGCGATCTCGCCGCCCTTGGCGTCGACGCTGAAGGTGTAGATGAAGGTGATCTTCCCGGCGTCGGGGCCGGTGTTGGCGCGCATGACGACGACGTCCTCGGTCATCGCCCCGGAGCCGAACTCGCCCGAGATGTTGCCGAGGTCGGTCGGCTTGCCGTCCTTGTCCTTGCCGCCCTTGCCCTTGGTGAAGCCCTTGCCGAAGCTGACGCTGCCCGACTTCTCGGTGCTGGTCTTCGTGATGTCGACGTCCGGGGCCTTCTCCGGCGGCAGATCGGGCTTCTTCTTGTTGGCGTCGTAGCTGCAGATCATGCCGAGCTCGGCGGACCGCGCCCCGGGCGGGCGCGAGTTGCACTTGCCCTGGGCCTTCAGATACTCGGTGAACTGCTTCGCGTCCTCAAGATTCAGCTCCAGGTCCTTCTGCGGGTCACCGGTCTTGTTGCCGTTGAACAGCCACTGACCGCCGCTGCCGCTGCCCTTCATGTAACTGCCGCTCAGCGACGCGCTGCCGCCCCAGTCCTTCAGCCCCGGGATACCGGCGGAGATGCTGGCCGTGACACCGCCCCCGGACTCGGTCACGCGCTCCAGCGTGACCGTGCCGTCGGACCACTGCTGGAGCTTGATCTGCTCGGAGCTGCTGATCTTGATGAACAGGATCTGGACGACCACGGTCTCTTTGGTCTGGTCCTGGGAGAGCAGGCACTTCGCGGGCTGGAAGGGATCGCCCGGCGGCGGGGGAGGCAGCGGCCCGTCGCCGTCCCCGCCGTCCCCGTCCTCACCGTCACCGTTGCCCGAGTCGCACCCCTCGCCGCCGTCACCCGCGTTGACGATCCGGCACACCGCGTCGTCAAGAGCCACGGCCGTGTCCTCGGGGACGGTCAGCGCCACGATCGCGCCGACGATCGCGGCCACCACACCGATCATCGCGACGTACTCGACACCGCCCTGACCCGTCTCACCACGGCCGCGACCGCGACCGTGCGCTCCGTGACGGTGGTACGTCCCGTTCATCCGAGCTCCTCGCCCAAGCCGTGACATGTTCACTCCCGATCGGACTGGAGAGCGTAGGGACGGCCCCGGGCCCATGCGCAGGGTCCGGGGGCCCACTCATGGGCCCACCGGTCGGCGAAACCCCCGACCGGGCGGCGTCATGCGCCGAAACGGGCGCCGGAAGGGTCCGGGCGGGCGCCGGGGCAGCGATTCGGCACCCGACGACGGGGCGGCTTCACCGCTCGCGGCGTCGCGCGAGGGGGAGCGGTACCGTGGAAGCCGGAGGGCTTCGCGCCACCTGACGGGCGGCGGGGGCCCCGGCGATGTCGCAGGTGAAGAGGTGCGTATGGACGCGGATCGCGCCGCGCGAGTGACCGACGAACTGCGTGCTCGCGGTGTCATGGCGCACACGGTGCACGCGGGTGTCTACGAGTTCGGGATCCGGGTCGTCCTCGACGGCGCCATCGAGGCGCTGTGGGACCTCGACGGGGCGGCCGGACTCGACGCGGAGATCGTCAACGAGGGCGCCCTGATCGGCTTCGTCCCGCATGTGCCGGGCTCGGAGGAGTTCACCGAGGAACAACTCGTGAACTGCATCGCCGGCACGGACTACGCCCTCGACACCCTCCAGCGCCCCGCCGACCGCACCACCGGGCAGGCCTCCGGGGACACCGGCGCCGCTCCCGCCGGGCCGCCGCGCGCGGCCCCGTCCGACCGCCGGCGGCAGCGAAGGGCCCACTGGCTCCGGCGCGGCAACCGGTGAGCCCCGTACTCCGGCTCACGGACGGCCCGGCCCCGTCCCGGTCGAGCGGGGACCGCGTGCCGGGCGTGTACGGGGCCGAGGTCCCCGACCGCGTGACGGATGCCTGACACCGACGCCGTCCGGAACGCGCCGACGCCGTCGGAACGCACCGGCGTCACTCCCACCGACGAGGACGGCATTCCGCCACACTTGCCGCATGTCGGGCACTCACGGTAAGAAGACGAACGCCAACCGCACACGGAGCGCGGCCGTCCCGGGCAGCACCCCCCTCCGGGCCCTCGACGCCCAGCAACTGCGCGTGCTCGGCAGCGTCGGACGCGAATGGCGGCGGGTGTCGGCCGAACCGGAGGTGTGGCGCGAGGCGCTGCCGGTCGACCCGGACCTGGGCGCCCTGCCGACCCCGGCACAGATCACCCCCGCCCGCTTCGGCCGGGTCGTCCCGGTGTCCCCGTTCGGCCCGACCACGTCACGCGGGGCCGCGCCCCCGACCCGTACCCCCGCACCCCCCGCCCCGCCCGGCGAAGGCCCCACGTCCCCCGTGCCCGCCCCCCTCCGGCCGTCCGGAGCGGGGGGCCGCGTACGACGGGTCCTGCTGGGTCCCGCACTGGCCAACACCGCCATCGCGCGCGAGCGGATGCGCAAGATCGTCGCCCTGCCCGTCCTGTCCGCCGACGCGCTGTCCTCCGTCGCGTACGGGCCCGAGGCCATGCTCGCCGTCCTCGTCCTCGCGGGCTCGGCCGGACTCGGCTACTCGATCCCCGTCGCGGCCACCATCGCGTTCCTGATGCTGGCCATCGGCGTCTCGTACCGCCAGACCATCCGCGCCTATCCGCACGGCGGCGGCTCCTACATCGTGGCGACCGACAACCTCGGGCGCGTGCCGGGACTCATCGCCGCCGCCGGACTGATGACCGACTACATCCTGACGGTCGCCGTCTCCATCGCGGCCGGGGTCGCCGCGATCACCTCGGCCGTCCCGTCGCTCGACTCCTCCGCCGTGCTGCTCGGCGTCGCCGCCATCGCCGTCCTCCTCGCCTGCAACCTGCGCGGGATCCGGCAGGCCGGCGCCATCTTCGCCGCGCCGACCTACGCCTTCGTGATCGCGATGCTGGCCCTGATCGCCGCCGGTCTCTCCGACGCGGCCGGCCGGGACTTCCACCGGGTGCCGCCCCCGCCCGTCGACAGCACCGAAGCGCTCGGCGTGCTCCTCGTGATGCGGGCCTTCGCCTCCGGCGCCACGGCGATGACCGGCATCGAGGCGATCTCCAACGCGGTCCCGGCGTTCAAACCCGTCGAGTGGCGCAACGCCCGCACCACGCTCACCTGGATGATCGGGCTCCTGGTCGTCCTGTTCGCCGGCATCGTCGCCCTCGTCCATCTCCTCGGCATCCTCCCGAGGTCCGGCGAGACGGTCCTCTCCCAACTCGCCCACCACAACTACGGGTCGGGCCCGATGTACGTCTTCACCCAGGCGGCCACCGCCGCCGTCCTGCTCCTCGCGGCGAACACCGCCTTCAACGACTTCCCGCGCGTCCTGTCCCTGCTGGCCCGCGACGACCACGCGCCGCGCCTCTTCGCGCGGATGGGTGACCGGCTCGCCTTCAGCAACGGCATCATCCTGCTCTCGGTCGCGGCGGGCCTGGTGTACGTCGCGTTCGACGGCCGCACCGCGTCCCTCATTCCGCTGTACGCGGTCGGTGTCTTCCTCGCTTTCACCCTGTCGCAGAGCGGAATGGTGGTCCACTGGTGGCGGCTGAGGGACCGGCACTGGCGCAAGAGCCTGCTGTTCAACGCCGTCGGCGCGGTGCTGTCCGCCGTCGTCCTCGTCACCGCGGGCATCACCAAGTTCACCGAGGGCGCCTGGGTCGCGCTGGTGGCGGTCGTGCTGTTCCTGTACGTCACGACACACATCCGCCGTCATTACGACACCGTCGCCGCCGCGCTGCGCCTCCAGCGGCACTCGATCGAACTCCCGCGCCGCGCGATCGCGCCGCGCGTCGAGGTACCGCCCCGGAGCGTGGAGAGTTCGCGGGACCCGGACCACCCGAGGAACCCGGAGGCGTTCGCCCGCACCGGGAAGGCGGGGGAGCGGGAGGAGGCGGAGGAGGTGCCCGAGGAGATCCGGCACCTCACCCTCGTACTGATCGAGACACTCGACCGCGCCGGAATGCGCGCCCTCGCGTACGCCGCCTCGCTCCAGCAGCCCGTCCTCGTCGTCCACGTCAGCACCGCCGCCCACGAGGCCGAACGGTTCCGGGACCAGTGGCGGCTGTGGGGCGACCACCTGCCGCTCCAGGAACTGCTCTCCCCCTACCGCGCCGTCATCGCGCCCCTCGTCAACTACATCGAGGCACTGCACCACCAGCGGCCCGACCTCACGCTCACCGTGATCCTCCCGGAGATCGTGATGTGCCAGCGGCGCTACAGCGCCCTGCACAGCCGGACCGCCCGACGGCTGCGGCGGGCACTGCGGCCCCTGCGCAAGGTCGTGGTCACGACGGTGCCGTTCCACGTCTGAGCGTCTCGCGCGCCGATGAGTTCCGGACGTCCCGCGAGTCTCCTCCCACGGGTGGCGCACGACCCCGTACGACGCCGCCCGTCACACCGCCCGGTACCGCGACGCACCACGGAGGACACCCATGACGACCACCCCCGGCCCCGCGACCGACGACCTGCCCGGAAAGCCGCCCGTCGTCGACCCGGCCACCTGGCAGGCGGCCCGCGACGAGCTGCTGGTCCGCGAGAAGGCCCACACCCACGAGGGCGACGCGATCGCCGCGGCCCGCCGCCGGCTGCCGATGACCGAGATCGACGGCACCGTCGAGGTCGTCGGCCCCGACGGCCCGGTCCCCTTCCTGGACCTGTTCCAGGGACGCGACGAACTCGTCGTCTACCAGCACATGTGGTGGGACGGGGCGCCGCACCAGGGGCAGTGCGAGGGCTGTACGACCGCCGCCTGGCATCTGAAGGACGCCGTCTACCTCCACGCGCGCGGCGTGTCGTTCGCCGTCCTGACCCCGGGCCGGTGGGAGGAGGTGGCGTCCTTCGTCGCGTTCATGGGCTACACCCAGCCCTGGTACTCGGTGCGCGACACGCCCGCCCCGGTCGGCGGCGAGATGGGTCACCTCACCTCCTTCCTGCGCGACGGCGACCGGGTGTTCCTCACCTACTCCACGACGGGCCGCGGCAACGAGGTGGTCAACGCGTCCATCGGCCTGCTCGACATGACGCCCTACGGCCGCGGCGAGGCATGGGAGGACAAGCCCGAGGGCTGGCCCGAGGGTCACGCCGCCTGCTGGTCCTGGCGCTCGGACGCCGACGGGAACGCCACCTGGGGGCCGGCCAGCCGTCCGGTGCCGCAGTGGTCGCGCCCCGGCGCGACCCCCGTGGAGACGCTGGGGCGGCAGGGACACCACCACTGACGCGCCCCACGCGGGCCGTTGCCCGGGGCACGCCCTCGTCCCGGGTGATCGGCCCGGCTAATATGTTCTCGTGATGAACAAAAGGGGTGCGGACGGCAGCGCGGGAGACGCGGACCACGGCACGATCGGTGACGGCTACGCCCGCCACCGCCGCCCGGACGCGCGCATCGCCGCACGCGTCACCGAGGCGCTCGGACCGGCGAGGACGGTCGTCAACGTCGGCGCAGGCGCCGGTTCGTACGAGCCGACCGGCTTGGACGTCACAGCCGTCGAACCCTCGTCCGCCATGCGCGCGCAGCGGCCCCCGCACCCGCGCCCCGCCGTCGACGCGGTCGCGGAGGCCCTGCCGTTCGCGGACGACACCTTCGACGCGGCGATGACCACCTTCAGCGTCCACCAGTGGCGCGACCCCGAGGCGGGCCTGCGTGAGCTGCGCCGCGTGGCACGCGGCCCGGTGGTGGTGCTGACCTGCGACCCCGGCCGGGTACGGGAGTTCTGGCTGTACGACTACGCGCCCGGCGTCCTCGACACCGAGGCCGGACGCTACCCGCCGATCGAGACCGTCACCCGCACACTCGGCGGCCGGGTCTCCGTCCGTCCGGTACCGGTCCCGGCGGACTGCACGGACGGCTTCAACGAGGCGTACTACGCCCGCCCCGAACGCCTGCTCGACCCCGACGCCCGCCAGGCGTGCTCGTCCTGGAGTTTCCTCACCCCCGGGGAACGCGACCGCTGCACCGCCGCGCTCGACCGCGACCTGGCCTCGGGCGCCTGGGACCGCCGCCACGGTTCCCTGCGCCGACAGCCCTTCCTGCTCGGCTCGTTGACCCTGATCAGGGCGGTCCCCTCCTAGGGTCCGGCGTCCGGGGACGGGCAGCGGGCCAGATACGCGTCGAGTGCCTGTACGCCGCCGGGGAGCGGCTCCCGCCCGTCCCACCAGTGGATCGCCGTCGTCTCGTCGTTCGCCCGGAACACACGCGGGGCCGTGGTGCGGGCGGTGAACACCGCGCCGTACTCGCGCCGTTGGTCCGGGGCGAGCAGGAAACAGGCGTAGCCCCCGAACGTCACGGGGCCGTCGGGCCGTTGACCGCTCTCCTCCAGAAGCTCGCGCACGGCCGCCCGGCGGGGCGTCTCGCCGGGCTCGATCATCCCGCCGGGCAGTTCCCAGGCCCCGCGGTGCCGGTCGTGGACCATCAGCACCCGGTCGCCGTGCCGGAGCACCACCAGCGCCAGCGGCATCGGCGCGTCGGTGGGCGGCGACGCCTCCGGGCCGCCGCGGAAGGACAGCAGGGAGTTGCCGCGTCCGTCGACGGCCAGGGGTACGTGCGGTGCCGGGGGCATGCTCCAGGTGTACCCGGTCCCGGGGCGTTCCGGGCGCCGGCGCCCGGAACGCGGACAGGGCGCCGTGGCCGACCGGGGACGAGGGCGCCGACTCCGGCGGCAGCGCGCGGAAGGCGCCGCACCGGGGGACTCCCGGCGCCCGAAGTCCCTTCCCGCGTGGGTGAGTTGGCGGGTCCGCGCGGATTCCCGGCCGCCGCGCGCCCCCCGCACCCGCCGGCCGTCACCACCCGCCGACCCGTACTCGCCAACCACCGGCCGTCGACTACCGGCCGTCGACTACCGGCCGTCGACCGCCGGCCGCCGACCGTCGACTATCGGCCGGTTCAGGCGTCCAGCGGCTCGGCGTAGTGCCGGAACTCCCCGCGGTCCCGGTGCATCCCCCACAGCGTGTCCGCGAGCACCGCCGGGTCCTTGCGGGGATGACCGGGGGTGATCGCGCCGGGGACGATCAGCTGGGCCGCGTGGATGTCCTCGCCCGCGAGCGCGTCGTGCAGCATCCGCGCGTAGGCGCTCTCGGCGGCGAACGCGATCGACGTCCCGGCGCGCTCGGGATGCGGCTCGACGGCCGTACCGCCGTTGACGAACAGCACCGTGCCGCGCCCGAGCGAGCGCATACCGGGCAGGACCTGGCGGACGGCGGCCATCGGGCCCACGACGGAGAACGCGAACGGGCCCGCCACATCGGCCGGGCCGGTCTCCAGGACCGGCTTCATGTAGTCCGGGTGGGGGAGCGGGCTGTACTGGAGCACCTCGACCGGCCCGAGCGCGGACGCCGCCGCGTCCAGGGCGGCGGCGAGAGCGGCCGGGTCGGTGACGTCGGCGGCGAAGCCGCGCGCGTTCACCCCCTCGGCGCCGAGGTCGGCGGCGAGGGCGTCGACGTGCGCCCCGGTCCGGGAGAGCAGGGCGACGTCGAAGCCCTCACGGCCGAAGCACCGCGCCACGGCGCCGCCCAGCCCCTTGCCCGCTCCGACGATGGCGATGGTGGTCATACGGGGTCCTTGTCATCAGGGAGGGGCACGGCCCCCGGCTCAGCGGGGGACGAGCTTGAGGGTCGCGGCACGCGCGGTGTCGGCCACCATGGGGCCCACGTACTCCTCGCTGTACGTGCCGTACTTGCCGCGGTACGCGGCGTCCAGCCGGTCGTTCAGGGCCGGGTCGTCCTGCTCGACGAACATGACGTCCTTGTCGACGCCGCCGGCGCTGATGTGCCCCGCGTGCCGGGCCGTCGCGGCGCGGTACCAGACGCCGTTCCGGCCGTTGAAGGCGCGTACGAGGAGATCGTCGCCGTCGCGGACCACCCACACGGTCGTCGGCTGCCGGGTGGTGTCGTCACTCTTCAGGGGCGCGACCTCCAGCTCGTCGGCGCGTCCGATCATGTTCAGTTCGTCCTTGGTCCAGGTGGCCATGGCGGTCTCCTTGTCGGCGGAGCCGGCGTACGGACCCGCCGGCGTACTCCCTTCCACCCTGGCGACCCCGGCGCGCCGCCCGCACCTCGGCGACACCCGGCGACGGCCGGAGGGACCGCGCCGCGAGGCCGGGCCGGGAACGGTCTCCCACACCGGGACGCCTGCCCGGGGCACCGTCGGCGACCGGGCCCCGCCGCCTCGGCGCATGTACGCCATTCGAGTGAGGCCGGGGGCGCCGGTGTGCTCAGAGCCGGGGCCAGGGCCGCCCGGCGAGCCGCTCGATGTCGGAGTTGAAGCGCCTGAGACAGGCGGCGAACGCCGCGATCTCCTCCTCGGGCCAGTCGGCCATGACCCGGTCCAGGGACCGCACGATGCCCTCCCGCTCCTCGTCGAGCACCCGCGCGCCCTCGTCCGTGATGCGGAACTTGCGCGCCATGCCGCCCTCGGGGTCGGCCATGCGCTCCACGAACCCCGCGCGCAGCACCGCCGCCGTCTGCCGGTTGAGGGTCGAGGCGTCGAGTCCGAAGGCGTCGCTGAGTTCGCCGATCGACATCGGCCCCTGCAAGCGGATACGGCTGAGCAGGATGTACGCGCTGCGCTCCAGGACACCGTCCTTGCGCCGTCCGCCCTTCTGGTTCAGGAACGAGTAGCGGCTGAGCAGCATCTGCTCGTACTCGACCTCGTGCGTGGCCCCGACCATGCCAGTGTCGCCTCCTGCCCTCTGTCGCCGGGCCATTCTTCCACCCGGTCCGGACGGCCCGGACACCGTCGTTTCACGATTATGCAGCATGCACGTAAAGTGCTGGATGCATGTGATGTGTATCGTGCACATGCTTGTTCCGGATCCGACAGCCCCAGGAGCCCACTTTCATGGACGCCCCTCCACCCACCTCCCGCTCCGGCGGCGTGGTCGCGACGCTGGCGCTCGCCGGCACCACGGCCGCGATCATGCAGACGCTGGTCACGCCCCTCCTCGCCGACCTGCCCCGGATTCTCCACACCACGGCGTCGAACTCCACGTGGGTGATCACGACGACGCTCCTGGTGGCGGCCGTCTGCGTACCGGTCGTCGGACGGCTGGGTGACCTGGTCGGCAAGCGCCGGATGCTGCTCGTCTGCTCGGTGCCGCTGATCGCGGGCTCCGTGGTGTGCGCCCTCTCGTCCTCCGTACTCCCGATGATCGTCGGGCGCGGGCTCCAGGGCATGGGCATGGGCATGGTGCCGCTGGGCATCGCCCTGCTGCGGGACGTCGTCCCCACGGAGAAGCTCAGCTCGTCCATCGCGCTCGTCAGCGCCTCCATGGGCATCGGCGGCGGTCTCGGCCTGCCGATCGCCGCCGCCGTCGCCCAGTACGCGAACTGGCGGGTGCTCTTCTGGGGCTCCGCCGTCCTGGCCACGGTCATCGCCCTGCTGATCTGGTACCTGATCCCGGACGTGCCGGCCGGTGCCAAGGGGCAGCGGTTCGACCTGGTCGGCGCGCTCGGACTCGGCGCCGGACTGGTCAGTCTGCTGCTCGCCATCTCCAAGGGCGCCGACTGGGGCTGGAGTTCGGGCACCACCCTCGGCCTGTTCGCCGCCGCCGTCGTACTCCTGACCGGCTGGGGCTTCTGGGAGCTGCGCACCACCGACCCGCTGGTCGACCTGCGCACCACGGCCCGCCCCCGGGTCCTGCTCACCAACCTCGCGTCGGTCTTCGTCGGTTTCGCGATGTACGGGAGCATGCTCGTGATCCCGCAGCTGCTCCAGTACCCGGAGGCCACCGGTTACGGCCTGGGCCAGTCGATGCTCGCGGCCGGTCTGTGGATGGCCCCCGGCGGGATCATGATGATGATCGTCTCCCCGCTGGGCGGCAGGCTGACCAACGCGTACGGCCCGAAGCTCACCCTTCTCGGCGGAGTCCTCGTCATCGCCGCGGGGTACGGGCTCGCCCTCCTGCTGATGGGCTCCGCGTGGGGAATCATGCTGGCGATCATGGTGATCAACAGTGGTGTGGGACTCGCGTACGGCTCGATGCCCGCGCTCATCATGAGTTCCGTACCGGTCTCCGAGACCGCCGCCGCGAACAGCTTCAACGCACTGATGCGCTCGCTCGGCACGTCCGTCGGAGCCGCCGCGATCGGGGTGGTCCTCTCGCAGATGACGATCGAGCTCGGCGGCTTCAGCCTCACCTCCGAGAGCGGCTTCCGCACGGGCCTGATGATCGGCGGCGGCGTCGCCCTGGTCTCCGCCGCGATCGCGGCGGTCATCCCGGCGGTGCGCACCGCCACCGGCGGTCCGGCGAGGACGCACACGCCCGCCGGAGCGGAGAAGTCGGCGGTCCGCGCCTGACGGCGCGAACGGGCCGGTGCCCGGTCCCGGGGTGCCGGGCGGTGCCCCGGGCGGCGGTTCTCCGGACAGCTCCCCCGGATTGTCACGTACGAGACGGGCCGGGGGACCGCCCACCGGGCCGACCGGGCCGCGCCACGAGCCCCGGGTCGCCCTCGCCCACGGGAACACCGCCCGGTCACCCCGGCGGCACCCGCCCGCGCCCGCCCCACCGGAACCCGCGCCCGCCCCACCGCGGTCCGCGCCCGCCCTTCGGGCCGAGCCGGCCGGGGCGGACGGCCACGCACGCCAGCGCCGCCGACGCCCAGAGCAGCGGTACGACCATCGCCCAGGGCGCCGAGGCCGCGTGCGCCAGCGCCGCCCCGGCCGCGCCCGCCGCGAGCGCGATCAGCCGGGCCAGAGCACCCAGATCCCCGCGACGGACGCCCCGCGGGCCCGCGACCCCGGCGACCAGCCGGGTGAGGGTGCCGGTGAAGTACGTCCCCGGGCCGCCGGCCGCCCCCGCGGCGGCCAGCGCGGCGGACTGCGTCCCCATGGCGGCGGCGACCGCGACCAGCACCACGTCCCGCCACGGCCGCTCCGGCGACCCGCCGGCCAGACCCCACCCCACGGCGACGGCGGCCAGCAGCACCACCTCGGCGGCGAGCCGGCGCACGACCGCGCGCGGCCAGCGCGTCTCCGGCTCCTCCGGCCGCCGCCGGACGAACGGCGCCACGGCCGCGACGCCCACCACATAGCCCGCCAGCGCCAGCAGCGGCGCGGCCGGGCCGCCCTCGTCGCCGGTCCCCGTCAACGACAGCCCCAGCAGCACCAGATTGCCGGTCATCACCCCGGCGAAGACCTGTCCCAGTGCCGTGAACGCCAGTACGTCCACCGCGCCCGACGCCCCCGCGAACAGGATCAGGGCGGCCCACTGGGCACGCCCCGGACGTACCGGTTCCGTCGCCGACACCCCGTCACCGCCTCCGTGTCCACGTGTCCGACGAGGCCACCAATACGGCGCGGGCGAGTGCCCCTGGGTACGCCGAGCCGTTCCCGTCCCGGCGCTCACCCGTCCGGCGCACACCCCGGCGGGACGGTGTCCGGCGGGACGGTGTTGGACGGGAGGCACGAGGAATCCGGCGGACCGGTCACCGGGAATCGGCAATACTCCCGCAATGCCCCCGCGAGGGTGCCGCAACAACTCCGCAACACAGTGCGGGCGATGACGATCCCGGAAAGTCCCGGCCCCATTGCCAGGGTTCTTTCCGTCGCCTACCGTTGCCTCGTGCATTCAGGTACGAGGCTCGTGACGCGCATTCACGTCGACCTTCTGCGGTCGGCCAGCGCCCTGTGTCCGTGAATCCTCACTGACGCGCCGTCATATTCCTTGCGCGCGCACCGATTCCTTTCGCCGCAGCCGGTCGGACCACGGTCGGCACCACGGGGGACACCCACGAGGGAATTCCTGTCCGGGCTTCTCGTGTCGTCATGCAATTTCCCTCGTTCTTCCCTTCTCCTCCCTTCCTTCTTCCTTCCTCCGGAAAGCGGCCCCGGAATCGTCCGATTCGGTGTCGCCGACCGGTACGCCCGCGTCCGAGTGGAGCCGAGCGGATCCCAGCGGATCGGCCGGCGCCCGACAGCGAATCGGAGTCGTGACAGACATGAGCGACGAATATCTCTGGTACATCCCCAACACGGTCGAGCCCGGCCATCGCGGTGACGACACGACCGACGGATGGGGCACCCTCGGCTTCTCCACCGAGATCGCCCGCGCGGCGGAGGACCACGGCTGGGGCGGGGCCCTCATCGGCACGGGGTGGGGCCGGCCGGACACCTTCACCGTCGCCACCGCCCTCGCGGCCCGCACGACGACGTTCAAGCCGCTGGTGGCGATCCGGCCCGGTTACTGGCAGCCGGCCCACTTCGCGAGCTCCGCCGCCACCCTCGACCGGCTCAGCGGCGGGCGCCTGCTCGTCAACATCGTCAGCGGACTCGACAACCCGGCGGCGTACGGCGACGGGGAGAGCGACCCGGCCCGACGCTACGACCGCACCCGGGAGTTCCTCCAGCTCGTCCGCCGGCTCTGGACCGAGGAGTCGGTCACCCACCGGGGCGAGTTCTTCACCGTCGAGGACTCGACGGTGAACCCGCGCCCCCACGGCGCCGAACACGGTCGCACCCCGAGGCTCTACTTCGGCGGCGCCTCGGCGGCGGCGGAGGCCGTCGCGGCCACCGAGGCCGACGTCCAGCTGTTCTGGGGCGAACCGCTCGACGGCGTGGCCGAACGCGTCGGCCGCCTGAAGGAGTTGAGCGAGTCCCTGGGCCGCGCCCACGCCCCGCTGGAGTTCGGGCTGCGGGTGACGACACTGGTCCGCGACACGACCGAGGAGGCGTGGCGCGACGCGGAGGCCAAGGTGGCCCAGCTGGCCGGCACACCCGACACGACCCTGGGCGCCGGACGGCGCCAGGCCGTCGGGCAGCGGCGGCTGCACGACCTCGCGGAGCGCGGCGAGGTGCTGGACTCCTGCCTCTACACCGCCCCCGGCCGGGTGGGCGGGGGCGGGGCCGGAACCACCTGGCTGGTCGGCTCGCCGGACGACGTGGCCGCCGCGCTGCGCGCGTACCGCGCGCTCGGCATCACCCACTTCGTTCTCTCCGACACCCCCTATCTGCCCGAGGTCGCCCGCATCGGTGATCAACTGCTGGGCCGCCTGCGGGAACCCGCCCCGGTCTGAGCGGGCGCCTGACGGGCCGAAGCACCGAACAGGCGCCCGCCGAAGGCCGGCCGGCGACTCAGCTGACCATGATCGGACCCGCGGTGGCGGTGCACTTGGTCTGGTCGGCGGCCACGGCCGCGCAGCCCGCGCCCGGGGTGGCCGTGTAGCCGGCCGGGGTGAAGATGATGACGTTGCTGTTCAGACCCCAGGCCCCCGGAGGCACATTGACCCGGCCCACGGTCTCGGCGATGGTGCCGGTGATGTCGTACGTACTGCCCGGGTAGTAGGCGATGTCGCTGCCCCACACGTACGAGTGGCTGACCCCGTACATGCGCACGACGACGCCGCAGACCACGACGGAACGCCAGGAGAGCTGGTGGGGCTCGGTGGGGGCGTGTCCGATGCCGGTGGGCATCGTGACCTCGCAGGTGTAGACCCCGCCGTCGTTGTTGTTGGTGAAGCTGACGAACGCGCTGCCCGAGTCCCTGGTCGCGGGTGGGGCCGCGAGGGTGGAGGCGGCGCGCTCGGCCGGCCCGGCGGCGTGCGCCGGACCGGAGGTGAAGGCGAGGGACAGCGCGGCGATACCGAAGGCCGCTGCGGCTGAGGCGATTGTGCGGTGGAGCGAGTGGGGGGACACGGACGTACCGACCCTTCGTGGACACGACATCGGACAGACGGAATTCCGGTGCTTCCGGCCGCCCACCCGGCGTGGGCGGCCAGAAGATCGTGTCGCCCCCGCGAAGGGTCGGTCAAGGGTTTGAACGTTCGAATCGTTTTAACGCTCCAACCCGCCGCCGACGGGCGGCGGTCGGGCCGTCGGCGGCGTGAAGCGGGTCAGAACCGCACGAACCGGGCCGTCTGCTCGGACAGGCTTCTAGAAACCGCTGGCGCGCAGCGGTGACGTCGCGTCGTCCTCCGGGTGTTCGTGTTCGTCGCGCGCCGTCTCCAGCAGGCGCCGCCAGGACGTGACGGTCGGTCTCCGCCGCAGCAGCGCCCGCCGTTCACGCTCCGTCATACCGCCCCAGACACCGAACTCCTCGCGGTTGTCGAGGGCGTGGGCCAGGCACTCGGTACGCACCTGGCAGCCCAGGCACACCGACTTCGCCCGGTTCTGCTCCTGGCCCTGTACGAACAGGGTGTCCGGGTCGACGACCCGGCAGGCACCCCGCCCGCTCCACTCCGACTGTGCGCTCATCACGGCCCCTTCCCCTGGAAGGTCAGACGCTACAAAACGCTGTCGCGTTGCGACAGATGGCAGTTCGGCGATCACTCCTTCGGGTGAGAACCCGCTGGATTCCCCCACGAGTGGGTGACCGATCGCGCGTATGTGCTCATTGGGGAGGTGTCGCGGCCCTGCCTACAGTGAGGTGGTGTCCGCCGCGTGGTGTCCGTCACCGCGCGGCCACGGCCGTCCGCTGCATGACCCGGTCCGGTGTCGAGGGAGTCCGCTCATGGCCAGCGAGTTTCAGGAACGCAAACTCTCAGGCGTGTTCGCCGCGTTCGACACGGACGGCGACGGCTATCTGCGCGAGGAGGACTTCCGGGCGCTCGTCGCCCGCTGGAGCCGGCTGCCGGGGGTGGGTCCCGGTACCGAACTGCGGGCGCGGGTGGAGTCGTTGCTGATGGGCTGGTGGGCGGCGCTGCTGGAGATCGGGGACACCGACCGGGACGGCGCGATCGGCATGGACGAGGTGCTCGCGCTCGTGGACCGGCTCCCCGGCATGATCGCGGACGTGACCGCGACCGCCGACACCGTCTTCGACGCCGTGGACTCCGACGGGGACGGCACGATCTCCCCGGAGGAGCACCGCAGACTCGTCGAGACCTGGAACGGCCGGCCGGTGGACCTGACCGGTGTCTTCGCGCGTCTCGACGTCGACGGCGACGGCCGGCTCGGCCGCGCAGAATTCGCCCTGCTGTGGCGACAGTTCTGGATCAGCGACGACCCGGCGGAGCCGGGCAACCGGCTCTGCGGCCGGATCCCGGCCGACTGATCACGCGTCACGCGTGAGGCCCCGCCAACCCACGCGGTCGCACCCCACGCACCTACCGGTCCGCACGGCGCCGGGCTCGACTCCGCCGCCACGGCGTCCCGTTGACGCGGACCCCGTGGCGACGGCGTGTGGGAGCCGCGTCGTCAGGGGCGGCCGGTCAGATAGCCGCCCATCGAGGTGAAGTACTCCGTCGCGGGCAACTCCCGCCCGTCCTCGGTCCGTACCCGCGTGATCGCCAGCCCGTGGTTGCGGCCGGTGCGGGCGTCGGCTCCGGCGACGATCACCACACTGTCCCCCTCGCGGTAGAAGATCCGGCCGGGCGTCCCGCCGTACCGGCCCTCGGAGACGACCGCCGCCAGGACCTCCAGCCGCTTGCCCCGGTGGTGGGTGAAGGCGCTCGGGTACGGCTCCGACTGCGCGCGCACCAGCCGCTCCAGGTCCTCGGCCGGCCAGTTCCAGTCGATGCGGATGTCGTCGGCCGACCGCTTGTGGAAGAAGCTCGCCTGCGAGCGGTCCTGCTTGGTGAACTCCGTCTGCCCGGCCGCGATGAGACCGAGCGCGCCGATGGTGACCGGGGCGATGAGGTCGACCGTCTTGTGGAAGAGATCGGTGGCGGTGTCCTTCGGTCCGACCGGGACCGCCTCCTGCCGGACGATGTCCCCGGCGTCGAGTTCGTCGTCCATCAGGTGCGCGGTGACGCCGACCTCGGACTCGCCGTTGATCAGCGCCCAGATGAGCGGAGAGAAACCGGCGTACTTCGGCAGCAGCGAGTCGTGGACGTTCAGGGTGCCGTGGCGGGGGAGGCCGAAGACGCGCGGGGGAATCCAGGTGCGCCAGTTGTTGGCGACGATGATGTCCGGGTCCGCCGCCTTCAGACGCTCGAACAGCTCCTCGTCGTCCGGGCGGTTGCGGATCAGCACCGGTACGCCGTGCTCCTCGGCGAGATCGGCGACGGAGTCGCTCCAGATCTTCTCGTACGCGTGCTCGCTCTTGGGGTGCGTCACGACCAGCACCACGTCGTGCTCGGAGTCCAGAAGGGCTCGCAGGGTGCGGTGGCCCCAGGTCTGGTAACCGAACATGACGACCCGCATGGGGTTCCTCCTCAGAGCAGGGATGGACCGACCAGAGAGTTAAGCAAGGCTTACCTTAGTATGCAACTCGCCTGCGGGGCGGCCCAGTCGAGGGGACCGGCCGTCCGACCCCCTGTCGACAGCCGCAAAAGATTAGCTTAGGCTCACCTAAGTCATGGCGGGCGACGTCGTCGGTGCGCCCCCCTTCCGTATCTTCCCCCCGCACCCGACAGGCGGCTTCCCCCGTATGAATGGGAGTGACATGTCACAGGTTCTTCCTGGCGACGCAGCACCGGTCTACGACCTCATAGGAATCGGCTTCGGGCCGTCCAATGTGGCCATGTCGATCGCGGTCAACGAGCACAACGCGCGCGTCGGCAGGCAGGAGTCCGTCACCGCCCACTTCTTCGAGCAGCAACCGCGTTTCGGCTGGCACCGGGGCATGCTGATCGACGACGCGACCATGCAGGTGTCCTTCCTCAAGGACCTGGTGACACTCCGGAACCCGACCAGTGAGTTCAGCTTCCTCTGCTACCTGAAGAGCAAGGGCCGGCTGATCGACTTCATCAACCACAAGAACCTCTTCCCGCTGCGGGTCGAGTTCCACGACTACTTCGAGTGGGCCGCCGCCAAGGTCGACGACATGGTCTCGTACGGCCACGAGGTCGTCGGCATCACCCCGGTCGTCCGCGACGGCGCGGTGGAGTACCTGGACGTCACCGTACGGTCGGCGGAGGGGCTCGTCGTCCACCGCGCCCGCAACCTGGTCATCGGCACCGGACTGCGTCCCCAGATGCCGGAGGGCATCGAGCGCGGTGAACGCGTCTGGCACAACTCCGAGTTGCTGAAGAAGGTCGACTCCCTGGACGGCGCCTCGCCGTCCCGGTTCGTCGTCGTCGGCGCCGGGCAGAGCGCCGCCGAGAACGTCGCCTACCTGCACCGCCGCTTCCCCGAGGCCGAGGTGTGCGCGGTCTTCTCCCGTTACGGCTACAGCCCCGCCGACGACAGCGGCTTCGCCAACCGGATCTTCGACCCCGAGGCGGTCGACCAGTACTTCGCGGCCCCCGAGGACATCAAGGGCCGGCTGATGGACTACCACGGGAACACCAACTACTCCGTGGTGGACATCGATCTGATCGACGACCTGTACCGGCAGAGCTACCAGGAGAAGGTCCTCGGCACCGAGCGGCTGCGCTTCATCAACGTCTCCCGGCTGGTCGACGTCAAGGAGACCCCGGACAAGGCGCGCGCCACGGTGAAGTCCCTCGTCACCGGCGAGGAGACCTTCCTCGACGCCGACGTCGTGGTGTTCGCCACCGGCTACAGCCAGGCCGACCCCGTCGGACTCCTCGGCGAGGTCGGGCAGCGCTGTCTGCGCGACGACGAGGGCCGCGTCCGCGTCGAGCGCGACTACCGCATCGCGACCGACGACGCGCTGCGCTCCGGCATCTACCTCCAGGGCGGTACGGAGCACACGCACGGCATCACCTCGTCGCTGCTCTCCAACACCGCGATCCGGGTCGGCGAGATCCTCGACTCGGTGCTCGCCCGGGGCGCCGCCCCGGCCTCCGTGGCGGCCCGTCAACTCGCCGACGGCACCGGCACGGCCGCCCACCCGTAGGGCCCGCGCCGCCCACCCGTGGGGCCCGCCGCCCGGATCGGTTCCCCGGCCCTCCCGCCCGTCCGCGCGCCGGAGTCGAGCCGCCCGGTGAGGCCCGACAGGCCCGGCCTCCCCCGTACATCCAAGGGATAACGTACGTCGACATGAGCACGACTGTGGTGGAGCGGCCCCTGCCCGGGGGCACGACGAGGACCCGCCGACGGCGGGTGGTGGGCGTGGGGGCGCTGGTGGCGGTCCTCGCGGTCGCGGGGGCCCTGTCGCTGGCGGTCGGGGCACGCGCGCTGAGCCCCGCCGAGGTGTGGCACGGGCTGTTCGCGGCCCCCGATCCCGACCAGCGGCTCACCGAGATCCGGCTCATCGTGCGGACGGTGCGGGTGCCCCGGACCGTGCTCGCGATCGTGGCGGGCATCGCCCTCGGGGTCGGCGGGGCGCTGATCCAGGGGTACACGCGCAACCCGATCGCGGACACGGGGCTGCTCGGGGTGAACGCCGGCGCGTCGTTCGCCGTCGTGTCGGTCATCGCTCTCTTCGGCTTCACCGACCCGTTCCAGTACGTCTGGTTCTCCTTCGCCGGCGCCGGGGCCGCCGGGGTCGTCGTGTTCGGCCTGGCCAGCATCGGCCGGGGAGCCGGCAATCCGCTGACACTCGCGCTCGCCGGACAGGGCGTCACCGTCTTCCTCGCGGCGATGACCACGGCGGTGGCGCTGTCGGACAAGGAGTCGCTGAACGCGCTGCGCTTCTGGAACGCGGGCTCGGTGGCGGGCGTCGGCTTCGACACCATCTGGCCGGTGACCGCGTTCGTCGGGGCCGGGCTGGTGCTGGCGCTGACCACCCTGCCCGCCCTCAACCTGCTCAACCTCGGGGACGACGTGGCGCGCGGGCTCGGCGTGAACATGGCTCTGAGCCGCACCGTCGGCGTCGTCGCCATCACCCTGCTCGCCGGCGCGGCCACGGCGGCGTGCGGCCCCATCGCCTTCCTCGGGCTGATGGTCGCGCACCTGGCCCGCCGGCTCACCGGCCCGGACTACCGCTGGCTGGTGCCGTACGCGGGGCTGCTCGGCGCCGTGATCCTGCTGGTCTGCGACATCGTGGGGCGACTGGTGGTGCGGCCGGGCGAACTGGACTCGGGTGTCGTCGTCGCCCTCCTCGGGGCCCCGTTCTTCGCGGGCCTCGTGTGGCGAGGAAAGTTCAAGAGCGCGTGAACAGGACACATCAGCACATGAACGGGACGGCGCACGCGAAGCCCGACAGGCCCGCGGTGGCACCGGGCGTACGGCTCGGCCGGATGTCCTTCGTCTGGCGGCCCTGGGTCGTCCTGGTCACCCTGCTGCTGGCCGCGGCCTGCTTCCTGTTGTTCTGCGTGTCCATCGGCGTGGGGGACTTCCCCATCGCCCTGCCCCAGGTGATCGCCACCCTGGCCGGGCAGGGCGAACAGGTCGACGAGTTCGTGATCATGGACCTGCGGATGCCGCGTGCCCTGGCCGGTCTGGTCGTGGGTGTCGCGCTCGGCGTGTCCGGCGCGATCACGCAGTCCGTCGCGCGCAATCCGCTGGCCAGCCCGGACATCCTCGGCATCACCCAGGGGGCCGGGGTGGTCGCGGTGTTCCTGATCACGGTGTCGGGCGGTGCGGCCACCGTGGTCGTCGACTCCGTGGGCCAGTCGGCGGCGGCGCTCGCCGGCGGCCTCGTCACGGGCTTGCTGGTGTACTTCCTCGCGTGGCGGCGCGGCATCGACGGCCTGCGGCTGATCCTCATCGGCATCTCGGTGAGCGCCATGATGCAGGCCCTCACCACCTGGCTGCTGATCTCGGCCGACATCCGGGATGTCGCGCGGGCCCAGGTGTGGCTGATCGGCTCGCTGGACGGCCGGTCCTGGGACCAGGTCACGGTCGCGCTCTGGTCGACCCTGGTCCTGCTGGTCGTCGTGGTGGGAGCCGCCTTCCAGTTCAAACCGATGCATCTCGGCGACGACATCGCCGCGGGGCTCGGCGTCCGGCACGGGCGGATCCGCGCGGTGCTGCTGCTGTGCGCGGTCCTGCTGGCCGCCGTGGCGGTGAGCGCGGCGGGGCCCGTGCCGTTCGTCGCGCTGGTGGCGCCGCAGGTGGCGATGCGTCTGGCGCGCTGCCCCACCCCGCCGATGGCCGCCTCGGGCCTGGTGGGCGCCCTGCTGCTGATCGGGGCCGACCTCGTGGCACGGGCGGCGCTGCCGATCAGCCTGCCGGTCGGGGTGGTCACCGCCGCCGTCGGCGGTCCCTTCCTGGTCTATCTGCTGGTGCGGGCGAACCTCAGACAGTCAGATCGATGATAGAAAAGGTTAGGCAAACCTAACGAGGGGGGCACGTGACCGCTCAGTCCATCACCGAGTTCGCGTCGGCGACCGGGAACACGTCCACGGCCGGGACCGGGTCCGCCGTCGGCGGCGACGCCCGGCTGGCCGCCAGGGGCATCACGGTCGGGTACGGCGGACGGACCGTCATCGACACACTGGACGTGGCGATCCCGTCCGGGGTCATCACCACGATCATCGGCCCCAACGGCTGCGGTAAATCGACCCTGTTGCGCACCCTGACCCGGCTGCTCAAGCCGGCCGGCGGCACGGTCGTCCTCGACGGCCAGGACATCGCCGGCCTCCGGACCAGGGACGTCGCGAAGAAACTCGGGCTGCTGCCCCAGGCACCGGTCGCGCCGGAGGGTCTCACCGTGGCCGACCTGGTCGCCAGGGGCCGCCACCCGCACCAGAGTTGGCTGCGCCAGTGGTCCTCGGACGACGCGGAGGTCGTGGAGCGCGCCCTGGCCATGACCGGGGTCGCCGACCTGGCCGACCGCCCGGTCGACTCGCTCTCCGGCGGCCAGCGCCAGCGCGTCTGGATATCGATGACCCTGGCCCAGGGGACCGATCTGCTCCTGCTGGACGAGCCGACGACCTATCTGGACCTGGCGCACGCGATCGACGTGCTCGATCTCGTCGACGATCTGCACGAGTCGGGGCGCACCGTGGTCATGGTGCTGCACGACCTCAACCTGGCGGCGCGCTACAGCGACAACCTCGTGGTGATGCGGGACGGGGCGATCCTCGCGCAGGGACATCCGCGTGACGTGATCACCGCCGAGCTGCTGCACGAGGCGTTCGGGCTGCGCGCCCAGGTGATCGACGCCCCGGTGGGCGACGGCCCGGTCATCGTGCCGCTCGGCCGTACCCACGTCTGACAGACCGTCAGGTCGCGGAGCCGTTCTCCCGGGGCGTACGCGGGCCCGGAGCCGTCTCCCTGTCACCGCCGGACGCCCTCGTGGCGTCCGGCGGTCGCGTGCGGAGCCCCCCGCTCCAACCCATGGAACGGTCAAGGGAATTCATGGGTTAGGCTAGGCTAACCTCACCAACGCAGGATAAGGTTTGGCTGCCCTAAGACACGGGGCAGCCGCCGGCGCGAACGCAAGGGAATACCGGATGTCTCTCCAAAGCACGACGCTCGTGAAGCCGTGGCGGCGACTGGCGGCGACTCTGTCCGCCGCCGCGCTCGGTGTCGGACTCCTCGCGGGATGCGGTTCCGACTCGGCGGACAAGCCGACCGACGACGCACCCGCCGCCGCTGCCTCCGGGGCGTTCCCGGTCACCGTGGAGCACGCGTTCGGGTCCACGGAGGTCACCAAGGCCCCCCGGCGCGTCGTCTCCGTCGGCTACACCGACGACCAGGCCGTCCTCGCGTTCGGCATCAAGCCGGTCGGCATGGTCGACCAGTACCCGAACCCGGCGGGCCAGAGCCCCGACATCAACACCCAGTGGCCCTGGGTGAAGGACAAGTGGGGCGACGCCCGCCCCGAGGTCATCATGAAGAACGGTGACGCGGGCCCCAACTACGAGAAGATCGCCGCCCTTCGGCCGGACCTGATCATCGCGGTCTACTCCGAGATCGACCAGGCCGCGTACGACAAGCTGTCGCAGATCGCCCCGACCGTGGGCCGTACCAAGGCCGAGAAGGAGCCGTTCAGCGCTCCCTGGCAGGACAACGCGGTCCACATCGCCAAGGCGCTCGGCAAGGAGGACGAGGGCACCGAGCTCGTCCGGGGCATCCAGGACAAGCTCGACGCGGCGAAGAAGGCCAACCCCGCGTTCGCCGACCAGACGGCGGTCGTCATCTCCTGGTACAAGGACGCGATCTCGCCCTTCACTTCGACCGATGTGCGCGGCCAGTTGGTGACGGGCACCGGCTTCGCGTACCAGACGGAGATCGACAAGATCGCGGACGGCGGCTTCTCCACCGAACTCTCGCCCGAGCGCATCGACCTGATCGACGTCGACCGGGTCTTCGTCGTCAACGACAAGGTGGACACCGAGGCGTTGAACAAGTTCGAGCTGTTCGCCAACCTCCCCGCGGTCAAGAACGGCAAGGTGTCCTACCTGCTGGACAGCGAGGGCCCGGCGATCGGCGCCGCCATGTCCCAGGGCACGCTGCTCTCCCTGCCGTACGCGATCGACGAACTCGTCAAGTCCGCCAAGTAAAGGTGACGATGTGACCAACTCGCCCCGTCCGCTGCCCTGTTCACCACTCGGTACGGTCTCCGGGTGAGCGCCGCCACCGATACCCGCGTCCCCCCGGCCACCCTGCGTACGGCGACCGGGGGTGAGGCCGGCCGATGGGTCGTGACGCACTGCCGCGACCGGCCCTGGCTCACCCTCGCCACCGTGCTCACGACGGTGGCCGGGGCGGCGCTCCAGGTCCTCCCGGTGCTGCTGCTCGGCCAGGTGGTGGACGGGGTGGTCGAGGGCGAGCCGCGCTCGGTCCTGGTCACCGTCGGTGTGCTGATGGGGGCCGCCGCGCTGCTCGGCGCGGCGGCCACCGCCGCGTCGACGTATCTGATCGGACGGCTCGGCGCGGACCTCCTCGCGCACCTGCGCGAACGCGCGGTCCGCGCCGTCCTCGCGATGCCGAGCGCGCGGATCGAACAGGTCGGCCGGGGCGACGTGCTGTCCCGCGTCGGTGACGACGTGGCCGTGCTGTCCAAGGGCATCCGGACCGCCGTGCCCACCGTGTTCTCGGCCGGGGTGCTGGTCTTCATCGCCACGGTCGGCATGTTCGGACTCGACTGGCGGCTCGGGCTGGCGGGCGCGGGCGCGCTGCCCGCGTACGCGCTGGCGCTGCGCTGGTACCTGCCGCGTTCCGCCCCGCTCTACCGCGCGCAGCGGGTGGCCCAGGCCGACCGCGCCCAGGCCCTGATCAGCGGACTGAACGGTATCGACACCGTACGGGCGTACCGCCTGGAGGAGTCCGTCCGCGAGACCGTCACCCGTGAGTCGTGGCGGGTGCGCGACCTCGGTGTCGAGGTCTTCCGCTTCTTCGGCCGCTTCGTCGGCCGGGAGAACCGCGCCGAGTTCATCGGTCTGGTCCTCATCCTCGTGGTCGGGTACGCCCTGTTGGAGGCCGACGCGGCCACCCTGGGCGAGGTGTCGGCGGCGCCGCTGATGTTCCACCGGCTGTTCACCCCGCTCGGCGCCATCATGTTCACCTTCGACGAGGCACAGAAGTCGGGCGCGAGTCTGACCCGGCTGGTCGGGGTGCTGGGGGAGGACGCGCAGGACCGGCTGGTGGGCGACGGGACGGTCGCCCCGGCGGAAGCGGGCGCGTACCCGGTGACGGTGCGGGGGCTGACGTTCCGTTACCCCGGCGCCTACGAGCCGGTTCTGCGGGACGTCGACCTGACGATCCCGGCCGGGGGTTCGCTCGCCCTGGTCGGCGCCACCGGCGCGGGCAAGTCCACGCTGGCCGCGCTGATCGCCGGTATCGGCACCCCGGGGACGGGGTCCGTACGGGTCGGGCCGCACGATCTCGCCGGGCTGGACGAGGCCGGGGCACGGGCGTTGGTGAGCATCGTCACGCAGGAGACCCATGTGTTCTCCGGCACGCTCGCCGACGATCTGCGGCTCGCGTCGCCCGGGGCGACGGACGCCCGGCTGCTGGACGCGCTGCGCACGGTCGGCGCCCACGACTGGGTCGACGCGCTGCCCGACGGGCTGAACACCCCGGTGGGCGAGGGCGGCGAGCGGCTGGACGTCACCAAGGTCGCCCAGATCGCCCTGGCGCGGCTGGTGTTGAGCCGGTCGCCCGTGGTGGTGCTGGACGAGTCGACCGCGGAGGCGGGCAGCGAGGGCGCCGCCGAGCTCGAACGCGCCGTGCTGGCCGCGTGCGCGGGGCGGACCACGCTGTTCGTGGCGCACCGGCTGACCCAGGCGATGGCGGCGGACCACATCGCCGTCCTGGACGCGGGGCGCGTGGTCGAGCGCGGGACGCACGACGAACTGGTGGCGCTGGGCGGCCGGTACGCGCGCCTGTGGCAGGCGTGGCGCGAGGGCAGCGGGACCGGCCTTGATGAGGCAAGGCTAAGTTAGGTTAGGCTAACTTTCATGCCTGGAAGGGATGCTGAGTCTTCGATGATGGAACCGAGCGCTCGTCGCGTACTGCTTTCTCCCACTCGTGTGGCCGATGTACGGCGGCGGGTCGGTGACTACTCCGACCGGACCATCGCCGAAGCCTGTGCCGTCGGTCTCTCGTACTGGTCGACGGGGCGGAGCCCGGAGGGCATCGACCTGGCACCCGGCACGCTCTTCGCCGACGTCCTCGGCTGGATCGACAACGGCGGTGCCGGGAGCGGCGGTTGGGAGGTCCACCCGCACGGGGCGGACGGCGCGGACGGCTGGCGAATCACCGTTCCCGGCGATGTCGAGCCGGCCGGTGCCCAGCTCGCGCTGGACGACCTCGCCGACTTCCCCGACCGGCCGCTCGGCACCATCGCCCCCACGGGCGCGGCGGCCCGGCTCGCCGCCCTCACCGAGTGGAACGCCACCGAGGCCGACCGGGTCCGCCCCACCCTCGTGGAGATGTTCCACGAACAGGTCCGCAACCGGCCCGACGCCGTCGCCGTCGTGGACGAGCACCGCACGCTGACCTACCGTCAGACTGCCGCACTCGCCGGTCAGTTGGCACACCGTCTGATCGAACGCGGACTTCTCCCCGAACAGGTCGTCGGCATCTCTCTCGGCCGCTCCGCCGAGATGGTCGTCGGACTGCTCGCCGTACTCCAGGCCGGAGGCGCGTTCGTACCGCTCGACCCGCACTGGCCCGCCGCGCGCCGCGCCGTCGTCGTCGAGGACGCCCGCGTCGTCCTGCAACTCGGCGCCACCGCCGAGACCGCGCCCGGCGAACCGGACGCCGAACCCGTCGACATCGACGCCTGGGCGTACGGCTCCTACCCGGCCGACGGCACCGGTGTCTCCACGCCCGGCACCGCCCTGGCGTACGTGATCTTCACCTCCGGCTCCACCGGCCGCCCCAAGGGCGCGATGATCCGCCACGAGGCCATCAGCGAACGCCTGCTCTGGCAGTCCCGGGAGATCCTCGGCTTCGGCCACGACGACGCCTCCCTCTTCAAGGCACCGCTCTCCTTCGACATCTCCATCAACGAGATATTCCTGCCCCTGGTCACCGGCGGCCGGCTGATCGTCCTGCGCCCCGGCGGCGAACGCGACCCGCACCACCTGCTCGGCGTCATCGCCGAACAGCGCGTCACCTTCACGTACCTGGTCTCCTCCATGCTGGACGTCCTGCTGGAGATGGCCGACGGCTCCGGACGCCTCTCCAGCCTGCGCCACGTGTGGTGCGGCGGCGAGGTGCTGACCCCCGAGCTGTACGAGCGCTTCCGCACCCAGCTCGACATCCCGCTCTACCACGGCTACGGCCCCGCCGAGACGACCATCGGCGTCTCGCACGTCATCTACCGGGGCGAGGCGGAACGCCTGTCCACCTCGATCGGCAAGGCCAACCCCAACACCCAGCTCTACGTGCTGGACGACGAACTGCGCCCCGTCCCGGTCGGCGTCGGCGGCGAGCTGTACGCGGGCGGCTTCCTGCTCGGGCGCGGCTACGTCAACGCGCCCGGCCTCACCGCCTCCCGGTTCGTCGCCAACCCGTTCGCCACCGACGGCTCCCGGCTCTACCGCACCGGCGACCTCGCCCGGTTCGCCCCCGACGGATCACTGGACTTCCTCGGCCGCGCCGACAACCAGATCAAGATCCGCGGCATGCGGCTGGAGATCGAGGACGTCGAGGCCGGTCTCGCCGAACACCCCGGCGTACGGCACACCTGCGTCGTCGCGAAGAAGAACGCGGCCGGCGGCACCTATCTCGTCGGCTACGTCATCCCCGCCGCCGGGCACGAGGACCTGCGCGCCGACGACGTCAGGAACTGGGCCACCGACCACATGGTCGAGTACATGGTGCCCGCCCACACCGTCGTGATGACGGAGTTCCCCCTCACCGCCAACGGCAAGCTCGACCGGGCCGCCCTGCCCGAGCCCGCCGTCGGCACCGGCCCCCTCGTCCCGCCCGGCACCGAGAACGAACGGGTGGTGTGCGAGGTCGTCGCGGCGGTGCTGCGCCTCGACGAGGTCGGCGTCAACCAGGACTTCCTCCAGCTCGGCGGCGACAGCATCCTCGCTATCTCGCTGCTCAGCGCCCTGCGCGCCGCGGGACTCCATGTCACGACCCGCCAGATCTTCACCCACAGCGTCGTGGGGGCGCTCGCGGCCGTGGCGAGCCGTGAGGACGTCACCACCGTCGACCACCGCGACGTCCCGGCGGGCCGTGTCGTGGGCTCGCCCATCGTGCAGTGGCTCGGCGAGACCACCGACGCCGTCGACGGCTTCGTCCAGTCCGTGGTGCTCAACACCCCGGCCGACCTCACCGCCGACGCGCTCGACACGATCCTCACCGCCGTCCTCGGACGGCACCCCATGCTGCGCGCCAGGCTGGTACGCGGCGACCGCTGGAGCTTCGACATCCCGGAGACGGACACCGGGACGGCGCCGGGAGCGGGCCGGTCCGGCGCCGACTGGCAGGAGAGCGACCTTCCGCTCGACGCCTGCGTCGCGCTGGCCACCGACGCCCTCGACCCCGACCACGGGGTCATGCTGCGCGCGGTCTGGCGCCGCGAGGCACGCCACCTGGTCCTGGTCGCCCACCATGTGGTGATCGACGGCGTGTCCTGGCGCATCCTGATGGACGACCTGGCCACCGCCTGGCGGCAGTTCACCTCCGGCGACCCCGTCGAACCGCCCCCCACCGGCACCTCGTTCCGGCGCTGGACCCAGCTCCTGGAACGCGCCGCGTTCGACGCCGACAGCGCCTACTACCGGCGTCAACTGCCCGGAAATGACGGCCTGTTGGGCAGGCGCGCGCTGTCCGGCACCGACACCGTGGCACGGGAGAGGACCGAGACCGTCACGGTCGGCCCCGACATCACCGCGGCACTGCTGGGCGAGCTCCCGGCCAGATTCCACGCGGGTGTCAACGACGTCCTGCTGACCGCGCTCGCCGTCACCCTCACCCGGTGGCGCCGCGCGCTCGGCCAGGACCAGAGTCACGCCCACATCGAACTGGAGGGCCACGGCCGCGAACCGGGCTTCGTCGCGGACTCCGCGGGCTTCGAACCCGAACTGTCGCGCACCGTCGGCTGGTTCACCACCCTGTTCCCGGTGAGCGTGGACCCCGGCACGGCGCCCGACCTCACCGCGCCCGCCTATCTGGCCGCCGCGCTCAAGGCGGTCAAGGAAGACCTCGCGCGGGTGCCCGACAACGGCGTCTCGTACGGCGCGCTGCGCCATCTCGCGCACACCGACTTCGACGCGCCCGCACCCCAGGTGCTCTTCAACTACCTCGGCCGGTTCGACGCCGGAGCCTCCGGCGACTGGCAACTCGCGCGGACCACGGGGCAGTTGGGCGAGAAGCGGGACCCGAGGATGCGGCTGCCGCGCGCCCTGGAGTTCAACGCCATCGCCGAGCCCGCCCCGAGCGGCGCGTACGAACTGGTCACCACCCTCTCCTGGCCCGACGGCGTGTTCACCGACGAGGACATCGCGACCCTCGGCGGCTACTTCCGGGAGACCCTCGCCGGACTCGCCGCGCTGGAGCGGGGCGGCCACTCGCCGAGCGACTTCCCGCTGGTGCCCCTCACCCAGGCCGACGTCGACGCGCTGGACGGCCCGGCGCTGCGGGACATCCTGCCGCTGACCCCGTTGCAGGAGGGCCTGTACTTCCACTCCGTCTTCGACGACGACTCGGCGGGCAGCTACGTCGAACAGCAACTGCTCACGCTGGAGGGCGAGGTGGACGCCGACCGGCTCGCGGCGGCGGCCACCCGGCTGCTCGCGCTGTTCCCGAACCTGGCCGCGCGGTTCACCGCCCTGGCCGACGGCCGGGTGGTCGCCGTGCTGGAGAGCGGCACCCCGGCCCCCTTCACCACCCTGGACCGTCCCGGCCTCGGCGACGACGAACTCCGCGACCTCGCCGAACGCGACCGGCGCGCCGGATTCGACCTGGCCACCGGCCCGTTGATGCGGTTCACCCTGGTCCGGGACGGCGCCGTACGGAACGTCCTCGTCCAGACCGTGCACCACATCATCGCCGACGGCTGGTCGGTGCCGCCGATGCTCCGCGCACTGCTCGCCGAGTACCACGCGCCCGGCACCGTCCACCCGCGCGGCGGCTTCGCCGACTATCTGCACTGGCTCGCCGCCCGGGACGCCGACGAGAGCGACCGGGTCTGGCGGGACGAACTCGCCGGGCTGCCGGGCCCCTCACTGGTGGCCGAGGGACACACTCCCTCCGACCGGTTCGCCGACACCGCCCTCGACCCGGCGGACGAGACCGGGAACGAGGACGGCGGTCTCGCGCTCGACACCGCCGTCCGCACCGCCGGGGTCCCGCTCAGCGTCGCCGTGCACAGCGCCTGGGCACTGACCCTCGGCGGCCTCCTGCACAGCGAGGACGTGGTCTTCGGCTCCACGGTCTCCGGCCGCGACGCCGACGTGCCCGGCATCGGGGACATGGTGGGCCTGTTCATCAACACCATTCCGGTACGCGCCCGTTGGGCCACCGCCACCGCCACCGCCACCGCCACCGCCACCGGCACGGCCGCTCCCACCACGGCGCGCGAGCTGCTCGGCGCCGTACGCGCACACCAGAGCGCCGTCCTGCCGCACCAGCACGTCTCGCTGGCACGGATCGGCCGACAGGCCGGCGTCGGCACCCTGTTCGACACCCTGGTGGTGTTCGACGTCGCCACCGATCTCGGCGCGCTGCGCGGGACCGGCGACACACTGGCCGTCACCGAGGTCGTCAACGAGGGCGCTCCGCACTACCCGTTGACACTGGTCGTGGAGCGCACGGCCGACGGCCGCCCGCGCTTCAACCTGATCTACGACGGCGAACTGCTGCGCGAGTCGAGCGCCCGGGACATCCTGCGTACGTTCACCCGGGCCCTCGCGGGCCTGCTCACCCGCCCGGACGGCCCGGTCGCGGAGCTCACGGCCGGGGCCGACCGGCGGCCCGAGCCCGGCACCCCGGCCACCCTCGGCGCGCTCTTCGACGCCGCCGCCGACCGCGACCCCACCGCCGCCGCCGTCACCCACTGCGCACTCGACGGCACGTCGCACTCGCTGACCTACCGTCAACTGTTCTCGGCGAAGGACGAGTTGGCCGCCACGCTGCGCGCGGCCGGGGTCCGGCCCGGCACCCGCGTCGCCGTCGCCGTGCCGCGCTCCGCCGAACAGGTCGTCGCCCTTGTCGCGGCCGTCACCGCCGGGGGCGCCTACGTACCGCTCGACCTCGCCTATCCCGACGACCGGCTGGAGTACATCCTCGCCGACTCCGCCCCCCAGGTCGTGCTCGTGGACCGGGAGCAGCGGGAGCGCTTCACCCGCCTCCTCGCCCGTGCGGGCGTACCCGCCCGTGTCCTCGTCCAGGGCGACGACCTGCCGCCCGACACCACCACCACGGCGGGACCCGACGCAGCCCCGCACGACGCCGCGTACGTGATCTACACCTCCGGATCCACCGGCCGGCCCAAGGGCGTCGTCGTCCCGCACAGCGCCGTCGTGGCGCTGCTCGCCCACACCCGCCCCGACATGGACTTCGGCCCCGACGACGTATGGGTCCAATTCCACTCGTTCTCCTTCGACTTCGCGGTCTGGGAGCTGTGGGGCGCGCTGGCGCACGGCGGTGAGCTGCTGGTCCCGGAGTACGGGCTGACACGCTCGCCCGTCGACTTCCACCGGCTCGTCCGCGAGCGCGGGGTGACCGTCCTCAACCAGACCCCGTCCGCGTTCCACCAGTTCATCGAGGCCGACCGGCACGCCGGCGAACCCCTCCCGGCCCTGCGCCGCGTCATCTTCGGCGGCGAGGCCCTGGACCCGGCCCGGCTGCGCGGCTGGGTCGAGCGGCACGGCACAGCCTCGCCCGAACTGGTCAACATGTACGGCATCACCGAGACCACCGTCCATGTCACCCACCGGGTGCTCACCGACGACGACTTCGGCCCCGGCGACGACGTCAGCCCGATCGGCGGACCGATACCCGGCCTGGTCACCCATCTCCTGGACGACCGGCTGCGGCCCGTACCGCCCGGCCGGGTCGGCGCCATCTACGTCGCGGGCGACCAGCTGTCGCTCGGCTACCTGGGCAGGACCGGACTGACCGCCGGGCGCTTCGTGGCGAACCCGTTCACGGACGACGGCTCCCGCATGTACCACACGGGCGACCTCGCCCGCCGGACCCTCGACGGCGAGCTGGAGTTCGCCGGCCGCGCCGACGACCAGGTCCAGCTCAAGGGCTTCCGGATCGAACTCGGCGAAGTGGAGTCCGCCGTCAGGCAGTTGGACGGCGTGGTGGACGTGGCGGTGACCGTCGCGGACACCGGCGACCACCTCGTGGCCCATGTCGTGGGCTCGGTGCCCGCCGATCTCACCGGCCTGCTGTCCGCCACCCTGCCCGCGCACATGGTGCCGGGCCGGGTGCTGACCGCCGACGCACTGCCGCTGACGGTCAACGGCAAGCTGGACCGCAAGGCCCTCGCCGCACGCGCCGCGCGGGCCCCCGACGGACCCACCGCCCCGCACGGGACCCCGGTGGCCGCCGACGGGTCCGCGCTCGCCGCGCTGACCGGCATCTTCGCCGAGACGCTGCCCGGCGAGGACGTGGACGGCGACACCGACTTCTTCATGGCGGGCGGTGACAGCATCGTCGCCATCACCGTGATCAACCGGGCCAGGGCGCTCGGTCTGCCGATCGCCCCCCGCGACGTCTTCCTGTTCCGGACGCCGCGCGCGCTCGCCGGGAACCTGGCGAGCCGGGCACCGCGCACGCGGGCGCCCGCCCCGGCCCACCGCGCGGACGGCCCGTTCGCACCGACGCCGATCATCCTGCGCCAGCGCCGACTCGGCGGCTCACTCGCCCGGTTCGCCCAGGCCCGGACGCTCCTCGCCCCCGAGGGCAGCGGCTTCGCCGACGCCGAGCGCGCCGCGAACGCCGTCGTGGCCGCACACCCCGTCCTGCGGCTGCGGCTGGACGTCGACCACGGGGTGTGGACCCTGCGAACCGAACCCGCCCGCCCGGTCGCCGTCACCCGTATCGGGGCGAGCGAGGACACCGACGCCACCACCGCGGCGAACGAGGCCGCCGGGCGGCTCGACCCCGAGGCCGGGGACGTCGTCGCGTTCGCCTGGCTGGAGGCGAGCCGCACCCTCGTGGTCACCGCGCACCACCTCGCCGTCGACGCGGTGTCCTGGCTGATCCTCCTGGACGACCTGACCACCGCCCTCGGCGGCGCGGCCCTGCCGCCGCCCACCACCTCCTACGCCGAGTACGCGGACGCCCTCGCGGCACGGTCCACCCACACGGCCGACGGACTCGGCGCGTGGATCACCGCACTCGACGCCCCCGCCCCGCTGCCCGCGCCCGGCACACCGCGCGAGCGGACCGTCGTCCTGCCGCCCGAGGCGAGCGACCGGGTGACCCGCACCGCCCCCGCCGCCCTCGGCGTGGGCCTCACCGAACTGCTCTGCGGCGCCCTGCGCACCGCCCTCACCCACATCCAGCCCGAACCCACCGACCTCGCGATCGAACTGGAACGCCACGGCCGGGTCCCCGCCCTCGACCACCACGACTACACCCGTACGGTCGGCTGGTTCACCTCCGTCGCACCCGTCCGGCTCACCCCGCACACCGACCCCCTCGCCGCCGCACGCGAGGTCGCCGAACGCCAGCCCGACGAGCACGGGCACGTCGCGTACGGCCGGCTCCGCCACCTCAACCCGCAGACGGCCCCGCTGCTCACCGCCCACCCGCAGGTGCTGTTCAACTACCTCGGCCGGGGCGGCGAGTCCCGCGCCCTCAGGATCACCGGCGGCGACCGGCCGAGCCCGTACGCCGTCGAGGTCAACGCGTGGACCGACGACACCACCGGAAGCCTGCACGCGGCCTTCACCCTCGCCGACGGCGTCCCCGACGACATCACCGGGCACTGGCGCGACGCCCTGGAGCGGATCGCCGACGCCTCCGCCACGGCCGAGCGCACCGCGCCCGTCACCCCGCTCCAGCGGGGCCTGTACTTCCAGGCCCAGATGGCGGGCACGGCCGGACACTACGTCGCGCAGAGCTGGTTCACCTTCGACCGGCGCCTGGACACCGACGCGCTCACCGAGGCGATGGCGTACGTCATCGCCCGGCACCCGGTCGTGGGAGCGGGCTTCGGCACCGACACCGACGGGAACCCGGTGCAGCTCCTCAAGGCCGGGCGGCGCGTCGGCGTCCGTACGGTCACCCTGGCGACGGACGCGGAGGCCGAGGAGCTGCGCGCCCGTGACCGCGACACCGGATTCGACCCCGGGGAGCCGCCGCTGATCCGGCTCACCGTGGTGCGGCTGCCCGGCGACCGGGACGGCCTGCTGCTCAGCTACCACCTGCTGCTGTGGGACGGCTGGTCCCGCGAGATCCTGCTGCGCGACCTGTTCGACGCGTACGAGACCGTCCTGGCCGGCGGGCACCCGGTCGCGGTCCCGGCCACGCCGGGCTTCGAGGAGTACGCCCGGACGCTGGCCGCCAAGGACGCCGGCGCCTCGGAACGGTTCTGGGCGGAGCACCTGGCCGGGCTCCCCGGCCCCACCCTGCTCGCCGGACCGGCACCGGTCCTGCCCGACACCTTGCCGCGCCCGCTCACGCACACCCTCTCGGCCGAGCTGTCCGACCTCCTGCGGGATGCGGCCAAGACCCACGGTGTCACCCTCAACTCGGTGCTCACCGGAGCCTTCGGTCTGCTCCTCGGCGCCCACACCGGGCGCGGCGACGCCGTGTTCGGCGTCACCGTCTCCGGCCGCGAGGGCGAGGGGCTGTCCGACATCGTCGGCGTCCTCCTCAACACCGTGCCGATGTGGACCCGCGCCCGGCCCGACGACACGGTCGGCGCCTATCTGGCGGCCGTCCAGACGGCCCGCGTCGAGGCGATGGAGCACGAGCACCTGGGACTCGGCGAGATCCAGCGGGCCAGCGGCCACCCCACCCTGTTCGACAACCTGTTCGTGCTCCAGAACTTCCTGGACATGGACGCCTTCGCCGCGATGAACGCCCGGCACGGCATCGAGTCGGTCCGGGCCGACGACTCCACGCACTACCCGTTCACCTGGGTCGTCACGCCCGGCGACCGGCTCACGGTCAAGCTGGAGCACCGCGACGACGACCCCGCCGGGGCCCGTCGTCTCCTCGACGGCTATCTGCGGATCCTGGAGGACCTGGCCCGCGCCACCGGCCCGGTCGGCGCCCTGCCGGGGCTGGGCGAACAGCCCGAGCCCGCCCCGCGTACCGCCGTGGGCACGGACACCGTGGTCGACCGGTTCGACCGCGCGGCCGACCGTCACCCGGGGCGGATCGCCCTGGTCGCCGACGGCGCGACCACGACGTTCGGCGAACTCCGGGACCGCAGCCGCGCCGTGGCGGGCGTGCTCGCCGGGCGGGGCATCGGCCCCGAGACGACCGTGGGCCTCGCGATCCCGCGCTCACCGGACTGGATCGTCGCGCTGTTCGCGGTCCTGCGGACCGGCGCCGCCTACGTGCCGCTGGAACTGGACCACCCGGACGAGCGGATCGCGACGATCGTCGCCGACGCCCGCCCCGAGGTGATCCTCACCGTGAGCGCCGTCTCGCCCCGGCTGACCGGTGAACTGATCGAGCTGGACCGGCCGTTGCCGCAGACCGCGCCGTACACCACCTTCGACCCGGACGACCCGGACCGGCTGCGGCACCCCGCGTACACGATCTACACCTCCGGATCGACCGGCCGGCCCAAGGGTGTGGTGACGGAGTACGCCGGCCTCACCAACATGCTGATCAACCATCAGCGGCGGATCTTCGAACCGGTTCTCGCCGACCACGGCCACCGGGTCTTCCGGATCGCGCACACCGTGTCGTTCGCCTTCGACATGTCGTGGGAGGAACTGCTGTGGCTCGCCGACGGCCACGAGGTGCACATCTGCGACGAGGAACTGCGTCGTGACGCGCCCCGGTTGGTGGCGTACTGCCTGGAGCACGGCATCGACGTCGTCAACGTGACACCGACCTACGCGCAGCAACTGGTCGCCGAGGGGCTGCTCGACGATCCCGGACAACGGCCCGCGCTCGTCCTGTTGGGCGGCGAGGCCGTGACCCCCGGGCTCTGGCGGCGGCTCGCGGAGACCGAGGGGACGGTCGGCTACAACCTGTACGGGCCCACCGAGTACACCATCAACACGCTCGGCGTCGGCACCTTCGAGTGCCAGGACCCGGTGGTCGGCGTCGCCATCGACAACACCGAGGTGTACGTCCTCGATCCATGGCTGCGGCCCCTGCCCGACGGTGTCCCCGGTGAGCTGTACGTGTCGGGCGTCGGCATCGCGCGCGGCTATCTCGGACAGCCCGCCCAGACCGCGCACCGCTTCGTCGCCTGCCCGTTCGGCGCGCCGGGCGAGCGCATGTACCGCACCGGGGACCTGGTGACCCGGCGGCCCGACGGCAACCTGACGTATCTGGGCCGCACCGACCAGCAGGTCAAGATCCGGGGGCACCGGGTCGAACTCGGTGAGGTGGAGGCCGCGTTCGCGGCGCACCCGGCCGTACGGTTCGCCGCCGCCGTCGCCCAGCCGGACCCGGGGGTCGACGGCGCGTACCGGCTGGCGGTCTACCTCGTCCTGGACGGGGCCGACCTGGCCGCCGTCGCCGCCGAGGCCGGCGCCGGACTGCCGGACTTCCTGCGCCCCACGCACTACGCCCGGGTCGACGGCATCCCGCTCACGGTCAACGGCAAGGCCGACACCAGGGCACTGCCCGAGGCCAAGCCGCTGGGCGCGCTGACCACGGCGGCCGAACGCGGCCCCGGGACCGCGACCGAGACCTCGGTGTGCGAGTTCTTCGCCGAGGCCCTGGACCTGGACGACGACGAGGTGAGCGCGGTGAGCGACTTCGAGTCACTCGGCGGGCACTCCATGCTGGCGGTGCGGCTGATCGGCATGCTCCGCCGCGAGTACGGTCCTGTGATCACCATCCGTGATCTGTTCACCCTGCGAACCCCGGAAGCGATTGCCCGCCACCTTGATGAAAACTCCTGACCCCCAGCGGCCCCCAGCGGACTCCGGCATCCTGCGGACCGCGTTGCGCCGCAACCTCGGCGCCATGGCCAAGGGCACCGCGCTCATGGGCCTGTACCAGGCCGGAGAGACCGCCTTCCCCATCGCGCTCGGCCTGATCGTCGAACACGCCATGCAGGACCGGAGCCTCACGGCGCTCGGTCTGTCCATCGGCGCCCTGGCCGTGATCATCACGACCGTGTCGCTGTCGTGGCGGTTCGGCATGCGCGTCCTCCAGAAGGCCAACACCACCGAGGCGCACCGCTGGCGGGTACGGGTGGCGGCCTGCGGGCTCCAGCCCGTGGCCCGGGACGTCGACCTGAAGTCCGGCGAGGTGCTGACCATCGCCACCGAGGACGCCGACCAGACCGCCGACATCATCGAGGTCGTGCCCCTGCTGATCAGTTCACTGGTCGCGGTCCTGGTCGCGGCCGTGGCACTGGGTCTGGCGGACATCCGGCTCGGCCTGCTGGTGATCGTGGGAACCGTCGCGATCCTGTCGATCCTCGCCGTGCTGTCCAAACGGATCGGCGCCAGTACCCGGGAACAGCAGGCGCGGGTGGCGCGCGCCGGCGCGAAGGTCGCCGACCTGATCACCGGACTGCGCCCGCTGCACGGCTTCGGCGGCAACCACGCGGCGTTCCGCTCCTACCGGACGGTCAGCTCGGACGCGAAGCGGCAGGCGATCACCGTCGCGAAGGTGAACGGGGCGTACGCGGGCGCGGCACTGGCCCTCAACGCGGTCCTCGCCGCCGCCGTGACCCTGACGGCGGGGTGGCTGGCGTTCGACGGCCGGATCACCGTCGGGGAACTGGTGATGGCCGTGGGCCTCGCGCAGTTCATCATCGAGCCGCTGAAGCTGTTCTCCGAGATGCCGAAGTACGTGATGATGGCGCGCGCCTCGGCCGACCGGATGGCACTGGTGCTGACCGCGCCCCCCGTGACGACCCCGGGACCCGAACGCCCCGCGGCGGGCGGGGACCTGGAGGTCGACTGCGTCCGGTACGGCACCCTCAACCGGGTCAAGTTCACCGTGTCCGCGGGCGAGTTCGTGGCGATCACCGCCTACCAGCCGCGCGCGGCGGCCGAGCTGGCGTCGATCCTGGCCGTCGGCGTCCCGCCGGAGACGTACGAAGGGGAGGTACGGGTCGGCGGGCGGGCGATCGCGGAGCTGTCCATCGAGGCGGTCCGCGAACATCTGCTGGTCAACCCGTACGACGCGGAGATCTTCGCCGGCACACTCCGGACGAACATCGACCCCTCGGGCACCAGCGGTCTGGTGCCCGAGGCGGTGGAGGCGTCGATGCTGACCGACGTGGTCGCCCTGCATCGCGACGGACTCGACTACGCCGTCCGCGACAGGGGAGCCAACCTCTCCGGAGGGCAGCGGCAACGGCTGTCACTGGCCCGCGCGTTGGCCACCGACAGCGACGTCCTGGTGCTGCGGGACCCGACCACCGCCGTCGACGCGGTCACCGAACAGCTCATCGCGCGCAACGTCGCGGCGCTGCGCCGGGGCCGTACCACCGTCGTGATGACCAGCAGCCCGGCCCTGCTGGACGCCGCCGACCGGGTACTCGTGCTGGACGAGGGCGTGGTCACCGCCGAGGACACGCACCGCAATCTGCTCGCGACCGACGAGGAGTACCGCGTGGCGGTGACCCGGTGACCCGGTGACCCGGTGAACCGCCTTGCGCCGCGCGGGGGTCGAGGGGCGCGGTTCCGGGGGACGGTGGCCGGGCGGCTCAGCCGAGCGCCCAGGCCACGTCCCTGAGCAGGGCGTGCCGCCAGCCCACCCGGTCGTGGCCCGCCGGCGACCGCGACACCCGTACGGCCGCCCCGGCCTCCGCCACCAGGGCCTCGACCGGCTCGACGTGGGGCAGCATCCGCGTCTCGTGTTCCCCCAGGTCGAACGCGCAGCGCAGAGCGGACAGTTCGGGACGCCGCTCGCGCAGCCGCGCGGCGATCGTCCCGCCGGGCGGACCGCCCAGCGGGTCCGGGAGGCCGGTGGCCCCGGGCGCCCACCAGAACGACGGCGACTGACAGGCCACGCGGGAGACCAGCTCCGGGAACTCCAGCGCCGCGTACAGCGCGCTCAGCCCGCCGAGGCTCTGCCCGGCGACCACCAGCCGGTCCGGGTCGGCGGGCACGCCGCTCTCCGCCACCAGGGGCAGCAGTTCGTCGCGTATCGCCTCCCAGAGATCGGGCCGGCACCCGAACTCCGCCTCCCGGTCCTTGGACGGTACGAAGGCCAGGGTGACCGGCGGCAACTCCCCGGCCGCGACGGCCGAGTCGAACGCGGTCACGGCCGGATGCAGATAGAGCCAGTCGTCCCCGTCGAGCAGCAGGACCAACGGCCCGCCGCCGCCCGCCGGATGGAGGCGTACGGTACGCCGCCCGCCGAGCCGGTCGCTGCTCCAGCGCACCCGCGCGCGGGGGAGGGGCAGCACCTCGTCGGGGCCGAGGGCGGGCCAGTGCGGCTGGGCGGGCGCGTCCGGGACCGCGGCGAGCGACCGGTCGCCGCCCGCCCCCACCGGGTTGTACGGGTCGGCGAACGCGCCCTCTTCCGAACGGAGTTGATATGTCACCCGCAGCCGCGCGGGCATGGGCACCTCGGCGTACCAGCAGTCCGTCCCGGCCCGGCGGCGCAGCGCGACCGGCTGCGACCAGCCCTCGAACTCGACCGTCGCCGGTGATCCGCGCCACAGGAACAGGGTCCGCCAGCCGCCGTCGCCGCCGGGTACCGACAGCGGGGTGCGCGCCGCCGCCCAGAAGGTGTCGGTGCCGGGCTCACCGGGCAGCCCGTATTCGGCGAACGCGTGGTCCCGGCCGGCCGCGAGGGGCATCGACGTCTCCTTGTGAGAGGGCGGGCGAAGGGTTAGGCTCGCCGCTGATAAGGGGAGCCTAACCTAATGTGATCTCTCCTTCCATCGGACCGACGCACACCGCACACGACACCGCACACCGGACCCCGGGAGGCATCCGCCCATGAGCACCAACCCCTTCGACGACCCCGAAGGCCGCTTCCTCGTCCTGGTGAACGACGAGGGGCAGCACTCCCTGTGGCCGTCCTTCGCCGAGGTGCCCGGCGGCTGGACCGTCGCCTTCGCCGAGAACACCCGCGAGGCGTGCCTGGAGTATGTCGAGACCCACTGGACCGACCTGCGACCCCGGTCCCTCGCCGTGTCCAACGACGGCTGATCCCGGGCGACTTCGGAAGGGGCGCCGCCGATGCTCTGCACCCGACTGACCAACGCGCGCTTCCTGACGATGGACCCGGACCGTCCCGTCGCCCACGACCTGGGCATCTGGCGGGGCCGGATCGCGGGCCTGGACGAGGAGATCACCGGACTGCCGGCGCGCGAGGTGATCGACCTTCAGGGCGCCACCGTGCTGCCGGGATTCATCGACGCGCATGTGCATCTCGCCTGGACCGGGCTGAAGGCGGCCACCCCGAGCATCGCGGGCCGCACCCGGATCGACGACGTGCTCGACGTCGTGTCGCGGGTCACGGCCGGGACGGGCTCGCCGGGCGACTGGGTGAGCGTCGCCGGTTACGACCAGCGGGCGCTGGGGCGTCATCTGACCGCCGCCGAACTGGACACCGTCAGCCACGGGCGCAAGGTGTTCCTGCTGCACGACTCCGGGCACGGCTGCGTCGTCAACTCCGCCGTCCTCGCCCGGCTTCCGGCCGGTGTCCCGCACGAGAACGGCTTCCTCGCCGAGGGCGCCATGGCCCCCGCCCGCGCGCTCCGTCCGCCGTACGCCCAGCGGGAGTTGGCCGAGGCGATCGGCCGCGCCGCCCGGGGCTGTCTGGCGGAGGGCATCACCGCCTGCGCGGAGGCGGGCATCGGCAGCGTCCTCTTCGGACACAGCCCGGTCGAACTGGGCGCGTACCAACTCGCTCGCGACGAGGGCCTGTTGCCGGTGCGCGTGCAGCTCATGGTGGCGGCGGAGCGGCTGCGTCCGGTCGGCGCGCACCCGGACGACCGCGTCCCCCGGGCGCTCGAGCTGGGGCTGCGTACCGGCTTCGGTGACGACCGGCTCTCCGTGGGCGCGCTGAAGGTCTGGACGGACGGCGGCATGATGGCGCGGACCGCCGCGCTGAGCGCGCCGTACGAAGGGCTGGAGCACACGGGCCAGTTGCAGGACGATCCGGACGTGCTCACGGACACGATCGTGGACGGGCATCTCGCCGGGTGGCAGCTGGCTGTTCACGCGATCGGCGACCGCGCGGCCGATGTCGCCCTGGACGCCCTGGAACAGGCCCAGCGCCGCCGGCCGCGCCCCGGTGCCCGGCACCGGATCGAACACGCGGGCCTGATCCGCCCCGACCAGCTGCCGCGACTGGCGCGGCTCGGCGTCAGCGCCGTCGTACAGCCCAACTTCCTGCGGTACTTCGGCGACGACTACGCGGAGATCATGGGCCCCGGGCGGGCCCCGTGGCTCTACCGGGGCCGGTCGTTCCTGGACCACGGCATCCCCCTGGTGGGCAGCTCCGACCGTCCCGTCGCGGACGGATCCCCGTTGCGGGCCGTCCAGTTCATGGTGGAGCGGGCATCCGCCTCCGGCCGGGTGATCGGCCCGGACGAGGGCGTCACGGTCGAACAGGCCCTGCGCGCCTACACGGTGGCCGGGGCCTTCGCCTGCCGCTGGGACGACAGACTGGGGAGCCTCACACCGGGCAAGTACGCCGATATGGTCGTGCTCGGCGACGACCCCCGGAGCGTCGACGTCTCGCGCATCGGGGGCATCGAGGTGGTGACGACGTATGTGGACGGCCGGGACACCGGCGTGTAACAGGCAGCCCAACAGGATCGCGTCTCGCTGGACTTGGAAGTTAGGTAAGGCTAGCCTAATCTCGTTTGTCGGAGCGGCACGGCGACCGGCCGTGCTCCGCCCGTGGAACCGAGGAAGGACAGCCTTGATCACGGCCACGCCGCGCCCCGCCCCCCTGTCGTCGCATGCGCTCCTCGCGCCGGTGTCCCCCGTGCGCCCCGCCCGCCCGGAGGACGCCGCCGAACTCGCCGCCCTGTCCGGGCCCTTCGTGCGCTCGGGTGCGCTGCGCGAGCGGCCCCTGTCGCTGTACGCGGCCCACGCGGCCGACTTCCTGGTGGCGCGGGCGCCGGGAGGCGCACCGGAGGGCTGTGTGGGCCTGCGCGTGCACGCCGCGGCCGGGCCGGGCGAGGGGCGCGGGCCCGTCGGCGTGCTCTACAACTTCTGCGTGGCCGGGCACCGGCAGGGACACGGGGTGGGGGCCGCGCTGCTGCGCGCCGCGCTGGCCGCCGCCCGGCGCCAGTCGCTCGCCGCCCTGTTCACGGCGACGACCGGCGGGGGCGGGCTGTTCCTCCGGTACGGCTTCACGCCCACGACCGCCCGACTCGCGCCCCCGGCCTGGGCGGCGTCCCTGGACCCCGGGCGCGGCGCGCGTGTCCTGCGACGGGCCCTGTGAGCGGGAACACGTACACGGCCGACCGGCGCGCTCCGGGCCGGTGAAGTCCGTTCGGGCGCAGGCGAGTTCGCGCCAGGCGCCGCCCCCTCGGGACGGCGCGGCGCCGTCCCCGCCGGTGGTCGCGCGGGGCCGCCGGCGGTCGTGGTCAGTGGCCGTCCGGGACCACGGTGGTGCCGGGGCCGGTCTCGTCCAGGACTCCCCGCAGCACCGCGTGCGGCACCCGGCCGTCCAGGACGAGCGCCCGCCGTACACCGCCCCGCACGGCCCGCAGACAGCCCTCCATCTTGGGCAGCATCCCGCTCGTCAGGCCCGGCAGCAGCGCCTCCAGGGCCCCGGCCGTCAGGCGCTCGATCACCTCCGTGCTGTGCGGCCAGTCCGCGTACAGCCCCTCCACGTCGGTCAGCATCACCAGGCGCGACGCGCCGAGCGCCACGGCCAGGGCCGACGCCGCGAGGTCCGCGTTGACGTTGTAGACCTGTCCGTCCTCCCCGCGTGCCACGGGGGAGACCACGGGGATATGACCCTGCGTCAGGAGTGCGCGGACCATGTCCGCGTTCACGGCCACGATGTCGCCCACGAGGCCGATGTCCACGGGTCTGCTGTCCACATAGGCGGGCCGCCGGACGGCCGTCATCGTGTGCGCGTCCTCGCCCGTCATCCCCACGGCGAACGGCCCGTGGGCGTTGATGTGGCCGACCAACTCCCGCTGCACCCGGCCGGACAGCACCATCCGGACCACTTCCATGGTCTCCGGCGTCGTCACCCGCAGCCCGGCCTCGAAGCGGGTCTCCAGGCCGAGGCGGTCGAGCATCGCGCTGATCTGCGGTCCGCCGCCGTGGACGACGACCGGCCGCAGACCCGCGTGCCACAACTCCACGACGTCCTGGGCGAAGGCCCGTTGGAGACTCGCGTCCACCATCGCGTTGCCGCCGAACTTGACGACGACCGTGCCGCCCCGCAGCTCCGTGACCCGTCCGGTCATGGTCCCCGTCTCTCCCGCCGGTGATCATTAATTAGCTTAGCCTAACCTAAATGACAGTTGGCATGGTCGTCGGCCCTCGCCTCCGACCCCTGCCTCCGGGCCCCGGGGAAGCGACCGGGCGTGACCGGTGTTGCCCCGGCTCGCCGTCAGGTGGTTTCAGGACATCGGGAGTGATGTCGGTGCCTGGCGCGAATCCGATTTCCGTAAAGCGTTTCTCGCCAACGGCGACCCGTCGTCTTACGCGCGGTATTTCCGTTTTTCGCGCCCGAACGGACAGCCGTGTACACGTGTAGATCGACGTTGGCACGCGTCATCTGCCAGAAAGCAAACAAGGTGGGCGCGGCCGGTTTTCGACGTTTGTCAAATTCGCGCCGAAGGGTAATGATCGTCCTGGTCCGGAAGTGGCTTGATTAAACCGCCGTCCGTTCAGCGCGCCGCTTTGAAATCCGTGTCCGTGCTCCATCGATGACTTCAACGATGTCTCGCAGCCCTCGGACAATCGCGTACCTGAAGGAGTGTCATCCGGTGTCTGACACAACGAATATCGAAACCCCTCTGCGGAGACTGCGGACGCTCGTGGCGGAAGTGATGGAAACGGGTGAGGAAAACATTGAGGACGACGCCCTCTTTTTCGAGGACCTCGGACTCGATTCCCTGGAGAAGACGGAAGTCGTCGTCCGCGTCGAGAGAGAATTCCAGGTGAAGCTGAGTGCCGCCGACGCCGCGGCCATGCGCTGCGTCGAGGACTCCGCCACCGTCCTGATGGACAAGCTGAGCACGCCCCCGCCGACGGCCACGGCCCCGGTCGGCCTCGTCGAGCGGCTCGTGGGCACCCACCTCGCGCAGGGGCGCGGCGACCGGATCGCGTACACCGACCCCGATGTCGGCGATGTCTCCTACCAAGGACTGCACGACGCCGTCCTGCGGTACGCGGCCACGCTCGCCGCGACGGACACCCCCGCCGGCAGTCGCGGTCTGATCGTCGCCGACGACTCCGTGACCACCGTCGCCGCCGTCCTCGGCATGTGGTGGCACGGCTGCGTCCCCGCCGTCGTCAGCCCCCTCCTCAACGACGAGGAACTCGCCTACATCGCCGACGACTGCCGCGCGGGCGTGATCCACCTGGACGCGGCGCCCCGGCGCCAGAAGGCCCTGGAGGCCCTCTTCGCGGACCGCCGGCGCATCTCCGGACAGGACGTCCGCGCCGCCGGCGGTACGGACGCCGGTACCGCCCCCGCCGGCATCCCCGCCCCCGCCGACGCCGTCGTGCGGGCCTCGGACCACGAGGCGCTGATCCAGTACACCTCCGGAAGTACCGGCCTCCCCAAGGGCGTCCGGCACAGCGCGGGAGCGATCGTGGCGGCCCTGGCCGGATTCGGCTCGCTGCTCGCGCTCCGCGACGACGACACGGTGCTCTCCACGGCCCGGATGTCCTTCGGGTACGGCTTCGGCGCGACGGTGCTCTTCCCGCTCGCCGCCGGTGCGCGCGCCGTCCTCATCCGAGGCAGCGTCGACCTGCACACCGTGACGGCCGCGCTGGACCGCTACCGGCCGACGGTGCTCTGGTCGGTACCGCGCCTGTACGCCGCGATGACCGACGCCGCCGCCCCGCCCGCCGACGGGGCCGTGGACGCCGACGGGACCGCGCACACGGCCGAATGGGGCACGCGCACGGCATCGGTACGGCTGTGCGTCGCCGCCGGCGAGCACCTCCCCGCCCGGCTCGGCGAGCGCGTCCGCGAGACCTTCTCGGCCGACCTGATCAACGGGCTCGGCGCGACCGAGGTGCTGCACATCGTCGTGGCCACCCCCGCCGGACGGCCCATGCCCGGAACCATCGGCCTGCCCGTGCCCGGCGTGCGGGCCACCGTCCGGGACGCCGACGGCCTCCCGGTGGCCGACGGCACCGAGGGACGGCTCCACATCGACGGACCCACGGTCGCGCTCGGCTACATCGGCAGGCCCGACGCGGCGGCGGCGACCTTCGCCGACGGCGGCGTCTACACCGGCGACATCGCGATCCGGAACGACGACGGCACCGTGGTCCACCTGTGCCGCGCCGACGACCTGCTCAACCTCGGCGGCTACAAGATCCCGCCCGCCGAGATCGAGACCGTGGCACGCGCCGTCGACGGCGTCCGCGAGTGCGTGGTCGTCGGCCGGGCCGACACCCACGGACTGGAACAGGCCGTGCTCTACGCCGTCGCCGACACCGGCGCCGACCCCGAGCAGGTCCGCCGCGCCATCACCGCCGCCATCCGCGCCGGACTGCCCCCCTTCAAGCGCCCGGCACGCGTCGAGTTCCTCGACCGGCTGCCCGTCACCTCCACCGGAAAGCTGGCCTCCTTCCAGCTCCGAAAGCGGGTGACCCAGCCATGACCTGGGACATCACCGGGATCGGCGCCCTCGCCAACATCGGCCGCACACCGGAGCACATATTCGACGCGCTCTGCGCCGGCCGGGAGACCCGCGCCCCGCTGAAGGTCTTCGACCGCGCCCGGTACCGCACCAGGCACGCGTACGAGATCGACGACCGCCCCCCGGGCCGCGACGAGCCCCTGCGCGCCACACGATGGCTGCTCCTCGCCGTGCACCAGGCACTCGCCGACGCCGGCCTGTCCGACGACCTCTCCCGTACGCCCGTACTCGTCGGCACGACACTCCGCGAGCAGCGCAGCGCCGAACTGTGGTGGACCGAGGGCACCGCGCTGCGCCCCGCCGACCTCCACTTCGGCGGCGCCCTGCGGGACGAGTTCGGCGCCGTCACCAGCTACACCTTCGCCAACGCCTGTTCCGCCTCCCTGTACGCGCTGGGCCTGGCCGCCGACATGATCGAGTCCGGCCAGACCGACACCGTCGTCGTGGCGGGCACGGACGCCCTCACCGAGAGCGCGTTCGGCATGCTCGACCGGGTGCAGAACGAGTCCCCCCAGGAACTGCGCCCGTTCGACACCTCCCACAAAGGCATGCTGATGGGCGAGGGCGCGGTCGCGGTCGTCCTGCGGCGCCCCGGTACGCACGACGGGCGCCCGCTCGCCCGGCTCAGGAGCGTCGGCATGAACTGCGACGCCCACCACGCCACCGCGCCCGACGCCGACGGCGTCCGCGCGGCCGTCCTCGACGCCCATCGGCGGGCCGGCCTCCGTACGGAGGACATCGACCTGGTGATGCTGCACGGCAGCGGCACGCCCCGCAACGACGAGACGGAAGCCGCCGTCCTGGCCGAGCTGTTCGCGGACACGCGCGGCGCCCCGCTGATGACGGCCATCAAGTCCATGACGGGGCACACCCTGGGCGGGTCCGGGCTCCTCAGCCTGGTCATGGCCGTCCTCGCCATCCGGCACGGCACCGTGCCACCGGTCCTCGGACTCACCGACCCCATCGGGCAGGCGGCCGGCCTCGGACTGGTCCGGGGAGAGGCCGCCACGGCCGCCGTCACGACGGCGCAGATCAACGCCTTCGGTCTGGGCGGCATCAACGCGGTGGCGCTGATCGGGGCGGCGGCATGACGGACCCGTACACGCAGCTGTACGCGGGCACGCGCCCGGCGGACGGCACCCGCCGCGCGGCGGAGCACACCGTGATCACCGGCGTCGGACTGGCCTTTCCGGGCCTGCGCTCCGTCGGAGACCTCCTCACCTCCCGGCCGCCCCCGGACGGCTTCGATCCGGCGACGGAACTCAAGGGCCGGGAGATGCGCAACAAGGACCGCGCCTCCCGCCTCGCCCTCCACGCCGCCGAACAGGCCCTGGACGACGCCGGACTGCTGGACGGGAAGGGGCGGCTGCGGGACACGGCCGACGGCCCGGGGAGCGACACCGCCGTGGTGGTCAGCTCCAACCTGGGCTCGCTGCGGACGGTCTGCGACTTCACCGACACCATCGCCCGCGAGACCGTCACCGGACTGAGCCCGCTCGGACTGCCGCAGACGTCGAGCAACGTCGTCGCCGGCTGGGTCGCCATCCGGCACGGGCTGCGCGGCCCCAACCTCACCGTCTGCAACGGCGCCACCGGCGGACTGGACGCCGTGCACTGGGCGCGCAACCTGATCGTCGCGGGCCGGTGCCGCCGGGCGGTCGTCGTGGGTGTCGAACCGGCCGGCGAACACGCCGACAAACTGCTCGGCGTACCGACGACCGACGTGGCGTGCGCCGTGGTGCTCGAACCGGCGGCGGCGTCCTCCGTAAGGAGGCCGGCCGGATACGCCCGACTGTGGGCGTACGTACGCGGCGCCACCCTCGCCTCCACCGTCGAGGCCGCCGAATCCCTGGCCCCCGCCCCCGTCGGGCTCCGGCTCACGGACGGCCCGGCGCCGCCCGCCCGCGTGCCGTCCCCGGAGCCGGGCGCGGATCTCACGGGTATGGATCTCACCACGCGCCTGGGGCCGTGCTCCGGCGCCCTGGGAGTTCTCCAGGCCGCCGTCGGAGCCGTACACACACGCACACACGGAACGAAAGCGGTGCTCGCCCTCGGCGGAGGCGCCGACACCGACGACGCCGCGGCGGCGCTTCTGTTGACCGGTGCGGACACCGAATGAAAGGACCAGCCGCGATGGAATCGACCGTGAATGTCGAGGAACTGCGCGAGATCGTCGCCCAGTCCCTGGAAATGGAACCCGAAGAGGTCGGCGACAGCGACCATTTCGCCGAAGACCTCGAAATGGACTCCCTGATGGTGCTGGAAATAGCCTCCCGGCTCGAACAGCGCTACAGCATCTCCGTCGAGGACACGGCCATGGGCTCCCTGGAGAATCTCACCGAACTGCGCGGCCTGGTCGAATCCCTGCTGGCCGACGGACCGGCGGCATGACCGCCAGGCCGGTCGCGCTGGTCAGCGGCGGGTCGCGCGGAATCGGCCGGGCCGTGGTCACCCGGCTCGCCCGCGACGGGTACGACGTCGCCTTCTGCTACGCCGCCCGCGCCGAGGCGGCCAAGGAGACCGAGGAGCGGGCGGCCGAACACGGCGCCCGGGTGCTCGCCCGCCGGGCCGACGTCGGCGACGCCGACGAGTGCCGGGCCTTCGTCACCGCGACGGAGGACGAACTCGGCCCCGTCGACGCCGTGGTGACCGCCGCGGGCATCACCCGCGACAAGCCGCTGGCGACCATGGAGGACGCCCAGTGGCACGACGTACTGACCACCAACCTGGACGGCACTTACCACATCTGCCGCCCCGTGATCGAGCGGATGGCCAGGCGCCGGGCGGGCTCCCTGGTGACCCTCTCCTCGGTCGCGGGCGTCCACGGAAGCGTCGGGCAGACCAACTACTCGGCCGCCAAGGCCGGGATCATCGGCTTCACCCGTGCCATGGCGAAGGAGTACGGCGGATTCGGCATCCGGGCGAACACCGTGGCGCCGGGCTTCATCGAGACGGACATGACCGCCGGCATCTCCGACCGGGCCAGGAAGAAGCACCTCGGGCGGATCCCGCTCGCCCGGTTCGGCACGGCGGACGAGGTGGCCGACCTGGTCTCGTTCCTCCTGTCCGCGCGCGCCTCGTACCTCACCGGCCAAGTCCTCGGTGTCGACGGCGGGCTGGTGATCTGACATGAGGCCGCTCGCCCCGCCCGGCCCGGTCACCCGGCGCCGCCCCGTCGACGACCCCGCGGTGCGCCTGTTCCTCCTCCACCACGCGGGCGGCTCCCATCTGCTCTACCGGGGCTGGACACGTCTCTTCCCGGACGACTGGGACATCTGCCTGCTCGACGCGCCCGGCCGGGGCAACGCGCAGGCCCTGCCGCTCATCGCCGACGGCGCCGGCCTCGTCGCGTACTTCGGCGAGGCCCTCGCACCGCTGATGGACCGGCCGTTCGCGTTCTTCGGCCACAGCGTGGGCGCGCGCGTCGCGTACGGGCTCACGCACCACCTCGCGGACACCGGGCGCCGCCTGCCGCTCTGGCTGGGCGTGTCGTCCTTCCGCGCCCCCCAGCCCGCCGCGCCGGAACCACCCCTCGGCAGCCGCCTGGCGACCGACACCGAACTGCGCGACTGGCTCCGTACGACCGGCGGCGTCCCGGACCGCCTGCTGGCGGACGACGGGCTGTGGGCCGCGTTCGCGCCCGTCCTGCGCGCGGACCTGTCCCTGGCGGACACCTGGGACCACGCCTCACCGGCCACACCCCCGCCGGTCCCGCTGACGGTCTTCACCGGCTCCCACGACCCGGTCGTGCCCCGTCCGCAACTCGACAACTGGCCCCGCCTGACGGCCACGTTCCTCGGTACGCACACCTATCCGGGGGATCACTTCTACCTGACCGAACACCGCGAGCGCCTGACGGACACCATCACCGCCACGGTGCGCGCCCAGCTCGGGCGGGAGGGCGCGCCGGAGGCGGCGGTGCCCGGGAAGCCGGCCGGTTCGACGGGTCGGTAGGGCCGCTCCGGGGGCGGCATGAGTGATCGCGCCCGGCGCGACGGCCGCGACTACGAGGACGCGGTCCGACGCGCCGGGACGACGCGGCGGTGGGGCCGCGCGGTGACGGCGGCCGTCATGACCCTGATCCCCGTCGCGGTGGCCACCACCGTCGTCGCCGCCCTGGTGCTCGTACCGGCCGCCTTCTCCGCCCGGATCGGAGGGGCGGCGGCGTAGCGGGCACATCCGTGGGCCCCGTTCCGCACACCCCCGACGCGCCACTCCGGCGACGCCCCGTGCCGGAACCTCGGCGGTCGTCACGGCCGGGGGCGCGCCCTGCGCCCTCCCCCCGCGCGGACGCCCCGCCGACACCCCCGAAGCAGCCCCCGCCCCCCGGGCCCTGTCCGCCGGACAGGGCCTAAAAGTGGCGGGGTGCGGGGCGCGGGCGTGGAATGGGGGAGTGGGGGCGGAGACGTGGAGGCGTCGTGGCTGTGACACCGCTGACCGAGATCCTTGCCGAGCCGTTCGCCGAGCGCTACGCCGTACCCGCCGTCAACGTGTTCAACGACCTCACACTGGAGGCCGTGCTGGCGGCAGCCGTGGAGAACGCGTCGCCGCTGATCGTGCAGACCTCCGTGAAGACGGTCAGGTCCATCGGCAGCGACGTCCTCTACGCCATGTGGACCTCGATGACCGCGGGCATCGAGGTCCCCGTCGCCCTGCACCTGGATCACTGCCCGGAACGCGAGGTCATCACCGAGTGCCTCCGGCGCGGCTGGAACTCGGTCCTCTTCGACGCGTCGAAACTGCCCGTCGAGGAGAACATGCGGCAGACCGTCGAGGTCGTCGCTGAGGCCCGCGCCCACGGGGCGGCCGTCGAGGGCGAGATCGAGTCGATCACCGGTGTCGAGGACGGTGTGGGCAGCGCCACCGCCGCCGAACAGCAGAGCCTGGAGGTCGCGCTGGAGTTCCTGCGCACCACCCAGGTCGACGTCTTCGCCCCGGCGATCGGGAACGCGCACGGGTCGTACAAGCAGGCACCGGTGCTCGACGCCCAGCGCGTCTCGGACATCGTGGCGGTCCACCCGGTGCCGATCGCGCTGCATGGGGGCAGCGGGCTGTCCGACGAACAGTTCCACGACCTGATCTCCCGGGGCTGCGCGAAGGTCAACATCTCCACGGCCCTCAAGGAGACGTACATGAAGTCGAACCTGGCCTTCCTGGAGTCGGCGGCCGAGCGCGGGAAGTGGGATCCGCCGTCGCTGTTCCGGGCCGTCCGCCAGGACGTCGTGGAGATGACCGGGTCACTGATGAGGCTCTTCGGCAGCGCCGGGCGGGCGGGCTAGTCATGGCCGCGCTCATCTTCGACTGCGACGGCGTCCTCGCCGACACCGAACGTGACGGGCACCTGCCCGCCTTCAACCAGACGTTCGAGGAATTCGGCCTGCCCGTGCGGTGGAGCGACCAGGAGTACGCGGAGAAGGTCAAGGTCGGCGGCGGCAAGGAGCGGATGCGGACGCTGCTGACCCCCGAGTTCGTCGCCGCCAACGGGCTGCCCTCCGACCCGGCCGCGCTCGACGAGCGGGTCGCGGACTGGCACCGGCGCAAGACCGAGATCTACACCGGCGTCATCCGGGGCGGCCACATCCCGCCCCGCCCCGGCGTGCGACGGCTCGCACGGGCGGCGTACGAGGCGGGCTGGACCCTCGCGGTGGCCTCCACCTCGGCGGAGGCGTCCGTACGCAGCGTGCTCGAACTCGCCGTGGGGCCGGAACTCGCCGCCCGCTTCGGCGTGTTCGCCGGGGACGTCGTACGGCGGAAGAAGCCCGCCCCGGACATCTACGACGTCGCCGTGCGGTCGCTGGGGGTGGCCGCCGCGGACGTCGTCGTGATCGAGGACAGCCGCAACGGGATGCTCGCCGCGCTCGGCGCCGGACTCGCCTGCGCGGTGACGACCAGCGCCTACACCGGCGACGAGGACTTCGACGGCGCGTCCCTGGTGGTCACCTCGCTCGGTGACCCGCCGCCGGAGGAGACCGTGACCCGGGTGCTGGGCGACCCCCTCGGGGTCCGGCCGGGGCCCTGGGTGAGCCTCGCGGATCTGGCCGGGCTGCTCACCGCCTCCGCCTCCGCTTCCGCGGGCTCGGGGCCCGGCACCGCCGGTCCGCCCGTGGACGGCCTGCCCGACCCCGGCCCGCCCGGTTCCGGTACCCGCCCCCGTCCCCGACCGCACTGACGTCGCGGCAGTCAGGAGAGCCATGTCATCGCCATCGTCAACGCCCTCGTCCACGACGCCCGCCGGCGACCTCGGCTTCGTCGTCCGCGTCGTCGCGCAGACCGCCGTGGACAACGAGAGGGCCTTCAGCGATCTCGACGCCGTCGCGGGAGACGGGGACTTCGGATACTCGCTCGCCCGCGGCTTCGAGATCGTGCTCGCCGACTGGGACACCTTCGCCCCGGAACTGCCCGCCGACCTCCTGAAGAAGGTGGCCCTGGTCATCTCCAAGCGGGTCGGCGGCTCGTCGGGGCCGCTCTGGGGAACGGCCTTCCTGCGGGCCGCCGGTGCCGTGAAGGACCGGCCGGAGCTGAACGCCGCGGACGCCGTGGCCATGCTGCGGGCCGCCGCCGAGGGGATCAAGGTCCGGGGCAAGTCCGACGTCGGCGACAAGACACTGCTGGACGCGCTGGTTCCGATGACCGACGCCCTGGAACGGCGGCTGGCCGCCGGCGACCCCGTGCCCGGCGGTGCGGAGCTCGCCGCCCTCGCGGCCACGACCGCCCGTGCGGCGGCCGACGCGACGACACCCATGCAGGCCAGACGGGGCCGCCAGAGCTACACCGGTGAGCGCAGCATCGGCTCGCCGGACCCGGGCGCGGTGGCGATCGCGGTCATGGCGGAGCGCGTGGCCGCCGAGTGGGAGGCCCGCGACTGACCGCACCCGGGACCGGCACGGAAGCGGGACCGGCCCGGCGCCCCGGCACCCGGCAGCTCACGGACCCGGCAGGACGAGGAGAGGTTGCGACATGAAGAAGTTCGTCAACGACCCCAAGGACTACGTCGCGGAGATGCTGGAGGGACTGGCACTGGCCAACCCCGACACGCTGAAGTACGTCCCCGAGTACAACCTGATCATGCGCGCCGACGCCCCGGTGAAGAACAAGGTCGCCCTGGTGCAGGGATCCGGCTCCGGACATGAACCGGCGCACGTGATGAACGTCGGCAAGGGGATGATCGACGCCGCCTGTCCCGGCGACGTGTTCGCCGCGCCGCCCGCCGACTTCGTGTACGAGACGGTCAAGCTGGTGGCCTCCCCGAAGGGGGTGCTGCTGCTGGTCAACAACTACACCGGCGACCGGATGGCGTTCGAGATGGCCGAGGAGCTGTCGCAGGCCGACGGCGTCACCGTCCGCACCCTGTTCATCGACGACGACGTGGCCGTGGAGGACTCGACGTACACCGTCGGCAGGCGCGGTGTGGCGGGCAACTTCTTCGTGATGAAGGCGTGCGGCGCCGCGGCCGAGCGGGGCGCGGACCTCGACGAGGTGTACCGGATCGGCGAGAAGGTCAACGCCGTCACCCGCACCATGGGGATGGCCCTCACCGCCTGCACACCCCCGGCGAAGGGCTCACCGCTGTTCGACCTGCCCGAGGACGCCGTCGAGATGGGCGTGGGCATCCACGGCGAACCGGGCCGCAAGCGCGAGAAGCTCCAGTCGGCGGACGCGATGGTGCGCGAACTGGTCGGCGCGGTCGTGGACGACCTGCCGTTCGCCTCCGGCGACCGCGTCGCCCTGATGGTCAACGGCCTCGGCGGCACACCGATCGGTGAGCTGTATCTGGTGTACGGCCTGGCCCACAAGCAACTGGCCGGGCGCGGCATCGAGATCGGCCGCAGCTACGTGGGCGAGTACTGCACCTCGCTCGACATGGCGGGCGCCTCGGTGACCCTGGCCCGGCTGGACGACGAGATCCTCGACCTCCTCACCGACCCGGCCGAGATCCCGATCCGGGTGTTCTGACCCTCGCCACGGTCCCGGGTCGCCGCCCCGCACCCGACGGGAGCGCCACCTCGACCTCGACGGAGTCCGACCCCACGGAGCCGGTGCCGGAAGGCACCGGCTCCGACCGCGTGCGGCCGGTGGCCCCGCCGGGCGCCGGCGCGTGGGGTGTTCACCGCTCCGACGCCCGTCGGCGGCCCGAGCGTCCGACGGCGACGAGGCGTCCCGTGGCGAGTCCGGGGTGCGCGCACCCCGCGGATCGCCGCCGACATACGGGTGAGAAACCGACCGCGAATTAGAAATATAAAAATAGTTAGTAACTCACATCGGCGACATCGGGCTCACCCGCTATTCCGCTCCTCCCGCGACTCTGCTTCAATGAGCGTGAGGTAAAGCCCCTTTGCTCCGATGGAAACACCTGTCGATTTTCCGGGCACCGGTCTCCGGACGGCAATTGATTCGTTCGGCACGCGAGGGTTGAACTCCTCGAAACAGGAAAACAATCAACCGAGCTCACGTCAGGCCCGGGGAAGACCCGCCCGGCCCGTTCCACCTGCTCGTATTCTTCCGCATTCTCCTGTGTCCACATCTCCGCGGAGGTGTCGCCGATGCACGAAGACGAACGCCCTGCCGACCGCGGTATTCATCCGGCGTACGAATCCACCGGGAAATCGAACGCCGAATTCCACCGCACGCTCCTCCGTGTCACCGCTTATCCGCTGCTTCTGCTGGCCACTTTCCTGGTGGCGGCCGGTGCCCTCGTTCTCCGCTGGGAGCCCGGCCGGGTCAGTCCGCTCTTCCTGATGGGCACGCTGCTCTACCTCACCGTCCTGGAGAGGCTGATTCCGTACGAGCGCGACTGGCACCCCAGCAGGGCCGAGTGGCGCTGGTACGGCGTCTACTTCCTGCTCACCATGGCCGGCAGCGCGCTCGCACAACTCCTGGTGACGACCGCCGTCGGCAGGATCGCGCCGGCCGACCCGGCGCTCCCGCTCGGCGCGGAGATCCCCGCCGCCCTGCTGAGCGGATCGCTCGCCGGCTATCTCGTCCACCGACTGGGGCACTCCCAACCGCTGTTGTGGCGGCTGCACGGGGTGCACCACGTCCCGTCGAAGGTCAACGTCGCCAACAACGGCGTGAACCACGTCCTCGACATCGTCCTCGCGCAGGGCGTCGTCCAACTCGTCCTGGCCTGGGCCGGGTTCTCCCGTGAGGCCGTACTCGCCGCCGGGCTGTTCACGGCCGCCCAGGGCTACTTCGTGCACGCCAACATCGATGTGCGGATCGGGCCTCTCAACCATCTGCTCGCCAGCCCGGAACAGCACCGTCTGCACCACAGCACGGACCTGTCGGAAGCGGGGCACTACGGCTCCGACCTGTCCTGCTGGGACCACCTCTTCGGAAGCTTCACCTGGCGGCCGGGCCGTGCGCCGGCCGCGGTCGGACTCAGTGATCCCACCTCGTTCCCCGGGACCGGCGAGATCGCCGCGAGCCTGGTCCATCCCGTACGGCGCGCGAAGCGGCCCGGGAACCGGACCGCCTGAACCGGGCCCGGAGGCGGAGACCCCGGTGCCCCGCCACGGGGAGCCTCCGGGCCCTCCGACGGCCCCGCACCGCTGACTTTCGGCGCTGCCCACGGCAGCGCGCGACCACTTGAGGAGTGTGCGATCTTGGCTGGTGCGAACAACGACGCTTCGACGGGCAGAGTCGCGATCATCGGTATCGGCTGCCGTATGCCCGGCGGAGCCTCCGACCACCGGGCCTACTGGCGGAACCTGCTCGACGGCAAGGACTGCGTCACCCCCACACCGGCGGACCGCTACGACACCGGCACCCTCGCCAGCCGCCACCGGGACAAGCCCGGCCGGCTGGTGGGCGGCCGGGGCGGATACATCGACGGACCGGCCGAGTTCGAACCGGCCTTCTTCGGTATCAGCCCCCGCGAGGCCGACTCCATGGACCCGCAGCAGCGGAAACTGCTGGAGGTGGCCTGGGAGGCGCTGGAGGACGGCGGCCAGCGGCCGGCCGCGCTCGCGGGCAGCAACACCGCTGTCTACGTGGGCGCGTTCACCCTGGACTACAAGATCCTCCAGTTCGCCGATCTGAGCTTCGAGACACTCGCCGCCCACACGGCGACCGGCACCATGATGACGATGGTGTCGAACCGGATCTCGCACTGCTTCGACTTCCGCGGCCCCAGCCTCTCCGTCGACACCGCGTGCAGCTCCTCCCTGGTCGCCGTCCATCTGGCCTGCCAGAGCCTGCGCCGGGGAGAGAGCGATCTCGCGCTCGCGGGCGGCGTCCTGCTGCACATGGCCCCGCAGTACACCATCGCCGAGACCAAGGGCGGATTCCTGTCGCCCGGCGGGCACTCCCGTACCTTCGACGCCGCCGCCGACGGCTATGTCCGCGCCGAGGGCGTGGGTCTGGTCGCGCTGAAACGGCTGGAGGACGCGCTGGCCGACGGCGACCCGATCCACGCGGTGATCCTCGGCAGCGGCGTCAACCAGGACGGCCGTACCAACGGCATCACGGTCCCCAGCGGCGACGCCCAGGTCTCCCTCGTACGACAGGTGTGCGCCGAGGCGGGCATCACGCCCGGCGACCTCCAGTACATGGAGGCCCACGGCACCTCGACACCCGTCGGCGACCCGGTCGAGGCCAACGCGCTGGCCCGCGCGCTCGCCGTCGGACGCGCCCCCGGCGCCGCCTGCTACGTCGGGTCGGTGAAGGCCAACATCGGGCACACCGAGTCCGCCGCCGGGATCGCCGGGCTGATCAAGACCGCCCTCGCTCTCGAACACCGCCGTATCCCGCCCCACATCAACCTCGAAAGGATCAACCCCGCCATCGACCTCGCCGCCGCGCCCTACGAGATCCCCACCCGGGTGACCGACTGGCCCGCGCACGAGGGCCCCGCCCGCGCCGGCGTCAACTCCTTCGGCTTCGGCGGCACCAACGCCCATGTCGTCCTGGAGGAAGCCCCCGCACGCCCGCGCCCCGCCCCGGACCCGGTGCCCTTCGGCACCGCCCGCACCCAGGCGCGGAGCTGGAGCATCCTCCCGCTGACCGCCCGTCACCCCGACGCGCTCCCCGACCTCGCGGAGGGTGTCCGCCGCGAACTGGCGGGCGACAACGGGCCGGCCCCCGCGCTCGCCGACCTCGGCCACACCCTGGCGCACCGCCGCCAGCACCTGGAGTCGCGGCTCGCGGTCGTGTACGGGACGGGCGACCACGCACGGCACCTGCTCGACGAGCCGCTGGCCGCCTGCGCCCGCGGCGAGCAGCACCCCCGGGTGGTACGGGGCCGCCGGCTGGACCCGGCGGAGCGGCGTCTCGTCTGGGTCTTCACCGGGATGGGCCCCCAGTGGTGGGGGATGGGCCGGGGCCTGCTCGCCGAGGAGCCGGTGTTCCGCGACGTGATCACCGCGTGCGACCGGGAGATCCGCAAGATCGCCGACTGGTCGCTGCTGGACGAGATGGCCGCCGACGAGGACCACTCCCGGATGGCGGAGACCTGGCTGGCGCAGCCGGCGAACTTCGCCGTGCAGATCGGGCTGGCCGCCCTGTGGCGTTCGTACGGGGTGCGCCCCGACGCGATCGTCGGGCACAGCACCGGCGAGATCGCCGCGTTCCACGAGGCGGGCGTCTACTCACTCCAGGACGCCGTCGCCGTCGCCGTCCACCGCAGCCGCCTCCAGCACACCCTGACCGGCACCGGCACCATGCTCGCCGTCGGACTGTCCGAGGAGGAGGCCGAGCGACGGGTACGGCCCTACGCGGAGCTGATCTCCGTGGCCGCCGTCAACAGCCCCGCCTCCCTCACCCTGGCCGGGGACGAAGCGGCGCTGACCGCGCTCGCCGACGAACTGCGGGCGGAGCAGGTCTTCACCAAGTTCCTCGCCGTACACGTGCCGTACCACAGCGCGGCCATGGACCGGATCAAGGACGAACTGCTCACCTCACTCGCCGGCCTCGCGCCCCGCCCGGCCCTGCTGCCCCTCCAGCTCACCGGCCGGGAAGCGGTCGCCGACGGAACCGAACTGGACGCCGGCTACTGGTGGCGGAACGTCCGCGACCGGGTGCGCTTCCGGGCCGCCGTCGACCGGCTCGCCGCCGACGGCCACCGCCACTACCTGGAGATCGGCCCGCACCCGGTGCTGGGACACGCGATCCGCGAATGCCTGGAGGCCGCCGGACACACCGCAGTCACGCTCCCCTCCGTACGCCGCGACGAGGACGAGTCCGAGCGGTTCGCCCTGTCCCTGGCGACCCTGCACACCCTCGGCGCCGACCTCGCCTGGGACGTCCTCCAGCCCACCGGAGCACCCGTCACCCTGCCCCGCTACCCCTGGCGGCGCGACCGCCACTGGACGGAGCCGCGCGCCGTCGCCCAGATCAGACTCGGCCTGACCGACCACCCGTTGCTGGGCCGAAGAACCGACCACACCGAACCGACCTGGCAGTCGAAACTCGACACCGAGAGACTGCCCTACCTCGCCGACCACCGCATCCAGGACACCGTGGTCTTCCCCGCCGCCGGATATCTGGAGATGGCGGCCCAGGCCGTACGGGTCCTCACCGGCGGTACGACGGCGGCGCTGGCCGGCATCGACCTCCGCAAGGCGCTGTTCCTGGCCGAGGACGAGACCCGGACGGTCAACCTGTCGCTGTCCCTGGAGAACGGGGACTTCACCATCGCCTCCGTCACGGGCGCCCACGCCGAGCGGGCGGTGCACGCGAGCGGGGTCGTACGGACCGTACAACGCCCCTTCACCGGCCCCCCGCTGGACAGCGCCGCGATCAAGGACCGCTGCCCGCGCAGGCTCGACGCTCCCGCGTGCTACGCCGGGCTGGCCGCCCTGGGCTACCACTACGGGCCCGCGTTCCAGGCCGTCCAGGAGGTCTGGATCGGCGACGGCGAGGTCCTGGCGCGGATCGGCCCCCCGGAGGCGATCGGAGCCGGCACGGACGGCCACCACATCCACCCCGTGCTCCTCGACGCCTGCTTCCAGACCCTGCTGACCCCGGGGATCCCGGCACCGGACGACGGGTCCGCCGCCCCGCCCGCGCGGGACGGCGGTATCCGGATGCCGCTGTCGCTGGACGAGATGAACCTCGCCCCGGTCGGCGACCGGCCCCTGTGGGCGCACGGCACGGTCTCCCGCGACGACGGGAACGAACTGGTCGCCGATCTCGCCCTGTACGCCGTGGACGGCACCGCCCTCGGCCTGCTGCGCGGCTTCCGCGCGGCCGACGTCTCGAAGGCCGCCGGGTCCGTCTCCCTGAGCACCGTCGACTCCTGGCTCGCCGAACCCGCCTGGATCGACCGCCCCGCGGCGGCGGGCGAGGACACTCCCGCGCCCGGTGCCGACGGCCCCCGCGACTGGCTGGTCCTCGCGGACGGCACCGGCGTGGGGGACGCCTTCGCGGAACTGGTGACCGCGCGGGGCGACCGCTGCCGCACGGTCCGGGTGGGCGCCGCCTACCAACGGGAGCGGCGGGGAGGGGAGTTCACCGTCATACCGGACTCCGCCGACCACCTGGAAAGGGTCTTCACCGACCTGGACCGGCACGGCACCGCCCTCGACGGCACCGCTCTCAAGGGCGCGGCACTCAACGGCAGCGCCCCCGGCACCACCGCCCCCGGCGACAGCACCGCTCTCAACGGCAACACCCCCGCCGGTACGGTCTTCGACGGCACCGTCGTCCATCTGTGGAACCTCGACCTCCCGGACCTCGCCGCCTGCGCCCGCGACGACCTCGAACGGGCCACCGGCACCGGGACGTACTCCCTCGTCGCCCTCGCCCGGGTCCTCCTCGGCCGCCACGGCACCGGCGGACTCCATGTCGTCACCCGAGGCGCGCAGCCCGTCGATCCCGGGGAGCCGGTGGAACCGCTGGCGGCCCCCGCCTGGGGCGTCACCCGAGTCCTGCGCCACCAGGAACTCACCGGCCACCGGGGCAAGTTGATCGACCTCGACCCCGCCGGGGAACGGGACACGGCCGGCGTCCGCGCCGACGCCGAGGCCCTGCTGCGCGAGTTCCTGACCGACGACGAGGAGGAGATCGGCCTGCGCGGCGGGCGCCGCGCGACCAGCCGGCTGCTCCCCGCCGCGGGACTCACCGGACCCCTGCCGCTGCGGCTGCGCGCCGACGGCTGCTACCTGGTGACCGGCGCCTTCGGGGCACTGGGCCGCCTCCTGTGCCGGACCCTCGCCACCCACGGCGCCCGCCGGATCGTCCTGATGGGACGCACCCCGGTCCCCGCACGCGCCCGGTGGGCGACCACCGACCCCGCCACCCCCCAGGGCCGGGCCGTCGCCCTCCTCACCGAACTGGAGGCCCTCGGCGCCCAGCCGGTCCTGGCCCGCGTCGACATCACCGACGAGAAGGCCCTGACCGGCTGGCTCGACCACCGGCGCCGCGCCGGCGAGCCCCCCGTCCGGGGCGTGTTCCATCTGGCGGGCCAGGTCCGGGACACGCTGGTCGCCGACATGGACCGGCCGACCTTCGACGCGGTGCACGACCCCAAGACCGTGGGCGCGTACCTCCTGGACAAGCACCTGCGCGACCAGCCGCTCGACCACTTCGTCCTCTTCGCCTCCGTCGCCTCCCTGCTCACCACCGCCGGACAGACCAACTACGCGGCGGGCAACGCCTTCCTGGACGCGCTGGCCCACCGCCGCCGCGCCCAGGGCCTGCCCGCGCTGAGCCTGGACTGGGGGCCCTGGGCGACCGGAATGATCGAGGAACTGGGCCTGGTCGACCACTACCTCCACAGCCGGGGCATGAGCTCCCTCGCCCCGGAGTCCGGAATGAGCGTGCTGGAGCGCGTCATGGGCCAGGACCGCGCCCAGCTGCTCGTCGCCACGATCGTCGACTGGCCCACCTTCCTCGCCTGGTACGACACCCCGCCCCCGCTCGTCGCCGAACTGGCCGCCGCCGCACGGCAACAGACCACGGAGGGCCCCGGCAGCGGCGCCGGCGTCCTCGACTCGTTCCTCCACGTGTTCCGCGACGCCGACGAGACCCGCCGCCTGCGCCTGGTGACCGACCGGTTCACCGAACTCACCGCGACCGTCCTGCGTACGGCGCCCGCGGAGATCGACGTGTCGACCGGGCTCGGCGCGCTCGGGCTCGACTCGCTCCTCGCCATGGAACTGCGCGCCAAGGTCCAGGCCACACTCGGCGTCGCGCTGCCCGTCGTCTCCCTGCTGAGCGGCACCCCCGTCGGCGAACTCGCCGGTCAGGTCCACGACGGCCTGGTCGAACAGGTCGCCTCCGACACCCCGGGCGACGGCACGGCCCCGGCCGTGGAGGTGTTCACCGACGAACGGAGCCACCCCCTGACCCAGAACCAGAAGGCGCTCTGGTTCCTCAAGCAGCTCAACCCCGACGGATACGCGTACAACATCGGCGGCGCCGTGGAGGTCAGGGCCGCCCTCGACCCCGACCTGATGTTCGAGGCCGTACGCAGACTGATCGCCCGCCATCCGGCGCTGCGCACCACCTTCCACCTGGAGGACGGCCGGCCCGTGCAGCGCACCACGTCCGGCGCCGACCCCGACCTCGCCCTGTTCGACGTACGCGGCCAGGAGTGGGACGACATCGAGCGGACGATCATCGCGGAGTACCGCAGGCCCTACGACCTCGAACGGGACGCGCTGATCCGGTTCCGGCTGTTCCGGCGGGCCGAGGACCGGTGGATCATCATGAAGGCCGTCCACCACATCGTCTCCGACGCGATCTCCACCTTCACCTTCATCGAAGAACTGCTCGCCGTGTACGAGGCGCTGAAGCGGGGACGACAGCCCGCGCTCCCCCCGGTGGGCGCCCGCTACCTCGACTTCCTCAACCAGCAGAACGAGTTCCTCGCCGGCCCGGAGGCCGGGCGCATGCTCGACTACTGGCGCTCCCATCTGCCCGCCGAGGTCCCCCTCCTCGACCTGCCGGTCGACGCGCCCCGCCCCGCCGTACAGACACACAACGGCGCCTCCGAGTTCTTCGTCCTGGACGCCGAACTCAGCGCCCGGGTGCACGCGTTGGCGCGCGAACACCGCGTGACGCCGTTCATGGTCCTGCTCGGCGCCTACTACGTCCTGCTGCACCGCTACTCCGGGCAGGACCATGTCGTCGTCGGAAGCCCGGTGACCGGCCGCACCCAGCAGGAATTCGCCTCCGTCTACGGCTACTTCGTCAACCCGCTGCCGCTGCACGCGGACCTGTCCGGCGGCCCGTCCGTCGCGGACCTGCTGGAACAGGTCCGCAGGACCGTGCTGAACGGACTGGACAACCAGGAATACCCGTTCGTCCTGCTGGTGGAGGAGCTGGGGCTCCAGCACGACCCCAGCCGCTCGGCGGTGTTCCAGGCGATGTTCATCCTGCTCACCCACAAGGTGGCCACCGAGCAGTACGGCTACCGGCTGGAGTACATCGAACTGCCAGAGGAAGAGGGCCAGTTCGACCTCACCCTGTCCGTCTACGAGGAGGAGACCGAGGGCCGCTTCCACTGCGTCCTCAAGTACAACACCGACCTCTTCCTGCCCGAGACCGTCCGCCGGACGGCCGCGCACTACGTCCAGCTGCTCGACAGCATGACCCGGGCGCCGTCCGAACTGCCCACCCCGCGGCTGGCCATGCTCGCGGAAGAGGAGCGAGAGAGGCTGATCACCGACTGGAGCGGCGCCTCCCGCCCGCCGGACCTCGCACCACCGGCCCCCGAACCGGTGCGCCCCGTCCACCACTTGATCGCCGACACCGCCGCCGCGCGCCCCGACGCCCTCGCCGTCGTCGCGCCCTCCCCCCGGGGCGCCGCCACCCGGCTCACCTACGGACAGCTCGACTCGCGCGCCGACGTCCGGGCCCGCCGGCTGCGCCGTCTGGGCGTCAGGGAGGGCTCGGTCGTCGGCCTCTGCCTCGACAAGTCACCGGAGCTGATCGTCACCCTGCTCGCCGTCCTGAAGGCGGGCGGCGCCTACCTCCCGGTCCATCCCGACCAGCCCGCCGACCGGGTCGGCCAGGTCCTCGGTGACGCCGGGGCCGACCTCGTCATCGTCGACGACGCCCGCGTGCGCTGGGCCGACGGGCTGCCGGTCACCGTCCTGACCCTGGACACCCTGCGCACGACCGAGAACGGGACCGAGACCGGGAGCCGGACCCGCACCGGGGCCGAGTCCGCGACCGGGAGCCGGGGCCCGGCCCCGGAAGTCACGACGGACCCGGACTCCGCCGCGTATGTCATCAACACCTCCGGCTCCACCGGCCGCCCGAAGGCCGTACGGGTCAGCCACCGCTCCCTCGCCTCCGCCTACGACGCGTGGCTGCGCGCCTACCGGCTGGAGACCGACGCGCGTGTCCACCTCCAGATGGCCGAGCCCTCGTTCGACGTGTTCACCGGCGACCTGGTGCGGGCCCTGTGCTCGGGCGGCACCCTGGTACTGGCCGACCGCGACCTGGTCTTCGACATGGCGCGGCTGCACCGGGTGATGCGGGCGGAACGCGTCGACTGCGCGGAGTTCGTCCCCGCCGTCGTACGCGGACTGATGGACCACTGCGCGCGCGAGGGCGACCGGCTCGACTTCATGCGCCTGGTGATCGTGGGCTCCGACGCGTGGAAGGTCGCCGAGTACCGGCGGCTGCGCGGCCTCTGCGGCCCGGAGACCCGTGTGATCAACTCCTACGGCGTCACCGAGGCGACCATCGACAGCGCCTTCTTCGAAGACCCCGCCGACGACCTGGAACCCGGCCTGATGGTGCCCATCGGCCGCCCCCTGCCCGGCAGCACCCTCCACATCCTCGACGCGCACGGCGAACCGGTGCCGCCCGGCGTACCGGGCGAGCTGTGGATCGGCGGCCGGGGCCTGGCCCTCGGCTACGCGGGGGACCCCGAGCAGACCGCGCGGCGCTTCGTGACCCGCGTCCTGAGCCGGACACCGGGCGCCCCGCCCGTACGCCTCTACCGCACCGGGGACGTGGCCCGCTGGGACACCCACGGCCGGGTCCATCTCCTCGGCCGCAGCGACCACCAGGTCAAACTGCGCGGCCACCGCATCGAGATCGGCGAGATCGAGTCCCACCTCGCCGACTGGCCCGGACTGGCCCGGGTGGTCGTCACCGTCCGCCCCGACGCCGCCGGAGAACCCACCCTCTGCGCCTACTGCGTCGCCGAGCCCGGCGCGACACTCGACCGGCGCGCCCTGCGCCGCCGGCTCGCCGGCGCCCTGCCCTCGTACATGGTGCCCTCCCACCTCGCCGAACTGCCCGAACTTCCCCTCACCGCCCACGGAAAGGTCGACGTCGCCGCGCTGCCGGTGCCGCACCACGACGACCGGCAACAGGCCCACGAACCCCCGGTCACCCTCTACGAGACCGGCATGGCCCGGCACTGGGAGGCACTCCTCGGCCTCGAACGGGCCGGGCTCGGCGACGACTTCTTCGAGTCCGGCGGCAGCTCGATCAAACTGATCGAACTCCTCCACCACCTGCGGACCGAGTTCGGCGTCAGTGTCCCCGTCAGCAGGCTCTACCGGGTCACCACCCTGCACGGAATGGCCGCCGCCGTCGAGGAGTTGGTCACCGGCGCGACTGCCGAGGACGTGCCCGCACTGACGTTCAACCCCGGCCAGGGCGGCCCCGTCTTCTGCTTCCCCCCGGCGGGCGGCCACGGCCTCGTCTACCGCGGCCTCGCGGCCCAGCTCCCGCGCCACCGGATCATCGCCTTCAACTACCTGCCGGGCGACGACAAGGTCGCCCGGTACGCCGACCTCGTGGAGACCGCCGCACCCGGGGGCGCGTGCCGGCTCCTCGGCTACTCACTCGGCGGCAACCTCGCCTTCGAGGTCGCCAAGGAACTGGAGGCACGCGGACGCCTGGTCAGCCATGTGGTCGTGCTGGACTCCCTGCGCGTCATGGAGGCGTACGAACCGGGCGACGACGGCGTCACCGCCTTCGAGGCCGAACTGGGCCGCCACCTCCACAAGCACACCGGGTCGGAGATCGTCACCCGCACCGCACTCGAACACGCCGCCGAATACCTGCGGTTCTGCGGCCGGACCCCCAACACCGGGACCGTGGACGCCGCGGTGGGGGTCGTCACCGACGAGGACAACGCCGGCCTCCACACCGCCGACGCCCCCGGCACCTGGCACGGCAGCTCCACCGACGCCACACGCGTCCTGCGCGGCTCCGGCATCCACGCCGACATGCTCGACCCCGCCCACCTGCCCCGCAACGCCGCACTCGTGCGCGCCCTCCTGACGGGCGAGGCGGACCATGCCGGATGAACGGACGGAGCCTTCCGAACGGATCGCGCCGGACGGGCGGACGGCGCCTCCCGAACTGACGACCCCTCCCGAACCGACGACGCCCCAGGGGCGGACCGGGCCCGTCCGCCGGGCCCCGGCCACACGACGGACCGCCCCCGACCCGGCGGAGCCCGACTGGTCCACACGCGAACGGGCACCCGGCGCCGCGCCCCGTGTCATCGTCATCGGCGCGGGCGTCGCCGGACTCTCCACCGGCTGCTACGCCCAGATGAGCGGGATGCGCACCCGTATCTTCGAGAAACACGTACTCCCCGGCGGCTGCTGCACCGCCTGGTCACGCGACGGCTACCTCTTCGACTACTGCATCGAATGGCTGATCGGCACGGCGGCCGGCAACGACGCGAACCAGGTCTGGCGTGAACTCGGCGCCCTCGACGGCAAGACGATCACCAACTTCGAACTCTTCAACAAGGTCGTCGACGAGACCGGCCGCTCGGTCACCTTCTACAACGACCCGGACCGGCTGGAGGAACACCTCCTGCGCGTCTCACCCGCAGACGCCCGGCTGATCCGCTCCTTCTGCCGGGACCTGCGGCGGTTCACGGCCATCGACCTCCATCCGTTCCTGACGGCGCCCGCGCTGCGGACCGTACGGGAGAGGGCGGCGACGCTCCGCACCGTACTGCCCGCGTTCCGCCTCTTCTGGCGCACCGCCGCGACCCCGATGCACACCTTCGCCGACCGGTTCGAGGACCCGCTGCTGCGCCGCGCGTTCCGCAACATCTTCTTCCAGGACCCGGAGGGCTTCCCGCTGCTCCCGTACCTCTACAACATGGCCTGCGCCCACCACGGCAACGCGGGCTTCCCCCAAGGGGGTTCACTCGGTCTCGCCCGCTCGGTCGAGGAGCGCTACACCTCGCTCGGCGGTACGGTCATCTACCGCGCCCGCACCGAGAAGGTGCTGGTCGAGAACGACCGGGCCGTCGGGATCGAACTGCGCGGCGGGCGGCGGTTCTACGCCGACCACGTCGTCTCGGCCTGCGACGGACACACCACGGTCCACGGCCTCCTGGGCGGCCGGTACACCGGCCCCCGCATCGACAAGCTCTACGACGACCTGCTGGAACGCCCCGGAACCCTCTTCCCCGCCGTGGTCTCCGCCTTCGTCGGCATCCGGGGCGAACTCCCCGCCCACGACGCCCACAGCACGACGTATCTGCTGCCCGCCGAGGAAGGGCGCGGGCTGCCCGGCGCGCTCCAGAACAGCCTCGTCGTGCAGTTGCGCTCCCGCTACTCCGACGGATTCGCGCCGCCCGGCAAGTCGGTCGTCCACTGCACCTACTTCAGCGACTACGCCTACTGGAAGCGGCTGCGCCTCGCCGACCGCGGGGAGTACCGGGCCCGCAAGCGCGAAGTCGCCCTGTTCGTACGGCGCTTCCTGGACAGGCTGTGGCCGGGCACCGACGAGCGGATCGAGCTGGTGGACGTCGCCTCGCCCGCGACGACCCACCGCTACACCGGCAACCACCACGGTTCGATCCTGGCCTGGAAGGCGTTCTCCGAGGCCGACGACATCGCCGCCGCCCTCGTCGGCAAGGACCGCATGCGGCTGCCCGGACTGAGCGGGTTCTCCATGGCCGGACAGTGGATCGGGATGGGCGGCCTGATCCGCGCCGCGTCCACCGGCCGGTTCGCCGTCCAGTACCTGTGCGAGGAACTGGGCGTCCCGTTCCGGGCCTGGGAGAGCACCGGGACGGAGCCGTGGCACAGCGGCAAGCTGGGCCGGCTGCCCCAGCTCGACCGGTGGTACTCCCGGGAGGACCCCACGTCCCGCGAAGACCCCACCCACCACCCCACGCCCCGGAAGACCCCGGTGTCCCAGGAGGACCCCGCTTCCCCGGAGGACACAGACGCGTGAGCAAGCGGCAACGTGTGACGTCGGAGCGGCGGCGTGTGACGACGGAGGAGAGCGAGTTCATGGCACGTTCGGTACGTCCGGCCCGCCCGCCCCGTGCGCCCGGTCCGACGCGCGGCAGGGAAACGATGATCATCATCGGTGCGGGGCTCGGTGGTCTCTCCACCGGCTGCTACGCGCAGATGAACGGCTACCGCACCCAGGTACTGGAGATGCACGAGATCCCCGGCGGCTGCTGCACCGCCTGGAAACGCGGCGACTTCACCCTCGACGCGTGCGTGAGCTGGATGCTCGGCAGCGGCCCCGGCAACGAGATGCACCAGATCTGGCTCGAACTCGGCGCGCTCCAGGGCAAGGAGGTCCGCCACTTCGACGTGTTCAACATCGTGCGGGGACAGGACGGCCGGGCCGTCCACTTCTACTCCGACCCGGACCGGCTCCAGGCCCATCTCACCGAACTCTCGCCCGCCGACGCCAAACAGATCAGGGAGTTCTGCCGACGGCTGCGCTCCTTCCGCAAGGCGCTGGCCGTCTACCCCTTCCTCAAACCGGTCGGACTGATGGGACGCACGGAGCGCTGGCGGATGCTGGCCTCCTTCACCCCGTACGTCAACGCCGTCCGCACCACCATCTCGGTGCTGATGTCCGACTACGCGGCCCGGTTCCAGGACCCCCTGCTGCGCGAGGCGTTCAACTTCGTCCTGTACGAGAAGCACCCGGGGTTCCCCGTACTGCCGACGCACTTCCAGCTCGCCTCGCACGCCAACCTCTCCGCCGGGGTGCCCGAGGGCGGCTCGCTCGGACTCGCGGAGTCGATCGAGCGCCGCTACCGACGGCTCGGCGGCCGGGTCGCGTACAACACCAAGGTCGAGGAGGTGCTCGTCGAGGACGACCGGGCGGTCGGCGTACGACTCAGCGACGGGCGCCGACTGCGCGCGGACATCGTCGTGTCGGCCTGCGACGGACCCACCACCATGATGAAACTCCTCGGCGGGCGCTACCTCGATGACGAGTACCGGCGCCTCTACACCCGGACCATCAACGAACCGGGCATGGTGTTCCCCGGCTACTTCACGCTCTTCCTCGGGCTCAACCGGCCCTTCCCCGAGGGCGAACCGTGCACGACATACCTGCTCGGCGAGACGGAGGCGGCGGAGCTGACCGGCATCCGCCACCGGAGCATCAACGTCCAGTTCCGCAGCCGCCACTACCCGGAGCTCTCCCCGCGCGGAACGAGCGTCGTCTACGCCACGTACTTCTGCGACATCGCCCCCTGGCGCGCGCTGGACGAGGGCCCCGAGCAGATCACCCGGGCGCGCGGCGGGCAGGAGCTGCACACCCTTCCGGTACGCCACGGGCGCGGCTACTACCTGGCCAAACGCCGGGCGCGCACGGCGCTCGTGCGCTTCCTGGAGGAGCGCTACCCGGGAATCGAGGACGCCATCGTGGTCCGCGACGTGTCCAGCCCGCTCACCCAGGTCCGCTACACCGGCAACCACGACGGCACGGTGCTGGGCTGGCAGCCGTTCGTGGAGAGCGGCGAGACCCTGGAGAAGCTGGTCAAGAAACACGGTCCCGGGCTGCCGGGGCTGGCGAACTTCTACCAGTCCGGCGTGTGGGCGACCACCGGCGGGCTGATCCGCGCCGCCGCCGCCGGCCGCCATGTCATGCAGTTCGTCTGCCGGGACGACGGCAGGGAGTTCACCGCCTCCCTCGACGAGTCCGGGCCGCCGCCGACCCACCGCGTGATCCCGGTCGTCCCGGGCCCCGACACCCCCGTCACGCCCGACATCCCCGTCACGCCCGGAATCCCCGGCACCACGCGCCCGGCGACCACCGGCGCCGAGAAAGGGCCGAAGTGAAGATCAAGAAATGGGTGGTCCGCGCCCACGTCGAGGGCACCCCCGACGTCGACCGGATCTACGAGAAGGTGGTCGAGGACATCCGGGTGAACCTCGCCCCCGACGAGATGCTGCTCAAGACCCGGTACGTGTCGGTCGACCCGTACCTCCAGGGCATCGCCCTGGACACCCCCCTCGGCGACCACATGGGCGCCGACTCGATCATGGAGGTGCTGGACGCCGGCCCGCGCGCCGCCCACCGGCCGGGCGACCTGGTCCAGGGCTTCGGCGGCTGGCGCTCCCACGTGATCGCCAACGGCGCGGAACGACTGTGGCAGACGGGGACGTTCCCGATGGTGTTCCCGGCCTACCGCGGGCTCGATCCGGGGTGGTACGACGACGCGCTGCCCCTCGCGTCCGCGCTCAGCTCCATGGGCGGCCCCGGCATGACGGCCTGGGGCACACTCACCACCTTCCTTGACGTCGGTCCGGGGGACACCCTCGTCATCAGCGGCGCCTCCGGAGCCGTCGGGACCCTGGTGGGCCAGCTGGCCTCGCTCGCCGGCGCCCGCGTGGTCGGTACGACATCGAGCCCGCGCAAGGCCGACCGGCTGCGCGGACTGGGATTCGACGCGGTCGTCGTCTACCGGCAGGGCGACAGCGTCTCGCGCGTCCGCGACGCGCTCGGGCGGGCCGCCCCCGACGGTGTCGACCGCTACTTCGACAACCTCGGCGGCGCCGTCACGGACGCCGTCTTCACCATGCTCAACGTCGGCAGCCGGGTCGCCGTGTGCTGGCAGTGGGCGACCCAGGTGGGGCGCGACGCGGTCGGGCCCCGGCTCCTGCCGTACCTCATGTTCCCGCGCGCGACCGTCCGGGGGATCTTCTCGCTGGAGTGGTTCACCGAGGAGAAGTGGCAGGCGCTCCACACCGAACTGGGCGGCCGGGTCCGGCGCGGCGAGGTCGTCTGCGACCACACCCTCCATCACGGCTTCGACCGCATCCCGGCCGCGTACGGGAGCCTCTACCACGACCGCGAGGCCAACCTCGGCAAGGTGCTGGTCGAGCTGTGACCGCTGCCACGCCGCGGTCACGGCGTTCCCTGCCTTCCCTGCCCTCCCCGCGCTGGCCGGACTCGCCGCGCTCGCCGCGTTCTCCGCAGGCCGGCCGGCCGTGCCCGGCCCCGAACGATCCGTCACCGACCCGTCCCGGTCGGCACCGCAGGAACAGCCAGGAGGAACCGTGACCGCCCCAGCCGTCGACGGCGCAGCCCCGGAGTCACCGCTGGCCCCGCTGCATCGCATGACGTTCGACACGCCCGGCCCGCCCTGCCCGGTCACCCTGCCCGACGGCTCACCCGCCTGGCTGGTGAGCCGGTACGCCGACGTACGGCAGGTCCTCGGCGACAGCGGGATCGGCCGCGCCGAGCTGTACGCGGCGGACGGACCACCCATGTCGGAGGTGCCCGGACTGGTCAACGACCCCGACCTGATGTTCAACCAGGACGGACCCGCCCATCTGGCCCTGCGCCGCACCATGCGCCGTGCGTTCACCCCGAGGGCCGTGGCCCGCTGGCGGCCGTGGGTGGCGTCCATGGTGACGGAACTGCTGGACGAACTCGCCCGCCGCCGGGGCACGGTGGACATCGTCGCCCACTTCACCCGCCCGCTGCCGGTGAACGTGATCAGCCGGCTGATGGGCCTCGACGACTCCGCGCGCGAGCGGCTGCGCCACTGGAGCACGCACGCCTTCTCGGACGGCTCGGGGCCGGCCGACGAAGTGAAGGCGGCCCTGGCCGAGTTCTCCGCGTTCGGCGCCGAACTGCTGGCGGTACGGCGCCGGGCCCCGGGGGACGACCTGGTCAGCGGCCTGGTCGCCGCCGCCGACGAGGAGGGTGGCATTCCCGAACCCCAACTTGTCAGTCTGGTCTGCGGGTTGGTGGTAGGTGGTCACGACAGCACCATGACGATGCTCGGCAACTCGCTGCTCTACCTGCTCGGCGAGCGACCGGAGTGCTGGCCGGGCCTCGCGGCCGGCGAGGAAGCGGCGGGCGCGCTCGCGGACCGGCTGTTGCACCTGATCCCGCTCGGCGACGACCGGGGGAGCACCCGGCGCGCCTCCCGGGACGTGGAGGTGGGCGGCGTGGTGATTCCGTCGGGCGCGGTGATCGTCGCCGACTGCGGCATGGCCAACCGCGACCCGGCGGTCTTCCGGGCCCACCAGGACGCCGACCTGTTCGCCCCCCTGGAGGCCCCCACCCTGTCGTTCGGCGCCGGTCCCCACTACTGCCTGGGCGCCTGGCTGGCCCGGCTCGAACTGACCCTGGCGCTCCACCATCTGGCGGCCCGGTTCCCCCGCCTCCGCCTGGCGACACCCCCCGAGGAGGTCCCCTGGCGCCTGGGCACCACGTCCCGCAGCCCGGCCCGGCTGCCGGTGACCTGGTAACGGCCCCGGACGCCGCGCGACCCGCCGTACCGGCCCGATCGACGCCTGCCCGATGGATGCCTGCCCGATCGATGCCGTCCGGTGTCTTCGCCCGTCGGCGAAGGCACCGGACGGCGATCCGGAACGGCGCGCGTGGCGCGCCGAACCCGTGGGCAGCCTTCCCCCGACGGGCGCGAAGCCGCGCCGTCCCGGTTTCCGCCACCCGGAGCACTCCCCAGCGGCACGGCGCGTGCACGGGCGCGTGCTCCGGCGCGTGTGCCCCCGGCGTATGCGACGGCGCCGCCGGTGGTCCGTACCTGGCCCTTGCCCGCGCTCCCGACCGCCCTTCAAGCTCGTTTCATGGAGCTGGAGTTGCGGCATCTCAAGACCATTCGTGCCATTGCCGACGCGGGCAGCCTCACCAAGGCCGCGTCGGCTCTCGGCGTCGCCCAGCCGGCCCTCAGCGCACAGCTGAAACGGATCGAGAACGCCCTGGGCGGGAGGCTGTTCGACCGGGGACAGCGGGGCGTCCGTACGACACCGCTCGGCGAACTCGTCCTCGCCCGCGCCCGGAACGTGCTGCCCGCGGTGAGCGAACTCCAGCGGGACGCCGTCCGGTTCGCCCGCACCCTGGAGGAGACCGACCGGCTGAGACTCGGCGGTACCCACGGCCCGCTGCTGGGCGGACTCGTCGAACGGCTCGGCGCCTCCCACCCCGCCATGCCCGTCACCACCTACACCTCCTGGTCCGAGGGGGAGATCGCCGACTCCGTCACCGAGGGCCGGATCGACTACGCCCTGATCGGATGCTGCGGAGCAGCCCGCCCGCCGGCCGGTGAACGGCTGGAGTGGCGCGAGATCGCCAGCGACCCGGTCTTCGTCATGCTCACGGCCGACCACCCCCTGGCCGACCGTACGGAGATCGGCCTCGCCGAGCTCGCCAACGAGTCGTGGACCGACGTACCCGGCGACGGCTGCTTCCACGACTGCTTCACCACCGCCTGCGCCCACGCCGGTTTCACCCCCGCGAGGGTGTACGAGACGGACACCGCCTCCAGCGTCCATCTCGTCCAGGCGGGCCGCGCGGTCGGACTCTGCCGCGCGACCTTCCCCAACACCGCCGGACTGGTGACCCGCCCACTGGCCGGCACCCCGCTCCGCTGGCGGCATCTGCTCGGCTGGCACTCGGCGGCCCGCACCGCCGACGGCGCGCCCGCCTTCTTCGAACTGGCCCGCGCCGCCCACGCCGAGGCGGCGGAGGGCAACGACAGCTACGCCGACTGGCTGCACGGCGGGAGCGGCCCCCTCGCCGCCCTGCCGCCGGGCGACTTCCACCACCACTCCGTACGCGTCTCCTGACCTCCGGCACCCGCCGGGACCGGCCACGACACCGGCACCGGGCACGGACATCCACCTGCCGGCCGGCACTCCGCTGTTTCGGGCCGTGCCGAGCGGCAACACGCATCCCATGAATGAGGAGAGCGAAGCCAACAGGAACGTGAACGGCACGGCGGCGAGCGTCGGCGCGCACATCGAGTCCGCGGCCGCGAAGGGGCGGCAGACCACGGGCGGCGCCGTGACCCGTGTCCGGACGAACTCGGTGCTCGCAGCCTCGAAGGCCAAGGACTCCGCGCGGGCGGCCGAGAAGTCCGCCGAGGCGGGCGTACGGTCGGCCGGCGAGGCGACCAAGCGCGTCGCGACCGCCGGCTGGGCGAACGGCCGTCAGGCCGTCGCCTCGACGGCGGGCAAGGCGGCCACCAAGGCCGGTGTCGTCTGGACCGTCGTCAAGCACCGCAAGGCCGTCGCGGCGGGAGCCGCCGCCGGCGTCGGCGCCCTGACCGGGGGCGCCTTCGCCCTCGGCCGACGGGCGGCCAGGCCGCGCGGCCCCCTGTCCCGCCTGACCAAGGGCCGCATCTGACGGCACCGCACCAACCAGCCCCACCCCTGAGGGCCGACGGACACCCGTCGGCCCTCAGGGCGTTCCGGGCGGGGGAGCCCGGCCGGCCCGTGCCCGCCGCGCGCTGCCGCCCTTGCGGCGCGTCCGGGACCGGTCCGCTCGTGCGGCCCGTCCCGTCGCGTGCGGGGCCGGTCCGCCCGCCGGAGCGCACGTACCGGTCGGTGCGGGTCCCCGCCGGGCACGGGCCGTACGTGACGGCGTCGGCTGTGCGGGGCACACACCCCACCGGCTCCGCCGGACCTGCCCGGAACGCAAACGCACTTGGTGCCACGTATCCTGCCGGGGTGCACCTTCCGCTCGACGCGGACCCCCGGCCTGCGCGCACCGCAGTCGGCGGCGTCGGCGCTGTGCGGGGCACACACTCATGCCCGGCGCCGCGCGACCAGCAGGAGCGCACCTACGTTCGCCGCTGGTCCACACTCGGCGCGCACCGCAGTCGGCGGCGTCGGCCCCGCCGGGCACGCACCGGCACCGCCGGGCGCGCACCGTCTCGGCGCCGAGGCGTTCCGCCGGGGCGCACCATACCGGCTCTGCGGCGCTCGCCGGAGCGCACCTACTGTTCGCCGCAGGTACCCGCCGGGCGCGCACCGTTCGCTGCGAGTCCCACCCGGCGCGCACGGTACTTGGCGACGCCGGCCCCGCCGGGCACGCACCGGCACCGCCGGAAGGCACACCCGCACCCGCACTCGCCCCCGGCGTCCCGCGTCCCGCCCGGACGCCCCTCGGGGCCGTAGCATCGGGACCGCTCTGCGGTGATCACGTACTCACCGTCCCTCCCGGTCCCAGGATGACGCGATGTGCTGGAGCGCGACCGCCGACCTTGCCGCGGGTGTCTGTGTCGGCGCGATCGGGGTGGTGTGTGTCGCCCGCGTGGGCCGTACCGGGGCCGCCCGGGATCTGCCGCTCGCCGCTCTGCCCCTGCTCCTCGGCGCCCACCAGATCGTCGAGTCCGTCGTCTGGGACGCGGGTGGTGGCGCGGGGCCCGCCACCATCGTGTGGGCCGTCATCGCGTTGCCGCTGCTGGCTCTCTGGGTGCCCCTGGCCGTGCTGTCGGCCGCGCCGGCCGGCCCGCGCCGAAGGGTGCTCGTCCTGCCCGTCGCCCTCGGTGTCGCGGTCGCCGCCGTGCTCGCCCACTCCCTCGCCACCCGGACCGTGACGGCCGACATCCGGGGGCACACCATCGGCTACGCCGTCCACCTGCCGTCGCCCGCCCTCGTCGTGGCCGGGTACCTGCTGGCGACCGTCGGGGCGCTGCTGCTCTCCGGCGACCGTACGGTGCGGCTGCTGGGCGTCCTGGTCGCGGTCGGGGCGGTCGTCTGCGCGGTGATCTGGCGGCTGGCGTTCGTCTCGACCTGGTGCGCCTTCGCCGCGCTCGCCTCGGTCGTCGTCCTCGGCTGGGCCTGGCGGCGTACCCCGGCGCCCCGGCCGGCCGCCTGACGACCCGGCGGCCACGGCTCACGGCCTGCGCGCGACCACCATGCGGCAGCGCGGCCCGCCGTCCGGCAGCCGCCCCAGGCCGTCGAGCGCGACGAGCTCCACCTCGAAGCCCGCACGCGTCAGGTCGTCCACCACGTCGCCGAGCCGGAACGTGCGGTAGTACATGACGAAGGGCGGGCGCCGCACGGCGTTGCGCGCCCGCATCACCGCGTCGAAGCCCCAGAGCGTCCAGTAGAGCCGCGATCCGACGCGCGGCGGCGCGGGCACCGGGAAGGCGAAGACACCGCCGGGCCGCAGGACTTGACGCACCTGGGTGAAGAGTCCCGGCCGTTCCGACGGCAGGAAGTGCCCGAACGCCCCGAAGCTCACGGCCACGTCGAAGGCGGCCCGGAACGGCAGGGCGCGGGCGTCGGCCCGCACGAGATCGACCGCCGGTCCTCCCGTAGGGCCCTCGCCGGGACCGCGACCGGTCCAACCGTCCCCGCCCGCCGACTCCTTCGGCAGCACGGCGGACCTGGCGGTGGCGAGCATGCCCGCGCTGAAGTCGACACCGGTGACCCGCTCGGCACACACCTCGCGCAGCACGTCCAGACCGGCGCCGGTGCCGCAGCAGATGTCCAGCCCCGCGCGGAACGGGCCGAGCGGACCGAGGGCGTCCGTCACCGCGTCCAGCACCGGGTCCGGGGTACGGAACGGGGTCAGGTCGAACTTGGGGGCGAGCAGATCGTAGCCGCGCTCGGTCGACGAGAGCGCCTGGGCGGTCAGTTCGCGAAAGGTGGGGCCCTGTGGGGTGAACATCACCGTCAGCCTACCGACCGTTCCGACACCTGCGGCGGGGAGGGGACATTCGCGGACGCTTCCCTCTCACGGGGGACATAACGCGGCGCGCGAGGCCGTGTCACTGCACTGTGCGGGTGTTGTCGTGCGTCACGCGTGATCGTTTCTGTGGTCTGGAGGCGAGGAGACGTGTAGCGTCAGCCGCAGCTGTCGTGGTTCCGAAGTACTCAGTCGCCCGTGATCACAGTCGCGGGCGATTCGGCTGTTCAACGTCTCTGAGGGCCAGGGCGATCACCTCCGGTTTCCCGCACGGTGCGGGGACCGTAATGAGTCCTTTGGAGGACACATGGCCAGCGGTACCGTCAAGTGGTTCAACTCGGAAAAAGGCTTCGGATTCATCGAGCAGGACGGCGGCGGCCCCGACGTCTTCGCCCACTACTCCAACATCGCCACCCAGGGCTTCCGTGAGCTCACGGAGGGCCAGAAGGTGACCTTCGAGGTCACCCAGGGTCAGAAGGGCCCCCAGGCGGAGAACATCGTCCCCGCCTGAGGACGCCCCACCCGGCGGCACCACGTGTCGACCGCACCCGCGCCCCGGCAGCGTCCTGCCGGGGCGCCGGTGTGTCCGACGGCGTGTCAGGAAGTCGTGACCAGCGAGGTGTAGTACGTGCTCAGGGCGCCCAGGTAGGCGGGGTCCCGCGTGTCGTGATCACGCTCGAACACCGGAGCGCCCTTGACGGTCGACTTCGTACAGCCGACCTGGATCAGCCGCCCGGCCGGATCGATCGAGGTCACCAGCCCGGCGGGAATGACCAGACTCTTCCCGAAGACCCACATCCCGGTGTCCACCACCAGGTGTTCGAACGGCGAGCCCTCGGACTGTCTGTCCACGCTGCCCACCGTTCCGTCGGTCGCATGCACGCTGTAGCCGGTGAGGTCCATACCCGGTACGTGGCCCGACTCGACCGCGAATACCCACATGTCACCCATCCCGGCCCTCACTCCCGTTCGACTGTCGCGACGAGATCGCCGCTCACCGTGCACTTGCCCCCTGGGCCCACCCAGCAACCACGCCGGGTTCAGCAAGGTGTTACCCGCCGGCCCGGCGACGGGGCTTGCGTCCGGGCGGACGTGACGGCGCGTCGGGCCGGGCGCCGGCCCGGGGAAATGGCCCGGGAATCGGCGTGTTCGGGCGGGGCGATGTTTGGCCGCCGTGTCGAGGGTCACACGCATGGCGTCCACCGAAAGCCGGACCGAAGGATGTGAGCGACATGACCGACAAGAAGAACCCGAAGACCGAGGCGCGGATCGAACACGCCAAGGGCAAGGCCAAGGAGACGGCCGGACGCGCCGTGGGCAACGAGCAGTTGGAGGCCGAGGGCCGCGTCGAGCAGGCCAAGAGCGATGCCCGTATGGCCAAGGAGAAGGCCAAGGACACCTTCAGGCACTGACGTCCGAGGAGCCGACGGCCCGAGGACCTGGTGACCTGGTGACGGCTCCGGGCTCGGGCCGCCCGGCGCGGGCGCCTCGACCATCGGCCGCCCGCAGAGGTCCGCCCACCCACCGGCCGCCCCGGCGGCCCACCCGCCGACCCCTTGGAGGCGATTCGACCGTGAGTCCGCAGACCGAGAAGTCCGCGGCCGAGCTGGTTCAGCAGACCTCGGAGCAACTCTCCGCACTCGTCAGGGAGGAGCTCCGGCTCGCGACCGCCGAGATGAAGGAGAAGGGCAGAAGAGCCGGCCGGGGCGGCGGGCTCTTCGGAGGCGCGGCGCTCGTCGGCGCCCTCGCCCTCCAGGCGCTGGTGGTGACCGTGATCGCGGCCCTCGCCCTGGTCGTGCCGGTCTGGGTCTCGGCGCTGATCGTGACGGCCGTGCTGGCCCTGATCGCCGCCGTACTCGCGGGGCGGGGACGGCGGGAGACCCGGCAGGCCACACCGCTGGCGCCGGAACAGACGGCGGAGAGCGTCAAGGCCGACATCGAGGAAATCAAGGAGAGGGCGCACCGATGAACGAGAAGCCGCACGAACCTGACCGGGCCGAGGCCGACACGGTCGCCGGTGCCAGGCACCGGGTCGAGGAAGCGCGCGAACGGCTCGGCGACACGGTCGGGCAGCTCGCCGAGAAGGCCGACGTCAAGAGCCGTACGCAGGAGAAGGCCGCCGAGGTGCGCGGCCAGGTCGTGGTGGCCGGCCGGCAGATCCGCGACCAGGTCAGGGAGCACACGCCGGACCGGGTGCGGGACGCCGCGGCGAAGGCGGCGGTGGCCGGCAAGGACGTGGCCACGAAGGCGGCCGGGACCGGCCGGAGCCATCCCCGGCCGCTGCTGGTCGCCGGGGGAGTGGCGGGGGCGGCCTTCCTCGTCATGCGGGCCCGCCGGCGCCGGAAGTCCTGACCGCCCCGCGTCGAGGGGCCCCGCGCCCCGTGCCGAAGAGTCCCGCCCGGACACCGTCCGGGCGGGACTCTTCGGTGTGTACGGGTCGGTGCGTACGGGGGTGGGTGCGGCGCTCCGGCGGTGCTGTACGGCTCCGCCCGGCGAGGGCGCGGCGGCGGCCCCGGACCCGTCCGGAGCACGCCGCCCCCGACGGTGTCAGAGAACCGCCGCCTCACGCTCGGCCATCCGCCGGAACTCCTCGAGGTCGTACGTGGCCAGCGCCGAGTCCAGATTGGTCAGCGCGCCCAGACGTTCCACGAACCCCTGCGGGTCGTACTCGATCTGGAGCGTCACCCGGCTCTCCGTCGCGCTGATCCGGTGAAAGGTGACCACCCCCGCGTGGTGGACCCCCTCGGTGGTCCGCCACGCGATGCGGTTCTCGGGCACGACCTCCGTGAGTTCCGCCACAAAGCTCTTGTCGGCGCCCGGCAGCGAGACCTGCCAGGCGAACAGCGCGCTGTCGATGCGCTCCACGTGCTTGACGTGACTGAGGAAGGAAGGCCAGCGCTCGACGTCCTGCCACAGGGCCCAGCTCACCGCCACCGGGGCCTTGATGTCGACGGCTTCGATCAGTGAGGACGTCATGGAATTCTCCTCCTGCGGTGGGGGACGACTGCGTCTGTCCTCCGCTACCCGCCCGGCGGCCTTTCACCGCCCGCGCTCCCGCCGCAGCCCCGGCCCCCCGGTCCCGGCGGCCCCTCCCGCACCGCCGAGCGGCCGGTTCACGGACCGGAGCCGGACGATGGCAGGGTTGTCCCCCGTATGACGCACCATGGGTCGAACGGAACACTCGCGGCACTCGCGACCCACCCGCCACCCGCACGACCGACCGAAGCTCAGCACGAGAGGCACCCGTGATCCCGAACATCCCCGACACCCCCCACCCCCACCTGTCACGGCCCGCCTCCGACTGGTGGCGTGAGGCCGTCGTCTACCAGGTGTACGTCCCGAGCTTCGCCGACGCGGACGGCGACGGCATCGGCGACCTCCGGGGGATCACGGACCGGCTCGACCACCTCGCCGGTCTCGGCGTCGACGCGTTGTGGCTCACCCCCTTCTACCCCTCGCCCTGGACCGACGCCGGCTACGACGTCTCCGACTACCGGGGCGTCGACCCCCGCCACGGCACCCTGGACGACTTCCGCGGTCTCGTGGACCGCGCCCACGGCCTCGGCCTCAAGGTCATCGTGGACGTCGTGCCCAACCACTGCTCCGACCGGCACCCCTGGTTCGTGGAGGCCCTCGCCGCCCCGCCCGGCTCCCCGGCCAGGGACCGCTTCCTCTTCCGCGAGGGGCGGGGCCCGGACGGGGAGCTGCCGCCCGCCGACTGGAAGTCGAAGTTCGGCGGCGGCGCCTGGACCCGGGTGCCGGACGGCCAGTGGTACATGCACATATTCTCGGCCGAGCAGCCCGACCTGAACTGGGAGAACTCGGACGTCCTGGCCGACTTCGAGGGAATCCTGCGCTTCTGGCTCGACCTGGGGGCGGACGGCTTCCGCGTCGACGTCGCCCACGGCCTGCGCAAGGACCTCGTCGAACCGCTGCGGGACACCGGCGGACGCGACTCGGCCTCCCTCAACTCCCCGCCCGAGGGGGAGGACCACCCCTTCTGGGACCGCGACGAGGTCCATGACATCTACCGGGCCTGGCGGAAGATCATCGACTCCTACGCGCCTCCCCGGATCGCCGTTGCCGAGGCGGGCGTCAGCTCGGCCCGGCTGCCCCTCTACACCCGGCCCGACGAACTCCACCAGGCGTTCAACTTCTTCCATCTGCGCTGTCCCTGGGACGCCGAGGAATTCCGCCAGGTCATCGACACCTCCCTCGACGGAGCCCGCGCGGTCGGCACCCTCCCCACCTGGGTGCTCTCCAACCACGACGTCGTACGCCACCGCACCCGCTACGCCCTGCCCCAGGGCATCGACTACCGGGCCTGGCTCTCCGGCGGCGGCACCGACCCCGCGCCGGACGAGGCCCTCGGCCACCGGCGGGCCCGCGCCGCCGCGCTCCTGACGCTCGCCCTGCCCGGCAGCGCCTACCTCTACCAGGGCGAGGAACTCGGGCTCCCCGAGGTCTCCGACCTGCCCGACGACGCGCTGCGCGACCCCATGTGGGAGCGGACCGGACGCACCACCAAGGGCCGCGACGGCTGCCGCGTCCCGCTGCCGTGGACCCGCGCGGGCGCCAGCCACGGCTTCGGACCGGGCGGCAGCTGGCTCCCCCAGCCGGAGGGCTGGGGCGCTCACGCGGTGGAGGTCCAGACCGGCCGGCCGGACTCCTTCCTGGAGCTGTACCGCACCGCCCTGGCCGTGCGCACCCGCTTCCGGGGCGACGAGTCCTTCTCCTGGCTGCCCGCCCGCGAGGGTGAACTGGCCTTCCGCAAGGGCCGGTTCGAATGCCGGCTCAATCTGTCCGGGCGCTCCCTGCCGCTGCCGGACGGTGAGCTGCTGCTCGCCAGCGACAGCCCGGAGGGCGGTCTGATCGCCCCCGACACCGCCGTGTGGACAGCGGTGACCGGCGGCTGACCGGCTCGGCAGCGGGCGCCCCCTTCCGTCGTGGCGGGCCTTCCGCCCTGCGGTCGTACGACCCCGGTGGTACCTTCCGTGTCCACGCCCCTACAACGCGTGACCGTCGGCTGGTGCTCCCGTGGGCGGGTCACCCGAATGGGTGAATCAGCTCGCCGATTCGCGGGAAGCCCAGCAGAGCGCGTGCGGCGCCCCTTTGTCCCCCGGACGGGTCAAAGGGGCGCTTTTCCTGGTTGCCGCCTCCCGTCAGCAGGTGCCGCATGGAATTACGCGAGTCAGACGACGCGCGGGGATACCGGACCCCGCCGGCTCGCCGCCAAGGAGTGATCACTGATGGCAGCCGATGATGTCTTCCACCACGTGGGCGAGCTCACGGGTCTGACCGCCTACGACGCCGCCGGGGAGAAGATAGGCAGTGTCGAGCAGGCGTACCTGGACAACGAGACGGGCCGCGCGGAGTGGGTGACGGTCAAGACCGGCATGTTCGGCATGAAGGAGTCCTTCGTCCCGCTGGACGGGGCCACCAAGGACGACAACGGTGTGCACATCCCGCACACCAAGGAAATGGTCAAGGGCGCCCCCCGCATGGACGCCGACGAGCACCTCGACGTCGGCCAGGAGCAGGAGCTGTACGACCACTACGGCCTCACCCGCCCCAGTGGGCGCAGCGGGTCCCCCGGCATGAGCCCGGCTCCCGGCACACCGGCGGCCAAGGGCTCCACCGACGGCCGTGAGGGCATGACCGGACGGGAAGGCATGAGCGGCGACGGCGCGCGCGGCCGGGCCGACGCCATGGACCCGGCGGCCACCACCGGCCGGGCCGGCATGGCCAAGGACACCCCGGCCACCGGTCGCGCCGACGACGACATGGTGCGTTCCGAGGAGCGGCTGCGGGTCGGGACCGAGGAGCACGAGTCGGGCCGGGCGCGGCTGCGGAAGGTCGTGGTGACGGAGAACGTCACGACCACGGTGCCGATCACCCACGAGGAGGTCCGCATCGTGCGCGAGCCCATCAAGCCGGGGGAGAGCACCACCGGCCGGTCCCCGATGGGCAACGCCGAGACCGAGGTGATCCTGCACGCCGAGGAGGCGGTCATCCGCAAGGAGCCCGTCGCGGTGGAGCGGGTGCGGATGGAGACCGAGAAGGTCACCGAACAGAAGGAGGTCTCGGCCGACGTCCGCAAGGAGCGGGTCGAGTTCGTCGCCCCCGGCCAGGAGGACAAGGGCCGGGGCGACCGGGGACACGGCGGCGGCCGCGGCCCCAGCCACTGAGCGGTCCCCCGGAACGGCGTTCCGGGGCGGTACGGGCACGGCGTGGGCCCACCGGCCGAACCGGTGGGCCCACGCCGTGCCCGGACTCCCTCCCCACGAGCGCGATCACCCCAGCCCCACCCGTTCCGCCGCCGCCGACCACGCGCGGGCGTCGCCCCCCGGCTCGTACCGGCGCAGCGGCTGCGTGGCGGCGATCAGCCGGCGCAGGGCGGCACGGTCGCCCACGAGGCCCTGGGCGCGGGCCTGCACCAGGATGTTGCCGAGCGCCGTGGCCTCCGCCGGGCCCGCCACCACCGGCAGGCCCGTGGCGTCCGCCGTCAGCCGGCAGAGCAGTTCGTTGCGGCTGCCGCCGCCCACCAGGTGCACCACCCGGATGTCGGTGCCGGACAGCTCCGCCGCCGTCCGCAGCGCGGCCCGGTGCGCCAGCGCCAGACTCTCCAGGACACAGCGGACCGTCGCCGCCCGGTCGACGGGCGGTCGCTGGCCGGTGCGCGCGCAGTACGCCGCGATACGGGCCGGCATGTCGCCCGGCGCCAGGAACGACGGGTCGTCCGGGTCGACCAGCGCGGCGAACGGCCGTGATCCGTCCGCCTGTTCCAGCAGCGGCCCCAGCTCGGCGGGCTGCCCCCGGTCCGCCCACGTCCGCAGGCTCTCCGACAGCAGCCAGAGCCCCATCACATTGCGCAGGAAGCGGTAACTGCCGTCCAGCCCCAGCTCGTTGGTGAAGTTCGCGGCCCGTGACGCCTCGGTGATCACCGGCGCGGCCAGCTCCAGCCCGGCCAGCGACCAGGTACCGCACGAGACGTACGCGAAGCCCGGCCCCGTCGCCGGCACGCCCGCCACCGCAGACGCCGTGTCGTGCGAGGCCACGGCGGTGACCGGTGTCGACTCCGGCAGCCCGGTCTCGGCCGCCACGTACGGCAGCAGCGTCCCCGCCGCGTCCCCCGGCCGCCGGAGCGGCGGGAACAGACCCCGGTCGATGCCCAGCCGGTCCATCAGCGCCCCCGACCACTCACCCGCCCGCGCGTCGAAGAGACCCGTGGTGGACGCGTTGGTGGCTTCCGCGCCGACGCTGCCGGTGAGCCAGTGCGTCAGCAGATCCGGGATCATCAACAGCGTTCTCGCCACGCCCAGTTGGGCACTTCCGGCAGCCGCCGTGAGCTGGAGGACCGTGTTGAACGGCAGATGCTGCAACCCGGTGATCCGGTACAGCTCGTCGGCCGGGACCCTCGACCGGACCCGCTCGGCCATCCCCTCGGTCCGGCCGTCCCGGTAGTGGTGCGGATTGCCCAGCAGCTGCCCGTCCGCGTCCAGCAGCCCGTAGTCGACCGCCCAGCTGTCGATCCCGATCGACGCCACGTCGTACGCGCGGGCCGCCCGGCCCAGTCCGTCGAGCACGCCCCGGTGGAGCCCCAGCACGTCCCACCGCAGGCTTCCCGGCAGCCGCACCGGCCGGTTCGCGAAGCGGTGCACCTCGGTCAGCTCCAGCGTCCGGCCACCGTCCCGGCCACGCCGACCGGTCCCGTCCGCCCGTCCCGAACCGCCCACGCGCCCCGCCATCACCCGCCCGCTGGACGCGCCCAGATCCACGGCGAGGAAGACCGCGTCGGCGCCCGCGCGCCGCTCCCCGGAACCGGCTGTTCCGATGCCGTACGACACCACGGACCCCGCCCTCCCGGCTCAGCGCAGGAACGCCGCGGCCACACCCGCGTCGACGGGAACGAGCAGACCGGTCGTGTGCGTGAGGTCCCCGCCGGTCAGGGCGAACACCGCGTTCGCCACATGCTCCGGCAGCACCTCCCGCCCCAGCAGGGTCCGCCGGGCGTAGAACGCGCCCAGCTCCTCCTCCGGCACCCCGTACACCGCCGCCCGCTTCGCCCCCCACCCGGCCGCGAAGATCCCCGAACCGCGCACCACGCCGTCCGGGTTGACACCGTTGACCCGGATCCCGTGCTCGCCCAACTCGGCCGCCAGCAGCCGCACCTGGTGCGCCTGGTCCGCCTTCGTCGCCGCGTAGGCGATGTTGTGGGGACCCGCGACCACCGCGTTCTTCGACGCGATGTACACGATGTCGCCCCCCAGACCCTGAGCCGACATCACCCGCGCCGCCTCCCGCGACACCAGGAACGAGCCGCGCGCCATGATGTCGTGCTGGAGGTCCCAGTCCCGCGCCGTCGTCTCCAGCAGTGGCTTCGAGATCGAGATGCCCGCGTTGTTGACGACCAGGTCCACCCCGCCGAAGGCGAGCACCGCCGCGCGGAAAGCGGCGGTGATCGCCTCCTCGTCCGTCACGTCGACCGTGACCGCCGACGCCCGGTCCGGGCCGCCCAGTTCGTCCGCGACCCGCGCCGCGCTCTCCGCGTCGACATCCGCGACGACCACGCACGCGCCCTCGGCCGCCAGCCGGTGCGCGATCGCCCGCCCGATGCCCGACCCGCCGCCGGTCACCAGTGCCACCCGCGCGGCCAGCGGACGCGGCGCCGGCATCCGCCGGAGCTTCGCCTCCTCCAGCGCCCAGTACTCGATGCGGAACTTCTCCGACTCGCCGATCGGCGCGTACGAGGACACGGCCTCCGCGCCCCGCATCACCTGGATCGCGTTGAGGTAGAACTCGCCCGCCACCCGCGCCGTCTGCTTGTCCGCCCCGTAGGAGAACATGCCCACGCCGGGCACCAGCACGATCGCCGGGTCCGCCCCGCGCATCGCCGGGGAGTCCGCGTCGGCGTGCCGCTCGTAGTACGCGGCGTACTGGGCGCGGTACTCCTCGTGCAGCCGCGCCAGCCGCTCCGTCACCTCGTCGAGCGGCGCGGACGCGGGCAGGTCGAGGACCATCGGCCGTACCTTCGTACGGAGGAAGTGGTCCGGGCACGAGGTGCCGAGGGCCGCGAGGCGCGGGTGTTCGGCGCGGGCCAGGAAGTCCAGCACGGGCGCGCTGTCCGTGAAGTGACCCACCCGCCGCTGGTCCGCGGAGGCCAGCCCGCGCAGGACGGGGCCCAACGCGGCGGCGCGCGCCCGCCGTTCGGCCTCGGGCAGCGGGCCGTACCCGTCCAGGAGCGGGCCGAACGGGTCGGGCCTGCCGCGCTTCGCCAGGAACGCCTCGGCCTCGCGGATGATGCTCAGCGAGTTCTCCTCGCACTCCCGCGAGGTCTCGCCCCAGGCGGTGATGCCGTGGCCGCCCAGCACACAGCCGATCGCCCGCGGGTGGTTCCTGCGCACCGCGGCGATGTCCAGGCCGAGCTGGAAGCCGGGACGGCGCCAGTCCACCCACGCCACGCGCTCGCCGAAGCACTCCGCGGTCAGTGCCTCGCCGTCGGCCGCGCAGGCGAGCGCGATGCCGGAGTCCGGATGCAGATGATCGACGTGTGCGGCGTCCACCAGGCCGTGCATGGCGGTGTCGATGGAGGGCGCCGCGCCGCCCCTGCCGTGCAGACAGTGGTCGAACGCGGCCACCATCTCGTCCTCGCGTTCCACGCCCGGATACACCTCGGCGAGGGCCCGCAGCCGGTCCAGCCGGAGCACGGCCAGACCCGGCTCGGTGAGCGTGCCCAGATCCCCGCCGGACCCCTTCACCCACATCAGTTCGGTGTCCGCGCCGCTCACCGGATCGGGAGCAAGTCCCTTGGCGGAGGTGTTGCCGCCCGCGTAGTTGGTGTTGCGCGGGTCCGCCCCCAACCGGTTTGAGCGCGCGAGGAGTTCGTCGGCCGGCGAGGTCGCGGAGGTGTCGGGGGAGGGCGTCATCAAGCGGCTTCCTTCGCTCCCAGATCGATGAATGAATCGATTCATCGAGACGGTAGGCGGCGCCCCGGACGCGTGTCAAGGCCGGGTGGGCCGCCGGACGGGGGACCCGGCGACGGGCCCCGCGCCGGTCCGCGTACCACCGCGCCGCACCGGGTCAGCGGCTCCGCGCGGTCAGCAACTCGGCGATCTCGTCGTGCAGTCGGTACGGCAGCCGGGTGCCCCAGCGCTCCGCCGCCTCGGCGGCCAGCTCCCGGCTCCACCGCCAGCCCTCCCGCGCCGCCGCGCGAAGCTCCTCCGGCCCCGCCCCGCCGGTCGTCGCCAGATGACGGGCCACATCGGCCGCCGGAAGGTCCCGCTCCAGCGCGCGGCTCGGGGTGAGCCAGTGGGCCGTGGAGCCGCGCAGCAGCCGGCACAGCTTCAGCTGGAGCGGCGACACGACCGCGTGCAGCAGGTTGTGGGCACGCGCGTTCTCACCCCGCGCCCGCACATGCGCCAGCATCAGCGTCCAGTTGGCGAGCTCGTCGCACAACTCCTGTGCCGTGGCGACCGGTTCGGGCGGCCGGAAGGTGGCGAGCCGCCGCGCGACGGCGGTCAGCCGCCCGCTGCGGTCCAGCAGCACGGCGGAGCCGGGGTCGGGCAGATGGACCTTCCCCTGCCAGGACGCGACGAGGTCGATGCCCGTCCCCGCCGGATCGACATGGAACTCCCCGCGCATCAGGTCGTCGAAGACGACGGCGAGGACGCCGTGGGTGTTGAGGTGGGCGAGCCTGAGCGGCGCCAGCCGGGCCACGAACTCCGGCCCGTCGAAGCGGTCGGCGTCCGCGTCCCGTACGAACAGGCAGGCGTCGATGTCGGAGTGCTCGTCCGACTCGCCCAGGGTCCACGACCCGTACAACAGGACGCCCTCCAGCCGTGGTTCGGCCTCGGCGATCTCACGCAGCCGCTCCACGCGGCGGTTCAGGACGGGGGACGGCGATACGTACGACACGGGGCTTGTTCTCCCTGGGAGTTGACGGCACACGAACGCGGCCCGGCGGCTGCCGGGCGGCAGGTGGTGGTCACGGACCACGCTCGTGTGCTCAGCTCATTCCCATGCCGTGGATCCTACGGGAGGGCCCGCCGCGCTACCGGGTCAGCGACTCCAGCGGGTCCAGCGGGACGATGGGGTCCAGCGGGTCGAACGGGCTCGGGTCCAGCGGGCTCGTCTCGACCACGTAACTGCAGTACGTGTACGAGTACCCGGGATCGATCGACATGCCGTCGGCGGTGCTGGTGACCTCGTCGGCCGCCGTCCCGGAGTGCTTGAGGAGGAAGTGGTAGTCGCCCACGGGCAGCCGCAGCGTCTTCTTCGGGAAGTTCTTGCCGGAGCCCTTGCAGGCGCGGTCGGCGGCGTCGTAACTGGTGTAGTTCTCGCAGCCCCCGCACGCCTTGATCTTGACGGTGCCCGTCACGGGCCCGGTGTAGAGGATCTCGACCGCGTCCGACGAGTCATTGCTGATCACCACCTCAAGCCGGGCGCCGCCGGGCGCGCTCGCGGGCGGGAGCCGCTTGCCGGCCGCCGCCCGCTCCGTGGCGATCTCGGCGGCGATCGCGATGTCCCGCGCGCGGTCCTTGCGGGCGCTGTCCTTGTAGGTGGACCCGAACGAGGTCAGGGTCTCCAGGGCCTCGTCGAACTGCTTGTCCTTGAACTGGTCCACCCCGCAGGAGTAGGTCCCCGACTCGACGGCCGACGCCGCGCTCTTCTTCAGCGCCACGGTGTCCGTCTCGAAGGAGTCGACCAGGACGGCGATGCTCCGCAACTGCGCGGTGGTGGCGCAGGGATCGGTTCCGCCCAGTTCACCGGTGCGCTGCTCGATGGCGGCGGAGACGGCCGGCCCGACCTCGGCCGCCTGCGCCGAGTCCGGGAAGGTGGCGAGGAGTTCGGCCAGATCGGTGCCGTTCGTGCCCGCTTGGCCCGGGGCCAGCCCCAGCTTCCCGCACTCCAGGAGGGAGGTGGCCAACGGCGTGTCGGGCCAGGTGGTCAGCTTGCCGAGCAGCTTCCTGTCGACCGTGTCGGGCACGTCACGCAGATAGGCCAGGGCGTCGACGGCGTCGCAGTACTCCTTCTCTGCGTACGGGACGGAGACCGCGTCGTAGAACGCCTCCAGCCGCTCGGGCACGAGCCTGCCCGCCCTCGAATCCCCCTCCTTCTCGCCGAGTTCACGGTAGACGCCGAGGGCGGAGGTGAACCCCACCCTCTTGGCGTTGTTCGTTCCCCCGCTCGCGCGTGTCGCCTCGACCTTCCGGTCGGCCTCGGCGAGCCGGCCGAGCAGCATCCGCTCGACGGCCTCCTGGCGCGCGGCCTCGTAGGCGACGGCCCCGCCCACCGGCAGGGCGAGCAGGACCAGTGCCAGGGCGACGGCCACGGCGGGCGGCAGGGCCGGGAGCAGCAGCGGCGGTCGCGGCGCCGGGACCCGGGCGCGTCGCGCCCCGTCGACGGCGGCGCCGACCAGCACCAGGAGGTACAGCAGGACCAGCGGGCCGGGCGCGCCGTCGGTGTCGGCGGGCAGCAGGAGGAACAGGAACAGCCCGGTCACGGCCAGGGCGAGGACGAGCCGCAGCCGGTCGCGGAGCAGGGCGTAACCGAGCCCGAGACCCGTGAGGTTGAGCAGCGCGACGGCGGCCACCCGGGCGGGCGCGGTCGGCGGCCCGACGGGCGTCGGGGGTGCGGCCGGCCGGGGCGGTTCCCCGGGCGGGGGAGGTCCGAGGGCGAACGGCCCGCCGGGCGGCGGCGGGGCGACCGGCGGCCGGGCCGGCGGTACGACGGGCGGTAAGGCGGGCGACTGCGGGGCCGGGGGTCCGGCCGGCCTCGGCGGCGGTACGGCGTCACGGGGTTCCCCGGGTCCCGTGTCCGCGCTCGTCACGTCCTGCGGGGCGGAGTCGCCCGCTTCCGGCCCCGTCCCCTTCTCGTCACTGTCTCTCCCCATCGCCCTGCTCCCCCTGGTGTCCGATTCCGCAGCGTTTCGCTGCTACTTCACAGAGTGAACGTCAAGGTCGTCGCGGTGCAAGGCGGTCGGTGGACATCCCCCGGGCGGGCCGGGGCCGCGCGGGGGATGTCCCGGGGACCGACATTCTGCCGGGAGAAGGATTAACACCGTGAAAGTCTGGCCAGAATGATGCCGTGACAGTGCGTCGGCGAACCAGATAATAAAACGTCGGGGCGCTCCCGGACGATCATTCATTCCTTGCTCCGGAATCGCCCCGTCCCGCGCACTCGAACACTCGGCATTATGTTCCGGGCCACCCACCCGGTCTCCGCTGAACGGCGCGAGGAGAGCGGCCGTGCACGACGAATTCCTGTGCCATGTCACCGCCTACGGAGTCAGTGGCGGTCAGCGTATAGGCGTCCCCCTGGGAACGTATCGCGCACCCACTCTGTCACTTGCACTGTGGTGGTTACGGGACCGGGCGACCTGGATTGCGGAACGCCTCGATCCGAGCCCCGACAACAGCGCCTTTCCCGCGCGGGCGCTGGCCCCACTGGCCGACAACGTGCCCGATGTTCCCCAGATGCTGCGCGCCTGGCGTGACAATCGGGACCATCAGGACCGGGTCGCGGAACATCTGGCGGCGGGTCATCTCATTCGGGTCGCCACCCACGACGAAACCACGGAATACGAACTTCTCGCGGAATCCGTGGACGCCCTGCGGATGGACCGGGCCAGCCCCTCGCTGCTCGACGAGGTGGATATCAACGACGGATACGCCGACGGCGGCCTGCGTCCGCCGGCCCGTGTCGCGTCCGGGCATGCCTACGAGGACGCATACGGTTCCCCGTACGCATATGTGAAGTCGCCGGAAGTCGTCGGCAAATGGCATACCTGGGACGGCGCCGTCGCCGACACGTTACAACTCGGAAGATTTCCTTATTGACCACGGAATCACCACATCGGAATACCCAATTCCGGGTCCGGCGCCGACTTCTGTCGTACCGGGCGAACCCGCGCCGGTCGCGCGGCGCGCGGCGTCCGCCGTACAACCGCCCCCGGGGCCAAGGACGTTGCTACGGTCGGACGCGCACAGGTCCGGGCGGATCCCCGTGGGGGGACGCGACGGGCGGAGCGTGAACCGGAAAGGGGACGGCACATGCTGTTCGGCAAAGAGCACGTCGAGCGCTACCAGGAGACCGACGGCGAGGTGGGCCACGAGTGGGAGAACGGCACGACCACGCTGATCCTCACCACCACCGGCCGTAAGAGCGGCGAACAGCGCAGCACCCCGCTCATCTACCTGACCCACGGCGACGGCCTGCTCGTCGTGGCCTCCAAGGGCGGCGCGGACGCGCCCCCGCTCTGGTATCTCAACATCCAGGCGGACCCCGAGGTCCATGTCCAGGTGAAGGGCGACCGCTTCACCGCCCGCGCGCGCACCGCGACCCCGGAGGAGAAGCCGGAGATGTGGCGGCGGATGGCCGAGGTCTGGCCCGCGTACGACGAGTACCAGACCAAGACGGACCGGGAGATCCCCGTCGTCGTGCTGGAGCGCGTCTGACCGCTCTCCGCGTACCGCGCGCCGGCCGCCCACGGCAGCCGGCGCGTTCCTCTTCTCACGGAGCGGTACGGGCCCGTTCGCTTACGTGAAGCCGCCCGCACCCGCCATGTCCGTTTGCGGGCGGCGTCGGTGACGGTCCGTCAGCCGCGCGGGGCCAGCTCCAGCGCCGACGCCAGCGTGCGCCACTCGGCGAGCGGCAGACGGTCGCCCCGGTCGCCCGTCAGCACCTGGAGCGCCACATGATCGGCGCCCGCCTCCAGGTACCGGCCGACCCGGTCACGCACCGTCCCGGCGTCCCCCAGCGCGAAGAGCGCGTCCAGCAGCCGGTCACTGCCGCCGTCCGCGAAGTCGCCCTCACGGAAGCCGAGCCGCAGCAGATTGTCGGTGTAGTTGGGCAGCCCGAGGTACATCGCCAGCCCGTCGCGCGCGACGGCGCGCGCCCGGTCGAGGTCCGTGTCGAGCACGACGCCGAGCTCCGGGGCGAGCAGCGCGTCCGGACCGAGTGCCGCGCGGGCCTCGGCGGTGTGCTCCACGGTGACGAGATACGGATGCGCGCCCACCGCGCGCCCGGCGGCGAGCTTCAGCATCCTCGGGCCGAGCGCGGCGAGGACCCGCTGCCCGCCGGGCACCGGGTCGGGCGCGGCGTCCAGGGCGTCGAGGTACTCGACCATGGCGGAGTACGGCCGGGCGTAGCGCGGGGTGAACCCGGCGTGGCTGACGCCCAGCCCGAGGACGAAACGGCCGCCCGTGTCCCGCTGGATCCGCGCCGTCCGCTCGGCGACCTCCGGAGCCGTGTGCTCCCAGATGCTGAGAATGCCGGTCGCGACCGTGAGGCGGCTGCTCGCCGCGAGGACGGGGAGGACCTGGTCGAGCGAGGGGCTGCCGCCGATCCAGACCGTGCCGTAGCCGAGCGCGTCGAGCTCGGCGACCGCCGCCGAGGCCGCCGCGAGACCGGCGGGATCCGAGGGGTGCAGGGCGGAACTCCAGATACCGATCCTGCCGAACCGTGCGTGGGTGTCGTTGGCCATGGGGGGACGCTAACCCGCGCCCCGGGCCGTCACCCCGTCTTTCCGTCGGCGCGCCCGGGGAGCGGCCCGGCCGGGACGGGATGGTTCGCTCCCCGTTCATCACCTCAACACTCCGTGCTCACCCGATGTCGACAGCATCGCCCTACCCCTGGTCGCCCGCACATCCAAGGAGCCCCGTGAAGATCCTCCGCAAGATCTCGTCAAGCGTGAGTCCCGGGAAGGCAGGGCCGGGCCGGCCGGACGCCGCGCGTGCCGGCACCCGGATCCGCGATCTCGACGAGACGAACCGGCGGACGGAGCGGGAGGCGGCGCGGGTCAGGCCCGTCAGCACGTCCGACATCCTCACCAAGCACCGCAAGGGCTTTCCGTACTTCGGCTGGACCGAGATCGAGTCCGAGCACTGCCCGCCGTTCGTCATGTTCTGCGCGAACGACGAGGCCGTCGCGCTCGACACCGTGTGGAACGGCCGCTTCGGTTACGAGTCGGCCAGCCTGGGGCACTGGAGCCGGCTGGCCGCCGGCAGCCGTACGGTCGTCGACGTCGGCGCGCACGTCGGCTACTACGCGATGATCGCGGCCCTCGCGGCGCCCGGGGCGAAGGTGCACGCCTTCGAGCCGGTGCCGCCGATCCACGCCCGGCTGGCCGTCAACCACCGGGCCAACGGTCTGAAGAACCTCGAACTGCACCAGAACGGGGTGTCGGACCACATGGGCATCGCCGACATCAACATCCGCTTCCCGCTGTCGAACCTGCTGTCCACCGGCTCCTCGCTGGAGGAGTTCACCAAGCCGGTGGCGAGCGCGTTCACGACCCGGGTCCGGCTCGTCACCGTCGACGGGGTCATGGGGGACACCCCCGTGGACCTGATCAAGATCGATGTCGAGGGGCATGAGCCGAGCGTCCTGGCCGGGGCCCGGCGCGTCATCGAGCGCGACCGGCCCGTCATCATTCTCGAAGCCCTGCACAAGTCCCTGCTGAGCAAGCTCACCGAACCCTTCGAAGGGCTCGACTACACCTTCCGCTGGATCTCCGAGTCGAACGGCGATCTGGTGCCGATCACGGGCGACCGCCCCCACAAGAGCCGCAACCTGATCTTCACACCGAACGAGCGGGAGTACGCCTGACCCCCGGGCCCGCCCCCGGCACGGTGGTGACATGGCGCCGCCCCGGCACGGGCGTGTCGCTCGTGGCGGGGCGGCTGTCGACGGGGTCCGCACGGCTCGGCCGCGGGGACCCCGCCGGTCCTGGGTCCGGCGGGTCAGCCGGTCAGCTGAAGACGACCGAACGGACCTTCAGCCGCTCGGAGGCGTGGCCCCCGTTGGGCCGGAGGCTGAAGTGCGGGCCCTCGCAGTCGACGCCCGCGAACACGGTCGCCGTGGCGTTCGTGTGGTTGCGGGGGCTGTGTGCCGGTGCCCCGTCCCTGACCTCGGGCAGCGTGATGCACTCGCGGCTCTGCGGGTCCATCAGGCCCGCGATCCGCTCCATGCCGGCCTGGTTGAGGTGCTGGTAGGTGAAGGCACCCTCGGCCGCGCCGGCCGAGGACGGCAGGGTGATGACGAGGGCGAGAGCGCCGACGGTGGCAGCGACACTGGTACGAAGTCGCACAGAACACTCCTATGGTGCGGGTGGGGTGGAACAGGTCGCCGAAAGACTGTCCCGCCCCGCGCGCATGTTCTCCGGGCGGGGCTGTCGATCCCTCGAACAGCGGCTGCTGAATCGCTTCTTCATGGGCCGTGCGGGTGCCGCCCGCATCTGCCGCCCGTGGTTCCCGCCGCCCCCGGCCGTACCGCCCGGCCGGCGGCGCCGTCCCGTCAGAGCCCGTCGGTGAACAGCAGCCGGTTCGGCGAACCCTCGGTGACGGAGGACAGCCGGTCCTCGACGGCCGCGGCGTCGAGCCGGCGGGCCAGCTCCTCGGCGGTGGCGTCCGGGTGCTCGGCCTTGTGGAGCGCGGCCACGCCCGCGACATGGGGAGAGGCCATCGACGTGCCGTCGAGCGGGGTGCTGCCGCCGCCCAGCCTGGCCGACACGATGGCGGCGCCCGGCGCGTACAGCGACAGGCACTCGCCGTGGTTGGAGAAGCTCGTCTGCCTGTCCGTCCGGTCGGTCGCGCCGACCGTCACGACCCCCTTGGCCGAGGCCGGCGAGACCGTACAGGCGTCGACCCCGTCGTTGCCTGCGGCCAGCACCGGCAGCACACCCTTCCTCGCCAGCGCGGTCGCCGCGGTGTTCACGGCGACGGACTTCGGGCCGCCGAGCGAGCCGTTGAGGACCGCGGGCTGCTTCGCGTGGCCGGCGATCCAGTCGAAGCCCGCCAGGATGCCGGACCACGCGCCCCTGCCCTTGCAGTCCAGGACGCGGACGCTCACCAGGTCGGCCTCGGGGGCCACGCCGTACGTTCGGCCGGCCACGGTGCCCGCCACATGGGTGCCGTGCCCCTGGCAGTCCGCGCCGTCACGGCCGTCCCCGACGGCGTCGTAACCCGGCTTCGCCCGCCCGCCGAACTCCTCGTGGCCGTACTCGATGCCCGTGTCGACGATGTACGCGGTGACGCCCTTGCCGGTGCCCTTCGCGGTGTACCGGCCGTCCAGCGGCAGCGCCTCCTGGTCGATCCGGTCCAGACCCCAGGACGAGGCCGGGACGCGGCTGTTCGACGGGGCGCTCTCCAGCGCCTTGATCTCGGAGTCCTCCTCGACGGCGGTCACGCCGGGCGTCGCCCGGACGGTGCGGAGCTGGAGGGCGCTGAGGTCGGCGGCGAAACCGCGCAGCACGCTCGTGTACGTGAACAGGGGCTTCACCCCCGCGCGGTTGAGCAGCGTGTTCGCGTCGAACGCGGCGTCGATGGAGACGATGTAGCGGTCGCCCAGCGGGGCCGCCGAGCGGTGCAGGGGCGCGAGGTGGGGCTGTGCCGAGGCGGGTCCCGCCGTGCTGGGCAGCGGACCGGCCGCCATCACCAACGCGCTCGTCGTGACCAGGAACGTGCTGAGTTTCAGGCGATTTTTCATGAAAGATACTCAAACATGATCGGATTATCTTGATCGGCAGGCTGGGCGGTGGTTCACCCGACCAGATCGCCCGATCGATCGCCCCGGCCCGCCGACCGCCGCCCCCGACCGCCCACCCGTCGCCGGAACGGCCCGCCCGGACGGAACCCGCCCGTCACCCCCGTGCCGACGAGGCCCCGCCCGCCGCCGTACCGCCCCACCCGCTCAGAGCCGCCCCAGCAACTCCTCCACCAGTGCGCCGACCTGCCCCGTCTCGATCAGGAAACCGTCGTGCCCGTACGGCGACCCGACGATCCGCAGCCCGTCGGCCCCGGGTATCGCCGCCGCCAACTCGGCCTGCTGCGACGGCGGATAGAGCCGGTCCGAGTCGACCCCGGCGACGATCGCCGGCATCCGGACCCGGCTCAGCGCCGCGCGCGTCCCGCCGCGCCCCCGCCCCACGTCGTGCCCGTTCATCGCCTCGGTGAGCACCACATAGCTGCCCGCGTCGAACCGGCGCACCAGTTTGTCCGCGTGATGGTCCAGATACGACTGCACCTGATAGCGCCCGCCCCGCCGGGGATCCTCGCCCGACTGCGCCCCGCCGCCGAACCGGGCCGCCAGTTCCGGCTCGCTGCGGTACGTCACATGGGCGATCCGGCGCGCCACCCCGAGCCCGTGGTGCGGACCGCCGCCCGGCCCGGCACGGTGGTAACGACCGCCCCGCCAGTCCGGATCGGAGCGGATCGCCTCGATCTGTACGGTGCCCCAGGCGATCTGCTCCGCCGACGCCGCCGCCGGGCACGCCAGGACCAGCAGCGATCCCGTACGCTCCGGTCTGCCCACCGCCCATTCCAGCGCCCGCATCCCGCCCATGGAGCCGCCGACGACCGCGGCCCAGCGCCCGACGCCGAGCGCGTCGGCCAGCCGGGCCTCGGCGGCGACCTGGTCACGCTGGGTCAGGTACGGGAACGACGGCCCCCACGGCGCCCCGTCCGGCCCGGCGGACGAGGGCCCCGTCGTGCCCTGGCAGCCGCCCAGCACATTGGGCGCGACCACGAACCACCGCCGGGTGTCGAACGGCCTGCCGGGGCCGACCAGCTCGTCCCACCAGCCGGCCGTCGGATGCCCCGGACCGGCGGGACCGGCGACATGGCTGTCCCCGGTCAGCGCGTGCAGCACCAGCACGGCGTTCGACCCGTCGGCCGCGAGCCGCCCCCACGTCTCGTACGCGATCCGTACCCCGGGCAGCGACCCGCCGCCCTCCAGCGGCAGCGGCTCCGCCGACGTCAGCCAGGCGCGGCGACCCGGCGGATCCCCCTCCCGCCAGGCCCCGGTGGCCGGCGGGAGGGGGAGCTCGGTCGCCCTCGTGGTGCTCAGGACGCGGCCTTGGCGGCGCGGAACCCCGTCTCCAGGTCGGCCTTCAGATCGTCCACGTACTCCAGCCCGACCGAGAGCCGCACCAGGCCGGGCGAGGTGCCCGTGGCGGCCAGTTGCTCCTCGTCCAGCTGGCTGTGGGTGGTCGACGCCGGGTGGATGATCAGGCTCCGTACGTCACCGATGTTCGCCAGATGGCTGAACAGCTCCACCGCGTCCACGAACCGCTTGCCCGCCTCGACACCGTCGCGCAGTTCGAAGGAGAGGACCGCGCCGGCGCCGCGCGGCAGATAGCGCCCGGCCGCCGAGTGCCAGCGGCTGGACTCCAGACCCGGGTAGTGCACCGCGGCGACCTCGTCGCGCCGCTCCAGCCAGCGCGCCAGCTCCAGGGCGTTGGAGGTGTGGCGCTCGACCCGCAGGCTCAGCGTCTCGACACCCTGGAGCAGCAGGAAGGCGGAGTGCGGCGAGAGCGCCGGGCCGAGGTCGCGCAGCAGCTGCACCCGCAGCTTGACGGCGAAGGCGCCCGGCCCGAGGTCCGGCCAGTAACGCAGCCCGTGGTAGCTCGGGTCCGGGGTGTGGAAGTCCGCGAACCGCTCGCTGTGCGCGCCGAAGTCGAAGGTCCCGGCGTCGACCACCACACCCCCGATGGTGGTGCCGTGGCCGCCGAGGAACTTGGTCGCCGAGTGCACGACGATGTCCGCGCCGTGCTCGATCGGGCGCAGAAGATACGGCGTGGGCACCGTGTTGTCCACGATGAGCGGCACCCCGGCCCCGTGGGCCGCGTCGGCGACCGCCCGGACGTCGAGGACGTTGCCGCGCGGGTTGCCGAGGGTCTCGGCGAACAGCGCCTTGGTGTTCGGGCGTACGGCGGCGCTCCAGGCGTCGATGTCGTCCGGGTCGTCGACGAAGGACACCTCGATCCCGAAGCGGGGGAGGGTGTGGCGCAGCAGGTTGTAGGTCCCGCCGTACAGAGAGGTGCTGGAGACGATGTGGTCGCCGGCGCGGGCCAGGTTGAGGATCGCGAGGGTCTCGGCGGCCTGGCCGGAGGCCAGTGCCACGGCGGCGACGCCGCCCTCCAGCGCGGCGATCCGCTGCTCGAAGACGTCCTGCGTGGGGTTGTGGATACGGGTGTAGATGTTGCCGGGCTCGGCCAGCGAGAAGAGGTCCGCGGCGTGCTGGGTGTCCCGGAAGACGAAGGACGTCGTCTGGTAGATCGGCACGGCGCGGGCGCCGGTCGCCGGATCGGGCCCGGCACCCGCGTGGATCTGCTTGGTCTCGAAGGACCAGGCGGCGCCGGGGTCCTGTCGGGAGACGTCGTCGGGCGTGTGTCCGGCGGTGACGGAGTCGACGGGCTGGCTCATGGGTGACGGCCTCGCACGGAAGAGGGGGCTGATGGGGCGCCGCGGCGGGCGGACCGACGCGTTCTCCTGGACGGTAAAGGCGTTCCGGCGGGACGGGAAGCGCGCCGCGTGAATGGCCACGAAGCTGAAATGCTCCGGCAACACACGCCCTTTGTTGCCGGAGTATTGCGAAACGGTGGAGAGCCGGTCCGACGCTTCCCATGTTCGAATTTCAGCCCTTTACCGTCATTCCGTCATCGACTGTGAAAGTGGGTTTGTCATGTCCGTAACCGACGAGATTCTCGCCGGCAACGCGCGCTACGCCGAGGCGTTCACGGGACCGCTCCCGGCGGCTCCGTCCCGTGGTCTGGCCGTGGTGGCCTGCATGGACGCGCGGCTGGACGTCTACCGCATTCTCGGGCTCAGGAAGGGTGAGGCGCATGTCATCAGGAACGCCGGGGGAGCGGTCACCGACGACACGATCCGCTCCCTGGCGGTCAGCCAGCGGGAGCTGATGACGCGGAGAATCATCCTGATCCATCACACCGAGTGCGGAATGATGACGATCACCGACGATCATTTCAAACGTGAGATCGAAAATGAGACGGGAATCCGTCCCGAATGGGCGGTGGAGGCCTTCACGGATCTGGAGCAGGAGGTGCGCCAGTCCATTCGTCGGATCACCGCCAATCCTTTCATTCCGCACACCGACGCGATTCGCGGATTTGTTTTCGACGTGCGGACGGGTTGTCTCAACGAAGTGAAGTAGTCCGAACCCCGTCCGCGTGAAGGAGGCCCGGGATCACGTCCGGGTGAAGTGATCCGGGGTCATGTCCGGTCGGTGTGCGCGAGGATCGCGGGGATCGCGGTGTCCCACACCCGGGCCGGCGGGGGCTCGTGACCGGCCCCGTCCAGCACGACCAGCCGGGCACCGGGAATCCCCTCGGCCAGCGCCCGCCCGTGGCCGAGGGGGAAGAACGGATCGTCGGTGCCGTGCAGCACCAGCGTCGGCGCGGCCACGTCGGCCAGCCGGACCGTGACCGGGTCCTCGGCCTCCGGGAGGATCCAGTGGTTCTTCATCGCCGCCTCGATGTCCGTGCTGCGGTCGACGATCCGGCCCGCCCGCTCCCGCGCCGCCTCCTCGTCGAGCGGCGCCGCCCCGCCGAGCAGCCGCTCCCCCTCGACCAGGTACGCGATCACGGCCGCGCGGTCCGACCAGTCCGGATCGGGCGCCGGATCGGTGAACACCGCGCGCACGCGCTCGGCCGGGGGCGGCAGTTCGGCCTCGGTGGGACCCGCCGGGCTGGTGGCCACGAGGGTGAGCGACGCGACGCGCTCGGGACGCGCCACGGCCAGACACTGCGCGAGACCCCCGCCCATGGAGACGCCCACCAGATGGGCCCGGCCCACCTCCAGCGCGTCGAGCAGACCGGTCACGTCCGCCATCAGGTCGGCGAAGGTGTAGTCGGGGGCGCCCGCCGGGCAGGTGACCGAGCGGCCGGTGTCGCGCTGGTCGTAGCGGACGACATACCGGCCGCCCGCCGCGATCCGGGCACAGAACTCCTCGTCCCAGCCGTCCATCGAACTCGTCGCGCCGCCGATCAGCAGGACGGCCGGGTCGGCGGGGTCGCCGAAGGTCTGGACGCACAGCTGTACGCCGTTGGCCTCGACCGGACGGGGCGCGGTACGGGGCACGTCGGCCGGGGGGACGGTGGCGTCGGGGGTCATCGGTGGCTCCTGTGGGTGCGGAGATCGGTCGCTGCGGTACGCCTGTACGACCGCCCGGCGCCCCGTAACTCATCGGTCGCACGCCGGCGCGCCCGTTGTCCCTGTTCGCGGCAGGTCGTGCGCCGGTCGCCGGTCAGTGCTCGAAGGACTCCGCGAGGTCCGCCGGGGCCGCCTGCTTCCACGAGTCGACCAGGATGTCGTACAGCTCGCTCTCGTCCTCCAGCGCGCCCAGCCGGGCCCGTACCCAGGAGGAGCCCGCCTCGTGCGGCGGCACCCAGAACTTGTGGGGCTCCGCCGCGATCAGTTCCGTACGCTCCAGCCTCGGGCAGCGGACCGCGAACGACGTCCCCTCGTCGGGCACCGTGACGAACATCCTTCCCGCCACGTGGAACGTCGGTATGGACCACAGTTCCCGCTCCACCGTTCGCGGCAGGGACAGGGCGATACGGCGGACGTCGCCGGCGTCGAGACCCGGGCCGGCCGCCGGGTCGGGTGGGGCGTCAAGCATGGTCGTTGCCTTCGGATCGGTGAACGCGACGGCTCCCATGATCCGGCATCGCACGCCCCGGCGTACCCCCTTCCACCTGGCGAAGTGTCCGGCCGGTCCGTACCGAGCGGGCCCGGCGCGGGTCGGGGGTGGCGCGTGCGCCGCGCGTACTGCCCGTCCCGGTCCGCTTCACCAGCAGCCACGCCTCCTCGGACGACCCGTCCCCGCCGCCGCGGAACCGGGTGAGCGCGAACGCGCCGCGCAGCTTGTGCCCGTCCAGCCGGAACGAGGCGTGCCCCCGGGCCAGGGCGGCGGCGAAGGCAGCGGGGCCCTCGGCCCCGAGCGGCCGGTAGGTCCCCTCGTCCCAGACGATGACCGGGCCCGCCCCGTACTCCCCGGCGGCGATGACGCCCTCGTACTCCCGGTACTCCAGCGGGTGGTCCTCGGTGGGCACCGCCAGCCGCTTGTCACCGGGGTCGGTCGACGGGCCCCTCGGCACGGCCCAGGACTTGAGAACGCCGTCGACCTCCAGCCGGAAGTCGAAGTGCGTCCGGCGGGCGTCATGGATCTGGACCACGAACGACAGCGCGTCCGAGGGACCGCTCCGCCCGCCGCGCGGCTCGTCGGTGGTGTCGAACCGGCGCCGCCCGTGATACCGCTCCAGCCGGTCCCGCTCCGTCACGGGGACGTGTCCTCGTCCGGGGAGAGGTGCACGGCGGCCTCCTCGGCCGACGCGGCGCCGCCGTCGATCCCCACGTCGCGGGCGCTCACGTCCGAGTGCCGCCGGGGCGCGATGTCGATCACCGGCTCCAGCCGTCCGGCCCGCTCCCCGCCGGTCTGCGCGTCCCTCGGCTCGCCCTCTCCGCCGGGTACGTCCCCGACACCGTCGCCCGTCTCCGGGGCCACGTCGGGGACCTCCTGGTCGAGCCGCTGGTCCAGCGACTCGCCCGCGCGCTGCTCCGCGCCGGTGGTGCCGTACTTGGTCACGCCGAGCGGACGTTCCGGCGGGGAGTACCCCTCCGTCATCATCTCGTCCAGTCCGCGCTCGTCCATCACGTTCTCCAGGTCGAGATCGTCGGAGGGGCCGTTGTCCACGTCCGAGTTCTCGGGCTGGTACACGTCGTCGCCCCGTGCCTCGTCGGCCATGACTCGATCCTTTCCCAGGGAGGGCTCCCGCCCGCGTCCTGGCGGCGCGCCATGGGGAACACGACCGGAGACCTTCAGAATACGCCCGATATGTCCCCCGGGTCGGTCCGGCGGTCGGTCCGGCGACCGGACCGACCCGGGCCGGTCCCGATCGCAGCGGGTGACGGAAACGGTGCGGGACGGCGGATCGCGGGCACACGAGCGGGACAACGGCCGCGACGAGCACCACGAGGATCTCGGCGACGGCCGGGCCGACGGGCCGAGAAACCGATCGAAGGAGCCCCATGAGCACCGAGCACGACGTCGTAGAGCTGATCCTCCGGGACCACCGCACCATGGAGGACCTGTTCCGCAGGATGCGGAGCGTGGAGGCGGACCGCGCGGCGGCGCTGCGCGAGTTCTCGGCGCTGCTGATCGCCCACGCCCGCGCCGAGGAGACGGAGGTCTACCCGGCGCTGCGCCGCTTCAAGAACATCGACAACGACGAGGTCGAGCACGGTGAGGAGGAGCACGACGAGGGCAACGAGGCGCTGCTCGACCTGCTGGAGACCGACGAGGTCGGCTCGGCCGAGTGGGACGAGAAGCTGGAGAGCCTCGTCCAGGCGGTCAACCACCATCTCGACGAGGAGGAGCGGACGATTCTCAACGGCGCGCGCGAGAACGTGAGCGCCGAGCCTAGGGCGGAACTCGGCGCCGTCTTCCGGGAGGAGCGCGCCCGGCAGCTGGCGGCGGACTGCGGCAGCGTCGACAGCGTGCGCGAGCAGGTCCGCAAGTGACGGACCGTCGTCGCGGAAAGTAGCTGTCACACCCATTGACACCGCGAGAGATCAAGTGATCTATTCACTTTATGAGTCGCAGTGAGCTGTCGTTGTCCGAGCGTCTGGCGGACAACATCGTCGAGATCATCCGTTCGGAACGCCTCGGTCACGGGGACGCCCTGGCGTCCTCCCGTGACCTCGCGCGCCGCTTCGGCGTCACCACACCCACGGTGCGCGAGGCGCTGCGCAGGCTGGAGGCCACCGGAGTGGTGGAGTTCCGGCACGGATCCGGCACCTATGTGGGCCCCGGCATCGACCGCAGGCTGATGGCCAACCCGCATCTGCCGCGCAGCACCCGCGCCTCGGTGCTGGAACTGGTCGAGGCCCGGCTCGTGCTGGAGCCCGCCGTCGCCGCCGCGGCGGCGCGGGTACGGATGCCCGACGCCGTACGGGAGTTGGAGTCGGCCGCCTCCAACGCGCTGCACCCGCCGGAGGAGTCCCTGCGCCGGTCGGTCCACTTCCATGTGGCGCTGGCCGCGGTGAGCGGCAACACCCTGCTCCGCGAGGCCGTCGAGGCCCTGCTCCAGGTCCGCGCCCACGACCAGGTGGAGATCCGGCACCGGTACAACGACCGGGCGCGGGACCACGCCGAGCACCTGGAGATCCTCCAGGCGGTACGGGACGGGGACGCGGAGACGGCCGAGCGGCTCACCCGTACGCATCTGGCGGCGATCCGCGAGGCGGTCCTCGTCGCGGACTTCCCGGCGGACCCCCCGCTCGGCTCTCCCGCCGACGGACCCGGCGCACCACCCGCCCAAGGGACGGGCACCGGCCGCGCGGCATCGGAAGGGGCGGAGAAGTGAGCACCCGACCCACCGCACCCGACGAGAGCACCGGACCCGCCGGAAGCAGCGGAATCAGCGGGAGTACCGACGCGGCCCCCGCCCGGATCCCGTGGCGGCTCGCCGACATGACGACCGTCGAGGCGGCCGAGGCCGTGACGACCGGCCCGGTGGTGATCCTGCCGGCCGGCGCCTTCGAACAGCACGGTCCCGGCATGGCCATGGCCACCGACACCGTCCGCGCCGAGGCCGTCGCCGACCTGGTCGCCGCCGAACTGGGCGGACGCGCGGTGATCGGCCCGTCCCTGCCGGTCGGCGTCTCCCCGCACCATCTGGCCTTCGCCGGCACGATGACGCTCACCACCACGACGTTCGCCGCCGTCGTACGGGAGTACGTCGACAGCCTGTACCGGCACGGCTGGCGGAAGATCCTCGTGGTCACCGGACACGGCGGCAACAACGCCACCCTCGGCACCGTCGCGCAGGACCTGCTCGTCACCCGCCCCGACCTCCAGTTCGCCTGGACCCCGCTCACCGCGCTCGCGCCCGACGCCGTGGCCGGCCTGCGCGTCGGCGAGGTCCACGGACACAGCGGCGAGGCCGAGACGGCGCAGATGCTGCACCTCGCGCCCCACCTCGTCCACACCGACCGCCTCACCCCCGGACCGACGGCCACCGCCGACCTCGATCCGCTCTCCCGCCTCGCCCGGCGCGGCCACCCCGCGCTCACGGTGAGTTACGACCGGCTCAGCGCCAACGGTGTGCTCGGCGATCCCCGCCGCGCCACCGCCGCCGCCGGGCAGGCCATCGTGGACACGGCCGTGTCCCGTATCACCGCTTTCGTCAAGGAGTGGCTGGACACCTGACGGGCCCCTGAGGCCCGCCCGGCACCACCACTTCCCGCGCGCTCCCCCCGCCGCGCACGCCCCTGATCCGCCCCCCCGCACCCCGCGCGCGCTTCCGCGCGCCCCCGTACCCCGGACCGGCACCGCCCCGGACCGGACACCCCCACGACGTCATCACCCACACCCGCACCCCCGTCCCCAGCCGGCCGTGCGGCCCCTCCCCGGGCCGTACGGCAGAAGGAGCCTGTCATGAAGCAGTCCCCGTCCCGCGGCCGACGCCCCAGCCCCGGACGTACCCGCGCCCTGCTGCGCACCACCGTGGCAGCGGCCGGACTCGCCCTCGTCGGCACCGCCCTCGCCCCCGTCACGGCGACGGCCGCCGCACCCAAGGCCGCTCCGGCCACCTCGGCCAAGGCCGACGGCTGCCGCAAGCCCGCACCGCAGCAGCCGGGCACCAGCGCCCTGCGCACCGTCGCGAGCGGCGGGCTCTCCCGTACGTACCAGCTCCACCTTCCGGCCAACTACACCCCGCGCCACGACTGGCCCGTCGTGCTCGCCTTCCACGGCCGGGGCAACACCGGCGTCGGCACGGAGGAGTTCTCCGGACTGTCCAACCTGCCCGCGATCGTCGCCTACCCCAACGGTGTCATCGGCACGGGCGACGGCGACCGGCAGGCCTGGCAGGGCGCGCCCTACGCCGCCCCCGGCGTGGACGACGTCGCCTTCACCGGCGACCTCATCGACGAACTGAGCCGCACCCTCTGCGTCGACGAGCGGCGCGTGTACGCCACCGGCAAGTCCAACGGCGCCGGCTTCACCAACCTCCTGGCCTGCCGGATGGCCGACCGGATCGCCGCCGTCGCCCCCGTCGCCGGCGCCTTCTACCCCGACACCGGCGAGAACTGCCGGCCCTCGCGCCCCGTCCCCGTCATCGACTTCCACGGCACGGGCGACGCCACCATCCCCTACGCGGGCGACGCCGAGCGCGGACTGCCCGCCCTCCCCGACTGGACGGCCGGCTGGGCCGACCGCAACGACTGCCGGTCCCGCCCACGCACCCGCGTGATCGAGCCGGACATCACGATCACCAGCTACTCCCGCTGCGACCACGGGGCCGACGTCACCCATGTCGCCGTCAAGGACGGCGGCCACACCTGGCCCGGTGAGGACAGCTACAGCGGCGGCGGATACGCCACCCACACCATCGAGGCGCACGAGGTGATGTGGCCGTTCCTGCGCCAGCACCGGACCCCGAGATCCACCGTCCGCTGACGCGGGAACCCAGTAAGGAGAGCCGCTCATGAGCACCCCGACCCCCGCACCACCAGGCATACCGGGCACCCCCGGCGCGACGGGCCAGAGCCCCGGCGAGCCCCGGCTGCCACTGATCATCCGCGCCATGGGCGTCATCGAACGCGCCGGCAACGCCCTGCCCCACCCCTTCTGGCTGTTCTGGATCCTCTCCGGGATCCTGGCGGTCGTCAGCGCCCTCCTCGCGGCGGGAGGCGTCTCGGTCGTCTCCCCGGCCGACGACAAGACCGTCACCGTGCAGAACCTGCTCAGCGGCGACGGCCTCGCCATGGCGGTCTCGACGATGATCGAGAACTTCGCCACATTCCCGCCGATGGCGACCATCGTCGTCGTCATCATGGGTGTCGCCGTCGCCGAACGCAGCGGATTCCTCGCCGCGTTGATGAAGGTCGGGGTCTCGCGCGTCCCCGCCTCGTGGGTGGTGTTCGCCGTCGCCTTCGCGGGCACGGTCGCCCACGTCGCGTCGGCCGCCGCCTACATCATCCTCGTACCCCTCGGCGGGCTCGCCTTCCGCGCGGTCGGCAAGTCCCCGATCCTCGGCATCGTCGTCGCGTACACCGCGATCGCCTCCGGGTACGACGCCAGTCCGCTGCCCACCCCCAACGACGCCATCTTCGCGGGCATCACCACCGCCGCCGCGCAGATCGTCGGCGGGGACGACGCGTACGTGTCACCGCTGAGCAACTGGTTCTTCAACATCGCCTCCTCGTTCCTGCTCGCCGTCGTGATCACGCTGGTGACCAAGTACGTGCTCAGCAAGCGGCCCGACCTCGACGCCGACCCCGACGCCGAGCTGGACGACCTCGGACAGCTCACGCTCAGCGACCGGGAACGCTCCGCGCTGCGCCGCGCGGTGGGCACGCTGCTGGCGGCCGTCGTCGTCATGACCGCCGTGCTCCTGCCGACCGGCTCGCCGCTGCGAGGTGAGGGCGGAAGCATCGTGGAGTCGCCGTTCCTCGACGGCATCGCCGCGGTCGTCGCCTTCCTCTTCGGACTGGTGGGCATCGTCTACGGCGTGCGCTCCGGGTCGATCAAGAGGGCCGCCGACGTACCGAAGCTGATGGCCGAGGGCATCAAGCAGATGGCGCCCGTGCTGGTGCTGTTCTTCGCGATCGCCCAGTTCCTGGCGTACTTCGAGTGGACCCACATCGGCGACGTGCTCGCGGTCCGGGCGGCGGAGGCGCTCCAGTCCAGCGGACTGCCGATCGTCGTGGTCTTCCTGCTGATCCTGCTGCTGCTGACACTGGTGAACGTGATGGTGACCAGCGGCTCCGCGATGTGGGCGCTGGCCGCGCCGGTACTCGTCCCGATGCTGATGCTGGTGAGCGTGCCCGCGGAGACCACCCAGGCGCTGTTCCGCATCGCGGACTCCGGCTCCACCGCCATCACCCCGATGAGCCCCTACTTCATCATGGCGCTGGGCTTCCTCCAGCGGTACCGCAAGAGCGCGGGCATCGGCACGCTCGCCTCGTACACGCTGCCGCTCGCCGTCACGATGACCCTCGCCTGGACGCTGCTGTTCCTGGCGTGGTGGGCGCTCGGCATCCCCCTCGGTCCGGGGGCGCCGGTGCGCTGACCCGTACGGAAGCGGGACGGCCCCGCCCGGACACAGGTCCGGGCGGGGCCTCCCCCCGTCCTCGACGGCCGTCCCCCCGCTACGGGCCGTCGGCCGCCGCGCCCGGCGCCGGGGCGTAACCGGTGGGCCGGGCCGTGAAGGTGCCCCTGCCCTGCGTCCGGCTGCGCAACCGCGTCGCGTAGCCGAACAGTTCGGCCAGCGGCACCGTCGCGGTGACCACGGCCGTACCCCCGCGCGCCGTCGAGCCGCAGACCCGGCCGCGCCGGGCCGCCAGATCGCCGAGCACCCCGCCGACGGCGTCGTCGGGGACGGTCACGGTGACCTCGACCACCGGTTCCAGCAGCGTCATCGCACAGGCCCGCAACGCCTCGCGGAGCGCGTTGCGTCCGGCCGTACGGAACGCCATCTCCGACGAGTCCTTCACATGCGTCGCGCCGTCGGTCAGCGTGACCCGTACGCCGGTCACCGGATGCCCGCCGAGCGGCCCGTGGGCGAGCGCGTCCCGGCAGCCCGCCTCGAACGCCCGGACGTACTCCCGGGGCACCCGCCCGCCGGCCACGGTCGACCGGAACTCGAACTCCGCCGTCCCGCCGGAGCCGTCCGTGCCCGGGGCCGACGGCCCCAACGGCTCGGCGTCGAGGACGACATGCGCGAACTGCCCGGCCCCGCCGTCCTGCTTCACATGCCGGTGGACCAGCCCGGACACGCCCCGCGTGACCGTCTCCCGGTGGGCCACCTCGGGCCTGCCGATCCCGATGTCCAGCCCGTGGGCGCGCCGCACCGTCTCCACCGCGACCTCCAGATGCAGCTCACCCATGCCCGAAAGCACCGTCTGACCGGTCTCGGAGTCGGTCCGTACCGCCAGCGAGGGATCCTCCTCGACCAGCCGCGCCAGCGCCGTCGCCAGCCGGTCGACGTCGGTGCGCCGGAGCGCCTCGACCGCCACGGAGACCACCGGCTCGGCCACGGACGGCGGTTCCAGGACCAGCGGGTCCGACGGCGCACAGAGGGTGGCACCCGCGCGGGCGGCCTTGACCCCGGCCACCGCGACGATGTCCCCGGCGACCGCCCGGTCCACCTCGGCGTGGCGGTCGGCCCGGACCCGCAGGATCCGGCTGATCCGCTCGGTACGCCGCGCGCCCGCGTCCAGCACCACGTCTCCCTTCTCCACCGTGCCCGAGTACACCCGAAGGAACGTCAGCCGGCCGGTGGCGGTCGAGTGGACCTTGAACACCAGCGCGGCGAACGGCGCCCCGGGATCGGCGGCCCGCTCCCGCGTGCCGGCGGGACCGCCCTCCGGAGCGCCGTCGGCGGTGCCGCGCACCGCCGGGACGTCCAGCGGTGACGGCAGATACGCGACGACCGCGTCCAGCAGCGGCTCGATCCCCCGGTTGCGGTACGCCGAACCGCACAGCACCACGACCCCCTCGCCGGTACGGGTCAGGTCACGCAGCGCCGTCGCCAACGTCCGTGCGGAGAGCGTCGATTCGGCGCAGAACTCCTCCAGCGCGAGCGGGTGCAGCTCCGCGACCGCCTCCTCCAGCACCCGGCGGCGCCGCAGCGCCTCCGCCGTCAGGGACTCGTGCACCGGACCCTCCGTGTACGTGTCCGTGTCGCCGCCGGACCAGAGAAGCGCGCGCATCCGGAGCAGATCCACCACACCGGTGAAACCGTCCTCCGTACCGATGGGCATCTGCGCCACCAGCGGCGCCGGATGCAGCCTCCGGCGGATCGACTCCACGGCCGCGTCGAGATCCGCCCCGGCCCGGTCCAGCTTGTTGACGAACGCGATCCGGGGCACCCCGTGCCGGTCCGCCTGCCGCCACACCGACTCGCTCTGCGGTTCGACGCCCGCGACCGCGTCGAACACGGCGACGGCGCCGTCGAGCACCCGCAGCGAACGCTCCACCTCGTCGGCGAAGTCGACATGGCCGGGCGTGTCGATGAGGTTGATCCGGTGACCGTCCCAGGTACAGCTCACGGCCGCGGCGAAGATGGTGATCCCCCGGTCGCGTTCCTGCGGGTCGAAGTCCGTGACGGTGGTGCCGTCGTGGACCTCACCACGCTTGTGGGTGGTGCCGGTGAGATAGAGGATCCGCTCGGTGACGGTGGTCTTGCCCGCGTCGACATGGGCGAGGATGCCCAGGTTGCGCACGGTGCCGAGCGGGCTGGTGGTCGCGGACACGGGTTGACGGTGCAGGTCGGTACGCACGGCCGGTGGCCTTTCGGGATGATCCACGGAAGAGGGCGACGCGATTGCCGGACGGAACACCCCGACACGGCGTGGCGGCCTTCCGGGCCGAGGGACCGAGAGGCGCGCGCACGACGGGACGTGACGGGCGGTCAGAATCTGACGGAGAGTCAGGTGTTCGTCACGGACATCCGGTACCGGCCGCGCAGCCGGCGCCGGGCGCCGGGAGACACCAGGATCACCTCGTACCGTGCCGGGGGGACGACGGCGGCGGTGCGCTCACGCACGGCGGTCTCCCCTCACTGGCCACGGACACGCCCCACTCACCGGTGCGGCGCGCGATGTCATGACGACCGTACGGCGCGCGGCCCGCCACGGTCACCCGGTTTTCCTGGCGGGTACCGGCGGTTCGGCGAAGAGTTCGCGCAGCCAGTACGCGCTCTCGGCCGCGCCCTCGGACGGTCCCGCGAAGAGCCGCCCCCACGAGAGGGCCCGGCCGATCGCAGCGAGCCGGCAGGCGAGATCCACCGCACGCCGCAGCTCCACCGGGGTCCGGCGCCCGGCGTCGGTCCACGGCTCCAGATACGCGTCACGCAGCCGGGGCAGCACCTCGGCGCCGTACCGCTCACGGGCCGTGCGCAGGGGAACCAGCAGACTGCTGAACGGGTGGCCGACGAGCGCGTCACCCCAGTCGAAGAAGGTGTACCGCCCCTCCTTCGGTGCGAAGAACTGCCCGTCGTGCAGGTCGGAATGGTCCAGCGAGTCCCCGATACCGGTCTCGGAGAGCTCGGCGCACCACTCCACGAGCCGGGGCCGCGCGGCGCGCAGCCGCTCCTTCTCCGCCCCGTCGAGCGCCCCGTTCGCCTCGACGAGCCGGTCGAACAGGCCCGGCAGCGCGCCCGCGCGTCCGTCCGGTACGCCGAGTTCCCCGATCCTCGCGGCGTACGGGACGAGGGCGCGCTGCGTCTCGGCGTACTGGCGCAACGGCTCCTCCCAGGCACGCGGGCCGGGCGGACCGTCGTCCCGTACGTCCCGGAACAGCGCGCCGCCGTCGGGCAGCAGGGACCAGCCGCGCCGGGTGTCGACGGCCAGTGGTGCCAGTACTTGGTCCGGGACCCAGCCGGCCAGGGCCGCCGTCAGCCCCGCCTCGAAGGCCCCGGCGGGCGGAGCGGCCTTGAACCACACGGGGCCCCGACCGTCGACGGTCGTCCGCACCAGCACGGACCACGGTCGCAGCCGTACACGGCGCGGTCCCGTCGGCCGGGACCCCCGTGCGGCCAGCCGGCTCTCGATCCAGGACAGGGCGGCGCTCCGCCAGCGCGGGTCGTCCCACGGATTCGCCGGCGTGCCGTACCGCCCCCGGTCCACGACGTCCGGTTCCTGAGGTGCCATGCCCGTATCCCATCACCGGGACGGGCGGGGCGCGGCCCACTTTCGACGGGCACGCCTCTCGCACACGTGTGGTGGGCGGCGCGGCGGGGTAGGGGCGGCGTTCGGGGGTAGGCGCAGCACATGGCTACCACCCTCCCGAAGTCCGGGACGAGCCGATATCCGCTGACCCGGGAACAGGCCGGGATGCTGGCCTGGGTGCGCTGGGCGTACGCGGGCATGGCCGTGCTGGCCGCCGCGTATCTGACCTCCGCGCTCTGGCTGGGGCAGTCCGGCGAGAGCACGCTGTGGACCAGCGTCACCGGCGTCGTCGCGTTCCCCGTGCTCACCCTGCTGTCGGCCCGTCAACTCCGCCGCCACCGCGCCGCGTTGGAAGAAATGCGGCTGCGCCACGCCGGTACGTTCGCCGTACGTCCGCACCGGCCCGCCTGACCCCCGCCCACGGAACTCACCGGACTCCCCGAACTGTCCGTTCGGACCCGGTTCTGGGTCAGAATTTCGCTCCGATCGTCGGATCATGACGCGGATCGGTCAATAATTTCCAGTCGCCTGTCTTGCCGGTGGACTGTCATGTCCCTACGTTGTGGGGGGCCGCACCGTGCGCCGGGACGCGCACACCGCCGCCACGCACCACGTACTCCGCATGCCGCCGCATGCCGCTCTTCCCCGCACCTCCACACGCAGAGCCGATTGCGAGGAACCCCGTGGCACTTTCCAGACGCACCGTCATCGCGTCCGCGATAGCCGGCGCCGGAGCGGCGGCAGGCATGGCCGCCCAGACCAGGACCGCGTACGCGGCGGCCTCCCCACCCGGAGACGTCGTCGGCAAGATCACCGTCGGCTACCAGGGCTGGTTCGCCTGTTCCGGCGACGGAGCGCCCATCAACGGCTGGTGGCACTGGTCGCAGAACTGGGGCCAGTCACCGTCCCCGAGCAACACCGCGATCGTCAGCTGGCCCGACGTAAGCGACTACACGCACACCTACCGGACGGCCTACCCCGCGCTCGGCAACGGGCAGCCCGCCACCCTCTTCTCCTCGTACGACCAGCAGACCGTCGACACGCACTTCTCGTGGATGCGGCAGAACAGCCTGGACACCGCCGCCCTCCAGCGCTTCAACCCCAACGGCAACGAGGGCCCGACCCGTGACGACATGGCGGTGAAGGTGCGCTCCGCCGCCGAGAGGTACGGGCGCAAGTTCTACATCATGTACGACGCCACGGCCTGGACGAACATGCAGCCGGAGATGAAGGCGGACTGGCTCGCCAAGATGAAGGCGCACACCGCCTCCCCGGCCTACGCCCGGCAGAACGGCAAGCCCGTGGTGGGCATCTGGGGCTTCGGCTTCAACGAGCCCAACAAGACCTGGTCGGCCGCCGTCTGCCTGGACGTCGTCAACTGGTTCAAGGAGCAGGGCTGTTACGTGATGGGCGGGGTGCCCACGCACTGGCGGCGCGGCATCGAGGACTCGCGGCCCGGGTACATGGACGTGTACCTCGCCTTCGACATGCTCTCGCCGTGGATGGTCGGCCGGATCGGGGACGTCGCGGGCGCCGACAACTTCTACGCCAACGTCAACACCCCCGACCAGGCGCACTGCGACGCCAACGGCATCGACTACCAGCCCTGTGTCCTGCCGGGCGACCTCCAGTCGGGCCACCGCGCGCACGGCGACTTCATGTGGCGGCAGTTCTACAACATGTGCCGGATCGGCGTGCAGGGCATCTACATCTCGATGTTCGACGAGTACAACGAGGGCAACCAGATCGCCAAGACGGCCGAGACCGCCGCGCACGTGCCGGTGGGCTCCGGCATCCGGGCGCTGGACGAGGACGGCACGGCCTGCTCGGCGGACTACTATCTGCGGCTCACCGGCGACGGCGGGCGGATGCTGAAGGGCCAGCTCGCCCTGACCCCGACCCGCCCCACACCACCCGTCGTGGGTGGCGGCGGCCCCAACCCGCCGGCCGGCGACCTCGCGCTCGGCAGGGCGGCCACCGCGAGCAGCCAGACCCAGAACTACGGGCCCGGCAACGCCGTCGACACCGACACCGGCAGCTACTGGGAGAGCGCCAACAACGCCTTCCCGCAGTGGATCCAGGTCGACCTCGGCTCCGCCCTGCCCGTACGGCGGATCGTGCTGTCCCTGCCGCCGAACCCGGCCTGGGGCGCCCGTACCCAGACGCTCGAAGTCCTCGGTTCCACCAACGGGACGAGCTTCACGACGCTCAGCGCCCCCGCCGCCCGGGTCTTCGACCCGGCGAGCGGCAACAAGGTGACGGTCACCCTCGCCTCGGCGGCGGCCGTCCGCCACGTACGGGTGCGGATCACCGCCAACAGCGGCTGGCCGGCCGGGCAGTTGTCCGGGCTGAGCGTCTACGCGGAGTAGCGCGGCGGCGCCGGCGGATCTCCCGCCCGGTCCCGGCGGATCTCCCGCGCGGTCCGCGGGACGGGCCCCGCCCCCGGCCGTGAGGACGGCCGGGGGCGGGGAGAGCCACTGCCTACGCCGTGGGCTCGATCCAGATGTTGCGGTAACGCACCTTGTTCCCGTGGTCCTGGAGCCGGATCGCCCCGGTGGCCGTGGTCTCGGGCGCCCCCGCCCCGGTCGGGCCGTCGATCGCGACGTCGTTGTGCACGGTCCTACCGTTCCAGACGACCGTGACGCGCGCGTCCTCGGTCTTCTTCCCGTCCGCGCCGAAGCGGGCGGCACGGAAGGTGATGTCGTACGTCTGCCATGTCTCGGGCGCGGTCGAGGCGTTGAGGTCCGCCGCCTTCTTGGTGTAGATCGCCGCCGCCTCGTTGTCCGCGAGTTTCTCCACCCCGAACGAGTCCAGGATCTGGACCTCGTAGCGCTCCTGGAGATAGACACCGCTGTTCCCGCGGTCCTGGCCGGTCACCTCCGGCGGCAGCTTCGGCACCCGGAACTCGACGTGGAGCTTGAAGTCGCCGAACGCCTGCTTGGTACGGATGTCACCGCAGCAGACCTCCATCGACCCCTCGTCGGCCGACGGCCAGCGGACGGCGGAGCCGTCGTTGTGCTGCCACGCCGACCGGTCCTTCCCGTCGAACAGGGTGATGCGGCTGTCGTCGGGATGGACGGTGATCAGGTCGAGATTGACATGGCCGGTGTCGCCCGCGTCGTACCGGTAGGCGACGGTGTTGGCCCCCCGGCTCAGCGGCAGCGACTCGGTCACCGTCGCCCAGCTGTTCCACTGGCCGGTGCTCGGCAGCACCGTCTGTTTCATCTTGCGGCCGTTGACGTAGACGCTGACCGTCTTGTTCCCGGTGAACGGGTTCGGGCCGTTGGCGTAGCGCAGCCCGACGTCGTACTTGCCCGCCTGCGTCGTCAGCACGTCGAACGTGGTGGTGGCGCCCTGCGTCCCGTAGTTGTCGACGAACCCGCCGCCCGAGTAGCCCGCGTGCTCGGTGTCGACACCGGCGCCGCCCGTCAGCGCGGCCTCCTCCGCCTCGTACAGCGTCTTCGGCCGCTCGTCACCGACAAGCGAGTTGAGCGTGTACCACGCCTCGGTGCTCCACAGCGTCTCGCCGTCCGTGGAGCTGAACGGCCGGGGGGAGCGGATGTGCACCACGCGGTTGGACTCCAGGCCGTCGATCGCCAGGGTGACCTTCTTGCCGTCCGCGGACACGGTCGCCGACGTCACCTCCAGCGTCTTCTCGCCGACCTTCGGCCCGCCGTAGTCGGGCGTCGGCGCGTAGGACCACTGCTTCACCTCGTAGCGGTCGGCCAGTTCGGCCACGGTCCCGGCGGAGAGCGGCTTGGTGTACTCGAGTTCGAAGCCGCCGTCCTTCGCGCGCATCGCGAGGATGTCGAAGGCGTTCTTCCCGTTCGGCGTCAACTTCTGGAGACCGTAGGAGAGTTTGCCCTCCTGGCCCCAGTTGCCGCCGGCGCCGAGCCCGCCCGCGTAGATCGCGCCGTCCGGGCCCCTGCTGATGCGGTTGACCCCCGCCTCCAGGCCCTGGGTCATCCGGAAGACGGCGCCCTGGTACTCGCCCTTGACCTTCTCCAGGTACGCGCGCTGGATGCCGCCGTAGGTGACATCACCGAAGATCATCTGCCCGGCGAACGGCCCGTCGTCCAACAGCAGCGGTGTGCTGGGGGAGTTGGCGATCTCGTTCTGCGGCAGCCACAGCACCGGCTTGGTGACCGGCTCGGCGTCGAAGGGTCCCGCCGGGTTGGTGTAGTGGTTGAAGAAGCGGTCCTGCTTGATGTGCACGAGCTTCGAGGAGGGCAGCCAGCCGCCCTGGTTGTCGGTCACGAAGGCGTCGCCCTCGGGGCCCCAGCCGATGCCGTTGGGGGTACGCAGACCACCGGCCACGTAACTGATCGCGCCGGTGGCCTTGTTGACCTTGATGGAGGAGCCGCGGTTCGGCGCGGGCTGGGGATTGGTCGTGGCGCCGCCCTGGTTGATGGCGACGGACAGGTTCAGATAGAAGTAGCCGTCCCGGTAGAGCAGCCCGAACGCGAACTCGTGGAAGTTCCCGCCGTGCGGCCAGGTCGCGACCTTCCGGTAGGTGTCGGTGACGTCGTCCCCGTCGGTGTCCTGAAGCTCCGTCAGCTCGTGCTTCTGCGACACGTACAGCGAACCGTCGACGTACGCGATGCCCTGCGGCTCCTTCAGGCCCTGAGCCACCTTCTCGGCCGTGACCTTGCCGGGTCCGGTGCTGCCCGTGACCCCGCTGAGGAGGTAGACCTCGCCGGTCACGTTGTCCGTGCCGCCCCAGGTGGTGACGGCCAGCCGACCGTCCGGCAGCCAGTCCATCGCGGTGACCTGCGGCTGGAAACCGGCCGGCCGCAGATCGGTGAGGGTGTAGCCGGGGTGCACGCCGTTCAGCGGCAGACCGTCGCCGGGGGAGTCCCGGACGCCCTCGCACTCCTTGCGGCCCGGCGCGGTCACCCGGACGACACCGGCGTCCGTGCTGAGCACGGAGTTCGGGACGACGGTGAAGCCGGAGGCACCCGGCGGCCGCCAGGCCAGGGTGATGTTCTGCCCGCCCGTACGGTCGAAGTGGTCGATGCGCAGGGCGTGCTGACCGGCCGTCAGGGTGACCGTGCCGTCCTTCGGGTCCGCGCCGTGCAGACCGTCGTGGTCGATGACGACCCGGTCGTCGATGAGCAGGCGCGACCCGTCGTCGCTGGTCAGCCGGAAGGCGTAGGAACCGTCCTGCGGGACGTCGATGTTGCCGATGACCTGCGAGACGAAGTGGTCGCCGATCCCGCCGAAGTCCGCGGTCGAGGACCAGTCGATGGTCGGCATCAGCCGGTCGACGTTCGGGGTCTGCCCCGGCTTCAGGGCGCAGATCTTCTCCAGCGGCACCTGCACGTCGAAGACCCGCAGGGTGACTCCCGGTTCCTGGGGCGGCAGTTCACGGACGGCGGGTCCGGTGGCCGAGCCGCCGACGGGGGGCTCGGCGGCGACGGCCGGGCCCGACAGGAGACCGGTGGCGAGGAGCGGGACGGTGAGCAGACTCAGGAGACATCTGCGCAGGCGATGGCTCGGTCGATGATCCATTCTTCCTCCTGGCACTTCGCGCACCGGGAAGAACACCCTTGTCCCTGGCCGGGGTCGACCGCCGGGACGAGCCCTTCGATCCGGATACGGAGGCTGGCGACGGACACGGACGTGGCGTTCTGTCAGTTCGTGGCGCGACAGGGCGTGCTGGGGAGCGGTGGGGCGTGTTGGTGCGTGTGTCATGTACGCAATAAGTCGACGCCGAGCGAAAGACTAGAGACTTCTGTCGAGACCGTAAATACTTTGTCACGCACGAGTGAAAAGTCCGTCCGTCCCGAGATCAGTCCGTCTCCCGGCGGGCCCGCTTGATCGCGCGGCTGACCGCCCAGGCGTCGGCCACCGGTCCGAGATGGCCGAGCTTGTCGGGGTTGATCACCGTGCGGATGGTCTGGATCCGTCCGTCGAGCACGTCGAGGACCAGGGTCTGGAGCACCCTGCCGTCCCGGTCGCGGAAGATCGCGCCGGGCTGGCCGTTGACGTCGTGCGGTTCGAACGACACGTCGACCCGGATCAGCAGGGGACAGAACGCGCTGAGCAGCCGGGCCACGTTGTCCGCGCCCACGACGGTCCTGGCCAGCTGCGGCGCCTTCCCGCCGCTGTCCCCGACCAGCCGCACATCGGCGGCCAGCAGCGACCGCAGCCCGTCGAGGTCACCGCCCGTCAGCGCGTCGAAGAACCGGGCCGCCAGCTCCCGCCGCTCCTCGCGGTCCGCCGTGAACCGCCGCCGCCCCGCCCCCATGTGCCGCCGCCCCCGGACCAGCAACTGGCGGCACGCCGCCTCCGAGCGCCCCACCGCCGCCGCGATCTCGGCGAACTCGAAGCCGAACACCTCCCGCATCAGGAAGACCGCCCGCTCCGCCGGGCCGAGCCGCTCCAGCAACAGCAGCGCCGCCATCGACACCGAGTCGGCCAGCTCCACCGCCCGCTCCGGGTCCTGGTACGGGTCCTCCAGCAGCGGCTCGGGGAACCACGGGCCCACGTACCGCTCCCGCCGTACCCGCGCGGAACGCAGCACGTCGATCGAGATCCGGGTCACCACGGCCGACAGGAAGGACTTGGCCGACGTGGGCCGGGTCGTCGTGCCGTCGAAGCGCAGCCAGGTCTCCTGCACCGCGTCCTCGGCCTCGCTCACACTGCCCAGGATCCGGTAGGCGACGGAGAACAGCAGCGGTCGCAGCTCCTCGAACTCCCCGGCCTTGTCCCAGGCCCTGTCCCCGGCCCTGTCCCCGGTCCTGTCCCCGGCGTTGTCCCCGGTCCTGTCCATGTCGGCGTCCTCCCCGGGTGCCGCCCGCCGCCGCGTCAACGGACCGTACCGGGCACGTCCGCCCCGGCCGGCCGGCGAGTGATGACGTTCACGCGATTCACCGCGTTCATGAACGAGACCAGCAGCACCAGCGTGCTCAGCTGCTCCTCGTCGTACTGCGCGGCAGCCGCCGCCCACACCTCGTCGTCCACCCCGGAGGCGGCGTCCGCGACCCGGGTGCCCTGCTCGGCCAGCTCCAGCGCGGCGCGCTCGGCCGCGCCGAAGACCGTGGCCTCGCGCCACACCGCGACCAGGTTCAGCCGCGCCGGGGTCTCGCCGGCCGCGGCCAGCTCCTTCGTGTGGATGTCCACACAGGGGGCGCATCCGTTGATCTGGCTGACACGCAGGGCCACCAGCTCCCGGGTGACCGCCGGGAGCGACGACTCCTTGAAGGACGCGCCGACCGTCATGAAGCGCTTGAGAGCCAGGCCGGCCGCCGGGACGGCGTAGAAGTCGAGTCGCGGTTCCATGGTGTGCTCCTCCGGGGTTGTCCGTCGGTTACACCCCCTGGGACGAGACACCCCGGGCCCCTGTGACACACCCGCCGCCGCGGCGGAGAGTGACGTGCGTCTCCCACGGGCCCGCCCGGTACGCCGCCCCCCGCGCCGGCCGGCCCCCCGTCACTCGAACCGTGCCGGGTCGCCCGCCCCGCGCCGTACGATCTCCGGCTCGCCGCCCGAGAAGTCGATGACCGTCGTCGGCTCCGTGCCGCAGTCGCCCGAGTCGACCACGACGTCCAGCACATGGTCGAGCCGTTCCTTGATCTCCCACCCCTGGGTCATCGGCTCCGGCTCGTCGGGCAGCAGCAGCGTGCTGGAGAGCAGCGGCTCGCCCAGCTCCGCGAGCAGCGCCTGGGCGACGACATGGTCCGGGATCCGGACCCCGACGGTCTTCTTCTTCGGGTGCAGCAACTGACGCGGCACCTCCCGGGTCGCGGGGAGGATGAACGTGTAACTGCCGGGTGTCGCCGCCTTGATCGCGCGGAACACGTCGTTGTCGATCTGCACCAGCTGGCCGAGCTGCGCGAAGTTCTGGCAGACCAGTGTGAAGTGGTGCCGGTCGTCCAGCTCCCGCACGGAACGGATCCGCGCGATACCGTCCCGGCTGCCCAGCTGGCAGCCCAGCGCGTAACAGGAGTCCGTGGGATACGCGATGAGCGCGCCGGACCGGATGCTCTCGGCCACGCTCGCGATGGTGCGGCGCTGCGGGTTCTCGGGGTGTACGTCGAAATACTTTGCCATTGGCCGAGCTTAGGCCCTGTCCGCGAGGTGAGCGCCCCGCTCGGACCCGCGGCGAATCCTGCCGCGGGCCCCGCCCCCGACCTGCGGCGGGTTCCTTCCCCGGGCCCTGTCCGAGAGGACTACGCGCCCGGCGAACGGCCCCACCGACGGCCCGCCCGCGGCCCACAGTGGTGACCATGCCGAACCGAGTAGCGGTCCTGTCCGACATCCACGGAGTCCTGCCCGCCCTGGAGGCGGTCCTCGCCGAACCCGACGTGGCCGATGCCGAGCGCATCGTCCTCACGGGTGACATCGCCGCCGGACCCCAGCCGGGCGAGGTGCTCGACCTGCTGTCCGGGCTCGGTGACCGCGTCGGCTGGATCGGTGGGAACGCCGACCGCGAACTCGTCGAGTACCGCCGGGGCCAACGCGACGAGATCCCCGATCCGATCGCTCCCTGGGCGGCCGGGCAGCTCCGCGAGGACCATCTCGACCTGCTCGGCTCGTTGCCGCGCACGCTCACGCTGCCCGTGAGCGGCCTGGGCAGGGTGCTGTTCTGCCACGCCACCCCGCGCGACGACGAGGAGGTCGTCCTGGTCGACTCCCGCCTCGACCGCTGGAAGGACGTCCTCGGCGGACTCGACACCGGTATCCGCACCGTGGTCTGCGGCCACACCCACATGCCGTTCGTCCGCCTCGCCCACGGCCGGCTCGTGGTCAACCCCGGCAGCGTCGGCATGCCCTACGGACGGAGCGGAGCGCACTGGGCCCTGCTGGGCCCGGGTGTCGAACTGCGCACCACCCACTTCGACCTCGACGCCGCGGCGGCCCGACTCGGCCGGGACTCGTCCTGCCCCGGCATCACCGAGTGGGCCGACTACTTCCTCCACGCGCGCGCGACCGACGCCGACGCCCTCGCGACCTTCGCCCCACGGGACGGACGCGAGGGCGCTCCGTGACGCCGGGGCACGGTCCGCCGTCCGATCCGGCCCCCGGTCCCCGGGGCCCAGGTCTCCGTTGTCCCAAGAATTGGTATGGACCTATCCGGGGAGGGGGTGGCGCCCGTAGCCTCTGCGCGGTGGTGTCCGCGCCTCAACCCGGCTTCTCCGGAAGGGAGTTGAGGGTGGGCGCCGGTACCCGTGAACGCCTGTCCCCACACATCGTTCAGGAGTGAAGCAACCGTGTTGAGAAGAGGCACCACGGCCGTCATGGCCGCCCTGCTGATGGTCTGCGGACTGCTCGTCGGGGCGCTGCCCGCGACGGCCATGAGCGCGCCGGACGGGGGTGGTCACGGCGCGGCGGACAGGAACCGGTTCGTCGTCGCTGAGGCACAGTTCGAGCGGATGTTCCCGGACCGGGACCCGTTCTTCACGTACGACGGGCTCGTCGAGGCGACCGCCGCGTACCCCGCGTTCGCCAGGACCGGGAGCCGTACGACCCGCAAGCAGGAGGCCGCGGCCTTCCTCGCCAACATCAGCCACGAGACCGGCGGGCTGTTCTACGTGGTGAACCAGAACCCGGACATGTATCCGATCTTCTGCGACGACACCCAGCCCTACGGCTGCCCGGCCGGGCGGGACGCGTACTACGGACGCGGCGCGATCATGCTGAGCTGGAACTTCAACTACAAGGCCGCGGGTGACGCGCTCGGCCTCGATCTGCTGAACAACCCGTGGCTGGTCGAGACCGATCCGGCCGTCGCCTGGATGACCGCCCTCTGGTACTGGAACACCCAGTCCGGGCCGGGCACCATGACCGGCCACGACGCCATGGTGAACAAGAAGGGCTTCGGGCAGACGATCTGGAGCCTCAACGGCTCCGCCGAGTGCGAGGGCGGCAATCCCGCGCAGATGGAACACCGGGTCGAGCTGTACCAGCAGTTCACCCGCGTGCTGCGCACCCCGCCGGGACGGCATCTGACCTGCTGAGAGTCCGCCTCACAGGTGCCCGGTCCGGCGGCCCGCCGGACCGGGCACCGGCCGTCGCTGTGAGAAGAGGCACGTTGCCCGCCGCACCACATCTTGCCTAATGTCCGTTTTGTGTTCCCTCATCGCAGGCTGCCCCGTATCGCCGTCCCGGCCCTGGCGCTCGTCGTCGCCGTGACGGTGCCGGGGCTTGCCACCGGCCACGCGCCCGACGCCGCCCCGGCCCGCGCCGGCACCGCGCCGACCGGTCCCGGCACGGCGGTGCGCGAGGCGCTGGACAAGCTTCCCCACAGCGACGGCCGCTACACGGTCGCCGTCCGCGACCTCGACGGCCGGCACACGGCGGCGTACGGCACGGGCAGCGCCGCCTACGACACGGCCAGCATCGTCAAGGTCGACATCCTCGCGTCCCTGCTGCTGAAGGCGCAGGACCACGGGACCTCCCTCACGGCGGCGCAGAAGAAGCAGGCCGCCCAGATGATCCGCCGCAGCGACAACGCCGCCACGGACGCCCTCTGGAAGGCCCTCGGCGGCACCCGGGGCCTCGACGCCGCCAACAAGCGCCTCGGCCTGAAGGACACCCACGGCGACCCGGACGGCCACTGGGGACTGACCCGTACGACGGCGGCCGACCAGGCCACGCTCCTGGAGGCCGTTCTCGGCGACGCCCACTCCCCGCTCACCGCGTCCTCCCGCGCCCATGTGCGATCCCTGATGAGCACGGTCGTGCCCGAGCAGCGGTGGGGGATATCCGCCGCCGACGACCGTCCGGGGTCCGCCGCCGCGCCCGTGCTGAAGAACGGCTGGCTGCCGCGCAGCGCCACGGGCAAGTGGGACGTCAACAGCATCGGGCGGGTCGAGCGCGGCGGCCACACCCTGCTCGTCGTGGTCCTGTCCGACGGGCAGCGCACCTACCGCGAGGGCGTCGACCTGGTGGAGCGGGCCGCCACGACGGCCGTGAAGGCGTTCGTGACGGCCGAGAAGGCGCAGCAGCCCTAGCGAAGGCGCGGGGCCCGGCGGCAATGGCGGCCGGGGCGTCAGCGGCGGGCCAGCTGGCGTTCGCCGCTCGGGCCCGGCTGGTACGGCAGGTCGTAGTGGGCGAAGACGCTCTTCTCGTCCTCGGCGGGCAGCACGTCGTCCGTTCCCATCGACGGCGCGTCCTTCACCGCGGCCTTCGGGTAGGCCACCCGCACGTAGTCCGGGCCCACGACCGCGCCCGCGAGCGGGACGAAGACCAGACGGTGCCGGGTCGGCATGCCCATCAGTACGGTCGCCATGGCGGGCTCGTCGGTACGGGTGTCGACGTACACCGCCTCCAGCGAGCCGATCTTGCGCCCCTCGGAGTCGATGACCGTGTGGGTGCGCCATTCGCGGATGTCCGCGGATTCGATCATGTCGGCTCTCCTCCTCCGGTGGCCCTCTCGCGTACGGGCTCACCGTGCGTGTACCCCGCCCCGCTCCGGTCATGGTCACCGGCGGGGCGCGCCTCCGCCATCCGGGAGCCACCGTCCGGGAGCCACCGGGCGGACGGCACACCGGCGGACCGGGGCCGGGGAGCGGCCGGGAAAGGGGGGTGCGCGGCGGTACGGTCAGGTCTCCTCGCCGTACGCGAGTTCGCTCGCCAGCAGGGCCGCGCCCACCACACCGGCGCGCGGGCCCAGCTCGGACATGACGATCGGCAGATTGCCGGTGGCCAGCGGCAGCGACCGTTTGTACACGACGCTGCGGATCTCGGCGAGCAGCGGATAACCGAGGCCGGTCAGTCCGCCGCCGATCACGATCATCGACGGATTCATGAAGCTCACCAGCGTCGCCAGCACCTGCCCCACCCGGTGACCGCCGGCCCGGATCAGGTTGACGCTCGCGTTGTCGCCGCCGTCCGCGCACTCCGCGACGTCCTGGGCGGTCAGCACCCCGCGCTCGGCGAGCCGCCCGGCGAGGGGCGGCGACTGGCCCGACGCCGCCGCCTCGGTGGCGTCCCTGGCCAGCGCCACCCCGCCGAAGTACGCCTCCAGACAGCCGGTGTTCCCGCAGGAGCAGACCGGCCCGTCCGACTCGGCCTCCACCTGGACGTGACCGATGTCCCCCGCGCAGCCCTCCGCGCCCCGGTAGATCCGCCCGTGGTGCTGCATCCCGGAACCGATCCCGCTGCCGATCTTCACGAACAGCAGATGGTCCACCGTCCTGGCGACCCCGCTGTGCTGCTCCCCGAGCGACATCACGTTGACGTCGTTGTCGACCACCACCGGGCAGCCGTGCTCGCGGGCCAGGGTGTCCCGTACCGGAAAACGGTTCCAGCCCACCATGATCGGCGGCGAGACCGGGACGCCCTCCCGGAAACTCACCGGCCCCGGCAGACCGATCCCGATGGCGTCGAGCCGGGTGAAGTGCCCCTGCTCTGCCATCTCCCGCAGCAGTTCGCTGACCCGCCCGAGGACGGCGACCGGACCGGAGCGGATGTCGGCGGGCTCGGAGCAGGCGGCCACCGGGGCGAGCGCGCCGTCGGTGATCTCGATGTCGATGGAGCTGGCGCCCAGGTCGACGGCGCCGAACCGCAGTCCGGGGTCGAGCCGGACCAGGGTGGAGCGCCGGCCGCCGCGTGACGCGGCGGGGCCCGCCTCGACGACGCGCCCGGCGGCGACCATGCGGTCGAGCTCGCCGAGCAGCCGCGGGCGGGGAACCTCCAGCCGGGCCGCGAGCTCGGCGCGGGACAGCGGCCCGTTGTCACGCAGCAGACTCAACACGCGGTACTGGATGTTCACGGACTCACTTCCTCTGGACGCCTTCGGTCGGCTTGCGGGAGTACGGGAGTGCGGGAGGCGCACCGGGCGGTGCGGACACCGGGCGGCCCGGCGGGGCCCGTACGCCGTGGGACGGCGCGAGCGCGGCTGCTCCGTGCCGGGTCCGGCGCGAGGCCCCTCCGCGCCCTCCCCGGGCCCCTGGAGGTGCTGTCGGAGCCGGCCGGGTCCACCCGGTACGAGGCCGGTCCCGCGCCGCCTACGCACCCGGCACCGGCCGGGTGCGTACGGCCCCGTCCCGGCGGCGGACGACGCTCCGTGCCAGCCACTGTCCGGGGGCGTGCGGCAACTTTTCCACAGAACGCAAAAAGTTGCCGCCCTCTTGACGGAACCCGTTCGCCGGGCCCGTCCCGTACGAAGAGACCCGGACGCAGAACTGCCCCGCCGGTGAGAGCGGGGCAGCCCTGTCAGGTCCCGGCGTCAGCCGGTGGTGGCGCCTCCCTTCAGCGCCCGCGCGTCCCGTGCCAGGGCCGCGCCCGCCGCGCCGTCCGGCACCAGGGCGGTGTCGGTGGTGTAGCCGGCGAAGGACTCCAGTACCGCCGCCGCCTGCGCGGTGCGGCCCGCCTCGGCGTGCGCCTCGGCCTGGCCGAGCCGTACGGTCAGCCGCTGCTGTCCCTGTGCCGTGATCAGGCCGTCGGCCCGCAGCTGGGTGACCAGCGCGCGGATGTCCGCGTAGGAGGTACGGGTGGTGAAGGCCACCGTCTTCGTGGTGACGTTGCCGGCCCGGTCACGTGCCCGGACCGTCAGGTCGTGGGCGCCCAGCGGCAGCCGCCACAGCTCCAGCGTCTGGCCGGAGGTGATCGCCTTGCCGTCGACCGTCGCGGTCGCGGTCGCCCCGCCGGAGACGGTGTCCGCCGCCGAGAAGACCGGCTTCGGCCGCTGGGAGTCCCCGTGGACACTGCCGTCGTCCAGACCGGAGGTGGTCACCGTGGGGCCGGTGCGGTCGATCCGTACGGTGAGCGAGCCCACCTCGGAGACGTTGCCGCCGTTGTCGGTCGCCCGGTAGCGGACGGTCGTGGCGCCCTCGCGGGACAGGGTGACCGCGTTGGTGGCCGACAGCCAGGTCGCGCCGTCGTCGATCGAGTACTGACGGCTGGACACCGTTCCGTTGTCGGTGGCCGCGACCGTCAGCGACACGTTGCCCGTGTACCAGCCCTCGTCACCGTTGGGGCGGGGCGGGTTCAGCGTGGCGGTGGCCCTGGGCGCGGTCTTGTCCGCGATACCCGCCCCCTGGAAGGTCAGCGAGTCCAGCTCGACACCCCCGGAGGAGGTGACGAAGACCTCGCCGGTGCCCGAAGGGGCGTTCCCCAGCGCGGTGGTGACGGTCCGCCAGCCCTCGCCCGCCGGGATCTCGACCGTGGCGAACGGCTCCGCGTCGGCCGCGCCCCAGCGCAGCGCCAGCGTGCCCGCACCGGCGGCCTGGGTCTTGACCCCGGTGATGCCCGCGAAGGACACCGGGTCGTACGCGATCCAGTCGCCCGCGTCGAACGAGGTCAGCTTGCGCTGGCCGGACGCCGTGGCGTCGTCGGTGACCGTGACACCTTCCGCGGAGTCGTAGTGCTCGGCCTGCATCAGCGCCGGGTTGAGCACCACCTGGGCGTCACCGGTCGCCGGCGGCACGCCGCCCGCGCCCTTGTCGGTGTAGGTGATGCCGAGGACGCCGAAGACGTTCTCGGTGTCGCCGTGGCCCGCGTCGGCCGGGGTCAGGACGCCGCCCGTGCAGCCGGTGCCGCTGTTGACCGGGTGGCCGTGCTGGTTGTGCCCGAGCCCGAAGGTCCAGGCGGCCTTGGCGCAGTCCGGGGTGGTGCCGTCCTCCGGGTCCTCGACCGCGATGCCGTACGGTACGGCGTCGCCCCAGTTGAAGAACCCGCCGTTGGGCGGCGAGGTGATCCGGATCGTCGGCGCCGTGTTGCCCACGGTGATCTGACGGCTCGTCAGACCTGACTTGCCCTGCGGGTCGGTGACCTTGAGCCGGGCCTGGAACTGCCCGTTGTCCGGATACGTACGCGTGGCCGTGGCGCCCGTGGCGTCGAACGTGCCGTCGCCGTCGAGGTCCCACTGGTAGGTCAGCTCGCCGTTCTCCGGGTCGCTGGAGCCGGTCGCGCTGAACGAGACCGCCAACGGGGCCTGGCCGGACGTCTTGTCGGCCTTGATCACGGCGGTGGGCGCCTTGTTGCCCTCGGCGTAGTCGATCCGGTAGAGACCCGCGTCGGGGTTCTGCCGGAAGAAGCCGTCGCCGTAGTCGAGGACGTAGAGCGCGCCGTCCGGACCGAACTCCAGGTCCATCGGGTTGTCCCACTGCGGGATGCCGTTCTGGTCGCGCTCGCTGTTCGGCAGCAGGTTCTCCAGCTTGCTCACCGGGCCGTCGGGGCCGTCGAGGGTGAGCGCGGCGACGTAGTCCTGCGAGAACTCCGCCATGAACGCCTTGCCGTCCCAGTACTCCGGGAACTTGCCCGGCGACGGGTTGTCCGCGTCGTAGTGGTAGACCGGGCCGCCCATCGGGGCCTGACCGCCGGGGCCGCCGGGACCCCGGAAGGCCGTCAGCTCGGGCCACGGCTGGTCGGTGTCCCGGTCGCCGTACCAGAGCGTGGCGGGCGTGGACGCGGGCAGCTCGGTCAGACCGGTGTTCCAGCGGGAGTCGTTGACCGGCTTGGCGCAGTCGAAGGCGGGGCCGGGGGTGAGGGTCGCGAAGTCGAAGTCGCGGTAGGGCTTGGTGTTGTCACCCGTGCAGTACGGCCAGCCGCTGTTCAGCGGCTTGGTCGTGGTCTGCCACTCGACGTACCCCATCGGGCCCCGGTTGGGGTCGGCCGTACCGGCGTCGGGGCCGTAGTCGCCCCACATCACGGCGTCCGTCGCCGGGTCCACCGCCAGCCGGAACGGGTTGCGCAGACCCATCACGAAGATCTCGGGACGCGTCTTGGCCGTGCCCGGCGCGAAGAGGTTCCCCTCCGGGACGGTGTAGGTGCCGTCCTCCTGGACCTTGATCCGCAGGATCTTGCCCCGCAGGTCGTTGGTGCTGCCCGAGCCGCGGCGCTCGTCGAGGCCGGGGTTGTAGCCGGGCGCGTCGTTGATCGGGGTGTAGCCGCTGACGTTCGGGCCCGAGGCCGGGGTGTTGCCACCGGTCGCGAGGTAGAGGTTGCCCTTGCTGTCGAAGTCCACGTCACCCGCGACATGGCAGCACTGGCCGCGGTTGACGTCGATGCGGAGGATCTCCTGGGCGGTGGAGAGGTCGAGCTTGTCGCCGGTCCACTTGAAGCGGGTCAGGGTGTCGTAGCCCTCCCACTGCTTCCAGTACGCGTCGGTCTGCCCGGCGGGCAGCGTCTGCGGCGCGGAGCCCGCCGGGGTGTTCAGCGGCGGCGAGTAGTAGAGGTACACCCACTTGTTGGTGGCGAAGTCCGGGTCCAGCGTGACCGTCTGCAACCCCATCTCGGAGTTCTGGTACACGTCGACGTGGTTGACGACCTTCGTGACACCCGTACCGGGGTCGGTGAGCCGTACGTCGCCGTTGCGGGCGGTGTGCAGGACCCGGCTGTCGGGCAGGACGGCGAGGTCGATCGGCTCGCCGGTGTCCTTGGTGAGGGTGACCTTCTCGTAGTTCGACCAGTCCAGAGCGTGTTCGTGGTCCGGGTGCGCCTGGGCGGCGGGCGCGACGGCCACACTGCCCAGGGCTGGCAGTGCCACGAGCAGGACCCCGGTGATCAGGCGTCTCAGGGTGCGGTGCACGGTGATGCGTCTCCTCGATCGCGGGCGGAAGGGAGCGGGGGAACGGAGGCCGTCCGGCGGAACACGCAGGCGCCCCCGCGCGCGGAGGCGCCTGCGTGTGCGTCACGTCGTCCGGCGGGGCGGCCGGATCAGCCGAGCAGTCCCTTGAGCGCGGTGAAGCTGCGCTCGGCCGCGCCGAGCGAACCCGGCGGATTGGGCTGGGTGTTGGGCGCGGTGTCCTGCTCCCAGATACCGATGTGCGAGGCACGCGGGCCGATGTCACGGATGAACTTCTCGTACGGCAGGTCGCCGGCCCCGAACTCGACGATGTCGAAGCCGTTGGCGTTGGCCGAGTTGGCGTCGCCGTCCTTCATGTGGAACAGCGGGTAGCGGTAGGGCTGGTTGCGCACGTACGCGGCCGGGTCGAATCCGGGCCAGCGGTACTGGCCCACGTAAGCCCAGTAGATGTCCAGTTCGAGATAGACGTGGCGCGGGTCGGTGTTCTTGAGGAACACGTCGTACAGCCGGACCGACGGCTGGTCGGTGGCGAAGGCGAACTCGCCCGCGTGGTTGTGCTGGTAGAGCTTCAGACCGCGCGCGGTGGCGGCGGCGCCCCAGACGTTGAACTCGTCGGCGGCGGCGCGGTAGCCCGCGACGGTGTTGAGGTTCGACGGCGCGTTGGCCGTGCCCACGTGCGGCATGCCGAGGATCTGGGCGTTGTCCAGCTCGCCCTGGAGGTTGCTGCGGAAGTTGCCGAGACCGACATGGCTGCCGACGGCGGTCAGACCGTTGTCGTCGAGGAGGGTGCGGATCTCCGGCACGGTGATCTGGCGGCCCAGGATCGAGGTGCTCTGGGTGTACCCCGCGAACTCGATCTCCTTGTAGCCGATCCGGGCCAACTCGGGCAGCACGACGCCGAATCCGAGCGAGCTGACCTTGTCACGGATGCTGTAGAGCTGGATGCCGATGCGGTCCTTGGGGATGGACAGACCGCCCGGCGCGGCAGCGGCGGCGGAGGTCGCGGCGGCCCCGGTGACGGAGGCGGCGGCGAGGGCCACGGTGGTGCCGGCGGTGGCGCGCAGGAAGTCTCGGCGGTCGAAGGACTTGTGGATATGGCTCACGGTCACTCCTGAGGAATGAGGAGAAGAGGGTAGGACCGGGGCGCGCACGCCTGTTGCTTCGGCGGTGCGCGTCGCGACGGGCGGGGCTCCACGGGCTCCGGAACGCGGCGGAACGGGCGTGGGCGGGTGGCCGGACGGCCGACGGGGGTGCGGGCCGGCGGAGGGACCGCCGGGCGGGGCGGCTGATGCCGCCGTGCGGGTGCTGCGTCGGTGGTACGCGGGTGCCGCGGCGGGTCGCCGGGTGGGGCGGGCCGTACCGGTGGCACGTGTCATACGCGGGTGTCGCGGCGGGCCCGGCAGGTACGGCGACGGGGGCGGTCGCCGTCACCTGCCGGTGCCGCGGGGGGTTGCCGCAGGGCGGGCCGGGTGCTGTCAGAGGGCGGACTTGCCCGCGCCGTGGGCCTCGGCCCGCGCGGCGTCGGCGCGCTCGGCCGCCTTCTCGGCGAGGTCGGCGCCGCGGTCCTGCGGAGCGGCCTTGCGGGCGGAACGGGCGGCCGAGGCGGCGGCGGTCTCACCGGTGACGGCGCCGCGGATCCGGGCCAGTTCGCCGACGACCAGGACCGGGTCGTTGCCGGTCGCGGTGAGCGAGCCGCGCACGATCGCGTTGTCGAGCACGGAGTTGGCGGTGTTGTCGGTGACCGACACGTTGCCGCCGAAGTACGAGGCGCCCGCGCACGAGCCGAGCAGGCCCTCGCCACCGATCTGGAGGGTGTCGGAGTTGCCCGTGTACGTCGCCGCGCCGTACACCTCGCTGGCGCAGAACACGCCGCCCAGCGCGTTGCCGCTGACGGTGAACGCGCCCTTGACGGTGGAGTCGTACACGTCGGTGTACTGGTTGTTCGAGCCGCTCAGCGTGGTGTTCAGGGTGCTGCCGGAGACATACAGCTCGCCGGCCTCGGTGCTGAGGTTCCCGCCGACCGTCGAGTCGACCGCGTAGAGGAAGCCGCCGGTGGCGGTGACCGCCTTGACGTTGGCCTTCTCCAGGTGCGTGCCGAAGGCGGACTCGGTGGTCAGCGTGCCCTTGACGGTGGTGTCGGTGAGGTCGAGGTAGGCGTTCTCCTCGACGGTGACCGCGCCGTTGAAGGTCGCGCCGGCCGCCACGAGGTCGGCGCCGGCCTCGACCGTCACCGAGCCCTTGACTCTGGTGCCGGTGAGGGTGCAGGACTTCCCGGCCGGGACGACCAGGTCGTTGGTGACCGTCACGGCGCCTCCGTCACCGACGCAGGTGGTGTAGAGAGCGGCCTGCGCCGAGCCCGAGAAGGCCACCAGGCTCCCGGATGCCACCAGTGAGGCCGTGGCGATGAACGTACGGATCTTCATGTCGCTTCCCTTCCGCTGCGGTCACGGCAGAGTCGGTGACCCGGCCGGTTTCCCGTCGTGTCGACGGGGGTGCTGCACGGTGCGTGAGCGACGACCGCCGTGACGGCGGTCGCGCGGCGCCTCGTGACGGGCGGGGCCCGGCCATGGGGGGAGAGACGTGGAAAGACTCGTGGGACGAACGGTGTTGATGTGAACTCTGAATGCCTGCGGTGTTACCGAGACGAAACGCATGTCTCGGTGGGCCGAGACATTAGAGCGCCGTGTGAAGGCTGTCCAGAGGTTCGGTACGAATCCCTTCAACTTTCTAATGTTTCATCAAAAGGTGTGCCATGGGGGAGCGCGGGGCGCCGGGCCCGGAGGCGCGCGCGGGGGAGCGCCCACAACGGCGTTGCCGTGCCGACGCGTTCGCGGTCGCGAAACTGAGTTGCCGAAGCGGCCGGTCGGCCCGTCGTCGGGCGCTCGTTGCCGATCACTCGTCGTCGGACGCCGGTTGCCGGACGCGGCGAGGGCTGGTGCTGGGGCGCGCGAGCCCGGCAAGATCTGAACGACGGGCTCTAGGAGTGGGCGTGGTCCTCGTCGTACGCGTCCCGGGCCGCGAGCACCGCGTCCAGCCGCTGCTCGGTCCAGCGCGCCAGCCCCCACACCCGCTCGGCCGCCTCGCGGCCGAGGTCCGTCAGCGAGTAGTCCACGCGGGGCGGGATCGCGGGCAGGGCGTCGCGGTGCACGAAGCCGTCGCGTTCCAGGGTGCGGAGGGTCTGGGCCAGCATCTTCTCGCTGACTCCTTCGATCCTGCGGCGCAGTTCGCCGAAGCGGTACGAGCGCTCCAGCAGGGCGGCCAGCACCAACACGCCCCAGCGGCTGGTGACATGTTCCAGCACGAGCCGGGAGGGGCACGCCCGGCGGTTGACGTCCGGGGAGAGGGCGCTCTGGTCCATATGGGTAGCTTACTTCAAGGTGGGTACTTCCCTTCGGTTAGTGGGAATTCTATGGTTGATCATGCACGCCACGAAACGTGTCAATCCTCGCGAACGCCAACGGAACGGATGGACCTTCCATGAGCATCGTCGTCACCGGAGCGACCGGACATCTCGGCCGGCTCGTCATCGACTCCCTGCTGTCGGCCGGAGTGCCGGCCGGTGAAATCGCCGCCGTGGCGCGGGACGAGGGGAAGGCCGCGCCGCTGGCGGCCCTGGGGACCGAGATGCGGATCGCGGACTACGACAGCCCCGGGACGCTGACGGACGCCTTCCGGGCCGGCGACCGCGTGCTGTTCGTCTCCGGCAGCGAGGCGGGCCGCCGGGTGCCGCAGCACACCGCCGTCATCGACGCCGCGCGGGCGGCGGGCGTGGCCCAACTCGCGTACACCGGCGTCCTCGGCGGCCCCGCCGCCGACTTCGAACTGGCCGCCGAGCACCAGGTCACCGAGCGGCTGATCCTGGACTCGGGGCTGCCGTACACCTTCCTGCGCAACGGCTGGTACAGCGAGAACTACACGGAGAACCTGGGCCCCGTCCTGGAGCACGGCGCCGTTGTCGCCGCCGCGGGCGAGGGGCGGGTGGCGAGCGCGGCACGCGCGGACTACGCGGCGGCGGCAGCCGCCGTCCTGACCGGCGAGGGGCATCTGAACACGGCGTACGAGCTGTGCGGCGACACGGCCTGGTCCTTCGCGGAGTACGCGGCGGAGCTGTCGCGGCAGACGGGCCGCACGATCGTCCACACCGACGTCCCCGGCGAGACCCTCCGGGGCATCCTCGCCGGCGCCGGGGTGCCGGAGCCGATGGCCGGGATCCTCGTGGACGTGGACAGGGCCATCGAACGCGGCCTTCTCGTCGGGACGTCGGGCGACCTGTCCCGTCTCGCGGGCAGGCCCACGACGCCCCTCGCGGACTCGATCGCGGAGGCGCTGAAGAACTGAGGCGCTGAAGAACTGAAGAACTGAAGAACTGAGGGGCCGAGGGGCCGAGCGGCCGAAGAAGCGCCGAAGGGCCCGCGCGGCCGGGTCGTTGACCGGTCTCCGACTGTTCGCGAACGCGAAGTGGTCGGGTCGGTGGGAGGGGGCGGACGCGGCTCCCGGGCATCCTCGGGGGTTCTCGGGGACCCTCGGGGGTTCGCGCGGCGGGGAGACGTGGTGTCCGGCGTCGCGGGCCGGGCGGGGTCGTACCGCCTCCCGGGGGACGGTGAGGCGCGGGAGCCGGTGCCGCCCGGGGGCCGGGCGCGGCGCGGCCCCGGTCCCGGCTCCGCCCGCGTTCCGGGCGCGGCGCGACCTCGGCGGTGCGGCAGGCCAAGTCGACCGCCGGCCGCGCTCGTGTTCCCGGGCGCGGCGCGGCCCCGGTCCCGGCTCCGCCCGCGTTCCGGGCGCGGCCCGGGGCGTCAAGTCGCCTGCCCCCTCTATTGGTTGATCTTTCATCGCACCGACACCTCCTGACATCGGGCATGTCAACAAGAGCCGGAAAAGATGATCCGGCCATGTCAAAATGACCGACGCCCCCACGTTGTGGTCGATCAGGAGGACGCAGTGAAGAAAAGCTCGCGCACCCGCAAGGTCTCGTTCACCCTTGGCAGTGCGCTCGCGCTGGTCGTCGCCTTCCCCGGCAGCGCACTGGCCGATCCCCCCAGCGGGCTGCCCGCCAACGCGGACGCTCAGGAGCAGACGTTCCAGCCCGCCTTCGACTACGACACGGACGGCTGCTACGCCACCCCCGCCATCGGGCAGGACGGGACCATCAACCCCGGCCTCAACCCGAGCGGCGCGCTCAACGGCCAGTGCCGCGACTCCTGGGACCTCGACAACACCAACAGCTACTCCCGGGCCAAGTGCAACAACGGCTGGTGCGCCATCATGTACGGCCTCTACTTCGAGAAGGACCAGGCCCTGCCGGGCAGTTCGCTCGGCGGGCACCGTCACGACTGGGAGCACGTCGTGATCTGGACGCAGAACGACCAGCCCCAGTACGTCGCCACCTCGGCCCACGGCAACTTCAACATCCACACCCGCGACCAGATCCGCTGGGACGGCACGCACGCCAAGGTCGTCTACCACAAGGACGGCATCAGCACGCACGCCTTCCGCGCCGCGAACAACAACGACGAGCCGCCGGAGAACCACCACGGCACCTGGCAGTTCCCGCGCCTCGTCGGCTGGAACGGCTACCCGGCCGGGCTGCGCGACAAGCTGAGCCAGGCCAACTTCGGCAGCGCCACCTTCGGCCTGAAGGACGGCAACTTCAACGCCCACCTCCAGAAGGCCAAGCCCGCCGGTATCCCGTTCGACCCCAACGCCTGACCGCCGGGACACGGGACGCGCACCCCCGACCGCGCGTTCCGTGTCCCGGTGCGGGACTTCCGGCAGACCGTGACGGCCCGCCCGTCACGGTCTCCCGGTGTCCCCGGCCGGGGTGACCACGCCGCTTCCCGCCGGAGTCGTCGACGCTTTCCGGCGGGCCGTCGACGCGCGAGCGCCCGCGGACCTCAGCGGCCGGCCAGCAGGGTGTCCAGCGCCGCCGCCGTCTCCGGGTGACGGGCCGCCAGGACCGCACCCGGCGGGCCGGGGTCGGCGGCCTCCCACCGGCCCTCGCAGCCCAGCAGCCCCGCCGCCGCGTCGCACGTCGCCGGATGCGCGGCGAGCAGCGCGGCGCCCGTACCGCCCCCGCCGCCGGAGACGGTGGACCGGGCCGCGCTCTCCCCGGCGGGCGGCTCCGCCAGCCAGGGCGGTACCCACGCGTCCAGTGCCGCGAGCCGGCCCGGGAAGACACGTCCCGCCTCACGGATCAGCAGCGGCGCCAGCTCGGCGCCCTCGGCGCGCAGGGTGCCGATCAGGGTCGGCAGCCAGGGCAGCAGCACCGGGTCCGGCAGCCGGGCGAACGCGTGCGACACCGCCTCCACCACGAAGTCCGCCAGCTGCGGCACCGGCTCCAGCGCGTGCAGGAACCCGCTGAGATAGCGTGGATAGGCTTGCACCACCAGGGGATTGCCCAGCAACTCGTCGCAGCGCGAGCGCAGTTCGGCACGGGAGAGCTGCCCGAGCTGGACCCGGGCCGCCCACAGCAGCGCCACCTTGGCCGGCTCCCGGGGATGCGACTGCGCGAACGCGAGATCCAGCTGTGTCCGGTCACAGCCCAGCGACAGCGCCAGACCCTCCATGCTGAACAGGAAGCCCAGCATCGCCGCGACCTGCCGCACCGTCGCGTCCTCGTCGGTGACCGCCGTCGGCAGCAGCGTGCAGTAGTGCGCGTACCCCGCCGTGACGAACGACTCGATCCACGGCGGCAGCACCGGCTCGGTGGTGCGGTAGTACGCCAGCAGCCGGCGCACCCGGCGCAGCACCTCAGGCGCCCCGTCGACACCGCGCTCGGTCGCCAGCACCTCCAGGGCGCGGGTGCCCAGTTCGTCGGCGAGGCGGCGGCCCCGCAGATACAGCAGCGCGTCCTCCACCGCCTCCAGCACGTCGGCCGTGGTCGCCCCGGGGTCGTACGCGCGCCGCCGCAGCCGCTGCTCCAGGACCTGCTCGACACTGACGCCCTCGTAGCCCAGCTCGATCAGTGCCCGCTGGTGCGTGCCCAGCGCCAGGTCCCACGACTCCTGGATGGGCCGCTCACCGAGCCGCCGTTCCCCCATGATCGCCCGCGCCGCGCCCGGCGGCAGCAGCCGGCGCAGTATCCACAGCAGGTCGGAGACCCGCGCCAGCTCCGGTTCGGCCGCGATGTCCAGCAACGCCCGCCGCACGCCGCGCTGTTGCGGGTTCAGCTTCAGCGGCGCCAGCCGGTCGTGCACATCGCGCGCGAGTGGCGGCAGGGCGTCGTACCCGACCTGGCCGATCCGGTCGCCGCCCATCATGATCTCGACAATGCGCCGTACGTCGCGGCGGCCCGGCACCGTGTCCTTCTCGACGCAGGTGACCGCCGCGTCCTGGAAGTCGTACGGCGTGGGCCGGGCCCGGTCCCGCATCCCCGCCAGCAGGATCGACGTCTCGAACACGGCGATGGCGTCGGCGGTGGAGGCCGGATAGCCGTTGCGGCGCGCGGCGCGCACCAGCTCCACGGACCAGCCGAGCAGTTCGGCCTCGTCCAGCGGATCGAGCACCGGCGGGCGCCGCAGGAAACCGGACAGCCTGTCCGGGGACACCTCGGCGGCACCCGGGACGGCGGGGAGGGCGGCGGCCTTCGCCGCCCCGGCGGGCTTCTTCGCGCCCGCCTGACCCTGGAGGCGGAACGGCCGGACCTTGGTCCGTCGGACGTTCTTCGTCCACTGGGTCGCGGCGATCGACACCGAGCCCGGGGTGAGGCCGAACTGCGCCTCGATCGCCGCGTGGCTGGAGGGAATCAGTCCGTACCGCCAGGTACTGCCACTGGGCGCGGTGATCCGGAACGTCTCCGCCCCGCCGAGCCCGAACTCCTCGACCCGGCTCGCCGCGTGGAACGCGCCGCAGACGTAGAGACAGTCCGCCGGGTCGGTACCGGACACCGCGAGGTGCTCCCGCATCCGGGTCCACATGTGGCGCTCGCGGTCCTCGTCCTCCCGCACCCGCTCCGTGTCGCCGGGCGCCAGCCGCCGGAAAAGACTCCCGATCAGCAGCATGACCTGCCGGTAGGTGGCGTGGTCGCTGTCGCCGAGCGGCAGTTCGACGTACTGGTGCCACCACTCCGACCAGTGCCGCACCCGGCCGTGCCGCAGCAGACGCTCCTCCAGCTCGGCGAAGCGCGGACGCAGGTCGCCGATCTCCACACCGACGGCGTCGCCGTGCAGCCCGGCCTCCTCCTCGGCGGGCGGCGTGTCCGGACCGCCGCCCCCGCGCGGTTCGGTCTCCCGGGCCCGCGCCTGGAAGACATGGTCCGAGGAGCGGTCCACCAGGACCAGCTCCACCCCGGGCGTGTCCAGCGCGTAGGCGATCGCCTGGTACTCGGCGGACGCCTCGGTGAGCGGGGCGACGACCGACAGCGGCGCCCACGCGGCCGGGAAGCCCTCGACCTCGCTTGCGAACGCCTGCACCGCCACCGGAAGACGGCAGTTGCGCAGCTCGGACAGGAGCGGGGCCAGGTCCTCGCACAGCTCCAGATAGACGACCTTCGGCCGCTTCTCCCGCAGCCTCCGGGCCATGGCGATCGCCGAGGCCGGCGAGTGGTGGCAGACCGGGAAGATCTCCAGGGGCTCGCGGACGGCGCGGTCGACGTCGTCCACGATGCCGAGGAGGATGCCCTCCAGCGCGTCGGGCCCGTCGGCCAGTGCCGTCGCGGCCTCCCGCAACTGGGTCCGCAGGGACTCGAACGAGGTCCCTTCCCCCACCGCGCTCACGAGAGGGTGGCGATCGCGTCCCGACCGCCCTCCAGGAACTCCGGCCAGAAACCGCCCTGTTCCCTGCTGCGTGGCTCCACCACACCGTGCAGGTACTTGTTGAGGATGGCCAGGTCCTCGGGCTCGCGGCGGGCCAGCGAACCGACGAGGGAGGAAGCGAGCGTCCGGGCCGTCAGCTCGCGCTCGCCGAAGAAGTCGCTGTGCAGGATCGCGTCCTCCAGCACACCGATCTGTTCGGCGCTGGACAGCGCGGACTCCAGCTTCTCGTCGTCGCTGCCCGCCGCGGCGGCGGAGGCGCGCAGATCCGCGAAGCTCTGGAGCAGCACGTCCAGCAGGGTCGGCGGCACCTCCAGTTCGATCCGGTGCCGGCGCAGCAGTTCCCCGGTGCGGAAGCGGACGATCTCCGCCTCGCTCCTGCGGTTCGTCACCACCGGGATACGGACGAAGTTGAACCGCCGTTTGAGCGCGGAGGACAGGTCGTTGACACCCCGGTCCCGGCTGTTGGCGGTGGCGATGACCGAGAAGCCGGGCTTGGCGAAGACGATGCCGTCGCTGTCCAGCTCCGGCACGGAGATGTACTTCTCCGACAGGATCGAGATCAGCGCGTCCTGGACGTCGCTGGTGGAACGGGTCAGTTCCTCGAACCGGCCGATCGCTCCCGTCTCCATCGCGGTCATGATCGGCGAGGGGATCATCGACTCGCGCGACTGGCCCTTGGCGATCACCATGGACACGTTCCACGAATACTTGATGTGGTCCTCGGTGGTGCCCGCCGTGCCCTGCACCACCAGGGTGGAGCTGCGGCACACCGCGGCGGCCAGCAGCTCGGCCAGCCAGCTCTTGCCGGTGCCCGGATCGCCGATCAGCAGCAGGCCCCGGTCGGACGCCAGGGTGACGACGGCGCGCTCGACCAGGCTCCGGTCGCCGAACCACTTCTGCGGGATCTTCCGGCCGAGTCCGTCGGCGCGCTCGGACCCCAGGATGAACAGGCGGACCATCTTCGGCGACAGACGCCAGGAGAACGGCTTCGGACCGTCGTCCACCGACTCCAGCCAGTCCAGCTCCTCCGCGTACTTGAACTCGGCGGGGGCGCGCAACAGGTCGGACATGTCAGGGCCTTTCTAAGCGAGAAACGTCTTGAGTTCGTGGACGAGCTTGCGCATATGACCGGATATCACCGGTGTGCCGAGTGCCTTGAAGCGTTCCCGGAACCAGGGGTTGACCTCCTGGCGGCCGGAACTGGTCACCGAGCCGACCGGGATGAACTTCACGCCGGACCGGTGGACCTCCTCGATGCCCTCGAACAGCGGCTGGGAGCGGCCGAACTCGTAGAAGTCCGAGATCCACACCATGGCGGTGTCGCGGGGATCGGTGATCTTCGGGCGGGCCATCGCCATCGCGACCGGTCCGTCGTTGCCGCCGCCGAGCTTGGTGCGCAGCAGCGTCTCGAAGGGGTCGTTCACCCACGGCGTCAGATCGAGCGCCCTGGTGTCGTACGCGATCAGATGGACGTCCACCCTCGGCAGTCCGGCGAAGATGGACGCCAGGATCGTGCAGTTGACCATCGAGTCCGTCATCGAGCCCGACTGGTCGACCACCACGATCAGCCGCTGGGGTGTCGTCCTGCGCGCGGTCCGCCGGTAGAAGAGGCGGTCGACGTAGAGCCGTTCCTCCTCGGGGCTCCAGTTGGTGAGGTTCTTCCAGATCGTGCGGTTCAGGTCGAGGTTGCGGTAGACCCGTTTGGGCGGCACCGAGCGGTCGAGGGCGCCGACCGTCGCCTTCTCCACCTGGGTGCGCAGCACCTCGGCGACCTCGTCCACATAACGCCGGATGAGGGACTTGGCGTTGGCGAGCGCCACCCCGGACAGGTTGTCCTTGTCCCGGAGCAACTGCTCGATCAGCGACATGCTGGGGGTCAGCCGCGCGGCGAGCACCGGGTCGGCGAGGACCTCGCGCAGCCGCATCCGCCGGACCAGCTCCGCCTCGATGGCGCCCAGCTCCGGGCCCAGGGCCGGGAGCAGGCTGCCGAGGTCCGGTGCCGTACCTCCGCCGCCCTTCCCGCCGCCGCTCCCGGCCGCCGGTGCGGCGCGGCCTCCGCGCAGCGCGCCGGGCTCGCAGCCCAGTGCCCGCTCCAGCCAGCCCGCGTCGGACTGCCACTGGGCGAGCCGCCCGGCGGTCACCGTCCCCGAGCCGGTGCCGTACACGTTGAGCAGCACCTTCGACACCAGTGCCGCGCGCCGGATCTCCGCGTCCCGGTCCCGCGTGTCACCGCTGTCACCGCCCTCAGCGGCGTCACCGTCCGTCGGGGAGGGCGCGGAGGGCGCGGAGGGCGCGGAAGCGGCGGATGCCTCGAACGGGCCGGGCAGCATCAGGCCGTCGAACTCGGCGGCCAGCTCGGGATGGCGCTGCACGGTCGAGTCCACCGAGACCTTCGGGTCGAGCAGCGCGGGCGGCAGACCGATGTCCTCCACGACGGCGAGGCTCGCCGACTCCAGCGCCGCCTGCTCCTCGGGGTCGAAGAGCCGGGCGAGCAGGCGCCAGTAGAGCACCTGCCGGCGGTTGTCGTGGGCGCTCTGCACGGGGGCCCGGCCGTCGGTCCCACCGGTGGGGCGTCCGTCGATGTGTCCGGTCATTTCCGCAACAGCCTTCCGGCTCGCTCACGCAGCACCGCCCCGGCGTCGGTGGCGGCCTTCTCGGCCTTCAGCCCGGCCTTGTCGGACGTGCCGCCCGCCCACGCCCCCGCGTGCACCGCGACGCGCTTCTTCCGCACGGTCGTCTCGACGGCGAGCGGCTGCACGGTGAACGCCCCGGCGTCCCAGCGCAGCAGTCCGACGCACGCGCCCGACGCGGCGACGGCCTCGGGCGTCAGCGGCCCGGCGCCCGGAATCCGGTCGGTGTCGACGGCCAGCGGCTGCCCGGCGACGGTGAACGTCAGCCCGTCGTCGTCCCGCCGGGCGTCGTAGCCCTCCAGGAAGACGGGCACGGCGATCCGCGCCGGGTGCCGCTCAAGCGGCGCGACGGCGGACACCGTGGCGGTCGGCAGCGCGACCCGGGCCGTCGTGAAGGGGTCGGCGGGCCCACCCGCGCGTGCCCGTGCGTCGTCCCAGACCAGATCGCCCTCGGCGGTCAGCGGCATGTCGGTGAGGTCCATCGAGCGGCCGTCGCCGACGGCGCCCAGCAGTGCCATGTGCGGGCGCAGCAGCTGCCAGAGGCCGGCGCCGACGACCGTGTCGGGTTTCGGTGCGGAGACGTTCGCCCGCACCAGCCGGGGCGCCCCGCCGTCCGCCGGCTCGAACACCGCGTGCACCTGGGCCTGTACGGCGGTGGCGTGCTCCCGCACGTCGACGCCCAGCGGCAGCAGCCGCCCGGTGGCCGTGTCCGTGGCGGGCACGCCTCCGGCGCCGGGCACGGTCAGGATCATCGCCCGCGACCACAGGTCCGCCCAGCGGCGCACCGGCACCCGGGCCAGGTTCACCCCCGGGCAGGACGCGGCGAGTTCGGCGGCGAAGCCGTCCAGCAGGGTCGCCGGGCGGCGCAGCGCCGGGTCCGGCAGCATCGTGGCGACCACGGGCGCCGCCCCCGCGACCAGATCGTGGTCGATGCCCCGCCAGCCGCAGCGCGCCAGCTCGGCCAGCCAGGACCGGGCGGCGGCGAGCAGATTCCCCGGCGGCCCGCCCGACGGGACCGGCACGCACTCCTCCACGGCCCGGGAGCGTCCGGTCGCGGCGTCGACCCGGGCCGACAGCGCGTCGTGGACGGAGCCGACCAGCGCCGTACGGCCCGCGGCCAGGGCGACACAGTCGTCCTCACCGGCCGACCCCGACGCGGCCTTCTCCGCCGCGCTCGCGACCCGCCCGGCCAGCGGGGTCCCCGCGACCGCGCCGGCCAGCGCCGCCAGACCGGCGGTGCGGTCGGCGTGCGGACGGAGCAGCCCCACGACCAGGGCCCGGTCGAAGGCGTCGACGGCCGCCAGGGCCTCGTCCAGCCCCTCCACGGCGTCGGCGAGCAGATCGGCGCGCATCACGCCACCGCCCTGGTCGGCGGGAACCACTGCATCTCCGGCAACGGCGCGGTCGTCGCGGCGAGTTCGAGATACGCCAGCTGGCGCAGGAACCGGCTGAAGACGGACGCGGCGGTGTCACCGCCCGCCGGCAGCGGACGCGCGCCGGTCATGTCGGCGGTGAGGGACGGTGCGGTCGGCCCGTCGGCGCCCGTCTCCACCCGGAGACAGCGGGCGACACGCTCCGCCCCGTACTGGAGGACCGCCTCGCCGATCAGGGCCCGTATGTGGGCGCAGAACCCGCCGCGCGCGCCGCCGCAGGGGCGGTTGTTGTTCGTACGACAGGCGTACGCGTACGTGCCCGCCGCGACGGACGAGACATAGACCCGCTCGATGTCGGACCCGCTGGACACCACGCCCTGGAGGCGTCCGTCGGCCAGCTCGACGAACGGGACCTTGGCGAGCTTGCGCGGCCGGGCGGGCGGGAGGACCCGCGCCGTGCTCGACCTCTCCCAGTCGGACACCGCATCATCTCCTTCTCAGCAGGGGGAATCGGCGCGCCGCCGTGGTGGCGGAACACGAACGAACCTACTGGTGACCACTGACAACGCCGGTTCCGCGCCCGCGGGACGGGGCGCGTCCGGGGGTGCGGAACAGCGGTCGGCGGAGGGAGCGGAGACGGGCCCGGCGGCAGGGGCCGGGGCAGAAGAAGTTCGCGCGCGCCCGTGCGGGCGCGCGCGAGAACGTCCGGGCCCTGTGCCCGGGGCGGGCCGGGAGTCAGCGACCGCCGCGCGGAGTGGTCGGCATGGCCGGAGTGGCGGGCGTGGCCGGAGTGGCGGGCGTGGCCGGAGTGGCGGGTGCGGGCGGGCGCGGGCCAGCCACGGACTGCGCGTAGTGCACGAACTGCGGGAACCAGTCGTCGTACGAGACCTTGGCCGTCATCTCGACCGCCGCCCGCGCCTCCTCGCCGACCAGCGTGTGCAGCGGCGTCGCCGGGTCCGTGGCCGCCGCGACGATCGCGTCGGCCACCACACCCGCGTCGCCGGCCCCCTCACCGGTGCCCGCCAGGAACGTCCGCACCCACGCCTCGTCGGCGTCGTACGGACCGCCCGGAGTCCCGTCCGTCACCAGGGCGTTGGCGTGCACGTCCGTCGCGAAGCTGCCCGGCTCCAGGCACACGACCCGCACCCCGAACGGCGCCACCTCACCCGCCAGCGCCTCGCTGATCGCGCCCAGGCCCGACTTGCCGGCCGCGTAGAACCCGCCGTACGGCACCGTCCAGGTCCGTCCCGCGAGCGAGCTGACATTGACGACGACCCCGCAGCCCCGGCGCCGCATGGCGGGCAGGACGGCCCGTGCGGTCCGCAGCGCGCCCCAGAAGTTCGTCTCCATCACGGCCCGCGCCTGGTCCAGGGGCGTCGCCTCGACGGAACCCACGTGGTTGACGCCCGCGTTGTTGACCAGGACGTCGACCGCCCCGTGCGCGGCCTCCACCTCGCGGACCGCCTCCGTCACCGAGGCGTCGTCCGTGACGTCCAGCGCCAGGACCCGGACGTCCAGCCGCTCCGCCCCGGCCCGCTCGCGGAGCCGGCCGGCCTTCGCCGGGTTCCGCATCGAGGCGTACGTCGTGTCCCCGCGCCGGGCGAACGCCAGCGCCGTCTGAAGACCGATGCCGCTGCTGCACCCGGTGATCAATACCGTTGCCACGCCGTCCCCTTGTCGCTCGCCCGGAAGTCGTCCCCCGTCCGAGCAGATCAGGAGCGGGGCCGGGAGGCGGATCAGCCCCCACCCACCCCTGACCGGGCCCTTCGAACAGATCCCCGCGCGCGCGAAGGGGGACTCCCCGGCCTTCCGCCGTGCCGCCGCGGGGCCGGGGTCCGCTGGGGGTGTTAGGGGGTGTTGGCCCCCCGGGCCCCCTCCTAGCCTTCGAGAGGCGGGGAGACGTGATCACGAAGCCGTCTCTTCCGCTGTTCGGTGGGCTTCTTCGATTCCGATCGGATGGCGCGTTGGTGAACAACGACGATCAACTCCTCGACTATCTCAAGCGAACGGCCTCCGATCTGCGCGAGGCCAAGGCCCGGCTCCGTGAGTGGGAGCAGCGGGCCCACGGCCCCGTCGCGATCGTCGGCATGGCCTGCCGCTACCCCGGCGGTGTGAGCACGCCCGAGGAGCTGTGGCGCCTGGTGGCCGGCGGCACCGACGCGGTGTCGGACTTCCCCGCGGACCGGGGCTGGGACGTGGACGCGCTCTACGACCCCGAGCCCGGCACGCCCGGCAGGACGTACGCGCGCACCGGCGGATTCCTGCACGACGCCGCCGACTTCGACCCGGACTTCTTCGGCATCAGCCCCCGCGAGGCGCTGGCCATGGACCCCCAGCAGCGCCTGCTGCTGGAGGTGAGCCACGAGGCGTTCGAGGACGCCGGGATCGTCCCCGCCGACCTGCGCGGCAGCCGGACCGGGATCTTCGCGGGCGTCATGTACAACGACTACGCCACCCGCCTCTCGACCGTCCCCGACGACCTGAACGGCTACCTCAGCAACGGCAGTGCCGCCAGCATCGCCTCCGGCCGGGTCGCCTACACGCTGGGGCTCGAAGGCCCCGCCGTCACCGTCGACACCGCCTGCTCCTCCTCGCTGGTCGCCCTGCACTGGGCCGTACGGGCGCTCCAGTCCGGCGAGTGCACCCTCGCCCTGGCCGGCGGGGTGACCGTCATGTCCACCCCCGAGACCTTCGTGGACTTCAGCAGGCAGCGCGGCCTGTCCCCGGACGGCCGGTGCAAGGCGTTCGGCGCGTCCGCCGACGGCACCGGCTGGGGCGAGGGCGTCGGCATGCTGGTCGTCGAACGGCTCGCCGACGCGCGGCGCAACGGGCACCCCGTCCTCGCCGTCGTCAAGGGCAGCGCCATCAACTCCGACGGCGCCAGCAGCACCCTCACCGCGCCCAACGGCCCCTCCCAGCAGCGCGTCATCCGCCAGGCCCTGGCCGGCGCCGGGCTCACCCCCGCCGATGTGGACGTCGTGGAGGCCCACGGCACCGGCACCTCCCTCGGCGACCCGATCGAGGCGCACGCGCTGCTCGCCTCGTACGGCCGTGAACACCCCGCCGACCGCCCCCTGCTGCTCGGGTCGGTCAAGTCGAACCTGGGCCACACCCAGGCCGCCGCCGGGGTGGCGGGCGTGATGAAGATGGTGCTGGCGATGCGCCACGGCACCGTTCCGCCCACCCTGCACGCCGACGAGCCCTCCACCGAGGTCGACTGGAGCGCCGGCGCCGTCGAACTCGTCACCGCCCCGCGCCCCTGGCCCACGACCGGCCGGCCCCGCCGATCGGCCGTGTCCTCCTTCGGCATCAGCGGCACCAACGCGCATCTGATCCTGGAACAGGCCCCCGAGACCGAGGCCGACGCGGAGCCGGACACCGCCTCCGCGCCCCGCCCCGCCACCGTGCCGTGGGTGCTCTCCGGCCGTACCCCCGAGGCGCTCACCGCGCAGGCGCACAAGCTCCGCGCGTACCTCACCCGCCCCGGCGCAGGCCGCCCCGCCCCCGCCGACACCGGGTACGCGCTGGCGGTCACCCGTACGGCGTACGCCCACCGGGCGGCCGTCACCGGCGCCACCACCGACGACCTGCTCGCCGCGCTCGACACCGTCACCGGGCGGCGCGTCACCGACGGCACCACCGCCTTCCTCTTCACCGGCCAGGGGGCGCAGCGTGTCGGCATGGGCCGCGAACTGTGCGCCGCCTTCCCGGTGTTCGCCGACGCGTTCGACGCCGTGGCCGCCCTCGCGGACCCCGGACTGGACCACCCCCTCGCGGAGTTGATCGAGGGCGACGCCGACCGGCTCACCCGCACCGACCACGCGCAGGTCGCGATCTTCGCCGTGGAGGTCGCCCTCTTCCGGCTCCTCGAATCGCTCGGCGTGCGCCCCGACCTGCTCGCCGGGCACTCCGTCGGCGAGATCGCCGCCGCCCACGCGGCGGGCGTGCTCTCCCTGGAGGACGCCGTCACGCTCGTCACCGCGCGCGGCCGGCTCATGCGGGCGCTCCCGGCGGGCGGCGCGATGGCCGCGATCCGCGCCTCCGAGGAGGACGTGGCGCCGTACCTGACGGACGGGGTGTCCCTCGCCGCCGTCAACGGGCCCGCGTCCGTGGTCGTCTCGGGGGCGGAGGCCGAAGTCGACGCCGTCGCCGCCCGGTTCGACAAGAGCCGCCGGCTGACCGTCTCGCACGCCTTCCACTCGGCCCTGATGGAGCCGATGCTGAAGGACTTCGCCCGGGTCGTGGACACCCTCACCTTCCACCCGCCGGTGATCCCCTTCGTGTCGGCGCTCACCGGCGCCCCCGCCGACGCCGAGGTCGCCACCCCCGGCTACTGGGTGGAGCACGTACGCGAACCGGTGCGCTTCGCCGCCGCCGTCGCCGCGCTGCACACGCTCGGCGCCCGCCGTTACGTGGAACTCGGCCCCGACGCCGTCCTGACCGCCATGGCCCGCGACTGCCTCGGCGGCGACATCGCCGCCGTCGCCACCATGCGCCGGGACGGCGCCGAGGAGCACGACTTCGTCACCGCCCTCGGCCGCCTCCACTCGGCCGGGGTCACCGTCGACTGGGACACCTTCTTCGCCCCCTTCGGCGCCCGCCGTACCGCGCTGCCCACGTACGCCTTCCAACGCGAGCGGTACTGGCTGGAGTCGGCCGCCGGCAGCGGTGACGCGGCGGGGCTCGGCCAGCAGGCTCTCGGCCACCCGCTGCTCGGCGCCGTCGGCGAACTCCCCGACTCCGGCGGCCTGGTGCTCACCGGACGGCTGTCCCTCGCCGCCCAGCCCTGGCTCGCCGACCACGCCGTCCTCGGGTCGGTGCTGCTGCCCGGTACCGCCTTCGTGGAGATGGCCGTCCAGGCCGCAGACCGCGCGGACTGCGCCGCCGTCGAGGAACTCACCCTGCACGCACCGCTGTTGCTGCCCGCCGACGGAGACGTCGCGGTCCAGGTCGCGGTGGGCGCGGAGGCCGACGGCCGCCGCACCCTGACCATCTGGTCCCGCCGTACCCGGACACCCGGCGCCGCCTGGACCCGTAACGCCGACGGCGTACTCGCCACGGACCACGACCCGGACGGCACGCCGCCCGCCGCACAGGAGGTGTGGCCGCCCGAGGGCGCCGAGCCCGTCCCGCTCGGCGACCTCTACCCGCGCCTCGCCCGTGTCGGCTACGGCTACGGCGCGTCCTTCCAGGGCCTGCGGGCCGTCTGGAAGCGCGGCGACGACCTCTTCGCGGAGGCCGAACTCCCGCAGGACGCGGGCACCGACGCCGCCTCCTTCGGCCTGCACCCGGCCCTCCTCGACGCCGTCCTCCACGTCAACCTGGTCGAACTCGCCGAGGGCGAGGCCGTGTTGCCGTTCTCCTGGAACGGCGTCACCCTGCACGCCTCCGGAGCGCGCCTGCTGCGGCTGCGCATGACCAGGGCCGACGGCGACGCCGTCGCCCTCGCGCTCACCGACGGCCGGGGACAGCCCGTCGCGACCGTACGCGGACTCGTCGCCCGCCCGGTCAGCGCCGCCCAACTCGCCGGCGACGCCGACGAATCGCTGTTCGCCCTGGAACACGTCCCGCTGCCCGGCGGCCCGTCCGGCACCGCCCGCGTCGCCGTCTGGGGCGCCGACGACCTCGGCCTCGGCGTGCCCGCCCACCCGGACCTCGCCGAGATCGCCGCCCTCACACCCGTGCCCGAGGTCGTCGTGCTGCCCGCCGCCCCCGGGCCCGGAGCCGCCCCCGTACCGGACGAGGCACGCGCCGAACTCCACCGGGTCCTCGGCGCCGTCCGCGCCCATCTCGCCGACGAACGGCTCGCCCGCACCCGGCTCGCCGTCCTCGTGGACGACGACGACCTCACCCACGCCCCGCTGAGCGGTCTGCTGCGCGCGGCCGAGTCGGAGAACCCCGGCCGGTTCCTGCTCGTCCACACCGACGCGCTGCCGTCCGGAAGCGCCGAACCGGCCGACACCGGGCGCCTGTTGGCCGCCGCCCTCGCGAGCGACGAACCCGAGGTCCTGGTCGCGGAGGGGGAGATCCGCGTCCCGCGCCTGGCCCGCGCCAAGACGGGGGAGGGGCCCCGCTGGGACACGGCGGGCACCGTCCTGGTCACCGGAGGCACCGGCGGACTCGGCGGCATCATCGCCCGCCACCTCGTCACCGCCCACGGCGTCCGCCGGCTGCTGCTCACCAGCAGGCGCGGCGACGGGGCCCCCGGCGCCGCCGACCTGAAGGCCGAACTCACCGCGCTCGGCGCCGAGGTGGACATCGCCCGCTGCGACGCCGCCGACCGCGCCCAGCTCGCCGCGCTGTTCGACACCTACGACATCCGGGGCGTCGTGCACGCGGCCGGAGTCGTCGACAACGCCACCCTCACCGGCCTCACCACCGACCAGATCGACCGGGTACTGCGGCCCAAGGCCGACGCCGCCTGGCATCTGCACGAACTCACCCGGGACCGGGACACCGTCGCGTTCGTCCTGCTCTCCTCGACCGCGTCGCTGCTCGTCGGCGGCGGCCAGGCGGGCTACGCCGCGGCCAACTCGTTCCTCGACGGACTCGCCGCCCACCGCGCCGCCCGGGGGCTGCCCGCCGTGTCGATGGCCTTCGGGCTGTGGTCCGGCACCGGCGGCATGGCCGACGAGATGGACGCCGCCGACCTGGAACGCATGGGCCGCCTCGGGCTGCCCGCGCTGCCCGTCGCCCAGGGACTCGCCCTCTTCGACGCCGCCGCCGGCGGCGTGGATCCCGTGCTCGTCCCCACCCGGCTCGACACCGCGGCCGTCGCCGCCCGCGCCGACGGCGTCCCGCCGCTGCTGCGCGGCCTGGTCCGGCCGGCCCGCCGCCGCGCCGCCACCACCGGCGGCGCCGAGGACAGCACCCCCTGGCGCGAGCGGCTCGCCCCGCTCGCCGACGACGCCCGCGACCGCGCCCTGCTCGCACTCGTCCGCGGCCAGGTCGCCGGAGTGCTCGGACACACCTCCGAACGCTCCGTCGAACCCGGCCGCGCCTTCCAGGAGATGGGCTTCGACTCGCTGGCCGCCGTGGAACTGCGCAACCTCCTCGGTACGGCGACCGGCCTCACCCTCCCGGCGACGCTGGTCTTCGACCGGCCCACGCCGCTCGCCCTGGCCGCGTACCTCAAGGAACAGCTCGTCCCCGGCCCCGCCGACCTGGTCCGGGTCCTGCTCGTCGGGGTGGACCGGCTGGAGGCGGAACTCGCCGCCCTGCCCGACCACGACGACGCGCACACCCGCGTCGGGGCACGCCTGGAGGCGCTGCTGCGCACCTGGCACGACACCCACGCCGCGGCGGCCGGCGGTGCCGGGCCCGCCGACCTGGGATCCGCCACCGACGAGGAACTCTTCGCGAAGATCGACAACGAACTGGGAGCCCGGTAATGGAAGAGTCCGCCACTCAGGACAAGCTCCGCGACTACCTCAAGCGGGCCACGACCGAGCTGGAGCGAAGCCGCCTGCGGGTGCGCGAGCTGGAGGAGCAGTACAGCGAGCCGATCGCCGTCATCGGCATGGGCTGCCGCTACCCCGGCGGCGCCCGCACCCCCGAGGAGCTGTGGCGGATCGTCGCCGACGGCACCGACGTCGTCACCGGATTCCCGGTCGACCGGGGCTGGGACATCGACGCGCTGTACGACCCCGAGCCCGGCAAGCCCGGCAAGAGCTACGTACGGCACGGCGGGTTCCTGCACGACGCCGCCGAGTCCGACCCGGCGTTCTTCGGCATCAGCCCCAAGGACGCGGCGGGCACCGACCCGCAGCAGCGGCTCCTGCTGGAAACCTCCTGGGAGGCGTTCGAGCGCGCCGGAATCGACCCGCTCTCCGTGAAGGGCACCCCCACCGGTGTCTTCGTCGGCCTCATGCACCACGACTACGTCGGCGGCACCATCTCCGGCAGCATCGTCTCCGGACGCATCGCCTACACCCTGGGCCTCGAAGGCCCCGCCGTCACCATGGACACGGCCTGCTCGTCCTCGCTCGTCGCCCTGCACAACGCCTGCCTGGCGCTGCGCCGGGGCGAGTGCACCCTCGCCCTCGCGGGCGGCGCCGCCGTGATGGCGAGCCCCGAGATGTTCGTGGAGTTCAGCGAACGCCGCGCCCTGTCGCCCGACGGCCGCTGCCACTCCTTCTCCGAGGACGCCGCCGGCGCCGCCTGGGCCGAGGGCGCCGGCATGCTCCTCGTGGAGCGTCTCTCCGACGCCCGCCGCAACGGCCACGAGGTCCTCGCCGTGATCCGCGGCAGCGCCATCAACCAGGACGGCGCCTCCAACGGCATGACCGCCCCGAGCGGGCCCGCGCAGATCCGAGTCATCCGCCAGGCCCTCGCCGACGCCCGCCTCGCCCCGCACCAGATCGACCTCGTCGAGGCGCACGGCACCGGCACCACCCTCGGCGACCCCATCGAGGCACAGGCCGTCCTCGCCACCTACGGCCAGGACCGCCCCCAGGGCCGGCCCCTGCACCTCGGCTCCATCAAGTCCAACATGGGCCACCCGCAGGCCGCCGCCGGGGTCGCCGCCGTCATCAAGGTCGTCATGGCGATGCGCGCCGGGGTGCTGCCCAAGACGCTGCACGCCGAGCGGCCCTCCACCGCCGTGGACTGGACGGCCGGCGACGTCGAACTGCTCACCGAGTCGCTGCCCTGGGACGGGGACGGCGCACCCCGCCGCGCCGGCGTCTCCTCGTTCGGCATCTCCGGCACCAACGCCCACGTCATCGTGGAGGAAGCCGCCGGGACCGAGGCCGAGCGGCCCGGGTCCGGCGCCGAACTGCCCGTGGTGCCCTGGGTGTTGTCCGGCCGTACCGCGGAAGCCGTACGCGCCCAGGCGGGCCGGCTCCTCGACGCCCTCGACACGTACGACACCGCCGACCCGGCCACCCCCGCCGACATCGGCTACTCCCTCGCCACCACCCGCTCCGCGTTCGCCCACCGGGCCGCCGTCACGGGCACCGACCTGGCCGGGCTCCGCGCCGGGCTCCAGGCGCTGGCCGACGGCCGGGAGAAGCCGCGCACCGTCGCCGAGGAGGGCCGGCTCGCCGTCCTGTTCTCCGGCCAGGGCTCCCAGCGCCCCGGCATGGGACGCGACCTGTACGCCGCGCACCCCGTCTTCGCCCGCGTCCTGGACGAGATCTCCGACGCCTTCGACGAACACCTCGAACAGCCCCTGCGCGAGGTCATGTTCGACACCGGGTCCACGCTCCTGAACCAGACCCAGTACACCCAGGCGGCGCTGTTCGCCTTCGAGACGGCCCTCTTCCGGCAGCTGGAGAGCTGGGGTGTACGGCCCGACCTGCTGGGCGGCCACTCCATCGGCGAGATCGTCGCCGCCCATGTCGCGGGTGTCCTCACGCTGACCGACGCCGTCGCCCTGGTCTCCGCGCGCGGCCGGCTCATGCAGGCCCTGCCCGAGGGCGGCGCCATGATCGCCGTCGCCGCGCCCGAGAGCGAGATCGTTCCGCTGCTCACCGACGGCGTCGACATCGCCGCCGTCAACGGCCCCCGCGCCGTGGTCGTCTCCGGCGACGAGGAGGCCGCCCTCGCCGTCGCCGCGCGGTTCGAGAAGACCAACCGGCTGAAGGTGTCGCACGCCTTCCACTCCCGGCGCATGGACGGCATGCTCGACGCCTTCCGCGACATCCTCTCCACCCTCACCTTCCACGCCCCGACGGTCCCCGTCGTCTCCAACGTCACCGGCCTGATCGGCGGCGACGAACTCGCCACCCCCGAGTACTGGGTGCGGCACGTACGCGGCGCCGTCCGCTTCCACGACGGCGTCACCACCCTCGCCGCCGAGGGCGCCACCCGCTTCCTGGAGGTCGGCCCGGACGCCGTCCTCACCGGCATGGCCCAGGACGTCGTCCCCGACGTCATCGGCACCCAGCGCCGCGACCGCGAGCCCACCACGGCGCTGATCGAGGCCCTGTGCCTGCTGCACACCAGCGGCGGGGGACCGGACTGGCACGCGGTGTTCGCGGGCGCCCGGCGCGTCCCGCTGCCCACCTACCCCTTCCGGCGCGACCGCCACTGGGAGAACGCCCCCGCGCTCGGATACGGCGCCCCCGGGCAGCCGGACGCGGAGTGCGGCGACGCCTTCTGGCAGCTCGTCACCGACGGCGACGTGCCCGCCGTGGCCGCGACCCTCGGTGTCACGGACGAGAACGCCGTCGGCGCCGTACTGCCCGCGCTCGCCGGCTGGCACTCGCAGCGACAGGCCAACTCCGAGGTGGACGGCTGGCGTCACCGCGCCGGCTGGCGCCCGGTGTCCGTGTCCGACACGGCCGTACGGGGACGGTGGCTCGCCGTCGTCCCCGAGACGTCCGCCGACGACTCGTGGCTGAAGACCGTCCTGACCGGCCTCGCCGACCGGGGACTGGACATCGACACCCTCACCGTGTCCGACGAGGCGCGGGACCGCGCGGCGCTCGCCGCGCTCCTCACCGCCCGCGCGGACACCGCCCCCGAGGGCGTGCTGTCCCTGCTGGCCGTCGAACACCCCGTCACCACCACCGCCGCGCTCGTCCAGGCCCTCGGCGACGCCGGGATCACCGCGCCCCTGTGGTGCGCCACCCGGGACGCCGTCGCCCACGGCCCCGGCGACGTGCCGACCGGCCACCGCCAGGCCGCCGTGTGGGGCCTCGGCAGGGTCGCCGCGCTCGAACACCCCGACCGGTGGGGCGGCCTGGTCGACCTTCCGGCCGAGCCCGGTCCCCGTACCCCCGCCCTGTTCGCGGGCGTCCTGACCGCCGGCAAGGGCGAGGACCAGCTCGTGGTGCGCGAGTCCGGCGCGTACGCCCGGCGCCTCGAACACGCACCGCACCGCCCCGGCGGCGACCCCTGGAAGCCCGCCGGCACCGTCCTGGTGACCGGCGCCACCGGCGCCGTCGGACAGCACGTCGCCCGCGCGCTCGCCGCCGACGGGGCCGACCACCTGCTGCTCGTCAGCCGGCGCGGCCCCGACGCGCCCGGCGCCCGGGAACTCGCGGACGAACTCACCGCCACCGGCGTCCAGGTCACCCTCGCCGCCTGCGACACGTCCGACCGGTCCGCGCTGGCCGCGCTCCTCGGCACCGTGCCCGCCGCCCACCCGCTCACCGCCGTCTTCCACCTGGCGGGCGTGCTGGACGACGGCGTACTCGACGCGCTCACCCCCGAGCGCTTCGACACCGTCCTGCGCTCCAAGGCCGAGACCGCGCACCACCTGCACGAACTGACACAGGACAGCGACCTGAACGCGTTCGTCCTCTTCTCCTCGCTCACCGCGACCGTCGGCGGCGCCGGCCAGGCCAACTACGCGGCGGCCAACGCCTCCCTCGACGCCCTCGCCGAGTACCGGCGCGCCACCGGACTGCCCGCCACCTCGGTCGCCTGGGGCCCCTGGGGCGGCGGCGGCATGGCCGCCGACCACACCGTCCGCGACGCCGGACGCGCCCTCGGCATCCGCCAGCTCGACCCCGACCGGGCGCTCACCGCGCTGCGCCGCGCCCTGGACAGCGGCGACACCGTCGTCACCCTCGCGGACGTCGACTGGTCGGCGTTCGCCGCCGCGTTCGCCGCCGGGCGGCCCGCGCCGCTCTTCGGCGACCTGCCCGAGGTCCAGGCGGCCCCCGCCGCCGACAGCGCCGTGCCCGACGACTTCGCCCGCACACTCGCCGGACTGACGGCGGGCGAACGCGACCGCGCCCTCCAGGACCTGGTCTGCGGCCAGGCCGCCACCGTGCTCGGGCACAGCGGGCCCGACGGAGTCGAGGCCACCACCGCCTTCCGCGACCTCGGCTTCGACTCGCTCAGCTCCGTCGACCTGCGCAACCGGATCAGCGCCGCGGCCGGTGTCCCGCTGCCCGCCACGCTGATCTTCGACTACGCGACCCCCGCCGCCCTCGCCAAGCACCTCGGCACCGAACTCGGCGGCGCCGAGGAGTCCGTGGACTCCGTCCTGGCCGAACTCGACCGGCTGGCCGCCCGGTTGGCCGAACTGTCCGCCGCCGACCTCCAGGAGGGCCGGGTCCCCTCCCGCGTCCGCGCCGTACTCAACGGCCTCGACGAACGGGTGGCGCGCCAGGACGACACGGGCGCCGTCGCGGGACGGCTCGAAGAGGCGTCCGCCGACGACGTGTTCGCGTTCATCGACCGAGAACTCGGCTCGGCGTGACCCGGACCCGCCCGTCCGGCACGACCACGGCCCCCTCCCTTCCGCACAGAAGTGGCGACATCCGATGACAGACGATGACAAGCTGCTCAGCTACCTCAAGCGGGTCTCGGCGGAACTCCACGAGACGCGCAGGCGGCTGCACGAGGCCGAGTCCGAGAACCAGGAGCCGATCGCCGTCGTCGGGATGAGCTGCCGCTTCCCCGGCGGCGTCAGCACCCCCGACGAGCTGTGGCGGCTGCTGTCCGAGGGCACGGACGCCATCACGGAGTTCCCCGGCGACCGGGGCTGGGACGTGGAGGGGCTGTACGACCCCGATCCGGACGCGGCGGGCAAGAGCTATGTGCGCAGGGGCGGGTTCCTGGAGTCCGTCGCGGACTTCGACCCCGACTTCTTCGGGATCTCGCCCCGCGAGGCCGTCACCATGGACCCGCAGCAGCGGCTGCTCCTGGAGACGTCCTGGGAGGCGCTGGAGGACGCCGGGATCGCACCCGGTTCCGTACGCGGCACCCGCGTCGGCGTCTTCACCGGCACCAACGGCCAGGACTACCGCGACCTGCTGGCCCGCTCCGCCGACGAGGGCGAGGCGCTGGGCACCGGCACGCTCGCCGCGGTGATCTCCGGGCGCGTCTCCTACACCCTGGGCGTCGAGGGCCCCGCCGTCACCGTCGACACCGCCTGCTCCTCCGCGCTGGTCGCGCTCCACCTCGCCGCGCAGGCCCTGCGGCAGGAGGAGTGCACCCTCGCCCTCGCGGGCGGCGTGTCGGTGATGACCACCCCGGGCTCCTTCGTCGCCTTCAGCCGCCAGCGCGGGCTCGCCCTCGACGGCCGCTGCAAGTCCTTCTCCGACGACGCCGACGGCACCGGCTGGGGCGAGGGCGTCGGCGTACTGGTCCTGGAACGGCTGTCCGACGCCCGCCGCAACGGCCACGAGGTGCTCGCAGTCGTACGCGGCTCCGCCGTCAACCAGGACGGCGCGTCCAACGGGCTCACCGCCCCCAACGGGCCCTCCCAGCGGCGTGTCATCCGCCAGGCGCTGGACAGCGCGGGCCTCACGCCCGCCGACATCGACGCCGTCGAGGCGCACGGCACCGGCACCCCGCTCGGCGACCCCATCGAGGCGCAGGCGCTGCTCGCCACCTACGGCCACGACCGGCCGCAGGGCCGGCCCCTGTGGCTCGGCTCCGTCAAGTCGAACATCGGGCACACCCAGGCCGCCGCCGGAGTCGCCGGCGTCATCAAGATGGTGCTGGCGCTGCGGCACGGCGTCCTGCCGAAGACGCTCCACGCCGACCAGGCGTCCACCCGCGTCGACTGGACGGCGGGCGACGTCCGGCTGCTCGGCGAGGCCCGCCCCTGGCCCGGGTCGGACCGGCCGCGCCGCGCCGCCGTGTCGTCCTTCGGCGTCAGCGGCACCAACGCGCACACCATCATCGAGGAGGCGCCCGCGCCCGAGCCCGCCGTCGCGGCCGACGGCCCGGCGCCCGAGCCGCGTACCGCCCCGTCCCCGCTGCCCTGGCTCGTCTCCGGCCGCACCGAGGAGGCACTGCGCGCACAGGCCGCCCGGGTCGTCGCCGCCGTCGCCGAGGAGGACCCCGCCGACGTCGCCCACGCCCTCGCCACCGCCCGCACCCCGCAGGAGTACCGCGCCGTCGTCCTCGGCGCCGACCGCGACGCGCTCCTGCACGGCATGGCACAGGTCGCCGACGGCGCGCCCGGCACGCTCACCGGCCGGGTCGTCAAGGGCCACACCGCCTTCCTCTTCACCGGCCAGGGCTCCCAGCGCCCCGGCATGGGCCGCGAACTGTACGACCGGTTCCCGGTCTTCGCCGCCGCCTTCGACGACATCTGCGCCCGCTTCGACGACGGACTGCGCGACACGGTCTTCGGCACCGACCCCGAGCCGCTGAACCGCACCGCCCGCACCCAGGCCGCGCTCTTCGCCCACGAGGTGGCGCTGTACCGCCTCGTGGAGTCCTGGGGCATTACCCCCGACTACCTCGCCGGACACTCCGTCGGCGAGATCACCGCCGCCCACGTCGCCGGGGTCCTCACCCTGGACGACGCCTGCGCGCTCGTCGCCGCCCGCGGCCGGCTGATGCAGGAACTGCCCGCGGGCGGCGCGATGATCGCCGTCCGCGCCACCGAGGCGGACGTCCTGCCGCTGCTGTCCGAGCGGGTCGGCATCGCCGCCGTGAACGGACCCGACGCCGTCGTCGTCTCCGGCGCCGAGGCCGACGTCACCGAACTGGCCGCGCACTTCGAGAAGACCAGGCGCCTCGCCGTCTCGCACGCCTTCCACTCGCCGCTGATGGAACCGATGCTGGCCGAGTTCCGGGCGGTCGCCGAAAGCCTCACCTACCACCGGGCCACCCTGCCCGTCGTGTCCAACCTCACCGGCGCCCTCGCGGGCGACGCCCTCGCCACCGCCGACCACTGGGTGCGGCACGTACGGGACGCCGTACGCTTCCACGACGGCGTCCGCACCCTCGAACAGGCCGGTGTCACCCGCTTCCTGGAACTGGGCCCCGACGCCGTCCTCACCGCCATGGCCCGCACCGGCCTGGCCTCCCCCGACGCCGTCCTCGCCGCCGCCGCGCGGCGCGACCGCCCCGAGACCGAGACCCTCCTGGCCGCCGTCGGCCGGCTCCACACCGCCGGACTCGACGTCGACTGGTCCGCCCTCTTCCGGGGCGCCCGCCGCGTCGCGCTGCCCACCACCGCCTTCCAGCGGCAGCGCTACTGGGCCGACCCCGCCACCGGCGGCGGCGACGTCTCCTCCGCCGGGCTCGACTCCGCCGACCACCCGCTGCTCGGCGCCGCCACCCTGCTCGCCGACACCGACGGGGCCGTCCTCACCGGCCGCCTCTCCGCCCGCACCCACCCCTGGCTCGCCGACCACGTCGTCGGCGGCCGGATCGTGGTGCCCGGCACCGCCATGGTCGAACTCGCCGTCCGCGCGGGCGACCAGGTCGGCAGCGGCCGGCTCGACGAACTCGCCCTCGAAGTACCCCTGGTGCTCCCGGCCGGCGAGGCCGTCCGCGTCCAGGTCACCGTCGGCGCCCCCGGCCCCGACGGCACCCGCACCGTCGCCGTCCACGCCCGCCCCGAGGACGCCACCGCCGACCGGCCCTGGACCCTGCACGCCGCCGGACTCCTCGCCGATCCCGCCACCGCGCACACCGCGCCCGGCGAACCCCTCACCGCCTGGCCCCCGCCGGAGGCCGAACCCGTCGACCTCACCGGCCTGTACGAGCGGCACGCCGCCTCCGGACTCGACTACGGCCCCGTCTTCCGCGCCCTGCGCGGCGCCTGGCGCCGGGGCGACGAACTCTTCGCCGAGGTACGCCTCGACGAGCGCCCCGCCGCCGACGCCGCCTCCTTCGGCCTGCACCCCGCCGCCTTCGACGCCGCCCTGCACTCCCTCGCACTGCTCGGCGACGGCTCCGACGACGACACGGCACGCCTGCCGTTCATGTTCGCGGGCGTGTCCCTGCACGCGGTGGGTGCCTCGGCGCTGCGCGTCCGGCTCGCCCCCACCGGCACCGACACCTTCACCCTCGACCTGGCCGACGCCACCGGCGCGCCCGTCGCGACCGTCGACTCGCTCGCCGCCCGCCCGCTCACCCACCTGCGGGACGCCGGCACGCACGGCGCCCGGCCCGACGACGCGCTGTACCGCGTCGGCTGGCAGCCCGTGCCCTGGCTCGGCACCGACACCACCGACAGCGACTACGACACCCAGGACCCCGCCGCCGACGGCGCGGACGACGCCCGCGTCCTGCACAGCGTGCCCGGCGCGGACCCCGGCGCCGTCCGCGCCGCCACCCGCGCCGCCCTCGAAGCCCTCCAGGACGACGACCCCCGCCCGCTGGTCGTCGTCACCCGCCGCGCCGTGTCCACCGACGGCGAGGAGGACGTGGCCGACCTCGCGGGCGCCGCCGTCTGGGGACTCGTACGCTCCGCGCAGTCCGAGACACCCGGCCGGTTCACCCTGCTCGACCTCGACCCGGCGGCCGAAGCCGACCTCGCGGTGCCGCTCGCGCTGGCCTCCGGCGAACACCAGCTCGCCGTCCGCGCGGGCACCGCCCACGCGCCCCGGCTGCTCGCCGCGGGCACCCTCCCGGCCACCGGACCCCTCACCCTCGACCCCGCGGGGACCGTGCTGCTCACCGGCGCGAGCGGCGGTCTCGGTCCGGTGATCGCCCGGCGGCTCGTCTCCGAGCACGGCGCCCGGCACCTCATGCTGGTCAGCCGGAGCGGGCGCGCCGACGAGGCGCTGGTCGCCGAACTCACCGCGCTCGGCGCCGACCCCACCGTCCACGCCTGCGACGTCGCCGACCGCGCCGCGCTCGCCGCGCTGCTCGCCGGCGTGCCCGACGCGCACCCGCTGACCGCCGTCGTCCACGCCGCCGGCGTCCTGGACGACGGCGTGGTCTCCGCCCTCACCCCCGAACGCCTCGACACGGTCCTCGGACCCAAGGCCGACGGGGCGCTCCACCTGCACGAGCTGACCGCCGGACTCGACCTGCGCGCCTTCGTGCTGTTCTCGTCCGTCGCCGGTGTCGTCGGCTCACCCGGCCAGGGCAACTACGCGGCGGCCAACGCCCTCCTCGACGCGCTCGCCGCCCACCGCGCCGCCCACGGCGCCGCCGCCCTGTCGCTCGCCTGGGGCCCCTGGGCCCCGCTCGGCGGGATGACCAGCAGCCTGCACGATGCCGACCTCGCCCGCATGGCGCGCGGCGGCATGGCCCCGCTCGCCGCCGACGACGGCGCGGACCTCTTCAGCCTCGCCCTCGGCTCCGGGCTGCCCGCCCTTGCCCCCGTCCGGCTCAACACGGCCGCGCTGCGCGCCCAGGGCGCCGCCGTGGCGCCCGTCTTCCGCGCCCTCACCGGCCGCACCGTCCGCCGCGAGGCCCTGGCGGAGGGCGCCGACGTGTCCTTCACCGACCGGATGGCCGCCCTCGGCGACCAGGACCGCGCCGACGCCCTGCTGCGCACCGTACGCACCCATGTCGCGGCCGTCCTCGGCCACGCCTCGCCCGACGCCGTCGACCCCGAACGCGCCTTCAAGGACTCCGGGTTCGACTCGCTCGCCGCCATCGAACTGCGCAACTCGCTCGCCGCCGAGACCGCCCTGCGGCTGCCCGCCACCCTCGTCTTCGACTACCCGTCCGCCGCCGCGCTCGCCGCCTTCCTCGGCACCAAGGTCGGCGACACGCCGGCCGTACGCCGCCCGGCGGGCCGCGACACGCGGCGCCGCACCGACGAACCCCTCGCCATCGTCGGCATGGCCTGCCGCTACCCCGGCGACGTCCGCACCCCCGAGGACCTGTGGCGACTGGTCGCCGAGGAACGGGAGGCGATCACCACCTTCCCGGTCAACCGGGGCTGGGACACCGACCGCGTCTACGACCCCACCCGGCAGCGCCCCGACACCAGCTACGTGCGCAAGGGCGGATTCCTGCACGACGCGGGCGAGTTCGACGCCGCGTTCTTCGGGATCTCACCCCGCGAGGCCCTGGTGATGGACCCCCAGCAGCGGCTGCTGCTGGAGACCTCGTGGGAGGCGCTGGAGAGTGCCGGCATCGACCCCGGCTCGCTCAAGGGCAGCCGGACCGGTGTGTTCGCGGGTGTCATGTACCACGACTACTTCGGCAGCTTCGGCACCGGCTCCATCGTGACCGGCCGCGTCGCCTACACCCTCGGACTTGAGGGCCCCACTCTCTCCGTCGACACCGCCTGCTCGTCGTCGCTCGTCGCCCTGCACCTGGCGGCGCAGTCGCTCAACCGGGGCGAGTCCGACCTCATGCTCGTCGGGGGCGTCGCCGTCATGGCGACCCCGGAGACGTTCATCGAGTTCAGCAGGCAGGGCGCGCTCGCGCCCGACGGCCGGTGCAGCGCCTTCGCGACCTCCGCCGGCGGCACCGTGTGGGGCGAGGGCGTCGGCGTCCTGGCCCTCGAACGGCTCTCCGACGCCCGCCGCAACGGCCACGAGGTGCTCGCCGTGCTGCGCGGCTCCGCCGTCAACCAGGACGGCGCGTCCAACGGCCTCACCGCGCCCAACGGCCCCTCGCAGGAACGCGTCATCGAACAGGCCCTGGCCAGCGCCCGGTTGCGGCCCGCCGACGTCGACGTGGTCGAGGCGCACGGCACCGGCACCACCCTGGGCGACCCGATCGAGGCACAGGCGCTGCTCAACACGTACGGGCAGAGCCGCACCGACGAGCCGCTGTGGCTCGGGTCGGTCAAGTCGAACATCGGCCACACCCAGGCCGCCGCCGGTGTCGCCGGCGTGATCAAGATGATCATGGCGATGCGACACGGCGTACTGCCCCGGACCATCAACGTCGACACGCCGTCCGACCAGGTCGACTGGACCACCGGCGAAGTCGCGCTCCTCACCGAGTCACGCGCCTGGCCCGACCGGTCCCGGCCCCGCCGCGCCGCCGTCTCCTCGTTCGGCATCAGCGGCACCAACGCCCACGTCATCATCGAACGGGCGACCGAACCGGCGGTCGTACGGGACGAGACACCCGGCACGGACACCCCCGCCACCACCGGGGAGACCCCCGCCGCCCCCGTCCCCTGGGTGCTCACCGCCAAGTCGCCCGCCGCGCTGCCCGCCCAGGCCGCCCGGCTCCTCGCCCACCTCGACACCCACCCCGAGGCGCGCCCCGCCGACATCGCCCACTCCCTGGCCGCCACCCGCGCCCGCTTCGCCCACCGCGCCGTCGTCGTCGGCGCCGACGCCGCCGAACTGCGCGACTCCCTCACCGCCCTGGCCCGGGGCACCACCGCCCCCGGCCTCGTCGAGGGCACCGCCCCCGGCACCGCCAGGCCGCTGTTCGTCTTCCCCGGCCAGGGCTCCCAGTGGACCGGCATGGCCACCGAACTCCTCGACACGTCGCCGGAGTTCGCGGCCAGGATGCACGCGTGCTTCGCCGCCTGCGCCCCGTACGTCGACTGGGACCCGATGACGGAGCTGAGCGGCCCGCTCGACCGGGTCGACGTCGTCCAGCCGCTGCTGTGGTCGGTCATGGTCTCCCTCGCGCACACCTGGGCCGCCCACGGCGTACGCCCCGCCGGAGTCATCGGCCACTCCCAGGGCGAGATCGCGGCGGCCGTCGTCGCCGGGGCGCTCTCCGTCGAGGACGGCGCCCGGATCGTCACCCTGCGCAGCAAGGCCATCGCCGAGGACCTCGCGGGCAGCGGCGGCATGATGTCCGTCGCCCTGGCCGCCGACGAGATCGGCGAACGCATCGCCGCCTGGGACGGCCGGATCTCCGTCGCCGCCGTCAACGGCTCCGCCTCCGTCGTCGTCTCCGGCGACCCCGGGGCACTGGACGAGCTGAAGGTACGGCTCAAGGCCGACAACATCCGCGCCAAGCGGCTGCCCGTGGACTACGCGTCGCACTCCGCGCACGTCGAGACGCTGCGGGCCCGGCTGCTGACCGACCTGGCCGACGTCACCCCCCGGCCCTCCGACGTTCCCCTGTACTCGACCGTCACCGGCGAGCTCCTCGACACCACGACGATGGACGCCGCGTACTGGTTCACCAACCTCCGCGAGACCGTCCTGTTCGAACAGGCCACCCGCGCCGCCGTCGCCGCCGGCCACACCCTGTTCGTGGAGTCCAGCCCGCACCCCGTCCTGACCATCGGCGTCCGCGAGACCGACGAGTCCGTCACCGCCGTCGGCTCGCTGCGCCGCGACGAGGGCGGCCCCGCCCGCTTCGTCACCGCGCTCGGCGAGGCGTTCACCGGCGGCGCCGCCGTCGACTGGGACACCGTCCTCGCCCCGCACCGGCCGCGCCGCGTGCCGCTGCCGCCGTACGCCTTCCAGCACGACTGGTACTGGCTCGACAGCGTCTCCGGCGACGGCGACGTCACCTCCGCCGGGCTCGACAGCACCGGACACCCGCTGCTCGGCGCCGCCATGGTGCGCGCCGACGGCCAGGGCCTCGTCCTGTCCGGCCGGCTGTCCGCCGGCACCCACCCCTGGCTCACCGAGCACGTCGTCGGCGGCCAGGTGCTCTTCCCCGGCACCGGCCACCTCGAACTCGCCCTGCGCGCCGGCGAACAGGCCGGCTGCGGCCGGGTCGCGGAACTCACCCTGGAGGCCCCGCTCGTCCTGCCCGAGCAGGGCGCCGTACAGCTCCAGGCCGTCGTCGGCGCCGACGACGGCCACGGCAACCGCCCCGTCTCCCTCCACTCCCGCCCCGAGAACTCCGACGACGACCTCGCCTGGACCCGCCACGCGGAGGGCCTGCTCGCCCCGGCCGTCCCGGTCGCCGACCCCGGCCTCGCCGTCTGGCCGCCCGAAGGCGCCCGACCGGTGCCGCTGGACGGGCTGTACGAGCGGCTGCTCGACGTCGGCCTGTCCTACGGGCCCCTCTTCCAGGGCCTCAAGGCGGCCTGGCGGCACGGCGCGGACCTCTACGCCGAGATCGCCTTCGACCAGCAGACCGACGGCTACGGGCTGCACCCGGCCCTCGCCGACGCCGCCCTGCACACCGTCGGCCTCACCGACGCGGCGGGCGACGCCGCGCTCCTGCCGTTCGCCTGGACCGACGTTCAGCTCCACGCGACCGGCGCCACCGCCCTGCGGGTACGGCTGCGCCCCGCCGGCGACGGCGCACCCGAGGGCGCCGTGACCCTGGACCTGGCCGACCCGACCGGCGCGCCCGTGGCCACGGTCGGCTCCCTCGCGCTGCGCACGATCTCCACCGAACAGATCGAGGCCGCCGCGCGCGCCAACCTGGCGGGCTCACTGCACCGCGTCGCCTGGGAGCCCGCGCCCGCGCCGTCCGCCGCCCCCGACGACCGGCCCGTGACCGTCCTGCGCGCCCCGGCCGGCACCGACGCCGCCGCCGTCCGCGCCGCCTTCGACACCGTCCTCGCCGCACTCACCGGGGCCCTCGCCGACGAGACGACCGCCGACCACCGGCTCGTCGTGGTCACCGGGACCGACCTCGCGGGCGCCGCCGCCGGCGGCCTCGTCCGCTCGGCCCAGACCGAGAACCCCGACCGGATCGTCCTCCTCTCCTACGACGGCCCCGCCACCGACCCCCTTCCCGACGGCCTGGTCACCGCCGCCCTCGCCACCGGCGAACCCCAGCTCGCCGCCGCCGGGGACGGCACCCTGACCGTGCCGAGGATCGTCAGGTCCGCGCCCGCCGACGGGACGCCGGACGCGCGCCCCGACCTCACCGAGGGCACCGTCCTGGTCACCGGCGCCGCCGGCGCGCTCGGCCGGGTCGTCACCCGCCACCTCGTCACCGACTGGGGCGTACGACGCCTGCTGCTGCTCAGCCGGCGCGGCGCCGACGACGCCCTCACCGCCGAACTCACCGCGCTCGGCGCCGAGGTCGACACCGCCGCCTGCGACGTGGCCGACCGCGACGCGCTCGCCGCCGTCCTCGCCGCCGTCCCGGCCGACCGGCCGCTGACCGGCGTCGTGCACGCGGCGGGCGTCCTCGCCGACGGCGTCCTGTCCTCCCTCACCCCCGAGCGGGTCGACACCGTCTTCCGGCCCAAGGTCGACGCCGCCTGGCACCTGCACGAACTCACCGCCGGTCTCGGCCTGCGGGCGTTCGTCCTCTTCTCCTCGGCGGCGGCCACCCTCGGCTCGCCCGGCCAGGGCAACTACGCGGCGGCCAACGCCTTCCTCGACGCCCTCGCCACCCACCGCCGCGCCGCCGGACTGCCCGCCCACGCCCTGGCATGGGGCCTGTGGGAGCAGGCCAGCGGCATGACCGGCGCACTCGACGGCACCGACAAGTCCCGTATCGCGCGCGGCGGTGTCTCCCCCCTCGCCACCGAGGAGGGCCTCGCCCTCTTCGACGCCGCCCTCGCGGGCGAGGACGCCGCGCTGCTGCCGGTCAAGCTCGACCTCGCGAGCCTCCGCGCCCAGGGCGACGCGCTGGCGCCGCTGCTGCGCCGGCTCGTTCCCGTACGGCGTGGCACGGCCGCGGCGGCCGGGACCGGCCAGAGCGCCGACTCGCTGCGCGGCAGGCTCGCCGCGCTCCTCGACAGCGAACGCGAACCCCTGCTGGTCGACCTCGTCCGCTCCCAGGTCGCCGCCATCCTCGGCCACCGCTCCGCCGACGCCGTCGAACGCACCGCCCCCTTCAAGGAGTTGGGCTTCGACTCGCTCGCCGCCGTCGAACTGCGCAACGGACTCAACGCGGCCACCGGCCTCCGGCTCCCCGCGACACTGGTCTTCGACCACCCGACCCCCACCGCCCTGGCCGGCTTCCTGCTGACCCGCCTCACCGAGGGCCTCGACACCGGCGCCGCCCCCGCCACGGCTGCCGCGGCGACCGCCCGGCCCGCCGCCGACCCCGACGAACCCATCGCCATCGTCGGCATGGGCTGCCGCTTCCCCGGCGGCGTCGAGTCCCCCGAGGACCTGTGGCGGCTCGTCGCCGACGGCACCGACGCCATCGGCGCCTTCCCCGACGACCGGGGCTGGGACCTGGACGCGCTCTACGACCCCACCCTCGACCGGCCCGGCACCAGCTACACCCGCGAGGGCGGATTCCTGCGCGGCGCCGCCGACTTCGACGCCGAGTTCTTCGCCATGGACGGGGAGGAGTCCCTGGTCAGCGACCCGCAGCAGCGGGTCCTGCTGGAGACCTCCTGGGAGGCCCTGGAGCGCGCCGCCATCGACCCGGCGACCCTGCGCGGCTCACAGACCGGGGTCTTCGCGGGCGTCATGTACCACGACTACTTCGGCAGCTTCGGCTCCGGCAGCGTCGTCTCCGGCCGTATCGCCTACACCCTCGGCCTGGAGGGCCCGACCCTCTCCGTCGACACCGCGTGCTCGTCGTCCCTGGTCGCCCTGCACCTCGCCGCCCAGTCGCTGCGCCAGGGCGACTGCTCGCTGGCGCTGGCCGGCGGCGTGACGGTCATGGCGACCCCCGGCGTGTTCGTCGAGTTCAGCCGCCACCGCGGGCTGTCCGGCGACGGACGGTGCCGCTCCTTCGCCGACTCGGCGGGCGGCACCGGCTTCAGCGAGGGCGCGGGCGTCCTCGTCCTGGAACGGCTCTCCGACGCCCGCCGCAACGGCCACCGGGTCCTCGCGGTGCTGCGCGGCACGGCCGTCAACCAGGACGGCGCCTCCAACGGCCTCACCGCCCCCAACGGCCCCGCCCAGCAGCGCGTCATCCGCAAGGCGCTCGACGCCGCCGGGCTCACCGGCGCCGACGTCGACGCCGTCGAGGCCCACGGCACCGCCACCACCCTCGGCGACCCGATCGAGGCCCAGGCCATCATCGCCACCTACGGCACCGGGCACAGCGCGGACCGGCCCCTGTGGCTGGGCTCCGTCAAGTCCAACATCGGCCACACCCAGGCGGCGGCCGGTGTCGCGGGCGTCATCAAGATGGTGCAGGCCCTGCGCCACGGCGTCCTGCCGGGAACCCTCCACGTCGACGAGCCGTCCCGGCACGTCGACTGGGAGGAGGGCAACGTCCGCCTGCTCACCGAGTCGCGGGAGTGGCCGTCGTACGACGAACGGCCCCGGCGCGCGGGCATCTCGTCCTTCGGCCTCAGCGGCACCAACGCGCACGTGGTCATCGAGGCGGCGCCCGAACCGGCGCCGACGGCCGGGGGAGCGGACCCCGGGGACACCGTCCCGGCGGACCCGGCCACCGTGCCGTGGGTGCTCTCCGGGCACACCGGGGACGCGCTGCGCGCCCAGGCCGCCCGGCTGCTCGACCGCTTCGACACACTGACGCACACCCGTACCGACGCCGACGCCGACGCCGACCCCGCCGCCGGGGCGGCCACCCCCCTCGCCGCCGCCCTCCCCGTGGCGGGCGCCCTCGCCACCACCCGCGCCCACCACCCGCACCGCGCCGCCGTCCTCGGCAGCACCCCCGCCGAACTCCGCGACGGCCTGCGGGCCCTGGCGGACGGCACCGGCGCGGCCACCGTGCTCACCGGCACCGCCACGGACGGCAAACTCGCCTTCCTGTTCTCGGGCCAGGGCTCGCAGACCGCCGGCATGGGACGCGAACTCGCCGCCGCGTTCCCGGCGTTCGCCGCCGCCTTCGACGCCGTGCGCACCGTGCTGGACCCGCTGCTGTCCCGCCCGCTCGCCGAGGTCATGGACGACGAGGAGGCACTGGCCCGCACCGAGTTCACCCAGCCCGCCCTGTTCGCCGTCGAGGTCGCCCTCTACCGCCTCCTCGAATCCCTCGGGGTGAGCCCGGACCTCGTCACCGGCCACTCCATCGGCGAGTTCGCCGCCGCCCACGTGGCCGGCGTGCTGGACCTGGGAGACGCCTGCGCCCTGGTCGCCGCCCGCGGCCGGCTGATGCAGGAACTCCCGCCCGGCGGGGTCATGACCGCCGTCAAGGCCACCGAGGACGAGGTACGGCCGCTGCTCACCGACGGCGTCGGCATCGCCGCCGTCAACGGGCCCGACGCCGTCGTCGTCTCCGGCACCGCCGACGCCGTACGCGCGCTGGCCGCCCACTTCGGGCGGACCCGGGAGCTCGCCGTCAGCCACGCCTTCCACTCGCCGCTGATGGAACCGATGCTCGCCGCCTTCGAGGACGTGGCGACGGCCGTCACCTACCACCGGCCGACGCTGCCCGTCGTGTCCGCGCTGACCGGCGCCCCGGTCACGGACGACGACCTCCGTACGCCCGGCTACTGGGTACGGCACGCCCGCGAGGCCGTACGGTTCCACGACGCCGTCCGCGCCCTGGAGGCCGCCGGGGTCCGCCGGTTCGTCGAGGTCGGACCCGGCGCCGCCCTGACCCCCATGGCGATGGGCGCCCTCACCGGCGACGCGCTGGTGGTCCCCGCGCTCCGCAAGGACCGCGACGAGCCGTCCTCGGTCGTCGCGGCGCTCGCCGCACTGCACGTGCGCGGCGGCCGGGTCGACTGGGCGCGGCTGCTGCCCGACGGCGCCGGGGTCGACCTGCCGACGTACGCCTTCCAGCGCCGCAGGTACTGGCTGGACAGCGAGCCGCAGGCGGCCGGCGCCGCAGGCGGGCACCCGCTGCTCGGCAGCGAGGTGGCACTCGCCGGATCGGGCGGCACCCTCTACACGGGCACCCTCTCGCCGCGTGAGCGCCCCTGGCTCGCCGAGCACGTCATCGGCGGCGCCACCCTGCTGCCGGGCACCGCGTTCGTGGAGATGGCACTCGCGGCCGGGGCGCGCGCCGGATGCGACACCCTGGACGAACTCACCCTCGCCGAACCGCTGTTCCTGCCCGAGAAGGGCGCCGTCCCCCTCCAGGTCACGGTCGGCGCGCCCGACGACAGCGGCGCGCGGCCGTTCCACGCGTACTCCTCCGCCGTCCCCGGCGGCCCCTGGACCGAGCACGCGGCCGGTCTGCTGCGGCCCGGCACCGGACCCGCCCCGCGCTCCACGGCCGTCTGGCCGCCGGAGGGCGCCGAACCGGTCGACCTGACCGGTCTGTACGACCAACTGGCCGCACTCGGCGCCGACTACGGCCCGGCCTTCCAGGGGCTGCGCGCCGCCTGGCGCCTCGGCGACGAGGTGTTCGCCGAGGTGACGGTCGATCAGGACCCGGACCCGGTGGGCCCGTTCGGGCTGCACCCGGCGCTGTTCGACGCGGCGCTGCACGCCGTCGGACTGCGCGAGGGCGCCGCCCGGACCCTGGCGCTGCCCTTCGTCTGGAGCGGCGTCGGCCTGCACGCCACGGGCGCGACCGCCCTGCGGGTACGGATCGGTCCGGGCGGACCCGGAGCGGTACGCGTCGAGGCCACCGACACGGTCGGTACCCCCGTCGTACGCGTCGAGTCCCTGGCCCTGCGCGAGCCGCCGCGCGACCTCGCCGCCCGTGCGGCGGGCGGCGACGACGCGCTGTTCGCCCCGGCGCTGGCGGATCTGCCGGTCGCCGGCGTGCCGTCCGGCGGGCACTGGGCCGTCCTCGGGTCCGCCCCCGGGGAGCTGGCGGACGCCCTGGCGGACCACGGCGGCCGGGTGACGGCGGTGACCTCGCCCGACGAGGCACCGGACGCCGGCACCGTCGTCCTGCCGTACGCCACCGGTCCCGCGCCGGACGACGTCCGGGCCGGACTCGCGTCCCTGCTGGGCCGGCTGACGGCCTGGCTCACCGACGACACGCACACCGACACCACCCTGGCCGTCGTGACCTCCGGGGCCGTCGCCCGCGACGGGGGCCCGGCGGCCGATCCCGGCGCGGCGGCGGCCTGGGGCCTCGTCAGGTCCGCCCAGTCCGAACACCCCGACCGGATCGTGCTGGTCGACACCGACCCGGCGGACCCGTCGTGGCGCCGGCTGCCCGAGGCGGTCGCCGCCGCCCTCGCGGCCGGTGAACCCCAGGTGGTGGTGCGCGACGGGGAGTTCGCCGTGCCCCGGCTCGTCCGGGCACCGCGCCCCGCCGAACCCCGCACACCCGACTGGCGCGGCGGCGTCCTGATCACCGGCGGCACCGGCGCGCTCGGCCGGCTGGTGGCCCGCCATCTGGTCACCACGCACGGCGCGGACCGTCTGGTGCTGCTCAGCAGGCGCGGCCCGGACGCCGACGGGGCGGCCGAACTCGTCGCGGAACTCGGCGTGCTGGGGGCGGAGGCGACCGTCGTCGGCTGCGACGCCGCCGACGCGGCGGCCCTGGCCGAGGTGTTCGCCGCGCATCCGGTCACCGCCGTGGTGCACGCGGCGGGCGTCCTGGACGACGCGACGCTCACCACGCTCACCCCGGAGCGCCTGGACACGGTCCTGCGCCCGAAGGTGGACGCCGCCTGGAACCTCCACGAACTGACGAAGCGTCAGAACATCGCGCACTTCGTCCTGTTCTCCTCGGCGGCCGGTCTGCTCGGCAGCCCCGGGCAGGCCAGCTACGCCGCGGCCAACGCCTATCTGGACGCGCTGGCCGGCCACCGCTCGGCGCTCGGACTGCCCGGCGTCTCACTGGCCTGGGGCGCCTGGGCGGGCGGCGGCATGGCCGACCGGCTCGGCGACACCGACAGCCGACGGCTGGAGCGGGGAGGGGTGACCGCGCTCGACGAGACGGCCGGGCTCGCCCTCTTCGACGCCTGCGCCGCCCGCACCGAACCGGTCCTGATGCCCGCCGCCCTGGACCTGGCGGCGATGGCCCGCAGCGGCCGGGTCCCGCCGCAGCTGCGCGGACTGGTCCGGCCCTCCCGCCGGCTCGCCCGCGCCGCGTCCTCCGCGTCGGCGGCCCTGCGCACCGGCCTCGCCGGGCTGACCCCCGACGAGCGGACCGCCGCGCTGCTCGACGTGGTCACCGACGAGGCGGGGACGGTGCTCGGGACCGGCGAGATCGATCCCCAACTCGCCTTCAGCGAACTGGGCTTCGACTCGCTGACAGCGGTCGAGTTCCGCAACCGGCTCAACGAGGTGAGCGGTCTGAGGCTGCCCGCCACGCTGATCTTCGACCATCCCAGCCCGGCCGTCCTCGCCGCCCATCTGGCCGACCGGCTCGCCCCGGAGACACCGGACACCGCCACGGCGGCCAACGGCGGCACGAACGGCACCGACGAGGACTCGGTCCGCCGGGTCTTCGCCACCATCCCGTTCGCCGACCTGCGGGAGTCCGGCCTCATGGAAGGCCTGCTCCAGCTCGCCGGCCTGCGTACCGGCGGCGCGGGAGAGCCGGAGCCCGCGGAGGACGGCCGCGCGTCCATCGACGCGATGGACGCGGAAAGCCTGATCAGCCTCGCGCTCGACGACCTCGTCAAGGACGACGACACCCGGTGACGAGGCGACCGTGACCGTGGCCGGGCGGCGCTGCCCGGCCACGGCCGCGGCGGACCCCCGGGGGCCGCGCCGAACGGACACCCGCGCTGATCCACGGGGATCGACCGGACAGACCCAGAAGGAGAGACGTGGCCGAGCCCGCGAAGCCCGACACCAGGATGCTCGAAGCGCTGCGCGCTTCGCTCAAGGAGACCGAGCGGCTGCGCGAGCAGAACCGCGCGCTCACCGCCGCGCAGCGCGAGCCCGTCGCGATCGTGGGAATGGCCTGCCGCTACCCGGGCGGTGTCAACTCCCCGGACGAACTGTGGGAGTTGCTGGCGGACGGCCGGGACGGGGTCACCGCGTTCCCCGCCGACCGGGGCTGGGAGCGGGCCCTGCACGACGACGCCGGGGAGAGCCGGTCGGTGACCGGCGAGGGCGGGTTCCTGCACGACGCGGGGGAGTTCGACGCCGCGTTCTTCGGGATCTCACCCCGCGAGGCCCTGGTCATGGACCCGCAGCAGCGGCTGCTGCTCGAAGGGTCCTGGGAGGCGCTGGAGCACGCGGGCATCGACCCGGCGACCCTGAAGGGCAGCCGGACCGGGGTCTACGCCGGGGTGATGTACCACGACTACTTCGGCAGCTTCGGCACCGGCAGCATGGTCGCCGGCCGGGTCGCCTACACCCTGGGCCTGGAGGGCCCCACCCTCTCGGTCGACACGGCGTGCTCCTCGTCGCTGGTCGCCCTGCACCTGGCGGCGCAGGCGCTCCAGCAGGGCGAGGCGGACCTCGCGCTGGCCGGCGGTGTCACGGTGATGGCGTCCCCCGGCACCTTCGTGGAGTTCAGCCGGCAGGGCGCCATCTCCCCGGACGGGCGCTGCAAGTCGTACGCCGCCGACGCGAACGGCACCGGTTTCGCCGAGGGCCTGGGCGTCCTCGTCCTCGAACGGCTCTCCGACGCGCGGCGGCTGGGCCACGAGGTGCTGGCCGTCGTACGCGGCTCGGCGGTCAACCAGGACGGCGCGTCGAACGGCCTGACCGCGCCCAACGGCCCCTCGCAGCAGCGGGTGATCCGTGCCGCGCTGTCCCGGGCCCGGCTGTCCGCCGCGGACGTGGACGTGGTCGACGGACACGGCACCGGCACCACGCTCGGCGACCCGATCGAGGCCCAGGCACTCCTCGCGACGTACGGCCAAGGACGCCCCGACGGGGCGCCGTTGCTCCTCGGATCGGTCAAGTCCAACCTCGGCCACACCCAGGCGGCCGCCGGTGTCGCGGGCGTCATGAAGATGGTCCTCGCCATGCGGCACGGCGTCGTGCCCGCGACGCTGCACGCCGACGAGCCGTCCCGCCAGGTCGACTGGACCGACGGCGCGGTCGAACTGGTACGGGAGCCACGGCCGTGGCCCGAGGCGGACCGCCCGCGCCGCGCCGGGGTGTCGTCCTTCGGCATCAGCGGCACCAACGCCCACGTCATCATCGAACAGGCCCCGCCCGCACCCCCGGCCCCGGACCCCGAACCGGCCGAACCGCCCGTCGTCGTCTGGCCGTTGTCCGCCCGCACCCCCGAGGCCCTCACCGCCCAGGCCGCCCGGCTCCGCGACTTCGCCGCCGCGCGCCCCGCGCACACCCCCGCCGCCGTGGCGCGCGCCCTCGGCACCCGCCGTACCGCCTTCGCCCACCGGGCGGCCGTCACCGGCACCGACCGGACCGCGCTCCTCGCCGCGCTGGACGCCCTCGCGCGCGGGGAGAGCACCCCGGCGGTGGTCCGGGGCCGTACCCGCGCCAAGGCCCGCACCGCGTACCTGTTCACCGGCCAGGGCGCGCAGCGGCTCGGCATGGGCGCCGAACTCCGCGCCCACCACCCGGTGTTCGCCGCCGCCTTCGACGAGGCGGAGGCGGCGCTGGGCATCGGACTGAGCGAGGTCCTCGCGGGCACCGACAGCGCGGCGCTCGACCGCACCCGGTACGCGCAGAGCGCCCTGTTCGCCTTCGAGGTCGCCCTCTACCGCCTGCTGGAGTCCTGGGGCCTGCGGCCCGACCACCTCGCCGGGCATTCCATCGGCGAACTCGCCGCCGCGCACGTGGCGGGCGTCCTGTCCCTGGCCGACGCCGGCCGGCTGGTCGCCGCCCGGGGCCGGCTCATGCAGGCGCTCCCGGAGGGCGGGGCGATGGTCGCCGTCCAGGCCACCGAGGACGAGATCCGCCCCCTGCTCGGCGCGGGCACCGACATCGCCGCCGTCAACAGCCCCTCCTCCGTGGTCGTCTCGGGCGAGCGGGAGGCCGTCCTGGCCGTCGCCGGGCACTTCGCCCGGACCAGGCGGCTCACCGTGTCGCACGCCTTCCACTCCGCCCTGATGGACGGCATGCTCGACGACTTCCGCGCGGTCTGCGAGACCGTCGTTCTCCACGAGCCGCGCATCCCGCTCGTCTCCGGCGTCACCGGTGAACTCGCCGGACCCGGGCTGCTCACCGACCCCGCGTACTGGGTCCGGCACGTGCGCGAGCCCGTCCGGTTCGCCGACGCCGTCAGGACCCTCACCGGACGCGGCGTCGGCCGCTTCGTGGAGGTCGGCCCCGACGCGGTCCTGACCGGCATGGCACGCGAGTGCGCGGTCGCCGACGACGCCGTGTTCGTCGCCCTCGGCCGCCGCAAGGGACCGGAGAGCGCCGCCCTCGCGACCGGGATCGCCCGCCTGTACGCGGACGGCGCGGCACCCGACTGGACCGGACCGTTCCCCGGTACGGCGGTGGCGCCGCTGCCCGCCTACGCCTTCCGCCACGAGCGCTACTGGATCCCCGCGGACGTCGCCCTGAACGCGCCCGCCCTCGACACCCCGGGGCAGGCGCCGCAGGACCCCGCCGCCGGGCCGGAGCCGCTGCGCGACCGGCTCGCCGGGCTCGGCCCCGCCGAGGCGGCCGAGGCGCTGACCGCACTGGTGAGCGCCGAGGCCGCCGCGCTGCTCGGCTACGCCCCGGACGGCGGCATCGGCGCCGACACCCCCTTCCTCGAAGCGGGCATGGACTCGGTGACCGCCGCCGAACTGCGCGGCGCGCTGCGCGCCGCCACCGGCGTCGCCCTGACGACCGGAGCCGTCTTCGACCACGGCACGCCCGCCGGGCTCGCCGCCGTCCTGCACGAGGAGTTCGCCCGGGGCGGCCCCGCCCCGGCGGACCGGGGGAGCGACACCCCCACCGGGGAGCCGGAGACGGCCCCCGCCGCTCCCGCCGCCCCGGACCGCGAGTCCGTCAGCGGACTGCTGCGGATGGCCGCCGCCGGTGGCCGGATGGCGAAGGGCCTGGACCTGCTCGGCGCGATCGCCGCGATCCTGCCCGGCTTCACCACCGTCGCCGAACTGGGCCGGCTCGCCCCGCCCGTGCGCCTCTCCCGGGGTCCCGCGCCCCGCCGCCTGATCTGTGTGCCCTCGCCCATGGCGCTCGGCGGCGCCCATCAGTACGCCCGCTTCGCCGCGCACTTCCACGGCCGTACCGAGGTCGCGGTGCCCGCCGTCCCCGGCTTCGGCCGTGACGAGCCGCTGCCGCTCTCCTTCGACGCCGTCGTGGACGTCCTCGTGGAAGGGACCCGGCAGGCCGCCGGTGACGCCCCGTTCGTGCTGCTCGGCTACTCCTCCGGGGGCCAGTTCGCGCACGCCGTCGCGGAGTCCCTGGAGAAGGCCGGCACCCCGGCGGACGGCGTCGTCCTGCTGGACACCTATCTGCCGGACGCCCCTGGCCCGGACGGCGCCGGGAACGACGGCCTGTGGCGGGAGATGTTCGCGGGCATGCTCGACCGGGAGGACAGCTTCGGCGGGTTCAGCGCCCCGCGCCTCGCCGCCATGAGCCGCTACAGCGAACTCATCCTCGACCGGTCGCCCGGCGCGCTCACCGCCCCCGTGCTGTTCGTGCGCCCCGCCGAGTCGTTCGCCTCGGGCGCCGCCACCGACAACTGGCGTGCCACCTGGGAGGCGGAGCACACCCTGCGCGAGGTCCCCGGCGACCACTTCACCCTGCTGGAGGACTCCGCGACCGCGACGGCGCGGACCGTGGACGACTGGCTGACGGGGCTGCCGGACGGCGGCCGTGCGCCCGGCAGTTGACCCCGGACCGGGCGACGGGCCGGCGTACCCCCCTCGGGAGGTACGCCGGCCCGCACGGCGTTCAGCTCACGCCGTGCACCGGCGCACCAGGCCCTCGTCCTGGAAGTGCGTGACCCACGCGTCCACCTCGGGACGCAGCGACTCGGAGGCGATTCCCCACTGTTCGGCCAGCACCTCCGCGGCGCGCCCCGGCTCCCAGTCCTGCCGCTGGAGAACGATCCACATCAGCGTGCCCGTGGGGCCGCAGCGATGTCTCAGACCGGTCCGCGGAAGAAAGAAATCAACCTTGCCGTCGGGCAGAACGTGTGTTTCCAAGCCGCTTTCCGATCGCATGGCGACTTCATCCTCCAATTACTGTGGGGGGCATTCCTCTGTTGCGCTGCGAGCCTATTGTCGAGCGCGTCGCCACGAAATACAGCCGACTCCCGAAATTCGGGTGCACGAAACGTCACCGGGCGTAGTGGACCTGCGTGCACCTTGACTGCGAGCCCCCCGGATGTCCTTGGAAGGGATGGCCGAAAACAGCTCCGATCAGGCGTGATGTAGATCATCGGGAGATTCTTCCGGCCAGGAGGTAGAAGAACTTCTACTCCCGATACACCGCCTGGGGCCAATGTCCCCGACCCGTCCGTTCCTTAGGCTTCAGCATGACGACACGTCACCCGACGACACATATTCAGTAGGGGGAGTCCCTGTGCACGCGAATGAACACACCCACCGGGAAACGGCGGTACGGCTCGAATCCGTCGCCAAGACCTACGGCGACGGCGACAATCGGGTCACCGCGCTGAAGGAATTGAGCCTGAGCTTCGGCGCGGGGACGTTCACGGCCGTCATGGGCCCCTCCGGTTCCGGCAAGAGCACCTTCCTGCACTGCGCCGCCGGCCTGGTGAAGCCCACCTCCGGAGCGGTGTACGTCGGCGGCACCGACCTCGCCCACATGGACGAGGTCGCGCTGACCAAGCTCCGCCGGGACCGGATCGGCTTCATCTTCCAGGCGTTCAACCTGCTGCCCGCGCTGACGGTGACCCAGAACATCCTGCTCCCGCTCGAACTGGCCGGCCGCCGCCCCGACAAGGAGCTGATCCGCTCCGTCGTCGACCGGGTCGGCCTCACCGACCGCACCGGCCATCTGCCGGGCGAACTCTCCGGCGGCCAGCAGCAGCGCGTGGCCATCGCCCGCGCCCTGGTCACCCGGCCCGACGTGGTCTTCGCCGACGAACCGACCGGCGCCCTCGACACCCGTACGGCCGGGGCCGTCCTCGCCCTGCTGCGCGAGTCGGTCACCGTGGCCGGCCAGACCCTGGTCATGGTGACCCACGACCCGGTCGCCGCCTCGTACGCGGACCGGGTGGTCTTCCTCGCCGACGGCCTCCCGGCGGGCGAGCTGCACCGCCCGACCGCCGACGCGGTCGCCGCGCGCATGACCCGCCTGGGAGCCTGGGAGAGCGACGCGCAGACGCCCGCCTCGCCGATCGTGACGGGCGGCCGGTACTGATGGGTCTCCTCGCTTTCCGTACGCTCAAGTTCCGCAAGGCCAGCTTCGTCGCGACCTTCTTCGCGATGTTCCTCGGCGCCGCGATCGTCATGGCCTGCGGCGGTCTCATGGAGACCGGGATCCGCATGGACGCCCAGCCGCAGCGGCTGACCGGCGCCCCGATCGTGGTCACCGCCGACCAGACCTCCGACGCGGGCGCCCTGTCCGAGCGCGGCCGTCTCGACCCCGGACTGGTCGCCGCCGTGACCGACGTCCCCGGCGTCGCCGAGGCCGTGCCCGACGTGTCGTTCCCCGCCGTGGTGGTGCCCGGCGGCGCCGGAGCCGCCGACATCGACGCCGCCGACGGCGGATCCACCGCCGGTCACGGCTGGACCTCGGCCGCCCTGGCGCCGTACACCCTCGACGTCGGCGCCGCCCCCACGGGCGCCGACGAGGTCGTACTCGACAAGGCCCTCGCCGAGCGCGCCGACGCGTCCGCCGGCTCCCGCGTCGTCCTCGCCGTCCAGGGCGTCTCCCGGTCCTACCTGGTCAGCGGAATCGTCTCGCGCCCCGGCTCGGGCGGCGACCCCGCCGTCTTCGTCTCCGACGACCAGGCACACCGACTGACCGGCGGCCGGGTGGACTCCATCGCCGTACTGCCCGAGGACGGCGCCTCCCTCGCCACCGTCACCGCCGCCGTGACGGACGCGGTCGACGGCGGGGCGAGCGTCCTCACCGGCGAACGCCGGGGCCTCGCCGAGGCGCCGGGCGCGCTGACCGCCCAGCGCACCGTCGTCATCCTCGCCGCCGTCTTCGGCAGCTGGGCCGTCCTCGTCGTCCTGTTCGGCGTCGCCTCCACCCTCGGCCTCACCCTCCAGCAGCGCACCCGCGAGATGGCCCTGCTGCGCTCCATCGGTACGACGTCGAGCCAGCTGCGCCGGATGATCCTCTGGGAGACGTCCGTCCTGTCCGTCGTCGCCACCGCCCTCGCCGTGTTCCCCGGGTATCTCCTCGGCCGGCTCATCTGCTCGATCCTCACCGACAGCGGTGTGCTGTCCCCGGTGATCGTCTTCCACCAGGGGCCGGTCCCGACGCTCGTGGGTGCCGTCACCGCCGTCCTCGCCGCGGCCGGCGCCACCCGCTTCGCCGGGCGTAAGGCGGCCCGTACGGAACCCGTCGCGGCCCTCTCCGACAGTGAGGTCCGGCCCCGCTGGTTCACCCGCAACCGGATGCTGCTGTCCCTGTTCTTCCTCACCGTCGGCCTCTCCCTGTCCGCGACCACGGTGCTGGTCATGGAGAACGGCCCGACCCTCGCCAGCACCGCCGGACCCGCGTCCGTCTTCTTCAGCATCGGCATCGCCCTGCTGGCCCCCGGCATCTGCGCGGCCGTCGTGGCGGTCCTCGGCTGGCCCGTACGGCTGCTGACCGGTCTGCCCGGACGGCTCGCCGTACGCAACACGGCCACCAACCCGGTACGCATGGCGAGCGCCGCCGCCCCCGTGATCATGCTGATCGCCATCGCCACCGGCACGCTCTACATGCAGTCCACCGAGGACGTCGTCTCCGCCCGCAGCTACGAGGAGGGCATCAGCGCCGACTTCGTCCTCGACTCCGACGCGGGCGGATTCCGCCCCGAGGCCGTCGAGCGGGTCGCCGCACTGCCCGGCGTCGCCGCCGCCTCCGGACTGATCACCTCGCGCGGCTACGTCGAGGCGGAGTCCGGCACCACCGACACCGCCCTGCGCGGCGTGGACGCCGGCGGAGTGGGCGGGACCCTGGCCCTGCGCGACGTCACCGGCGCACTCGACGCGCTGAGCGGCGACACCGTCGCGCTGTCCGCCGCACGCGCCGAGACCTTCGGCGTCACGGTCGGCGACCGGCTGCCCGTCCGGCTCGGCGACGGCACCGGAATCAAGCCGGAGGTCGTGGCCCTGTACGCGGGCGACCCCGACGAGGAGTTCCTGCTGCTGCCCGCCGCCACGCTCACCGCGCACACCACCGCGGGCCTCGCCGAGCACCTCCTCGTCCGCGCCGACCCGGACACCGACCCGGGCATCCTCAGCAGTGAACTGGCTTCCTTCGCGGCCGAGTTGCCCGGTGCCTCGGTGTCCGACAGCTCCACCCTCAGCGGCTCCAGCGACTCGATCCAGCAGATCCTGGTGACCGCCAACTACACCGTCGTCGCCATGATCGTGGGATACGCCGCCATCACCGTCATCAACACCCTGGTCGTGGTGACCCGCAAACGGCGCCGGGAGATCGGGCTGTCCCGGCTCACCGGAGCCACCCGCGCGCAGGTCTTCGGCATGCTGAGCGTCGAGGGGGCACTGATCTCCGTGGTCGCCGTCCTGCTCGGCACCCTCGCCGCGGCCACCACGATCGTCCCGTACGCGATGGTGAAGAACGACTCGTTCCTGCCCGCCGGTCCGGTCTGGATCTACCTCGCCGTCGTCGGCGGATCGCTGCTGCTGATCTTCGGCGGTACGCTCTACCCGTCCTGGCGCGGCATGCGCACCCCGCCCGTCGAGACAGTGGCCGCCGAGTGAGAGAGCAGACCATGGTCGCCGAGGGACCGGCCACCGGCCGGCCACGGCCGGACGCCGGACCAGCACCGGCCCCGGCTCCGGCCGACGGGACGACGCCCCCGGGCCGGGCGGTCCTCGCGGCGGGGCGCCGCCGCGCCCGGCGGGCCGTCCGCGACACCGGCACGGGCGTCCTCGTCGGACTGAGCACCATGCCGTCCCTGGCGTTCTTCCTGGTGACCGCGTACTTCGTCGGACTGTTCGTGATCGGCATCGGCGCCGTCGCGCTGCCGATCTGTGTGCCCGCCGTCCGCCGGCTGTGCAACTGGGCCCGGCGGACGGCCGGCCGGGCCGGTGTCCCGGTCGAGGTGCCGTACCAGCCGGAACCGGCCGAGTTCGAGAAGGACATCGTCGGATGGATGCGCCGCTGCAAGTGGATCCTCACCGACCGGGCGACCTGGCGGGACCTCCTGTGGCTGCTCCTCAACACCGCCGTCGGCATGGTCGGGTTCGTCCCCGCCGCCCTGCTCTACTACGCCGGTGAGGGACTGGTCCTGGCGGCCGGCCTCGGGCGGGGTCTCGCGGGCGGCCACGGCGCCGGACGGATGTACTGCGGTGTGGTGGTGGACAGTTGGCCCACCGCCGTCGCCGCCGGGTTCCTGGCCCTCGGCGTCCTCGCCGTCTGGATCGCCACCACCCGCCACGTCCTCCTCGGCCACGCCTGGTTCACCCGCTACCTGCTCGGCCACACCGACACCACCCGGCTCGCCTCCCGCGTCCGGCACCTGGCCGAGAGCCGCTCCGGCGCGCTGGACACCCAGGCCGCCGAACTGCGCCGGATCGAACGCGATCTGCACGACGGCGCCCAGGCCCGGCTCGTCGGCCTCGGCATGACCCTCGGCGCGGCCGACCGCCAACTCGACAAGGACACCGAGGAAGCCCGCCGGCTGCTGCGCGAGGCCCGCGCCTCGTCCGTCCTCGCCCTGCGTGAACTGCGCGATCTGGTACGGGGCATCCACCCGCCCGTCCTCGCCGAACGCGGCCTGGCGGACGCGCTGCGGGCCCTGTGCCTCGCGAGCCCGCTGCCGTTCGAGGCGTCCGTGACGGTCCCCCCGCGGCTCTCGGCGCCGGTCGAGTCCGCCGTATACTTCTCGGTGTCCGAGCTGCTCACCAACGTGCTGAAACACGCCGGAGCGAGCCGCGGCGAGCTGACCGTCCGTCATGAACGCGGCGTGCTCCACGTCCGTGTCACCGACAACGGCCGGGGCGGCGCGCGCATGAGTGACGGGTCCGGCCTCGCCGGAATCCGGCGGCGGCTCGCCGCCTTCGACGGCACCATCGACATCAGCAGCCCACCCGGCGGCCCCACCGTGACCGAGTTGGAGATTCCGTGCGCGTCGTCCTCGCCGAGGACCTTTTCCTCCTGAGGCAGGGGCTCGTGCAGCTCCTGACATCGTTCGATTTCGAGGTCGCGGCGGCGGTGGACAACGGCGAGGATCTCGCGAGAGCCGTGGCGGAGCACCGTCCCGACATCGCCATCGTGGACGTCCGGCTGCCGCCCACCTTCACCACCGAGGGCTTACGGGCCGCGCTCCAGGCCCGCCGCGACATGCCGGGCCTGCCCATCCTCGTCCTGTCCCAGCACGTCGAGCAGATGTACGCGCGGGAGCTCCTCGCCGACGGCACCGGCGGCATCGGCTATCTGCTCAAGGACAGCGTCCTGGACGACGAGCAGTTCGTGGAGGCGATCCGCCGGGTCGCCAAGGGCGGTACGGCCATGGACGCCGCGGTCGTCGCCCAGCTGATGGTCAGCCACTCCCTGGACGCCGGCATCGAGAACCTGACGCTGCGCGAGCGGCGGGTGCTGGAACTCATGGCCGAGGGCTGCTCGAACGCGGCCATCGCCGCCCGGCTCACCGTCAGCGAGGGAGCGGTCGCGAAACACATCTCCGGCATCTTCACCAAACTGACGCTCCCTCAGGACAGCGACGTCAACCGCCGGGTGATGGCCGTGCTCACCTACCTCAACGCCTGACAAGTCGCCCGACAGGCCGTCAGATCGACACGGACGGTGCACGGGCGAAGGCCCCGGGGGGACGGTGAACTCACCGGCCCCCCGGGGCCTTTCACGATCGCGCCGACAGGACCTACGCGCCGCTGGGCACCAGGCCCGCCAGCCGTCGCTTCAGACTGGCCGTCAACTCCTGGCGCCGGTCGGCCAGATAGAAGTGGCCGCCGGAGAAGATCTCCAGGGAGAACTCCGCCGTGGTGTGCTCCCGCCAGCGGGCCGCCTCCTCGGAGGTGACCTTCGGGTCGTCGTCACCGATCAGCGCCGTGACGGGGATGTCCAGCTCGGGCCCCGGCCGGTGCGTGTACGTCTCCACCGCCCGGTAGTCCGCCCGCAGCGCCGGCATGATCATCGCGACGATCTCCTCGTCGTCCAGCAGCGTCCCCACCGTGCCGTCCAGCGACTTGAGCTCGGCGATCAGGGACGCGTCGGGCTTCAGATGGAGACGTTCGTCCCGGTGCGTCGAGGGAGCCCGCCGGCCCGAGGCGAACAGGGCCAGCGGACGGTGGCCCGCCGACCGGAGCCGGCGCGCCACCTCGTACCCCACCAGCGCCCCGTAGCTGTGGCCGAACAGCGCGAACGGCCGGTCGCTCCACGGTTCCAGGGCCTCGGCGACCCGGTCCGCGAGCAGACACAGGTCCTCCACCGCCGGCTCGTGCCGCCGGTCGTGCCGCCCCGGATACTGCACGGCCAGCACCTCGACGTCCGGGGCCAGCGCCGCGGACAGCGGGTGGTAGTACGACGCCGCGCCGCCCGCGTGCGGCAGACACACCAGCCGGGTCGGGCTGCCGGAGTTCCGGTGCGGGACGCGCACCCAGGTGTCGTCGGTCGAACGGGTCATGAAGCGATCCTCCGCTGGTTCGTGCAGGTCAGCCGGTGAGGGTGATGACCTGCGTCGGACAGGTGAGGGACGCCTGGAGCACGTCGTCGTGCGTCTCCTCCGGCGGCTCCGGCGCCAGAAGCACGGTCAGACCGTCGTCGGCCTGGTCGAAGACCTCGGGCGCGAGCAGCGCGCACTGGCCGGAGCCGGTGCACCTGTCGCGGTCGATGTGGACGCGCATGATGATCCTCCTCTGAAGCGCGAACAGGGCCTGCGGGCGGGGCAGCTCACCAGGTGACGGGCAGTTCGTAGACGCCGTAGACCATGGCGTCGTCCTTGAACGGCAGGGAGTCCACCGGCGCGGCCGTCCGCAGACCGGGAATGCGGCGGAACAGCGTCTCGTACACCACTTCCAGTTCGACCCGGGCCAGGTTCTGCCCGATGCACTGGTGGATGCCGAAACCGAACGCGAGATGGCCGCGCGCGTCGCGCCGCACATCCAGCGTGTCGGGGTCCGGGAACACGTTCTCGTCGTGGTTCGCCGCGTTGTTGAGCGCCAAGATGCCCTCGCCCGCGCGGATCACCGTGCCGTCGAGGTCGATGTCCTCGACCGCGACCCGCGCCGTGCCCGAGTCGGAGATGCTGAACAGGCGCAGCAGCTCCTCCACGGCCTTCGGCCACAGGGTGGGGTCCTCCTGGACGACCGCGAGCTGCTCGGGGTGCTCCAGCAGGGCCAGCACACCCAGGGCGATCATGTTCGCCGTCGTCTCGTGCCCGCCCACCAGCATGAGCCGGGCCATGGTCACCACGTCGAGGTGGTCGCACGCCCCGGTCACCCGGTTCTTCGCGAGGAACCGGCTGAGCAGGTCGTCGCCCGGCTCGTTCTCCTTCGCCGTGACCAGTTCGTCCAGGTACGCGTCCAGCGTGGCCACCGCCGCGCCGTACTCCTCCTGGCTGAGGTCACGGTTCATCAGCCGCGCCGACCACTCCTCGAACTTGGCGTGGTCGTCGTACGGCACGCCCAGCAGCTCACAGATGACCAGCGACGGCAACGGCAGCGCGAGGGCCGACACCAGGTCGACCGGACCGCCGGCCGCCAGCATCGCGTCGATCCGCTCGTCCACGATCTCCTGCACCCGCGGGCGCATCTCCCGGGCCCGCCGCGCCGTGAACTCCGAGAGGAGCATGGAGCGCTGGGCGGTGTGCTCCGGCGGGTCCATCGACAGCAGCATCAGCCGGATGTGCTGGAGCATCTCGTCGGGGATGTGGAACTGGTGCGGATACCCCGGCAGTTTGAGGTTGGAGCTCGCGCGCGAGTCCCCCAGGACCTTGCGGACGTGGTCGTGACGGGTCAGCAGCCAGGTCGGCTTCCCGTTCACCTTCAGCTGGGCGCGCGAGACGGGCTCGCTCGCACGCAGCTTCGCGTACTCCTCCGGCGGCGCGAAGGGGCAGGTGCGCCGCATCGGGAACTCCGGCAGGCCGGTGACGTCCGTGTCCGCGTTCTGTTCGGCTGGCTGGGTCATGGTGCCCTCTCTGACTCTCGCTCTGGTTCTCGTCGTACGGCGGCGGGGGAGGGACGGACCTACCAGTTCACCGGCAGCTCGTACAGGCCCCAGACGATGGCGTCGTCCTTGTAGCGCAGCTCGTCGGACGGCTTCTCCAGCCGCAGGGTGGGAATCCGGCGCAGCAGGGTGCTGTAGACGACGTCCAGCTCCAGGCGCGCGAGGTTCTGCCCGATGCACTGGTGGACGCCGTAGCCGAACGCCAGATGGCTGCGGGTGGACCGGCGCACGTCGAGCCGGTCCGGGTCCGGGAACACGTTCTCGTCGTGGTTCGCCGAGTTGTTCAGCGGCATGATGCCGTCACCGGCCCGGATGATCTTTCCGCCGATCTCAATGTCTTCCGTCGCCACCCGCGCGGTGCCCGCGTCGGAGATGCTGAAGAACCGCAGCAGCTCCTCGACGGCCTGCGGCAGCAGCGCCGGTTCCTCCTTGACCGCGGCGAGCTGCTCGGGGTGCTCCAGCAGCGCGAGCATGCCCAGGGCGATCATGTTCGCCGTCGTCTCGTGGCCCGTGACCAGCATCAGCCGCGCCATGCTCACGATGTCGGAGTGCTCGACGGCCGGCTCGGCCCGGTTCAGCTCGATCAGCCGGCTGATCATGTCGTCGCCCGGCTCGGACTCCTTCAGGGTCACCAGGCCGTCGACGTACTTGTCCAGCTCGTAGTGCGCGAGACCGCGCTCCTCGTCACTGATGTCGTGGTTCATGATCCCCCACGCCCAGTGCTCGAACCGGTCGTGGTCCTCGTAGGGCACCCCGAGCAGTTCGCAGATCACCAGCGAGGGCACCGGCAGCGCGAGCGCGGCCACCAGGTCGACCGGACCGCCGGCCGCCAGCATCGCGTCGACCCGCTCGTCCACGATCTCCTGCACCCGGGGCCGCATCGCCCGCATCTGGCGCAGGCCGAACTCCGGCGCCAGCATGCGCCGCTGGACCGTGTGGTCCGGCGGGTCCATGGACAGGAACGTCAGCGGCACCGACTGGAGCATCTCCTCCGGCACCGGCACCTGGAGCGGGTAGCCGGGCAGCTTCAGATTGGCGCTGACCCGCGAGTCCGCGAGGATCTGCTTCACATGGTCATGACGGGTGATCAGCCATGCCGGCTTGCCGTTGACCTTCAGCGACGCCCGCGAGACGGGCTCGTTCTCCCGCAGCTCCGCGTAGCGCGCGGGCGGCGCGAAGGGGCAGGAACGGGTCATCGGGAACGGCGGGTGCTCGGCCTCGCCGGAACGATCGGCAGCAGGGTTCATGGTGCCCTCTCGAACTCGATACATGGGTGGGGCGCGGATTTCCGGGTACGCGGTCCCCGGCGCGGAACACGGGGCCCGCTCCGGGGGAAGCGCGGACCCCGCGCCCGTCAGTGGCCCGCGGTTCGCCGGTGCGAGGCGATCCGGCCCGGCCGCCTCCCGCACAGTAATTCGCCCCCCGCGCGGCCGAACCCCCCTACCTCCCCCTGCCGCGTCCCCGCCCCGGACCAGCACGGGAACCGCCGCCGGGCCCCGTCCGGCCGGCCCGCCGGGCGCCGCTTCCGTAGGGGCGGTTAGGGGGTCCAGATCGGCGGCCGGAGGGGTTTAGCGTCGATACCGATCACGCTTCCGTGGTCCCTCCCAAGCAACTGGAACGGGGTGCGCACCGTGTCACCGCATGCCAGCGACAAGGGCACCGTCCCCTTCGGGGAGTACCGGACCTGGTACCGGGTGACCGGTGACCTGGGGGCCGGCCGGCCCGCGCTCGTCGCGGTGCACGGAGGTCCCGGCAGCACGCACGACTACCTGCTCGCGCTGGCCGCCCTCGCCGACGAGGGCTGGCCCGTCGTCCACTACGACCAGCTCGGCAACGGCGGCTCCACCCATCTGCCCGGCAAAGGCGCCGACTTCTGGACCGTGGACCTGTTCCTCGCCGAGCTCGACAACCTCCTGAACCGGCTCGGAATCGCCGACGACTACGTCCTGTTCGGGCAGTCCTGGGGCGGTCCGCTCTGCGCGTCGCACGCCATGGGCGCGCCCGCCGGACTGCGCGGACTCGTCGTCGCCAACGCGCCCGCCTCCATGCCGCTGTGGCTCAGCGAGATGGCGGCGCTGCGGGCCGAGCTGCCCGCCGGTGTCCAGGAGACCCTGCTCCGCCACGAGGCCGCCGGCACCACCGACGACCCCGACTACCTGGCCGCCATGCGGGTCTTCTACGACCGCCACGTGTGCCGCGTCCAGCCGTGGCCGCAGGACTTCCTCTCCTCCTTCATGGAGATCTACAACGACCCGACCGTCTACTACACGATGAACGGGCCGAACGAGTTCCACGTCATCGGGACCCTCCGCGACTGGTCGATCATCGACGACCTGCACCGGATCACGGCCCCGACCCTGCTGATCAGCGGCCGTCACGACGAGGCGACGCCCGCCGTCATGCGGCCGTACGCCGACCGGGTCCCCGGCGCGCGCTGGGAGGTCTTCGAGGAGTCGAGCCATCTGCCGCACCTGGAGGAGCCCGAGCGGTTCCGGGACGTGATGGTCGACTTCCTGAAGAGCCTGTAGCGCACACCGCGCCACGCCCGTACGGCGCCGGACGGCACCACGCGTCCCGCCGCGGTCCGGTGTGCCCGAACCGTCCCGAGCCATCACACGAGCCGGCCCGCGCTCCGACGCGCGCCCGCCAAGGGGAGGCCATGAACAGCACAGCGAACGACGGCACGGCCGGGGCGGACGCCACCGCGATGGTGTTCCCCGGCATGGGACCGTCGCCCTTCTCCGACGTGGGCCGCTTCATGGTGGTCAACCCGGAGGCCAGGGAACTGGTCGCCATCGCCGACGACGTCCTCGGCTACTCCCTCGTGGACACCTTCCGCGAGGCGGAGGGCGACTACTCCGAAGCCGCCCAGGTCGCCTTCCTGGTCAACTGCCTGGCCTCCGCCCGCTGGGCGGAGCGGGAACTCGGCATCGTCCCCTCGGTGGTGACCGGACCGAGCTTCGGCGAGAAGGCCGCACTCGCCTACTGCGGCGCGCTCACCGTCCCCGAGGCGATCCGGATGACCGCCGAACTCGCCCGCTGCATGGACGACTACTTCCGCACCGCCCACCAGGACATCGTCACCCTGTCCTTCGTCCGCGCCCCCGAGGAGGGACTCGCGGCGATCTTCGCCGACCTCGACGCCGAGGGCGAGTGGCACGACATCTCCTGCTACATCGACGACGGCTTCTACATGGTCTCGCTCAGCGAACACCGGGTGGACTGGTTCCGCTCCCGGCTCCGCGACGTCGGCGCGCTCTCGCTCTACACGATGCGCCCGCCCATGCACTGCCCGGCGTTCGCGCCGCTGCGCGAGCGCGCCGAGCGCGAGGTCCTCGCGGGCCTCGACTTCGCCGACCCGAGGCTGCCGGTCGTCGCCGACCAGGACGGCGCCCTGCTGAAGACCGGACCGGAGCTGCGGACGATGCTGCTCGACAGCTTCACCCGCCCGCTGAACTGGCCCGACGTCATCGACGGACTGCGCGCCGTCGGCACCCGCCGGGTCTGCGTCGCCGGCCCCGACAACCTGTTCGGCCGGGTGGCCCGGACGACCGAGGCGTTCGAGGTCGTCCCCGCCAACCCCCGCGCGGCGATGACGCCGCGCCGCGCGCCCGGCCGCCGTACCCGTGTCCGCGCCGCCTGACGGCGGGCCACCGACGGACGACCACCCCTCACCCCACCTTGGAGTCACCGTGCCGGACGACCGTTTCGCCCCGCTGCTGCGCCAGTTCCTGCCCTTCGCGGCCCCCGACGAGCCGCTCGACGACGACGTCAAGCTGCGCGACCTCGGACTCGACTCGCTGGGCATGGTGCAGCTCCTCGGCGCGCTGGAGGACACCTACCAGGTCCGCTTCCTCGGCGACGAACTCACCATGGGCTCCTTCGAGACGCCGGGCATCCTGTGGAAGACGGTCGACACCCTGTCCCACCGCGACGCGGGCTGAGGGCGGGGCCCACCGTGAACCCCACCCTCACCACGGACACCACACTGCCGGGACGGTTCCTGCGCGGCCTGGCACGCTCCGCGGACCGTCCCGCCGTGCGGGCGGGCCGGCAGACCCTCACCTACCGGGAACTGTACGAGCGGGCGCTGGGCCTCGCCGGCTCGCTGCTCGCCGAGGTGCCCCGGCCCCGCGCCGTCGGCGTCCTCGTCGGCAAGGGGATCTCGGCCTACCCGACCCTGCTCGCCGGACTGTGCACCGGCGTCACCACGGTGCCCCTCCAGCAGACGTTCCCCGCCGCGCGCACGCTCGGGATGATCGAGGCGAGCGGTGTCGACGCGATCATCGCCGACGACGACTCGCTCCCCGCGCTCCTCGAACTCGCCGAGGCCGGGGCCCGGCTGCCGGTCCTGCTGCGCGCCCACACCGAACTGACCGCCGGCACCGAAGGACTCGGCGGCAGCGAGGGACCCGGCGGGTGCGAGGGTGTCGGGGGAGCGGAGGTACGCCCGGCCCTGATGCCGTGGATCCCCTACCGCACCGCCGCCGCGCTGACCCGGCCGGTCGCCGCGCGGCCCGAGGACACCGCGTACGTGCTGTTCACCTCGGGCTCCACCGGCCGCCCCAAGGGCGTTCCGGTCACCCACGCCAACACCGACCACTACTTCCGGCTGCTCGACGCGCGCTACGCCTTCGGGGCCGACGACGTCTTCTCGCAGAACTTCGACCTCAACTTCGACTGCGGCATGTTCGACCTGTTCTGCGCCTGGGGCTCCGGCGGCACCCTCGTCACCCCGCCCGCCGCCGCCTACCGCGACATGCCCGCCTTCGTGGCCGAACACGGGCTGACCGTCTGGTTCTCCACCCCCAGCGCCGTCGCCCTGGTCCGCCGCATGGGCGGACTGCGCCCCGGCGCCCTGCCCACCCTGCGCCACAGCTTCTTCGCCGGCGAGGCACTGAGCTGCCGCGACGCCGACGACTGGGCCGCCGCCGCGCCGCGGTCCGCGGTGGAGAACCTGTACGGCCCCACCGAACTCACCATCACCGTCAGCGCCCACCGCTGGACCCCCGGCCAGGAACGCGGACTCAACGGCATGGTGCCCATCGGCACCGTCCACGAGGGCCACGGCGTGCTGCTCCTGGCACCGGACGACGACGGCGGCCCGGCCGCCGCAGCCGCCACCGACGAGGGCGAACTCTGCATCGCGGGGCCCCAGTTGACCGCCGGATACCTGGACCCCGAGGACGACCGGGGCCGGTTCTTCGAACGCGCCGGACAGCGCTGGTACCGCACCGGCGACCGGGTCAGACGCGACGCGGACGGTGTCCTGCACTACCTCGGCCGGGGCGACTCCCAGGTCCAGGTGCACGGCGTACGCGTCGAACTCGCCGAGGTCGAGGCCGCCCTGCGGGAGTGCGACGGGGTCCAGGACGCGGTCGCCGTGCCCGTCCCCACCGACGGCTCGGTCGAACTGGCCGTCTTCTACACCGGCCGCCCGAGCGCCCCGGCCGAGCTGGCCCGGCAACTGCGCCGGACCCTGCCCACCGCCGTCGTACCCAGGCGCTACACGCATCTCGACGCTTTCCCGCTCAACTCCAACCGGAAGACGGACCGCAGGCAACTCACCGTCCTGGCGACGGGCGCCCCGGCGCCGGGCACCACGGGCGGCGGGGCGCGCGCGGGAGACCAAGAAAGGTCGTACGGGGCGAAGTGAACACACAACGGAGCATCGGGGCCCGCACGGACGTCATGGTCCACACCCTGCTGGACGAGGCGGTGGACCAGGCCGCCGACAGCTGGGCCGTACGCGACGCGGCCGGCCGCTGGACCTACCGTCAACTCGACGAACACAGCCGCGCGTTCGCCGCCTGGCTGACCGGGCACGGCATCACGCGCGGCGAGCGCGTCCTGGTCCAGGTGCCCAGCACCCGGGAACTGGTCGCGCTCTTCTACGGGGCCGCCCGGCACGGCGCCGTCCTCGTACCGGTCAACACCGGCATGAAGGACTTCCATCTGCGCTCGGTGATCGAGAACTCCGAACCGGCCCTGGTCGTCGTCCCGGACGCCGCCGCGGAACGGATCGGCGCGCTCTCGGCCGCACCGCTGTTCGCCCTGGAAACCGTCTGGGACGACGTCACCGCCCTGCGGGAGCGGGGCGCCGGCGGCCCGGCCGACGGGGCCGAGCCGGACGGCTCGCCCGAGGACATCGCCGTCCTCGTCTACACCTCCGGCAGCACGGCCGCGCCGAAGGCGGTCGTCTGCCCGCACGGCCGGATGGTCTTCGCCTCCGAGGCCATCCAGCTCGAACTCGGCTACCGGCCCGACGACGTCGTCTTCTGCCGCTTCCCCATCTCCTGGGACTACGGCCTCTACAAGATCCTGCTCGCCACCCTCGGCCGCAGCGAACTGGTCCTCGCCGACGGCGAGTCGGACCTCGTACTGCTCGACCGCATCCGCGAGTGCGGCGCCACGGTCGTGCCGATCGTGCCGTCCCTCGCCGCCATGATCTGCGCCCTCGCCGAGCGCGAGCCGTACACCGGACCCGCCGGGCCCGCCCGGGTGCGGATGTTCACCAACACCGGCGCCGCGCTGCCCAAGACCACCGCCGACGGGCTGCGCTCCGCGTTCCCCGGAGTGGACGTCGTCCGCCAGTTCGGCCAGACCGAGTGCAAGCGGATCTCCGTGCTGCCCCCGGCGTTCGAGGACAGCAAGGCCGCCTCCGTCGGCCGGCCGCTGCCCGGCACCCGGGTCCGGATCCTCGGCGAGGACGGCGCCGAACTGCCCACCGGCGCCACCGGCGAGATCGTCGTCGAGGGACCCCATGTGATGCCCGGCTACTGGCGGGCCCCCGAGGTCACCGCCCGCACCTTCCGCACCACCCCCGCGGGTGAACCCCGCCTGCACACCGGCGACTTCGGCCACCTGGACGAGGACGGCTTCCTCTACTACGAGGGCCGCCGCGACGACATGTTCAAACGCCGGGGCGTACGGATGAGCACCCTGGAGATCGAGGCCGCCGCCACCGACATCCCCGGGGTCCGCGCCGCCGTCGCCGTACCGCCCGACGGGGACCGCGACCTCGCCGTCTTCGCCGAGGGCGAGATCGCGCCGCACATCGTCCTGCGCGAACTCTCCCTGCGCCTCGAACTCGCCAAGGTCCCCGCCACCTGCCAGGTCCTGGACGAGCTGCCGCTCACCCAGCACGGCAAGCACGACCGCAAGCAGCTCGCCCGCCTCCTCGAAGGGACCCCCCGGTGACCACCGGCACCGACTTCCACGAGCTCGCCAAGCACTTCGGCACCCCGAGCTACGTGTACGACCTCCGGCGCGTCGCCGCCGCGCGCGACGACCTGCACGCCGCGCTGCCGGAAGAGGTCGTGCTGTACTACGCGGCCAAGGCCAACCCGCACCCGGAGATCCTGCGCGAGATGCGCGGCGACGGCGGCCGGGCCTGCCGCGCCGAGATCAGCTCCACCGGAGAACTCGACGCCGTCCTCCAGGCCGGCTTCCCCGGCAGCGACATCCTCTACACCGGTCCCGGCAAGACCGACGAGGAACTGACCGAGGCGCTCGCCCGCGGCGTCCGGACGTTCTCCGTCGAGTCGCTCGGCGACCTGCGGCGGATCGGCGCCCGTGCCCAGGCGCTCGGCGTCGTCGCCCAGTGCCTGCTGCGGGTGAACAGCGCGGCGGCGAGCGCCCCCACCAGCATCCGGATGACCGGGGTGCCCTCGCAGTTCGGCTTCGACAGCGAAACCCTGCCCGACCTCCGGCACGAGGTGACCGACGTCCCCGGCACGGTCGTGGAGGGACTGCACTTCTTCCCGCTCAGCAACGCGGGCGACGAGGCCAGCCTCGTCGCAGAGTTCCGCAACACCATCGAGACCGCCGCGCACCTCCAGCGCGAACTCGGCGTGCCCCTGCGCTTCCTGGACATCGGCGGCGGGTTCGCCGCCCCGTACGCCGTGAGCGGCGAACGGCCCACCTACCCGAACCTCCGCGCCGAGCTGTCCGCCGCCCTCGACGAGCACTTCCCCGGCTGGCGCGAGGGCGCCCCGACCGTCGCGTGCGAGTCGGGCCGCCATCTCGTCGGCGACAGCGGCTCGCTGCTCCTCGGCGTCGTCAACCTCAAGGAGAGCCGGGGCCGGCGCTTCGCCGTGCTCGACGGCGGCATCAACGTCTTCGGCGGGATGTCCGGCCTCGGCCGGATCTTCCCCGTCACCGTCGGCCCGCTGGAGACCGACCCCGCCGCCGAGCACACCACCAGCCTCGTCGGCCCCCTCTGCACCCCCGGCGATCTGCTCGGACGCGATCTGCGGCTGCCGGACCTGGCACCGGGCGACCTCGTCACCATCCCCAACTCCGGTGCCTACGGGACCACCGCGAGCCTGCTGATGTTCCTCGGCAGACCGGCACCCAAGGAAATCGTCGTACGCGGCACGGAGCTGGTCTCCGTCTCGCGCATCGAACACATACGCGGCTACGAACACGGACAGGCCCTGTGACCATGATGAGAACCACCACCGGCACCACCGCCCCCGCGCCCGGCGCGCACGCCTCCGACGACCGCCCGACGGCCGTCGTCGCGGGCGCGCTGTCCGACTCGCACACCTGGGGGCTCGTCTTCCTCCAGCTGCTGCTGGAGGAGCACGGCCACCGCGTCGTCAACCTCGGCCCGTGCGTCCCCGAGGACCTGATCATCAGCACCCTGCGCGCCGAACGGCCCGCGCTCCTCGTCATGAGCAGCGTCAACGGCCACGGCTACCGCGACGGCATGCGCGCCATCACCGCCCTGCGCGAGTGCCCCGACCTGGCCCGGGTGACCGCCGTCATCGGCGGCAAGCTCGGCATCCACGGCGAGCAGAGCGCCGACGAGACCGTCGGACTGATGCGCGCCGGCTACGACGCCGTCTTCGACGACAGCGCCGAGGGCGTCGCCACCTTCACCCGCATGCTCGCCCCGGTGGCGCAGCGGGCCGCGGTGTGAACGACGCCGGGTCCGGCGCGCACGGCACCGGGTTCGGCGCGTTCGTCGGCCGGGCCCACGCGGCCGGACACCTCGTCGTACAGCCGCGCATGGGCATGAGCGACCCGGCCGTCATGCGGGCCGGGCTGCTGGCCACCCGCGAGGCGCACGCCACCACCGTCGGGACCCTCACCCTGGACAGCTACACCAGGGTGGGGGACCTGGAATCCGCCGAACTGGCCCTGCTCGAAGGGGTCGCGCTCAACGGCTACCCCCTCGTCAGCCACGGCCTCGACACCACCCGCTCCATCCTCGACGGCGTCCTGGACGCGGACTTCCCCGTCCAGGTCCGGCACGGCTCGGCCGTCCCCGAGGACATCTTCAAGGCCCTCATGGCGGCGGACCTCGACGCCTCCGAGGGCGGCCCGGTCTCCTACTGCCTGCCGTACGGACGCACCCCGCTCGCCCAGTCCGTTGCCAACTGGGCACGCTCCACCGCCCTGTTCGCCTCCGCCCGGCGCCCCGGCCTGGAGCCGCACCTGGAGACCTTCGGCGGCTGCATGCTCGGCCAGCTCTGCCCGCCCAGTCTGCTGGTCGCCATCAGCGCCCTGGAGGCCCGGTTCTTCTACGAGTACGGGCTGCGCAGCATTTCCGTCAGTTACGCGCAGCAGACCCACCGGGGCCAGGACAGGGAAGCCGTCGCCGCGCTGCGCCGGCTGTGCACGGAATTACTGCCCGACGCGCAATGGCATGTCGTCGTCTACGCCTATATGGGGCTGTATCCGCAAACCCCCTCCGGCACCTTCGCATTGCTCGGACAAGCGGCCGAACTGGCCGTCGCCACCGGCGCGGCGCGGCTCATCGTGAAGACGGTCTCGGAATCCCTCCGCATTCCGACGATCGAGGAGAACGTCAGCGCGCTGGAACACGCCTCGGCGGTGGCCGCGCGCACCGTACGCGGTACGCCGCCCGACGCCGACTCCGAGACCTACGCGGAGGCGTCCGCGCTGGTCGAAGCGGTGATGAACCTCGGGCCCGACGTCGGACACGGGCTGTTGACGGCGTTCGCCCGGGGCTATCTGGACGTTCCCTACTGCCTCCATCCGGACAACACGGGGCTCAGCAGGAGTTATCTGGACGAGGACGGGCGGCTGCGCTGGGCCGTCACCGGGAAAATGCCGCTGACCCGGACATCCGGAGTCGCCCCGGCCCGTTCGGTGTCGTCCGCGGAACTCCTCTCCTCGTTGTCCTACATTCGCCGGACGTTCGACTCCGGGCCCGCCGGTGATTCCTCCGCCGAGGAGCGGATCGCGCCTAGGGGGGCGTAAGGGGTTATGGACTTTTCTGTTGCCTGATTACGGTTCACGTCATACGGGTGTCGACCGATGGGGACATGCGTCGATGAATGGAGATGCGTCGATGAACACGACCGGTTCGGACTCGGCACTGGCCCGACTGCTGGCCGCCACCGCGCCGTCGGAGCGCCGCAGGCTGGTCCTCGAACGGGTGAGCGACCACCTCGGCGCGGCGCTGCGGGCCGCCCGCCCCGAACTCGGCCGGGTCGACACCTCACTGCCGTTCGCCGACCTCGGCCTCGACTCGCTGGCCGCCGTCGACCTGCACCGCAGGCTCACCGAGGAGACCGGGCTGCGGCTGCCCGTGACCGTCGCGTACGACTGCCCCACCGCCGAGGTCCTCGCCGACCGGCTGATCGCCGAAGCCCTCGGCGCCGTTGCCGAGGCACCGGTCGCCGCCGAGCACACCGGCGACGACGAACCGGTCGCGATCGTGGGCATCGGCTGCCGCTTCCCCGGCGGCGTCGACACGCCCGACGACCTGTGGCGGCTGCTCGACCGGGGCGGCGAGGTGCTGTCCTCGTTCCCCGACGACCGCGGCTGGGACCTGGACGCGCTTTTCGGGGACGACCCCGACACGCCCGGCAGCAGCTACGCGCGCGCCGGCGGATTCCTCACCACCGCCACCGGGTTCGACGCCGACTTCTTCGGCATCAGCCCGCGCGAGGCGCTCGGCATGGACCCCCAGCAGCGGCTGGTGCTGGAGACCGCCTGGCACGCGCTGGAGGACGCGGGCATCGACCCGCGCACCCTGCACGGCAGCTCCACCGGCACGTTCGTCGGCGCCGAGATCCAGGAGTACGGGCCCCGCCTGCACGACGCCCCCGATGGGCTCGACGCCTATCTGCTCACCGGCAACGCCTCCAGCGTCATCTCCGGACGTGTCGCCTACGTCCTGGGCGCCGAGGGCCCCGCCGTCACCGTCGACACCGCCTGCTCCGCCTCCCTCGTCGCGCTGCACCTCGCCTGCCAGTCCCTCGCCCGGGGCGAGTCCTCCCTCGCGCTCGCGGGCGGCGTCGCCGTCATGGGCGGGCCCGGCGTCTTCACCGCGTTCAGCCGGCAGCGCGGACTGGCGCCCGACGGCAGGTGCAAGGCGTTCGCCGCCGCCGCCGACGGCACGGGCTTCGCCGAGGGCGTCGGCATCCTCGTCCTCGAACGGCTCTCCGACGCCCGCCGCAACGGCCACCGCGTCCTCGCCGTCGTCCGGGGCTCCGCCATCAACCAGGACGGCGCGTCCAACGGACTCACCGCCCCCAGCGGCACCTCCCAGCAGCGCCTGATCCGCCAGGCCCTCGCCAACGCGGGCCTCACCGCCGCCGACGTCGACGTGGTCGACGCCCACGGCACCGGCACCCGGCTCGGCGACCCCATCGAGGCCGACGCCATCCTCGCCACATACGGCCAGGACCGGCCCGAGGACGCCCCGCTGCTGCTCGGCTCCGTCAAGTCCAACCTCGGGCACACCCAGGGCGCGGCGGGTGTGGCCGGTGTCATCAAGATGGTCCTCGGCATGCGGCACGGCCGGGTGCCCCGGACCCTGCACATCGACGAGCCGACCCCGCACGTCGACTGGACCGGCGGCGCGGTGGAACTGGTCACCGAGGCGCGGCCCTGGCCCGAGACGGGCCGGCCCCGGCGCGCGGGCGTCTCCTCGTTCGGCGTCAGCGGCACCAACGCGCACCTGGTCCTGGAGGCCCCGGAGGAGGCGACGCCCGAGCCGGTGGCGGAGCCGGTTGACGGCGGCCTGCCCGCCGTGGCCGCCGTCCTGCCGTTCGTGCTCTCCGGCCGGGGCGAGGAGGCGCTGCGCGCCCGCGCCGCAGACCTCCTCCCGCTGCTCGGCCACACCGACCACCCCGACCACACCGACGGCGCCGAACCCGCCGCGCTCGCCGACCTCGCGCTCTCCCTCGCCACCACCCGCACCGCCCTGGACGAACGGGCCGTCGTCGTCACCGACGACCGCGAGGAACTGCGCGCCGCGCTCGCCGCCCTCGCCGACGGCGCCGCCCCGGTGACCACCACCGTCGCCGGAAAGCTCGCCTTCCTCTTCACCGGCCAGGGCAGCCAGCGCCTCGCCATGGGCGCCGAACTCGCCGACGCCCACCCGGTGTTCGCCGACGCCCTGGACGACGCCCTCGCCTACCTCGACATGCACCTCGACCGCCCGCTCGGCGACATCCTGTTCGCCGACCCGGACGGCCCGGACGCCGCCCTTCTGCACCGCACCGAGTACGCGCAGCCCGCGCTCTTCGCCGTCGGGACCGCGCTGTTCCGCCTCGCCGAGAGCTGGGGCCTGACCCCCGACTACCTCGCGGGCCACTCCATCGGCGAGATCACCGCCGCGCACGTCGCCGGAGTCCTGTCCCTGGAGGACGCGGCCATCCTCGTCACCACCCGGGGCCGGCTCATGAGCGAACTGCCCGCCGGAGGCGCCATGGTGGCCGTCCGCGCCACCCCCGACGAGGTCGCGCCGCTGCTCACCCCCCGTACCGGCATCGCCGCCGTCAACGGCCCCGACTCGGTCGTCGTCTCCGGCGCCGAGGACGACGTCCTCGCCGTCGCCGGGGAGCTGGCGGGCCGCGGCCGGGACACCAAGCGGCTCAGGGTCTCGCACGCCTTCCACTCCCCGCTGATGGAACCCGTGCTGGAGGAGTTCCGCCGCGTCACCAAGACCCTCGCCTACCGGACACCCACCCTGCCCGTCGTGTCGACCGTGACCGGCCGCCTCGCGGGCGAGGAGATGCTCGACCCCGAGTACTGGGTCGAGCACGTCCGCGCCCAGGTCCGCTTCCACGACGCCGTCGGCGCCCTGGAGGACTCCGGGGCCCGCACCTTCCTCGAACTCGGCCCCGACGCGGTCCTCAGCGTCATGGGCCAGGACGGCGCCCGCCACGAGGACACCGCCTTCGCCCCGCTGCTGCGCCGCGACCGGCCCGAAGTGCCCGAGGCCATGGGCGCGCTGGCGTTCGCGTACGGCAGGGGAGTGCCCGTCGACTGGCGGCGCTTCTTCGACGGCACCGGGGCCCGGCCGGTCGCGCTGCCCACCTACCCCTTCCGGCGCCGGCGCTTCTGGCTCGAACAGGGCAGCGGCACCGTCGACGCCGCCGGACTCGGCCAACTGCCCGCCGGACACCCGCTGCTCGGCGCCGTGGTCGCCGTCGGCGCCCAGGGCGTCGTCCTCACCGGACGGCTCTCCACCCGCACCCACCCCTGGCTCGCCGGCCATGTCATCGACGGCCGCATCCTCTTCCCGGGCACCGCGTTCGTGGAACTCGCCCTGCACGCCGCCGGACAGGCCGGCGCCACGTCCGTGGAGGAACTCACCCTCGGCGCGCCCCTCGTGCTCCCGCCCGACGGCACCGGCGTCGCCGTCCAGGTCGCCGTCGGCGAACAGGACGCGAGCGGCCGGATCCCGCTGACCGTCCACTCCCGCCCCGAGAGCGCCGGCACCGGCCCCTGGACCCAGCACGCGGCGGGCGTCCTCGCCACCGCCCCGGCCCCCGCCCCCGCAGGACCGGAGAGCTGGCCGCCGCCCGGCGCCGAACCCGTCGACGTGAGCGGCCTGTACGACACGCTGGACGGGCGGGGTTACGCGTACGGCCCCGCCTTCCGGGGCGTCACCGCCGCCTGGCGGCACGGCGACGTCACGTACGCCGAGGTCGCCCTGCCCGCCGGGACCGCCGACCCGGCAGGCTTCGGCCTGCACCCGGCGCTGCTCGACGCGGCCCTGCACGCCTCCGACGACGACACCTCCCCCGACGACCCCGACGGCTCCTCCCCGGCCCGCCGGGGCGAGATCCTCGTCCCGTTCGCCTGGACCGGCGTCACGCTCCACGCCTCGGGCGCCGCCGCCGTCCGCGTACGCCTCACCCGCACCGGTCACGACTCCCTCGCGCTGCTGCTCACCGACGCCACGGGGGCGCCCGTCGCCGAGGTCGCGGGCCTGGTCTCCCGGCCCGTACCGGGCGCCGACACCCTGTACACGCTGCGCGCCCACCCCGTCGCGGCGCCCTCCGGCGCGGACGCCGGACACCTCGCCGAACTGGACGACCCGGCGGCGGACGGCGCCCCGGAGCCCACCGCCGTGGTGTTCCGTGTCCCCGTCGGCGACGAGGAACCCCTCACGGGAGCCCGCGCCGCGACCGCCCGCACCCTGCGGGTCCTCCAGTCCTGGCTCACCGAGGACCGGTCCGGCGCCGCGCCGCTCGCCGTCGTCACCTCCACCTCCCTCGCGCACGCGCCCATCGAGGGCCTGGTGCGCTCCGCGCAGGCCGAGAACCCCGGCCGCTTCGTCCTCGTCCGGCACGACGGCGAACTGCCCGACCCCCTGCTCGCCGCCGCCCTGGCCACCGGGGAACCGGAAGTGCTCGTCTCCGGCGGCGAGTTGACCGCCCCCCGGCTGACGGCGCTGCCGGCCGGCACCGGCACCCCGCCCGTCTGGGGCCGGGTCCTGATCACCGGCGGCACCGGCGGACTGGGCGGACTGCTCGCCCGCCACCTCGTCACCCGGCACGGCGTGCGCGACCTCGTCCTCGTCGGCCGGCGCGGCAGCGCACCCGAACTGGTCGCGGAACTCGCCGGGGCGGGAGCCACCGCCACCGTCGTCGGCTGTGACGTCGGCGACCGGACCGCCCTCGCCGACCTGCTCGACCGCCACCCCGTCGACTCCGTCGTCCACGCGGCGGGCATCGTCCACGACGGGGTGATCGGCACCCTCACCGACGAACTCGTGGACGAGGTCTTCCGCGCCAAGGCCGACGGCGCCTGGCATCTGCACGAACTCACCCGCGACCGGCCGCTCTCCGCGTTCGTGCTGTTCTCCTCACTCGCCGCCGTCCTCGACGGCGCCGGCCAGGGCAACTACGCCGCCGCCAACGCCTTCGTCGACGCCCTCGCCGAACACCGCGCCACCCTCGGCCTGCCCGCCACCGCCCTGTCCTGGGGCCTGTGGGCCACCGACACCGGCATGGGCGCGGCCCTCGACACCACGGCACTCGAACGCATCGCCGGCCACGGCATGCCCGGACTCAGCGCCGCCCGCTCCCTGGAACTCTTCGACGCCGCCGTGCGGACCGACGAGACCCGCGTCGTGCCCGTCGAGGTCGACGCCGCCGCCGTCCGCGGCCGGGCCGGGGGAGTGCCGCCCCTGCTCAGCCGTATCGTCCGGCCCGCCCCCCGGCACACCGCCCCCGTCGCCGCCCCCGCCGCGCACGGCGCCCCGTCCGCCGCCTCCCTGCCGCCCCGGGAACGCGACCGCGCCCTGCTGGACCTGGTGCGCACCGAGGTCGCCGCCGTCCTGCGGCACGACAGCGCCGCCGCCGTCCCGCCTGCCCGCGCCTTCACCGAACTCGGCTTCGACTCGCTCGCCGCCGTCGAACTGCGCAACCGGCTGGGCACCGCCACCGGGCTGCGCCTGCCCTCCACCCTGGTCTTCGACCACCCCAACTCCAAGGCCCTCGCCGCCCATCTGCGCGAGACGCTGTACGGACCCGAGGACAGCGCCACCGACGCCACCGCCCCCGCGCCCGGCACCGCCAGGACCGACGAACCGATCGCGATCGTCGGCATGAGCTGCCGCTTCCCCGGCGGCGTACGGTCCCCCGAGGACCTCTGGCGGCTGGTCGCCGACGGCACGGACGCGATCGGCGGCTTCCCCGCCGACCGGGGCTGGGACGCCGAGGCACTGTACGACCCCGAGCCCGGCAAGCCCGGCCGGACGTACGCCCGCGAAGGCGGATTCCTCTACGACGCCGCCGAGTTCGACGCCGACTTCTTCGGCATCAGCCCCCGCGAGGCCGCCGCCATGGACCCGCAGCAGCGGCTGCTGCTCGAAGTGTCCTGGGAGGCGTGCGAACGCGCGGGCATCGACCCCGACGCGCTGCGCGGCAGCGCCACCGGCGTGTTCGCGGGCGTCATGTACCACGACTACGGCAGCTGGCTCACCGACGTACCGGACGACGTGGCCGCGTACCTCGGCAACGGCAGCCTGGGCAGCGTCGTGTCCGGCCGCGTCGCCTACGCGCTCGGACTGGAGGGCCCCGCGCTCACCGTCGACACCGCGTGCTCCTCGTCCCTGGTCACCCTGCACCTGGCCGCCCAGGCGCTGCGCGGCGGCGAATGCTCCCTCGCGCTGGTCGGCGGCGTCACCGTCATGTCGACCCCCGACACGTTCGTCGACTTCAGCAGACAGCGCGGACTGGCGAGCGACGGACGCTGCAAGTCCTTCGCGACCGCCGCCGACGGCACCGGCTGGGGCGAGGGCGTCGGCATGCTGGTGATGGAACGCCTCTCCGACGCCCGCCGCAACGGCCACCAGGTCCTCGCCGTGGTCAGCGGCTCCGCCGTCAACTCCGACGGCGCGTCCAACGGACTCACCGCGCCCAACGGCCCCTCCCAGCAGCGCGTCATCCGCGCCGCCCTCGACGCGGGCGGACTGAAGCCCGGCGACGTCGACGCCGTCGAGGGACACGGCACCGGCACCACCCTCGGCGACCCCATCGAGGCCCAGGCGCTGCTCGCCACCTACGGCCAGGACCGGCCGCTGGACCGGCCGCTGTGGCTCGGCTCCGTCAAGTCGAACATCGGGCACACCCAGGCCGCCGCCGGAGTCGCCGGCGTGATCAAGATGATCATGGCGATGCGGCACACGACCCTGCCCCGCACCCTGCACGTCGACGCGCCGTCCGACCAGGTCGACTGGGACGCCGGCGCGGTACGGCTGCTCACCGAGGACCAGGCGTGGCACCGCCCCGAGGGACCGCTGCGCGCCGGCATCTCCTCGTTCGGCATCAGCGGCACCAACGCCCACGTCATCATCGAACAGCCCGCCGCCGACCCGCGGGGGCCCGCCGCCGCACCGCGGCCGGCCGCCGACGAGCCCGGCCTGCCGACGCCCACCCCCGTGCCCGTCTCCGCGCGCTCCGCCGACGCGCTGCGCGGCCAGGCCGCCGCCCTGCGCGCCGTCGACGCCCACCCCGCCGACCTCGGCCACGCCCTCACCACCCGGCGCGCCACCCACCCCCACCGCGCCGTACTGCTCACCGCCGACCGCGCCGGGACCACCGCCGGACTCGACGCCCTCGCCGGGGGCGCCGACCACGACGGGCTGATCACCGGCACCGTCACCGACGGCACCACCGCCTTCCTCTTCTCCGGCCAGGGCGCCCAGCGCCCCGGCATGGGCCGCGCCTGGTACGACACCTGGCCCGTGTACGCCGAACACTTCGACGCGGCAGCCGCCCTGCTCGACCGGGACCTCGAACACCCCCTGGCCGACGTGGTGTTCGGCGACCGCTCCGACCTGCTGGAGCAGACCGCCTACACCCAGGCCGCGCTCTTCGCGACCCAGGTCGCCCTCTGCCGTCTGCTGGAGTCCTGGGGCGTGCGCCCCGACGCGCTCGCCGGGCACTCCGTGGGCGAGTTCGCCGCCGCCCACGTCGCGGGCGTCTGGTCCCTGGAGGCCGCCGCCACGGCCGTCGGCGCCCGGGGCCGGCTGATGGGGGCACTGCCCGAGGGCGGCGCCATGGTCTCCGTCCGCGCCACCGAGGACGAGATACGGCCCCTGCTCGACGCCCGCACCAGCATCGCCGCCGTCAACGGCCCCCGCGCCGTGGTGGTCTCCGGCGACGAGGACACCGTCCTCGCCCTCACCGGGGGCCTGGACTCCGCCAAACGGCTGCGCGTCTCCCACGCCTTCCACTCGCCGCGCATGGACGCCATGCTCGACGACTTCCGCGCCGTCGTCGCCGCCCTGCCCACCGCCGAACCGCGCGTCCCCGTCGTGTCCACCCTCACCGGCCGCACCGCGAGCGCCGACGAACTGCGCTCCGCCGACTACTGGGTCCGGCACGTACGGGAGACCGTCCGCTTCGCCGACGCCGTCACCACCCTGCACACCCAGGGCGTCGACACCTTCCTGGAGATCGGACCCGCCGCCGTCCTCACCGCCCTCGGCCCCGACTGCCTGCCCGAGACGGCCGACAGCGCCTTCGTCCCCGCCGCCCGCAAGGACCGCGACCCGCTGCGCGACCTGCTCGGCGCCGTCGCCGCCCTGCACACCCGGGGCACGGACGTCGACTGGCCCGCCCTGTACGGCGGACGCCCCGCCGAACCCGTCGAGCTGCCCACGTACGCCTTCGCGCACCGCCGCTTCTGGCTCGACATCCCCGCCGTCCGGGGCGACGCCGACGGCTTCGGCCTCACCCCCGTCGACCACCCGCTCGTCAGCGCCGTCGTCCGGCGGGCCGGCTCCGACGACATCCTGCTGACCGGACGCGTCTCCACCACCACCCACCCCGTGCTCGCCGAACACGCCGTCCTCGGCACCACCCTGCTGCCCGGTACCGCCCTGGTGGACCTGGCCGTCCTGGCCGGCGACCTCGTGGGCCTGCCCGTCCTCGAAGAACTCACCCTCCAGGCACCCCTGGTGCTGCCCGGCACCGGCGCGGTCAAGCTCCAGGTCGCGGCGGGCGCCGACGGCACCGTGGAGATCTTCTCCCGACCCGAGAGCGAGGGCGACGCCGCCGAGTGGACCCGCCACGCCACCGGCGTCCTCGGCCGCGAGGCCACCCCCGCCGAACCCGTAGGCACCTGGCCGCCCCCCGGCGCCACCCCCGTCGACACCACCGCGCTGTACGAGCGGATGAGCGCCGACGGTTACGACTACGGCCCCGTCTTCCGGGGCGTCGGCGCCGCCTGGCGGCGCGGCGGGGAGGTCTACGCCGAACTCGCGCTCCCCGCCACGGCCCGGTCCGACGCCGCGCGCTTCGGTATCCACCCCGCGCTGCTCGACGCCGCCCTGCACGTCTCGTCGTTCCTCGACACCGACGACGACCGGCCCGGCGGCGAGGGCGACGGCGTCCACCTGCCGTTCGCCTGGAACGGCGTCACCCTGCACGCCGCCGGAGCCCACACGGCCCGGGTCCGCCTCGTACGCGGCGCCGACAAGGAGATCCGGCTCGACCTCGCCGACACCGACGGCGTCCCCCTCGTCTCCGTCGCCTCCTACCTGACCCGCCCCGTCACCGCCGGCGGACTGAACGGCGGCGACGACTCGCTGTACACCGTCGTCCCCGTACCGCTGCCCCCGCACACCGGCACCCGCCCCGCCCCGCGCTACGCCGTCCTCGGCGACGACGACCTCGGGCTCGGCGCCCCGCTCGCCGCCACCCCCGCCGACCTCACCGAGCCCGCCGACGTGGTCGTCCTGCCCGTACCCGAGACCCACGGCGTGCCGAGCGACGTCCCCGCCGCGCTGCGCACCGCCCTCGACACGGTGCTCCCCGTCCTCGGCCGCTGGCCCGCCGACCCCCGCCACGCCGACGCCACGCTGGTCGTGGCGACCGGCCCCGGACTCGTCGGCGCCACCGTGCGCGGACTGGTACGCGCCGCCCAGGCCGAGGAACCCGGCCGCACCGTCCTCGTCCGCGTCGACGAGGGCAGCCTCACCCGCGCCGCGCTCGCCGCCGTACTCGCCACCGGGGAACCCGAACTGATCGTGCGCGGAGCCGAGTTGAGCGCCCCCCGGCTGACCAGGGCCCGCCCCGCCCCGGCGGCCGAGACCCCCGACTGGGGCACCGTCCTGATCACCGGCGGCACCGGCGGCCTCGGCGCGCTCGTCGCCCGCCACCTGGCCGCCCGGCACGGCGTCACCCGCCTCGTCCTCGCGAGCCGCAGCGGCACCGCCGCCCCCGGCAGTGACCGGCTCGTCGCGGACCTCGCCGAACTCGGCGCCCGCGCCCGGGTGGTGAGCTGCGACGTCGGCGACCGCGCCGCACTCGCCCGGCTCCTCCAGCGCCACCGCGTCGACAGCGTCGTCCACACGGCGGGCGTCCTCGACGACGGCACCGTCACCTCGCTCACCCCCGGGCGCGTCGACACCGTGCTCCGCCCCAAGGCCGACGCGGCCTGGCACCTGCACGAACTGACGAAGGATCAGGACCTCGCGCACTTCGTGCTGTTCTCCTCGGCGGCCGGCACCCTGGACGCCGGCGGCCAGGGCAACTACGCCGCCGCCAACGCCTTCCTCGACGCCCTCGCCGAGCACCGCGCCTCCACCGGCCTGCCCGCCGTGTCCCTCGCCTGGGGCCTGTGGTCCGAGGGCGGCGGCATGGGCGCGTCCCTCACCGACGCCGACCTCCGCCGTATCGAGCGCTCCGGCATCGGCGCCCTGACGGCCGACGAGGGACTGGCCCTCTTCGACACCGCCGTCGGCTCCGGACTCACCACCCTCGTCCCCGTACGGCTGGACACCGCCGCCCTGCGCCGGCGCGGCGACGACCTGCCCGCCGCCCTGCGCGGCCTCGTGCCCGCCGCCGCGCGCCGCGAGACACGGGAGACACCCCGGCTCACCCTCGCGGAGCGGCTCGCGACCACCCCCGCGGCCGACCACGGGTTCACCGTCCTCGAAGCGGTACGCACCGAGGTCGCCGCCGTCCTCGGCCACGACGGGCCCCTCGCGGTCGAGCCCCGCAAGGCGTTCACCGACCTCGGCTTCGACTCCCTGGCCGCCGTGGAACTCCGCAACCGGCTCAACACCGTCAGCGGACTGCGGCTGCCCTCCACGATGATCTTCGACCACGCGACCCCGGCGGCCCTCGCCGACTTCCTGCTGGCGACGATCGCCCCCGGGCCCGGCCCGGCGGAGCGGGGCGGGGCGGCGGGGGACCACGACGAGTCCACCGTCCGTGACCTGCTCGCCCGGATCCCGGTGGAGAACCTGCGCCGCTCCGGGCTGCTCGACACGCTCATGGCGATGGGCCGCGACGCGGGCACCCCGCCCGCGCCCGGCGGCACGCCGACGCCCGCACCGGCGGCCCAGGCCCCCGACCGGACCGACGCGATCAAGGACATGGCCGTCGCCGACCTCGTCCGCGCCGCCCTCGACCGGGGCGCCTCCGGCTGACCCCCGACCGCCGCACGGCGCGGCACGCCCGTACGGCCCCACGCCGCATGACCCACGCCACACGACCCGCGGCCGCGCGACACAGGCACGGTCGAGCAACCAGGGAGCGACCCCAACCGTGGACACATCCGTCGAACAGATCGTCGAGGCGCTGCGCGAGTCGCTCCTGGAGAGCGAGCGGCTGCGCCAGGAGAACGAGAAGCTCACCGACGCCGCGCGCGAACCCGTCGCCATCGTCGCGATGAGCTGTCGCTACCCCGGCGGTGTCACCTCGCCCGAGGAGCTGTGGCGTCTCGTCGACGAGGGGGCCGACGCGATCGGCGACTTCCCCGCCGACCGGGGCTGGGACGTCGACGGGCTGTACGACCCCGACCCCGACGCACCCGGCAAGACCCATGTGCGCGAAGGCGGATTCCTCCACGACGCCCCCCTGTTCGACGCCGAGTTCTTCGGCATCTCCCCGCGCGAGGCCCTCGCCACCGACCCCCAGCAGCGACTGCTGCTGGAGACGTCCTGGGAGGCGTTCGAGCGCGCGGGCATCGACCCGGAGACCGTACGCGGCAGCCGTACCGGCATCTTCGCGGGCGTCATGTACCACGACTACGGCAGCTGGCTCACCGAGGTCCCCGAAGAGGTCGAGGGCTACCTCGGCAACGGCAGCCTCGGCAGCGTCGCCTCCGGCCGCGTCTCCTACACCCTCGGCCTGGAGGGACCCGCCGTCACCATCGACACGGCCTGCTCCTCCTCACTGGTCGCCCTGCACCTCGCCGTGCAGTCGCTGCGCCAGGGCGAGTGCACCCTCGCGCTGGCCGGCGGCGTCACCGTCATGTCGACCCCCGACACCTTCGTCGACTTCAGCAAGCAGCGCGGTCTCGCCCTCGACGGCCGCTGCAAGTCCTTCGCCGCCTCCGCCGACGGCACCGGCTGGGGCGAGGGCGTCGGCATGCTCCTCCTGGAACGGCTCTCCGACGCCCGCCGCAACGGGCACCGGGTGCTCGGGGTCGTCCGCGGCAGCGCCACCAACCAGGACGGCGCCTCCAACGGCCTCACCGCGCCCAACGGCCCCTCGCAGCAGCGCGTCATCCGACAGGCCCTGGCCGGCGCCGGACTGACGGCACGTCAGGTGCACGCCGTCGAGGCCCACGGCACCGGCACCCCGCTCGGCGACCCCATCGAGGCGCAGGCGCTGCTCGCCACCTACGGCCAGGACCGGGGCGACGCGGAACCCCTGTGGCTCGGCTCCGTCAAGTCGAACATCGGGCACACCCAGGCCGCCGCCGGCGTCGCCGGTGTGATCAAGATGGTCATGGCGATCCGCCACGGCCGCCTCCCGAAGACCCTGCACGCCGACGACCGCACCCCCCAGGTCGACTGGGAGGCCGGAGACGTACGGCTCCTCACCGAGAACCGGCCCTGGCCCGAGACCGGCGAACCCCGGCGTGCCGCCGTCTCCTCCTTCGGCATCAGCGGCACCAACGCGCACGTCATCGTCGAGGCGGCCCCGGACGAGACCGCCGACAGCCCCGCCGCCGACGGCACCCCGGAACCCGCCCCCGCCGCCGGGGACACGGCGCACGGACCCCTGCCGCTGGTCCTGTCCGCCCGGGGCGAGCACGGACTCGCCGGCCAGGCCGCCCGCCTGCTGGACCACCTCGACACCACCGGCACCTCCCTGCCCGGCCTCGCGCACGCCCTCGCCACCACCCGCGCCGCCCTCGACCGGCGCGCCGTCGTCGTCGGCGCGGACCGGCCCGCCGTCACCGCCGCGCTCACCGCCCTCGCCGACGGCGAGGGCGCCCCCGGCCTCGTACGCGGCGAGCGCCGCAGCGAGTCCCGCACCGCCTTCGTCTTCCCCGGCCAGGGCTCCCAGTGGACCGGCATGGCCGCCGAACTGATCGACGCCTCACCCGAGTTCACCGCCTCGATGACCGAATGTGCCGAGGCACTGGCCCCGTTCACCGACTGGGACCTGCTGAAGGTGCTCCGCGCCGGCGAACCCCTCGACCGCGTCGACGTCGTCCAGCCCGCCCTGTGGGCGGTCCTCGTCTCCCTCGCCCGCCTGTGGCAGGCCCACGGCGTGCGGCCCGCCGCCGTGATCGGCCACTCCCAGGGCGAGATCGCCGCCGCCGTCGTCGCCGGCGCGCTGTCCGTCGACGACGGCGCCAAGGTGGTGGCCCTGCGCAGCCGCGCCATCGCCGACGAACTCTCCGCGCGCGGCGCCATGATGTCCGTCGGACTGCCCGTCGAGGAGGTGCGGCCCAAACTCGCCGCGTACGGCGGCAGACTGTCGGTGGCCGCCGTCAACGGCGCCTCCTCCGTGGTGCTCTCCGGCGACGCCGACGCCGTGGACGACCTGCGGGACGCCCTCGTCGCCGAAGGCGCCCGCGCCAAACGGCTCCCCGTGGACTACGCCTCGCACTCCGCCCAGGTGGAGACCATCCGCGAACGGCTGCTGACCGACCTCGCCGGACTACGCCCCCGCGCCGCCGAGGTGCCGTTCTACTCCACCGTCACCGGCGCGCTCCTCGACACCACCACCATGGACGCCGAGTACTGGTACACCAACCTGCGCGGCAGCGTCCTGTTCGGCGACACCACCAAGGTCCTGCTCGGCGCCGGCTACGGCGTGTTCGTCGAATGCAGCCCGCACCCCGTCCTGCTCCACAGCATCGAGGAGACCGCCGACGCGGCCGGCACCGGGATCACCGGGGTCGGCTCCCTGCGCCGCGACGAGGGCGGCCCCGCCCGGTTCCTCACCTCACTGGCGGAGGCGTTCGTCCGGGGCGTCCCCGTCGACTGGTCGCCCGCCCTCCCCGCCCCCGGCGACCCGACCGCCGAACTGCCCACGTACGCCTTCCAGCGCGAGCGCTACTGGCTCGGCGCCTCCGCCGCCACCGGCGACCTGGGCGCCGCCGGCCTCGCCGCCACCGGCCACCCCCTGCTGGCCGCCGCCGTCACGGTCGCCGACGGCGGCACGCTCCTCACCGGCCGGCTCTCGCTCGCCACCATGCCCTGGCTCGCCGACCACGGCGTCGGCGGCACCGTCCTCCTGCCGGGCACCGCCCTCGTCGAACTCGCCCTCGGCGCCGGCCACCGGGCGGGCTGCGGCCACCTCGAAGAACTCACCCTCCAGACCCCGCTGCCCGTCCCGGCCCGCGGCGCCGTCCAGCTCCAGGTACGGCTCGCCGAACCCGACACCACCGGCCGCCGCGACCTGACCGTGCACGCCCGCCCCGACGACCACGACGCCGACTGGACCCCCGTCGCCACCGGCCTGCTGGCCCCCGAGACGGCCGAACCCGGCTTCGACCTGGCAGCCTGGCCCCCGGCGGGGGCACAGCCCGTACCCCTGGACGGCCTGTACGACGGACTCGCCGCACAGGGCTACGACTACGGCCCCGCCTTCCAGGGCCTGCGCGCCCTCTGGCGGCGCGGCGACGAGACGTTCGCCGAGGTCGAACTGCCCGCCGGTGTCGAGCCGGACCGCTTCGGCCTGCACCCCGCCCTGTTCGACGCCGCCCTGCACGCGGTGGGCGCCGGCATCCCCGACGACGGCCCCGCCCGGCTCCCGTTCGTCTGGAACGACGTGGCGCTCCACGCCACCGGCGCCCGCGAACTCCGCGTCCACGTCGTCGGCGGCGACACCCCCGCCCTGTACCTCGCCGACACCACGGGCGGCCCCGTCGCCACCGTGGGCGCCCTGCACGCGCGCCCCGTCGACACCGGCGCCCTCGGCGCCGCGGCCCGCCCGGACGCCCTCTTCACCCTGGAGTGGGTCCCGGCCCCCGCCCCCGGCCAGGCGTCACCGGTCCCGTACACCGTCCTCGGCGGTACGGACGCCGCCCCCGGCGACGCCGACCCGGCCACCGCCCTGACCCAGCTGCTCGACGGCACACACGACCTCCCGGACATCGTCGTACTGCCCGTGCGCACCGACCCCGCCGCCGACGGCGTGACCGCGCTGCGGACCGCCACCCGCACCGCCCTCACCACCCTCCGCACCTGGCTGGCCGCGCCCGAACGCACCGGCTCCGCCCGCCTGCTCCTCCTCACCGACCACGCCGTCCCCGCCGGCGGCGACGAGGTCCGCGACCCGGCCGCCGCCGCCGTCTGGGGCCTGGTCCGGGCCGCCCAGGAGGAGAACCCCGGCCAGTTCGTCCTCGCCGACGCCGACCGGGCCACCCCGGTCGACGCGGCCGTCGCGGCGGCCGTCGCCTGCGGCGAACCCCAACTGGCCCTGCGCGCGGGCACCGTGCTCGTCCCCCGGTTCGCCCGCCCCGCCTCCCGTACCACCGGCACACCCGACAGCCCCGCCGCCGCGCCCGACCCCGCCTTCACCGCCCACGGCACCGTCCTGATCACCGGCGGCACCGGCGTCCTCGGCCGGCTCGTCGCCCGCCACCTCGCCCGGACCTACGGCGTACGCCACCTGCTGCTCGTCAGCCGGAGCGGCGGCACCGCCGACGACCTCGCCGAACTGGCCGACCTCGCGGAGCTCGGCGCCCAGGTGACCGCCGCCCGCTGCGACGTCGCCGACCGGGACCAACTGGCCGCCCTGCTCGCCTCCGTACCCCCGGAAACACCGCTGACCGGAATCGTCCACCTCGCCGGCGCCCTCGACGACGGACTCGTCAGCGCGCTCACCGACGACCGGCTCGCCGCCGTCCTCGCCCCCAAGGCGGAAGCCGCCCGGCATCTGCACGACCTCACCCGCGACCTTGACCTCTCCGCGTTCGTCCTGTTCTCCTCCGCCGCGGGCACCCTCGACGGCGCCGGCCAGTCCGGCTACGCTGCCGCCAACGCCTACCTCGACGCCCTGGCCCACCACCGCCGGGCCCTCGGCCTGCCCGCCCTCTCCCTCGTCTGGGGCTACTGGGAACAGCGCACCGGCCTCACCGGACACCTCACCGACGACGACGTCGACCGCATGCGCCGCTCCGGTGTCCGCCCGCTGCCCACCGCCGAAGGGCTCGCCCTCCTCGACCGCGCCCTGGCCGGCGACGACCCGGTCGCCCTCCCGATCGGCCTCGACCTCCCCACGCTGCGCCGCGCCGACCGCGTCCCCGCCGTCCTCAGCGGCCTCGTGCCCCCGCCGGCCCGCCGCCGGGCCGCCGCCCGCAGCGGCGGCACCACCCTGCGCGACCGCCTCGCCGCGCTCGCCCGCACCGAACAGGACGCGCTGCTCCTCGAACTCGTCCGCACCCACGCCGCCGACGTCCTCGGCCACGGCCGGGACATGGTGCTCGACCCGCGCCGCTCCTTCCGCGAGACCGGCTTCGACTCCCTGACGGCCGTCGAACTGCGCAACCGCCTCGGCGCCGCCACCGGCCTGCGGCTGCCCGCGACGCTCGTCTTCGACCACCCGGACGCCACCGCCCTCGTCGGCCTGCTCCGCACCGAACTCGTCGGCCCCGACGACGACGTACCCGCACCCGCCGCGGTCACCGGCGCCGACACGGACGAGCCCGTCGCCCTGGTCGCCATGAGCTGCCGCTTCCCCGGCGGCGTCCGCACCCCCGAGGACCTGTGGGCCCTGCTCGCCGACGGCGGCGACGCCATCTCCGCCTTCCCCACGGACCGGGGCTGGGACCTCGACACCCTCTACGACCCCGAACCCGGCGTCCAGGACCGCACCAGCACCCTGCACGGCGGATTCCTGCACGACGCCGCCGACTTCGAACCCGACTTCTTCGGCATCGGCCCGCGCGAGGCACTGGCCATGGACCCGCAGCAGCGCCTGCTCCTGGAGACGTCCTGGGAGGCACTGGAACGCGCGGGCATCGACCCGCACGCGGTACGCGGCAGCCGTACGGGCGTCTTCACCGGCGTCATGTACCACGACTACGGCAGCCGTCTCACCCGCGTGCCCGACGCCGTGAAGGACTACCTCGGCAACGGCAGCCTCGGCAGCGTCGCCTCCGGCCGGGTCGCCTACACCCTCGGCCTCGAAGGCCCCACCCTCTCCGTCGACACCGCGTGCTCCTCCTCCCTGGTCGCCCTGCACCTCGCCGTACAGGCCCTCCAGCGCGGCGAGTGCGACCTCGCCCTCGCCGGCGGCGTGTCGGTCATGTCCACCCCGGACGCCTTCGTCGACTTCAGCAGGCAGCGCAACCTCGCCGCCGACGGCCGCACCAAGTCCTTCGCGGCGGGCGCCGACGGCACCTCCCTCTCCGAGGGCGCCGGCATGCTCCTCCTCGAACGGCTCTCCGACGCGGAGCGGCTCGGCCACGAGGTGCTCGCCGTCGTACGCGGCTCGGCCGTCAACCAGGACGGCGCGTCCAACGGCCTCACCGCGCCCAACGGCCCGTCCCAGCAACGGGTGATCCGCGCGGCTCTCTCCCGGGCCCGGCTGTCCGCCACCGACGTCGACGCCGTGGAGGGACACGGCACCGGCACCACGCTCGGCGACCCGATCGAGGCCCAGGCACTCCTCGCCACCTACGGCCAAGGACGCCCGGACGACGCCCCGTTGCTCCTCGGATCGGTCAAGTCCAACCTCGGCCACACCCAGGCCGCCGCCGGTGTCGCGGGCGTCATGAAGATGGTCCTCGCCATCCGGCACGGCGTCGTCCCCGGAACCCTCCACGTGGACGAGGCGTCCGGCCAGGTCGACTGGACCGCCGGCGCCGTGGAACTGGTCCGCGAGCCCCGCGACTGGCCCGAGACCGGCCACCCCCGCCGCGCCGGTGTGTCGTCCTTCGGCATCAGCGGCACCAACGCCCACGTCATCATCGAACAGGCCCCGCCCGCACCCGCGACCCCGGACCCCGAACCGGCTGACACCGAGCGCCCGTTGCTGCCCCTCCTCCTCTCCGGAAACACCCCCGAAGGACTCGCCGCCCACGCCCGGAGCCTGCTCGCCGTCGCCGACACCCCCCTGCCCGACCTCGCCCACGCGCTGGCCACCGGCAGGGCCGCCCTCGCCCACCGGGGCGCCGTCGTCGCCCGCGACCGCGACGAACTCGTCACCGCCCTCACCACCCTCGCCGACGGCGGCACCTCCCCCCTCGTCGTACGCGGCAAGCCCGCCCCCGGCGCCCTCGCCTTCCTCTTCACCGGCCAGGGAGCCCAACGCCCCCGCATGGGAAGGGAGTTGTACGACACCTTCCCCGCCTACCGCGACGCGCTCGACACCGTCTGCGCCGCCTTCGACCGCCACCTCGACCGCCCGCTCCTCGACGTGATCCACGCCGAACCCGGCTCCGACGAGGCCGCCGCCCTCGACCGCACCCTCTACACCCAGAGCGCCCTGTTCGCCGTCGAGACCGCCCTCTTCCGGCTCCTCGACTCCCTCGGCGTACGCCCCGGCCTGCTCGCCGGACACTCGATCGGCGAGCTCACCGCCGCCCACGCGGCAGGCGTCATGTCCCTGCCCGACGCGGCCCGCCTCGTCGCCGCCCGGGGACGGCTCATGCAGGACCTGCCCGAGGGCGGCGCCATGCTCGCCGTCGACGCCACCGAGGCCGAGGTCCTGCCCCACCTCACCCCGCTCGTCGGCATCGCCGCCGTCAACGGACCGAGCGCCGTCGTCGTGTCCGGCGCCGCGAACGAGGTCGAGAAACTCGCCGCCCACTTCACCGGCCGCCGCACCAAACGACTCCGGGTCAGCCACGCCTTCCACTCCCCGCTCATGGACCCGATGCTCGCCGCGTACGAAGAGGTCGCACGCGGCATCACGTTCACACCCCCCACCGTGCCCGTCGTCTCCGCCCTCACCGGCGCCCGCGCCACGGACGACGAACTCACCTCACCCGCCTACTGGGTACGCCACGCCCGGGAAGCCGTCCGCTTCCACGACGCCGTCCGCACCCTGGAGGCCGACGGCGCCCGGACCTTCCTCGAACTCGGCCCCGACGCCGTCCTCACCGTCATGGCCACCCAGAGCCTGGCCGACCCCGAGCGCTCCGGCCTCGTCCCCGCCCTGCGCCGCGACCGCGACGACTCCGCAGCCCTCGCGACCGCCCTCGCCACCCTCCACGTACGCGGCGTCCCCCTCGACCGGGAGCGCGCCTATCCCACGCCCGGCGCCCGCCGCGTCACCCTGCCCACCTACCCCTTCCAGCGGCGGCGCTTCTGGCTGGACGACGCACCGGCCCTGCCCGCCGACGCCCGCGGCCTCGGCCAGGACCCCGCCGCCCACCCCCTGCTCGGCGCCGCCCTCACCCTCGCCGACAGCGACACCACCCTGCTCACCGGGCGGCTGGCCCTCGACACCCACCCCTGGCTCGCCGACCACACCGTGGCCGGGGTGACCCTGCTGCCCGGCAGCGCCTTCGTCGAACTCGCCGTCCTGGCCGCCGACCGGACAGGCGCCGGCGGCATCGACGAACTCACCCTGGAACGGCCCCTCGTCCTCGACCCCGACACCGCCGTCCGGATCCAGGTCACGACCGGCGCACCGGACACCACGGGACGCAGGACCGTCGCCGTCCACGCCCGGCCCGACATCACCGACACCGCCGCCGCCTGGAGCCGGCACGCCACCGGATACCTCACGGCCGCCACCACCCCCGTACCCGACCCGCTCACCGCCTGGCCGCCCCCCGGCGCCGAGCCCGTCGACGTCACCGGCACCTACGCCCACCTCGCCGAACAGGGCTACGACTACGGCCCCACCTTCCGCTGCCTGCGCGCCGCCTGGCGCCTCGGCGACGAGGTGTACGCGGAACTCGCCCTGCCCGACAGCACCCCCGCCGACACCTTCGGCCTGCACCCCGCGCTCCTCGACTCCTCCCTGCACGCCATCGACCTGCTCGCCGGGCAGGACCCGACCGTGATGACCCTGCCGTTCTCCTGGGAGGGCGTCACCCTGCACCGCACCGGCGCCACCACGCTGCGCCTGCGCCTGACCCCCCACGGCACCGAGCGCATGGCACTGAGCCTGTACGACGGCGACGGCGCCCCCGTCGCCGAGGTGGCCGCGCTGCGCATCCGCCAGGTCACCGCCGAACAGCTCGACGCCGCCTCACCCACCCGCGGCGGCGGCCTCTACGCACTGCGCTGGACCCCCGCCCCCACCCCGACGGCCCCCGGACCCGACACCCCCGCGCCCCGTCTGCTGCGCCTCGACCCGGCCACCGGCCCGGCCGCCGCCGCACCCGCCGCCGCACGGGAGGCCGTCACCCGCGCCCTCGCCGCCCTCCAGGAACGGCTGGCCGACGAGGACCAAAGCGCACCGCTCGTCGTCGTCACCACCGGCGCCGTCGGAGTCTCGGAACCCGCCGACCCGGCCCAGGCCCCCCTCTGGGGCCTCGTCCGCTCGGCCGCCGTCGAACACCCCGGCCGCCTCGTGCTGGTCGACACCGACGGCGACCCCGCCTCCGAGACGGCGATCCCCGCCGCCGTGGCCACCGGGGCACCCGAGATCGCCCTGCGGGCCGGCCGCGCGTATCTGCCCGAACTCACCGAACCCGCCCTGCCCGCCACGCCGTTCACCGGGTTCACGCCCGACGGCACCGTCCTCGTCACGGGCGGCACCGGCAGCCTCGGACGGCTGCTCGCCGCCCACCTGATCACGGAGTACGGCGTCCGGCACCTGCTGCTCTGCGGACGGAGCGGGGACGACTCCGGTGCCCGGGAACTGCGCGACCTCGGCGCCGAGGTCACCGTCGCGGCCTGCGACGCGGCCGACCGCGAGGCCCTCGCGGCCCTGCTGGCGGGCATCCCGGCGACCCACCCGCTGACCGCCGTCGTGCACGCCGCCGGAGTCCTCGACGACGGCCTCGTCACCGAACTGACCCCCGAGCGGTTCGACACCGTCCTGCGGCCCAAGTCCGACGCGGCCTGGAACCTGCACGAACTGACCCGTGACCTGGAGCTGTCGGCGTTCGTCCTGTACTCGTCGGCGGCGGGCACCCTCGGCGCCGCCGGGCAGGCCAACTACGCCGCCGCCAACGCCTTCCTCGACGCGCTCGCCGCCCGGCGGCGGGCCGCCGGCCACCACGCGCTGTCCCTCGGCTGGGGTCTGTGGAACACCGGCACCGGCATGGCGGGCGGACTCGGCGAGGCCGAACTGCGCAGGCTGGCCAGGGACGGCATCGAACCGCTGACCGCCCCGCACGCCCTCGCCCTGTTCGACCGGGCCCTCGCCACCGACGCGCCGGCCCTGCTGCCCGTACGGCTGCGCCCCACCAAGGACGCGCCGCCGCTCGTCCGCGCGCTGCTGCCCGCCCCGTCGCGCCCGGCGGCGAAGGCCGCCGAGATCACCGCCGAACCGGCCGCCGACACCCGGCCGCTGCCGGACCGGCTCGCGTCCCTCGGCGCGGCCGACGCCCTGCGACTGCTGCTGGACACCGTGCGCGGCCATGTCGGAGACGTCCTCGGCCACACCGGGGCGGACGCCGTCGACACCGACCGCGGCTTCGGCGAACTGGGCGTCGACTCCCTCTCCGCGCTCGAACTGCGCAACCGCCTCGGCGCGGACACCGGTCTGCGGCTGTCGACCACCCTCACCTTCGACTACCCGACGCCGACCGCCCTCGCCGCCTACCTCTTCGACGAGCTGGGCATCACCCCGGACGACGCGCCGGACACCCCCGACGCGGAGGCGGAGGTCATCCGGCTCGAAGCCCTCGTCGACCCGGAGTCGGTCGACGCCGACCAGCGGTCCCGGGTGGCCCTGCGACTGGGCGCCCTGGCGGCCCGGTGGGCGGGGTCCGACACGGCGGGGGCCGGCGCGCCGTCCGGTTCCGGCCCGGCCGAACTCAGTTCCGTCTCCGCCGAGGAACTGCTCGGCATCCTGGACGACGAGCTGGGAAGCTTCAACTGACCGACCCTTCCCGACGACCGAACCCCCCGCGCCGGTGGCGCGGGGGGTTCGGTCGTACGCGGTCGTACCCGCCGGAGCCGTGACCGCGACGCCGTACACGCCTCCGGTCACGCGTCTGCCGCGCCCACGGGGGCGCGGCAGCGGGGACGGTCCCGGCCGGGATCAGCCGCGTGACAGCGCGGACGCGGACGTCCCCCCGGCGGAGAAGTGGTCCGACAGGGTGGGGATGCGGTGCTCCAGCATCTTCGACGGAAGATCCGCCCGGCTCGCCACCTTCAACTTCCGGTATACGCGCGTCAAATGCTGTTCAACTGTGCTCATCGTGACGTGGATGCGCCGGCTGATCTCGCGATTGCTGTAGCCGAGCGCCGCCAGTCCGGCGACCCGGCACTCGGCGTCCGTCAGCAGCATCGCCGTGCCGGGCTCCTCCGGCAGTCCGAGGTGTTCCAGCGCCACGAGCCTGCTTCCGACGGCGGACTCGGCGGGGCCGGTGGCCGCCACCTGACCCGCGTGCCGGGCGACCAGCCGGGCCCGCGCGTAGTCACCCAGTTCGTAGTGCGTGGCCGACAGGTCCGAGAAGGCCACGGCCAGTTCACGCCGGTCGCCCGACGCCCGGAGCAGGTCGATCGCCTCGTGCAGCAGCGAGGTGCGTACATTCGGCCTGCTCATCTGGGCCAGCAGCCGCAGCGCGACACCTCGCGCACGGGAACTGGGCCGGCTGCCGCCCACCTCGACCTGCGCCTCCGCCCACTCGCGCGCCGTCTTCGTCCGGCCGATGCGCAGATTCGCCTCGGCGAGGTCGGCCCGCCACGGAATGCCCTTGTGGAGTTCGGCGTTGGCGTCGCGCATCAGCCGGCCGCACGTCTCGAAGTCGCTGAGCCCGGCGAACGCCCGGTCGGTGGCGAGATAGTGATGCCCGCGGGCACGGAGGTACTGCACCCCGAAGACCGTACGGAACACCGCGTCGGGCAGTTCGTGCTCCAGCAGTTCGGCCGCCCGGTCGTGCCGGCCCAGTGCGGTGTTGGCGAACACCGCGGTGCCCAGCGGCAGACCGATCAGGACGCCCCAGCCCCGGGTGTGCATCATGTCCAGGGCCCGCGCCGACATGGCGTCCGCCGTCTCGATGTCCCCCTGCAACAGGGCGATCTCCGCGCGGACGGCGGTCAGCAGCGCGTGCCAGGTGGTGGCCTTGCGCCGCTCCACGTAGGCGAGCAGCGTCTCGCACACCTCCGCCGCGGTCCCGGTGCGGTCCGTGTGCGCGATGGCGAGCAGTGACATGGCCACCAACTCGGGCTTCATCCGGTCGAGTTGGAGCCCCTGGAGGGACTGCACCACGGCGGCGACCACCTCGTCCGACGCACCCGCGATCAGCTGGGTCAGCTTCGGACTGAGCCCCGCCAGACCGGACTCGCGCAGCACGTACCCGGTCGCCGGTCCGCCGGCCGGTCCGTCGGTGACCGCCCCGTCGTCACCGCGTTCGCCGGGCCGGCAGACCCGGGGGACCCCGTAGAACCACTGCCGGATGAACTCCACCTCGGCGATGGACTGGTTGTCCCGCTCCGAGCGGGCGGGGCCGCTGAGCGCGCCGATCGCGAGGGCGACCTCGTCGGAGTCCTCACCCTGCCAGAGCATGTGCCGCAGAACGGTGGCCGCGTCGTCCGCCTCCAGGCAGTCGTCGAACACCGCTCGTCGCAGCTGGGCCAGGGACGCCTCCGCCGCGGCGGGGTTCACCCGCCAGGCCGCGCGGCCCATCGCCGCCAGCAGCCGGTGGCGGTCGTGCTCGTCGGTGTGGTCGCGCAGGGCGAGCCGCAGATAGCTCATCGACTCCCGTACGTTGTCCGCCCCGAGCGCGAGATCGGCGGCGCCGCGCAGCACCTTCGACCCCCAGGGGCGGACGACCTGGTCGGCGGCGAGCAGCCGGCCGGCCACCTCGCGTTCGGGCGCCCCGGCCTGGTAGAGCAGCCGCGCGGCGTCCGCGTTGAGCCGGGCCAGCTCCTTCGGCGGGAGCTCGTGCAGCACCGCGTCGGCGGCGGCCGGATGCCGGAAGGTCCAGTCCGACAGCAGCCCGACGGAGTTGAGCACCGACGCGCCCTCGAGGACCGTCGTCAGGGACTCGCCGGTGACCAGGGCCACGGTGCGGGCGGAGGCGAAACCGTCGCCCAGCACGGCGACCGCGGCGCCGATCCGGGTGTGCGCGGGGCTCGTGCCGCCGAGGCAGCTGAGCACCGCCTGCCGGTAGGCGGAACTGGCGACGGGCCTGCCCGGTTCCGAACCGAAGCGGGTGCTGTCGTCGAGCAGCGCGTGCACGAGCATCGGATTGCCACCGGTGGCCCGGTGGTAGGCGTCGGTCGTCTCGCGGTCGACCGCCCGTCCGGCGTGCTCACCGAGCAGGGCGGACACACCGTCCTCGGTGAGCGGCGCGATACGGACGCGTTCGTGCGGCTGTCTGATGAGCTGCCGGTGGACGTCCGGCCCACGGATTCCCGATTGCTCCCAGCTGACGCAAAGGACCAGGAATCGTTTCTTCCGTATTCGGTGGAGAAGAGTCAGCATTGCCGCGAGGGAATCGTCGTCCATCAGATGCGCGTCGTCGACGGCGAGAACCAGCGGACGCTCCGCCGAGAGGTCGAGCAGGGCGGCCACGGCTTCCTCCGCAGCACGGGCGACGGCCCTTTCCCTGTCCGAATCCTGACTGTCCTGTTCTGCAATTACCCTCTTCTCGTCGGCGTTCCCCTGATACCATCCGGGGTGAGACGACGCCAGACGTTCGAGCGTGTCGCAGGGCACTTCCGCATCCCGCAGTAATTGACGAAAGACGCTGAGCGGCTGCTTTGCCCCGGTCGGTGACGCGGTGGCGAGGAGGACGGTCGCCCCGGCTTCACCAGCCGTTCTCAGCGAGTCGTGGACGAGTTCACTCTTACCTGAACCCGGTCCGCCGGTGATGATTACGAATTGCCCTATTCCGGCCGAGCAGGCGTCAAATGCTTTTGCGAGTGCCTTTACTTCCCTGGAACGTTCGAACAGACGCATACTGGCCCTTTGAGTAGGTCCGACGATGGCACTGACGGCGAGGCCGTGACTACGGCGCCCGGTGGGGGAGTGCAGTGGTGCGGTGGAGGCCGACTGCCCTGACGTGCCTCGTTCCTCTGCCCGTACCGCATGCGCCGCGACCGGTCCGCGGAACGGGACCCGCCGGCCGGTTGGCATGTGCCGTCGGTATCTTCACCGGCCGGTAATGCCGAGGCGCTGGATTGCGGAGCGCGGTCCGGTCGACCTGCGCGGCGCCCTCCTGTTAAGGAGAGATGGCGGCATGCTACGTCTGTGTGAATTTTCCGTACCATCGGCGAGTTCACAATACTTCGACCATGCGTGGGTGGGGGATTTCAGCTGCCGAGCTGCAATCGAAAGAGTATGGATGACACTAATGAATGTCAACGTCGACCCTCGACATCCCATTCCGATGGGGCAGACATTACTCTTTGCTCAGAAATTACCCATGGCCGTTGTTTGTCGTGAGTGCCACGTGTTCCGGGTGCGGCGGAGCCCGTAAGCGGGCAGGTCCCTGCCCGTTTGAGGACCCGAATAAGCGGAATCCCCGGCACCGCCCGGGAACGGTGAGTCCGATGTCACAGCGGGGAACGCCCCGTCATTTCCGTCACGTACCCGTTCGCGAACGGGCACCCGGGTCCCATTAGGTCCGGTTCGCACGATCCGCACCGCCGAAGACCCTCCGGCCGCCCGAGTCGTCCGACATCGGACACCGTCCGGAGGAATTCATACGGCGGTTACGTGCGTCACAAGGGCCCGCGCGCCCTCGCCCCGCCGCCCGCACGCGTGAAAGGGGGCGGCGGAAGCGGTGCCATTCACCCGTTCCACGGCGTTCCACGGCACCGGCGCCGCGCGCGCCCTCAGTCGGGACGGGCGCCGGTGAACGCCCGGCGGTAGGCCAGGGGAGAGGTGCCGAGCGCCCGGCGGAAGTGCTGCCGCAGAACGGTGGCGGTACCGAACCCCGCGCGGGAGGCGATCTCCTCGACCGACAGCCCCGTGGTCTCCAGCAGGTGCCGCGCGCGTTGAAGACGTGCCCCGGTCAGCCAACGCAGCGGCGTGGTACCGGTCTGCGCGCGAAAACGGCGGCTGAGGGTGCGTACGCTCATCGACGCCTCACGCGCCATGCCGGCGAGCGTGTGCGGCTGACCGAGCGACTCCTCCGACCGGTGCATCAGCGGCCCGAGACCGCCCCGGTCGTCATGGGTCTGTTCATGGGCGATGAACTGCGCCTGCCCGCCGTCACGGCGCAGCGGCATCACCGTGTGCCGGGCGGTGCCGGCCGCGACGGCGGCCCCGTGGTCCTTGCCGACCAGATGCAGGCACATGTCAAGCCCGGCCGCGCCGCCGGCCGAGGTCACCACATCGCCGTTGTCCACGAACAGCACGGCCGGATCGACCTCGACGGCGGGATACCGGGCGGCGAGCTCACGCGCGTGGGACCCGTGGACGGTGGCCCGCCGCCCGTCGAGGAGACCGGCCGCCGCGACGGTGAACACGCCGTTGCAGATCGACGCGACCCGGGCACCGGACGCGTGCGCGGCGCGCAGCAGGTCCAGCACGGCGGGCGGTGGCGGCGCGGCGTAGGACGCGAGACCGGGCACGACGACGGTGTCCGCCCCCGCCGCGTCCGCCCACGAGTGCGCGGTGCCCACGTCGAACGCCGCGCCGCCACCGGTCGCCGTCCTCGTCCCCGCCTCCGGACCGCAGACCCGCACCTCGTACAGCGCGCGGCCACCTCCTGTCGCGTCCCGCGCCGCACAGGCGGAACCGAACACGAAGGCGGGGACGGCCAGATCGAACGCCACGGCGGTGTCCAGGTGGAGAACGGCGACGACGTGCATGGCCAGAAGTTACCGGACAACGGCACTTCTGCCCTGGGCACCCCGACCGCGCCGCTCCAGCATGGAGTCCTGGCCCCGCAGCCAACTTCCGCGCCTGCCAAAGGAGTTCACCGTGACCGGGACAAGCATGCCCAGCACGCCGACGACTGCCGCGCTCCTGGTGGCAGCGGCGGCGCTCGCCCCGGCCGTACTGGTCCTCCTGGGACGCCTGACCGGGCGCCGACTCGACGCCCTGCCGCGCCACCGCGCCGCCGAACGAGATCCGGATGACCCCGCGCGAGGTCCTTTCTAGGCTTCCTGGTCATGAACGCCGCCGAGCACCTGCTGAACGTGGTCGATGTCGGGGCGACCTGCTGGGAGGGGCAGCCGCCGCCCGGTCAGGCGAGCGAGATCATCGGGGTCGGGCTCACCGTGGTCGAGCTGCGCGCGGGCGAACGCCTCGCCAAGCACCGGCTGCTGGTAAGGCCCGCCCGGTCCACGATCAGCCCGTTCCGCACGGAGCTGACCGGGCTGACACCGACCGAGGTCGACGGAGGCCTCTCCTTCGCCGAGGCGTGCCGGACCCTGGCCGCGCGGCACCGGACGGGCCTGCTCCCTTGGGCCGGTTGGGGCGACTACGACCGCGACCGGTTCACCCGCCAGTGCCGGCGGACCCGCGCCGCGTACCCCTTCGGCCACCGTCACACCAACGCCAAGGTCGCCTTCACCGCCGCCCACGCCCTGCGGGGGCGCCCCGGTATGGCGCAGGCTTTGAAGATCGCCGATCTCCCCCTGGAGGGCCGCCACCACCGGGGCGCCGACGACGCCTGGAACATCGCCGCGCTCGTCCTGGATCTTTCGGGGCGCGGTGCCTGGCCCGGAATAGCTGATCCAGATCGTTGTTGAACGGGCATGACCTCTCTCAACACGCTGGGCCGGTCCGACCTGACGGTGTTCCCCCTCGCCCTCGGCGGGAACGTCTTCGGCTGGACCGCCGACCTCGACCAGTCCTTCGCCGTGCTCGACGCGTACACCGCGGCGGGCGGCAACTTCGTGGACACCGCCGACTCCTACTCGACCTGGGTGGAGGGCAACTCGGGCGGTGAGTCCGAAACCGTCATCGGCAAGTGGCTCAAGGCACGCGGGCGCCGCGACGACGTCGTGATCGCCACCAAGGTCGCCCGCCACCCCGACTACCGGGGCCTGCGCGGAGAGACCATCAAGGCCGCCGCCGACGCGTCCCTGCGCCGGCTGGACACCGACCACATCGACCTCTACTACACCCACTTCGACGACGACCCGACCATCCCGGTCGAGGAGATCATCGGCGCCCTGGACGAGTTGGTGACGGCGGGCAAGGTGCGGGCCATCGGTGCCTCCAACATCTCCGCCGAGCGCCTCCAGGAGTCCCTCGACTTCTCCGACCGCGAGGGTGTCGCCCGCTACGTCGCCCTCCAGCCGAACTACAGCCTCGTGTCCCGGGACACCTACCAGGGCCCGCTCCAGGACGTCGCCTCCCGCGCCGGACTGGCCGCCGTGCCTTACCACGCCCTGGCCTCGGGATTCCTGACCGGCAAGTACCGCCCCGGCGTGACGGTCGACAGCGCCCGCGCCCAGGGCGCGGGCGCGCACCTCGGAACGGAACGGGGTGTGCGCGTCCTCACCGCTCTGGACGAGGTGGCGCGGGCACACGACACCGAGGTCGCGACCGTGGCCCTGGCCTGGGTCGCCGCACAGCCGACCGTGACGTCCACCCTCGCGTCGGCCCGGACCGTGGAACAACTGCCGGCCCTGATGGCGGTGGCCGACCTGGAACTGACCGAAGCGGAACTCACCCTGCTCACCGAGGCTTCGGCGTAGGGCGCCGCCTGTCGACGGGGCCGGTCGACAGGACCCGATCCGATCAGCGGACCCGGTCGTAGATCAGCGACAGGGTGCCGTGCTCGCCGGCCGCCTGGTGGGTGAGGGCCCACCGGCCGGCGGGCAGGCCGTCGTCGAAAAGCCGGGGCCCGGCGCCGAGAACGATCGGGAAGACGTTGACGGCCAGGCGGTCGACCTGGTCGGCCGCCAGCAGCGCCTTGATCACACTGGCGCTGGAGAGGACGAGTATGTCCCCGCCCTCGGCCGCCCTGAGATCCTCGATCACGTCGGCGGTCGGCTTGTCGACCATCGTCGTCCGCTCCCACGGCGCCTCGTGGAGGGTGGACGAGAGAACGACCTTGTCGGTGTCGACCAGCCACTTCGCGAAGCCCTCGTCACGCGGGTCGACTCCCTCCCCGCCGATGACGGTGGGCCAGAAGCCCAGGAAACCCTCGGCGTTCACCCGGCCGAGCAGGGCGGTCGTGGCCGACTCCCACAGGCCGGCCAGATGGTCGCGGGCGACATCGGTCACGGCGTACGGCATCACCCAGCCCATGTCGAGAGGGTCCGTCCCCGCGTAGCGGCCGTCGATGGACAGGCTCATGTTGGTGACGACCCTCCGCCCGGCGGTCTGCTCGTTCACTTCGTGCTCCTTGCGTCGTCACCGGCGCTGCCGGTGTTGGTCCTGTCCGGGCCACGGCCGCTGTCGTGGCTGTGGCTGTGGTTGTTGCTGTTGTCCGTGGTGGCCGTGTCGCCGGGAACAGCGACGGCGACGGCTTCGTGCGGGTGCGTGCCGAGAAGGGCCGTGAGCTTGTCGAGGCTCTGGCCGAAGCCGATCTCGACGCCCGCCACGAAGTCCGCCGAGTCGACCGTGCTGTCCGTGATCCGGTAGTGGACGTCGAGCTCCGTGCCCGTACCGGCTCCGAGGGGCCGCAGATCCAGGTCGACATGGGCGGTGAAAGCGATGCCGCCGTCGGGCAGGAGCGGCGAGAGCCGGTACGCCAGCCGTTCCCCCGGCCGTACATCGTCGACAACACCCTCCGCCCGGCCGACGACCGGGTCCGAGCCGTCGACATCCTCGGCGTCGCGGTACTCCTGCACGATCCGCCCGCCCGGCCGCGCCTCGAAGACCAGCTCGGAGACCCGGAGGTCGTCGGGCGTCCACCACTCCGAGAGCAGCGCGGGCTCGTGCAGATGGCGCCAGACCAGCTCGGGATCCGCCCGCGTCGACCGGACGAACCTGAACGCGCGGCCGTCGGCCCACCCCGCCGCGTCGGCGGCCAGCCGCTCACCCGTGACGTTCTCCCGGTGGCGGTCGTAGGTCACCGGCAGACCGCCCGCCTGGTCCGTGAAGTCCGCGAGCCGGACGAGCTCGGCCGCCAAGTCCCGCAAAGGGGCGGGCCGGAGCGCGTAGACACGGCGCTGGCCGGTGCGCTCCGAGGCGACGACACCGGCACGCTCCAGGGTCTGCAAGTGCTTGGTCGTCTGCGGCTGTCGTGCCCCGGCGAGGTGCGCCAGGACCCCGACCGAACGAGGCCGCTCGGCCAACAGTCCCACGAGCCGCCAGCGGGCCGGATCTGCCAGTGCGATGAGGAGTGCGTCCATGCCGAGAAGTATTCACCACTACGAATATTCGTGTCAAGGAATATCTCTGGCGTGCTGGACGGCGGGATCGCTGGACCACTGGGCGGCACGGGCACTGAGCCGCAGGTGTCCGGGTCGGCAGGCCGCCCGTCAGGCGCCCCGTCGGGCGACCCGTCCGTCGACCCGGAGTCGCCCTGCTCCCACAGCCTGGCGCGAACCAGCCAGATCCCGCCGACTTTCAGCCCGCCGGAAGCCTGCGCCGCGAAGGCCCGGACGTCCGCGCGCGACAGCGCCCACGCCGACAGGCCGTCCCCGCACGGCCCCTCGGCGGACCCCACCTGCGAAAACGATCGACGGCGCGGAACGCGACCGGACCCCTGAGGCCCCCTCGCACCCGCGCGGAACGGCGACCCGCGGCACTCCGCCGCACCACCGGGCCCGGCTAATCTCCGGGGCATGGCTCATTCCCAGATCTACGGCTGACAAGGACCGGACCGGACGATCCGGACCGCGCCCAACCGTCATCGGTGCGCGCCGTCCCGGTCCGTACGTCCCTCCGCCCCCCGAGGGCCTTTCCGCCCTCGGGTCGTTCCGCTGCGCCGCTCTCAAGGCGCAGGGGTCTCTGTCGGCACGCCGTAGAACTGAAAAGAGCACTCTCCTATGTCTCTGTCCCGTCGCCATGTCGCGATGATCGGGAGTCCCGTCGTCAGCCACGTCCTGCCCGGCCTTGAGGTCATCCGTGAACTCGTCCGGCGCGGGCACCGGGTGACGTACGCGGACGCCCCGAACGTCGCCGGGCTCGTCGCGTCCACCGGCGCCGAGTTCGTTCCCCGCACCACCACGCTGCCCGTCGCCGACAACAACTGGCCGGACGACCCGATCGCGGCCATGACCCTCTTCCTCGACGACGCGATCCACGCCCTTCCCCAACTGCGCGCCCACTACGACGAGGACCCCGCCGACCTGTACCTCTACGACATCGGCTCGTACCCGGGCCGCGTGCTCGGCGAGGCGCAGAACCGCCCTCTCGTACAGCTCTCCCCGACCTATGTGGCGTGGGAGGGCTACCAGAGGGAGGTCGCCGACCAACTGATGACGCTGCCGGGCGCCGACACGTACCGGCGGAAATTCGCCTCCTGGCTGGCCGCGTCCGGAGCGACCACGCTGGACGTGGACGCCTTCAGCGGCATGCCCCCCCGGGCCGTCGCGCTGATCACCAAGGCCATGCAGCCCCACGCCGACCGGGTGGACACGGACGTGGTGACCTTCGTCGGCCCCTGCCTCGGGGACCGCTCCGACCAGGGCGGCTGGACCCGGCCCGCCGGTGCCGAGAAGGTGCTGCTGGTCTCCCTCGGCTCCGCCTACACCCGCCGGCCGGACTTCTACCGCGCGTGCCTGGCGGCGTTCGGCGGTCTGGCCGGCTGGCACATGGTCCTCCAGATCGGCAAGTACACCGACGCCGGGGAGCTGGGGGACATCCCCTCCAACGTCGACGTGCGCGACTGGGTCCCGCAACTGGCGATCCTGGAGCAGGCCGACGCCTTCGTCACCCACGCCGGCATGGGCGGGAGCAGCGAAGGGCTCTGCACGGGCGTACCGATGATCGCCGTGCCGCAGGGCGCCGAGCAGTACGCCAACGCCGACCAACTGGTCAACCTCGGCGTGGCCCGGCGGATCGACACCGCCGACGCCACCCCCGAGGCGCTGCGCACGGCACTGCTGGAACTCACCGCCGACCCGGAGGTCGGCCGCCGCACGGCGCAGCTGCGCGCCCAGCTGCTGGCCGAGGGCGGCACACGTCGGGCAGCAGACCTCATCGAGTCCGCTCTCGGCTGAGCCGGCGCGTAAGGCCCTCGGCCGGGTGGCTCCGCAAGATGGCCGCCCGGCCGAGGGCGCACGGACCCGATCCGGGCGGGCCGCCGGTCAGTGGACGACGTCGAACACGTTCTTCTGGAGACCGTTGGCGTACGCCTCGTGCTCGACCAGCCTCAGCTTCTGGGTGTCCTTGTCCGTACCGCTGAACAGCCGCTTCCCCGCGCCGAGCAGCAACGGGAAGACCAGCAGGTGGTACCGGTCGATCAGGCCCGCGTCCGACAGACCCTGATTGAGGGTCGCGCTGCCGTGCACGATGATCGGGCCGCCCTCGGTCGCCTTCAGCGCGGCGACCTCGTCGAGGGAACGCAGAATCGCGGTCGGGCCCCAGCCCGGGACGAGAGCGTCGTCGGTGAGCGTGGTGGACACGACGTACTTCGGCATCTCCTTGTACTGGGCGAACTCCTCCATGCCGGGCCAGACCTGACTGAACGCCTCGTAACTGGTCCGGCCCAGCAGCATCGCCCCGGCCTCCCGCTGCTCCCGGCCCTTGATCTCGAACGCCTCGGGGACGAACTCGACGTCCTTGAAGGTCCATCCGGAGTTGCGGTAACCGGGTTCGCCGCCCGGAGCCTCCACCACGCCGTCGAGCGAGACGAAGGCGGTACTGATCAAGGTACGCATGGGTGTTTCCTCACTGTCTTGCTGTTACGTGCTTGCTGTCTCTTGCTGTGTGTTGTCGTTTCCTGCCGGCTTCTGCGGCTTGTGCTGTCTTCTGATCGTCCGGTGCTGTGCGTGGTGCCGATCATGGGCTGTCCCGTCGCGTGCCGCCCGTCACGGTCGGGCGAGAAGGTCACTCAGCCACCGCTGCCACGCGCTCTCGGCCCCGTCCGTGTCCGGTCCGAACAGGTGATGGAACATCAGCGCCACTCCGGAGCCGTGGTGGAAGGTGTAGATCCCGTCCGTGGTCCGGACCCCGATGCGCTCGTCGTCCGCCCACACCACGTCACCGTCCAGCGGTGCCAGACCGGTCGGTCGGGCGTACGCCCGCTCGCCGGCGCTCGCCGGGGCCGTCAGCGACAGCCCGTGGGCGAGAGCCGCACCCAACTCGCGCGGTGTCTTGCCGGGTGAGGGCACGATGGCGAAGACGGGAACCGCTGTGCGGCCCGGGAAGTACGACAGGTACTCGCGGAGCGTGTGGAGATGGAAGGGCCAGCCCCGGCGCAGCGCGTCGTACTCGTCCTGCCAGTCGTCGCCGAGCAGTCCGCTGTGCACGACACGGAGTACGGTGCTGCCGCCCTCCCGCCCCTCGATCAGATACTCGAAGGCCATGAACCGGCCGTCGTCGCCGGTGGCCGTGCGGCTCGCGAAGCGCCTGCCGGGCTCGTACGCGGTGACCACCGCCTCCTCCCGGTGCCCGCCGGTGTCCATCGCGGCGACGCCGCCCTCGCGGGGCTCGACCTCGTTGCGGCCCATGAACCAGGAATCGATCCCCGGTCCTGTCGCGATCGCCTCCCAGACCTCTTCCGGGCTCGCCGGAAGAAGTGTCTCCAGCTCGATCTCGAACGGGTGCGTCATGGTCGGCGTTCCTGTCGTGCGTCGGGTCCGGGTCCCGTGTCGGGCGCCTGACCTGCGTCCGCTGCGGATTCCCCGGTGGGTTCGTGTCCGGCGTCCGGTCCGTGTTCTTCGGTGGGTTCGTACCCGGCGCCGGGTACGTGTGGGGACGGCCCCGGGGTTCCCGCCGGGACGGGGATCTGATGCAGCCCGACGATCACACGGTGGGTTCGTCCCCCGGGGGCGGACTCGTCGTGGTAGCGGCCGACGAGGTCCGCCACCGTCCGGGCCAGTTCGTCGGCGAAGGCCGCACGGTCGGCGGCGGAGGCGAAACGAACCTCGGCGCCGATGCCGAAGGTGGCGATCCGCCGCCGGGCCCGTGCCGCGCCCGCCAGAAGGGTCCCGAGCTCCTGCACCAGCCGGGCTCCCAGCGCCAGCAGCCAGTGCGCGGAGAGCTGGTCGGGCGACCGGTCGGGATCCGGACTGACCGCACCGAGGGCGCTGGGGGAGATGACGTAGGAGGCCGCGGTGGCGCGGTACACCCGCTCGGTGACGTTGCCGCGCCGTCGCTCCTCGGCGAGCTCGACCAGCCGGTGCCGTTCCAGTTCCTTGAGGTGGTAGTTGACCTTCTGCCGGGGCAGTCCCAGGCGGGTGGCCAGCATGGTGGCCGAGCCGGGCTCGGCGAGGGCGGCGAGGATCCGGGACCGTATCGGGTCCAGGGACGCCTCGGCCGCGGCGGGTTCTTCGATGACGGCGATGTCCAGCACGCCCTCAGGATGCGACCGACAGAAAAAATTGTCAAGACAAGAAAATTAGTCGGTCGGTCGGGCACTGCGAGCACTGCGAGCGCTTCGGGTGCTGTGGGCGCACGACAGCGGCGGACCGTGAGGTGCCACGGTCCGCCGCTGGAGGGTTGGTGTCCCCGAGTGTGCCGGGTGGGGTTAGAGGACCGTGGCGCCGTAGACGCTCAGGGCCTCCGTGACGGGCTGGTAGAACGTGGTGCCGCCGGTGCGGCAGTTGCCGCTGCCGCCGGAGGTGAGACCCAGGGCGACGCTGCCCGCGAAGAGCGAGCCGCCGCTGTCGCCGGGCTCGGCGCAGACGTTGGTCTGGATCATGCCGTACACGATGCCGCTGGCGCCGTAGTTGACCGTGGCGTTGAGGCCGGTGACCGTACCGCCCCAGACGCCCGTGGTGCTGCCGCTGCGACGGACGGACTGGCCGACGAACGCGTTGCCCGCCGACGTGATGTCCTGGTAGGTGCCGTTGTACAGGTAGACCCGGCCGTCGGCCGCCGCCGGGTTGGAGTGGCGGATGATGCCGTAGTCGTTGGTCGGGAAGCTGGTACCGGTGCGCGTGCCGATCGACCAGCTGGCGCCGATGTTGGTGCAGTGACCGGCGGTCAGCGCGTGGGCCACGCCGCCGACCGACACGTTGAAGCCGAGCGAACAGCGGCTGCCGCTCGTCGTGATGGCTTCGCCGCCGGCGATCAGCGGGGTGAACTTGCCGTTGGTGCGCTTGACCGTCAGTTCGGCCTTGGAGTCGGCCAGCGCGCCCTTGACCTCGGCCAGTTCGGCCTTGGACACGGTGCTGTCGACGGTCACGACGATCTTGCCGGTGCTCGCGTCGGTGTACCAGGCGGTGCCGGCCACGTCCGCTTTGAGCACGGCGGAGCTGGCGGCGGCGAGCTGCGAGACGGTCGCCTTGGCCTCGGGGGCCGGCGCGGCGACGGCCGAGGGGGCCGCGAGCGCGACGGCGGTCACCAGGCCGGACGTCACGGCGAGGAGCCGAGCGCGTCTGGACGTGCCGTTCAGCGGCGAGAAGCGCTTGAAGTTCACTAGATCCTCCGGAGATATGGGGGATGGACAGCCCGTTGGGTGGGGTGGGGCAGTCGGTGCGTGCAGGTCCCCGACCAGCGGTTACTGGGCGTGGACCTGTCAAGCTGCACGGATGGAATCGTTGACCGCCACGGCTCCGGATGCAAGGTCGACTTCCGGTCCACGGGCGGAGGGTCTCCGCGCGTCACTTCTGGCGCGGACGGGCCGCCTCCGGCTCACGAGCCGGCGTGCGCCCGCACTCCAAAAGGGCACGTCAGGGCTTTGCTGCAAAGCTCCCGCAGACTGCCGGACTTGTGCCGTCCGTGCCGAGAACTCCCGTGACGTACAACGAGTTTGAGCCTGCGCGCAGTCTGATTACAGACCGTCGCGCCGGGTCACACCATGAACACGCGCGGTCCGCGAATTCTTCGGCGGCGCGGCAAGGCTGGTGCGTGCCGAGCCTGATGGGGTTCCTGCTCCGGGCGGTACGGCTTCCCCGACTGGGGCATTTGCATGATGCTCAAATGAATTGCCCGTGCATGCGAGATGGCCGAATCTTTGCCTCCGCCCCCTGGACGCTGTCGCTCTGAGACACGAATGCGTCCGGAGAGGCGCTCTTGAAGGGGCCTCCGGAGTGTGCTGCGGGGGTCGGGAACGAGTCGGTGGCTGCCGCGCGCCCGTCGCGAGGGCCGTCGTACGGCGCCCGGAACGGCAGAACGGCAGAACGTCGGAATGACGGAACGGGGTGCGGGGGGTGAAGGAGGAATGGGTGAGGCGGCCGGGGACAGCGGGGCGGGGGATGACGGCCACCCGCTCGCGTCCCGGGTCGGCGGCCCGGCCCCGATCGCGACGGCACTCGGATGTCGGGTCCACCGGTGGGGAGTCGTACCGGTCCCTCAGGTTCCTCGGTGGGGAGCCGTGCCGGTCCAGCGCCGATGGGCGTCCATGTCGACGTTGCTGCCACATACGACGGTGACGACGTGTCGGCCGGCGAAGCGGTCGCGGTCTTCGAGGAGCGCCGCGATGCCGAGCGCGGCCGACGGTTCGACGACGAGGCCCGCGTGGTCGAGGAGCAGCCGCATACCGGCGACGATGGACTCCTCCCGGACCAGGACGGCGTCGTCCGCCACCTGGAGAAGGTCGTCCAGGACCTCGGGGAGGGGACGCCGGCCGGCGACACCGTCGGCGATGGTGTCGGTGAAGTCGGTCGTCACGACCCGCCGTCGGTGCCAGGAGCGGGTCATCGCCGGTGCGCCGAGCGGTTGTACGCAGATCACCTCGACGTGGGGCACCACGGCCTTCAGCACACGTCCCACGCCGGTGGCCAGCGCCCCGCCCCCGAGAGCGATCAGAATGGTGTCGAACGGCGTTGCGGCGTCCGCCAGTTCGAGCCCGATGGTCGCGGCGCCTTCGCAGGTCTCGATGTCCAGGCTGTCCTCGACCAGCCGGATGCCGTGGTGCCGCGACAGTTCCGAGGCCCTGTCACGGGCCAGTTCGTGATCACCGTCCACGAGCTCCAGGCGGGCACCCAGCGCGCGGATGCGATCGAGCTTGGCCGTGGTCGCGAAGCGGGACGCCACGACGGTCACGTCCAGCCCCCTGCCGCGACCGGACCAGGCGAGGGCCTGGCCGAGGTTGCCCGCGCTGGCGCACACCACGGCCCGGGAGCCGCCCGCGGCGAGCTGGTGCGCGACGACCTCGGTGCCGCGCCCCTTGAAGCTGCGGACCGGGTTGGCCGTTTCGAGCTTGACGCTCACCGCGCACCCGAGCTCCGGCTCCAGCGCCTCGCACCGATACAGCGGAGTGTCGAGGAAGACCGGGTCGATGACCTGGCGAGCTGCCCTTGTCCGAGCGAGGTCGAGGCGCGTTCTCTGCACGGCACAGAACCGTACGCCACCGGCATCCCCCGGGCCCAGCGCCGGAGGGCGCGGACCGGCACGGCGACCCGGCACGAGGGCGACGCACCGCCCGGTCCCGGGTCCGGCCGCCCGGCTGCGGAGACCCCGGTCCCTCCGCCGCCTGGTCCGCTCGGTTCACGCGTCTCATCGAGACGATGCGGCGCGCTCCTCGTTCAGGGTTCTGGCGAGCCAGTCGGTACGGGTCCGGCGGGCCGTGACGGAGAGGGGCGCCTGCGGGAACAGGGCGTCGAATCCGTGGAACCCGCCCGCCCAGACGTGCAGTTCGGCCTGGCCTCCGGCCGCCCAGATCCTGGTGGCGTAGGCGACGGCCTCGTCACGGAAGACCTCGGCCGACCCGGCGTCGATGTACGTGGTCGGCAGGCCCGACACCTGGTCGGCGACCGCGGGGGAGAGGTAGCCGGTGACCTGCTCGTCCTCGATGCCGCCGAGGAGCGACCGCCAGCCGAACGCGTTCATCTCGCGGGTCCAGACCCCGGGTTCGCGTGCGTACTGCTCGCTGGAGACGGTGATGCCGCGGTGGTCGAGCATGGGGCAGATCAGCACCTGGGCGGCGAGAGCCGGGCCGCCTCGGTCGCGGGCCAGCAGCGCGACCCCGGCGGCGAGACCGCCGCCCGCGCTGGCACCGGCGACGACGATCCGGCCGGGATCGACACCCAGTTCGGCGGCGTGCTCGGCGATCCACAGCAGCCCCTGGTAGCAGTCCTCGACCAGGGTCGTGCCGGTGGCCTCCGGCGCGAGCCGGTAGTCGACGGACACGACGACGGCGCCGAACTCGTCCAGCCACTCCAGCGGGATGTCGATCTGCGAGAAGCGGTCGCCCATGACCATCCCGCCGCCGTGCATCCAGTAGACGCACGGCGCCCCGGCGGGACTCTCGCGGTCGGTGGAACCCTCGTGGTCGGCGGGACTCTCGCGGTCCGTGGAACTCTCGTGGTCGGCGGAGTTCTCGGCGCGGGCGGGGCCGAAGACGGAGAGCGGTATCCGGGCGCCGTCCCCGGCGGCCACCATGACCTCGCGCCGGTCGACGGAACGACCGGCGAGCAGCGGTTCGACAGGTGCCGAGGAGAACGGACGGATCTGGGCGAGCGCCTCGGTGTCGAGGTCCGTCCGCAAGGGCATGCCGGCGAGCAGCGTACGCAGTTCGGGGTCGAGACCGGGGCGGGGCGAGGTCATGGTGGAGCCCTTTCTTCGTCGGGTGGTGACTGTTCGTCAGGTACGCAACGTGCGTGAGGAGCCGGGCGGGAGCCGGCCGGGAGTCAGGCAGGACCCGGGCAGCGGCCGGGAACGAAGCGAAGGAGGGCGGCGAGCAGGCGCCCGCCGTACCGGCGCCGTACTCCGCCGGTTCGCCCGCCCTCAGAAAGCGGCCTTGCCACGGACCGGGACGTAGTCGGTGTACTCGGGCTCCCCGGCCAGCAACTCGCCGATCCGCGCCACCATGCTCTGCGCGGCCTCACCGGCGAAGATCCGGTGGTGCTCCTCCTCGCTCGTCCAGCCCTCGGTGACATGGACGATGTCGGGGGCGGACGCGGACCGGGACACGAGGTAGACGACGCAGTGCTCGCTCGCACCCGGGCTCCCCTCGTCCAGACCGGTCAGCAGGAGGTCGACCAGCCGGTCGCCCCTTCCGGTGGTGGCGGTCAGGGTGGCGCTGAATCCGTACGTGAGGGTCATGACTGTCCTCTTCTTCCGAGGTGGTGGAGTGAAGTGATTTCATTCAACCCCTCTGACCTGCGGAGACGTTAGAGCGATCCTCTCGCGTGCTTGCACGATCCTCGCGTCCTCGGGAACACGGCACGCAACGGTGCTGCAATGGACCCATGGATCTGACAGAGCTCCGCACGCTGCTGGCACGGCACGCCCGGCCCGACTGGACCACCGCCATCGACGGCGTCCTCATCTCCAGGGTCGACCGCCCGGACCCGCCGGCACCCTCGACGTCCGGCACGGTGCTGGCGGTCATCGCCCAGGGCGCCAAACGGCTCGCCCTGGGCAACCGCGTCTACGAGTACCGCGCGGGGCAGTACCTGGTCGCGTCGGTCGACCTCCCCGTCACCGGACAGTTCACCCAGATCGATCCCGGGCGACCGGCCCTCGGGTTCGGACTGACACTGGAACCGTCCGCCGTCGCCGAACTGCTCCTGGAGGCCGGACCCGGAGACACACCCCGCACGGCCGGGGGAACGCCGTCGGGCATCGTCGTCAGTGACGCCCCGGCGGCGCTGCTCGACGCGGTGGTACGGCTCCTGCGGCTGCTCGACGAGCCCCGGGACCGCGCCGTACTGGCGCCGCTGATCACGCGCGAGATCCTGTGGCGCCTGATCACCGGTGAACAGGGCGCGACCGTGCGGCAGTTCGGCCTCGCCGACAGCAGTCTCAGCCACGTCTCGCGCGCCGTGCGCTGGATCCGCGAGCACTACGCCCAGCCGTTCCGGGTCGAGGACGTCGCGCGGCTGTCCGGCATGAGTGTCTCCGCGTTCTACCGCAACTTCCAGGCGGTGACCGCGATGAGCCCCATCCAGTTCCAGAAGCAGATCCGGTTGCAGGAGGCCCGGCTGCTCCTCGCGACCCGCCCGGGTGATGTCACCGGTGTCGGTCTTCGGGTCGGTTACGACAACCCGTCGCAGTTCAGCCGCGAGTACCGCCGGCAGTTCGGCGCACCGCCCAGCCTCGACGCCACCCGTCTCCGGGACAGCGCGGGTGCCTCCGCCGCTGTCCTTCCCTGAGCGGAGAGTGGACGACGAGGGAGGATCGTGCAAGGGGAAGCGAGGATAGTTCTACTGTTTGCGCAGGTCAGAGCCGTTCAATGGGAGAGCGCACTATCCCGGAGCGGGAAAACCGAACCCGCTCACGGTTCCCTTCCCCTCGCGAGGACTCCTCATGAAGACCGTTCTGATCACCGGCACCTCCTCCGGCTACGGGCGGGAGACCGCCCGCTGGTTCCACGCACGCGGGTGGAACGTCGTCGCCACGATGCGTACGCCGCGCGCCGGCGTCCTGCCCGAGTCGGACCGCCTCCGCGTCGTCGGGCTCGACGTGACCGAACCCGACACCATCGGCGCCGTGTTCGAGGCGGCGGGCCCCATCGACGTCCTGGTCAACAACGCGGGCATCCCCTCGATCGGCGTGTTCGAGGGCACCTCCGCGGCCCGGGTGCGGGAGGTCTTCGACACCAACACGTTCGGGGTGATGGAGACGACGCGGGCGGTACTGCCCCAGTTCCGCGAGCGGGGCTCCGGCGTGATCGTCAACGTGACCTCCAGTGTGGTGCTGGGCCACATGCCGCTCTCGGCCGTCTACAAGGCGAGCAAGATGGCCGTCGAGGGATTCACCGCGTCCCTCGCGCTCGAACTCGCCCCCTTCGGCGTACGGGCGAGGACCGTCGAGCCGGGCGCCTGTCTGACGACGAACTTCGCCGCCGCCGCGACCAACGGCGCCTCGCCGGACGAACTGGTCCCGGCGCCCTACGCGGCGTGGGCGAGGAAGGCCATGGAGGCGTTCACGGCCCAGGACCTGTTCACCGAGGAGAGCGACGTCGCCGAGACGGTGTGGCAGGCCGTCCACGACACGACCGGCCGGCTCCGTTTCCCCGCCGGCCCCGACGCGGTCCACCTCGCGCAGGCGAAGTGAGCGACCCACGGGTGAGGTGATGTCGGGGACACCATGGACACCGTACCGACGGGCCCACCACGGCACCGGCCGCGTCAACTCCCCCGTCGGTACGGCCTCCTCGCACGCGCGGCCGGCGCACGACCGCCGTTCCACCGCTCGTACGTCCGCCGCTCCACGGCCCGCGCGTTCCCCCGATCGCCGTGCACGCGTACCGCGGGTACCGGGCCCCGAGGATCCATCGCGATATGAGATCGATCGTGTGACAAGCATGTGTTGGACTCATCAATAGCCTCGGTCCGATACTGATGACGAACGCACGTGGCAGGAACGTCTTCGGGCCGACCCCGCCGGACGGGCCCCTGATCGAGGCCCCTCCGGCGTGCCCGGAAGCCGCGCCGCCGCTGCCTCTCCTCGTATCTCCCCTACCTCCCGCACCTGGGCACACCGCGCCGAGGCATACCCGCGCGCGCCCTCGCGCCCATGACACCGAAAGGACGAGCGACCGCCATGAGCGCCACGCCCGCACGTTCCGAGACGACCGTCGCCGACATCTGGGTGGACCCCCGCTGCCCCTGGGCGTGGATCACCTCACGCTGGATGCTGGAGGTCGAGCAGGTCAGGCCGCTGGAAACGCGATTCCACATCATGAGCCTGTCGGTCCTCAACGAGGGCCGCGAGGTCCCGGAGAAGTACCGCCAGGGCATGATCGACGGCTGGGCCTGCGTACGCGTGTGCGTCGCGGCGCAGCGGCAGCACGGCAACGAGGTGCTGCGCCCCCTCTACAACGCCATGGGCCGCCTGATCCACCACGAACAGGCCGGGCTCGGCCACGACATGATCAGCGCCGCCCTCGAAGAGGCGGGTCTGCCGGCCGCGCTGATCGACGCGGCCGAGGACACCTCCTGGGACGAGCCGCTGCGGACCGAGCACCACGAGGGGATGGACCCGGTCGGTTCCGAGGTCGGCACCCCCGTGATCCACGTGCCCGGCCCGGACGGGAAGCCGCTGGCGTTCTTCGGCCCGGTGCTCACCCCCGCCCCGCGTGCCGAGGCCGCCGGAAGGCTCTGGGACGGCGTGCTCGCCGTGGCGGGCACGGACGGCTTCTTCGAGCTGAAGCGCGGCCGTGACCGCGACCCGATCTTTGACTGAGCCGGCCGGACGGACGACGGGAACCACCGTTGTTCCCACGGGATGTGAGGCAAGATGAACAACAGACAGAAGGTACTCACGGCCGGTCTGACCGGCCTGGCTCCGGCCGTCTGGGGCAGCACCTACCTGGTGACCACCGAACTGCTGCCCCCGGACCGTCCGCTCCTCGCGACCACCATGCGCGCCCTGCCCGGCGGCCTGGTCCTGCTGGCCCTCGGCCGGACACTTCCCGTGGGCGTCTGGTGGTGGCGCGCCCTGGTGCTGGGCGTCCTGAACATCGGCGCCTTCAACTTCCTGCTCTTCGTCGCCGCCTACCGGCTGCCGGGCGGCATCGCCGCCATGATCATGTCGGCGCAGCCGATGTTCGTGGTCATCCTCGCCGCTCTCTTCCTCAGCGAGAGGATCAGAGCCGTTCATGCCCTGGCCTGCGTCATGGGTGCCGGGGGAGTCGTCCTGCTCGTCTTCAAGGGCACGGCGGCGCTCGACGCCGTCGGAGTCCTCGCCGCGGTCGGCGGTGCGCTGTGCATGGCGTCCGGCATCACACTGACCAAGCGGTGGGGCCGGCCGGAGGGCGTCGGCCTGCTCACGTTCACCGGATGGCAACTCACGGCGGGCGGCCTGGTCCTGCTGCCGTTCTGGCTGGCGCTCGAAGACATGCCCGACGGACTCACCGGCTCCAACGTCATCGGGTTCGCCTACCTCATCACCCTGGGCGCGGTCCTGAGCTACATCGTCTGGTTCCGGGGCATCGAACGCCTGCCCGCCGTGGCGGTCTCCTTCCTGGCGCTGGGCAGCCCGATCGTCGCGACCCTGCTGGGCTACGTCGTCAAGGACCAGGGGCTGTCCGCCCTCCAGATCGTCGGTGTGGTCGTCATCTTCCTGGCCATCGTGCTCGGCCAGCTGCGTCCGACCCGACCGAAGCCGGAGAAGCCCGCCCCGGCCCCGCCGCCCGCCACCGCCGCCCACGTCCCCGACCGGCCCTCCCTGGAACAGGAACGCAGCGGCTAACGGCGCACGCACCTCCGCACGTCCCGACTTCCCCGCCCATCCCCGAGCCACGACCCATTCGCCCACCGCGCCCGACCACATCCGGAGAAATGACATGACCACGCAGGAAGAGACGAACACCCCCTTAACGACGCCACCGAAGCAGATCTCCCCGACCCGGGGATGGCTGGGCGTCGCTGCCATCACCGCCAGTCTGTTTGTCTTCCTCACCACCGAACTGATGCCGATCGGTCTGCTCACCCCGCTCAGCGAGAGCCTGGGAGTGTCCGTGGGCTCGGCCGGCCTCATGGTCACTGCGCAGGGTGTCGCGGCCGGTCTCGGCGTGCCGTTCATCGTGGCGTGGACCCGGCGCGTCAACCGGCGGCGGCTGCTGACCACGCTGCTGGCCGTCCTGGCGGTCGGCAACCTGATCACCTCGATCGCTCCGAACTACCCGCTGATCCTCGGCACCCGCCTGATCATGGGCTTCGCCAGCGGCGTCTTCTGGGCCATCGGCGTCAGCATGGCCATGCGCATCGTCCCGGAGAAGCACGCCAACCGGGCCGCCGCCGTCGTGATGTCCGGGATCTCCATCGCCACCGTCGTCGGCATTCCGCTCGGCACCCTGCTGGAGAGCGCCACCGACTGGCAGACCACCTTCCTGATCTGGTCCGGTCTCAGCGCCCTGGTGTTCCTCGCGGTCGCCCTCACGATCCCGTCGCTGCCGTCGGCCAACGCGATCTCGGTCCGCGAGGTCTTCGAACTGCCCGTCAAGAACGTGCAGTTGCGCGTGGTCCTGGTCATGGTCGTGTTCTTCGTCCTCGGCCACTTCGGCGCCTACACGTTCGTCCGGCCCTACCTCGAGGACAGTACGTCCGCCACCGTCGGCTTCATCACCGTCATCCTCATCGTCTTCGGCGTCGGCGGCGCGATCGGCAACTTCATCGGCGGACAGACCGTCAACAAGAGCCTGCGGGGCAGCTTCATCGTGGGCGGCCTGATCATGATCGCCGCACTCGTCATGCTGCTGACCGTCGGCTCCAGCAACGTCGGCGTGATCGCCGCCATGGTCCTGTGGGGCCTCGCCTTCGGTGTCGTCCAGCTCAGCCAGATCAACATGACACTGTCGGCGGCCCCCGACACCTTCGAGGCCGCGATGTCGCTCAACACCATGGCCTACAACACCTGCATCGCCGCGGGCGCCCTCATCGGCGGCCTGTTCGCGGACAACGTGGGTGTCACGAGCGTCGTCTGGTTCGGCATCGTCATGGTCGCCCTCGCCGTCATCCTCCGCGCCTTCACCGGCAGGCGGACGCCCGCGGCGGTCTGACCCCTCCTGACCACCGAGGTACGGTCCCGGCTCCGCCCTCACCCCGAGGGCGGAACCCGGGGAACGGACGTCGTGCGAATCCCCCGCCGCGACGATCCGCGCCGCCTCCGGTGTGTGGGCGTGTGCTCCGCCGGCGACGGCGGAACACACGCCCACTGTGAATGCGACGCGGCGCGGTCTCCCGGACGGCCTCCGGTAGGCTCGGCGCCCGGAATTCAACAGGCCCTATCACCGGGAGGTTGTTCCATGCGAGTGCGAGTCAAAGAATTCGACCACTTGGTGCTCAACGTGCGCGATGTCGAGCGCTCCCTGGAGTTCTACTGCGGACTGCTCGGCCTGGAACCGGTCCGGGTGGAGGAGTGGCGGGCCGGCAAGGCGCCGTTCCCGTCGGCACGGGTCAGCCCGTCCATGATCATCGACCTGTTCAACCTCCCGCGCACCGAGTCGAACGTCGACCACTTCTGTCTGAGCGTCGAGCCGCTGGACTGGCAGGACATCATCGCCACGGGTGAGTTCACCGTGCTGCGGGGCCCCGTCGGCCGCTTCGGCGCGCGAGGTGACGCGCAGTCGATCTACGTCGAGGACCCGGACGGCAACACCATCGAGTTGCGTTGGTACCCGCAGGACGTACAGGACTGAACTCCGCGACGCCGCCCGTGCGGTGACGCGACGCACCGGAAACGGCGCACCCGACGTGCGAGGGCTTCCTCCCGACCGCTCCTGTCCTCCAGGAGCGGCCCGGGGAGGGAGCCCTTCGCGCGTTTCCCGGACCCGCTCCATGAAACAGAACACCCCTGGCCCGCCCGACGCGCGACACCACACCCGGCGACCGATACGACCGTCCGGCCCGCACGGGGCGGCCGAAATCCCGGAGCTTCCGCCATCCATCTCGGATCACGATGGATGAGGTGACGAACAGGTGTTGGACCGGTGGACCGTCGCCAGGTGAGGGTGTGAGCGTGACAAGACCAGCACAGCGGTTTCCTGACGGGGGCGACGGCGGTGTTCACCACCGCCGGGGAGGACGCCCGGGGCCGGTTGCCGCACGAAGACCGACCACCGCACCTCCAGGTCGGCCGCCTCCGCCGTGAACTCCGGGGGCCCGCCCGACCGCGGGCGCGCACCGGGAACACCTCGACGGCCGGAGCCTCTTCGCCGGGCGGGCGCGCGGGTGTTCGCGAGGGCCGGGGCCGTACGGCATCAGGACCTTCTGCCCACCGTCGCGGGACCCGTGGCCCTGCGGGTCGCGGGCCGCTGATCCGTACGGTGCGACCGGCCCGGCGGCCTTCCGTGCCGGGCGGTGGTACCGGAACGGGCACGTCGTCGACGACGTGCCGGTCCCTCGGCCACGGTCTCGGTGCCGGCGCTTTCACGCGTCGGCGGCCCGCGTGGTGGAGAAGGTCCGGGTGCTCCGCCTGTCGCCGCCCCGTGTTTTCACACCGAACAGGCACCCGCATTTCGTGAGCGGGCCACGCGCGCGTGGAAAAGCGTGCGCGCACCACTTTTCGGAGCACGAGTGCGTCCCTGTCGCCGACCGGTTCCGGGGAGAAGACATCCCTCCGCTCGCCGGCCGCCGAGGCAAGGCGCGTTCCCGCGGGAAATCGGTCGTGAGATCCGCCACACCCGCGTTGTCACCCCGATATGTCCAACCGCCCTCTCCCGGTCGGCGAAGACATGAAGTTCGGGACGGGAATCGTTGACTTGCCCGCAGAAAGTGCCTTCCGTTTGTACCCGCATAACCCCTGGGCAGGGTTCATCGTCCCAGCTCAGAAGATGATTTCTTTGTGCCTGCCCGACTTCCGGGATCATCATAATCGAAACGGAATTCAATATTCGCGGGTTGTGGTGGTGGGACGGGAGAGATAGAGTCCGATGTCATCGGGTCGGGGGCCGAAGTGACGGGCAGATCAGAGAAGCTGACCGAGGTAATTGCCTCGCGGATCGGGCATCTGCTCGCTAAAATCAGTCGCGTGCCTTCTGCCGCCGAGAAAATCGAGCTGGATACCGAGATGACGTGGCCGCCGAATGACCTCCGGTCGGCCACCGGCACGAATGCCGTACTCATGGAGCGGCATCATCGCTGAGATCTACTGTCGAACGGGCGCGTCCGCCCGGTCGGACAATTTCGACCGGGTGTTCCTGGCCGGCATCGCCGACAATGGTGCGAGCTGCCGGACAGCGAAATGATTGCTGAACTGACACGGGGGATTTTCGTGAGCTGCACGCTTTGTATGCCGATTCCGGCCTCACTCATGGGCGACATCGTAGAGAAGCGGACCTGACCCTCCGCTCTCCGAGCCCTTTCATTCTGTTGTCACGGCTGCTCCGGCATGCCGGCACAACATGACGCCCCCGATCGAACGGGTGGCTCCGACGTGCGCCGGGAAAGCTGAAATATCGGCCGCCGGCGCCGGGCACGAATAAATGCGGCGCGTTGTCGGCGCATGCCACCGACGACTCTCGATTCCCTGAATGCGAAAACAGGCGGCGATCCGGCCGACGACCCATGTCGGATCCGGGTGCGCTCAAGCCTGCCCCGCACATGCCCACCGCTGCGAGAAAACGGCGGATCAGCGATCCGCCCGACATCCAGAAGGAGAATGATCGTTCATGCCTACGATTTCCGTGGGAAACGCGCGCATCAAGTACGAGGTCACCGGCTCGGGCCCCAGCCTGGTACTGGTGCACGGTGTCGGCAAGGGTGGTCACAGCGCCTTCGGCCACCTGGTCGAGGAGTTCGCGAAGCGCAACACGGTCATCGTGCCCGACCTCTCCGGCAGCGAGGCGGCCGAGGACGACGGCGGTGACCTGACCATCGAGGGGCTGGCCGAGGAGGTCTCCGCGGTCATCGCGGACGCCACGACCGAGCCGGTCGACCTGGTGGGCTTCTCGCTCGGCGGGGCGGTCGTGGCCGCCGCGGCGGCCCTCCACCCCGAGCAGGTACGACGCCTGATACCCGTGGGCGGCCTGGTGCACGCGGACACCTACATGAAGAACCTGATCGGTCTGACGCTCAGTCAGAAGCACGACCCCGTCGCGTTCGGGCGGGTGCTGACCACCACCGCGTTCAGCCCGAAGTACATCAACAGCCTGGACGGCGTGGACGACGTCCTCAAGCTCGGCGCGGAGCTCAGCCCGTCGAACGGACGCATCCGGCAGCTGGAGCTCCTGGTGCGGGTCGACATCCGCGACCTCGTCGGCAAGGTCCGGGCCGAGACCCTCGTCGTCGCCGCCAACCCGGACGCCGCGGTCCCGACCGAGCACTCCCGGGAACTCCACGCCGGAATTCCGAACTCCTCGTACCACGAGTTCGACAGCGGCCACATGGTGCTCTTCGAGCAGCCTCTCGAATTCGTGAAGCTCGTCAACGAATTCATTCACCGGCCCTGACCGCGGTCCGGCGGACAGGTCGCACGGTGGGTGCGGCGCGGCCCGGGAAACACACGGTCCCGGGTCGCCGCACCCACCCGCACCGTCCGTGACCGGGGTCGGCACCTGAAGAAAGCCATCCCGGCGGAAGTCCACACTCGGCTCAATCGAGATATTCAGGAGTGGAAATGTCCAAGATCCTGCTCGCGGTCAGCAGCCACGACGTCCTGGGGAATACCGGCAACAGGACGGGCTACAGCGTTTCGGAAGCGGCCCATCCGTACAACGTCTTCACCTCCGCCGGCTACGAGGTGGACTTCGTGTCCGTACGGGGCGGCGAACCCCCGGCCGTGGTGTTCGACGGTGAGGAGAACGACCCCGACATCACGGGCTTCCTCGCCGACGAGACCGTGCGGGCGAAGCTCCTGGCGACCCGGCCGGCCGCCGAGGTCCGCTCGGCCGGATATTCCGCGATCTTCTACGTCGGCGGGCACGGCGCCATGTGGGACTTCCCCGAATCGCCGGAACTCGCCCGGCTCGCCGTCGAGATCTACGAGCAGGGCGGTGTGGTTTCCGCCGTCTGCCACGGTCCGGCCGGTCTCGTCAACCTCCGGCTGTCCGACGGCTCCCTCCTCATCGAGGGAAAGCGGGTCGCCTCCTTCACCAATGAGGAGGAGGACTCCCTCGGACTTGTCGACGTCATGCCCTTCCTTCTCGAGGACCGGCTGAAGGAACGCGGCGCACTCCACAGCAAGGCGCCGAATTACGTCGCCCACACGGAGAACGACAATCGCGTCGTCACGGGCCAGAACCCCGCGTCGGCCGCCCCCGTCGCCGAGATCGTCGTCAATGAGCTCAAGAGCGTGGCGGACAGCCGCCAGAACTGACCGGTGAGACCCGCACCGACCGTGTGCGGTCCGAAATCAAATCTCCGACACACATCCGTCGTGAACGGCTCCAAGAAAAGGGACAACAATCATGCAGGGATTGATCCAGGTCGCGGGAATCATCGACCAGGCCGAGGCCGACATGATCATCGAGGAGGGCGCCGACTGGCTCGGATTCGCGCTGCGCCTCCCGGCCAAGAACGAGGACCTCTCCGAGGCGGCCGCCGCCGCGATCGTCAAGGCGATCCAGCCGCAGCACAAGGGCGTCATCATCACGTACCTGACGGACGCCGACGAGATCAAGGGGTTCTGCGCCGAGATGGGCGTCGGTGCCATCCAACTGCACGGTGACGTGAGCCCGTCCGAGCTGCGCAAGCTGCGGAAGATCGACCCGGACCTCTACGTGCTGAAGAGTCTGGTGGTGAAGACCGACAACATCGGCGAGCTCACCGGGGTCGTCGAGGGCGCCGCCGAGTGGGTCGACATGTTCATCACCGACAGCTTCAACCCGGCGACCGGCGCCAAGGGCGCGACGGGCCTGGTGCACGACTGGTCCATCAGCGCCGAGCTGGCGCGGATCTCGCCCCGGCCGTTGATGCTGGCCGGCGGCCTGACCCCGGACAACGTCGCCGCGGCGATCGAGCACGTACGCCCCGCCGCCGTGGACGCGCACACCGGCCTGGAGAACTCGACCCGCCGCAAGGACCGCCTGAAGGTGCGCAGGTTCGTCGAGGAGTCGCGCAAGGCCTTCAGCCGGATAGCGGCCGAAGCCCAGCAGGGGTGACCCGGATGACCACCGAGACCAGGCCGCTCCAGGACGCCGTACACCTGCTGCCGCAGACCGAGCAGCTCCGCGCACTGCACACGATCATCCGTGACCGGCACGCCGACCGGGCCGACTTCGTCTCGAACGCGAGCAGGATCTTCCGCCAGGTGCTGGAGGCCGGCCTGGAGCAACTCCCGTACGAGCCGCACGAGGTGCAGACCCCGGTGGGCAGGACCTACCACGGCCTGCGTCTCACCTCGCAGGTGTGCGGGGTGTCCGTCGTCCGCGCGGGGGACAGCATCGAGGCCGAGCTGCGGGTGATGATGCCGGGGATCCGGCTCGGCAAGATCCTCATCCAGCGCGACAAGGTGACGAAGCTTCCGCACCTGTACTACTCCGCGCTGCCCCTGGACATCGCCGACCGCCATGTCCTGCTGGTCGACCCGATGCTGGCCACCGGCGGGACCGCGCTGGCCGCGATCCAGCTCCTGCTCGACAAGGGCGTGCCCGAGGAGCACATCGTCTTCGTCAACCTGCTGTCGGCGCCCGAGGGCATCAGAGCCGTACGTGAACGCTACCCGGCGGTGCGGATGGTGACCTCGTCCATCGAGGAACGGCTGGACGAGAACGCCTACATGCAGCCCGGCATCGGCGACTTCGGCGACCGGTACTTCGGGACGGACGCGCCGCAGTGAGCGGCGCCCCCGCCCCGACGGAGTGACCCCGGGCCGCGACACGCGGCCCGCCGCCGACGTCCCGCGCGTCAGGGACATCCCACGACCACCCGAGGAGCACCGCACCCCATGTCCACCACGGACTTCAACGGCGCCACGAAGGTCGCCGTCGTCTACTACTCCGGCACCGGCAACGTCCACAAGCTCGCCACGGCCGCCGCGGAAGCCGCCGAGAAGGCGGGCGCGGAGACACGCCTGCGCCGCGTACCCGAATACGTCAACGAGTCGCTCGCGCCCCAGTTCACCGAATGGACCGAGGCGTGGGCGGAGAACGCCGAGGCGATGAAGGACGTTCCGACCGCCGGGGTCGACGACCTCGAGTGGGCGGACGTGATCCTCCTGGGCAGTCCGGGCCGCTTCGGGCTCATCGCCGCGCCGCTCAAGCACTTCATCGACCTGGCCTGGCCGCTGAACGCGCGCCGGGGACTGGTGAACAAGGTGATGTCGTCCTTCACCTCGACGGGCTCCCAGCACGGCGGCCAGGAAGGCACGATCCTGTCGCTGAACAACGTCTTCTACCACTGGGGCGCCATCATCGTGCCGCCCGGCGTGACCGACGACATCCAGATGGCACCGAGCAACGGCAACCCCTACGGGGTGAGTTCGGTCTCCGGCCGGCAGGCCGTCCCCGGGCGGCTCGCGGAGAACGTCACCGAGGACAACCTGGCGGCCCTCGCGTACCAGACCCGCCGGATGATCGAGATCGCCACCGCGCTGCGCCACGGCTTCGCCGCCGCGCGGTGACCGCACCGCGATAGCGACGGCTTCTCGGCACCCGCGACCACGGGTGCCAGGAAGCCCTCGCGGCCCGGTCGGGCTCGCGGTCGCCCTTCCCGCGAAACAGATGATCGCCACATATTCATTGGGGGATGAATGCAACCGCTCCATCATGCGAGGTTGAATCCGTTACCACCCGTGTGTCTTCCCGACCTGCTCGACGCACAGGCCCTGGCACGGCCGGACGACACGGCGGTCGTCTCCGACGGCGACCGGCTCACCTACCGTGAGCTCGTCCGGCGCAGCTCCGAACTGTCCGGTCTGCTGGAACAGCTCGGCGTGGCCGCCGACGACCGGGTCGGCCTGTTCGTCGAGCCCTCGACCGACCTGATGATCGGCGTGTGGGGGATCCTCTTCGCCGGCGGCGCCTATGTGCCGCTGTCGCCGGAGTACCCCGAAGAACGCCTGCGCTACATGATCGAGGACTCCGGCACCAAGGTCATCGTCGCGCAGTCGACCCTCACCGACCGGCTGGCCGCGCTGGCGCCCGAGGGCACCAGGATCGTCGTGCTGGAGGACGCCAAGGGCTTCGACCGGGCCACCACCGGCCCGGCCCCCGACAACCTCGCGTACGTCATCTACACCTCGGGCAGCACCGGCAGGCCCAAGGGCGTCATGATCGAACACCGCAGTGTCGTCAGCCAGTTGCGCTGGCTCGCGGCGGTCCACGGGCTGGACCGTGAGAAGACCGTGCTGCAGAAGACACCCATGAGCTTCGACGCGGCGCAGTGGGAACTCCTGGCACCCGCCTGCGGGGCCACGACCGTCATGGGCGCTCCGGGCATCTACCGCGATCCCGAGCGCCTCATCGACACCATCGACGCGCACGGCGTCACCACCCTCCAGTGCGTACCCACCCTGCTCCAGGCGCTGCTGGACGGCGGACTGAGCGCGTGCGCGTCGCTCACCCAGGTCTTCACCGGCGGTGAGGCGCTGTCCAAGCCGCTCGCGGGGCTCTTCCTGGACGCCCTGCCGTGGTGCGACCTGATCAACCTGTACGGGCCGACGGAGTGCACGATCAACTCGTCCGCGTTCGCCGTGGGCCGGGCCGCGCTCCACGACGGGACGAGCTCGATCTCCATCGGCACCCCCGCGCACGACGTCGAGTACCGCATCCTGCGGGCCGACGGGTCCGAGGTGGGCGTCGGCGAGATCGGCGAACTGCACATCGGCGGAATCCAGTTGGCGCGCGGCTACCTGCACCGGCCGGAGCTGACCGCGCAGCGCTTCGTGGACAACCCGTTCGGGGAAGGGAGACTGTTCAGGACGGGCGATCTGGCCCACTGGAACGCCGACGGCACCGTCCAGTTCATCGGCCGCGCGGACAACCAGGTGAAACTGCGCGGTTTCCGGGTCGAGCTCGACGAGATCAAGCTGGCGATCGAGACCCACGACTGGGTCCGGCACGCCGCGGTCATCGTCAAGAACGACCCGCACACCGGATTCCAGAACCTCATCGCCTGCGTGGAGCTGAGCCCCAAGGAAGCCGCCCTGATGGACCAGGGCAACCACGGCGCCCACCACCAGTCCAAGGAGAGCAAGCTCCAGGTCAAGGCGCAGCTGTCCAACGCGGGCACCCGGGACGCGGCGGAGACCGGCGGCCGGGCGGTGATCGACCTGCCGGGAAGGACCGCCACGGAAGCGCAGCGGCGCCAGGCGTTCGCGCGTAAGTCCTACCGGTTCTACGAGGGGGGCGAGGTCACCTCGGCCGACATCCTCCGCCTGCTCGGACGGCGGATCTCCGGAGCCGAGCCGATCGCCCCGGCCGACCTCGGCCGGGCCGGACTGGGCGGGATCCTGCGGCACTTCGGGCAGCACCTGAGCCCGGAACGACTGCTGCCGAAGTACGGCTACGCGTCACCCGGATCGCTCTACGCGACGCAGCTGTACCTGGAGATCACGGGATTCGACGGCCTGCGCCCCGGGTTCTACTACTACCACCCGGTCTCCCACCAGCTGGTGCTGATCACGGAGACGGCCGGCGCCGGCGAGCCGGGGGTGGCACTGCATTTCGTCGGCAAGAAGCGGGCCATCGAGCCGGTCTACAAGAACAACATCCAGGAAGTGCTGGAGATCGAGGCCGGCCACATGGTGGGCCTGTTCGAGGAGATCCTGCCCTCGTACGGACTCGACGTCAGGGGCCGGGACTTCACCCCGTCGGTCAAGGACCGCCTGGAGGTCGCGGGGGAGGACTACTACCTCGGCGCGTTCGAGCTGGTGCCCTACGCCGGGCCGCGGCCGGACGGCACGGTCGACGTGTACGTGCAGACCCACCCCGGCAAGGTCGCCGGCCTGCCGGCGGGCCAGTACGCCTACACCGGCGGCGAACTCGTACGGATCTCGTCCGAACTCGTCCAGCGCAAGCACGTCATCGCCATCAACCAGGCCGTGTACGAGCGGGCGAGCATCGGGATCTCGGTGATCAGCCGGACCGGCGAGGACTGGCGGCGGTACATCGACCTCGGGCGCACGCTCCAGCACCTGTCGATGAACGACGAGAACCTGGGCTTCATGTCGTCCGGGTACAGCTCCAGGACCGGCGACGACCTGCCCTCGGCCACCCGGATCGACGACGTCCTGCGGGGACTCGGCCGGGACACCGGCCCCTCGTACTTCTTCGTCGGCGGGCGGGTGAGCGACGAACAGCGGCTGCACGAGGGCATGAAGGAAGACGTCGTGCACATGCGGGGCCCGGCGGAGCTGATCCGGGACGACCTGGTCAATTTTCTGCCGCACTACATGATCCCGAACAAGGTCGTGATCCTCGACCGGCTGCCGACCACCGCCAACGGCAAGATCGACACCAAGGCGCTCGCCGCGTCCGACACGACGAACGTGGACCGGGACGACCGGCCCTTCGTCGCGCCCCGCACCCACCTGGAACGCCGGATCGCCGACCTGTGGACCAAGGCGATGAGACGGGAGACCGTCTCGGTGCAGGACGACTTCTTCGCCGTCGGCGGCAACTCGCTGATCGCCGTCGGACTGATCAACAGGATCAACCGGGAGTTCGAGGCGGCGCTGCCCCTACAGGTCCTGTTCGAGGCGCCCACGGTCGAGAAGCTCGCCCGGCGGCTCGGCGGGGCCGAGACGGAACCGTCCTCCCGGCTGGTTCCGCTGCGAACCGAGGGGACGTCGACACCGGTCTACTGCTGGCCCGGACTCGGCGGCTACCCCATGAACCTGCGGCTGCTCGCCGAGGAGACGGGAACCGGCCGGCCGTTCTACGGGGTGCAGGCGTACGGGATCAACGCGGGTGAGATCCCCTACCCGACGATCCGGGAGATGGCGGCCGAGGACGTCAAGGCCATCAGGGGCCTTCGCCCGCACGGTCCCTACCAGCTGTGGGGCTACTCGTTCGGCGCGCGGGTGGCCTTCGAGGCGGCGTACCAGCTGGAACAGCTGGGAGAGCGGGTCGAGCAGGTCTTCCTGATCGCCCCCGGCTCGCCCAAGGTCGGCGGCGCCGGCGCGGAGGACCGGGTGGCCGACTACACCAACCAGGCGTACGTGACCATCCTCTTCTCGGTGTTCACGGGCACGGTCAGCGGTCCGCTGCTGGACGCCTGCCTCGCCGTGGCCAAGGACGACGAGAGCTTCGCCGCCTTCATCGGCGAGAACTTCCCGGAACTCGACGCCGACCTGGTCCTGCGGATCACCGAGGTCGTACGGACCACGTTCGACTTCAGCTACACCTTCCGTGAGCTGACGGAGCGCCGGATCACGGCTCCCGTCACCATCTTCAAGGCGCGGGGCGACGACTACTCGTTCCTGGACGGCAGCAGCGGCTACACGACGTCGGAGCCGGACGTCGTGGAACTCCGGGCCGATCACTACTCCCTGCTCAGGGCACCGGACATCGACGAACTCGCGACGGCCGTCGGCCGGCGCCTGACCCTCCCGAAGGACACCGTCATGCCGCACGTCAACATCAAGCACTTCCCGGTGCCGCTCAGCAGCGAACAGCAGGCCGAGCTGGTGGCGGCCGTCACCAAGGCGGTGACCACCGCCTTCGGCTGCGGCGAGGGGGCGGTGTCGATCGCGGTCGAGCCGATCGAGAGGGAGCTCTGGAACGAGAAGGTCTACATCCCGGAGATCGTCAACCGCAGGCACATCCTCGGCAAGGTACCGAACTACGGACCGGACACCCAGTGAGAGGGCGGCTGTCAGCGTGACTTCCCTTCCGTACGAGAACATCCCCCTCGTCCTCGCCGACGAGGTGGCCGACGCCCTCAACGAGGGCCGCCCGGTGGTGGCGCTGGAGTCCAACGTCATCACCCACGGCCTGCCCTACCCGGACAACGCCGCCACCGCCCGCAAGGTCGAGGCGGCCGTCCGGACGGGCGGCTCGGTCCCGGCCACGATCGCCGTGGACAACGGCCGGATCGTGGTCGGCATGACCGACGCCGACATCGACCGGTTCGCCTCGACGCCGGGCATCCCCAAGGTCAGCAGCCGGGACATGCCGATCGTCCTGGCACAGGGCCGGATGGGCGCGCTGACGGTCGCCTCCTCCCTGGTGGCGGCCGAGCGCGCGGGTATCCCGTTCTTCTCCTCGGCCGGCATCGGCGGGGTGCACCGGGGCGCGGAGACGACCATGGACGTGTCCTCGGACCTCATCCAGTTCACCCGCTCCAAGGTCGCGGTGGTGTGCGCCGGCGCCAAGAAGATCCTGGACCTCGGTCTGACACTGGAGTACCTGGAGACCCAGTGCGTACCGGTGGTCTCCTACCGGTCGGACGACTTCCCCGCCTTCTACTGCGTGTCCAGCGGTTTCCGCAGCCCGGTGCGGCTGGACGACGACGACGTGATCGCCCGGTCGATCAGGAACCACTGGGAACTGGGCAACAACAGCTCGTTCCTGATCACGACGCCGGTCCGGCCGGAGGAAGCGATCGACAGTGACGAGGTCGACGCCGCGATCACCGAGGCCATGGCCGCCGCCGACCGGGACGGCATCCGGGGCCAGGCGATCACGAAGTACCTGATGCGCGCGGTGGACGTGGCCACCGAAGGCCGCTCGTCCAAGGCCAACATGGCCGTCCTCATCAGCACCGCCGAGGTCGGCGGCCGGCTGGCCGCCGCGCACGCCCGGCTCCGGGCCGGATCCCTCTGACGCACAGGCGCACGCTCCACCCACCCCACCGACCGGACGCGTTCACCGCGTACGACACACGAATGGATACGACACGATGACGAAGCTCGACCACCAGTCCACGTCCGAGGCCGAGTCCTACCGACCGCTGGTCTCCCCGGAACGAGTGAAGGAGATCAAGGACCTGCGCCAGGCCATGTCCTCGCAGGGAGGCGGCGACACGGGCGAGCAGACCCACCCGTTCCTGGGCCTGGACCTGCGGGTCCCCTCTCAGGTCATGACCCCCTGCCCGGTGTCCCCGATGCTCGGCGGCGCGGTCTTCGCCGAGGTCGACCCGGGCGACCGGGTCCTCGACATGGGCACCGGCAGCGGTTCGCTGGCGCTGATCGCCGCCAAGAAGGGCGCCGATGTCCTGGCGGTGGACCTCAACCCGCACGCCGTGACCGCCGTCCGCGTCAACGCCGAGCTGAACGGCGTCGCCGACCGCGTCGAGTCGCGCGAGAGCGATGTCTTCAACTCCGTCGAGGGCCGCTTCGACCTGATCATCTTCAACCCGCCGTTCCAGTGGTTCGCCGCCGCCGACTACGCGGACGTCGCGGGCACCGACGCCGGCTACCAGGCACTGACCCGTTTCTTCCGCGAGGCCCGCGCCCACCTGACGGAGAAGGGACGCATGCTCCTCTTCTTCAGCACCATGGGTGACGTGGAGTACTTCGAGAAGCTGGTGGCCGACGAGGGCTTCGACCGCAAGGTGGTCCTCGCCACCGTCCAGCCCGTCTTCGACGTGCCGGTCACGTTCACCGTGCACCGCCTGTCCTGATTCCGGCATCCCCGGGGCCTCCCCTCCCCGTACGGAGGGGAGGGGAGGCCCCGGACCGCCGGGGGCGCGTCGCTCCTCATCCGGGCACGTCCGTACGACTCGGGCGCCCCCGCGTACGTCCGCCGACCCGCGCCACCGGCACCGACCCCCGTGACCGGCGCCGTCCCGCGTCACCGTGCGTCGTCCCGCCCACAGTTCAAGGAGAACCGTAGTGCGTATCGCTGTGTCAGGCTCCATCGCGGTCGACCACCTCATGGTCTTTCCCGGCCGGTTCGCCGAGCAACTCATCACCGGGATGGTCGAGCACGTGTCCCTCTCCTTCCTCGCCGACCGGCTGGAGATCCGGGAGGGAGGCGTGGCCGCGAACATCACCTTCGGTCTGGCCCGGCTCGGCCTGCGACCGGTGCTCGTGGGCGCCGCGGGAGCCGACTTCGCCTCCTACGGGGACCGGCTGCGGGAGGCCGGGGTCGACACCGGATCCGTACGGGTCAGCGAGACCCTGCACACGGCCCGCTTCGTGTGCACCACCGACGCCGACCAGAACCAGATCGCCACGTTCTACGCGGGCGCCATGGCCGAGGCCCGCCGGATCGACCTCGCCGAGACGCACCGGCGGACCGGCGGCCTCGACCTCGTCCTCGTCGGCGCCGACGACCCCGGCGCGATGCTCCGCCACACGGCCGCCGCCCACCGCCTCGGCATCCCGGTCGCCGCCGACCCCTCCCAGCAACTGGCCCGCCTCGACGGCGCACAGACCCGGGAACTGGTCGACGGGGCCCGGCTGCTGTTCACCAACGAGTACGAGAGCGCCCTCCTGTGCGAGCGCACCGGCTGGAGCGAGCAGGACATCCGGGAACGCGTCGGCACCTGGCTCGTCACGCGGGGCGCCGACGGCGTGTCGATCACCGCCGCCGGCACCCCGCGCACGGACGTCCCGGCCGTACCGACGGACACGGTCGCCGACCCGACCGGCGGGGGCGACGCCTTCCGGGCCGGCTTCCTCGCGGGCCTGGCCGGGAACCTGCCGTACGAACGCGCCGCCCAACTGGGCTGCGCCCTGGCCACGGTGGTCCTCGAATCCGTCGGCACCCAGGAGTACAAACTGCTCCCCTCGGACCTGCTGGCCCGCGTCGGCCGGACCTACGGCGAGGAAGCGGCCCGGGAGATCGGGCCGTTGCTGGGGGACCGGGCATGACCGGGACCACACTGCGTGAGGCACTGAGAGGTCAGGAGCCGTCCTTCTCCTTCGAGTTCTTCCCGCCGAAGACCGACGCCGGGGCCCGAACGCTGTGGCGGACGATCCGCCGGTTCGAGTCGCTGGCGCCGACCTTCGTGTCCGTCACCTACGGGGCCGGCGGCTCCTCCCGGAGCCGTACCGTCGAGGTGACCAAGCGGATCGCGACCGACACGACACTGCGGCCGGTCGCCCATCTGACCGCCGTCGGCCACTCGGTGGCCGAACTGCGCCACATCATCGGCCAGTACGCCGACGCCGGTGTCCGGGACATCCTGGTCCTGCGCGGTGACCCGCCCGGCGACCCGAACGCGCACTGGGTCCCGCACCCCGACGGCTTCACCCACGCCCACGAACTGGTGCGCCTGGTCAAGGAGTCGGGGGACTTCAGCGTCGGTGTGGCGGCCTTCCCCGAACGCCATCCCCGCTCACCGGAGTGGGAGAGCGACATCCGGCACTTCGTCGCCAAGTGCCGGGCCGGGGCCGACTACGCGGTCACCCAGATGTTCTTCCACGTCGAGGACTATCTGCGGCTGCGCGACCGGGTGACCGCAGCGGGCTGCGACACCCCGATCATCCCGGAGATCATGCCCGCCACCGACGTACGCCAGATCACCCGCTTCGCGGAACTCAGCGGCGCCGCCTTCCCCGAGGAACTGGCCCACCGCCTCGACGCCGCGCGCGACCACCCCGCCGACGGGCACCGCATCGGCGTCGCGTACGCCACCGCCATGGCGGAACGCCTCCTGGCCGAGGGGGCGCCGGGACTGCACTACATCACGCTCAACCGCTCGACGGCGACGCTGGAGATCCACCGCAACGTACGGGGCACGCCGGTCGCCCGGCCTCCCCTCGCGGCCCACCGCTGACCTGTACGGGCCGTGCGCCGCCGGGCCGCGCGCCGACGCGGACGAAGGCGACGCGGACGAAGGCGGCGCGCTCGACCGCGCCGCCCGGCCGCTCCCCGGCCCTGCCGCGGTCCGTCACATGCTCACGGACCTCACGTCAGGACCCTTCCTCGTCGCTCTCGACCGGGATGTCGAGAATGGAGAGGAAGGCCGTCGCCGGTGGTGTGCTGCTGACACGGCCCCAGATGACGTACTCGACGCGGGCCGGCGCGTCGGTGACCTCGATGGTCGTCACACCGGTGAGCTGAGCCACGTACGCGGACGGGAGCATGGCCACGCCGAGCCCCTGACCGACCAGCCGGGCCAGATAGTCCGCGTTGGTCACCTCGAAGGCGACGTCGCGGCTGAGGCCGGCGGACGTGAAAGCCTGGTCGGACTGGGCACGTCCGGCCGTCTTGGCCGGCAGGTCCACGAACACCTCGGAGGAGAGCCTGCGGAGATCGACGGCCTGTTCCTCGGCGAGCGGATGGTCCGGCGCGACCACGGCGACCAGTCGGTCACGGGCGAGTTCACGGGCGTTGACGCCCTGGGGCCGGGCCGTCGTCGGCAGCCCGAGAAAAGCCACCTCGATGATTCCCTGTTTGACCTGCTCGACGAGATCGTCGCTCGCGCCCACACTCAAATTGATGCGGACAGCGGGATATTGCTTGTGGAAGTCGCGTAACGCGCCCGGCAGATCGACCGCGGCGACGGTGGGGATCAGCCCCACGGCCAGCCGGCCGCGCACCTCACCGATCGCCGCGGCGACTTCGGTGACCGCGCGCTCGGCGGCGTCGAGGCACTGACGGGCCGCCGGGAGAAACGCCGCACCGGCCGGCGTCAGCCGCACCTTACGACTGGTGCGCTCGAAGAGTTTCGCACCTAACTCCCGCTCCAGGCGGGCGATTTGGTGACTGAGAGCGGACTGAACCACGAGGCAGCGCTCGGCGGCCCGGGTGAAGCTGTTCGTTTCGGCGACGGTGACCACATAGCGCATCTGCTGAAGCTCCATGGATCCATGGTGTATCACGATATGTGAGGTGACGGACATGTGTTTGACTTATCGATGGGAAACGGGCCGGAGAGCATGAAATGACCAGGTCCGGCGACGCGGTGGGCTTCGGACGAGCCGACTGCCCTGTTTCCCCGCCTAGTTGTTCCCCGCACCGTCCGCACCGGAATTTCCCTCCCGTGAAGAGAAGCACGAAAAACGCGGCCACGAGAGGCCCCGGTCGTCTCTCGTAAAGGAATTCACGACATTCCACGGAATTCCTCGTCCGCCGATTCGGGAGGCCGCCGGTGATCGGATTCTCCGCGAATGTGCGCGAGAAGGGCGACCGGTGCGAGGTGACCGTGCGAGGGAACGCGGCGGGCGATCCGAGGACCGCGTCCGGAAGGTCCGGCCACCTCCCGGCCCCGGTGCCGGAAGCGCCGTACGTGACCGCGTGGTCGGCCGGCGCCGTACCGGCGCCGGTTCGCCGCTCGTGGTCGGCTACGCGGCGGGACCGCCCGGCGTACGGGCCCGCCCCGATGCCGCTCGCCTCAGCCGGGCCCGCCGTACGAGGGACGCGGATGCCCCCTCCCACTCGGGATGCGCGAAGGTGAACCCGGCCTCACGCAGCCGCCCCGGCACCACCCGACGGCTCTTGAGCAGCAGTTCGGTGTCCGAGCGCAGCGCGAACGCCCCCAGCTCCGCCATCCGGCGCGTCGCCGGCAGCCCCACCGGCACGCCCCAGGCCGTGCGCAGCGCCCGCATGAAGTCGCGCTGCGGCAGGGGCCCCGGCGAGGCGAGGTTCACCGGCCCCTCGATGTCCTCCCGGCCGACCAGGAACTCCACCGCGCGCACGAAGTCCTCGTCATGGATCCAGGAGACGTACTGCGCGCCTCCCGCCACCGCGCCGCCCAGCCCGAGCCGCGCCAGCCACGACAGGACGTCGAACACACCGCCCCGGTCCGGGCTCATGACCATGGCCGAACGCAGCGCCACCTTCCGGGTCCCGGGAGTCGGCGCCTCGGCCTGTGCCCGTTCCCAGTTCTCCGCGATCCTGACGCTGTACGCCCAGTAGTCCGGCACCCCGGCCTCCCGGCCGCCGATCACCCCGGTCGCCTCGTCGTGCGCCGCGTCGAAACGGTGGGCGTAGACCGTCGCCGTACTCATCTGAAGCCAGACACGCGGCGGCCGCGCGGCGGCGGCGATCGCCTCGCCGACCACCCGCGCCGAGTCCACCCGGGAATCCATCATGGCCCGCAGGTTCTCGGGGGTGTATCGGCAGGAAACGCTGCGCCCGGCCAGATTGATCACGACGTCGCAGCCGTCGAGCGCCGCGGCCCAACTGCCGAGCGTGGCCCCGTCCCACCCGATCTCGTGCGCCCTCACCGGACGCCGCGTCACCACCGTGACCTCGTGGCCCGCCGCCGTCAGCGCGCGGTCGAGAATCGCGCCCACCTGTCCGGTCCCCCCGGGCAGTACCACCTTCATGGAGCCCCCTCACCTTCGCCCCACGTCAGCGTAGCCCGCCCATTCGAAGGGGGGCGGACAGGGCCTCCGCGTCGGGAACCCACCGCGGACGGGCCCCGATGACGGGGCCGGGGCCGCGCCGAGTGGGCGCCACGTGATCACTGACGCCTGCTGCTCCGCTCGACTCCCGCTCCTCACGCGCGAGTTGACAGCCGCCGAGACTCTTGATGGGCTGACCGGCATGACCGAGCTCGGGCCCGTCGCCTGGCCGCCCGCCCCGATCAGGACCGGGCGACTCGTGCTCCGTGAGCCCGAGGCCCGGGACCGTGCGGCGGTCGTCGAACTGGTGACCTCGCCGGAAGTGAGTACCTACCTCGGTGGCCCGCAACCGCGTGACGCGGTGGAGCGCGCGATGCCCGGGGCGCCCGGTCGGCGTCCCGGTCGGTTCGTGGTCGACCTCGACGGATCGATGATCGGCCAGATCACGCTCACCAAGGACACCGGGCACCTTCCCCGGGCCGCCGGGAGGGCCGAGCTCGGCTACCTGCTCCTGCCGCACGCCTGGGGACACGGGTACGCCGCCGAGGCGTGCGCGGCGGCACTCGACTGGTTCGCCGGCGCCCTTCCCGGTGAACCGGTGGTACTCGCCACCCAGACCGCCAACCTCCGCTCCATGCGCCTCGCGGCGAGGCTGGGCTTCATCGAGGTGGAGCGGTTCGAGGCATACGGCGCCGAGCAGTGGTTCGGCAGGTGGACACCGGCCGCACCATCCGATCGAGCCCGTGCCCGGCAGCCCGGGTGAGGGCGGGGGAGCCCGCTGCCCGGGGCCCGCTGCCGGACATCCCCGTTTCGCCGGTCGTGTTCCGCCCGTGGGTGACGACCGCGAGTTCGCAGGCCCACGCCGTTCACCGGCCCGACCGGCACCGGCCGATGCGGGACTCCGCCGGGTGACGACCACGCCCCTGTCGGAGCACAACAGGCGTGGCCGACCGGAACCCGTCACCCGTCGACGGGGACGCGACGCGGCATGATGAGCCGCATGCGCGAACTGACTTACTCCGACGTGGGCATGACGGCGACGGGCGGACCGGTGCCTCCGGGTTTCCACGTCCTGCGGGTCCGTGCGCCGTTGGGTCCCGACACGTACGACCGTGCCGCCGAGGCGCTCTTCGGGTGGGGAATGCACCGGGCCACGCCCTTCATGCGGGTCCCGGCCGGCACTCCGCACGCCGCGCCGGGTGTACGGGTGCCGCTGCGGGCGGGACCGCTCACGATGCCCTGCGAGGTCGTGTGGACCGTCGACGAGAGGCACCGGACCGGGTTCGCCTACGGGACACTCACCGGGCACCCCGAGTGCGGCGAGGAGTCGTTCGTCCTGGAGCGCCGGCCGGACCGCACCACCGACCTCGTCATCGTCGCCATCAGCCGCCCCTCGGCCTGGTACACGCGGGCGCTGGGCCCCGGCGGACGCCTGCTCCAGCGGGCCGTGGCAGGCCGGTACGCCCACAGCCTGCGGAGCGCGGCCCGTACGACGTGACCTCGCCCGCCGGGCCCGAGGTCCGCCGGAACGGCGAGGGTAAGCTTCTCCGTGTTCGTGTCCGACGTGGAGCGAGGAAGACGAGGAGCTGGGGCTGATGACCGCGCCCGAGGCCACCGCCGTGCGCGGCGTCCGGATGATCCTCACGTTCCGGATGCCGGTCTGACCTCCTCCTGATCCGCCTCGCCGGAGCGTGCGCTCGCGAGGCGACGTGTCCGCACGAACCTCACCACGGAACGGATCCGCATCCCGTCATGTCCCCTCGCAACTGGATCACCCGCGCCGAGACCGGCGCCGACATCCCCGCCGTCCGCGCCCTCCACCTCGCCGCGTTCGACACCCCGCTGGAGGCCGACCTTGTCGAGGCGCTGCGCGCCGACGCCTCCTGGATCGACGGCCTGTCCGTCGTCACCACCGACGAGGACGACCGCCTCGCCGGCCACGCGCTCCTGACGCGCTGTCACATCGACGGCGTCCCGGCCCTGTGCCTGGCCCCCGTCGCCGTACATCCGGAACACCAGAGGACCGGTGCCGGCTCCGCGGCCGTCCGTGCCGCGCTGCGGGCGGCCGAGGACCGGGGCGAACACTTCGTCACCGTCCTGGGACACCCGGCCTACTACCCGAGGTTCGGCTTCACCCGCGCCTCGGCGCACGGCATCGGGCTGAGCATCGACGTCCCGGACGAGGCCATGATGGCCCTCAGCCTGGACACCGCCCATCCGCTGCCGACGGGCACCGTCCGCTACGCGGCACCGTTCGGCATCTGATCCGGACGAGCTGTGCCGGGGCCGCGTGCGGCCCCGGCACAGCACATCACCTCACGGATTCACCGGCTCACCGGCCCACCCGCTCACGGGCTGAAGGACGTCAGGCCCGCCCCGTACGGGTAGAGCGGGTTTCCGTACGTGGTCGGGACCGGCCGGCCGGCGTCTATCCTCGCCCGGATGTCCGCCCGTTCCGCGTCGGTCGCCCCCAGATCGAACGGCAGATCCCACTCCTCGTTGGCGTCCGCCTCCACGTCACCCCCGCCCGGTTTCAGGATCTGGTCCAGGCTCCGGGGCAGTTGCCAGGGCAGCTTCCCCTTCGGTGTGTAGTCGCCGAACAGCAGGCTCGCCGTTGCCGGGCCGACCTCCTCACCGCCCCGGTAGGTGACCACGACGGCGTCCGCCAGCCCGTTCCACTCACTGATCACGATCGGCCGGGGGAGCGTCAGCACCACCACCACCGGAATGCCCTGATTCTTGAAGTTCCTGATCAGGGCGAGCTGGTCGGCCGGCAGATGGGGCTCGGTGTTCACCCAGGACGTGGCGTGGGTGTACGACGGCTCCCCGACCGCGACCACCGCCAGCTTCGGGGCCGGCCCCGTGTCCTGGTAGACGTTGACACCGGCCGTCGCGGCCCTGGCCTTGATGGCGTCCAGGGTGTTCAGCGACCCGTAGTTGGGGTGGAAGTAGCTGGACCAGATGCAGCACGCGGAACCGTCCGTCGCCCGGGGACCGGCCACGACGATGTTGTCGCCCCGGTTGAGCCGCACCGGCAGGACACCGTTGTTCTTGAGCAGGGTGTTCGACTCGCGGGCCGCCTGGTTGGCGAGCGCGACATAGCTCGGCTGATGGAACCGGTAGGGGCCGTTCACCGGGTCACCGTACGGGCGGTCGAACACACCCAGCTGGAACTTGAGCCGCAGGATCCTGGTCACCGCGTCGTCGATCCGGGCCAGGGGGACCTGGGACTGGAACTCCGCCATGGTGAATCCGGTAGCGCCTGGATCGGCCCCGCCCATCACGTCGGAGCCCGCGTTGGCCGCCCGCACCCAGGTGCCCGACGGCAGCCAGTCGGTGGTGATCAGGCCGGTGAAGCCCAGGTTCTGCCGCAGATACGCGAGGATCTTGGCGCTGTCGCCCGCGCCGGGACCACCCGGGTCCAGGAACGAACTGCCCGCGTACCCCGGCATGATGTTGACCGCGCCGGCCTCCATCGCCGCCCGGAACGGGATCATGTGGTACTTGATCGTCACCCCGTCGTAGACGATCCCGGCCTCGCCACCGGCCCCCTCGCCCGGCCAGTGCTTGACCGTCGCGAGCACGGAGGCCGGGTTCAGCTCGGGACCGCCCTGGAGCCCGGCGACCAGGGCCCGCAGCTGCGCCGCCGCGACTTCGGCGCTCTCGCCGCCGCCCTCCTGGATCCGGGGGTAGAGCACCTTCGTGCCGACCTCCGCGAGCGGGGAGAGCGTGCCGCGGGCGCCCACCTCCAGCTGCTCCCTGCGCTGCATGTCGCCCAGCCGGTAGTCGAGCGGGTAGTTCTTGCTGGCGGCGAGCGTGCTCTGCAACGGGTAGGTGGTCTGGTAGCCGGCGGTGGTGTCGCCCGCCGAGACGGGCGGGATGCCCAGCCGCGTGGCCGCCGTGGACAGCAGGATGTCGTGCAGATCGGCCGGCTGGGCGGGGCCGAAGTGCCAGCCGGAGCGCGGGAAGGACTGCACGTTGTAGAACATCTGGTACGCCTTCTCCTCCGCCGTCATCCGGCCGAGGAGATCACCGACGCGCGTCTCGACCGGCCGCCGCCAGTCCTCGTACGGTTCGAGCGTCCCGTTCTTGTTGAGGTCCCGCGCGCCGCCCACGAGGCCGACGCCGTCGCTCACGGTCTCGATCTCGGGCAGATAGACGCTGAACGTACGGATGTTGGAGGTGGTACGCGTGCCCGAGCCGCCCACCGCGACGACGAACCACTTGTACGTCCACCGGTCGGGGATGTCCCACGTGGGCGTGTAACCGGTGCCGGTGGGCTCGGCGACCTTGGTGTAGAGGTCGATCAGGTTGCCCGAGGCGGTGAAGTCGTAGTCGGTACGGCTGATGTTGAGCCACACCTCGTAGCGCGCCGCGCCGGGAACGGCCGCCCAGGAGAGCGGGGGCCTGCGGGTGTCGGTGATCATCGCCCGGTCGGCGGGCGCGGCCAGCGCGAACTGGTTCAGCGTCGCGGGGGCCTTGGTGGGGCCGGAGAGCAGGGGCGGGGTCGCGGTGGAGGTGTCGACCGAACCGAGGACCTGGAACTCCCATACGGAGAAGCCGTATCCGGTCGCGCGGGCCGTGCCGAACAGCCGCACGTACCGTCCCTTGCCGGTGAGGGAGAGCTTCTCGACGCCGCCCTTGCCGGTGGTCGTGGAGTGCAGGACGGTCCAGGCCGTGCCGTTGTCGGAGACTTCGACGCGGTAGCCCTTCGCGTACGCGGACTCCCAGTTGATCTCGACGCCGGTGACCGTGGCCGTGCCGCCGAGGTCCACCTGGAGCCACTGGTTGTCGGCGAACTGGCTCGACCAGCGGGTGTCGGTCCGCCCGTCCAGCGCGGCGGCGGGGGCGTTGGCGCCTTCCCAGGTCGAGGCGGTCACCGGCTTGTACGCGGAGATGACCGGGCCGGAGGTGCCGCCGGTGCCGCCGCCGGTCGAACCGTAGACCTGGAACTCCCAGAGGGAGTAGCCGTATCCGGTGGCGCGGGCGGTGCCGTACATCCGGACGTACCGGCCGGAACCGCTGACGGGCAGCGTCTGCACACCGCCGGGGCCGGTGGTGGTCGCGTAGACGTCGGTCCAGTTCTGGGCGTCGGCCGACACCTGGATCTTGAACGAAGTGGCGTACGCCGCCTCCCAGTTGAGGGTGACGGAGCTGACGGTCGCGGTGGCGCCGAGGTCGACCTGCAAGGCCTGGGGGTCGGTGGCGGTGCTGGACCAGCGGGTGCCGGGGTCGCCGTCGACGGCCGCCGACGCGGGGGTTCCGCCGTTCTCGGTCGAGGAGGCCACGGCGGGCTTGCCCTGCGAGAGAAGGGTGTCGGCGGCGCTCGCGCTGCCGGTCGACGTGCCGACGACGCCGCCCATCGCGAGGCTCATGGCGAGGGCGACGGCGACCAGGGGTCTGCGTCGTCGGGGGATTCGGAGTAACGAGGACAGGGGGCTCATGTGCATCTCCACGGGGTGTCGATCACTTCGGAGAGCGCTCTCCCGGGAGGGTGCTGGAGTGACTGACCACTGTCAACCCTGAGACACAGCCGCCTTTTTCGCGTCAGGGGGCGTTCCCGGTACGGATCACGCGACGGAGGCTCTTCCGGGAAGCCGTGAACGTACCGGCCGGGGCCGGGTACTCGGCCTTCTCACGACTCCCGCGCACCGGTCCGGTGTTCATCCGGTGGGGACTCCCGTGTCGGCCGCTCTCGCCGAGGGACCGGCCGGGAGCCGGACGCGGCGGTCCGGCGTCGGTCCTCGTGCCTGCTCCGCCACCGGGCGGGAAGGTCGCGTGCCGCGAGGGTGTCGGGGTGGTCCGGACCCCGTACCCGCTCGCAGTGGGCGAGCAGATCGGCGAACGCGGTCGCCGTGCCGACCGTGTCCCCGTTCAGCCCGTGGAGCACGGTGAGATCCTTACGGGCGGTCAGACTGTCGGGACCGTCCGGCTCCTGCACCCGCTTCAGGACCTGGCCCGGTACGGCGCCGCCGCCGTACGCGACGGCCGCCCGCAGTCGCTCCGCCTCGACGCGGTGCCGGCAGGACCGCGCCCGGGAGGGGATCACCCCGACCTGGTGCGGCCACGCGGCGAGCTCCCGGGGCGCGGCGTGGTAGCTGACACGACCGGCGCTGCCGACGGCCGCACCGTGGTGGCCGGCATGGACCGTGCCCGTTTCCGGCGAACCGGTGCCGGGGGACGGGGATGGCGATGCGGGGCTTGGCGCGGCGGCCGGTCCGTTCAGCCCTGGGACGGAACCGGCACCTGAGGGCGGCCGAGGTGGGCTCCTCCGTGAATGACACCGGCCGCGATCGGGCCCTGCGCGGCGCGAATGCCCAGGGCGCCGCCGACAGCCAGTCCGCCCTGCCCCGCCGGCACCCCGCCCTCCCGGACCCCGCGCGGTACCTCGCCACCGTCCTCGACCAGGTGCTGGCCGGGCCGGTCGCGATGCCGAACCCCTGACGCGTACCCCCTCCGCACTCGGGCGCTGCGCACTCGGCGGTGGCACGGTCCGCGCGCGGTTCCCTCAGGCCCCTTCGCCCGGACCGGGCGCGGACGGGTGGCTGCCGGTGAGGGTCGCGTACACGACCACGTTGTCCGCGTAGCGGCGGTCGGCCTCGGAGAAGTCGCCGCCGCAGGTGATCAGACGCAGCCCGGCGTGGTCGAGATTGCGGTAGACCTCGACCGTGGGGAACGCGTCCTTCGGATACGTCCGTACCCGGTCGACCGTGAACTCGGCGGTCGTGCCGTCCTCCCGCGCCACCTCCACCGTGTCCCCGGGGTCGATCCTGGCCAGGTCGAAGAACACGGTGGGCGCGCCGTTCCAGGTCACATGACCGGCGATGACCGACGGGCCGTTGGCGCCCGGCGCGGGTCCGGGGTGGTACCAGCCGGCCTTGTCCGGGTCCTCGGGCGTCTCCATGGCGCGGTTCTTGTCGAGCCCGAGCCGCTCCAGCCCGGAGTCCACCTTCAGTGAGGGGATCACGACGCGTACGGGATCGGACGCGGGCAGCGCGGCGGCGGCCGTACGCCCGCCGGGCTCCCGCGGCCGGGCGGAGCCGCTCGACCCGGGGGCCGAATCCCCCGTCGGCGGACCGCCCTTGTCGACCGCCCTCGGCGGCGCGGGATGCTGCTCACCGCCCGTTCCCCGGGCCAGCAGCAGGCCGCCGACCGCGAGCAGGACCGGGATCGTGACGATCAGCACCGTACGGCGACCGATGCGGCGTCCGGCACGGCGTTCCGTTCGGTGCCCCGTACGGTCTCCGCCTCCGCCGCCGTCTCCAGCGGCGTTCGACTCACTCATGCGTGGCTTCCCGTCTCCCCGTCTCCCTGTTTCCCCGGCTCTCCGCCACCGGCCCGGTCAGGCGCGCCGGTCGGAGCCCGAAGACGCGGTCCGGGTACGCCGGTTGACCGCGAACAGCCCACCCGCCGCGAGGATCGCCGCCGCGCCACCGGCGACCATGCCGGTCGTCCCGGCACCCGGCCCGCCGGACGTGCCGGTCTCGACACCGCCCACCGGCATGGAGCCCACGGCCGCGCCCTCGACCATGCCGCAGTCGGCGGGTGCGGTGGCCTCCTGCGGGAGCTTCGGGTCCAACTCGCTCTTTCCGGCGCCGAAGTCGTAGGCGCCGTCGTCGTTGCGGTCGATGCCGTGCTGCACGATGTGCAGATCCCTGAAGTGGTCGACCACGTCCTGCGAGACGTCGATCGTGCGCGAGTAGGTGAGCTTGCCGTCCTTGTCGGCGACCGGCATGCGGTCGACGGCGAGTCCGCTGTCCTTGGACGTGTCGCCCTTCGTCGTCAGGGAGATGTTGATGTCGCCGTACTGCGGCAGGCCCTCCGCCGTACTGACGATGCCGTCGCCGTCCTTGTCCGCGCTCGCGTCGGGGCAGCGGAAGTCGTGGCCGTCGGTGGAACCGTGGATGTGCTGCGCGTGCGGCTGACCCGGTACCAGTCCGGTGGCCTCGATCTTCACCGTCAGCTTCCGGTCGTCGAAGCTGATCAGCGCGGCGCCCGTGGCACCGGAGTCGTTCAGCGACTCCAGATCGATCTGGTACGCCTCGTCCTTGGCCGGAGCCTCGGTCAGAGTCTGGGCCGAGGCCGAGTTCCCGCCATGTCCCGCGTGTTCACCCTGTTCGCCGGCCGCGCCGCTCGCGAGAGCGGGCACGGCCGCGACGAGCGTGAGAGCGGCGGGCAGGGTGAGAAGGGCCGTGAACCGGGCGGTGCGCTGACGTATCACTGTGATGCATCCCCTTTGCGGTCGCGAGACATCCGGTGCATCTCGTCGTCGCTGGGCATTCGGTGACCTCGGGGTCGCGGATTGGTCCCGACTGCGGCGATCTGTTCCCAGATGCGATCCGCCCGGCTCCGTCCGAGTCCGCCGCCCGACTCCGCCGCCCGACTCGTCGCGGCTCCGCGCGGCGATCAGAACCGGCGGCGCCCGTACCGGTGACGCCCGCCGGCCCGCGTACCGGCGACGACCACCGGCGGTGAGCGCGTTCCGCCCGTCGCGCCGAAGTACGAGCCCACGGAGCCGTGACGGGGGAGCCGGGCCCGCCGCCGCGGCGATCGCCCTCGCGGCACTGATCGGCCTAACGCGTCCGTGCGTGTCGCGGCGCGTTCTTCCGGCCCGTCCTCAACCGCCCGCCACCTGCGGTTTCGTCCCGAACTCGCGGTCGCCGAAACCGTCGGTCCGGACTAAATCGGCAACTGACCCCGGTTTCTCATGCTTTTCTGCGTTCTGCGTACCGGCCTTCCGGTGCGCGGTGCTCCCGGATCTGCGAAGGCCCTCGCTCCGGTGCCCGCGTGGCAGCCGCATGTACACGCACGGCGTTCGGCCGACGAGCCGGAGACCACCACCTTCACCTGAACCCCGTCCTCCGCCGCGCGGCCCGACCGCGCCCCGGGAGACGCGTTCGCGCACGAGAGGAACACCTTGAAGACGACCCGCACCCGGCCGCGTTCACGGCGCACGCTCGATCAGTCGCTGATCGTCCTGGGCACCGGCGCCCTCGCCACCGGACTGGCCGTGCTGACCCTCGCGCCCGGCATCGGCGCCGCGTCCAGCCACCGGGAGGCGCCGATGATCGCCGGCGACCCGAGGGCCGACAACACGGACGTGTACGCGTTCACCAGCCCGGACCGCGCCGACACCGTGACCCTGGTGGCGAACTGGATCCCGTTCGAGGAGCCCAACGGCGGTCCGAACTTCTACGCGTTCGCGGACGACGCCCGCTACCACGTCAAGATCGACAACACCGGTGACGGCCGCGCCGACGTCACGTACACCTGGCGCTTCCGCAACCATGTGCGCGACGCCGAGAACCAGTTCCTCTACAACACGGGGCCGGTCCGCAGGATCGACGACCCGAACCTCAACTTCCGTCAGACGTACGACCTGACGGTCACCGAGGGCGGGCGCACCCGCACCCTGCTGCGCGGCGCCCCCGTCGCTCCCTCCCGCGTCGGCAAGGCGTCGATGCCCGACTACGGCACCCTGCGCGCCCAGGCCGTCCGCCCGGTGCCCGGCGGTGCCAAGGCGTTCGCCGGCCAGACGGAGGACCCGTTCTTCGCCGATCTGCGGGTCTTCGACCTGCTGTACGGCGGTGACCTCAGCGAACGCGGCCAGGACACCCTCGCCGGCTACAACGTCAACTCGGTCGCCCTCCAGGTGCCCAAGAAGTCCCTGGCCCTGCGCGGCAACGCGACCCGCAACCCCGTCGTCGGCGTCTGGTCCACCACGGACCGCGAGGGCGCGGACGTCATGGGGGGCAACGCGCGGCGCACCAAGGACGGATGGCGGCAGGTCTCGCGCCTCGGCAACCCGCTGGTCAACGAGGTCGTCGTACCGCTCAAGTACAAGGACGCCTTCAACTCGATCTCACCCGACCAGGACCGCACCGTGCAGCCCGTCGTCGACAAGGTCTACGACCCGATCCTGCCGAAGCTGATCCAGCAGGTGTACGGCATCCCCGCGCCCAAGACACCCCGCGACGACCTCGCGGAGATCTATCTGACCGGTATCTGCAAGGCGTGCGGGCCGATCAAGGCGGACCTGAACGCGCACCGGCTCAACAAGGACGCCGACCCGCGGCAGATCTTCCCGGCCGAGGAACTGCGGCTCAACATGGGCGTCGCGCCCGCCGCGAAGCCGCAGCGGCTCGGTGTGCTCGCCGGTGACCTGGCCGGCTTCCCCAACGGACGACGCCTGGCCGACGACGTGATCGACATCTCGCTCCAGGCCGTCGAGGGCGCCGCGCAGACCGGCACGCTCGTCCCCGCGCTGGCGGCGGGCGACAAGGTGGACACCAACGACGTCGGCTTCGGGAGGACCTTCCCGTACCTGGCGCTCCCGAGCACCACGAAGTCGGGCGTGAAGAACCGGGCGGCCGACACCGACCGGGCGTCCACCGCCATGAACCCCACCAACGCCGCCGCCGTCGGCGGCATCGGCGCCCTGCTGCTCGGCGTCGGCGGCTTCCGCCTGCGCCGCCGCGGGAACACGGCCTGACCACCGGCCGGGCGGGGGCACACCCCGCCCGGCCGCCGTACGCGGCTCGCGACGGCCGTCCACGAGCCGCCCCCCGCGCCGTACGACCCGCGTGTCGCGGCAGAACAGGCGGACCGCTGAGGTTTCCCGGCGGCAGGCCGTGGGCGACAATGTCCGCACGCACGGGGGAGCGGGGGAGGCACCATGGTCCGCGGCGGCGCGAAGGCGTGGTGGGCGTGGCTCGGCTTGTGGTTGGCAGGCGCCCTGGTGGTGTCGCTCGTCCTCTCGTTCCTGTGCTCGCTGGTGCTCTTCGGCCTGCCCCACGGCGCGGAGACGGCGATGTCCTGGGAGGACAACGTATTGCGCTGGTCGTGGGTCGCTCGTTTCCTCATCCCGGCGGCGCTCGTCGCCTGTGCGGTCGTCTACTTCTCGTGGCGCGCGTCGGCCGGGGGTCGTGATCCGTACGGGCCTTCGCCGCCCATGGACGGCGGTCGCGATCCGTACGGGCCCCGGCCGCCCACGAGGGGCGGCCCGCACCGGTGAGACCCGGGGACGCCTCCGGGACGGGTGACGGGAACACGGCTTGACCTGAAGGTTGGTTGAGGTTCTACGTTCCTCCCATGAGTATGGAGTCCACGGCCTGGACGCAGTTGCACAACGTCATGAACGCCAGCCCCGAGCGCAGACCGTTCGCCCGCGCCACCCTTCGCAGAATCGCCGGCTTCGCCCGGCCGCACCGCCGCCGCATCATTCAGTTCGTCCTGCTCGGGGTCGCCACCGCACTGCTCGCGGTGGCGACCCCCGTCCTCGCGGGCCGTGTTGTCGACGCGATCGTGTCCGGCGGTGACGAGCGGCTCGTGGTCCGCCTCGCGCTGCTCATCGCGGTCATCGCCGTCGCCGAGGCAGGCCTCGGCCTCCTCGGACGCCGGCTCTCCGCCACCCTGGGCGAGGGGCTGATCCTGGACCTGCGGATCGCGGTCTTCGACCACGTCCAGCGCATGCCCGTCGCCTTCTTCACCCGTACCCGCACCGGAGCCCTGGTCAGCCGGCTCAACAACGACGTGATCGGTGCGCAGCGCGCCTTCAGCAACACACTCTCCGGTGTCGTCAGCAATGTGGTGACGCTCGTGCTGACCCTCGCCGTGATGCTCACACTCTCCTGGCGCATCACCCTCCTCGCGCTCGTCCTGCTGCCGGTGTTCGTGGTGCCCGCGCGCCGGATGGGCTCGCACATGGCGAGGCTCCAGCGGGAAGCGGCCGACCTGAACGCCGCGATGGGCAACCGGATGACCGAGCGGTTCTCGGCACCGGGCGCGACCCTGATCAAGCTGTTCGGGCGGCCGTCCGACGAGTCGGCCGAATTCGCGGCACGGGCCCGCCGGGTGCGCGACATCGGGATCCGTACGGCCATGGCCCAGTCCACGTTCCTCACCGCGCTGACCCTCGTCTCCGCCCTGGCCCTGGCGCTCGTCTACGGGCTCGGCGGCACCTACGCCCTGCGCGGCAGCCTCGACCCCGGTTCGGTGGTCGCGCTCTCCCTGCTCCTCGTCCGCCTCTACGCGCCGCTGACCGCACTCGCCGGCGCGCGCGTCGAGGTGATGAGCGCCCTGGTCAGCTTCGAGCGGGTCTTCGAAATCCTCAGCCTCAAGCCCCTCATCGAGGAGCGGCCCGACGCGCGGCAGGTGCCCGACGGGCCGGTCTCCGTCGAGTTCGACGCCGTACGTTTCGCCTACCCCTCGGCCGACAAGGTCTCCCTGGCCTCGCTGGAAGAGGTCGCCACGCTCGACGCCCGCGGCGGCGCCGAGGTCCTCCACGGCATCTCGTTCCGGGCCGAGCCCGGCCGGACGGTCGCCCTCGTCGGCACCTCCGGAGCGGGCAAGTCGACCGTCGCACAACTGATGGCCCGGCTCTACGACACCGACGCGGGCGCCGTCCGTATCGGCGGGGTGGACGTACGCGACCTGTCGGCCGAGTCCCTCCGCACCACCCTGGGCATGGTCACCCAGGACGGTCACCTCTTCCACGAGTCCATCCGCGCCAACCTGCTGCTCGCGCGGCCCGAAGCCACCGACGACGAGCTGTGGGACGTCCTGCGCCGGGCCCGCCTCGGCACTCTGGTCCAGTCCTTGCCCGACGGGCTCGCCACCGTCGTCGGCGAACGCGGCTACCGCCTCTCCGGCGGGGAACGCCAGCGCATGACCATCGCCCGGCTGCTCCTCGCCCGCCACCGTGTCGTGATCCTCGACGAGGCGACCGCGCATCTCGACAACACCTCCGAGGCCGCGGTCCAGGCGGCGCTCGCCGAAGCGTTGGAGGGCCGGACCGCCGTCGTGATCGCGCACCGCCTGTCCACCGTCCGGGCCGCCGATCTGATCCTCGTGGTCGAGGACGGCCGGATCGTGGAACGGGGTACGCACGAAGAACTCCTGGGTGCGGAGGGGCGGTACGCGGAGCTGCACCGCACGCAGTTCGAGGGCGGGGACGCGGCGGAAGGCGCCACGCACGACCGGGATCCGGGCAGGCCGGGGCCCTGTGACGTTCCGTCCGGTCCGGAGCTCGGCGCGGGCGTCACCACGGGCAGCGCGCCCGCGACCGGGTAGTACGGGCGGCAGGCGGGTCCGATGACGGCCGCGAGGGCATCGGCGCCTGGGATCAGCCGTGCTGCCGTACCGCCCGTCGGGAAGGCCGCCGCCCGCACCGTCGTCACCGCACGGCTCGTCCCGCCACGCCGGCCGTGTGCCGGGGGCCGCCGTGTGGGTCTTCCCGTCGCTCGGCTTCGGCCAGATGTGGGAGACACGTCGGGAGCCGGGCGCCGAATCCGGCCATCGGCGCCCGGACGTCTTGCCCGGGGTTGTCCGCCCGTGTGAGGTTGCGTCAGGCAGGAGACCGGACCAAAGGGGGAGAATCGTATGCGTACCAGAATCTGGGCCGTGGGCGTCGCGCTGGGGGCCGTCGTGCTCGCCGGCGGCGCCGTCGCGGCACCCGCGTCGGCCGCGTCGGCGCCCGTCCTCGTGGGGTACTACGACACCATCGAGGAGTGCTTCGAGGTGGGCCAGACGCAGGTCGGCGAGCACGCCTGCGTCCGCACCGGCGCCAGGTGGGCGCTGTACGTCTACCCGTAACCGGCGGGAGCCCGTCGCGGACCCGCGCACCTCGGACGGCCGGGCCGCCCGGCGCGGACCGGCTCCACACCACGCTCGTGGTGTGGAGCCGGCCCGCCGCGCCGGCAGGGGAGTTCGACCGTTGAGGACACGGCAGCGCCACCGAGCGCCGGGCCGTGCAAGGCGTCCGGCGAACACGCGGTGATCGCCGGCGTCGACCCGACCATTCCAGCGGGCGTCCGCTGCGCCCTCGCCGAGCCCCATCGCGCCCGCCGGACCACCACCGGCGTACCGTCCCGGCGCACCACCGACCACGTGCGCGACCGCCGGTGACCCGGGGCCGCACCCCCCGGACATCGGGCACACGCGTGAGGCGCTCTTCGCGCAGGGCGGCACTACTGTCGTCGTCGGGCGTCATCGAGCCGCCCCGCGCAAAGGGGCGAACCGTGAAGCGCATCGCGTGCCGTGTCCTCCTGCTGCTCCTGACCGCGTGCGGAAACGGTGCGACGTCCGACGACGCGGGCCCGTCCGGGAAACCACCGGGCGGTACGTCGGCGGCCGAGGCCCCGGCGGCGGAAGGAAACCCGGTCGACGGCGAGGCGTTCTGCGCCTTCCTCGAAGCGACCGCGCCCCGGCTCAAGGCGGTGGGAGCCCCCGCCGGCGCGAAGGCCGACTTCGCGGTCGAACCGGCGAACTGGATCGGTGAGCACCCGGAGCAGGGGCCGCGCACGGCGCAGGACCTGGACGACGTGTCGCAGACGAGCTGCCCGGAGACGCGGGCGGAAGTCGTGGCCTCCATGGGGGCCACGGGCTTCACCGAGGCCCTGGGCCGACGCCCGAGAAAAGCCACCCCCGTGGACACCCCGCGGTTCACGGCGTTCCACCCCGAGCTGCCCACCCGTCAGGCGCGGGCCCGCGCGCCCACCCGGACCGCCTGAGCCGTCATCGTGCGCTTGAGACGAGGGCCGAACGGCTCCTCCACCAGCCGGTGCAGCAGCCAGGCGATCACCAGCATGGTCCCGACCGAGGCGATCAGGGTCACCGCCGGCGCGACCCCCAGACGCCGGTGGAGCACGGTGATCGCGAACCAGCCCAGATGTTCGTGCACCAGATAGAACGGGTAGGTCAGCGCCCCCGCGAAGGTCAGCCAGCGCCAGTCGGCCCGGCGCAGCCAGCCCAGCGCCACGGCCGCCACCGACACATAGGCGAAGGTGACGATCAGCAGGATCACCAGCGGCGAGCGCTGCTGGAAGACGTTGACCGCCTCCGGGTTCCAGAGGCCGATCAGGGCGTAACGCTGACCGAGAAGCCAACTGGTCGCGACGATCCCCCAGAGCAGCAGATCCCCGCCGTACCGGTGGATCAGGTAGAGCGCGAGCCCGCCGACGAAGAAGGGCGCGTACTCCGGCATCACGATCTCGTCGACGAGTGGGCTGTCCGTGACCCCCGCGAGCGCTCCGGCCACCGTCCACAGACAGCAGAAGATCACCACCCGCCGGTAGGTCACGCCCTTCCACACCACGAACAGCGCGAAGAGCAGGTAGAAGCGGGCCTCCACCCAGAGCGTCCAGCACACACCGAGCACCCGGTCCGCGCCGACCGGCTGCTGAAGCATGGTCAGATTGACCAGCACCTCGTCCGGCCGGAGCGGCGGCAGCACCGACGGCATCAGCACGCAGGCCGCGGTGACCACCACGATCGCCGCCCAGTACGCGGGATAGAGCCGCGACACCCGGGAGCGGAAGAAGTCCCCGAGCGAACGCCCCCAGCTGCTCATGCAGATGACGAAGCCGCTGATCACGAAGAACACCTGGACACCCAGGCAGCCGTAGACGGCCAGCGCGGACAGGTCCGGGAAGAGTTCCTTCGGCGACCGGCCCCATGCCTCGGTGACCTTCCCGCCCCGGCCCGCGTAGTGGTACAGACAGACCATCAGGGCGGCGAGGATACGCAGTCCGTCGAGCGCGCGCATACGGTCGCGGACCGGCGCGGCGGGCGGAGCGGGGGCCACCGGGGCGGCGGGCGGGAGCACCGGACCGGGTACGGGGGCCGGGATCACTCGAGTCATTCCGTCATTTCTGTCCGGGACGCCGCGCGGCGACAGCCGGCGGCACGGGAACCCTGGGCCCTGTTCCGGCGGATCGTCGCGGACCCCGCGACGCCTGGCACCACGCCTCGCCGTGTCGTCGGAGCGGCCCGCGTACATGCGATACGGGACCGGCTCCGCCTTGCGTCACGCGGCGTCGGAGGCCGCGGGCCGATCCACGGAGACCGGCCGGACAGACCCTAGGCCGCGCCCGGTGAACGGGGTGACCCCCACCGGGTGAACAGTGGCCGGGCACCGGTCGGCCCGGCGGTGAACGGCCGCCGGAGCCGGGCGCTGCGACCCGCCGTCCCGGGCCCCGGCAGCGCGGACGCCTTCGGCCTCCTCGCCCGCGCCGTCTCCGGCATAGCGTTCACCTTCATGTCACTGCAACGAGCGAGTGGGATTCGTTGCGTTAGTTTCAAATCCATTGCAACTCTTTCATGGCTTCTAGCTGCGAGCATGCTCATCTCTCGCAACAAGAGTGTTGCTGCATCTTCAAATGCAACGTAGCGTTTGCGTTGTCGGAAACGAAGAACGCGACGACGAAGAACGCGACGAAGGAGAACCCCATGCAGACGTTCGACACCCCCACCCCGGTCCCGGTCGTCCTGGACATCCCCGCAGGACACATCCGCCTCGTCGCCGGCGACCGGGCCGACACCACGGTCGAGGTCCTGCCGGCCGACGCCTCGAACAGCCGCGACGTCAAGGCCGCCGAGGAGACCACCGTCGGCTACGGCGAAGGCGTCCTGCGGATCGAGCGCCCGCCGGCGAAGAACCGGATCCTCGGCAGCTCCGGATTCGTCCGGGTGACCGTCCACCTGCCCGCCGGCTCCCCCGTGGAGGCGAAGACGGCCAGTGCCGAACTGCGAGGCGTCGGGCGCCTCGGCGACATCGACTTCGAGGGCGCACAGGGCTCGGTCACGCTCGAAGGCACCGGGAGCGCCCGCCTCACCCTCCTCGCCGGCGACATCGAGATCGGCCGTCTCGACGGCCCCGCCGAGATCAGCACCCAGCAGGGCGACATCCGGATCACCGAAGCCACCCACGGCAGGGTCGTCCTGCGCACCGAGGCCGGCCAACTCTCGGTCGGCGCGGCCCGGGAGGCCTCCGCCGCGCTGGACGCCCGCACCGACCACGGCCGGATCAGCAACAGCCTGAGAAACAACGGCACCACCACCCTCGACATCCGTGCCACCACCTCCTACGGCGACATCACCGCCCGCAGCCTCTGACACCCGCGGACACCGCGGACACCGCGGACACCGCGGACACCACAGACCCCGAAGGAGCACTCCTCATGACCGACCTGGCGATCGCGGCGCACGGGCTGCGCAAGTCCTACGGCGACAAGACCGTCCTCGACGGCGTCGACCTGACCGTTCCCACCGGTACCGTCTTCGCCCTGCTCGGCCCCAACGGTGCCGGCAAGACCACCGCCGTGAAGATCCTCTCCACCCTCGTCACCGCCGACGCCGGGGACGTGCGCGTCGCCGGACACGACCTGGCCGAGGACCCGCAGGCCGTACGCCGCGCGATCGGGGTGACCGGGCAGTTCTCGGCGGTCGACGGCCTGATCACCGGCGAGGAGAACATGCTCCTCATGGCCGACCTGCACCACCTGACCAAGTCCGAGGGGCGGCGGGCCGCCGCCGAACTCCTGGAGCGCTTCGACCTGGCCGACGCCGCGAAGAAGCCCGCCTCCACCTACTCCGGCGGCATGAAACGCCGCCTGGACATCGCCATGACCCTGGTCGGCGACCCCCGCATCATCTTCCTCGACGAGCCCACCACCGGCCTCGACCCCCGCTCCCGCCACACCATGTGGCAGATCATCCGCGGCCTGGTCGCCCGCGGCGTCACCGTCTTCCTCACCACCCAGTACCTGGACGAGGCCGACGAACTCGCCGACCGCATCGCCGTGCTCAACAACGGAAGGATCGCCGCCCAGGGCACCGCCGAGGAACTCAAACGGCTCATCCCCGGCGGGCACGTACGCCTCCGCTTCACCGACCCGTCCACGTACCGGTCCGCCGCCACCACCCTGCCCGACGCCGTCCACGACGACGAGGCACTCGCCCTCCAGATCCCCAGCGACGGCAGCCAGCGCGCCCTGCGCACCCTCCTCGACCGGCTCGACACGGCCGGCATCGAGGCTGACGAACTCAACCTGCACACCCCCGACCTCGACGACGTCTTCTTCGCCCTCACCGGCACCGCCGTACCCGCCCAGAAGAACAACCAGGCCGAGGAGGCCGTCCGATGAGCTCCCTGTCCCTCGCCGTACGCGACTCGACCACCATGCTGCGCCGCAACCTCCTGCACGCCCGGCGCTACCCCTCCCTCACCCTGAACCTGCTGCTCACCCCGATCATGCTGCTCCTGCTCTTCGTCTACATCTTCGGCGACGCGATGAGCGCGGGCATCAACGGAGGCGTCCCCGACCGCTCCGCGTACATCGCCTACCTCGTTCCCGGCCTCCTCCTGATGACCATCGGCAGCACCGTCATCGGGACGGCGGTGTCCGTATCCACCGACATGAGCGAGGGCATCATCGCCCGCTTCCGCACGATGGCCATCCATCGCGGTTCGGTGATCGTCGGACACGTCATCGGCAGCGTCCTTCAGTCGGTCGCCAGCGTCGTCCTCGTGGGCCTCGTCGCCGTCGCCATCGGTTTCCGTTCCACCGACGCCTCCGCCCTCGAATGGCTCGCCGCGTTCGGCCTCCTCGTCCTCTTCGCCCTGGCGCTGACCTGGATCGCGGTCGGCATGGGCCTGGTCAGCCCGAACGCGGAGGCCGCCAGCAACAACGCCATGCCCATGATCCTTCTGCCGCTCCTCTCCAGCGCCTTCACCCCCACCGAGTCCATGCCCGGCTGGTTCCGGCCCGTCGCCGAATACCAGCCCTTCACCCCGGCCATCGAGACCCTGCGCGGGCTTCTTCTGGGCACCGGGATCGGCCACCATGGATGGATCGCTCTCGCCTGGTGCCTCGGCCTCACGGTGCTCGGCTACCGCTGGTCCACCTCGACGTTCAACCGCGACCCCAAGTAACGGCACGGCACCGTGCACCGCTCGCCTCCGGGCGGCGTACCCCGACACACCACGTCGGCGTACGCCGCCCCGTTCGCGTGCGGGGCGAATCCGTAGTCGGCTCCCGGCTCCCGGGGCTCGGGGACGACCGCCGCGACGGGGGACGATGCCGTGGAGAGTGTCGGCGGAGGGGTCTCGACCCGGGCGACCCGGGACCCGGGCGACGTGGCGGTGGCCCAAGTCTGTTCGTACGTCGGCGTGTTGGGCGTGTTCGCCGTGTACCAGGCGCGGTGACGCTCGGAGTTGGCGTGGGTGCGGGGGCGGGGTGCTACGCGGTCGGCTCCGGCCACACCGGTGCTCCGCCGTCCGCGAGCCCCGTCAAGGGCCGGGTGGGACAGCCGGGTTGGTCGGCTCCCGTACGGAGGGGCCGGACGGCCACGAACATCGCACCGTCCACCGCGCCCCCGTCCGTCCCGTCACGGAGGACGCCGGTGGGCGGGGGAGCGGCGCCGGTTTCGCCGTACGGCGCCGGGCGGCACGCCGTACTCGCTGCCGCGCACTCACTCCCGTCGACCGCGCGTGCCCGGTGTGCCGCGTCGATCACCAACTGATGGCCCGCGTCGGTCATCCGCCTCGACCATGAGTTGCGGGGGACACGGACTCCACGCGCGGCACGGCCGGTTGGCCGCGCACGCCCCACATGCCGCCGATGGTCGGAGGGGTCCGCGCAGATCGGCGGGATACTCCCGGGGGCCGCGGATGCCGGAGGTGACGGTGCGTCAGAGACTGTGCGCGGTGATGTCGCCGTGGGAGGTGGTGGCGCGGATGTCGAGGGTGATGGTGCCGTCGTTCCGCAGCGCGTTGCTGATCCGGCCGTACGGCGTGCCGGCGTCCAGTGACGCGGAGACGCCCCGGGCGGCACCGACCGAGATGTCGCCCTGCTGGGTGCGCAGCGTGACCGTACCGCCCATGGCCTCGGTGATCCGGATGTCGCCCCGCTGAGTGGTGATCTCCGCCGGGCCGCTCAGGCGGCCGACCTCGACCGTGCCCTCGTGGGCGGTGAGTTGGACACTCGCGGCCTCGTCGATCTTGATCTGCCGGTAGGCGCCGTCGAAGACCACGTCACCGAGTCGCCCGACGCCCCGGAACTCGGTGGCGCCCGCCTTCCCCTCGACCCGGGAGCCGGTGGGCACCCGGACCGTCACCTCGACCGATCCGGAAGCACCGATGTACTGGTTCTTCACCGGGACGTCGATCCGCAGGACACCGTCGCCGCACTCGACCGTGGCCTGCTCCGCGGCCTTGACGTCACGGCTCTTCGAGGCGTTCATGGGCAGGACCTCGACCACGGTGTCGGCCCGATCGGCGGCGATGATCTGGACCCGCCCCGTGGGGACGTCGACGACGGCGGTGATCGGGGTGGGGGTGTCGAACTTCCGCATCACGCACTCCTGATGATGACCTGTAGTTTCCGGCATGAGAAATGCTACGTTGCGTTCGCTGATGCGACAACGATCCAGTTGCGTCTGATCAACGTATCCACAGATAGATCCCACTCACTCGTTGCAGGCAATTCAACCGCAACGCAACATCGAAGGCCGTCATTGTTGCAATGGAGTGAGGGTGAACGCTATGTTGGGCGCCCCGCGAAGATCGAAGGAGGCCGCGATGCCGGGAGGCAGGCTCACCCAGAAGGACCGCCAGCAGATCGCACTGGGACTGGCCGACGGCCTCGCCTACGCGGAGATCGCCAGGGGACTCGACCGGCCGACGTCGACGGTGACGCGTGAGGTGATGCGCAACGGCGGTCCCACCGGGTACCGCGCGGACCTGGCCCACCGCGCCACGGAACAGCGTGCCCACCGGCGCAAGCCCGCCGCGTCCCGTACTTCGGAACCGGCCCTCCAGCCGCACGGGCGAGACCCGGAGGCCGTCGCCGCGTACGAGGAGCAGTTCACCACGGTCATGATGCGGTCGGGCCTGCCCAAGATGATGGCCCGGGTCATGGTCGCCCTGCTCATGACCGACGCCGGCAGCCTGACGGCGGCCGAGCTCGCCCAGCGCCTCCAGGTCAGCCCGGCGACGATCTCCAAGTCGATCACCTTCCTGGAGAGCCAGACCCTCGTCCGCAGGGAACGCGACGAACGCCGCCGCGAGCGCTACGCCGTCGACGGCGACCTCTGGTACCAGTCGATGATCGCCAGCGTCCAGTCCCTCGTCCAGCAGGTCGAGATCGCACGTGAGGGTGTCGGCGTCCTCGGCTCCGGCACCCCGGCCGCCGTCCGCCTGGAGAATGTCGCCCGCTTCCTCGACTTCGTCGCCGAGAGCCTCGCCCGAGCGGCGGAACAGGCCCGCGAGGTCCTCAACACGAAAGCCGAGACGCCCCCGGACACCACCGACACCCCGGGTTAGGACGGATGACGGACAGCCGGTCCACTCCACCGCGGACCGGCACTGACGGACATCCGCGGGAGCGCCCGCCCCTGGACCACGTCCCGGCCTTAGACCACGCACTCCGCCCCCACTGCACTCGTACGCGACCCGTACGGCGTTCGTACGGTCGACGTGCGCGATGTGTACGTTTCGTGGAGTAGGGTGCGGGCCGGGAGGTGTTCCATGTCCGAGTTGTTCGACGCGGTCGACGCGCTGCTCGCGTCCCGCGCCGCGCTGCCGCCCCCGGCGGAGCGCAAGCGGCTGCGTGCCGCGCACGGGCTGACGATCGACGAGGTGGCCACCGCGCTGAAGGTCCGGCGGGCCACGGTGTCGGGCTGGGAGTCCGGCAAGACCGAGCCCCGGCCCCCGGAACGCGACGCCTACGCGCGGCTGCTGGAGAAGCTCGCGGAGCTCTACCCCGCCCCGGCCGACCCGGTGCTGCCCACCCCGGCTTCGGACGCCGTACCACCGGCCCCCGTCACCGCCGCGCCCGCCCCGTCGGCGGCGCGGACCCCGGCCACGACCACCGACCCGACGCCCGAAGCCGGGGCTGCGCCCACGCCCACGCCCACGCCCGCACCCGAGAACACCCGGCCCCCTGCCCCCGCGCCCGTCACTGCCCCTCCCGCCGCCTCTCCCCTTCCCCCCGCTCCTGTCGCCGCCGGCGACCCGGCGCCCGCAGCGCGTCCGGTGCGCACCGCCAAGGCGGCGTCGGTGTCGACGTCCGGCCGCCCGGTCACGCGAAAGGCGGCCCCGGCCGCCGGCCCGGAGGCCGACACGGACCCCCGGTTCGAGAACGGTCCGCTCGCGGTCGTCGACGTCGGCGCCGACGGGAAGACGCTCGCCTACTGCACCGGCGGCCTGGTCCTGGACGTGCCCGCCAAGTCCCTGCCGTCCCTGGTGGACTGGACGCTCACGGAGGCGAGGCTCGGGCAGCCCAAGCTGTCCGGGCCGGGCAAGCCGGCCGACCCGCTGATCGTGCTCACCCGGGCCGCGCTGGAGCGCTACGGCCTCCCGGCCACGCTCACGGAGGAGGAGCGGACCGCCGGGCGGATCCCGGAGACCCACAAGGTCGTCAGGCAATTGACCCGCGCCGACTGGCGGCTCACCAAGCGCGGCTTCGGGCCGTGGGCGCGGATCTACCGCCCGGCCCAGGGCTCGGAACGCCGGTGCGTGCAGCTGTGCGTCCCGTCGTGGGACGCGCTGGACACGCGGCACTGGGGCCACGCCGGGCAGTTGCCACCGGCGGAACTCGCCCGTGTGCTGGGCGTGTACGCGGCCCGGGTGATGACCCCGCGCGGCTCGACCGCCGTCACCGGCCTGGAACTGATGACCGCTCTGCACCCGCCGACCCACGCCGTACGGGACGAAACGACCGGTGTTTTCCGGCAGGCCGACGGCAAGACCCCGGGCTCGCTGGGCGTGGATCCGGTGGACTGCGCACCGTGCGAGGCCCCGGACGGGCACCCGCTCCTGGCTGACCTGCCGCGCTTCCACGTCCGCGGCCCCGGCGAGAAGCTGTTCGAGGAGGCGTACGACTGGGCGCGTCCGCTCACCGACGACGAGTGCCTGCGCCGCAACCTCGTCGGGATCGACGTGAACATGGCCTTCGCGGCCGGTGCGAACGGGCTGCCTGTCGGTCTCGGTGCGCCGACGCACGTGACGAACCCGGTGTTCGACCCGAAACTCCCCGGCTCGTGGCTGGTCGACCTGTCGCACATCGACCTGTCCCGGGCGAAGGTCGGCAAGGAGTGGGTGGAGCTGAACGGCACGCTGCTGCCGAGCCCGTTCACGCCGAAGGGCGCCCGCCCGGAGGGCCCGGCCTGGTACGCGACACCCACGGTGGCGTACGCGGTGGAGCTCGGCTACGAGGTGCGGCCGGTCGAGGCGTACGTCCGCAACGAGTCCGGCCGTTACCTGGACGGCTGGTACAACCGGCTGCGCGACGCCTACCTGACCACGATGGCCGACCTCGGCGTCGGCGTCGACCTGTCGCCGGCCGACTTCCTGGCGGCGATGGACGGCCACCGCGGCCGTGACCCGGAGCTGGCGATCGTGGTGTCCGCCGTCAAGGCCACTGTGAAGGGCGGCCTGGGCAAGCTGCGGGAACGCCCGCGCGGCGAGGGGTGGAAGCCGGGCCGGCCGTGGCGGGCGCTGTCCCGTCCGACGTGGCGGCCGGACATCCGCGCGGCGGTCATCTCCCGCACCCGGATCAACCTGCACCGGAAGATCGTCAAGCACGCGGCGTTCACCGGGCAGTACCCGGTCGCGGTCCTCTCCGACTGCGTCGTGTACGCGGCCGACGGCGAGAGCCCGCTGGACTTCCTGCCGTACCGGGAGGGCAAGCCGTTGCCCGGCGGCTTCAAACTCGGCGTCAATCCCGGCCTGGTGAAGCACGAGGGCACCCAGAGCGTGCTGTGGGGCGAGGGCGTACGGGAGCGGTTCGACGCCCCTGAGCTCAATCTCGCCCGGTACATCAAGGACGGCACCGTCACCGAGCAGGACAACGGGGAGTAGCGGACGATGAGCATCATCGGGGACGGCCTGGACGCCGCGGTGCGGAAGGCGTTCACCCGGCCCGTGCCGAAAAGCGCGGGCGCGCGGATGCGGTACCTGGTCAAGCAGTTGGGCAGCACGCGGGCGGTCGCGCAGATGCTGCGCGTGTCCCAGCGCACCGTCGAGCGGTACGTGAAGGACCAGATCAGAAAGCCCCGCCCCGACCTCGCCGCCCGCCTGGAGCACGAGGTGAAGAAGCGGTGGCAGCCGCAGATCCGGGCCAGGGCCAGGAAGAGGGCGGCGAGCACCGACGGCATCGTCATCGACACCCGCGCCCGTCTCGGCTACACCGCGCCGATCGGGTCGACGGACCAGAACCGGATCCGGCACCTCACCGTCGCCCTGCCGCCCCATCACGCCGCCCGCCTCTTCGAGGCCCAGGAGCAGGGCGCGTCGGACCAGCGGCTTCAGGAGATCGCGGCCGAAGCCCTGAAGGAGACCTACTTCCAGGACGGCGGACGCCGCGCCGGCTCTCTCGAAGAGGTGCGCTTCACCGACATCGAGCATCTGGAATTCGACCTGTAGGCCCGTCGAAGAACAAACCTGGCGAGCGGCCGTCGGCGCATTGAGGTGGGGAGGCCGGGGCGCACGACAGTCGGCATGACGGGATCGAACGCTCGTGTGACACTGATGAGTGGGGAAATCCGAGGGGTGACGGAGTGACGGCGCACTCACGGCCGAGGCATATTCCGGCGCCCCCCACGAGTCACTGTCGCATTCCGTTTCAGCGAGCGAGCGCGAAGCGAGGACACGCCATGACGGGACAGCTCGCCGGAAAGACCGCCCTCGTCACCGGGGCGAGCCGAGGAATAGGCCGGGGAATCGCTCAGCGCCTGGCCCGGGACGGGGCACGTGTGGCGGTGCACTACGGAAGCAGCACGGAAGAAGCACGGAAGACTGTCGAGCTGATCGAAGCGGCCGGAGGCCAGGCGTTCTCGCTGAGGTCCGAATTCGGAAAGCCGGGCGACGCCGAAACCCTGTGGTCCGCGTTCGACGAACAGGCTTCCGAAGTCGACGTGTTGGTCAACAACGCGGGAACCTCGGCCCCCGTACCGGGAAGCATCGACGATGTCGGCCCGGCCGACTTCGACCGCCTCGTGGCGATCAATCTCAAGGCGCCCTTCTACGTGACCAAACTCGCGCTGGAAAGAATGCGGGACGGCGGTCGCGTCATCAACGTGACGTCGGCGTCCGCGTATATGGCCCATCCGCGGCAGATCGTATATTCCATGGCCAAGGCCGCCCTGATGCAGTTCACCCAGTCTCTTGCCTGGGGCGATCTCGCACTGCGCGGCATCACGGTCAACGCGGTGGCACCCGGTTTTGTCGAAACGGAACTCTCCAGTTGGCACAAGGACGTTGCCACCAGACAACGGCTCGCCACTTTGAACACCGCCCGGCGACTCGGAGTTCCCGCCGACGTCGCGGACGTAGTGGCCTTTCTCGCCACCGACGACTCACGATTCATCAACGGACAGTCGCTGGATGTCAGCGGCGGCCTGATGCTCGGTGGACCGGCACTCACTCTCCAAGAGCCCTGGGCCCCGGCCGGTTCAGCCCCACCCGGTTCAGCCCCACCCGGTTCAGCCCCACCCGGCTCAGCCGCACCCGGTTAGGCCTCCGGCGAGGACCCGGACCGTCGCTGACGCGGGTCGCCGTTCCACGTACGATCCGCTGCCCGAGTACCGGCCGACGAGGACCCGACCCGCACGCCGTCAATGGTTCAGGATCGCCTCGGCGAGCTCGTCGGGGTGGGTCAGCAGACCCTCGTGGGTTCCCGGAATCATCAGGGGTTCCAGGCCCAGCCGCGCCGCGAACTCCGCGCCGGGCCGGGGCAGCGCGTGGTCGTCCTCGCCGAGGATGTAGAGCGCGGGAATGCCGAGTTCGGTCACCGTGGGAACGTCGAGGGCGTCCAGGAAGTAGTTGCCCGGCTGCGGCGTCAGCAGTTCCGCCACCACGCGCTGCGTCTCCTCTTCGGCGTCCGGCATGAAGATGCCCTGGACGAATTGGAGACTGGGCGGGATCGCCCGCGTCGGGGAGGCGTCGATGAGCCCGCGCAGCATCGCCGCGGCCTCCGGAGGATTGTCGTCCAGCAGCGACCTGCCCCGCACCGGGATCTGCGCCGCGTAGAGGACGACCTTCGCCACCCTGTCCGACAGGCGGTGCGCCGCACCGGCCGCCGGGTAGCCGCCCCAGCTGTGTGCGACCAGGACCACGTCGGTGACGGCCAGTCTCCCGACCTCGGACACCACGTGCTCCACCGCGTCCACGAGCCCGATTCCCGAAGGATCGTCGCCGTCCCCCAAACCGGGAAGAGTGAGGCAGACCGCGCGATGCCCGGCGGCCCGCAGCCTCTCCGCCACCGGGCGCCAGGACCACCCGCCGTGCCAGGCGCCCGGGATCAGCACGTACGTGGAACCTGTTCCGCTCACCACGGATCCTCACTCGTCGAAGGCCACCCATGGTGACCCGTGAGCGGCCCGTACAGCGGGATCCGGCTCACCCGCACGTGTCGGCCCGGTTCCCGGTGCCCCGCCGTCGACGAGGAAGCCGCGGCCACCGTCACGAGCGACCAGAATGGGCTTCCGCGGACCACGGCCGTGACGCCCCGCACTCGCGTCACACACACTCGAACAGGGAAGGGACGCCATGACCGAACCGGCGGAACCGGCTGAACCAGCAGAACTGGCGGACCTGGAGGAATGGGTCGCACGGATCGATCTGTGCATCGAGCCCATCGCGACGAGGCCGGTGGATCTCACGGACCCCGACTGGATGCGGAAGGCACAAGAAGGCCCGCGTCCGCTGGACGAGGCGGGAATCCGCCCGGAGGCCGAGGCGGCACTGCGGAACGTGCTCGCCCGCTACGACGAGGGCGACGAAGACGTCCGGGCCGCCCTCCGCGCGCTCCTGGCGCGGTGCCACTCCTTCTGCTGGGCCACGACGCTGCCCTTCGAACCCACACCTCAGGGCTTCCGACAGCGACTGCTGGAGATGTCCGTCGAGGATCAGGGCCGCGACACACGGGACATGATGGTCGCCCTGAACGACCTGTGCGCGCAGGCACGGGACGCCGGTGTCGACATCCGGCCGCTCCTCCTGGACGTGGCGGAACTCTCCAGCGACGTGGACACGTACGCGATGGGCTCCACACGGGACATCCTGCTCGGAGCGGCCGGAAGGCGGCCCGTCGGGCCCTGGTGAACGCGCCCTACGCGAACGGGTTCCCGTGCCGTCAACGGCCGCGCCCGGCGGGAGTGGCGGCAGACACCGCCCGAGGCGCCGGCCGACCCCCGTCGGCGACCTGCTCCACGCGGTCGCGTACGAGCGGCCCGGGAGCGCCGGGACGAACAGGATGCGCCCGTTCGACGCGAAGCACGATGGCTCTGTGCACTTCCCGCAGCCGCCCGCCGCACCCGAGCACCTTGCCCGCGCTCACTCCCGCCGCCGCACCCGCGCACCTCGCCCGCCTCGCGTCCGCGTGCTCCCGCATCTCGCCCGCCCCGCGTCCCCGGGTCGCTCAGCGCGGTCCCCGGATGCTGTCGATGATGCGGGTCCAGTGATCACCCCCATGGCCGTTGCCGATGGCCTGCCGATAGTGCGCCCGCACCGCCAGGGGGAGCGCGAGGTCGAGGCCGAGCGCTGTACTGGTCCCGACGATGTGGTCGGCCGTCGCGCCCATCATGGTGACGGTGCTCAGGTCCCCGGGGTGGTTCCCGGCGTCGAGCGCGGCCCCGGGGTTCTCCTCGCCGGCCCTGAGGATGTCGCCGATCGAGTCGGCCGAGGCGAGAAGCTCCGGCAGCGCTTCCGCGGCCCTCATCCCCACGGTGCCGAGCATCGCGGTGGCGTGCATCAGTCCCGACAACGTGGTCAGGAACACGGCGAGTTGCGCCTGGTACATCATCTGGGCGAGTCCCGGGTCCACGCCCAGGAAGCGTGGTGCTCCCAGCAGCGCCAACGCCGCCAGGTGCCTCTCGCTCACCTGGTCGCGACCGCTGTAGTAGACATGGGCCGCCTCTGTGCCCACCATCGGCGCGGGGACCATGACACCGCCGGTGAGGAAGGCGGCCCCGTGGCCCGCTGCCCAGGCGGCCGCCTCGCGTGAGCGGACGGGAGTGTCGGAGCTCAGGTTGACCAGTGTCCTGCCGGTGAGGGACGCGGTGGCGCCGCCGAGGATGTCGTACATCGCCTGATAGTCGGTGAGGCTGAGGATCACGAGGTCACTGGCCTCGACTGCTTCGCCGGGCGTGCGGGCGGGCTTCGCTCCGGCGGCGACGACACCGTCGGCCCGGCCCGGGGTGCGGTTCCAGACCGTGACAGGGTGGCCGGCGGCGAGGAGGGTCCGGGTCATCGCCCGGCCCATCGGGCCGAGCCCGATCACGGTGACAGCGGTGTCCTGCGGAGTGGTTCGGTTCTGTTGTTCGTTCACCTCTCCATGCTCGGAGAGCGCCGCACCTCGCGGAAGTACCTACTATTTTCTGCGGTACTTACCTCAAAGTAAGGGGATCAGCGATGGCCAAGGCACCACGACAGGGGCCGTACATCTGCGGTATCGACGCCGCTCTCGACGTGGTGAGCGGTAAGTGGAAGGGCTTGATCCTCTGGGAACTCGACACCTGGCGCGTGCGCCGCTTCGCCGAACTGCGTCGCGGACTGCCCGGGGTGAGCGAGAAGATGCTGACGCAGCACCTGCGCGAGCTGGAGGAGGACGGCCTGGTGAACCGGAAGGTCTATGCCGAGGTGCCGCCACGGGTGGAGTACTCACTGACCGAGCACGGACGCACCCTCAACCAGGCGCTCGCACCGCTCGGCGCCTGGGGGAGCGAGCGGATACGCCGAGAAGGTACGGAGACGGTGGCGACGGCCGAGACCTCACCCGGGTGAGCGTGCGGCGGGTCGCGCACCACGAGCCCCCGCACCGCCCGCGCAACCGTTCGGGAGCGCCAAGTGTCCAGCGCCCGAAGGGCGGTTCATCTCCGGGACGCCGTCCGTCGGTCCGCACGCCGCCCCTCACGTTCGTTGAACGGCCCGGCAACGAGCGCCCGGCCGCCGGGACCAGGTCGCCCTGGTGGATGCCGAAGTCGGGCCGCCGGCCTCCGTGTGGAAAGCCGGGAGGATGCCCGTACGCCGCGATCCGCACCGGTACGCGCCTCGTCACGCGCTCCCGTCCGCGACCCCCGCGCGATAGGCGAGGACGACGGCCTGGACGCGATCGCGCAGATCGAGCTTGGCGAGGATGCGGGAGACGTACGTCTTCACGGTCTCGGCACTGAGCACCAGTTCGGCCGCGATCTCGGCGTTCGAAAGCCCTCGGCTGATCAGCTTCAGCACTTCGTGTTCGCGCGGGCTGAGTACCTTGAGCCGCTCCCGCTCGGGCGGGAACGCCGGGGTGGCGGGGCGTACGCGGTCGGCGTAGGTACCGATGAGGGCCCGGGTGACGGCGGGGGAGAGAAGGGAGTCGCCGCGCGCGACGGTACGTACCCCTTCGACGAGTTCGCCCGGCGGCGTGTCCTTCAGCAGGAAGCCGCTGGCACCGGCGCGCAGTGCCTCGTAGACGTATTCGTCCACGTTGAACGTCGTGACGACAAGGATTTTCGCACGGCCTGCGGACCCGGGTCCGGCGAGGTGCCGGGTGGCCTCGATGCCGTCGAGCAGGGGCATGCGGATGTCCATCACGACGACGTCGGGGCGCAGTTCCTCGGCCGCCCGGATCGCGGCCCGGCCGTCGGCCGCCTCGCCGACGACCGTCATGTCGGGCTGGGCGGAGAAGATGGTGACGTAACCGGTTCGTACGAGGGCCTGGTCCTCGCAGATCAGCACACGAATGGGTGCGGACGGGGAATCCGTCGTCACGAGGGCGGCGGGCGGGACGGTCATGCGGACTCCCCGACGGGTATGCGGGCGGTGACCGTGAATCCGCCGTCGGACCCGGCGTCCGCCGTGAACCGGCCGCCGAGCATGTCCACCCGCTCACGCAGCCCGCCGAGCCCCCGGCCCCCGGAGACATGGCCGCCTGCTCCGCTGCCCAGGGGAGCGCGGGCGGCGCCGTCCGGCCCGTCGGTGGTGATCTCGATGTCCATGTGGTCGTGACCGTAGCGGACACGGACCCGTGTGGGCCGCCCGGCCGCGTACTTCACCGCGTTGGTGAGCGATTCCTGTACGACGCGGTAGGCCGCGAGTTCGCCGCCGATGCCCATCGGCACCCGCTCCCCTTCCTCCTGCCCTTCTTCGACAAGGACGACGGGCTGGCCCGACAGCCGCGTCTGTTCGACCAGGTCGGACAACTTTCCCCGGACCGGGGCCCGTTCAGCGGTCGCCGACTCGCCGGTCGCCTCCAGAACGCCCAGCAGGTACCGCAGTTCGGTCAGGGCACGCCGACCGGTGCCGCTGATCGCGGTGAGTCCCTCGGTCAGCCGGTCCGGGGACGCGGCGAGGTACTGCGCGGCGTCGGCCTGCACGACCATCGCCGTCACATGATGGGTCACCACGTCGTGCAACTCCCTGGCCAGCCGGGCGCGTTCCTCGGCGGTCGCCGCCAGGGCGGCGAGCCGTCGCCGCTCCGCCTCCTCGGCGCGGCGGGCCCGTACGTACGCGCCCGCCACCCAGAACGCCGCGAGGGCCAGAGCATGAACCGCGTAGTCGGCGATGCCCGCCGGGGAGTCCAGACGCCACAGGACGACCGCGAAGACGCCGTACGCCGCGACGGCGGGCACCGGGAGCAGCCGCCGCCACCTCTCCTGGTGGGCGCCCACCGAGTACAGCGCGACATACAGGCCCAGGCTGCCGATGTTCGGCGGATGGGCGCAGGTCTGGTGGAGCGCGAAACAGAGAGCCACCAGTGTCAGGCAGAGGGCGGGCCGCCGGGCGCGGACGGCGAGCGGCAGGGTCTGCCCCAACGTCAGCAGAACACCGGCAACACCGGCCTGCCGGACAGGCAGGTCACCGAACTGGGCCCCGACGCTGTCCAGCGGAGCCGCGAACGACAGCACGGCGAGCACGGCCGCGAGCTCACGGTCCCGAGTGGCGCTCGGCCGCGTACGCCACCAGGAGCTCAGCGACCGGTACCGGTCGGCCACGGGCGCCGGAACCGGCGGACGCGCGTCGGCCCGTACGGCGCGAGGGGTGGTGGCCCGGGTGACGGGCGGCCGGCTCTCGGGTGTCACAACGTCCTCGCGGGCTCGGGGATCTGACGAACCGCAGGAGCCTATCCGGCCGGGAGAGGCCCCGGCGTCCCCCGTGAGTGGACAACCCGTGTCGCTCGCGAGATGTGGCTCCGGCGGGGGACGAGGAGCCCCGGAAGTGTCCACCCCGAGGTGACGATCCGGCGCGCCCCCGCCGTCTAGTTTTCCGGCATCGGACACCGGCGCACCCGCACCGGGCCGGAAGGAGAACACGATGTCACCTCGGTCCGAGGACACCTCGAAGGCGGCCCGCATCCGTCGCTGGGCCCGCTCCCCGTGGGGGCGACCGGTCTCGATGACCGCCGCCCTGGCCGCTTTCGGCGCGCTCGCCGGACTGGTCAACGGCCTCGCCGACGTCACACCGGTCACGGGCCTCGCCGCCGGCGTGGCGATGGCGGCGCTCGCGGTCGGTCTCTACCGCCTGCTGGCACACCGCCTGGAGAACCGCGACGACCCGGCGGAACTGCGGCTGGGCGACGCGCGGTCCGGACTGCGCCGGGGAACGCTGATCGGCCTGGGCGCCTTCACCGTGACGATCACGGTCATCGCACTGACCGGCGGCTACCAGCTCGACGGGTGGGGCTCGTTCGGCGGCGCGTTGACCACCCTGGGCCTCATGTGCACCGTGGCCGTCACCGAGGAACTCATCTTCCGGGGAGTGGTGTTCCGCGTCCTGGAGGAGAAGACGGGCACCTGGGGCGCGCTCGCCGCGTCAGGGCTGATCTTCGGTCTCGTACATCTGGCCAACCCCCTCGCCACGCTCTGGGGCGCCCTCGCCATCGCCGTCGAGGGCGGACTGCTCCTGGCCTCGGCCTACGCGGCAACCCGCTCCCTCTGGCTGCCCATCGGTCTGCACCTGGGCTGGAACATGGCGGTGGGGGGCATCTTCGGCACCACCGTCTCCGGCTCGGCGGACGGTCTCGGCAGCCTCCTGGAGGCGACGGTCACCGGCCCGGCACTGATCACCGGCGGCTCGTTCGGCCCGGAGGCAAGCGCCGTGGCGATCCTGGTCTGCCTGATACCGACGTCCCTCTTCCTCCGCCACGCCAAACGGCGGGGCCGGGTGTACGCGCGGGGTTCCCAGGTGACCACCGCCGACCGCTAGGAACGACATCCCGACGACGCACGGTGCCGTCGGGGCCCGGGAAGCCGGAGACGGGAGGGACGGCGACGTTGGCGACGGACCACGGTTCCGGGTCGGCTGGGCGCCCTGTTCCCACCTGTGCCCCGGGGGGTCAGGGCGTGATGAGGACCTTGAGGCTCTCGCGGTCCATCATGTCCTGGTATCCGGCGGGAACGCCGTCGAGGTCGGTGGTGGCGTCGAAGACCTTTCCGGGTTCGATGGTGCCGTTGAGGATGGCGGGCATCAGTTCCTCGATGTAGGCGCGGACGGGGGCCAGTCCTCCGGCGAGGCGGATGTTGCGGATGAAGAGGCTGCCCATGCCGATCGGTGCCTCTTCGTACTGGGGGACGCCGGCCCGGCTGATGATTCCGCCCGCGCGTACGACGCCGAGTGCCTGCTCGTAGGCGGGCAGGTGGCCGACGGCCTCGATGACCACGTGCGTACCCTGTCCGCCGGTGAGTTCGCGGACCGCTTCGATGCCTTCCGCGCCACGGGCGGCGACGACGTCGGTGGCGCCGAACTCGCGGCCCAGGCGGGTGCGGTCCTGGTGGCGACCCATGAGGATGATCTGCTCGGCGCCCAGGAGCTTGGCCGAGAGCACCGCCAGCAGGCCGACGGCACCGTCGCCGATCACGGTGACGCGGGTGCGTTCGCCGACGCCGCCCAGCACCGCGGCGCGGTGACCGGTGCCGTACACGTCCGAGAGGGTCAGCAGGGAGGGGATGAGGGCCGGGTCCGCGGCGGCGGGGAGCTTGACGAGGGTGCCGTCGGCCAGGGTCACCCGGATGGCCTCGGCCTGGGCGCCCTCGTCCGGCTTGAAGTCCCAGAAGGTCGCTTCCGGGTGGACGCAGGAGGTGTGCAGGCCCTCGCGGCAGAACTCGCAGGTGTTGTCGGAGAGCGCGAACGGGGAGACGACCAGGTCACCGCGTCTGAGCGTGGTGACCTCGGGGCCGGTGTCCTCGACGACGCCGATGAACTCGTGCCCCATCCGGACGGGCCCGTCCGCCGGGCTCATCGCGCCGTACAGGTGCAGGTCGCTGCCGCAGACGGCGGACGCGGTGATACGGACCAGTGCGTCGGTGGGGTGCTTGATGACGGGCTCGGCGACATCCTCGACGCGGACATCGCCGGCGCCGTACAAGAGTGCTGCGCGCATGGGTGCTCTCCGGTGGGGTGGTGGCGTTTCGGTGACCGGTGGGGGAGGGGACGGGTACGAGCGGCTGGTTCCCACCTTGCTCGGCACGGGCCTCGGCCGCACCCCGGGCGTCGGTCCCGGCCGCATCGAGGCGGAGCAAGGTGCTCACCCCGCCCCCGTCGTTGCTGACGGGCGGTACGCCCCCCGGGGTCCCGCTCGGGGCCCGTATGGCACCGGATCTGTCCACAGGACAGACCCCACGACGGCGCGGCGACACCACCGGCGAACCCGCCCCCACCGACGACGACCGGGCGGTGGGACCACCGAGGCCCACCACCACCCCGACATCACTCGCGTCGCGCCGTCGCCCCCGCCAACGACCGCACCTTGCCCGCCCCGGCCGGCCGCCACAGGTCAGCCTCATCAGCGGCCCGCCCACCACAAGGTCGGCACCAAGTCGGGCGAAGCGGATGAAAGGCAAGCTCACATCGTGAGGTGGCCGGGATCGATGCGTTCTGCCGGTGGGCGGTGCGGGCCGGGCAGGTGGTGACGAGCCGATCTCGCGCACGCGCGCCGACCCCGGGCGGGAGCGGGGCGCTCCCGGCGCACGGTTGACGAGCAGCGGCCAGGCGGGGTGGTTGCCGACGGCGTGGACCTCGACCAGGCGTCCGCGCAGCAGAAGCCCTGGTCGTACCGGTTGCCGTCCGGGCTCCGCCAGCCGGGGGACGTCGCCGGGAAAGTCCATGAGCCGGTGAGGCCCGAGCCACGAGGCTCGTGCCGTGACCGGAAGGGTTACCAGCTCGCCTTTCCGGCCGCGGCACGAGAGCGAACCCGTGCCGGGGCGGAGCTGCTTCTCGTCAGACGTGCGCGTCGCCCGGAAGCCCCGCGCCCCGCGTTCATTGTTCCGCAGTGCCTCGTGCTCTCAGCAGCTCGAACACGCTGGAGAAGCTGTCCCGCCCGTGGCCGTCGGCCGACCGCCTGTCGAGCAGGGCCTTCAGCGGCTCATGGACGTCCGTGGCTATGCCGCCCGCTCTGCTCAGCTTGATCAGGCTGTCGACTCCGGCCCGGTTGAGGTCGACCGTGGAGACCCCGCCCGCATACGCCGATCCTCCTGCCTCGCGCGCCAGTTCGGGCAGGAATCCGGCCATCCCGTGCAGCCATCGGGCCGCCAGCGGAGCGAACACCTCAGGGGTGGTGCCCACCGTGTCGAGCACCGCCGCGGCGTGCAGAAACCCGGTGAGCGCCGCGTATCCCGTGCCCAGCAGGGCCAGGTCGTGGATCTCCGCAGAGCCGGGGTCGGTGCCGAAGTAGTGTGCCGGCGCCATCACTTCCAGCTCGCGCCGATAGGTGGTGAAGGCACTCTGGGAACCGCTGTAGAGGAAGAAGCCCTCCGGGGTGGCGACGGTCTCGGGGAGGGCCATCATGGCGCCGTCGAGGTAGTCGGCGTCATGCCCGGCGGCCCAGGCGGCCAGGTCACGGGAGTGGCCGGGGGTGGTGCTGGCGAGGTTGACCAGGGTGCGGCCGGACAACGCGGAGGCGTCGGGACCGAGAGCCTGCCGTACCGCCTCGTGGTCGAGGAGCGGGGCGATCACCAGTGAGCCGGCCGCGACAGCCTCGGCGGTGGTTGCCGCGCGGATGGCGCCTTGTGCGACGAGTGCGTCGGCTTTGGCGGCGGTGCGGTTCCATACGGTGACCGGGTAACCGGCGTCGAGGAACGCGGAGGCAATCGGGGCGCCCATGCGGCCGAGGCCCAGGACCGTGATGTGGGGCCTCGTCTGTTCAGGCATGCCGCTCGCCCTTCGTGATCGTCCCGACGACGCTGGCGATGCCGCTGGAGCCGTGTCCGGTGGCCGCCGCCCGCTTCAGCAGGCTCCCGATCAGCTCCGGCACGTCGGTGCCGAGCCCGCGACCCCTGCTGGTGTCCAGGAGGTGCTCCATCGCTGCCGCGTGCACCTCCACGGTGCCGTCGTCGTCCGGGAAGCGGCCCTCCTCGATCTGGCGGGCGTGGTCGGCCATCAGCGACGTGACGAAGGGCATGTGCTCCGTCGCCACCGCCGCGAACGCCGCCGGGGCGACGCCTGCCGAGCCCACCAGGGCGACGGCGTGGTAAAAGCCCGCCAGCGCGCCCCAGACCATGCCGAACAGCGCGGTGTCGTACACCGGGGCCAGCGCCGGGTCGGCGCCGAGATGGGCGGAGTGGCCCAGGCTCGCCAACACCGTCCGGTGGGTGGCGAAGACATCCGGGGAACCGCTGAAGACGAACAGCGCCTCGGGCCGCCCGACAAGCCGTGTGCCGCTCATGGCAGCGCCGTCGAGGTAGCCGGCGCCGTTCCCGGCCGCCCAGTCGGCCATCCCGGCGGCATCCTCCGGAGTGCCGGAGGTCAGGTTCACCAGGGCCCGCCCGCGCAGGCGCACCGCCACCGGCCCGAGCAGTTCGCCCACGGTCGCGTAGTCCGGCAGGCAGACCACGACCAGGGGACTCGCGGAGACCGCCCCTTCGAGGGTTGTCGCACGCACGGCGCCCTGGACGACGAGTGCGTCGGCCTTCGCGGCGGAGCGGTTCCATACGGTCGTGGCGTAGCCGGCGGTGAGGAACGCCTGGGCGAGCCGGGTTCCCATCTGCCCCAGGCCGATCACCGACACCGTGGACCGCTCGTGGTTCTCGTTCTCCGACATGAGGTGTCTCCCGCTTCTCTGTCTCTTCGGACGAGCGCACCGGCCGGTTCGCCCGCTGTGACCTCACTGTGCCGACCGGCTCTGGCGGGACCCTGTCGGTGCGCTGTCGGTTCCCGGTCAGCGCCTGTCGGCCGGCGGATACCGTGCGGGCATGTACTTCTCGGTGCTGGGCCCACTGACCGCCCTGACGACGGCCGGCCACGCGGTCGACGTCCCTGAGGCGAAGGTGCGCGCCCTGCTGGCCGTTCTGCTCGTCCACGCGGGCCGGCCGGTCTCGGCCGACCGGCTCGTGGACGATCTGTGGGGCGAGCGGCTGCCCGGAAATCCTGCCGGTGCCCTTCAGACGAAGGTCTCGCGGTTACGCCGTGCCCTGGCGCGGGCCGAGCCCGGGGCAGAGACGCTGGTGGAGTCGAGGCCCCCGGGATACCTGCTGCGCACCGGCCCTGAGGACGTGGACTCCCACCGGTTCACCGCCCTGACCGCCACCGCGTACGGCACCGAGGACCCGCGCACCAGGGCCGATCTGCTGACCGGGGCTCTGGCGCTGTGGACGGGGGAAGCCTTCGCCGACCTGGGCGACGTGGTGTTCCTCCGCACCGCGGCCGAACACCTTGGCGAGCAGCGTCTCACTGCCCTGGAGGCGCTCGCCGAGACCCGACTTGATCTGGGTGAACACCACACGCTGATCGGGGACTTGGGCGAGCTGGCGGTCCGCCACCCGCTGCGGGAGCGGCTGCGCGCCGTCCAACTGCGTGCGCTGTACCGGGCCGGGCGGCAGTCCGAAGCGCTGTCCGTGTACGCCGAATTGCGCGAGCAGCTGGCCGACGAACTGGGCGTGGACCCCGGACCGGAACTGGCCGCCCTGCACCAGGCGATCCTCGAACACGATCCGGCCCTTGAGGCGCCCCCCGCCTCCCCGAAGAGGAGGTACGGCGACCTGCCGGCTCCGCTCACCGACCTCGTCGGCAGGAAGGAAGCGGTGCCGGCGCTGGGTGAACTTCTCGCCGCCCACCGGCTGGTGACACTGACCGGCCCCGGTGGGGTGGGCAAGACCCGCCTGGCGGAGGAGGTGGCCGGCCGCGCGGCCGGTGCCTACCCCGACGGCGTACGGATGGTCGGGCTCGCCGGATCCACCGAGGTGGCCGAGCAGCTCGGCGCCGCACTGGGCGTACGGGAGGAGGGGGCGGCAGGACTGGAGGACGCGCTGCGTTCGAGACGGCTCCTCCTGCTCCTCGACAACTGCGAGCACGTCGTCGACTCGGCGGCCGACGTCGTACGCCGGGTCCTGGCCGCCGCACCCGGGCTGAGCGTCCTGGCCACCAGCAGGGAACCTCTCGGCCTGGCCGGGGAGGTGGTGTGGACCGTGCCACCGCTGCGACAGACCGACGCCGAGGACCTGTTCGCCGCGCGGGCCGCGGCCACCACCCCCGGATTCGCCGTCACCGAGGACAACGCGGAGGCCGTCGCGACGATCTGCCGCCGTCTCGACCGCATACCCCTGGCCCTCGAACTGGCCGCCACCCGGGTCCGCGCGCTGGGAGTGCACGAACTGAGCACCCGCCTCGACGACAGGTTCCGTCTCCTCGCCGGCGGCCGGCGCGGCGTGCCACCACGCCAGCGCACCCTCCGAGCGGTGATCGACTGGAGCTGGGAGCTGCTCGGCGACGACGAGCGGAAGGTCCTGCGCCGTCTGGCCGTCTTCGCCGACGGCTGCACCCTCGAAGCCGCCGAGGCCGTGTGCGGCGGCAACGGCCAGGACGTCCTCGACCCCCTGATCCGCCTGGTGGACCGCTCACTCGTCACTGTCTCCGTGACCGACGGCCGTCGCTACCGGCTGCCGGAGTCGATCGCGGCCTACGCCCATGAACGCCTGACGGAAGCAGGCGAGTCCGGGACCCTCGAACTGCGCCACCAGGCCTACTGCACCGAGCTCGCCGAACAGGCCGCGGCCCGACTCCACGGCCCTGAGCAGCAGAGCTGGCTGACCCGCCTCGACCACGAAAGCGCCAACCTGCGCACAGCCCTGGAACGCGCCGTACAGCGGAAGGATGCCACCGGAGCCCTGCGCCTGGCGCTCGCCTCGACCTGGTACTGGTTCCTGCGCGGTCGGCTGAGCGAGGCCCGGCGATCACTGGGTGAAGCCCTGCACATCAGCGAGGACACGCACACGGCCCTCCGTTCCCCAGCTGCCGTCTGGCACGCCGGATTCAGCCTGCTGGCGGGGGAGGGACAGCACCACACGGCCCGTCCGGCCGACGTAGTGGTCGACGGCGAAGCCGGTGGGGCACGTGCCGCGTGGTTCCTCGGTCATGCCTCGCTCAGCGCGGGTGAGGATCTGGCCCGCAGCGAGACGCTGGTGGACCGCGCCCTGACCGACTTCCGCACAGCAGGCGACCGCTGGGGCATCGCCGCGGCACAGAGCACCCGCGCCACCCAGGCCCTGCTGCGGGGCGACCTCGCCGCACTGCGCCACAGCGCCGAGGACGGCCAAGCGATCTTCACGGAACTCGGCGATCGCTGGGGACAGTTGCGGACCACCTATCCACTGGCGGCACTGGCCGCGATCACCGGCGACTACACGCGCGCCGCACAACTGCACCAGGACGGTCTCCACCTGGCCGAGGAACTGGGCTTCTGGGCGGACGCCGCCGACCGGCTCACCGGGCTGGGCAGGGTTGCCCTGCTGACGGGTGACTTCCCCCAGGCCACCGGGCTCCACCGTAAGGCGATGGCCCTGGCCGCCGAACACGGCTACGCGGCGGGCGAGATCCACGCCGAGATCGGCATCGCCCTCACAGCCCGGCGCGAGGGCGACTTCGACCGCGCCGAGCAGCACCTCCGCAGAACCCTGGCATGGCACCGCGAAGTCGACTTCGGCCCCGGCCCCGCACTCCTCCTCGCCGAACTCGGCTTCCTCGCCGAACAACGCGGTGACGCATCCGCGGCCATGTCCCTGCACCACCAGGGCCTCTCCGTCGCCCGTGGCAGCGGCGACCCCCGGGCTCTGGCTCTCGCCCACGAGGGCCTCGCCGGGGCGTACGTCCTCGCGGGTCAACCCGAGCGGGCCGCCCGCCTACTGGGCACAGCCACCGGGGCCCGGGAGTCCTCCGGCGCCCCGCTCCCGGAGGCGGAGCGCGGCGATGTCCAGCGCATCACAGCCAGGGCCCTCGCGGCGCTGGGCACAGAAAAGTTCGCCACTGAGTTCTCTGCCGGCATCGATGACGGTCCCGACCCAGGACGCCAGGACGGGGCGACGAGCCGAGAGACTGAGGAAGCTGACACAGTCACCGTGGCCGAGCCCGAGGCATGAGGGGGCACGGTAAGCACCTCCTGTGAACGATCCTTCCCGGAGCGAGATCAAGGGCGTCCGGTGGAAGGCGTCCGGATCACCGATGCACTCGCACAACCGGGCACCGCGCGCAGCGCACCCCGGGCCGGACGCACGGCGCTGAGGCAGGAAGATCGGCGCGACCGGCACCTGCGACCGCACTGGCCAACGTGGTCGGCGACCATCGCGCCCAGCAGCGGGGCCCGCACCGCACCCAGGGCGATTCCGTGCGAACACCCAGGCCGCATCCTCGCGGCCATACAAGCCCCCGATCGTCCCGCCCCCCGTGTTCCTGCTGAGGCATTCACGGAACAGGGTCTGCGCTCACATGTGTCCGTGGCTGCTGTGAGCACCTGCGCGCGGCTCCGGCCTCGTAATCCGCAGCGGCTCGTACGCCCCCGAGCTGTCGGTGCTCGGTGACCGGTGAACCGGTGCGGCTACCGGCCGGACGGCGTCGAGCCCAAGGACCGTTCGGCCGGCCGTCGCGGAGGGCGACACGGGTTGGCCGGCTGGTACGTGCGTGCCGCGTGCCGACTGCTTCGGTGCCTCCGGTGGAGGCCCCGGCGCGGTACGTCAACCAGGTGCCCGAGCCGAAAGTCACCGCGAGGTGAGGGCGGCGACATGCGCCGCCGGCCCTCGGTACGGGCTCCTGGCCCCGGAGTCGGCGCGGCTCCGGGGCGGTCCGTCGCTCAGGCCCGGTCGGAGTCGGTTTCGAGCGTGGCCGTCCGGGTGCGCAGCCATGCGGCCAGCCGGCCGACACGTGCGTCCTGCTCGGGGGGCCGACGGCTGAGGAGGTGGTAGCTGGTGCCGTCGGGGACGAAGCCGAAGGGTGCGACGAGTTGTCCTCGCTCCAGGTCGTCGCGGACGACGGCGTACGGGGCGATCGCGACCCCGACGCCGGCGACGGCCGCCTGAAGAGTCAGGTAGAAGTGTTCCAGGGTCTGCTGGGAGGCGGGCTCCGCCGTCATGCCGGTGATGCGCCGCCAGTCGTCCCACGCCTGCGGCCGCGTGCCGGTGTGCAGGAAGGCCGTCCCCGCCAGGTCGGCGGTGCCGGTCAGACGGCCGGCGAGATCGGGTCGGCAGACGGGGCCGATCCGCTCCGCGAACAAGTGCGCCCGGCTCACCTTGTCGGGGAACGGGAAGTCGTCCCGGCGGATCGCGAGATCGATGTTGTCCCGGTCGAAGTGGACAGGGCCGCCGCCGGCGGACAGGTGGACGGTGATGTCCGGCAAGCTCCCCGCCAGCTCGGGCAGCCGGGGAATGAGCCACCGCATCAGGAGTGTCGGCTCGCACGAGAGGGTGAGCGGTCCCGCGGGTGCGCGGTGCGAGACCTGCCGGGCACCCGCATCGATCTGATCGAGTGCGTCCCGGACGACGGCCGCCAGTTGGCGGGCCTCCGGGGTCGGGCGCAGGGCGCGTGGATGCCGCTCGAAGAGTGACACCCCCAGGGACCGCTCCAGGTTCTGGACCTGTCGGCTCACCGCGCCGTGCGTGACATGCAGTTCCTGGGCCGCCGCGGTCATGCTCGCGTGCCGGACCGTCGCTTCGAAGGGCAGCAGGGTATTCAGAGGCGGAAGGGCCGACCATCGCATGCGTGAACTTTACTCACAGGTCTCGTGAGAATGAATCGTTTGTCCTTCCCTTTCGTCTGAATGACTATTGATCCAGTCACAGCACACGCTGACCCATGCAGAGGGGTGGAGCATGGCATTCCGCAACGACACGCGGTCGGGCATCACGATTCTGGCGGATGACCTCACCAGCGCCGGGGACGGCGCCGCGCCGTTCCGCCGGGCAGGCCACGACGCCCGGATCCTGCTCTCCACCCCGGCAGCGGCACCACCGCACCCGGTCGGCGTGACGGCGGTCGACCTGGGGACCCGCGCACTGGACGAGGAAGCCGCCGGCATACGTACGTGGCGGGCGGCGCGCCTGTTCGCCGACTCCGGACTGCTCCTCAAGACGGTGGATTCCACCCTGCGCGGTCATGTCGCGACGGAAGTCCGAGCCGCATGGGCAGGATCGCGCAGGCGGACCGTCGTCATCGCCCCGGGCTTCCCGGCGGAGGGCAGGGTGACGGTCCGGGGAATCCAGTACGTGCGGGACGTTCCCGTCCACGAGAGTGAGTTCGCCCGCGACCCGGCCCACCCCGTGCGGTGTTCGGACCTGGCGACGCTGCTCCCGGAGGCCGCCCTCGTCGAGCCGCACCAGGAAGCCGAACTGCTCGAACTGACCCGCAGCGGCGGCCTGATCGTCTGCTCCACCGAGACGGACGGTGACCTCGACCGTGTGGTGGCGACCGTGCCACGGCTCGACGACGTGCTGTGGGTCGGCTCCCCGGGTCTGGCATCCGCCCTGGCCCGAAGGTGCGCACGCGCCGATGGCGCCGCTTCGGCGCCCGTACCCGCCCGACGCCCACTGGTCGTTGTCGGCAGCGCCAACCCGGCGACACGGCGGCAACTGGCCGCGCTCCGCGCCCAGGTGGATGTCCAGGGACTCACCGTCAGCGGTGATCCGGAGCCCGCGGTGAAGGCGCTGAGCGGCCTGACCGCCCCCGTCCTCACACTGCAAACGCCTGATGAACGCCGTGCGCCACCGACCGCACGAGCCCTGGTGGGCTCCATGGCAGCGGTTGTCCGGGCGCTGGCCGAAGAACAGACGGTCGACGCGCTCATCGTCACCGGCGGAGAAACGGCCGCCACCGTACTCCCGGCGCTCGGCGCCTCCGGCATCCGGCTGCTGGACGAACCCGAACCCGGCGTCGCCCGGGGAACCCTGCTGGGTCGGCTTCCCCTCCCCGTACTCATCAAGGCGGGCGGCTTCGGCGACGACGCCATGCTCCTGCGCCTGTGCGACCTCGTCCGACAGCCCACCGATCCAGGAGAGCACGCATGAAACCGATCGCCATCACCATGGGCGACCCCTGCGGAATCGGCCCCGAGATCACCCTCAAGGCGTGCGCCGATCCCCGGCGCACCGTGCCCGTCGTCGTCATCGGCGACGTGGACGTCCTCGCCCGCGCCGACAGGATCGCCCGCACCCATCTCACCGTCCGCCCGATCACCTCGGTCGACCGAGCCACGTTCGCACCCGGCACGGTGGATGTCCTCACCGAGAGCCGCCTTCCGGCCGACCTGCCCTGGGGCACGCTCGACGCCCGCGCGGGAGGAGCGTCCTTCCAGTACGTACGCCGGGGGATTCAGCTCGCCCTGGCCGCCGAGGTACGGGCCCTGGTGACCGCGCCGATCAACAAGGAGGCGCTGCGCCTGTCCGGCGTCCCCTACCCCGGGCACACCGAGATCCTCGCCGACCTGTCCGGTACCACCGACTACGCGATGATGATGGCCACCGACGAGCTGCGCATCGTCCTGGTCACCGTCCACCAGTCGCTCCGCACCGCGATCGACGCGATCACCACCGACCGTGAACTCGACATCATCCGCCTCACCCACCGCACACTCCGGCGCGGCGGACTGCCCGCCCCCCGCATCGCCGTCGCCGGCCTCAACCCCCACGCCGGGGAGAACGGCCTGTTCGGCCGCGAGGACCTGGACATCATCGCCCCCGCCGTACGAGCCGCGCAGAGCGAAGGCATCGAGGCCAGCGGACCCTGGCCCGCCGACACCGTCTTCATGCGGGCCCGCGCCGGAGCCTTCGACGCCGTGGTCGCCCAGTACCACGACCAGGGCCTCATCCCCGTCAAGTACCTCGGGATCGAACACGGCGTCAACATCACCATCGGCCTGCCCTTCGTCCGTACCAGCGTCGACCACGGCACCGCGTTCGACATCGCCGGTCTCGGCACCGCCGACCACACCAGCCTGCTCACCGCCCTGCACCACGCCGACCGCCTGTCCTCAGGGTCACCGGACCGACTCTGACCACCAACTCACCCCCCGGAACCGAAAGCCGAAGGACACCGTGGACTTCATCTTCATGCTCACCCGCGACGACCGGACCGTCACCGACTGCCTCGACGTCATCGACACCATCCAGGACCTCGGCATCACCCACATCGGATTCAAGGACATCGGCGTCGACCGCGACACCCTCGCCCAACTCCACACCCGCATAAGGGACATGGGCGCCACCACCTATCTCGAAGTCGTCAGCACCGGCCGCGAGCAGGCCCTCGCCTCCGTACGGACAGCCACCGAACTCGGCGTCGACTGGCTGATGGGCGGCACCTGGGTGGAGGAGACCCTCAGCCTCCTGCACGGCACCCCCATCGGCTACCTCCCCTTCGCCGGAGAACCCGTGGGACACCCCACCCGCCTCGGCGGCGACCCGGACCGCATCGCCGACGACTGCCGACGGGCAGAGGCCGCGGGCTGCGCCGGCGTGGACCTTCTCGCGTACCGGGCCATCGACGCCGACCCCCTCGACCTGGTCCGCGCCGCCCGCGCCGCCACCACCGGCCGCCTGGTCGTCGCCGGTTCCATCACCGGCGCCGACCAGATTCAGGCGCTCGCGTCAGCCGGGGTCGATGCCTTCACCATCGGGTCGGCTGCCTTCGACGGCTCCCTCCAGCCCCACGCCGGAACCCTCCGATCCCAACTGGCCACCGTGGCCGGTATATCGGCGAACCGGACCTGATCCGGCCACCCCGGACGGCACCCCCACCTGAACACAGCCATCCCGCACCGGCAGACAGGAACGTCTGCCTCAGATGTCACGGATGCCCGGCAAAGCCGACCTGCCCCTGGCATCAGGAGGGACTTTGCAACCGAGTTGCACGGTCACTTCCAACAAGCGGGGCGTCCGTCGCTCGCACGTATCGCCATGATGACCAGTGCCACGGATGATCCACTGCCTGTGGGCAGAGAGACCATTCGACCTTGGGCAGCTGTTGCATCCGCTCCGGGGACAGCGCCGCGGCTCCGCTGCGTTGGATGCTGACCCATGCCCCCAGGCGGAACTTGAGCTCCCATGGGTTGTCGTTCTGCCCGCTTGCGCATGCGCCGCGCCCGGCCATGAGGTCCATCGCCGGACTGGCCGCCATCAGGCGTCTCTTGCCGGACATGCCTCCTTCCCCGTCCGCCGATGTCCCAGAAAAGACGGTCAGCGCACCGCCCACCCGCTTCTCCTCGTCCCGGTCGGCATTGACAACCGCCCTCGCACCCCTTCATCATCATTCCACTAATCAAGTAGTGGAATGGTGGTGGTGATCGTGGAGTACCGCATCGACAGGCGGAGCGGGGTCCCCGCCTTCCAGCAGATCGTGCAGCAGACCAAGCAGGCCCTGCGGCTGGGCGTACTCGTGCCGGGTGACCGGCTGCCCACCGCCAAGGAGGTCGCCGAGACCAGCACGGTCAACCCGAACACCACCCTCAAGGCGTACCGGGAGCTGGAGCGCGAGGGCCTGGTCGAACCGCGACCGGGCCAGGGCACCTTCGTACGCCGCACGCTGGGCCGCCCCGAGACGGGAACCGACTCGCCGCTCTACGCGGAGCTGGTGGCGTGGATGTCGAGGGCGGCCGAGGCGGGTCTGGAGCAGGAGGACGTGGCCGCACTGGTCGCGTCGGCGATGGAGAAGCAGTACGCCGCCGGGAACGTGGCGGCAACGGGGCCCACGACAACGAGGGCCACGACAACGAGGAGCACAGGTGAGTGAAGGTATGTACGCGGGGGAACCGGCGATCGAGGCGTACGGGCTGGGGATGCGCTACCGGCGGGGCTGGGCGTTGCGGGACTGCTCCTTCCGGCTCCCGGCAGGACGGATCTGCGGCCTGGTGGGACCCAACGGGGCCGGCAAGACCACGCTGCTGAGCATCGCGGCCCATGTCCTGCGGCCGACGAACGGCTCGATCAGCCTGTTCGGTGAGGCCCCGGGCTCGGTGGAGTCCGGTCGGCGCACGGCGTTCCTCGCCCAGGAGAAGCCCCTGTTCCGCCGCTTCACCGTGGCGGAGACCCTGCGCCTGGGCCGGGAGCTGAACCCCGGCTGGGACCAGCGCGCCGCCGAGGACATCATCCGCGCGGGCAACGTGCCCTTCGAGGCGAGGATCAGCACCCTTTCCGGAGGCCAGCGCACCCGCGTCGCCATCGCCCTCGCCTTCGGAAAACGCCCCGACCTGCTGATGCTCGACGAGCCGATGTCGGACCTCGACCCGGTCGTGCGCCACGAGATCATGGGCACCCTCCTCGCCGAGGCCGCCGAGCGCGGAACCACCGTGCTGATGTCCACCCACGTCCTCGCCGAACTGGAGAACGTGTGCGACTACCTCGTCGTCGTCTCCGGCGGCGGAGTGCGCCTCGCCGGTGACGTGGACGAGCTGATGTCCGTGCACACCCTGGTCAAGGGCGCCAAGGAGGGTGACGGCGTGCCTCTCGCCCTCGGGCACCACACCCTCGTCGAGTCGCGGACCAGCGGGCGGCAGTTCACCGCGCTCATCCGCCCCGAGGGCCCGGTCGCCGGCCCCTGGGACGTGAACGTCCCGAACATGGAGGAACTGCTGCTCGCCTATCTCCGCTCACCCGACGCACCACCGCTGATCACCCCCACCGCCCAGGTCCACGGCCAGGGGTTCGGCACCGGGGCGGTGGCGGCATGAGCACCGTCACCCGCGGCTCGACCAGCACCTCGAACGGCTCCACGAGCGACGGCAAGAACGGGACCATGAACGGCACCACCGACGGGACCTTGAACACGACCACCACGAAGGCCGGCCGACGCCCCCGACTCAGCGGTATGACCTGGCTGGTCTGGCGCCAGCACCGGGCCGGGTTCTGGACGATCCTCGCCGCCACCGCGCTCTTCGCGGCCTGGATCGTCTACCAGCGCGGCGAGCTGGTCGACTTCCTCGACACCTACGGCTATCCCGGCAGGAGCCTCGACGAGGCGGGCGGCGCGTTGACGCGGTACAACGACGCCTTCACCTTCGTCTCCATGGGTCTCCAGGCGATACCCGTCCTGCTCGGCGTCTTCCTCGGTGCCCCGCTCATCGCGGGCGACCTGGAGAACGGCACCGCCAAGCTGGTCGCCGCCCAGTCCACGAGCCGGACCCGGTGGCTCGCCACGAAGCTGGCGCTGACCGGACTGGTGGTCGTGGTGAGCACGGGCGTGCTGTCGGCGCTGTTCGGCTGGTGGTGGAACCCCGTCAAGACCGAGGGGGCCACGCTCATGGAGTGGACCTCGAGCGACGCGTTCAACACGACGGGCCCGGTACCTGTCGCCCTCACCCTCCTCTCCGTCTTCGGCGGGGTGGCCATCGGCGTGGTGCTGCGGCGCACGCTGACCGCCATGGTGGTCACCTTCGGTTTCGCCGTCATTCTCCAGCTCGTCTGGGGCTACTTCATGCTGTCGCTCGGCAACGTCGTCACCGACACGACGAACAAGGGTGTCATGGGTGAGAGCACGTCCCCGTCGCTCCCCCGGGGCGCCTACGAAATCGACCAGTCGTTCGTCACCGGCAGCGGGGACCTGCTGGGCTGGGGCACCTGTACGGAGTCGGAGACCGACGCGGCACAGCAGGTATGCCTGGACAAGGCCGATGTCGTGGGCTGGTCGACGCAGTACCTCCCGATATCGCAGATGAACACCATGCAGTGGTTCGGGGCGTCGATTCTGTTCGCCCTGACCGCCGGTGTCGTGGCGTTCCTCTTCGTCCAGGGTCGTAAGCGGCTCGTCTGAGTCCCCACGCCCCGCGCCCCTTCACGAAGGGCGCCGAGTTCCCCTCTGTCCCGTCCGCCGGGCTGCTCTGCCATGCCCGAAGGCGGTCGGCCCTGGGTATCGCCGTGACGGCGGCTTCGGCGGAGTCGTAGACGACAAGCATCAACGAGGGGCCCCGGGGTCAACAAGCCCGGGGCCCCAAGCATGGGGACAGTCAGGGGTTGTCGTGTTCGGAGGGGGGTCCCAGCTCATCGATGAGGCCGCAGGTGCGGGTGCTGGCTTCGTACAGCATCTTGTCGCCCTCGCCCTCGCCCTCGTCGTCGTGGTCGACCGGCCGGCGGCGGTCCTGCGGGGCAGGGGGTTCGGCGGCGGCCGTCGGGGCCGGTACGGGCGTAGTGAGAGGCAACTGCATGCCGATGGCCGACAGTTGCTTCACCCGTTCCGGTGTCAGTGTCGCGGCTCTGCTGCGCTGGTTGCTGATCCATGCCCCGAGCCGCAGCTCCCGCTCCTCCTGGTCCTCGCCGACGACGATCCGTTCGACCCACTTCCTCGGTACCCGAAGGTGGCGCTCGCGTTCGTGGAACTGGCGGGCGGCCTGGTAGTTGAGCGCCCACTTGTCGGCCTGCGTACGGCGCCGGGGCGGCTTCTCGTCCTCGTCCGCAGGCTCGATGCCGAGGACGTTCTCGCACATCCACTGCTGCACGGTGGTGAGCCGGTCCCATCCGTAACGCACCGACCGCACCCACCGCCCGAGGTCCTCGCCCTGGCGCAGGACCTCGCCCGCCTCGGTGGGCAGCGCCTCGCCTTCGTCCAGGTGGACCCGGACGAGATGGAAGGCGCGCTGCCAGGTCACCGGCCAGGCCGGGCACCAGGACGGGTCGATGTCCTCCAGCTGCTCGCGCCGCTCGCCCGTCAGCGCCCCGGCCTCCGACTCCACGGGCAGGCCCTCGGCCCGCCGCTGCTCGTTCTCCCGCGCCTTGCGGGCGGCGGCCCGCGCGTTCTTCAGCCAGATCCCGACCCGGTAGCTCTGGAAGGTGGCGTCGAGCGGGGCCAGCAGGTGCCCGTGTTCGGCGGCCCACCCGCGCGCCGCCGCGAGACCCTCGTCCCACGCGACGTCGAAGTGAGACCAGACCATGCCGAGCTTCTCCAGCTGGGCGATACGGTGCTCGTCCATGTCCCCGCGGGCGTAGAAACGCCGGTTGTCGGCGATCCACTGCCCGAGGGGGAAGCCGTCGAGCGCGGTCGGCCACCCCTCGGCCTCCACCTCCTGGTCCTTCCTGCGGGGCACCCGGTAGGTGAAGGGCACCTTCAGATCGCCGTGTTCGCGGGCGTAGATGACGGCGGCCTCCACACCGCGCCGCCGGTGCTCGTGCTCGGGGTCGATGACCCGCAGGTTGATGAACGCCGCGAGCGTGGCGGGGTCGCGCGGGGTGCTGAACTTGAGCAGTGTCCGCGCCGATGCCGACAGGCCGCCGGACCCGGCCTCCTCGTCCGGGTTCTGCGCACCCCTCTGGAGGGGCTTGTAGGAGCTGGGGGCCTGCTGCTCGGCGAGTTGCTCCACCACCCGCGCGTCGTGCGCCCTGAGGGCTTCAATGAGCTTCGCCAGCCCGCCGAACGCCCTGCTGGTGAGCATGTTGTCGGCCGTCTCGCCGGGCCCGAGCAGTACCGGTACGACCAGATTGGCCATCTTGCCCTCGCCGGGCTGCATCCGCAGCGCGCGGCCGACGGCCTGGACCAGGTCGACCATGGAGCCGCGTACGTCGGCCCAGTAGACGGAGTCGCAGGTCTTGGTGTCGACGCCTTCGCCCAGGACTTTCACCGAGCACAGGAAGCACTTCTCCACCACCGTGCCGTCGGCGGCGATCCCGTCCCCGAACTCCCCGATGACCCGCCGACGATGCAGGGGTTTGTGGTCGCCGCAAAGCCACTTCGCCCAGATCGTCTTCGGGTACAGCTCCGGGTCGGCGGTGTGCAGCTGCGCGGCGATTGCGGGCAGTCCGGCCGCGAACGCCTCCGCCTCCTTGACGACGTGGTGGAAAACGAGCGTGCGCCGGAAGTTCTCCTCCGAGGACGCCTTGAGCAGTGCGGTCTGGAGGGCGGCGAGCCGCGCTCCGCGTACCCGGTCCGTACGGCTTTCGGCCCCGAGGAGCCGGGCGGCCTGGACCTGGGTGTCGGTGATGTCCACGCACACCACCCGGTACGGCGCGCAGATTCCCCGGTCGATCGCCTCCGACAGCGTCAGCGTGTAACAGCGGCTGCCGAAAGGCGAGTCGGGGTCGTCGTCCATGCTCGCGACCAGCTCACCCGGTGCATCTGCGGAGTCCTCGTCCAGAGCCCACAGCCGGGGTGTGGCGGTCATGTACAACCGGCGCAGGGACGGGATGCGGGTGTTGTCGTGGACGACAGCCCACGGCTTCCCGATCCGGCCGGATGTGCGGTGCGCCTCGTCCACGACGATCAGGTCCCAGCTGGGAAGGCCGGCAGCGTGCGCGCGCTCCAGTGTCCCCAGCCCGAGGGAGGCATACGTCGCGAACACGGTGACCTTGTCCAACGGCCTTACCCAGTCGACCAGTTCACCCACATTGGTGGTGTTCGCGAAAGGCGCGGCCTCCCCGCGCAGGGACGAGACGCCGACCGCCGGGCCTCGGCGGCCCGCCTCCCGCCACGCGGACTCGGTCTGCACGAGCAGATCCAGCGACGGCACGAGCACCAGCACCCGGCCTGCGCGCAACTCCTCCGAGCTCCGGGCCGCCACCCGGGTCTTCCCCGACCCGGTCGCCATGATCACCTGCGTTCGGAGACCCCGCTCGGGCACAAGTGATCTTGCAGGAAGTTCGAGAACGCGCAGTACCGCGTCGACGGCTTCCCGTTGGGCCGCCTCGCGCTGATCGGAGCGGTCCGAGGTTGACATGTCCGCCCGCCCTTCCTGGGGTGCTGTACGGCCGCAGTCGACGACAGAAAACGAGATCCTGCATCTCAAGAGCCACAAGAGTCGCATCCGGACCATGGGACCGGATGTCAGGTCCGGCCACCAAGAGCACCGAAGGGTTCTGCGGTGGACCTGGACAGAGCACTGTGGCGTTCCATGGTGCGAGTCTTGCAGTCCAAAGTCTATCTCCTGACAAAAATGAAGCACGTAGTGAAAATCCGCTTCCCCGCCTGGGTGAGCAACCCGGCTTCATTGCCTTGGGGGGTGTCGTGAATGTGTTTTTCCATGCACACGGACCTCCTCTCGCGCCAGACTGTCCGCTACATGACTGGTCATCAGGAGGAGGCGCAGCCGGAAGGGATCGCTGGGGTGGGGGAGCGCAGCGGACCCACTGAGGAGCGCGCAGCGCTCCTCAGCCTCCGTACCGATCAACCGGGTTCAGGCAGGGTCGGCTTCGCCTGGAACGGGCTTTATCGGTCCCGAAGCGCAGCGTAGGGAGCAGGCCGGAAAGCGCAGGGCGGAAACTGGGCGAGAAGCGCAGCGTAGAGACCAAGCGGGAAGGCGCAGGGCAGGCCCTGCGAAGCAGGGAGCAGACCCGAAGCAGGAGTCAAGCCCCTTGCGAAGCAAGGGGCGCGGGAGCGCAGCGAACGCGGGGAGCGCAGCGAACCGCTTGGCATCCGCGAAGCGGATGCCTTCGCTTGTACATCGCGCAGCGAT